>NZ_CP009322.1:0-2400000 GCF_000959725.1 Burkholderia gladioli
GGGGCGGGCAGCGAGGGCAGGTTCAGCGATCGCTCGGCGCGATGGTAGGCCGCCAGGAAGGCCGGTGCATCGTCGCGCACGGCACCCATCCAATGCGCCAGTTCCTGTGCGCAGCCATCGTCGTCCGGATCCTGAAAACAGCTCGAGTTGGCCGGCATCTGCTGCGCCGACCAATACAGTGCGAACAGGCTCATCCGGTCGGCCGGCGCGAGGTGCAGGCTGCCGTCGTTGCCGTCGGTGAGCCATTCGCGGATCGCGGCCGCCAGCCTGGCCTCGGTTTCATCGTCGGCATAGTTCAGGCCGTGCGTTCGATCCGCGCGGGCCTGGGCGAGATCGCGGCTGGCCACGGCGACCACGAAATCGATCGCGCGCGGCGCGCTCGCGTAGCCGGCCGGCGGGGTGCTGCCCAGCACGATGCCGGCCGGAAGCAGGGCGCCGGCGCAGGTCAGGGCGGTGAGCAGGCGGCGAAACGGAGCGGATGTCATGAGGCCGGAGCGGGATGAGCTGGCTGGCCACCGAAAACCCGGAAGGCGGAGGTGGCCACTCGAAGCGAGCCAGCGTGGCGGCCGAAACTTAGAGAAAAAACAGGGCCGGATATGCGGGCGGCCGGCAGGGGTCTTAACGGACTGTTAACTTCGCTTCCGGCATGCTGGCGACATGAGCCGATCGGGCTCCCGTCCACGTGGAGTGATTCGGACGGCGTCCCCCTTGACGATCCCGTTTCACTCTTTTCGACCCGGCCATGATGGCCGGGTCTTTTTTCTTCCGGCGTGCTCGGTGGGCAGGGTGGACTCAGGGTTTGCCGCCGGCGCGGTCCATCGCCGCCAGCAGATTGGCCGGCGCCGTTCGTGAGCCGGGGGCGTCGTGGCCGGCATCCGCCAGTGCCGTGGCGGATGCGGCGGCGATGAGCATGAGGGTGCGCAGCTTCATGGTGGCGTTCTCCAGTCTTGATCCGGGCATGGCGATATGCGATCCCGATGCCATGGATTCTGGAGAGCCGCGCCCGAGCGAGCGGTGACGCGTGGATGATCTTTTCGTCACGACCGCGTCAATCGTGCCGGCTTGCCTCGCGCGGAAACCGCAGCGTGAACGCGGTGAGCCCGTCGCGGCTCGTCACGTCGACGCTGCCGCGATGCAGTTCCATGATCGAGCGGACGATGGCGAGGCCGAGGCCGGCGTTCTTCGCCGATCCTTGCCGAGAGGGGTCGACGCGATAGAAACGCTCGAAGATGTTCTCGAGGTGGGCTGGTGGAATCGTCGCGCCGCTGTTTTCGACGCGGATCGTGCTGACGTCGTTCCGTTGCGCCACCTCGATCGTGATGGTGCTGCCCGGGGCGGCATGTTCCACCGCATTCGACAGCAGGTTCGCCGCCGCGCGCCGCAGCAGCAGCGCGTCGGCCAGCACGGTGCCCGTTCCGTCGATGCGGATGCACAGGTTTTTTTCGTCAGCGAGCGCCTGGTAATACGCGGCAATCCTGCCGAGCGTCTCGCGCGCATCGATTCGCGTCGGCGACAGGTGTTGCGTGGCGTGATCGGAGCGGGCGAGGAACAGCATGTCGTCGAGCATCCGTTGCAGGCGCTCGCATTCCTCGATGTTGGATTCGATCAGCGCCTCGTAGTCGGCGCGCTCGCGCTCGCGCGACAAGATGATCTGCGAGGCGCTGATGATGTTCGCGAGCGGCGTGCGCATATCGTGCGCGACGTCGGACGAGAAGCGCGACAGGCGCGCGAACGCGCGCTCCAGTCGATCCAGCATGCGATTGACGGAGGCGCCGATATCGACGAGTTCGGCGGGGCCATGCGCCACATCGAGCCGCTCGTGCAGGCTGCTGGCCTCGATCTGCGAGGCTTGGCGCCCGATGTTGCGCACCGGGCGCAGGCCGAAGCGGGTGATCAGGTATCCCAGCGTGCCGACCAGCAAGGCACCGATCACGGTGGCCGCGACGATATCCAGGCAATAGGCGCGCAGCAGGGCGCTGCGATCGTCGGCGCTGCGCGCGATGGCGATCGTGATCCGGTTGCCGTCACCGAGCGGCACGGCGCCGTGGATGCATTCGGCCGAGCCGATGCCGGCCGGCGCGCAGGCATAGGCGACGCCTGCCCGATGGCCCTGTGCGATGCCGGCACCCAGCGAGAGCCCGGCTTCTTCCGAATGCTCGACGATGGGGTGGCCGCTCGCGTCGAAGACCCCGACGAACAAGCCGGAATGCGACAGCAGGGTTTCGTGAAATGCCGGCGCGGCGAGCCGCACGCCGGCGAGCGTGCGCGCCGCGCTGGTGAGTTGCGTGACCTGCTTGAGCTTGTCGGCGATCTCGATGTCGTCGCGTTGCCGCAACTGCGTCGACAGCGCCTGGTACAGGTAGCCACCGAGCATGGCCAGCACCGCCAGGCCCGCCATCGCGAACGCGGCGGCCAGGCGCGCGCCCAGCGAATAACGACGCTGCCGCGTCATGCGGATCGATCTTCCAGCACGTAGCCCATGCCGCGCACGGTATGCAGCAGCTTCGGCTCCTGATGGTCCATCTTCAGGCGCAGGCGGCGTATCGCGACGTCGACCACGTTGGTGTCGCTGTCGAAGTTAATGTCCCAGACCTGCGAGGTGATGAAGGCGCGCGTGAGGATTTCTCCTTCGCGTTCGGCCAGCAGTTGCAGCAGCGCGAATTCCTGCGCGGTCAGCTCGACGCGCGCGCCGGCCCGCTTCACGCGCCGCTTCACCAGGTCGAGTTCGAGATCGGCGATCTGCAACGTGGTTGTCCCGACGTCTCGCGAGCGCCGGAGCAGCGAGCGGATGCGCGCGAGCAGTTCCGCATACGCGAAGGGTTTGGCCAGGTAGTCGTCGGCGCCGAGCTCGAGCCCCTCGACCTTGTCGGGAACCGAGTCGCGAGCGGTGAGCAGCAGCACCGGCGTCGACTTGCGCTGCCGAAGGCGGCGCAGCACTTCGAGACCGTCGATGACCGGCAGCATCACGTCGAGGATCAGCAGGTCGAAGTCCTCTTCGAGCGCCATGAACAGGCCGTCCTCGCCGTTGCCGGCGACCGCGACGCCATAACTGGCCTCGGTCAATCCCCGCTGCAGGTAGGTCCGCATTTTTTCTTCGTCTTCGACAATCAGGATGCGCATGGCGGGCAGAGGCTGGGGCAGGGGAGCGATGCGGCAAACGATAACGCCAAATCGGATGACGCGCCACGTTTGCCGAAGATGAAAAAACCGTCACTTGGGAGCCATCCGGCAGTCGTCGGTCCCTTCTTAATCTGCTCGACAGGCCCTACCCGGCCGGGCCGCGGCGATATCGACGCCGCGGTGTTCCAAGTGAATCAAGGCGATCGGACGATCCTCGGCAATGCATACGAATCTGGGAAGACGAAATTTTGTGACGCGGCTTTGCGCGGCCGGCGTCGCGGGAGGGCTCGGCATGTGGCGGCCCGAAGTGTGGGCGCTCGAAGGTGGCGACCGCCCGCGCGTGCTCGCCGGATCCGAATTCGACCTGGCGATCGCGCGCAGCTCGGTGGAGATCGGCGGAAGGTCACGCCGCGCGACCACCGTCAACGGCACCCTGCCGGGGCCGGTCCTGCGCTGGCGGGAAGGCGATACCGTCACGCTGCGCGTGGCGAACCGGATGGACCAGGCGAGCTCGATCCACTGGCACGGCATCGTGCTGCCGTCGAACATGGACGGCGTGCCGGGGTTGAGCTTCGACGGTATCGCGCCGGGCAGCAGCTATACCTACCGTTTCAAGGTCCGCCAGCACGGCACCTACTGGTATCACAGCCATTCCTCGCTGCAGGAGCAGACGGGTGTGTATGGCCCGTTGATCATCGATCCGGCGCAACCCGGGGCGAGGCGCTGCGAGCGCGACTACGTGGTGATGCTGTCCGATTGGAGCGACGAGGATCCTCGTCGCATCAAGTCCAGGCTCAAGAAGCAGTCGAACTACTACAACTTCCACCAGCGCACCCTGGTGGACCTGTTTCGCGACGCGCGGCGCGATGGCTGGCGCGCCACGCTCGCCGATCGGCGGATGTGGAGCGCGATGCGGATGAGCCCGACCGACCTGTCGGACGTCGGCGGCTACACCTATACCTATCTGGTCAACGGCGCGGCGCCGGACGACAACTGGACGGGCCTGTTCAATCCGGGCGAGCGCGTGCGGCTGCGGTTCATCAATGCCTCGGCCATGAGCTATTTCGATGTGCGCATCCCGGGGCTCAGGATGACCGTGGTCGCCGCCGACGGCCAGGACGTGGAGCCGGTTGCGGTGGACGAATTCCGGATCGCGGTGGCGGAAACCTATGACGTCGTCGTCGAGCCGGGTTCGTCCGAGGCCTATACGATCTTCGCGCAATCGATGGATCGCAGTGGTTATGCACGCGCCACGCTGGCTCGACGCGAGGGGCTGGCCGCGCCGGTTCCTGCACTCGACCCGCGCCCGCTGCTGACGATGGCCGACATGGGCATGGATCACGGCGCGATGGCGGGGATGTCGTCGGACGCGATGCAGGGCATGGATCACGGCGCGATGGCGGGGATGTCGTCGGACGCGATGCAGGGCATGGATCACGGCGCGATGGCGGGGATGTCGTCGGACGCGATGCAGGGCATGGATCACGGCGCGATGGCGGGGATGTCGTCGGACGCGATGCAGGGCATGGATCACGGCGCGATGGCGGGGATGTCGTCGGACGCGATGCAGGGCATGGATCACGGCGCGATGGCGGGGATGTCGTCGGACGCGATGCAGGGCATGGATCACGGCGCGATGGCGGGGATGTCGTCGGACGCGATGCAGGGCATGGATCATGGCGCGATGGCGGGGATGTCGCCGGGCGCGATGCAGGGCATGGATCACGGCGCGATGGCGGCGATGTCGCCGGACGCGATGCAGGGCATGGACCACAGCGCGATGGCGGGCATGATCCAGCATCCGGCGACGGAGCGCGGCAACCCGCTGGTCGATGCCCAGGCGATGGCGCCCACGGCACGGCTCGACGATCCCGGTGTCGGCTTGCGCGACAACGGTCGGCGCGTGCTGACCTATGCCGACCTGCGCAGCATCTTCCCGGATCCGGACGGCCGCTCGCCCATGCGCAGCATCGAACTGCATCTGACGGGCCATATGGAGAAGTTCGCCTGGTCGTTCAACGGCCTGAAGTTCTCCGACGCGGGGCCGATCCGGCTGCGCTACGGCGAACGTGTGCGGCTCGTGCTCGCCAACGACACGATGATGGCGCACCCGATCCACCTCCATGGCATGTGGAGCGATCTCGAGGACGAAGCGGGGCGGTTCCAGGTCCGCAAGCATACGATCGACATGCCGCCAGGCACCCGCCGCAGCTATCGCGTGACGGCCGACGCACTGGGCCGCTGGGCCTATCACTGCCATCTGCTGTTCCACATGGAAACCGGCATGTTCCGCGAAGTGGTGGTGGAAGAATGAACCGCGTCGTGAAGATGTCGCTTCGTCCGCGCGCTGTCGCCTGCTTGTTCGGCATGACGGCTGCGCTCGGCATCCCAGGCGTTCATGCCGCCGAGGTGGAGATGCCCTCGCCGGCCGCCGTGCCGGAGCCGCTCGTGCAGCCGATGGCGCCGAGCCCGGCGTCGCCGGTCGCGCCCCTGACCGATGCGGATCGCCGCGCCGTCTATCGCGGCGGCGCGCTGCACGACATGGGCGATACCGAGCTGCATTCGTACTTCGTATTCGATCAGCTCGAATGGCAGCGTCGCGCCGCCGGCGGCACCCTGAACTGGAACGGCAACGGCTGGATCGGCGGCGACCTGGACCGTCTATGGCTGCGCACCGAGGGAAGCCGCGTCGGCTCGCGTCTCGAGGATGCGGAAGTCCAGGCGCTCTGGGGGCATTCGATCACGCCCTGGTGGGACCTGGTAGCCGGCGTGCGCCACGATTTCCGGCCCTCGGCGGCGCAGACCTGGCTCGCCTTCGGCATCCAGGGTCTGGCGCTCTACAACTTCGAGTCGGAGGTGACGGCCTTTGTCGGCCAGCGCGGCCAGGCTTCGTTGCGCGTCGAGGGGCGCTATGACCTGCTGATCACCAATCGCCTGATCCTGCAGCCGTCGCTCGAGGCCAATCTGTTCGCGAAGAACGACGCGGCGCGCGGGCAAGGCGCCGGCCTCGGCGATACCTCGCTGGGCTTGCGCCTGCGCTACGAAGTGGATCGTCAGTTCGCTCCCTATCTCGGCATCAGCTGGGATCGTTCCTACGGCAACAGCGCGCGCATGGTCGTCCGGGAGGGCGGCCGGCGCTCGGAGTTGTCCGTGCTGGCGGGCGTTCGCGTGTGGTTTTGAGCGATGCGGCGCCCTGTCTTTCCATCCGTTTTCCCGTCCTTCAGGAGTCCATCCATGTCGCGTCGTCTGATTCTGCCCGGCCTGCCGTTCGTCGTCTCGGCGCTGATCCTGGCGAGCACCGCATCCGCCCATCCCGCGCTGCTTGCCTCGATTCCCGCCAACCAGATCGAGGGACCGGCTCCCGAGCGCATCGAGCTGCGCTTCTCCGAGGATCTGATGCCGCGCCTGTCGGGCGCCGTGCTGGAAATGACGGCGATGCCGGGCATGGCCGGTCACGCACCGATGAAGATCGCCTCGACCGTGTCGGGAACCACCGACCCGAAAACCATGCTGATCGTGCCGAATCAGGCGCTGCAGGCGGGTACCTATCGTGTCGCCTGGCGGGCGGTGTCGGCCGATACGCATCCGGTGGCGGGCTCGGTGAGCTTCACGGTGCGATGAGCGCGATGGATGGAGCGCTGAATATCGCGGTCCGCTTCGTGCTGTATGCGGCCGCGATGTTGCTGGCCGGGCTGCCGCTGTTCGCGCTGTATGCCTTGCGGCGCGAGGAGCGCGGGGCGCCGTGGTTCGTCGTGCCGTTCACGCGCGTGCTGGCCGGCGCGGCGTGGCTTGGCCTGATCGCGTCGATGGCCGCGCTGGCGGTGATGACGCGCGCGATGTCGGGGAGCGACGATCTCGACGCGAATCTCGATGTACTCGGCGCGCTGCTCGGCGGCACTGCCTTCGGCTCGGCCTGGTTTGCTCGCGTTCTTGCCTGCCTGGGCGCCTGTTGCCTGGCCAGGCGGCTGGCACGCCGGCCGACGATGGCGACCTTCGCGGCAGCGGCGGCCGCCGGCCTCGTGGTACTCGGGTCGCTCGCCTGGGGCGGCCACGCGGTGATGGACGATGGCCGGCGCGGCGTGCTTCATCTGATGGCCGACCTCGTGCATCTCGCGGCGGCGGCGATCTGGCTCGGCGCCCTTGGCGGATTCGCGATTCAACTGGCGGCCGGCGGCGTGACACATATCGAAACGCTGGTTCGCACCTTGGCTCAGTTCGCCACGGTGGGCAGTGTCGCTGTGGCGGCCCTGATCGCGACCGGCATGGTGAATACCGTGATGGTGGTCGGCTGGCCGTTGGTCGGGTTGCCGGACAGCAGCTACGGCCGCGTGCTGCTGGTCAAGCTGGTGTTGTTCTGCGCGATGCTGGGGCTGGCGGCCTTGAACCGCTATCGCCTGGCTCCCGGGCTCGAGGCCCGCTTGCGCTCCGGGGACAGCCCGGGCGCGATGGCGTCGCTGCGCGGCAGCCTGTTGCTGGAATTGGTTTGCGCGATGGTGCTGCTGTTGGCGGTCGCGGTGCTCGGGGTGCAGGAGCCGAGGTGATATCGCGGCTGGCGCTAGGCGCAGAATTTCGCTTGGATGCCGGATGGCGTTCGTCGAGTAGCCACGCGGGTGGATTTGCCCATATCGGCAAATCCACCGAACTTTGGCGTGTCGAGGTACTCGTTTTATAGTCTTCTTCGAGGATCGCAAGTCTCATTTCATGAACTTCAGCAGCAACACAAGTATGGCTGTGAAATATATAAAAAAATTGAACTTCCATGAGTGATTCAGCTTTCCAAGTTTCATTGCTTGTGCGGGGAATCTTCTGGTGAAAGCGAAAGCCAGCCAGACCAGTGCTGCAATGGTCAAGGGGGTCGACAGGAATGCAATTTTAAAAAGAGTGTTGCAAGTGTCGAAGGTGCACCCCTTTTCCGTAGTGGAATTTGATGATGTGAGCGAGAGTGTCCATGCCACAATGAACGTTGCTGAAATGTAGTCGATGCTTGATTTTTTCATGTTGGGTTAGAGTAATTGATCCAGTTGCTGCTCATCGAGAAGGTATCTTGTGGTATTGAAGTCGGCCGTCAAATATCCGTTAACGTTTTGTTTTTCATCGAAAAATTCGGTTTCGAGAATTTTGAGGTCATCGCTGTTTTTGTTTGCGGATTCGTGATGAAGGTTTATTGGGTTTGGTGGTTTCGGGGCAGAGTCCGAGGCGTTTGTCAGGTTGAGCAGCGCGGAGGTGATTTCTGTGTCGCTTGGTTGCAACAGCAGGTCTGATATTGTTATCGAGTTTGGTTTGTTTTCTCCATTGGGTTGATGTGTGAGTTGAGTTTTTGATAAATCAGGGGTTTGCGCATTGAGCATGCCGTGGCTGATTGATGTCATTCCACGATTGGGCGTCGTGAGATTGGGTAATTCGTCAGTTGCTGTTGAAGGATTTTCGTAATTAAGATGGTCGGATTTCTCGGGCCAATATTCCTGCGAAGTGATCAATCCATCGTTATTGAAGTATTCGTGCTCGATCTTGCCGTTCTTGTAATATATTTCTACTACTTTCGTGTTGTTGATTTTTTCGACAAAATAACTTGGATCTCCTGCGGGTGTGTATGCGGTATGCTTTGATGATGCGCTGCTGATTTCGTCGAGTGATTCAAGGGTGCCATCTCTGTAATTTAATATTTCAGTTTTTCCGGAATGGTAAATCTTGATTTCCATTTCTATCAATCCAGATTTGGCATAGTGCTTCTGATGGGTGTAGCCCATTTCGCTCTCTTCCGACGTAAATCGCAGAATCCCATTTTTTGTTTTTAAGATCAAGTTGTCGTTTTCGTAGAGTTTTTCGGTAAATGATTTTTCTTTGAACGAAAATATTTGCTCCTTCCTTGTGCCTATGGATGGTATTGTCGTTGTTGTGCTTAATTCTGGGATTCCATCGGTATAGACGATGTGTGTCGTCGAATCGTCGAGGTATATTGTTCTGCGAATATAGTTTCCGTGTATGTCGAGAAAGCCAACTTCTATCTCGTCGCTATCCTTGGAGAGGCTGGTTATTTTTCTGTAATAGGTGCCGGTGGCGCTTGATTCAATTAGCAAGGAGTCGCTCGTTCCATCTTTGTGTATCGTCAAGGTGCTTGTTTCGCCGTTTCCATAGTCAGTTGTTGTTACTCTTTCGCCGTCCTGGCTGATGTACCTGTCCGTCGTCGTTGTGCCATCTGTCGTTCGACTTCCAATTACATTGCCGTTCGCATCAAAAATTGATCCTTCTCCTGCTTGGCCGGTTGAAATAACATCGCGGATTGTCTCTGCGTCGGATAGTGATTCGTTGTCGTTTCCGGGATTCAGTATGTTGAAAACTGCTCTTCCAAAGTCGGGTGCATCAATCAAGAGTCCAGCGGTGGAAATCAGTTTTCCAGATACCAGTGCAAATGATGCAATTCCCTGGGCGGCTGGAACGTATGATGCCGTCGCTCCGACAATGCTCATTACGTTTCCTGCAATTGATATCAAATCGCCAATGGAAGGGGCGTTGCCTGATTGAATGTCGATTGCTATTTTTCCGAGTGTGGTGGTTGCTGCCGCGGGGGCGGTTGCCAGAACGCTCGCGGGAGAAATCGTGCCTAATAAAGCGATGGTCTGACCTGACGCGGAAACAAGTTCTTGCCCGGTGGAGGCTCTTGATAAATTCATCGCGGCATCCCCGCCGACATAGATTAATAGAGTTCGATTGGTGGCGTTGCCCAGGGAGGTCATGGAGATTGGTGTGTTTCGAGGGTTGGTGGATTTTTATTCTCCGATGATCTCTATATATAGAAATCTGATTTGTCATGTGTTTGATGCTTTTGCTTGATCTTGCACAGAATTTAATTCTGGCCCTATTGATATCCAGGTTTGTCCATTGGGTGACTACGTCATGGAGCTCATCGCTTTCGCACGAGAAACATGCGTGTCCTCAAGGAGCATGGATGGCAACGACGGGCTGCAGAGAGATTGTTCTGGAGCAAGAGGCGGGACCATTTCGTTAGTGCGCGGCATTCGCTGGACGAGAACGACAACATTGCTCGACGCCGTGCTGACGACATCGGGCTGGTTGCTTGCGCAAAGTGCGAAATCGTAGAACGGTCGGTGGCTGAGCATTGCAGGAGGACTCTCCAATGCCATCTTGAGTTTCCGAAAGCTCGACCATATGTAGCCGTAGAGCTCTCCGTCAAGAAGCATTACAACCGCTGAGACAGCCTTGAACCGCTATCGCCTGGTACCCCGGCTCGAGCCCGCCCGCACAATGGTGCTGCTGTTGGCGGTCGCGGTGCTCGGGGTGCAGGAGCCGAGGTGACATCCAGGTTTGAAACCAGGGCGCTATCCATCTCGGACGAGCGCATCGACACAGCTAAGTACCCCCTAAGCATCGCCTGCCTATGATCCGTGCCCGATGCGTGCCCGAAGTGCCGGGCCGCCCGTTCACGGAACTCCACCATGCGCGTATTGCTCGTCGAAGACGACCCCTTGATCGGCAGCGGGCTCGAGGAAGGACTCCGCCACGAAGGTTTCGCGGTGGACTGGGTGCGCGACGGCGATGCCGCCTCGCTCGCGCTGCGCACCACGCCCTATGGACTGATGCTGCTCGACCTGGGCCTGCCCGGGCGGGATGGCTTGTCCCTGCTCAGTTCACTGCGGCGCCGCGACGATGCGTTGCCGGCGATCGTGATCACCGCGCGCGACGCGTTGTCGGATCGCATCGCCGGGCTCGACGCCGGCGCCGACGATTACCTCGTCAAGCCCTTCGCGCTGGAGGAACTGCTGGCGCGCATCCGCGCCGTCAATCGCCGCCATTCCGGCCGCGCGCAGACCACCTTGTCGGCCGGCGCCTTGCGGCTCGATCCGGTGCGGCACCAGGTCTGGCTCGGCGGCGACGAGGTGGCGCTGTCGCCCAAGGAGTTCGTGATGCTGCACGAGCTGATGGTCGATCCCGGCGCGGTGATCTCGCGCGAGCAGTTCGAGGAGCGTCTTTACAGCTGGGGCGAGGAGATCGAGAGCAATGCAGTGCAGGTGCATATCCACAACCTGCGCAAGAAGCTCGGCCACGTCGCGATCCTGACCGTGCGCGGGGTGGGCTACCGGATCAGCGAGGCGGCATGAGCCGCTCGCCCTGGCGCCGCCTGGCCGGCTCGCTGCGCGGCCGGCTGCTGATCTGGCTGCTGCCGGCCGCCTGCGTGGTGGGCGTGCTGGCCAGCGCCGGCACCTACTGGGCGGCGGTGCGCGAACTCGACGTGCTGCTCGACGACCAGTTGCGCAGCGTATCGCGCCAGATCGAGATCAACCAGCATGGCTTGCCCGCCTTCGCGGGCCATGACGGCGCGGCGCCGGCGCGCCAGCTCGACGATGCCGACGACGTGGTGCTGCAGCTCTGGCGCGACGGCCGGCTGGCCTTCACCACCGATCCCGGCATCGTGCTGCCGCCGCCCGGCGCGCCGGGGCTCGGCACGCTCGAAGCCAATGGCCAGCGCTGGCACAGCTACGTGCGCGAGAGCGCCGGCACCACGATCCGGGTCGCGCAGCCGCGCACGGCACGCTGGGACGCGCTGGCGCGCATCGCCGTCCATCTGCTCTGGCCGGTGCTGTCGCTGTTGCCGCTGCTGGCGGTGGCGCTGTGGTTCGGTATCGGCTACGGGCTGCGGCCGCTGCGGGCGATCGCCGAAAGCTTGCGGCAGCGCCACGCGACGCATCTCGATCCCCTCGATGCCGAGGCGGTGGCCGACGAGGTGCGGCCCCTCGCGGGCGCCATCAACGACCTGCTGCAGCGGCTCGACGCTTCGTTTACGCTGCAGCGCCATTTCATCGCCGATGCCGCGCACGAGCTGCGCACGCCGATCATGGGCCTGTCGATCCAGGCGCAGCTGCTCGGCCGCGCCGGCAGCGAGGCCGAGCGCCTGCGCGTGATCGCGCAGATCCAGGCCGGCGCGACGCGGCTCGGCCATCTCGCCGAGCAGTTGCTGACGCTCGCGCGACTCGAGCCCCAGACGCAGGCCGAGCCGTTCGCGCCGGTCGATCTCGCCGCGCTGGCGCGTTCGGTGGTCGGCGAGCGCGCGCGCCTGGCCGATGCGCGGCGCGTCGATCTGGGCGCCGACGCGAGCGGCGCGCTGGTGGTGCCCGGCTGCGCCGATACGCTGCGCGTGCTGCTCAACAACCTGGTCGACAACGCGATCCGCTATGCGGGAGCGGGCGCCAGCATCGACGTGCGCACCCGGCGCGATGCCGGCGGCGTGCCGGTGATCGAGGTCTGCGATACCGGCCCGGGCATCCCGGCGGCCGATCGAGCGCGCGTGTTCGAGCGCTTCTATCGCGGCAGCGGCGCGCAAGGCGTCGCCGAATCGGGCAGCGGGCTCGGCCTGTCGATCGTGCAGCGCATCGCCGAGCAGCATCGGGCCCGCGTGGTCCTGCGCGATGGGCCTTGCGGGCTCGGGCTCGCGGTCGAGGTGCGCTTCGAGGGGCAGGTGCTGGCCGTCGCCGCCTGACGTACCGCGGCGGCTCGTGCCAGGTCACGGCCGGGCCCGAATGAAAAACGCGCGCCGGCACGCTCGGTGCCGGCGCGCGTCGAAGCCGCGTGCCGAGTGGAGAAACCGATCGCCTCAGGCGCCCGGCTTGCGCAGCGTCACGCGCTGGATGTCCTTCACGATCACCAGGTAGCAGAGCACGGTGACCAGCGCATTCAGGCCGACGAACACCAGCGCGCCGTTGAACGAGCCGCTCGCGCCCACCAGGTAGCCGATCACGATCGGCGTGACGATCCCGGCGGCGTTGCCGAACATGTTGAAGAGGCTGCCCGACAGGCCGATCGCCTCCTTCGGCGCGGTATCGGCTACCACCGCCCAGCCCAGCGAGCCGATTCCCTTGCCGAAGAAGGACACGGCCATCAGGCCGATCACCAGCGCCGCGCTGTCCACGTAGTTGCAGCCGATGATGGCCATCGACAGCAGCATGCCGCCGATGATCGGGATCTTGCGCGCCATCGTCAGCGACACGCCGCGCTTGATCATGCCGTCCGACAGCATGCCGCCCAGCACGCCGCCGAGGAAGCCGCAGATCGCCGGCAGCGAGGCCAGCACGCCGGCCTTCAGGATCGACATGCCGCGCGCCTGCACCAGGTAGATCGGGAACCAGGTCAGGAAGAAATAGGTGAGCACGTTGATGCAGTACTGGCCGATGTAGACGCCGATCAGCATCCGGTTGCCGAGCATCTGGCGCACGTAGAACCAGCCGGCCAGGCGCTCGGGCGCGCCGGCCGAGGCGTTGCGGCCGTGCGTCTCGATCACGCCGCCGCCCTGCTCGATATGCTCGCGCTCGGCCTGGTTGACGCGCGGATGCTCCGCCGGGCTGCGCACCACCCGGATCCACACCAGGGCCAGCACCATGCCGGTCAGGCCCAGCCACAGATAGACGTGATGCCAGCCGAACGCGTGCGTGAGCCAGGCCATCAGCGGGGTGAACAGCACCGCGGCGAAATACTGGGCGGCGTTGAAGATCGCCGAGGCGGTGCCGCGCTCGCTGGTGGGGAACCAGCTCGCCACCACCTTGGCGTTGGCCGGGAAGGCCGGCGCCTCGGCGATGCCGACCGCGAAGCGCAGCACGAACAGCGCGGCGATGGCCGCCGCCGCGCTGCCGGCGAAGCCGATCGAGCTCTGCAGCAGGGTGAACAGCGACCACAGGAAGATGCTGCCCGCATAGACGCGGCGCGCGCCGAAGCGGTCGAGCAGCCAGCCGCTGGGCAGTTGCGCGAGCACATAGGCCCAGCTGAACGAGGAGAAGATGTAGCCCATCTGCACCGCGTCGATGCCGAATTCCTTGCGCATCGCCGTGCCGGTGATCGACAGCGTGGCGCGATCCGCGTAGTTCAGCGTCGTCACGACGAAGATCATCAGCAGGATCCAGTAGCGGACGGCGGTCCGTTTGGCCGTGGTGGCCGGATTGGCGGTGCGGGTCGCTTCCATGAGTGTCCTGGCGAGAGCGCGAGAGGAAATGCTTGTTATATGCCCTGGGGCAAATGGTACGTCATCGTACAACTCGGGAGTGTAGTAGCCGCTTCAGGCAGCGGCCACCCGGGTTTTCCCTCTGATCACCCCACCGGAAATAATGGCTTTCGGCTCAATGGGATGTGCGATTCGGACGGATGCGGGATCGTGAAGATTCTTATAGTCAGTCATCGTATCTGTTGGGCTACAATGTGCGCCACGAACTTTTTTGGACTGACGGAGCATAGCGATGCAATTGACTGGAGAGATGCTGATCGGCGCCGAGGCGGTAAAGGGCACGGCCGGCGAAGTGCGCGCCTTCGACCCGACGCGCGGCGAGACCATCGCCGAGCCGGTGTTCGGTTCGGCCGGCGAGGCCGAGGTCGAGCGCGCCTGCGCGCTGGCGCAGCAGGCCTTCGACGCGTATCGCTCGGCGCCGCTGGAAAGCCGCGCGGCCTTTCTCGAGGCGATCGCCGACGAGATCCTCGAGCTCGGCGACGCGCTGATCGAGCGCGCGCAAGCCGAAACCGGCCTGCCCGCCGCGCGCCTGCAGGGCGAGCGCGGCCGCACGGTCGGCCAGTTGCGGATGTTCGCGCGCGTGGTGCGCGACGGTTATTTCCTCGGCGCCTCGGTCGATCCGGCGATGCCGGAGCGCACCCCGCTGCCGCGCGCCGACCTGCGCCTGCAGAAGCTGCCGCTCGGCCCCGTGGCCGTGTTCGGCGCCAGCAATTTCCCGCTGGCCTTCTCGGTGGCGGGCGGCGACACCGCCTCGGCGCTGGCCGCCGGCTGCCCGGTGATCGTCAAGGCGCACGAGGCTCACCTCGGCACCTCGGAGCTGGTGGGCCGCGCGATCCAGCGCGCGGTGGCGCGCAGCAACATGCCGGCCGGCACCTTCTCGCTGCTGATGGGCCCGGGCCGCGTGATCGGCGCCGCGCTGGTCAAGCACCCGTCGATCAAGGCGGTCGGTTTCACCGGCTCGCGCCAGGGCGGCCTCGCGCTGGTGAACCTCGCCAACGCGCGTCCCGAGCCGATTCCCGTCTACGCGGAAATGAGCAGCATCAACCCCTTCGTGCTGTTCCCGGCGGCGCTGGCGGCGCGCGGCGAGAAGATCGCCCAGGGCTTCGTCGACTCGCTGACGATGGGCGTCGGCCAGTTCTGTACCAACCCGGGCCTGGTGATCGCGATCGACGGCCCCGAGCTCGACGCGTTCTCGAAGGCCGCCTCGGCCGCGCTCGGCGGCAAGCCGGCCGGCACCATGCTCACGCGCGGCATCGCCGAAGCCTACTCGAACGGCCGTGCGAAGCTGCAGGGCGCCGAGGGCGTGCGCCAGCTCGGCACCGGCGGCGCGGGCGAGGGCGGTTGCGCGATGTCGGGCGCGCTGTTCGACGTGAGCGCCGAAACCTTCCTGCGCGAGCATGCGCTGCGCGACGAAGTGTTCGGCCCGGCCTCGCTGATCGTGCGCTGCCGCGACCTGGACGAAGTGGCGACCGTGCTCGAATCGCTGGAAGGCCAGCTCACCGCCACCCTGCAGCTGGACGACGCCGACCTGGAGATCGCCCGCAAGCTGGTGCCGATCCTCGAGCGCAAGGCCGGCCGCCTGCTCGTCAACGGCTTCCCGACCGGCGTCGAGGTGTGTGACGCGATGGTCCACGGCGGCCCGTTCCCGGCCACCTCGAACGCCATGTATACCTCGGTGGGCGCCACCGCGATCGACCGCTTCCTGCGCCCGGTCTGCTACCAGGACTTCCCGGAAGCGCTGCTGCCGGAAAGCCTGCGCGAAGCCAATCCGCTCGGTATCGCGCGCCTGCGCAACGGCCGCGCCGAGTAAGCCGAATCCAGCCGACCCGCTGGCGTGATCCGCCGGCGGGCTGGTTTGGTGCTTGTGTCGGCTTCGATGCGGCGGCGTCGAAGCCGATTTTTTTGCCGTTTTTTCGGGCACGTCCTTCTCCCGTTTTCCGCCGGGGCTCCCGCCATATCGCTTCGCAGCCCGAAGCAGCTTCGCCGTGCACGCGAGCCGAACCGGCTCCAGGCAATCCCGTGCGCCGCGCATGGGCGATGCGCCGTCGGGTCCCGATCTGTGGCACCCTAGCGGCCATGCAGACGATTGCCCGATTTCCTCTCCCGATCCATTGGCGCCGCTCCTGAAGGGCGCGGCATCGTCTCGACTGATTCCTGACCATGTCCGCCGCGGTTCGGCCGACGCGGATCGGGACATCCGTCAGTCAAGGGCACACCGTGGCGGCTTCCCCGACCGGAGAACCTCCCGATGTCCGATCTTCAGGCAAACGCCTCGCGACCCGTCGTGCTGACGGGCGACCGCCCGACCGGCCCGCTGCACCTGGGCCACTATGTCGGCTCGCTGCGCACGCGCTTGCTGCTGCAGGATACGCACCAGCAGAACATCCTGGTCGCCGATACCCAGGCGATGACCGACAACGCGCACGATCCCGACAAGGTCCGCCGCAACGTGCTGGAAGTCGCGCTCGACTACCTGGCGGTCGGCATCGACCCGGCCAGGACCACCATCTGCCTGCAATCGGCGCTGCCCGCGCTGGCCGAGCTGACCCTGCTCTACCTGAACTTCGTCACCGTCTCGCGCCTGGAGCGCAACCCGACCATCAAGGACGAGATCCAGGCGCGCGGCTTCGGGCGCGATATCCCGGCCGGCTTTCTCTGCTACCCGGTCGCGCAGGCGGCCGACATCACCGGCTTTCGCGCCACCGTGGTGCCGGTGGGCGAGGACCAGGCGCCCCTGATCGAGCAGACCAACGAGATCGTGCGGCGCCTGAACCGCCAGACCGGAATCGAGCTGCTGCCCGAGGTGGAGGCGCTGATCCCGACGCTGGGCCGGTTGCCCGGCATCGACGGCAAGGCCAAGATGAGCAAGTCGCTCGGCAATGCGATCTCGCTGGCGGCCTCCGAGGATGCGATCCGCGCGGCGGTCCGCCAGATGTACACCGATCCGAACCACCTGCGCGCCTCGGACCCCGGCACCGTCGAGGGCAACGTGGTGTTCACCTATCTCGACGCGTTCGACGACGACGTGGCCGAGGTCGAGCGGTTGAAGGCCGCCTACCGGGCCGGCGGCCTGGGCGACATGGTGGTCAAGCGGCGCCTGGAGGAGAAGCTGCAGGCCTTCGTCGCGCCGATCCGCGAGCGCCGCGAGCGGCTCGCGGCCGATTTGGGTTATGTGGTCGGCGTGCTGGCCGAGGGCACCGAGCGGGCGCGGGCCGTCACCCAGGCGACGCTCGACGCGGTGCGCAGCGCGCTCGGCACCTTCTCGCTCGACAGCGTGCGCGAGCTGTATGCGGCGGCGCGGCCCGACGGCACGCCGGGCGCCTGAGGCGGGGAAGGGACGTCAGCGCTGCTGCTGGAACGCGAGCAGGTAGCCGTTGCAGTCGCTCAGCGCGAATTCGCGCGAGCCGTAAGGCATCTCCTGCAAGGGCCAGGCGATCTCGGCCCGGTCCTGGAGCCTGGCATACAGGCCGTCGACGTCCGGTACCGTGAAATAGATGGTGCCGCTCAGCGCCGGGCCTGCGCGCCAGAGGTCCTGCGCCGTGAACAGCAGCTTGTCGCCGTCCAGCTCGGCCGTGAGCGTGTTGCCGGCCGAGGCGCCGACGCTGAAACCGAGCACGGATTCGTAGAACCGGCGAGTTTCGTCGAGGTCGTGGCAGCGCAGCAGCAGGGCGAGCGACATGGAGGTCTCCATCGGCTGGGATGGAGCGCATTCTATGCCGGGCCAGATGGCGCGCCCCCGCACGCGCTACAAAACACCACAAAAACAAACAGCCCGCGCCGGACGGCAGCGGGCTGTCTGCGTTCGTGCCTCGCCGGGCCGCTCGATGCGCGGCCCGGCAGCGGCTTCGATCAGAACTTGTGACGCAGCGCCAGGCGCACGGCCACCTGGTTCGAGGTCGACGAGGGCGCGTCGGTGCCGAGCACGAAGCCCGAGTCGAGGATCGAGTCGGTGCGATCGCCCGTCACCTTCGAGAGCACGCCCTGCAGGTAGATGTCGGTGCGCCTGGACAGGTTGTAGTCCGCCATCAGGCCGACAGTGTGGATCTTCGGGCTCACGCGGCCGGCCGAGGAATCGTACTTCTCCATCGAGAACACGTACTCGGCGCCGACGAAGAACGAGGAGCTCAGCTGCAGCAGGCCGTTCAGCTCGAAGTTCTGGTACTTGAGCGCATTGAGCGTGGTGCCCGGCGCGACGATCGCCCCCGGCGTGCCGAGGTAGATGTTGCCGGTCGGGTTCTTGTAGTTCGAGTTCGAATAGGCGAAGCCGAGCGTGGTGATGCCGAAGGTGTAGTTCACGCCGACGCCGAACAGGCGCATGCGCTCGGCGATGAAGCTCGCGTCGTTGCTGGCGATCGCGCCGGCCGAGGTCCCGCCCGGGTTGTTCGCCTGCAGGAAGGCGGCGCCCACCAGCAGGCCGCCGCGCGCGTATTGCGCGCCCGCGCTCCAGGTGCGGTTGTTCGAGAAGCCGGTGTCGTTGCTGAACGCGTAGGTGCCGCCGAAATGCAGGCCGTTGATGTCGGGGCTGGTGTACTTGACCGAGTTGTTCAGGCGGAACGAGTTGTCGGTGTTGTCGTTGTCGTAGGGATGCGAGAACAGGTAGCCGGCCCAGTTGCCGTTGGCCGTGGTGAGCGCGAAGTAGTCGACCATCGAGTCGTACTGGCGGCCCAGCGTGACCGTGCCGTAGCGCTTGTCCTGCAGGCCGACGTAGGCCTGGCGGCCGAACATGCGGCCGCCTTCCTGGGCCTTGCCCGAGCTCGCGTCGAAGCCGTTCTCCAGCGTGAAGATGGCCGCCAGGCCGCCGCCCAGGTCCTCGGTGCCGCGCAGCCCCCAGCGGCTGCCCTGCGCGTAGCCGCTCGTCAGCTCCACCGCGCCGCCCTTGCCGCCGATGTTGTTGGTGTAGTTGAGCCCCTCGTCGATCACGCCGTACAGCGTGACACTGCTCTGCGCGAACGCGGGGGAGGCGACGGCCGCCGTGACGGCCAGGGCCGCGATGCTCTTTTTCATTTCGATCTCCAGATCTTTCTGTCTATGGTTGGTTTGGGGCGCCGGGAGCGAGCCTGGCGGATGCCCGCTCTCGCGCGCCGGTGGAACGACGCCCGCCTCCGCATGTGCCGCGCGCTCGGCATCATGCGGTCGTCTCCTGAGGGGCGGGCGATGAAACGGGGGAGCCGGCGGCAGCCGGGTAAGGCCGGCGCCGGCGAGCACGACGACGGAATCAGCCGATCGCGGCCGCGCTCGTGGCGCGGACCTTGCGCGTGGCCGGCGCCGCGGCGGCATCCTCGAGGATCAGGTCGGCGCCTTTCTCGGCGACCATCATGGTCGGCGCGTTGATGTTGCCCGAGGTGATGTTCGGGAACACCGAGGCGTCGACGATGCGCAGCGCCTCGACGCCGTGCACCTTGAGCCGCGCGTCGACCACCGAGGTGGCGGCATCGCTGCCCATCGCGCACGAGCCGCACAGGTGATAGATCGAGCCCGATTGTTCGCGGAAGTACTGGAGGAAATCCTCGTCGCTCCGCACCGCCGGCCCGGGCGAGATCTCCTCGATCGTCATCGCGCGCAGCGAGGGCGCCATCATCAGCTTGCGGATCAGCTTGCTGCCCTGCACGGCCTCGGCCAGGTCCTTCTCGGTCGACAGCGCGTTGATGCGGATCTTCGCGGCATCCTCGGCGCGCCCCGAGGCCAGCTCGATCGAGCCGCGGCTGGTGGGCCGGCAGGGATTGAAGGCGATCAGGAAGCCCGAGTACGGCTCCGGCTTGATGCTGGCGCGATTGCTCTTCGGGATCCGGTACGAGAGCGGATTGAAGTAGAGCTGGAGGTTGGGTTCGTCGAGCCCGTCGTCGCCGCGGAAGAAGCCGCCGGCCTGGTTCACGCTCATCGCCAGCGGGCCGCGCTTGTGCAGCAGGTAGCGCAGGCCGATCTTCAGCTTGCCGAACAGCGTGCCCATCTCGTCGTTGAGCGTGGGCCGGTTGGCCTTGAAGTAGAAGCTCACGCACAGATGGTCCTGCAGGTTCTGGCCGACCGCCGGCAGCGCATGCACGGTCGAAATGCCGTGCCGTGCCAGCTTGACCGGATCGCCGACGCCCGAGAGCTGCAGCAGCTTGGGCGTATCGACCGCGCCGGCGCAGAGAATCACCTCGCGGCGCGCGCTGACGTGATGCTCGCGGCCCTGGTGCGCATAGGCGATGCCGGTCGCACGCTTGCCCTCGAAGCTGACGCGGCGCACCAGCGCCTTGCTGAGCAGCGTCAGGTTCTTGCGCGAGAGCGAGGGATGCAGGTAGGCCACGCCGCTGGAGCAGCGCTCGCCATCCTTGGTGTTCAGCTCGTAGATGCCGGCGCCCTCGAACTGCGCGCCGTTCATGTCGGGCGTGTGCGGCAGGCCCAGCTCGCCGCAGCCGGCCAGGAACTGGTGGACGATCGGGTGCACGTCCGCGGTCATCGGCGTGACATGGATCCGGCCTTCGCCACCGTGCCATTCGGGCGTGCTCTGCGCGAGCGGATGCGTCTCCAGGCGGCGAAAGTAGGGCAGCACCTGCTCGTAGGACCAGCCGCGCTCGCCGCTGGCCGCGGCCCAGTCGTCGTAGTCGCTGCGCTGGCCGCGCACGTAGACCATCGCGTTGATCGCGCCCGAGCCGCCCACCACCTTGCCGCGCGGGCAGTAGAGCTCGCGATCGCCGAGCGCGGGTTCGCGCTCGCTGTAGTACATGTAGTTGTACTTGCGGTTGTAGTAGGTCTTGGTGAAGCCCACCGGCACCTTGAACCAGAACGAATCGTCCTGCTGGCCGGCCTCGATCACCAGCACCGTGTGGCTGCCGTCCGCGCTCAGGCGTTCGGCGAGGATCGAGCCGGCCGAGCCGGACCCGACGATGATGTAGTCGTATTCCATGTCTTGCTTCGTGCCTCTGCGCTGGGCGGGCTCAGCCCTTGGCGGGCGAGTAGTCTTTCACGTCGGCCGGCTTGTCGGCCATCTGCAGGTGCAGGCGCTTGCCCGTGTAGGGCGTATGCGCGCGCACCACGTCCATGTCGAGCTCGATGCCGAGGCCCGGCTCGCTGGACGGGATGATGTAGCCGTCTTCCCAGCGGATCGGTGTCTTCACCACCTCGGAATGGAAGCCGCCCCAGGTCATGATGCTTTCCTGGATCAGGAAGTTCGGCGTGCAAGCCGCGAGCTGGATGCTGGCGGCCGCGCCGACCGGGCCGTTGTACAGATGCGGGGCGATCTGCGCGTAGTGCACCTCGGCCAGCGTGGCGATCTTCTTCGCTTCGAGCAGGCCGCCCACGCGCCCCACGTTCATCTGCAGGATCGAGGCGCCGCCCGCCTGCAGCAGCTTGTGGAACTCGTACTTGGTGGTCAGGCGCTCGCCGGTGGCGATCGGGATCGAGGTATGGCGCGCGACTTCGGCGATCGCCTCCTCCTGGCCCGGCGGCACCGGCTCCTCGAACCACAGCGGGTCGTACTTCTCCAGGCGCCTGGCCAGTCGGATCGCCGAGGACGGCACCATCTGGCCGTGCGTGCCGAACAGCAGGTCGGCCTGGCTGCCCACCGCCTCGCGGATCTTGCGGCAGAAGGTTTCGCAGCGATCGAGCACCGGCAGCGAGAGCTGGTGGCCCGAGTAGTTCGTGTAGGGGCCGGCCGGGTCGAACTTGACGGCGGTGAAGCCCAGCTTCACGTTCTCGGCCGCGCATTCGGCGGCGAGATCGGGATCGTCGTAGTCGTATTCGCCCTTGGCGTTCTTCGGATACAGGTAGGTGTAGGAGCGCAGGCGCTCGTTGACCTTGCCGCCGAGCAGCTCGTAGACGGGCTTGCCGGCGGCCTTGCCGACGATGTCCCAGCACGCCATCTCCAGGCCGCTGGCCACGCCCATCATCGTCAGGTCCGGGCGCTGGGTGAAGCCGCTCGAATAGCAGGCGCGGAAGAAGCGCTCGACGTGGTGCGGATCGTGGTCCAGCAGATGGCGCTCGAACACGTCCTCGATCACGGGGATCATCGCGTCGGGATGGAAGGTGGCGGCGTAGATCTCGCCGACACCCTCGATGCCGTCGTCCGTCCTGAGCTTGACGAACAACCAGTACATGCCGCCGACATGCGGCGGCGGGACCGCGACGCTGAACGTTTCGAGTGAGACGATTTTCATCAGGATTCCTTCTGTGCGCAGAGGCGGCGCTTGAGCACCAGCGCGGCGACGGCGCCGAGCAGTGCGATGGCCGCGATGTAGCCGAAATAGATCTGGTAGCCGGTGGCGCCCGGGAAGTTCTGGGTCGCGTAGCCGTTGATCAGCGGGACGAACACGTCGGGCGAGTAGCCCAGCACCGAGATCAGGCCGATCGCCAGGCCCGAGCAGTGCACCGGCACGCGGCAGTCGTCGAGCAGCGACCAGTACAGGCCGCGCACGGCGTAGGTGAGGATGCCGATGAACAGCACCAGCGCCACCAGCATGAGCTGCGGCGTGTGGGCCGGCACCACCGCCAGGCCGACCAGCGAGAGCGCGGCCAGCACCAGCGAGACGGCCAGCGCCGAGACGCGCGAGAAGCGATCGCCGAGGAAGCCGCCGCCGATGCCGCCCACCGGGCGCATCCACAGCTTGAGGGTGGTGATGAAGCCGGCCGCCGTGGTGCTGAGGCCGAAGCCGCCTTCATGCAGGTAGGCCGAGAAGCTGTAGGTGGCCCAGAACACCTGGTAGCCGCAGAACACGATCGCCGCGACCAGCCACAGCGAGGGGTTGCCGGCCAGCGTGCGCAGGTCGGCCAGCAGCGAGCCCTGGCGCGCGGCGGCGGCGCCCTTGGCGGCGGCGCGCGGATCGCGGATGAAGCCGATCGTCACGCCCAGCACGATGCAGATCACCGCGTACATGTGCACCACCAGCTTGAAGCCGCTGGCGTCGCTGCTGCCGCGCGACTGCGTCATGTAGGCGAAGATCGAGATCGCGATGGTGGCCAGCAGCGCCTCGACCAGGCCGCGGCCGCCGTCGAGCAGGCCGAAGAAGCGACCCTGCTCGTCGGCGCCGGCGATCATGTTGACGCGTTTGATCACGGCGGCCCAGAAGGTCAGGCCGGTGGTGATGCCCCAGCCGCAGAACACCGCCACCAGCAGCGGGAACGATGGCGCGGTGGCGTAGACGAAGCCCAGCAGGCCGGTGCCGATCAGCGAGAAGCAGATCAGGAAGCGCGGCGAGATGCGATCGGCAAGCCAGCCGCTGGGCAGATAGCTCACCAGGAACAGGGTGCCGAGCGAGGAATAGAGCACGCCGAGCTGCACGTCGTCGATATGGAAGAACGACAGCATGGTCGTCTGGTAGACCTGCCGCAGGTACAGCATCGGATAGATCGCGCCGGCCGCCGCGACCAGCAGCAGCAACTGCAGATAACGTTGCGCGCGGCCCGCGCTTGCCGCGGGCTCCGCGGCAAGCGCCGCGGCGGAGGAAGGGGATTGCGCCGACATGATGAGTTCTCCTGAGGAGGACGCGCCCGCTCGGGCTGGCGTCTCCGAATATTGTTTTCGTGCCTTGCGTTGAAATGGAGCGGCGCGCGTGTCAGGCGCGCCGCCCGCCGGGACATCAGTAGTGCATCACCACCAGGCGTGTCTGCGTGAATTCGAGCATGCCGTGCTTGCCGTCGTCGCCGCCGAGGCCGGAGCGCTTCCAGCCGGCGTGATAACCCTGGTACGGATCGGCCGGCGTGCGGTTGACGTACAGCTCGCCCGCCTCGATCGCGTTCGCGACACGCTGGGCGACGCGATGGTTTTCCGTGTAGAGCACCGAGGACAGGCCGAACTGGTGGTCGTTGGCCAGCGCGATCGCCTCGTCGAGGCTGTGGTAGCGCAGCACCGGCATCACCGGGCCGAAGCTTTCCTCGCGCACGATCTCCATCTCCTGGCGCACGTTCGACAGCAGCGTGGCGGGGTAGAAGAAGCCGGGGCCGTCCGGCAACTGGCCGCCGGTTTCCAGCGTCGCGCCCTCGGCGATCGCGCGCTCGACCATCGCATGCACGCGCTGTTGCGCCGCGGCGTTGGCGAGCGGCCCCATCGAGGCGGGGTTGTCGCGGCGATCGCCGATCTTCACGGCGGCCATCTTCTCGCGCAGCAGGGCGAGGAAGCGGTCATGCACGCTGGCGTGCACGTAGACGCGTTCGATCGCGGTGCAGAGCTGGCCGCAATGCGTGGTCTTGGAAGCGACCAGCGCGGCGGCGGCCTTCTCCAGGTCCGCATCGGGCTCGATGATGGCCGGCGTCTTGCCGCCCAGTTCCAGCGAGGGCTTGGCGATGTTGCTCTTGCAGTATTCGAGCACGATGCGGCCGGCGTTGACGCTGCCGGTCAGCGTGATCATGCCGACCTCGGGCTGCGTGCAGAGCACCGCGGCGGTGGCGTGGTCCATCGCCAGGATGTTGACCAGGCCGGCGGGCAGGCCGGCCGCGTGGGCCGCGCGCGCGACCTCGAAGGCCGAGCACGGGGTGTGGTTGCTGGGGCGCACCACCACCGCGTTGCCGGCGATCAGGGCCGGCGCGATCTTGCGCATCAGCGTGTAGATCGGGTAGTTGAACGGGATCAGGGCCGCCACCACGCCGATCGGCTCGCGGTGCAGGAACAGGTTCTCGTTCGGCGAATCGCTGGGGATGATCTCGCCTTCGATGCGGCGCGCCCATTCGGCGTGGTAGCGCGTGATCTCGGCGGCGTAGCGCGCCTCGTTGGTCGCGTCCTCGAGGCTCTTGCCCGATTCGAGCGCGAGCGCGGCGCCGATCCGGGGCGCGCGTTCGGTGATCGCGTCGGCGAACTTGCGCAGCAGCTCGGCGCGCGAGGCGGCCGGCAGCAGGCGCCAGACGCGCTGCGCCTCGCTGGCGGCGGCCACCGCCGCCAGCGCCTCGGCTTCGGAGGCCGCGCGCACGCGGCCGATCGATTCGCCGGTAGCCGGATCGATGACGCCGAGGAAGCCGGCATCGGCCGTCTCCACGAATCGTCCGTTGATGTAGTTCTGCTCGTCACGCATCGACAACTCTCCTCCAGGGCCGGGAAGGCAGCGTGGCGGTCGCGATACGGCGCACCCGCTGGCACGCTGCCGGGCAGGGGCCATTGTTGTCATGCGGGGGAGGCATCACAAGCGACGATTTTTATCGTCTAACTTGCGAAAAACTCATGTTACTCGGTGGGGAGGGTGGGAAGCCTGGATCGGCGGACGCGGCTCGCCGGCAAGGCGCGGCGCCATATCGGGCCAGGACTGGAGGCATTCGGGTTAATCCGGAGGCCGCATGCGCGGTATCGAGCAATGTGAGGAAAATGCAAGCTTGCGAGGATTTTCGGGCCTGACGATCCGGGTGTAGCCAGTCGGTATCGATCGGCTCCGGATTCAGGCTTCGGGCATCGCGCCGGCCGGCGAGGAGGGCCGCAGGTTGTGCGTCGAGAGCCAGACCTGGTGCTGCAGCCATTCGCGGAACTGGGCGATGTGAGGATCCTGGGTCTGTTCCGGGCGGGTGACGAACCAATACGATTGGCGGCCGTCCACATGCACGTTCAGCACCTGCATCAACTGGCCCGCCGCGATCTCGCGCGCCACCATGTGGCGATCCGCGATGGTGATGCCGAGCCCGTCGACGGCGGCGCGGATCGCATGGTCGAGCAGGTCGAATTCGTAGCCGCCGCGGGTATCGACGCCATCGATGCCGGCCGCGGTCAGCCAGTGCTGCCAGGTCAGGTAGCGCTGGTCGTCGGCGGCCAGCACGTGCAGCAGGGTGAAGCGGTTCAGGTCGATCGGCCCGTCGTGCTGCACGCGTGCATAGAGCGCCGGCGAGCAGACCGCGATGTGCTGCTCGTGCATCAGCAGCACGTTGTCGAAGCCGTCCCATTCGCCGTCGCCGAAACGCACCGCGCAGTCGAGCAGGCGCGAGGTGCCGAGGCTGTCGGCCAGCCGCGTGGTCAGGCTCAGTTCGTATTGCGGATGCGCCTCGCGCAATTGCGTGAGGCGCGGCATCAGCCAGCGCGCGGCGAAGGTCGGCGGCACGTTCACGCGCAGCCGGTTCTGGTGCTGCTTTTCCTGGAGCCCGCGCACGGTCAGCTCGATCTTGTCGAAGGATTGCTGCAGCGCATGCAGCAGCACGCGGCCCGCCGAGGTCAGCTCGAGCTGGTGATGGCGGCGCGTCAGCAGCGATTCGCCGAGCTGGCTCTCGAGCTGGCGCACCTGGCGGCTGACCGCGCTCTGCGTGACGTTGAGCAGCTCGGCCGCGCGCGTGAAGCTGCCGGTCCGGCCGGCCAGTTCGAAGGCTTTCAGCGCGTTCAGCGCGGGCATCTTGCGTCTCACGGCGGGGGGCGGTTCGGGGTTGGGAGGCGCTCATTGTAGGGCGCGGGGCGAGTGGGAGGCGAGCGAGGACGAGGCGGCGCGAAGGGCGCGACGCTCGGCAAGGGGGAAATCAGCTTGCCGCGAATCGGTCGCGATGGTGCCCGGTCGGCTAGGGGATGTTGAATAGACATCAACGATGTACACCGTACATCGACGGATTCAGCCACCCGTCAACCAAGCTGCCGAGGCAGGGGGCGACAAATCCAGTAGTCGTGGCCTTCCCCACCGCGCCCCAAAAACAAAACCCCCGGCTCCACCAGGGAACCAGGGGTTTTCTCCATCGGCGGCGCGCCGGCGCGAAGGCCGGCGACATCCCGGCTTACTGCGCGCCGAGCTTCTTGATCAGCACATCGAGCTCGGCCAGTTCGGCTTCGTTCAGGTCCGTCAGCGGGGCGCGCACCGGGCCCGCGTCGTGGCCGACCAGCTTGGCGCCGGCCTTCACGATGCTGACCGCGTAACCCGCGCGGCGGTTGCGGATCTTCAGGTAGGGCAGGAAGAACTCGTCGATCAGCTTGCCGACGGTGGCGTGATCGTCGGCCGCGATCGCGCGGTAGAAGTCCATCGCCGTCTTCGGGATGAAGTTGAACACCGCCGACGAGTAGACCGGCACGCCCAGCGCCTTGTAGGCCGCGGCATAGACTTCCGCGGTCGGCAGCCCGCCCAGGTAGGCGAAGCGATCGCCCAGGCGACGGCGGATGGTCACCATCGCTTCGATCTCGCCCACGCCGTCCTTGAAGCCGATCAGGTTCGGGCAACGCTCGGCCAGGCGCTCGAGCATGTCGGCGTTGAGCTTGGAATTGGCGCGGTTGTAGATGATCACGCCGATGTCCGGCACGGCCTTGCAGACCTGCTCGGCGTGATCGGCGATGCCTTCCTGCGAGGCTTCGGTCAGGTAATGCGGCATCAGCAGCACGCCGTTGGCGCCCAGGCGCTGGGCTTCCCTGGCGTATTCGATGGCCACGCGGGTGGGGCCGCCTGCGCCGGCCAGGATCGGCACCTTGCCCTTGCAGGTCTCGGCGGCGGTGCGCACCACGTTCGAGTAGTCGTCGCGGGTCAGCGAGAAGAACTCGCCCGTGCCGCCGGCCACGAACAGCGCCGAGGCGCCGTAGGGGGCGAGCCATTCGAGGCGCTCGACATAGGTGCTCGGGCGGAAGTTGCCCTCGGCGTCGAAGTCGGTGACGGGGAAGGACAGCAGGCCTTCCGAGATGATCTGCTTGAGTTCCTGAGGCGTGGTCATGATGGGTCGTCCTGTTGCGCTGGGCGGGTTCGTTCAATACGGGATGTGTTGTATGTCATCGTACAACATCATTTTCGGGCTGGCAAGCATCCCCCAAGCCTTTCGCTATTCAATTTCTGCCTTTCGGCATCAGGGTTTACGCACGATCCCGCAAGTTTGGTCCATGTTGTATGATGACTGTTAATTCCCTGCATGTTGCAACGAGGATTTCCCCTGATGTCCCAGTCCCCTCTCTATATCCGCGTCCATCCGGACGACAATGTCGCGATCGTGGTGAATGACGGCGGGCTGCCCGCGGGCGCGCAGTTCGCCGATGGGCTGACTTTGTGCGAAGGCGTGCCGCAAGGGCACAAGGTGGCGCTGGTCGATCTGAAGGAAGGCGATCCGGTGCTGCGCTACCACGTGGTGATCGGCTACGCCTCGAAGGACCTGCCGCGCGGCAGTTGGGTCAACGAGCGCACGCTGCGCATGCCCGAGCCGCCCGGCCTGGAGAACCTGCCGCTGGCCACGCGCAAGGCGCCCGAGCAGGCGCCGCTGGAGGGTTATACCTTCGAGGGCTACCGCAACGCGGACGGCTCGGTCGGCACGCGCAACATCCTGGCGATCACCACCACCGTGCAGTGCGTGTCGGGCGTGGTCGAGTTCGCGGTCGAGCGCATCAAGCGCGAGCTGCTGCCGCGTTTTCCGAACGTCGATGGCGTGGTGGGCCTCGAGCACACCTATGGCTGCGGCGTCGCGATCGAGGCGCCGGGTGCCGAGATTCCGATCCGCACGCTGCGCAACATCAGCCTGAATCCGAACTTCGGCGGCGAGGTGATGGTGGTCAGCCTGGGCTGCGAGAAGCTGCAGCCGGAGCGCCTGCTGCCGGCCGGCGCGATTCCGGTGGCGGCCGACAAGCCCGACAACGGCGGCGTGGTCTGCCTGCAGGACCCGGCGCACGTCGGCTTCATGTCGATGATCGACTCGATCATGGCGATGGCGGAACAGCACCTGGAACGCCTGAACCGGCGTCGCCGCGAGACGGTGCCGGCCGCGGAACTGGTGGTGGGCGTCCAGTGCGGCGGCAGCGATGCGTTCTCGGGCCTGACGGCCAATCCGGCGGTGGGCTTCGCGGCCGACCTGCTGGTGCGCGCCGGCGCGACCATCATGTTCTCCGAGGTGACCGAGGTGCGCGACGGCGTCGCGCAACTGACATCGCGCGCGGCCAACGAGGAGGTGGCGCGCGACATCATCCGCGAGATGGCCTGGTACGACGCCTACCTGCAGCGCGGGCAGGTGGACCGCAGCGCCAACACCACGCCCGGCAACAAGAAGGGCGGCCTGTCGAACATCGTCGAGAAGGCGATGGGCTCGATCGTGAAGTCGGGCAGCTCGGCGATCTCGGGCGTGGTCAGCCCGGGCGAGCGCGCCAGGCAGAAAGGCCTGCTCTACACGGCGACGCCGGCCAGCGACTTCATCTGCGGCACCCTGCAACTGGCGGCCGGCATGAACCTGCACATCTTCACCACCGGCCGCGGCACGCCTTACGGGCTCGCGCAGGTGCCGGTGATCAAGGTGGCCACGCGCAGCGACCTGGCGCGCCGCTGGCACGACCTGATGGACGTGGACGCGGGCACCATCGCGACCGGCCAGAAGAGCATCGAGGAGGTGGGCTGGGAGATGTTCCAGTTGATGCTGGACGTCGCGAGCGGCCGCAAGACCTGGGCCGAGCAGTGGAAGCTGGCGAATGCGCTGACGCTGTTCAACCCGGCGCCGGTGACCTGATCTTCCCGATCGAGCCGGTTGCTGCCGCCACGTCGAACCCGCCGCGATCCGGCGGGTTTTTTCCTGGCTGGCGCAAGCTCATTTGTTCGCGCCGAGCGAGCCGCGCAGCCGCTCCATCAGGCGGTAGTAAAGCTGCTGGATCTGCTCGATGGTGGCCGGCTCGGCGCTCGAGAAGCGCTCGTCCCAGGCGGCATGCCAGGCGTAGCTGCCGTGCAGCGAGCGATCGCCGCTCGGCCCTGCCACGCGCGAGCGGATCCGCGCATCGCGGCCCGCGCCCGAATGCGTGTCGAACAGCGCGAGCATCAGCGCGTGATAGGCGCGATACAGCTCGTCGTCGAACAGGTGGCGATAGACGTGCAGCGTTCGATCGAGCTCGCGCTTGATATGGATGACCTCGTCGGGCGAGATGTCCTTCCAGTAGCCGACCCAGGTATAGAAACAGAGCAGCGCGTTGAGTTGCGGCGCGATCTGGTCGTAGATCGCGAGGCGCTTCTCGATCAGCTTCTGGTTGGTCCACTGCACGAGCTCGAGGCGCTTCAGGCGCCGGCTGATCAGCCAGCCGAGCGCGGTGACCGACAGCGGCGTGAGCACGCCGACGCAGAGTTGCACGATTTGCAGGGTGGTGGACGCGGGCATGTTCGCGAGGGAAAGGCTTTTCGGAAAAACATCAGCCTAGCAGCCGGGCGTGTCGCCTGGGTGGTGTCGTTGCGGCGCCGATCCTCGGTTCAACGAAGCGTCTCGCATCTTTCCGCTGGACATCATCGCAGCGCGGAAATCGCCGGAATTCGCCTGCACGCGGCCTCCTTGCCGACTCGCTCTCGGCCACGCGCGAAGCTTGCGATCCGTTAGCCGAGCGCTCGCGCCATCGTCGGGGCTTTACCCGATTGCGCGTCCGTGCTTTCCGGGAATTTGCCCGCGACTGCGCTGCATTCCGCCGGCGCGTGCAACGTTTTGCTACAACCTTTTGCTTGGAGCGCCGCGCGAAAGTTTCTTATTCTGGCGCATTTACCAGACGCGGACCGCTCCGCGGTCGCGTCCTCAATGCACCGAGGAGAGAGATATGACGCGTCCCGTCGATTCCGGCGTGATCTTCATCGCGAGGCTGTTGATGGCGGCCCTGTTCTTGTGGGGCGGCGTGATGAAACTGCTCGGCTACGGCGAATTCGTCACCTATCTGAAGGGCATGTACGTGCCCTTCGCGCAGTTCGCGGCGCCGCTGGTGATCGCCATCGAGGGGCTCGGCGCGCTGCTGCTGATCGTCGGTTATCGCGTCAAGCCGGTCGCGCTGCTGCTGGCCGCCTACACCATCGTCACGGCCCTGATCGGCCACAACTTCTGGGATGCCACCAGCCCGGCCGTGCAGCACGACATGGTGGTGCATTTCTGGAAGAACGTCGCGATCGCGGGTGGATTCCTGCTGCTGTTCGTGACGGGCGCGGGCGGCGCGAGCATCGACGCGATGCGCCGCCAGCCCGCCTACGGCGTGCTGCGCTGAGAGCCGATGTTCCGCGGTACCGCAGAGTGAGCCGCGCGCTGCTTCATGCCGCCGAGGCCATGAAAAAGGGCGCCTCGCGGCGCCCTTCATCCAAACCGGCCCTGGCCGCTCAGCGCGCGTTGCGCGTGCAGAGCGCGGCCAGCGCGCCGATCACGCAGACCGCGCCGACATAGGCGGTTGCCGCGAACGGATTCGACTTGATCATCAGCGACACGATCACGGGCGAGAGGCCGCCGAAGATCGCGTAGGCGATGTTGTACGAGAACGAAATGCCGGAGAAGCGGATCACGGCGGGGAAGCTGCGCACCATCGCCGAGGGCACCGCGCCGACCGTGCCGACCAGGAAACCGGTCAGCGCGTAGAGCGGCACCAGCGTCGAGGCATCGGCGGCCACCTTGGCGAACAGCGTGCAGAAGCAGGCGGCCAGCAGCAGCGAGCCGACCGCCAGCACGAGCTTCGCGCCGAAGCGGTCGGCCAGCGCGCCGGCTACCACGCAGCCGATCGTCAGGCCCACGGTGGCGATGCTGTTGGCGAACAGCGCGGTGGCGGCAGGGATGTGGAACTGCTTCTGCAGCAGGGTCGGCGTCATCAGGATCACCACCACGATCGCGGCCGACAGCATCCAGGTCAGCAGCATCGAGACGATCACGGCGCGGCCATGGTCGCGCAGCACCGCCTTGAGCGGGATCTCGGCGGCCAGCGCCTTGCGCGCCTGCAACTCGGCGAACACCGGCGTCTCGTGCAGCCAGCGGCGCAGGTAGACGGAGAACAGGCCGAACACGCCGCCGAGCAGGAACGGGATGCGCCAGGCATAGGCGCTGATCTCGGCCGGCGAGAAGTGCCGGTTGATGCCGCCGGCCACCAGCGAGCCGAGCAGGATGCCGGCCGTCAGGCCCGCCGTGAGCGTGCCGCAGGCGTAGCCGATGCGGCGCGCCGGCACGTGCTCGGAGACGAACACCCAGGCGCCCGGCACTTCGCCGCCCACCGCCGCGCCCTGCAGGATGCGGAACAGCAGGAGCAGCACCGGAGCCAGGATGCCGATCGAGTCGAAGGTCGGCAGCAGGCCCATCAGCAGCGTCGGCACCGACATCAGCAGCACGCTCAGCGTGAACATGCGCTTGCGGCCGACCAGGTCGCCGAAGTGCGCCATGATGATGCCGCCCAGCGGACGCGCCAGATAGCCGGCCGCGAAGATCGCGAAGGTCTGCAACTGGCGCAGCCAGTCGGGGATGTCGTGCGGGAAGAACAACTGCCCGATCGCTGGCGCGAAGAACACGAAGATGATGAAGTCGTAGAACTCGAGTGCGCCGCCGAGGGCGGCCAGGCTCAAGGTCTTGTAGTCGCTGCGCGTCAGGGCGCGGTCGGCAACGGCGCTCGGCGCGCTGCCCGTTTCGTATGCTTGCATGGTCAGGACGATCGAGGTTCTCAACTCGGCGTGCGCGGCGCGCGACGCCGCACGGCGTCCCGCGCGGCGGGCCGGATCGGCTCGCGACACGGGCCGCGCGGCTTCGGGATCGGAAACGCGCGGGGACGGCGACAGACGGGTCGGGCGATTCTACAGGATGCGGCGCGACGGCATGGAGAGGGCTTGGGGCGCGGGTTCGCGCGCATTGACGGCGCGAAAAGCGGCGGCGCGGGAACGGCGCGCGGGCCGTGCCGCGGCGTGGCGCGGCTGCGCCGGGCACGTGGCCGATGCTGCAGCTACACGGGCCGCCGCCGCGATCGACTCGCGACGGCGGCCCGCGTGGTATCGGCGCGACGGCCGGTCGATCGTGACCGGCCGGTCACCGCGGCTCAGTTGCCGGCGATGGTGTCGACCGGCTTGAACGCGCCGTGGTCGACGCGGTAGATCGTGACCGGCGCGTCACGCAGGTCGCCCCTCGGATCGTAGGCGATGGTCGCGGCCGACACGCCCTTGATCGACACCTTGTCGAGATACGGCCCATAAACCTTCGGGTCGGTCGAGTTGGCGTTCTTCATCGCGGTGAGCAGGGCGATCGTGCCGTCGTAGGAATAGGGCGAGTAGGTCACCACCTCCTCCTTGAAGCGCGCCTTGTAGCGTTGCTCGAAGCCCGCGAAGCCGGGCATCTTCTCCTTGGGCAGGCCGCCCATGTAGACGATCGCACCCTCGGCCGCCTCGCCGCCGACCTTCAGGAAGGTGGGCGACTTCGACATCTCGCCGGTGACGAAGGCGGCCTTGATGCCGAGCTGGCGCATCTTGCGGATCATCGGCGAGGATTGCGCGTCGCCGCCGCCGTAGAACACCGCGTCAGGATTCATGCCCTTCAGGTTGGTCAGGATCGCCGAGAAATCGAGCGCCTTGTCGTTGGTGAAGTCGCGCTTGACGATGGTGCCGCCGGCCTTCTGCACGGCGGCGGCGAATTCGTCGGCGATGCCCTGGCCGTAGGCGGTGCGATCGTCGATGATCGCCAGGCGCTTGTAGTGCAGCGTGTTCACCACGTAGCTGCCGACGATGCGGCCGGCCTGCGCGTCGCTGGTCAGCAGCCGGAAGGTGGTCTTGTAGCCGCGCGCCGTGTATTGCGGCGAGGTGGCCATCGAGACCTGCGGCAGCCCCGCGCGCTCGTAGAGATCCGAGGCCGGGATGCTGGTGCCCGAATTGAAGTGGCCGATGATGCCGGACACGCCGTCGTCGATCAGCCGCTGCGCCACCGTGGTGCCGGTGCGCGGGTCGGCCTGGTCGTCCTGCGAATCGAGCGTGAAGGTGACGGGCTTGCCGCCGATCACCGGCTTGGTCGCGTTGAAATCGTCGATCGCGAGCTGCACGCCTTTCTGCATGTCGGTGCCGTAGTTCGATTGCGTGCCCGTGAGCGGCGCGGCAAAGCCGATCTTGACGAGATCGGCGGCCGAGGCCTGCGTGCCTGCGGCGACGAGGGCGGCGCCCGCGACGAGCGCGAATTGCGAGATCTTCAGCTTCACTTTCGTTTCCCCTTTGGCTGCTGCGACCGGCTGCGTGGTGCCGGCCTGTTGGCGATCGCGACGCCGCCACCGGCGAGTGGCGGGCCTTGTGCTGAAATCGGCTCGGCCACGTGGCGACCCGCGAGGCAGGCGAGCAAACGCGCTACCAGATGGGGACGGCACGATGCGAGCGATTCCAGCGCAGTCTAGGTAGCGAAAAAGCGCCAGTCTTGCGCGCCAGATGCGTCGGGGATGACGAAATCGGCATATGCGCGGTTTCCCTGACTATGCTGATTTCGTCATGGCGTGCGCATAATGTCGCCAAGACGCCAGGCGAGGCGGGTTCCTACGATAGCGGCATGAAAACACTCGACTTCATCGATTCGCATACCGGCGGTGAGCCCACCCGCCTGATCGTGTCCGGGGGGCCGGATCTCGGCGGCGGCACGCTCGCCGAGCGGCTGGAACGGTTCCGTTCGCACCACGACGACTGGCGCGCGGCGGTGGTCACCGAGCCGCGCGGCTCGGACGTGGTGGTCGGCGCGCTGCTCTGCGAGCCGCTCGATCCGGGCTGCGCGGCCGGCGTGATCTTCTTCAACAACGTCGGGTATCTCGGCATGTGCGGGCACGGCACCATCGGCCTGGTGGTGTCGCTCGCGCACCTGGGACGGATCGGCCCCGGCACGCATCGCATCGAGACGCCGGTCGGCATCGTCGAGGCGACGCTGAACGCGGATCGCTCCGTGTCGGTGCGCAACGTGCCGGCCTATCGCCATCGCAAGGACGTGACGGTCGAGGTGCCGGGCCATGGTCCGCTGACGGGCGATATCGCCTGGGGCGGCAACTGGTTCTTCCTGGTGCCCGAGCACGAGCACCGGCGCCGCGTCGAACCCGCGAACCTGAAGGAGCTGGGCGCGTTCTCGAGCGCCACGCGCGACGCGCTGATCGCCGCCGGCATCACCGGCGCGCACGGCGCGCTGATCGACCATATCGAGCTGTTCGGGCCGGCCTCGCGCGAGGGGCTCGACAGCCGCAGCTTCGTGCTGTGCCCGGGCGACGCCTACGATCGCTCGCCCTGCGGCACCGGCACCAGCGCCAAGGCCGCCTGCCTGGCCGCCGACGGCAAGCTCGCCGAACATGCCGAATGGCGGCAGGAAAGCGTGATCGGCAGCGTGTTCCAGGTCAGCTACGTGCGGCATGACGAGGCGATCGAGGGCGAGGCCGCGATCGTGCCGACCATCACCGGTCACGCGCACGTGATGGCCGAGGGACGGCTCTGCTTCGAGGACGGCGATCCGTTCGCGAACGGGATCCGGCTCGGCTGATGGCGCGCGCGGATGCGATCGTGATCGGCGCCGGGATCGTCGGCGCGGCTTGCGCGGCGGCATTGGCCGCGCGCGGGCTGGCCGTCGAGGTGCTCGACGCGGGCGGGATCGGCGGCGGCACGACCGCGGCCGGCATGGGCCATCTGGTGGTGATGAACGATACGCCGGCCGAGCTGGCGCTGACGCGTGATTCACTGGCGCGCTGGCGCGCGCTCGCGCCGAGCCTGCGCGAATGCGATGCCTATCGGCGTTGCGGGACCTTGTGGGTGGCCGCCGACGACGAGGAGCTCGAGGCGGCGCGCGCGATGCGCGACGGCTACCTGGCGGCCGGCGTGTCGGCCGAGGCGATCGGCGCGGCCGCGCTGCGCGAACGCGAGCCGATGCTGGCCGCGGGCCTGGCGGGCGGTTTGTATGTGGAGGGTGACGGAATCGTCTATGCGCCTTCGGCCAGCGAATGGCTGCTGCGGCATTCGCCGGGCGCGGCGCGGATCCGCGTGCGCGAACGCACGGCCGTGGTCGCGCTGGCGGGCACCGAGCTGCGCACCGCGGGCGGCGAGACGCTGTCGGCCGCGCAGGTGATCGTTGCCAACGGGCTCGAGGCCGCGCGGCTGGTGCCCGGCATGACCCTGCAGGCCAAGAAAGGCCATCTGCTGATCACGGATCGTTATCCGGGCACGATCACGCATCAATTGCTCGAACTCGGCTATATCAAGAGCGCCCATCACGCGCAGGGCACCTCGGTGGCCTTCAATGCGCAGCCGCGGCCGACCGGGCAGATCCTGATCGGCTCGTCGCGGCAGTTCGACAGCACCGATCCGGCCGTCGAGATGCCGGTGCTGGCACGCATGCTGGCGCGCGCCACGCGTTACCTGCCGGGCCTCGCCGACCTGCATGCGCTGCGCGCCTGGACCGGTTTTCGCGCCGCCACGCCCGACGGCATGCCGCTGATCGGGCCGGTGCCGGGCCACGCCGGCGTGTGGCTGGCGACCGGCCACGAGGGGCTGGGCGTGACCACTTCGCTGAGCACCGCCGAACTGATCGCGACGCAACTGCTCGGCGAGGTGCCGCCGATCGCGCCCGAGCCTTATTGGCCGGCGCGCGCCATGCCGGAGGTCGGTCATGCCTGATCGCAACCCTGGCGGCGCGAATCTCGTCGAAGTCGAAGTCCGTATCGACGGCCGGGCCTGCCGCGTGCCGGCCGGCACGAGCGTCGCCGCGGCCTTGACGATCGCGCTTGGTGTGCGCGGCACGCGCGGCTCGGTGCAGGGCATGCCGCGCACCATGCTGTGCGGGATGGGCATCTGCCAGGAGTGTCGCGTCGGCATCGACGGCCGCGCGCACGTGCTGGCCTGCCAGACGACCTGCCGCGACGGCATGCGCATCGACACCACCTGGAATCCCGAATCATGAAGGCGCATTACGAGATCGTGGTGGTCGGCGCCGGGCCGGCCGGCTTGGCGGCCGCGCGCGCGGCTGCCGGCGCCGGCGCGCGCGTCGCGATCCTCGACGACAATCCACGAGCCGGCGGCCAGATCTGGCGCCAGGGGCCCGTGTTCGAACCCGCCGCGCCGCTGGTCGAATCGCTCGCGGCGCTGCGCGCGAGCAGCGTCGAGCTGATCGCGGGCGCGCGCGTGGTGGCCGCCCTGCCGGGTCGCGAACTGCTGGTCGAGCAGGCGTCTGCCGAGGCGGGTGGCGCGATCCTGGGCTACGACAAGCTGATCGTGGCCACCGGCGCGCGCGAGCTGTTGCTGCCCTTCGCCGGCTGGACCCTGCCGGGCGTGACCGGCGCGGGCGGCTTGCAGGCCCTGGTCAAGGGCGGCGTGCCGGTGCGTGGCGAACGGATCGTGATCGCGGGCAGCGGGCCTTTGCTGATCGCCGCGCTGGCGACGGCGCGCGAGGCGGGCGCAAACGTGCTTGCCGTGGTCGAGCAGGCGAGCGCGCGGGCCGTGCGCGGCTTCGCGCTGTCGCTGGCGGCCACGCCCTCGAAGCTGGTGCAGGCGGCGCGGCTCACGCGCGGCTTCATCGGCGTCGACTATCTGACGGGCGGCGTGCTGCGTGCCGCGCATGGCAGCGCGCGCGTCGAGGCCGCGACCATCGAGATCGAGGGGCGGCCGCGCGTGATCGAATGCGATCGGATCGCCTGCGGTTATGGGCTGGTGCCGAACCTGACGCTGCCGCTTGCGCTCGGCTGCGAGTTGCGCGACGGCGCGGTGGCGGTCGATGCGCGGCAGCGTACTTCCCGCGAGGCGGTGTTCGCGGCCGGCGAGAGCACGGGGATCGGCGGCATGGAACTGGCGCGCGCCGAGGGCGCCCTGGCGGGGCTGGCGGCGGCCGGCGTCGACGAGGGCGATCGGCGGGTTGCCGCGCTGATGCGCGAGCGCGAGGTGTGGCGAGGTTTCGCCGCGCGCGTCGCGCGGACCTTCGCGCTCGGTGATGCGGCTCGCGCCTTGCCGCCCGACGACACGGTGCTGTGCCGCTGCGAGGACGTCACGCTGGGCGCCGCGCGTGGTTATGCTGATGCGCGTGACGCGAAGCTGCAGACGCGTTGCGGCATGGGCGCCTGCCAAGGCCGCGTCTGCGGCGCGGCCGGTGCCGCATTGCTGGGCTGGCAGGAGGCCGCGATACCGCGCCCGCCGTTCTCGCCGGTTCGCATCGGCACGCTTGCCGCGCTGGCTGCCGACGAGCCGCTCCTATAATCGACGCACGCGGATTTCCCGACTTTCTCCGGACTCATGACCTCGCCCGCCGATTCCTCCTCGCCGCTGTTCGACGCGATCCGCCCGGCACCCGGCTCGGGCGACGGGCTCGACGCGATGCTCGCGCATTTCGCGCAGCTCGCACCGGTGTTCGATGCCTTGCCCGATGTCGCCTTCTTCGTGAAGGACGTCGACGGCCGCTACGTGCTGGCCAATCGCACGCTGGCGCAACGCTGCGGCTTCAAGGAGAAGCGCGAGCTCTACGGCAAGACCACCGAGGAAGTGTTTCCGCGCCGGTTCGGCCGCAACTATCTCGAGCAGGACATGGCGACCATCCATGCCGGCCAGCAACTGACCGACCAGCTCGAGCTGCATCTCTATCCGGGGCGGCAGCCGGGCTGGTGCCTGACCACCAAGGAGCCGCTGCGCGACGGGCTCGGCCGCGTGGTCGGGCTGGCGGGCATCTCGCGCGACCTGAAGGCCAACGAGGGCTCGCATCCGGCCTACAGCCGGCTGGCCGACGTGGTGCAGTACATCCAGGAGCACTACGTGCAGCCGCTCAACCTCAAGCACCTGGCCGAGATGGCCGGGATGTCGGTCGCGCAGCTCGAACGGTATTTCCACAAGGTGTTCCACCTGACGCCGCGCCAGGTGCTGCTGAAGACGCGGCTCGACGCGGCCACGGCCCTGCTCGTCACGCACGAGAAGGTGACCGATGTCGCCGCGCTTTGCGGCTATACCGATCACAGCGCGTTTTCGCGGCAGTTCAAGGCGACGGTGGGGGTGACGCCGACCGAGTACCGGATGACCTTGCAGGCGGAACGCGGGGCTTGAGGGAACGTGGCGGCGGGTGTTGTGCCGCTTTGGTGTGATTGCGCAACTAACGGTCTAGCCGGCGGGCGCCAGCCAATGAAGACCTCGGACCGAGAACGCCTTGGTCAGGGTTCGTCAGGAAAACGTCGGGAAGGTAAAACAGAGCCGGGCAGCCGGCTCAACGAAATCCGAGGCCCTTGAGGACGGCGCTGCCGTCGGCGGTCAGGCGTACCAGCGGCGCGGCGCCGTCGCCCACCATTTCGACCAGGCCCGCTTCCTCCAGTGCCGGCAGCTCCGGCTTGGCGTTGGCGGCGATCGGTGAGTGCAGCAGCACCAGCAAGGTGGCGATCTCGTGATGGCTCAAAAGACGACGCAGCATCGTCTTCGGACGTGACGGGGGGCTGGCCGGGCGGCCGGATGCATCGTTGGCGCTCATTGCAACCTCCAATTCTTCTATCTTGAAAAACGATTGGAGCGGATGGTGCCGCCCGAGACTTAAACGATTCTTAAAATCGGGACGGTCCGGGGAATTGCAAGAGGTACCTATCGTTACGCACTGTAACGGCGTCGGCGGGGCGCGCGGCGATGCTGCACCGCGGGTGCCGCGTCAAGGCCCGGCCCGCCGCGGGAAGCGGGCCTTGGGACGGGACGGTTTGCTGCGGACGGTTTCATTACGGCCGGAAAGTTGCGTCCGCGACAAGAGATTCTTGAAGCCGGCGGCAGCAGCGAGCCGCCGTCGGCCCAATCCTCATTTTTTCCTCTGCGCCTGGGCCGCCAGCCGCACCGCGGTGTTCGCGGCGCCATAACCATCGTAGCCGCCGCGCCGCTCGACGATCTCGAACGAAAAGCGCTCGTCCACCAGTTCTGTATACGCATGCAGGAATTCGCCGCCCTGCTCGTCGCGGTCGTACAGCAGGTGGTGACGGCACAGCGTGTCGACGAAATCGTCGGGCAGGGCGTAGCGCGCGGCCAGGTCGTCGTAGTAATTACGCGGCACGCGCAGGAAGGCGACGCCGTCGGCGGCTGCCTCGGCCACCGCGCGCACGATGTCGTCGGTGCGGAACGCCACGTGGTTGAGGCCCGAGCCGTGATAGCGGTTCAGCGATTCGAATACGGCCGTGTGGCGATCCACCGAGGCGTTGAGCGCGATCCGCACGCTGCCGTCCGGGCTGCGCACCGCGCGGCTGCGCATCAGCCCGTAGGGATCGGGCACCAGCCAGCTCTTCTCGGCCTCGAAGCCGAATGCGGTGCGGAAGAACAGCACCCAGGTATCGAGCGCGTCGGCCGGCAGCGCCAGGCAGACATGGTCGATGCCGGTCAGCGGGCCGACTTCCACCGGGCCGTCCACGTCGGTCAGCACGAAATCCGATTCATAGAGCGTCGGCGCGCCCGGCGTCTCGTCGACGAAATAGTCGAGGCTGCCGTCGGGTGCCTGCACGCCGGGCACCACGCGCTCGTTCGGTCCGACGCGGCCCGAGAACGGCGCGAAGCCGAAGCTCGCCGCGCGCTCGAAGGCCAGCTTCGCGTCGTCGACCTGGAAGGCCGAGGCGCACAGCGACAGCCCATGTCGCTGGAAGAACGCGTCGGCGAAGGAATCGGGCTCGGCGTTCAGCACGATCGAGGCGGCGCCGTGCTGGTAGAGCATCACGTTCTTCGAGCGATGGCGGCCGGCCAGCCGGAAGCGCAGCTTGCCGAGCCAGTCGGCCACCTTTGCGGCCGCGCTCGCGTCCACCGCGAATTCGATGAACTTGAAGCCGACGTGGGCCGGCGCGGCGGGCGGCGCGAACAGTGGCTGGTCGGCGGCGGGAGCACGGCCCTCGGCGGCCAGGCGCAGGCGCGTGATGTCTTCCAGGTGATGCAGCGAGCGCAGCCCGTCGGCCGCCGTGATCGCGGTGGGCGCGGCGCGGAAGCCGTCGTTGAAGATCTCCAGCGAAAGCGGCCCGCTGAAACCCGATTCGATCACGCGCGCCGTGAAGCGTGCCAGGTCGAAGTCGCCCTGGCCGGGGAAGGAGCGGTAATGGCGGCTCCATTCGAGCACGTCCATCGCCAGCTTCGGCGCGTCGGCGATCTGCACGAAGGCGATGCGATCGCCGGGGATGCGCGCGATGCCGTCGGGATCGTCATCGAGCGAGAGCGTGTGGAAGCTGTCGAGCGCGAGGCCCAGGTGCGGGCTGTTCACCGCGTCGACCAAGCGCCAGGCGTGGCCGTAGGTCTTCACCACGCGGCCCCAGGCCAGCGCCTCGTAGGCGGCGATCACATTGGCGCCGCGCGCGGCTTCGGCCAGGGCGCCGAGCTGGTCCACCAGCAGCGCCTCGTCGGCGATGGTTTGCGGCGAGACGTTGCTGCAGACCAGGATGCGATCGGTGCCCAGCGCGTGCATCAGGTCGAACTTGCGGCGCGCGCGCTCCAGGTTGCGCGCGAGCTGTTCGGCGCCGACGCCCTCGAAATCGCGGAACGGCTGGAACAGCACGATCTCGAGGCCGAGATCGGCGGCGATCCCGCGCACATCGGCGGGTGAACCGTCGAAGTAGAGCAGGTCGTTTTCGAAGATCTCGACGCCGTCGAAGCCGGCCGCCGCGATCGCCTTGAGTTTCTCGACCAGCGTGCCGGCCAGCGACACGGTGGCAATCGAACGCTTCATGAGCGAATTCCTGCAGGAAAGCTCGGAAATGGCGACAACGGACGAAAAGGTTAATTCCGGGGCCGTTCGTTAATCGCACAAGTTCCCGATTCTATTGAATTAGATTGTCGGATTATACAAACTAACTAGATGGTACAAATAAGCATAAACCCCGAAAGACAAGCCGCGTGCGCCTGGCGCACACTTGCGCCACCTCAAAAAGTTTGTGAGGGTGCGTCGTGGCCACGCGATACGCCCCGTTTCCCGGAGTCTGCTTGTGATGTCGAAGCCAAAGGTCCTGGTGCTGAACGGACCGAACCTGAACCTGCTGGGTACCCGCCAGCCGCATATCTACGGCGCCGAGACGCTGGCCGACGTGGAGCAGCGCTGCGTCGAGGCAGCCGCCGCGCTCGGCCTGGAGATCGAGTTCCGCCAGTCGAACGCCGAGCACCAGTTGATCGACTGGCTGCACGAGGCACGCACGCGCATCGCCGGCGTGGTGATCAACCCGGCCGGCTATACGCATACCTCGGTGGCGCTGGCCGACGCGCTCGCCGGGATCGACAAGCCCGTGATCGAGGTGCATATCTCGAACGTCCATCGGCGCGAGGCGTTCCGCCACCATTCCTATGTGTCGCTGGTCGCGCAGGGCGTGATCTGCGGCTGCGGGACCGAGGGTTACGTATTCGCGCTGCAGCGGCTCGCCACCTTGTTGAAGGAGGTGGCGCGATGAGCGGCCAGTCGTTCCTGATCGGCTTGATCGGGCAGGGGATCGGCGGCTCGCTGTCGCCGGCGATGCACGAGCGCGAAGGCCGCCTGCAGGGCTTCAACTATGTATACAGGCGCCTCGATCTCGACGTGCTGGGCCTGTCGGTCGACGCGCTGCCCGAACTGCTCGATACCGCCGAGCGCATGGGCTACGACGGCCTGAACATCACCCACCCCTGCAAGCAGCGCGTGATCGCGCATCTCGACTCGCTGTCCGACGATGCGCGAGCGCTGGGCGCGGTCAACACGGTGCGCTTCGCCGACGGCAAGCGCAGCGGCCACAACACCGATTGGTCGGGCTTCGCGAAATCGTTCCGGCGCGGCCTGGCCGGCGTGTCGATGGCGCGCGTGGTGCAGCTCGGCGCCGGCGGCGCGGGTGCGGCGGTCGCCCATGCCGCGCTGATGCTCGGCGCCGAGGCGCTGACGATCTTTGACGTCGAACCCTCGCGCGCCGCATCGCTGGCCGCCGAACTGCAAGCGCGCTTCCCGGCGGCGACGGTGACGGCGGGCAGCGCGCTCGACGCGGCGATGGCCGCCGCCACCGGCCTGATCCACGCCACGCCCACCGGCATGGCCAAGCACCCGGGCCTGCCGCTGCCGGCCCGGCTGCTCGAGGCCAAGCCCTGGGTGGCCGACATCGTCTATTTCCCGCTCGAGACCGAGCTGGTGCGCGTGGCGCGCGAGCTCGGCTGCCGGACCTTGCCGGGCGGCGGGATGGCGGTCTACCAGGCGGTCGACGCGTTCGAGATCTTCACCGGTCGCGAACCCGACGCCGAACGCATGTTCTCGCACTTCGAATCACTCGTCGGACGCTGAGACGTCACGACCACGACAACAACCAGGAGACTTCGATGCAGCAACCTTCCCAACCGTCCGCTACGGTCGTTTCCGCGTCGGCCGCGGGCAGCCTGCGCCGTTCCTCGGCGCGTTACCGGATCCTCGCGCTGCTGGCGATCGGCACCATGATCAACTACCTCGATCGCACCGTGCTGGGCGTGGCGGCGCCGGGGCTGACCAAGGAGCTCGGCATCGGCGCGGCGGTGATGGGGATCATGTTCTCGTCGTTCTCCTGGACCTACGTGATCGCCCAGGTGCCGGGCGGGCTGTTCCTCGACCGTTTCGGCAGCAAGATCACCTATTTCCTGTCGATGACCTTCTGGTCGCTGTGCACGCTGCTGCAGGGTTTCGTCGGCGGCGTCGGCACCCTGCTGGCCTGCCGCCTCGGCCTGGGCCTCAGCGAGGCGCCGTGCTTCCCGACCAATAGCCGGGTGGTCGCCACCTGGTTCCCGCAGAAGGAACGCGCGATGGCCACCGGCACCTACACGGTCGGCGAATACATCGGGCTGGCCTTCCTGAGCCCGGTGCTGTTCGCGCTGATGGGGGCGTTCGGCTGGCGTTCGCTGTTCTGGGTGGTGGGCGCGGTCGGCATCCTGTTCGGCCTCGCCTGGCTGCGCCTGTATCGCGAGCCGCGCGACCATCCGGCCGCTAACGCGGCCGAGCTGGCCTATATCGCCGAGGGCGGCGGCCTGATCGACGGCGAGGCGAAGGCGAACAAGCCGGGGCAGTCGAAGTTCAGCTGGGCGATGGCCGGCAGGCTGCTGAGGAAGCGCCAACTGGCCGGCATCTGCCTGGGCCAGTTCGCCGGCAACTCGACCCTGGTGTTCTTCCTCACCTGGTTTCCGACCTATCTCGCCACGGAACGCCACATGGCCTGGCTCAAGATCGGCTTTTTCGCGGTGATGCCCTTCATCGCGGCGTCGATCGGCGTGATGTTCGGCGGCATTTTTTCCGATTACTTGCTGCGACGGGGCAAGTCGGCCAACGTGGCGCGCAAGCTGCCGATCATCGCCGGGCTGCTGCTGGCCTCGACCATCGTGCTGGCCAACTACGTAGAGAGCAACGAGGCCGTGATCGCGATCATGTCGGTGGCCTTCTTCGCACAGGGCATGGCCGCGCTGGGCTGGACCCTGGTGTCCGACATCGCGCCGGAAGGCCTGCTCGGCGTGACCGGCGGCATCTTCAACCTCGCGGCCAACCTGGCGGGCATCATCACGCCGCTGGTGGTCGGTTTCATCGTCGCCTCGACGGGCTCCTTCGTCGGCGCGCTGGCCTTCATCGGCGTGATCGCGCTGATCGGCGCGCTGTCGTACATCTTCATCGTCGGCGACATCAAGCGGATCGTGCTGTAATCGTTCTCCACTCGAACAGCACGAATTCTTGCCCGGCCCGCGCGAGCGGCGCCGGGTTTTTTTATGGGCTCGCGGCTCAGCGTACCGAGATCCCGAGCCGCTCGAGCACGGCCGCGATGGCGGCGACGGCGCGGCGGATCTGCCCGGCGTCGATCGCGCCAATGCAGCCCACGCGGAAGGTGTCGACCTCGGTGAGCTTGCCCGGGTAGAGCACGAAGCCGGCATCGCGCACGGCCGCGTAGAAGGCGTTGAAGTCGTAGCGCGGATCGCGCGGCGCGTGGAAGGTGACGATCACCGGTGCCTGCACGGCGGCGTCGAGCAAGGGCGTGAAGCCCAGCGCGCGCATGCCTTCGATCAAGGCCGCGCAGTTGGCCGCGTAGCGCGCGCCGCGTGCCGGCAGCCCGCCTTGTTCCCGGTATTGGGCGAGCGCTTCGTGCAACGCCGCGACCACATGCGTCGGCGGCGTGAAGCGCCACTGCCCGGTGCGCCGCAGGTAGGCATGCTGGTCGTGCAGGTCGAGCGCGAGCGAGGGCGAGCGGCCCGCGCAATCCTCCAGCAGCGCCTGCCTGACGATCACGAAACCCATGCCCGGCACGCCTTCCAGGCACTTGCCGCTGGCCGAGACCAGCGCGTCGATGCCGTTGGCAGCCACCTCGACGGGCAGCGCGCCGAACGAGCTCATCGCGTCGACGATCAGCGGCTTGCCGTGCCGTGCGCAGACCGCGGCGATCCGCGCGAGCGGATTGAGGATGCCGGCGCTGGTCTCCAGGTGCACCAGCGCGACATGCGTGATGCGCGGCTCGCGGGCGAGCAGGGCGTCGATCGCCTCGGCGCTGGCGGCCTCGTGCTCGGCGAACGGCAGCTCGATGGCCTCGATCCCGAGCCGGCCGAGGATCTTCAGGATCCGCGCGCAGTAGGCGCCGTGGTTGGGCACCAGCACCACCCCGTCGCGCGGCACCAGGGTGCCGAGCGCCGCTTCCACCGCGAAGGTGCCGCTGCCCTGCAGGGGCACGCAGGTGTAGCCCGCATCGCCGCCGGCGATCCGGACCAGGTCCTCGCAGAGCGTTTGCGTCAGACGATTGAAGGCCGCGTCCCACGAGCCCCAGTCGTGCAGCATCGCCCGGCGCGTGGCCGGCGACGTGGTCAGCGGGCCGGGCGTCAGAAGAATCGGGTCGTTGTCGGGAATCACGTTGCCTCCTGGCTGAAAAGGTCGGCGCGCCACGGTCGGCGCACCGGATGCTTCGCATCGTAGTGGCAAAATGTGTCATTTTTTGGAATTCGTTGGTGTCGTCATTGAGTTGTCATCGAAGCCTGTGATGCTTCGCCTGCTGCCGGGGCGACCGCTGCCGGCAGCGCGAAACCGGGCCGAACGCGGGCCCGTGACGACGACAGGCGCCGGCGGGAGTCCGGCCCGACTTTGTATCCGCCCTACGGAGAAGCGAGATGACATTTCAGAATTCCTTCGGCACGGTGTTGCGCAAGCTGGCGCTCGCGGCGTGCGCGGCTGGCCTGCTGCAAGGTATCGCCATGCCGGCGCACGCGGCCGGCGCGGTCGTGCTGTACACGGCCGACGGCCTCGAAAACCTCTATCGCGACGTGCTGCCGGCGTTCGAGAAGAAGGAAGGCGTGAAGGTGAACATCGTGACGGCGGGCAGCGGCGAAGTGGTGAACCGCGCCAACGTCGAGAAGAATTCGCCGAAGGCCGACGTGCTGGTGACGCTGCCGCCGTTCATCCAGCAAGCCGGCCAGCTCGGCCTGCTGCAGAACTACCAGAGCGCGAACTACGCGAACGTGCCGGCGATCGCCAAGGCGGCCGACGGTTCCTGGGCGACCTTCGTCAACAACTACTTCTCGTTCGCGATCAATCCGGACGTGGTCAAGAACCAGCCGAAGACCTTCGCCGACCTGCTCGCGCCCGAGTACAGCGGCAAGATCGCCTACTCGAACCCGGCCACGGCCGGCGACGGCATGGCCGTGATCATCCTGACCTCGACGCTGATGGGCGAGGATGCCGCCTTCGACTACCTGGCCAAGCTCGAACGCAGCGCCAAGTTCCACACCAAGGGCACGGGCTACCTGAACGTGCTGCTCTCGCGCAACGAGATCAGCGTCGCCAACGGCGATCTGCAGATGGACCTCGACGACGCCGAGCACGGCGGCCTGTCGGTCAAGCCGGTGTTCCTGGCCGCCAAGCCGGGCGATGCGCCGACCACCTTCCAGCTGCCTTACGCGATCGGCCTGTTCAAGGGCGGCCCGAACACCGAGGCCGGCAAGAAGCTGATCGACTACCTGATGTCGACCGAGGTGCAGTCGAAGGTGCCGGACATGTACGGCATCCCGGGCCGCACCGACGTGCCGCTGACGGGCAAGAACGGCGAGGCCGTGAAGCGCGCGATCTCGGGCGTCAAGCTGATCCCGGTGGACTGGAATGCCGTGATGGCCAAGAAGGCCGGCTGGACCGAGCGCTGGAAGAAGGACGTGATCGGCAGCTCCGGCAAGGAAACCGAAGTCGTCAAGCCGAAGTGATCGGCTAACGAGGGATGCCTGTGAATACCGCCAGCCTGATCCATCCCCGCGCGCTCGGCGCAGCAGAGCCGCGCGCGTCGCTGCGCGCGGCCGCGCCGGGCGGCGTGCAGATCGAGCACCTGAGCGTGCGCTACGGCGCACGCACCGTGCTCGACGACCTGTCGCTCTCGATCGGCGCCGGGGAACTGCTGACCGTGCTCGGCCGCAGCGGCTGCGGCAAGACCACCATGCTGCGTTTCATCGCCGGGTTCGTGAAGGCCGACGGCCTGACCGGCACGCTGACCGTGGCGGGCCGCGACCTGACCCATGCGCCGCCGCACAAGCGCAATCTCGGCCTGCTGTTCCAGAACTACGCGTTGTTCCCGCATCTGTCGGTGTTCGAGAACGTCGCCTTCGGGCTGCGCGCGCGGCGCATGTCCTCGGGCGAGATCGCCCGGCGCGTGGCCGATGCGCTGAAGCTGGTGCAGCTCGGCGATGCCGGACACGTGATGCCGGCCCAGCTCTCGGGCGGCATGCAGCAGCGCGTGGCGCTGGCCCGCGCGCTGGTGATCGAGCCCGACGTGCTGCTGCTCGACGAGCCGCTGTCGGCGCTCGACGCCAACCTGCGCGCCTCGGTGCGCACCGAATTGAAGGCGCTGCACGAGCGCCTGCCGAACCTGACCATCGTCTGCGTCACGCACGATCGCGACGATGCGCTGGTGCTGTCCGATCGCGCGCTGCTGATGCGCGACGGCCGCATCGCCCAGATCGGCACGCCGCAGCAGCTTTACGACCAGCCGCGCGACGGCTTCGTGGCGCGTTACCTGGGCGCCGCGAACCTGCTGCCCCCGCAGGTCGTCTATCCGATCGGCGATCCGCTGCACACCGTGCGCGACAAGCTCGCCTGCGTGCGCCCCGAGCGCTTCACGCTGCAGCCGCCCGGCAGCGGCGGCCTGAACGGCACCATCGCCTCGGTCGAGTGGCATGGCTCGGAGTTGTCCGTGTCGGTGGTGCTCGACGCGGCGGCCGACCAGCCGGTGCTGGTCACCCTGCAGCGCGGCCGCGGCATGAGCCCGGAGCGCGGCTCGCGCGTTTCCCTGCATTGCGAGGCGGATGATGTCGTCCTTATCGACCCCTGAGCTCGAGCTCGATCGCGCTGCCGCCGCGCGCCGCGATGCCTCCACCGCCGCGCACGCGCAGGCGGCGCGACGGGCCCGGCGCAATGGGCGCCTGCATCTGCTGGTGCTGGTGGTGGTCGTGCTCGGGCCGCTGGTGCTCTATCCGCTGGCGCGCCTGCTGCTGCTGAGCGTGACGGGCGATCACGGCTTCACGCTCGCCGCCTATGGCGGCTTCTTCGGCAATCCCGATACGCGCGGCGTGCTCGGCACCACGCTGTGGGTACTCTGCGTGAGCGCGGGGACGGCCTCGGTGCTCGGCGTGCTGCTGGCGGCGCTGCTGTTTTTCCGGCCGTTTCCGGGCGCCTCGCTGATTACGCGTTTTCTCGAGCTCTACGTGGCCTTTCCGTCGTTCCTGGTCGCCTTCACGCTGATCTTTCTTTACGGTTCGCAAGGTTCGATCGGCATCGCGCTGCAGCGCCTGTTCCATCTCGATGCGCCGCCGCTCGACTTCCTGTTCGGCATCGGCGGCGTGATCCTGGCGCAGACGGTGTTCTATACGCCCTTCGTGGTGAGGCCCACGCTGGCTTCGTTCGCGACGCTCGACATGCGGCTGGTCGAGGCAGCGCGCAGCCTCGGCGCGAACGGCTGGATGCTGGCGCGCCGCGTGATCCTGCCGATCGCCTGGCCCGGCATCGCGGCCGGCACGATCCTGTGTTTCCTGCTGACCCTGAACGAGTTCGGGATCCTGCTGGTGCTCGGCAGCGCGCGCCTGGTCACCTTGCCGGTTGCGATCTATACCAGTGCCTCGGTCGATCTCAACCTGCCGAGCGCGGCGGCCGGCGCCGTCGTGATGCTCGCGATGTCGCTCACGCTTTACGCGCTTTACCGCCGGATGAATCGCCGCGCGATGGGAGGAGGGCAGCATGTCCGCTGAATTTGGTCTGGGCGGCTCGCCGGTGGCGCGTGCCGAACCCGGCTGGTCCGATACGCTGCTCAAGCATGCTTCGCGCGTCGCGCTCGGACTGGCCGCATTCGCCTGCTTCTGGCTGTTCGTGCTGCCGGTGGTGGTGGTCGCGCTGTCGAGTGTGGCCACGCGCTGGTCGGGCACCATCCTGCCGTCCGGCTACAGCCTGCGCTGGTTCGAGCGGCTCGGCCAGCCGGAATTCGATGCGCTCGCAACCAGTCTCGAGATCGGTTTCGGCGTTGCCGTGATCGGCACCGTGCTGGGGCTGTGGCTCGCGCTGGCGCTCGAGGGACGTGCGCGGGGGCGGCTCGGGGCCCTGGTCGACGCGCTGGTGATGCTGCCGAACGGCGTGCCGAGCGTGGTGCTGGGGCTGGCCGTGCTGATCGCCTATCACCAGAAGCCCGTCGACCTGTCGAGCTCGGCGGCCATCGTGGTGCTGGTGCAGCTCGCGCTGATCCTGCCGTTCTGCTATCGCTGCGCGGCCGCCGCGCTGCGGCCCGAGCTGACCATCCTGCGCGAGGCCGCGGCCAGCCTCGGGGCGCCGCCGTCGATGGTGCTGCGCCGGGTGCTGCTGCCGCAACTGGTGCCGGCGTTGCGCGCCAGCCTCGCGCTCGGCTTCGCGCTCTCGCTCGGCGAGCTGGGCGCGACCATGACCGTCTATCCGCCGGGCTTCGCCACCGTGCCGATCGTGGTGATCGGCCAGGTCGAGCGCGGTTATTACCTACCGGCTTCGGCGCTGTCGCTGCTGATGCTGGTGGCCTCGCTGGCGGCGTTGATGCTGATCGCCGCGCGCGTGCCGCGACTGCGGCGCCAGTAGCGCGAGCGGCGGCGGAGGCCGCCGCTGCGTCGAGATGATGGAGGAGCCATGCTGAAGCCGACTCACGAAACGATCGACGTCAACGGACGTCGTTATCGTCTACCCGTCGCGCCGACCGCTGTCGTTTGCCTCGGCGGCAGTTCGCCCGATTATCTCGACGCCGCGCTGAGCGCCGGCGTTACGCCCTTCATCGCGCGCATGATGCGCGAAGGGGCGTCGTTCGGCGCCGACGGTGTGGTGCCGGCGCTGACGCATGCCAACCAGGTTTCGATCGCCTGTGGCGTGCCGCCGTCGCTGCATGGAATCTGCGGCAATACCGTGCGCGATCCGCTGGCGTTCGGCGGCGAGGGTGCCGATATCGCCCTGCATGGCGCCGCCGACGTGCGTGCCGAAACCGTGCTCGCCGCGGCGGCTCGCGCCGGCGCGCGGGTTGCGGTGGTGACGGCCAAGGACAAGCTGCGTCGGCTGCTCGGCGCGGGGCTGAAGGGCATCCGCTTCTCGGCGGAGAAGGCGGCGCAGGCTTCGCTGGCCGAGAACGGCATCGCCGATGCGCTCGACCTGGTCGGCCTGCCTTCGCCCTATGTCTATAGTCCGGCGCTGTCCGAATTCGTGATGGCTGCCGGTGTGCGGCTTGCCAGGATGCGCAATGTCGACCTGATGTACCTGGCCACGCATGATTACGTGCAGCGCAAATGGGCGCCCGGCAGCGTCGAGGCCAATGCGTTCCATGCGATGGTCGATCGGTATCTCGCCCAGCTCGATGCGCTGGGCTGGGTGATCGGCCTGACCGCCGATCACGGCATGAGCGCCAAGCACGATGCGCGCACGGGCAAACCTCAGGTCGCGTACTTGCAGGATGCGCTCGATGCCTGGCTCGACTTTCCGTCGACGCGCGTGGTGTTGCCGATCGCCGATCCGCATGTGGTGCATCACGGCGCGCTGGGTTCGTTCGCGACGATCCACCTTCCGCCCGATCTCGATGCGGACGATGTGGTCGCGCTGTTGCGAGGGCTGGACGGCGTTGCCCTGGCGATGGGCCGGAATGAGGCGGCGGCCTGTTTCGAATTGCCGGCCGACCGGATCGGCGAGGTGGTGGTGATTGCGCGCGATGACTTCGTGCTGGGGCGGCGTGAGCGTGAGCACGATCTCTCGGCGTTGACCGTGCCGCTGCGTTCGCATGGCGGCTTCGGCGAGCAGGCGGTGCCGCTGCTGTTCAACCGCCGGATCGCCTCGATCGACGCCAGCCGGCGCTGGCGCAACTTCGACGTGTTCGACCTCGCGCTCAATCACGCGGTGCGCGGCGACGATTTCGCCTTCGAGCGCGCGCTGCGGGTGCCGGAGCGGGCGATGCATGCGGGCTGAGCGGCGGTCTTGTCTTTGGGTAGTGGTGACTGGAAAGGAAGGAGCAGGGACGTGGCATTGACGCTGGACGATATCCGCACGCTGTTCGAGCACAAGGGTGGCACTGCCTATAGCGGCGAGCCGGTGACGCAGCTCGAGCATGCCTTGCAGAGCGCGCAACTCGCGGAGGACGAGCACGCAGGCGATGCGCTGGTCACGGCCGCGCTGCTGCACGATCTCGGACATCTGTTGAACGAGCAGGGCGAGACGCCGACGGCGCGTGGTATCGACGATCTGCATCAGTATTACGCGCTGCCGTTTCTGCGCAGCCTGTTCCCGGATGCGGTGCTGGAGCCGATTCGCCTGCATGTGGATGCGAAGCGCTGTCTGTGCGCGATCGAGCCGGGCTACGCGCGGGCGCTGTCCGAGGATTCGGTGCGCAGCCTGGCGCTGCAGGGCGGTATATATAGTGAGGCGGATGCCCGGGCCTTCATGCAGCGTCCTTACGCCGAGGATGCGGTTCGGCTGCGTCGCTGGGACGACGGTGCGAAGCGGGCTGGCGGCGTCACGAAATCTCTCGATCACTTCATGACGATTGCGTCGCGCGTGGCGCACGACGTGTCGCGATAGCGAGTTTCGAAGGCGTCGAAATCAGGTTCTTCTTTTGGTATCAACGAGTTGCCATGAAGAGCGCCGCGCGAGCGGCGCCCTTCATGCATTTTCTTTGCGAAAACGCTTGCAGGAAGGCGATGGGCTGCTTAGAATCACGCCTCTTTCGCGCTAACGGAAACGCGGTGCGAAAGAGGAAGCAAGGTTGGATGGGTTGAGCGCTAGGTTGGATCGGCAGCTGGCTCGTTTAGCTGAGAAGTGATCGACGCAGTGAGTTGATCGCGGCGCTGAAAAAAGTAGTTGACGCGCTGCGAAATGTTGATCATAATCTCGCTTCTCTGCTGCTGAAAACGCAGCGCTGCTGAAGAAACCAAGTTGCTTCGCAGATACGCTCTTTAAAAATCTACAGCCGATAAGTGTGGACGCTTGATGGCAGCGGTCCTGATCTCCGGATCAGGTCAGCAAAAGTATCAAGAGTCTCACACAAAAGTAAGTCAGGTTTGTGAAGCAATTCATTAACCTGTCAGCTTTGAGTGAGCGACCGGTTCATTAGAACCGAAAACAGTAACAGGTATTGAACTGAAGAGTTTGATCCTGGCTCAGATTGAACGCTGGCGGCATGCCTTACACATGCAAGTCGAACGGCAGCACGGGTGCTTGCACCTGGTGGCGAGTGGCGAACGGGTGAGTAATACATCGGAACATGTCCTGTAGTGGGGGATAGCCCGGCGAAAGCCGGATTAATACCGCATACGATCCACGGATGAAAGCGGGGGACCTTCGGGCCTCGCGCTATAGGGTTGGCCGATGGCTGATTAGCTAGTTGGTGGGGTAAAGGCCCACCAAGGCGACGATCAGTAGCTGGTCTGAGAGGACGACCAGCCACACTGGGACTGAGACACGGCCCAGACTCCTACGGGAGGCAGCAGTGGGGAATTTTGGACAATGGGCGAAAGCCTGATCCAGCAATGCCGCGTGTGTGAAGAAGGCCTTCGGGTTGTAAAGCACTTTTGTCCGGAAAGAAATCCTGAGGGCTAATATCCTTCGGGGATGACGGTACCGGAAGAATAAGCACCGGCTAACTACGTGCCAGCAGCCGCGGTAATACGTAGGGTGCGAGCGTTAATCGGAATTACTGGGCGTAAAGCGTGCGCAGGCGGTTTGTTAAGACCGATGTGAAATCCCCGGGCTCAACCTGGGAACTGCATTGGTGACTGGCAAGCTAGAGTATGGCAGAGGGGGGTAGAATTCCACGTGTAGCAGTGAAATGCGTAGAGATGTGGAGGAATACCGATGGCGAAGGCAGCCCCCTGGGCCAATACTGACGCTCATGCACGAAAGCGTGGGGAGCAAACAGGATTAGATACCCTGGTAGTCCACGCCCTAAACGATGTCAACTAGTTGTTGGGGATTCATTTCCTTAGTAACGTAGCTAACGCGTGAAGTTGACCGCCTGGGGAGTACGGTCGCAAGATTAAAACTCAAAGGAATTGACGGGGACCCGCACAAGCGGTGGATGATGTGGATTAATTCGATGCAACGCGAAAAACCTTACCTACCCTTGACATGGTCGGAATCCTAGAGAGATCTGGGAGTGCTCGAAAGAGAACCGATACACAGGTGCTGCATGGCTGTCGTCAGCTCGTGTCGTGAGATGTTGGGTTAAGTCCCGCAACGAGCGCAACCCTTGTCCTTAGTTGCTACGCAAGAGCACTCTAGGGAGACTGCCGGTGACAAACCGGAGGAAGGTGGGGATGACGTCAAGTCCTCATGGCCCTTATGGGTAGGGCTTCACACGTCATACAATGGTCGGAACAGAGGGTCGCCAACCCGCGAGGGGGAGCTAATCCCAGAAAACCGATCGTAGTCCGGATTGCACTCTGCAACTCGAGTGCATGAAGCTGGAATCGCTAGTAATCGCGGATCAGCATGCCGCGGTGAATACGTTCCCGGGTCTTGTACACACCGCCCGTCACACCATGGGAGTGGGTTTTACCAGAAGTGGCTAGTCTAACCGCAAGGAGGACGGTCACCACGGTAGGATTCATGACTGGGGTGAAGTCGTAACAAGGTAGCCGTATCGGAAGGTGCGGCTGGATCACCTCCTTTCTCGAGCTAATACCGCGAAAGTTGAGCGTTCACGCTTATCGGCTGTAAATCAAGACAGACTCAGGGGTCTGTAGCTCAGTCGGTTAGAGCACCGTCTTGATAAGGCGGGGGTCGTTGGTTCGAATCCAACCAGACCCACCAATTGTCTGGCGGTAGAAACCTGAGACGTCTCTGTATGGGGGCATAGCTCAGCTGGGAGAGCACCTGCTTTGCAAGCAGGGGGTCGTCGGTTCGATCCCGTCTGCCTCCACCAATCTTCAATGACAAACGTTCGGGTCAGTTGACTCGAGTCTTTGTCATTGGCGATTGAGCCAGTCAGAGGATATTGAAAGATATCGGCTGTCGTTCTTTAACAATCTAGAAGAAGTAGTAATTTGGATAGCGGAAGCGTCTATTGAGATGGGCGTGGAAACTATCCGGGTTGTGATTGTATCGATGTATCTCAAGATGATTCGAACTTCATGTTCGGCTCAATTGGAATACGGCACAAATGCGAGAACTCAACCTGTAGCGGCCTGTCAAGCGAAAGCGAGACAGACTCGTTATAGGGTCAAGCGAACAAGTGCATGTGGTGGATGCCTTGGCGATCACAGGCGATGAAGGACGCGGTAGCCTGCGAAAAGCTACGGGGAGCTGGCAAACGAGCTTTGATCCGTAGATGTCCGAATGGGGAACCCACTCCTTTTGGAGTATCCATAGCTGAATACATAGGCTATGTGAAGCGAACGCGGTGAACTGAAACATCTAAGTAACCGCAGGAAAAGAAATCAACCGAGATTCCCAAAGTAGTGGCGAGCGAAATGGGAAGAGCCTGTACTCTTTATTTGTATTGTTAGTCGAACGCTCTGGAAAGTGCGGCCATAGCAGGTGATAGCCCTGTAGACGAAAACAGTATGAAAGAACTAGGTGTACGACAAGTAGGGCGGGACACGTGAAATCCTGTCTGAAGATGGGGGGACCATCCTCCAAGGCTAAATACTCGTGATCGACCGATAGTGAACCAGTACCGTGAGGGAAAGGCGAAAAGAACCCCGGGAGGGGAGTGAAATAGATCCTGAAACCGCATGCATACAAACAGTCGGAGCCTCGTAAGGGGTGACGGCGTACCTTTTGTATAATGGGTCAGCGACTTACGTTCAGTAGCAAGCTTAACCGAATAGGGCAGGCGTAGCGAAAGCGAGTCCGAATAGGGCGTTCAGTTGCTGGGCGTAGACCCGAAACCAAGTGATCTATCCATGGCCAGGATGAAGGTGCGGTAACACGTACTGGAGGTCCGAACCCACTAACGTTGAAAAGTTAGGGGATGAGCTGTGGATAGGGGTGAAAGGCTAAACAAACTTGGAAATAGCTGGTTCTCTCCGAAAACTATTTAGGTAGTGCCTCGTGTCTCACCTTCGGGGGTAGAGCACTGTCATGGTTGGGGGGTCCATTGCGGATTACCCCGCCATAGCAAACTCCGAATACCGAAGAGTGCAATCACGGGAGACAGACATCGGGTGCTAACGTCCGGTGTCAAGAGGGAAACAACCCAGACCGCCAGCTAAGGTCCCCAAATATAGCTAAGTGGGAAACGAAGTGGGAAGGCTAAAACAGTCAGGAGGTTGGCTTAGAAGCAGCCACCCTTTAAAGAAAGCGTAATAGCTCACTGATCGAGTCGTCCTGCGCGGAAGATGTAACGGGGCTAAGCTATATACCGAAGCTGCGGATGCATATTTATATGCATGGTAGGAGAGCGTTCCGTAAGCCTGCGAAGGTGCATTGTAAAGTGTGCTGGAGGTATCGGAAGTGCGAATGCTGACATGAGTAGCGATAAAGGGGTGAAAGGCCCCCTCGCCGTAAGCCCAAGGTTTCCTACGCAACGTTCATCGGCGTAGGGTGAGTCGGCCCCTAAGGCGAGGCAGAAATGCGTAGCTGATGGGAAGCAGGTCAATATTCCTGCACCATTGTTAAATGCGATGGGGGGACGGATCGCGGAAGGTTGTCCGGGTGTTGGAAGTCCCGGTCGCTGCGTTGGAGAAGGCACTTAGGCAAATCCGGGTGCAGAATTCAAGGGCGTGGCGCGAGCTTCTTAGGAAGCGAAGCAATTGGAAGTGGTTCCAGAAAAGCCTCTAAGCTTCAGTTTAACAGTGACCGTACCGCAAACCGACACAGGTGGGCGAGATGAGTATTCTAAGGCGCTTGAGAGAACTCGGGAGAAGGAACTCGGCAAATTGGTACCGTAACTTCGGGATAAGGTACGCCCCTGTAGCTTGACTGGCCTGCGCCAGAAGGGTGAAGGGGTTGCAATAAACTGGTGGCTGCGACTGTTTAATAAAAACACAGCACTCTGCAAACACGAAAGTGGACGTATAGGGTGTGACGCCTGCCCGGTGCCGGAAGATTAAATGATGGGGTGCAAGCTCTTGATTGAAGTCCCGGTAAACGGCGGCCGTAACTATAACGGTCCTAAGGTAGCGAAATTCCTTGTCGGGTAAGTTCCGACCTGCACGAATGGCGTAACGATGGCCACACTGTCTCCTCCCGAGACTCAGCGAAGTTGAAGTGTTTGTGATGATGCAATCTCCCCGCGGCTAGACGGAAAGACCCCATGAACCTTTACTGTAGCTTTGCATTGGACTTTGAACCGATCTGTGTAGGATAGGTGGGAGGCTATGAAACCGGAACGCTAGTTTCGGTGGAGCCGTCCTTGAAATACCACCCTGGTTTGTTTGAGGTTCTAACCTTGGCCCGTGATCCGGGTCGGGGACAGTGCATGGTAGGCAGTTTGACTGGGGCGGTCTCCTCCCAAAGTGTAACGGAGGAGTACGAAGGTACGCTAGGTACGGTCGGAAATCGTGCTGATAGTGCAATGGCATAAGCGTGCTTAACTGCGAGACCGACAAGTCGAGCAGGTGCGAAAGCAGGTCATAGTGATCCGGTGGTTCTGTATGGAAGGGCCATCGCTCAACGGATAAAAGGTACTCTGGGGATAACAGGCTGATACCGCCCAAGAGTTCATATCGACGGCGGTGTTTGGCACCTCGATGTCGGCTCATCTCATCCTGGGGCTGTAGCCGGTCCCAAGGGTATGGCTGTTCGCCATTTAAAGAGGTACGTGAGCTGGGTTTAAAACGTCGTGAGACAGTTTGGTCCCTATCTGCCGTGGGCGTTGGATATTTGAAGGGGGCTGCTCCTAGTACGAGAGGACCGGAGTGGACGAACCTCTGGTGTACCGGTTGTCACGCCAGTGGCATCGCCGGGTAGCTATGTTCGGAAGAGATAACCGCTGAAAGCATCTAAGCGGGAAACTCGCCTTAAGATGAGATATCCCTGGAGGCTTGACCTCCTTGAAGGGTCGTTCGAGACCAGGACGTTGATAGGTCAGGTGTGTAAGCGCAGTAATGCGTTCAGCTAACTGATACTAATTGCCCGTAAGGCTTGATCCTATAACCAGTCTGCGCCGATGTTCGCAGGTGCCAAGGCACCGCGATTATCCCGTCCTGAGCCCAAGCTCAGGATCTTGGAGCGCGACAGGTCATACAGATGGAGTCTCGTGTGCTGATACACACAACCCCGTTACTACTTCTTCGAGATTGGTCGTGGCGCTCATAGCGACGCGACAACCCCTTTAGCCTGATGACCATAGCGAGTCGGTACCACCCCTTCCCATCCCGAACAGGACCGTGAAACGACTCCACGCCGATGATAGTGCGGATTGCCCGTGTGAAAGTAGGTAATCGTCAGGCTTCCCTTCATGACAACCCCCGTTGCCTCAAGGCAGTGGGGGTTTTGTCTTTCCAGCCGCCAGAAAACTAATCCAATTCAAATCCCTTATCCCTGTCTGGATTAGTCGTGCGCGATGGTATGCTACGCGTCCCCGATGCGGAACGAATTGCATCCGCCATCCGGTCTAATTCAATTGCCCCGTCTGATTCACGATTTATTCGCCGATTAATCGCAGCTATCCAACGGGATAATCAGCAAGGAACCATGACTGCAACTTCCAGCGATAAGACGACCCAGCCGATTTCCATCGTAAGGATCGAATCCGCGATCAATGCATGGCGTGAAATTCATCTGCCCGCCGAGATCGACGAGGACTACGCGCTCGACAGCGCGAGCAGTTGTCTCGCTGAGGTATATGGTTCGATGATTTTCCATGGCGAATCGAGCGTCGAACTCGAGCTGCTGACACAGGACCAGCGCGACGCGCTGCTGGCGACCGAGGTCTGAGCGTCGCCGCGCGCGGCACCTGCGTCGCGCGTTTCCCGAATTCCTGGATGAATGCACCCCTGATGGACCCGCGTCGTCGATAAAACCCGCATCGACACGCGGGCGAAAGCTCGCGTGCGTATCATTCGGAGTACCATCGCCGCTCGGCACGCCTCGCCGGCTCCCACTATCCTCCGCTCGATCAAGCGCATGACCGACTCCAACGTGGATCGTCGCCCGACGACAGGTTTCCTCCCGTATCTCGTGGCCGCCACGTTCTTCATGGAGTATCTCGACACGACCGTCATCGCCACCGCCTTGCCGCAGATGGCCAGGTCGTTCGGCGTCGGCCCGAATGCGCTCAGTCTCGGCATGACCGCCTACATGCTGGCGCTCGCCGTGTTCATTCCGATCAGCGGCTGGATCGCCGATCGTTTCGGCTCGCGCACCGTGTTCGGCTCCGCCATCGCCGTGTTCACCATTGCATCCGTGCTGTGCGGCATGTCCGACGGCGTCGGCACCTTCACGGCCGCGCGTCTGCTGCAGGGCATCGGAGGCGCGATGATGGTGCCGGTCGGCCGCATGATCGTGGTACGCAGCACCGACAAGGCCCAGCTGATGCGCGCCATCGCGACCATCACCTGGCCGGGCATCGTCGCTCCCGTGGTCGGGCCGCCCGTCGGCGGCTTCATCACCACCTACGCATCCTGGCGCTGGATCTTCCTGCTCAACGTGCCGCTCGGCATCGCCGCGCTCGCCTGCGTGCTGCTGCTGGTGAGGAACGAACGCGCCGAGGAGGCACGTCCGCTCGACTGGCTCGGCTTCATCCTGTCGGGCGCGACACTGACCTGCGTGCTGTGCGGCACCGAAGCGCTCGGCCAGCAGGATGCGCACTTCATGGAAGCGCTGGGCCTGATCATGGCCGCCGTCGTGTTCGGTGCGCTCGCCTGGTGGCACGCGCAGCGCACGCCGCATCCCTTGCTCGATTTCAGCACGCTGAAGGTGCCGACCTTTTCCGTGACCATCTTCACCGGCTCGATCACGCGGATCGCGATCAACGCGGTGCCCTACCTGCAGCCGCTGCTGTTCCAGGTCGGCTTCGGCATGTCGCCATTCCAGTCCGGCCTGCTGCTGCTGGCCAGCGCGACCGGCAATCTCGGCATGAAGGCGCTGACCTCGTGGATTCTCGACCGCTTCGGCTTCCGCCGCGTCGCGCTGGTCGACGTCACGATCGCCGGCTTCGCGACCATCGCCTGCGGCTGGCTCACGGCCTCCACGCCGCTGGTGATCACGCTGTTCGTGGTGTTCGTCTACGGCCTGTCGCGCTCGATGCAGTTCTCGACGCTGGCCACCCTGGCCTTCGCCGACGTCCCGCCGAAGCAGACCAGCGCCGCCAGCACGCTGTCGAGCGCCGCGCAGCAGATGACGATCGGCATGGGCATCGCTTTCGGCGCGATGTCGCTGCGCCTCGCCTCGCTGATGCGCGGCGACGAAACCGGCACGCACTACGTGATGGCCGATTTCCGCTGGGCCTTCCTGGCCGCCGGCGTGCTCGCGCTGCTGACGCTGCCCGGTTACGCGCGTCTCGCCGCCAACGCCGGCGATCGCCTGCGCGCGAGTGTGTCGAAGAGCTGAACCCGGCTCACTCGGCGTCGTGGAAGATCAGGCCCAGCGTATGCCGATGTCCGCTGCGCAGCCGGCTCACGCCATGCCGCAGATTCACACGATAGACGCCGCGCACGCCTTGCTGCGGCCGTCCATGCACGGCGAAGATCGCCGCATCGCCGCGCGCGAGCGGCACCACCTCCACGCGTGACTGCATGCGCGGCCGCTGCTCGGTCAGCACGAATTCGCCGCCGGTGAAATCCTCGCCCGGCTGGGACAGCAGGACGGCGACCTGCAGCGGAAACACGTGCTCGCCATACAGGTCCTGGTGCAGGCAGTTGTAGTCGCCATCCCCGTAGCGCAGGATCAACGGCGTGGGCCTCGACTGACCGGCCGCATGACAGCGCGCGAGAAAGGCCTCGTGCTCGGCCGGGAAGCGCGACTCGATGCCGAGCGCGCGATGCCAGTCGTTGGCGATCGGCGCGAGCGGCGCATACATCTCGCGACGCAAGCGAGCCAGCCCATCCGGCAGCGGATAGGCGAAGTAGCGATACTCGCCGCGACCGAAGCCATGACGAGCCATCACCACCCGGCTTCGATAACGCGCCTCGTCGTCATAAGCGGCGATCAGCGCATCGCAGGCGCGTCGATCCAGCAGGCCTTTCACGACCGCCACGCCATGCGCGTTCAGCGCGTCGCGAATCGCGGCCCAATCGAGCGAGGCCGGCGCGAGTGCGCCGGCCAGCACCGGATCGGCCCAATCGAGCGGGGAGGGAAGCGACACCGCGCGGCGTCGCTCGGGGCAGGCAGTCATGATGGCGCTCCGCATCCATACGTCAGGGCGACCATCCTATCGACCGGCGGGGCGCGACGCGCCCCGATTCTTGCGCTGTATTTCCGCGCCGTCATGCACGGCGCCCGGCGTGCCGGATCAGAACAGCGAGTGGAACACCCAATACAGCAGGCCGGCCAGCGCGATCGAGGCCGGCAGCGTCAGCACCCAGGCCATGATCAGGCTGCGCACGGTCGACCATTGCAGGCCCGAGCCGTTCGCCGCCATGGTGCCCGCCACGCCCGAGGACAGCACGTGGGTGGTCGACACCGGCAGCCCGTACATGTCGGCGGCGCCGATCGTGATCATCGCGACCGCCTCGGCCGAGGCGCCCTGGCCATAGGTCAGGTGCTGCTTGCCGATCTTCTCGCCGACCGTCACCACGATGCGCTTCCAGCCCACCATGGTGCCCAGGCCGAGCGCCAGCGCGACGGCCACCTTGACCCAGGTCGGGATGAACTTGGTGGCGTGATCGAGCTGCTGGCGATAGTTGTCGATCGCGGCGTGATCGTCGGCGGAGAAGGCCGGCTGCTTGGCCTTCTCCATCAGGCGGATCGCTTCCGACACCAGGTACATGGTGTTGCGCAGGTTGTCGACATCGCCTTGCGGCACGCTCGCGATCGAGCCCGTCGAGCCGACCGCGGCCGCCAGCGAGTTCGACAGTTGCTGCACGGCCGGCAGCGTTTCCGGCTTCAGCTCGCGCGTCTGCACATAGGTCTCGACCGCCTGGCGCGAGTTGGCCGGCGCCGCGATGCCGTTGGTGTACTTGCCGAAGGAGGCCGCGGCCTGGTGCGCGACGGCGATGAAGGTCTGCGACTCGGCCGGCGTGACGGCCTTGTTCAGCGCATAGGCGGTCGGCACGGTGCCGATCAGGATCAGCATGATCAGGCCCATGCCCTTCTGGCCGTCGTTCGAGCCGTGCGCGAAGGACACGCCGGTGCAGGTCAGGATCAGCAGGCAGCGGATCCAGAACGGCGGCGCCTGGTCCTTGGGCGGCTCCTTGTAGAGCGCGGGCACCTTCAGCACGGCCTTGAGGATCAGCAGCAGCAGGCCGGCGAACAGGAAGCCGACGATCGGCGAGAACAGCAGCGACTTGCCGACGCCGAGCGCCTGGCTCCAGTCCACGCCGCTGGTGCCCGAGGCGCCGTGCATCAGCTGGTTCATCAGGCCCACGCCGATAATCGAGCCGATCAGCGTGTGCGAGCTCGAGGAGGGCAGGCCGAAGTACCAGGTGGCGAGGTTCCAGACGATGGCCGCGATCAGCAGCGCGAACACCATCGCGAAGCCGGCGCCGCTGCCGACCTGCAGGATCAGCTCGACCGGCAGCAGTTGCAGGATGCCAAACGCGACCGCGCCGCTGGAGAGCAGCACCCCGGCGAAATTCCACAGCCCCGACCAGACCACGGCGACGTTCGGGGTCAGCGAATGCGTGTAGATCACGGTGGCGACCGCGTTGGCCGTGTCGTGGAAGCCGTTGACGAACTCGAAACCGAGCGCGATCAGCAGCGCCGTGCCGAGCAGCAGGTAGGGGAAGATCGAGTGTTCGCCGACCGGGGCGAGATCGGCGAGCAGGTGGCTGAGCACGTAGGCGCCACCGGCGACGAGCACGACGAAGAAGATCACCAGACCGAGATGCCGCGAGCGGCCGAGGTCGACTGAGGACGACGCAGGTTGATTCATGGCGGGCAGGGGAGGTGGGTTGCGGGGATCGCCCGATCCTAGCGCCGCGACTTAGGCAGTTTGATGACATTGCAGGAAGCCGCCCGATGTCTTTCGTTCTGCTTTCGAGTGCGGGCGATGATCGCGCCGCGCATACCGCTTGTCGCCGTGCCCCCTGGTTGCCTCGGGCGGCGTCGGCTTCAGCGCGCCGGCCGCGCCGCCGGCGCCCCCGCGAAGCGCCGCGCGCCGGCCACGCAGGCCACCACCACCGCCGTCACCACCAGCATCGAGGCCGGCACCGCCTCGTGCAGGAGCCAGGCGGCCAGCAGGAAGCCGAAGAAGGGCTGCAGCAGTTGCAACTGGCCGACGCCGGCGATGCCGCCGAGCGCCAGCCCGCGATACCAGAACACGAAGCCGATCAGCATGCTGAACAGGGACACATAGGCCAGCCCCCACCAGGCCGGCGCTTCGATCGCGGCGAACGAGGCCGGGCGCATCGCGATCGCGATCGGCAGCATCAGCGGCAGCGACAGCACCAGCGCCCAGGAGATCACCTGCCAGCCGCCCAGCTTGCGCGACAGGCGCGCGCCTTCCGCGTAGCCGAGCCCGCAGACCAGGATCGCCGCCACCATCAGCAGGTCGCCCAGCGGCGAGGCGTCGATGCCGTCGCGCAGCGCGAACGCGACCACCGCCGCGCTGCCGATCGACGAAAACACCCAGAAGGCCGCGCGCGGACGTTCGCCGCCGCGCAGCACGCCGAAGATCGCGGTCGCCAGCGGCAGCAGCCCGACGAACACGATCGCGTGCGCCGAGGTGATGTGCTGCAGCGCCAGCGCGGTCAGCAGCGGAAAGCCGACCACCACGCCGAACGCGACGATCGCCAGCGGCAGCAGGTCGACGCGCGCCGGCCGCGATTCACGGAAGGCGAGCAGCAGGGCGATCGCCAGCAGGCCGGCGATCGCCGCGCGCGCCACCGTCAGGAACAGCGGGTCGAAGCCGTGCACGGCGATCCGCGTGGCCGGCAGCGAGCCGCTGAAGATCAGGACACCGAGGAAACCGTTCAGCCAGCCTTGGGTGGAGTTCTGCATGGCGCATCCGTCGAATGAATGGAAGGAGGAGCGTTCCAGCATCCCATGCCGGGGCGTCCAGGTTAAGCTACGGATCAGCACAATCCAGGGAAACTGTACTGATCGAGGAGCCGGACAGATGGCGAGCGAAAACGAGGTGAGGGCGGCGGAGCCCGCGGCCACGGGCAGCCGCGTCGCGCGGGTGATGGCCACGCTGCGGGCGCGGATCGCCAATCGCAGCCTGATGCCGGGCGCGCGCGTGCCTTCGGTGCGCTCGATGGCGGAGCTGCTCGGCGTATCGAAATCGACCGTGGTCGAGGCCTATGACCGACTGGTGGCCGAGGGCGCGCTATCGGCCCGGCGCGGCGCCGGTTTCTTCGTGGCCGGCCACGCGCCGCCGTTCGCGCTGGCCGACGTGGGCCCGAGCCTGGACCGCGAGCTCGACCCGCTGTGGCTGACGCGGCAATCGCTGGAAGCCGGCAGCGACGCGCTGAAGCCCGGAGCGGGCTGGCTGCCGGCCGCCTGGCTGCCCGACGAGGGCGTGCGCCGCGCGCTGCGGGCCGTGGCGCGCGACGCGCAGGTCGACCTGGCCGACTACGGCGCGCCGCGCGGGCTGCCGGCGCTGCGCCAGCAACTCGCGCTACGGCTGGCGCAGCACGGCATCGAGGCGGCGGCCGACCAGTTGCTGCTGACCGACGGCGGCACCCACGCGCTCGACCTGCTGTGCCGCTTCCTGCTCGAACCGGGCGACACCGTGGTGCTCGACGATCCCTGCTACTTCAATTTCCAGGCGCTGCTGCGTGCCCATCGCGTGCGGCTGGTCAGCGTGCCCTACACCGCCAACGGGCCCGATCCGGAAGCCTTCGCGCGGGTGCTGACCGAGCATCGCCCGCGCCTCTACGTGACCAACTCGGCGATCCACAACCCGACCGGCGCGACGCTGGCGCCGGCCGTCGCGCATCGCGTGCTGATGCTGGCGGCCGAGCACGACCTGCTGATCGTCGAGGACGACATCTTCGCCGACTTCGAGATCGAGCCCGCGCCGCGGCTGGCGGCCTTCGACGGCCTGTCGCGCGTGATCGCGATCGGCAGCTTCTCGAAGACGTTGTCGGCGGCGGTGCGCTGCGGCTACATCGCCACGCGGCGCGACTGGATCGATCCGCTGATCGATCTCAAGCTCGCCACCACCTTCGGCAACGGCGGCCTCAGTTCGGCGGTGGTGCATCGCCTGCTGGTGGACGGCACCTACCGGCGCCATCTCGACGGCCTGCGCGCGCGGCTCGGCGACGCGCGCAGCGAAACCTTGCGGCAACTGACGGCGGCCGGCCTCGAGGTGCCGATCCGGCCGCGCGCGGGAATGTTCCTGTGGGCCGAGCTGCCCGAAGGGCTGGACGCGGCCGTGGTGGCGCGCCATGCGCTCGACGAGGGCGTGGTGCTGGCGCCGGGCAATGTCTTCAGCGTCTCGCGCAACGCGACGCGATACCTGCGTTTCAACGCCTCGCAGAGCAACCGGCCGGCCATCCATGCCGCGCTGCGTCGCGCGATGGCGCGCGCGGCGGGGTAAGGCGGATCATCGGATGAGAAGCGGCCGCGGCTGGCACGACCTCGATCGATACCGGCAGCTGTGGATGAGGCCGTGTTACCTGAGGCGGCCTTACCTCGCCGCCGCGGTCGCCGCGCGCAGCTCGCCCTTGCCGGCGTGCTCGTGCAGGCCACGATCGAGCCGCCCGGCATCGCCGCGCCGCACGATCTTCAGCACGCAGAAGCCCGACAACAGCGCCGCCGCCGTGTACTGCAGCGCGAGCGGCCACCATTGCGGGGCGCTGTTCTGCGCGATCACGGTAGCGACCAGCGGCGTCAGGCCGCCGGCCAGCGCGCCGCAGACCTGGTACGAGATCGAGATCGCCGTGTAGCGGATCCGCGCCGCGAACATGCCGCTGACGAAGCCCGCCACCACCGCGTAATAACCCGATTCGGCCAGCGTCGCGAGGCCGATGCCGAGCGTGATGCTCAGCGGCGTGCCGGCATGCACCAGCGGCAGCATGATGAAGGGCACCACGGCGGCCCAGGCGGCCGTGGCCAGCAGTACGCGATTGGTACCGAAGCGCTGCGCCACCCAGGCCGCGCCGAGCTGCACCACGAACTGCAGGCCCGCCACGATGGTCATGCAATGCAGCACCATCGAGCGATCCAGCGACAGGAACTGGGTCGCGTAGCTGATCATGAAGATGTTGCTGAAATAGACGCCGGCGATGCCGTAGACGTTCGCGCCGATCGCGAGCAACAGCAGCGGCCACTGGCGCAGCGCCTCGCGCACCGGGTTGGCCGCCATCTCGCCGCTCGCCTTGACCTCGACGAACTCGGGCGACTCCGACACGCTCGCGCGAATCGCGAAGCCCACCACCAGCAGCACCGCGCTGGCCAGGAAGGGCAGGCGCCAGCCCCAGCTCATCAGGTCTTCCTTCGACAAGGTGCTGATCGCGCCGAAGGCCACCATCGACAGGATCAGGCCGCTGGCGCTGCCCAGTTGCGCGAACGAGGCGAAGAAGGTGCGCTTGCCTTCCGGCGCGTGCTCGCCGGCCAGCAGCACCGCGCCGCCCCATTCGCCGCCAACCGCGATGCCCTGCAGCACGCGCATCAGCACCAGCAGCACCGGCGCCAGCGCGCCGGCCTGCGCGTAGGTCGGCAGCAGGCCGATCGCCACCGTGGCGACGGCCATCAGCAGCAGGGTGGCCAGCAACGAGCGCTTGCGGCCGTAGCGATCGCCGAGATAGCCGAACAGCAGGCCGCCGAGCGGGCGCGCGAAGAAGCCCACCGCGAACGAGCCGAACGAGGCGAGCAGGCTGACGAGACGGCTTTCGCCGGGAAAGAACAGCGGGCCGAACACGATGGCGGCCGCCGTGGCGTAGCTGTAGAAGTCGTACCACTCGATGGTGGTGCCGACGAACGACGCGAGTGCCGCCCGCCGAGGTTGCCTGACCGGCGTTTGCGTGTGCATCTTGACATCTCCTCCTGGTTCTTCTGGTGCTGGCTGGTGCGGCGCTGGCCGGTCAGTCGCGATACTTGACGCCGGGGAACGCGCAGAGCAGTTCGTAGGCGATGTTCGCGCCGAGCAGCGCGGTGGTGCCGAACGGATCGTAGGGCGGGGCCACCTCCACCAGGTCGGCGCCGACGATGTTCAGGCCGTAGGTACCCCGAACGATCTCGAGCGCCTGTGGCACGGTCAGGCCGGCGATCTCGGGCGTGCCGGTGCCGGGCGCGTAGGCCGGGTCGATGCCGTCGATGTCGAAGCTGATGTAGACCGGCGTGTCGCCGATCTGCTCGCGCACCTCGCGCATCAGCGGCGCCAGCGACTGGTTCCAGCAGGCCTCGGCCTGCACCACCCGGAAGCCCTGCTGGCGGCACCAGTCGAAATCCTCGGCGGCGTAGCCGGTGCCGCGCAGGCCGATCTGCACCACCCGGTCGGTGGCCAGCAGGCCTTCCTCGACGGCGCGGCGGAACGGCGTGCCGTGCGCGATCTTCTCGCCCATCATGGTGTCGTTGACGTCGGCGTGCGCATCGACGTGGATCAATGCGACCTTGCCGTGCTTGCGGTGGATCGCGCGCAGGATCGGCAGCGCGATGGTGTGGTCGCCGCCGAGCGTGATCGGCTTGCAGTCGTGCGCGAGGATCGCGTCGTAGGCCGCCTCGATGCGGGCGATCGAGTCGTGCAGGTTGTAGGGGTTGATCGCCACGTCGCCGACGTCGGCGATGCGCAGCGAATCGAAGGGCGCCGCGCGCGTGGCCATGTTGTAGGGGCGCAGCAGCACCGATTCCGAGCGGATCTGGCGCGGGCCGAAGCGCGCGCCGGTGCGGTTCGAGGTGCCCAGGTCGAAGGGCACGCCGACGAAGCAGACGTCGAGGCCGGCCGCGTCCTGCACGTGCGGCAGGCGCATCATGGTGGCGATGCCGCCGCTGCGCGGCATTTCGTTGCCGCCGAGCGGCTGGAAGTAGCGGGAATCGTTCATGGGGAGCTGTCTCGTTGATTCTGTTTCGTGTGGATCGATAGCCGCCGTATCATTCGACGCGGCGCGACGCACAGTTGTACGCGCTTTGCCGGGCTGGAAAAATGCCAAGGTTTCGACGTCAACATCGATCGGAATCGATGTAAACAAGGGGAGTCATTCGTGCTGGGGAATCTGTCGACGCTGGATCTGCGCCTGATCCGGGTGTTTCTCGCGGTGGCCGACGCGGGCGGCGTGACCGCCGCGCAGGCGGTGCTCAACGTCGGCCAGTCGACCATCAGCGCCCAGTTGTCGTCGCTCGAGACGCGCCTGGGCTACCGGCTCTGCGAGCGCGGCCGCAGCGGCTTCCGGCTCACGCCCAAGGGCGAGCGCTTCCAGGCCATGAGCCGCAAGCTGCTGGTGGCGCTCGACGAGTTCGGCGGCGCCGCGCGCCACATGGACAAGCAACTGGTGGGCACGCTCAACATCGGCTTGATCGGCCACACGCCGATCAGCCAGAACGCGCGGATCGCCGAGGCGATCGCCGCGTTTCGCACCCGCGACGAGGCCGTGAAGTTCTCGATCTCGGTGCGCCCGCCGGGTGACCTGGAGGAAAAGCTGCTCGGCGACGAGATCCAGATCGCGGTCGGCTATTTCTGGCACCGCGTGCCGGTGCTCGACTACACGCCGCTGTTCGTCGAGCGGCAGGTGGCCTATTGCGGGCGCGGGCATGCGCTGTTCGAGCAGGCGGGCGCCCTGGCCGCCGCCGACGTGGCCGGCCACGAATGGGCCTGGCGGACCTACCCGCTGCCCGAGGCGCAGCTCTCGACCTCGCCCGACCGCGTGACCGGCACTGCCGACAACATGGAGGCGGTGGCGCTGCTGATCCTCTCGGGGCACCACCTCGGCTACCTGCCCGAGCATTTCGCGGCGCCCTATGTCGCCCAGGGGCTGCTGGCGCCGCTCAATCCCGAGTTGCTCAACTACGACGTGACCTTCCACATGGTGGTGGCGCGCCGGGCGAAAAAGGACCCGATCGTGGCCGCCTTCCTCGAGGACCTGGCCAGCGCCCACCTGCGCGTGCCGGTTGCGCGCTGAATCTTCGCGGGCCGCGCTCCCAAGGGCGGCTCGCTTCCTCTCGCTGCCGCCGCGTCCGGCGCGGCCGGCTCAGCCGATCGGCAGGCCCTCGTCGGCCTTGACCTCGCGCAGCGACAGCACCGATTCCACCGAAGTGACGCCCGGCAGCACGCGCAGCGCGTCGCGCACGAAGCTGCCGTAGTCGTCGAGGTCGCGCCCGATCACCTGCAGCAGGTAGTCGGCCGAGCCCGACACGTTGTGGCAGGAGAGGATGCGCGGCATCGCCATCACCTCGCGCTCGAAGCGGTCGGCGAGGCTGCGGTCGTGCACGGCGATGCGCAGCAGCACGAAGGCCACCACGCCGTAGCCGAGCCGCTTGCGCGATAGCTGGCCGCGATAGCGCTCCACGTAGCCTTCGGTTTCGAGCCGCTTCAGGCGGCGCGCGCAGGGCGTCTCGCTGAGGCCGACCGAATCGGCGAGGCGGGCGATCGGGATGCGGCCGTCGCGTTGCACCGCGGCGAGGATGGCGCGATCGGTTTTGTCGAGCTCGTTCATGGTGGGAGGGGATTCCTTCGTTTGATCTTAGAAATATAGAGGAATCACGCTCAGATGTGAGTGGTGTCGCCTATAAATGGCTCAAAAACACTCCGGCGACACGGGCAAGATGGAAGCCGTTTCCAGCGTGGCCCGGCGCCGCGCGAGACCTGTCCAACCGTTTCCTGGCCGTCTTCCCGCACCATGATTTCGCTCCACCTGCTTGCCCTCTACGTCGCGGCGCTGGCCGCCATCTACGCCTTGCCCGGTCCCGACATGGCGCTGCTGCTGCAGACCGGCATCAATCGCGGGATGCGCCCCGGTTTCGCGGCCGCCGCCGGGCTCGGCATCGCGCGCGCCGCGCATGTGACGCTGTCGGCCTGCGGGGTGGCGGCCCTGCTGCGTACCGCGCCCTGGCTCTACGATCTGGTGCGTTATGGCGGCGCGGCCTACCTGGTCTATGTGGCCTGGCAGATCTTCCGCTCGCCGCCGTTCGCCATGAACGCGGCGGCGGCAGCCGGCACGGCGCGCAGCGGCGCGCTGCGACAGGCTTTCGTGAAAGGCTTGCTGACCAACCTGCTGAACCCCAAGGCGCTGCTGTTCTGCTCGGTGCTGCTGCCGCAGTTCGTGCGGCCCGAGGCGGGTTCGGTCGGCTTGCAGGTCAGCCTGCTCGGCGCGCTGCTGGTGGCTACCGGCATCGTCTTCGATTCGGCCTATGTGAGCGGCGCCTCGCGGATCGCGGCCTGGATGCGCGCGCATCCACTGGCGCAGACGGTGCAGCGCTATACCTTCGCGCTCGCGCTGTTCGCGTTCGCGGCGCGGCTGTCGATGGATTGAGGGCGGCCGGGCGCCGGCCGTGTCATCGCGGGCCGCCGCTCGGTAGCGTGGAGATCAGCGTGCAGCCGCATTCGCAGCGGTCGCCGTCCTGAGCGATCTCGAGGCCATGGTCCAGCGCGCGCGAACTCGCCCCGGCGATGCGCGTATCGCCATGCTCGGGACAGGACACCGGGTCGCCTTTCCTGGCGACCGCCTTGCCCATGAATAAGCAGGTCGGCGATCCCTGCTTCACCTGACCATGGGAACTGGTGGGATCGCCCACACGAATCACGCCTGCCATAGGTCTTCCTTGGATCAGCCCGATCCGTCAATCGGGATAGTTCTGCTCGGTCAGGGTGAGCGCGCTGCCGTTGACCGAGAATTGATAGGCGAGCGCGTCGCCGCCGCGCAGCGAGCGCGTCGAGAACGTGATGGCCGCGGTGCCCACCGTGAAATGCTTGTCGAGTTCCACGGCGCTGAGCTTGCCGGCGATGACGGCTGCCGAATACGGCGACAGCGGCGGCGGCATGTTAAGGCTCTTGACGAGCTTGCGCATGCGTGCGTTCTGCTCGGCGTCGTTGACCACGCGTGCTTCGTAGATGTACTTGGCGCCGGTGATCGATTTCAGATGAGCGACGTCGTCGTCCTCCCACTGGTACTTCTGGAGCAGTTGCGGCAGCGTCAGCGCCGCGCCTTTCTGCACCTTCACGCAGCACACTACCGCCGCCCGCGTGCCCACGTCGACCAGGCCGCTGAACACGGTGTCCTCGTCGAGCTTCTGGTTGGTGAACACGAAGTCCCTGCGCTGGCGGGCGTGATCGCCTTGCGCGCTCGCGACCGACAACTGCTCCCAGATTCCCACGGCTGGCGAGGCCTGCGCGTGAGCCAGATGACATGCCGCCAGGGCGGCGATCGACACTACGAATTTGCGCATCATGCTTTCCGGTTCCTGCTCGATCAATGGCCCGTGTCGGACCAGTGCATGTTTTCCTTGGGGAAGTACGTGACGCCATAGCCGTCGCCCACGTGTTTCAGGTCGGCGAACGAGTTGATCTTCACGTCGTGGCCGCTGGCATCCTTCATCGTCTTGCCGACATAGCCGCTGATATTCATGTCCACCGCGGCGCCGAAATTGTGCCGCGATTTCCCGGGTCGGACGACCGCCTGCTTGGCGGAATGTGCCCTCTCTTTAAATCGGGAAAATATACATAATTCACGATAATAGAAAAAATTACTTCGACATTAATTGAAAAGGCTAATTAAGGTGGGTATTCGAGAACCTGTCTTTCAAAGCTTTCGGCGACGATCCGGATGGCATGCGGTACACCATGGCCGAACCGGTCAGCCCGATCTTCCCGCCTGTCGCTCCAGCACCCGGATCCGCGAAAGCAACTCGTCCCGATCCACGTAGCAGCCCTGGAAATGCCGCGCGCCGCTGGCCGGATCGAAGGCATCGCGCGCGTGCAGCACGCGCCGGTTGTCGAAGCACCAGGCGCGGCCGGCCTCCAGGCGCATCCGGAAGCGGAAGCGCGGCTCGCGCGTCATCGCCAGGAAGCGCCGATAGGCGCGGTAATAATCCTCCATCCGCTCGGCCTCGACATCGAAGGCGCCGCGCAGGAAGTTCGCGCAGCGGACCTCGGCGATCTCGCCGAGCGCATCGAGCGCGATCACCGGCGCGATGCATCGATAGTCGCTGCGCCGATCCTTGTTGCGAAACTCGACCGGCACCTCGCAGAGCAGCCGGTATAGATCCGGCGCTTCCTCGCGCATCGCCTCGGCGATCGCGAAGCCGTCGACGAAGCTGCTGTCGCCGCCGCGCGCATCGTTGACCAGTGCATGCAGGAACTGCAGGCCCGGCTGCAACTCGCGCGTCGGCAAATCGGTGTGCAGCGGCAGGTTGAACGCGGTATAGGCATTGCTATCGGCATCGACCTTGGAGCGCACGTCGAACAGCGTGCCGAAGTTGGTTTCGCGCACGAAGGCGAAGCGCGCGACCAGGCGCGCCAGCGTGCCCGGCTCGGTCGGCATGCCGCGCAACTGCGTGAGCCCGACATCGCGCGCCGCGCCCAGCCAGGCCAGCAGCGTCGCGTCGTCCTCCATCACCGCGTCGTGCTCGAACACCGGCAGCGCCAGCCCGGCGCGCCAGCGTTGCGGCCGGGCGCGCGCCCGGCGGCGCTCGGCGCGCGAGGCGGCGTCGTAGGCATGCGCGCGCAGCCAGCCCGGATCGAAGCGGCTCGCGTGGCCATCGGCCCAGCGCACCGCGAGCGCGCCGCCTTCGTCCACCCAGGCTTGCGTTGGGCGCAGGTCCTCGGGCGCGTCGACGATCTCGAATACCTGCTCGCGCGTCACGGCATACACGCAGTCGGGGCAGGGGCAGTTGTCGCGCAGCCAGGGATGGTGGAACGGGCTGAGGCGACCGTCGCCCCAGGTCACGGCCAGGTGGCCGGCTTCCATTCGAACGGCTTGCAGGGGGCTGACCAGGGGATAGATGCGGTAATCGGCGATCGTGTTCATGGTGAAAGGCTTCCGGAAGCGGGCGGGGATCGGCAGACCCGTGAGGCGCGGCGAACGTGACCTCACGCCTTGCCGATCTTCAGGCCGCCGCCGGCTGTGCTACAAACGATGTTTTCGTCGCCAGGTATTACCTGCAATCATGAATAAGCTCGGCAAGTCGCTGCCCCCGCTGGCCAGCCTGCTGCCCTTCGAGGCGGCCGCCCGCCTGGGCAGTTTCTCGCGCGCGGCCGACGAGCTGCATTTGACCCAGGCCGCGGTCAGCCGGCAGATCCTCGCGCTCGAGCAGGACCTCGGCGTGCGGCTGTTCGAGCGCCGCAACCGCGGGGTCTTCCTGAGCGCCGCCGGGCAGGAATTTCATATGACCCTGGGTAATGCATTGCGCAGCATCGCGGCCGATGCCGATCGCCTGCGCGGGGTGGCCGCCGATAACGAGGTGGTGCTGCTCTGCCAGCTCAGCGAGGCGTTCCACTGGCTGATGCCGCGGCTGTCGAGTTTTCACCAGCGTTGCCCCGAGGTTGCCCTGAAGCTGGCCACCACCACCCGCCCGCTGGTCGAATTCGAAGGCCATTTCGATCTCGCCCTGCAGAGCAGCAATCGAGACAGCGGCCTGCATCCGCTGCTGTTTACCGCCTCGGACGAGGTATTCCCGGTCTGCAGCCCCGCCTACCTGAAACGTCACGGCGGCCGTGTCGAGCCGGGCCGGCTCGGCGGCCACGTGCTGCTGCACCATCACGCGAGGCCCCCTTACCAGCTCGAATGGGATACCTGGCTGGCCGCCGCCGGGCATGCGTTGCCGGCCGACGCGCGCGGCCTGGTGTTCGACAGTTACGCGCTGATGCTGCAGGCCGCCGTCGAGGGACATGGCCTGGCGATCGGCTGGCGGCGCACCTCGGGACGCATGATCGAAAACGGCACGCTGGTCGCGCCGTGCAACGAATCGATCCGGCTGCCCGAGGCCATCGCGGTGCATCGGCGCCACGGCCTGATCGAGCGCCCCGAGCTCGCGCGCTTCGTCGAATGGCTGCGCGAGGAACTGGCCGGACCCGATTGATCGGGCGGCAACGGTTTGTTGCATTTGTTGCTTTCCACAAGGCTCCGGCGCCACGAAACGCGCGCGCGAGTTTGCCGCCACTGCTTTACACTCGTCTGGCCGTTCCTATCCAGATCGATCGATTGCGGCGTCGCTGAGAGGACGCCGTCAACCTGCCGGAACCGAGTCGGGCAGGGCAGGTCGGATTTTCCGTAGTCCGTGCAACACGGTATCCAGGAGGGTCACAACATGGCAAGGCATCTTCACGCCGGCAGCGAACCTAAGGTCATCACGGAATCGAAGTGCATCGGCGCATGCGATCCCGCCGAGCGGATCCACGTGACGGTGATGCTGCGACGCGAGGGAGAACAGGCGCTCGACGCGCTGGTCGACAAGCTCGCCAGCGGCGACCCGGCCGCCAAGCCGGTATCGCGCGAGGATTTCGCCAAGCGTTTCGGCGCCAGGGCGGACGACATCCAGCACACCGAGGCGTTCGCCAAGCGCCACCAGCTGACGGTGGAGCGCGTCGATCCGGTGCAGAGCGTGGTGGAGCTGGCCGGCACCATCGCCCAGTTCGAGAATGCGTTCGGCGTCAAGCTCGAGAAGTACGAACATCATGCGATCGGCTCGTTCCGCGCGCGCACCGGCGCGATCGCGCTGCCCGACGAGTTGCACGACGCGGTCACCGCCGTGCTCGGCCTCGACACGCGCCCGCAGGCGCATCCCCACTTCCGCTTCCGTCCGCCGTTCCAGCCCGCGCGCAGCGGCGCCGACACCTCGTATACGCCGCTGCAACTGGCCTCGATCTACAACTTCCCGGAAGGCGACGGCGCGGGCCAGTGCATCGCGCTGGTCGAGCTCGGCGGCGGTTATCGCGCGGCCGACATCCGGCAATATTTCGAGCAGCTCGGCGTCAAGCCGCCGAAGCTGGTCGACGTCAGCGTCAACGGCGGGCGCAACGCGCCGACCGACGATCCGAACGGCCCCGACGGCGAGGTCGCGCTCGATATCGAGGTGGCCGGCGCGATCGCGCCGGGCGCGACCATCGCAGTCTATTTCGCGGGCAACAGCGACGCGGGCTTCATCCAGTCGGTCAACCAGGCGATCCACGACAGCACCAACCGCCCCTCGGTGGTGTCGATCAGCTGGGGCGGCCCGGAAGCCTCATGGACGCAACAATCGATCACCGCGTTCAACAACGTGCTGAAGACGGCCGCCTCGCTCGGCGTGACGGTCTGCGCGGCCTCGGGCGACAGCGGCTCGAGCGACGGGCTGCAGGACGGTTCGAACCATGTCGACTTCCCGGCCTCGAGCCCCTACGTGCTGGCCTGCGGCGGCACCACGCTGGACGCGCAGGCCGGGCAGGGGATCCGTCGCGAGGTGGTATGGAACGACGAGGCGGCCAGCGGCGGCGCGGGCGGCGGCGGCGTCAGCGCGGTGTTCCCGGCGCCCTCGTACCAGAAGGGGCTGTCGGCCAAGGCGACCGGCGGCGGCAGCACGCCGCTGAGCCAGCGCGGCGTGCCCGACGTGGCGGGTGACGCCTCGCCGACCACCGGCTACATCATCTCGATCGCGGGCACCTCCGCCGTGCTGGGCGGCACCAGCGCGGTGGCGCCGCTGTGGGCGGCGCTGATCGCGCGCATCAACGCGAACGGCAAGAGCCCGGTGGGCTGGGCCAATCCCAAGCTCTACGCGCAGCCGGGCGCGTTCCACGACATCACGCAGGGCAATAACGGCGCGTTCGCGGCGTCCGAGGGCTGGGACGCCTGCACGGGGCTCGGCAGCCCCGACGGCGCGAAGGTGGCGGCCGCGCTCCAAGGCGGCTCGGGCGGCTCGCAGCAGGGCCGCGCGACAGGCGGATAAGCAGGACAGGCAGGAGCGAGCCGCGGGCGAGCCGGCGCATGGGTGCCGGCCGGCTCGCGGCGAGTGGCGTCGCCGCGCAGGCGGCAGGAAGAAGGCAACACGAGGGCAGGACCGTCGAGATCGGCGGCATGGCAAGGATCACCAGCACCATGGGACCAGCACAGGACCAGCACCCCAAGATCAAGCGCGGTTCATTCAAGCACGTTCGATAAAACCAGAAGGAGCGGCACGATGAGCAACCAATCGGGATCTTCGTCAAGCGGCGGCACCTACCCGCTGCATCATGGCGCGCACAATTCGCACGGCGTGCCGCCGACCGTCAATCCGGTCGCGCTCGCGCACGGCCGCGACCAACCCTTCTTCGATCCGGTCGCCTACGGCAACGGTCCCGACGATTCGGTCACCGACACCACCGAGGGCGAGGCCGTCACGCATCACACCATGACGCTCGACGGCAAGCGGATCGCCTACACGGCCACCGCCGGGCATCTGGTGACGGTCGACCCGAGCAGCTCGCAGCCCAACGCGAAGCTGTTCTACGTGGCCTTCACGCAGGACGGGCAGAAGGAGGAGGCGCGCCCGGTCACCTTCTTCTACAACGGCGGACCGGGTTCGTCGTCGGTGTTCGTGCTGCTCGGCTCGTTCGCGCCGCGCCGCATCCGCACCTCGATGCCGAGCTTCACGCCGCCGGCGCCGTACCAGATGGAGGACAACCCGGACAGCCTGCTCGACAAGAGCGACCTGGTGTTCGTGAACCCGGTCGGCACCGGTTATTCGGCGGCCGTGGCGCCGTTCAAGAATCGCAACTTCTGGGGTGTCGACGAGGATGCCGATTCGCTCAAGCAGTTCATCAAGCGCTACCTGACGAAGAACAATCGCTGGAATTCGCCGAAGTACCTGTACGGCGAGTCCTACGGCACCGCGCGCAGCTGCGTGCTGGCCTACAAGCTGCACGAGGACGGCGTCGACCTGAACGGCATCACGCTGCAATCCTCGATCCTCGACTATCGCCAGGCCGGCAACCCGGTGGGCGCGCTGCCGACCGCCGCCGCCGATGCCTGGTACCACAAGCGGCTCGGCGTGACGCCCACGCCCACCGATCTCGGCGCCTTCGTCGAGGAGGTCGCGCAGTTCGCGCGCACCGACTACCTGGAGGCGCTGCGCAAGTTCCCGCAGACCGAGGCGGCGGTGGTGCAGAAGCTGTCCGAATACACCGGCATCGACACCGCCACGCTGCTGTCCTGGAGCCTCGACGTGGCCGGCTACGACGCGCGCGGCAACTCGGTGTTCCTGACCACGCTGTTGCGCGCGCAAGGGCTTTCGCTGGGTTCCTACGACGGGCGCGTGACGGCGATCTCCTCGGGCATCGCCGGCAATATCGATCCGAACTCGGGCGGCAACGACCCGACCATGACGGCCGTGACCGGCGTCTACACGGCGATGTGGAATTCGTATCTGAACGAGCAGTTGAAGTACACCTCGAATTCCGCGTTCACCGACCTCAACGACCAGGCCTTCGCGAACTGGGACTTCAAGCACACCGATCCGACCGGCGCGCAGGTGGGCCTGGACGACAAGGGCAACGTGGTGCTCTACACGGCCGGCGACCTGGCCGCGGTGATGGCGCTCAACGTCGACCTGAAGGTGCTGTCGGCGAATGGGCTCTACGACTTCGTCACGCCCTTCTACCAGACCGTGCTCGACCTGCAGCAGATGCCGCTCGAGGATGCCGGCGTGCGCAAGAACCTGTCGGCGCGTTTTTATCCTTCCGGGCACATGGTCTACCTGGACGGCGGCTCGCGCACCGCGCTCAAGCGCGACGTCGCGGCGATGTACGAGCACACCGTGGCGGATACCGGCGCGGTGATGCGGATTCGCGCGCTGCAGGCGAAGAAACGCGGCGGCTGAGCATCGCGCCCGCGTGGATGACGGGAAGTGGATGAAGGCCGGGCCTCGCATCGCGCGAGGCCCGGTTTTTTTGTTGGCGATCGCGGCCGATGGCGCGCGCGAGGCTCGCGCCGCCGGCCGCGCTCAGATCGATTCGCCGAGCGGCGGCTCGCTCGAATGCGCGCGGAACGAAGGATCGCGGCGCCATTGCGTGGCCTGCTCGAAGGCGTAGCCGTAGGCGAGCAGCCTTGCCTCGCTCCAGGCCGGCCCGACGAAGGACAGCCCCACCGGCAGGCCGCGCACGAAGCCGGCCGGCACCGTCAGGTGCGGATAACCGGCTACCGCGGCGGGCTGCGAGAAGCCGTCTCCGGCGCTGTCGCCGTTGACGAAGTCGGTCAGCCAGGCGGTGCCGCCGGTGGGCGCGATGATCGCGTCGAGGCGGTGCTGGCGGAACGCGTGGTCGAGGCCGTCCTCGCGCGCCTGTTTCGCGCAGCTCGCCAGCGCCTTGCGATAGACCTCGCTGTCGAGCCCGCCCAGCGCCTGCGCCTGGACGAACAGCTCCTGGCCGAACCAGGGCATCTCGCGGGCGCGATGCGCCTCGTTCCAGGCGATCAGCCCGGCGAGGTCCTTGATCGGCGCCGCCGGCGCGAACTGCGCCAGCCACAGCGGCAGCGCGTGCTTGAACTCGTGCAGCAGCACGCTCATTTCCTCGTCGCCGACATGCAGCTTGGGCAGCTCGATCGGATCGACGAGGGTTGCGCCCAGCTCGATCAGTTGCGCGATCGCGCGTTCGATCTCGCCGTCGATCTCGTCGTGCGAGGTGAAGTACTCGCGCGCCACGCCGATCCGCGCGCCGCGCAGCGCCTGGCTATCGAGCGCGGCGAGGTAGTCGTCGGGCGGCGGCGCGTCGTGGGTGGCCGCATCGCGCGGGTCGGTGCCGGCGATCGCGGCCAGCAGCCGGGCCGCGTCGGCCACCGTGCGCGTCATCGGGCCGGGCGTGTCCTGCGTGAAGGAGATCGGCACGATGCCGTCGCGGCTCACGCGGCCGACCGTCGGCTTCAGGCCGACGATGCCGTTGATCGAGGCCGGCGAGGTGATCGAGCCGTCGGTCTCGGTGCCGATCGCCATCGCGGCGAGGCCGGCCGCCACCGCCGCGGCCGAGCCGGAGCTCGAGCCGCTGGTATTGCGGTCCAGCGCGTGCGGGTTGCGCGTGAGGCCGCCGCGTCCGCTCCAGCCGCTGGTCGAGCGTGTCGAGCGGATGTTGGCCCATTCGCTGAGATTGGTCTTGCCGAGGATCACGGCGCCGGCCTCGCGCAGGCGCGCGACCAGGAACGCGTCGCGCGTGGCGTGCACGCCGTCGAGCGCGAGCGAGCCCGCCGTGGTGCTCATCCGGTCGCCGGTCGCGAGGTTGTCCTTGATGACCAGCGCCGTGCCGTGCAGCGGACCGCGCAAGCGCCCGGCGCGGCGCTCGGCGTCGAGCGTGGCCGCGATCGCTCGCGCGTCCGGGTTCAGTTCGATCAGGCTGTTGAGCCGCGGGCCGCGCCGGTCGATCGCGTCGATCCGGTGCAGGTAGTGCGCCAGCGCCGCGCTCGCGTCGAGCCGTGCCGGCGCATCGGCGTCGGCGCCGACGGGCAGGGCCGCGGCGGCCGCGCCCGGTTTCGCGGCGAGGCCGGCGCCGAGGGAGGCCAGGGAAGCGAGGAAGCGGCGTCGTTGCATGATGGGGATCGGTCAACGCGGAAAGCGCAAGCCTACCCGAAGCGCGGCGACGATCAAAAATCCTCGCTTCATGAACAGGAACGCCCGGCCGATCGGCCGGGCGGCGCGGGCCCTGAGGATGACCGGGCCCGCGCACGCGAGGCGGGGAGCGCCGCGCTGCCGGCTTAGAAGCGATGCAGCATGCCGATCCGCACCACCGTCTGGTTCACGCCCGAGGAGGCGCCGGCCGAGGCGTCGATGATCTGCGCATCGTCGAAGCTGGTGCCGGTATGCGCGCTCACCGCGTGCTGGTAGGCGCCCTGCACGTAGAGCGAGGTGCGCTTGCTGAGGTCGTAGTCGAGCATCAGCGCGAGCTGGTGGTACTTCGGCGTGAAGTCGCCGTCCTGCGCGTGCAGGTGGGCGATCGTGAAGGTGTACGACGCGCCGAGCCAGAACGCCGAATTGAAGTAGTACTGCGAATTGACTTCGATGTTGTCGAACTTCCAGGCGTTCCAGGCCGCGCCGTTCGGCAGCGCGCTGTTGCTGAGCCAGACGTTGCTGGTCGGGTTGTAGACGTCGACGTGCGAATACGAGGCCGCCACCAGCACCTTGGTGAAGCGATAGGACACGGCCGCGCCGATGTTCTGTTCCGAGGAGCCGTTGAACAGGTCGCCCGAGCTGACCGCGCCGGTGCTCGTCGAACCCTGGTTGTTCATGCGCAGATAGGAGGCCGCCGCCGTCAGGCCGCCGTTCTGGTAGTTGAGCGTCGCGCCCCACAGCCGGTTGTTCGAGAAGCCGGTGGTGTTGCTGAAGCCGTACATGGCCTCGAAGGTCAGCCCGTTCCAGGTCGGGCTCACGTACTTGACCGAGTTGTTGACGCGGAAATCCCAGTCTTCGTTGTTGTTGTCGAAGGGCACCGTGGCCACGTCGCCGGCCCAGTTGCCGGCGGCCGTCAGCGAGGTATAGCCGAGCGGGTCGATGGTGATGTCGTACTGGCGGCCCAGCGTGAGCGTGCCGTAGTGGTCCGACGACAGGCCCACGTAAGCCTGGCGGCCGAATTCGCTGCCGTCCTGGCCGAGCTTGCCGGTGTTCACGTTGAAGCCGTTCTCGAGCAGGAACACCGCGTGGTTGCCGCCGCCCAGGTCCTCGTTGCCCTTCAGGCCCCAGCGGCTGCCGCCGGTGTCGCCGCTGGCGAGCTGGTAGGCCGAGTGGCCGCCGGCGTTGCTGGTGAAGTTGAGGCCTTCGTCGATCAGGCCGTACAGCGTCACGCTCGATTGGGCGTGGGCCGTCACGGCGAACAGCGTGGTGACGGCGGCCGCGATGCTGAGGGCGGTGTGCCGGAGCGTAGTGGTTGTCATGAGCTTCCCCTTCCTGATTGGTGGTCGTATCCGGGCTGTCTTGCGACGGATGACGGAGTGTAGGTAGAGGGAAAAACGGGTCGGGCGGGAACCCTGAAACTCAGACTTGCGTTGCCCGCAAGAGCGCGCCGGAGGCCTGACGGTGAAGGGATTTCATGAAATCGATGCGGGCGCGGCCGGGATGTTTCGTTGTATTTACGTTTTCGAACCCTTGACGGCCAATTGTTTCCTGCTCGTTGACGCCCGGAGATGCGATGTGATGCGCAAATGATGCCGCGCGCCGGCGCCGCGACGGGCGCCGGCCGGGCTGGCCCGGCGGATCAGCGGATCAACTGGCGCAGGCCGAGCGCGACGATCACGCCGCCGCAGATGCGATCGGCCCAGGCCTTGCCGCGCCGGTAGGCGCTGGCCACTTCCGGGTGCGAGAGCACCACGGCGACGAAGCCGTACCACGAGGAGGCGACCACCAGCACCATCGACAGCATCGCGCCGAAGGTCGGCCAGGTGACGTGGGCGGGCGTGGCCGAGGCGAACACGGCGGCGAAGAAGGCGATCGACTTGGGGTTCGCGATATTGGTGGCGACGCCCTGCACGAAGGCGCGGCGATGATCGACCGGGCCGGCCGCCTCGGCGGCGGCGGGGGCCGGCGAGGGCGCCGCCTTCGCGTTCAGCACCAGCCGCGAGCCGAACCAGATCAGGTAGCCGGCGCCGAGCAGCTTGACGGCGATCGCGATCCACGGGAAGGCGGTGAACACGATGCCGACGCCGAGGATCGCGCAGCTCGCCCAGAACAGGTTGACCGAGACGATGCCGCCCACCATCGCGAGCGCGGCCGCGCGCGTCGAGGAGGCCGCCTTGTGGGCGACCGCGACGAAGTTCGGGCCGGGGATCACCACCCCGACCACGTAGACGGACAGCACCGTCAGCACCGCATGCCAGTCGATCAGCATCTTTCCAGGCTCCCAGCCATCGAGTCGAAGCAACGGCGCGGCGCTCAGGCGGCGGCGCCGGGCCAGTCGTGCAGCGTGTACGGCAGCGCGCGCTTGTGGCGCGTCGCATCGTAGAAGCGCAGCACGGTCTCGTAGACGTGGTCGTCCACCGGCTTGCCTTCCAGGAAATCGTCGATCTGGTCGTAGGTCACGCCGTAGGCGGTCTCGTCCGGCAGCAGCGGGCGCAGTGCCTCGAGGTCGGCGGTCGGCACCTTCATCACCAGCGCGTCGGCGCCGCCCAGGTGGCGCGCCACCGCGCGCACGCGGCGCTTGGTCAGGCCGGCCAGCGGCAGGATGTCCGCGCCGCCGTCGCCGAACTTGGTGAAGAAGCCCATCACCGATTCGGCCGCGTGATCGGTGCCGATCACGATGCCGCGCCGCGCGCCGGCCACCGCGTACTGCGCGATCATGCGCTCGCGCGCCTTGATGTTGCCGTGCACGAAGTCCTGTTGCGCCTCGTCGCGGAACACCAGGCCGCTGGCGGCGGTGGCGGCCAGCATGCCGTCGGCGGCCGGCCGGACGTCGACCGTCAGGTTCTCGTCGGCGGCCACGAAGGCCAGCGCGCGCTGGGCGTCTTCCTCGTCGCGCTGCACGCCGTAGGGCAGGCGCATCGCGATGAAGCGCGCGTCGTAGCCGCTCGCGCGCAGGCGCTCGACGGCCAGTTGGGCGAGACGGCCGGCCGTCGACGAGTCGACGCCGCCGCTGATCCCGAGCACGTAGGTGGACAGGCCGGTCGAGCGCAGGTAGTCGGCCAGGAAGCCGATGCGGCGCTCGGCCTCCTCGGCGGCGTCGAAGCTAGGCGCCACCAGCAGTTCGGCGGCAATCGCGCGCTGCCGCGCGGCGTAATCGGGACGGGTCATCACGGTGTAGCTCTCCGGAACGGGGATCGGTCAGACGCGCATCATAAGCGCAATCGCGCGAGGCCGGCGCGATCCCGGGGCTGGCGTTGGGGGCAAGCGGGCCACGGGGTGGCCCCGTTCAGCGCGACCAGCGCGCCAGCGCCACGCCCGCCAGCGCCACCGCGAAGCCGGCCAGTTGCAGCGCGCCGAGCGTCTCGCCGAACAGCCAGTAGCCCTGCAGGGCGGCCAGCGGCGGCGCCAGGAACATCAGCGAGGTGGCGCGCGCGGCGCCGCCGTGGCGCAGCAGCCAGACGAACAGCACGATCGCGCCGCCCGAGAGCATCGCGATGCCCCAGGCTAGGCCGAGCCAGAGCGTCGGCGCGGGCTGCCAGTGCGTTTCGCCGAGCGCCAGCGCGAAGGCGGCTGCGACCAGCGCCGCGCCGGCGTTCTGGAGCGCCACCGCGGTGCACAGGTCGGTCCGTGCCACGGCGCTCTTCTGGTATAGCGAGCCGGCCGTGATCGAGGCGATCGACAGCACGGCCACCAGCACTGTGAAGGCCGAGGCGCCTGCGGCGCCATGTGCGGTGGCCGTCGCGCCCGGCGCGGCCAGCTTCGGCGCCAGCACCAGCGCGACGCCCGCCACGCCGAGCGCCATCCCGGCCCAGCCGCGCGCGGGCAGGCGCTCGCCGAACAGCGGCACGGCCAGCACCGCGGTGGCGAGCGGTTGCAGCGCGCCCAGCAGGGCCATCACGCCGGCCGGCAGCCCTTGCGCCACGGCCCAGTAGCTGGCGCCGAGGTAGACACCCTGCAGCAGCGCGCCGGCCAGCAACTGGCGGCCCCATTCGCGCCGCGCCGGCCAGCGCGCCCGGCTGGCCAGCGCGATCATGGCGAACAGCAGCGCGGTGCCGCCGAAGCGGGCCAGCAGGTAGAGATTCGGGTCGGCGTAAGGGTGGATCGCGCGGGCGACGATGAAACCGGTCGACCAGAGCGCGACGAACGCGGCGGCGGCGAGCAAGGCGGACATGCGGGGAAAGCCGGGTGGGGCGCAGCGGAGGAAAGCGCGCAGTATCGGCGCGATGGCGCCGGGCGTCTTGTCAAAAACTGCAGCGAGGCAGAGGGATGCGAGGCGGGAATGAAGCGGGGGGGGATCGAGGCGGCGCCGCGGTGAACGCGGAGCGCTCGCGCGCGGGCGCGGCGGTGGTTTGCGCCTTACCCGCGCCATGACGGCGCGGTTCGCCTCCCGGCTCGCTCAGCCGAGCGCGAAGACCTGGTCGCCCTCGGCCGGCGCCAGGCCCAGGCGGCCGGCCAGTTGCGCGTGCAGGCGTCGCGCTTCCTCCAGCGTCAGGTCGATCCAGTAGGGATCGCCGGCGCCGTCGTTGAGGCGTTCTACGGGGAAGCGGATTTCAAGGGCGGCGGGCGATTCGGACATCGGGAGCTCCATGGACAAGCCTGATCAACAAGCCCGGAGTGTAGCAACGCCATCGCGCCCGATTCACGCGACGTTGGCAATACACCGTTTCAGGTAGCGCGGGGGCCGGGGGGACGGCTTGCCGAATGCTCACAGTCCTGTCAAGTTCACGTACTACAATAGGCCGCCCCTGGTTTTCGGTGCGTTCCCGGACCGTTTCATGCTTGCAGAACAACGTCATCAATACATCCTGTCGGAACTCTCCCGTTCGGGCGCCCTGTCGGTCGCCGAACTGGTGCGCACGCTCGGCGTCTCGCGCGAGACCATCCGTCGCGACCTGAACGCGCTCGCCACGCGCGGGCTGGTGGTCACCACGCACGGCGGCGCGCTGGCGGCGGACCGCCGCGAGCCCAGCCTGTCGGAGCGCGAGGCCGCCAATGCCAACGCCAAGCAGGCGATCGGCCGCCGCGCCGCCGACTTCGTGCCCGACGGAGCCTCGCTGCTGCTCGACTCGGGCAGCACCACGCACGCGGTGGCGCTGGCGCTGACCGACCGGCATCGCCTGACGGTCTATACCAACGACTGGCGCATCGCCTTCGCGCTGGCGCGCCGCAACGAGAACCGCGTGACCCTGCTGGGCGGCGAGCTGTCCGACGACGAGGACGCCACCTTCGGCCTCGACACGATCCAGCAACTGGCCCAGTACCACGTCGATTTCGCCTTCGTCGGCGCCGGCGGCGTGACGCCCGACGGCGACCTGACCGACTATTCGCGGATCGCCGCCGAGGTGCGCAGCCGGATGCTCGCCTCGGCCGCCACGGCGGTGGTGGTGGCCGACCATTCGAAGTTCGGCCGCGTCACGCCGGTGCGCATCAACGGCATCGAGAGCACGCGCTACCTCGTCACCGATCGTGCGCCCGAGAAGACGCTGCGCCGCGCCTTCGCCGCGCGCGGTATCGAATTGATCGTGTGTGATGCGTGAGGTGCGATGGGCGGGCGCCTGAAGGCGTGCCGCCCTGGGCCTGCCGGGTGCAGCACCGCGTGGATTACCCACCACCCGCCACTCAATCGAGCGCGTCCTCCCGCGACCCCGTCTTCATGCGATCGACACGAAAACGTCATCGCATCGTCATTGCGCTGGCAAGCGGCCCCGCGACACTGGCCTCTCCACCGAGCCGAGGAGCGAGCCGATGTCCGTCACCGTGCGCAGTTACCTGTCCCCGACCCTGGTCCTGCTGGCCTTCGATTGGCCGCAAGCCGCGAGCCGCGACGACTTCCTGGGTTTCGCGATCCGTCGCACGCCGGGCTTTCGCAGCACCGACGGCCAGACGCGCGCGGCCAGCAGCTGGCTGCCCAACCGGCTGACCTTCGACGGACCGGTGGCCGACACGCAGCGCGACGCGCCCACCGACCAGGCGCCGATCCAGAAGTTCATGTGGTGGGATGCGCGCATCGATCCGCCCGATCGCGGCCAGTCGTTCCGTTACGACGTCTACCCCGTGGTCGGCCATCCCGACCAGTTGCAGGTGCTCGACGCCGAGGCCGGCCATTGCGCGATCACGCTGCCCGAGCACGTGGTGGACGGCATCGGCACCTGGTTCAACCGTGCCGTGGTCAGCTCGCAGGCCTTCTCGCGGCAGGTGGCGGCGCTCGGCCTGGGCCAGCACGACAAGCCCAGCGACGCCCAGGCGCTGGCGCTGCGCACCTGGCTGGCGAACGACCTGCAGCAGGTGTTCGAGCTGATGCTCGAGCCGGCCACGCGCGCGGCTTCGGCCGTCTATCACCTGACCGACACGCTGTGGGCGATCCCGGCCTTCGAGGCCTTCGGCAAGCGGCATGGCAAGCAGGCGCTGGCGATCGTCTACGACGCGCACCTCACCCAGCGCTCGGGCGGCAAGCCGCCGCTGCCCTCGCCGAACCAGCCGGCCGTCGACCTGCTGAAGGACCTCGCGAGCCTCGCGCCGCGAGACCGCACGCGCATCATGCACGACAAGTTCATCGTGACCGATGCCGCAAACGGCGATCCGCAGCCGGCTCGCCTGCTGACCGGCTCGGCCAACTTCACCACCGAGGGCATCACCGAGCAGGCCAACGTGCTGCACAGCTTCGACTCGGCGATCCTGGCCGGGCTCTACAACGATCGCGCGCGCTCGCTGGCCGCCAATCCCTCGATCGCCGACACGGCGAAGCTGAGCCACGGCTGGTCCGAGCCGGCCCGGGTCGGCAGCGCGAGCGTGCGCGTGGCCTTCTCGCCCGAACCCGGCAAGCAGCGCACCGAGATCGACACGATCGTGGCGGCGATCCAGGCCGCCCGGCATTCCGTGGTGTTCTGCCTGTTCATGCCGACCGACGCGCCGCTGCGCGATGCCTGCTTCGCGGCCGGCGACGCGGGGCGGATGATGTTCGGCCTGGTCAACAGCATCAGCGTGAAGGGCGCGCAGGCCGCCGAGGCGAACCAGCAGGACGGCAAGACGCTGAACAGCTCGCAGCTCGCGAACCTCTCGCTCTACCATCGCAGCCGCGAGCAGCGCGACGTGATCGACGCCGAGTATTTCTCGCCGGCCACCGTGCCCGAGGGCTTCGAGCCCGAGATGCGCGTATTCCCGGGCGAGGCCGCGCCGCCGTATCCGCCGGTGGTGATCCACCACAAGTTCATCGTGATCGATGCCGAGGGCGAGAATCCGATCGTCTACACGGGCTCGGCCAACATGAGCTCGAACTCGGAGCACTACAACGACGAGAACCTGCTCGAGATCCGTGACCGCCGCATCGCCGGCACCTATCTGGCCGAATTCCTGCGGCTCTACGAGCACTACCGCGCACGGGCGCTGGCGATCGAGGCCAGGCGCAGCGGCGGCGCCACGCACGCCGACGCGCACCCGAGGCTGAACCTGCAGCCCGATTCACGCTGGGCGAGGAAGTATTTTGTCGAGGGCAGCCCGGAGGCGAAGGCGCGGATCGCGCTGGCGACGCCGGTGCGGGACGTCTGAGGCGGGGAGCGGGATGGGGCGACGGCGCCGCGCCGCGAGGCGCGCGCCGTCCAGGCACGGCTCAGCGCGCGATATGGCCGAGCACGCAGTCGGCGATCATGGTGCGATGCCGCACGCGCAGGCGCGGTGCCGACGGATCGCGGCCGAACGCGGCGCCGAAGGTGTAGCGGTTCGCGACGCGATGGAAGCAGAACGAGCTGATCATCAGATGCAGGTCGAAAGCGTCGACGTCGGCGCGGAAATCGCCGGACTCGACGCCGCGCGCCAGCAGTTCCTCGATGGTCTTGATGATGCTGACATTGCGGTTCTTGAAGGACTTCAACTGCTCGATATACTTCGCGCCATGGATGTTCTCGATCGACACCAGGCGAACGAAATCGCGATGCCGGTCGTGGTAGTCGAAGGTGAACTCGACGAGCCGGCGCATGCCCTCGACGGGGGGCAGTTCGCCCACGTTCAGCTCGAGCTCGAGCGCGCGGATGTCGCCGTAGACCTTCTCCAGCACCGCCTCGTACAGCCCTTCCTTGCTGTCGAAGTAGTAGTAGAGCATCCGCTTGGTGGTGTTGGTGCGTTCCGCGATCGCGTCGACACGCGCACCCGTGAGGCCCATCGCCGAGAACTCCTGGGTCGCGACCTCGAGGATGTTGCGCTTGGTCTGCTCCGGGTCGTACTTGCGACGGGATTCGTCGCGGCGCGTACCGCGGGCCGGCTGCGCGCCCTCGCCGGGCGCGTCGGTGTTGCTACCTTGTTTCATGTGATTGTGTCGGCGGCTGGATCCGGCGCATTCTAGCACGCGGGTTCCGGCGCTCCGGCGCGGTTCCGGGGCGCGTTTCGCGTGCGCCGCAGCGGCGGTGTCATGATCGCTTTCCCCCATTCCGTCGCGCTCGAATCCCGCATGAAGGCCTCCCGAATCCCATGGATCCCGCTGCTCGGCTGGAGCTGCATCGCCCATGCCGGCCCGCTCTCGCCGAGTCTCGCCCCGGGGCAGAATCTCGATCTTTCGTCCTATCGGCTGCAGACGCTCGACGAGCAGCGCCGGTTCAGGGAAGTCGAGCCCGTGGGCACTTATCAGGATGCCTATTTCTTCACCGACGGCGGTACCGGCGAGATGATGTTCCGCGTGCCGTCCGGCGCCGGACATTCGGCGAATTCGGAGTATCCGCGCGTCGAATTGCGCGAGAGCGGAAGCTGGATGATGGACCCGGCCAGCCAGCAAGTGCATGCCGAGAGCATCGAGCTGCGCGTGATGGCCGAGCCGGCCACCGGCAGCCTGATCTTCGCGCAGATCCACGGCGAGAAGGCAGGCGGCTCCGAGGCCCTGAAGCTGCGCTGGCTGAACGGCGACGTGGTGATGGGCGTCAAGCCGCATTACGGGGACCCGGAGCAACGGATTCCCCTGCTGCGCCAGGTGCCGCTGGGCGCGCCGATCGACTGCCGCCTGCGCCTGGTGGGCGACACGGTGTCGGTCGAGGTGAGCAGCGGCACGGCCCGGGCGGCGCGCGATTTCCAATACGCGGCCGATTCGTGGCGCGACATCCCGGTGTACTTCAAGGTGGGGAATTACTCGCAGGACAGGCGCGAGGACGGCAGCACGAGCGTGGTGGCGGTGCGCCGCCTGACGCTGACTCGCTAAGCGGCCCGCCTCGGCCGCGAGGCCGGCTCAGCCCTGGCCCTTGGCGGGCGGCGCCGGGCGCGCCAGCCTGGCTTGTCGGCGCGCCCTCTCGTTGATGACCTGATGACGGCGGTGGTCCGTCATCTTGTTCCAGCCCCGGATTTCCTCGCGCGTGCGCAGGCAGCCGATGCAGAGCCCGGTCTTGCCGTCGAACCTGCAGATCTCGACGCAAGGCGATTTGACCGCCATCGCTCAGGCTCCGGCGGGGGCCGCGTTGACCTCGATCGTCAGGTGCGACAGATCCTGGAAGCGCGCGAGCGCCGAGCGATAGAAGCCCGGGTCGCGCCGCGCCTCGCGGGTGGCCACCGAGACGATCGCGCTCATGTGGCCGGGGCCGACGCGCCAGACATGCAGGTCGAGCACGGTATCGCCCTGGTCCTCGATCACGTGGCGCACGTTCTCGGCCATGCGCTGGCCGGGATCCATGTCGAGCAGGATGCCGCCCGTGTCGCGTATCAGGCCCCACGACCAGTTGGCGATCACCAGCGCGCCGATCACGCCGGCCAGCGGGTCCATCCACAGCCAGCCGAAGGCGCGCGCCAGCAGCAGGCCGACGATGGCCAGCACCGACACCGCCGCGTCGGCGATCACGTGGAAGTAGGCGGCGCGCAGGTTGTGATCGCGATGCGTGGCGGCCGGAGCCTGGTGGTGATCGTGATCGTCATGATCCCGATGTCCGCCGTGAGGTTCGTGAGCATGACCGTGAGCGTGGCCATGGTCGTGGTCGTGATGCCCGCCGCCCAGCAGCCAGACGCTGGCGAGGTTGACCAGCAGCCCCAGCACGGCGATCGGGATGGCCTCGCCGAAGTGGATCGGCACCGGCGCGAAGAAGCGCGCGACGGCCTCGTAGCCGATCAGCAGCGCGATCATGGCGAGCACGATCGCGCTGCTGAAGCCCGCCAGGTCGCCCAGCTTGCCGGTGCCGAACACGAAGCGCCGGTCGGTGGCGTGGCGGCGCGCATAGGTGTAGGCCAGCGCGGCGATCAGCATGGCGCCGGCATGGGTGGACATGTGCAGGCCGTCGGCGACCAGCGCCAGCGAGCCGAACAGGCTGCCGCCGACGATCTCCGCCACCATCATCGCGCCGCACAGCGCGATCACCATCCAGGTCCTGCGTTCGTTGTCCCGGTGAGACTCGCCGAGGAATACATGCTCGTGCCGCGCGCCGGCGGCGGACTGATTGGTTCTGCCCATGCTCGCCCCTTACTTGAAATAGCTGTGGATGATCTCGACCAACTGCTCGGTGCCGCTGCCGTGCCCGTGGTCGGGCTGCGCGTCGACCAGGTGCGTGCGGATGTGATCCTCGAGCACCACGGCCAGCAGGCCGTTCATCGCGCCGCGGGTGCTGGTGACGAGCTGCAGCACATCCATGCAGCCGCGCTCCTCCACGAGCGCGCGCTCGATCGCCTCGACCTGCCCCTTGATGCGGCGGATCCGGTTCAGCAGTTTCTGTTTTTCGCGAATCGTGTGGCTCACGATCGATACCCTCTGAATACGTCAGGGCGTCATCTTACTCTAGATAGGGTAGGGGGGTATACCTCTCAGGGCAAAGCCAGCCGACGCGTTGTCATCGGTATCGCGTCCGGGATGAGGCTTGCCGCGCTTGTTCGCGTCCCCGGCCGGCAATCGCGGCCGCGCCTCGTCCCTTTCCAGACGCCGCCGACCGGGATCGCGCGGCACCGGCGGCGCCTGCCGCTCAGCGCCGCTGTGCCGCCAGCGCGTCGCGCGCCTGCCACGCGCTGTAGGTCAGTTGCGCGGCCGCCAGCCCGGCCAGCCCATAGGCCGGCACCAGCCCGAAATGCGCGAACGCGGCGGGCACCGGCGCGGTCCCCGCGATCGCATCGGCCAGCACCTCGCCGGCCACCGTGGTCGGCGCCATGCCATGGCCGCCGAAGCCGACCGCGTGCCAGATGCCGTCGGCGTCGCGGCCGATCTGGGGCATCTTGTGCCGCGCGTAGCTCATCAAGCCGCCCCAGGCGAACTGCACCTCGACGTCGCGCAACTGCGGATAAACCAGCGCCAGGTCGCGCTTGAGCAGCCGAGCGATCGCCTCGGGGCCGCGCTCGCGGATCGAGATGCGGCCGCCCCACACAATGCGCGTGTCGGCCATCGGGCGGTAGTAGTCGAAGGCGAAGCGCGTGTCGTAGACGGCCGAGCGGCAGGCGATCGCATCGGCGAGCCGCGCGCCCAGCGGCTCGGTGGCGATCACGTAGGTGGCGATCGGCAGCACCGCGCGCTCGACGCGGCGATGCACGCCGCGCGCGTAACCGCCGCCGGCGAACACCACGTCCTGCGCATGCACCTCGCCATAGGCGGTGGACACCACCATTCCGGCGCCGCGCCGCCGGATCGACAGCGCCGGCGTGCGTTCGGCGATGCGCGCGCCGCCTTGCCGGAGCGCCCGCGCGATGCCGAGCACGTACTTGAGCGGATGGAAGTGGAAGGCGTTGCGCTCGAACAGGCCGCCGTGATAGCGCGAGGTCTTCAGGCGCTGCTGCAGCTCGGCGGCGGCGAGCGGCTCCCAGTCGACCCCGAAGGCCTGCTTCATCAGTCGGCGCGGCGCGTCGAGCCGCGCCGGATCGGCGAACCAGTTGGCGAGGATCACGCCCTCGTCGACCAGCTCGCAATCGATGCCATGGCGCGCCACGCGCGCGCGGATCCGGTCGACCGCATCGAGGGTGAGGCCATAGAGGCGGCGCGCTTCGACCGGGCCGAGGCGGGCCAGCAGCTCGGCGTTGTCGAGGCTGTAGCCGCCGAACACGAAACCGCCGTTGCGGCCCGAGGCGCCATGGCCGACATGCTGTGCATCGAGCACGATGACGTCCGTGATGCCGCGCTCGACCAGCCCGAGCGCCGTGGAAAGGCCGGCCAGGCCACCGCCGACCACGCAAACGCGCGCCTCGGCGCGGCCCGACAGCGGCGCGTCGGCGGCGGGGCGGGTGACGCTGGCTTCGTAGTAGTTCTGCATCGTGACGCGACTCCGCGGGAACGGGACGTGCCGGCATCCTAACCCGCGAGCGGCGGCCCGGCGAGATCGGGCAAACACGCGCGGGTCGGGATGTCGGCGCGAGCCGATCCTCGCGCGCGGGCTCTGGTATCTTCTGCCGATCGGCATCGTCACCGGGCGGCGCCGCGCGTCGCCTATCCGGAGCGCGCCGCCGCCCGGTCCGCCCCGTGCCCGGCGCCGGCATGCACCGCGCCGCCGCACGGATCCACGCGAACCCTCATACATGGCCAACCCATCATGACCGCCACGACGACTCCCTCCCTGTCCATCCAGCCCCTGCTCGCCGAACTCGGCGTCGAGCTTGCCGCCTGGCGCGGCGACGCGCTGACGGCGCGCTCGCCGCTCGACGGCAGCGTGCTGGCCACCCTCGCCACCGACAGCGCCGCCGACGTGACGCGCAAGATCGACGCCGCGCATGCCGCCTTCACGCGCTGGCGCACGGTGCCCGCGCCCTTGCGCGGCGAGCTGGTGCGCCGCTTCGGCAACGTGCTGCGCGAGCACAAGGCCGCGCTCGGCCGCCTGGTCACGCTCGAGGCCGGCAAGATCGCCTCGGAAGGGCTGGGCGAGGTGCAGGAGATGATCGATATCTGCGATTTCGCGGTGGGCCTGTCGCGCCAGCTCTATGGCCTGACCATCGCCTCGGAGCGCCCCGGCCATCGCATGATGGAAACCTGGCATCCGCTCGGCGTGTGCGGCGTGATCTCGGCCTTCAATTTCCCGGTCGCGGTGTGGTCCTGGAACACGGCGCTGGCGCTGGTGTGCGGCGATCCGGTGGTCTGGAAGCCCTCGGAGAAGACGCCGCTGACGGCGATCGCCTGCGATGCGCTGTTCGCCCGCGCGGTGCGCGAGTTCGAGGCCGAGCATCCCGGCGTGGCGCCCGAGGGCCTGAGCCAGCTGGTGATCGGCGGGCGGGAGGTGGGCGAAGTGCTGACCGCCTCGCCGAAGGTGCCGGTGGTCAGCGCGACCGGCAGCGTGCGGATGGGGATCGAGGTCGCCAAGGTGCTCGGCGCGCGGCTCGCGCGCAGCATCCTCGAGCTGGGCGGCAACAACGGCATGATCGTCGCGCCGAGCGCCGATCTCGACCTGGTGGTGCGCGCCGTGACCTTCGCGGCGGTCGGCACGGCCGGGCAGCGCTGTACCACGCTGCGCCGGCTGATCGTGCATCGCGAGGTGGCCGCCGCGTTGCTGCCGCGCCTGGAGAAGGCCTTCGCCTCGGTGAAGGTGGGCGATCCGCTCGACGCGGGCACCCTGGTGGGCCCGCTGATCGACCGCGCGGCCTTCGACGCGATGCAGGCGGCGCTGGCCGATGCGCGCGAGCAGGGCGGGGTGGTGACGGGCGGCGAGCGGGTCGAGGTGGCCGGCGCCGAGGCGTTCTACGTGCGTCCCGCGATCGTGCGGATGCCGAAGCAATCGGCGGTGGTCGAGCGCGAGACCTTCGCGCCGATCCTCTACGTGCTCGAATACGATGCGCTCGACGAGGCGGTGGCGCTGCACAACGGCGTGCCGCAGGGACTGTCCTCGTCGATCTTCACCAACGACATCCGCGAGGCCGAGCAGTTCATGTCGGCCGCCGGCAGCGATTGCGGCATCGTCAACGTCAATATCGGCACCAGCGGCGCCGAGATCGGCGGCGCCTTCGGCGGCGAGAAGGAAACCGGCGGCGGCCGCGAATCGGGCTCGGATGCGTGGAAGGCCTATATGCGCCGCGCCACCAACACCATCAACTACAGCCGCGAGCTGCCGCTCGCGCAGGGCGTGAAGTTCGACGTCTGAGCGCGGCCGGGGCTCCCGTCGGCGCGCGTCGCGAGCGGCGCGCGCCTTCCATCCATCTTGCGCATCCCGCGCGGTGGAACGGCGCCGGCGGCATCAGGCGCCGCCGCGTGCCGCCGTCGAGCCCCGCACGATCAATTCCCCCGGCAGCACCAGGGTGCGCGCCGACATCGCCGGCTCCGCCAGCCGTTGCGTGAGCAACTGCATGGCGTTCTTGCCGATCTCGTAGACGGGCTGCGCGATCACGGTCACGCCGGGCGTGACCAGGTCGGTCCAGGCGTCGTTGTCGAAGCCGGCCAGCGCGAGGTCCTCGGGCACGCGCGCGCCGGCCTCGCGCAGCGCGCGGTAGGCGCCGAGCAGCAGCAGGCCGTTGCTGGCCACGATCGCCTCGGGCCTTCCCGCCGCGGCGGCCTCGCCCAGCCAGGCGCCCACGCGCTGGCGCGCGGTTTCCGCGTTCGGCTCGACGAATTCGGCGCGCCCTTCCAGGCCGTGGCGGGCCAGCGCGTCGAGGAAGGCCGCGTGCCGTTCGCGGCCGGTGGTGCTGGCATTGCCGAACAGCCCCGCCACTCGGCGATGACCGCGCGCGATGAGGTGCTCGACCAGCCTGCCTGCCGCGTCGCGGTTGTCGAGCGTGACCGCGTCGGCGGTGCCGGGCGGCCCGGCGCGATCGATCATCACCACCGGGAAGGCGTAGGCGCTCGCGTCGAACCGCTGCGCGGCCGCGTGGGTCGGCGAATAGATCACGCCCGTGACGCGCTCGCCGGCCATCAGGCGCAGGTACATCGCCTCCTTCTCGGGGTTCTCGTCGGTGTTGCAGAGGATCACGCGCATGCCCTGCGCGTAGGCGGCATCCTCCACGGCGCGGCTGACCTCGGTGAAGAAGGGGTTGCGCACGTCGGAGACGATCAGGCCGATGGTGGCCGTGTCGCCCGAGCGCAGCCGGCGCGCGGCCGCGTTGGGCCGGTAGTCGAGCCGCTCGATCACCTCGAGCACGCGCCGGCGCACGCTGTCGCGCACCGGGCCGTTGTTGGACAGCACGCGCGAGACGGTGGTGACCGACACGCCGGCCGCCTCGGCGACATCCTTGATGCGTAGTGCCATATCGACTGGTATCGATTTCAGTGTCTGGATCGGGAGATACCCTGATTCAGCGGAATCTCGGCGGCGGCCCTGAACCGCCGCCGAGGCCCGGAAACAGGCGTGCCTGCGCATTCTAGCGGGGCTTGCCGCGAATTTCAGCCGATTTTCAATTCTCCGGCCCGGCTTGACGGCAAAAGTGGTATCGATTCCAATACGCCCATTCCAACGAATCGTCAGGAGACGCGATGTCGTCCTTGCTTACCGCGGGGCAGGTCCGGCTCGCCGCCCGGGCCGCCTCCCGCCACGATGCGATCGACCAGGCCGGCGCGCTGCTGGTCGAGGCCGGCGTGATCGAGCCGGCCTACGTGGCCAGCCTGCACGGCCGCGAGCAGGTGTCGAACACCTATCTCGGCCATGGCGTGGCGATCCCGCATGGCCTGCAGGAGGACCGTCACCTGATCCGCCGCACCGGCGTGGCCGTGCTGCAACTGCCCGATGGCGTCGAATGGCGCGACGGCGAGCGCGCCCGCCTGGTGGTCGCGATCGCCGCGCAATCGGACCAGCACATCGTGCTGCTGCAGCGGCTGACGCGCCTGATCGGCGATCCGGCACGCCTGGCGGAACTGCTCGCCACGCGCGATCCGCTGGCGATCGTGAACGTGCTCGACGGCGATGCCGGCGCGGCGCCCGCCGCCGGCTCGGCCGCGATCGTCCATGCTACGCCGGCCGACTACGCCGAGCGCGTCGAGCTGGTGCTCGACTATCCGCATGGCCTGCATGCGCGCCCCGCCAGCGCCTGGGTGGCCAGCGCGAAACGCTTCCAGGCCGCGCTGCGCGTGCGTCACGGCGATAGCGTCGCCGATCCGAAGAACCTCGTCAGCCTGCTGCAACTGGGCGCCACCGCGAATGCGGAGTTGGTGCTGTCGGCGCAGGGCGTCGACGCGGCCGAGGCGCTGGCCGCGCTGAAGCGGACCATCGAGGCCCTGTCGGCCGAGGAGCACGCGCGCGCCGACGCGGCGAAGCTGCGCCGCCAGCAGGCGCAGCCGGCGCTGTGGACGCCGCGCGATCCGGCCACGGTGATCGAGGGCGTCGGCGCCGGGCCCGGTTTCGTGGCCGGGCCGGTGCGCCTGATGCGCTCGCGCACGCTCCAGATCGAGGACCGCGCCGACGATCCGCTCGACGCCGCCACTCGCCTCGAGGCGGCGCTGGCGAGCACCGCCCGCGAACTCGAGGCACTGGCGCGCGAGACCGGCGCGCGGCTCGGCGAGGCCGAGGGCGCGATCTTCGCGGCGCAGCGCGAATTGCTCGACGACGCCGCGCTGCTCGACGAGACGGCGCGGCGGGTGGTCGACGGGCACGGGCTGGCCTGGTCCTGGCATCGCGCCACCGAGCAGCAGGCGGCGAAGCTGGCCGCGCTGCCCGACCCGCTGCTGGCGGCGCGCGCCGCCGACCTGCGCGATGTCGCGCGCCGCGTGCTCGGCCATCTCGGCGATGCCGACGTCGAGGGTTCGGCCGATGTGTCGGGCGACGGCGCCGGGCAGGGCGCGCCGGCGATCCTGATCGCCGAGGACCTCACGCCTTCCGACACGGCCCAGCTCGACCCGGCCGTCACGCTCGGCTTCTGTACCGTGGCCGGCGGCCCGACCTCGCACACGGCGATCCTGGCGCGCACGATGGGCGTGCCGGCGGCCGTGGCCTGCGGGGCCGCGCTGCTGGCGCTGCGCGACGGCGAGCACGTGGTGCTCGACGGCAACGCGGGGCGGCTCTATGCCGGCGTGTCGGCGGCCGATCGCGAGCGCGCGGCCGAGGCGCAGCGCCGCTTCGTCGAGGCGCAGCACCGCGCGGCCGCCAATCGCGCGCTGCCGGCCGCCACGCTCGACGGCCATGTGCTGGAGATCGGCGCGAACATCACGCGCCCGGCGCAGGTGAAGGCGGCGATCGAGAACGGCGCCGACGGCGTCGGCCTTATGCGCACCGAGTTCCTGTTCCTGGAGCGCCACGACGCGCCCGACGAGGAGGAGCAATACGCCTGCTACCGGCAGATGGTGGAAGCCAGCGGCGGGCGGCACCTGATCATCCGCACGCTCGACATCGGCGGCGACAAGCAGGTGCCCTACCTGAACCTGCCGCACGAATCGAATCCCTTCCTCGGCGTGCGCGGGCTGCGGCTGTGCCTGCGCCGGCCCGAGCTGTTCGTGCCGCAGTTGCGCGCGCTCTATCGCGCCGCCATGCACGGGCCGCTGTGGATCATGTTCCCGATGGTGTCCACGCTCGACGAGGCGCGCCAGGCGATCGCGCTGGCCGAGACGGTGCGCGCCGAGCTCGACGCGCCCAAGGTGCCGCTCGGCATCATGGTGGAGACGCCCTCGGCGGCGGCGCTGGCCGACCATTTCGCCGAGCTCGTCGACTTCTTCTCGATCGGCACCAACGACCTCACGCAATACGTGCTGGCCATCGATCGCGAGCATCCCGAACTGGCGCGGATGGCCCAGAGCCTGCATCCGGCCGTGCTGCGCATGATCGCGCAGACGGTGGACGGCGCGCGCCGGCATCGCAAGTGGGTCGGCGTGTGCGGCGGGCTGGCCGGCGAGCCGCTGGGCGCGGCGATCCTGGCAGGGCTGGGCGTCGACGAGCTGTCGATGAGCGTGCGCGATATCCCGGCCGTGAAGACGCGGCTGCGCGCCTCGCGGCTCGATGCGCTGCGCGCGCTGGCGCGTCGCGCGCTCGATGCCGCCGATGTCGACGCCGTGCGCGCGCTCGACGGCGGCGAAGTCGGCCCGGCCGGCGAGACCCGGGACGAGGCGGCCGCATGAGCATCACGATCCGATCGGCGACAAACGCCGCGCCCGTGGTGGTGACCGTCACGCCGAATCCCGCGCTCGACCAGACCGTGCGCGTGGCCGGCCTCGCGCTGGGCGCCGTGAACCAGGCCGAATCGCTCGAGATCAACGCGGGTGGCAAGGGCGTCAACGTCGCCGGCTGCCTGGCCGACTACGGCATCGCCACGATCGCCACGGGCCTGCTCGGCCGCGAGGGCAGCGAGGCCTTCGAGACCATGTTCGCCGGCAAGCGCATCGACGATCGTTTCGTGCGCATCGCCGGGCGCACGCGCACCAACGTCAAGCTGGTCGATCCGGCGCGCGGCCAGACCACCGATATCAATCTCGCCACCGCGCGCGCCACGGCGCAGGACCTGGCGGCGCTGGAGGTGCGGCTCGCCTCGCTGGCGGCGCCGGGGCGCTGGTTCGTGCTGGCCGGCAGCCTGCCGCCCGGCATCGACGCGGACTTCTATCGCCGCGCCACGCGCTCGCTGCACGAGGCGGGCGCGCGCGTCGCGCTCGATACCAGCGGCACGCCGTTGGCCGCGGTGCTGGGCTCGGGCGATCCGCTCGAGCTGCCCGACCTGGTCAAGCCCAATCGCGAGGAACTGGCGGCGGCGCTGGGCCGGCCGCTGGACAGCCGCGAGGCCCTGCTCGAGGCGGCGCGCGAGCTGGTGGCGCGCGGCATACGCCATGTCGCCGTCTCGCTCGGCGAGCAGGGCGCATTCGGCCTCTGCACGACCGGCTCGGCCGAACTCGACGGTTTTCACGCGGCGCCCTTGCAGGTGCCGGTGGCCAGCACGGTGGGCGCGGGTGACGCCTTCGTCGCCGGGCTGGTGGCGAGCCTGGTCGAGGGCCGCGCGTGGGCCGAGGCCGGGCGCCGCGCGAGCGCCTTCGCGGCGGCCAAGCTAGCGCGCGTCGGCCCGCATCTGCCGGATCACGCAACGCTCGACGCGCATGCGGCGCGCGTCGAACTCGATACCTTCACGATCGCGGCCGACGGCGCCGCGCGACCCCGCGCGGGCGGCGCGGCAGCGGAGACATCATGGAAAGACTGATTGGACTGGTGGCGGCGCCGGAGCGCAGCGCCGCGCCGGCAATGGCGGCGCAGGCCCTGCTGCGCGCGGCGCGGCGCCTGGGCGGCACGCTCGAGATCGAGACGCGCAGCGCGCTGGGCATCGGCTCGCCGCTGACGGCCGAGCAGATCGGCGCGGCGCACGCGGTGCTGATCGCCGCCGACGACACGGCCGGCATCGACGAGGCGCGATTCGCCGGCAAGGCGATCCATCGCGTCTCGATCGAGCGCGCGATCCGCGAGGCCGACGCGTTGGTGGCGCGGATCGCGCACGCGGCGGCCGATGCGGACGGCGCGGTGCCACCGGCTTCGATGCGTGCGCAAGCAACCGATGCTTCGACGCGGCCGGCCGCGAACACGGCCGCACCGGCGCGTGCACTGAAGATCGTCGCGATCACCTCCTGCCCGACCGGCATCGCCCATACCTTCATGGCGGCCGAGGGGCTCGCGCAGGGCGCGCGCCAGCTCGGCCACGCGATCCACGTCGAGACGCAGGGCTCGGTGGGCGCGCAGAACCGGCTCAGCGAGGCGCAGATCGCCGAGGCCGACCTGGTGGTGATCGCCGCCGACACGCAGGTCGACAAATCGCGCTTCGCCGGCAAGCGGCTCTACGAGACCGGCACGAAGGGCGCGATTAGCGGCGGCGCCGCGCTGCTCGAACGCGCCATCGCCGAGGCGAGCCGCGACGCCGCCGCGCCGGGCGCCGCGTCCGCGGCCGGCGCCTCGCTGGCCGACCAGGCCGCGGCGGCCAAGCAGGCCCGCAACGCGAAGGCGCCCGGCGCCTATCGCCACCTGATGACGGGCGTGTCCTTCATGCTGCCCTTCGTGGTGGCGGGCGGTCTGTTGATCGCGCTGTCCTTCGCGCTGGGCGGCATCTACGCCTTCGACGACGCGCACAAGGGCACGCTGGCCTGGTCGCTGTTCCAGATCGGCGCGAAATCGGCCTTCGCGCTGATCGTGCCGGCGTTGTCGGGCTATATCGCCTACTCGATCGCGGACCGGCCCGGCATCGCGCCCGGCATGGTCGGCGGGATGCTGGCCGCGAGCCTCGGCGCCGGTTTCCTCGGCGGCATCGTGTCGGGCTTCCTGGCCGGTTATGCGGCACTGCTGATCAATCGCCACCTGCGGCTGCACCGCAACCTGGAAGGGCTGAAGCCGGTGCTGATCATCCCGCTGCTGTCGACGCTGATCGTCGGCCTGCTGATGCTCTACGTGGTGGGCACGCCGGTGGCGGCGGCGCTGCATGCGCTGGAAGGCTGGCTGCGCTCGATGCAGTCGGGCAGCGCGGTGGTGCTCGGCGCGATCCTCGGCGGGATGATGGCGGTGGACATGGGCGGCCCCGTCAACAAGGCCGCCTATGCCTTCAGCGCCGGGCTGATCGCGAGCCAGGTCTATACGCCGATGGCGGCCACCATGGCGGCCGGCATGACGCCGCCGCTGGGCATCGCGCTGGCCACCTGGCTGTTCCGCTCGCGCTTCGGCGTCGAGGAGCGCGAGGCCGGCAACGCGGCCGCCGTGCTCGGCATCGCCTTCATCACCGAGGGCGCGATTCCGTTCGCGGCGCGCGACCCGATGCGGGTGATTCCGTCGTGCATCGTCGGCTCGGCGATTACCGGCGCGATCTCGATGGCGGCCGGCGTCGAGCTGAAGGTGCCGCACGGCGGCATCTTCGTGCTGCCGATCCCGAACGCGGTCACGCACCTGGGCACCTATACGCTGGCGATCGTGGCCGGCACCGTGGCGACGGCGCTGCTGATCGGCCTGCTGAAGCGGCCCGCGCCGGCGAAGGCCGCTTGAGCGATCCGGCGCGGCAGGGCGCGACGCGCCTGCCGCGTTCGGCGCGTTCGGCGCGTTCGGCGCGTTCGGCGCGTTCGGCGCGTTCGGCGCGTTCGGCGCGTTCGGCGCGTTCGGCGCGTTCGGCGCGTTCGGCGCGTTCGGCACGCTCGGCACGCTCGGGCCGCTCGGGCCGCTCGGGCCGCTCGGCCAGCCGGTACAATGCGCGACGGACCGACCGCCGCCGTATCGAGGCGAGCCGGTCGCGACGACAAGACCGCACCGGAGACACGCCGCCATGGCTTCCACCGATCGACCCTCATCTACCGCCTTCACCGCCGCGGCGCCCATCGACGCCGGCGCGATCGCGGCGCGCCTCGACCGCCTGCCGCCCACGCGCACCGTCTGGAAGCTGGTCGCGCTGCTGAGCCTCGGTTTCTTCTTCGAGCTCTACGACCTGCTCTACAGCGGCTACGTCGCGCCGGGCCTGGTGAAGAGCGGCATCCTCTCGGCCTCCACGCATGGCCTGTTCGGCACCACCGGGGTGGCGAGCTTCATCGCCGCGCTGTTCGCGGGCCTGTTCATCGGCACCATCTCCTGCGGCTTCCTGGCCGACCGCTTCGGGCGGCGCGCCGTGTTCACCTGGTCGCTGCTCTGGTACACCGCCGCCAACATCGTGATGGCCTTCCAGGACAGCGCCGCGGGCCTGAACTTCTGGCGCTTCGTGGTCGGCCTCGGGCTCGGCGTGGAGATGGTGACGATCGGCACCTACATCTCCGAGCTGGTGCCCAAGGAGATCCGCGGCCGCGCCTTCGCCTGCGAGCAGGCGGTCGGCTTCTGCGCGGTGCCTGTGGTGGCCTTCCTCGCCTACCTGCTGGTGCCGCATGCGCCGCTCGGCCTGGACGGCTGGCGCTGGGTGGTGCTGATCGGCGCGCATGGCGCGATCTTCGTCTGGTGGATCCGCCGCGCGCTGCCGGAAAGCCCGCGCTGGCTCGCCCAGCAGGGCCGCCTCGAGGAAGCCGACCGGGTGATGCGCGAGCTGGAGCGCAAGGTCGAGGCCGAATACGGCCGGCCGCTGCCGCCGCCGGGCCCGAGCGAGCCGGTGATCGCGCGCGGCAGCTTCCGCGACATGTGGGTGGCGCCGTATCGCAAGCGCACCGTGATGATGACGATCTTCAACGTGTTCCAGACCGTCGGCTTCTACGGTTTCGCGAACTGGGTGCCGACCTTGCTGATCAAGCAGGGCATCACGATCACCACCAGCCTGATGTATTCGAGCCTGATCGCCTTGGCCGCGCCGATCGGCCCGCTGATCGGCCTGGCGATCGGCGACCGCTTCGAGCGCAAGAGCGTGATCGTGGCGATGGCGGGCGCCGCGATCGTCTGCGGGCTGCTGTTCAGCCAGAGCGGCACGGCCGGCGTGCTGGTGCTGCTTGGCATCGGCCTCACGCTCGCCAACAACATCATGTCCTACAGCTTCCACGCCTATCAGGCCGAGCTGTTCCCCACCGCGATCCGCGCGCGCGCGGTGGGCTTCGTCTATTCGTGGAGCCGCTTCTCGGCGATCTTCACCTCGTTCGTGATCGCCTCGGTGCTGAACGGCTTCGGCACGGCCGGCGTGTTCGCCTTCATCTCCGCCGCGATGCTGATCGTGATGGCCTCGATCGGCCTGATGGGCCCCCGCACCAAGGGCATCGCGCTCGAGAAGATCTCGCACTGAATGCGGGACTTCCTGCTCCCGGTGATCAATCCGGGCACGATGCGCGAGCATTGGCCCGGAGTCGAAACATAATGTCGTTGCCCGCCGCCCGGCGTGCCGAATCCCGCGGCGCACCGGGGCGGCGCCGACCTTCCTCGCTTGCCGGCCGTGCCGTCGATTTTTCATTGCCAATGAAAAACGAAGCGTGTACGTTACGCTGGTATCAAACTGGTACGAGCCATTCGCAGGCCAGGCTTCGCGGGCCGCGGCTGTCGTATCCAGCCTGTTTCCCCGTCGAAGCAAGCCTCGCGTGATGTCGACGGAAAGCGATTTCCGCTGGTTGTGAATGCACCCGAATTGCTTCGCATTGCGAAGTAGTGCGCGCGAACGAAGCCACCTCGAAGCGTGGCCGTCGCCTCCATGAACCTGAGAGAGAGGGAAGGTCCGATGCGTATTTCGCGTTCGATGACATCCTGGCTGTCGATGCTGCTGGCCGGCGGTCTGGTCGCGCTTGGCGGCCAAGGCGCGGCGCTTGCCGCGTCCGGCGCGAGCCGGCCGGCAGCGGCGGCCCCGCTGGCCTGCAGCGAGGCCGAGCTGGGGCAGGCGCCGGCCGGCGCCAATGCCAAGCCGATGGTGATTCCCACCTTGCGCGACTGGACCGGCGGCAACGGCACGCTGAGCTTCGATGCCGGCAGCCGGATCCTGGTCGACCCGGCCGACGCGGCCGCGCTCGCGGATACCGCCACGCAGTTCCAGGCACAACTGAAGACCGTGTCCGGTCTCGCTCTTCCGATCGTGATCCGGGCGGCCACGCCGGCCGCCGGGGACATCGTGCTGAGCCTCGCGCCTTGCGGAGCGAGCGCCGCCCAGCTCGGCGAGGAAGGCTACAGCCTCGATCTGGAGGACCACGCGGTGCTGCGCGCCAAGGGCGCGGCTGGCGTGTTCTACGCGACGCAGACGCTGCTGCAGATGCTCTCGCTGGACGGCGCCGCCGCGGGCGCGCATCTGCGGGTGGCGCGTGGCTTCGCGGTGGACGTGCCGCGCTACGCGGAGCGCAGCATCATGTTCGACGTCGGCCGCAAGTACGCGAGCGTCGATTTCCTTGCGGCCTACCTGCGCTTCATGGGTTGGTACAAGCTCAACACGCTGCACCTGCACCTGAACGACCAGGCCAAGGCGAAGGACGGCAGTTGGGGTTTGCGCGCTTTCCGCCTGAAGAGCGACAAGCCGGAATTCGCCGGCCTGGTGCCCGCCGATGGCCTGGTCTATACGCGCGACGACTGGGACAAGCTGGAGACGATCGCCGCCGCCCATCACGTGCGGATCGTGCCGGAATTCGACACGCCGGGGCATGCCGGCGCCTTCGCCGCGGCCAATCCCGCGATCGCCTATGTCGGCGATACGCCGCCCGGCGGCACCATCGACCCGACCAAGCCGGCAACGCTGCAGTACGTGGAGTCGGTGTTCGGTGAATTCCTGCCCTGGTTCCGGTCCTCGACCGTGCATATCGGCGGCGACGAGGTCAATGTCAACTCGGGCAGCATCACCACGGCGAGCCAGGTCGACTACCTGAACCAGCTCGGCAGGTTCCTGCAGTCGAAGCACAAGCGCGTCGAGATGTGGGGCGACGCGAGCTACCTGCCGCGGCTCGACAAGTCCTTCATCATCCAGCGCTGGATCAACTGGGGCAGCGAGGCCTCGATCAACTGGGCGGACAAGGGCTACCAGTGGACCGAATCCTACGGCGACTGGTACATCGTGCCGTTCGGCCCGAGCTACTTCAATCCGGACGGCATCAAGGGCGACACGCTGTACGCCAAATGGAGCCAGGCCACGGGCGCCAACGCGCCGAGCGGCGGCCAGATCGCCGTGTGGAACGACAATGCGCTGCTGGACAGCTATACCTGGGAGCGCAAGGTGAACGACCTGCTCAAGGATGCGGTGCCCGCCGCCGGCCAGGTGTTCTGGCGCGGGCAGGCGCATGACGCCCAGGGCCAAACCGTCGACTACGGCGTGCTACGCCGCTCGGTGGCCACGCTGCAATACGGGCCCGACGTCACGAGCTTTTCCGACTCGCCGATTCCGGCCAGGTAGCGCAACGGCGCGCCGCATGGCGCCAGACCGAAACCGGAGCGCCCGGCGGCAAGGCGCTCCGGCGGATCGAATCCCCATCGTCCTCACCGAGCCCGAACCCATGACCGCCAATACATCCGCGCCGCTCGACGCACTCGCCGCGACCCGCGTCAGCGGCCGCGACCTCCTCGTGATGCTCGACGGCGAGCACGGTTACGAGGCCCATCAACTGGCCAGCCGCCTGGGCGTGCCCACGCCGCGCGTGAAGATCCTGCTGGGCCGCCTGATCGCCGAGAGCCTGGTGGTCGTGCGGCGCGACAAGCTCGATTCCGCGCGTCACGCGCGGATCCGCTACTACGCCAGCGACAAGGCGCGTTCGCGTCGCGCCGAGCTGATGCCGCCGCCGCCCGCCGAGCACGACGCGAAACAGGCGAGCGCCCATGCCGAGCAGGCACGGCAACGGCGGCGCGCGCGTGCCGACGAAACCTATCGACGCGACCTCGTCGCGCTGCTGGCCTGCATGACGCCGGGCGTGCCGCACAGCGCGGCGGCGCTGGCCAGGACGCGGAAGTCGAGCGGGCCGCGCGTGGTGGCGCTGATGCAGCAGCTCATCGCCGATCGCAAGGTGGAAGCGGTCACGCGGATCTGCAAGGGCGGTGCCTCGCGCTACGTCTACTACGTGGCCGGCAGCCGGCCCGAGGAGAGCGCGGCGAAGCCGCGACGGCAGGCGGACGGCACGCCGCCTCGATCCATTTTCGAGCGGCCCGAGTTCGACGCGGAATATGGCCGCGCGCTGGGCACGCTGCGCGAGCTGAGCCAGGCGCAGCGTTGCCGCCGCAGCTGAGCTCGATGGCGGGCGGCTCGCCGCTGGCGCGCGGTGCACGTATATTCCGGTTTTCTGCCGAGGAGATTCTCATGCGACGTATCCCGCGCTTCCTGTCCGCTGCCCTGATCGGCTGCGGCCTGCTGGTTTCGACCGTCGCCGTGGCAGCGCAACCGGCGGCGCCACGCAACCTGGCCGTGGAGGACGGCAACCTCCGGCTCGTCGTCGACTTCTACGAGCGCTTCTTCAACCAGCACGACGTGCAGCACGCCGCCGCCGTGGTGGCGCCCGACTACCGACAGCACAATCCCGGCGTGCCGGACGGCAAGGCGCCGTTCGTCGAGTTCTTCACGGGCTATTTCAAGGAGCACCCTCGATCGAGGGCGAGGATCGTGCGCAGCGGCAGCGCCGGCGACCTGGTGTTCCTGCATGTGCATTCGACCGACGGGCCGGCCGATCGCGGCCAGGCCGTGGTGGACATCTTCCGCGTGCAGGGTGGCAGGATCGTCGAGCACTGGGACGTGATCCAGGACGTGCCGGCCGAATCGGCCAACGGCAACACGATGTTCTGACCAGCGGCCGCGCGCCCCCGGCCAGGCGCCGGGGCGACGCGGCCATCGCGATCGATCGAATCGGTTCATGCCTCGATCGATGCGCCGACGCGGCCGGCCAGGCCGCGTCGCATTTCTCCTTCCCTTCTTCGGCTCGAGCGAGCCGTCGCGCCGCGCGTGACGCGGCGCTATCCCGGCTTGCCGCCGAGCCCCTTCAGCCCCTGGATCACCACCATCAGCGCGCGGCCGTGCTCGTCCGAGCCGTCCCAGGCCTCGACGATCGCCTCACGCAGGCGCTCGTCGTAACTGCCGGTGCGCATGCCCGAGGCAGGGGCCTCCATTCCGTAGAAAGTGCATAGCTTGATGAATGGTTCGCTGCGACGAAGACGCTGCCCATCGGACAGGCGAAGCCGCGACACGGTAGGCTGGCTGACGCCGCAAAGCCGCGCTATCTCGCTTGATGAGCGCGGATCTCCACGAAGCTTGTCGAGCAGCTCCTGAACGGAAAAATTGGTGTCTGGGGCTTCCATGTCATGCATTATAACTATACAGTAGCGCTTATTGAAATGCCCCATCGCAAGATCGGGCCGCGGTACCCGAGAGAGTTGATGACACTGAAACACCTGCCCCCGACGTTTTGCTGGACCCGGATCGGCGCCGAATTCGGCGAGGATCTCTCGACCACCGTGCTCCGCAAGGAGTGGGAGCGTCGGCTCGGCGGCGGGCGGTTTCTGTGGGGCATCGGGCAGTCGCTGGGCAGCAGCGTGCAGGTGGCCGCGCATCGCGCCGGTTCGCTGGTCGCGCTGTTCACACCGGTGGTGAGCCGCGCGCCGGTGGTCAACCCGGGGCGCATGCTGCTCTGGAACGCCTGGGTCGATGCCGGCGGCCAGGTGCGCCAACTGCCGCCCTACAGCTTCATCACCAGCCGCGCGACGCTGCCTTCGGGGCGCCGTCGCGAGCAGCACTACGCGCTGGTCTGCGCCTCGGCGGCGCCGCTCGGCGTCGGCACGCGCCTGCGCGTGACGCCCGAGAACCTGCGCAGCGCCGTCACCGGCAAGCCGCTCGGCGCGGCGCAGTCGGCGGTAGTGGTCGATTGCGTGGCGCGCACGGCCGAGCCCGGCGCGCGCAGCTATCCGGTCGCGCTGTCGGTCGAGCTCGACGCGCCCTACACGGTGCGCCTGGCCGAGCCCTCGGTGATCAAGGCACGCGATCTCGCGCGCGTGAACAAGGCCGCGCGCGACGGCGATTTCGAAACCTATGTCGAGTTGGTCGGGCGCCTGCGCGGGCGTTCGGCCGAGGCACAGTCGCGCGGCTTCACGCGCGACCTGTTCGACTTGCCGGCGGTGGAGCCGGCGGCCGTCTACACGGATTTCGTGAAGCGGCTGCGAGCCCGCCCGCCGGCCGAACATGCGCGCGGTATCACGCGCGACCTGTTCGAGCTTCCCGCGCCCGATCCGGAGCCCGCATTCGGCACGCCTGGCCATGGTCAGGGCAAGCTGCTGCTCTAGCGTCGAGCGGCCTGGCCGCGCGATCGAATGACGGACCGGTCCGGAAGTCGCTTCCGCTGCCGCAGCCTTCGGGCGCGGCGCGGCGAGCGGGATTGATGCCCGCGGGCGTTCCTCCCTGAACGCCCGCCGCTGGCTTGCCGACGGGCGAGCCCGAGGAGGACGGTTGATGGCTCATGGTGCTCATTCGCGCGAGGCGCTTGCCGCCCAGCGTTACGTCGAGGCGACGCGCAACGTCGATCTCGCTTTCCGCGCGGTGCGCGGCGATCAGGAAGAGGGCGCGCGAAGCGCCGAATACGCGGCTGCGCAATCGCGGCTCGACCACGCGCTGGACGAGCTGGCCCGCGCGCAGGAGTTGTTCGATACGGCCGTCAACGTGCGCGGCACCCGGCATTACTGATCGGCAGGGCGCAGCGTGGGCGAAGGCCCGCGCCGACGCTCCCGCGCCTTGCCGTGCCATCGTGCCATCGTGCAACCGGGCGTCTGGGCCCGGTTTTTGCGCTGCTCGTGCCGTGGCGGCCGGCGGCGAATCCTGTGACCATTTATGACAGTCCAGGCGCGGCGGCTCGGTTAGACTGCGGCCCTGAACCCAGGCGAGTGCGCGGCCGGCCATGCAGCGCCGGCATTGCGTGCGCGCCGCACCGCGACATTTTTTCGCCCGCCCATAATGACTGCTCCTGTCGATTTGAACGGCCTGCGTATCGGTATCACGATCGGCCTGCGCGAGCCGAACGAAAGCCTCTGGATCAACGGCATCAAGCAGAACGCGCTCTATCTCGCGAAGCTGCTGATGAAATCCTCGCGCGGCTATCGCGTGAGCCTGGTCAATACCACCGACGTCGCGCTCAGCGATGCGCTGCCCTGGGATCGCAGGATCTTCGAGACGCGCAGCTTCACCGAGATGAAGGATTCGCTCGACGTGCTGATCGAGCTGGGCGGGCAGATCGACGGCGAGCAGACCGCCTACCTGAAGGCGCGCGGCGTGAAGATCGTCAGCTACTGTTGTGGCTTCGAATACATCCACGCCACGCAATCGATCCTGTTCGGCCGCAAGCTGTGGGACACGCTGTTCATCAATCGCGGCTACGACGAGATCTGGGCGATCCCGCAGATCGCGCCGTCCTCGCTGCCCTTCCTGCAATCGCTGCGGCGCTGCCCGGGGCGCGTGGTTCCCTTCGTCTGGGATCCGATGTTCCTCACCGAGCGCGCACGGCCGCTGCGCGAGAACGGCGAGTACCGGCCCAGCGGCCAGGCGGCGAAACGCCTGACGGTGATGGAGCCGAACCACGACGTGGTGAAGTTCTGCCTCTACCCGATGCTGATCATCGACGAGGTGTTCCGGCGCGACCCCGATGCGATCTCGTTTACGCACGTCACCAATGCCGAGCACATCGCGCATCACAGCCAGGAGTTCGTGATGCTGATGAATTACCTCGAGATCGTGCGGGCCAGCAAGGCCAGCTTCGTCGGTCGCTACGACACGCCGATGTTCCTGGCCGAGTTCACCGACGTGGTGGTCTCGCACCAATGGGAAAACCCGCTCAACTACTTCTATTTCGACGTGGCCTGGCAGGGTTATCCGCTGGTCCACAACGCGCACCTGGTGCAGGACCTCGGCTACTACTACCCCGAGAACGACGTGCAGGCCGGCGCCGGGCTGCTCGCGCGCGTGCTGCGCGAGCACGACGCTGACTGGGAGCACTATGCGCGGCGCCAGCGCGAACTGCTGCGCCGCTACACCTCGAAGAACCCGGCCCTGGTGGCCGACTACGACCTGCTGCTCGCCAACCTGGTGAACGGCTCGGCTGCCTGAGACGAAGCAGGGCGGCCATCGCCGGCCGCCCTTGTCATCCCTGTTGCTCCTTCCCCCCGCTATCGCCCGTTGTTATCGTCCATTGGCGAGCCGCGCCGTGTCGCTCGCGGGCGGCGCGCCGAACAGGCGCTTGTAGTCGCGGCTGAACTGCGACTGGCTCTCGTAGCCCACCTTCAGGCCGATCGCCCCGGCGCCTTCCCCTTCCGAAATCAGCATGCGCCTCGCCTCGCGCAGGCGGATTTGCATCCGGTACTGGATCGGCGTCATCGAGGTGAGGTTCTTGAAGTGGCGATGGAAGGAGGTGACGCTCATGCCGGCCAGCTCGGCGAGCGCCTCGACGCTCATCGGCTCGGCATAGTGATGCTTGATCCAGTCCGTGACGCGGCCGATCTTCGCCACGTGCGAACTGTTCAGCGCGAACTGCGTGAGCGTCTCGCCGAGCGCGCCCGTCAGCAGGCGGTAGTAGATCTCGCGCACGATCAGCGGCGCCATGAAGTCGATCTCGTCGGGATGGTCGAGCAGCCGCAGCAGGCGCGAGAAGGGCTCGAGCAGCGCGTCGGTCAGCGGCGCGGCCGCCAGCGCGGCCGGCGAGGCGGTGGCCACCGGTTCGGCCGCCACGCGCTGCAGCACCTCGGCGAGCAGGGCGCGATCCAGGCTCAGCGTCAGCGCGAGATGCGGGCGGCCGTCGGGCGTCACCTCGATCTGGGTGGTGACGGGGATGTTGACGGTCACCAGCAGGAAGTTGGCCGGCGTGGCGCGGAACGACAGCTCGCCGAGCGCCACCGACTTCGCGCCCTGCACGATCAGCAGCAGGCGCGGGTTGTAGAGCGCGCGATCGGGCGGCGTGGTGCTGGTCATGCGGAAGATCGTCAGGCCAGGGATGGGCGTGGCCTGGTGCGGCGAGGCGCAATGGCGTTCGATCGCATCGCGTATCGGGTCGAGCAAGGGGTCCATGGTCGTCTCCACTGGGGCCTGGCGAGCCGGCGCTCGTTTCGGCGGATCGCGTCACCCTAAGGCATTCGGCAGGATCGTGCAACGGCACGGCCGATGCTTCGCGATCCTGCCGATACGATTGGCAGGATCGCGCAAAAGATTGGTGCGATCTCGCTGGCGCCGCCGGCGCGCCGCGGCGCAACATACGTCTCATGCAGCCGGGCTGCCGGCTGTCGATCCGATCTTTCCCAAGGAGTGGTGATGAAGAAAGAAGACGTCTGGTTCATTACGGGATGTTCGACGGGTTTCGGCCATGAACTGGCCCGCCAGGTGCTCGAGCAGGGCGGCCGCGCGGTGCTGACGGCGCGCGATCCGGGCAAGCTGGCGGCGCTCGCCGCGCCGTATGGCGAGCGCGCGCTGGTGCTGCCGCTCGACGTCACCGACGAGGCCACCATCGGCCGGGCCGTGGCGGATGCCGAGGCGAAGTTCGGCCGCATCGACGTGCTGGTCAACAATGCCGGCTACGGCTATTTCTCGGCGATCGAGGAGGGCGAGGACGCCGAGATCCGCCGCCAGTTCGAGACCAACGTGTTCGGCCTGTTCTCGCTGACGCGCCACGTGCTGCCCGGCATGCGCGCGCGCCGGCATGGACACGTGGTCAACGTGTCGTCGATCGGCGGGCTGATGGCCTTCGCGGCGACCGGTTACTACCATGCCTCGAAGCATGCCGTGGAAGGCTTCTCGGAGTCGCTGGCGGCCGAGGTCGGGCCGCTCGGCATCCATGTGACGATCGTCGAGCCGGGGCGCTTCCGCACCGACTGGGCGGGCCGCTCGGTGATCGAGTCGAAGATCGTGATCGACGATTACGCGGAGACGGCCGGCAAGCGTCGTGCCCAGGCACGCGCCTACTCGGGCACGCAGCCGGGAGACCCGGTGCGCGGCGCGGCGGCGATCATCCGCGCCGTGGAAGCCGAGCATCCGCCGCTGCGCCTGCTGCTTGGTTCGGATGCCTATCAACTTGCGCAGACCAAGCTCGAATCGCTGCGCAGCGGGTTCGAGCAGTGGAAGGATCTGACGCAGAGCACCGACTTCCCGGCTGCCTGACGAGGGCTGGCTGACCCCGGCCTCGCGCCGGAGGCAAGCGACACGGGCCGGTGCCGCATCATCGCGGCGCCGGCCCGTTTTCACGAGAGCCGACCGAGGTCGGCCCCGCTTTCGTTCAGGCCTTCGGCTCGAACGGCTGCGGCACGCGATGGACCGCCTGGCGCGACAGCATCCAGCCCGGATACTCGGGCGCCAGCGCGCTGGCCTCGTCGAGCTTGGCGAGGTCCTCGGCGTCGAGCTTCAGCTTGACCGCGCCGAGGTTCTGCTCGATCTGTTCGAGCCGCTTGCCGCCGACGATCACCGTCGTCACGAAGGGCTTGGCGAGCACATAGGCCAGCGCCACCGCGGCCACGCTCGCGCCGTGCTTCTCGGCGATCGGGCGCATCGCGGCCACGCAGGCCCAGGCGCGATCCTTGTCGACCGGCGGGAAATCGAAAGTGGCGCGGCGGCCTTCGTTGTCGTTCGAGCCCGGGCCGTACTTGCCCGACAGCAGCCCGCCCGCCAGCGGCGACCAGACCATCAGGCCGACCTTCTCCTCGTTCATCATCGGCACCATCTCGCGTTCGAGGTCGCGGCCGGCGATCGAGTAGTAGGCCTGCACCGATTCGAAACGCGCGTAGCCGCGCCGCTCGGCCACGCCGAGCGCCTTGGCGATGCGCCAGGCCTGCCAGTTCGACACGCCGATGTAGCGGACCAGGCCGCGCGAGATCAGGTCGTCGAAGGTGCGCAGCATTTCATCGATCGGCGTGACCGTGTCGTTGGCGTGAATCTGGTACAGGTCGATGTAATCCGTCTGCAGGCGCTCGAGGCTGGCCTCGAGCGAGTTGATGATGTGCACGCGCGAGGTGCCGCGATCGTTGGGGCCGCTGCTCATCGGGTTGTACAGCTTGGTGGCCAGCACCACGTTCTTGCGCGGTACCGACAGGTTCTTCAGCGATTGGCCCAGCATCTCCTCCGATTCGCCGAACGAGTAGATGTCGGCGGTATCGATGAAGTTGACGCCGGCGGCGAGGCTGCGCTCGACGATCGCGTCGGCCGTGGCCTGGTCCATGCCGGCGATGTTGCCCCACATGCCGTCCTGGCCCGAGCGGCCGAAGGTCATCGTGCCGAGACAGATCTCGGACACGAACAGTCCGGTATTGCCAAGCTGGTTGTAACGCATCGTGTTCTCCGTCGTTCAGCCGGCGGCGCCGGCCGTGAGTCACTCACTATGCGCCCCCGGCTCGATGCGATAAAGTGCGCCAATCTGAACGCACTGTTATTTTCAAACATCACAATGCAGAACCTGGACGCGCTGCGGATCTTCGTAAGGGTGGCTGAGATGGCGAGCTTCACGCGTGCCGCGGAAAGCCTCGGCATCCAGAAGGGGCGCGCCTCGAACACGGTGCGCGCGCTGGAGGCCGAGATCGGCGCGCGGCTGCTGCACCGCTCCACGCGCACCGTGCAACTGACCGAGGACGGCCACGCCTTCTACCAGCGCGCCCAGGACCTGCTGGCCGATGCCGAGGCGCTGCAGTCGATGTTCACCAGCGAGCACGACGTGCCGCTGCGCGGGCGCCTGCGCGTGGACCTGCCCAGCGAGATCGCGCGCAGCGTGCTGGTGCCGGCGCTGCCAGGCTTCATCGCGATGCATCCGGAGCTGGCGCTGGAGGTGTCGAGCACCGACCGGCGCGTCGACCTGATCCAGGAGGGCATCGATTGCGTGCTGCGGATCGGCGGGATCGTCGACGAATCGCTGGTGGCGCGGCGGCTCGGCAGCCTGCGCATGGTAAACGCGGCAAGCCCTGAATACCTGGCTCGCCACGGCGTGCCGCGCAACCTGCGCGAACTGGCCACCCAGGGCCATCGGCTGGTCAACTACACCATGAGCTTCGCCAACCGGCCGACCGTATGGGACTACGTCGAGCGCGGGCGGCCCGCCACGCTGGCGTTGCCTTGCGCGCTCAGCGTCAACAGCGTGCAGACCTATCACGCGGCGGGGCTGGCCGGCATCGGGCTGATCCAGGCGAGCCGCTGGCGGCTGCTGTCCTACCTGGAAAGCCGCGAGCTGGTGGAGGTGCTGCCCGAGTATCGTCCGGCCTCGCTGCCGGTCTGGTTCGTGGTGGCGCACCGGCGCAACCTGTCGCGCCGGGTGCGGGCCTTCATGGACTGGATCGAGGCGCTGCTGAAGCCGCACTTCGACGGCGAGGAGGAGGCCTGAGCAGGCCCCCCGGCCATGAGGCGCCGCGGGCTTACTGGCTGCCCGGAATCGGCCCTTGCGCGACGCGCGGCACGTAGCCCGTCAGGTGCCAGCGGCCGTCGTTCTCGAGGCGGAAGCTGACCTTCTCGTAGACCACCTTGCCCGAGGTCTGCGTGGTGGCGTAGTCGACGTTGGCATAGAGGCCGTCGGGCACGTCCTTGGCGCCCGTGTAGATGATGCGCGTGACGGCGGCCCAGCCGCGGCTCTTGATGGCGCCGACCAGTTGACGCGACTGGCGCGTGTCGTCGGAGAAATGCTGCTCGTCGTAGCGCTGCTTCACGAACGGCGCCACGTCGGTGTAGAGGTCGTGGAAGCGGCCCGTATCGATCATCTGGAGTGCGAAGTCGGCGTTGCGCAGCAGCTCGTCGGCCGAGGTGCCCGCGTTGACGGGCGCGAGCGAGAGCGTCGGCGCATTGCCGGCTGCCGCGGCGGCCGGCGCCGGCGTCTGGGCCTGCGCGAGCTGGGCGAGGGCGGCGAGGGCGCCGAGCGTGGCGCAGCGGACGAGGATCGATTTCAAGTGGCCTCCGGGTTCGAAGTCGATGTGGCGAGTTGGCTAGGGCGCTGCCTCAGCGATAGAGCGCGGCCAGCGCTTCCGTGTAGGCGGCGACGTTGTCCGGGTTGTGGATGTCGACCGAGTGCAGCAGATGGGCCGCGTGCTCGCGGTAAGCCTCGAGATTCGCGTCGTGCTCGCGGAACGCGCGCAGCAACTGGCGGCCGCCTTCCTCGCAGTCGAAATCCGGGTAGTAGTAGCCGCAGGGGCCCAGGAAGGGCGAGTTGTGGACCAGCGGATAGCCGCCGTACAGCAGCTCGTAATAGAGGTAGTTCTGGGCGTTTTCCCAGGTATGGGAGATCACCACGTCGCCGTGATGCGACATGAACTCGTAGATCGCGAAACGCCCCTCGAAGGTCGCCAGGCTGTGGTTGACGATGTCGAGGCTGCGCGCGAAATGCACGAAGGTCGTGTGGTCCTTCATGTGCAGCGTGTTGCACACGCGCACGAACTCGACGAAGGCGGGCTGCTCGCGATAGGCCGCCTCGGCGATCAGCATCGGGATGATGCTGGTCTTCACCATGCAGATGTTCGGCTCGAACATCGTCACGCGCCAGTGCGAACGGCCCGGCTGGTAGCCGTAGGAACGGCCTTCCTCAAGCTGGTTGCGCGCCTTGTCGAACAGCATCGGATGCCAGATGTGCGGCACGATCGTGACCTCGCGGCGCAGGCCCGATTCGAGGTAGTGGCGGCACGAGTGCTCGAACTCGGGAATGGTCCAGACGCCGTCGTAGCGCGCGCCGGAAAACAGGAAGCCCGAGGGCTTGTCGAACATCGCGCGCTCGATGTCGATCACGTAGTCGTTGCCCACGCGCATCGTCACCACCTTGCCGCCGCGCTCGCGGAAGGCCGCGATCCAGTTCGCGTTGAACTGCGCGCTCATCTCGATCAGCACGTCGCAGCGCGTCATGGCCTCGTCCATCGAGACCAGCGGCACCTGCCACTCGTCGAGCATCATCTGCGGATCGGCGGATTCGTTGTTGCCGCCGTTCACCATCAGCACCTCGCCGACCAGCGGCGACTGGCGCAGCAGCAGCACCAGCAGCAGGCAATTCTGGAAAATCCCGTTTTCCCACAGCGACTGGCCGGCGCCGCGCACATAGAGCGAGACGCCCACGACGAGACGCTTGCCGCCGTTCGGAAGATCACGGACGGGAATATCGGACATGCAGGTTCTCCCGCGGAAATCGGTCAGGCCAGGAGGCGCTCGACGTAGGCGTCGAGGTTCGCCGGATTATCGATCGACACGCGCTGCAGCAGGGCGTTTGCCTTCGCGCGGTAGCTGTCGAGGTTGGCGTCGTGCTCGCGCCAGGCCTGGTGCAGCACGCGCCCGCCCGTGGCCGAATCGAACTCCGGATAGTAGTAGCCGGCGTCGCCCAGCATCGGCGAATTGTGGATCAGCGGATAAGCGCCGTACAGCACGTCGTAATAGAGGTAGTTCTGCGGGTTCTCCCACTGGTGGGAGATCACCGCGTCGGTGTGCTGGGCCAGGAACGAAGGCAACTCGACGCGCGGCTCGAAGGTGGCCTTGTGGTGGCGCACCAGGTCGAGGCTGTTCGCGAAATGCACGAAGGTGCTGTGCTCCTTCATGTGCATCGAGTTGATCACGAACATGTGCTTCACCGCATCGGGCTGCGCGCGGTAGAACTCGTCGGCGACCAGCATCGGGTAGTGGCAGCTCTTCACCACCGAGATGTTCGGTTCGAGGATCGCGAGCCGCCAGTCGGTGCGGCGGCCCGCCTGATAGCCGAACTGGATGCCTTCCTGCGCGAGCGCGGCGATGCGGCGATCGACGAAATGCGGCGACCAGATATGCGGCATCGAATAGACCGGCGCGCGCATCAGCGTGCGCAGCAGCGGCTTGGCCGTCTTGTCGTCCTTGGGCAGGATCCAGACTTCGTCGTAGGGGCCGCCGTTGAAGATGTGGCCCGAAGGCTGGTTGAAGATCGGCGTTTCGCAGAGGCCGGCGTAGACGTTGCCGACGAAGCACATGATCAGCTTCTTGCCCAGCGTCTTCATGTACTTGAGCCAATCCACCTGCAACTGGGCGCCCATCTCGATCACCACGTCGAGCTGGTGCGAGACGTCGCGCGGATTGACCAGTTCGACGTCGAGTCCGCCGAAATCGAGGCCGGTGGGGATCTGCTTGGCATCCCCGCCGTTGAGGAAATAAATCCGGCCGATGCGGCCGGATTTGCGGAGCATCATCGCCAGGAAGGCGATGTTCTGATGAATACCGTTTTCCCAGATCGCCTGGCCGTCTCTCGCGAACAGCGAGATGCCGACGGTCAGGCGCCTGTCAGGTTCCCCCGCGGGGGACGATGGCAAGGATTCGATCACCAGCTGTATCCATATCCGACACCGTACGTCTTGTTCTGGCCCGAGACGCCGATGCCCAGTTTCAGAATGCCGTTGGTCGTCACGTGCGCGCTTGCGCCGAACGCCATGCCGGACTCGCCGGCGAAGCGCGCGACACCGATCGCCATGTTGACGGTCTTGCCGGGCTCCACCTGCGGCAGCATCGTCAGCGCCGTGGCGGCGGCGATCCCCTGCCGTGCCATCTGGTTGGTCTGCTGGACCGCCTGCTGGGTCTGCGCGAGCTGCGAACCGAGCAGGTTGAGCTGGCTTTGCTGGCCGGAGAAGGATTGTGACATAGAAGTCGACAGCGCATTCAACTGGTTGAGGTTGACTGCGTCCGTGCCTTCCGTGCCCGCCGCGACGTTGGTGATCTGGCGTTGCTGGGTCGAGCTGCCGACCGACACCACGTTGGATCGGCCGCCATCGGTCGAGCCCTGGCCGAGCGCCACCGAGTTCGAGCCGGCGCTGACCGACGGCGCCTGCGCGCCCGGCGCCGACATGTCGGCCGCGTAACCGCCGGCGCTCAGCGAGCGCGTGGTGTTGTTGGCCGCCGTGGTGGACAGCGAGGCCACCTGGGCGCTGACCGTGCCGAGGCTCGAGGACAGCGAGGTGACCGAGTTGTTGGTCGACGACAGGCTGGTGGACAGCGAGCCGATGCTGGTCGAGGTGGCGGTCGACAGCGACGTCACGCTGCTGCTCGTGTTCGACAGGCCGGTGGACAGCGAGCCGGTGGTGGTCGAGGTCGAGGTGGACAGCGAGGAGACCGAACTGTTGGTCGTGGACACCCCCGTCGAGAGCGAGCTCAGCGAGGTGGAGGTGGACGAGGACAGCGCGTTCAGCGAAGTCGAGGTCGAGGTGGACAGCGAGGCCACCGAGCTCGAGAACGCGCCGGCTGCGCTGCTCAGGCTGCTCGACAGCGAGGCCACCGCTGCATTGGTCTGGAACAGCTGGCTGCCGTTTACCGCGTCGGTGCTGGTGGCCGAGATCCGGCCGGCGGCGAGGCCCGTCAACTGCCGTTCGAAACCGGGCGCGCCGATGTTCACCGTGCCGGCCGGGTTGCTGCCGGCGAAGTTGCCGAAGGTGATGCCGCCGACCGTCGCCGAACTCACCGGCACCGCCGTGGTGGTGATCGAGCCGCTGCCGATGGCCACCGAGTTGTCGATGTTCGCGACGGCGTTCGGGCCGATCGCGACGCTGTCCACGCCGGTGGCGATCGAATCCGCGCCCGTCGAGTTGGTGTGGAAGTACTTGATGCCGTTCGAGTTGACGCTGTCGAGCGCATCGCCGACGTTGTTGACGTTCGCGGTGGTGCCGTTGGCCTTGTAGGTCGTGTAGGTCGGTGCCGTCAGCGTGCCGGTGGCCGAGTCATAGGTCGAGCCGCCGCCCAGTGCCGAAGCCACGCTGTTGCCGATCTTGCCCGACGAGTTGGCGATCGAGCTGACCGAGGTCGACAGCGAGCTGACGCTCGACGAGGTGGACGTCGACAGCGAGGCGACGTTGCTGTTGGTCTGCACCAGGCCGGTGGACAGCGAGCCGGTTGCCGTCGACAGGGAACCGATGCTGCTGGTGGTCGAGGACAGGCCGGTGGACAGCGAGCCGATGCTGGTCGAGGTCGAGGACGACAGCGAGCCGATGTTGCTGTTGGTGGTGCTGAGGCCGGACGACAGCGAAGTGACGTTGCTGTTGGTGGTCGAGAGCCCGGTGGAGAGCGAGCCGACGCTGGTCGAGGTCGAGGACGACAGCGAGCTGATGTTGCTGTTGGTGGTGCTGAGACCGGACGACAGCGAAGTGACGTTGCTGTTGGTGGTCGAGAGCCCGGTGGAGAGCGAGCCGACGCTGGTCGAGGTCGAGGACGACAGCGAGCTGATGTTGCTGTTGGTGGAGCTGAGGCCGCTCGACAGCGAGGAGACGTTGCTGTCGGTGGTCGAGAGGCCGGTGGAGAGCGAGCCAACGCTGGTCGAGGTCGAAGACGACAGCGAAGTGATGTTGCTGTTGGTGGAGCTCAGGCCGGACGACAGCGAGGTGACATTGCTGTTGGTGGAGCTGAGGCCGGACGACAGCGAGGTGACATTGCTGTTGGTGGAGCTCAGGCCGGACGACAGCGAGGTGACGTTGCTGTTGGTGGAACTGAGGCCGCTCGACAGCGACGAGACGTTGCTGTTTGTCGTCGACAGACCGCTGGAGACGGACGAGGACAGCGACGAAACATTACTGTTAGTGGAGCTCAGGCCAGACGACAGCGAGGTGACATTGCTGTTGGTGGAGCTCAGGCCGGACGACAGTGACGTGACATTGCTGTTGGTTGTCGACAGACCGCTGGAGACGGACGAGGACAGCGACGACACATTGCTGTTGGTAGAGTTCAGTCCTGACGACAGCGATGTGACGTTGCTGTTGGTGGAGCTAAGGCCGCTCGACAGCGACGAGACATTGCTGTTGGTCGTGGACAGGCCGCTGGAGACGGACGAAGACAACGACGACACATTGCTGTTGGTGGAGCTCAGGCCGGACGACAGCGAGGTGACGTTGCTGTTGGTGGAGCTAAGGCCGCTCGACAGCGACGAGACATTGCTGTTGGTCGTGGACAGGCCGCTGGAGACGGACGAGGACAGCGACGACACATTGCTGTTGGTGGAGCTCAAGCCGGACGACAGCGAGGTGACATTGCTGTTGGTCGTCGACAGACCGCTGGAGACGGACGAGGACAGCGACGACACATTGCTGTTGGTAGAGCTCAGGCCGGACGACAGCGATGTGACGTTGCTATTGGTGGAGCTAAGGCCGCTCGACAGCGACGAGACATTGCTGTTGGTCGTGGACAGGCCGCTGGAGACGGACGAAGACAACGACGACACATTGCTGTTGGTGGAGCTCAGGCCAGACGACAGCGAGGTGACGTTGCTGTTGGTGGAGCTGAGGCCGGACGACAACGAAGTGACATTGCTGTTGGTCGAGCTCAGGCCGGATGACAGCGAGGTGACGTTGCTGTTGGTGGAGCTAAGGCCGCTCGACAGTGACGAGACGTTGCTGTTTGTCGTCGACAGACCGCTGGAGACGGACGAGGACAGCGACGACACATTGCTGTTGGTGGAGCTCAGGCCGGACGACAACGAAGTGACATTGCTGTTGGTCGAGCTGAGGCCGGACGACAGCGAAGTGACGCTGCTGTTGGTGGAGCTGAGGCCGGACGACAACGAAGTGACATTGCTGTTGGTCGAGCTGAGACCGGACGACAGCGAAGTGACGTTGCTGTTGGTGGAGCTGAGGCCGGACGACAGCGAAGTAACGTTGCTGTTGGTGGAGCTCAGGCCGGACGACAGCGAGGTGACATTGCTATTGGTGGAGCTCAGGCCGGACGACAGCGAGGTGACGTTGCTGTTGGTGGAGCTGAGGCCGGACGACAACGAAGTGACATTGCTGTTGGTCGAGCTGAGGCCGGACGACAGCGAAGTGACGTTGCTGTTGGTGGAGCTGAGGCCGGACGACAACGAAGTGACATTGCTGTTGGTCGAGCTGAGGCCGGACGACAGCGAGGTGACATTGCTGTTGGTGGAGCTCAGGCCAGACGACAGCGAGGTGACGTTGCTGTTGGTGGAGCTGAGGCCGGACGACAGCGAGGTGACATTGCTGTTGGTGGAGCTCAGGCCAGACGACAGCGAGGTGACGTTGCTGTTGGTGGAGCTGAGGCCGGACGACAGCGAAGTGACGTTGCTGTTGGTGGAGCTGAGGCCGGACGACAACGAAGTGACATTGCTGTTGGTCGAGCTGAGGCCGGACGACAGCGAAGTGACGTTGCTGTTGGTGGAGCTGAGGCCGGACGACAACGAAGTGACATTGCTGTTGGTCGAGCTGAGGCCGGACGACAGCGAAGTGACGTTGCTGTTGGTGGAGCTGAGGCCGGACGACAACGAAGTGACATTGCTGTTGGTCGAGCTGAGGCCGGACGACAGCGAGGTGACATTGCTATTGGTGGAGCTCAGGCCGGACGACAGCGAGGTGACGTTGCTGTTGGTGGAGCTAAGGCCGCTCGACAGTGACGAGACGTTGCTGTTTGTCGTCGACAGACCGCTGGAGACGGACGAGGACAGCGACGAAACATTGCTGTTGGTCGGAGGCGTCAGGCCGGACGACAGCGAGGTGACGTTGCTGTTGGTGGAACTGAGGCCGCTCGACAGCGACGAGACGTTGCTGTTTGTCGTCGACAGACCGCTGGAGACGGACGAGGACAGCGACGACACATTGCTGTTGGTGGAGCTGAGGCCAGACGACAACGAAGTGACATTGCTGTTGGTGGAGCTGAGGCCGGACGACAGCGAAGTGACGTTGCTGTTGGTGGAGCTGAGGCCGGACGACAACGAAGTGACATTGCTGTTGGCCGAGCTGAGGCCGGACGACAGCGAAGTGACGTTGCTGTTGGTGGAGCTGAGGCCGGACGACAGCGAAGTGACGTTGCTGTTGGTGGAGCTCAGGCCGGACGACAGCGAGGTGACATTGCTATTGGTGGAGCTCAGGCCGGACGACAGCGAGGTGACGTTGCTGTTGGTGGAGCTAAGGCCGCTCGACAGTGACGAGACGTTGCTGTTTGTCGTCGACAGACCGCTGGAGACGGACGAGGACAGCGACGACACATGCTGTTGGTGGAGCTGAGGCCGGACGACAGCGAGGTGACGTTGCTGTTGGTGGAGCTGAGGCCGCTCGACAGCGACGAGACGTTGCTGTTTGTCGTCGACAGACCGCTGGAGACGGACGAGGACAGCGAAGAGACATTGCTGTTGGTAGAACTCAGTCCGGATGACAGCGAAGTGACGTTGCTGTTGGTCGTGGACAGGCCACTGGAGACAGACGAAGACAGCGACGACACATTGCTGTTGGTTGAACTCAGTCCGGACGACAGCGAAGTGACGTTGCTGTTGGTCGTTGACAGACCGCTGGAGACGGACGAGGACAGCGACGACACATTGCTGTTGGTAGAGCTCAGTCCGGACGACAGCGAAGTGACGTTGCTATTGGTCGTGGACAGGCCGCTGGAGACAGACGAGGACAGCGACGAAACATTGCTGTTGGTGGAGCTCAAGCCGGACGACAGTGACGTGACATTGCTGTTGGTTGTCGACAGGCCGCTGGAGACGGACGAAGACAACGACGAGACGTTGCTGTTGGTCGTCGACAGACCGCTGGAGACGGACGAGGACAGCGACGAAACATTGCTGTTGATCGAGCTCAAGCCGGACGACAGTGACGTGACATTGCTGTTGGTCGAGCTCAGGCCAGACGACAGCGATGTGACGTTGCTATTGGTGGAACTGAGGCCGCTCGAAAGCGAAGTGACGTTGCTGTTGGTAGAGCTTAGGCCAGACGACAGCGAGGTGACGTTGCTGTTGGTCGAGCTCAGGCCGGACGACAGTGACGTGACATTGCTGTTGGTGGAGCTCAGGCCGCTCGACAGCGAGGTGACATTGCTCGTTGTCGTTGACAGTCCTGTCGACAGTGATCCAACGCTTGTCGAAGTCGAAGACGACAAGGACGAAACAGTGCTGTTCGTGTTGCTTAACCCAGTGGATAGCGAGCCGATCCCCGTCGACAGCGAGCCGACACCGGTAGACAGCGAACCAATCGTCGTGGAGAGCGAGCTGACGCCGGTCGACAGTGAACTGATACCTGTCGACGCTGATGTCGAAAGGGAGCTGATTCCTGTCGAAACCGAAGTCGATAAAGATGTGACGTTGCTATTGGTTGTCGACAGGCCACTAGAGACGGACGAAGACAGCGATGACACATTGCTGTTTGTGGAGCTCAATCCACTCGACAACGAGGTGACGTTGCTGTTGGTCGTTGACAGACCGCTAGAGATGGACGAGGACAGCGACGAGACATTGCTGTTGGTGGAGCTCAGGCCGGACGACAACGAAGTGACATTGCTATTGGTGGAGCTGAGGCCGCTCGACAGCGAAGTGACGTTGCTATTGGTCGTCGACAGGCCACTAGAGACAGACGACGACAGCGACGAGACATTGCTGTTGGTTGTCGACAGGCCGCTAGAGACGGACGAAGACAACGACGACACATTACTGTTGGTGGAGCTCAGGCCGGACGACAGCGAAGTCACATTGCTATTGGTCGTGGACAGGCCGCTGGAGACAGATGAGGACAGCGACGAAACATTGCTGTTGGTGGAGTTCAAGCCGGACGACAGCGAGGTGACATTGCTGTTGGTGGAGCTCAGGCCAGACGACAGCGAAGTGACGTTGCTGTTGGTGGAGCTAAGGCCGCTCGACAGCGAGGTGACATTGCTGTTGGTAGAGCTGAGGCCGGACGACAGCGAGGTGACGTTGCTGTTGGTGGAACTCAGGCCGGACGACAGTGACGTGACGTTGCTGTTGGTCGTGGACAGGCCACTGGAGACGGACGAGGACAGCGACGAGACATTGCTATTGGTGGAGCTCAATCCACTCGACAATGAGGTGACGTTGCTATTGGTCGTCGATAGGCCGCTGGATACAGACGAGGACAGCGACGAGACATTGCTGTTTGTGGAGCTCAGTCCAGACGATAACGAAGTGACGTTGCTATTGGTCGTCGACAGGCCGCTGGAGACAGACGAGGACAACGACGACACATTACTGTTCGTGGTGCTCAGTCCAGACGACAGCGAAGTGACGTTACTGTTAGTCGTCGACAGACCGCTGGAGACGGACGAAGACAACGACGACACATTGCTGTTGGTGGAGCTCAGTCCGCTCGACAGCGAAGTGACGTTGCTATTGGTCGTCGACAGGCCGCTGGAGACGGACGAAGACAACGACGACACATTACTGTTCGTGGTGCTCAGTCCAGACGACAGCGAAGTGACGTTGCTATTGGTCGTCGACAGACCGCTGGAGACGGACGAGGACAACGACGTCACATTGCTGTTCGTGGAGCTCAGTCCAGACGACAGCGAAGTGACGTTACTGTTAGTCGTCGACAGACCGCTGGAAACGGACGAAGACAGCGACGTCACATTGCTGTTTGTGGAGCTCAATCCACTAGACAGCGAAGTGACGTTGCTATTGGTTGTCGACAGGCCGCTGGAGACAGACGAAGACAGCGATCCGACATTGCTGTTCGTGGTGCTCAGTCCAGACGACAGTGAAGTGACGTTACTGTTAGTCGTCGACAGACCGCTAGAGACGGACGAAGACAACGACGACACATTACTGTTGGTGGAGCTCAGTCCGCTCGACAGCGAGGTGACGTTGCTGTTGGTCGTCGACAGGCCGCTGGAGACGGACGAGGACAGCGACGACACATTGCTGTTGGTAGAGCTCAGTCCACTCGACAGCGAAGTGACGTTGCTATTGGTCGTCGACAGACCGCTGGAGACGGACGAGGACAACGACGTCACATTGCTGTTCGTGGAGCTCAGTCCAGACGACAGCGAAGTGACGTTACTGTTAGTCGTCGACAGACCGCTGGAAACGGACGAGGACAGCGACGAAACATTGCTGTTGGTTGTCGACAGACCGCTGGATACAGACGAGGACAGCGACGAGACATTGCTGTTTGTGGAGCTCAGTCCAGACGATAACGAAGTGACGTTGCTATTGGTCGTCGACAGGCCGCTGGAGACAGACGAGGACAACGACGACACATTACTGTTCGTGGTGCTCAGTCCAGACGACAGCGAAGTGACGTTACTGTTAGTCGTCGACAGACCGCTGGAGACGGACGAAGACAACGACGACACATTGCTGTTGGTGGAGCTCAGTCCGCTCGACAGCGAAGTGACGTTGTTATTGGTCGTCGACAGGCCGCTGGAGACGGACGAAGACAACGACGACACATTACTGTTCGTGGTGCTCAGTCCAGACGACAGCGAAGTGACGTTGCTATTGGTCGTCGACAGACCGCTGGAGACGGACGAGGACAACGACGACACATTACTGTTGGTGGAGCTCAGTCCGCTCGACAGCGAGGTGACGTTGCTGTTGGTCGTCGACAGGCCGCTGGAGACGGACGAGGACAGCGACGACACATTGCTGTTGGTAGAGCTCAGTCCACTCGACAGCGAAGTGACATTGCTATTGGTCGTCGACAGACCGCTGGAGACGGACGAGGACAACGACGAGACATTGCTGTTAGTGGAGCTCAATCCACTCGACAGCGAGGTGACGTTGCTAGTGATCGTCGATAGCCCGCTGGAAATCGACGTCGCGCCCGAGGACAACGATGCCACCGTGCTGTTGGTGCTCGACAGTCCTGACGAAAGGGAAGTCACCGAGCTGGTGGTCGTGGACAGCCCGGTCGAGAGCGATTCAACGCTGGTCGAAGTGGACGACGACAACGAAGTCACGTTGCTGTTGGCCGTCGACAAGCCGCTGGAAATCGAGGTCACGCCGGATGACAGCGAAGTTACCGAGCTATTGGTACTCGAGAGGCCGGACGACAGGGAGGTCACGGAGCTTCTGGTCGTGGACAAACCAGAGGACAGCGACGTGACATTGCTGTTCGTGGAGCTCAGCCCGCTCGAGAGCGAAGTGACATTGCTGTTGGCCGTCGACAGCCCGCTGGAAATCGAAGTCACCCCCGACGACAGCGAAGTCACCGAGCTATTGGTGCTCGACAGCCCCGACGACAGAGAGGTCACCGAGCTGCTGGCGGTGGACAAGCCGGAGGAAAGCGAGCCGACGCTGGTCGAAGTGGACGACGACAATGAAGCCACGTTGCTGTTGGCCGTCGACAAGCCACTAGAAAGCGAGCCGACGCTGGTCGAAGTAGACGACGACAACGAAGCCACGTTGCTGTTAGCCGTCGACAGCCCGCTGGAAATCGAAGTCACCCCCGACGACAGCGAAGTCACCGAGCTATTGGTGCTCGACAGCCCCGACGACAGAGAGGTCACCGAGCTGCTGGCGGTGGACAAGCCGGAGGAAAGCGAGCCGACGCTGGTCGAAGTAGACGACGACAACGAAGCCACGTTGCTGTTAGCCGTCGACAACCCGCTGGAAATCGAAGTTACCCCCGACGAAAGCGAAGTCACCGAGCTATTGGTACTCGACAAGCCCGACGACAAGGAGGTCACCGAGCTGCTGGCGGTGGACAAGCCGCTGGAAAGCGAGCCGACGCTGGTCGAAGTGGACGACGACAACGAAGCCACGTTGCTGTTAGCCGTCGATAACCCGCTGGAAATCGAAGTCACCCCCGACGAAAGCGAAGTCACCGAGCTATTGGTGCTCGACAGGCCCGACGACAGGGAAGTCACCGAGCTGCTGGCGGTGGACAAGCCGCTGGAAAGCGAGCCGACGCTGGTCGAAGTGGACGACGACAACGAAGTCACGTTGCTATTGGCCGTCGACAATCCACTGGAAATCGAGGTCACGCCCGAAGACAACGAAGTCACCGAGCTATTGGTGCTCGACAGGCCAGACGACAGGGAAGTCACCGAGCTGCTGGCGGTGGACAAGCCGGAGGAAAGCGAGCCCACACTGGTCGACGTGGACGACGAGAGCGAAGCCACATTGCTGTTGGCCGTCGACAGCCCGCTGGAAATCGAGGTCACCCCCGACGACAACGAAGTCACCGAGCTATTGGTGCTCGACAGCCCCGACGAAAGCGAAGTCACCGAGCTGCTGGTGGTGGACAAGCCGGTCGAGAGCGATTCGACGCTGGTCGACGTGGACGACGAGAGCGACGCGACGTTGCTGTTGGCCGTCGAGAGCCCACTGGAAATCGACGTCACACCGGATGACAGCGAAGTCACCGAGCTGTTGGTGCTCGACAAGCCGGACGACAGCGAGGTCACCGAGCTTCTGGTGGTGGACAGCCCGGAAGACAGGGACGTGACATTGCTGTTCGTGGAACTCAGTCCCGACGAAAGGGAGGTGACGTTGCTGCTGGCGGTGGACAAGCCGCTGGAAAGCGAGCCGACGCTGGTCGAAGTGGACGACGACAACGAAGCCACGTTGCTATTGGCCGTCGACAGCCCGCTGGAAATCGAGGTCACCCCCGACGACAACGAAGCCACATTGCTATTGGCCGTCGACAGCCCACTGGAAATCGAAGTCACCCCCGAAGACAACGAAGTCACCGAGCTATTGGTGCTCGACAGCCCCGACGACAGCGAACCGATGGAGCTCGTCGTCGACGACAAGCCCGACGACAGGGATGTGACGCGGCTATTCGTGGTGGAGAGCCCGCTCGAGGTCGAGGTCGACAGGCTGGCGATCGAGCTGGTGGTCGTGCTCAGGCCGGTGCTGAGCTGCGAAACCGTCACGGCATCGGTCGGCGCCGAGCCGTCGGCGACATTGGTGATGCGCCGCAGCGCGGTGGCCGAGCCCACCGACACTTCCGAGGTCGGCGCGGCTTGGCCGGTCAGGAAACCGGTGGTGGTGGGCGCGGCCGCGGCGGTGGTGCTGCCCGAGCCGATCGCCACGCTGTTCGCATACTGGGCGGAAGCGTTGGGCCCCAGCGCCACGGCGAACTGGTCCGATGCGGTCGCCCCCGCGCCGGCAGCCAGCGAAGAGGTGGCCGTGGCGACCGAGAACCGGCCGATCGCGATCGAGGTTGCACCCGACGCGGTGGCGCCACCGCTGCCCGTGCTGTTGCCGCCACCGATCGCGATGGCACTGCTGCCGGTCGCGAGCGTGTCGTTGCCGATCGCGGACGCGCCCACGCCTTGCGCGTTTGAACCGGAGCCGACTGCAATCGCGCTCGAGGCAGTCGCCACGGCGTTGTGGCCGAACACGGTGGAAAACACGCCGGTGGCGGTGGCGCCGTTGCCGATGGCCATCGAGGTCGAGCCGGTGGCGGTCGAGCCGTAGCCGAGTGCCATCGAGGCCGCGCCGGTCGACGTCGCGTTCGAGCCGAGTGCGATCGAGCCGGTGCCGCTCGCGGTGGTGCCACTCGGCGCGAATACTCCGAGCACGGCCGCATTGCCGCCGATCGCGATGGTCGAGGTCGAGGCCGCGACCCCGCCGCCGGTCGCGTACTGCGCCTGCGCGACCTGGTTGGTCGCGCCGGCTACCAGCACCGCGGTGGTCACCGCCTTGGCCACGGCCGACTTGTTTGGTTTTCCCCGTGCCGAATCGTTTTCGGAAGCAGCCACCCACGCCCCGAGAGATTCGTTCCAGATCGAGCGGTAATTGCGATTCATGCGGCCTATCTCCACGGACCCGTGCAATGAATCAGGCAGTTTCAGTCGCCGTCTATGCCTTGCGCGGGGAAACCAATCAATTGCGCGGATTCTATTTGAGGCGGCTAATATCAAATGAAAACAACTGCAAACTGCCTGAGATCAACTGTGAAACATTGTTGTCGATTACTGCTCCATCGGTCTGTTAAATTTCTTCAAGAGCCGGTAAATCGTTTGCGTGGAGCCTCCGTGGACGCCGAAAAGTCCGTGTTGAATAGCTTGAAGTTACTGATACTAAAGGATATTCAACAATTTTACAGAATCATTCAGTGATATTTAGAGTATCGAAATTTGACAATCCTGCGATTTTGTACTCTACAATCCGTATTCGGTATTGATAAAAGATAAAACCTTAAGAGAGCCCTCTGTTTGATTATTGAGCAGGTTGGAAACGATTTTTCTAATCGTTTAAGTATCGATATTGCACCGCGGCAAAAATAGGAATTGGGGATGAATCGCTGCGAGCCGCCCGGCGTCGCGGGAGGCTGGTCCCGATGGAATTCCCGGTTTGAAACTCGAGAGGGACCGACGGGGATTTCAGACAGGACGTGGATAATCCTGTCCACGTTCACGGCAGCGCGCCGCCCGCCGGCACGGGCCGCGTCCCAACATGCGGACAGATGGTGACGAAGTGTGTCGTGACGAACGACGCGCGATCGCAGGCGTTGTCGGCCGGCAACAGCCGTGTGCGCATGCAGCAGCTATCGCGATCGATGCACGCGCATGCGATGAAGCGATACGGGGAAGGCAAGGAAAGAAAGGTGCCGATGCAACCAACCGGCCGCGCCCGATGCGAGCGCGGCCGGGCTACTGCTCCGGCGGCTTACTTCTTGATGAACTTCAGGGCGAGGCGGGCCATGCGCGGGACGAACTTCGGACGCAGCAGCCGAGGATCGTAGCCCGCCATGCGGCGCTCGTTCTCGGCCAGGCAGAGTTCGATCAGCTCACGCGGCTTGAGCGCCTCGTTGCCGACCGTCGCCGCGGCATTGGCCGGAAAGTTCGCGTCGTGGGCCACGCCGTCGGTATCGATGCCGCGCGCGATGCCGATGCGGTCGCGGATCAGCGTGATCCAGATCGCCGCGACGCGCAGGAAGAACCACGGCCGCTTCCACCAGGGCAGGTTGCGCCAGTACCAGGCGTACCAGTTCACGAAGAACAGGATGTGGCGGCCTTCTTCCTGGATCACGGGCTCGAAGGTCTCGACCAGTTCCTCCGGGAAGAAGCCTGATTGCTGGGCCGAGCGGAACAGCCCGAAGGCGAAGAAGCTGTCGATGCATTCGCTGAAGCCGGTCAGCACCCAGGCCCATTCGGGATCCGTCGGCGCGGGATAGGGCGGTTCGGGCGCGAGGGCGATGCCATAGGCTTCCACCAGCTTCGACAGCACCACCTTGTGGCGCGCTTCCTCGCCGCCATCCATCTGCAGCGCCGAGCGTAGCAGCGGATCGGCCACGGTGGCCGCGAAGGTGGCCACCCGGATCGAGGCGCGGCCTTCGGTCTGGACCGCGATGTCCCAGATCGGCAGCGCCGTGAGCCGCTTCAGTTCGGCCGGCGATAGCGGCGGCCAGTCGATCACGGCCGGTTTGTAGGGGTTATGAGTGTCGAGGAGCATTCGGCAGAACATCTGCTTGTGCGCCTCTGAGCCGATGCGGACGGGACCGGTGCTGTCATGCGCCCAATGGCGCATGGCGTGATCGGCCGCCTGCTCGTGCTGTAGCGTGTCGGACATGAGCTTGATCTGAGTGTCTGGCGGGAAATCGCAGCTGCTTATTCTTGCATAGGCAGTCGATTTTCGCGTTTTCGGGCCAGGACATTGCCCACGTCCGTCTTGCCGAAGCTCAACTATGCGCGTCGATCCAGATGCGCCCCCAGCGCGAGGCGTAGGCCAGCGCGTGGGCCTCGTCGAAGAAGAAGTCGATCGCATCGAACGAGTAGGCGCGGGAGGGGCCCGCGGCGGTCTTCTCGATGGTCAGGTTCGCGGCGAACAGCCCGTTAGGCTGGCGGGCGGCCGCAGGCGCCATTTCGTAGCCTTTGTAGCGGATCGGACGAATCATTGCAGGACGAAATCGAGTACGGGAGTGTGCAGCGTAAGCCGCGCGCGAGCCGGCCGGAACCAATCTTTCCGGCGAAGCATATGCGTGGCTCGGCGCGAATGCATATGGCCCGGCACGATGCCGCGCGGGCGGATGGAAAACGGAAGGAACTGCAAAAAACAACAAAAAAGGCCCCAAAAGGGCCTTCAGGCATGCCGAAAACGGCAAGAAACCGCAAAGTCGCCAAAATTCGCCGATCCCGCCGCCCGGCCGAAGCCGGCGCGACGCTCAGTTCGAGGCGAGCTTGAGCACCGGGGCGGCGATCTGCGTCGCGGCGCGGTGCGAGGCGAAGGCCAGCGCGAACTCCGCGGCCTGCGCGCCGACCGTCTCGAGCTGGCCGGCGACCTTGGCGTCGGAGCAGGTGTCGGCCGTCTCGAAGCGCGTCTCCAGCGTGTTGACGGCGGCGCCGAACGGCGTCGGCCAGCCGCGCAACGCGTGGACGATCGAGCGCAGCGAGCTCAGCACCGTGCCGGCGGCCTGCCAGCCATAGGCGGTGACGATCACGCCTACCGCGCGTCCATCCAGGTAGGGGCGCTGGTCGGCACGCAGTTCCTCGAGCGTGTCGAGCGCGTTCTTCACCAGGCCGGACACGCCGCCGTGGTAGCCGGGCGTCGCGATGATCACGGCGTCGGCTTCGCGCACCGCCTCGATCAGCTCGATCTGGGATTCGCTCAAGCCTTTTTGTTCCGGCGCGTAATGGGGCAGGGAATGCAGGAACGGGCCGTCGAACAGCCGCGTGCGCGCGCCGGCCGCCTGGGCGCCGCGCAGCGCGAAATTCAGGGCGCGTTCGGTCGACGAAGCCGCGCGGGTGGTGCCGCCGATGCCGACGATGAACGGCCGGCGGTGTTGATCGAATGCAGTCAAGATGTGCTCCCGGGAATGCGGTGCCTGATCAGACAGGCTCGAACGAGCATGTTAACGAGCCGTGCCGGCTGCGGGAAACGACTTTTCGTTCTATCGATATGCCTTTGCGCGAGGCAAGTCCTGGCCGCCGGAGCTCGTTTGGATAGCAGAAATGCTTGGTTCGACCGGCCCCGGCCCGTCGATATGATCGTTTCATGGCACCTCGCTGGTGTCGTCTCTGACATGGGTTGGCCCCGCCCTCGGCAACGTCGGCGGGGCATTTTTTCGTGGTCCCGGCGGCTTGGGGGGCCGCAGCGGAAATCCGGCGCGCCGGGTCCGAGCTTTCGGGCCTAACATGAGGGCCTGCCCAACCAGACCGCTTCGTTTCGATGAGTACCATCCTCCTGACTGGTTTCGAGCCCTTCGGCGGCGACACCCTCAACCCTTCCTGGGAAGCCGCGCGCTGCGTCGACGGCGAAACCCTCGCCGGCGCGCGCGTGGTGGCGCATCGCCTGCCCTGCGTGGTCGAGTCGGCGCCGCGCGCGCTGGCCGAAGCCATCGAGGCGACCGATCCGGCGCTGGTGCTGTGCCTGGGTCTGGCCAGCGGCCGTCCCGACGTTTCGGTCGAGCGAGTCGCCATCAACGTGGTCGATGCGCGGATTCCCGACAATGCCGGGCACCAGCCGATCGACGAGCCGGTGGTGGAGGGCGGCCCGGCCGCCTATTTCTCGACGCTGCCGATCAAGGCGCTGGTGCGCGACCTGCGCGAGGCCGGGATTCCCGCCTCGGTCTCGCAGACGGCCGGTACCTACGTCTGCAACACTGTCTTCTACGCGCTGATGCACTTCGCCGCCACGCAGCGTCCTTCGCTGCGCGGCGGTTTCATCCATGTGCCCTGCCTGCCCGAGTTGGCCGCGCGCCATCCCGGGCTGCCGAGCCTCTCGCTCGATACGCTGGCCCAGGCGATTCGCATCATGGCCGTCACCGCGCTCGAGCGACGCGAGGACATCCGGCTGGGCGCCGGCGCCGTGCATTGAGACGGCGGGGCGCCGTTCGAGATCGGGGCGGGTACCCCAGGCAATCGCTGCGCAATCCTCAGGAAACCTGAGCATTCTCCTTGTCATGGGAAACCGGTGCATGCGCAAGCAACCATCGTCGAGCGCGCGCGAGCCGGTGCCGCGAAGCTTTCAGGCCGATATCGCCGGCCGGGCGGTGGTGCGACCGGGTTGCACCTGCCGCGCCCGGCCGCATCGAACGATCGTGCGCCGAAGGGGCAGCGGGCCGCATCGGCGATCGGACATGTTCTTGTCGAATTGCGACCTCGCCGCTTGTGTTTTTCCGCCGCGATCCGCGCCGCGCGTCGCTCATGCCGCGTTGCGGGATCATGGGGCACGATCCGCGTCCATCAAGGCTTTTCGCTTGACGCGGCGCCGCAAGCGGGCCCTCGCCGCCGCGTCTGCCGCGCCGGTGCTGGCGGAGCACGACAAATACCCGTGTCGTATTTGCGCAAGCGACTGTCGGAATTCGTCGGCTACCCCAAGTTTTTTCTGGCAACCATTGAGGCACGCTCTGATGGTGAGCCCCAGCTACACGAGGAGAAGGTTTCGATGGATGCCCCCAAGGTCGTAGTCGAAGGTCTGTGCAAGGTTTTTGGTAACAACCCGAAGCAGGCGCTCGACATGCTCGCAGCCGGGTCGACGAAGGACGATATTTTCAAGCAGACCGGCCAGGTGGTCGGGGTGCACGACGTATCGTTCGACGTGCAGGAAGGCGAGATTTTCGTGCTGATGGGCTTGTCCGGTTCGGGCAAGTCGACGCTGATCCGCCTCGTCAACCGCCTGGTCGAGCCGACCGCCGGCAAGGTGCTGATCGACGGCCGCGACGTGGCCTCGGTGCGCCGCTCGGAGCTGACCGCGCTGCGCCGCACCGACATGAGCATGGTGTTCCAGTCCTTCGCGCTGATGCCGCAGCGCACCGTGCTGTCGAACGCCGCGTTCGGCCTGGAAGTGGCCGGCGTGGGCCGCAAGGACCGCGAGCGCCGCGCGATGGACGTGCTCGAGCAGGTCGGCCTGGCCGCGTTCGCGAAGAAGCTGCCCGCCGAGCTGTCGGGCGGCATGCAGCAGCGCGTCGGCCTGGCCCGCGCGCTGGCCGTCAACCCCTCGCTGATGATCATGGACGAGGCCTTCTCGGCGCTCGATCCGCTCAAGCGCAAGGAAATGCAGAACGTGCTGCTGCAGCTCCAGAAGGAGCAGCGCCGCACCATCATGTTCGTCTCGCACGACCTGGAGGAGGCGCTGCGCATCGGCACGCGCATCGCGATCATGGAGGGCGGCCGCCTGGTGCAGGTCGGCACGCCGCAGGACATCATCGCCAACCCGGCCGACGATTACGTCCGCGCCTTCTTCGAGGGCATCGACACCAGCCGCTACCTGACCGCCAGCGACCTGATGCAGACCGGCGCCGTGCCGATCGTCTCCAGGCTCGACGCGGCCAACGTGGCCGCCACGCTCAACGGCAGCGCCGAATACGCCTTCGTGCTCGACGAGGCGCGCAAGATCCGCGGCTTCGTCACGCGCGACGCGCTCGGCATGGCCGCGCCCAACGTGCGCCAGATCGAGTCCATCCCGCATGACGCCACGCTCGACCACGTGGTCGAACGCGTGGTCGCCAGCCCCAACGCGCTGCCCGTGGTCGACGACCAGGGCTGCTACTGCGGTTCCGTCGATCGGGCCGTGCTCCTGAAGGCCATCACCCGTTCGCGAGGCTCCCATGTCTGAACTGATTCCGCTCGGCACCTGGGTCGACCAATCGGTCCGCTACCTGCTCGACCACGACGCGAAGACCTTCGACACGATCGGCCAGGTGATCGAGAGCCTGGCCGCGCTGGTCGAGCACGGCCTGCAGGCGATCCCGATGTGGCTGCTGATGGCGATCTTCATCGGCGTGGGCCTCTGGCGCGTGGGTTGGCGCTTCGCGATCTTCACCACGCTGGCCCTGCTGCTGATCTTCGCGACCGGCTTCTGGGACCAGACCGTGATCACCCTGGGGCTGACGCTGTCGTCCACCATCATCAGCCTGGTGCTGGGCATCCCGCTCGGCATCTGGGCGGCCAAGAGCAAGTGGGTGTCGGCCATCGTGCGGCCGATCCTGGACCTGATGCAGACCATGCCGGCCTTCGTCTACCTGATCCCGGCCGCGATGCTGTTCGGCCTGGGCCGCGTGCCGGGGATCCTCTCCACGGTGATCTTCGCGATGCCGCCGGCGGTGCGCCTGACCAGCCTCGGCATCCGCCACGTGAACCGCGAGATCGTCGAGGCCGGGCAGGCCTTCGGCTGCACGCCCTGGCAGCTGCTCTACAAGGTGCAGTTCCCGAATGCGCTGCCCTCGATCATGCAGGGCGTGAACCAGACCATCATGATGGCTTTGTCGATGGTGATCATCGCCTCGATGGTCGGCGCCGGCGGCCTGGGCAACGACGTGCTGGCCAGCATCCAGCGCCTCGACATCGGCCTGGGCTTCGAGAGCGGCCTGTCGGTGGTGCTGCTCGCGATCATCCTGGACCGCATCACGGAGAGCTTCGGCCGTGCCCCGGGCGCTGCCCGCGCGCCGCTGTTCTCGGGCTTCCGCCAGTTGTTCGGCATGAAGCCCGCCGTGCAGGCCTGAGGCCGGCGCTCCCGCCTTTCCCGTTCCATCCGCTTCGCTTCTGTTGCCGGTGCCGGCGGCCGCATGCCGCCGGGGCCGGCTTCGTGCAACCTGCTCCTGCCGGAGAGCGACCGTGAGCCTTGCCGTCGACACCGTTCCCGTCGCCCGCGCGACCTCCGCCCCGTCGCTCGCGCATTTCGGTTTCCTGACGCTGCCGCATTTCTCGATGATCGCCTTCAGCAGCGCCGTCGAGGTGCTGCGCATGGCCAACTACGTGGGCCGCGCCGAGCATTACCGCTGGTCGATCCACTCGCTCGACGGCGGGCCGGTGCAGGCCAGCAACGGCATCGCCGTGCGTCCCACCGAGGCGCTCGACCTGGACGGCCCGCTGCCCGACGTGATGATCGTGTGCGGCGGGATCCGCATTCGCGAGGTGGTCGACGCGCGCACCCGCGAGGCGCTGGCGGGCCTGGCCGCGCGCGGGCTGCCGCTGGGCGGGATCTGCACCGGCGCCTACGCGCTGATGTCGGCGGGCCTGCTCGACGATTACCGCTGCACCGTGCACTGGGAGAATCTCTCGGCGCTGCATGGCGAATTCCCGCAGGTGCGCTTCGCCGACGAACTGTTCGTGGTCGATCGCGACCGGCTCACCTGCACCGGCGGCACCGCGCCGCTCGACCTGATGCTGAACCTGGTGGGCGCGCGGCTCGGCCAGCCCCTGGCCGCCCAGGTATCCGAGCAGTTCATCCTGGAGCGCATCCGCGGCGCCGGCGATCCGCAGCCGATCCCGGTCGATGCGCGCGTCGGTTTCTCGCGCGCCGAGCTGGTGGAGGTGGTGCGGCTGATGGAGGCCAATATCGAGGAACCGCTCTCGCTCGATGAACTGGCGCGCCTGGTGCGGCTCTCGCAGCGCCATCTGCAGCGCATGTTCAAGGTCTACCTGAACGTCTCGCCCACCCACTATTACCTGACGTTGCGCCTGAAGCGCGCGCGCGACCTGCTGCGCACCACCGACGCCTCGATCGCGCGCGTCACGACGATCTGCGGTTTCCATTCGCCCTGCCATTTCAGCAAGGCCTATCGCGCGCAGTTCGGCCACGCGCCGAGCTACGAGCGCCGGGCCACGCCGACGCGCCAGTGAGGGCCTGGCGCATGCCTGCTTGCCTATGAATCGAACGACGTGTTGAACCCAGCTGAGGAGAGAAGAAGATGAAACGATTCCTGATCACGGCGGCCTGCGGGCTCGGGATGGCCGTGGCACCCTGGACGGCGGCGCAGGCGGCCGACCCGCAAGCCTGCAAGAGCGTGCGTTTCGCCGATGTCGGGTGGAGCGACATCGCGGCCACCACCGGCCTGGCCTCGGCCATGCTGGCCGGGCTCGGCTACACGCCGACCAAGACCATCGCCTCGGTGCCGATCACCTTCGCCGGGATCAAGAGCAAGCAGATCGACGTGTTCCTCGGCTACTGGTCGCCGACCATGGACCCGATCATCGCGCCGTTCACCAAGGCCGGCACCATCAAGGTGCTGGCCACGCCGAACCTGACCGGCGCGAAGTACACGCTGGCGGTGCCGGACTATGTCTATCAGGGGGGGCTTAAGTCCTTCGCCGACATCCAGAAGTTCGCCGACAAGCTCAACGGCAAGATCTACGGCATCGAACCCGGCAACGACGGCAATGCGCTGATCAAGAAGATGATCGACGGCAACCAGTACGGGCTCGGCAAGTTCAAGCTGGTGGAGTCGAGCGAGGCGGGCATGCTGGTGGAGGTCAATCGCGCGATCCGCGACAAGCAATGGATCGTGTTCCTCGGCTGGGAGCCGCATCCGATGAACGTGCAGTTCAAGATGGACTACCTGAGCGGCGGCGACGACGTGTTCGGCCCGAACTACGGCGAGGCCCGCGTGCTGACCGCCACGCCGCCCGACTACGCGGCGCGCTGCCCGAACGTGGCGAAGTTCGTCTCGAACCTGCAGTTCAGCACCGAGATCGAGAACCACGTGATGGTGCCGATCATGAACAAGCAAGACCCGAACAAGGCTGCCGCGGCGTGGCTCAAGCAGAACCCGCAGCAGCTCGACAAGTGGCTGGCCGGCGTGACGACCTTCGACGGCAAGCCGGGCCTGCCGGCGGTGAAGACCTACCTGGGCATCCACTGAGGTCGTAGCGGCGTCTTCACGACGTGAAAGAAGGCCGGCCCCTCGGGGCCGGCCTTGTCGTTCGCTGCGGGCGCCGCCGTCAAACCGGGATCGAGCCGCCGCGCAGGCGGATGCCGAGCCGGATCAACTGGATGATGCCGGCCGACAGCAGCCGCAGGCTGGTGGGCAGGTCGCGGCGGCGGATGTCGAGCAGCAGCACGATGCGCACCTCGTCGCTGTCGTTCCAGACCTCGTGCACGAAGGTATCGTCCCACAGCAGGAACTGGCCGTCGTCGAGACGATGCTCGCGGCCGTCGATCTTCAGCACCGCGGCGGCTGAGCCGTCCTCGCGCTTCGGCATCGACAGCACCAGGTAGCCGCGCAGCACGCCGCGGAACGGCCCGCGATGCGGCGGGATGTGCTTGCCGGGGGCGAGGAAGGATAGCGAGGCCGACAGCACGTCGGGCGAGGCGTCGACGATCTCGCTCAGCACTGGGCAGCGTACGCGGTTCTTCTCGAAGCGCACGCCGTAGGCCTGCATGATGAACATGCGCCAGTCGCGTGCGTCGTTGTCCGAAATATCGGCCTGCTCGCGCATGATCTCGTGAAAGCGCGGGATGCGCGGCAGGTCGCGCGCCACAGCCAGCGCCTCGGCGCGGATCGTCTGCCATGCGGCGGTGAAGCGCCGTGCGTCCGGGAACAGGGTCGTCGTGTCGAGCACGGCGGCGCTGCGGATCTTGCGGTCGTAAAGGTGGCGCAAGGTGCGGGCGCCGAAATCGTAGAGAGCGGCCATGATGGGTTTCGATTGGCCCGCCGGGTTTTCGGTTCGCCTTGCAGCACGAAAGCTTGCGACCCTGAATGCGAGCGTTGATCGATCATCCCAGATATGGTTTACGCCTAGCTAGCTGAGCTGTAACAATCTGTGTCAAACGAGCGTTCGGTAATAATGCGTGACGCTTCGACGTGCGACGGCTTTTTGTCTGATGTGACGCGTCGCTTTCAACCGCTTTCAACCACGTTCCGACGCGCCCGTCGTGCCGGCACTAGGCGGCGCCGGCCTGGTCGAAACTGCCGGATGCCAGATGATCGAGCAGGGCCAGCAGGTCCTGGGTCTCCTGCTTGCCGAGAAACGCCTCGAAGCGCTGCTGCACCGGTTTCCACAGCCGCCTGGCATGCCGCAGCCGCTCACGGCCTTCCGGTGTCAGCGAGATCAGCCGGCGGCGATTGTCTTCGGGATCCTTGTCGAGGGTGATCCAGCCATCGCGGATCAGCGGCTTGAGCGTGTGCCCGAGCGCGGAAAGATCCATCACGACCTCGGCGGCCAGCTCGCTTTGGGTGGGAGCGCCGAGCCGCTGGACCGCGCGCAGCAGGTTGTACTGCGCGGCATTGATGCCGGCCGGCTCCAGGGCCTGGTCGTATTGCTGGCTGATGCCGCGGGTCGCGCGCCGGAGCGCTCCGTAACTGCAGACGCTGGGGGTCAGCGGCCGGACGTTCATGGATCGGCTCCTGTTCGATGCACGCATGCGGCGTGGCGGCTCGGGACGAGCGCCGGCCTGCGTCGGCGAATTATGGCATATGCCAGTCATTCGATCCGACATCGCGAGCGGCAGGGCAGGGAAACATCGGCACCTGCTTGCGCTATAAAATGGTATATGCCAGTATTCGGCAACGCCGGATCGCCGGCAACCGATGACTCAATCCGCAGTGAAGCCGGGCGATGGCCCAGGCCGTGGCCCATGAACAGAAAACTTCTCCTCCTGCTTTGCGTGTCGGTGCCGTCCTTCATGATCAACCTGGACGCCAACATCGTCGCGGTGTCGCTGTCCTCCATCGCGAAGTCGCTGCATGCGGATTTCTCGGCGATCGAGTGGGTGATCTCCTCCTACACGCTGGCGTTCGCGAGCCTGTTGATGCCTGCCGGCGCGCTGGCGGACCGCTTCGGGCGCAAGCGGATCCTGATCATCGGTCTGTCGATCTTCACGCTGGCCTCGTTCTTTTGCGGCGCCGCGTCGGTATCGATCGTCCTCAATCTCGCCCGCGCGATGCAGGGCGTGGGTGCCGCCCTGCTGCTGAGCGCGGCGCTCGCGGTGCTCTCGCATGCCTTCCACGGCAAGGAGCGGGCCAAGGCCTTCGCTTTCTGGGGATCGGTGATCGGGGTCGCGGTCATGATGGGGCCGGTCGTCGGCGGCTTGATCACGCAATTGCTGGGATGGCGCTGGGCCTTCTACGTCAACCTGCCGATCGGCGTCGCGATGATCGCGCTCACGGCCTGGACGGTGAGCGAGTCGAAGGATCCCGGCGCCAGCAAGCTCGACGGGATGGGCGTGCTGCTGTTCAGCGGCTTCCTCGGCTTGCTCACCTGGGGGCTGATTTCCGGCAACCGGGAGGGCTGGGGCGATGCTTCCGTGCTGCTGCGCATCGGTGTCGCCCTGATCCTGTTCGTCGCCTTCGTCCTGGTGGAACTGCGGGAGAAGCGGCCGATGGTCGAGCTCGCCTATTTCGCGAAGAAAACCTATCTCGGCGCGAGCGTGGCCGGCATCGCCTATCCCGTGGCATTCCTGACGATGCTGACCTATCTGCCGTTCTTCTTCCAGACGGCGCTGCATCGCTCTCCGCTCGAGGCGGGCCTGCTGATGCTGCCGCTCGCGGTTCCGCTGTTCGCGGTGCCGCGCGTGGTGTCGGTCCGCCTCGAGCATCGCTTGTCCGGGCGTGCGCTGCTTTCCATCGGCCTGGTGCTGGTGGCGGCCGGGCTGGCGGTCGCATCGGTGACGGTGCAACTCCTCAGTTATGCCGCCGTGGTGGTGCCGATGTTCGTCGCTTCGCTGGGCGGCGGCATCCTCAACGGCCAGGTCGCGAAGGTCAGCATGACGGTGATCCCCGTCGAGCGCGCCGGCATGGCCTCGGGCGTCGCTGGCACCTTGCGCTTCAGCGGCCTCGTGCTGGGATTCGCCGCGCTCGGCGCCGTGCTCGTCGATCGCATCGCCGCGGATGTCCAGCTGCATTACCCGTTGCTGGACGCGGGCCGGCAATTAGCCGTGACGCGCCTGATCCTCGACGGCCATCTCGGCGATGCCGCTTCGCTGGCGGGGGCACGGGACGGCTTCGCGCCGATGCTGGAGGCCAGCCTTGCCCAGGGATACACGGGGCTGCTGGCTGTCGCGTCCGCGCTGGCCTTTCTTGCCGCGGCCCTGTGCTGGCGGCTGGTCGATCCGCTCGAAACCCGTCCCCTGGCCAGCGCCGCCCCGCTAGCCGTCCAGGCGCTCCCGGATTGACGCCGGGCGCCGCGAACGCGCCGCCCTCGGTCGTGCGGCGGGCCGGGCCATCCACTCCTCGTACAAGGACAATGCCATGCAGGATCATCAGGAAGCCGGCAGCCAGGCGGCCCCTCATCAAGTTGACTCGGTGAGCGCGAATCCGGAATCGGTTTCGCGCCGCAAGGCGATCGCCGGCCTGGGCTTCTTCGGCGCGGCGATGGCGGCCCTGGTGGGCAACCGCGCCTGGGGGCACGAGAGCGTGCAGGGCAGCTTCGGCAACGAGGCGCTCGCCTTGCCGCCCGGCCCGGCCCACGCAGAGATGGACGAGGAGGAGCGGGCGATCAAGATTGCGCGCGCGATGCAGGCCGGCCCGTCGCAGATCACCCGCGATGCTACCGTGGCCGAGATGGACATGCACGGCAACATGTACAGGATCCTGCGCCAGGGCAGCAACGGCTGGGTCTGCACGCCGGGCAACGAGAACCGGATCGGGGATCCGCCGATGTGCGTGGACCGGGTCGGCATGCAGTGGTTCAAGGACATTCACGACCGCAAGCCGCGCCCGTCCATCACCACGCCGGGGCTTTGCTATATGCTCTGCGGGGCGACCCAGCATAGCAATAGCGATGCCCTGGACACCACCAGCCCGGCGATTCCGATCGGGCCGCACTGGATGGTGCTCTGGCCGTTCGATGCCGCGCATTGCGGGCTGCCCACCGACGTGCGCGACGCGGGCGCCTGGATCATGTTCGCGGGCACGCCCTATGCCTACCTGCACGTCTGCGGTTCGCCCTGGGTGGGCAACTCGTACACGCCGGGGGATCGGGCCGTGTGGACCATGCGCTACGCGAAATCCAATGATTGAGGAGCAGCCTGCATGCCGGAATCGATCGTCGAGCAGGGCGAAGGCGCACATGCGTTGGACACCCTGATATGGAATGCCCTGTCCACGCGGCAGGCCGAATTCGCGGTGCCGGGCGAGCGCGTGCTGCGTTTCCAGCCCGAGGTCGCGCCGTTTGCCGCGCTGGCCGATCTCACGCCCGAATCGTTCGGCGCCTTGCGCGAGTCGATCGAACGATACGGGCCCGCCGCGCTGGTGACGGTCGACGAGATCGAGCCGCCCGAGGGGTTCGACGTGCTGCGGCGCGCGACGCTGATCCAGATGGTCGCCGAGCGCGAACCCGAACCCGTCGCGCTCGAGCACGTGCGGCTCGAGCCCGGCGACGTGCCGGACATGCTGGCACTGACCGCCGCGACCCAGCCGGGGCCGTTCGGGCCGCGCACCATCGAGCTGGGCCGCTACCTTGGCGTGCGCCGGCAGGGAAGGCTGGCGGCGATGGCCGGCGAACGCCTCAGGATCGACGGCCACGCCGAGATCAGCGCGGTCTGCGTCGATCCCGCGTTTCGCGGGCAAGGCCTGGCGGCCGGCTTGATGCGGCTGCTGATGGCGGCCATGCGCGCGCGCGGCGAGATCCCGTTCCTGCACGCGGTGGCGTCGAACCAGAATGCGATTGCGATCTATCGTGCGATGGGTTTCGTCGCGCGGCGCGAACTGCATCTGCTGGTGTTGGGCGACGCCGGGGCCTGATTGCCCGGCACTCTGCGCGAATGTCGGGAATTGCCGTGTCCATGTCGGTTCGCCGGTTTTCTCCAATGTTAAGGTTTGCTGACGAAAACCGACAAAGGAGCATGACCATGGCACTCAAGGGTGAACCACGTGATATGAACCGCTGGCGCGAGGTCGTTCTCGATCCGAGCCTGCGATTTCCGGGCGAATCAGGCGACTATCGCCGCGCACGCGACGAGTTGATGGAGGCGGAGGACGAGCTGCGGCGGCTCAACGAGAAGGTGATCGCCCAGCGCCGCGCCTTGCCGCCGGGCGGCCTGATCCAGGAGGATTACGAATTCGAGCAGGCCGGTGACGGCAGGAAGATCCGCTTTTCCGAGCTGTTCGCGCCGGGCAAGGATTCGCTGGTGATCTACAACATGATGTTCCCGCGCTGGCCGGAAGACCGGCGCGCGGGGGCGCCCTGCGGCAAGACCGCTGCGCTGCCGCTGGTGGAGCAGCCTTGCCCCTCCTGCACCTCGGTGGTGGACGGTCTCGAAGGCGCGGCCTTCCACCTCGCGGAGCGGACCAACCTGGTGGTGGTGGCGAAGACCAGTCCCGAGCGGCTGGGTACCTTCGCGCAGGAACGCGGTTGGCAGAACCTGCGCCTGCTGTCCTCGCGAGGCAACCACTTCAACCGCGACTACTACGCCGAGAAGCCCGATGGCGTGCAGCTCGCGATCCTGAACGTGTTCTCCCGCCACGCGGACGGGATTCGCCATCACTGGGCCAGCGAACTCGCCTTCAAGCACGGCACGACCACGCCGCTCGAGTCGATCTGGCCGATCTATGGAATCCTCGGCGTCACGCGCGAGGGGCCGGGGGATCGGGCAGCCTATCCGAACCTGCAGTACTAGCCCGGTTGCCGGAGGCGGTTCGGATGAATGTTCCTGCCTGGTGGTCTGGCGCGTTGGCGGCCTTGATGATCGCCGCCGCGCTGCCCGGTGCGTGGCGCGTCGCGCTCGCCCGGATACCGGTGGCGGCGAGCGCGGCGACGATGCAGCGTTCGCCGCGGCGTCGCCCGCGCCGCGTCGGCAGGCTCGATGCGGAAATTTCGGCGTCGCTGATGGCGCTGGCGATGACCGGCATGCTGCTGCCGAGTTTCGCGATCCTGCCGGACCGGGCCTGGGCGGCCACGTTCGTGCTGGGCGCGGCCTGGTTCGTCGGGCGGTGCACGGCGGCCGTGCGTGCCGCCGGGTTTCGCGCGCTCGGGAACGGTCACGACTTCACGCAAGTGCTCCACTGCGCGGCGAGCGCCTATATGTTCGCCTCCGCGCCGATCGCATCGATGTGCGCGCAAGCACCCGGTATCGGCAAGTACCTCTCTCTTTCCTCGGCCATCGCCTTCGTGCTGGTCGGCGATTGCCTGCGGGAGGGATGCCGCGCGAGCGTCGCGCGGGCGCTCATGCCCGGCGCTTCGGCCGATGTGGCGAGGTCTGCCTGCCGCATCGTCATGGGCATGGCGATGGCCGCGATGCTGCTCGCCATGCCGTGAGCCGTTCAGGGCTCGACGCGATCGTCCTCCTCGCTCGACGGATGGCCGAGCGCCTGCCGCCTGACCATATGCGGCGGCAGGCCGAACGCCCTTAGAAAAGCGCGGCGCATCCGGTCACGATCGCCGAAGCCCGTCATCTGCGCGACCGCGTCGAGCGAGTGATGGCTTTCCTCCATCAGCACCCGCGCCTCGTCCAGCCGGAGCTGTTCGATCGCCTTGGCCGGCGTGCGGCCGGTCTCGGACTGGAAGGTTCGACCGAACTGACGCGGCGAGAGGTTCGCGACATCGGCCAGTTCCTCCACGCTCAGGCGTTTGCCGAGGTTCGCGCGGGCATAGGTCAGCACGGCCCGGATCCGGTCGGTCCTGGGTTCGAGTTCGAGCAGCGAGGAGAATTGCGACTGGCCGCCGGCGCGGCGGTGATAGAGCACCAGGCGTCGTGCCACGGCACGCGCCGCTTGCACGCCCAGGTCGTCCTCGATCAGGGCCAGGGCGAGGTCGATGCCGGCCGTCATGCCGGCGGAAGTCCAGATCGGGCCGTCGGCGACGAAGATACGGTCCTCGTCGACCTGCACCGACGGATATCGGGCACGCAACTCGGCGGCGCGATCCCAGTGCGTGGTTGCCCTGCGGCCGTCGAGCAGGCCGGCTTCGGCGAGCACGAAGGCGCCGTGGCAGGTGGCGGCGATACGCCGGCAATGCGAGGGCGCTGCGCGGATCAGCTCGATCGTGGCAGGCGAGGCATCTTCCAGGCTCGCGCCCACCACGACCAGGTCGTAGGCCTGCCTGGCGAAGCGCTCGGTCATGACCTCGAAGCCGAGCGAGGTGCGGATCGGTCCGCCGTGTTCCGACACCATCCGGATGTCGTAGACGGGCCTGGCCGCCTGCAGGTTCGCCGTTTCGAACGGGGCTGTCACGGCGATTCCCATTGGCTGATAGCCGGGGAAGAGGAAAAAGGCGATCTTGCGCATGTCCGACCCATGTCTTGAATTGTCGTTAGTGTGACATTTCAGACATGGGTTTGCCACGCCGGCGAGACTCAGCGCAGTTCGTCCTCGATATGCGCGCGAATCACGTCGGCGAACGAAGCGTCGCCGACCAGGCCCAGCGATTCGGCGCGCGAGGTATCCCACCGCCCTGGCCAACTGCCGACGATGGCCACCACGCGCGGGTCGATCTCGTGGCGGATCCGGGCCACCGGCGCGTCGCCGGCCACTTCGCGCAGCGCCTCGATCATCTCGCCCACGCTCACCGAGATCCCCGGCAGATTGATCACGCGACGCTTGCCGAGCCGCTCGCCGTCGAGCTCCAGCCCGGCCACCAGCGCGTCGATCGCGCGGCGCGGCGAGAGCAGCCAGAGCCGCGTGTCGAGCGGCACCGGGCAGACCGCGTCCTCGCCGTTCAGCGGTTCGCGGATGATGCCGCTGGCGAACGAGGAGGCCGCCGCGTTCGGCCGGCCCGGGCGCACGCTGATGGTCGGCAGGCGCAGCACGCGCCCGTCGACGAAGCCGCGCCGCGCGTAGTCGCCCAGCAGCAGCTCGGCGATCGCCTTCTGCGTGCCGTACGAGGATTGCGGGTTGAGCGCGGTCTCGTCGAGCACCACCTCGGGCAGCTCGCCGCCATAGACCGCCACCGAGCTGGTGAACAGCACGCGCGGCCGGTGGCCGAGCGCGCGGCAGACTTCCAGCAGCGAGCGCGAGGCGTCGAGATTGATGCGCATGCCGAGCTCGAAATCGGCCTCGGCCTGGCCGCTGACGATCGCGGCCAGGTGGAAGATCGCGCCGGTTTGCGTATCGATCGCGCGCTCCAGCACGGCGCGATCGGCGATATCGCCGACCAGGGTCTTGACGCGCGCATCGCTGAAGCCGCTCGCCTCGACCACATCGAGCAGCAGCAGTTCGTCGATGCGCTCGGGCGCGCCGTTCGGGCCGGCCAGTTCGCCGCGCGCCAGCAGTTGGGTGGCCAGGCGCCGGCCGAGGAAACCGGCGCCGCCGGTGATCAGGACTTTCATGGAGGTGTCGTTCGCGTGAGGTTACAGGTAGGGGCGCAGCCAGCCGAGCCCTTCGGAGGTGCCGGCTTTCGGGCGGTATTCGCAGCCGATCCAGCCGTCGTAGCCGAGCGTGTCGATCAGCTCGAACAGGTAGGGGTAGTTCAGTTCGCCCAGGTCCGGCTCGTGGCGCTCGGGCACGCCGGCGACCTGGATATGGCCGATGCCGGCGAAGTCGCGCTTGAGCTTCATGGCGATGTCCCCCTCGACGATCTGGCAGTGGTAGCAATCGAACTGCACGCGCAGGTTCGGCGCGCCCACGTCGCGGCAGATCGCCTGCGCATCGTCCTGGCGGTTCAGGAAATAGCCGGGCATGTCGCGCGTGTTGATCGGCTCGATCACCACCAGGACGCCGGCCGCGCGCGCGGCCTCGGCGGCATGCGCGAGATTGCGCAGATAGACCTCGCGATGGCGCGCGCGATCGGCGCCGGCCGGCAGCAGCCCGGCCATCACGTGCAGCTTGTCGTTGCCGAGCACGCGCGCGTAGTCGAGCGCGGTGTCGAAGGCGCGGCGGAATTCGTCCTCGCGGCCCGGCAGCGAGGCGAAGCCGCGCTCGCCGGCCGCCCAGTCGCCCGGCGGCGCGTTGAACAGCGCCTGCACGAGGCCCGCATCGGCCAGGCGCGCCTTCAGCTCGTCGGCGGCGAAGTCGTAGGGAAACAGGTACTCGACGGCCCGGAACCCGTCGCGCGCCGCGGCGGCGAAGCGCTCGAGGAACGGGTGCTCGGTGTACATCATCGAAAGATTCGCGGCGAAGCGTGGCATGGCGGCGGTTCCGTCAGGAGAGTGGAGCGGCGCCGCGCGCTGCCCGTGTCGACACGAGCAGCGCGCGGCGGCGAAAAATCAGCGGTTCACGAGTTTCGCGGGCGTCAGCCACACGGCGATCGAGCCGATCACCAGCATGCCGGCCAGCATGACCATGCCCGAGGCGGTGCTGTGCGTGGCATCGCGCAGGTAGCCGATCACATAGGGGCTCGCGAAACCGGCGAGGTTGCCGACCGAGTTGATGATGGCGATCCCGGCGGCCGCGGCGCCGCCGGCCATGAAGGCGGTCGGCAGCGACCAGAACAGCGGCGCGCAGGTCAGCACGCCGCCCGCCGCGATCGACAGGAACAGGATCGACACGGCGGTATTGTGCGGGAACATGGCCGCCACCGCGAAACCCACGGTGCCCATGGTGGCCGGGATGATCAGGTGCCAGCGGCGCTCGCGGCGCTTGTCCGAGCTGTGGCCGAACAGGTTCATCACCACGATCGCGACCAGGAAGGGGATCGCCGAGAGCAGGCCGATCGTGAAGTTGTCCTGGATGCCGGTGGACTTGACCAGGGTCGGCATCCAGAAGGTCAGGCCATATTGGCCCGTCACGAAGGTGAAGTAGATCAGCGACATCCACCACATGCGCGGATCGGCGAACACGGCGCGCAGCGAATGCCTCTCCTTCGATTTCAGGTGCGGCTGCGCGTCGATCTCGTCCTGCAGCAACTGCTTCTCGCGCTGACTGAGCCACTTGGCCTGGGCGATGCCGTTGTCGAGGTAGAGCAGGGTCGCGATCCCCACCAGCACGGCCGGCACCGCCTCGATCATGAACATCCATTGCCAGCCGTGGAAACCCGCGCCGCCCTGGAATTTCGACATGATCCAACCCGACAGCGGGTTGCCGAAGATGCCCGAAACCGGGATCGCCGACATGAACACGGCGATGATCCTGGCGCGCCGGTGGGTGGGGAACCAGTAGGTCAGGTAGAGGATCACGCCGGGGTAGAAACCCGCCTCGGCCAGGCCGAGCAGGAAGCGCAGCACGTAGAACTGGGTGGGAGTCCTCACGAATGCGAACGCGGCGGAAAGCAGGCCCCAGGTGATCATGATCCGCGCGATCCAGATCTTCGCGCCGATGCGGTGCATCAGCAGGTTGCTGGGCAGCTCGAACAGGAAGTAGCCGACGAAGAAGATCCCCGCGCCGAGCCCGAACACGGTCTCGCTGAAGGCCAGGTCCTGCGACATCTGCAGCTTGGCGAAGCCGACGTTGACGCGGTCGAGGTAGGCGACCACGTAGCAGAGCATCAGGAACGGCACGATGCGCCAGAACACCTTCTTGTAGGTGGCGTCGAGTTCGGCCGGGCCGGCCTGGGCGGCGGCGGGAGTCGCCGTGGCTTGATACGGGGTCATGCTTGTCTCCAGGTGGTGGCGCGCGCGATTCGTTTCGCGCGTCGTCGATGCGCGTGGCCGCCGTTTGTCACGCCGCCACGCCGTCGCGGCTCCGGCGCGAGGCGGAAGCCGCGCTATGCCTTGTCCTACCAGCGCGTGCCGAACACGGCGCCCAGCTCGTCGAGCGCGGCCGCGTCGAGCGGCGCCGGCTTCGGGTCGGTCATCAGCCACAGCCGCGCGGTTTCCTCCAGCTCCTCGAGCACGGCCGAAGCCTGCTCGACGCTCGGCGCCCAGACCACCGGGCCGAGCCGTTCGAGCAGCACGCCGCGAACGCGATCGGCCAGCGCCGCGACCTCGGCCGCCACGGCCGGGTCGCCGGGGCGCCGGTAGCGGATCAGCGGGATGTGGCCGACCTTCATCACGTAGTAGGGCGTGATGGGCGGCAGCACGTCGTCCGCTTGCCAGACGCCGGCCAGGGTCAGCGCCACCAGGTGGGTGGAATGGGTATGGACGATGCCGCGCGATGCGGGGCTGCGTTCGTAGATGCCGCGATGCAGGGCCAGCGTCTTCGAGGCCTTGTCGCCCGAGACCTGCTGGCCGGCCAGGTCCACCTTGGCGATGCGGGCCGGGTCGAGCCGGCCCAGGCAGGCGTCGGTGGGCGTGATCAGCCAGCCGTCGTCGAGCCGCGCGCTGATGTTGCCGGCGGTGCCGACCGCGTGGCCGCGCGCGTAGAGGCTGGCGCCGACCGCGCAGATGGTCTCGCGCAGGGTGTGTTCCGTGCTCATCCGAGGGTCTCCAGTTGCGCGAGCGCCTTGGCGAAGAAGTCGACGGCGCCGAAATTGCCCGACTTCAGCGCCAGCGCGAGCCCGCCGTCTAGCGTCGCCGTGGCCGGCACGCCGGGGTCGATCTGCGCGCCGATCTGCAGCGCGCGCACGCCCAGCGCCTGCACCACCGCGCCCGAGGTTTCGCCGCCGGCCACCACGAAGCGGCGCACGCCGCGCGCCTGCAGGCCGGCGGCGATCTCGGCGAGGGTGCGTTCGACCAGCGCGCCGGCGGCTTCCACGCCGAGCTGCTGCTGGATCGCCTTGACCTGGTCGGGCGTGGCGGTGGCGTAGATCAGCACGGGCACGGGCAGATGCTGTTCGGCGAAGGCGAGCGCCTGGGCGGCCACTGGCTCGCCGCGCGCGGCGGCCAGCGGATCGATGCGGAACGCGGGACGGCCCTGCGTGTCGCGCCATTCGGCGACCTGGGCGTTGGTGGCCCGGGAGGCGCTGCCGGCCAGCACCACGGCCTGGCCGTCCACCCTGGGCAGCGCGGCCGCGTTGCCGCGCTCGGGCAGCAGGCCGGCGCGGCGGAAGTTGGCGGGCAGGCCGAGCGCGATGCCCGAGCCGCCCGTGACCAGCGCGTGGTCGGCACAGGCCTCGCCCACCACGTGCAGGTCCGCGTCGGACAGCGCGTCGGTGATCGCGTAGCGCACGCCGTCGGCACGCAGCGCCGCGAACGCGTCGCGCACCGCCTGCGCGCCGCGCGCGATGGTGTCGTGGCGCACCAGCCCGACCTTGGACGGTGTTTGAGCTTGCAGCACGCGCACCAGGTTCGCGTCCGTCATCGGCGTGAGCGGGTGGTGCTCCATGCCCGATTCGCTGAGCAGCGCGTCGCCCACGAACAGGTGGCCGCGATAGATGGTGCGGCCGTTCTCGGGGAAGGCCGGGCAGGCGATCGCGAGCTGCCGGTCGGCGCCGAGCGCCTTGGCCAGCGCGTCGGCGACGGGGCCGATATTGCCGGCGGCGGTCGAATCGAAGGTCGAGCAGTACTTGAAGTAGATCTGGCGGCATCCTTGCGCGCGCAACCAGTCGAGCGCGGCGAGCGACTGCGCGACCGCGTCGGCGGGGGCGATCGTGCGCGACTTCAGCGCGACGATGATCGCGTCGGCGTCGAGCGAGGCGCCGGCCTCGGGCACGCCGATCGTCTGGATCGTGCGCATGCCGCTCCTGACCAGCATGTTGGCCAGGTCGGTGGCGCCGGTGAAGTCGTCGGCGATGCAGCCCAACAGCGGCTGGGCGGGAGCAGCGGAGGAAGCTCGGGAGGAAGCGGTCATGGCGGCGGTCGGGATCAGCGGGCGGGCGGCAGCGTGATGCCGGGGAAGGTCTTGATCACGGCCGAGTCGTCCTCGCCGCCGTGGCCGGCGCTCGAGGCGCTCATGAACATCTGGTGCGCGGTGGCCGACAGCGGCAGCGGGAACTTGCTGCGGCGCGCCGTATCGAGCACCAGGCCGAGATCCTTGACGAAGATGTCGACCGCCGACAAGGGCGTGTAGTCGCCGTTCAGGATGTGCGGCACGCGGTTCTCGAACATCCAGGAGTTGCCGGCGCTGTGGGTGATCACCTCGTAGAGCGCGTCGGCGTCGACGCCCTCGCGCAGGCCCAGCGCCATCGCCTCGGCGGCCGCCGCGATATGCACGCCGGCCAGCAACTGGTTGATGATCTTCACCTTCGAGCCCGCGCCGTGTTCGGCGCCGAGCCGGTAGACCTTGCCGGCGATCGCGGCCAGCACGTCCCCGCAGGCCGCGTAGGCTTCGGCCGGGCCGGAGCTCATGACGGTCATCTCGCCCGAGGCGGCGCGCGCGGCGCCCCCCGAGACGGGCGCGTCGAGCATCAACAGCCCGGCCGCCTCGACGCGCGCGCCGAGCTGGACCGCGAAGTCGGGCGCGACCGTCGCGCTGGAGATCACCACCGAGCCGGCGCGCATGGCCGGCACCGCGCCCTGTTCGCCGAACAGCACGGCTTCGGTCTGGGCGGCATTGACCACCAGCGTGATCAGCACCTCGCAGCGCGCGCCGAGCTCGGCCGGCGTGGCGCAGGGCACGCCGCCCTCGGCCGCGAACGCGGCCAGCACGTCCTCGCGCAGGTCGCAGGCGTGGACGCGGAAACCGGCGCGCAGCAGCGAGCGGGCGACGCCCAGCCCCATGGCGCCGAGACCGATGACTCCTACTTGTCGTGACATGGATGAACCTTCGTATGAGCGGGTGGCCCGGCCTGGCCGGGCACGGGATCAGCGGATGCCGGCCTGCGCCAGGCGCCGCGCTGCATTGACCATGTGGGTGCGGGCCGCGTTGCTGGCGGCCAGCGCGTCGCCGGCGCGGATCGCGTCGACGATCGCGGCGTGCTCCTCGCGCACCTGGCGCGAGAAATCCTCGCGCGTCGCCTCGTTGCGGCGCGTGACGGCCACGCCGGCTTCCAGGTACTGGTTCAGGAAGCTCAGCGTCTTGAGGAAGTAGGGATTGCCGGTGACGGCGGCGATCGTGCGGTGGAAGGCGACGTCCTCGGCCACGCCATCGAGGCCGGCGGCCACGGCCGCGTCGATCTTCGCCAGCGCCTCGTCGATGCGCATCATGTCGGCGTCGGTGCGGCACTTGGCGGCCTCGGCGGCCACCTCGGCCTCGATCGCGCGGCGCACCGACAGCAGGTGCACCAGCGAGCCCGATTCGACCGCTTCCGCGTAGTCGATCCGCAGCGGCCGGATCGCGCCGTGCGTCGCGATGAACACGCCGCTGCCCTGGCGCGGCTCGACCACGCCTTCGTTCTTCAGGCGCGAGATCGCCTCGCGGATCACCGTGCGGCTCACGCCGAATTCCTGCGCCAGCACCGTTTCGGTCGGCAGCTTGCCGGTGCCGGCGAAGGCGCCGATCTCGATCTGCTTGAGCAGTTGCTGGGCGACCGTGTCGCTCATCGCGCGGGCCGGGATTTTCTCGAACATGGATGGACCGGGTTATCAGGTTATGTGGTCATCATACAAATTTTTGTTCGAGAGGCGGCATGAGGGATTACCCGGGGAAGGCTTGGAAAGTCCGCCGTCTAGTGGAGCCGGGCGTCGAAGAACGCCAGCGCCTTGGCGTTGAAGTCCCGGTGGAAGGCAGCGCGATCGAAGCCCGCGCCATCGGTGCAGAGCGCCGGCGAATCCTGCGCGAGGCTCGCCGGGCAGGGCGGCAGAAACGCGAAATGCGCGGCGCCGGGCACCACGTGCGATTCGGGCTTGGCCGGCAGCGAGCAGGCCAGCGCCGCGATCGTGCCGGCCAGCACGCCGTCGCCGCCGAGCTCGGACGCCCAGAGCTGGATCGGTGCCTTCACGTCCTTCAGGTCCTCGGGATCGGGAAACTCGTTGAGCGGATCGGCCAGCACGTAGGCGCGGATCCGCGGGTCGCGCGCGAGCGGCTGGCTGGGCAAGCGGCGATTGCGGATCTGCTCGCAGATCGGCAGCTTCGGGTCCGGGCAGGGCACGTTGGCATGCACGAAGTCGGGCCGGCCGCCGGCCAGCACCAGGCCCGTGTAGCCGCCGCGCGAGAAGCCGAAGAAACCGATCCGGTCGGCATCGATCGATTCCGCCACCGGCGAGTTCGTCAGCAGGTAGTCGATCAGGCGCCGGATGTCGGCCGGCCGTTCGACGAAGGACGAGATATCGGCGTTGCGGCTCATGTCGGCATGGGTATCGCCGGGATGATCGATCGCGGCGACCACGTAGCCCGCGTCGGCCAGCGTCTCGGCCAGGTCGTGATGATTGAGCAGCGAGCCGCCGTGGCCATGCGAGATCACCACCAGCGGCAACTGCCTGCCGAGCGTCGGGCAGTCGCGCGTGGCGCTCAGCGCATAAGGGCCGATCGTCAGCGCTTGCGCGGCGGCGGCGCAGGGCGTCCAGATCGCGAGCTTCAGCGCGGGGCCGTCGCCGTCGGCGGGAACCTGGGCGAAACGCAGGCCGGCCGCCTGCGAGAGCGTGGTGGACAGACCGAACAGCAGCAGCGCCAGCAGCCAGCGTCTCATCGTGTCTCGCTCCGAGGCGGGCGAGCGCGTCGCGGCGGGGAGCCGCAAGCGCCCTGCAAGGTTCGCATTCCGAACGGGCCGCGCTGTCGCGATGCGCAATCTGCAACGTGCAATGCGTTGAGGGCGCGGCGCCGCCGTGAACGACGACGATGTATAGCCGTGCGCGCGAGGCGCGTCAATCGTGCGCCGCGTCAGGCGGCGGCGCGCCGCTCATCGATCGCGCGCCCTCAGCCGTTGCGCGAGGCCACCAGGAAGGCGCCGAGCACCAGCACGCCCGCGCCCAGCAGGGTCCGCGCCGACAGCGCGCCGCCATGCGCCCCGGCGCTGTCGAGCAGCAGCCCGAACACCAGTTGGCTGGCCACCAGCACGGCGATCGTGGTGCCCGCGCCGAAACGCTGGTAGCCATGGATGCTGGCGAACACGAAGAAGGCGCCGAGCAGCCCGGGCACCAGGCCCCAGCCGCGCAGCGCGCCGGCCAGTTCGCCGAAGCCGGCCTTGCCCGAGCGCATCGCCAGCAGGGTCAAGAGCGCGGCGAGCCCGACCGAGGAATTGACGATCAGCGCGATCAGCACCGTCGAGGCCGATTCGGTGATGCGCGCCATCAGGGTGTTCTGCACCACCACGGCCGCGCCCGCGCCGACCAGCAGGCAGAACGGCAGCCACGGCATCATGGGCGCGGCGCGTCCGGGGTCGGCCGCGCATCCAGCGTCAACTGCATGAATGTCAGGTCCAGCCACTTGCCGAACTTCATGCCGACCTGCTTCAGGGTGCCGGTATGGACGAAGCCGAGCCGCTCGTGCAGGCGCACCGAGCCGGAATTGTTGGCCTCGATGCCGGCCACCATCACGTGCTTGCCGATCGCGCGCGCCCGCTCGATCAGCACCGCCATCAGTTGCGGGCCGAGGCCGCGGCCGCGCTGGTCGTCGCGCACGTAGATCGAGTGCTCGACCGTGCCGCGAAAGCCGTCGAAGGCGCGCCAGTCGCCGAACGAGGCGTAGGCGAGCACCTCGCCGGCTTCGTCGATGCCCACCAGCACCGGATAACCGGCCTTGCGCCGATCGGCGAGCCAGGCCAGGCGATTGGCCGTGTCGACGGCGGTCTCGTTCCAGATCGCCGTGGTCTGCAGGACCGCGTGGTTGTAGATGGCCGTGATACCTTCGATGTCCTGCGGGCCCGCGTCGCGAATTTCCATGCCAGCCTCCTTGGGCTGTCCACTAAATTGAAACGAGTGTACACCATAGTAGACGATATCGATCAACGAATCGGCGCCCGGATTCGCGCCGAGCGCGAGAGCCGCGGCTGGTCGCTGACCAATCTCGCCGAGAATTCGGGCGTGTCGCGCGCCATGATCCACAAGATCGAGCGCGGCGAGAGCAGCCCGACCGCCACCTCGCTGGCCAAGCTGGCGGGGGCCTTCAACCTGAGCATGTCGGCCCTGCTGGCGCTGGCCGAGCTGGAGGACGGGCGGCTGCTGCGGGTGGACGACCAGCCGGTCTGGGTCGATCCGCAAAGCGGCTACGTGCGCCGCCACGTCTCGCCGAAATCGGTGTCGCCGCTGACCCTGGTCGAGATCGACCTGCCGCCGGGTGCCGGGATTCCCATGCCGGCCTCGGCCTACCTGAACATGCGGCAGTTGATCTGGGTGCTGGACGGCACGCTGGTGTTCGTCGAGGGCGGCGAGCGCCATGAACTGCAGGCGGGCGACTGCCTGGAGATCGGGCCGCCCGCCGATTGCGAATTCCGCAACGACAGCGCGGCGAACTGCAAGTACGCGGTGATCGTGCTGAGGAAGGGCTAGGGCGCCCCGCCCGTGCAAGGATCGGGCGCCGTGGGGAATAAAGTCCCGGGCCGGACCGTTCTGTTGTCGAGCCGATGCGCGTCCACGCTGCATCGGGGCTTTCCGTTCGACATCCACAGGAGGCTGCATGGCCCTCGGCTTGAACCGGTTTTTCCTCAGCGACACGCAATCCTTCACCAAGCAGAACTACCTGACCACGGCCGGCGTGTTCCAGGTCGGCGATCAGGTCGACGCGGTCGACCTGCGCAAGGTGGGCGAGGGCCAGCTCAAGGCGGTGCGGATCGCGCCGACCACCCAGGCCGAGATCGCCGACGACTCGCCGATCCCCGCTTACTGGGTGCCGCAAGGTGGCTCCTGCGATATCCCGGTGCTGGCCACCGATCGCAAGTATGTGTTCACGCCGGATTTTTCCGGCTGCTCGCTGCTGGTCGACCAGCTCAACGACCGGACCTTCCGCGTCTATCACGTCACGGGCGGCAGCAGCTATCTGCAGACCGAATACAAGAACCGCCGCGCCTCGAGCTCGAAGCTCGCCGCGGCCCTGACGCACGAGGGCTACGGCACGCGCGAATCGCCCCGCGCGCTGCTGTTCATGATGTTTGATTCGGGGCGCTGGTGGATCTGCTACCAGAGCCAGACGGGCGCCGGCTACGGCCTGGTGGATGGCGACAAGGTGATGCCGGTGGCGGGCTCGAGCGCGCTCGACACGATCCGCAGCGCGGGCCGCATGCCGGTGGCCAACGTGCTGCGGGGCGAGTCGCCGCTGTTCACCGGCGACAAGCTGTGCGACGGACAACTGATCGTGTCGCGCCCGCCCAGCCCGGTGGCGGGGCAGCCGCGGTTGCCGCCGCTGTCGCCCCAGCCCTGGCTGCACCCGGAGGCTTGAGCGCGCCGGGTTCGGGCCGTGTCGGGCCCTTGCTCAGCCCTTGGTCGCGCCGAAGGTCAGCCCCGCCACGAAGTGCTTCTGCATCAGGAAGAACATCGCCACCGAGGGCATCGCGGCCAGCACCGAGCCGGCCGAGACCAGGTTCCAGGAGGTGGTCCACTGCCCCTTGAGGGCGGCCACGCCGACCGTGATCGGCGCGGCGTCGTCGCCCTGCGTCAGGCACAGCGCCCAGAAGTAGTCGTTCCAGACGAAGGTGAACACCAGGATCGAGAGCGCGGCCAGCGCGGGCCGGATCAGCGGCAGGATGATGCGCACGAACACGGTCCATTCGCCGGCGCCCTCGATGCGCGCGGCTTCCACCAGCTCGAACGGCAACTGCTTGATGAAGTTGCGCAGGAACAGCGCGCAGAAGCCGGTCTGGAACGAGAGATGGAACAGGATCAGGCCGCCCACCGAATTGTAGAGGCCGAGCTTGAGCGTGAGGTCGCGCACCGGGATCATCAGCACCTGGATCGGCACGAAATTGCCGGCCACGAACACGGTGAACAGCGAGGCATTGCCGGGAAAGCGGTAGATCGCCAGCGCGAAGCCGGCCATCGCCGCCAGCAGGATCGCGCCGGCCACGGCGGGCACCGTGATCAGCACGCTGTTCCAGAGGTAATGCAGCATCGGCGAGGCGGTCAGCGCCTCGCGGTAGTTGGCGACGATCGCGATGTGTCGTGGCCAGTCCCAGTAGTGGCCCGCGCTCAGTTCCTCGGAGGAGCGCACCGAGGTGAGCAGCACGGCGAGCAGCGGCAGCAGCCACACCAGCAGCGCGAGCGGCAGCGACAGCTTGTAGAGCGCGCGCGAGGCGGGTTTCCAGCGTTCGATCGGAGTCGGAAACATCGGGGTCTCCCGGGTGGCCTGGGGGTCAGCGTTCGCTGCGCAGCAGGTGGCGCAGGTGGAACACGATGTAGAGCATCATGATCGCGAACAGCACGACCGCGATGGCGGACGAATAACCGAGCCGGTAGTACTTGATCGCCTGGTCGTACATGTAGTACGCGAGCACGGTGGAGCTGTCGAACGGGCCGCCGCCCGTCATCACCGAGATCAGGTCGAAGCTGCGCAGCGCGCCGATCACGGTCACCACGATCGCCATGAAGGTGGCTGGCCGCAACTGCGGCAACACCACGTGCCACAGCAGGGTCCAGCCTTTCGCGCCTTCCATGCGGGCCGCCTCGATCTGTTCGGCGTTGAGCGTGGTCAGCCCGGTCAGGTAGAGGATCATGCAGTAGGCGGTTTGCGGCCACAGCGCCGCGAAGATGATGCCGGGCGTGGCGTAGCGCGGATCGCCGAGCACCGGGATGCCGTGCCCGAGCAGCAGCTTGAGCAGGCCGAAGGTGGGATCGTAGAACCACGAGTAGATCAGCCCGACCACCACCCCCGACAACACGAAGGGCGCGAAGAACAGCGACTTCAGCAGCCGCATGCCGGCCAGCGCCTGGTTCAGGTACAGCGCGATCGCCAGGCCGAAGGGCGGCGCCAGCAGGAACAGCAGCAGCCAGATCAGGTTGTTCTTCAGCGCCGTGTAGAAAGTGTCGGCGTGCAGCAGCTCGGCGTAGTTGTCGAGCCCGATGAAGCCGGGCTCGCTCATGCCGTCCCAGTGGTAGAAGGACAGGCGGATCGTCGAGATCACCGGCCACACCACGTAGAGCGCGAACATCAGGCAGGCCGGCGCGAGGAACAGGAAGGCGGCGAGCCGGTGGCGATGCGGCCGCCGGCGACGCGCGGGCGGCGCCAGCGAGCGTTCGCGCCGCGCGGACGCGGGGCGCGCGCCCTCGTCGCCGGGCGGCGCGGCGGTGGGCGAGAGCGACGAGGACACGGACGAAGGCAAGACGGAACGGGGCACGGCCGATCTCCTGAACCTCCGGAAGCGGCGGCGCGCGAGGCTGCGCCGCCGCTTCCGGCTTACTTCCTGTAGATGCGCTGGCGGGCGGCTTCGAGTTGCGCGAGCACCGCGTCGAGCCGGCTCGGGTCGGCCAGGAACTGCTGCATGCCCTTCATGCCCTCGTCGGCCATCTCCTTGGTCATGTCGCGATCGTAGAACTGCGCGAGGCCGCCCTTGGTGCCGGCCAGCATGCGGAACGCGATCTGCGAGATCGGCTCGTCCGGCGCCGGCGACTGGCTGTTCGCCGACAGCGAGCCGAGCCCCTTGGCGAGCTGCGCGCCCACGGCAGGCGTCTCGACGAAGGCGAGGAAGGCGCGCGCCTCGGCCTTGTTCTTCGCCTTGGCGGGAATGTGCAGCGATTCGACCGGCGCATCCTCGGCGGTCGGCACGTTCGGGTCCATGATGGGGAAGCGGAAGAAGCCGATGTCCTGCCGCGCGGCCGGCGTGAAGCCGCCGGTGATGAAGGTGCCCATCAGCATCATCGCGGCCTTGCCCTGGAACAGGAAGGGCTGGGCCGCGTCGAGATCGTAGGACAGCGCGTTGTCGATGAAGTAGCCGGCGTCGATCAACTGCTTCCAGGCGGCATAGACCTTCTTCACGCGCGCGTCGGTATAAGCGACCTCGCCCGCCATCAACTGCTGGTGGAAGGCATTGCCGTTCAGGCGCAGGTCCAGGTAGTCGAACCAGCCCGCGAGCGTCCAGGCATCGCGCCCGCCCACCGCGATCGGCGCGACGCCGGCCGCCTTCAGCTTCTTGCAGGCATCGAGGAATTCGGCCCAGTTGCCCGGCTCGCCGGCGATGCCGGCCTTCTTGAAGGCGCTGCGGCTGTAGAACATGCCCCAGCCGTAGTAGACGGTCGGCGCCGCGTAGGGCTTGCCCTGGTAGGAGGAGGCTTCCTTGGTGGAGGCGTACATGCTGTCCCAGTGGTTCTTCTGCCAGTCCTGGGAGAGATCCTCGAACAGCCCGCGCTTGGCGTAGTAGGCCATGCGCTCGCCGTCATGCCAGTTGACGATGTCGGGCGGCGCGGTCATCAGCCAGTTCGGCAACTGCACCTTGTAGGCCTCCTCGTCGACGAAGGACAGCTTGACCTCGGTGCCGGGATGCGCCTTGCGGAACGCGTCGATCACCTCGCTCCAAACCGCGCGCTGGCTCGCGCCCTTGAAGGCGATATTGACGTTCAGCGTATCGGCCTGCGCGAGCGGCGCGCCGAGGCCGGCGAGCAAGGCGGCGAGCGCGACGTACCTGGCGAGGCCGCGGCGCGTGCGTGACTGATGGATCTGCATCTGCTGTCTCCTTGTCTGGACTGCGTTTTATGGTGTCTCGGTCCTGGCTTATTGCGTGGCGTCGTGCTCGGGCGAGCGATAGGCGGCGACGCCGGCCGCCTCGATGTGCCGCGTGCCGATCACGATCGCCGCATCGGGGATGGCTGCATCGAGCGTGTGGGCACCGGGGCCGTAGTTGAAGACCCAGGTGAGCTTGCCGCGCCGGCTGACGCGCACCGCGTCGCCGAGCGCGACCGGCTCGAGGCCGGCTTCGCGGGCGATGCGGGCGAACAGCGCGGCCGTGGTGGCCTCGTCGAACAGGCTCGCGAGATAGTGCAGCGAGCCGTGGCGCAGCCAGGCCGGGTGGCCGTCCTCGAAGCGCGCGCGAATTTCGGTGGCGGCGTGCCCGGCCTCGACCAGGTCGCGCCAGTGATGCGCCTCGCCCCGGTGCGCGGCCTCGTGTTCGGTCGCGGCGAGTTGTACCGGCTCGGCCAGGTTCGGCCGCAGCGATTCCACGCGCCACACGCGGATCGGCAGGATCGAGGCCAGCGGGCCGGGCGGCAATTCGGCGGGAATCCGCAGCTCGGCCGTCTTCGAGCCGCTGCGCGGGCCCAGCACCACCTGCGCGCCGCTGGCGGCCAGCCGCGCGGCGAAGTCGTCGGGCAGGATCGGCAGCGGCGGCACCACCACCAGGCGGTAGCCGTCGAGCGGCGCGTCGGCCGGCACGATGTCGACGTCGAGGCCGAGCGAGCGCAGCGCCGAGTAGTACTCGACGGCGAAGCGCGGATAGTGGAAGTCGGCGCCTTGCGGGTGGATCTCGAACAGCCATTTCGCGGTGTAGTCGAACACCAGCGCGACGCGGGCGCGTATCGGGCCGCTCGCGTCGGCGTCGCGATCGGCCCGCAGCGCGCGCAGTTCCTCGGCGACGACGGCGGCTTCCTTGCCGCCGAGATCGAGCCGGTTGTCCGGCGTGTTCAGCCCGGCATGCATCTGCTCCTGCGCGAACGGCGCCTGGCGCCAGCGGAAGTAGGACACGCAGCCGGCGCCGTGCGCGAAGGCTTCCCAGCTCCACAGGCGCACCATGCCCGGCAGCGGCGAGGGGTTCCATTGCGCCCAGTTGACCGGCCCCGGCTGCTGCTCCATCACCCAGAACGGCAGCTTCGACATGCCGCGGTAGAGATCGTGGTTGAAGCTGGCGAAATCGGGATGCCCGGTGCGCAGGTAGCGCGCCTTCACCGCCGGCGCGTACCACTGCTCCTCGAGCGCGCCGAGCGGGTAGCTGTCCCAGGCGGCGATGTCGAGATCGGCCGCCACCGGGTAGTGGTCGAACTCGGTGAACAGTTGCATGAAGTTGTGCGCGATCGGCCGTCCCGGCGAATGCGCGCGGATCAGCTCGACCTGCATGCGGTTGTAGCGGCGCACCTCGTCCGAGGCGAAGCGGCGGTAGTCGAGCCGATGCGAGGGATGCGCCTCGGTGACGGTGCCGACCGGCGCGTCGATCTCCTCGAAGCCACGATACTCCATGCTCCAGAACACCGTGCCCCAGGCCGCGTTGAGCGCGCCGATGTTGCCGTAGCGCGTGCGCAGCCAGTCGCGGAAACGCGCCAGCGCGGCCGGCGAGTAGCTGAGCACCGTGTGGTGGCAGCCGTATTCGTTGTCGGTCTGCCAGTAGGCGACGGCCGGATGTTCGCCGTAGCGCCGCGCGACCGCCTCGCAGATGCGTCGTGAGGCTTCGAGATAAACGGGCGAGGAGAAATCGTAGTGGCGCCGCGAGCCGAACTGGCGCGGCCGGCCGTCGGCGCCGATCGCGAGGATCTCGGGATGAAGGTCGATCAGCCATTTCGGCGGCGTCGCGGTGGGCGTGCACATCACCACCTGCAGGCCCGCCGCGCCGAGCGTGTCGATCGCGCGATCGAGCCAGCCCCAGTCGTATTCGCCGGGCGTGGGCTCGATCCGGCTCCAGGCGAATTCGGCGATGCGCACGCGCTCGATGCCGAGCGCCTTCATGCGCGCGGCGTCGTCGCGCCAGAGGGCTTCGGGCCAGTGCTCGGGGTAGTAGCAGACGCCAAGATGCATCGGGGGTTCCTCGTGCGGGTACGTTCGTCAGGTCAGGTCAGGTCAGGGAGGGCAGGGCGGCGGCCTGCGCCGCGCGTGGCGCGATCGCGAAACCGTCGGCGCCGAACAGGTGGCAGGACATGGCGGGTGCGTGCAGGCTGAGGGTGTCGCCGCGCGCCACGCGCAGGCCGCCGGGCGCCTTCGCGATCAGCGTCGCGCCGGGCTGGTCGAGATGCACGTAGCTGTGTTCGCCGAGCGCCTCGACTAGCGTCACGCGGCGCGTCAGCGTCACGGCGGCGGCGGTGGCTTGCGCGCCGTCGTCGCTCGCGGCGAGCACCAGGTGCTCGGGGCGGATGCCGAAGCACACCTCGTCGCCGGGCCGCAGGCGGCTCGGGTCGACCGGCAGCCGCGCGCTTTCCTGGCCGCCCTCGAGCCGGATCGTGACGCCGTGCTCGTCGGCTGCCAGCACCTTCGCCTCGATGAAGTTCATGCGCGGCGAGCCGATGAAGCCGGCCACGAAGCGGCTGGCCGGGCGATGGTAGAGCTCCAGCGGCGCGCCGACCTGGGCGATGCTGCCGTGGCGCTCGGTATCGGCGCCGCTGTGCAGCAGCACGATACGATCGGCCAGCGTCATCGCCTCCACCTGGTCGTGCGTGACGTAGACCACGCTGGCCTCGCCGAACTGGCGATGCAGGCGGCCGATCTCGATGCGGGTCTGGCCGCGCAGCGTCGCGTCGAGGTTCGACAGCGGCTCGTCGAACAGGAACACGCCCGGCTCGCGCACGATCGCGCGGCCGATCGCGACGCGCTGGCGCTGGCCGCCGGAAAGTGCCTTGGGATGGCGCTCGAGCAGGGCGTCGAGCTGCAGGATGCGGGAGGCCTCGCGGACCTTGCGGTCGATCTCGGCCTTGGGCGTCTTCGCCAGGCGCAGGCCGAACGCGATGTTCTCGTAGACCGTCATGTGCGGGAACAGCGCGTAGCCCTGGAACACCATCGCCACGCCGCGCTGCGCGGCGGGCACGTCGTTGACGCGGCGCCCGCCGATCGACAGCTCGCCGCCGCTGACGTCCTCCAGCCCGGCGATCATGCGCAGCAAGGTGGACTTGCCGCAGCCCGAGGGCCCGAGGAACACGCAGAACTCGTGCGCGCCGATTTCCAGGTCGACGTCGCGGATCACCGGCGCCGCGTCGCCATAGGCCTTCCATACATCCTGCAAAACGATGCTGGCCATTCCCGCGTCTCCATGATTTAATTGCGCTCGAAGTGCGATTAAGCGCTTAACCACTCAGCTTCGAAAAAACGATCGTCGAGGCGATCGTCGTTTCCAGGCTCGGGTTGTTCATCGATCATCTAGCGCGATGCGCCAACTGGCAACTATTTTTCCGCTGTCCCAGATATTGACCTCATGCCGACCCTGATCGACGTGGCCCGCGCCGCGGGCGTGACACCCGCCACCGTTTCCAACGTGCTGCGCAATCGCGGCCGGGTGGGCGCGAAGACGCGCGAGCGCGTGCTGGCCGCGATCGAGGCGCTGGGCTACCGGCCGCACCTGGCGGCGCGCGCCTTGGCGGAAGGGCGCGCGCCGACCATCGCGCTGATGGTGTCGAGCATCGCCAACCCCTTCTATCCCGAGTTCGCGCTGGCCGTCGAAAGCGCGCTGCGGCGCAGCGGCCGTTTCCTGATCATCTGCAATACCGAGGGCGATCCCGATACCGGCCGCGCCTATCTCGACCAGATCGCCGGCACCTTGTCCGAAGGCGTGCTGGTGATGAACGCGAACCTGCGTTTCGAGGACCTGCACGCCACCGAGGCACGCGGCGCGGCGGTGGTGCTGTGCATGTGGGAGCGGCCTGATGCGCCGCCGGGGCTGCCCTGCGTGGCGGTCGATTTCCGGCGCGCCGGCGAGCTGGCGGCCAATCACCTGCTCTCGCTCGGGCATCGCCGGATCGGCGCGATCGTCGGCAGCAAGGCCTGGGGCATCCACACGGCGCGCTACGAGGGCTTCGTGGCCGCACTCGACGCGGCGGGCCTCGACGGCGCGGCGGCGCCGATGGTCTACGCGCCCGATACGATGCAGGGCGGCCAGGCCGCCGCGCGCGAACTGCTCGACGCGCATCCCGACCTGAGCGCGCTGTTCACCACCAACGATCTGCCTGCGCTGGGCGCGATCCGCGCGGCGGCCGATGCCGGCATCGCCGTGCCGGCCGAGTTGTCGATCGTCGGCATCACCGATATCCAGCTCGCCAGCGAATTCCGGCCGGCGCTGACCACCGTGACGGTGCCCACCGTCGAGGCGGCCGAGCAGGCGGTGGCCTTGCTCGACGAGTTGATCGCCGCGCGCGACGGCAGCGATTCCGGCCAAGGCGCCGCGCCGCGCATGTCCGTGAGTTCCGAGCCGCGCCTGGTGGTGCGCGATTCGACCGGGCCGGCGCGTCCGATGCGCGACTAGCGCGGGCGCTCGTTGCGTCCGCAACGAGCCGTTTCCGTTCCGTTTCCCGTCATGGCTTGCGCCGCCCATTGCCGGCGGCGGTAATCCTCCGACGATTTCCCTTCTTCCGTCCGACCTTTGTGCGTCGCATCGAGACGCTTGCTCATTGAATGATGTTCGTCATATCATGTTGCATGATGGTCGTCATACTATGGTGATGCGCGGCGCCCGTGAGCCCCGCCCGGCAAGGCGCCGGGGCGTACACGGGCGCCGCGCGCGCATCCGGCCGCTCCCCGTCAGCCAGGGCCGGGCACCCCGCAGCGGTGGCCCGACCTGCCAGGCCCCCCCGATTACAGGAGTCAAGCATGCAAGACAACAACGCCGCCGCAGGCGATGCCGCGGCAGGGCGCGATGCACCCCGCAAACGACGGATCATTCCTTTCGTCATCCTGACGGTCGTGGTGATCGGGGCGGTGGGTTACGGCATCTACTGGTGGTTGAGCGGACGTTTCTACGAGTCGACCGACGATGCCTATGTCGGCGGCAATGTCACGGTGATATCGCCGCGCGTCTCGGGCTACGTGGCGCGCGTGCTGGTGGCCGACAACGCGCTGGTCCATGCCGGGCAGCCGCTGATCGAGCTCGATCCGGCCGATTTCACGGCGCGCCTCGATGCGGCGCAGGCCGAGGTCGACGCGGCCAAGGCGGCGCTCACGCGCCTCGACGCGCAGCACCAACTGGTGGAGGCCGACATCGCGCAAGCCCAGGCGCAGGCCGATGTCGACACCGCCTCGCTGCAGTTCGCCAATCGCGACGCCGAGCGCTACAGCAATCTCGCCGAATCGCATTCGGGCACGCAGCAGGATTCGCAGCGCGCGCAAACCTCGCTCGACCAGGCTCGCGCCCGCGTGCGCGCCTCGGCGGCGGCGGTCAACGCGCAGCGCCGCCAGTTGACGGTGATCGAGGCGCAGAAGGTCGAGGCGCAGGCGCGCGTGGAGCAGGCGCAAGCCTCGATGCGCAATGCCAGGCTCGATAACGGCTACACCACGCTCTACGCGCCGGTCGACGGCTACGTCGGCAATCGCTCCGCGCATCCCGGCACCTACGTGGCGGCCGGCACGCAGTTGATGTCGCTGGTGCCCGCCAAGGGCCTGTGGATCGACGCGAACTTCAAGGAAGACCAGATCCGTCACATGCGCATGGGCCAGGCCGTCGAGATCGAGGCCGACGTCGACTCGGGCCTGAAGATCGAAGGGCACGTGGAGAGCCTGGCGCCCGCCACCGGCTCGGTGTTCAGCGTGATCCCCGCGCAGAACGCCACCGGCAACTTCACCAAGATCGTGCAGCGCGTGCCGGTGCGTATCGCGCTCGATCCGGCCGTCGCCTCGGTCGGCGCGCTGCGTGCCGGATTGTCGGTGGTCGCCACCGTCGATACCCGATCGGTCGCGCGATGAGCACGCCCGCCCAGGGAGCCGCGAGCGCCCATCCCCCCGTGCTGCCGTTCGCGGTGATGTGCATCGGCATGTTCGTCGCGCTGCTCGACATCCAGGTGGTGGCCGCCTCGCTGCAGGACATCGGCGGCGGCCTGTCGGCCGGCCAGGACCAGATCGGCTGGCTGCAGACCGCCTACCTGATCGCCGAGATCATCACGATTCCGCTGTCGGGCTGGCTCACGCGCGTGTTCTCCACGCGCTGGCTGTTCGTGGCCTCGGCGATCGGCTTCACGATCGCCAGCATGCTGTGCGGGCTGGCCTGGAGCATCGGCAGCATGATCCTGTTCCGCGCGTTGCAGGGCATGCTCGGCGCGTCGATGATCCCCACCGTGTTCACCTCGTCCTTCCACTACTTCCAGGGCAAGCGCCGGCAGATGTCGGCCGCGGTGATCGGCACCATCGCGGCGGTGGCGCCGGCGCTCGGGCCGGTGATCGGCGGCTGGATCACCGACACGATGTCGTGGCGCTGGATCTTCTACATCAACGTGATACCGGGCCTCCTGGTCGCGCTCGGGGTGGCGACCATGGTGCGCATCGACGAGCCGGACCTCTCGCTGCTCAAGGATGCCGACTATCCCGGCATCGTGCTGATGGCGGTGTTCCTCGGCTTCCTCGAGTACGTGCTGGAGGAGGGCTCGCGCTGGAACTGGTTCGACGATGCCGACATTCGCCACTCGGCCTGGATCTCCGGCATCGCCGGCGTGTTGTTCGTGTGGCGCAGCCTGGTATATGCGCATCCGGTGGTGGACCTGCGCGCCTTCGGCAACCGCAACTTCACGATCGGCTGCATCCTGTCCTTCATCACCGGCATCGGCATCTTCAGCACCATCTACCTGCTGCCGCTGTTCCTCGGCTACGTGCGCGGCCTGTCGGCGCTGCAGACCGGCGCGATCGTCTGCGCCACCGGGCTGGGCGGCTTCCTCGGCGTACCGGCCTACATGTCGCTCGCCAACCGGGTCGACACGCGCTACCTGATGATGTTCGGTCTCGCCATGTTCGGCCTGTCGATGCTGAGCTTCGCGCAGATCACGCACGAATGGGGCGGCGACCAGTTGTTCTGGCCGCAGATCATCCGCGGCCTGCCGCAGGTGTTCGCGGTCGCGCCGGCCGTCACGCTCGGGCTCGGCAGCCTGCCGATGTCGCGCGTGAAGTATGCGAGCGGGCTGTTCAACATGATGCGCAACCTGGGCGGCGCGGTCGGCATCGCGATCTGCGGGGCGATCCTCAACAACCGCACGAACTTCCACTTCGAGCGCATCGCCAGCGCGCTGACGAGCAGCAATGCCGCCATGCAATCGCTGCTCGACGGCTCGCGGGCGAGCTTCGGGCAGGCCTTCGGCGACACCGCGCACGCGGCCTCGGCCACGCTGCTGCAACTGCGCGCGCTGGCGTTCCGCGAGGCCTCGACGATGGCCTACGCCGATGCGTTCCTGGTGATCGGCGCGGCCTTCGCGCTGGCCGTCCTGCTGGCCCCGATGCTGCGCAAGGTAGGTGCGCCGCCGCCCCCGAGCCGCGACTCCGGACACTGACATGGATGCGAACAAGATGGTTTCGATGAATACCGAGCGGCGCCTGCCATGGCGCGCGCTCGCGCCGGCCGCGCTGGCGAGCCTGCTGCTGGCGGGCTGCATGGTCGGCCCCGACTATCACCGGCCCGAGCTGGCGATGGCCGACCACTATCATTCGGGCGCCGCGCTCGGCCAGCTCGCGAGCGACGGCAATACCGACCTGGCCCGCTGGTGGCGCGGCTTCGACGATCCGGTGCTGACGCGCATCGTCGAGCGCGTGCTGGCGCAGAACCTCGACCTCGAGGCTGCCCAGGCGCGCGTGATCCAGGCGCGCGCGGCGGCGGGGCAGGCCGCGACCGGCTGGCTGCCGCAAGGCAGCCTGGACGGCAGCGTCACCGAGCAGCGCCAGTCGCTGGTGAGCCCGTTCGGCACCGTGGCGAGCCAGTTCCCCGGCTACAAGCGCAACATCACGGTCGAGCAGATCGACGTGGGCGCGAGCTGGGAGCTCGATCTGGCGGGCGGCCTGCATCGCCAGGCCGAGGCGCTGCGCGACGAGGCCGACGCGGCCGAAGCCTCGCGCATGGGCACGCGCGTCTCGGTGGTGGCCGAGGCCGCCGACGCCTACTTCCAGCTGCGCAGCGCGCAGGCCGCGATCGTGCTGTTGCGCGAGCAGATCGATACCGACCAGGCCTATGTGCGCGTGATGGACGACCGGGTCCACCAGGGCGTCGCGCTCGATCGCGAGCGCGACGACGCCGAGGCCACGCTCGCGCAGGATCGCGCGCTGCTGCCGGGGCTGCGCACGCTGGCCGAGCGCCAGCGCAACCGGCTCGACGTGCTGATGGGCGACGCGCCCGGCACCAACGCGGCCGCGATCGGCGATACGCCGCCCGACATGTGGGTTTCGCCGGGGCTACCTGCCGACCTGCGCCCGGCCGACCTGTTGCGGCGGCGGCCCGACGTGATTTCGGCCGAGCGCAAGCTGGCCTCGTCGACGGCCGGCATCGGCGCGGCGCTCTCGCAGTATTACCCGGATATTTCCCTGTCCGGGCTGCTCGGCTTCGATCGCATGAACAACGGCAGCCTGTTTACCGCGCGTGCCTTCGAACCCACCGCGCTGGCCGGGCTGCACTGGCGCCTGTTCGATTTCGGCCGCGTCGATGCCGAGGTCACGCAGGCCAAGGGCGCGCGCGCCGAGGCCTTCGCGCGCTACCGGCAATCGGTGCTGCGCGCCAGCGAGGACGTCGAGAACGCGCTGGTGGCGCTGGCCGAGGCCGGCGAGAACACCGATCAGTGGCGCGCGGCGGTGAGCGCGAACAGCCGCGCCGAGCAGTCGGCGCAGCGCAGTTACCAGCAGGGCGCGGCCGCCGAGGGCGACCTGCTGCTGCGCCGGCGCAGCCTGCTGGAAGCGCGCCGCGCCTGGGTGCTGGCCAGCGGCGATCGCGCGCGCGCCACGGTGGCGGCCTATCGCGCGTTGGGCGGCGGCTGGGCGCCGGAAGCGCCGCGGGATTCGCACGAGGCGGCGCTGGCGAGCAATGCATCGGCATCGACGCAGCCGGTAGCGGGGACGCCGCACGCGAACGCGACGCCGTAAGGGCCGCGCGCCCGCTGCCCGGCCTCGCGCCCTGCGAATGGGGGCGGGTCGCGGCAGGGGCCGGCATGGTATGTTGTAGCGTTATTTGGCGAGGTGAGACGGATGCGATACAGCCCCGAGCACAAACAGGAAAGCCGCAATCGCGTGCTGGCGGCGGCGGCGCGCGCGATCCGCGAACAGGGTCCGGACAACGTCAGCGTGGCCGCCGTGATGGCCGAGGCGGGGCTCACGCATGGCGGGTTCTACGCGCATTTCGCATCGAAGGGCGCGCTGATCGTGGCGGCCATCGACTTCATGTTCGACGAGACCGCCGCGCGCCTGGACAAGCGCATGAACGGCAAGCCGCCGCGCGAGGCGCTGCTCGCCTATATCGACCACTACCTGTCGGCCACGCATTGCGCCGCGCGCAACACGGGTTGCCCGATCGCGGCGCTCGGCTCGGATATCCCGCGCCTCGACGACGAGACGCGCGCGGCCTTCGCGCGCGGCATGGAGCGGCAGCACCAGCGCATCGCGGCGCAATTGCAGTTGCTCGGTTACGAGGATGCCGATTCGATGGCGCGCTCGATGCGCTCGGAGATGTTCGGCGCGCTGCTCAGCGCGCGGCTGGTGGGCGGCGAGGCGCGCGAGGAGATTCTGGAGACTTCGCGGCGCGTGTTGTTGAAGCGGTTTCATCTTGAAACCGAAGCGGTGGAGTGAGTCGGGAGTGGATCGGGGCGCGCCGCGACGAGCAACGGCTCGCCTGTTCCTTCAGATGCGCTATTGAGGTCTGAATATTCTCCGCGTCGAATTTCCATTGTCGACGCCCACGTGATATCCCTTGTCGGTTTTTCTTTCGCATAAGAATATATGCGGCCAGCCCTGCCGGGACGCGTGAGAGACGTTCGTTTCAGCGGGCTGCCTTTATGAACCTGCAGGAAATAAAAAATCTCGAGTGTGGGGGTGGGCGTGATCTCGATAGTGTCGAAACCTCGGCATTCGCCGATGGGCGTGATTGCACGAGTATCGATCGCGCTGCTGTTCATCGTGGGCATTGCAACCAGCGCCCGGGCTCAGCAGATGGATTTCGGTGGCATGTACGGCATGGGCGGAACGCCGCCGGGTACCTATTTCAACAACCCGGCCACCCATGCGCCGTCGTGCCCGGGGGGCTATACCGCTTATCAGGTGCTCGGCACGTCCAACGTGGACTGGCCAGCCTTCTGGTGCGGGCGTCCGCATGTCAGCGGTGTCGATCCGCTATTCGATTTTGGCGGAACCTACGCTTATTCATCGAGCACGGCCCAGGGTGCCGTGCCATGGAAAGGCTATAACGCCTACGTCAATCCGTTCACTCATACGGATACCTGTCCACCGGGATATTCGAGCAGCCAGGTTCTGGGCACACCGAACGTCGACAACACGCTGTACTTTTGCTATCGGCCCCATCAGGCAAGTGGCCCGTCGATGACATTCGGCGGCATGACGGGAGACGGGCTGCCGCCTTATCCGAATCCGGCCACCGGCACCAGCTACACCTGTCCCCAGGGTTATGTGCGATACAGCGCCTACGGAACGCCTGGCGTCGATTATGCGATCTTCTACTGCGGAATCGCGGTCGATGCGTCGTCCGTCAAGGCCGGCGATGGCTCGCTTGGCATTGGCGAGCCATTCGTATCGAACACCATTGTCAACAACTGGGGACTGCAGGATCAGATCAATGGCATCCTCTCGCTCCGTCCGCGTGTCGTCAGGATGTGGATGTTGAATTGGCAGGAATTCAGCGGCATATCGGCCGGTGTCGTTCAGCCGAATCCCGCCAACCTGGCGCTTTACCAGCAATCCGTCGATCAACTGGTGCGGGCCGGTGTGACCGTGGTGGGAATGGACAACTCCTATCCATCCTGGATGACCGGCTCCAGCACGACGGCCGATTCGGCGAGCATTCCGTGCCCGGGCAGCGGTGCACCCTACACGACATTTCTCGCCAACTGGCAGGCTACCTGGAAGGCACAAGCGCTGGCATTTCCCGGCATCGCCCAATGGGAAATCGGAAACGAGCTCAACGGCGCAAGGACGCTGTTGCCGATCCAGACCGGCGCCGGTTCGTGTGGCAAGACAACGTTCAATTATGCCGATCGCCTCAGGATTTCCCTCGATCTCATGTACTGGGGAGATCGCGGCGTCAAAGCTGGTAATCCGGGCGCAACGGTGTACATGCCGGCCGCGGCGCCTGTCACGGCGGATGACATTGCCTCGAACGATCCGAGCCTGAATGGAATCGCAAGGTATCTGGGCGACATCTACCGGGCCATCGCCGCGAATGGCGCTCTGTCGACGAACAAGCGTGATTATTTCGACGGGGCGAACTGGCATCCCTACATCGCCCAGGACGCCACCATGAGCACCTGGGTTGCCACCAACCAGGCGGTGCACGATGTCCTGGCAATCAATGGGGACGGCGGCATTCCGGTCCTGCTGTCGGAGGACGGCTATACCACGCCCAACACGTCGGCTTCACAGCAAGCCATGCTCGACACGATCAATCTCACGCAGACGAACCTGCCCTGGGTCCGGTACCTGATCTGGTTCAGGGCGTTCGCCAACAGCCCGGATCCGGAATACGCCATCCTGCTTGGATTCCCGTTCCAGCAAACCTTGTCGTCCCAGGTGTTTTGCCAATTCACCGGATGCAGCAATCTCCCGTATCGGCAGTATTGACAGGGGAGCAGGCATCACGCCACGAGACCCGAGCGGCGGATGTCCCGCGCCGCGAACCTCGTCGATAATCGCTCGTAGTCCAATTACAAAATCTCACCGCTAGGGCCGCAAGATGCAAGGGCGAAAATGGATGGGGGCTGACTGCTGGCAGCGATGCTTGCGTGGCTGCCAGCAGCATGGGCTACGCCCACCGACGTGTCGGCTGGTTCTTTTGTCTTCCTCAGCCCGGAAACCGCCTGCGCAGCGAACGCGCAGAACTGCATCACCACCAACGCCGCGGCGGCGGGGGCGGCGGTCGATGCGCTGGTCCAGGCCGGTGGCGCATTCTTCCTGCTGCCGTCCCTGGACCGGTTCGATCCGCAGATGCTCGAATCCGCCATCGCGTCCCGCCACAAGACATTCCTCAGCTTCGAGGAATGGGCCTCCCAGGCGGCGCGATCGTCCGGCAAGTTCGATTGCGCGTCCTATACGGCAAACCGCATCGTCCCGTTCCTGTTGCCCTTGAAGGCTGCCTATCCCGACGCGTTCTACGGCTTCAATCTTGCCGACGAGCCCGGCAGTTCGGTTCATGCGGACCTGGGACAGTTGCGCGCCTGCCTGAAGCAGCAACCCCAATTCGCGTCGATGAAGATCTTCGTCAACCTGGGGCCGGCCAATGCGAATTCGGCGGCCCTGAACGATTACCGCTCGCCCAAGGCAGATATCCTGTCTCCGGCCGAGTACGGGGTGGACTGCAGCAGCAATACCATTGCCAACCGCAGCCTGACCAACATGGTGATTGCCAATTACGGCACCTATGTCCGTTCGGCCATCAACAACATCGGGCCGGACATCCTGGCGTTCGACAATTATCCGTTTACGCCTACTTTCGATACCTGCTCCGCGGCGCGCGAATTGATCACCAGCGAGAACATGAGCAATATCGCCGGCATCGCGCGTACCGCCGGCATTGCCTCGGTCGCCTACCTCCAGAACATGCGCACGCCGCCCGGCGTCACCCCGGTGAGATTCGACAGCGCGGGGTTCCACGCGCTGCGCTGGTACTCGGCCTGGTTCTTCACGTTCGGCGGGCAGGGTTTCGCGAACTTCCTCAGTCATGACGCGTCGGCGAGCGTCGCGGGAATCCCGATGCAGGGCATGCTCTCGATCGACAACACGCCGCGCGATCTGCTCAACGAGCAGCAGTCCACCTTCGGGATGAACAGCCAGGTCCAGGCGAACCTCCAGGGATATCCGTTCCAGGATTTCGTCGCGCCCTGGTTGGGTGTCAACACCGGCACCGTGGTCGGCTGGCTGCCCTCGACGGATCTGATGGCGGGCGAATATGGCACGCCGGCCGGCGGCCGCGTGATGCTCTTCATCGCAAGCCGGCCGATCACGGGCACCGTCGGCACGACGCTCGGGCTCAATCAATGGTGGGCGAAGATCGAGCAGCTCGATTTCAATACCGGCACGTGGAAGGTGGTGGGCACCAGCACCAATGCCATCACGGTGTCGCTGGGCGATTTCCCGGGCGCGCTCTATCGTCTATCGAGCCAGCCCTGAACGAAGGGCGGACCTCGGTCCGCCTCACCCCTCCCGCCGATTCCCATGCTCGTCCCGCTCCCGCGCGGGCGGCATGTGCAACAAGGCCTCGACCCGCTCCATTCTCTGCCGGGCCAGCTCCGGCTGCCGGCTCACCATGCTGATCACCAGCATCTCGCAGAGCGCGAGCGCCGGCACCGAACTCTCCAGCACCTCGTAAGGCCGCCCGTGCACGCGCAGCACCACCTCGGCGAAGGCGCCGATCGGCGACATCCATTCGTCGGTCAGCAGCAGGATCCGCGCGCCCTGCCGATGCGCGGTGGCGGCGAACTCGATCACCGATTCCTGGTAGCGGCGGAAGTCGAGCAGCAACAGCAGGTCGCCGGGCCCGATGTCGGCGAGGATGCCCCACGACGAGGCCAGGTCGGGCTGGATCAGCGCCACGTTCGGCCGCGTGTAGGCGAGCGAATAGGCCAGCGAGGACGCCAGGAACGACGAATAGCGCCCGCCGCCGCAATGCACGCGCAGGCGCTCGTCCGACAGCAGCGCGACCGCGCGCCCGAAGGCGGCCTCGTCGAAATGCGCCTTGGTGTCCTGCAGCGAGTCGGTCAGCCGGTCGAGCATCGAAGCCGGCGTCGGCTCGCCGCTCAACTCCGAGCGCGGCATGTCCATCCGGCTCAGCGGTGAATTCATGGCCGCGTCGATCTCCGCGTGCAGCGCCTGCTGGAAGGCCGAATAACTGTCGAAGCCGAGCTTGAGCGCGAAGCGGAACACGGTGGGCGCGCTCACGCCGGCCACCTCGGCCACCTCGGCGATCGGCAGCAGCCCGAGGCTCGGGTAGCGCTCGAGCAGCGCCGCGGCGATCCGGTGCTCGGAGGCGGTGAAATCGGGCGGGGCCGACAGCAGGGTGGTGCGGATCGTCTTGCTCATGGTGCCGGGGTTTCGCTTGCCGCCTATATGGATGGAGAGGAGAGAGCCTGTAACGGACATTACATCCTGCCCGCGAGGAAAAGGCGAAGCAAGGGCGTCGAGCGCGGGTATACACCGGGATTTTGTCCACATATTGCACATGCTACGATCGCCGTCATTCCGATATGTACCGAACGTTACATCCATCGGCAAGGCGGGCAGGCGCATTTCCGGGGGGATCGCGGCTCGGCCGTGAACCCGTCCCCCATGGAGCGCTTATCCGATGCGGCGATTTCTTCTCGTAGTCACCGTCCTGACGTTGGCCGTCCAATCGATTGCCCAGGCGGCATCGGAGCCCGCCGTCGAGGCGCAGCACGGCATGGTGGTGTCCTCGCAGCATCTGGCCTCCGAGATCGGCGTGCAGATCCTCAAGCAGGGCGGCAATGCCGTCGACGCGGCGGTGGCGGTCGGCTACGCGCAGGCCGTGACCAACCCCTGCTGCGGCAACATCGGCGGGGGCGGCTTCATGACCCTGCACCTGGCCGACGGCCGCGACCGCTTCATCAATTTCCGCGAGAAGGCGCCGGCCGGCGCCTCGGCCAATATGTACCTCGACGAGGCCGGCAACGTGAAGCCCGGCGAGAGCCTGTACGGCTATCGCGCGGTCGGCGTGCCGGGCACGGTGGCGGGCCTGAACCTGGCCGAGCGCAAATACGGCAAGCTCACGCTGCGCCAGGTGATGGCACCGGCGATCAAGCTCGCCCGCGACGGCTTCGTGCTCACACGCGGCGACACCGACATCCTCGATACCACCACCAAGCGCTTCCGCAGCGATCCGGACGCGGCGCGCATCTTCCTGCGCGCCGACGGCTCGCCGCTGCAGCCGGGCGACCGGCTGGTGCAGAAGGATCTCGCGGCGACGCTCGAGAACATCGCCCGGCACGGCGACGAGGCCTTCTATCACGGCAGGATCCCGCAGGTGGTCGAGGCGGCCTCGAAGCAGGGCGGCGGCGTGATCAGCGCGGCCGACTTCGCCGCCTATCGCGCCGAGGACACCGAGCCGCTCAAGTGCGACTATCGCGGCTACACCTTCATCTCGGCGCCGCCGCCGAGCTCGGGCGGCGTCACGCTGTGCGAGACGCTGAACATCCTCGAAGGCTACGACATGCGCGCGCTCGGCTACCACTCGGCCGCGGCGGTGCACTACATGACCGAGGCGATGCGCCATGCCTACCTGGACCGCAACACCCTGCTGGGCGACCCGCACTTCATCGACAACCCGCTCGACAAGCTGCTGAGCAAGGACTACGCGGCCGAGCTGCGCAAGACCATCAGCGAGGACAAGGCCTCTTCGTCGAAGGACGTGATCCCGGGCTTCAGCGTGCATGAGAAGCCGGAAACCACGCACTACTCGATCATCGACGCCGACGGCAACGCGGTCTCGACCACCTACACCGTCAACGGCCGCTTCGGTGCCGTGGTGATCGCGCCGGGCACGGGCTTCTTCCTCAACGACGAGATGGACGACTTCACCGTCAAGGTGGGCGTGCAGAACCTGTTCGGCCTGGTGCAGGGCACGCGCAACGCGATCGCGCCGGGCAAGCGGCCGCTCTCGTCGATGGCGCCCACGGTGGTGACCAAGGACGGCAAGACCTTCATGGTGATCGGCTCGCCGGGCGGCTCGCGGATCATCACGATCACGCTGGAAACCGCGCTGAACGTGATCGACTACGGGATGGCGCCGCAGGACGCGGTGGACGCGCCGCGCATCCATCATCAGTGGCTGCCCGACGAGGTCTATTACGAAACCCTGGGCCTGTCGCCCGACACGCTCGCGATCCTGCGCAAGATGGGCTACAAGATGGTCGAGCAGACCCCCTGGGGCGCCGCCGAACTGGTGCTGGTCGGCCTGCCCGGCACCGAGGTGGCCAGCCGCGTCAGCTCGGGCAACGATTCCTCGGTGTCCGGCATCGTGCGGCCCGGCTTCATCTACGGCGCGAACGATCCGCGCCGTCCCGCCGGCGCGGCGGTCGGCTACTGATCGATCGCTGGCGCCGCCTCGCCCCGCCGATATCGCGGCGGGGCGGCTCTCTCGGTTCTCTCTTCTCCCGCGGGCGCGTCCGATGACGATGCGCCCGTGTCTTTTCCGGCGGCCCGATTTCTTCCCGGGCGCTCGATCGTTGACGCTGGTGGAACAGTGATGCCCATTCCGGGCGGATGATCTTTGCGGCGCGCTCGCGCATCATCGATGCCAGTCCCCGGTCCCGACCGGGAGCCCCGTTCGGCAAGGCGGGCCCGCGCATCGTGGGCGTCCCGCCTGCCACGACCCGCTGGAGTCCCGCTCGATGCCGCGCCGCCTGCTTCGCCTGTTCCCGAGTTTCGTCGCGCTGCTGGCGATGCTCGGCATGACCGCCTGCAGCGGCAAGCCCGAACCCGACGCCGCCCGGAACCTGACCATGAAGCCCTCCGTCACCTATCTGCACCTGCTGCGGCATACGCCGTTCTTCACCGCGCTGTCGACCGAGCAACTGCAATGGACCATCGATCATTCGCGCGAATGGGAAGCCCAGGCCGGCGCCGTGATCGCCACCTGCGACGAGGCCGTCGACACCGATGCGCCCTACTGGATCCTGCTCGACGGCGGCTGGCGCGTCGAGGCACGCGATCGCGCGTTTCCGGCCGGGCACGCCGATCCCGGCAAATGGTTCAGTGCAACCGTGGCGAACGGTGCGTCCTGTCGGCTCGTCACCACCGAGACCAGCTACGTGATGCGCATTGAACGCCAGGAAATGCAGCAGATGCTGGCGCGCGGTTTCGGATTCGGCGCGCATCTCGAGGCGGGGGAGGCTTACTACCGGCGCTTGTTCGCCGGCGAGTGAGCCGGGCGCGCGATCACGATGCCCGCATCATGTCGGCATGGATCTTCGTGCCGGCATGACAATCCATGTCGCTTTTCGCGACATTGTTTCGTGTCGCCGAGCGAAACCGGTGCAGCCGCCCGAAGGCTCGGGCCAACTACACGAAACTCGACAAAATTGTTCCCGGCTTCCGCTCAACTTCCGGGGCTCGATGCCGTTAATCCTGCCGACAAATCAGGTTGCGCCCACACGCATGGCGCGCAACGCCTTGGGGAAGGAAGTCATGAACATACAGTCGGGTTCCGGCAATACCGCGGCCGGATCGATCTCGTCTGTCACCTCCACATCGCGTACCGGCAACGGACGTGCGATGCGGACGGCGACGAGCCAATCGAACGCGACGGCACGCTCGGCCGTCAGTCATGCCGCGTCGACGCAGAACACCGGCACGCAGCAGGGCAGCAAGACCGGCACGCAAAACGGCGGCAAGCCCGCCAGCAATTCGACCAGCACCGCGAACACCTCGAATACCGCGAACACCTCGAATACCGCGAACGGCTCGAAAGCCGCGAGCGGCGCGAATGGCTCGAAAGGCAGTAACAGCAGCAGTTCGATCACCGACGATCCGAACTGGCTGCCCAAGCTCAGGAAAAGCATCTCGGGCTGGCGCCAGCAACTGGCCGACGCGCACCATCGCTGGTGGACCTCGCGCCACGATCGCGGCGCACGCAATGCCGCCCGCAAGGACGAGCGCACGCTGCAGGCGTCGATCGCCAGCGCGAACCAGTTCATCGATACCGAGTTGCGCAGCGAACGCATCCGCGTCGGCTCGAAGATCAACACCAGCGCCTGAGGCACGCGTCGACGGCCGCGCCATGCAATGCGCAGCCGCCGCGCCGTCTCTTCATCCGCCAGGAGAACCAGCATGATCATCCCGCCGGGATCCGCCAGTTACACGAGCGCTTTCGATACCTCCTCCTCGGGCACCGGCAACGGCGACCGCGACAGGCAACGCCGGGCCGAGGCCGCGGCCGCGGCCGGCACGGCCAACGCGGCGAATGCTGCGTCTGCCGGCAAGGCGGCGCAGCCCGTGAGTTCCGCCGGTGCCATCGGCAGCGATGCCGCCGGCAAGGCAGCGGCCGCGACGTCGCCGAACCCGGCGTCCACCGCAGTCACCACGGCCTCGACCAGCGCATCGAGCGACGCGAAGTCCTCGAATGCTTCCACGTCCTCGGGCACGTCACCCGCCGCGAGCACCGCGAAACCGGGCAAATCCGGCGGCGCGGCGGGCGCGAGCGGCAGCGGCCAGTCGAACAGCGGCGTCGCCTTGATCGAGCAGGTGATCAAGCGGCTGGAGCAGATGCTCAAGCAGGTGGAGAAGCAGCTCGCGCAGGCCCACAACGAGACCGAGCGACAGGCCCTGCTGCAGGAGATCGAACTGATCAGCGGCCAGTTGCAGCAGGCGCTCGCGGCGCTGTCGAAGGCCATGAACGGCCAGACGGGCGGCGCGACCTCGGTGGACATCCACGCCTGAGCGGATGCCCTGCTATTTCTCGATCATGGCATCGACGAAGCGCGCGGCACGACGGTCGAATTCCCGGAAATCCGCGCCGCAGGTCTTCCTGACGAGAAACCGGAACAGGTAGCGGCCGGCGACGACGTGCTCGAATTCGTAGTTGGCCGACCATGCCCCGGCGTCCCGGACGCTGACGGTGTCGCCGAACGCGTCGTCGAACACACGATAGCGAATCGGCGTGGACACGCTCGCGGCCGAATCGGCATACAGCCGGAACCCGTCCTGATCGGCGAGCCGGTAAGCGCCCGCTGCTGCCTGCTGCGCCTGGTCGGGCCCGCGGGGAACACCCATCACCACCAGGTGATCGCCTGGCGGGCAGGTGGTGGCGCTGCTGAATTCGAGTCTCGGGATCGGGCGGTTGATGGCGAAGAAGCCGGTGTTCACGATCGGCTCGAGATCGCCAGCGATCGTGAATGTCTGGCGGGAGCCGTCATCGGCCGGGATGTTCACGTGGATCGACTTCGCGGAAGCTTCGGCAGCCTGTTGCCGATACGTCCAGCCCCAGGCCAGCAGGATCGCGGCCAGCGTGGCGACACACCACCAGGTCTTTTTCATCGCGTATCGGCCCCGTGCTCTCTCATTCGTCCTGATTCGATGGAGCAATCGCCGGCGGGGCCGGCGACGCATCGATAGTGGCGAATATACGATATTGCGCGCGAATCTATCCGCGCATCGGGGCGGGGCCGCCCCGACGGCGAGCCACACGCCGGCGGCTCAGCCCCCGCGCGGCGCGAGCAGCCGCTCCGCCACGCCCACGATGTCGCGCATCGCGTGCTGCAAATGCTCGCGCAGCAGCGCGGCGCCGCCGCGCACGTCGCGCGCGCGGCTCAGCTCGATCATCTCTAGGTGCTCGCGACGCGTGTGCTCGCGAATCGGCACGTTCACCACCTGAAAACGGAAATAGCGCTCGTTGCGATCGTTGAGGCGGCGCAGCGTCTCGATCGCCAGATCCAGCCCCGAAGGTGCGTAGAGCGTTTCATGGAAACGCCAGTTCAACTGCCCCCAGGTGGTCTCGGTCGCCTCGTCCATCTGCAGGACCAGCGCGCGGGCGGCCTCGAAGGTCGTCTCGCTGGAGGCCGGCATCGCGCGGCCGAAGATCCAGGGTTCGAGGCGCAGGCGGATCTCGAAGGTCTCGCGCACCTCGTCGGCCGAGATCGCGCAGACATAGGCGCCCTTGTGCGGAATGATCGTCACGAAGCCCTCGCCCTGCAGACGCGTGATCGCCTCGCGCACCGGCACGCGGCTCACGCCGAGTTCCTCGGCCAGCGCTTCCTGGCGCAGCGGCGCGCCGGGCGGCAGCTCGCCGCGCAGGATCTTGCCGCGGATCGCCTCCAGCGCGAGATCGACGGTGGTCGAACGAACCAGCTTGCCGGAGGACGGCGAGCGGGCAGGGGAGGAGCCGGGCGGCTCGGACAGGTCTTGCATCGTCATCGTGATTCCTGAATTACAGGCCAGATCATGCCACAGACAGTGCTTGACACCAAAAAACGCGTACAGCATATTGGATACAATCTACAGTGTTCAGGATATCGCAGCACGCTGACAGGTTCGATCCGGCCCCGCGGGCCGATCCCCCATCCTTTCAAGAGGTCAAGGCTCATGCGCTGGAGCAGGACATTTACGGTGGTGAACTGCCACGCCGAAGGCGAGGTCGGCAACGTGGTGACGGGTGGCGTGTTCGACGTGCCCGGCACCAGCATGTTCGAGAAGATGATGTACCTGGAGGAGCAGGCCGACGAACTGCGCCGCATCGCCATCTTCGAGCCGCGCGGCTCGGCGAACCAGAGCGTGAACTTCATCCTGCCGCCTACCGACCCGCGCGCGCAGATGGGCTACGTGATCGCCGAATCGACCGAATACCCGGCCATGTCGGGTTCGAACACCATGTGCGTGGCCACCGTGCTGCTCGAGACGGGCATCCTGCCGATGGTCGAGCCGGTCACCAACCTGCTGCTCGAATCGCCAGCCGGGCTGATCTCGATCCGTTGCGAATGCTCGAACGGGAAAGTCACCAAGGTCGAGTTCACCAACCAGCCGGCCTTCGCCAACCATCTCGACCAGATGATCGAGGTGGAGGGCGTGGGCACGCTGAAGGTGGACGTCGGCTACGGCGGCATGACCTACGTGATCGTCGACGCCGAGGCGCTCGGCTTCGGCATCACGCCCGACGAGGCGCGCGAGCTGTGCGAACTCGGCCAGATCATCAAGGCCGCCGCCGCCGAGCAACTGCCCTCGCCGCATCCGCTCAATCCCTACATCAAGGGCATCACGCAGACCGAATTCGTGCTACCGGTGCGCCGCGAGAACGGCGTGCTGAAGTCGCGCAACACCGTGATCGTCTCGCCGGGCCGCTGCGATCGCTCGCCCTGCGGCACAGGCACCTCGGCGCGGCTCGCGGTGCTGCACGCGAAGGGGCTGATCAGCGTCGGCGAGACCTTCGTGCACGAGTCGATCATCGGCTCCATCTTCGAAAGCCGCATCGCCTCGCTGACCAAGCTCGGCGATCGCCCCGCGGTGGTGCCGGTGGTATCGGGGCAAGCCTGGATCAGCGCGATCTCGCAGGTCGGCGTCGATCCGACCGACCGCTTCCAGACCGGTTTCACGCTGTCGGATACCTGGCTCGAGGCCGTCGACGACAAGCTGATCAAGTCGCGCCAGTAAGCAGCAAGGCATCGATCGACCACGCGGCGCGAGCCGCGTATCGTCACGGAGGACACAGCAAGGCACGGCAGGATCGGAACCGTGGGTTCCGCTCATTTTGTTATTGAGGATTCCGGATCGTTACGGCACCTGGAGCCAGGCCGCCGCCCCGGCTCTCCAGTTGTTGAACCAACCCGTAGGACATGACATGAACAATCTGACCAAGGCAGTGGCAGCGTGCAGTCTTTGCGTGGCGTCGGCGTGGGCGATGGCCGACTCGACGGTGACGATCGGGCTTTCCGGCCCGCTGACGGGCCCCCAGGCCGGCAGCGGCAAGGACAACGAGAACGGGGCGAAGCTGGCGATCGCCGATCTCGATGCGAAGGGCATCACGGTGGGCGGGCAGACGGTCAAGCTCGCACTCGATTCGGAGGACGACCAGGGCGACCCGAAGGTGGGCGTGCAGATCGCCCAGAAGCTGGCCGACAGCCATGCGCTGGCGGTGCTCGGTCCGAACAACTCGGGCGTGGCGATTCCCGCCTCGCGGATCTACCAGAACGCCGGCGTGGCGACGCTGCCGGTGGCCACCAACCCGGCGCTGACCGCGCAGGGCTACAACACGATCTTCCGGATCGGCGCGAGCGACGCGCAGCTCGGCAGCTCGATGGCCGATTTCGCGCAGAAGGTGCTGAAGGCGAAGAAGGTGGCGGTGATCGACGATCGCACCGCCTACGGCCAGGGCCTGGCGCAGGAGTTCATCAGCGAGGCGCAGAAGATCGGCCTGACCGTGGTCGGGCGCGAGTTCACCAACTCGAACGCGGTGGATTTCCGCGCGATCCTGACCAACCTGAAGGAGAAGGCGCCCGACGCGATCTTCTACGGCGGTTACTCGGCGCAGGCGGGCCCGATGCTCAAGCAGATGCGCTCGATGGCGATTCCGGCCAAGCTGCTCGGCGGCGACGGCATGTGCTCGGCCGAGCTGCCGCAACTGGCCGGCGACGCCTCGGTCGACGCCTACTGCGCGCAGGGCGGCACCGCGCTCGACAAGACGCCGGCCGGCCATGCCTTCGTGCAGCGCTACAAGTCGACCTATCACGTCGACATGCTGGTGTATGCGGCGAACTTCTACGACGGCGTGATGATGATCGCCAAGGCGATGCAGGCCACCGGCACCACCACCGATCGCGCCAAGATCCGCGGCTACCTGGCGGGCATCGAATACGACGGCATCGCCGGCCATTATTCGTTCGACGCCAACGGCAACCTGAAAGGCGCGCCGACCACCGTCTACACCTTCCGCAAGAACACCCTCACGCCATACTGAGCGCGCATCCGGATGAATGGCGATTCATCCGGTCAAGCGGGGCGGCGTTCGCGCGTCGGTGCTCCCCGCGGGCTGCGAGGTGACGGCGGGCACTCCCCCCGCCCGCCGTCACCAAGCGGTTTTCCTGCTGGTTTCTTTTCCTTCCCGGGATTCAGAGCGAAGGCGGATGGCCTGGCGAGCCGTCGTGCGTCGCCGCGTCGAGCAGCTCGGCCGCCGCGATTTCCGCGGCTTCGGCTGTTTCCCCCGGCACCTCCGCCGCCGCGCCCCCTTTCTCCCGATACGCCGCCGGCGTCGCCCCGAATTGCTTGCGGAACTCGCGCCCGAGATGCGAGGCATCGGAGAAGCCGCAACTGGTGGCGATGTCGGCCACGGTGCGATCCGAGCTGGTCAGCAGCCACGCGGCGGTGCGCAGCCGGACCTGCTTGGCGAAGGCCTGAGGGCTCTTGCCGGTTTCCGCCTTGAACAGCCGCTCGAGCTGCCGGGCCGACAGATCCAGCTTGCAGGCCAGCTCGTCGAGCGGCAGCGCGCGCCCGACATGCTGCTCCATCAGCAGGATCGCGCGCTTGACCTTCGGGTGCGTGGCCGGCTCCAGCCCCGGCGGATGCGGCTGCGGGGCGTTGCCCTTCTGCATCTCGCCCACCAGCAGGATGCGCAGCGCCTTCTGCACGGTGGCGTGATCGAAGTGGCGCAGCAGGATCGCGGCGGCCACGTCGATCGAGGCGCGCCCGCCCGAGCAGGTGATGCGGCGCCGGTCGATCACGAACAGCCGGTCGGCGATCAGCCGCTCGGCGTCGACGTTCGGGAAGCGCTCGATGAAATCCCAGTAGTGGAACCAGCTCACGCAGATCCGGTGCGCGTCCAGCACGCCGGCACGCATCAGCGCGAACACGCCGGTGCAGATCCCCACCACGTTGGCGCCGCCCTCGGCCGCGCGCCGGATGAACTGCAGCGCCTCGGGGCTCGCCTGCGGCCCGGAATGCAGCAGCCCGCCCACCACCACCACGTAGTCGTAAGGCTCGCCGCCGGCGTCGAAGGTCTCCCAGGGCGTGATCTGGATCCCGCAACTGGCGCGCACCGGCGCCAGCGTGTCGCCGATCACGCTCCAGGCGCAGCGCACCGGCTTGCTGTAGTCGCCGTCGTCGGCCGACAGCCGCAGCATGTCGACGAAGCCGGAAAAGGCGGTCAGCGTGAAATTCGGCAGCAGCACGATGCCGAAGCGCAGCCGGGTGGGGGCCGGGTCGGCGGAGAGGAGCGAGGCGGGCAGGTCGGGCGTCATTGCAGCGTGTTCAGGGAAAGCGAGAAGCCGGGGGCGCCCCGGCCGGTGGCGGCGCCCCGTGTGTCGAGCGTCGCCGATCGCCGGCGGGCGGACTTGCGTTTTTCCGTCGCGAATCATCGCCAAAACGCACAATCCGGCCCCGCCGGCGCCGGGGTGGCGGCGGCATCCCACTTCGATGCCGGTTTTGTTCTATCGGCGGATTTTACGCTTTGATGTACTGACGCCATTGTCCAATCCCCGCGTTTCCACCGGAGAAGCTCCCAGATGAACGTCAGCGTTTTCGATCTGTTCAAGATCGGCATCGGCCCGTCGAGCTCGCACACGGTCGGCCCGATGATCGCGGCATGCCGGTTCGCCTCGCATGTCGAGGACGCCAACCTGCTGGCCTTCGTGCGGCGCGTGCGGGTCGAGCTGTACGGCTCGCTCGGCGCCACCGGCAAGGGCCACGGCACCGACAAGGCGGTCCTGCTGGGCCTGGAAGGGCACCTGCCCGACCTGATCGACCCGGACCTGATCGAGCCTCGCCTGAAGGCGATCCGCGCCGAGAAGACCCTCTGCCTGCTGGGTCGGCGCTCGGTGCGCTTCGAGGAGAAGGAGGACATCGGCTTCTACCGCCGCATGATGGCCGGCACCAGCGTGGTCCACCCGAACGGGATGCGCTTCCAGGCCTTCGACGAGAACGGCCAGTTGCTGGTGGAGAAGGAGTATTACTCGGTCGGCGGCGGCTTCGTGGTGAACCGCGACGGCGACCGCGTCAACGGCGTGCGCGCGGCGGCCGAGGTGCCGTACCCGTTCCGCACCGGCGACGACCTGCTGCGCGCGAGCCGCGAGAGCGGCCTGTCGATCGCCGAGCTGACCTTCCGCAACGAATGCGCGCTGCGCCCGGCCGAGGAAGTGCGTGCCGGCCTGCTGGCGATCTGGAACACCATGGCGGCCTGCGTCGAGCGCGGCTGCAAGGTGGAGGGCGAACTGCCGGGCCCGATGCGCGTGAAGCGCCGCGCCGCCGAGCTTTACCACCGCCTGCGCAACCGCTCCGAGGAATCGCTGCGCGATCCGCTGTCGATGCTCGACTGGGTCAATCTCTACGCGATGGCCGTCAACGAGGAGAACGCCGCGGGCGGGCGCGTGGTGACGGCCCCCACCAACGGCGCGGCCGGCGTGATCCCGGCGGTGCTGCACTACTACGTGAAGTTCGTGCCGGGCTCCAACGAGCAGGGAATCATCGACTTCCTGCTGACCGCCGCCGCGATCGGGATCATCTACAAGGAAACCGCCTCCATCTCGGGCGCCGAGGTGGGCTGCCAGGGCGAGGTGGGGGTGGCCTGCTCGATGGCCGCCGCCGCGCTGGCGGCCGTGATGGGCGGCAACCCCGACCAGGTCGAGAACGCCGCCGAGATCGGCATGGAGCACAACCTCGGCATGACCTGCGACCCGGTGGGCGGGCTGGTGCAGATCCCCTGCATCGAGCGCAACGCGATGGGCGCGATCAAGGCGCTGAACGCCTCGCGCATGGCGCTCAAGGGCGACGGCACGCATTACGTGTCGCTCGACTCGGTGATCAAGACCATGCGCGAGACCGGCGCCGACATGAAGACGAAATACAAGGAAACGTCCCGCGGCGGCCTCGCCGTGAACGTCATCGAGTGCTAAAGGAAGGTACCTGGAAATGAGCCGCTACTCCGTATTCAGCCTGTTCCGCAACGGCCTGTCGTACCACGAGAACTGGGAACGCCAGTGGAAGAGCCCCGAACCGAAGAAGGAATACGACGTGGTGATCGTCGGCGGCGGCGGGCACGGCCTGGCCACCGCCTACTACCTCGCCAAGGAGCACGGCATCACCAACGTGGCGATCCTCGAGAAGGGCTGGATCGGCGGCGGCAACACCGCGCGCAACACCACCATCGTGCGCTCGAACTATCTGTGGGACGAATCGGCCGGCCTCTATGAAAAGGCCATGAAGCTCTGGGAAGGGCTTTCGCAGGACCTCAACTACAACGTCATGTTCAGCCAGCGCGGCGTGATGAACCTCGCGCACACGCTGCAGGACGTGCGCGACACGCAGCGCCGCGTCAACGCCAACCGCCTGAACGGGGTGGATGCCGAGTTCCTCACGCCAGCGCAGATCAAGGAAATCGAGCCGACCATCAACCTGAACAGCCGCTACCCGGTGCTGGGCGCCTCGATCCAGCGGCGCGGCGGCGTGGCCCGCCACGACGCGGTGGCCTGGGGCTTCGCGCGCGGCGCCGACCGCGCCGGCGTGGACATCATCCAGAACTGCCAGGTGGTCGGCATCCGCCGCGACGGCGACCGCGTGACCGGCGTCGATACCGTCAAGGGCTTCATCAAGGCCAAGAAGGTGGCGGTGGTGGCGGCCGGCAACACCACCACGCTGGCCGACATGGCCGGCGTGCGCCTGCCGATCGAGAGCCACCCGCTGCAGGCGCTGGTGTCCGAGCCGATAAAGCCGGTGGTCAACACGGTGGTGATGTCGAACGCGGTGCACGCCTACATCAGCCAGTCCGACAAGGGGGATCTCGTGATCGGCGCCGGCATCGACCAATACACCGGCTTCGGCCAGCGCGGCAGCTTCCAGATCATCGAGGGCACGCTGGAGGCGATCGTCGAGATGTTCCCGGTGTTCTCACGCGTGCGCATGAACCGCCAGTGGGGCGGCATCGTCGACGTCTCGCCCGACGCCTGCCCGATCATCAGCAAGACCGACGTCAAGGGCCTCTATTTCAACTGCGGCTGGGGCACCGGCGGCTTCAAGGCCACGCCCGGCTCGGGCTGGTGCTACGCGCACACCATCGCGCGCGACGAACCGCATCCGCTGAACGCGCCCTTCGCGCTGGACCGCTTCTACAGCGGCCACCTGATCGACGAGCACGGCGCTGCCGCCGTCGCCCACTGAGCCACCACCACGAGGAGAACCGAACATGCTGCTGATCAACTGCCCGTGGTGCGGACCGCGTGCCGAATCCGAATTCTCGTGCGGCGGCGAGGCCGATATCGCCCGCCCGCTCGACACCGACGCGCTGTCGGACCGCGAATGGGGCGACTACCTGTTCATGCGCGAGAACCCGCGCGGCGTGCATCGCGAGCAATGGCTGCACACGCAAGGCTGCCGCCGCTGGTTCAAGGCGACGCGCGATACGGTGAGCTACGAAATCCAGGGCTACGAGACGTTCGGCGTGCCCGCACACGACGCACAAGAGGGCAACACCAAATGAGCCAGAAAGACCGCCTCGGCGCGGGTGGCCGGATCAACCGCGCGATTCCGCTGACCTTCACGTTCAACGGCCGCACCTACCAGGGTTTCCAGGGCGACACGCTGGCCTCGGCGCTGCTCGCCAACGGCGTGCACTTCGTGGCGCGCAGCTTCAAGTACCACCGCCCGCGCGGCATCGTGACGGCCGACGTGGCCGAGCCGAACGCGGTGGTGCAACTGGAGACCGGCGCCTACACGGTGCCGAACGCGCGCGCCACCGAGATCGAGCTGTACCAGGGGCTGGTGGCCTCGAGCGTCAACGCGGTGCCCTCGCTCGAGCACGACCGCATGGCGATCAACCAGAAGTTCGCGCGCTTCATGCCGGCCGGCTTCTACTACAAGACCTTCATGTGGCCGCGCAAGTTCTGGCCCAAGTACGAGGAGAAGATCCGCGAGGCGGCCGGCCTGGGCAAGGCGCCCGAGGCGCTCGACGCCGATCGCTACGACAAGCAGTTCGCGCATTGCGACGTGCTGGTGGTGGGCGGCGGGCCCACGGGCCTGGCGGCCGCGCATGCGGCGGCGGTTAGCGGCGCGCGCGTGATCCTGGTCGACGACCAGCGCGAGCTGGGCGGCAGCCTGCTGTCCTGCCGCGCCGAGATCGACGGCCGGCCCGCACTGCAATGGGTCGAGAAGATCGAGGGCGAACTGGCCAAGCTGCCCGACGTGAAGATCCTCACGCGCAGCACCGCCTTCGGCTACCAGGACCACAATCTCGTCACCATCACCCAGCGCCTGACCGAGCACCTGCCGGTGTCGATGCGCAAGGGCAGCCGCGAGCTGCTGTGGAAGGTCCGCGCCAAGCGCGTGATCCTCGCCACCGGCGCGCAGGAGCGGCCGATCGTGTTCGGCAACAACGACCTGCCGGGCGTGATGCTGGCCGGCGCGGTGTCGACCTACGTGAACCGCTACGGCGTGCTGCCGGGCCGCGAGGCGGTGGTGTTCACCAACAACGACCGCGGCTACCAGGCCGCGCTGGACCTCAAGGCGCACGGCGCCAAGGTCACCGTGGTGGATTCGCGCGCGGCCGGCAACGGCGCGCTGCCGGCCGCCGCCAAGCGGCACGGCATCGCGGTGCTGAACGGCTCGGTGGTCACCAGCGCGAGCGGCAAGCTGCGCGTGCAATCGGTGGAGGTGGCCAGCTACGCGAACGGCAAGGTGGGCGCGCGCGGCGCCACGCTGTCCTGCGACCTGCTGGCGATGTCGGGCGGCTACAGCCCGGTGCTGCACCTGTTCGCGCAATCGGGCGGCAAGGCCCACTGGCATGACGAGAAGGCCTGCTTCGTGCCGGGCAAGGCGATGCAGCCCGAAACCAGCATCGGCGCGGCGGCCGGCGAGTTCTCGCTGGCGCGCGGCCTGCGCCTGGCGGTCGACGCCGGCGTGGACGCGGCCAAGGCGGCCGGCTTCAACGCCGCCCAGCGCCCCGTCGCGCCGCAGGCGACCGACGCCGCCGAGGCGCCGCTCGAGCCGCTCTGGCTGGTCGGCAGCGGCGAGCAGGTGACGCGCGGGCCGAAGCGCTTCGTCGATTTCCAGAACGACGTGGGCGCGGCCGATATCCTGCTGGCGGCGCGCGAGGGCTTCGAGTCGGTCGAGCACGTCAAGCGCTACACGGCGATGGGCTTCGGCACCGATCAGGGCAAGCTCGGCAACATCAACGGCATGGCGATCCTGGCGCAGGCGCTCGGCAAGACCATTCCCGAAACCGGCACCACCACCTTCCGGCCCAATTACACGCCGGTCACCTTCGGCACCTTCGCGGGCCGCGAGCTCGGCGATTTCCTCGATCCGATCCGCAAGACCTGCATCCACGAATGGCATGTCGAGCACGGCGCGCTGTTCGAGGACGTCGGCAACTGGAAGCGCCCCTGGTACTTCCCGAGGAACGGCGAGGACCTGCACGCGGCGGTGGCGCGCGAGTGCCTGGCGGTGCGCAACAGCGTCGGCATCCTCGATGCCTCGACGCTCGGCAAGATCGACATCCAGGGCCCGGACTCGGTCAAGCTGCTGAACTGGATGTACACCAACCCCTGGGGCAAGCTCGAGGTGGGCCGCGCCCGCTACGGGCTGATGCTCGACGAGAACGGCATGGTGTTCGACGACGGCGTGACGGTGCGCCTGGGCGAGCAGCACTACATGATGACCACCACCACCGGCGGCGCCGCGCGCGTGCTGACCTGGATGGAGCGCTGGCTGCAGACCGAATGGCCCGACATGAAGGTGCGCCTGTCGTCGGTGACGGACCACTGGGCCACCTTCGCGGTGGTCGGCCCGAACAGCCGCAAGGTGGTGCAGAAGGTCTGCCAGGACATCGACTTCGCCAACGCGGCCTTCCCGTTCATGAGCTATCGCGACGGCACCGTGGCGGGCGCCAGGGCGCGCGTGATGCGGATCAGCTTCTCGGGCGAGCTGGCCTATGAAGTCAACGTGCCGGCCAATGCGGGGCGCGCGGTGTGGGAGGCGATCATGGCCGCCGGCGCCGAGTTCGACATCACGCCCTACGGCACCGAAACCATGCACGTGCTGCGCGCCGAGAAGGGCTACATCATCGTCGGCCAGGACACCGACGGCTCGATCACGCCGCACGACCTCGGCATGAGCGGCCTGGTGGCGAAATCGAAGGACTTCCTGGGCCGGCGCTCGCTGTCGCGCTCGGATACCACCAAGTCCAACCGCAAGCAGTTCGTCGGCTTGCTGACCGACGACCCGGCCACCGTGCTGGAGGAAGGTGGCCAGATCGTCGAGCCCAATGCCGCGGCCAACGCCGAGGGGCTGACGCCGATGATCGGCCACGTCACCTCCAGCTACTACAGCCCGATCCTCAAGCGCTCGATCGCGCTGGCGGTGGTGAAGGGCGGCCTGAGCAAGATGGGCGAGTCGGTGGCGATCTCGCTGGCCAACGGGCGCAAGATCAACGCCAGGATCACGAGCCCGGTTTTCTATGACACCGAAGGGGTACGTCAGAATGTGGAATGAAACGCGCAACCAGTCCTCGGTGGCCTCGCAGGCGGCCGGCCCGCGGCTCGAATCGCCGCTGATCGGCGCCCAGGACGTGCTCAAGCCCCACCAGGCCCGCGCCTCGCAGAAGTTCCAGCTGCGCGAGCGGCCCTTCCTCGATCTCGTCAACGTGCGCGGCGAGTTGTCGGATCCGGCCTTCGTGGAGGCCTTCGAGCGCGTGGTCGGCTGCCGGCCGCCGGCCAGGCCGAACACGGTGGCGCGCGGCGCCGACTACGACGTGCTCTGGCTCGGTCCCGACGAGTGGCTGGTGCGCTCGAACGGGCCGGTGGCCGCCGGCCTGCTGGAAGGCAAGCTGGCGCCGGCGCTGGTCGGGCTGTACGCGGCCGCGGTCGATATCGGCAGCGGCTACACGGTGCTGGAGATCAGCGGCGAACGCGTGCGCGACGTGCTCGCGCGCGGCTGCCCGCTGGACCTGCATCCGCGCCTGTTCGGCGTCGGCCAATGCGCGCAGAGCCACTACTTCAAGGCCTCGCTGACCCTGCTGCCGACCGGCGAGCAGAGCTACGACCTGGTGATCCGCCGCAGCTTCGCCGACTACTTCTGCCGGATCATGCTCGACGCCGCGGCGCCGCTGGTCTCATGAAGCCGGTCGACGATCCGTTCGCGGCGCTCGGTACTGCCCGCGCCAAGGGGCGCGGCTGGAGCGTGTTCATCGAGGAGCTGAAGGTGCCGGCGCGGATCGGCATCCACGCGCACGAGCACGAGGCGCCGCAGCCGATCGTGATCGACGCGCGGCTCGGCTATCGCTGCGAGCCGGTCGAGCAGGGCGCGATCGGCTTCGTCGACTACGACGGCTACTGCACGCGCGTCGCCGCCTGGCTCGCGCACAAGCCGCATACGCGCCTGCTCGAGACGCTGGTGGTCGAGCTGGCGGCGCTGTCCTTCGAGGAATGGCCGGCGCTGGAAGCGGTCACGCTGTCGATGCACAAGCCGAAGATCCGGCCCGGCACGCGGCGCGTCGGTGTCGAGCTGGACTGGACGCGGGCCGATTACCTGGCCTGGCGCGAGGCGGTCGAGGCGCGTCGGCGCGGGGCGGGCATCGCTGCGCGGGTGGGCGGCACGGGAAGTCTCGGCGCGGACTTCACCGCGCATTGAGCGGCGCTCGCGCCGGCGGGCTTGCCGGCATCAGTGCGCGGCGAGCCGGCTCGACTGGCTTTCGAGTTCGCGCAGGCGCGCGACGATGTCGTCGAGCTGGGTGCGCTCGGCATCCTGCAGGCCGCCGCGTGCCAGCACCGCCTCGAGCCGTGCGAGCCAGAGGGCGATTCGAGCCGGCTCGCCGGGCGTGAGCCGCGCCACCAGTTGCTCGAGCGTGGACAGGTCGGCCTCGATGGCCGTCGGTGCTGCGTCGTCCGTTGCTGAGTCCTCGTTACGATCGCCTGGCATGGTGTCCTCGGTCTGTTGCTGGGTTGGCGCCTCGATGGTGATCGGCGCCGCGTCGCGGGACCGGTCTCTCAGGCCGGCAAGACGATGCCCGGCCGTGGCCGGGCATTCGCGACATTGTGGTCGAAGCGGATGACGCTGGCGAGACACGCGAGCGAAAAACGGCCCGAATGTCCCCTCCAGTGCGTCATCCTCATCCTGTCATCGCCATTGCATCGTTGCGCGGGCGTGCTCAGTGATGGTCCTTGTTGCGCATCGCATCCTTCGCGGCGTCCTTGACGTCGCCATAACCCTTGCGGGCCTCGCCCTCGGCCTGCTGGAGATCGCCCTTGACCTCCTGCTTGGTATTGCCGGTGGCCTTGCCGACCGCCTCGTTGACCTTGCCCTTCACTTGCTCGGCCGTGCCCTTGATGTGTTCCTTGTTCATGATTCACCTCCAGGTTTGAGTGCTTGCAGATCAGCCTGTTGACGGATCGACGCCCGCCGTCACGGGTACCCACTTCCTTGCCGCGCCCCGCTGGCGGCGCGCGGGCGTGACGCTCAGTTCACGTTTTTCTTCTTCAGCTCCGGCGGCAGCCCTTCGAGCAGATCCGCCATCTCGTCGGCGTGTTCCTCCTCGACCGCGAGGATCTGCTCGAACAGGCGGCGCGTGGTCGGATCGCGATCGCCGATGTACTGGACCATCTCGCGGTAGCTGTCGATCGCGATCCGCTCGGCCACCAGGTCCTCGTTGATCATCTCGACCAGGGTGCTGCCTTCCACGTACTCGGCGTGGCTGCGCTGCGCAAGCTGGTTCGGCGCGAGATCGGGACTGCCGCCGAGCTGGACGATACGCGCCGCGATCATGTCGGCATGGCTCTGTTCCTCGTTCGAGTGCGCGAGGAATTCCTCGGCGATGCCCGACGAGTGGATGCCCTTGGCCATGAAGTGATGGCGCCGGTAGCGCAGCATGCAGACGATCTCGGTGGCCAGCGCCTCGTTGAGCAGGCGCAGCACCGTCTCGCGGTCCGCGTGGTAGCCGGCGGTCACGGCGCCTTCGTCGACATGCTGGCGGGCGCGTTCGCGCAGGGTTTTCACATCCGTCAATTGCGTGTTGTGGGCCATCGCAGTTCCTCTTTGTCGGTCTGTCGAATAAGACGGCGGCTGGCGTTTCGCCTGGGGCGAAGCCGGCTGCCTCCGGCGAGGATCAAGCAGGAGCCGTGCCTGTCCGGGCATGCAGGCGCTGACGGCGCGATGCCACGGGGCTTCGCGGGCATGGCGGGCTGACGGGCGTGCTTGCGTGGCGAGGGTGCAGGCAAGCCTGGCGGGAAGGGCTTTGTAATTTGTACAGACGCGAGCATCGAGGCGCATTTCGGCGTGCCGGGGCGCTTATTTGCCCTGGCGCGAGCGGGCGGTGGGCCGCGTTTGCCGTGTTTTCGTCGATTGCGGCGGCCTCGCCGCCAGCGAGGGCGAGCGCTCCTCCAGCGCCGGCGCCGCCTCCCGCTCGCGCTCCGCGCGCCCGGCACCGGCGAACTGCTGCCGGTAGGCCAGCGGCGTGAGCGCCCTGGCCGCCTTGAACTGCCGGTTGAAATTCGCCGCGTTCGGAAAGCCCGAGCGCTCGGCGATCACCGAGACCTGCATGCGCGTATCGGTCAGCAGCCGGCAGGCATGGCCGATCCGCACGCGCGTGATGTAGCGGCCGACGCTCTCGCCGAGATGGCGCGTGAACTGGCGCGTCAGCGAGCGCTCGGACAGGCCCGCGGCCCTGGCCAGCGCGGCCAGTTGCAGCGGCCGCGCGAACTGCGTGTCGATCAGCGCCAGCACGCGGTCGAGCCGCCCCGCCTCGGGGCTGGCGCGCGCGCCCTCGACCGCGCCGAAGGCGCTGGGCGCGGCCAGCGAGGCCGCTGGCGCCCCCGCCAGCCGGTGCAACACCTCCAGCACCGCCGCCAGCCGCCGCTGCGGCTCGGGCGACAGCAGCGCGTCGAGCCGCTCGCGCATCGCCGCGCTGGCGCCGGCCTCGAAATGCAGCCCGCAGGCGGCGCGCCGCAGCAGATCGCGCAGGACGTTGTGTTCGGGGCAGACGTCGGCGAGCCTCTCGATCCAGTCGCCGTCGAACCAGACCACGATCGCGACCTGCGCCGCCGCCGCGTCGATCGAGCGGTTCGAGGCCCAGGTGTGCGGCAGGTTGGGCGGCACCAGCACCAGGTCGTCGGCGCCGTAGGCGGCCACCGAATCGCCGATATAGCGCTTGCCCTGGCTGTTCAGGGTCAGCGTCAGTTCGTACTCCGGATGGTGATGCCACTCGAAGGGGATCCGCGACAGCCGGCGATGGTAGATCCGCACCGAGCAGCCCTGGCCGAAATCGACATGTTCGTAAGCGGGTTTCATGGCCGGATCCGCAATGAGAATGGCGGGATCGTATCACTTCCGTCCACCGTGCCGACATACGATCCGTCTCACCCACAACAGCAGACGGAGACGACATCATGGCCCTCTACATCGACGACCTGCCCGCCGCCATTCGCCAGGCCAAGCGGGAATTGCGCGCGGCGCTGCCCCATTATCGCGAGGTGTTCGCCGAGGTCGAGGCGGCCATGCGCGAGGCGGTGCGCGAGATCGCCGAGGAGCGCGCGCGCGGCGCGGCGGTGATCCCGGAGATCGAATTCGCGGCGATCGTCGCCGGGCGGGTGAGCGAGGCGCAGCTCGCGCGCGTGAAGTCGCGCGGGGCCTGCGTGATCCGCGGCGTGTTCGAGCGCGAGCGCGCCGAGCGCTGGGATCGCGAGATCGCCGACTACGTGGAGCGCAATCGACTCGACGCACGCCTCGAACATCGCGCCGAGGACAAGTACTTCGGCCAGCTGGCTTCCAGCAAGCCGCAGATCCATGGCGTGTACTGGTCGGCGCCGCAGGTGGAGGCGCGCCAGTCGCCGGAGTTGACGCAGGCGCGCGTGTTCCTGAACCGGCTGTGGCGCGCGCACAGCGAGGGGCGCCGCCATTTCGATCCGGACCAGGTGCCGGCCTATGCCGACCGGCTGCGCCGCCGCCCGCCCGGCTCGGCTTCGCTGGGGCTGTCGGCGCATTGCGACGGCGGCTCGGTGGAGCGCTGGATCGAGGCCAACTTCCGCCGCGTCTATCGCCACGTGTTCGCCGGCAACTGGCGCGACTACGATCCCTTCGACGCGGCCTGGCGCACCGAGGTCGAGGAGATCGCCTCGCCGGCGGTCTGCTCGATGTTCCGCACCTTCCAGGGCTGGACCGCGCTGACCGCGCAAGGCCCCGGCGACGGCACGCTGCAACTGGTGCCGATCGCCAACGCGATGGCCTATGTGCTGCTGCGTGCCTTGCAGGACGACGTCGCCGAGGACGACCTGTGCGGCGCGATGCCGGGCCGCGCGCTATCGATCCGCCCCGAGTATCACGCGCCGCTGTTCGAGGCGCTCTCGTCGATCCCGCTGATGCAGCCGGGCGACACGGTGTTCTGGCATGGCGACGTAATCCACGCCGTGGAGGACGCGCATCGCGGCGCCGGCTACAGCAACGTGATGTACATCGCCTCGGCGCCGGGCTGCGCGAAGAACGAGGCCTATCTGCGCCGGCAACTGCCGAGCTTCCTCGCCGGCGAGAGCCCGCCCGATTTCCCGGCCGATCACTTCGAGGTCGATTTCGACGGCCGCGCGAGCGCGGTGGACCTGACGCCGCTCGGGCGCGCGCAGCTCGGGCTGGACGAGGTGGAGACGGCGGCGCGCTGAGGCGCCGCTGGCGGCGGCGATGGCGATGGCACGCCGGCGATCGCGCCGCGCGCCGCGTGATCGTGCCGCCGCGCGCCGGCGCTCAGGGCGTGGCGCTGCTGCAATACTCGGCGAAGCCGGGGCGCGCCGAGAGCCGCTGCTGGTAATAGGCCTCGACGGCCGGCAGCGAGGGCTGCTGGAACGGCGTGCCGAACCAGCGATGCACCGACAATCCGATCGCGATATCGGCGATCGAGAAATGCTCGCCGGCCACGAAGGCGCCGGTGTCGGCGAGCCGCGCGTCGAGGATGCGCATCAGCCGGGTCCAGCCCGCGATCGCCTCGGCGGTGGCTTGCGGATCCTGGTGCGCGGGCGACTTGCGCACGAGGCCCAGGAAGGCGTAGCTCCAGGCGCGGTTGAGATCGGCGGCCTGCCAGTCGAGCCACTGGTCGACGCGCGCGCGGGCGATCGCCTCGGCCGGGTAGAGCGCCGCGCCGCCGTAGCGCGTGGCCAGGTAGCGGATGATGGTGTTCGATTCCCACAGCACGAGATCGCCGTCGCGCAGCACCGGCACCAGGCCGTTCGGGTTCAGCGCCAGGAATTCGGGCGTGTTGGGCGAGCGGAAGCCCGCGCCCCAGTCCTCGCGCTCGAACGGCAACTGCAGTTCGGCACAGGTCCACAGCACCTTGCGCACGTTGATCGACGGTATCTTTCCGAGAATGTTCAGCATGGCGGCTCCGCTCGCGGGGAAGGGGGAAGGCGAGCCGGCAGTGTAGGCGAGCGCGGGCCGATCGGCCATGCACAGTTGAGCGGCGCGTGCGCGGGAGAGTGTGCGGAGGCTGGGCGGGACGGTGCCTCGACAATTCTGCACATCCGGGTTTTTTGCCGCTTGGCATGATGCCTGACGATATCGGCATCGACGGAAACAGGATCATGCGTTTCGGGTGGAGATTACTGGCTGCCGGCTTGCTCGTCGCGACGACGGGCGGATGTTCCAGCCTGACCGGCCTTCTGTATTGCCAACAAAGCGGGATCCGGATCGTGGACCTGCGCTGCTTCCCGCTGACTTCTCCTTGAACGTGGGCGAATCGGAAAGGCCACTGGGACATTTCCGATTGCCGTCCTGGCGATACCCTCAGAACCGCTGCCGGATTCCCAGGCTCACCAGCGCCTGCGAGCGGGATGCCGAGGAATGGCCGTTGCCCTTGTCGGATACCGAGGCGCTGGCCGCCACCACCTGCCCGTTCGCGTCCAGCGTGCTGCCCGAGGCGTGTTGCCAGCCGGCCAGCAGGTAGACGGTGGTGCGCCGCGAGAGATCGTAGGTCGCGCCGGCTGAGACGTTGTGATAGACGGCGCGCTCGTCGAGCCCGTCCAGTTCGCTGCCGCGCGTGTAGCTGTAGCCGAGGAACAGTTGCGCGGCCGGGCTTGCCTGCCAGCGCGTGAACACGCCGGCGATGTTGAAGCTGGCGTGGCCGCGGAACAGCGACTGCGCGCCGGCGCGGTACTGCACGTTGCTGTAGTTGACGCCCACCACCGTCGAGCCGAAATCCCAGGTCGCGCCGGTCGCCACGATCTGCTGCGTCTGCGCGCTCGCGTAGCCCTCGCTGATCGATGAGTTGAAGGTGCCGTCGTCGCCGCTGGCCCAGCCGCCGGCGCTGCTGTCGCCGGGGCCGGTCTTGCTGTTGTCGGAGCGCTCGAAGCCGGCGCCGAGCTTGAGCGGCCCGTTCGCGTAACCGGCGCCCACGCTCCAGGTGCCGCGACGCTTGACGCTGCCGGCCTGGTTGCCGAAGCCGTACATGGCGCCGAAGCTGAAGCCCGCGTAGTTCGCGCTGGTGTACTTGACCGAGTTGTCGACGCGCACCGTCTGGTCGAGATCGTCGATATCGCCCGGATGCGCGCCGAAGCCGCCGATATAGCTGACCGGCGCCACGCCGGACACGAAATCGTCGAGCGGCGTGTACTGGCGGCCGAGCGTGAGCGTGCCGTAGCGCGGGTTGCCGAGGCCGACGTAGGACTGCCGGCCGAACAGGCGGCCGCCCTGGCCGGCGCGGCCGTTGCTGACGTCGAAACCGTCCTCGAGCGTGAAGATCGCGCGCCAGCCGTCGCCGAGCTGCTCGGTGCCGCGCAGGCCCCAGCGGCTGCCCGACAGGTTGCCCGAGCTCAGGCCCAGGTCGGAATGGCCGGTCGCGCCCGGCCCGGTGCCGGTGCGCTCGTTGCTGCGGTAGGTGATGCCGGCATCGACGATGCCGTAGAGCGTGACGGACCCCTGCGCGGAGGCGGCGGTCGCCAGGCTCAGCAGCAGCGGGGCTGCGGTCAGTTGCTTTTTCATGATGAGCGAGTGTCGTTTTATGTGGTCGGGCCGGACGAAGCGGGGCGTCCGGTGATGCGGCGAGGGCGAGTGCGGAGGCGGCGGCCTGGCCGGGATCGACGGCCGGGGCGGTGCGGCATGCCGATGACGGGATCGGCCGCGGCTGGCGCGCATCCTGCAGCCGCTCGCCTCCGTGTGCGTCATGCTAGATGGGACCGGTTCCAGAATGAAGCGCGGCGACGTCAATAGACCGTTGCGTATCGCGTGAGAGTCGGCGGGAGGGGAGCAGTTGTCGTACCTGCTGCGCCGCTCCCGGCAGGGGGCGAGCGCGCTAGACGCGCGAGGCGATCGGTACCTCGAGCCGGCGCTTGGCGGGACGCGAGAGCCAGGCCCGCAGCGGCGCGTCGACGTAGCGGTCGAGCAGGGCGACCAGCACCAGCATGCCGGCCACGAAGGCGGCCAGCGCGGGCTTGCCGTACACGGCGTGCCGATGCGGCTCCAGCAGCCGGTAAGCCAGCAGCAGCACCGGCACATGGAGGATGTAGAGCCCGTAGGAGACGCGGCCGAGCGTCTCGAAGGCGGGCGCGAGCCAGGCCGTCGGCTCGAACGAGGTGGCGGCATGGACGATCAGCGGGATCGCCACGAACACCTCGGCGATCGCGGCCGGGCCGGCCCAGCGCGGCGGGATCTTCGCGCACAGCATCAGCAGCACGGCGGCCAGCGCCAGCAGCGAGACGGCGGCGCTGGCCGGCCGCGGCCCGCCGCGCCGCAGCCGGAACAGCAGCGCGCCGGCCGAGAACGAGAAGCCCACCCGCGCCAGCGCGAGATACCACTTGCCGAGATCCCAGCCCTCGTCGATGCCGTGATGGTCGAGCGCGTAGCGCAGCATCACGATGGCGCACGGAATCATCGCCAGGACCAGGATGCGCGGCACCGCGCGCCGCACGATGGCCGCGAAGGCGAGGTTGGCGACGATCTCGTAGAACAGCGACCAGGCCGGGTTGTTGACCAGGTAGAGCGGCGTGGCGCGCGAGGGCAGCATCAGCAGCGACAGCAGCACGAACAGCGTGGTGGCGAACAGCGACGGAAGCGGCCGGCCGTGCTGATGCGCCATCGCCACGAAGTGGCTCGCCAGGCCCAGCACGATGCCGATCAGGTAGAGCGGGTAGAGCCGGATCAGCCGCAGTTTCGCGAAGGCGAGGAAACCGAGCGCGCCCGAGCGCAGCCGTGCCTCATAGGCGTTGGCGACCACGAAGCCGCTGATCGCGAAGAACAGGTCGACCGCCAGGTAGCTCTGCGGGAAGCTCGGCGAATGGAACAGCAGCGGCGCGTGGCGAAACACGATCAGGATCGCGGCGAGCCCGCGAATGGCATCGAGGTTGGCGTACTTCCACTTCGTCATGGTGAATGAAGCGCGTTCTCTGGTGGCGCGGCGGCCGGCGCCGGCTGGCGACCGGGGCGGCTCGACGGTGATGGGCGGCAGGCAGCGGCGAGGCCATGGCGAGGGCAGCGGCGAGTCGCTGGCCGTCGCGGGCGGTGCCGCGGGTGCTGAATATCGGCGGGCGTGATTGTAAGCCGGGATGCGAGGCGCTTGCAGAGGCTTTTCCGCTTGCTTGCGGGTCGCCAGGCGAGTGGAACAGGAGGGGTAAGCGAAGCGGACTTCAGTTCGATGACGCGGCAATGCCCCCGTGCCGGCCGCTGTTTTCGATGGCGCCGACACGGCCGCGTGCGATACTCGCCGCTCGTCCGCGCGAGCGGAGCCAGTCACCGGAGGAGCCGCCGTGTTCGCGAGTTATGATCCGACCCATACGGGTTTCGTCGCCGAGATCGACGGCTGTCGTTGTGTCATCGAGGGCATCGCCTCGCCGATCGCGGACCAGATCGACTGGCGCTGGACCATCTCGATCGCGCACCTGGACAATCCCGACGGCATGGATCCCGACAAGTTCGACGTGCTGGCGACGGGGGAGACGGTGACGCCGCTGCAGGCCTCGCAGCAGATCGTGGCCTGGCTCGATGCGCATCCGCCCGAGGACGATGAGGAGGAAGACGCTTCGCCGGAAGGCGGCGAGGGGCGCTGAGCGGCGCTTCTTGCGCCGCCCGCGCCTGAAAGGAACCTGGCTTCGAGGGGCGGCGCGCCCCTCCTTGCCTCAGCGCCAGGCTTGCGTGAACTCCGCGATCACGCGCGTCAGGTGCGCCTGCATCGCCTCGCGCGCAGCCTGCGCGTCGCGCGCCATGATGGCCGAGAAGATCCGCTGGTGCTCGTCCTGCGAGGCCTCGCGCAAGGCCGTGTCGTGGAAATGCTCCTCGATCTTGCGCCACAGCGGATCGGCCCGCGAGCCGTCCCACATCGCCGCCACCATGTGCCTCAGCACCGCATTGCCGCTGGCTTCGGCGATCCCCAGATGGAATTCCCGGTCGGCCGCCTCGTTGGCGGCCTTGTCGGCCATGTTCTCGCGCATCGCGCGCAGCGCGGCGAACAGGCGGTCGAGATCGGCGTCCTTGCGCTCGGTGGCCGCCAGCGCGGCGATTTCCGCCTCGATCAGCGCCCGCGCGCGCAGCGTCTCGATCGGCCCCGGCCCGCGCGGCAGATCGAAGGGCGTGGGCCGCGCCTCGCGCGTTTCCGCCACGTAGATTCCCGAGCCGACCCGCACCTCCACCACGCCCCGTACCTCCAGCGCGATGATCGCCTCGCGCACCTGGGTACGGCTCACCGCGAAGCGCTCGGCCAGCGTGCGCTCCGAGGGCAGGCGCGCGCCGGCACCCACGTCGCCCGAGGCGATCAGTTCGTAGATCTGTTTTGCCAGCCCGACGTAGGAACGGTCGGCCGCGTCGGCTTCGGCGGCGCGGCCCGGCGGCGTGGAAAAGACTTCGGCCATGCGATGTGCTCTCGAGATAAGGCACCGGCCGGGAAGGGCCGGCCGGGGGAACGCGAAAAATGGTACACCAGTTTGGCCGGCCGCCGGCCACGGTCGATCCGGCCTCGGCCGAAATCCTTGCCGGCCGGCCCGCTGGGTCTGGTCGACATGTTTTCTCAACTGGTAAACCACTATTCCGCCGAATTGGTTGACCAGTGAGAATCTGGTCTAACCAGGCGGGGCCGGACCACCCGGCGCGCCGCCATGCGACGTTCATGAAGGAGGAGCGCACGGTGAAGATGTCCTTTCGTTGGTACGGCGATGCCGATCCCGTTTCGCTGCAGTACATCCGCCAGATTCCCGGCGTCACGCAGATCGTGTCGGCCGTCTACGACGAGCCGGTGGGCGAGGTCTGGCCGCTGGCGAAGATCGAGGCGCTGAAGGCGAGGATCGAGGCGGCCGGGCTGCGCTTCGAGGTGGTCGAATCGGTGCCGGTGCACGAGGACATCAAGCTCGGCAAGCCCTCGCGCGATCGCCTGATCGCCAACTACCAGCAGACCCTGCGCCACCTGGCGGCGGCCGGCATTCGCGTGGTCTGCTACAACTTCATGCCGGTGTTCGACTGGACCCGCACCGAGCTGGCCAAGACGCTGGAGGACGGCTCCACCTGCCTGGCCTTCAGCACCGCCGAGGTGGAGCGCATCGATCCGGCCGAGGGCATCTCGCTGCCGGGCTGGGATTCGAGCTACCAGCCCGGGCAGTTGCAGGCCCTGCTGGCCGAGTACCGCGAGATCGACGAGGCTCGGCTGTGGGCCAACCTCGAATACTTCCTGAAGGCGATCGTGCCGGTGGCGGCCGAATGCGGGATCCGCATGGCGATCCATCCCGACGATCCGCCGCGCCCGATCTTCGGCTTGCCGCGCATCGTCAAGAATCGCGACGACCTGGCCCGCATCCTGAAGGCGGTCGATCACCCGGCCAACGGCCTGACGCTCTGCTCGGGCTCGCTCGGCGCGGGGCCGCAGAACGACGTGGAGGCGCTGGTGCGCGAGTTCGGCGCGATGGGCCGCATCCACTTCGCGCATATCCGCAACGTCAAGATCACGCCCGAGGGCGACTTCGAGGAATCGGCGCACCTGTCGAGCTGCGGTTCGCTCGATATCGCCGCGATCGTGAAGGCCTACCACGACACCGGCTTCACCGGCTACGTGCGGCCCGATCACGGCCGCATGATCTGGGGCGAAACCGGCAAGCCCGGCTACGGGCTCTATGACCGCGCGCTGGGCGCGGTCTACCTGAACGGGCTCTGGGAAGCGCTGCAGAAGTTCGATCACGCCTGAGCCGCGCGCGGATGCGGGCGCGGCGCCATGAGGCCCGCGCCCGCGTTTCATCGCGCGAGACGCGATACACCACCGACTACACCGACAAGCACGCCAACGTGCGACCGATGACGTCCGCCTGACACGGGCTGACGCGCCGGCAACCCAACGAAGCGGAGACCTTCGATGCCGAACATCCGATGGGCGATGATCTTCATGTGTTTCCTCGCCAACGTCATCAATTTCGTCGATCGCGCCAACCTCGCGATCGCCGCGCCCAGCATCCGCGCCGAGCTCGGCCTCGATGCGGTCGGCATGGGCCTGGTGCTCAGCGCCTTCTTCTGGACCTACGCGTTCCTGCAACTTCCGGCCGGCTGGTTCATCGACAAGGTCGGCGTGCGCGTCGCGCTGGCGCTGGCGGTCGGCTGGTGGTCGGTGTTCACGGTCGCCACCGGTGCCGCGCGCGGGCTCGGGCAACTGGTCGGCATGCGCCTGATGCTGGGCGTCGGCGAGTCGGCCGCGATTCCCTCGTTCGCCAAGGTCGCCTTCAACTGGTTCCCGCGTCGCGAGCGCGGGCTGGCCAGCAGCATCTTCGACAGCGGCTCGCGGGTGGGCTCGGCCCTGTCGCTGCCGCTGGTGGCCTGGCTGATCTCGCTGATCGGCTGGCGCGGCTCCTTCGTCGTGACGGGCGGGCTGGGCATCGTCTGGGCGCTGGCCTGGTGGTTCATCTACCGCGACCCGGAGCGCTATCGCTCGATCGCGCCGGCAGCCGTCGATGCGTTGCTGGCCGAGCGGGCCGGCGCGGCCGACGTCGGCGGCAAGCCGGGCGCGCCCGCCGCGTCGGGCCCTGAAACCGCCGCGCCGCGCGTGTCCTGGCTCGACCTGTTCCGCTATCGCACCATCTGGGGAATGATGATCGGCCTGTTCTGCCTGAACTTCGCGATCTACTTCTTCATCACCTGGTTCCCGAGCTACCTGCTGCAATCGCGCGGCTTCTCGCTGGCCTCGCTCGGCACGCTCGGCATGCTGCCGGCGCTGGTCGCGATCCCGGGCGGCTGGCTCGGCGGCTACGTGTCCGACGCGCTGTTCCGGCGCGGCTGGAGCGCCACCGCCGCGCGCAAGACCTGCCTGGTGGGCGGCATGCTGGCTTCCTCGTCGATCGCCTTGTCGGCGCTGGTCGACAACGTCGGCCTGTGCCTCGCGCTGTTCTCGCTGTCCTATGCGGGGCTGTCGTTCGCCGGCGCCAACGTCTGGACCCTGGTGGGCGAGGTGGCGCCGTCGCCGGCCCATGTCGCCTCGATCGGCGGGATCCAGAACTTCGCCGGCAACCTGGCCGGCATCTTCATCACCACCTTCACGGGCGTGATGCTGTCGATCACGCGTGGCTCCTTCGTGGTGCCGCTGGTGGCGGCCGGCACGCTCTGCGTGGTGGGCGCCTTGTCCTACCTGTTCCTGGTCGGCCGGGTCGAGCCGCTGCCGCCGCTGCGCGGCGGCGCGCCGGCCGGCGGGCGCGCCAGCGCGGCCTGATGATGCGAATGCGCCGGCGCGGCCGTTGCCGCTGGCCTCGCATCGGACGTCGCCATCTTCGGCGCGTGCGGGGCGAGGCCTTGCGGCGGGTGCTGTCGCAGGCGGCGCCGCTCAGTCGATGAGCCCGACGCGGCGCGCGGCCGAGGCGAGATAGAGCGGCGAGGGATCGCGCTGGTATTCGCGCCAGCAGGTGTAGCTCATCTTGATCACGTGCTCGTCGTCGGCCTGCACGGCGCGGCGCAGGATCTCGTCCCAGTCGGCATCGACGCGCGGCAGCGGCTTGTCGACATCGAGCGGCACCTCGATGCTCGCGTAGGCGGCGCACAGCGCGACCCACAATTCGGGCAGGCTGCGCGCGACCAGTTGCGGCGGAAGTTGCGCGAACAACAATCGCGAGGCATGCGTGGCCGTCACGGTGTGCAGCACGGTGAAGTCGGGCGCGCGCCAGTAGGCGGCGATGGTGGCCGCGGCGATCCCGTCGAGCAGGTGCCCGGTCTCGGGCGGCGCGAGCAGGGCCTCGCGAAAGCGCGGGTGCTTCGCGACCAGGCGCAGGCGATCGGTGATGAAGTCGCCGCTGATCTCCCGCTTGTCGATGGCGCGTGCGGCCTGCACGAAGGCGGTATCGATCCGCTCGGCGCGCGGCCGCGAGGCGGGGTCGATCTCGATCGGCAGGTGCCCCGACACCAGCGCCGCCAGCGCGGCGGCGATCTCTCCGTCGTGCGCGGCCTCGATGCCGTAGGCCAGCCGGATCACCGCGTGGAAGGCGCCCGAGGCCGGCGCCAGCGGCATCTGCTTGAGCACCGCGACGATCACGGCCGTCGCGCCCTCGTCGCCGATCCAGTCGACGAAGCACAGCCGCAGCGCGCCGAAGGCCTTGCCGTCGCCTACGTGGCGCCGCCAGTCGCCACGCGCGATGCGGGTGTCGACGGCGGGCGCGGGCAGCGCATATTCGCGCGACCACATGTCGAAGTAGGCCTGCAGGCGCTCGGGCGACGCGCCCATGCGCGCCAGCGCGACCAGCGCCATCGGCAGGTGGTTGGTGGTGCCTTTCGCCTTCAGGTCGAAGCGGGCGTTGGCGTCGAGCAGCGTGTTCAGCAGGGTGTCGGTGTGGTGTGTCGACATGGTTCCTCTCCTGGTCCAGGATGCGGGTCTCGATTCTAGAAGTTCAAGTGCGCTTGAGAACAAGCAAACCCCTTCGCGCGTGATGGGAACGTCGCGAGCGGGGGCATCGAGAGACAAGCAGATCCCGTACCGGGAATGCGGCCGTGAGGCTGGCGCCGGCGAGCAGGAGCGGCGCGGTGGGGAATGGCTGCGAGACGGAAGGCAATCGGAAGGCAATCGCTCAATAATCGCGGCGATTTCGCACGAGCGAGCAAGTGTGCGGATGCACTATTCGCTTGTCGATATCCGGCCATGCGCGAGCCGAATAGGATTGCGAGCCGAATGCTGAATGATGCGTGGCACTGGATCGAAACGCGCGAATGGCATGTGTCTTCAGTGGCGGGGCTCTTCGCGCCCACTCGAGTAAAAATCCCCATGCCCTTGCAATAAGGTGCTATTCGATCGATGGCGGTGTGCCGATGCCGAGCAGGCCATCGTTCCAGGCTTGTCGTGAGTTTTTTTAGTCCGCAGCCGTCTATCGATATACCGATTAATTGGTGGTGCGCCTTTCATGGCGGCAACAAAATCGTCGATTGCATCGCTTTCCGATCTCGACCGACATCATGAACCCCTCCGATTCCGGCACGACGCAGCAAACCACGCGCGGCCGTTTGCTGAACCTTATTACGGCGTTCGGCAGCGCGATGTTGTTCGCCGTATCGTCCGCTGCCCTGGCGGCCCAGGCCGACATCACCACCCCTGCCCCGAAAGGCACCCTGGTGTTCTGCAGCGAGGGCAGCCCGGCCGGTTTCGATCCTGGCCAGTACACCACCAGCACCGATTTCGACGCCAGCACCAACACCGTCTACAACGGCCTGGTGCGCTTTCGCCAGGGATCGCTCGATCTCGAGCCGGCGCTGGCCGAAAGCTGGGAAAGCTCGCCCGACCAGCGCATCTACACATTTCACCTGCGCCACGGCGTGAAGTTCCAGACCACCGCCTGGTTCCGCCCCTCACGTGATTTCAATGCCGACGACGTGTTGTTCACCTTCAATCGCATGCTCGATCCGCAGCAGCCGTTCCGCAAGGCCTATCCGACCAGCTTCCCGTACTTCAGCGACCTCGGCTTCGACAGGAACATCGCGAGCATCGATCGCGTCGACGACTACACGGTGCGCTTCGTGCTGAAGTCGCCCGACGTGATCTTCGTGCGCAACCTGGCGATGAGCTTCGCGGCGGTGCTGTCGGCCGAGTACGCGGGGCAGTTGCAGGCGCGCCACCGCGAGGCCGACATCAACCAGTTGCCGGTTGGCACGGGGCCCTTCGTGTTCCGCTCGTACCAGAAGGACGCGCTGATCCGCTACGACGCGAATCCCGACTACTGGCGCCCGCAGGACGTGCGGCTCGCGCACCTGGTGTTCGCGATCACGCCCGATCCGGCGGTGCGGATCCAGAAGCTGGCCAGCGGCGAATGCCAGGTGTCGGTGTTCCCGCGCCCGGCGGACCTGCAGACGGTGCGCCGCAATCCCTCGCTGAAGCTGGTGTCGGGCGTCGGTTTCAACGTCGGCTTCGTCGCCTACAACACTCAGCATCCGCCGCTGGACCACGTCGAGGTGCGTCGCGCGCTCGACATGGCGATCGACAAGCCGGCCATCATCCAGGCCGTGTTCGCCGGCGACGCGAAGGTGGCCACCAACCCGATGCCGCCCGCGCAATGGTCCTACAACCCCGCGCTGAAGGACGCGCCCTTCGATCCCGCCAAGGCGCGCGCGCTGCTCGCGCAGGCCGGCTTTCCCGATGGTTTCGAACTGACGCTGTGGGCGATGCCGGTGCAGCGGCCCTACAACCCGAACGCGCAGTTGATGGCACAGATGATCCAGCAGGACTGGGCGAAGATCGGCGTGCGCGCGAGGATCGTCAGCTACGAATGGGGCGAGTACAACCGGCGCGCCAAGCAGGGCGGCGAGCACGACGTGCTGCTGTACGGCTGGTCGGGCGACAACGGCGACCCCGACAACTGGCTCGGCGCCTTGCTCGGCTGCGATGCCGTGCATGGCGGCAACGTGTCGAAGTGGTGCGATCCGGGCTTCAATGCGCTGATCGAGAGGGCGCGCGCCGATCCGAACCAGAAGGAACGCGCGGCGCTCTATGAACGCGCCCAGCTCATCTTCAAGCAGCAGGTGCCGTTCACGCCGATCGCGCATTCGATCGTGTCGATACCGATCTCGAAGCGCGTGCAGGGGCTCGTCTTCACGCCGCTGGGCAATCATCGCTTCGACGGCGTCTGGCTGCAGTGAGACCTGACGATGCGCCGGTTGGCGATGCAACCGGCGTGCGCGACGTTCAGGGCTTGTCGGGATGAAGGAGGAAGCGCCGCAGCGAGGCGGTGAAGGCTTCGGGCTGTTCGAGCATCGGCAGGTGGCCGCAATCGCGCAGCACCTCGTAACCCACGCAGCCTTCCAGCGCCCATTCGGGCACGTTCCACCCGCCGCGCGAGCGTTCGCCGGCGAGCAGGTAGACGGGATGACGCTCGACCACCTCGTGCAACTGCTCGAGATAAACGGTGTCGCCGGTAACTTCGACCACCGAGCGGCCCATCGCGCGCAGCGTCGAGGCCGGCTGCGCGTCGAGCCAGCACTCGGCGACATGCGCCAGCCCGGGGGTGACCTTGGCGATGGCGCCGCGCAGCCAACGCGCGGGATCGGCGCGAAAGCCGGCCAGCATCGTTTCAGCTTCGACGGGCGTCATGCGCCCGACCGAAGCGGACCAGAACGCGTCGTCGAGCGTGAAATTGCCTTCGATGTTCACGATCCGGCGCACGCGTTCCGGGTAGGTCGCGGCGAACAGCATCGCGATCGCGCCGCCCACCGAATGGCCGACCAGATCGACCACGTCAAGCTCCGGCCGTGCATCGAGGCAGGCGCGCAGGTGCTCGACCTGGGCCGGCAGCGAGATGCGCTCGAACGGCACCTCGCGATGTTCTCCATAGCCGAGCAGGTCGGGCGCGAAGTGCGGCGCATCGTAGGCTGCGGTCTCGAACGATCCGATGAAGCCGTGGACGAACACGGCGGACGGCTGGCTGGGCATGGCGCGATTCATGTCTGGGAAGGGGCGGGGCCGAGCTCGGCGAGCAGTTCGTCGAGTTCGAGGCAGTGGGTGCGATCGTGGTCGAGCAGCTCGCGCACGAGTTCCTCCAGCGTCATGCGGCGCACGCCGTCGCGCAGCCCGCAACGGGCGAGCTGATCGGCATCGAGCCGCTTCAACGTATTGCAGAGGCGCCGGCGCGAGGCGCGGAAGGCGGCCAGCGCCGCCTCGTGATCCTGTTCCTGGTAGCCGCGCTGCTCGGCCAGGGCGGTGCCGTCCACCGAGTCGAGCACCGGCAGCGCGGCGGTGCGCACGGCCTGGATGCGGGCGGCGAACACCGTATCGAGGTCGCGCAGATGGCAGGCGTGCTCGACCAGCGAGAAGCCGGTGCCTTCCGGGCGCTGCCGGTGCCGCGCCGGCGGCAGGCGCGCGACGAAGCCGGCCAGCGTCTCGGGCATGGCCGCCAGCGCCTCGATCACCTCGGCGAACGGCAGCCGCAGCGGCCGCGCGCTGAACACGGCGCCATAGCTGAACAGCGTGCCGCCGATGCGCCCGCGCGCCTGCACCAGCTCATGGCCGTGGCGGCGCATCATCTCGGCCACCATCGCGCCGCAGAACTGCCGCGCCGTGGTATCGCCTTCCACTTCCGGAAATTTCTCGGCGACATCGTCGCGAATCGCCGCGATCGCGGCTACGCCGATCCGCGACAGCGCCGCGAATTCGACGTAACGCTCGGGCAGGTCGATCAGCGCCTCCAGTTGCCGGCCGAGCGGCGTGGCACGGAAGCGATCGAAACGGGAATGCATGGCTCGTTCGCGGATCAGATAACGTCGCGAAACGATACGTTATGAAAAAAATCCGGTCAAGGCCGGCGCTCGGGAGCGGGCTCGTCGCCGGAAAAGCAATGGCCCGCGCGAGCATCGCGCGGGCCGCGAGGCCGGGTAGGGCGAAACTCAGTGCCAGGCCTGCTCGGCGAACTTGCCCTCGTCGAGATCGGCGATCAGCGTCGGCCCGGTCGGCTTCCAGCCGAGCCGCGCCTGCGTCAGCGCGCTGGAGGCCGGCATGTCGAGCTGCACGAACATCGCCATCCAGCCGAAATGCGCGGCCGCCTCGCCCGGCTCGATCGAGACCACCGGCAGCTTCAGCCCGCGCCCGAGCACCTCGGCGATCTCGCGGCTGCGGATGCCTTCCTCGCCCACCGCGTGGTAGCGCGCGCCCGGCTGTGCCTTCTCGATCGCGAGGCGATAGAGCCGCACCGCGTCGGACAGATGGCCGGCCGGCCAGCGGTTGTTGCCTTCGCCGACATAGGCCACCACGCCCTTGTCGCGCGCGATCGCCACCAGCGGCGAGACCAGCCCCTGCCGATACGGGTTGTGAACCTGCGGCAGCCGCATCACCGACACGTTCACGCCGGCCTCGAGCAGCGCATTGCCCGCTTCCTCGGAGCCGATGCGCGGATTCGGATGCCGGGTGTTGAACACGTCCTCGCTGGCCGGCTCGCCGTGCTCGCCGCTGCCCACCCCGGTGCCGGAGGTGATCAGCAGCGGGCGGTTCGAGCCATTCAGCGCCGAGCCGAGCGCCGCGATCGCACGCTTGTCCTTCTCGCAGTTGGCCACGAAGTTGCTGAAGTCATGGTCGAAGGCCGCGTGGATCACGGCATCGGCCTGGGCGGCGCCGCGGCTCAGGCTGTCGGGATCCTCGAGCGTGCCGTGATGGGCTTCGGCGCCGGCCGCGCGCAGCGCCTGCGCGCCCGCCTCGGAACGGGTCATGCCGAGCACCTGATGGCCGGCCTGAATCAGTTCGGGAACCAGGGCCGAGCCGATGAAACCGGTCGCGCCCGTCAGAAAAATACGCATGGTGAACTCTCCTGGGTCGTCACGAGGCGTACTATCCGGTGTCTGCTTATCCCGTTAAAGTAGTGACTTTATCGTAGTAAAACGACTAACAGGCTTGCCATGAGCGTCGATCCCGCCCGTTCCCTGGGCGACTTCCTGCGCAGCCGGCGCACCCGGCTCGATCCCGCCAGCTTCGGTTTCGCGGGCCGCCGGCGCACGCCGGGGCTGCGTCGCGAGGAGGTCGCGCAGCGCGCCAACATCAGCCCGACCTGGTACACCTGGCTCGAACAGGGGCGCGGCGGCGCGCCCTCGGCCGAGGTGCTGGAGCGGATCGCGGGCGCGCTGCTGCTGACCGACGTCGAGCGCGAGCACCTGTTCATGGTCGGGCTGGGGCGGCCGCCCGAGGTCCGCTATCGCTCGGTGGCGGGCGTCAGCCCGCGCCTGCAACGCGTGCTCGACTCGCTGGAGGCGAGCCCCGCCATCGTCAAGACGCCGACCTGGGACGTGGTGGCCTGGAATCGCGCGGCGGCCGTGGTGCTGACCGACTACAGCCTGCTGCCCGTCGGCGGGCGCAACATCCTGCGCTTCCTGTTCGGCAATCCGGCCGTGCGCGCCAAGCAGCACGATTGGGACGCGGTGGCGCGCTTCGTGGTGGGCGCGTTTCGCGCCGACGTGGCGCGCGCCGGGATCGCCTCCGAGGTGGGCGACCTGGTGGACGAGCTGTGCGGGATCAGTGCCGAATTCGAGGCGCTGTGGCGCGACAACGAGGTGCTGAGCCACGGCGAGGGCGATGGCGTGAAGCATCTCAAGCATCCGCTGCTCGGCTCGATCGAGCTCGAATATTCGGCCTTCGCGGTGGATGGGCGGCCCGACCTCGGCGTGATCGTCTACACGCCCGTCGATGCCGGCATGGCGGCGCGGATTCGCGAACTCGCGCACGAGTATGGCGCCGCCCTGGCCGAGCGGGAAGGCGCGCAGCCGGGGCCGGCCTAAGCGAGCGGGAAGAAGCGGGCACGCGTTGGTGCGCGCCCGCCGGGCCTACGTTTCAAGCCCCAGCCGCCCAGACCGTCACGCCGGCCGCGTCGATCGCCACGCGGCAGGTGGCGATGTCGTCCACGAAGGCACCCTCGACGGCGAGCTCGAAGGCGTGGCCGCCGAGCATCACGCGCGCGTGGCGTTCGCCGTCGCGCAATTCCACCGATTCCACCTGTGCCTCGTAGGCGCCTTGCGCGTCGACGCGGATCGACCTCGGCGCGACGCGCCACATCACGGCGTCACCCGGCGCGAGACCCGTATCGACCTTCGCCGCCTCGAGCACCGCGCCTTCGCCGATCGCCACGCGCCTCGGCGCCGCCAGCGTGCCGGCCCCGAGGTTGCGCAGCCCGAGCAGCTCGCCCACGCGCGGATTGGCCGGGCGCGCGAACACCTCGGCCACCGGCCCCGCCTGCAGGGTCTCGCCGTGATCGATGACGAGCAGCTCGTCGGCCAGTTGCGCGGCCTCGTCGGGATCGTGCGTGACGATCACCGTCACCGCGCCGATCTCGCGCTGCAGCGCGCGCAGCGAGCGCCGCAACTGCCGGCGGCGCGGCGTGTCGAGTGCCGAGAACGGCTCGTCGAACAGCAGCAGATGGCTGTGCCGCGTCAGCGCCCGGGCCAGCGCGACGCGCTGGCGCTGGCCGAGCGAGAGCTGCCGCGGCAGGCGCCGCGTCAGCGCGCCCAGCCCCAGGTGCTCGACCCAGTAGCGCGCCGCCACCGGATCGGCATCGACCGGGAAGGCGAGCTGGCGCGCCACCGTCAGGTGCGGGAACAGCCCGTAATCCTGCGGCATGTAGCCGATCTGGCGATGCTCGGGCGGCAGCGCGCCGAGCTCGGTCGCGCCCAGCGTCACGCTGCCCTCGTCGTTGTGCTCGAGCCCGGCGATCAGCCGCAGCGCGAGCGACTTGCCCGAGCCGGAAGGCCCGACGATCGCCAGCCGCCGCGAAGCCGGCGCCCAGTCGACGGCGAGCCGGAACGCGCCGAGCCGCTTGCGCAGCCGGATCGCGAGCCGCGCCTCGGTCGCGTCGGCCAGGGCTTCGGCGTCGAGCGGCGCGGCGGTGCGCGCCAGCGGCGGCTCGTCGCCGTTCTCGGTCGCGGCCGCTTCGTCGCCATCGCGCGCGCCGAGCCGCAGCACCGACAGCATCGCGCAACCCACCGCGATCGCCAGCGTCGGCAGCAGCAGCGGCATCATCGCCGGCAGCCCCTGGCCGCCGAACACCACGTAGGTATAGACCGGCAGCGAATACGGGTGATAGGCCACCATCACGGTCGCGCCGAACTCGCCGAAGGCGCGCAGCCAGGCCAGCACCAGCCCGGCGCGGATCGACGGCCAGGCGGCCGGCAGCGCGACGCGGAAGAAGCGGCTGCCGGCGCGATGGCCGAGCGTGGCGGCGACATCCTCGAACACCGGGTCGAGCGCGGCGAAGGCCGAGCGCGCGGCGACGATCAGGAAGGGCGCGGCCACGAAGGTTTCCGCCAGCACGATGCCGGCGAAGGAATCGGTCAGCGCGCCGCCGCTCCACTGGCCGAGCGGGCTGTAGGGGCCCAGCAGGAACAGCAGCAGCACGCCGCTGGTGAGCGGCGGCAGCGCCAGCGGCAACTGCACGATGAAGCCGATCGGCGTGGTGGCGCGCGAGCCGGAGCGCGCCAGCCAGTAGCCGAGCGGCACCCCGCAAACCAGGGTGAGCAGGGCGGCCAGCGTGGCGCTGCCGGCCGACACGCCGACCGCCGACCAGGTGGCGCCCCAGTCGACGCCGGCCCAGTCGGCCTGGCCGATCTGGGGGATGGCGGCGAGGAAGGGGGCGCAGAGGTAGACCGCCAGCAGCAGCGAGAGCAGCCGCAGCGGTCCGGCGACGCGTCGCGTCATGGCTGGGCGGCGTCGATCACGGCCTGCAGCGAGGGCGGCAGGGCCTGTGCGTTGCCGCTCACCTTGGGCGTGACCACGTCGACGCCGTGCTGCTTGAGCAGGGCGCGGCCCTGGGCGCTCAGCAGGAAGTTGGCGAAGCGCGCCGCGCCGGCCTGGTTGGGCGCATCGGACAGGATCGTCAGCGTGTAGCTGGCCTTGGCCTGCAGCTCGGGCGCGGGCGCCACGGCCGGGATCTTCAGGTCCGAGGTCTCGGTCGAGTAGAAGAAGCCCGCGTCGAGCTGGCCCGATTGCAGGCGGCCCACCAGGGTTTCCTCGGGCAGCACCTGTTCCGGGTTCTCCGCCGTGCCGAGCGTCTTCTCGACCAGGTCCGGCTGGTGGTAGAAGCTCGCCGCCTTGCTCATCATCTCCACCGTGAAGGCGCCCTTCGGATCGAGCTTCGGATCGGTGCGGCCGATGCGGATGCCCGGCTCCTGCAGCACCTGGTCCCAGCGCTTGGTCTTGAAGTCCTTGGCGAAGCGGCTCTTGGCGTTATAGCCGATCAGCAGCGGCGACTCGGCGAAGTTGACGTACCAGGCCACGTGGCCGCCGTTCTCCTCGCCCATCAGGCCGGTGTTGACCTTCGGGCTCGCGCTGATGAACACGTCGCCGCGCCGCAGCTTGCCCTTGATCTCGTTGGCGATCTTGTTCGAGCCGGCCGCGTAACCGTGGAAACGCAGCCCGGTCTCCTTCTCGAAGGCGGGGCCCACGCTGCGCTCCATCAGGTTGACCAGCGAACCCGCGTACAGCACGTTCACGGTGTCGTTGTCGGCGGCCTGCGCGTTGGCGGCAAAGGCACTCGCGACGACGGCGCCGCACACCAGCAGCTTGCGAAACATGGATTCACTCCGTAGCGTTATAGAGGTCCGTATATTACGGTGGGACGGCGCGATTTGGGCGGAAACGACGGAATCGCGGCGGTGATTCGTTGCGTTTACACTGGCGTCCTCGATGCGCCGGCATCTCGGCCGGCACCAACCTGACAGGAGACCTCCATGCGCACGAGTGCCCGTAACCATTTCGTCGGACAGATCGTCGACGTGAAGCCCGGCGCGGTCAACGACGAGGTCACGCTGCGTGCCGCCGACGGCCTCGAGATCGTCGCGATCGTCACCCACGGCAGCGCCGAGTCGCTGGGGCTGGCCGCCGGCAAGGCCGCATTCGCGCTGGTCAAGGCCTCGTCGGTGCTGGTGATGGTGGACGTCGACGCGGGGCGCGTCTCGGCGCGCAACTGCGTGGCCGGCACGGTGGCTTCGCTGACCAAGGGCGCGGTCAATGCCGAGGTCGCGATCGCGGCGCCGGGCGGCGCGCAGGTGGTGGCGATCGTCACCAACGACAGCGTCGATCGCCTGGGCCTGGCACCCGGCAAGCCGGCCAGCGCGATCTTCAAGGCCTCCAGCGTGATCATCGGCGTGGACGCCTGAGCGGAGCCGCCCGATGAGCACCGAAGCGCCGCCGCTCCTGGCCGGCCATCCCGGCCCCGGCATCCTGAGGATCGAGGGCGACGTGCTGCGGCCGATGTCGCTGTCGCTGGCCGAGCTCGCCGCCTTGCCGGCCACGCGCTGCGAGCCCTTCGCGCTGCGCTGCTTCACCAGCGGCCGGTACATCCGCGACGTCGAGCCGTATCGCGGCGTGCGTCTGACCGAGCTGTTCACGCTGGCCGGGCTGCACGATCCGGCCAGCGGCGATTTCAAGCGCACCGTGTTCCTGGCGATCGGCCACGACGGCTACGTGGTCACCTTCTCGTGGCACGAGCTGTTCAATACCGCGATCGGCGAGCAGGCGATCGTCGCCTACGAATGCGGCGGCCGCGCCTTGGGCGAGGCGGGCGCGCCGCTGCTGTTCTCCGGCGCCGACATCTCGCCGGCGCCGCGTCACGTGAAGCGGCTCGCGTCGCTGGTGGCGCGCGTGATCGCGCCGTGAGCGCCCCAGGGGAATTTGTCGATGCCGGGATTTTTTCCTCGAAAAATGACTCGATGTCCTTATCCGGATGAAGATGGGATGGCCCATCGGGAGAAACGAGTCATGAGGAAATTCCGTTCCATGCTGGTGCTGGGCATGCTGGCGGCCGCCGGCGCGCAGGTGTCCTGCCTGGCGGCGCCCGCAATCGGCGCCGACGATCACGCCGCGGCGCAGGGTACAGCCGCCGGCAAGTCCGCGGCCCCGCCGAGATTGACGGTGGGCGTCAGCGATCCGAACACGCGCCTGATCCTGCCGTGGTTCCTCGCCGACACGATCGACGCCGTCAATTCGCGCAGTTCGCTGAACGAGACGCTGCACAAGTTCAAGCGGGATCTGTAGCCCTGCCTCGCGCGGCCCTGGACGGGGCCGCTCGACCCGATCGCATCCGCGCCGGACACAGCCGGCCGGGATGCGATTTTTCATTGGGCGGCCGATTTCCCTCGCGACTGTCCTCGCGATTGCCCGCGATCTCGCTGGCAGGAGCCCGCCGTGCCCCGTGCCGGCTCCCTCCCTTTACGGCAAGGCCGCCGCGCTCACGCCCTCGGGCAGGCTGGCGCCGTCACGCACGAACAGCGGCAGCGTGTCGACGTCCGGCACCCAGGAGCAGGCGTGCTCCCGGGCCATTTTCATGTGACGGGCTCCTTTCTCGGCTCCGCGTCAGGCGGGGCCGTCGCGCGGCGAATCGGCGAATCGGCGGCTCGCGAGGCGGCTGGCCCATCGTGTATGCTTTCGCGCATGAGCAAACCCGATCTCCCTTCGACCGAGCCCGCGCCCGAGGCAGCCGAGTCGTCCTCCTTGCCGCCGGGGCCCCCGCAAGTCAATTTCCGGATGCGGATCCGGCGCGGCGACACGGTCGCGCTCGGCCCCGGCAAGGTCACCCTGCTCGAGGCGGTGCGCGAGCACGGCTCGATTTCGGCGGCCGCGCGCCATCTCGGCATGTCCTATCGCCGCGCCTGGCTGCTGATCGACGAACTGAACCGCTCGCTGCGCGCGCCGGCCACGCATTCCGAGCAGGGCGGCGCGAGCGGCGGCGGCTGCACGCTGACCCCGGTTGGCGAGAAGATCATCGCGCTCTATCGCGAGATCGAGGAAGAGGCGAAGCGGCATTGCGACAGCCAGATCGCCGAGCTGACGGGCTTGATGCAGTCCTGAGGCGGTTTTGAGTCGGCCCTGATGCCGTCTCTCGATGCGGGCGCCGGGGCGGCGCCCGTGGGTGGTTCGGCGCTCAGCCGTGCCGCGTCGCGATGGCCGCCGCCGCGCGTTCGGCCGAGCGCGCCAGCCCCGCGATGGCATCCACCACCTCGGCCAGGTTGGCCGCCTTGATCCTCCTCAGCGGCACCCCCTGCTTCGCGCAGGCTGCCGCGATGCCGGCCAGCGCTTCGCAGGCCACGGCATCGGTCGCCACCACCACCAGATCGGCTTCGGCGACTCGCGACATCCAGCTTCCCGCGCTCGTGTCGGTGCCGTCGTGCACGGTGGCCGAGCCGCCCGCCGCGTCGATCAATCGCGCGAGCGCCGCATTCGATCCCTCCCGCCCGCCGACATAGACGATCCGCCGGCCGCGCATCGCGCGCAGCGACGGCCGCGCCAGGTCGACGCCGCCCGGCACGGCCGCGAAGGCCTGCTCGAGCACGGCGGCCTCGCGCTTGGCCGCGTTCAGCACATGCAGGGCGTCGTCGAGCTGTTCGCGCAGCATCCGCACGCGAGCCTGCTCCACCTCGAGTGCCTGCTCGGCCGCCGCTGCGTGGCCGGCCAGCAGCACCGCGTTGGCGTCGCGTTCTGCCAGCGCGCGCCGCAGCCGAGCAAGCTCGGCCTGCGCGGCTGCGGCGCCGTCGCCCGCCTCAGAGCAGCGATCCGGCGACGGCGACATCCGGCTCGGCCGCGACGGCGGCACGGCGGGTGGGGGCTCGACGCGCCGCACGGCGCGGCGCGGCGGGAGCTTGGGGGGAGTGTCCATCGGCAGCCTCCTTCGAGGGGCGCGCGGCGGCCAGCGTGTCGCGCGTCCGGCTTTCGAGCACATGCTCGACGCACAGGCCGATCAGCTCGGCGTCGAGGCGTTCCAGCGAGAGCGCCGCCTCGCGCAGCGCGGCGGGGCCGGCCGAGGGCGGCGGCGCGAAGATCACGTCGCGAAAGGTTTCGGCGCGCGTGACGCGCTCGACCAGCCCGCGCAACTCGGCGAGCCGGCGAAAGCGCGCGCGCTCCGCGCTCAGCACCAGGGCGGCGAGCAGCACGTCGAAGCGCGGCGAATCGACCGCGGCATGCCCCGCATGCGCGGCCGCGGCGGGGTAGGCCGCCGGCGGCTGGGCGTCGGCGAACAGCGCGACGAAGCGCACCAGGCTGCCGCGCAGCCGCGCGAACGCGTCCACCACGTCGACGATCAGCGCCGCGCGTTCGGTATCGTCGCGGCGCCGCACGGGCACGATCCGCGCCGACAGTTCGCCATGCCGGACCTCATCGTCCGTCCATTGTGTTGACATGCTCATGCACCTGTCGCGCCACGCGCGGCTGCGGACCCGAACAGCGGGCCATCGCGCCGCCGGCACGATCCTGTAGATCGGGTTGAGAGATGTTGCGTAATATACAACTAAATATAGCGATGCCGATATGTACGGCATCCCGGGATCGGCACGACAGTCGTGCCGGCCCTCAGGCGATGGATGCTGGAGATCCGGATCGCGCATCCGACGCGGCCGTTCGGCGCGTTCTACGAGGATCGGCTGATCTCGGGCGGCGGGATTCGTTGAATCGCGGGGCGAAGCGATTGCGCTGGAATTCGGGCGGCTGCGGCGGCGAATTCCGGCGTGGAGGGGAATGTGACGCCGCATTCGCATTGCTCCGACTTGCTGCCATCCACCCGTCAGCCGCGCGCCAGCCCCTGCTTGCTACACTGTCCGGCATCCCCGCCCGTTCCCGGTGAATCGCGATGAAGCCGACCCTGCTGGTCCTGATTCCGCTGCGCGACGACGCGCGCGCCGCCATCGCCGCGCAGTTCGACCTGATCCATGCCCCCGACGAGGCCTCGCGCGCGCAGGCCGTGGCCGAGCACGGCGCCAAGGTCGAGGCGGTGCTGACCAACGGCAGCACCGGCCTCACCGAGGACGAGCTCGCGCGCCTGCCCGGGCTCGTCTTCCTCAATGCGCTCGGTGCCGGCTACGAGAACCTGCCGGTGGCGGCGGCACGCCGGCGCGGCATCGCGATCGCGCACGGCGTGGGCGCCAACGACGATTGCGTGGCCGATCACGCCTTCGCCCTGCTGCTGGCGACGGTGCGCGGCGTGGTCCGGCTCGATGCCGCCTGCCGGGCCGGCGTCTGGCGCGACGCGCTGCCGATGCAGCCGAATTTCTCGGGCAAGCGGATCGGCATCGTCGGGCTGGGCCGGATCGGCGCCAAGATCGCGCGCCGCGCGGCTGCCTTCGATCTGGAGATCGGCTATCACAACCGCCGGCCGCGCGAGGGCGCCGAATTCCGCTACTTCCCGGCCGTGGTCGAGCTGGCGCGCTGGGCCGACTACCTGGTGGTCGCCACGCCCGGCGGCGCCGACACGCGGCACCTGATCGACGCGGCGGTGCTGGCGGCGCTCGGCGCGCGCGGTTTCCTCGTCAATGTCTCGCGCGGCAGCGTGGTCGACACGGCCGCGCTGGCCGCCGCGCTGCGCGACGGCCGGATCGCCGGTGCCGGCCTGGACGTCTATGAAGGCGAGCCCGAGCCGCCCGCCGAACTGGTCGGGCTCGATTCGGTGGTGCTGACGCCGCACGTGGCCGGCACGTCGCCGGAGGCGCGCGATCGCACCATCGAGCTGTTTCTCGAGAACGCCGCGCGCCACTTCGCCGGGCAGCCGCTGCTCACGCCGCTGCAAGCCTGAGCCGGCCCAGGCGAGGTGACGAAGGGCGGCTTCATGCGAAGCGAAAGGCCGGGCGCGCGAATGGCGTACTTCCCGGTTTCCGCGCAAAACCCCCCTCGAAAAGCCCGATTTCCTGCGGAAAACCGTATCGAAATGCGTGACGCGAAGCGGCGTATCGAAATGCGAAGCGCCTGCGAACAGCCGCTTCGCGAGCCTCGATCCGCGACACTTCCTGGCATCGCGCCGCCCGCTTTCTCCGTACCAACCCTTGCGGATTGCTTCTTCCTGCTTGCTTTTGCGCTTTCGCCAACGCCGAAAACGATGCAATTTCGCAACTGATTCGACAGCGAATCGACACGTCTCTTTGGCCTGACGAGCCGAAGCAGTACACTCGCGCCGCGGTCATCCCGACATCCACCGCGCCGATACCGGCCAACGCGGCGACACGTTCGCGCAACCGGTTCGGGCGCTGCCGGCACAACCGGCCATCGCTTCGATAACACTCAATTCACACCGCACCCGATTCGGTGCTGCCTCGCTCGCCGTGCTCGCGCACGGCCCGGCAGCGCCGTTCGCAGGAGACGACCTTGCTCAAGAAAATGACCGCCGCCGCGGCAATCGCCGCTTTCGCTTCCCTCGCGCACGCCCAGAGCAGCGTGACGCTTTACGGCCTGATCGACACCGGCATCAGCTACGTCAACCACAGCGCGGTGGGCACCACCGGCTCGGCCAAGCGCTTCAAGTACGACGACGGCGTGGCGCAGGGCACGCGCTGGGGCCTGCGCGGCTCGGAAGACCTCGGCTCCGGCCTGAAGGCGATCTTCTTGCTCGAGAACGGCTTCAACACCGGCACCGGCGCGATCAACCAGGGTGGCGCGATGTTCGGCCGCCAGGCCTATGTGGGCCTGTCGAAGAACGGCATCGGCTCGCTGACCTTCGGTCGCCAGTACACGTTCTCCACCGACGTGCTCGGCAACCAGTATTCGGCCGGCACCAACACCGTCGCGGGCAACTACGCGTACCACATCAACGACTTCGACCAACTGGTGAACAGCCGCATCAACAACGCGGTCAAGTTCTCGTCGGCGAACTTCTCGGGCGTCACCTTCGGTGCCCTGTACGGCTTCTCGAACCAGGCCGGCGCGTTCAGCGGCTCGGCGCCGGTGAACGGCTCGACCGGTTCCTCGCGTGCCTACAGCTTCGGCCTGAACTACGCGGCGGGCGCCTTCTCGATCGGCGCGGCCTACACCGACATCAGCTACCCGAGCGCCGAAGTCCCGGCCTTCCCGACCTCGATCGCCAACGTGGCGGCGGGCGGCACCGGCGGCGGCAAGGACCTGCGCACCTTCGGCGTCGGCACGCGCTACCAGCTCGCCAACGCGGCCCTGTTCGCGCTGTACACGAACACCCGCATCGAGGCGCTGAACGGCGCGACCACGGCGCTCGACGCGGTGGACGTGGGCGGCCGCTACAACTTCACGCCGGCTCTCGCGGGCGGCCTGGCCTATACCTACACGCGCATGCACGACGCGTTCGGCGGCCACTGGAACCAGGTCGACGCGAGCCTCGATTACGCGCTCTCCAAGCGCACCGACGTCTACCTGCTGGCGATCTACCAGAAGGCTTCGGGCCGCAACGGCGCGCAGGACGTGCAGGCGCAGATCGGCTCGAGCACGGCCTTCTTCGGCCCGTCGGGCAACGGCACCAGCAACCAGGTGGCCGCGCGCGTGGGTATCCGCCACAAGTTCTGATGTCCTGATCGATATCGCTTCGGAGGGGCCGCTCGCGGCCTGTCCGGAACGAGACAGCGCCGGTCCCGCGCAAGCGGGCCGGCGCTTTTTCATTGGCGTGGCGATATCAGCGCGGCTGGGCTTCGACGGGCGCCACCACGTCCGCCTGCGCAAGCTCGGGCGGGTTTGCCGCCTTGGCCTCGGCCTGGCCCTGGCCTGGCTCGACGCGCGGCCCCAGTTCGCCTTCCCACTTCGCCAGCACGGCGGTGGCGATGCTGTTGCCGAGCACGTTGGTGGCGGTGCGCCCCATGTCGAAGAACTGGTCGATGCCCATCACCAGCAGCAAGCCCGCCTCGGGCAGGTGGAACATCGGCAGGATCGCCGCGACCACCACCAGCGAGCCGCGCGGCACGGCGGCCATGCCCTTGCTGCTGATCATCAGGATCAGCAGCATCGAGACCTGCTGGCCCAGCGACATCGGCACGTTGAAAGCCTGCGCCACGAAGATCGCCGCGAAGGATTGATACACCATCGAGCCGTCTAGGTTGAAGGAGTAACCGAGCGGCAGCACGAAGCCGACCAGCCGCTTGCGGATGCCGAAGCGCTGCAGCACCTCGATCAGCTTCGGGTAGGCCGCCTCGCTGCTGGCGGTGGAGAAGGCGATCATCACCGGCTCGCGGATCGACACGGCCAGCTCGCGCATGCGCGGGCCCAGGCAGGCGCGGCCGATCGCGTACAGCGCGAGCCACAGCGCGGCGAGCGCGACATAGAACCAGCCGATCAGCTTGCCGTAGGTGAGGATCACCGCCAGCCCCTGCACCGTCACCACGCCCGCGATGGCCGCGAAGATGCCGAGCGGCGCGAAGCCCATCACGGCATGGGTGGCCAGCAGCATCACCTCCACCAACCCGTCGATGGCGCCTTTCAGGAAGCGCCCGGGCTCGCCGCGCAGCTTGCCCAGCGCGATGCCGAAGAAGGCCGAGAACACCAGGATCTGCATGATCTCGTTGTTCGCCATCGCCTCGGTGATGCTGCGCGGGAACAGATGCGTGAGGAAGTCCTTCAGGTTCAGCGCGTCCGTCTTCAGGTGGGTGGACTGGCTCGCGGCGGGCAGCGCGATGTCCAGATGCGCGCCCGGCTGCGCGAGATTGACGAAGGCCAGGCCCAGCGCCAGCGAGACCAGCGAGGCGCAGGCGAACCAGCCGATCGCGCGCAGGCCGATGCGGCCGATCGTGCCGGTGTTGTCCATGCTGGCGATGCCCGACACCAGGGTGGCGAACACCAGCGGCGCGATGATCATCTTGATCAGCCGCAGGAAGATGTCGGTGACGATCGCGAAGTTCGCGGCGATCGCGTTGGCCTCGGCGGCACTGCCCGCGGCCAGGTGGCAGGCATAACCGACCGCGACGCCGAGCGCCATCGCGAGCAGGATCCAGCGGGTGAGCTTGCGTTGCGGATTCATCTCGGGACTCCTGATTGACGGGGCTCAGGCGGGACGCGCCAGCGCGACGGCCTCGACCTCGACGGCCGCGCCGTAGTGCAGCTCGCTCACGCCGGCCACCGCGCGCGCCGGGCGATGCGCGCCGATCCACTCGGCGTAGAGGCGGTTGAAGACCGGCCACATGGCGATATCGGTGACGTAGACACGCACCTGCACCAGTGCCGCACGCGTCACGCCGGCTTGCGCCAGGCAGCCGTCGAGATTGGCGAGCACCTGGCGGACCTGTTCCTCGAAGGGGCGCGCGGCGAGCGGCTCGCCGGCCGCCGACACGGGCAACTGGCCCGAGACGTGGACCAGGCCGGCGGCCACGCAGACATGCGAGTAATGGCCGGCGGGCGGCGCGATGCGCGCGCAATTGGCGGTGAGGATCGGCAGGGCCGTATCGAGTTCGGACATGTTGGGGACTCCGGAGGAATGGACGGGCGGCGGCGAACGGATTCGCGAACTGGACGAAATATACAATAATAGAAAAAATGTACAATAGCGGGAATGACCGATTGCCGGTCGGTAACGGGCGCGCCAGGATGGCGTGCCCCCGCGCGAACGAAACATGGATGAGGAAGGAGCCCGACGATGAGAAACCAGGCCGAATTGCTGCTGCTCGACAAGAACGTGGTGGAGCGCCTGCTGACGCCCGATGACGTGCTGGCCGCCGTCGAGACCGCCTTCGACCTGCACCGGCGCGGCGCCGGGCGGGTGTTTCCGGTGATCCGCGAGCCGCTGGCCGGCGGCGGCGTGTTCGGCATCAAGGCCGGCGACGTGCCCGACGAGGCGCTGCTCGGCTTCAAGGCGGCCGGCTTCTGGCCCGCCAATCGCGGCCTGGGCGGTGAGCCGCACCAGGCCACCGTGATGCTGGTCGATCCGGCCACCGGGCGGCCGCGCTGCGTGATCGACGGCAATGCGATCACCACCATGCGCACCGGCGCGGCGGGCGCGCTCGGCCTGCGCGCGCTGGCGCGGCCCGACAGCCGCCGGCTGTGCGTGTTCGGCACCGGCGTGCAGGCGGGCGTGCAGCTGGATTTCGCGCTGAGGCTGCTGCCTTCGATCGATTCGGTGGTCTATCTGACGGCTACGCGCGAGCCCGATCCGGCCTTCGAGGCGCGCTTCGGCGCGCGCTGCGCGATCTCGGCGGCGCGCGACGCCGATGCGGCGGTGGCCGGCAGCGATATCGTGATCACGGCCACGCCGGGCGGCGGCGCGCTGTTCGGGCTGGAGGCGGTGGGGCCCGGCACGCACCTGAACGCGGTCGGCGCCGATACCAAGGGCAAGCGCGAGCTGCCGGCGGGTTTGCTCGACCGCGCGCGGCTGGTGGTCGACGATCGCGCGCAGGCGCGCCAGATCGGCGAGGCGCAATGGGCGCCCGAGCGCGAGTGCGCCGAACTCGGTGAACTGCTGGCCGCGCCCGGGGCCTTCCCGCGCGGCGCCGACGAGATCACCGTATTCGACATGACGGGCCTGGCGCTGCAGGACCTGACCGTGGCGCGCATGCTGCTCGAGCGCGCCGAACAGGCGCGGCTCGGCACGCGCGTGGCCTGGCCCTGGTGAGGCGGGAGGTGCTCGGCCGCGCTTACCAGCCGTAGAAGCGCGGCCAGGTCTGCACCGAGCCGTCGGCCGCGATCGCCTGGTACTCGGGATGCTGGGCGCCGGTGGCGCAGGCGTGGTTAGGCAGAATCCGCAGCCGCGTGCCGATCGGCAGGCGCGTGGCGATGTCCCGATCGGGCTCGCCCACGCGCTGCAGGATGCCGTGCTCCTGGTTCGCGCTGCCGAGCAGGTAGCCGTCGAGCACGCTGCCGTCCTCGGCGCATACCAGCCCGTAGCCGAAGTCCCGCGTCTGGCGCTGGGTGCCGCGATCGCGGCTCATCGCCATCCAGCCCGCGTCGACGATCGCCCAGCCTTTTTCCTCCTGGTGGCCGATCACGGTGGTCAGCACGCTCAGCGCGATCTCGTCAGTGCCGCACACGCCGACGTTGTGCATCACCAGGTCGAACATGACATACACGCCCGCGCGCACCTCGGTCACGCCCTCGAGCCGCTCGGCCGACAGCGCGGTGGGCGTCGAGCCGATGCTGACCACCGGGCAGGGCAGGTCCGCCGCGCGCAGCCGCTCGGCCGCCAGCACCGCGCCGGCGCGTTCCTGCTCGGCGATCCGCACCAGGTCCTCGTGGCGGTGATAGTCGTAGCTCGACCCCGCATGCGCGAGCACGCCGCCGAGCTTCATGCTGCCGTCCACCAGCGCGCGGCCCACCTCGATCAGGCGCTCGTCGGCGGGCGCGAGGCCGGAGCGATGGCCGTCCACGTCGATCTCCACCCACACCTCGAAACTCGCGCCCTGCTCGCGGCCGAAGGCGGCGATCGCCTTGGCCGAAACCAGGCTGTCGGCCACCAGCTTCAGGTCGCAGCCGCGCCGGATCAGCGCCAGCGCCTGGGGCAGCTTGCCGGGCACCATGCCGACCGCGTAGACGATGTCGTCGATGCCCTGCGCGAAGAACTGCTCGGCTTCCTTGAGCGTCGAGACCGTGATGCCGTGCGCGCCGGCCGCGAGCTGGGCGCGCACCACCGGCTCGCACTTGGTGGTCTTCACGTGCGGGCGGAAGCGCACGCCGAGCGCGTCCAGGCGCTGTTGCATGCGCTCGATGTTGCGCTGCATGCGCGGCACGTCGATCAGGGCCGACGGGGTGGGGAGCGTGTCGATTCGCATCATGGGATCCTTCGGGGAGCGCGGCGCGGGCAAGGCCCGGCCGCGTCGGGTTTCGGTTCGAGCATGATAGGGGCGCTGCGCCCCGCCGGGATTAAGCGCGGCGAAACCGGGCATTCAGCGCGCCTGAATGCCGGCGTGCCGCCTTCTGTCTTAAGCTGCGGGTTCGATGCGCGGTTCGCGTGCCTTCATCGAGTTTGACAAAAAGTATCGATTTGGACAAAATATCTCGAATCCGGTCCAGCCGACCGAGCTCGATTTCCATCGATCCGTCCCAGTGAGTCCCTCATGAGCCAGCCGAACCTCCCGACCTATGCCGATGTCGCCGCCGCCGCCGAACGCATCGCGGGTCACGCCCACCGCACGCCCGTGCTGACCTCGCGCACCGTTGACGAGGAACTGGGCGCGCAGGTCTTCTTCAAGTGCGAGAACCTCCAGCGCATGGGCGCCTTCAAGTTCCGCGGCGCCTTCAACGCGCTGTCGCGCTTCAGCGAGGCGCAGCGCAAGCACGGCGTGGTGACCTTCTCCTCGGGCAACCATGCGCAGGCCATCGCGCTGTCGGCCAGGCTGCTCGGCATGCCGGCCACCATCGTGATGCCGCACGACGCGCCGGCCGCCAAGGTGGCCGCCACGCGCGGCTACGGCGGCCGCGTGGTGATCTACGACCGCTACCGGGACGACCGCGAGCAGATCGGCCGCGCGCTCGCCGAGAAGGAAGGCCTCACGCTGATCCCGCCTTACGACCACGCCGACGTGATCGCCGGGCAGGGCACGGCGGCCGCCGAGCTGTTCCAGGAAGTGGGCGCGCTCGACGCCGTGTTCGCGCCGCTCGGCGGCGGCGGGCTGCTGTCGGGCACCGCGCTGGCCACCCGCGAGCTGTCGCCGGGCGCCGAGCTCTACGGCGTCGAGCCCGCGGCCGGCAACGACGGCCAGCAATCCTTCGCCGCGGGCTCGATCGTCCATATCGATACGCCCAAGACCATCGCCGACGGCGCGCAGACGCAGCATCTCGGCAAGCTGACCTTCCCGATCATCCGCCGCGACGTGAACGCGATCCTGACCGCCAGCGATGCCGAGCTGGTCGAGTGCATGCGTTTCTTCGCCTCGCGCATGAAGATGCTGGTCGAGCCGACCGGCTGCCTGTCCTTCGCGGCGGTGCGCCAGCGCAAGGCGGAGCTCGAGGGCAAGCGCGTGGGCGTCATCGTCAGCGGCGGCAATGTCGACCTGGAGAAGTTCTGCGCGCTGATCGGCGCGGCGGGCTGAGAATTCGGCGGGCCGCGCCGGGCCCGCCGAGCCATCGAAGCCTTCCAGGCAAGCGGGAGGTCGTTGCGAGTGCAACGACCTCCCGTTTTTCATTGCGCCGCGGTGCCGGCCGAGCGCCGCCACGGCGGCGGATCGAGCGCGCGCCTGGCGGCCTCGAGGAACAGGCGCTGGCGGATCGTCAACTGCCGGCGATCCGGCACCAGCGCCATCACCGGCGCCGGCGCGAGCCGCCAGCCCGGCAGCACGCGCACCAGCCGCCCGGCCGCGATCAGCGGCGCCGCATCCCATTCCGAACGCTCGATGATGCCCAGGCCCGCCGCGGCCCAGTCGCTGATCACGGTGCCGTCGTTGGAGCCGAGCAGGCCGCTCACGCGCACCGTCACCGGCTTGGCCGGCGGCGCGCCGCGGCGGGACGGCACGTCGGGCGTGAAGCGCCAGCGCAGTTGCTCCTCGTCGTTCTCGCGCAGGCACAGGCAGGGATAGCGCGTCAGCTCGGAGGGATGCGAGAGCACCAGGCGCCGCGCCAGCTCGGGGCTCGCGCACAGCAGCCGCTCGTTGGACGCGAGATGGTGGGCGATCCAGGACGAGGCGCGGATCTGGCCGATATGCACCACCACGTCGGCTTCCGGCGCGGCCGCGAAAGGGTTGTCGGCCAGTTGCAGCGAGATCTGCAGTCGGGGATGGTCGCGATGCAGGTCGCGCACGATCGGCGCGACGTGGGCGCGGCCGAAGCCGAACGGCGCGACGATGCGCAGCTTGCCGCCCACCTGGCCGCTGTCGCCGGCCAGGCGCGCCGGAATCGACTCGATCCGCTCCAGCAGTTCGACGGCTTCCTGCAGCAGTTGCCGGCCTTCCTCGGTCAGCGTCACGCCGCGCGCCTCGCGCAGCGCGAGGCGCAGCCCGAGCCGTTCTTCCAGCCGCTGCAGGCGCGAGGTGACGGCCGGCGGCGTGAGATCGAGCAGGCGCGCGGCGGCGGCCAGCGAACGCGCGGCGCCGAGCGCGCGGATCATGCGCATGTCGTCGAGATCGAGCAAGGGCGTTCCGGTATCGATGGGGCGGCAGAGGGCGTCGTGCCGGCCCGTTCATCCCGTCCGCTCGGGCGAGCGGATCAGGGCGTCCACCGGTACACGACGATGCTGGAGCCATTGTAATTGTCCTTGGTCAGCACGTACTGGCCCGTCGAGCTCAGGTAGGCGCGCAGGCCGAACATCGAGTCGACGTCGTTGCCGACGTCCATCGAGGCGGTATTGGTGTTGACCAGGGTGGTGACCAGGCTGCCGGTGGCGAGGTCGAACACGTCGATGTTCGGCACCGTGTGCACGTAGCCGACGAACAGGTAGCGCCCGGCCACGGCGATCGTCTTCGGGTTCGGGCTCGCCAGGTCGATCACCGGGCTCGGCGTGCGATTGCCCGCCATCCAGCCGTGATAGATCTCGATATGGCCGTTCATCGCGGTCCAGTCCCAGTAGCCGGCGAAGCCCTGCGCCAGCACCATGGTGTCGGTCGAGGGCTGATAGATCACGCGCGAGGTCGGCTGCGAGCTGGCCGGCACCGGCATCGCCACGCCCTTGCCCCAGGACGGCGCGCCGCTCGCGCTGAAGCTGGCGAACGGCCAGTGCGTGACCTGGCTGGAGCCCTGCAGGCCGGCCCAGACATCGCCGTTGTCGTCCAGGCAGAAGCCGCCCGTGACGATCGCGCTGGCGCCGAACAGCTTGCCCGGCAGCGAGCCGTCGGGGATCGCGATATAGCCGCTGGCGGCCGGGTTGAAGTGATAGAAGTTGTAGATGTCGGGGTTCTGTCCGTTGGCCACCAGGATGCGGTTGCCGCCGACACTGACCAGTTGTCCGAAATGCTGGCCGCGCTGGTAGTCGGTCATCGACAGGCGCGGATCGTTCGGGTAGGTGAAGGGATCGACCGTATTGGCGACGAAGTTGCCGCCGGTGCTGCCCGAATAGATGTTCATGCCGCTGTAGAACAGCGCGCCGTCGGTCACCGGATCGGGCGCGGCCAGCGCCTCGAAGTTCAGCGCCTGCAGCTTCCAGATCAGGTTGCCGTTGCCGTCGTAGGCCTGCAGGTCGGTCGGGCCGTTGCGGCCCAGGTCCCAGCCGCCGCCCCAGGGATTGTTGAGCACGTACAGCGTGCCGGCCGCGTCGCGGCCGATGCCCACCACGCGCGTGAAGCGCTTGTCGCCCACCTGGCCCTTGATGCCGGTGGTGGTGTCGAGGTAGCCGCCCGTCACGCCGAAGGTGCCGACCAGGGCCGGCTGGCCCGTCACCGAGTAGCGCTTGATGTTCATGTCCGGGCCCGAGTCGCCCACCATCAGCTGGCCGGTCGGCGTGTCGTAGTAGAGCGCCGAGGGCCGCGCGCTGGCGCCCATCTGGATGGTGTTGAGCAGGGCGCCGGCCGCGCTGTACTCGACGATCGTGCCGGTGTTCTTCTGCGCGATCCACAGGTTGCCGGCTGCATCGAGCGCCAGCGCGCCGGGGCTGGCGATCTGGATGTCGCGCTGCCAGACGCCGTCGGTGCTGAACACGCGCACGCGGTTGCCGAAGTAGTCGCTCGCGTACAGCGTGGTGCCGGTGGTGGCCAGGCCGGTGATCACGTCGTACTTGCTGATGTTGCTCCACACGCTGACGTTGATGGTCAGGTCGCGCAGCCCGGTGGAGCGGTTGTAGCGGCCGACGAAGCCGCTCTGGTTCTTGCCCTGCAGCGGGGTGAAGATCGAGGTGGCGTTGCCGGTGATCGCGCCGCCCTGGAACTCGGCATGCGTGCCGATCGAGCCGAGCGTCTTGCCGTTCTGGTAGACGCCCACGCCGCCGGCGTTCTCGTCCCAGAACGAGGCCGTGTAGACCACGCCTTCCGGCGCGATCCACAGCGAGCGCGCGCCGTTGCCGACGTGCGAGGCGATCGTGCCGTAGGTGTTGGCGATCCAGTCGGTGGCGTATTGCGCGTGGCCGAGCGGGGCGAAGGCGGCCAGGCAGGCGGCGGCGATGGCGGCGGCGGCGCGAAGACGGGGCTTGGACATGTGAGGTCTCCTGACGAGGGACGGGCGGCGAGGGCGGGGGGCCGACAAACGTCAGACAGATATCACAGAGAAATCGGAAAAAAATTCCGCAGCTTCGAATCGGGCCGCGAGGGGCGCGGGAAAGCGGCGATTGTCACGGTTTCGTGACAGACCTGTCGCCCCGCTGACATGTTGATGTTGGGGGCGACAGGGATGATGGCGTGCCCGCGAATTCCATGGTTACCGATTCATTTCCGAGTGCGACGCCTCATTGCCAGGCGGCCCAGATCAGATAGCCGTTCAGCGCGAGGATCAGCAGCGTCGCGCTGGCCGCCACCGCGAGCAACGCGCGGCTTGGCGCGAACGCGCCCATCAGCTCGCGCCGCGCCGAGAGCACCAGCAGCGCGATCATCGGCATCGGCAGCACGAAGCTCAGCACCACCTGGCTCAGCACCATCGCATGCGTGACGTCGCAGCCGGCCGCCACCACCGCGAAGGCGGGCACGATGGTGATCGCGCGGCGCAGCCAGATCGACAGGCGGCGATGGATGAAGCCCTGCATCACGATCTGCCCGGCCATGGTGCCGACCACCGAGCTGGAGATGCCCGAGCTCAGCAGCGCGACCAGGAACAGCGCGCCGGCGGCCGGCCCGAGCACGGGGATCAGGGCGTGATAGGCCTGGCCGATGTCGCTCATGTCGGGCGCGCCGTGATGGAAGGCCGAGGCGGCGGTCAGCACCATCGCCAGGTTCACGCCGCCGGCCAGGCCGAGCGCGACCACCACCTCGCGGTTCGAGAAGCGCAGCAGGCGGCGGCGCTCCGTGTCGTTGCGCGGCGCGGTGCGCTGCTGGGTGAGCCCCGAATGCAGGTAGAGCGTGTGCGGCATGATGGTGGCGCCGATGATGCCGACCGCCAGCGTCAGCGCGGTGCGATCGCTCAGTTGCGGCACCACCAGGTGCCACGCCACCGAGCCCCAGTGTTGCGGCGCGATCAGCAGCTCGCCCAGGTAGCTCGCGCCGATCAGGCCGACCAGGGCCGCGATGGCCGCCTCGAGCGGGCGGAAGCCGCGTTTCTCGAGTAGCAGGATCGCGCAGGTGGCCAGCGCGGTGGCCACCATGCCCGCCATCAGCGGCAGGTGGCAGAGCAGCGCGAAGGCCAGCGCGCCGCCGAGGAACTCGGCCAGATCGGTGGCCATCGCGGCGATCTCGGAGGCGATCCACATGGCCCACACCAGCGGCGCCGGGAAGTGGTCGCGGCACAGCTCGGCCAGGTTGCGGCCGGTGACGATGCCGAGCTTGGCCGACATCGCCTGGAACAGCATGGCCACCAGGTTGGCGGCCAGCACCACCCACAGCAACTGATAGCCGTAGGCGGCACCGGCCTGGATATTGGTGGCGAAGTTGCCGGGGTCCATGTAGCCGATCGAGGCGACCACGGCCGGCCCGACGAAGGGCAGCAGCGCGACGAGCCCTCGGCGGCGCCCTTCGAGCACGGCGCGCGCGGCTTGTTCGGTGCGTTCGGTGGAAAGGCCCGGCAGCGCGAGGCCGGCGGCGAGTTTGCTCGGAATGGAGGACATGTCGTATTGGGATTGTGGGCTGGAGGGAGGGCCTGTCTCGGTCTCGTGGCGCGGCCGGCGGGAAGGCGCCGGCCGCGCCGCGGCGCATCAGAGCGGCACGACGTCGGGGCGCGTGCGCGGGAACTGCGCGATCACCTCGGGCGCGAGCTTCAGGTGCGCCTCGACCAGTTGCGGCGGCGTGTGGGCCAGCCAGTCGGACAGCGAGACCTCCTGGTAGCGGTCGGTCTTGAAGATCTCCAGGAACACCAGGTCGGTGGTGCCGGTGTTCTGCACGTAGTGGCCGAGGCTCTTCTTCACGTAGCCGATATCGCCGGCGCGGAAATCGGCCGTCATCGCCTTGGGGCCGGTGTCGAACACCGTCATGCGCGCCTCGCCCTGAATGTAGTACTGCCATTCATCGGCGTTCGGGTGCCAGTGCAGCTCGCGCATGCCGCCCGGATGCACGGTCACCAGCGCCGCGGCCACCGTCTTCGAGGCGTTGAAGTTGCTGCTGTCGGCGATCCGCACCTCGCCGCCGCGCGTCTTCACCAGCGGCCGCAGGTCGCCGAGCGAGAACACGAAGGGATAGGGCGGCGAGCCCTTGGACGAGGCGGCGGCGCGCTGCGCCTCGGCCAGCGGCCCCGGCATGTCTCCCTGGAAGATCCACAGGTTGTCGGTCGGGATGTTGCGAAACGAATCGGCCGGCACGCCGAAGTTCAGCGCCAGCACCTCGGGCGGCGTATGCGCGATCCAGTCGGTCAGCAGCAGGGTGTTGAATTCGGAAGCCTTGCCGTCGTCGAAGGCGATCATGAACTCGCAGCCGTCCGAGCCGATTCCCTGCAGCGAATGCGGCAGCCCCGGCGGGAAATACCAGAGGTCGCCCTGCTTCACGTCGGCCACCTGCGGGCGGCCCAGTTCGTCGAGGATGGTGATCCGGCAGCGGCCGTCCAGCATCACCGCCCATTCGGCTTGCTGGTGCCAATGCATTTCGCGAATGCCGCCGCGCGTCAGGCGCATATTCACGCCGGAAATCGTTTCGGAAATTGCAAAATCGTCTTGCGTAACCTGGCGTGCCCAACCGCCATTCTGGATTCGCTTATGCGCGTTATTGAACGAGGACCAGAATAAGGGCATGCCGTCCACGTCGGTGGCGGGCGGATCCTGGAATGCGGGGAATTGATTGGCGAGCGGCGGATTCTTCGGGCCCGGGTCCACCAGGCTACGCGGATTGGCGGCATTGATCGCGCCTTCCGGCGGGCTGTCGGGATTGCCGAAGGAAGCGGCTTTCGCCGAGGCGGCGACGCCCGCCGCGGCGAGCGCGCCGGCCGTTTGCGCGAGCATCTTGCGACGTTGCAGATTGGTCATGCCTGACTCCGTTATGGGTTTCGGGATTGCGGGGATGCGAATTGCCATTCGAATTTCAATCGAGTGATTCGGGGTGGTGAATTCGTGTGATCAGTTAAATGCAAATCCGATGAAAATAAAAATGAATAGTTGAAATGGATTGATGACTTTCCCTGATTCGCCTTTGGTTTGTAATTCGTGTGATGAGGCGTTGATTTTTATTTCAATGTCGTTAGTTGTTTCGGAATATATCGATTGTTGATGAATTTGGTTTTATTGTTTCGATTGTTGAATCGATGTGCGGTGAGGTGCGCGGATCGGGCGCCAGTAGCTGAAGCAGGGCGCCGGTAGCACAGGCAGGAAGCGAGCGTTCCGAAAAAGAGGGAGGTATGTACGGTGAGGTTCGTGGAGTCTTTGATTGCCGCCGTGATTCGGTCAATAAGACGATTCCTATAGGAAAAATAGGACTATCCAAGTCCATTTCTCATGTTTCATAATTTCGCCATGCCGATCCGGATTGATGGGTCGACTGATGCCGGTTCTCCAGAGTCGCTTGATTAATTCGATTACCGTCGAATGGACGCAATCATTGCGTCGGCCTCGTTGCGCCTGCGCTTCGGGGAATGAACGATATGCCAGCTCCTGGCGGTTGCATCTGGTATCTCGAAATGCGGATGGCATGTCGTCTCCGCTCGTCTCGGCCCGGTTTTACCCGGCCGCCTGGATGTGGTCGCCACCCAAGATGTGGTGAATATTTTTTATTGAAGACATAAGAAAGGCCGTCGTGAATAAAATATATAAAACCGTTTGGAATGCGGCGCTGTCGTCATGGGTGGCGGTGTCGGAAGTCGATGTGTTCAAGGGAGGCGGATGTCGCGCCGCGCTTTCGCCGGTCAATTCGCCGCGAGAAATCCGGCTCGGCCTGAGCAAGATGGCCGTGGCGGTACTCCTTTGTTACGGAGGTATCGAATCCTCCTGGTCGGGGTCGATCGTGAATTGCGCAGAGAAGGGCAAATACGCCTATGGGTCCTGGGGGGAGACGAGCGAATCTCTCGTGTGGACTCGCAACCAACGTCAAACGATGCCGTTAGGAATGAAATGCGGCGGAAGTGGCTTCTATCTCGGGGAGGACAAAGGGGGGACGGATGCGCCAAAGGAGGGCAACGGTCCCGCATTTATAGCGATAGGGCAGATGGAGTCGAATAAGGAAGACGAGAATAACAAAGATGTGTTGGGGAAAGGCAAGGTAGCGATTTATGGCCCGACGGGCGTCGGTTTGGCCAGCAAGGGAGGCATCACGCTGAGTGGCCGCGGCATCGTGCTGTCGAGCGCCACCGAAGGCATGGTGCTGGTGGGAGGGGGCGGCATCGCGCTGTCGAGCGGGACCAAAAGTATCTCGCTGGTGGGAGGGGGCGGCATCACGCTGTCTGGCGGTAACAAAGGCATCTCGGTGAATAAAGAGCGGATCACCAATCTTGCCGATGGGACGGAAGATCAGGATGCGGTCACCAAGTCGCAATTGCGGAAAGCCATCGATGGCGAGACCACGTCGTCGTTGAGCAGCCTGAACACTATCAACAGCAACGTCAGATCGCTGTCTTCGTCCGTCTCCAGTGGGTTGTTGACGACGGACAGCCACGTCACCTCGTTGTCGAGCGGGCTGAGCAGTATCAACAGCAACGTCGGTTCGCTGTCGTCAGGCTTGAGCACGACCAGCAGCAGTGTCACGTCGTTGTCGTCGGGCCTGAGCACGACCAGCAGCAACGTCACGTCGCTGTCGTCAGGCTTGAGCACGACCAGCAGCAGCGTCGCATCGTTGTCGTCGGGCTTGAGCACGACCAGCAGCAACGTCACGTCGCTGTCGTCAGGTTTGAGCACGACCAGCAGCAGTGTCGCATCGTTGTCGTCGGGCCTGAGCACGACCAGCAGCAACGTCACGTCGCTGTCGTCGGGTTTGAGCACGACCAGCAGCAACGTCACGTCGCTGTCGTCGGGCCTGAGCACGACCAGCAGCAACGTCACGTCGTTGTCGTCGGGCTTGAGCACGACCAGCAGCAACGTCACGTCGTTGTCGTCGGGCTTGAGCACGACCAGCAGCAACGTCACGTCGTTGTCGTCGGGCTTGAGCACGACCAGCAGCAACGTCACGTCGTTGTCGTCGGGCTTGAGCACGACCAGCAGCAGCGTCACGTCGTTGTCGTCGGGCTTGAGCACCACCAACAGCACCGTCACGTCGTTGTCGTCGGGCCTGAGCACCACCAGCAGCACCGTCACCTCGTTGTCGTCGGGCCTGAGCACCACCAACAGCACCGTCACCTCGCTCTCGTCGGGCCTGAGCACCACCAACAGCCACGTCACCTCGCTGTCCTCCGGCTTGTCCTCGACCACCAGCAACATCGGCTCGTTGTCCACCGGCCTTGCGCAGACCAACAGCAGCGTCGCTTCGCTATCCACGTCCACCTCGTCGAGCGTCGGTTCGCTGTCGACCTCGATCAGCTCGATCGCCAGTTCCTCCGGCAGGATCGGCAGCGGCGTGGCCTCGGCATTGGGCGGTGGCGCGACCTACGACCCGGCCACCGGCACCTTCACGGCACCGACCTACACGACCCACAAGGCCGACGGCACCACCGCGAAGGTCGACAACGTCGGCGATGCGCTCGACAGCATCAATTCGAACGGCATCAAATACTTCCACACGAACGCGAAGGGCAAGGATTCGATCGCGAGCGGCGTCGACAGCATCGCGATCGGCCCGAGCGCCACGGCGAACGCGGACAACTCGGTTGCCATCGGCAAAGGCGCGATTGCCTCGGCCGCGATGCCGGTAAGTTCCGCGACGATCGGTGGAAGCACCTTCGGTAACTTCGCCGGCAGCAAGCCGATCGGCACGGTGAACATCGGCGCGCCCGGTTTCGAGCGGCAACTGACGGGTCTCGCAGCCGGCCGGATCTCGGCAGGCAGCACCGACGCCGTGAACGGCAGCCAGCTGTTCCAGACCAATGCGGCGGTCGCCTCGCTGTCGAGCAGCCTGAGCACTACGGCGGGCACGCTTTCGAACTCGGTCGCCTCGCTGTCCACCTCCACCGCGGCATCGCTGAGCAAGCTCTCCTCGTCCATTTCTTCCCCGATCCTGCAGGGCTCGCTGTCGACGGGCGTGTCGTCGTCCAACGGCTCGGTATCCTCGCCGCCCACCTCGGTCGGTTCACTGTCCACCGGCCAGTCGAATTCGGGCACCACGCTGGCCTCGCTGTCCACCGGCACCTCGCCCAACCCCGGTTCGCAGCCCCCCGGCACCTCGGCCACCACCGGCTCGCTGTCCACCAGCGTCGGCGCCACCAGCGTTCAGACGGCCTCGCTTTCGACTTCGGCGCCCGACAACACCCTGCGCTTGCCTACCGCGGGCGGCTACGCGGGCGACATGTCGGCGCCGGGCGCCAAGGCGCCCTCGGTCACGACCGGCTCGAACTCGGTGGCGCTCGGCCAGGGCTCGACCGACGGCGGCCGCTCGAACGTGGTGTCGGTCGGCAGCGCGGCCCAGCAACGGCAGATCACCCATGTCGCGCCCGGCACGGAAGGCACGGACGCCGTCAACCTCAACCAGTTGAATGCGGTGTCGACTTCCATGTCGCAAGCGCTGGCCGGCCAGCAAAACCAGCTCGACGGTCTGGGCACGCAAGTTCGGCGCACGGCCGACATGGCACGCCGGGGCATCGCCGCGGTCGGGGCGATGGCCTCGATCCCGCAACTCGACGCGAACTCGAATTTCGGCATGGGGCTGGGTACCGCCAGCTTCGCCGGGCAGAAGGCGATCGCGGTGAACATGCAGGCGCGCATTTCGGACAATTTGAAGGCGGCGGTGAATGGCGGTTTCAGTGGCGGCCAGGCCGTGGTGGGCGCGGGGATGTTGTACCAGTGGAAGTAGCTCGCCGCCGGGAGACGCGCTTGCCAGCGCAGCGCGAACCTGGCCGCGCGATAATGCGCGGGCGGCGCGCAGCGGCACGCCGCGCGACGGCGGCACCCACGGGGGATCTCTCGCATGGCTAAGCACGAACATACCTATCGCATATCGGTCGAGTGGACCGGCAACCGCGGCACCGGCACCTCGGCCTATCGTGACTATGGACGCGATCACCTGATCCGCGCGGACGGCAAGCCCGACGTGCCGGGCTCGTCCGATCCCGCCTTTCTCGGCGACGCGAAGCGCTGGAACCCCGAGGACCTGCTGGTGGCCTCGCTGTCGGCCTGCCACAAGCTCTGGTACCTGCACCTGTGCGCCGAGGCCGGTATTGCCGTGCAGGCCTATGTCGACGAGGCCGTCGGCACCATGATCGACAGTCGCGAGGGCGGCAGCTTCACCCAGGTGGTGCTGCGTCCGCGCGTGACGATCCGCGCCGGCGACGATGCCGAGCGCGCGGCTGCGCTGCATCACGATGCGCATCGTGCCTGCTACATCGCCAATTCGATGAATTTCCCGGTGACTTGCGAGCCCGTGATCGAGCACGCACCGGGCTGATCACAGGTTTCGGATAACGAAGGAATCCGGCGTGCCGCCTCGCCGGATGAGACCCGGAGCGGTTGCGCAAGGGAAGAAACGCACGCGCCCTGAACAGGCGCGTGCCGGATGAAGCGGCCTTCGATCAGGCGCCGTGCAGCGGCAGGATCTCGATCCAGTTGGCGCCCTTGCCGCATTCGATGCGGGTGGCGGGCGTCAGCGCACCGGTGGCCGCATCGACACGATACAGCGAGATGGACGTCGACAGCTCGCCGCTGGCCGCCAGCAAGGAACCATCGGGCGAGAGGCGGATGCCGCGCGGCTGCGGCTCGGTCTCGATGCAGCTCGCGTAATGCAGCTTGCGGTTCTCGTCGACGCGGAACGTGATCAAGCGGTTCGCGGTGCGCTCGGTGGCGAACACGAAGCGGCCGTCCGGCGAGACCTGCAGGTCGGCGGCCCAGATCACGGGCGAGGTCGGCGCGGGCGGGCGCGGCGCGCCGTGCGCCAGGTGCGCGATGCTCGGCGCGAGATCCGATTCCACCGGCTCGCCGAGTTCGCCCGTCACCGGATCGCGCGGAATCGCCAGCACGGTGCCGTGGAATTCGCCGATCACATAAAGCGTCGCGCCGTCCGGCGCGAGGCGCAGATGGCGCGGCCCGAAGCCGGCCGGCGTGGCCAGCTCGCCGCGCGCGATCAGCGCGGCTTCCTCGCCGGCGCGCGCGATGCCGTAGAACAGGACGCGGTCGGAGCCGAGCGAGGCCGCGTAGACATAGCGGTCGTCGTCGGAAACGATGATCGAGTGCGCGTTCTGGATCCGGTCGATGAACTGCAGCGGCGCGCCGTCGCCGCTCTCGACACGTTTCGCATCCCACACGAACAGCCGGCTGCCGCCGTAGGAGGCGCCGAACAGCAGGCGTCCCGCGCGATCGACCGACAGATAGGCGAGGCTCGCGTCGATCGGCGTCGAGAAGCGCTGCGTGAGCGTGCCGTCGGCGCCGATGTCGTAGCCGACGATGGTCGGCTGCGTGCCGCGCGTCGCGACATAGAGCCGGCGGCCGTCGTGCGTCGGCGCTTGCGGCATCACCACGCTGCCGGCCGGCGTGCGCGCGATCGGCGCGAGGCGCGCTTGCGCGGCATCCAGGTGATAGACGGAGAGATCGCCGTCCTCGGCGTTCGAGACGGTGACGAGGTGGGTGGGGGACAGCGCTGTGCTCATCGGGATCGCGGAAGGAGTCGTGAATGGGACGTGACGGACGACGCTCGCTTGGGCGGGGGCATCGTCCCGTAAGTGTTACGTCATCATATGACATCGCGAAAGGCTGGCGCAATCGCCGAGGCCGACAACTCAGCGTAAACGCGGAGATTGTCCCGGTGTGTCGGGGAAAGACGGGGCGAGCGGGGGGCGTTTGGCCCTTGGTTGTACGACAACATGGGCTCGATTGAGCGAAGAAGGCGCCGCGGTGCCGAAACCGCGCCCGCCTTCCGGCTTGCCCGCCCTCAATCCATCGCGACCGGCTTGCCCTCGTAGCGCGCCGCGTCGCTGCCGTCGTCGGCGGCGGTCAGTTCCTCCAGCGCGAGCCCGCGCGTCTCGATGCCGAGCCAGGCCACCGCCAGCGCCGCCACCACGAAGGACAGCGCGCCGAGCGTGAACACGCCGCCCTGGCCGAACAGCGGCAGCACCACGCCCACCGCATACGGCCCGATCAGCGAGCCGACGCGGCCGATCGCCGAGGCGAAGCCCGAACCGGTTGCGCGCGCACCGGTGCCGTAGAGTTCGGGCGTGTAGGTATAGAGCGCGGCCCACATGCCGAACAGGAAGAACTGCATCACCAGCCCGGTGCCGATCAGCAGCGCGACGCTCTGGCCGTGCAGGGCCGTCTGGCCATAGACGTAGGCCATCACGCCGCCGCCCACCAGCGAGGCGATGGTGGTCGGCTTGCGGCCCCAGCGCTCGATCAGCCAGGCCGCGCAGAGGAAGCCCGGCACGCCGCCCAGCGAGATCAGCACGGTGTAGAGCACCGACTGCGTGACGGCGTAGCCGGCTTGCTGCAGCAGCGCGCCGAGCCAGGAAGTCAGGCCGTAGAAACCGAGCAGGGCGAAGAACCACAGCAGCCAGACCATGGTGGTGCGGCGTCGGTAAGGGCCGCTCCAGATCTCGCGGAACGCGCCGCGGCCGCGCGCGGCAGGTGGCTCGGCCAGCCGCGACGGTGCCGGCAGCCGGCTCAGCCCGGTCGAGCGCATTACCTTGGCCTCGATGCCGTCGAGGATCCGGTCGGCCTCCGCGACGCGGCCATGATGCTCGAGCCAGCGCGGCGATTCGGGCACCAGGCGGCGCACCACCAGCACGAACACGGCGGGGATCGCGAGCAGCGCGAACACCATGCGCCAGCCCAGCGCCGGCAGCACGAAGTACGACACCACGCCGGCGCAGATGAAGCCGAGCGGCCAGAAGCCGTCCATCAACGCGATCAGGCGGCCGCGCTTGGCGGCCGGCACAAATTCGGAGAGCAGCGTCTGCGCGACCGGGAATTCCATGCCCATGCCGATGCCGAGCAGCACGCGCCAGGCGATCAGCGCCTCGACGCTCTGCGCGGTCGAGCACAGCCAGGAGGCCGCGCCCCACAGCACCATGCTCCACTGGAACACCGGGCGGCGCCCGAAGCGGTCGGCCAGCAGCCCGGCCACGGCCGCGCCCAGCACCATGCCGAAGAAGCTCGCGCTGGCCACCAGGCCGGCGGCCGCGGTGCTCAGGCCGAACTCCTTGCGGATCGAGCCGAGCACGAAGGTCATGGTGCCGAGGTCGACCGAGTCGAAGAAGAACGCGATCGCGACGATCACGAAGATCAGCTTGTGATAACCGGAGAACGGCAGGCGTTCGAGGCGGGCGGCGGCGCTGGCGCGCGCGGCGCAAGGAGCGGGAGGGGCGGAAGGGGCGGCGGCGGGCATGGCGTCCTCTGGCAGGGGCCGGCCTCGGAACGAGGCGGCGCCGTGTCAGTAGACGTGGCCATTAATCCCCGCCATAGAACGAATTCGGCATCGCACTGGAACAGGCGCGCCATGGCCGCGGCGCGCCTCGGTGTCGCGGGCGAGGCTTATTTCTTCAGGCGATAGCCGGTGCGGAAGATCCAGGCCACCACGAACAGCAGGGCCACCAGGAAGGCCAGCGTCATCGCCAGGCTGATGCCCACGTGCACGTCGGCCAGCCCGAAGAAGGCCCAGCGGAAGCCGCTCACCAGGTAGACGATCGGGTTGAACAGCGTGACCACGCGCCAGAACGGCGGCAGCATGTCGACCGAGTAGAAGCTGCCGCCGAGGAAGGTCAGCGGCGTGACGATCAGCAGCGGCACCAGCGAGAGCTTCTCGAAGCTGTCGGCCCAGATGCCGATCACGAAGCCGAACAGGCTGAAGGTGATCGAGGTCAGCACCAGGAACAGCACCATCCAGGCCGGATGCAGGATGTGCATCGGCACGAACAGGCTGGCGGTGATCAGGATGATCACGCCCAGGATCACCGACTTGGTGGCGGCCGCGCCCACGTAGGCGGCCACGATCTCCCAGTAGGACACCGGCGCCGACAGCACCTCGTAGATGGTGCCGGTGAAACGCGGGAAGTAGATGCCGAACGAGGCGTTCGAGATGCTCTGCGAGAGCAGCGACAGCATCACCAGGCCCGGCACGATGAAGGAGCCGTAGCTGATGCCGTTCACGGCGCTGATGCGCGAGCCGATCGCCGAGCCGAACACCACGAAGTAGAGCGAGGTGGAGATCACCGGCGCGATGATGCTCTGGGTCAGGGTGCGGGCGGTGCGGGCCATTTCCGCGCGGTAGATCGCGCGAATCGCATGGAAGTTGGTCATTCGTTGTCCTGTCGGGCGGTCAGGCGGGGGTGGCGGTTTTCGAGGCGGTGCGGCCGCTGTCGATCAGGCTCACGAAGATTTCCTCGAGCGAGCTCTGCGAGGTCTGCAGGTCGCGGAAGCGCACGCCGGCCTCGGCGAGCGCGCCGAGCAGGGTGGCGATCGCCTGCTCGCGTTCGGCCTCGTAGGTATAGACCAGCTCGTTGCCGTCCTTGGCCAGCTCGAGGCGGAAGCCCGCCAGCGCGGCCGGGATCGCGGCCAGCGGCGCGTCGAGCTGCAGCGTGAGCTGCTTCTTGCCGAGCGAGCGCATCAGCTCCGTCTTCTCCTCCACCAGCATGATCTTGCCGCCGTTGATGATGCCGATGCGGTCGGCCATCTCCTCGGCTTCCTCGATGTAGTGTGTGGTGAGCACGATGGTCACGCCGTCGGCACGCAGCTGGTCGACCAGCTTCCACATGTCGCGACGCAGCTCGACGTCCACGCCGGCGGTGGGTTCGTCGAGGAACAGGATGCGCGGCTCGTGCGAGAGCGCCTTGGCGATCATCACGCGGCGCTTCATGCCGCCCGACAGCGTGATCAGCTTGCTGTCGCGCTTGTCCCACAGCGAGAGGTCCTTCAGCACCTTCTCGATATGGGCCGGGTTCGGCGCCTTGCCGAACAGGCCGCGGCTGAAGGAGACGGTGTTCCAGACCGATTCGAAGGAATCGGTGGTCAGCTCCTGCGGCACCAGGCCGATCATGGTGCGCGCGGCGCGGTAGTGGCGGGCGATGTCGTGGCCGCCCACCGAGACGCTGCCCTCGCTGGGCGTGACGATCCCGCAGATGGTGCTGATCAGGGTGGTCTTGCCGGCGCCGTTGGGGCCGAGCAGCGCGAAGATCTCGCCGCGGTGGATCGAGAGGTTGACGTCGTCGAGCGACTTGAAGCCGGACGCGTAGGTTTTCGACAGATGGGAGACGGTCAGTATCGGTTCTTGGCTCACGGTCGAATCGGGGCGGTGCGGCGGCCGGCGCGCGCGGGGGAGCCGCGCGGGCACCGGAGCCGCCGGTGTCGGGAACGCTATGGTACCAATCGCGCTATGGATATGCGCGAGACAGGATAGCGAGGTGAGGGGGAAGCGTTCGATTCGGGCAGGGTAGCGCGAATCGATGACGGGAAGTGCGGGTTGGGGAAAACAATCCCCGTCGATGCGGGGAATTTGTTTGTCAGTGGCGGCGAATGCGATTCGAAACGATGCGCCGGCGCAGCTTCAGCGCGCGCCCTCGTGCCGGCTGCGGACGATCATCAGGATGCCGGCCCCGGCCACCGCGGCGCCGAACAGCATGCGCCAGCTCAGCGGTTCGCGGAACATCGCCCAGGCCCACACCAGGGTGACGGCGGGGCTCAGGAACAGCACGCTCGACACGCGCGCGGACGAGGAGCGCTTCAGGCACAGCCAGTAAAGGCCGTAGCCGCCGAGCGTGGAGAGGATCGCGGTCCACGCCATGCCGGCCGCGAAGCCCCAGGTGGGCACCGGCCTCAGGCTGCCTTGGGCGCCCTGCAGGAACAGGAAGAGGATGCCGGTCACCACGCAATGCAGCCACAGGGCGGCGATCGGGTTCAGATGGCCGGCCCCGGTGGAAAGCCGCTTGCGCCAGACCGCGGCGCCCGCCAGGCACAGCATGCCGGCGATCGGCAGGCCCAGCGCCCAGATGGGCGCGGCGCCGAGCCGGAAGGCGTCGCGGCTGGCCAGGAGCACGCCGACCACGCCCAGCACCAGCCCGGTCCAGACCCCGGCCGGGCTGCGTTCCCTGAAGACCAGGGTGGAGATCAGCACCGTGCCGACCGGCAACAGATCGGCGATCAAGGCCGAGAGGCCGGCCGACACGCCGAACTCGATGCCCTTGGCCACGCCGGCCAGATAGCCCCCCATCGCCATTGCGCCGATCGCGGCCTCGCGCAACAAGGTGGCGCGCGACGCCGAGCGTATCTCGCGCGCCACGAACGGCCAGAGGCCGATCGACAGCACGACGCAGCGCCAGAACACCATCAGGTAGATCGGCGCGTAATCGGCGGCGAAGCGCAGGCCGACGAAGCCGGAGCTCCAGGCCAGCACCATCAGGCATTCGAGTATCGGCAGCGGGATCTGGCGCGCTTCGAGGCTCGCGGCGCCAGGGGCGAGGCAGGATGGCTCGGCTTTGTTCATGCACCCAGCCTAAGTGCCCGACGTCGATTAGAAAATCAAAATATACTAGCCGAGTCGTTCAATAAACTTGAACCATATGGACACCATTCTCGACATCGAGCTGCTGCGTACCTTTCATGCCGTGGCGCGCCTGGGCAAGTTCCGCGCGGCAGCGGAGCTGGTGCACAAGAGCCCGGCGGCGGTCAGCATCCATATCCAGCGGCTGGAGGCCGTGGCGGGCGGCAGGCTGCTGGAGCGGGACAACCAGAGCGTCACGCTGACGGCGCTGGGCAAGCGCCTGCTGGCCAGCACCGGCGAGTTGCTCAGCGCGCATGACCGCGTGCTCCAGGAGATTCGCGGGAAGTCGGTGGCGGCGCGCATCGTGCTCGGGTTGCCCGATGAATACGCGGCGCACGTGATCCGGGACCTGCTGCCCGGGTTCTCGGCGAGCTGGCCGAACGTGGTGATCGAGATCCGCACCGGGCCGAGTTTCGAGCTGCGGGAGCTGGTGGCGCGAGGCAAGCTCGACCTGGCCTTGGTGGTGCAGCCGATGCAGGCGCATCGGCGCGCGGATCTCCTGACGGTAACCACGCCGGTCTGGGCTTGCAGCCGCGCCTTCGTGCTCGATGCGGATCAGCCGCTGCCCTTGGCGCTGTATGCCGAGCCTTGTCCGTATCGCCTTGCCATGACGAGCGCGCTCAAGCAGACCGGCGCGGCCTGGCGCGTGATCATCGAAAGCGCGTCGAGCCAGGCCATCAATGCCTGCGTGGAGGCGGGGCTGGGGGTGACCCTGGTGGATCGGGCGCGTGTCACGTCGCGCATGCGCGTGCTCGATGGACTGCCGCCGATCGACGAGCACGAGATCATCCTGATCCGGAATCCGGAAGGTGACGAGAAGGAAGCGATTGAATTATTGGTCGCGACGTTTCGGGAACAGTTTCGTTTGCATGCTCCCGATTGAACGGCACGTCGTCGTGCGTCACGAACATCCGAGGTGTAGAGAACCCGACCCGACGTACGGCTTCCTCGAGTTCCACTTCCCGCGGATCGGTCTGAGGCGGCTTCAGGCTGGCTTCGATGCCCGCCAGGGCGAGTTCGCGGGAAACGCGCCGATGGATTCTCCACGCAACAAACGCAGGACGACAGCACGTTTGAACATGACAAAATTTTTCTGAAAAAAATGCCCGGGTAAACCCAGGCGAACAGTTCAAACCACGATCAGGGGCAATCGCCATGGATCAACTGGCATTCGAGGCCAATTGGATGATGCTCAAGTCGCTATTTTCCAGATGCCTGCTTGCCCGTCATCCGAATAATCCGGAAGCATCCTACCAGGTCGCTTGTTGAGCGATGGCGCCGGCGTTGGCCTGCTGCGATACCTGCGTGATAATCTGGCTCGCCGCGGAGAATGAGGTATTCATGTAAATTTTCGTGAAGGAATGGCCCAGCATATCGTAGTCAAGGTGCAGATACATCCAGAGGTTCGGCGGCAACGCGGTCTTGCCGAGGAGGGGGATCACGAGGTCCGACGTCGAGGTCAGGTAGCTGGAACCTGGTAGCAGGTAACGCGCGGCATTGCCGACATTGACCGTGCTGACGTTGCCTCGTGCCTGCGCAAGCTCGGTGATCAGCACATTGGCTCCGAAATTGGCGTACAGAGTGCCCTGCGAGTGGCCCACCAGCACGATTTTTCGGTTTTGCTTCAGATACTCGCGGTATTGCTTCAGGTGCTCCGGTAATTCAGGAATTTGGTTGTTGCTGAGGATATCGATATATTTCTGCTTGAGCGCCGCATCCATGCCATTGGCCGGAACGCTGCCGCCGTCAATCATCCGCCAGAAGTCAGCCGGACTCGAACCCTCGATCCACTTTTGCTTGAATACCTGATAGATGTCCCACAACACACCGTCGCTTGCATTGTAGGCGTTTCCGTAGACGTAGGCGTTGTTTGCATTGCGCGCATTCATCTGGGTCTTGAGGACCTGCAGGCTCGCGACGGCATCGTCAAAGGAGTTGTTGATGCCGTTGACGAAGACGATCGCGGTATTCGACGGGGCGGTCGAAATGGCCGGCGCCGCATTCAGCTGCATGGAGTAGGGCAGCGCGAGCAGCGATCCGGAAATCATCAGGCTGACTAATTTTCTCATCGGAGAGCGTCCTTTGGTGAGGGAAGGGCACGGCAAGGGGGTGCTCAGTTCTGCCGCAAGCTCGGATCGAAGCGGCAGGGCCGGGCACCGGGATCGTTGAAATACTGGCCGCCGGCCAGCGATTGAAAACGGATATAGGCCTGCGTGTCGGCCTCCGTGTCGAGCATGACCGCCCGCGTGTTCTTGATCCGGTCGAGCATTGCCTGCTGGTCGACGCCGGATTTGGCGAGCACGCCCTGGCTCAACGCGCAGGCGATGCCCTCGGCGATGGCATTGCCGGCTTCCTTCGCATCGGCGGGCGTGTGAACCTCGTGAATGGCCTGGCGCCAGCCCTGGGCGATCTGCGTGAGCGCCTCGCGGGTGACAGCCGAGTTCGCGTATTGGGTGGCGATATGCTCGGTGACTCGGGCCGGAAGGGGCGGCGGGGGGCGGCCTTGCCCCACGGCCGATGACGATACGCCGGAGAACGCGTTAGCCATCGGCGCATCGGCCGGCGGGTCGATATGGGTGGGCCGATCGGCCGATGCCGAGGTCTCTCTCGCCACGATCGCGAAACACAAGCATGCCAGCAGCCCTGCCGCGAGTATCGCGGCAACGACGTATTTCCAACGCATTTTTTGTCTCCCACGATTTCTTCTTTGTTGAGAATTTCACTGAATCTTTAAAATTGAATCGGGTGCCTCGCTATTCGACAGGGTTCAAAAAACCAATAGGGTCTGGGCATCAGTCGAGATGGGTCCGAGAAGGGAGCGATCTTCACGCTACATTTTTTGCGAATCTATAAGAAGAATCCGAGGCGTCACTTCCAGTCGCGAGGCCACCCAAACAAAAAAAAGCGCCACTCGCCTTGAAAGGCGAGTGGCGCTCCACATTCCAGCCGCTCAGCGCGGGCTCAAACCAATTCCACCGCCCTCAAGGGCTTCCCACCCCGTGCCGGTGCACCATTCGCCACGAAGTATTTCGCTGTCGACCTCGCCAGCGGTGCCTTGCCGCGAATCCGATCCGCGATCTTCTCCGCGATCATGATGGTCGGCGCGTTGAGATTGCCGGTGGTGATGATCGGCATGATCGACGCATCCACCACCCGCAGCCCCTCGATGCCGTGCACGCGGCCCTGGTGATCGACCACGGCCATGTCGTCATAACCCATCTTGTTCGAGCACGAAGGATGGAAGGCCGTTTCCGCGCGCTGCCTGACGAAGGCATCCAGCTCCGCATCGCTCTTCAGGTTCGCGCCCGGGTTCAACTCCTCGCCGCGATAACGGTCCAGCGCCGGCTGCCGCATGATCTCGCGCGTGGCGCGGATCGCGTCGCGGAACTCGCGCCAGTCGAGCGCCTCGGCCATGTAGTTGAACAGGATGCTCGGATGCGCGTTCGGATCGCGCGACTTCAGCTTCACGCGGCCGCGGCTCGGCGAACGCATCGAGCCCACGTGAGCCTGGAAGCCGTGCATCTCGATCGCGTTCGAGCCGTTGTAGTTGATCGCCACCGGCAGGAAGTGATACTGGATGTTCGGCCAGAGGTCGTCGTCGCGCGTGCGGATGAAGCCGCCCGCCTCGAAATGGTTGCTGGCGCCCAGGCCGGTGCCGTTCAGCATCCATTCCAGGCCGATCTTCGGCTGGTTCCACCATTTCAGCGCCGGGTAGAGCGAGACCGGCTCCTTGCAGGCGTACTGGATGTACATCTCCAGGTGATCCTGCAGATTGTTGCCGACGCCGGGCAGGTCCAGCACCACCGGGATGTCGAGTTCCTTCAGCCAGGCGCCGGGGCCCACGCCCGAGCGCTGCAGCAGTTGCGGCGAGGCGATCGCGCCGCTGCACACCAGCACCTCGCGGCGCGCGTGCGCGGTCACGGGCTGGCCGCCGCGCAGGTAGGTCACGCCGGTGGCGCGCTTGCCGGTGAACAGCACGCGATCGGCCACGGCGTGCGTGACGATCTCGAGGTTCGGCCGCGCGCGGGCCTGGTCGAGGTAGCCGCGCGCGGTTGAAGCGCGGCGGCCCTTGGGCGTGACGGTGCGATCCATCGGCCCGAAACCTTCCTGCTGGTAGCCGTTCAGGTCGTCGGTGCGCGGGTAGCCCGCCTCGACGCCGGCTTCCACCATCGCCTCGAACAGCGGATTCACGCCCGGCTTGCTGGTGGTGACCGACACCGGGCCGTCGCCGCCGTGATAGTCGTTGGGGCCGACGTCGCGCGTCTCCGCCTTGCGGAAGTAGGGCAGGCAGTCGAGGTAGGACCAGTCTTCCAGGCCCTGGTGGGTAGCCCAGTTGTCGTAGTCGAGCGCGTTGCCGCGGATGTAGCACATGCCGTTGATCAGCGAGGAGCCGCCCAGGCCCTTGCCGCGCCCGCATTCCATGCGGCGGTTGTCCATGTGCGGCTCGGGATCGGTCTCGTAGGCCCAGTTGTAGCGGCGCCCCTGCAGCGGGTAGGCGAGCGCCGCCGGCATCTGCGTGCGGAAGTCGAAGCGGTAGTCGGGGCCGCCCGCTTCCAGCAGCAGCACCGTGACATCGGCGTCCTCGGTCAGCCGCGTCGCGAGCACATTGCCGGCCGAACCGGCGCCGCAGATGATGTAGTCGTATTCGCGCGTCGTCATGACTTGGCTCCTTTCTTGGCTTGTTTCAGAACACGGGGTTGTAGCGGCCCAGCTCGACTTGCACCGACTTGATGCGCGTGTAGTGCTCGAGCGTGGTGATGCCGTTCTCGCGGCCCACGCCCGATTGCTTGTAGCCGCCCACCGGCATCTCGGCCGGCGATTCGCCCCAGGTATTGATCCAGCAGATGCCGGCCTCGAGCCGGTGGATCGCGCGGTGCGCGCGCGACAGGTTCTCGGTTACCACGCCCGCGGCCAGGCCGTAGTCGGTGGCATTGGCGCGCTCGATGGCTTCCTCCTCGGTGGTGAAATCGAGAATGCTCATCACCGGCCCGAAGATCTCCTCGCGCACCACCCGCATCTCGTCGCGGCATTCGGCGAACACCGTCGGCGCGACGTACTGGCCGTTCGCGAAGTGCCCTTGCGTCAGGCGCTCGCCGCCGGCCAGCAGCTTCGCGCCCTCGGCCTTGGCGCTCTCGATGAAGCCGAGCACCTTGTCGAGCTGGGCGGGGCTCACCAGCGGGCCGAAGTTGGTGGCCGCGTCGGACGGCTTGCCCACCCGGATGCGCGCCACGCGCTCCAGCACGCGCGCGATGAAGGCGTCCTTCACGGCGCGGTCGACGAACACGCGCGTGCCGTTGGTGCAGACCTGGCCGGCGCTGAAGAAGTTGGCGGTCACGGCGATATCGGCGGCGCGCTCGAGATCGGCATCGGCGAACACGATCAGCGGAGACTTGCCGCCCAGCTCCATGGTCACTTCCTTCAGCGAGGACGCGCCGGCCAGCGACATCACCTTCTTGCCGGTTTCCACGCCGCCGGTGAACGACACCTTGGCGATGCCGGGATGGGCCGTCAGCATCGCGCCCACCGCGCCGTTGCCCTGCACCACGTTGAACACGCCGGCCGGCACGCCGGCCTCGGTATAGATCTCGGCGAGCTTGAGCGCCGACAGCGGGGTGACCTCGCTGGGCTTGAAGATCATCGCGTTGCCGGCGGCCAGCGCCGGCGCGGTCTTCCAGCAGGCGATCTGGATCGGGTAGTTCCAGGCGCCGATCCCGGCGCACACGCCGAGCGGCTCGCGCCGCGTGTAGACGAAGGATTCCTCGCGCAGCGGGATCTGCAGGCCCTCGATCGCGGTGGCCAGGCCCGCGTAGTACTCGATCACGTCGGCGCCGGTGACGATGTCCACCGCCAGCGTCTCGGCGATCGGCTTGCCGGTGTCGCGCATCTCCAGCTCGGCCAGCTCGTCGTTGCGCTCGCGCAGCAGCTCGACGGCGCGGCGCAGGATGCGCGAGCGCTGCATGGCGGTCATCGCGGCCCACACGCGCTGGCCCTCGCGCGCCGAGTCCACGGCGCGCTGCACGTCGGCCTCGCCGGCCTGCTGGATGGTGGCGAGGTGCTCGCCGGTGGCCGGATCGAAGCTGTCGAAGGTGACGCCGCTGGTGGCGTCCACGTAGGCGCCGCCGATGTAGAGTTTTTGCAGACCGTAGACCGTCATGAAGTTCTCCTGATCAGTGAGCAGCGAGGCTCGGCGCCGCCGCTTGCGGCGCGAGCTGCTGGTCGATGTATTGGTTGGCGAGCCGCTGGGCGGTGCGGGTGTCGATCGGGCCGCCTGCCAGCGCGCCGCGCAGCCACAGGCCGTCGATCAGCGCGGCCAGGCCCACCGCCGCGTCGCGCGCGCGTTCGAGCGGCAGCAGCCTGGCGAACTCGGCGCACAGGTTCGAGTGCAGCCGCCGCGTATTGACCCGCTGCAGCCGGCCCAGTTGGGGCTGGTGCATGCTCTGCGACCAGAACGCGAGCCAGGTCTTCATCACCGGCGCGCTGACCTGGGTGTCGTCGAAGTTGGCGGCAACGATCGCGCGCAGCCGCTCGCGCGGCTCGGGCGCCGCCGCGCCGCGCCGGCGCGAGGTGGCGAGCCACAGATCGCGCAGCACGTGGCGCATGGTGGCCTCGAGCAGGCCGTCCTTGTCGCCGAAGTAATGGCTGACGATGCCCGTCGAGATCTTGGCCCGCTGCGCGACCAGGGCCAGCGTGGTGCCGGGCAGGCCGGCCTCGTCGATCGTGTAGAGCGTCGCCTCGATCAACTGCGCGCGTCGGACTTCGCGCATTCCGAGTTTGGGCATGGCGGGGAAGGTGGCTGGAGGACAGAAGGCCGCATCCTAGCTATTTTTTATTGAACGTTCAATCAACAAAAAACGGGATGGCGCCGCCATGCCCGCAAGCGGGGCGTCGAACTTGTCGGTTGGTCGAAAGAATTACCCGGAACTCGCTTGGGGCTCGGTCGGCGTTACCAATCCTTGGTCCGGAAAACAGAATGAGATGCTCTTGTAAAACAGTGAATTATGTTTAAGACGTTTGATTGGTGAAATTTTTTCGTATTCAAATTGGTCTGGAATCGTAAATTCGTTGCCTTGATGACAGTGATTGCGGCCGGTCCGACTCGGTTGTCGTTGCGCCCCGCCTTTGGAGGGCTCGGTTGCTGTCATGCAACAATGCGTCCAAATCGTTGACTGCAAAGAGGTCTATCGAATGATTCCGACCCGAAATGCTGCACCTGATAGATCTGACAGGACGGTGCCGGGCGTCTAGCACAAAAAATATGACAACGCCATGAAGGCCGTTTTTTCATGAGGATTTTCGAGGTAATTTTCCACGGAACATGGCTGTCGCAATGCAAATTCCCAACACTAAAATTAATCTGAATTGGTTGAATTTTTGTTGTCCCGCGTATTAGTATTCATACCCATGCAGATGTACCGGACGGTGCAATTTGTCAGTGATGGGGCAGCATCGAATCGGAAATAACGACACGCGTCTGAAGTCATTCTTACGAGGCGCCGGGGGCCACGAGGTTGTTGGGCGGAAAAATTTTCGCGTCAGACCGAGGGCGGCCGCATCGTCACGAGACGGTGAGGACTCCGGCACAGGGAAGTAGCCGCCACGCTGTTTGCCGCGTGGTCGTGTTACGGGGGGCGCGCTCGCGCGAGCGGCGCGTATCGCATTTGTTTGCCGGGTTCCTTGCCGGAGATATGCCATGGCTATCGAGAAACTGGTCGTTCCGCTGCCTAACGGCTTGAAGGTGTACGTCGAGCATCACGTCTTCGATCCGTCCTATCCGACGGTGATCCTCATCAATGGCGCGCTAGCGACCACCGCATCGTTCGGCCAGACGGTGCGCTATCTCGGTGAACGTCTCAACTCGATCTGTTTCGACCTGCCCTACGCGGGCCAGTCCCGGCAGCACAACACCAGCAAGTTCGTGCTGACCAAGGACGACGAGGTCGAGATCCTGCTCCATCTCTGCGAGCGCTTCAGCCCGAGCTACCTGCTGTCGGTCTCGTGGGGCGGGGTGGCGTCGCTGTTCGCGCTCGCGCGCGGCTGCCCGAGCGTGCAGCGCGCCGTGATCGCGTCGTTCTCGCCCTTCCTCAACGACGCGATGGTCGATTACGTGACGCGCGCGCGCGACCACATCGCGGCGGGCGAGAACCTGCACGCGGCGCAGTTGCTGAACGACACGGTGGGCCGCTACCTGCCGCGCATCATGAAGCTCTACAACTATCGCTACCTGACCAAGCTGCCGCGCGACGAGCAGGACCAGGTGGCCTTCCACGTCAACCAGATCCTCGAGATGCAGCCCGAGAAGTACCTCGACGAATTCACGCGGATCGGTTGCGGCGTCAAGTTCATCAACGGCGAGCTCGACGAATACACCACGCCGGCCGAGGTGCGCCGCCTGGGCGCCTATGTGCGCCGCGCCGAGTTCGAGACGATTCCCAAGTCCGGCCACTTCCTCGACCTGGAGGGGCGCCAGCAGCAGGAGAGCGTGCGCCGCGCGATACTCGGCTACTTCTGCGAGGAGCGCGGCGTCACCGCCAAGGACGGCGCCTTCGAGTCGCTCTCGCCGATGCCGGTGCTGTCCTGATCCACGGCGGTTTCCGTTGTTTTGCTTCCCGTCGCGAATGCGGCGGGCGAGCCGGGTGATGCGCCCGACTTGCCCTGATCGCGCGAGCGAGCGGGCAGGCGAGGCGACGGCTGCCGATGATTCCCTCCAGCGCAACACAGGCGGTGTCGATGTCGAAGATGATCATCACGGCGATCGGGTCGGCGGGTGATGTATACCCGCTGCTCGGCGTTGGACGCGCGCTCGCCGAGCGCGGGCACGAGGTCGTGTTCTGTACCCATCCGCAGTTCGAGGCCAGCGCGCTGCGCTGCGGCTTTCGCTTCGTGGCGATCGGCACCGCCGAGGAATACGCGCAGGCGATGGCCGATCCCGCGCTGTGGAACCCGCGTACCTCGTTTCGCACGCTTTGGGGCGTGATCGCGCCGTCGATGCGCCCGCATTTCGACAAGCTGTCCGAACTGATCGACCGGGACACGGTGCTGGTCGGCACGCTCTGGGCGTTTTCGGCGCGGCTGTTGCAGGAGTGCCACGGCACGCCCTATGTCTCGGTGCAGGTGTCGCCCTCCACCTTGCTGTCGGCGCATGCGCCGCCCACCCACAAGCGCCTGACGATTCCGCGCTGGCTGCCGCTGGGCGTGCGCGCCGCGGTGATGACACTGATCGAGCGCGGCGTGCTCGACAAGGTTTGCGGGCCGCGGCTGAACGCGTTGCGTGCCGAACTGGGCCTCGCGCCGGCGCGGCGCATCCTGGGCCGCTGGCTGCATTCCACCGACGGCGTGCTGTGCCTGTTCCCGGCCTGGTTTGCGGCCCCGCAGCCCGACTGGCCCGCCCGGCACCGGCTGGCCGGCTTCCCCTTGTTCAACGACATCGACGATCCGGCGCCCGATCCGGAACTCGAGGCGTTCCTCTCCTCGGGCGAGCCGCCGGTGGTGTTTACGGCCGGCTCGACGCTGGTGGATGGCGCCGGGTTCGCCGCGGCCGTGAACGCGGCGATGCGCGCCACTGGCGTGCGCGGCATCCTGATCACGCCCGATACGGCGCGCCGCGACGGCGAGCCCGATGCCTCGCGGTTCCTGCGCCGGCGCTACCTGCCGCTGCGCAAGCTGCTGCCGCGTTGCCGCGCGCTGGTGCATCACGGCGGCATCGGCACGGCCTCGCTGGCCTACGAGGCCGGCATCCCGCAACTGGTGATGCCGTCCGCGCACGACCAGTTCGACAATGCCCAGCGCGTGGCCGACAGCGGCTGCGGGCTGCGGCTCGATGCGCCGGTCGATGGCGCGGCCCTGTCGGCCGCGCTGGCGAGGATCCTCGCGGACGCCGGCATGGCCGGGCGCTGCGCGGCGATCCGCGCGAACATGGCCGGCGCGCCCGACGGCTGCGAGGAAGCCGCGCGCATCATCGAGGATTTCGCGCCGTCCGCTGCGCGTGCCGCCCGCGCGCCGGGTGCCGACGATGGCGCCGAACCGGCTTCGGCAGCCGTGTCGCCCGCCGCCGCCGGCCTGGCCGCCGTGCAGGCATCGCGCGCATGAGCGGCGTGCCGATCGCCGATGCGGCGCAGCCCGGCATGAGCTCCGCCTCGACGCTCGACGCGCCGGGCGAGCTGACGCGCGCCAGCGGCGGCGCCGCGCCGCCCGGCGAGGCCGAGCAGCCCATGCGCGGCGCGCGCCTGGCGCTGCTGACCTTCGCGCTGTCGCTGGCCACCTTCATCGAGGTGCTCGACTCGACCGTCACCAACGTGGCCGTGCCCTCGATCTCGGGCAGCCTGGGCGTGTCGAACAGCCAGGGCACCTGGGTGATCAGCTCCTACTCGGTGGCGGCCGCGATCGCGGTGCCGCTGACGGGGTGGCTCGCGCGCCGCTTCGGCGAGCGGCGCCTGTTCGTCACCTCGATCGTGCTGTTCACGCTGACCTCCCTGCTGTGCGGCATGGCCAGCGACCTGAACGTGCTGGTGGTCTGCCGCGCGATGCAGGGGCTGTTCTCCGGGCCGATGGTGCCGCTCTCGCAGACCATCCTGATGCGTGCCTTCCCGCAGGACAAGCGCACGCTCGCGCTGGCGCTATGGGCGATGACGGTGCTGCTCGCACCGATCCTCGGCCCGGTGGTGGGCGGCTGGATCGTCAGCAATTACTCCTGGCCGTGGATCTTCCTGATCAACCTGCCGGTCGGGCTGTTCTCGTTTACGGTCTGCGTCTCGCTGCTCAAGCCGGCCCGCGACGACGGCCGCGCCGGCCCGATCGACGTGGTCGGCATCGCCCTGCTGGTGATCGGCGTGGGCGCGCTGCAGGCCATGCTCGACCTCGGTCACGATCGCGGCTGGTTCGATTCGACGCTGATCCGCACGCTGGCCATGGTGGCCGCGCTGTCTATCGTCTCGCTGTTGATCTGGGAGCGCGGCGAGGCCCACCCGGTGGTGGACCTGAGCCTGTTCCGCGATCGCACCTTCTCGTTCTGCGTGCTGATCATCTCGCTGGGGATGATGGTGTTCTCGGTGGTGGGCGTGGTGTTCCCGCTCTGGCTGCAGACCGTGATGGGCTACAACGCCTTCCATTCGGGGCTGGCCGCCTCGCCGCTCGGGGTGCTGGCGCTGTTGTTCTCGATCCTGGTGGGCCTCTATTCGAGCCGCTTCGACGCGCGCGTGCTGGCCAGCTTCGGCTTCCTGGTGTTTGCCTGCGTGCAATGGCACAACGCGCATTTCTTCACGCTCAACATGACCTTCCTGCAGGTCATCACGCCCGGGTTGATCCAGGGCATGGGCCTGCCGTGCTTCTTCGTGCCGCTCACGGCGGCCACCCTGTCGCGCATCCCGGACGACAAGCTGGCGGCCGCCTCCAGCCTGTCGAACTTCCTGCGCACGCTGTCGGCCGCGTTCGGCACGGCGATGAGCGTGACGCTGTGGGAGAACCGCGCGACCTTCCACTACGACGTGGTCTCGCAGGCGGTGCGCAAATCCGATGGCAACACCCAGCGCTACATCGACGCCCTGCATGCCAGCGGCATCAGCGGCACGCGCGAGCTGCTGTCGATCAGCAACGTGGTGCAGAAGCAGGCCTACATGATGGCCACCAGCGACATGTACTTCATGGCCAGCATGACCTGCCTGCTGCTGGCCTGCCTGATGTGGATGACGCGCCCCAGGCGCGGCGCCGCGATGACGATCGGACATTGAGGGGAGCCGCGCCATGACCGCCAGCGCCGGGCCGCTCGCCAACGATACGGGGAACACCATGACACTCGGGGCATTGATCATCCTCTACCATCCGAGCGCGGCGCAGCTCGCGCGGATCGGCGAACTGGCGCGCGACTGCGATGCGCTGGTGGTGGTCGACAACACGCCCGGCGGCGATCCCGCTGCGCGCGCGCTGGCCTTGCGCGAGGGCATCGAGCTGATCGCGCACGGCAATCGCGGCGGCATCGCCGGCGCCTACAACGCCGGGCTCGCCGCGCTCTACGCGCGCGGCATGGATGCCGTGGCGCTGTTCGACCAGGACTCGAGCGTGCCGCCGCGCTTCTTCTCCACCATGCGCGAGGTCTGCGCCGGTTTCGGCGCGCGCGCCTTCCTGGCGGGCCCGCGCATCTTCGACGAGAACGAGCAGCGCTACCTGCCCGAGCTCGCCACCAACGGCGTGACCGTGCAGCGCCTGGCGATGCGCGCCGACACGCCGGCGCAACGCTGCGCCTTCCTGATTTCCTCGGGCAGCGTGATCTCGCGCGAGGCCTACGCGCGCCTCGGCCGCTTCGACGAAGCGCTGTTCATCGACCACGTCGATACCGAATACTGCTTTCGCGCGCTGGCGCGCGACGTGCCCGTCTACGTGGTGCCCTCGCTGGTGCTGCCGCATCGGATCGGCAACAAGCGCCGCCATCGCTTCGGCCCGTTCGAGATCTCGGCCATGAACCATCCCTGGTATCGCCGCTACTACAGCGCGCGCAACGCCGTGCAGCTCGGCATGCAATACGGCATGCGCTTCCCGGTGGCGATCGTGCCGAACCTGCTGACCTTGTGGCAGGTGGTGCAGATCGTGCTCTGCGAGGACGACAAGGGCGCCAAGCTCAAGGGCATCTGGTTCGGCATCGCCGACGGCCTGTTCGGGCGCCTCGGCTCGCTCGACGAGGCACGCCCCGGCTGGGCCGCGCGACTTGGCGAGAGGGTGCGCCACGGATGAAGCGGAGCTTCCTGCCGGCGCGTCCGGCACTCGCGGGCGGCGTGCTCGCGGCGATTCTCGCGCTGGCCGGCTGCGTGCCGTCCGGCTTCAAGACCACCGTGCAGCCGCGCATGCCCGGCGCGAATGCGCTGGCCGGCCTGGCCACGAGCGGCACCGCAGGGCAGCCGGCGGGTGCGTGGCCCGCGCCCGACTGGGTCAGGCAGCTCGGCGACGCGCAGCTCGACCAACTGGTGGCCGAAGCCTACGAGAACAGCCCGAACCTGCAGGCCGCCAAGGCGCGCATCGCGATCGCCCAGGCGCAGTTGCAGCAATACGACTCGATGACGGGGCTGGTCGGCACGGCCGGCGGCTCGGTCACCAAGGCGCGCGTGCCGCGCAGCGACGGCGTGGCCAACGTGCGCGCCGGCGGCGTGAACGTGCCGGTGGACCTGTTCAGCGACCCCGGCATCTCGTCCTCGTCGCTGTATGCCGGCTTCAACTACCAGATCGATCTCTGGGGGCGCAACGCAGCCGCCACGCGCGGGCTGCTGTCGAACCGCGATGCCGCGCGCGTCGACGCCGAGCAGGCGCGGCTCACGCTCGCGGTGGCGCTGGTCACGCTGTATTGCCAGCTCGACCAGGCCTATGCGCAGCGCGACTTGTTGCAGGAGAAGCGCCGCGCCAGCGACCAGATCGACGCGGTGCTGCGCGAGCGCGCGGCGCGCGGCATCGACAACGCCTACGACGCGAACGACGCCGCCATCAAGCGCGGACGTCTGATCAAGCAGCTCGCGCAGGTCGACGAGCAGATCCAGCTGGCCCAGGTGCAGATCGGCGTGATGACGGGCAAGGGCCCCGAGCGCGGGCTCGCGTTGAAGCGCCCGCATCCGGGCGACCTGGTCGATGCGCCCTTGCCGGCGCAACTGCCGGTGGACCTGCTGGGCCGGCGGCCCGACATCGTCGCCGCGCGGCTGCGCGTGCAGGCCGCGTTCTCGGCCGTCGACGGCGCCAAAGCCGATTTCTACCCGAACCTGAATCTCTCGGCGATCGGCGGGCTGTTCGCGCTGACGCCGGCCGGCCTGTTGAAGGGCCGCGCCTTCGGCGGCTCGATCGGGCCGGCCGTGACCCTGCCGATCTTCGATCGCGGCCGGCTGAAGGCGAAGCTGGCCGGCGACGTGGCCAATGCCGACCTCAGCATCGCGCTCTACAACAAGACCGTCGACGAGGCGCTGGGCCAGGTGGCCCGCCAGTTGACCCAGTTGCGCACCGTCGATACCTTGCTCGCCGAGCAGCAGCACTCGGTGGACGCCGCGCAGAAGATCGTCGACATCGCCGACGAGCGGCACCGCCGCGGCTTCGGCATGGAGAAGGACGTCAACAACGCGCGGCTGACCCTGGTGGACGAGCGCACCCAGTTGATCGACCTGATGGCCGAGCGGCGTGCCTTGCGCGTCGGGCTGATCGATGCGCTGGGCGGCGGCTTCGACGTCACGAAGCTGGCCGCGCCCGCGATCGCGCATGACGAGCTTGCTTTCCCCGCCCACGACCGACTCACCGATTCGCACTTCGACTGACCGCATGCACGACGACAACAACAAGGCGCGCCGCGAAGCCACCGGCGCAACGCAGGATGCAGGCCGGCTCGAGGCGAAGCGCGCGGCGCGGCGCCGTCACTTCGCGCTGTTCTTCGGCCTGGTGGCGATCCTGGCGATCGTCGCCGCGATCTACTGGTTCCTCAGCGGGCGTTACCGCGAGGAGACCGACGATGCCTACGTGGCCGGCAATATCGTGCAGGTCGCCGCGCAGGTGCCGGGCACCGTGATCGACGTGCTGGTCAGCGACACGCAGCGCGTGAGCGCGGGGCAGACGCTGGTGCGGCTCGACGATGCCGAGGCTGCGGTATCGCTGGCGCAGGCCAGGGCGCAGCTCGCGCAGGCGGTGCGGCAGGCGGCCAACGCGGGCGTGTCCAACGCGATGTATGCCGATGCGGTGAGCGCGCGCCAGGCCGACCTGGAGGTGGCGCGACGCGCCTACGAGGCGCGCGCGCATGCCAGCGTCGAGGTGGTCTCGCCCGAGGAGCTGGCGCGTGCCCGCGCGCAGATGGTCGGCGCGCAGGCGCAACTGGCCGCCGCCCAGGCGCAGCTCGAATCGGCGCGCGTGCTCGGCAGCCGGCTCGCGGTGGAGGACAACCCCTCGGTGGTGCAGGCCGCCGCGCAGTTCAAGCTGGCCTGGCGCAACCTGAAGCGCGCCACCATCGTCGCGCCGGTGGACGGCACGGTCGGCCAGCGCTCGGTGCAGGTCGGCCAGCAGGTCGGGCCCGGCGTGCCGCTGCTGTCGTTGATCCAGTTGAAGGCGCTGTGGATCGAGGCCAATTTCAAGGAAGGGCAGATCCGCAACATGCGTGCCGGGCAACCGGTCAGCATCGTGTCGGACATCTATGGCTCGAAGGTGGTGTATCGCGGCCACGTGGAGGGTTTCTCGGCCGGCACCGGCAGCGCCTTCTCGATGCTGCCCTCGCAGAACGCGGCCGGCAACTGGATCAAGGTGGTGCAGCGCGTGCCGGTGGTGATCTCGATCGAGCCGGCCGATCTCGCCGCGCATCCGCTGCGCATCGGCTTGTCGATGCAGGTGACGGTCGACACGCATGAGCGCGGCGGGCACCTGCTCGACAACGAATCGCCCTTGCCGGGGCAGAGCACGCGCGTGCACGACAGCGTGGCGGCCGAGGCCGACGCGGCGGCGGACGCGGTGATCCGGGCCAACAAGAGCCGCTGACACCAATCATCAAGCCGGGCGGCCCTTCATCCGTCCTGCAATTGCTGCCGCGTGTTGCGCGTCGAGTCGTAGTGCGTTTGACCGTCGTAGGCCAGGTTGATCTGCCGGTTGCCGGTGACGAAGGTGTTGGTGTCGTCGAGGGTCAGCCCGCCGATCGGGTCGATCACGAGCGGCCCCGACGGCTGGATGATCCGCACCGGCCGCTGCAGGACGGTCGCTATCAGTTGCGGGGCGAAATCCCCGCCGATATTGCGCCAGCTGCGGCTGGTCAGGATGTCGTCGACGATCCGGTTCAACTGCTCGCCGGTGGTGAATACCTGGAAGTAGGCGGCGTTGTCGAGGATCAGCTGCGCCACGCGCTGCCGCAGCACCGCCGGGTCCGCCGCGATGCCGTCCAGGTAATGGATCTGGTCTAGCACCGCCGCGTAGAAGCAGTTGCCGTCGCCGGCCACCGGTTGCGACGCCAGGCCCTCGTCGTTCAGATGGATATCGAGGTTGCGCTGGTTGATGTCGATAAAGCCTTTTTTCGCGAACTCGGCGATCACGTCGAGCAGCAACTGGCGGGCGTTCCAGATCTGGTCGAACGCGTCCTGCGTGCCGCCCTTGTCGGGATGGTGCAGCAGCAGCAGCTTATGGCTTTCCTCCTTGATCAGCTTCCAGAGGCTCGGCAACAGCACCACCTGGTCGCGGTTGTGGACGCGGGCCGACAACCCCAGCGTCTCGAGCGCCGCGTTGATCCTCTCCAGCGAAACGTTGCGCGGGTCGGTGCCGACGTCGGCGCCGGGGTCGACGAAGTCGTCCCCGTCGTCCTCGGTGTCGCTTTCGTCGCTGTAGTAACCATCGACGGTCTCGAGCAGCTCGTCCACCAGCGAATCGCCGAGGTAGTCCTCGAGGCTTTCCAGGTCGTAGCGGTCGGCGTCCTTGCTGAAGCCGAACAGCGCGCGGCCCGCCACCTGGCCGCCCTTCGGGGCGCCGCCCTTGGTCGCCCAGGCCGACACGAACAGGCCGTTCTTGCGATTGAAGGCCTGCTGGAACGTCAGTTGTCCCAGCGCGATGCGCCGCAACAGCGCGCGCGCGAGCTTGTCGGCGCCGGGCACGCGCGTGCTGTGCGGCTCGATGAATTGCGTGAGCAGCAGGAACAGCGACCTGGCCTGGCTCTGGCGGTCCTTGCCGCTGGTTTCGCCCGATTCGATCGCGCTCAGGATGTCGAATGCCACCTCGGCATCCTGGCCCTTGAAGTGCGCGATGACGTCGTCGTAGTTGCTGGGGATCTGCTTGTCCGAATACGCGGACGAGTCGAGATAGAGGAACGGTTGGCCGCCGAATCCGCGCCGGTAATAGCCCCGCGTGTCGCCCAGGTCGATCTGCGAATAGGCGGGGTTGATGTCGGGATTGAGTTGCGGGTTGTACGGGATCAGGGCCTGGCCGGCGTCGGGGTCGCCCCCGAGCAGGCGCGCGAGGTCCGCTTCCTTGTAGCCGTAGTTGAACTTGGCCTGCTTCTTGATGATGCGTCGCCGGCCCTTCGGGCGAGCCTTCTTGAACTTGTTTCTGACGCGCGACCTCGCCAGTTTCTCGAACAGGCGCTTGCGTTCCTCGTCATTGAACTTGCCCAGTTGGGCAGGGCCGGCGGCAGCGGGGCTCGCGGCGGCGGGGAGCGGCGCGAGCGTGGCCGGCGTGCCGGCCGCGCGATCGGGCGATAGGCCCGCGGCCTTGCGGCCCATCACGTCGGCCTCGCGTTCGAGGGCGTCGTCGTCATTGACGGGCAGCCCGGCCGCCTGCGTGGTGGTCGCGACGCGGCCTTGAGCCTGTTGCACGAGGTGCCAGGCCTCGTGCGGCAGGTGCGCCTGCTTGCCCGGCGCGATGTGAATCTCGTGGCCCCGCGCATAGGCATGCGCCATCAGTTGCGCCGGCCGGGACGAGTTGTAGCTGACCTTGACCTTGTCGAGGCTGTAGCCGGACAGCGATTCGATGCCGGCCTTCAGCCGATCGGGCAGGCCGGTGCGGTTGGCCGGCGCGTTCCGGTTTGCCGGCCCGGCCGCCGTGGACGACCCGGCGGAATCGGGGCCGGCCGCCGCGTTCGTGGCGCGCCGCTGCAAGGGGCTGCCGGCAGCCGCTGCGTAGTGGAACTCGCCCATCGCGACCAGATGCTCGGCCTGCGGCGCGAGGCCGGGCGCAGACGCGGATTCCCGAGCTTCGACGCGCTTGGGCGCCATGGCGGGCGCGATCAGGCTGGTTTTCCTGGAGCCGGGCATCGTCGTTCTGTCCTGGACGGGCAATGCGGAGTCGAAGCAGCAAGGTCCGGCAAGTATAACGGCCCCGGGCGCGGCCGGATGCCGTCCTGTCGATCCTTCCGCCCGCCGAGATTTTCCGCGGATATTGCCCCAGCCAATTCAAATAAAATCGGCATGGCGGATTATCGAATATCATATTGATGTAACTACTTAAAAGTTGGATAAAATCCATGAGTTCGAAAATTTTCCATTTACCTATCAAAGTAAACAGGTGTATTTTCGAGGAAAAATACTATCCTTGCTTCCGGTAAGTTTCGCGCGCGGCAACGGCCCAGGAAGCCCGATCCGCCAATCGAGCCTGTTCGTCGATGGCATGGAAAACCATGCTGGACATGAATTCTCGGCGCTTCTTTCAATTCCGGATATTGCAACGGTGCCTTCGCCGTGGCCGGTCCGTGCAATGGATTCCGTTTCGATCAATTCGCCGGTCAATATCAAAATGAAAATCGCCGGACTGATTTTGCATGTAGTGCCTTGTGGTTGAAAGTGTCTGGCCGATTAAAGATGGATAAATGTTCCATTACCCTCAGGAGATGATTTTGAACGCAAAAATGATAAATGGTCTGGTGATCGGGCTTTCCAGTCTCGTGCTGGCGGCATGTGGCGGAGACGACGGCGCCGGCGGCGCGAGCCTGCTGAAGGCGCAGGCGACGCCCTCGGTGCAGGCGGCGGCGAACACGGCGGCCGCGGCGGCGCTGCCCTCGAATTTCATTTTCAGTGCCTACAAGGACATCACGATCAACCTGAACTGGAACACCAACGTCATCTCGACGGCGGTGACCGGTTCGCTGCAGCCGGTCCTGAGCGTGCTGCCGGCCAAGCTGAAGACGCTGACCTGGTCGTTCGCCACCGGCGAGTGCGGCAGCGAGAGCTGGTCCGGGCTGACGGGCTCGCAGGTGGCCGCGGCCAACGTGCAGAACATGGTCAACGCGGGCCGCAACTACATCATCTCGACGGGCGGCGCGGCCGGTTCGTTCAGCTGCGGCTCGGACGCGAACTTCACCAAGTTCATCAACACCTATAACTCGGCCAACCTGAAGGGCATCGATTTCGATATCGAGGCCGGCCAGAGCCAGGCCGTGATCAACGCCCTGGTGCAGCGCGTGAAGGCCGCCCAGCCTAAGTACCCGAACCTGCGCTTCAGCTTCACGCTCGCCACGCTGGGCGGCAACGCGGCGCAGAGCCTGGGCGACACGGGCGTGGTGGTGATGAACGCGATCAAGGCCGCCGGCCTGCAGAACTACACCATCAACCTGATGACGATGGACTACGGCAGCGCCAACGCCAGCAACTGCACGCTCAACGGCAGCGGCCAGTGCGACATGGGCAAGTCGGCGGTGGCCGCTGCCAACAGCCTGCACAACTACTGGGGCGTGCCGTACAACCAGATCGAGCTGACTCCGATGATCGGCGGCAACGATACGCAGGGCGAGACCTTCACCCTGGCCGACGTCGCCACGGTGTCGAGCTTCGCGCAGCAGAACGGGCTGGCCGGCGTGCACTTCTGGTCCTTCGACCGCGACAACGACTGCACGCAAAGCTGGGCGTCGCCGACCTGCAACAGCTACGGCCAGGCCGGCACGCTGGGCTTCACGAACCGCTTCATCTCGGCGCTGGGGCTGTGAGCGCCTGAGTACCCGAGCCTGGCCTGACGGGCCGCGCCTTCCTCGAGGAAGGCGCGGCCTTCGCATGTTTATCGTGCGGCGCGCGCGTCGTGCCAGGTCAACGCGGCGCCAGCACCGATTCCGGCGGCGAACAGGGCCGTTGCCAGCATCGCGTGGCCTCGCGCCGAAAGCAGCGAGGCCAGCGGCACCAGCGCCAGGATCACCAGATTGTTGAGCGTTTCGGCGCTGGCTAGCACCGTGCCCTTGTCGCCGGATGAGCGCTCGGCCAGCACCGTGGTGGCCAGCGGCGCGCCGATACCGAGCGCGGCACCCCAGGCCGCGAGGCAGGCCAGCGCCGCCGCCAAGGGCAGCGGCCACGCGTGAAAGGCCAGCACCGAGACGAGCAGCACGATCACCACCGTCCTCAACGCGCGTTCCTCGCCGCTGGCCAGCTTACGCAGCCGCCCGGCCGCCAGGTTGCCGATGCCGAGCCCGATGCCGAACACGCTCATGCTCAGTCCGAGCCGCGAATCGTCGAAACCATGGCGCCGTCGCAATACTTCGCCCGATAACAGAAAGGCGGACACGGCGGTGCCGTTCCAGAGTCCTTTTGCCAGCAGCGGCCGCGTGATGGACGCAATGCGCAGCCAGCGCCAGCTGCCTGGATCGGGCGATACGCACGGCGGCGCGTGGTTGATCGACAGGCGGCGCACACCGAGCAGGAGCACGAGGAGGCAGCCCGCCGAATTCGCCAGGAACGGCGTGCGCCAACCGGCCCAGGCGGTGAGCGAGCCCGCCATCGCCGGCCCGAAGGCGATGCCGAGCGTCATGCCCAGCATGACGGCACCCATTGCCGAGGCGTGGCGCGCTCGTGGCACCTGTTCGGCGACCAGCGCGAACGCGCTCGGAATGATGATGGCCGAAGCCAGGCCGCCGAACACCCGCAAGCCGATCGCTACGCCGAGCTCGGGTGAGAATGCGATGCCCAGCCCGTCGATCGCGAACGCGAGCAGGGCAAGACATAGCAAACGACCGCGCGCGACCCGATCGGCGAGCTTGCCGAGCAGGGGCGCGGCGATCGCATAGGCCAGCGCATAGGCGGAGACCAGCCACGCGACGCGTGCGGTATCGGCGCCGAAGGCGGCGCCCAGCGGCGCGAGCATCGCCGAGAGCATGAATTCGCCGGTGCCGACGAAGAACACCGACAGCGACAGCACGAGCAGCAAGGCGCATTCGGCGCGAGTGCGCCGCGAGATAGTCGAAGCGGGCAAGGGAGCCTCCCGAAGACAGGAAACGAATGGGGAACATCGGCCGGAAAGGAGCCGTGAAGCGGAACGAAGGGGGAAACGCCGGCGCGAAAGGCCGGGAGGGTAAAACCGGGCGAGAGGTGAGTCCGTGGCGCGAAAGGCCGCGAATGAGGCGAGGCGGGAGCGGATGCCGCACCTTGTGCCGATCCGTTTCGCGATCATGGCGCGCTGCCGCGATGCGGTCAAGCGGCCCGCGAAATCCCGCTTCCGCGTCCCGGCGGCGCTCACATCGCAGCGCAACAAAAGCTGCGCACATTGCGCAATCCACGGCAATCCCTCGCATTGCCGATGTCGGCCACGGTCAACCGCGTGTCGGGTTTTGCACGCCGTGCGCCCCGGCCCGCGGACTACCCTCTGTGGGCTTGCTGCCCGACCCGCGCGCGGCCGCGCCGGGCGACGCGCAGCACCCAGCCAGACAGACAGGAGACGAAGCGATGAGCAGCAATCGAGGAGTCGTGTATCAGGGCCCGGGCCAGGTCGAGGTGCAGAAGATCGACTATCCGCGGATGGTCGATCCGAGCGGTCGCAAGATCGGCCATGGCGTGATCCTGAAGGTGGTCAGCACGAACATCTGCGGCTCCGACCAGCACATGGTGCGCGGCCGGACCACGGCGCCGGTCGGCCTGGTGCTCGGCCACGAGATCACCGGCGAGGTGATCGAACTGGGCGGCGACGTGGAGACGCTCAAGATCGGCGACATCGTCACGGTGCCGTTCAACGTGGCCTGCGGGCGCTGCCCGATGTGCCGCGAACAGAGCACGGGCGTGTGCCTGAACGTCAATCCGGCGCGCGCCGGCGGCGCCTATGGTTATGTCGACATGGGCGGCTGGATCGGCGGCCAGGCCGAATACGTGCTGGTGCCCTATGCCGACTTCAACCTGATCAAGTTCCCGGATCGCGACCAGGCGATGGCGAAGATCCGCGACCTGACCTGCCTGTCCGACATCCTGCCCACCGGCTATCACGGCGCCGTCACGGCCGGCGTGAAGCCGGGCTCGACCGTCTATATCGCGGGCGCGGGCCCGGTGGGGATGGCGGCGGCCGCCTCGGCGCGCCTGCTCGGCGCGGCGGTGACGATCGTCGGCGACATGAACGCCGAGCGTCTCGCGCACGCGCGCAAGGTCGGTTTCGAAACCGTCGACCTGTCCAAGGACACGCCGCTCGGCGAGCAGATCGCGGCGATCGTCGGCCGCCCCGAGATCGATTGCGCGGTGGACTGCGTGGGCTTCGAGGCGCACGGCCACGGTTCGTCCGGCCATGCCGAGGAGGCCCCCGCCACGGTGCTGAACTCGCTGATGGAGATCACGCGGCCGGCCGGCGCGATCGGCATTCCGGGCCTCTACGTGACGGACGATCCGGGCGCGAAGGACGCCGCCGCCAAGCACGGCAGCCTGAGCATCCGCTTCGGCCTGGGCTGGGCCAAGTCGCATACCTTCCACACGGGCCAGACGCCGGTGCTGAAGTACAACCGCAACCTGATGCAGGCAATCCTGTTCGACCGCCTGCCGATCGCCGAGATCGTCAACGTCACGGTGATCTCGCTCGACCAGGCGCCGGAAGGCTATCGCAAGTTCGATGGCGGCGCGCCGCGCAAGTTCGTGATCGACCCGCATGGGCTGATCGCGGCCTGAATCCGCGGGTAGTCGACTGGAAACGGCCCGCGCCTCGGCGCGGGCCGCTTTGTTTGTTGCGCGTGCAACGGGTGGGAAAGACGCAGCCGCCGCTCAGCCCACGAACTCGCGTGCACCGAGCGCCTCGGCCGCCGCCGCGACCGGCGCTTGCCAATCGCCCAGCGTTGGCTGGCGGAACAGCCGCATGGTGGGATACCAGGGCGTGTAGTCGACGTGGTTCAGCCAGCGGCTGTCGCCGGCCTGGGAGAGCAGCAGCCAGACCGGGCGCCCCAACGCGCCGGCCAGGTGCGCCGCGCCGGTGTCGATCGAGACCAGCAGGTCGAGCCGGTCCAGCACGGCGGCCGTGTCGGCGAAGCTGCGCAGCGCCGGCGCGAGATCGACGATGCCGTGCCGGGCGATCGCGACGCGCTCCGCCTCGCTGGGCTCGCCCACCTGCAGCGAATAGAAGCGGCAGCCGGGCTGCGCCAGCAGCGGCGCCAGGGCGTCGAGCGCGATCGAGCGATAAGGCTCGTGACGCACGCCGGAATTGCTGCGCCAGACCAGCCCGATGCGCGCCTGGTTCGGCGCGTCCAGCGCGGCGCGCACGGCTTCGGGCAGGGCGGCTGCCGGCGGCGCCTCGAGATAGGGCTGGTCGAAGCGTGGCTGGTAGGGGGTGGCCTGGTAGCGCGCGAACAGGTTGAACAGCCAGGTCACGCAATCGCAATCCTCGGCCAGCGAGCCGATGTGCGGGCCCGACTCGCGCACCAGGCCGTCGCTGCGCAGCACGCCGCGAGCCACCTCGGGGACCTGCACGTCGATCGATGCGGCGCCTTCCTGCTTCAGGCACGCGAGGTAGCGCGAATGCATGAACAGGTCGCCCGCGCCGCCTTCCATCATCACCAGCACGCGCTTGCCGGCCACCGAATCCTGATGGCCGAGGAACTTGCGTTCGGCCCATTCGAAGCTGCCTCGATGGCCGGGGTAGAGCGTCTCGACGATGACTTGCCGATGCGTGGCGTCGCGCAGTTCCCGGTAGAGCCGGTGCGCCTCGCGATAGCGGCCCTGGCCGTAGCGGGCGATGGTCTGCTCGAAGCGCACGATGTAGAGGTTCGGGTCGCCGGCCAGGCCGGCCTCGGCGCGCGTGAGCAGCGCCTCGGCCTCGGCGAAGCGGCCGAGATAGTTCATCTCCACGCCCGCCAGCGCGAGCGCGAAGGGCGTCTCGGCGGCGGCCGCGCAGCGCCCGGCCTGCTCGATCGCGGCGGCGGCATGGCCGGCCTCGCGCAGCCGGCGCGCAAGCGCCAGCCCCGCGTCGCCGTGCGGGTCGTTCAGGTAGGCGAGATAGGCGCTCGCCAGCGCGGCTGGGTCTTGCACGTGCGTCCCGGGGGCGGAGGCGCCGGGCGGCAGCCCGTGTCCGCCCGGGGCGGGGACGTCAGGCGTGCAGCGCGAGCACCGGTTGCGATGCGCCGATCGGCAGCATCGCTTGCGCCAGCGGTGCCACCTGCTTGCGGCGCTCGCGCGTGGGCGCGGTGCCGAAGGCGTCGCGATAGCTCTTGCTGAAGTGGCAGGCCGACTGGAAACCGCATGCCATTGTAATGTGCATGATCGACATGTCGGTCTGCAGCAGCAGTTCGCGCGCGCGACGCAGGCGCAGCGTCAGGTAGTAGTGGGTGGGCGTCATGCCCAGGTGCTCGCGGAACAGGCGCTGCAACTGGCGTTGCGACATGTTCGCGAGCCGCGCCAGTTCCTCGCGCGAGAGCGGCTCCTCGATATTGTTCTCCATCAGCGCGATCACCTCGAACAGCGACTTGTTCGCGGAACCGAGCCGCGCCACCAGCGGCATGCGCTGCTGGGCGCTGGTATCGCGCACGTGCTCGACGATGAACTGCTCGGCGATCTGGGTGACGCGCGCGGTGCCCACGCGCGGCGCGATCAGGTTCAGCATCATGTCGAGCGGCGCCACGCCGCCCGTGCAGGTGATGCGGTCGCGATCGATCACGAACAGTTCCTTGAGGAAGCGCGTGTCGGGGAATTCCTCCTTCAGCGCCGACATGTTCTCCCAGTGGATCGCGCAGGCGTAACCGGCCAGCAGGCCCGCCTTGGCGAGCGCGTAGGTGCCCGTGCACAGGCTGCCGAGCGCCACACCGGCACGCGCGAAGCGGCGCAGCGTGGCCAGGTGCTCGGCGGTGGTGGCGCGCTGCACGTCCACGCCGCCGCAGACGAACACCACGTCGGGCTGGCCGACGCATTCGGCGGGCGTGGTGTCCACGCTCAGGCCGTTGCTGGCCGTGACCGGGCCGCCGCCAGGCGAGACCACCGACCAGCGATAGAGCGGCTGGCCGCTGAGGTAGTTGGCCATCCTCAGCACTTCGATCGCGTTGGTGAAGGCGATCATCGTGAAGTTCGGCAGCGGAACGAACGCGAAGTGGGATAACGACGCGGTGCGGTCGGGGGACATGGGGAGCGTTCCTTGAATCGGGAATCGGCGCGCCGGGGAACACGGCTCGGCTATTGTGGAATCCCGCGCAACAAGCATGCCATACGGCTAAACCCTGATCGCACCGTGCGTCGGGGCTTCGCGCCTGGTGCTGCGGCGCACCGCGGCGGGGAGCCTCTGCACCGCGCCGATCCTTGCGGCGCGCATTCGGCACCGTGCCGGTGCCGCCCGGCTAGGGGTAGACCCGTAGCCCGCCCATCCGCCTGGAAACGACCCGCCATCTGCCCGTGAACGACGGCCGCGCGGGCGATTGCGGGCGGACTTGTACAAAACGGACGCGCATGTCGGAAAAGGCAAAGAAAGCGTCTGAATTCATCAATCGGCAAAAAATCCGAACGACAAGAATAGAGCCGTCGGCAGCCGCTCCCGAAACCCGCCCTGAAGCCTTGCAGGACGGGCCTCTCGGGGAAAACGCCAGCCGCCCGATCCACCGACCGATCGCCCACACTACGCGACAATCTGGAGAACCCCATGAGCACGCTGCACCAGGACAGCATCATCATCGATGGCCTGAACATTTCGAAGTTCGATCGGTCGGTCTTCGAGGATATGCACAAGGGCGGCGTGACGGCCGCCAACTGCACGGTGTCGGTGTGGGACAGCTTCATCAAGACGGTCGACAACATCGGCACGATGAAGCAGCAGATCCGCGAGAACAGCGAGCTGCTCACGCTCGTGCGTACCACCGAGGACATCGCCCGCGCCAAGTGCGAAGGCAAGACCGGCGTGATCCTGGGCTTCCAGAACGCCCACGCCTTCGAGGACAACCTGTCCTACATCGAGGCCTTCGCCGACATGGGCGTGCGCGTGGTGCAACTCTGCTACAACACCCAGAACCTGGTGGGCACCGGCTGCTACGAACGCGACGGCGGCCTGTCGGATTTCGGCCGCGAGGTGATCACCGAGATGAACCGGGTCGGCATCATGGTCGACCTCTCTCACGTGGGCGGCAACACCTCCTCGGAAGCGATCGCCTTCTCGAAGAAGCCGGTCACCTATTCGCACTGCCTGCCCTCGGGCCTCAAGGAACACCCGCGCAACAAGAGCGACGAGCAACTGCGCGAGATCGCCGACGCCGGCGGCTTCGTCGGCGTGACCATGTTCGCCCCGTTCCTCAAGCGCGGCATCGACGCCACCATCGACGACTACATCGAGGCGATCGACTACGTGGTGAACCTGATCGGCGAGGACACGGTGGGCATCGGCACCGATTTCACGCAGGGCTACAGCACCGAATTCTTCGACATGCTCACCCACGACAAGGGCCGCTACCGCCGCCTGACCAACTTCGGCAAGGTGGTGAATCCGGAAGGCATCCGCACCATCGGCGAATTCCCGAACCTGACCGCCGCGATGGAACGTGCCGGCTGGAAGGAGTCGCGCATCCGCAAGATCATGGGCGAGAACTGGGTGCGCGTGTTCAAGGACGTGTGGGGCGCCTGATCCTGGCCTGACAACGCTTTTCCCTTATCGATCCCGCCCGCGCCCGCTCGTGCAGCGAAGGCGCGCGGGGGAAGTCGCGCCCGGCGACGGGCGCCGCGAGCCATTCCTGGAGTCAACGATGCAACCGCAACTGCCGATCGACGTCGATCCCAACACCGGCGTCTGGACCACCGACGCGCTGCCGATGCTGTACGTGCCGCGCCACTTCTTCACCAACAACCACGTGGCCGTCGAGGAAGCGCTGGGCCAGGACGCCTATGCGGAGATCCTCTACAAGGCCGGCTACAAGTCCGCCTACCACTGGTGCGACAAGGAAGCGGCGCTGCACGGCCTGAGCGGCATGGCGGTCTTCGAGCACTACCTGAACCGTCTTTCGCAGCGCGGCTGGGGCCTGTTCAAGATCATCGAGGCCGATCCGGCCAGCGCGCGCGCCCGCATTGAGCTGCGCCATTCCTCCTTCGTGCTGCAGCAGCCCGAGAAGATCGGCAAGCTCTGCTACATGTTCGCGGGCTGGTTCGCCGGCGCGATGGACTGGGTCAACGACACCACGCCGGAAGGCAAGGGCGCGCCGCGCGCCTTCTCGACCGAGGCGCATTGCGCCGGCGAGCATGCCGACCATCACGGCCACTGCGTGTTCGAAGTCTCGCCGCTCGCCGCCTGATCCACCTTCATACCCATACGCCTGACTGAGCCCGCCAGAGGTCGCCCCCAATGCGTTATCCGAACCTGTTCAAGCCCATGACGCTCAACCAGCTGACCTTGCGCAATCGCATCGTCAGCACCGCGCACGCCGAGGTGTACGCGGAGCCGGGCGGCCTGCCGGGCGACCGCTACATCCGCTACTACGAAGAGAAGGCGAAGGGCGGCGTGGGCCTGGCGATCTGCGGCGGCTCCAGCCCCGTGTCGATCGACAGCCCGCAAGGCTGGTGGAAGTCGGTCAATCTGTCGACCGACAAGGTGATCGATCCGCTCACGCGCCTGGCCGACACGATGCACAAGCACGGCGCCAAGATCATGATCCAGGCCACCCACATGGGCCGCCGTTCCTCCTTCCACGGCGAGCACTGGCCGCACCTGATGTCGCCCTCGGGCGTGCGCGAGCCGGTGCACCGCGGCAACGCGAAGATCATCGAGATCGAGGAAATCCGCCGCATCATCGGCGATTTCGCGGCGGCCGCCAAGCGCGTGCAGGCCGCCGGCATGGACGGCATCGAAATCTCGGCCGCCCACCAGCACCTGATCGACCAGTTCTGGAGCCAGCGCTCGAACCACCGCACCGACGAATGGGGCGGCAGCCTCGAGAACCGGCTGCGCTTCGGCATCGAGGTGCTGAGCGCGGTACGCGAGGCGGTGGGCAAGGACTTCTGCGTCGGCCTGCGCATGTGCGGCGACGAATTCCACGAGGACGGGCTCGACCACGAGAGCCTCAAGGAGATCGCCCAGGCGATGTCGGAGACGGGCCTGATCGACTACCTCAGCGTGGTGGGTTCGGGCGGCGACACCCACAACACCATCGCCAACTGCATGCCGCCGATGGCGCTGCCGCCGGAGCCCTTCGTGCATCTCGCGGCCGGCATCAAGTCGGTGGTGAAGATCCCCGTGATGCACGCGCAGAGCATCCGCGACGCGGGCCAGGCCGAGCGCCTGCTCGCCAACGGCATGATCGACCTGGTCGGCATGACGCGCGCGCAGATCGCCGATCCGCACATGGTGATCAAGATCCGCGACGGCCGCGAGGACGAGATCAAGCAGTGCGTGGGCGCGAACTACTGCATCGACCGCCAGTACAACGGCCTGGACGTGCTCTGCATCCAGAACGCGGCCACCTCGCGCGAGGCGACCATGCCGCACATCGTCGAGCGCTCGCGCGGGCCGAAGCGCAAGGTGGTGGTGGTCGGCGCCGGTCCGGCGGGCCTGGAGGCCGCGCGCGTGGCCAAGCTGCGCGGCCACGAGGTGGTGCTGTTCGAGAAGAACGCGGAAGTGGGCGGGCAGGTGATGATCGCGGCCAAGGCGCCGCAACGCGAGCAGATGTCCGGCATCATCCGCTGGTTCGACATGGAGACCCGGCGCCTGGGCGTCGATCGCCGGCTCGGCGTGGCCGCCGACGAGAAGATGATCATGGCCGAGAAGCCCGACATCGTGGTGCTGGCCACCGGCGGTTCGAGCTTCACCTGGCAGGTGCCGGGCTGGGGCGTGGCCGAAGGCCGTGCCGTCAGTTCCTGGGACATCCTGACCGGCAAGGTCGAGCCCGGGAAGAACGTGCTGCTGTTCGACGGCGTGAGCACCCACGCGGGCGCCGGCGTGGCCGACTACATGGCCAGCCGCGGCTCGCAGGTGGAGATCGTCACGCCCGACGTGAAGGTGGCCGACGATTGCGGCGGCACCACCTTCCCGATCTTCTACCGGCGCCTCTATGCCTATGGCGTGATCCACACGCCGAATTACATGCTGGACCGCGTCTACGAGGAAAACGGCAAGACCATCGCGGTGCTGCGCAACGAATACACGGAAGAGCTCGAGGAGCGCGCGGTCGACCAGGTGGTGATCGAGAACGGTTCCTCGCCGAACGACGAACTGTACTGGAAGCTCAAGCCCGAATCGCTGAACCGCGGCCAGATCGATCCGCACACGCTGTTCGCGGCCGAGCCGCAACCCTGCCTGTCGGAGGAACTCGGCAACGGCCGCTTCCTGCTGTTCCGTGTCGGCGACTGCATCTCGATGCACAACGTGCACGGCGCCATCTATGACTCGCTGCGTCTCGTGAAGGACTTCTGACGATGAATCCGGCTTTCCTGATTACCGCGCTGCTGTGGCTGTCGGTGGCGGGGCTCGCGTTCGCGGTGGCGCGCCGCTCGGCGTTCTGGCGCGTGGGGCGCGCCACCGCGCCCGGCGCCTTCGGCATCGCCAACCTGTTCACCATCCCCAAGCGCTATTTCGTCGACCTGCACCACGTGGTGGCGCGCGACCCGTATATCGCCAAGACCCACGTGGCCACGGCCGGCGGCGCGATCGCCGCGCTCGGCCTGGTGTTCGTCAACTACGGCCTGGCGATCTATTCGCCCTGGCTCGACAAGCTGATCTTCCTGGCCTCGCTGGCGATGCTGGTCGGCGCCGTATTCGTGTGGCGCCGCCGCGCCGCCAGGAACGTGCCGGCACGTCTTTCGCGCGGCCCCTGGAACACGCTGCCCTGGCTGCTCGGCTCGTTCGCGCTGGGCCTCACGCTCTACGCGATCGTGCCGGCCGGCGCGATGTCGGGCGCGGTGGCGGTGATCTGCGCCGTGCTGATCGCGATCGGCGCGTTCGCGATGACCTTCGGCGCGGCGCGCGGCGGCCCCATGAAGCATGCCATCGCCGGCCTGCTGCACCTGGCCTTCCATCCGCGCCAGGAGCGCTTCGCGGCGACGCGCGAGAGCTATACCGGCAACGGCTCGGCCGTGCCGCCGACGGCGCTCAAGCTGCCCGACATCGGCAAGCACGAATACGGCGTGGGCAAGCCCGTCGAATTCCGCTGGAACCAGCTGCTGAGCTTCGACGCCTGCGTGCAATGCGGCAAGTGCGAGGCGGCCTGCCCGGCCTTCGCCTCGGGCCAGCCGCTGAACCCGAAGAAGCTGATCCAGGACCTGGTGACGGGCATGGCGGGCGGCACCGACGCGGCCTATGCCGGCAGCCCGACGCCGGGCATCGCGGTGGGCCGCCATGGCGGCGAGCCTAACGGGCCTATCGTCTCGGGCCTGATCGAGGCCGACACGCTGTGGTCCTGCACCACCTGCCGCGCCTGCGTGCAGGAGTGCCCGATGCTGATCGAGCACGTGGACGCGATCGTCGACATGCGCCGCAACCAGACCCTGGTGCACGGCACGGTGCCGGGCAAGGGCGCCGAGGTGATCGCGAACCTGCGCGAGACCGGCACCCAGGGCGGCTACGACACGGCGGCGCGCTACGACTGGTCGGTCGACCTGGAGGCGCCGGTGGCGCAGCCGGGCCGCCCGGTCGACGTGCTGATCGTGGCCGGCGAGGGCGCCTTCGACATGCGCTACCAGCGCACGCTGCGCGCCCTGGTGAAGGTGCTGAACAAGGCCGGCGTGGATTACGCCGTGCTCGGTCGCGTCGAGACCGATACCGGCGACACCGCGCGCCGGCTCGGCGACGAGGCCACCTTCCAGCAGATGGCGAAACGCCTGATCGCGACGCTCGACGAGTTGTCGTTCAAGCAGATCGTCACCGCCGATCCGCACGTGATGCACAGCCTGCGCAACGAATATCGCGCGCTCGGCGCCCGCTACACCGTCAAGCACCACACGGCCTTCGTGGCCGAGCTGGCCGAAGCCGGGAGGATCGCGCCGAAGGCCAGCGAGACGCTGCGCGAAAAGACCATCACCTATCACGATCCCTGCTATCTCGGCCGCTACAACGGCGAGACGGACGCGCCGCGCAAGCTGCTGAAGTCGATCGGCATCCAGGTGGTGGAGATGGAGCGCAACGGCCTGCGCGGCCGCTGTTGCGGCGGCGGCGGCGGGGCACCCCTGACCGACATCCCCGGCAAGCAGCGGATCCCGGATATCCGTATCGCCGACGCGCGCGCGATCGGCGCCGAGGTGGTGGCGGTGGGCTGCCCGAATTGCACCGCGATGCTCGAAGGCGTGGTCGGCCCCCGGCCGGACGTGCTCGATGTCGCCGAACTGGTCGCCGCCTCGCTGGAGTGAATCGATGAACACCATCAAACGTATCGATCCGCGCCGGCCCTTCGTGGTCACGCCGGCCGGACTCAAGCGCATCACCCTCGGCGAGGTTGCCGTGGCGGGCGGCAACGTCGCGCTCTGGACCGGCCACGGGCATGGCAAGGACGCGCCCAAGCCGAGGCGCGAGATCGAGGCGGCCGAGCATCGGCTGCTGGTGGTGGCGCATCCGGAGCGCGGCTCGCTCGACGATCACAGCTGCCAGGTGCTGGCCGCCGCGGCGTTGCTGGCCGACGCGCGCACCGAGGTGGTGCTGCTGTCATTCGGGGAGCTGAAGGACGAGGTGGCCGCGCTCGGTGCCGATCGCCTGATCGAGCTGACCGGCTTCGAGCGCCGCGCCTTCGCGCCCGACGCTGAGCTGCGCGCACTGCTGGCTTGCGCCGAGGCGCTCGCGCCGCGCCATGTATTCCTTCCCGACAACGCCACCGGCGACGGCGACCTGGGCCGTCGCTACGCCGCCGCGCTCGGCGCGAGCGTGGCCGTGCAGGTGGTTGAGATCGACGCGAAGCATGTGGGCGTCTACGCCGATGCGAAGCGGGCCTTCTCGACACGCGCGCTGCCCGAGGTGGTGCTGCTCGCGCCCAACGCGGTCGAGCCGAAGCTGCCCTTCGTGGGTGCCGGCGAGCGCATCGACGCGCCGTTCTCGCTCGGCGCCGATCGTATCGGCGCTTATCGCGACCTCGGCCTGGAGGAGATCGACGCGGCCCAGGTCGCGCTGGAGGAAGCCGACTTCATCGTCTCGGCCGGCAACGGCGTGACCGATATCGGCGCGTTCGAGCAATTGGCCGGCGTGTTCGGCGCCGCGATCGGCGCGAGCCGCGTGGCGGTCGACAACGGCCACTTCACGCGCGACAAGCAGGTGGGCGCCACCGGCAAGACCGTCGAGGCCAGCGTCTACATCGCCTTCGGCATCTCGGGTGCGGTCCAGCATCTGCAGGGCATCAAGGATTGCCGCCACGTGATCGCCGTGAACCTCGATGCGAGCGCGCCGATCGCCAAGCGCGCCAACCTGACCGTGGTGGCCGACACGCAGGCGACCATCGCCGCCCTGATCGAACAAGTGAATGCCGCGCGCGCGGCACGCGGCCGGGCCGAGCAACACGGCAACCGGCACCTGGAAGGAGTGGCTGCATGAACGCCCCGCGCAAACTCGCGAAGCTCGCCGTGCTGGTTTCGGTGGGTCGTCATCCCGTCAGCGGCACGCCGCGCTACAGCCGCAACGACGCCGCGGCGCTGGAGTTGGGCCGCAAGCTGGCCGGCGAACACGGCGCCCAGCTCGACGTGCTGCATGCCGGCGACGCCGCCAATCCGGCGCTGGCCGATTATCTCGCGCTCGGCGCGCGCAAGGTTGAGGTGCTCGAATGCGGGCCCGGCGACGACGCCGTCGCGCCGCTGGCCGAGCGCCTGGCCGGCTATGACCTGGTGCTGACCGGCACGCGCGCCGAAGGCGCCTTCGACACCGGCCTGCTGCCTTACCAGCTCGCCGCACGGCTCGATGTCGGTCTGGCCGGCACGGCCGTCGATATCGAGTTCGCCAACGGCGAGGCGGTGATCCGTCAATTCCTGCCCAAGGGCCTGCGCCGCAAGGTGGCGGTGCGCCTGCCGGCGCTGGTGGCCGTCCATCCGCTGGCCAATGCCCAGCCGCGCTACGCCTTCGCGCGCCAGCAGGCCGGCAGCATCGCGCCGGTGCGCGTGGCGGTTCGCACCTCGGCCGATTCGGCGGCCTGGCACACCGGGCCGGTGGAGCGCAAACCCGTCAAGCTCGCGGCCGCCGAGAAGCGCTCCGGGCATGCGCGGATGCTGTCCGCGACCACTACCGAAAGCCGCGGCGGGAACGTCGTAATTGAGGGGAGTTCGGTCGAAAAAGCACAAGTGATCCTGGCGTATTTGCGCGAGCATCAACTGATCGATTACTGAAATCGCTGACCCATGCCTGTCGGCAAGAACCAAGGATTGAGTCCGGAGCAAACGATGAATCAAACGGCAGACGTTCGCGCGCTGGTGGAGCGCCGCAAAGCGGGTTACAGCCTGGAGGCCCCGTTCTACCTGAGCGAGGAGATCTTCCAGCTCGACATGGAGGCGATCTTCCGCAAGCACTGGATTCAGGTCGCGATCGAACCGGACGTTCCGGAACCGGGCGACTACGTGACTGTCGAGCTGGGCAGCGATTCGATCCTGATCGTGCGCGACGACGACATGGAAATCCGCGCCTTCCACAACGTGTGCCGGCATCGCGGCGCGCGCCTCTGCAACGAGGACAAGGGCTCGGTCGGCAATATCGTCTGCCCCTATCACAGCTGGACCTACAACCTGAGCGGCGCGCTGATGTTCGCCGAGCACATGGGCGAGAAGTTCGACCGCTGCAAGCACAGCCTGAAGTCGGTGCACCTGCAGAACCTGGGCGGCCTGCTGTTCGTCTGCCTGGCCGACGAGCCGCCGGCCGACTTCGAGAACCTGCGCGCCGCGATGGAGCCCTACCTGCTGCCGCACGACCTGCCGAACACCAAGATCGCCGCGCAGATCGACATCATCGAGGAAGGCAACTGGAAGCTCACGATGGAGAACAATCGCGAGTGCTACCACTGCGTCGCGAACCATCCCGAGCTGACCATCTCGCTCTACGAATACGGCTTCGGCTACCAGCCCTCGCCGGCCACCGCCGAAGGCATGGCCGCCTTCGAGCGCACCTGCGTGGAGCGCGAGCAGCAATGGGGCGAGCTGGGCCTGCCCTCGGTGGAGGTCGATCGCCTGCTGGACACCACGGGCTTTCGCACCCAGCGCCTGCCGCTCGACCGTGCCGGCGAATCGCAGACGCTCGACGCCAAGGCCGCCTCGAAAAAGCTGCTCGGCGAGTTCGAGCGCGCCGACCTCGGCGGCCTGTCGTTCTGGACCCAGCCGAACTCCTGGCATCACTTCATGGCCGACCATATCGTCACCTTCTCGGTGATCCCGCTGTCGGCCGGCAAGACCCTGGTGCGCACCAAGTGGCTGGTGAACAAGGACGCCAAGGAAGGCATCGACTACGACGTGAAGAACCTCACGGCCGTGTGGAACGCCACCAACGATCAAGACCGTGCACTGGTGGAATTCTCGCAGCGCGGCGCGGCCAGCAGCGCCTACGAGCCGGGCCCGTATTCGCCCTACACGGAAGGCCTGGTCGAGAAATTCTCGGCCTGGTACATCGGCCGCATGGCCGACCACCTCGGCGTTTGACCCCAGCACTGACAGGAACAGGCGGAGCAAGACATGATGCGAGATGCCGCGAACTTCGAACCGGTGGACAGCCGCGTGACGCAGCCCGAATTCTGGCGCGCCGTGCCGGAACGCTGGACGAGCGACGTCGAGGAAACGCTGATCTGCTGCCACGTGCGGCAGGAAACGCACGACGTGAAGAGCTTCTTCTTCCGCTCGCCCTCGGGCCGCTCGTTCGCCTTCGAGCCGGGCCAGTTCGTCACGCTCGAGCTCGACATCGACGGCGAGACCATCAACCGCTGCTACACCATCTCGTCCTCGCCGGCGCGGCCGCATACGCTGTCGATCACGGTCAAGCGCGTGCCGGGCGGCAAGGTCTCGAACTGGCTGCACGACAACCTGCTGGCCGGCGCGCAGGTACGCGTTCTCGGCCCGGCCGGCGAATTCACCTGCGCGCGGCATCCGGCGCGCAAGTACCTGTTCCTCTCGGCCGGCTCCGGCATCACGCCGCTGATGTCGATGAGCCGCGCGCATCACGATCTCGCCGAGGATCGCGACATCGTGTTCGTGCACAGCGCACGCACGCCCGACGACATCATCTTCTCGCGCGAGCTGGACCTGATCGCCGCCAACCAGACCAATTTCCGCACCTCGTTCGTTTGCGAGCGGATCGGCACGCGTACCAACTGGCACGGCGTGACGGGTTATCTCTCGCTGCCGTTGCTCAAGCTGATCGCGCCGGATTTCATGGAACGCGAGATCTTCACCTGCGGGCCGGCGCTCTATATGAAGGCCGTGCGCGACCTGCTCGACGAAGCCGGTTTCGATCGCAAGCAGTATCACGAGGAAAGCTTCTCGTTCGAGACGCTGCTCGACGAGGCCGCGCCCGAAGTGGTGGAGACGCTGGTGGAGGAGGGCGTGCCGGTGCCCGATACCACGCACTACACGGTGAGCTTCGCCAGGAGCCACCGCGAGATCAGCTGCGGCGCCGACCAGCATGTGCTCGAGGCCGCGCGCCAGGCCGGCGTGCGCCTGCCTTCGTCGTGCTCGCAGGGCATGTGCGGCACCTGCAAGGTCAAGCTTGTGTCGGGCCAGGTGGAGATGAAGCACAACGGCGGCATCCGCCAGCGCGAGATCGACCAGGGCATGGTGCTGCTGTGCTGCAGCAAGCCCTTGTCGGATCTGGTGGTCGACAAGTAAGGCACTGGTCGGAGCAATACCGCGGGAAATCCGGCGCGTCGCGTATGAGCAAGGACGTGTCGGAAAACGACGATACCGGGGAATTGTGGTTACGGAACCTAGAGAGACCCCATAGAGCAACGCTACGGATTGCTCAGGACAACCCCAAGGAGATCGACCATGAATTTCATCGGAAAGCTGGCCTGGTGCGGCGCCTTCGCGGCGCTGCTGACGGCCGTGGCGCCCGCGGCAGTCGCCGATACCAAGCCGACCATCAAGATCGGCTACGTGGAAGGCTGGGATGACAGCGTCGGTACCTCGAACGTGGCCGCGCAGATCATCGAGAAGAAGCTCGGTTATCCGGTGCAACTGGTGCCGGTGGCGGCCGGCGTGATGTGGCAGGGCGTGGCGCGCGGCGACCTCGACGCGACGCTGTCGGCCTGGCTGCCGGTGACGCACGGCGCGTACTGGGATCAGTTCAAGAGCAAGGTGGTCGACCTCGGCGTGAACTACCCGGGCGCGAAGATCGGCCTGATCGTGCCGACCTATGTGAAGGCCAAGAGCATCGCCGACCTCGAGGGCGAGAAGGCCGACTTCGCCGGCCGCATCGTCGGCATCGATGCCGGCGCCGGCGTGATGCGCAAGACCGATGACGCGATCAAGGCCTATGGCCTGTCGTACAACCTGATGGCGAGTTCGGGCAGCGCGATGACGGCCGAGCTGGCGCGCGCCGAGAACGCGAAGAGGCCGATCATCGTGACGGGCTGGGTGCCGCACTGGATGTTCGCGAAGTGGGACCTGCGCTTCCTCGACGATCCGAAGAAGGTGTTCGGCGAAGCCGAGCACGTGGACAGCGTCGCGAATCCGAACCTGGAAACCAAGGCGAAGCCGGTGGTGGCCTTCCTGAAGAAGTTCCAGTGGAAGCCGGGTGAGCTCGATGCGGTGATGCTGGCGATCCAGGGCGGAGCGAAGCCCGATGCGGCCGCCGAGCAGTGGATTTCGCAGCACGGTGACCGCGTCAAGAGCTGGACCGACGGCGCGCAATAAGCCGGCGAGACTGGCAGAAAGATAACAACATTCAAGACAACGAAGTAAAAAATGCCCGTCCGATCGATGGTCGGACGGGCATTGTTTTGCTCGAAAAACCGCATATTTCCAGGCATTTTGTGAAAAGCTTGTTACACTATGCCGCTTGTGCGGACTCTTACTAGGAGGTTCTGGATGAGTCAAGCAGGACTGCGCGCGCGCAGCACCAGCGAGGTCGACAAGACCATCTCACATGCAGAAGAAGGCCGCTCACTGCATCGCGGCCTCAGTTGGAAAGATGCATTTTGGGTCACCAGCGGCGTACCGGCAGGTGTGCTGTTCACGATCGGCGGCGTGTGCGCCACCGTCGGCCAGCCCGCGTGGGCCATATGGATTGGCGCAATCACGATGGGCCTGTTGCAAAGCGCGACTTATGCGGAAATATCGGGGCTATTTCCACATAAATCGGGCGGCGCGTCCGTGTACGGCGCGATTGGTTGGGTACGCTACGGCAAGCTGATCGCCCCGGTTTCGGTGTGGTGCAACTGGCTGGCCTGGTCCCCGATGCTGGCGCTCGGCTGCGGCCTGGCCGCGAGCTATGCGCTCACCTCCCTGTTCCCCGCCGATGCCGCGATCCAGCACTGGCAACTGACCATCGCCAATCTCGGCTTCATCAAGCCTGGGCTCACGTTGCGCATCAACGCGACCTTCGTGATCGCCACGATCCTGCTGCTGATCACGTTCCGGCTCCAGCACAGCGGGGCGTCGAAGGCTGCCAAGACGCAGCGCATTCTCGGTATCGCATCGCTCACGCCCTTGCTGATCGTCGGTATCGTTCCGTTCGTGACGGGCGATGTGCCGATGTCGCATCTCTTGCCGCTGCTCCCGCTCGGGCACGATGCGCAGGGCAATCTCACCGCGGCGACGTTCGGCAGTTGGAACGGGCAGGGCGTGGTGATGGCGCTCGGCGCGATGTTCATGGCCGGCTGGGCTTCCTACGGCTTCGAGACGGCGGTCTGTTACACGCGTGAATTCAAGGATCCGGCGCGCGATACCGCCAAGGCGATCTTCTGGTCCGGCGCGTTGTGCCTGATCGTGATGACCCTGGTGCCGATGGCCTTCCAGGGCGCGCTCGGCACCAGCGCGATGCTCGATCCGAAGATCGGCGACGGCACCGGCGTGGCCGCCGCGATGGCGAAGATGGTGGGCGGCGGTGCCTGGGTGGCCAATGCCATCGTCGTGATGCTGATGCTGTCGATCCTGCTGATCGTGATGACTTCGATGATGGGGTCCTCGCGCACGCTGTACCAGGCATCGGTCGATGGCTGGCTGCCGCGTTACCTCTCGCATGTGAACGAGCACGGTTCTCCGACGCGCGCGATGTGGACCGACCTCGGCTTCAACCTCGTGTTGCTGATGATGTCGGACTACATGACGGTGCTGTCGATCTCGAACGTCTGCTACATGATCTTCGTGTTCCTGAATTTGCAATCCGGCTGGATCCATCGCATGGATCGCGGCGAGTGGAAGCGGCCGTTCAAGTGCCCGACATGGTTGCTGGTGGCCGGCTCGATCTGCGGTTACCTGAACCTTGTTTATGTGGGCGCGGGGGCGAACCTGCAAGGCGAGGGAACGTTGCGCAATGGGCTGATCGCGATGCTGCTGATCGTGCCGGTGTTCCTCTATCGCCATTACTGGCAGGATCGCGGGCGGTTCCCGAAGCAGATGCAGAAGGATATGGAACTGGCGGTGCCGCGACGGCATTCCATCTACGAGATGCTGCCTTATGCAGCGCTGATCGTGGCGGCGCTGACGATCGCGGTGTCTTACTACCTGGCCTGGCATTGATGAAAAAGCGGAGCCTTCGGGCTCCGCTTTTTATTTGGGTCAGCGCAATACCTCCACATGATCGGCGTCGACCTTGGCGTGACCCCAGCCCTTGCGCTCGAACTTGCCGAATATCTTCACCTCGTTCTTCTCGTTGACGGGCTTGCCCGGCACCCAGCGCCAGATCTTGTCGTCGATCTCGAGGTGGATCGTGCCGGTGGAGTCGGCGAATTCGTAGTCTTCCCCGCCGAGATGCCGGACGATGTGGCCTTGCAGTTGCACGGGCTGGTCGTGCCAGCCGTTTGCGAGGATGTCCTTCACGGTGGTGATGGTGTTCGCGGAAGGGCCGGTGTATTGGGCCTGGGCGTTGGAAGCCAGCAGGCTGGCCAGGGCGACTGTCATGATTCCGGCGAAGTGCTTCATGATCTTCTTCCTGTTCTTGGCTGGCTGTCGCGCTGGGGATGCCGCGTGGCAAGCCGTGGCCGGGGTTCGGGAATCGGAAGATTAAGCAGATCGGCGGGAGACGTCGAAGCGGCACGGCGCCACATTGGACGAGTAAGAATGAGTGCCTCACAGGGGGCATCTGGCGTAGCTACTTTTTTTGCATGGCTTCCAAGGCTTGGCGATGCGATTGGCAAGGAGTTACAAAAATGCGCTTATTTTTGGAAAAAAATTCCGAGTCATTCCGGCGAGAATTGCCCCAGCCAAAGTACACGTGAGCATGTTTCGCGACACAACGCCTATGTGAGGACGCCGGTGCAATCCCTAGAGACTCGCCCGAAGCAGCGCTCGACATGCAGCGTCATGTTGGGATTTTATGCATACATTTCCGCTCATGTGGCCATCCATTTCTTTTTTCATACATCCGACAGGCTGTTCGTGACTTTCATCTCGGCATGCACGCCAGTTTTCGGCATTGTCGCGCTGGGTTGCCATTTGATATGTAAATATCGACATTGATCGCTGGTTTCCGGCCGCATGTCGCAAGGCGATGTAATCGTCATGACACTACATGCTGTCGCATCACCAGGCGTTTCATGGCCAGGCGCATGAGCACGAGAGCGAGCGACGTCACTGCCATGATGCAGGTGGAATAAGCGGCGGCCTGTGAAACGAAGCCGTTTTCATCCAACTGCATGACGGCGACCGAAGCGAGATTCAGCGAGGGAGTGACAAGAAAGACGACGGCCGAGAGCGTCACCATCGAGCGCATGAACAGAAAGAAAAATACGCTCACAGCCGTCGCGGCGACGAAGGGCAGCACGGCGTCCTGAAGTGCGTGACGCAGGCCCCCTCCCAGGCAATCCACGACCTCCTCGAGTACCGCCGGCGCTGCGCGCAATCCGGTGCTCATCGTCAGAAAACCCTGCGTGTGGTAGTGGTAGAAGTTGCAGAGCACGATAACGCTGGCGCTGCCGTAAAGCCAGGTCCCCAGCGGCCCGCCATTGAACGCGAGAATGTAGGCGAGGCCCACTACCATCCCCGGCACGGCGGCCGGCAACACGGCCACGGTGTAAATCAACCGCGATACCGCGCCCGGCATGCTGCGCGCGCCGTAGCTCAGGCAGAACAACAGCACCACGCCCAGCGCGGCGGCCGCGAGCGAGATTTCCAGTGATGTGAAGATTGCGCCATATCCGCCGGACAACTCGCCCCCGTAATTGGCGAGTGTCAAGTCGAGCCGGTACGGCCACAAGCGCACGAAGCTGGCAAAGACGACGGTGGCGACGGACGCCAGGATCGGCAACAGCGCGAGCAGGCAGCCGAAGCCGAGCAGTCCGTCACGCGGGAGATTCACGCCGGGAGTCACCGGTACACGGCTTTCCGATGCACCGCCGAATTGCCGCTGGGAGGCCACGCGCTCGATATATACCGAGGCGAGCGAGGGTAGCAACAGCACCATGCCGACTGCCGCCCCCATGCCGAAGTTCATCTGCCCGGAAACCTGGTTATAGATTTCCGTGGCGAGCACGTGATAGTTTCCGCCGATCACCACCGCATTCCCGAAGTCCGTGATCGTCACGGTGAACACGACGAAGGCCGCGGACAGCAGGCCAAAGCGCGTGTTCGGCAAGGTGAGTGCAAGGAATTGCTGCCAGCGTCGAGCGCCGAGCACATCGGCGGCATCGTAGTAGCGGGCGTCGGATTGTGCGAGGGCGGCGCCGATAATGAGCACGGCCTGCGGCAAGGCATAGATCACGTCGGCGATCAGGAGTCCCCAAAAGCCGTAGATGTCGATGTCCCAGCCAGTCCACTTGTGTACCAGGCCATTGCGTCCGAGCAGGAACAGCATGCCGAGGCCTTGCATCAGCGAAGGCGCGAGCATGGGGAGCAGCAGCGTCGCGCGGATCGCGTTCGGGGCAGGCAGGCGCGAGCGTTGCAGGGTGAACGCGATCATGAAGCCGAGGACGATGCTCACGAGCGTCGTCGCGGTACTCAGCACAAGGCTGTGCCACGCAGCATCGAGCATGCCGGGGGTGCGCCAGAGGGCGACGTAGTTGTCCAGTCCCAGTCTTGCGTTGCCATTCAGCAGGCTGTGCCACGCGATGACCGCAAGCGGGTAGAGAAAGAAGAGCGCGAGGCAGGCGAGCGGCACCACGACCATCGCGACACGCAGCACGGGGCCCATCGTGAAGCTTGTACGCGCGGCGCGCGAGCCGGTCTTGCCGGCGAGCGAGGCGTTCATGCCGCCACCCATGCGCAGCGATCATTGGCGACGGAAAGGGTAACCGGCGTACCGGCTTCCATTGGCAATCCGCGTGCTTGTTCCGCGAGCAGTTCGCGGCCACACCACTGCACGCGTATGCGCGTGGTGCTGCCGAGGAAGATCGATTCGATCACGCGCGCGGGTGCCGTTTCGCCATGTTCACACGGCGACACCATGAGATCCTCGGGCCGCACGCATGCCTCGAATGCGGTATCGGCGCCGCCCGGATGGTGCTGCATCAAGTTGGGGAGCGCGTCGCGTACCCATGACGCCGGCAGCAGGTTCGACGTGCCGACGAAGCTTGCCACGAAGCGCGTGCGCGGGCGCTCGTACAGCTCGCGCGGCGAACCGATCTGCTCGATGCGCCCGTGATTCATGCAAATGATCTTGTCGGCGAGCGTAAGCGCCTCTTCCTGATCGTGCGTCACCATGATGGTGGGAATACGCAGACGGCGCTGGACATCGTGAATTTCCCGGCGCATTTCGACGCGCACCTGGGCATCGAGCGCGGAGAGCGGCTCGTCGAGCAGGAGGAGGGCGGGATCGACAGCGATGGCGCGCGCGATCGCGACGCGTTGCTGTTGACCACCGGAGAGTTGGCCCGGATAGCGGCCGGCAAGATGTGGCAGGCGAATCAGCTCGAGCAGTTCCTGGCAACGCGCTTCGATCCGGGCGCGCGGTTCGCCGCGAATTTTCATCCCATAGCCGATGTTCTGCGCGACAGTCATGTTCGGGAACAGCGAATAGGACTGGAACACGATGCCGAAGCCGCGCTCGCGCGCGGGAATCTCCAGCAACGAGCGCTCGCCCATCATGACCTTCCCGCCATCGGCATCGAGCAGCCCGGCGATGATACGCAGCAGGGTAGTCTTGCCGCAACCGCTCGGACCCAGCAGACAGACGAACTCGTCCTCCCGCACGTCGAAATCAATGCGTTCGAGCGCGACGTGCCCGGAAAATGTCTTGATGAGATCGGATACGGTGAGATGCATGGTGACTTCCCAGTGTGGCCAAGGCGGGGTTGTCCGGCATTGCGCCGGACATGGACAGGATGCGGGACCGCGCGATTGCGCTCAATGCATCACGTCGGTCTTGAAGCGTTTGAGTACGGCATCGTGCATCTTCGCGGAAGCGGCGAAGTCCATCGGATACAGCACCTTGGCGACGTCGGCGGGCAAGCCATCGGCGATCTGTTCGGGAGTCGGCTTGATGCCGGGCGTCGTGACGATTTCCTTGTATTGCTGGTAGAGCTTCGCGGCGGCAGGCGAGGCGACCCATTCGAGGAAGCGCTGGGTATCGGCCTGATGCGTCGAGCTCTTGAGCATGCCCGAGCCTTCGAGCTCGTAACCGACATATTTCGACGGAATCACCATCTTCACCGGGAAGCCGGCCTTGATCGACTGCATGGCGACGAACGCGAACGATGCGCCGACGGCGTATTCACCGGTGCGGGCGAGCTTGCAGGGTTGCGAGCCAGACGGCGTGAACTGCGCGACATTCGCGCCGAGACCCTTGAGGATCTGCCAGCCTCTTTCCTCCCCCGCGCCTTGCAGGATCGCCGCGATCTGCAGGTAACCCGTTCCTGAAGAGGCCGGATCGGGCATCACCAGATTGCCTTTGTAGACCGGCTTCGCGAGGTCTTCCCACGAGGTCGGCATGGGAAGCTTCTTCGCGGCGAGCGCTTCGGTGTTCACGCAGAGCGCGGCCATGTAACCCGTTGCGGCAAACCATTTGCCGGCCGGATCGCGGAACTGCTTCGGCAGACTGGAGATGGTCTTGCCGCTCACCGGCGCGAGTTGGTCCGCGATGCGCGGATCCAGCAGGTTCGTGAGCGCCTCGCCCCAGACCGCATCCGCGTGCGGCGCGCCGGATTCGGCGATGAGGCGCGCGGCGAGATCGCCGGTGGACAGGCGCAGGACGTTGACCTGCACATCAGGCATCGCCTTTTTCGCGGCGGCAAGGTACGTGGCGATTTCGTCGCTTTCCAGTGCGGAGTACACCGTGATCTGTCCGGCCAGGGCGGCGTTCGAGATCGTGCACGCGAGCAGCCCGAGGGCGAAAAGCGAAGTCAGTGTCTTGCGGATACGCATTGCGTTCTTCCTGTAAGAGTAAGAGGCGACCGAAGAAGGAACCCCACAACGTCACGAGGCGCGTGCTGTTGCCGTCGGTGTCGGACCATGTCTCGATGATGTGTTGTTTTGGGGATGTTTGCAGAATATTGGCATTGGGTCTAGCAATCAAAAATATCTGCTGCCATGATGGCGTCACCGCGAAAGCGGGCCTTCGCGCGCCTGGCTCGCGAGCGGGCTTGCCATACTATTTTTGACACGGCAGCGTCAGCGCTGCCCCGGAAGAGGGCGTTCAAGATGAATCAGGAAAGCGACGACGTGCTGGGCGGATTCGAGGCATTTGCAGTACAGCTCGCCGACGAGGCGCGCGAGATCTCGCTGCGCTATTTCCGCAAGAAGCTCGATGTCGAGACCAAGTCGGACGAGAGCCCGGTGACCATTGCCGATCGCGAGATCGAGGCACATATCCGCGCGCGGCTCGCGCAGCGTTTCCCGGCGCACGGCATTTTCGGCGAGGAGCACGGGCGGGAGCGAACCGACGCACGGTACGTCTGGGTTATCGATCCGATCGACGGCACGCGCAGTTTCGTGACGGGCTGGCCGATCTGGGGAACGCTGTTCGCGCTGCTGAGAGACGGTGAACCGATACTCGGTGTCATCGATGTGCCCGTGACCGGCGAACGATGGATCGGCGGCGAGCCGGGCGCCTTCGACGTCCAGGGTCAGGCCTTGCGCACGAGCGGGTGCACGAGTCTCGCGGCGGCAAATGTCTACGCGACATCTCCGGATATCTTTGATGCCAATGAACTGCCGGTGTTCGAAGCGGTGTGCCGCGCGGCCGCCAGCCGCCGGTTCGGTGGCGATTGCTACTGTTACGCGATGGTCGCGTCGGGCTATGTCGATGCCGTCGTCGAAGCAGGCTTGCAGCCTTATGACTATCTGGCTATCGTGCCGGTCGTGGAGGCTGCGGGTGGGCGCGTGACCGACTGGCAGGGCCGCGCGGTCGGCATGGAAAGCGATGGGCGGATTGTCGCCGCGGCTACGCCCGAACTGCATGCGCAGATCATCGAGTTCACCCGTCGCCTGTGAGCGCGGAAGTTGGACCGAACACGCAAGAAGGAGGAAGACAGTCCATGTTGGTTGAGGAGCGATATCGCCGTATTCGCACGCTGCTGAAGTCGCACGGCACGGTGTCGGTAGAGCATATGACGCAAGCGCTCGGCGTCTCGCGCGAGACGGTTCGCCGCGACCTTGTCGAACTCGAGACGGCGGGCGAAATCCGGCGCGTGCATGGCGGCGCCATGCTCGTGGAGAGCGAGCTGCCGATCAGCGTGCGAGCGGGCATTCGCGTGAAGGAAAAGCGTGCGCTCGCCCGCGGAGCGCAGGCTTATATCGGTAGCGGTCAGACGCTGTTCATCGATGCGGGCACAACCACGGCCATTCTTGCCGAAGCACTCGGTTCGCTGAGCGGGCTGCACGTCGTCACGAACTCGGTTGCCGTCGCCAACGAATTGAGCGGTGAGCGCGCCGCGAAGTCGGGGGGGCATTCGGTGCACCTGCTTGGCGGGACGTTCAATGCGTCGATCGGCGCGACGTATGGAGGTGCCGCGATCGCCGAGGTGCATCGCTTCTACGCCGATGTCGCCTTGCTGTCGCCGGTTGGCGTGGATGCGCTCCATGGTGCGACGAGCTTCGTGCAGGAGGAGGCGGAGATGGCCGATGCCATGAGCCGTAACGCGAGGCAGACCATTGTCCTCGCCGATTATTCGAAGATCGGTGTGCGCAGCCGAGTGGTGTCATGTCCCATCGAGCGCATCTCGGCCATTGTCACGAACACCCGGGCGGCGAAATCGCCTCATGCACAGGCGTTGGACCAGGTGGTGTCCGCGATCGACTACGTCTGAACATACCTCGCGCAGGTCGGAGCATCCGGCCTGCCCGTTCACGTCGGCGCGGTGATTGCGCCGATGGCGCGGGAAGCCGCCCCGCGCCGGCGGGTGTCGCGCTTCATTACGTCTCCGAAATCGCAGCCGTCGACCGACGCGCGCTCATATTCATCGTGACAGCGCTGCGAGGAGCCGCTTTCTCCTTCGTGATCTTGGACGAACCGGTAGCCGGCGTGGCGCGCATCGGCGAACGCGTGCTGGCCGCGTTTGGGATACGAATGAGGAATCCAGGGGATCGCTGGATCCAGGTTCGGCCCGGCGAAAAGTTGATTTCACTTGCGACACCGTTTGCGGATCCGGCGATGACTGGGTGCCAGGTGCCAATTCGCGGCGGAAACGTCTTTTGCGCACGCCGGGGAAAAATTTCTACTCGATCGTTTCGTTGAATTATTTCAGTAATTGATTCTTTTGCCGAAATAGCATGTAACGACAACCACATCGGGGTAGGCCAATGAAGAAATTGACTGTAGGACAAAAACTTGCCGGCGCCTTTGGCGTCGTCATCCTCATATCGTTGCTCGGCAGCGCGATCTCCATCATCAATTTCCTGCGCCTGAACGAAGCCAACGGATGGAATATCCACAGCTATGGCGTGCTGCGCGCCAACGACGATATGTTGGCCAGCATGGTCAACATGGAGACGGGAGTGCGGGGCTATGTGATTTCCGGAGATGAAAAATTTCTCGATCCCTATCGAACCGGTCAGAGCCAGTTCGCGAAATCGTATGAGGTAATACACGCTCTCACCGTCGATAATGCCGCGCAGCAACGGCGTTTGGATGAGCTGCAGCAATTGCGCCAGGAGGTCGGCGACGTCGACCAGAAGCTGATCGCGCTCAGGCGTGACGTCAACGCAGGCACCCAACAGCAGAGCGCATTGGTCGACTATTTCACCCAGGGGAAAGACAAGCAGTTCATGGATCGCTACCGCGCGGTGTCGGCTGAAATCAACGGCGCCGAGCAGATCCTGCTCGACCAGCGCTCCGGCGATGTCATGGCGCTGAGTGCCTCGACGAAGGTGTCGCTGGCTGTCTCGGGGCTTGTGACGATCATTCTCGCGATCGTGCTGGGCGTGGTCATCACGCGCGGCATTATTCGATCATTGGGCGGCGAGCCCGCCGAGGCGGCCCAGGTGGCGGCCCGCATAGCGCAGGGCGATCTCTCGGTTTCGGCACCCACTCGGAACGATGATCGCGCGAGCCTGATGGCTTCCCTGGAAGCCATGCGGCTGCAACTCAGAGGCATCGTATCCGGAATCCAATCGTCTGCCGAAGCGATTACGGCTTCCGCGGGTGAAATCGCCCAAGGCAACCTGGACTTGTCTCAACGAACCGAGGAGCAAGCGGCTTCGCTGGAGGAGACTGCCGCCAGCATGGAGCAATTGACCTCGACCGTCCGCCAGAATACCGACAGCGCGAAGCAGGCGAACATGCTTGCCGCCAATGCTTGCGACGTGGCCGTGCGTGGTGGGACGGTGGTCAGCCAGGCTGTCGAGTCCATGCAGTCGATTTCGGAAAGCTCGGGCAAGGTGTCCCAAATCATTTCCGTCATCGAAGGCATTGCGTTCCAGACGAATATCCTCGCCCTCAATGCCGCGGTCGAGGCCGCGCGCGCGGGTGAACAGGGGCGGGGCTTCGCCGTCGTGGCTGGCGAGGTCCGCACGCTCGCCCAGCGCAGCGCAAGTGCTGCCAAGGAGATCAAGGATCTCATCGAAAGTTCGGCCGAGCGCGTAGCGGCAGGGGCCGAGCAGGTCAATCTAGCGGGATCCACCATGTCCGAGATCGTCAAGTCGGTGCGCCAGGTGACGGACATCATGGGTGAGATCGCTTCGGCGTCCGAGGAGCAGGGGACCGGCATCGAACAGGTGAACACCGCGGTAAGCCAGATGGACGCGGTGACACAGCAGAATGCCGCGCTGGTGGAACAAGCCTCCGCGGCAGCGCAAGCCATGGCGGAGCAGGCCACGACGCTACGCGATGCGGTCAGATTCTTCAGGATTGGCGCGGCGGGCGGGCTGGGGAGCCGCGATGGCTTACGCAGTCCTGTGTACAACTAGGTAGACACGTTGGCATCGCGGATTGATTCTGCAGCAGTCCGATGTCCGTTCGTCCAGGTTCGCCGCCGGAAGGCGCGCGAGCCGATCCGCTTTCGAGTCGAACCGGGGCGCACTTTCGCCGCGCGCTCGACTAGGTCCGGCTCGACACCGAGCGCCTCGCCAGCCTCGCACGGCACGCCCTTCGGTCGAGAGCCGACACGGCCGTGGGCAGCGTCGCGCGATCGCTGGCGACCTCGCGTCGATGATGCGCGAAGTCGCAGCCAATATGGAATGCATCCTGACTTCGCCTAATAGGACATGACCGCGGCTGCGAAGCACTCGATGCCGGGAGGTACCGGCTCTCTCCGGATTGAACCAATCGGTGGTACGCGCATTCCGCATGACGCCTGAAGTCTGATAATCCCGCCTCGATGAGGCATCACTTCCGAACGTATTCGTTTCGCCGACAACGTTTGCGCGCGAAATATTAGCAAATCTTCATTGCGTCGAAATTTTGTCGGGATACGAAAACCGGCCTGTCGAAATTCCAATTGAAGTTGCATGAAAATTTCCCGATGGGCGTTGCATCGACATTGTGTGGGCGAATGTAAACACGGTGTCATCGATCCGAATTCGGCAAGCCTTGCCGACCATGCACGACGCCGACAGTTACCGCTCACAATCCTTCGAAATTCCTGACGTTTGGCTTTGACGCAAACATTTGCAGTGGTGCAGGATTAACCAGTGCAGTGGCCCATGTCGCCATTCACTCCATCCGGAAAGCCGCACGGCATCCCGCCATGTACGGCTGAAACGTTCTCGATCCCGTCCCTTCTTCCGTTCCGATCCTCTCGGAAATGAGCAATCACTCGGTCGTTCCCAGCTGGTCCTTATTCGTATCGAGATGAAGTCTGCTACTCCGCGTCAAATTTCAATGCATTGACTGAAATCAATTTCCCCTGAACTTCACGCAGGCATTTCCGCCGAATGTGACAAATCTCAATAAGTAGTGTCATGTTGGCGGCTTGATTGATTCCGACAACAACACGGCGAGAACAGACATTCGCAAATCGGCGGGCGAAGGTCGCCCCTATGCTACGGCGCATAAAACAGAAATGTAAGAAATTGTTAAGGGGTCGCAATGATGCAGAGTGTGCCGAATCATTCATCGGGGTTAAGCGTGAATCGTGGTAGAAGCGCGGGCACTGAGCGTCAACGAGCAAGCGTAATCGTCCTGTTGCTCGAGGGTTTTTCCATCATGCACATGGGCAAGCTGGCTGCCGTTTTTGAACTCGCCAATCAGCTTGGGCAGGCCAGAGGCACATTGGACGACCATTACGAATTGCGCTTGTATTCCGTCCATGGGGGGCCGGTCCGTTCGTCCTCGGGTGTCGGCATCTGGACGGAAGCGGCCCGCACACTGGAAGCGAGCAAGGTGCATGCGATGTTCGTATTGAGCGGACAGGGTGGTATGGGCGAGCTCAACGAACAGCTGATCACCTGGGTCAGACATGCGCACCAGCGCGCACGCGTGGTTCGGTGCAGTGGTGGCGGCCAAAAGTTGCTCAAGCAAATCCATCTGTCGCAAAAGGCAGGCGAAAAGTCCTTGGGGGCCGGCGCCAGCTTGTTCCCCGGATGCGCCGGCGGCGAAGCGTCGGGCGATGAGGACGACGGCCCGTTCTCGGATGCGTTGTCGATCGTGCGGGTGGACATGGGCTACGAAATCGCACAGGAAATCGTGATGTGCATGGTCTCCGGTGCGAACCGGAAACTGACCGACGTGCTGTTCGGTGCACGCGTCGCCCGTGCCAGCGCCTCGATCCGGATGGCGGCGCATCACCTCCGGTTGAACAGCGAGAATCGAATTTCCATTGCCGACGCCGCGCAGGCCGCGGCAATGAGCGAGCGCAATTTCCTGCGGCGCTTCAAGAACGAAATCGGTGTCACGCCTACCGAATTCGTGCTGAAAACCCGCCTCGAGAAGGCGTGTCGCATGTTGATCGAAACGGACCTTCCGGCAGACAAGGTCGCGCGACGGACGGGCCTCGGAAGCGGCGATCGAATGGCAAAACTGTTTCGTCAGCACTTGCAGATTTCGCCAACCGAATATCGGGCAGCCACGCGAAAAAACAGCGACGTGTTGATTGACACGCTCTACGCGTCGGATCTCGGCAACTGGATGAATCGTGCGCCATCCTAGTCCGTCGAACTGGATGCGTCGACCGTCCAGGGGCGATCGGCAGGATTTCGTTGCGCGAATAAAAGCCCATTTCCCAATGTCGGTGTTTCCTGTCATGGCGGCAATACCGTCGCGAAACAGGAAATGTTCGAATCTGCGCGCCTGCCTGTTGCGAGCTGGCCGGAATTGCCGCAATCGTGGAGCGACCCGACGCCGGCTGCTTTGAAACGGCATCGCGGCATCGATTCGCCGCCGGTATCGGAGGCGGTGTCGCCGCGGCAATTCCCGGAATCCATCCGTGCCGGCGCATCGGCAGTCCTTTTCATCCAGAGAGCGAGCTTTCGGCTGTCGGCATGGCCTGTGCCTGCCGCATAACGGTGATGCCTCGTGATATCCGACGAAGCATCGTCCAGACGCTTGAAACGCGAGCATGAACCGTTGCGCGCGAGCGGTGTTTTCGACTTGCCTGCGCTTCGATTGATTCGTGGAATCGATCGAATAATGGATTCATGCAACGGTCTTGATTTGTTCCGCCATCAACGAGGCGGATTCGGACGCAGGCGATAACAGCATGGGGCGCGGCGAATATGATGCGCTGCGGAAACATCGAGCAACCGGCATCGCGAGGTACGGTCGCGGCGAGTTCGAATGCCTGCCCCTGACGAACGTCGTGCCGCGCATGATGCGGCTGCTGCAGCGTCAACGGCCGTTGGATGATGAATTAGGAGTTCATATCAATGAATGCGTTGATAAACCGTGCGACCGATGTCGGGCTGATTGTGCTGGGCGCGTTCATTCCTGCCTTGATCGATGCCACCAATGGAGCGCGCGGGACCCTGTTCGATGGTGGACTCGTCGCCTTTGCCGCCGCGCTGGCGTTGTCGGTATTTCCCGCATGCGGCATCTACGAGCCGGCTCGCAGGCGCTCGGTGCTGCGCCTGCTCGGCCGGACCGGCATGGCGTGGGTCGTCGTGCAGGGCATCAGTACCGCGCTGCTGTACCTGCTGCATCGCGTGCACGTGCTGTCGAGCGAATGGTTCGTGTACTGGACGCTTGCCAGCGGGATCGGCTTGATAGCGTTTCGCGCGCTGACCCTGGCGATCTTCGGGATCATCGCGCACGGGAGCAGGCAGGTGCGCGCGGCGGCGATCGCCCACACCGATATGCGCGGCCACCGCGCGGCCGGACGCTTCAAGCGGATGCTCAAGCGCGGCTTCGACCTGGTCGGCGCGTCGGTGTTGCTCGTGGTGCTCGCCCCGGTATTGCTGGGCATCGCCTGGGCCGTACGACGCGATCGCGGGCCGGCGATCTTCGGGCACGAGCGGGTCGGCCGTGACGGCAGACGGTTCAAGTGCCTGAAGTTTCGCTCGATGGTGACGAACGCCGATGTGGCGCTCAAGACGCTGCTGGAACGCGACGCCAACGCCCGTGCGGAATGGGACCGCGAATTCAAGCTGAAGAACGATGTGCGCATCACCCCGATCGGTCGCCTGCTCCGCAAGACGAGTCTCGACGAACTGCCGCAACTATTGAACGTGCTGAAAGGCGAGATGAGCCTGGTGGGCCCCCGTCCTATCGTCGAGGCGGAACTGAAGCGCTATGGCGGCGACGTGCGCTATTACCTGATGGCGAAGCCCGGAATGACTGGTCTCTGGCAGGTCAGCGGCCGCAACGACACCGATTACTCGACACGCGTGTCGCTCGACGTGGCCTACGTGCGCGATTGGTCGCTGCGTCTGGACATGGGAATCCTGCTTCGGACACTTCGTGTCGTGGTGCGAGGTTCGGGGGCGTATTAGTTGCCATCGCGCCCGAACCTCGAGGCGGCCGATGTCGTTCCAAATTGAAAAGTGCGAGGTGGTAATGCAGAGGTTGCATCAAACGGGGTTGGCACACGGACGCAGGCCGTATCGATCATGGGGCCGGCTCGTGATGATCCTGCCGCTCTGTGCGTGGCTAGGCGCCTGCGGTGTCGCGCCCGGCATGAGCATGCAGCAGCCGGTGTCGATCCCGCTGGAAAGCGGTACGACGCCGGACCATCGTGCCGCGCTGCCGATTCCGGTCACTAACATCGACTTGTCCTTGATCCGGCGCATGCACGAGATTGAACGTAATGGACGCGGCGTTGCCCCGGATATCGTCGCGTCCCCGGAGGCCTACACCATTGGTCGAGGCGATGTGCTGCAGATCACCGTCTGGGACCATCCCGAGCTTGCGCTCGCGCAGGGTGCGTCGCCACAGGCCATGGCGAGGACTGCCGATGCGCCGCCGGGATTCGTGGTCGACCAGGACGGCACGCTGCAATTTCCCTTTGCGGGCCGGTTTCCGGTTGCCGGTTCGACGGTCGAGCAGGTGCAGGCGCAGCTCGCGCGACGTCTCGACAAGACGTTCAATGATCCGCAGGTCACGGTGCGTATCGCATCGTTCCGTGCGAAGCAGGTGTATATCGAGGGCGAGGTGCATGCGCCCGGCTCGCAAGCCTTGAACGATATTCCGATGACGATTTACGACGCGATCGGTCGGGCCGGCGGCTTCTCGTCGACAGCGGACCAGAGCCGCATCGTGCTGGTGCGTGACGGCATCGAGCGCCGCGTCGACCTGGTCGAAATGGCCGAGCAGGGGCGCAATCCGTCGAAGATCGTACTGCGCGACGGCGATCTCGTCCGGGTGCTGTCGCGTGACGACAGCGGCGTGTTCGTGATGGGCGAAGTCAACAAGCCCGTGACGGCGCTGCCGATGCGCAATGGACGACTGACGCTGAGCGATGCCATCGCGCAGGCCGGCAGCCTGAATGCGAACACGGCCGACGCCGCGCAGCTCTATGTGGTACGCGGGATGCAGGGCGAGCAGCCGCAGGTCTTCCATCTCGACGCCCATTCGCCGGTCGCGATGGTGCTGGCCAATCAGTTCCAGTTGAAACCCAAGGACATCGTGTATGTCGACGGCAACGCTCTCGTGCGCTTCAGCCGTGTACTCAGCCTGTTGCTGCCGGCCATCAACGCCGGGCTGACCACGGCGATCGCCACCAAATGATGGACTCCATCCTGGTCGTCTGCGAGGGCAACATCTGCCGCAGTCCGATGGCCGAAGCGATGCTGCGTCAGGCGGTGCCCGGGCGTCGCGTCGCATCCGCCGGTCTGAACGCGCTGGTCGGCATGCCGGCCTCGCCCTACGCGCAGGAGGTGATGCGCATGCGCGGCCTCGACGTGTCGACGCATCGCGCGCAGCAGATCGGCCGCTGCTTGTGCGCCGACGCCGACTTGATCCTCGTGATGGCCCGTGGCCAGCGCCTGTCGCTCGAGAGCCGGTTCCCGTTTGTACGGGGACGCGTGTTTCGTCTCGGCGAACACACGGATTTCGACGTGCACGATCCGTACCGCCAGCCCAGATTCGTATTCGAACGCTGTGCGCGATTGATCGAGCTCGGCGTGTCGGAGTGGTCGAGGCGCCTTCGTATCGTTTGACGCGCCGATGATCGGTGCGCCACGTCAACCCCATAAGCCTTCCATCGTTGCCATGATCCAAGCCCCAGCCCCGTCGCAGCACACCACCGAAGACGGCAGCGAGACCGACTTCGTCGCGGTGCTCGACATCCTGCTGGAAAGCCGCTGGCTGATCGCGAGCATTACTTGCGTCGTGCTCTTCGCCGGCCTCTCCTATGCGATTTTCAGCAAGCCCGTATTCGAGGCCAACATCATGGTCCAGGTCGAGGACAGCCCCGACACCTCGGCCGCCAAGTCGCTGCTGAGCGACGTCTCGGCGCTATTCGACGTCAAGTCCTCGGCCGCCGCCGAGGAGCAGATTCTCGCGTCTCGACTGGTCGTCGAACGCGCGGTCGACAAGCTCAAGCTGTTCATCGACGTATCGCCCAAGCGCTTTCCGCTGATCGGCGACTGGATCGCTCGCCATCACGATGGCCTGTCCGATCCCGGGCTGGCCGGCTTTGGTGGCTATGCATGGGGGGCCGAGCAAATCGACGTGGCGCGCTTCGACGTGCCCATCAGGAACGAAGGGGACACGTTCACGCTGACGGCCCTCGCCGGCGGGCGCTACCGGCTCGAAGGCGGAGACCTCGACGCGGCGGTCGAGGGAACGGTCGGCAAGCTCGAGCATTTTCCCTCGCCGCGCGGCCCGATCGTGCTGCAGATCGCGTCCGTCACGGCGAAACCGGGCGCCGCCTTCCTCCTGGTGCGCAACTCGCGGTTAAAGACGGTGGAGGACATCCGTGACCGCCTCAATGTGCAGGAACGCGTCAAGCAGTCGGACGTCGTCGTCGCGAGCTTGCAGGACACCGATCCGAAATGGGTCAGCGACACGATGAACGAGATCGGTCGACAGTATGTGCGGCAGAACATCGAGCGGAAATCGGCGGAAGCCGCGCAGTCGCTCGAATTCCTGACCGCACAGCTGCCGCAGCTCAAGCAGCAACTGGCTGATTCCGAGGCGCGCCTGACGAAGCTGCGCAACGAACGAGGCACGGTCGATCTCAGCGAGGAAGCGAAGCTCGCGCTGGCGCAGACCGCCGATGCGAGGACGCGCCTGCTCGAACTGCAGCAAAAGCGCCAGGAGCTGATGTCGCGATTCACGGCGCGGCATCCCAGCGTCGTCGCGATCGACGAGCAGATCGCCGCGTTGGGCGCCTACCGCGGTGAGGCCGAGCAGCAGATCCGGCGCCTGCCGGACCTTCAGCAGGAAACTGTGCGCTTGATGCTGGATGCGAAGGTCAACACCGATCTCTATACGGCCTTGCTGAACAATATGCAGCAATTGCAGCTCGTCCAGGCGGGCAAGGTCGGCAATGTGCGTCTGGTCGATACGGCGGCGGTGCCGGAAGTGGCGGTGCGACCGAAGAAGGTGCTGGTCGCGCTGGCGTCCCTGCTGCTCGGGTTGCTCGCCGGATGCGGCACCGCGATCGTGCGCTCGATGCTGTTTCATGGCATCTCCGATCACAACGAGATCGAACGTCGTCTCGGCCTCGCGGTATACGCCACCGTCCCGAACAGCGAGCATCAGCGCGAGCTGGCCCAGGAAGCCGCGCGCAAGCGGGGCCACCAATCGATACTGTCGATCGCCTTCCCGGGAGATCCGGCCGTCGAGTGCCTGCGCAGCCTGCGCACGGCGCTGCAGTTCGCGATGCTCGAGGCGAAGAACGACATCGTGCTGATCGCCGGGCCGGCGCCGAATGTGGGGAAGACCTTCGTGTCGTCGAACCTCGCGGTCCTCATGGCGGGCGCCGGCAAGCGCGTGCTGCTGATCGACGGCGATATCCGCAAGGGCTGCCTGCATGACTATCTCGGCGTGCCGCGCGGCCGCGGTTTCACGGATCTGGTCGAAGGCAGCGCGTGCGTGGACGATGTCGTTCGTCGCGACGTGATCGAGGGCATCGATTTCATCTCGGCCGGGACCATGCCAAAGAACCCCGGCGAATTGCTGCTCAACCCCAGTCTCGCGACACGACTGGGCGATTTGTCTTCTCGTTACGACATCGTCGTGATCGACTCGGCGCCGGTACTCGCGGTGCCCGATACCGGCATTCTCGGCGCGCTGGCCGGGACGGCACTGCTCGTCACGATGGCTGGCAAAACGAAACTCGGTGAGATCGGCGAATCCGCCAAGCGTTTCGCGCAGAACGGCGTTCGCCTGAACGGCATCGTCTTCAATGGCGTCAACCCGCGGCTCGGACAGTATGGATACGGGTCGAAATACGGCGGTTATCGCTATATCCCCTACGAATATGGGACTCAAGATGCGTGAGGCGTCTGCCGTCGAGGTTGGCGTTCCGCTCCGCGTGGCGGCTCGGGCTGCATGCATGGAGGCGCGATGATCAATGCGCGGGATTCGATCGTGTCGCTCGCCGGCGTGGTGATCGGGCAGATCGCACTATTTTTTTGCATCTTCCTGATCGGACGATGGTTCGGGCCGGCCTCGCTCGGCGAGTTCAACTACCTGCTGGCGCTCGCGACCTTCGCTGGCACGCTACTGGCTTTCCGCTATGAACTCGCGTGCGTCGACGACGTGCCGGCAGTGTCGTTCAACGCGTTCGTCCACGTGACGGCGCTGAGTCTGGTCGTGATCTCGTTGCTCGGCGTCGCGATCCTTGTCGCCGGCGGCGGCGAGCTCCGTATCGTCGCGGTCTATGCGTTGGCCATGTTCGTGCAACTGGCTGCCGGGTCCTACCTGAACAGCATGCGGCGCTACGGATCGATTGCCTTGTCGCGCGTGGTGGTCAACGGCGCGTTTCTCGTTGGTCTTCTGCTGTCGCTCGCCTGCCGCGCTTGCGTGCAGATCGACGCATTCGCGATATATGCATGGGTGAACGCGTCGGTGTCGGGCGTGATGATCGTGGCGATCCTGTTGTCCGGCTATCGCTCGGGGTATTCGTTTCGGCTGTCGCGCGAGTTCTTCATGCGGAACCGCCGGTTCGCGTTGTATGTCCTGCCGTCGACCTTGTGTGCGTCCGTGTTGACCTACGCGCTGTCGATCGCGATCCCGCACTGGTTCGATGCGCAGAGCGCCGGCAACTTCGCGGCTGCGTACCGATTCGGCTTCTTTCCGGTGTCGCTGATCGCGCAGAGCGTCGGCGGCGTGTTCCGGCGCGACGCGATCGGAGCCATGGCGCGCGCGGATGCGCGGACAGCGGTTCCGCGCGTGTACTGGACCTATGCTCGCGCGCTCATGGTACTCGCCGCGGTGTACATGGTCGGCGGACTGTCGCTGTTCGCGCCGCTCGTCGACCTGTTCTTCGGCGAAGGGTGGCGAGGCGCTGTCGGGTTCTATTACATCCTGATGCCGCTGTTCATGATGCAGCTGATCTACGTGCCGCTATCCCAGGTCTTCCTCGCGACCCAGGCGCAGCGCATCGATTTCCTGTTCCAACTGAGCTGCGGCGGGTGTCTCGCCGGCGCGCTGTGCATCGCGTGGATATCGAACCTGTCGGCCCCGGCGAGCATACGGATCTTTTCCCTGACCGGCGCAGCGCTGATGGTGGTCGGGATCGGGCTGACGTACCGGGTCCTCGATACGAGCCTTCCCCCGTCACGGGCGCCGGCGTGACCTTGCTGATGCGAAGAACGAACTCATCATGATCCTGATCGTCATCGATTCCCTCGAGCGCTACTACTTCGCCACTCGCCTGATAGGCGCGGTCCGGCACGAATACCGGTTCGCCTTCCTGACCAGCGAACCGCTCGCGCACCTCGGTTTGCTGCTGGGCGGTTACCGTTCGGTGTACCTGAACCGGATGATGCCGATCGAGGTGCCCGACAGCGCTTATGTCGACCGCATGCCTTACTCGTCGTCGATCGAGGTGCTGAACGGGCAGATCGGCGAGGCGCGAGCCAAGCGGGAGGCGGCTTCGATCTTCCACATCGCCTCGAAATTCCTGTGCAGTTCGCGGGTCGAGCAGTGCGTGATGTGGAACGGGCAGCAACTGGTGTGTCGCGCGGTGCGGCAGGCGTGCGAGGCTTACGGCATCGCGACCTGCTTCATGGAGATCTCGAATCTGCCGGGCAAGCTGTTCGTCGACGCCCTGGGCGTCAACGCGCTGTCGACCATCAGTCGCAATCCGGCACTCATCGATCGGCTGCCTTTGCCCGACGAGGACACGCATGCACGTTGGCTGTCGACTTATGAGCGCTATAAGCGCATGCCGTTGCCGCAGGCAAGCACATCATTCGCGCGCAAGGCGGCCTCCGCGGCCAATTACCTGTTGAAGTCGGTGAGCCGAGGCGTCGCGCGCCGGCGCCTGACCAGCGTGCGCGCGCGCAACGCGATTCGCGTGCCGCGTCAGGCGACCCATATGTCGCCCGATACGCTGCGGACCCGCCGCTATGTGTTTCTGCCTCTGCAGGTTTCCGGCGACACGCAGATCAAGCTGCACTCCGATGTCGACAATCTCGACGCAATCCGCCACGCGTCCGAATTCGCGATGCACGAAGGGGCCGACCTGTTCGTGAAACCGCATCCGGCCGAGACCGACGAGAACGAGATCGAGGCAATCCTGCGCTTGTGGGAAACCTATCACTTCGAGATCGTCACATCGCCGACCACGGAACTACTCCGACATGCGCAAGCCGTCGTCACGATCAATTCGACGGTCGGACTGGAGGCGATGCTGTACGGAAAGCGCGTGGTGTCGCTGGGCCGTTGTTTCTACAAGGAATTCGATCGCCATCGGCTGCTCAGGTACATCCATTCGTTCCTGATCGACGACATCGACTACTTCGGCACCGATCGCGTCCCCGCCCACGCGGCCAGGCGCGTGTTCGAAAGGGCGGCACCGACATGAGCGTCACGTTGCGACAGACCGCCGAGGCAATCATCGAAGACTGCCGCCGCAATATGTTCATGAAGCCGCGCGCGGTGGTGATCTTCTACCGCGTCGTGCATTACCTCGCGTGCCGGAGCCGGTTTACGCTGCTGGCCGGCGCGCCGTTGATCCTGCTCTACATCGTGCTGTGTGACTGGCTGATGGGCATCGAGATTCCGGTGAAGACGAAGATCGGCAAGGGGCTCACGATCCATCACGGCACCGGGCTGGTAATCAACGGCTACGCGGTGCTCGGCGATTACTGCACGTTGCGGCACGGTGTGACCATCGGCAACACCATCGACAGGAACGGCTCGATCGGCGGGGTGCCGACGATCGGCGATCACGTCGAGTTCGGCGTGCACAGTGTCGCGCTTGGCTCGATTCACATCGGCGACCGGGCGCGCATCGGTGCCGGCGCCGTGGTGCTTCGCGACGTGCCTGCCGGCAGGGTAGCGGTCGGCGTGCCGGCACGTATTCTCGATAAAGAACAGGAACCGAAATGAAGGTGTTCATTCTGCATCCCGGCAAGGCGAACTATCCGGAGATCGCCGCCTACGGTGATCGCCTGAGAGTACATGGCTTCGAGGTGCTTGAAGGCGATCTCGACGCATATACGCGCTTTCCAGGTCGGCATGCCTGCATCCTGTGGTGCATCATGGGTTTCTATCGCGTGCTGCCGCCCGCACGGTTCGTGATCCACGATTATCGGTCGCTGTCGGTGGGCCGGCTGGCCGCCGTGAAGGATCGGGTGAAGCGCGTGCTGAACGTGCGGCCCGACCTGCGCATATTTCAAAACGAACGGATGCGCACCGCGATGGCGTTTCGCGACGGCGTGAGCGAACTGTTGTTGCCGATGGGTGTTCCGGACTGGCTCTTCGATCCGGCCGACGCTCATGTCGATGCCGCCGGATCGAGCGGGCGCGACACCGGGCGCGCACCTTCCGCACGGTTCTGCTATATCGGCGAAATGAGCCGCGAGCGCGGCTTTCACCGGGTGCTGGCCGCGTACCGCGACGCACGGCGCGATGCGTCGGACACGCTGGTCCTGGTTGGCGCGCCGGAGCCAGGAATCCGGACGGAATTCGCCGACACGCCGGGTATCCGTTTCGTCGGGCGCGTACCGCAGCCCGACGCGATGCGCATCGTCCGCGACAGTGAATATGCGGTCTGCTTCTTTCCATATCACCGGCCACATTGCTTCCAGACGCCCACGAAGCTACTCGAATATGCATCTCTGGGCAAGAAGATAGTGTGTAACGACGCGCCATCGAATATTCGCACTGCGAATGAGTTGGGCGTGCAATGCCACTTCACCGGCGAGACGATCTTCGACGAATTGTTTCCAGTGTCGAGAATCCGCGCGGTTCGTCCCGACCCGGCCGCGATGAGATCGCTCGAATGGGGGCGTGTCATCGAGAGGTCGGGGGTGCTCGCCCATATCGATGCGGCAGCGGGGCGCCGTTCCTGTGTCTGAGTCGCCATCCGCCGTTGTTGCGCGACGGCCGTTACCTCATGGAATCCGGATCCCGATGAAGATCGTCCACATAGTTGAATCCAGCGCGACGGGCACATTGTCGATGGTGCGCCTGATCGCGAATCGCCTGGCGCGTGAAGGCCACAAGGTGCATATCGTCTACTCGCTCCGCCCGAACACGCCGCCCGAGCTCGCCGCGATGTTCGATGCGCGGGTATCGCTGCATCATGTCCAGATGAAGGAAGCGGGCTTGCTGCGAACCGTCGTGCAATTGCGTGCGGCGCTCAACGAGATCGAGCCGGACGTCGTCCATCTGCATTCGTCGTTCGCCGGGTTCCTTGGACGATTGTCGACGCTGTTCGCCTTGCCGAACGCGGCGTTCTTTTATAGCCCGCACTGCATCTCGTTCATGCGGCGCGACATCTCCGGCTTGAGGCGCCTGGTATTCGTCGGCCTCGAATGGATCGCGAGCGTTCGTAAATGCCTTTATGTGGCGTGCTCGGAAAGCGAGGGGAGGGCGATCCGTGCATGGCTTCGCCAGCCCGTGGTGGTGGTCGAGAACGCGGTGAGCTGCGTGCCGTCGTCCGCGAGTCCGGGGCACGTCAGGCAACCGGTGAATGAAATCGCGTGTGTGGTGACCGTCGGCGGGATCCGCGTGCAGAAGAATCCCGAGTTATTCGCGCGGATCGCCCATCGCATGCGCGCGCGCGGGACGCGCTTCGTTTGGATTGGCGATGGCGACGAGGCCGCGAAGGCAAGGCTTGCCGATGCAGGCGTCGAGATAACCGGCTGGCTGCCCCACGACGAGGTGGCAAGGCGCCTCGAACGCGCGGACGTGTATCTGTCGACATCGTCTTGGGAAGGCATGCCCGTATCGGTCATCGAGGCGATGCTGGCCGAGCGTCCCGTCGTGGTGTCCGACTGCGCCGGCAACGTGGACGTGGTGCGCCATCTGCAGACCGGCCTGATCTATGCGAGTGCCGCGGATGCGGTCGCGTGGCTCGAACGCCTCGCCGGCGACATGGCGCTGCGTCGCGAGCTGACCCGCCTGGCGCTCCGGGAGGCGCGTCATCGCTACGGCGAAGACCGCTTTTTCGGAGAGCTGGCGCCGCTCTACGCGGCGGGTGCGGCTCGCTGACAACGACGTCCGGCGGCGCTCGCGCGGCATGCGCATCGTCGCCTCTATTTTGTGGAGAACCGTGTGAATATCCTTATCACGCCCGACGTCAGCGTCGGTAATGACTTGCCCTTCGTCCTGTTCGGCGGACTCAACGTGGTCGAAAGCCTGGACTTCACGCTCGAGGTCTGCAATGCGTTCGTCGAGGTGACGCGTCGTCTCGGCATTCCGCTGGTGTTCAAGGCGTCCTTCGACAAGGCCAACCGCTCGTCGATCCACTCCTACCGAGGCCTTGGCTTCGACGAGGGACTCAAGGTTCTCGACGAAGTCAAGCACCGGTTCCGCGTGCCGGTGATCACCGACGTGCACGAGGTGTGGCAGGCCGTGCCGGTGTCACAGGTGGCCGACGTGCTGCAGGTGCCGGCGTTTCTCGCGCGCCAGACCGACCTCGTGGTCGCGATCGCGCGGACCGGCAATGTCGTCAACATCAAGAAGCCGCAGTTCATGAGCCCGACGCAGATCGGGCATGTCGTGTCGAAGTGCCGCGAGGCCGGCAATGAGAAGCTGATCCTCTGCGAGCGTGGCACCTCGTTCGGTTACGACAACCTCGTCGTCGACATGCTGGGTTTTCGCCAGATGCGCGATTCGACGGGCGATTGTCCGGTGATCTTCGACGTCACGCACAGTCTCCAGATGCGCGATCCGCACGGTGCCGCATCGGGCGGTCGGCGCCGCCAGGTGCTCGATCTCGCGCGTGCCGGGATGGCGATCGGGCTGGCGGGGTTGTTCCTCGAGGCGCACCCGGATCCCGACAGGGCGCGCTGCGACGGACCGAGCGCATTGCCGCTCGCGCTTCTCGATGCGTTCCTGCAGCAGGTGAAGGCGGTCGACGACCTGGTCAAGCGGCTCGCGCCGCTCGAGATTCGATGAGCGGCGCCATGTATCGGGGGACGGTGAGCCTGGTGCTGTTCGACGTCGATGGCGTGCTGACCGACGGCTTGCTCCACGTGACGGCCGAGGGGGAGTTCATGAAGAGCTTTCACGTGCACGATGGCGTGGCGATCGCGCTGCTGCGCGCACATGGGATTCGCACCGGTGTCCTGTCGGGCAGGCACAGCGACGCGTTGGCTTGGAGGGCTCGGCAGCTGGGCGTCGACGTGGTCGTGACCGGCTGCGTCGACAAGGATGTCGGTTATGCGGATATCAAGGCGCGATATCGAATCGAGGATCACGAGATCGCGTATGTCGGCGATGACGTGAATGACCTGCCTGTCATCGAGCGTGTCGGCGTATCGTATGCGCCAGCCGATGCGCATCGGCTGGTGTGCGCGCGTGTCGACCATGTCGCGCGCACGGCCGGCGGCCGTGGCGTCGCGCGCGAGGTGGCGGAGCATCTGCTTGGGGGTGCCGGGCTCTCGCTCGATGACGCGTACCGACCTTTGCTCGCGCAATGGAGCGGCCATGCCATCGTTCAATAGCGGCCGGACGGCGCGCGTCGTGATTCCGGCTCGCTACGGCTCGACGCGACTTCCCGGCAAGCCGCTCGTCGATCTGAACGGCGAGCCGATGATCGTCCGCGTCCATGCGCGCGTGCGCCAAGCGCTGCCGGATGCCGACATCGTGGTTGCGATCGACGACGCGCGCGTGGCCGATGTGCTGGCCGCGCGTGGCATCCGTTTCGCCATGACGGATCCCGGTCATGCATCCGGCACCGATCGCGCCGCGGAGGTCGCGCGTGAATTCGGCTGGCTCGACAGCGACGTATTGCTTAACGTGCAGGGCGACGAACCGCTCGTGCCGATCGCGCTTCTGAAGGCGTTTGCCGATTTTTGCCTTGCGGCGCCGAAACTCGGTGTCGCGACGGTGGCATGCCCGATCGGCGATATCGCGCTGCTCGACGAGCCGAGCATCGTCAAGCTCGTCGTCGATCAGCTTGGCCGGGCGCTGTACTTCTCGCGAGCGGCCATACCCTTCTGTCGCGACGGTCGGCCGACCCAGGCGGCCGGTCCCGAGGGCGGAGCATTGATCCGCCATGTCGGCCTCTATGCCTACTCGAACGCTGCCTTGCAGGCACTGGCGAGCGCCGCGCCATGCGAGCCGGAGCAACTGGAGAAGCTGGAGCAGTTGCGCGCGCTCTGGCTGGGCATGCGGATCGACGTGATGCGCTGGCCCGACGCGCCGCCCGCCGGCGTCGATACATCCGACGACGTGGCTCGTGTCGTCTCCCTTCTCAAACGACAAGTTCATGACGAGACAGAACCATCTTGAATCCGCGCGGCAGGTCTTCGATATCGAATCGAGGGCGTTGGCCGGCGTGGCCGCCCGTCTCGACGCGAGTTTCGAGCAGGCAGTCGAGCTCATCCTGGCGTCGAACGGCCGCGTTGTCGTGTGTGGGATGGGCAAGTCCGGCATCGTCGGCAGGAAGATTGCCGCGACGCTGTCGAGCACCGGTACGCCCGCCTTCTTCATGCACCCTGGCGAGGCCTACCACGGGGACCTGGGCATGGTGACGCCGGGTGACGTGTTTCTCGCGATTTCCAATTCCGGCGAAACCGACGAGGTGATCAAGCTGATTCCATTCCTGCGCGGCAATGGAAACGTGCTGATCGCGCTGACCGGCAACTCCGCGTCGACGCTTGCACGCGCCGCGCGCGTTCACCTGGACGTCGGCGTGGAACGCGAGGCCTGCCCGCTGCAGCTCGCGCCGACCGCGTCGACCACGGCGACGCTCGCGATGGGCGATGCGCTGGCGGTGACGCTGATGCGCGCGCGGGGCTTCCAGCCGGAACACTTCGCACGCTTCCATCCGGGGGGCTCGCTCGGCCGCCGGCTGCTGTGCACGGTCGACGATGAAATGAATCGCGAGAACCTGCCGTTCGTGAACGAGGACACCCCGACGCTGGACGTGCTGGATGCGATGACGCACGGCCGGCTCGGGCTTGCGATAGTGAGGCGCGTGCCGGGATGGGGCATCGTGACCGACGGCGATATTCGTCGGGCGATCGAGCGGCATGGCGATGCTGTGTTGCGTCGCACGGCGGCGGACATGATGTCCATCGCCCCGTCCACCGTGCGGCCCGGCACGCGGATCGAGGATGCCCTGCTGCTGATGCAGCAGCAGGGCATCGGTGCCTTGCTGGTGATCGACGGCTGCGAGGTCGTCGGTGTGTTCAAGAAATAGGCGGGCTCGATGTCCACGCACCTCGCCAGGCACCCGCGAGTCGCGCCTGGCGCCGGCCAGGCTTACTGCAGGTTTTGCGTCAGGGCCTGGCTGTCGGTGTTTTGACGGAACTGGCGCACACGCAGGAAGGTGATGAAATTCGAGTCGTGCTGGCTCGCCGCGCCGCCTTCCTGGTCGTCGAACGCGACGCGCAGCACGGCGATGATGTCGCTGCCGTCGAACTGCCAGTCGGCGTACTGGAAGCCGTGCCGCTTCATGTCCTCGTGCTGCAGCAGGAGGCGGTGCGCGGTCCACTGCCGTAGATCGGGCGATGACAGCAGAACCAGCGTGTTGCGGATGCGCTCGAGATTGACGCGCCCGGCACTGTCTGGCACCGCGTTCGTGATGGTCCAGTATCGCTTCGATTGCGGGTCGAAGCGGATCGTGAATTTCTTCCCGGCACCGGGCAAGTCGACAAAATCGCGCGCCGGGTCGAACGACAGAGTGCGGCCTTCGTCGCGGGTCGCCACCAGCGCGGCCTTTTCCCGGCCGTTTGCGGTGTTCACCCGCAGCATGACGACGGGAGTGTCGTGCTGCCGGCCCACCATGTTGCCTTCTTCCCACGACAGGAACTTGCCGTCCAGCCAGCGTTTGTCCGACGGCAGATGCGCGGACACGCGCCAGTTGCGCGCATCGAGCAGATCACGATCGAGGGGCGCGGACATCACCAGCGCACGCAGGTCACCGTCCTCGACGCTTTCGTATGCACGCCAGACACGCCCGTGATCGGCGAGTACGGGAATCGGGCCGGTGATGAAGCGCCCCGCCCGGGACAGCAGCCCGGTGGACGCGTCGACCGGCGTGGTCCAGGATGCGCCGCCGTTGTCGGACCGGCGAATCGACGGCGTGCCCATCGCGCGGTTGGTGCCCATCAGGTAGAGGGCGCCGTTCAGCACGAACAGCGACGACCAGTATTGGTCCGGCACATCGCCTAGCCTCGACCAGGTCAAGCCCTTGTCGCGCGACCTGAACACCGAAACCCGGTCTTGCGGCGCCGCCGGGCCGAACGTGTCGAAGCTGGCGACATAGTCGCCGTTCGGTAGCACGGCCAGCGACGGGGAGCCGAGGTACACACGCGTGGCGGCCGGGCTGTGCGCGATGACCTCGCCGGGCGGTGCGGGTACGGGGGCGGCGTGCGCGGCCATCACGGCGTAGTTCATGCACAGCGCCGCGATGAGTGCCTGTTTCGCCGCGCGCCATGTCGAGGCGGCTCGGATCGATGTCATGTGAGCTGCGCGAGCGGGGTGCGCCCGGATGGATGGACGACGGGGCGGGCGAGAGCGCACCGACGAGGCTCGCTCTGCTCGGCCAGCACGAGGAACAGCAGGATGGTGAGCCAGAGCATGCCATAAAGCACGTGATACTTGAACAGCAGGATCGGCAGCAGGTAGAGCAGGTATTTGCGCCGGCCCTTGCGGCCAAACAGGGCGAGCAGCGTGCCGAAGAACACGACGCAACCCAGCACGCCGCTGGCGAACACTAGGTAGATGTAGAACGAACTGTCCCGCACCTGGTAGCCGCGCAGGTGAGTCTTCCCGACGTTGTTGCGCTCGTCCCAGAACAGGCCGCCACCGAACACGTTCGCGACGGCGTCGCGCTCGGTCAGCTCGGTCAACACCAGCGTACGACTGCCGACCGAATCGTAGTCGACGGATTGGTTGACCCGTTGGTCATAGACGCTGTAGAGCCAGGGCACGCACGCCAGTGCGACGGCCAGGACGGCGAGCCGGGTCCGCAGCCGCCCGCGCCCGGCGAGCATGTGCAGTCCACAGAGCGCCGCGCAGACCGCCATCGATGCCACGGAGAAACTGAGCAAGGCGGTGGCGAAGCCGACGATGGGCGCGAGTGTGATGCGTCGCTGCGACAGCAGGAGCAGCACCGCGCCCGGCACGACCGTCATCGCATAGAACGACGGTTCGGAATACAGGCCCAGCGCGCGGATGGAAATCAAGCTGTCGCTCAGCGCCTTGGTCGCATAGAGTGCCTCGGAATCGGCTTCGCGGACATAGCTGTCGAAGTCGATGAAGGAGCCGGTCGCGAGGTAATAGACGAGCTGGAAGGTGAAGAAGGCGGCGTGGATGTAGATGAGCGCGCGGCATGCCGTGTCGAGTGATGACCGCGTGAGCGCGCCGGCGGCGAACATCCAGTAGCTCAGCGCGATATACGCCTGGATCAGCACGAATTTGATGAAGAAGTTGACGTAGAAATCGCCAAATGCCGACAGGATGAAGGCGAGGGAGGTGCTGGCCAGCCAGTATGCACAAGCCGGAAACAGTTGTCGCTGGTGGTTCATCAGCGTGGGTGCGCGCAGGAAGGCGAGCGTGCAGAGCAGGAAATACGCGGCGAAGCTTGCGCGCACGCTGAAGGCGTTGAGCGAGAAAAACACCACGCTGGCGGAAAAGAGCAAGGTCGACATGCATGCGCCCGATCGGAGACTGCGGATTCACTGCGTGCAGGCGGTTCCGGCACCGCGCGGCGAGAAGCCGGGCCGCGCGGGCAAGGTGCCTGGCGGGCAGGGCTGGCTTGCGCGCCGACGCGCAAGCGGAACCGCTTCGTCGCTTTCGAGGAAGCGGTTCCGAGGACCGAGCATAGTGGCCCGAAAGGCCGGGCGAGGGGCGTTGTCTGATCAGGACGGTATTCCGTCGTTTCCGGCAGGGTCGGCGCCGCGCAGCGGCGCGGGATGGCCGCTCGAGCCATGCCGAATTGCGTCGAGCGGCCTTGCGATGTGTGCTCTTGCGCGACGGCGGCGCTCAGGGCGGCAGTGCGAAGCGCCCGCACAGGAACGGAGAATACAGCTCGATCGCCGCCTGAATCGGTGCGTGACGACCATAGGCGAGGGCCGATACCGCCAACAGCGAACCCGCGATCAGCGTGCGATTCCGGACATTCAGGCGCGGCGCTCCATGCCGCGATGCGAAGGCCAGCGCAATCGTCGAGCCGACCAGCCAGCCAGCGATGACTTCCGACGGTGTGTGCGCGCCGTCGATCACGCGTGAAATACCGATCAGCGCGCCGAGCCCCAGCCCGAGCGACACGCCCGCCCCCGATCGTGCATCGCCGTTCAGCGCGAGCACGCAAGCCATCGGCCACACCGCGGACGCGAGCATCGTGTGCCCGCTGATCACGCGGAAATCGATCGAGCGAATCTGGACCCCGCAGCCCGCGTACAGCATCTTGGTGACGCCAACCGAGACCATTCCAGCCGCGAGCATCAGCGCCCAAGTGATCGCCTGATCCCGCCCGGTGGTCGAACACGTCAACCACGCGAGGCAAACGATGGCCAGAGGCAAGGTCATCGCCGCATCGCCGAGGTCGCTGACCATGCCCCACGTCATCGGGTTCATGCCGACTTCCCGGTTAAACGGCCGGTTGCAGCGCCATCCGCGCGGCGAGATAGTCTTCGAAATCCGCAGCCAATTCGGGGTGCCGCAGCGCGAACTCGACCGTCGCCTTCAGGTATCCGAGCTTGCTGCCGCAATCGAAGCGCGTTCCTTCGTAGCGGTGGGCGAGTACCTGCTCGTGGGCGAGCAGCGACTGGATCGCGTCGGTCAATTGCAGTTCGCCGCCGGAACCGGGCCGCAGCGCGCGTAGATGCTCGAACACCTTCGGCTTCAGTACGTAGCGGCCCACCACGCCCAGATTGGACGGTGCCTTGGCCGGCTCCGGCTTCTCGACGATCCCCGACAGCTTGAACAGGTTGTCCTCCCAGCGCTTGCCCTCGATCACGCCGTACGAGCTCGATGCCTCGGGCGCGATTTCCTCCACGCCGATTACCGACGCGTGATAGTGATCGAACACGTCGATCATCTGGCGCAATACGGGTGTGGGGCCGTCGAGGAGGTCGTCGGCCAGCATGACCGCGAAGGGTTGGTTGCCGACCAGCTTCTCCGCGCACAGCACCGCATGACCGAGTCCCAATGCCTCCGCCTGGCGCACGTAGAAGCAATCGACATGACTCGGCTTGATGCTGCGAACCAGCGACAGCAGCTTTTCCTTCCCGCGCGCTTCGAGCTCCGCCTCGATTTCGTAGGATTTGTCGAAGTGATCCTCGATGGCGCGCTTGCTGCGACCGGTCACGAAAATCATCTCCGTGATACCCGCGTTGATCGCTTCCTCGACCGCATATTGAACCAGCGGCTTGTCCACGACCGGCAGCATTTCCTTCGGGCTGGCCTTGGTGGCGGGCAGGAATCGCGTGCCGAGGCCGGCGACCGGAAATACGGCTTTTGTCACTTTCAACATGGTTTTCGGACTCCATCCGTTCAGAGTAGGACATCGACATTTCGGAGGAGAGGCGACGATGCGGTTGTCGCTGGCCGATGCCGCGCCGCTCGCGCTTATGGTTCTGCACCCCGTCCGAAAATCGTACGGAGGTATCGGTTTCGGGGAGTGACCGAATCTAGGCTCAATCCGACAGTGGGAAATCGCTGATCACGAATCGCCATCGCCGATGCCGCGAATGTCGGATGCCGTCTAGGAATTGTCGGCATGACGCCGATCGCGTGCCATAGACTCGGGCATTCAATACAGGACGGTCAGACCGGCGCCGCATGCAAGGTCGCCGTCGGCTCGGGAGCAATCATGAACGGTCAGGGCGATATCGTCGACGCAATCACGGCATTCAACCGCGCGTACCTCTTGCTCGCACAGCGCATATTGCGCGCCGACCGCGAACAGGGCAAGCGTCAACTGGGTGTCACGGACGAGGTTGCCGCGTGGATCGTCGCCATGACGCCGGAGCAGATCGACGAGCACGCGGCCTCCACCGAGCTGTGTTGCGAAATCCGCGTCGAGAATATTCCTGGACGCGGATGATCCGTTTCCGATTTTGCCTTGGCGGGTGCTTCGCACGTCGTTCAAGGGATCGCATCCCTGCCATCTTGCTGTCGACGTATCTGTTCCGTCCTTTGACACTTCATGAAACATGGAGAGGCCGCATGTCCGGTTATCGCGAATTGAAGGCACAAGCCGACGAATTGATGAAGCGCGTCGAGGAAGCCCGGCTCGCCGAACTCGAGACTGTCATCCATGAGGTTCGTGCCCGGGTGGCCGAATACGGCCTGACGTCCGGACAGATATTCGGCCCGCACCGCGCCTCGAAGGCGATGCGGCGAAAGCGTGCCTCGATGCCCCGGTATCGCGATCCCGAGACCGGCGCGACATGGAGTGGCCGTGGTCGCGAGCCTCGCTGGATCAAGGGTGGTCGTCGCGAACTTTTCCTGATCAAGGCCAGCACCGGCTGAACGCGTGGCGGCGCAATGGGAGGCAGCGGAATACAGCCGTCGCCGCGTGGGCAGGCCTGCATGAACGCATGTGCATGGCGCACCGCGCGAGCACGTCGCCTCGCTGCATCTTGGCGATGTATGACCCGTCAGTTCAACTCAGCTTGTTTGCCCTCGCTATACGCGTTGCATGTCGCCATGCCGGGTGATCCGGGCCCTCGTGCATATTTCATCTCGGCTATGGTCAATAGCCGTTCGACAATACCGGCCTTCGGGTCGGCACGAGGCTCGATAGCGGGAGTTTGAAAAATTCAATCGGGCAATTGAAAGACGAAATCGTGCTGAACATTCCCCGCGCCTGAATGGCCGCTTGCACGCGGGCAAGCCGCGCGTTCCGAGGGGAGATGCCGAAATCCCTTCCACTGTTCCCTGCCGGTTTTGACAGGTCATGAAGCCCAAACCGTTCAGCGGCTACCGTATCGCGCCGCGTCACCGGATCAATTATTTTCCACGCGCGTCAACTTTTTGACCGACATAAGATCGCGCCTGTCGTATTCATTGATCAATGGCATTTCGATCGAATTTCGACTGGTGGAGAAGGGCGCTGGATGCCGAAACCATGCGAGCCGAGGCCAATTCCGGCATTGCATAGGTTGCGTGGCAAATCGACGGGGCCGGTACATTTCGATCATCGAAAAAGAAATTCAAAGTTTTTCATCGCGTGCCGTAAACAAGCTGGAGAGATAGTGCTCGGGGCCTCCAATTTCTTGTGCCGCTCGATCCTCGTATCCGTGCCATGGCACCTGTGATCGCGCGACTTACCGAATGCTTCATTCGGTTTTTGGGAAAAGGAACGCACTATTGAAAATAGCGTCCTTTTGCAAGGAAACGTATCGTGAAGATTTCCGACCTGAAAATCGGGGTTCGCTTGAGCGCGGCATTCGGCATCGTGGTTGCGCTGCTGATCGGCACCACACTGCTGGGCGTGCGCAATATCGAGTCGAGCGTGGTCAGAATGAACGGCATTGTCAGTCAACGTTATTCGCTGATCGCATCGAGCACCCAGATCAAGAACAACGGCTACAAGGCCAGCGGCATCCTCAGCAACCTGCTGTTGGCGACCAATGCGGACCAGGCGAAAAAGTATATGGACGACTATGCCGTCATCCGCAAATTGAACGCCGACACTTACGCGAAATTCGAAAAACAACTGACCGACGAGCAGAGCAAGGCGCTGTTCAGAAGCCAATTCCAGGCGCGCAGCGACTATGGCCAGAGCGTCAAGAAATTTTTCAGCCTGATCGCCGCCAACAACCAGGAAGCCGCTCGCGATGTCTACCAGGGCGAGATGGCGCGCCTGCAGGACGATTACTACACGCTGGTCGACAAGATGGTGGACTTCCAGGCCGGCGAGATGAGCGCCGACGTTGACAAGGCGACCGCCGAGGGCCGCCGGGCCAAGTTGCAGATGGGGATCATCGCGCTCTGCGCATTGCTGATCTCGGTGTTCACGGCATGGTTCATCACGCGCAGCATCACCCGCCCGATCCGTAGCGCGGTCGTGCTGGCCGAGGCCGTGGCCGGCGGCGACCTCACCCACCGCCTGGACACCACCGGCAAGGACGAGGTTTCGCGCCTGCTCGCGGCACTGGGCAAGATGACGGACAGCCTCAACGTCATCGTGGGAAGCGTGCGCACCGGCACGCACGCCATCACGCTCGCCTCGCAGGAGGTGGCTAGCGGCAACATGGATCTGTCCACCCGCACGGAGCAGCAGGCGAGCGCCCTCGAACAGACCGCCGCCGCGATGGAGCAACTCACCTCGACGGTCAAGCAGAACGCGAGCAACGCGCAGCAGGCCAACCAGATCGCAGGCGATGCGTCGGCGGTAGCGGTGCGAGGTGGCGAGGCGGTAGACCGCGTGGTGGACACCATGAACACGATCAACGCGTCCTCGCGCAAGGTGGTGGAGATCATCAGCGTGATCGAAGGCATTGCGTTCCAGACCAATATCCTCGCCCTGAACGCAGCCGTGGAAGCCGCGCGCGCCGGCGAGAACGGCCGTGGCTTCGCGGTGGTGGCAGGCGAGGTGCGTAGCCTCGCGCAACGCAGCGCGGTGGCTGCCAAGGAGATCAAGGCCTTGATCGACGAGTCGGTCGACCAGGTGGACACGGGCACCGGCATCGTCGAGCAGGCGGGCGACACGATCCGGCAGGTCGTCAAGAGCATCACGGCCGTGTCGTCGATCGTCAACGAGATGAGCGCGTCGAGCCTGGAGCAGAGCGACGGCATCGAGCAGATCAACCACGCCATCACGCAGATGGACCAGGTCACGCAGGAGAACGCCGCCCTCGTCGAGGAAAGCGCGGCGGCCGCCCAGGCGCTGCGCAACCAGGCCGACGCGCTGGCCAGCACCGTTGCCGCGTTCCGGCTCGACGGTGATGCGCACCGCACCGGTGGCCTGGTGCCTCGCCCCACCCGACACGCATCCAGCATGCCCCTGCTCTCCGCCACCTGAGGGGGCCATGAATCGGAGGTGACCGACATCAAGGACGGAGACACGAGCCGTATGCGTACGGGTCGATGACGTATGACGGAGCGCCTATACAAGACACGCAGGCGCTCCGGCCGGATCGCGATCCGTTGGTATGCTCATCCCCGTGGCAGTGATCCGTGAACTGGCGGGGAGTGCGCGTACCGGAGTCCGGATGGCGAGATTCGATTAACCGATTCTGTCCATACAGGCACTCGTCATGTTTAGTCGATATCCCGAATACGCTACCCCTGTCGGTTTCGCCCGCGCCGAGGTGCGGGACGCCTCGCGGAGCGCCAAGCCTTTGTTGATCGGCCGCTTCATCGACGCGCACCGCCATGCCGGCTTCCGCGTGGCCGACATCGATCCGTTGCGGCTCGCCGCCTGCCCCGATGTGCCCGAACTCGACCCGGGCTTCCATGGGCTCGCCCCCGATGAACCGCTCGACACGCCGCTCGTCGGCTTCGAGACGGCGCGCACGGTCGGCGAGTTGGCGCAGCGCCTCAAGCAGATCTACTGCGGCGCGCTCGCGCTCGACTGCAGCGGCGTGCGCGACGAGACGCGACGACGCTGGTTGTTCGGAAGGATGGAGTCGACCGCATCGAATCCGGTGCCTTCGCTCGGGCAGCGACACGCCGTGCTCTGCCAACTGTTGGCGGCCGAAACGTGGGAGCGCGTGGTGGCCGAACGGTTCGCCGACGCCAAGCGCTTTTCGCTCGAAGGATGCGAAAGCCTGATCCCGCTGTTGGCCGCGGTGATCGACAACGCCGGCCGCCACGGCATCGTCCGGCTGTTCCTCGGCATGCCGCATCGCGGCCGGCTCAACGCGCTCGTGAACGTGATGGATGCGAGCGCGGCGGACGTCCTCGCCCGACTCGATCCCGATTCGGACATCGCCGCCACGCAAACCGACCTGCCGTATCACCTCGGCGCAACCACGCGCAAGCGTACCCCGCACGGCGCGGTCACCGTGCAGTTGGCTCACAACCCATCCCATCTGCAAAGCGTCTACCCGGTGGTGGTCGGCATGGCGCGTGCCTGGCAGGACGCGCATGGCGAGGCTGGCTGCCTGCCCGTCGTGGTGCACGGCGATGCCGCGTTCGCCGGGCAGGGCGTCGTGACCGAGACGCTCAACCTCGCGCGCCATGCCGGTTACTCGCCCTCCGGCACCCTTCATGTGATCGTCAACAACCAGATCGGGTTCACCACGCCCAACAGGATGGATGCCGCGGCGCATGTCTACTGCACCGACGTGGCGCGCGGCGTGGATGCGCCCGTCTTGCGCGTGAACGCCGATCGGCCGGACGAGGTGATGCGTGCCGTGGCGGTCGCGCTGGACTACCGAATGACCTTCCGGGCCGACATCCTGATCGACTTGATCGGCTACCGTCGCCTCGGCCATTCGGAGCACGACCTGCCGACGCTCACGCAACCGGCGTTGCAGGCGGTGATCGGCGCGCACCCGGGCGTGGTCGACCTGTACCACGCGTCGCTCGGCGGCACGGCGCCGCTGGACGGGCTGCGGCGGGCGGCCCTGCAGGTGTTGCTGCACGGACATGCCGGCGCGCCGGATTCGGCGCGGCACGCGAGCAGGGAGGCCGACGCCACGACGACACCGCTCGCCGAACTGTCGCTCGAGCGGCTGCGCAGGTTGACCGACGCGCTCACATGCGTGCCGCCCGGCGTGCGGATCCACGAGTTCATCGCAAGGATGACGGCCCGCTGGCGCGACACGGTCGCTGACGAAGCCGGCCGCGTGGACTGGAGCTTCGCCGAGAACCTCGCCTACGCGTCCTTGCTCGACGACGGCTTCGGCGTGCGGCTCTCGGGCATGGACGTCGGGCGCGGCACCTTCATGCACCGGCAGGCCGTTTGGCACTTCCAGGACGGCGGCGAACGCGTCGGCGAGATGCACGTGCCGCTCGGCGCGCTATCGGCCGGCCAGGGACGCTTCGACATCGTGAATTCGCCCTTGACCGAGGAGGCGGTGCTCGGCTTCGAGTATGGCTACAGCCTGGCGGCACCCGAGGTGCTCACGATCTGGGAGGCGCAATTCGGCGATTTCGTGAACGGCGCCCAGGTGTTCGTCGACCAGTACATCGCGGCCGGCGAGCACAAGTGGGGCTGTCGATCGCGACTGACCGTGCTGCTGCCGCACGGGCACGAGGGCGTGGGGCCGGAGCACTCGAACGGCTACCTCGGGCGTTTCCTGCAGCTGTGCGCGGACGAGAACATGCGGGTGGCGTGCCCGTCGACGTCGGCGCAGTGGTTCCACCTGCTGCGAGGACAGGCCGCCGCGCGCCAGCCGAAGCCGCTCATCGTCATGTCTCCGAAATCTCAGCTGTACGGTGACGCGCGCTCGCATTCGGCCATGCCGTCGCTGCTGGAAGGCGCGTTCGCCACCGTGATCCAGGACGATTCGGTAACCGATGCGATGCGCGTGAGGAAGGTCGTGTTGTCGAGCGGCAAGTTCCATTACGCGCTGCGCGACGCCCGCGACGCCGCCGGCGACACGAGCATCGCGCTGGTGCGCGTCGAGCAACTGTACCCGTTTCCGCGACTGGAGCTGGCATGCGTGCTCGGGACCTTCGGCAATCTCGAGGAAGTCGTCTGGGCGCAGGAGGAGGACGTGAACCAGGGGGCCTGGCGGTTCGTGCGTGACGAACTGGAAGCGGTGCTGCCCAGTGCTTGCCGGCTGACGGCGGTGTGCCGGGCGGCGAGCGCCTCGGGCGCTCATTCGTCGGTGCGTGCGCATCAGGCCGAGCAGCGCCGGCTGGTGGCAAGCGCGCTGGGCGAACTCGTGCCACCGGCAGGAGGGCATGCTGGCGCCGAGGCGTCGCGCGTCGGCGCCGTGGAGCATGTCGAGGCGGCCGCGGCATGAGATAGCCGAGCGTGCGTGGGCAGGCCGCCGCGCGCGATGCGGCGGCCGGGCGACCTGCACCCTATGCTTCGTCATACGCTCGCCGAGCGTAAGGCCCGGGCCCGGCCGCGTCGGTACGGTCATGCGGCCGTCGCGCGTTTCGGGCGTCTCGTTGAACAGTGTTTCGAGCCATTCGAAATGCCCGACCCTGGGCTCGCGCGAGCGCCCCGACAAAATCTAAAATAAGACGGAGTACCCATCATTTCAGGGCCGTGAGGCATTTTCGTGGAAGGAGGCTGCATGGATCTGTTCGATATCGTGCAGGCGCAGATGGAAACCGTGAAGCTGCCGCTCTATGCGGTGACCGTTTCCGCCGTGGCGCAGGTCAATACTCCCCTCGTCGCCATCCTGCACTGGCACGGATTTCGCCGAGCCACCCCGCTCGTATTGCCTGGTGTCGACATTCCGGCGCGGCCGGTGCCGGGCTCGGCGATCCAGATCGGCGCGCCGTGGCACAGCTTCGAGGCGGTCGATATGGCGCTGCTCGATGCCGCCTGGCGCCTGGGCGCGTGGGAGGTGGAGCGCATCGAACGGCGCGCCTGCAACGTGATCGGCGCGTCTGGCGCGGAGGCGCTTGCCTGCCGCCGTGCATTCGGCGACTACGGGGAAGGTTCGCCGACGGGCGAGCATCTGCTCGACGGCGCGCCGGATCGGGAAGGACTCATGCATTTGGCGGCGCGCCGAGGCTACCTGCGTTGGCTGTTCCGCCCGGTCAAGGGCGGCGTGCTTCGCGCGCTGGACGAGCCGGACGACTCGCTGGACGCCGACGGCGGCCGCACGTCGCCCTGTCCGGTGGTGCCCAACCCGCGCGCTCGTGGCGTTCCGGGCCGAATCGTGTATCGGTTGGGATCGGTGAGACACATCCTGCTGCGCTGAAACTTTTTGTTACACATTCGGGCGACATCCGCCTCTTGAAGCGTGTGCGCTCCGCCTCTATTTCGCATTCCGCCGAACATGGCACGGCCGGCGCGTCGCGCGAAGCACCTGCTTGCGCCCCGACGCGCGGCCGGATTCCCTTTGGTTATCTATCTATCGCTCAGGAGATGGAAATGCAGATTCGTCCCCTCTACGACCGGGTGATCGTCAAGCGAATCGAACAGCAGCGCACGACGGCTTCCGGCATCGTCATCCCAGACTCCGCCGCAGAAAAACCCGAACAAGGCGAGGTGATCGCCGTCGGCAGTGGCCGGCTGCTGCAGGATGGCACGCAGCGCGCGCTCCAACTGAAAGTCGGTGATCAGGTCATCTTCGGCAAGTATTCCGGCCAGACCGTCAAGGTCGATGGCGAGGAACTGCTCGTCATGCGCGAAGAAGACGTGATGGGCGTGCTCGAAGCGGGCCAGGATGTCGCCCGCCAGGCTGCCTGACATTGTTCGTGTCGCGGACAGCGTCCTCATTTTCTTTTCGCCGGGCTGTTCGCGACGTGCTGAGTCAACGACTTTTCCCGGAGCAACGACATGAGTGCAAAAGACGTGAAATTCCATGACAGCGCCCGCGCCCGCATCGTCAAGGGCGTGAACGTGCTGGCCGACGCCGTGAAGGTGACCCTCGGTCCGAAGGGCCGCAACGTGCTGATCGAACGTGGTTTCGGTGCGCCGACGATCACGAAGGACGGAGTGTCCGTCGCCAAGGAAATCGAACTGAAGGATCGCTTCGAGAACATGGGCGCCCAGGTGGTCAAGCAGGTCGCCTCGAAGACGGCCGACGTGGCCGGTGACGGTACCACGACGGCTACGGTGCTCGCGCAGGCGATCGTGCAGGAGGGCATGAAGCATGTCGCCGCCGGCATGAACCCGATGGACCTGAAGCGCGGCATCGACAAGGCGGTGGGTGCCGTGCTCGACGAACTGCGCAAGCTGTCCAAACCGATCTCGACCAACAAGGAAATCGCTCAGGTGGGTTCGATCTCGGCGAACTCGGACGAGGCGATCGGCAAGATCATCGCCGACGCGATGGAGAAGGTCGGCAAGGAAGGCGTGATCACCGTGGAGGATGGCAAGTCGCTCGACAACGAGCTCGATGTCGTCGAGGGCATGCAGTTCGACCGGGGCTATCTGAGTCCGTACTTCATCAACGATCCGGAAAAGCAGGCCGCCTACCTCGACGATGCGCTGATCCTGCTGCACGACAAGAAGATCTCCGCGATTCGCGACCTGCTGCCGATCCTCGAAGCGGCAGCCAAGGCCGGCAAGCCGCTGCTGATCGTGGCCGAGGATATCGAGGGCGAGGCGCTCGCCACGCTGGTGGTCAACGCGATGCGCGGCATCCTGAAGGTGGCGGCCGTCAAGGCGCCGGGCTTCGGCGACCGCCGCAAGGCCATGCTCGAGGATATCGCCATCCTCACCGGGGCCACGGTGATCGCGGAAGAAACCGGCAAGCAGCTCGAAAAGGCGACGCTCGAGGACCTGGGGCGAGCCAAGCGTGTCGAGATCCGCAAGGAAGACACGATCATCATCGACGGAGCGGGCGAGGCCAAGCGCATCGAGGCCCGGGTGAAGCAGATCCGCGCGCAGATCGAGGACACCACCTCCGACTACGACCGGGAGAAGCTGCAGGAGCGGGTTGCGAAACTCGCGGGCGGCGTCGCGGTCATCAAGGTCGGTGCCGCGACCGAGGTCGAGATGAAGGAGAAGAAGGACCGCGTCGACGACGCGCTGCACGCCACTCGCGCGGCCGTCGAGGAGGGCATCGTGCCGGGCGGTGGGGTGGCGCTGCTGCGCGCGCGTGCCGGGCTGTCTTCCCTGAAGGGCGCCAACGCCGAGCAGGACGCGGGCATTCAGATCGTGCTGCGCGCGCTGGAAGCGCCGCTGCGCGTCATTGCCTCGAACGCGGGCGACGAACCGTCGGTGGTGATTGCCAAGGTGCTCGAAGGCAAGGGCAATTTCGGCTATGACGCTGCCAGCGGCGAATACGGCGACCTGGTGGAAACCGGCGTGGTCGATCCGACCAAGGTGACGCGAACCGCGCTGCAGAACGCGGCATCGATCGCGGGCCTGATCCTGACCACGGACGCCACCGTCGCCGAAGCACCGAAAGACGAAAAGCCGGTGCCCGCGACCGCGCCTGAAATGGACTATTGATCGGAGGTCCGGCCCGGTCTTCCACCATGGATGGCCGGGCCCGGGGCGCTTGTTCGACAGCCAGGTTGCCGCCAGCCTTCGATATGGTTTCTCTATGTCGGGTGGACACGATGTGGTGGGAGACAGGCCGGTCTCCCCCCCCTCGAGTCGTTCATGATCAAGCCGCCTTGTCGCCTCGCGGGTCCCACGACCTAGGGGTATTGGCGAATGGGGCGAGGGTTGCGGCCTTGCTCGTCGGTGGCCGTGGCGTCTCTCGTCGGCCGTGACGGCCCCGAGCCTGCCGAGGTGCCCGCCCGTGTCCTGGACTTAAGCACCATTGAAGCAATGACGAGTTCGACCGTGCACATGCTCTATCCCTCCCACCAAGCCGTTCTGGACGGTTTGCGCCACGTTTGCCTGCGCCAGGTGGTGCGACACCGGCATGACGCCATCGTGGATACGCTGGCTCGCTGGGGTTTTGTGATGTGGGTGCGCCAGCCGATCCGACGCTCGCAATTGGAGGGCTCCCCACTATCTGGCGGCGTGCCGGTCCCGGAATACGTCGCCGAATTGACCGATAACGGCCGTGGCTGCCTGGACTGGCTTGCTGCTCTGGAACGGACACGATGGTGGGACGTGTTGCGTATGAAACCGTATCCATTTCCGCGCGGTCCCCGCACCGACCAGTCACCCGACCCCGGCCCAATGCAAGGTCATTCGCCGGCGGTAGCATGAGCTATCTTTGCGCAGAGCGCCGGTTGCGCCTTTCAGGCTGGCTTTGCGTTCGTCGAGAAGCAGGGCTACGCGTCGACGCGCGAGCACGGACCAACGCGCAGGTGCCGGTCTGAACCCGTGGCCGACCAACTGAGGTTCGGCCGGAATCATGCTGCTGTGCCGGATGCCGACGTGTGGCTGCCGTGCTTGACTACCGTTCGATTCACTCCAAGCGCTTCGCCGCGGTAGCTGCTGCATCGGCGAAATGCTATCGCCGGTTGTCACTGGTCGGCATCGTTCCCGATTCCAGGTATCCAGCGACTCTTCCACCTCGCCAATGGCGATAGTCGTCTGTTCCCCCCTCTCTCCGGGATCGACCAGCCTGAAAATTTTCGGGCGGCAGTGTCACTTTTCCCGCTTCGTTGCACAAGGCAAATGAGGGCGTCCGACCGTTCGCGACGCTTGCCTCGTCCACGAAGGGAGAAACCGTGATCGATCATTTCGGTAATGCCGTTCCGGCATTCCTGCAGGAGGAAGCCGCGCCTTGCGGTAGGGAACCGCTTTGGCGCGTATCGGCACACCAGGTCCAACCCCGCCAGCGGGCACCAGGGACATCGCTGTCGCGTGGGGCGCCCCTGGAATTCCGCGCGTAGGCAATCAAACCAATTCACGGATGCAGGTGCGTCACCGGTTCAACCATGACGCCAGCCTCGATCGCGTTGTCGCGGTCATGTTCGCCACCGCGTTCCAAAGGATTATTTTATATGTGCAATATTCATGGTTTGTTAATAAGCCTTCTCCAGGTGCGAGAGATATTGCTTGCTCCGATTCGTTCGATTCTCAACGAGTTTGCGCTGACGGAACAGCAATGGCGGATTATTTCCGCTCTTGCGAACGACGATGCGGTCGGGCTCGGGCCTGGGCAAATCGCGAAGCAGTGCTGCATCCTTCATCCCAGCCTCACGGGCATACTGAGTAGATTGGAGCGGGATGGCGTCGTTACGCGAGAAATTTCGAATATCGATTCGCGAAGGCAGCTGATTAAATTGACGGCGCGCGGCAGGAGGCTATTCTTGACAATCAATGAGCGAATGGAGGTGCGGTATCGTTTGATCGAGGAAGTATATGGACATGAAAATCTGCAGAATGTATTGACTGCGCTTCATGGATTAAAGAATTAGGAGGGCGCTTGATTTATGTTCAAAGGCGTCATGACGCACACCGGCGAGATCCCTCATGCACTCGCACCGGCATCGTCCTTCGGCGACGCCGGTGCGCGAAGCCGCTGTCGATACGGCGCCCAACCGGTCTCCGTCGTAGTTCAAGATTCCTAAGGGGCCAGTTCAAAACCCCGTGAGGGGGATGTTGTGCGGGACACCTGAACAAAGGATGTCGAGTGCGGACGCGGCGACCATTGATGGCGACGACAAGGTGCAGGCGGCACGCGCGACCGAGACGGATCACGGCTGGGCGCCGAACAGCGATTCCAGGGGGTATTGCCGCTTGACGAATGGCGACTTGATGATCACGTAGCTGAAATATTTCGCAATGCCGATGTTCTGCTCGAGCAGCCCTTCCACGATGGTCTGGTAATGGCTCACGCTGCGCGTGATGAACTTCAGCAGATAGTCGTAGCCCCCGCTGGCGAGATGGCACTCGACGATCTCGTCGACATTGCGGATCGCCGCGACGAAACGCTCGAAGTCCTCGCGGCGGTGGTCGGCCAGCGTGACCTCGGTGAACACCACCTGCACGTCGCCGAGCTTCTCGAGCTGGATATGCGCGCCGTAACCGCAGATATAGCCGGCCTTCTCGAGCCGTTTCACGCGAATCAGGCACGGGCTCGGCGACAACCCCACCGCATCGGCCAGTTCGACATTGCTCATGCGGCCTCGCTTTTGCAAGTGGGAGAGGATACGCAGATCGATTCGATCCAGCTTGCTGTCCGTCATGGTCTTCAAGACGCCGATTAATGGAATGTCTGGTTACTTTAGAGGCGAACGGTTGTCGTTACAAGCCCGCCACCGCCCTCAAGCGTGCTGCACGTGCGCCTCGTCGAGCGCGCGCAGCACGCCCGGCTCCGCCAGTACGTCGTCGAGTGTCTTGCGCAAGCGCTCGAACAGCAGGTCGAACTCGCCCGCGGAAAAGCTCAAGGCGGGGGCGAAGCCGAGCACGCCGTCGCCGAACGCGCGAAACACCAGGCCGTTGGCGTAAGCGGCCGCCGCGATCCTGTCGGGCACCCCCAGCAGCGGATCGAAGCGCGTCTTGCCCGCCTTGCTCGACACCAGTTCGAGCGCACCGAGCAGGCCGATCGAGCGCGCGTCGCCGACCAGCGGATGCGCGCGCAGCGCGTCGAGTCCCGCCGCGAAACGCGGTGCCATGGCCTGGCCGTTCGCGAGCAGGCCGCCTTCGTGATAGAGCTTCAGCACCTCGAGGGCGATGGCCGCGCTGACCGGATGCGCGGAATAGGTATGGCCGTGGCCGACCACGGCCGACTCGCCGCGGCTGCCGGCGATTCCCTCGTAGATTTCCTCGGACATGAGCACCGCGCCCATCGGCGCATAGCCGGCGGTCAGGCCCTTCGCGACGGTCATCAGGTCCGGCTCCACGCCTTCGGCCTCGCAGGCGAACAGCGGGCCGGTGCGCCCGAAACCGGTGATCACCTCGTCGGCGACGAACAGGATGCCCAGGCGCCGGCATGCGTCGCGCATCGCCTTCAGCCACCCGGGCGGCGGCACGATCACGCCGCCCGAGCCCTGCACGGGCTCGCAGAAGAAGGCCGCGACCCGGTCCGCGCCAAGTTCGGCCACCTTGGTTTCCAGCGCGTTCACCGACGCGTCGATCAGCGCCTGCGGATCGTCGCCGAGCGGATGGCGATAGGGGTAGGGCGACGCAATGTGGTGCTGCTCCGCTCGCGGCACGTCGAAATGACGATGGAAGGCGGGTAGCGCGGTCAAGCCCGCGCCGAGCGACGAGGAGCCGTGATAGCCGCGCTCCAGCGCGATCATGTGCTTCTTCGAGGGGCGGCCGGTGGCGTTGAAGTAATGCGTGATGAAACGCAGGGCGGAGTCGATCGCGTCCGAGCCGCCGAGCGTGAAGTACACCCGCGTGAGCGAAGCGGGGGCGAGCGCGGTGAGCCGCTCGGCCAGTTCGATGGCGGGCTGCGAGCCGAAATGGAAGTAGCCGGTGGCATAGGGCAGCTTCGCCATCTGTTCGGCCGCGGCCTTCACGATGCTGTCGCGGCCATAGCCGACGTTCACGCACCACAAGCCCGAGAAGGCGTCCAGCAGCGTATGGCCTTGCGCGTCGCGCAGGAACACGCCGTCCGCGGATTCGAGCACGGTGACGCCGCGCGCCTCGTGCGCCCGGTAGTTGACGACAGGGTGGATCAGATGTTGACGATCGGCTTCGATCAGCGCGGCGTGGTTCATGGCGGGGCGGACTCTCGTCGGGTGTCAGGGGTGAAACCATGCTACCGGGCGAGAAATGCGCGTGTCGCTTCAATTCGAGCGCGCAAACGCACGGGCAAGGCGTTTGCGCGCGGTACTTCGGCATCTTCTGCTGCCGGCCTCGTTGGCCGCTTGCCGGTCGGGTCAATAGCCGCGCGCGCGATCGACGAGGCCGATCATCGGCTGCCCGGCGCGGTGCCGCGCGAGGTTCGCCAGCACCGCGTCGACCGCCGTGTCGGGTCGCGTCGCGCTCGCGATATGCGGGGTGAGCCGGATGCGCGGATGCGTCCAGAACGGATGGCCCGCCGGCAGGGGTTCGGGATCCGTCACGTCGAGGATCGCGCTGTCGAGCCGGCCGCTGTCGAGCGCCGCGAGCAGCGCGGCCGCGTCAAGCTGCGGCCCGCGCCCGACCTGAACCAGCGAGGCGCCCGCCGGCAGCGCGTCGAACACGCGCTGGCCGAGCAGGCCGCGGGTGTCGTCGGTCAAGGGCAGCAGGCAGATCAGGATATCGGTGCGGGCGAGGAACGTGTCGAGCGAGGCCTCGCCCGCGTAGCACTCGATGTGGTCCAGCGCGCGCGGCGTGCGGCTCCAGCCCGCGCACGGGAAACCGAAGCGGCGCAGCATGTCGAGCACGGCCTGGCCCAGGGTGCCGAGCCCGAGCACGCCGATGCGTGTCTCGGCCGCCGCGCGCACCGGCTTCTCGCGCCATACCTGCGCACGTTGCTGCGCGGCGTAGTCGAACAGGTCGCGATGAATGCTCAGCACGGCTTGCGTCACGTACTGGACCATGCCCTCGACGATGCCGGGCTCGATCATGCGCACGATGGGAATATGCGCGGGCACGCGCGACAGGTCGAACTGGTCGATGCCGGCACCCACGGAGAACACGATCTCGAGATTCGGCAGCAGCGCGAGCGGGTCCTCCGGCGGCTGCCAGGCGGCAAGATAGCGGACCGATTCCGGATCGCCGATATCCGGCCAGATCCGGAAGGGGAGTTCGGGGGCCAACGTCGCGAAGCGCCGTGCCCATTGCGCGCCCCGCACCGGATCGGCCTTGTACAGGAAGCTCATCGTCGTGCCGCTCAGCCGAGTGCCTGGTTCACGATCCCGAACGTGCGCAGTGCCGACTCGCGCGTCGGTGTCGCGCCGCGGGTCATGGCGAGCACGGTGTCGACGCGCGGCAGCCCGAGCCCCTCCAGCCAGTCCGACAAGCCGCTGTCTCCGGGCACGTCGAGCCTCACGAACATGCCCTCGTGCAGCGCCAGCCAGTGGCTGATCAATGCTTGCGCGCGAAGCGCGTCCGGCGCTACCACCGGGCCGATCGCATGGCCGCGGCCGAAACGGCGAAACAAGGCGAAGCCGAGCAGCTCGCCATCACGATCGAGCGCGATGCCGTTTGCCACGCCCAGCAGGGCCTCGATCACCGCGTCGCGTCGGTAGCCGGCTGCCCGTGACGCGAGCGCGGCAAGCCGCGGCCCGTCGTTCGCGCCGAGCGGGCGCAGGCGCTCGCCGGACGGCAGCGATATCAGCGGCGGCCGAAAGGCGGCGCCCTGGTGCTGGTCGATCGTGCCGGTCGCGGTGAAGCCGAACTTCGCGTAGAGCGGCTCGCCGGCCGGCGTGGCATGCAGGAAAATGGTCCGTGTGCCCAGGCTGTCGACCACGCGGCTGAACAGCTCGCGCCCGATACCGCGGCCCTGCTGCTCGGGCGACACGATGACCATGCCGAGCGACGCATGCGAGGCGTCGTAGCTCCAGCCCAGCGCGGTACCGACGATGCCGTTCCCGCTCTCGGCGACGAAGCCGGCGCCGAGTTGGTACACGAAGCGCCAGTCGTCGAGGCGGTGAGGCCATTTGACTGCCTCCGACAGTTGATGCGCGGCGGGCAGGTCGGTTTCGGTCAAGCTGCGATAGATGAGCGTGCTTGAAGAAGGGTGATCGGTCACGCTGGACTCCGAAGCGTTGGAAGATGTCCTCCCCACTTTGCCAGCGCGTCCGCGGCCAGGATAGGACGATTCGCCTGTTTTTTAGCGGCAGGCCGGCAGCGGCCTGCGACGACCCGACGGCCCACCGGGGCGAGGCTCGGCGCCGCCTGGCAAGGCGCGCCGCAGATCGTGCCGCGCGGCGACGGCAACACGCGGCGGTTCTGCGTTTCGGGCGGCGTCGAACGACATGCGAAAGTTTTTTTGCCCTGTTCCAATTTTGTCGAACCCAGCCCGTCCCCGGCCCTGCCGGGGCTTCACACCGACAGGACGTCATCATGATTCAATTTGAACCGAAATTCATCACGTTCGACTGCTACGGCACGCTGACCCGCTTTCGCATGGCGGAGATGGCGCGCGAGGTCTATGCCGACCGGCTGTCGCCGGTGGACATGGAGCAATTCGTGCGCGCGTTCGCCGGCTACCGTCTCGACGAGGTGCTCGGTGCATGGAAGCCCTACCGCGACGTGGTGGTCAATGCGATCCGGCGTACCTGCAACCGGCTCGACGTGAAGTTCGACGAAGCCGAGGCCGAGCTTTTCTATCTGGCGGTGCCGAGCTGGGGGCCGCATCCGGACGTGCCCGCGGGCCTCTCGCGGCTGGCCAGCAAATACAAGCTGGTGATCCTGTCGAACGCTTCGGACGATCAGATCATGAGCAACGTCGACAAGCTCGGCGCGCCGTTCCACGCGGTGTTCACCGCCCAGCAGGCCCAGTCGTACAAGCCGCGCATGCAGGGTTTCGAGTACATGTTCGGCAAGCTCGGCTGCAAGCCCGAAGACGTGCTGCACGTATCGTCGAGCCTGCGCTACGACCTGATGACCGCCGAGGATCTCGGCATCAAGCACAAGGCCTTCGTCAATCGCGGCCACGAACCCGGCACCCCGTTCTACAACTACTACGAGGTTTCCGACATCGGCCATCTCGCGACGCAGCTCGGCCTCTGAACGGCAGCGCGCCGGCAGGCGCCGCGCGCGGCGCGCCACTCCCGCCGGGGGCGGGGTTCGAACGCGGCTCGGCATGGCCGTGACGGCGTTTTTCCTTCGAGCGTGCGATCAGCGCACGAATTGAGGGTAATTCCCAGGGCCGCGCCATTCAAGGCGAGGCCTCCCGGGCCGATATCCGTACCATTCGGTTAACCTCGGGAGGCCCCGCATGAAATTGTCCACGAAACTGCTGATGCTGGTCGCCGCCGCGCTGCTCGGCATCGTCCTGCTCGCCGCGTTGTCGCTGCACACGCTGCGCGGCGCCCTGGTCGACAGCCGCCGCGACGAGATCGTCATTCTTCTGGAGAAGGCCGAGCACCTCGTCGATTCGTATCGCGCGATGCAGGCTAGCGGCGCGCTCACGCAGGAGCAGGCGCAGCAGCAGGCCAAGGCCGCGCTGTCGGCGCTCAACGCGAATTCGCGGAGCTACTACTGGGTGACGACGTCGGACGGCGTCAATCTGGTGCACCCGAACGCCAAGTTCATCGGCACGCGCGCCAAGGGTAACCGCACCACGGACGGCCTCACCGACAGCGAAGCCTATCGTGCCGGCATGGCCCGCGATCATTTCGCGCTCGTCGACGTGCTGGTCAAGCGCAGTCCCGACGCGCAGGCGGAGCCGAAGCTGCAGGGCGTGGTCGCCGTTCCGGGCTGGGATTGGTGGATCGGCACGGGCTTTTTCTACGACGACATCGACGCGGCCTTTACCCGGCTCGCCCTGTGGCTGGGTGCCATCACCCTGGTGATTGCCGCGGCGCTGGCGACCATTGCCTGGGGCGTGCTGCGCAGCGTCCGGCGCACCTTGGGCGGCGAGCCGGTGCAGGCCGCGCGGGTCGCGGCCCGCATCGCCGCCGGCGAGCTGGATGTGCGGTTCGACACGGCCCGCGCCGAGCCGGGCAGCCTGCTGGTGGCGCTCGGCGACATGAAGACGCGATTGAGCGAGACGATCGCCGAAATCCAGGCCACCACCCATTCGATCGCGCTCGGCGCGGGCGAGATCGCGCAGGGCAATCAGGACCTGTCGCAGCGCACCGAGCAGCAGGCGGCCTCCCTGCAGGAAACGGCGGCGAGCATGGAGCAGATCACCTCGACGGTCAAGCAGAACGCCGACAACGCGCGCCAGGCGAATGCACTGGTGAGCCAGGCGAAGGAGGCGACGGAGCTCGGCGGCGCGGCCGTGCGCGACGTGATTGAAACGATGCGCCTGATTTCGGACGGGTCGGTGCGGATCGCCGAGATCACCGTCGTGATCGAGAGCATCGCGTTCCAGACCAATATTCTCGCGCTCAACGCCGCGGTCGAGGCGGCCCGGGCCGGCGAGGAGGGGCGGGGGTTCGCCGTCGTGGCCTCGGAGGTTCGCTCGCTGGCGCAGCGCAGCGCGGCGGCCGCGAAGGATATCAAGGGCTTGATCGGGACCTCGGTCGAGCGGGTCGGCGACGGCAGCCGGCTGGTCGAGGCCGCGGGCGAGCGGATGACGGAGATCGTGCGCTCGATCGACCGGGTGGCCGGCATCATGGGCGAGATTTCCGCGGCGTCGGCCGAGCAGAGCACCGGCATCGAGCAGGTCGGCCTGGCCGTCGCGCAGATGGACGAAGTCACCCAGCAAAACGCCGCGCTCGTCGAGCAGGCGGCCGCCGCCGCGGCCTCGCTGGACGAGCAGGCGGCACGCCTGCGGTCCGCCGTTTCCGTCTTCAGGCTGGCGGCCTGACGGCCGGCGCGGCTCCCCGCGGACGCGGGGCCCGAGTCTGTCCGGCGCGCCGCCTCCCGGGCGCGCCACGCCACGCATCCTCGCTCGAGGATCGCGACCCGCCCACGAGAGCAGCCGCTCCCGTTCCCGCCTGGCCACGTGAACGCGCCGGCCGCCGCCGGCATGGGCATCGGCTTCGTCCTCCGAAGGTTGCGCCCACAAGTATCCGGCATGCCTCCCGACACCCGGGCCCACGCGCGCGGCGACCGCGATCGCGGCTTCCCGGCTGAGACCGCCTGATCCCCGCCCCTCAATCATCCGATCTTTCCTTTCCCCGGCCTGCCCGTGCACGCAGCAAATCATGCTGCGCAGGCGGTTCAAAACGGTCGAATCGTATCGTGCGGGCGCGCCGAATCGCGACAACCACCATTTTGGCGATGCTTAAATGAATTGCATGTACACGACGTTGCACGCGCCACCAGCAGGCCGGCGCAGCGGGATTCTCGAATCAGGCTGGAACCCAGGACCCACTTTCCACAGTCAGGAGCAGTTCGGATGAGCGACGATATCGACAACGGCGGCAAGGGCGGCTTCACGCGCCGCGACATGATGCGGGCCATGGCGGCGAGCGGCATGATGGCCGCCGGCGGCACGGGCCTGCTCGCGGGCGCCGCCCCCGCCTTCGCCGAGCCGGCGCCCAAGCGCGGCGGCAAGATCCGGGTTGCGAACGAGTCCGGCTCGACGGCCGATACGCTGGATCCCGCCAAGGGCTCGACGGGCGCCGACTACATTCGTTTCTTCATGTTCTACAGCGGCCTCACGCAGCTCGATGCGAGCCTGACGCCGCAGATGAATCTCGCCGAGTCGCTGCAGACGACCGACGCGAAGACGTGGATCATCAAGCTTCGCAAGGGCGTCACCTTCCACGACGGAAAACCGGTCGGGCCGGCCGACGTGGTGTTCTCGCTGATGCGCCACAAGAACCCGGCCACCGCCTCGAAGGTCAGGCCGCTCGCCGAGCAGTTCGCCGACGTGAAGGCGAGCGGCCCGGACGAGGTCACCCTCACGCTCGTCAGCCCCAATGCCGACCTGCCGGTGATTCTCGCCACCCCGCAACTGGTGGTCGTCAAGGACGGCACCGCCGATTTCACCGCCGGCATCGGCTGCGGCCCCTACAAGCTCAAGTCGTTCAAGCCGGGCGTGTCGACCGTCGGGGTGCGCAACGACAGCTACTTCAAGCCCGGCATGCCCTACCTCGACGAGATCGAGCTGATCGGCATCAGCGACAGCGCCGCGCGCCTGAATGCGCTGCTGTCGGGCGACGTGCACCTGATCAACGCGATCGATCCGCGCTCGACGCAGCGGGTCGCCTCGACGCCGGGTTATGCGCTCAAGGAAACCAAGTCGGGGCTCTATACCGACCTGATCATGCGCAGCGAGAACCCGATCACCGCGAATCCCGACTTCGTCGAAGGGATGAAGTACCTGTTCGATCGCGAGCAGATCCGCTCGGCGGTGTTTCGCGGCTATGCGGTGATCGGCAACGACCAGCCGATTCCGCCCGGCCATCGCTACTTCAACGCCTCGCTGGCGCAGCGGCCTCACGACCCGGACAAGGCGAAGTTCCTGTTCCAGAAGGCCGGCGCGCTGGGCACCACGCTGCCGCCGATCTATGCGACGTCCGACGCGAACGGCTCGATCGAGATGGCGGTGCTGCTGCAGCAGGCCGGCCAGAAAATCGGGCTGAACCTGCAGGTCAACCGCGTCTCGCCCGACGGCTACTGGTCGAACCACTGGATGAAGCATCCGCTCGGCTTCGGCAACATCAACCCGCGCTCGAGCGCCGACGTGCTGTTCACCCAGTTCTTCAAGTCGGATGCGCCGTGGAACGAGTCGGGCTGGAAGAACGCGAAGTTCGACCAATTGCTGCTGGCCGCCCGTTCCGAAACCGACGACGCCAAGCGCAAGCAGATGTACGGCGAGATGCAGGTGATCGTCGCCCAGCAGGGGCGCGTGGGCATCCCGGCGTTCATCAGCTTCCTCGACGGCTATGACAAGCGGATCTCGGGCCTGGCCTCGATACCGACCGGCGGGATGATGGGCTTCATGTTCGCCGAGCACGTGTGGTGGAACGCCTGACGCCGCCGCGCTCCAACGCCGCGCGGCCGGCGCGGGCCACCGTGCCGGCCGCGTGCGATCCATTCCGGAGGGCCGCTTCATGAATCGAATCCTGCTCGGGCTGATCGGCCGGCGCATCGCCATCACCGCGGTGACGCTCCTGATCGTGTCCGGGATCATCTTCACGATGACCAACCTGCTGCCCGGCGACGCCGCGCAGGCCGCGCTCGGCCAGTCGGCGACGCCCGAAACGGTTGCCGCGCTGCGCCTGCAGTTCGGCCTCGACATGCCGGCCTACCTGCGCTACCTGCACTGGCTCGCGGGCTTGCTGCACGGCGATTTCGGCCGTTCGCTGTCGGGCGACATGCCGGTGGCCGAGATGATCGGTTCGCGCCTGCCGAAATCGCTCACGCTGGCGGCCATCACCACGGTCGTGTCGGTACCGGCGGCACTGCTGCTGGGCATCCTCGCGGCGGTCAAGCGCGAATCGATCGTCGATCGCCTGATCAGCCTCGGCACGCTGTCCCTGGTCGCGACCCCCGAGTTCCTGATCGCGACGCTGGCGGTGCTGGTATTCGCCGTGAAGCTGCGCTGGTTGTCCGCGCTCTCGTACGGCGGCTCGATCGACAGCCTGCACGACTTCCTGCGCGCCTACGCGATGCCGGTGCTGACCCTGTGCGCGGTCGTGATCGCCCAGATGGCGCGGATGACGCGGGCCGCGGTGCTCGAGCAATTGAGCGCGTCCTATGTCGAGATGGCCGTGCTCAAGGGGGCCAGCCCCGCGCGCGTCGTGCTGCGCCATGCGCTGCCGAACGCGGTTGGGCCGATCGCCAACGCGATCGCGCTGAGCCTGTCCTATCTGCTCGGCGGCGTGATCGTGGTCGAGACGATCTTCAACTATCCGGGACTCGCCAGCCTGATGGTCGATGCCGTCAGCAATCGCGATTTCCCGCTGATCCAGGCCTGCACGCTGATCTTCTGCATCGCCTATCTGACGCTCGTGCTGCTCGCCGACCTCTGTTCGATCGTGTCCAACCCGAGATTGCGGACCTGAGCGGTCCGCCCCTTTCCGAGATGCCGCCCATGTACCCGACCGAACCCGTATCGCGCAGCAGCGCTGCGCCGCCGTCAGGCGATCCGCAGCCGGCCGGCGGCGGCGCGACGCCGCCGGCCGCCCCGATTCCCGATCCGCCGCGCCGGCCGCGCCGGCCGCGCGCGGCGCGCATGCCGCTGACCGCCGGAGGCCGCGTGGGGTTGGCGATGGTCGCCTCGATGCTGTTCATCGCCGTGTTCGCGCCGCTGCTCGCGCCGCACGACGTCGGCACGCTGGTCACGCAGGATGTGTTCGCGCCGTTCGGCGGCAAGCTGCCGCTCGGCTCGGATTACCTCGGCCGCGACATGCTGAGCCGGATCCTGTACGGCACCCGGCTGACCGTGCTGCTCGCGCTCGCGGCGGTGCTGCTCGCCGCGTTCACCGGCACCACGCTGGGCCTGCTCGCCACCGTGTCGGGCCGCGCGATCGACGAGACGATGAGCCGGCTGCTCGACGCGCTGACGTCGATTCCGTCGAAGATGTTCGCCCTGATGTTCGTCGCGGCGTTCGGCTCGTCGCTGCCCCTGCTGGTCCTCACCGCCGCGGTGAGCTACATGCCGGGGTCGTACCGGATCGCGCGCGCGCTGGCGGTGAACATCAGCACGCTCGAATTCGTGCAGGTGGCGCGGGCCCGCGGCGAGAGCGCGCTGTACATCGCCTGCGTCGAGATGCTGCCGAACATGATCCACCCGATGCTCGCCGATACCGGGCTGCGCTTCACCTTCGTGGTGCTGCTGCTCAGCGGGCTCAGCTTTCTCGGGCTGGGGGTGCAGCCGCCCTATGCCGATCTCGGCTCGCTGGTGCGCGAGAACATCGCGAGCCTCGGCGACGGGTCGGCCGTGGCCATCATGCCCGCGCTGGCGATCGCGGTGCTCACGGTGGGCGTGAACCTGTTGATCGACGGCCTGCCGCATCGCGGCCGCCGCAAGGGTGCCGCCGGCGCCGCGGGAGGACACTGATGGCATACGAATCGAATCCGCTCGTCGAGGTGCGCGGGCTGCGCGTGGTCGGCGGGCGTCCGGGCGGCGAGGAGACGACCATCGTGGATGGCGTCGACTTCGAGATCCGGCGCGGCGAGGTGCTCGCGCTGATCGGCGAGTCCGGCTCCGGCAAGACCACCATCGCGCTGTCGCTGATGGGCCACGCGCGCGCCGGCTGCCGTATCGCCGGCGGCTCGGTCAGGCTCGCCGGCACGGACCTGTGCACGCTGTCCGCGTCCGCCCTGGCCGCGTTGCGTGGCCGCAAGGTGGCCTATATCGCGCAAAGCGCGGCCGCCGCCTTCAATCCGTCGCGCACGATCCTCGACCAGGTGATCGAGAGCGCGCTGATCCACCGGACGATGACCCGGCCGGCCGCCCGGGCGAAGGCCGTGGAATTGTTCCGCGCGCTCGCCTTGCCGGAGCCGGAGGCGATCGGCAAGCGCTATCCGCACCAGGTGTCGGGCGGCCAGTTGCAGCGTCTGATGGCCGCGATGGCGCTGATCACCGATCCGGAGCTGGTGATCCTCGACGAGCCGACCACCGCGCTCGACGTGACCACGCAGATCGACGTGCTGCAGGCCTTCAAGAGCGTGATCGGGCGTTACGGCATGAGCGCGGTGTACGTATCGCACGACCTGGCGGTAGTCGCGCAGATGGCCGACCGGATCGTGGTGCTGAGCGACGGCGTGATCCGCGAGGCGGGCGATACCGGGCAGATCCTGCACGCGCCGGCGCACCCTTACACGCGCAGCCTGGTCGCCGCGGTCACGCCCGGCGCGGGCGAGCGCGCCGAGAAGCCGGCGCCCGCCGCGCCGGCGCCGCTGCTCGAGGTGCGCGGCGCGGTGGCCGGTTATGGCGGCCGCGTCGCGAAGGGCAGGCCGGAGAAGCGGATCCTTCACGAAGTCGACCTGCGCATCGGGCGCGGCCAGACGGTCGGCGTGATCGGCGAGTCGGGGTCCGGAAAGACGACGCTCGCGAAGGTGATCGCGGGCCTCGTGCCGGCCACCTCCGGCGAGATCCTGCTGGACGGCGAGCCGCTCGCGCTCGACATCGGCAAGCGCACGAAGGAGCAGCACCGTCGGGTGCAGATCGTGTTCCAGAATGCCGATACCGCGCTGAACCCGGTGCATACCGTCGAGCGCACGCTGGCGCGGCCGCTCGCGTTCTATCACGGCATCAAGGGCGCGCCCGCGCGGCGGCGCGTGGCGGAACTGCTCGAGCTGGTGCGACTGCCGCACGCGGTGGCCGCGCGGCGCACGGGCGAGCTCTCCGGTGGCCAGAAGCAGCGCGTGAACCTCGCGCGCGCGCTGGCGGCGCAACCCGACCTGATCCTCTGCGACGAGGTCACCTCGGCGCTCGATACGGTGGTGGGCGCCGCGATCATGGAGTTGCTGCGCGACCTGCAGGCGAAGCTGGGCGTGTCCTACGTGTTCATCACCCACGACATCGCGAAGGTGCGCGCGATCAGCGACGAGATCGTCGTGCTGTACGCGGGCCGCCGCGTCGAGACCGGCAGCCGCGAGGCCCTGTGCGCCCCGCCTTACCACCCGTATGCGCACCTGCTGGTGTCGTCCGCGCCGGAGTTGCGCGCGGGCTGGCTCGACGAGGCGGCCGAGCGTTGCCATCGCCCGCTGGTGTCGATCGGCGACAGCGCGGAGCACGCCGGGCTGTGTCCGTTCCTGGCGCGCTGCGCGATGCGGGTCGACGGCCTGTGCAATCGCGTGGTGCCGCCGCTGCGCACGCTCGACAGCGGCGCCCGCGTGCTGTGCCATCGCAGCGAGGCCGATCTCGCGAGCTTCCAGGTCGAGCCCTCGGTCGAAGCCGTTCCGGCGCGACCGCTTGGCCTGTCGCGCGCGTGAGCCTCGCGGTGCCTGGCGTTGCGCATGACGTGCCGCCGAGCTGGGCAAAAACAGTGGATTGCACCTGCATCCCGCGCGAATACGCGACAACCGCGCTTTTTGCCGATGATTAAATGTTTGTCGAGGGACGATCGTCGATCGTCGACGCTGCACTGTTCGAGAAGGATCCGATGAAATTCGAATCGTACTGGCTGGATACGCGCCCCGAGTTTCGAGACGGTTGCGAGGGGCCCGTCGAAGGGCGCGCCGAGGTCGCCGTGATCGGCGGCGGCTTCACCGGCTTGTCGGCGGCGCTCGCGCTGGCCAGGCGCGGCGTCTCGGTGGTCGTGCTCGAGGCCGCGCAGGTGGCGGGCGAGGCGTCCGGACGCAATGGCGGGCAGTGCAACACCGGCGTGGCGCAGGATTACGCATCGCTCGTCGCACGCATCGGTGCCGAGCCCGCCAGGCAGTTCTATCGCGCATACGAAAGCGCCGTGAAGAGCGTCGAGACGATCGTGACCGAGCACGCGATCGACTGCGATTTCCGGCGCGCGGGCAAGCTGAAGCTGGCCGCCAAGCCGGGCCATTTCGCGGCGCTCGCCGCCAGCTTCGACGCGCTGCGCCGCGACGTCGATCCGGACATCGAGCTGATCGAGCCCGGACGCATTCGCGACGAGATCGCCTCCGACGGCTTTCATGGCGGGCTGCTGCAGCACAAGGGCGTACAGATGCACATGGGCAAGTTCGGCGTCGGCCTCGCGCGGGCGGCCGCGCACGCGGGCGCGCGCATCCATGAGCAGGCCGCCGTCACGCGGCTCGAACGGCTCGGCGGCGAGCGCCACGTCATCACCAGCACGCGCGGCACGCTGGTGGCCGAGCGCGTGCTGATCGCGACCGGCGCCTCGCAGCATGGCCCGTTCGGCTGGTTCAGGCGCCGCATCGCGCCGGTCGGCAGCTTCATCGTCGTGACCGAGCCGCTTCCGGAAAAGCAACTGCGGCGCTTGTTCCCGCATCGTCGGGCGTACGTGACATCGCGCCAGATCGGCAACTACTTTCGCGTGACGCCCGACGACCGGCTGCTGTTCGGCGGCCGCGCGCGCTTCGCGATGTCGAGCCCGCGCTCCGACGCGAAAAGCGGCGCGGTGCTGCGTGCCGGCATGGCCGAATACTTTCCCGAGCTGGCCGGGGTGCGGCTCGATTACTGCTGGGGCGGGCTGGTCGACATCACCGCCGACCGCCTGCCGCGCGCGGGCCAGCACGATGGACTCCATTACTCGATGGGCTATAGCGGCCACGGTGTGCAGATGTCGGTGCACATGGGCCAGGTGATGGCCGACGTGCTGTATGGGGCGACCGCGTCGAATCCGTGGCGCGAGCTCGACTGGCCGGCGATGCCGGGCCATTTCGGGCATGCGTGGTTCCTGCCGCTCGTCGGTGCGTATTACCGCATGCAGGATTGGCTGCATTGAAGCGCGCTCCGGGAGGATTCGACATGACAGCACGATTGGTTCGCCTGCCCGTGGCAGCCGCGCCGTGCGTGGCACGCTCCGTGTCGTCGGCGATCGACGACGTGCTGCGCACCATCGACGCCTCGTTCGCGCAGCCGCTGAGCCTCGACATGCTCGCGGCCGTGGCCGGATTGAGCGTGTCGCGTTTCACCGCGCGTTTTCGCAATGAAGTCGGCTTGTCGCCGCATCGCTATCTGTGCCTGGTGCGGGTGCGGCGGGCGCAGGATCTGTTGTGCGACGGGCTCGCTCCGTCGCTGGTCGCGACCGAGGTCGGCTTTTTCGATCAAAGCCATCTGTGCCGGCACTTTCGGCGCGTGCTCGGCGTCACGCCGCGCGATTTCGTGATCGGGCGTCCCGGCGGCGTTTCCGCACGACGGCCGTCGATGCGCACGCGAGCCGAATGCCGCGATGCGTCCCGCCATGCCGCCTAGCCGCTCGCGGTTCGCGCCGAGGCTTTTCGCGCAGGGCGGCCGCGCGGCCTCCGTTACCGTCATTCCGGCTCCGACGCCGGCATGTCTTCCACCATCTTCGCGCGACGCGCAGGAGCAAGCATGACCGCAGCCTTGGTGTTGCACCGTGCCGACGGCACGCCTTTCCCGACCGTCTTTCGCAGGCAGGCATGCGGCGAGGCGGATCCTTTCGCACCCTATCGCGAGTTCGCGTGGCAGGGACCGGACGCGATGGCCGTGGGTCGCATCGACTTCACGGGCGCCCTCGATATCCCGAGCTTTCCCCATATCGAGACCATCGTGGTCGTCGACGGCGTGCTGACGATCGATGTGGACGGCGCCGAGCCATGCGTGATCGGGCCGCGCGAGGGCGTCGTCATCGGCGCCGGCACGGCCTTGCGCGTCAGCGCGCCCGCTGCGGTGCGCCTGCTGTTTTGCTCGGCGGGGTGCGCGCGCCCGACCAAGCGCGGGGTGTTCCGGCTGCGGGCCGATGCCGACTTCAAGCCATCCGGCTCGCTGCCGCCGGAGGTGCTGCTCGGCCCGGCGCCGCAATGCCGGAGCGACAACGTGTTCGTCGAGGACGGCGCCGGCTGCTGCGCGGGCACCTGGGATTCGACGCCCTATCACCGGATCGTCCGCCCGCATCGTGTCAACGAGTTCATGCAACTGCTGTCCGGCGGCGTGCGTTTCGCCGCGCCCGACGGCAGCGTGCTGTCGCTCGGCGCCGGCGATGCGCTGTTCGTGCCGCGCGGCGCGTCGATCGGGTGGGAAAGCAGCGAGCGCGTGGCGAAATTCTTCGTCGTGCAGAACCTTGACGTATCGAACGAACGAGACTGAACATGTCCCCTCCGCTGCGCCAACTGGAAACCTCGTCGGTACTGCCGGCCACCGCGGATGTCGTCGTGATCGGCGGCGGCATCATCGGCGCGTTCACCGCCTACTACCTGGCACGGCGCGGCGTGTCGGTGGCCCTGGTCGAAAAGGGGCGCATCGGCGCCGAGCAGTCCAGCCGCAACTGGGGCTGGTGCCGCCAGCAGAACCGCGATGCGCGCGAATTGCCGATGGCGAGCAAGAGCCTCGATCTCTGGGAGCGATTCGCCCTCGAATCGGGAGAGGACCCGGGCTTTCATCGCTGCGGGCTGCTGTACCTGAGCAACGACGAGGCCGAGCTCGCCCGCTGGTCCAGCTGGGGCGAGTTCGCGAAGACTGCCGGCGTGACCACCTACATGCTCGACAGCCGGCAGGCCGGCGAGCGCGGGCGCGCGACCGGGCGGCAATGGAAGGGCGGGGTGTTCTCGCCGAGCGACGGCACCGCCGATCCGGCGAAGGCGGCGCCCGCCGCGGCCGCCGCCGCCATGAAGCTGGGCGGCAGCATCCATCAGCGGTGCGCCGCGCGCGGCATCGAGTTCGAGGGCGGGCGGGTCAGCGGCGTCGTCACGGAAGCCGGCGTCATCAAGACCCGTACCGCCGTGCTCGCCGGCGGGGCTTGGGCTTCCTCGTTCTGCCGCCAGCTCGGTATCCGTTTTCCGCAGGCCTCGGTCCGTCAGTCGATCCTCAGCGTTTCGCCGGTGGCGCATCGCTTGCCGGACGCCCTGTACACCTCCGGCGTGTCCGTGACGCGTCGCGGCGACGGGCGGTATGCCTTGGCCATCAGCGGCCGCGCACGGGTGGACCTGACACCGCAGTTCCTGCGCTTCGCGCCGCAATTCCTGCCGATGTTCGCCAAGCGCTGGCGCAATCTCCTGCCGGGCGGGCTCGAGGGCGTGCGCGGCGGCCACGAGACCTTGACGCGCTGGCGGCTCGATGCGCCGACCCCGATGGAGCGGGTGCGCATTCTCGATCCGAAGCCCGACCGGCCGACCGTGGACGAAACCTATCGGCGCGCGGTCGAGTTGCTGCCCGAGTTGCGCGAATCGACCATCACGCACGCCTGGGCCGGCTTCGTCGACAGCACGCCCGACGGCGTGCCGGGAATCGGCGAGGTGCCGGGCATGCCGGGCTTGATTCTCGCCGCCGGCTTTTCCGGGCACGGCTTCGGCATTGGTCCGGGCGCGGGGCACTTGATCGCGGATCTCGCCACCGGCGTGGCGCCGATCGTGGACCCCGTCCCGTATCGTCCCGCCCGCTTCAACGATGCCAGCCGGAGCAAGGTGGCGGATTTCTGATTCGAGGCAATCGGGTGAACCAGGATCGCGCCGCGCCCGAATACGGGACGGCTGGCTTCCCGGTACGCCAATCGAGGAGTGTGATGCGTTTCAGTTCCTACTGGCTCGACACCTGCGAGCCATTCGCCGGCCGCTCCCGGGAGTTGCCCGGTGGAAGTTGCGACGTGCTGGTGGTGGGCGCGGGCATTACCGGATCGGCGGCCGCATTGGCGCTGGCCAGGAAAGGCGCGAGCGTGGTCGTCTGCGAGGCGGGCACGGTGGGTCAGGCGGCATCCGGGCGCAACGGCGGCATGTGCAACAACGGGTTCGCGCAGGATTACGCCTCCCTGTCGAGGCGCCTGGGGACGGAATTGGCCAACCGCCTCTATCTCGCGTTCGACGCGGGCGTGGACATGGTGGAACGGCTGATCCGCGAGGAATCGATCGACTGCGATTTCGCGCGCTTCGGCAAGCTCAAGCTCGCCGCCAAGCCCGAGCACTACGACAGGCTGGTGCGCAGCCAGGCCTTGCTGGCCGCCGGCGTGGATCCCGATACGCGCGTGGTGTCGAAGGCGGAACTGCGTGACGAGATCGGCTCGGACCGTTATCACGGCGGCTTGCTTCTGAGCAAGAGCGCGGGCATGCACGTGGGCCGCTACGTGCGCGGCCTGGCGAATGCCGCGCAGGCGCGCGGTGCGCATGTCCTCGAACACACGCCGGTTCTCGGCCTGGCGCGGCAAGCGGGCGGGGCCTACGTGGCGCGCACGCCGCTCGGCGCGATCCGCGCTCGCCAGGTGCTGCTCGCCAGCGGCATTTCGCAGATCGGGCCGTTTGGCTGGATCCGGCGCAGGATCGTGCCGGTCGGCGCCTTCATCATCGTCACGGAACCCTTGCCGCGTGCCGTGCTCGATCGACTGCTGCCGACCCGCCGGATGGTCACCGACACCCGGAATTTCGTCAATTTCTTTCGCGAGACGCCCGACGGGCGGCTGCTGTTCGGGGGCCGTGCGCGATTTGCCGCGTCCGATCCGCGATCGGATGAAAAGAGCGGACGGATTCTGCAAAGGCAGATGGTCGCCGTGTTCCCCGAGCTGGCCACGGCGCGCATCGATTATTGCTGGGGCGGCATGGTCGACATGACGGCCAACCGGCTGCCGCGCGCGGGCGAGCGCGACGGCATGTATTACTCGATGGGCTACAGCGGCCACGGAACGCACATGGCCACCCTGATGGGCACCTTGATGGCGGAGATCATGGACGGGCGCGCCGATCTGAATCCATGGAGCAGTTTCGATTGGCCGGCGATTCCCGGCCATTTCGGCAAACCATGGTTCCTGCCGATGGTCGGCGCATGGTATCGAATCAAGGACTTCCTGCAATGAATGCACGTGTCGATTCAACGATTTCCCGCCTGGCGCAGGCGGGAAGACTGGACGGCTTCTTCGTCGGCGGCGACTGGGTGAGGCCCGAGGGCGGCGCACGGGCCGAACTGGTCTGCCCGTCCACCGAGGACAGGCTGTGCGAGATCCCGCTCGGTAGCGCCCGCGACGCCGAGCGCGCCGTGCAGGCCGCGCGGGACGCGTTCGAGGGCTGGGCCGCCACCTCGCCCGCGCAGCGCGCCGCGCTGCTCGGGCGCATGCATGCCTTGATGCTGGCGCGCGCCGAGCAGTTCGCGATGGCGCTCACGATGGAAATGGGCGCGCCGATCGGCTATGCGCGCGGTGCCCATGTGCCGCTCGCGGCGGAACATATCCGCGTCGCACGCGACAACCTGGCGGACTACCCCTTCATCAGGCGGCGCGGAACGACCGCGATCGCGCGCGAGCCGATCGGCGTGTGCGCGCTGATCACGCCGTGGAACTGGCCGATCTACCAAATCACGGCCAAGGTCGCGCCGGCGCTGGCTGCAGGCTGCACGGTCGTGCTCAAGCCCAGCGAGCTGTCGCCTCTCAGCGCGATATTGTTCGCGGAACTGGTCGCGGATGCCGGCGTGCCGGCGGGGGTGTTCAACCTGGTCAGCGGCAGCGGCGAACAGGTGGGGGCCGCGCTGTCCTGTCACCCGGAGGTCGACATGGTGTCGATCACCGGCTCGACCCGGGCGGGCGTGCTGGTCGCGCAGGCGGCCGCGCCAACCGTCAAGCGCGTCGCGCAGGAGCTGGGCGGCAAGTCGCCGAACCTGGTGTTGCCGGATGCGGACCTGCAGCGGGCGATCGCGCCCGGCGTGGCCGCCGCGTTTCGCAACATGGGGCAATCATGCAGCGCGCCGACCCGCATGATCGTGCCGCGCGGCGTGCTCGGCCAGGTCGAGGCACTGGCCGAGCGGGCAATGCAGGACATGGTCGTCGGCGATCCGTTCGAGGCGGCCACCACGCACGGGCCGCTGGCCAATCGCGCCCAGTTCGAGCGGGTCGCGCGAATGATCGAGGCGGGCCTGGACGACGGGGCGAAGCTCGTCGCCGGCGGCCCCGGACGGCCCGCCGGATACGACCGCGGCTTCTACGCGCGGCCGACGATCTTTTCCGAGGTGCGCACGGACATGACGATCGCGCAGCAGGAAATCTTCGGCCCGGTTCTCGCGATCCTGCCTTACGACAGCGTCGACGAGGCGGTCGCCATCGCGAACGATACGGTCTACGGGCTCGGCGCCCATGTGCAGGGCACCGACCGGGAGCGCGTGCGCGAGGTGGCCGCCCGGATCCGGGCGGGACAGGTGCATCTGAACTATCCGGCATGGGACCCGCAGGCGCCGTTCGGCGGCTACAAGCAGTCCGGCAATGGGCGCGAGTACGGTATCGAGGGCATGGAGGAGTACATGGAGATCAAGTCGATCGTCGGTTTCTACGACTGATTCTTTACGACTGATGCGTGCGCCGCGCGCCGATCGGACCGCGGCTGAGAGTAAAAGCGTCCCACCTTTCGAAGGTACCGAAATTGGACAATCCCGTCATTCCGGATTCCTGGCTGCAAGACCATCATGCACACTGGGCGCAACTGCGGCGCGACCTGCATGCGCATCCCGAGCTGCGATTCGAGGAGCACCGGACGGCCGACGTCGTCGCCCGCGAGCTCGAGGCGCTCGGGTATGCGGTGTCGCGCGGGCTGGGCGGCACCGGCGTCGTAGCCAGCCTGCCGGGCGCGGACCCGGGCCGCGGCATCGTGTTGCGAGCCGACCTGGACGCGTTGCCGATCCAGGAAGCCAACGATTTCGCGCACGCATCGTGCTCGCACGGGATCATGCACGCATGCGGCCATGACGGTCATACGGTGATGCTGCTCGGGGCCGCGCGCGCGATGAAGGAACTGCCGCAGTTGCCCGGTACCGTCCACTTCGTGTTTCAACCGGGAGAGGAGGGCGGCGCCGGCGCGCGCAAGATGATCGACGACGGGCTCTTCGAGCAATGTCCGACGGAAGCGGTATTCGGCATGCACAACTGGCCTGGTCTGCCGGCAGGGCACTTCGGGCTGCGCACCGGCCCGATCATGGCGGCGGGTTCGCGCTTCAGGATCAAGGTCACCGGCAAGGGGGCCCATGCGGCGCAGCCGCATCTGGGCATCGATCCCATACCGCTGGCCTGCTCGATGGTGCTGCAGTGCCAGACCATCGCGGCACGGCACAAGGATCCCGTCGACCCCGCCGTCATTTCCGTGTGCATGTTCCAGGCAGGCACGACGGACAATGTCATTCCCGACACGGCGGAGCTGCGCGGCACGATCCGCACGCTGTCGTCGGCGTTGCAGCAGAAGCTGCAGACGGACGTTCAACTGGCGTGTGCCGGACTTGCCCGCGCCTACGGCGCGCAGGTCGACGTGGAATTCTTCCAGTACTATCCGGCGACGGTCAATGCGCCGGCCGAGACGGCATTGTGCGAAGCGGTGATTCGCGAGACCTTCGGTGAAGCACGTCTTCGTCGCGACGTGCCGCCGAACATGACCTCCGAGGATTTCGGCTTCATGCTGGAAGAGCGGCCCGGCGCCTACGTGTTGATCGGCAATGCGCGGGCCGGCGCTGCCGCCCCGGCACTGCATCATCCGAAATACGACTTCAACGACGACATCATTTCGGCGGGCGTTCGATACTGGGTCGCCCTGGCACGGCATTACTTCATGCGCTCACCGTGAACTTCGTTCGTGGCGAGCGGCTTTGGCGGGATGAACGGTCCGTGACGGACGACGTGTCGCGTGCCCATGAGCCGCGAAGTTACCGAACCTCGACACCTGGTTCGCCGTTGACGACGGGCGCGGAATTCACGTCGCCTTGCACCAGTCGACCGACTTCCTGGAAGACCATGTCCGCCAGCTCGGCGGGCACGCCCCAGTAATCGAAGATGCCGCCGGCGGCGCTGTTCTGCCCGCAGGTCACGAATACGCCCGTACCGAAGCGGCGCTTGAGATGCGTGGCGAGCCAGCCGACGAAGCCGCTGTTGTCGGCATCCTCGGGAAAATGGAAGCGAAACAGGCCGAAGCGCTCGTATCGTGTCTCGTCGCATGGAACCAACTGGCTCCAGACGTGATCGTCGCGCACCAAGGCAAGCGCGTCGCTTCTCGCCGCGTCGGGAAACCGGTTCAGCGGAAATTCGTCGAAACGGTACAAACCGGGATAGACGACCAACTGCGCCTGCGTGATGACGCGCCGCAGGCGCAACTCGGTTTGTTCGGCGGTTTCGCGTGAAATATCGACCATCGGGGCACTCTCGATGAACTCGCGCGGCGATCGTCTCATCGCCGGCGACGTGCGGTTCGCTCGGGCCGGATGGCCGGAGCGCGCCGTTTTGCTCGCTGTATGGCTCGTCGTGTCGCGATGCTCGGCTGGCAACAATCTAACACTCGACTCTCGCGGGGGAATTTGATAATTCCGAAGACTGACTTCGGCGTTTTCGAAGTCGGGCGTCAAGCCGAGGTATCGGCGTTCCGGTTGCCTTGTCGGCCGATGGCTTCGCGCACCGCGTCCAGAACGAGTTCGACAAGCCGCTCGTGGGCCGGGCTTGCGTCGCTGTCGGCACGGTAGAGCGCGAGCGCAATGCTGGGCAGTGCCGGCAGGCCCAGCGCGGCGTGATCTAGCACCTCCACACCATGCGGCACGGCCACGGCGGTGCGCACGGCCACGCCGAGCCCCGCCTCGGCTGCCGCCCACATGCCGGACAGGCTTGGCGTCGAAAACACCAGGTTCCAGGCGATTCCAGCCTTGTCCAAGGCCGAAATGGCGGCGGCGCGGAATGGGCAGGGCTGCTCGAACACGATCAGCGGAACCGGGCCCGCCGCGAGCGTGTCCAGATCGAGCAAGTCCGGGCGGCCGATCCATGCCATCGGGACGTCGGAGATCGGGTATTCGCGCGACGCCGGATCGCCGTCGTTCCAGGCGAGCGCGACATCGAGCGCGCCCTTGAGGACCTTGTGCTTCAAGGGTGCGCTGCGCTCGACGTGCATCTCGACCCGCACCTTCGGATGGGCCCGAGTGAACCGCCCCAGCACGCCCGGCAGGAACGTATCGGCGAAATCCTGCGGCATGCCGAGCCGAATCCAGCCTTCGAGCTCGGTGCCGCGAACCGTGTCGAGCGCCTCGTCGTTCAGTTCGAGCAGACGCCGCGCATACCCGAGCAAGGCCTCGCCGGCGGCGGTCGGCGCGAGGCCTCTTCCGGTGCGTCGCACCAGTTGCGCGCCGACCTGATCCTCGAGCTTCCGTAGTTGGGTGCTCACGGCGGATTGGGAACGTCCGAGCCGCTCCGCGGCGCGCGCGAAGCTGCCCAGTTGGAAACCGAGGACGAAGGTCCGCAGCACGTCCATGTCGAGATTGGTTCGAGCAGCCATGTATCGAAATACTTGCGATGGAGGTGGTCGAGCGCGACACATGTCGGGTTGGGATTATCGCACGCTGCATCGCTTCATCCGCCTCGGCCGGCCGTGTCGCGCACGGGGCTCGGATTCCGTTCGCCGATGCACGCATGCCGGCGGTCTTGCCGTGCCGGCAAGGCCACGAAGCGATGTGTCGCGGGAGGCAACCGAACCGAACAATCGCGACATGCGACGAGCCGCAGGCGGTGCGAGGCGAGCTGGCCGACGACGACATGAGTCACGCCACTCGGCTGCGCGATCCGCGGCGGCGCGCGTCGATTGCCCGCGCCCCTTACCGCAGCACGGCTTCGGCAACGCCGGCCAGCGCACCGAGCAGGACGACCGCGAGCGGGGGTATTTTCCAGCGAGCCAGCAGGAAAAATCCGATCGCCGCGACGGCGAAGTCGATCGAGGCGTTCACCGCGCTGGTCCACACGGGCGAGTAGAGCGCGCTTGCCAGCAGCCCGACGACCGCCGCGTTGACGCCGGCAAACACCGCCGCCATGGCGGGCCGGGCCCGCCATGCCTGCCAATAGGGCAGCGCGGCAAGCACGAGCAGCAGCCCGGGCAGGAAGATGCCGAGCGTGGCCAGTAGCGCACCGGCCCAATGATTCGGTGCCGCGGGCATGATCCAGCCTAGGAAGGCGGCGAAGGTGAAGAGCGGGCCCGGCACCGCCTGCGCGGCGCCGTAGCCGGCGAGGAAGGCGTTCGGCGAGACCCAGCCGGTCGCCACCGTTTGTTGTTGCAGCAGCGGCAGCACCACATGGCCGCCCCCGAACACCAGCGCGCCCGAGCGGTAGAAGCCGTCGAACACGGAAAGGGCGCGGCTCGCAGTCGATGGCGCCAGGGTCGGCAGCCCGGCCAGCAAAACGCAGAACAGCAGCAGCGCGATACCGCCTGCCCGTCGCGACACCCTGAATGCATCCGCGTGAAGCTGCCTGCGGTTCGTGCCCGGCAAGGTCGCGCCCCTGCACAGCAGAAGACCGAGCGCCGCGCCGAGGGCGATCCCGATCAGTTGCGCATACACCGTTCTCAGGACCGCCAGCAGGGCGAGTGTCGCGAGCGCGATAAAGGCCCGGCGGCGATCGGGACAGAGTCGCCGCGCCATGTCCCACACGGCTTGCGCGACCACGGCGACGGCCACCAGCTTGAGGCCGTGAACCAGGCCTTCGCCCAGCGGGCCGCCCAGGCTCGGGGCCAGGGCCGCGAAGGCGATCAGCAGCAGGACGGAGGGCAGGGTGAATCCGAGCCAGGCGGCCAGCCCTCCGAGCCAGCCGGCCCGCAGCAGGCCGATGGAGAAGCCGACCTGGCTGCTGGCCGGCCCCGGAAGGAACTGGCACAAGCCGACCAGATCCGAATAGGCCTCGTCGTCCAGCCATCGGCGGCGCTCGACGAACTCGCGGCGGAAGTAGGCCAGATGCGCGACGGGACCGCCGAAGCTGCTCAGCCCCAGCTTGAGGAAGACCGCGAGAACCTCGGACGCCGTGCCGCCGCGCGGCGGGTTCGACGAGGGCATCATGCTATCGGCGTCCATGGGTATCGGAATCTCAAGGATGAAAGTTCGTCGCGCGTGGGAGGCGCCGGGTGGTTCGACGCGGGAGCCGGGATGGCGAGTCCGGCCAAGTCATCGCGAGGTTCCGCTACGCAGTGGACAGGGCCTCGCCAACGGCCATGCCAGGCGGCCTCAGTCCGCGTCCCGCTTCAGCGCGCCGCCGACCCATCGCGCTTCGGAGGCCATCAGATGCGCCCGCATCGCGGTCTGCGCGGCGATCGGGTCGCCCGACTGCAGCGCCCGCAGGATTTCCCGATGTTCGTTGACCGCATCGGTCCAGGTTTGCGCGCTTTCGGTGTGGCCGCGCATCGCCGCGGCGATCGGGTCGTGGCGGCTGTCGAACAGCTCGCCCACGAAACGCGCCAGCACCGAATTGCCGGCCGCCTCGGCGATCAGCATGTGGAATTGCCGGTCGGCATCCACCGGCGTCTTGCCGGCCGCGGCGAACCGGTGCATGCGGTCCACCGTTCGCTTCAATCGATCGGCCAGGGCGGCCGTCATGCGCGCGGCCGCCAGCGCCGCGACGCTGCCCTCGATGGCCGCGCGCGCCTGCATCAGCTCCGAAGGGCTGTCGCCCAGCGCGCCCACAGCGCTTTCATCGTCGGCGCCGGGATCGCGCACATAAACGCCCGAGCCCACACGGATCTCGACGCGGCCGCCGATCTCCAGCGCGATCAGCGCCTCGCGCAAGGACGGACGCGACACGCCCAACCTCAGCGCGAGCTCGCGCTCGGCCGGCAAGCGCTCGCCGACGGGAAACTCACCCTGGCGAATCAGCGTGAGGATATCGGCGGCTATCGATTGGTAAAGCCGCTTGGGCTCTTGTGATTTCATAAACGGCCAGCATCCAGTTCACGGAAAACGCCTGGAACAGCGTCGTGGCGCAGTCTAGCAGCGGCCGACGCCGCCCCGCAAATGTGCCGTCGGCGGCATGCCGTCAGATTTGGTCAGGTCAATTTGTAAATTTACATATTGGCTTGACCAATCTGGGGGATTGCGTTTTAATGTGCCGAAATTGGACTGGCCAGCGGCACGAGGCCAGCCGTCACAGGAGACAGGATGAGCACGCCTCGCAGCCAGCGGGACCTTGCCGGCAAGTCGAACCACCTGGCCGCGGATCGCGAGATCCTGCGGCTGGAGAGCATCCGCAAGCAGTTTCCCGGCGTCATCGCGCTCGATGGCGTGAACCTCGACCTGCGCCGTGGCGAGGTGCACGCCATCTGCGGCGAAAACGGCGCGGGCAAGTCGACGCTGATGAAGATCATCAGCGGCCAGTACCGCCCGGACGGCGGCAGCATCCGCTATCGCGGCGAGGCGGTGGAGTTCCGCTCCACCTCCGATGCGCAGGCGGCCGGCATCGCGATCATCCACCAGGAACTGAACCTGGTTCCGGACCTGTCCATCGCCGAGAACCTCTACCTGGCGCGCGAGCCCAAGCGCGGCCCCTTCGTCGACCGGCGCCGGCTCAACGCCGATGCCGCGGCATGCCTGGCGCGTATCGGGCTCTCGCTTGCGCCCACCACGAAGGTCGGCGCGCTGTCCATCGCGCAGCAGCAGATGGTGGAAATCGCCAAGGCGCTGTCGCTCGATGCGCAGGTGCTGATCATGGACGAGCCGACGTCCTCGCTGACCGAATCGGAAACCGTCCATCTGTTTCGCATCATCAAGGAATTGCGCGCCGAGGGCGTGGCCATCCTCTACATCTCGCATCGTCTCGACGAGATGGCGGAGGTGGTCGATCGCGTCACGGTGCTGCGCGACGGCCGCCATATCTCGACCGACGATTTCGCCGCGCTGACCGTCAACGACGTGGTGGCGCGCATGGTGGGGCGTTCGCTCGACGATGCCTATCCGCGGCGGCAATCGGTGCCGACCGACGAGATGCTGCTGAGCGTCGACGGCCTGCGGCGAGCAGGAGTGTTCGGGCCGCTGTCCTTCGAGTTGCGCAAGGGCGAGATCCTCGGTTTCGCCGGCCTGATGGGCGCGGGGCGCACCGAGGTGGCGCGTGCCATCTTCGGTGCCGATCCGCTCGACGGCGGGACGGTGTCGCTGCACGGCCGCCCGGTCACGATCCGCTCGCCGCGCGAGGCGATCCGCCATGGCATCGCCTACCTCTCGGAAGACCGCAAGAAGGAAGGCCTGGCGCTGGGCATGCCGGTCGCCGCCAACGTGACGCTGGCCAACGTGCGCGGCGTGGCCTCGCGCGCCGGCTTCCTGCGCTTCCACGAGGAGGCGCGCGTGGCCGAGCGCTACGTGCAGGAGCTGGCGATCCGCACGCCCTCGATCAACCAGGTCGCGCGCAACCTGTCCGGCGGCAACCAGCAGAAGGTCGTGATCGGCAAGTGGCTCTATCGCGGCTCGCGGATCCTGTTCTTCGACGAGCCCACGCGCGGCATCGACGTCGGCGCGAAGTTCGCGATCTACGGCCTGATGGACCGGCTCGCCGCCGAGGGCGTGGGCGTGGTGCTGATCAGCTCGGAGCTGCCGGAGCTGCTCGGCATGACGGACCGCATCGCCGTGTTTCACGAAGGCCGCATCACTGCCGTGCTCGACACGGCACACACCAGTCAGGAGGAGATCATGCACTACGCTTCGGGGCGCACCCATGCTTGAAATGACATCGGATCGCACTCACGCCGCCAATCGATCCGCCCAGCAGCGGCGACGCGAACTCATTCAGAAATTCGCGGCGCTGGGCAGCCTCGTGATTCTCGTGATCGCGTTCTCGATCACGAGCACCGCGTTCTTCTCGGTCGACAACCTGATGACGGTGGGCCTGCAGGTCACCTCGATCGCCTATCTCGGCGTGGCGGCGACCTGCGTGATCATCACCGGCGGCATCGATCTGTCGGTCGGCTCGGTGCTGGCGCTGGCCGGCGTGTGCGCGGCGCTGCTCGCCAAGACCGGCGTGCCGGTGCCGCTGGCGATGCTGGGCGGGGTCCTGGTCGGCGCGCTGTGCGGCTTCATCAACGGCATCTGCGTCACGCGCATGGGCCTGCCGCCGTTCATCGCCACGCTCGGCATGATGCTGGTCGCGCGCGGCATGGCGCTGCAGATCACCGGCGCGCGTCCCGTGTCCGACCTCGGCGACGCCTTCGGCGCGCTCGGCAACGGCGCCTTGTTCCGCGTCTCCCATCTCGGGCCCGACGGTTTCCCCGATACCACCTTCCCGGGCATTCCCTACCCGGTGGTGATCATGGTGTTGCTGTTCGTGGTGGTTTCCGTGCTGCTGTCGAGGACCTCGCTCGGCCGCCACATCTACGCGGTCGGATCGAACGCCGAGGCGGCGCGGCTTTCCGGCGTCAACGTGCAGGGCGTCAAGCTGTTCACCTACGTGCTGTCGGGCGTGCTGGCCGGCGTCACCGGCTGCGTGCTGATGTCCCGGCTGGTGACCGGGCAGCCCAACGAAGGCGTGATGTACGAACTCGACGCGATCGCCAGCTCGGTGATCGGCGGCACCTCGCTGATGGGCGGCGTCGGCACCATTTCCGGCACCGCCATCGGCGCCTTCGTGATCGGCGTGCTGCGCAACGGGCTGAACATGAACGGCGTGTCCAGCTTCATCCAGCAGATCATCATCGGCGTGGTGATCCTCGGCACGGTCTGGATCGACCAGCTTCGCAACCGCAAGCGCTGAACCCAGTCGCACAGGCAGTCATAAGAAGTCCAACCACCAAAGACAGGAGCGAGACATGAAGACATTCCCGATGCTGGCGGCCTCCGCGCTGCTATGGGCCGCGTTCAGTACCGGCGCCCAGGCGGCGGGCGGCGAGATCGCCGTGATCGTCAAGACGGTCAATTCCAACTATTGGCAGAACGTGCAGAAGGGCGCCAACGCGGCGCTGGCCGACCAGAAGGGCTACACGATGACGTTCCAGGGCCCGGCGGCCGAATCGGATATCGCCGACGAGGTGAACATGGTGGTCAACGCGGTGAACCGGCATGTGGCGGGCATCGTGCTGGCGCCGTCCGATCCCGACGCGCTGGTGCCGGCCATCAAGCAGGCCTGGAACGCGCATATCCCGGTGGTCCTGATCGATTCGGCGATTTCTCCTTCCGGCAAGTCGTATTACCAGTCCTTCCTCTCGACCGACAACGAGAAGGCCGGCGAGCTTTGCGCGCAGGCCCTGATCGACCGCGTCGGGCAGACCGGCAAGATCGCGATCATGTCCTACGTGCCGGGCGCCGGCTCCGAGGTGAGCCGCGTCGGCGGCTTCCGCAAGTACATCGCCAGCCACTCCAAGCTGCAGGTGGTGGGGCCGTACTACTCGCAGTCGCAGATGGCGATGGCGCTGAACCAGACCACCGACGTGCTGTCGGCCAACCCCGACCTGAAGGGCATCTTCGGCGCCAACGAGCCGACCGCGGTGGGCGTCGGGCGCGCGCTCAAGCAGACGGGCAAGGCCGGCAAGGTGGTGGCGATCGGCTTCGACGGCAACGAGGACCTGCAAGGCTTCGTGCGCGACGGCACGATGCAGGCGATCGCGGTGCAGGGTTCGTGGCAGATGGGGCACAAGGGCATCGAGACGGTGATCGGCGTGATCGAGCGCAAGCCGGTGCCCAAGCAGATCGATACGGGCGTGGTGATGGTCGACAAGCAGAACCTCGATTCGCAGCAGGCGAAGAACGTCCTCTACTGAAGAACGGCGGCGGCCCGCGGCCCGGCAAGGGCTGGCGGGTTCCGTCGACGATGCGATACAACGAGCTCGGGAATTCCTACGGTCATGAAGGCAAGCGCAATACGCACCCTGCCGCGCAGCGGGCTGACGCTGACGGCGCTCGGTCTCGGCTGCTCGCAGTTCGGCGGCCTCTACCAGCCGATGGCGGCCGCCGATGCCGCCGCGCTGGCCGAGGCCGCCTGGTCCGCGGGCCTGCGCTACTTCGATACCGCGCCGTTCTACGGCTACACGCTGTCCGAGCGGCGCGTCGGGCAGGCGCTCGGCGCGCGCGAGCGCGGCGCCTATACGCTGAGCACGAAGGTGGGCCGGCTGATGCGCCCCGACGCCAGCGTCAGGCCCGGCGACGACAACTGGGCCGAGCCGCTGCCGTTTCGCCCGGTGTTCGACTACAGCTACGACGGCATCATGCGCTCCCACGAGGACAGCCTGCAGCGTCTCGGGCTGGCACGCATCGACCTGCTCTACGTGCACGACATCGGCCGCATGACCCATGGTGGGCAGCACGAGCGGCACTGGGCGCAACTGACCGAGGGCGGCGGTTTTCGCGCCTTGCTGGCGTTGCGCGCCGGCGGCGAGATCGGCGGCATCGGGCTGGGCGTCAACGAATGGGAAGTGGCCGCCGACGCGCTCGACGAGGTCGAGCTCGACGCGATCCTGCTGGCGGGCCGCTACACGCTGCTGGAGCAGAGCGCGCTGGCGCCCCTGCTCGACGCCTGCTCGCGCCTGGGCACCGCGATCGTCGTCGGCGGCGTTTTCAATTCGGGCGTGCTGGTCGGCAACGGCAAGTTCAACTATGCGCGGGCACCCGCCGACGTCCTGGAAAAGGTCGGCCGGCTGTCGGCCGCGTGCGCGCGCTTCGAGGTGCCGCTGCCCGCGGCCGCGCTGCAATTTCCCTTCGCGCATCCGGCCGTGGTGTCGTGCCTGGTCGGTGCGAGCGATGCGTCGCAACTGCAGCAGAACATCGCCTGGCTGGAACGGCCGATACCCGCCGGGTTCTGGCGCGCGCTGCGCGAGGCCGGGCTGGTCGATGCCCGCGCGCCGCTGCCCGAAGGGGCGACATGATGCTTCCCCGCCCAGCCTTCCAAGCCGGCCGTCCAGCGTGTCGGCGTGCCAGGCCCCCGATTGTTTTCCGCTCATGAGGACCTCTACATGCTTAGCGTCATCTGCGAATCTCCCGGCGTGCTGCGCGCGCACCAATCCGAGCTGCCCGAGCGCAAGGCGGGCGAGGTGCTGCTGCGCGTGAGCCGCGTCGGTATCTGCGGTACCGACCTCCATATCTTCACCGGCAACCAGCCCTACCTCGAATATCCGCGCGTGATGGGCCACGAGCTGTCCGGGGTGGTCGTCGAGGCCGACGGCGATGCCGGGCTCGCGGCCGGCGACGGCGTGTACGTGATGCCCTATCTGTCCTGCGGGCACTGCGTGGCTTGCCGACAGGGCAAGACCAACTGCTGCGTGAACATCAAGGTGCTCGGCGTGCATCGCGACGGCGCGATGACCGAGTACCTGAGCGTGCCGGCCCAGTTCGTCCACAAGGCCGAAGGCGTGTCGCTCGACCAGGCGGCCATGCTCGAATTCCTCGCGATCGGCGCGCATGCGGTGCGGCGCGCCAGGGTGGAGGCGGGGCAGCGGGTGCTGGTGGTGGGCGCCGGGCCGATCGGCATGGCGGCCATGATCTTCGCGAAGCTGCGCGGCGGCAAGGTCGTGTGTCTGGACACGCGCGCCGACCGGCTCGAATTCTGCCGCTCGCAGCTCGACGTGGACGCCGCCGTGCCGGTCGGTCCCGACGACACGGCGCGGCTTTCATCGCTGACGAACGGCGAGTTCTTCGACGTGGTGTTCGATGCCACCGGCAATGTCGACGCGATGAACCGCGGCTTCGGCTTCGTGGCGCACGGCGGCACCTACACGCTCATTTCGATCGTGCCCGGCACGATCAGCTTTTCCGATCCGGAGTTCCACAAGCGGGAGACCACCCTGCTCGCCAGCCGCAACGCCACCGCCGAGGATTTCGAAACGGTGCTCGAGGCGATGCGTGCCGGCCGGATTCCCGACCAGGCGCTCAACACGCATCGACTGCGCCTGGCCGAGCTGCCCGATACGTTTCCGCGTTTGCTCGAACCGGGGCAAACGGTGGTGAAGGCGCTGGTCGAATGCTGAAGCGCGCCGCCGCTCGACCAGGACGGCCTGCATGAGTACACCGATCCTTCAATTCGGCACCAGCCGTTTCCTGCTGGCGCACGTCGCGCTGTTCGTCTCGGAGGCGCTGGCGCGCGGCGATGCGATCGGCGCCATCGGCATCGTGCAGACCACCGCCAACCCGGCGAGCCGCGCACGAATCGCGGCCCTGGCCGGCACCGGCCGCTACCCGGTGCATATACAGGGCCGCGAAGACGGCCGCGTGGTGGACCGCCGGGTCGAATGCACGGCGGTGCGCCATGCCTGGACGGCCGATACCGACTGGGCCGCGATCCGTCGCGTGGCGATCGAGGAGGCGCGCGTCATCGTCTCGAATACCGGCGACGCCGGCTACGCGCTCGACGAGCACGACTCGACCGAACTGCTCGCCGACGAGACGCGGGTGCCGCGCAGCTATCCCGCGAAGCTGCTGGTGCTGCTGCATGCGCGCTGGCGCGAGCGGCCAGAGCATGGCGTGTCGCTCTATCCGTGCGAGCTGATCGAGCGCAATGGCGACACCTTGCGCGATATCGTGCTCGGCCTGGCCCGGGGATGGACGCTGCCCGAATCGTTCCTCCACTATCTGGAGACGCATTGCGTGTGGGTGAATTCGCTGGTCGACCGCATCGTGTCGGCGCCTCTCGAGCCGGTCGGCGCGGTGGCGGAGCCTTACGCGCTGTGGGCGATCGAGCGACGCGCGGGTATGACGCTGCCCTGCATCCACGAACAGATCGTGCTCACCGACGAACTGAGCCGCCATGCACGGCTCAAGCTGTTTTTCCTCAACCTCGGCCATACCTGGCTGGCCGGACAGTGGCTCGGCGAGCGTCGTGCCGAGAATGAAACCGTGCTCGACGCAATGCGCACGCCCCGCGTGCGCGAGGCGCTGGAGAGCGTGTGGCACGACGAGGTCTTGCCGGTGTTCGGCGCGCTGGCCTTGCAGGGTGATGCGCAAGCCTATCTCGACACGGTACGCGAGCGATTCCTGAACCCTTTCCTCGCGCATCGCATCGCCGACATTGCCGTCAATCATCGGCAGAAGGTCGAACGCCGGGTCTTGCCACTCGTCGAGCTGGCCGAGTCCCTGTCCTTGCCGACGGCGCAGCCGCGCTTGAGGCAAATGCTGGCGGAGCACGGGCTGTCTTCGTCCGGCAAAGGAGTGCTTGCATCATGAAGGATCGCGATCTCATCGCGCTGCACGACGACGACAACGTGGCGGTCGCCATGCGGGCGCTGGAAGCCGATGCGCGCCTGGAACTGAACGGCCAGGCGCTGCGGATCCGCTCGCCCATCCCTGCCGGGCACAAGCTCGCCGTGCGCGATATCGCGCGAGGCGAGCGCATCACCAAGTATCGGCAGACCATCGGCATCGCGTTGCGGGACATCGCGGCAGGCGAACACGTGCATGTGGACAATCTCGGCATGCCGCCGTTGCATCACAGCGAGGCGCAGGCAGCCGCAACGGCCCGGCACGCCGCGCCGGCTCCCCGCGCCGATACCTTCCTCGGCTACCCGCGCGCGGACGGCCAGGCCGGCACCCGCAACTATGTCGGCGTGATTGCCAGCGTGAACTGCTCGGCCACCGTCTGCCACGCGATCGCGGACGCTTTTCGGGGCGATGCGCTCGCGGCCTTCGAGAACGTGGACGGCGTGGTGGCGATCACGCATCAGAGCGGATGCGGCATGTCCTCGGCGGGCGAGGGGATGGACCTGCTGCGCCGCACGCTGACCGGCTATGCGCGAAATCCCAATTTCGCGAGCGTGCTGTTTGTCGGCCTGGGCTGCGAGGTGAACCAGGTGACGGGGCTGACCGAGCAGCTCGACGCGGCGTCCGACCGGCCGGTGCGCACCCTGGTGATCCAGGACGAGGGTGGCGTGCGCGAAGCCGTGGCGCGCGGCATCGCCATCGTTCGAGAGGAACTGGAGGCCGCGAATCGCGCCACGCGCACGCCGGTGCCGGCGTCGCTGCTTAAGCTCGGGCTGCAATGCGGCGGCTCGGACGGTTATTCCGGCATCAGCGCCAACCCGGCGCTCGGCGTGGCGGTGGATCTGCTGGTGCGCAGCGGCGGCACGGCGATCCTCTCCGAGACGCCCGAGGTGTACGGCGCCGAACATCTGCTGACCGAGCGCGCCGCGTCGCCCGCGGTGGCGCGGCGCCTGATGGACAAGCTGCGCTGGTGGGAGGGCTACACGCGGCAGCACGGCGCCGAGATGAACAACAACCCCTCGCCGGGGAACAAGGCCGGCGGCATCACCACCATCCTCGAGAAATCGCTCGGCGCGGTGTCGAAGGCGGGGAGCTCGCCGCTGGAGGCGGTGTACGACTACGCGGAGCCGGTGCGCGGCAAGGGGCTCGTGTTCATGGACACGCCCGGCTACGATCCGGTCTCGGCGACAGGCCAGATCGCCGGCGGCGCGAATCTCGTGTGCTTTACCACCGGCCGTGGTTCGGTGTTCGGCTCGAAGCCGGTACCCACCCTCAAGATCGTCACCACGACCGCGCTGTTCGAGCGGATGCGCACCGACATGGATTTCAACAGCGGCGTGATCGTCGACGGGACGCTCGATGTCGAGGAGGCCGGCGCGCATCTCTATCGGCTGATCCTGGAGGTCGCCTCGGGGCGCCGGACCTGCAGCGAGGACAACGGCGTGGGCGAGCGCGAGTTCGTGCCCTGGTTGCGCGGCGCGGTGATGTAAGGGCGGTGCCGGCGCCGGCGGCCCGGCCGGATTGATCGAGCCGATGGCGCGACGTCGCGCCGGTGTTGCGTCGCTGTTCCGAAACGAAACAACTTTGCTGGTCGGCAACAACCGGGATCGCGCCCCGACGTCGGAGCGCCTTGCCGGACGGGGCCCCGTTGCCTGGTACGGTTCCTGCAAGGGAGTGTGTGGCATCCGCAATGCCCCACATAACCTTGGAGACGACATGAGCTACCTGAGCATCGCCGATCGCACCGACAGTTTCTTCATTCCCTGCGTCACCCTGATCGGGCCCGGCTGCGCCCGCGAGGCCGGCACGCGCGCCAAGTCGCTCGGCGGGAGCAAGGCGCTGATCGTGACCGACGCCGGCCTGCACAAGATGGGCCTGTCCGAACTGATCGCCGGCTACCTGCGCGAAGCGGGCCTGCAAGCCGTGATCTTCGCGGGTGCCGAACCCAATCCCACCGACATCAACGTCCACGACGGCGTGACGCTGTACCAGCAGGCAGGCTGCGATTTCATCGTGTCGCTGGGCGGCGGCTCCTCGCACGATTGCGCGAAGGGAATCGGCCTCGTCACGGCCGGCGGCGGCCACATCCGCGATTACGAAGGCGTCGACAAATCCAGCGTGCCGATGACGCCTCTGATATCGATCAATACGACAGCGGGCACGGCCGCGGAAATGACGCGTTTCTGCATCATCACGAACTCCAGCAACCACGTGAAGATGGCGATCGTCGACTGGCGCTGCACGCCGCTGATCGCGATCGACGACCCCCGGCTGATGGTGGCGATGCCGCCGGCCCTGACCGCCGCCACCGGCATGGACGCGCTGACCCACGCCGTCGAGGCCTATGTCTCGACGGCGGCCACGCCGATCACCGACGCCTGCGCCGAGAAGGCGATCGAACTGATCGGCCAATGGCTGCCGAAGGCAGTGGCCAACGGCGAATCGATGGAAGCGCGCGCCGCCATGTGCTACGCGCAATATCTCGCCGGCATGGCGTTCAACAACGCCTCGCTGGGTTACGTCCACGCCATGGCGCACCAGCTCGGCGGCTTCTACAACCTGCCGCACGGCGTGTGCAACGCGATCCTGCTGCCGCACGTCTCGGAGTTCAACCTGATCGCCGCGCCGGAGCGCTTCGCGCGCATCGCCTCGCTGCTCGGCGAGCGCACCGAGGGCGTATCCGTCAACGATGCCGCCGCCTCGGCGGTGGCGGCGATCCGGCGCCTGTCCGCTTCGGTGGGCATTCCGTCGGGCCTGGCCGGGCTCGGCGTGAAGGCCGGGGACCACGAGCTGATGGCGACCAACGCGCAGAAGGACGCCTGCATGCTGACCAACCCGCGCAAGGCGACCCTGCCCCAGGTGATCGCGATCTTCGAAGCGGCCATGTAGGCCCGTGCCTGCCTCGCCGGCCAGGCCGCGAGGGAGCGTCCTCCATGCGCGAGGCCCGCGCGCCGCGGATGTGGCGCGCGGATTGCCCGCGCCACATCCGCACAACAGGAATGCACATGAATCCGTTTGACCTCGAGCGCCACGGCCTCGACATCGAGTATCCGTATCGTTCGCGCTACGACAACTACATCGGCGGCAAGTGGGTGCCGCCGCTGGGCGGCGAGTATTTCGACAACCTGTCGCCCATCAACGGCAAGGCCTTCTGCAGCGTGCCGCGTTCGGGCGCCGCCGATATCGATCTGGCGATCGACGCCGCGCATGCGGCGCGCCGCAAGTGGGCCAGGACCTCCGCGGCCGATCGGGCCAACCTGCTGCTGGCCGCCGCCGATCGCATGGAAAGGAACCTGCGCATGCTCGCGGTGGCCGAGACCATCGACAACGGCAAGCCGCTGCGCGAGACGATGATGGCCGACCTGCCGCTCGCGATCGACCATTTCCGCTATTTCGCGGGCTGTATCCGCGCGCAGGAGGGCGGCATCTCCGAGATCGACGAGCACACGGTCGCCTATCATTTCCACGAGCCGCTCGGCGTGGTCGGACAGATCATTCCCTGGAATTTCCCGCTGCTGATGGCGGCCTGGAAGCTCGCGCCGGCGCTTGCCGCGGGCTGCTGCGTGGTGATCAAGCCGGCCGAGCAGACGCCCGCCTCGATCCTGGTGCTCATGGAGCTGATCGGCGAGCTGTTCCCGCCCGGCACGCTGAACGTGGTGAACGGTTTCGGCAAGGAGGCGGGCGAGGCGCTCGCCACCAGCAAGCGCATCGCCAAGATCGCCTTCACCGGCTCCACGCCGGTGGGCAAGCGGATCCTGCACGCGGCCGCCGACAACCTGATCCCGTCGACGGTGGAGCTGGGCGGCAAGAGTCCGAACGTGTTCTTCGCCGACGTGCTCGACCGGGACGACGCATTCCTCGACAAGGCGCTCGAGGGCTTGGCGATGTTCGCGCTCAACCAGGGCGAGATCTGCACCTGCCCCTCGCGCGTGCTGATCCAGGAATCGATCTACGAGCGCTTCATCGAGCGGGCGATCGCGCGCGTGGAGCGCATCAAGGGCGGCAACCCGCTCGACCTCGACACGATGATCGGCGCGCAGGCATCGCGGCAGCAACTCGACAAGATCCTGTCCTACATCGACATCGGCCGCGAGGAGGGGGCGCTGTGCCTGACCGGCGGCGGCCGCGCCCAGCCCCACGCGGAACTCGACAGCGGCTTCTACGTGCAGCCCACCATGCTGCTCGGGCACAACCGGATGCGTGTGTTCCAGGAGGAGATCTTCGGGCCGGTGGCCTCGGTGATGACCTTCCGCGACGAGCAGGAAGCCATCGAGATCGCGAACGACACCTACTACGGGCTCGGCGCGGGCGTCTGGACGCGCGACGGCGCGCGCGCCTACCGCATGGGCCGGGAGATCGAGGCGGGCCGGGTCTGGACCAACTGCTATCATCTGTATCCCGCGCATGCGGCCTTCGGCGGCTACAAGCAGTCGGGCATCGGACGCGAGACGCACAAGATGGCGCTGTCGAATTACCAGCAGACGAAGTGCCTGCTGGTCAATTACCAGCCCGACGCGCTCGGTTTCTTCTGATGGAAGGCGCGCGCGTCCGCGAGGGGGCGCCGCATGCGTGAGGAACTCGCCGCGGCGTGCCGTCGGCGAGCCGCCGCCGCTTCGCGCGCCGCGGGCGGCGCGCGAAGCGTTCGCCCCGGGCGCTTGCGGGGCCGCCGGCAGCACGTGGTCGCGACGGCGCCCATGCGGCACGCCAGCAAGCCGCTCAGGAGAAGACGATGCACGACAGGTTCGATCCCGCCTCCCTTCGCGAGCCGGGCCCGCCCGCGGCCAGGCTCCTGACGACGATCCGAAAGGCGCACGAGCGCTCCGAGATGTTCGGCCTGAGCGCCTCGGTGCGGCCGGATTACGACATCCTGACCGACGCCGCACTGGCGTTGAAGCGCGAACAGAACCGCATCCTGTGCGCGCATGCGATGCCGGTCATGGAAACGCTGCACGACCAGATCGCCAATACCCACAGCATGATCGTGGTGACCAATGCGGAGGGCCTCATCCTCCACTCGATCGGCGACGACGATTTCCTGCAGCGCGCCAAGCGGGTCGCGCTGATGCCCGGGGCCAACTGGGCCGAGAACCGCCAGGGCACCAACGGCATCGGCACCGCGCTGGCCGAGCGCAGCGCCCTGGTGGTGCACGGCGAACAGCACTATCTGTCGGCCAACCATTTCCTGACCTGTTCCAGCGTCCCGATCCTCGACCCCTACGGCCAGGTGGCCGGCGTGCTGGACGTGACGGGCGACCATCGCAGCTACCACCAGCACACCATGGCGCTGGCGAAGATGTCGGTGCAGATGATCGAGAACTACCTGTTCGCCAGCACCTTCCAGGAGATGTTGCAGGTGTCCTTCCACGGGCGCGCGGAATTTCTCGGCACCTTGATGGAGGGCATCGTCGCCTTCAGCGAGGACGGGCATGTGGCGTCCGCCAATCGCAGCGCGCAATTCCAGCTCGGCATGTCGTTGCCGGCCTTGCGCGCCCAGACGCTCGCCTCGCTGTTCCAGACCACCTGGACGCAACTGCTCGACTGGCGGCGCGCCAATCGCGAGGTGCCCCTGATGCTGAACCTCAGCAACGGGGCGGTGGTGTGCGCGCGCGTGCAGTCGCGCCCGGCCGCACGCGCGGATGCCTTGCATCGCGGCCATGCGCGCGCGCTGGCCGAAGCCACCGATGCGGCGGGACCGGGGCGGCCCGCTGCCGCGAGGCGCGCCTCGCGGCTCGCCGAACTCGACACCGGCGATCCGCGGATGGCGGGCGTGATCGCCAAGCTGCGCAAGGTGATCGGCAAGGATATCCCGGTGCTCGTCACGGGACCGACCGGCTCGGGCAAGGAACTGCTGGCCCAGGCGATCCACGCCGATTCACCGCGCGGCGACGGGCCCTTCGTGGCGGTCAACTGCGCGTCCATTCCGGAAACCCTGATCGAATCGGAACTGTTCGGCTACGAGGCCGGCGCCTTCACGGGCGCGAGGCGAGGCGGTGCCGTCGGCAAGCTGATGCAGGCCGACGGCGGCACGCTGTTTCTCGACGAGATCGGCGACATGCCGTATCCGCTCCAGGCGCGGCTGCTGCGTGTGCTGCAGGAGCGGCAGGTCAATCCGCTGGGCTCGGCCAGATCGATTCCCATCGACGTGGCGATCGTCTGCGCCACCCATCGCGACCTGCGCGAGATGCTGGCGCGGCATCAGTTTCGCGAGGATCTGTATTACCGCCTGAATGGCCTGACCGTCAGGTTGCCCGCGCTGCGCGAACGCAAGGACCTGCGCGTGGTGGTGGCGCGCATGCTGGAGCAGGAGGCACGGGCCAGCGGACGTGCTCGGGCCTTGCGCGTGGCGCCCGAGGTGATGGCGCTGTTCGAGCGTTGCGCCTGGCCAGGCAATTTCCGCCAACTGGGCAACCTGCTGCGCACGGCGGCGGCGATGGCCGACGACGATGAGCCGATCCGTGCCGAGCATCTTCCCGACGATTTCCTCGAGGAACTGCGTCGCGACGATCGACCCGAGCCCGCCGGCAGGGAGGGCGGCCCCGCCAGGGCGGGCGAGGCGGGCGCCGTGCGCCTCCAGGACGTGGCCGCGTCGGTGGTGGTGGCCACGCTGGCGCGACACGGCGGCAACGTGTCGGCGGCGGCGCGCGAGCTGGGCGTGTCGCGCAATACGATCTACCGGAAGATCCAGCCGGAGGACTCGCTGCCGGGCACGGTCGACGGTGGCCCCTGACGTGCCCGCGCGCGTGCGACGCGACTCGGCAGCGTCGCGCGGCGTCGCCCTGCACGAATGCCGCGGCGGCCCCGCGACACGCCGACTTGCCGATGCCCGGCGCGATGCGATACCAGGCGATACCCGGCAAGGCACCGCACCGCCCGACGCTCAGCCGTCGATGCGGACCTGCACGCCGGAGGCGCTGTACAGGGGCGTCGCCTTGTAGCCGTCGACCACCACGGCATCGAAGCGCCCCGCGAAGCTGCCGCTGTCGATCAGGCTGACCGTATCGCCCGGCTTGGGCGCGTAGCCTTGCGTGAATTTCACGTGCAGCGTGCCGCCGGCGATCGCGACCGGGCCCGCCACCGCGACGCGGCCGGCGTCGCCCGCGCCGCGGTCGAGTTCCAGCGTGCTGCCCGCCAGTTGCGTGAACCTGCCGGCAATGGCCGCGCGCGACGGCGCCGCGATCGCCACCGTGCCCGCGCCCAGGTAGACGTCGCCGCGGCCGAATGCGTTCGGCGCCGCCGCCGCCAGCGTGCCGCCCGTCACCTGGGTGCCGCCGCCATAGCTGTTGTTGCCCGCCAGGGTCAAGGTGCCGCTGCCCGCGAAGCTGAGTTTCCCGTTGCCGCCGATGTCGTTGCGCCAGGTGTCGGCCGCGTTGAAGCCGCCCTGGGCGGCATCCATCGAGATCGCCACGTTGCCATTGAACTGGCCATAGCCGTCGGCGGCCGAGAACAGGTTCAGCCGTCCCCAGCCCTCGGCGTCGTCCAGCACCGGATAGCCCGAGGCCAGCGCGGTCGTCTTCAGCACGACGCGACGCTGATCCGCGCTCAGGTAGGGCAGGCGCGTCTCCAGCAGCGCCTCGGCCCCCTTGGGCACCACGGCGGGAGCCGTCGTGGCGTTGATCTGGCCGAAACCGAAGCTCAGGCGACGCAGGAAGTTCGCCTTGTTGGTCGCGTAATCCGCGAAGCGGTCGCTCGAGACCGCTGCCGAATGGGCGAGGGCCGGGAAGCTCGTCGCGTTGGTGTTGGTCGCGGCATACAGCGCGGTATGCGCCTGCGCGAACGCGGCTGCCTTCAGCGTGGCATTGGCCGGGTCCGCGAGATTGGCCGCCACCGAGGCTTCGCCCAGGATGCGCCCGCCGATCACGTCGAGCGGCGAGTGCATGCCGGCGAGGATGCGGTTCTCGCCGAGCTCGAGGCCGCGCGAGAGCATTTCCTGGAAACGCTCGGGCACGACATAGGCCATGGCGATCGCGTCGCGCATCGCCTCGGCGGAATGGCCGCTGGGGAACCCGCCGTCGGTGGCCGGCGTGGTGCTCTCGGCCGGGACCAGCGCGGGCACCACCACCACGTTCTTGCTCCAGCGGTACGGGCGTTCGTATTTGTAGAAGCGCTTGGCCGGCTCCGTGGAGGCGTTGTTGCCCATCGTGTTGACGAAGTCGACCACGCTGCCGAACATCCCGTTGGCGGTGCTGCCGACGCCGGTGTTGTTGCCGCTGTCGTTGTAGAGCGTGGTGGTGGCGTCCGCCGGGATCGAGGTGATGGAGGTGGTCTGCCGGGCCGCGTTGCGCCAGGCCGTCGTCAAGGGGCCCATGCCGTCGGTGACGCTGTAGCCCTTGCCGCGGCGGTCGTCGTAGTACGCGGCGTCGGCCTGCGCGGCGCTGCGCGTGGTGGTGGCGGTCACCACGTACTGCACGTTGGCATCGAGCACGGCCGGGTTGAGCGCCGTGCCGTTGGGCGTGCCGTCGTTCGGCAGTCCTGTCCAGGTCGAGGCGACCACGGCCGGGAAACCGCCCGCGGCCGGCGCGTTCACTCCGGCGTCGACGATGTCGGTGAGCGGTTGCCAGAGGTCGCGGAAGCCGGCCAGCACGCGTACTCCGGCATTGGTGCTCATCGTGGCGTAGCGCGCGTCGCCGCGCTGGTTCGTGAACGCATTGTCGACGAAGGCCGCCACCGACGGCACCGGCGCGCTATCGGTGAAGCCCGGATCGGCGGGCGGGGCAGGCACCTGCGAGACCACCGAGGGCGATGTATCGCTCGCGGTGCCGTCGCCGCCGCAGGCGGTGAGCAGGAACGACAGCGAGACGGCGGATGCGATGGCATGGGGACGGACGAAACGAGACACGGACGACGCGAACACTTGAGTGCTCCCTGTATTTATTTGAAAAGCGTTAACCATACGGTTACTTTGTGACACGCTTACGTCGAGATTGATTTCGATCGAGCGTCCCGGACGAGCGCACGCGCGGCGCGCGATGGCCGCCGGGACCGGACAGGCCCGGCGCCTGCCCGGCAAGTCGAGCCGGGTCCGGGAGGAAAGGGGCGGGACGAGGCGGTTGCCACCCGCTATCATGGCAGCGCCCGACCGCCGAACTCCCGAAGCCGCCCGCCTATGCCGAGACTCTCGTTTTCCACTCAGATCGCCGTGCTCTGGATCCTGGTCGCGATCCTGTGCAGCCTGCTGGCCGCCGTGGTCTGGCTGATGTCGTCCTCGGCGCTGGGCGAGCGCGTCGCGGCCGGCAGGCAGCAGGCCTTCGCGGCCTGCGAGGCGGTCGCCTCGCGCTACGACATGTCGGTTCAGCGTCCGCATGAAACCAATATCGACCTCATGCACGCCGTGCTCGACCTGGTGCTGGCGCGCAGCGAAGGGGTGGAGGGCGGATTCTGGAGCAAGTCGGCCGCCGCGCCGAACGGTTTCCTGGCCTACGCCTTCCCCACCTACGAGGGCAGCGGCGTGAAGCGCGACGTTCCGGAGGCCGAAACACCGCTGATCCTGCGCACGCTCGGCGCCGCGGCCGCCGGCGCCAGGACGCAGGCCAGCATCGTGTCGAGCGGCGCGGACGCGGTGATCGCCGTGGCCTGCCCCGTGCCGCATCGCGACGGGATGGTCGCCTGGACCCTGACGCGGGCACGCCCACCCCTGGGTCCTTATGGAGAGAGCGCCGCGAAGGTGCTGGCCGGCGTGCTCGCCCTCATCCTGGTGCTGGCGGCGTTCCTGGCACTGGCCTTGCGACGCTGGAAGCGCAACCTGACGCGCCTGGAGCAGGCACTCGCGCCCTCGGGTGCGTTCGAGCAGGGCCGACGGCTCGAGCGGTTCGGCGAGCGCGACCTGGACCATATCGTCGACGCGCTCAATCGCTACGTGGACCGCGTCGAGACGCTGCGACGCGAGACCGACGGGCTCGCCGCGCGGCTCGCGCAGGCGGAGCGCTTCGGCGCGCTGGGCAAGATGGCCGCGCAGGTCGCGCACGAGATCCGCAACCCGGCGGGGGCCATGCGCCTGAAGGCCGAGAACGCGCTCGCGGGCGACGAGGCGCGCCGCGAGGCCGCGTTGCGGATGATCATCGGTCAGGTGGGCCGCATCGAGACGCAGGTGGGCAGCCTGCTCGCGCTGACCCAGCCGGTGACGGTGGCGCCCCGGGAGGTGGACCTGCGCGCCTGGCTCGACGAGGTCGTCCATCCGCACGAGGCCCGCGCCTCGGCGCGCGGCGTCGAATTGGCGGTGGAGGCCGAGCCGGGCGCGAGCCGGCCGGCCTTCGATCCCGCGCAACTCGCGCGCGCGCTGGACAATCTCGTCCTCAACGCGATCCGGCATGCCCGGGACGGCGGCCGCGTGCTGGTGCGAGCCTCGTGCGTTTCCACGCGGGAAGGCGAGCGGCTCAGGCTGGAGGTGATCGACGACGGGCCGGGCGTCGCGCCGGCCGAACGCGAGCATGTCTTCGAGCCCTTCGTGACCGGGCATCCCGACGGCTCCGGCCTGGGCCTGGCCGTGGTTCGCGAGATCGCGTCCGCGCATGGCGGCCGCGCCAGCCTGGCCGAGGATACCGAACACACCCGTTTCCTGATCGAGCTGCCATGGCGACCGTACTGATCATCGACGACGACGAGGCCTTTCGCGAAGGCCTCGCCGAAACCATCCAGGACCTGGGGCACCGTTGCCTCGAGGCCGGCTCGGGCGACGACGCCTTCGCGATATTGCGCGAACACGCCGTGCCGGACTGCATCTTCCTCGATTTCCGCCTGCCGGGCGCGGACGGGCTGGCGGTGCTCGAGTCGCTGCGCGCGATGGAGGGCATGCGCCACGTGCCGGTCGTGATGCTGACCGCGCACGCGAGCAGCGCCAATACCATCGGCGCGATGCGCCTGGGCGCGTTCGAGCATCTGACCAAGCCGGTGGGACGCGACCAGATCGCGGCGCTGCTCGCGCGCATGCTCGACGTTCGCCGCGAGGCGCGCGAGCCCGAGGCGGCACCGGCCTTCGTCGACGAGGCGGCCTCGGACGAACCGCAGTTGCTCGGCGTGAGCGAGGCGATTCGCGAGGTGCAGAAGCGCCTGGGTCGCGCCGCGGCAACCACCTCGACCGTGCTCGTCACCGGCGAGACGGGCACCGGCAAGGAGGTGGCGGCGCGCGTGCTGCATCGCGCGTCGACGCGTGCCGACGGCCCGTTCGTCGCCGTCAATTGCGCGGCGATCCCCGACGCGCTGCTCGAAAGCGAGCTGTTCGGCCATGACAAGGGCGCCTTCACCGGTGCCCACGCCGCGCGACGCGGCCGCTTCGAGGAGGCGCACCAGGGCACGCTGTTCCTGGACGAGATCGGCGACATGCCGCTCGCGATGCAGGCCAAGCTGCTGCGCGTGCTGCAGGAGCGGCGGCTCACGCCGCTCGGATCGAGCCGCGAGGTGGCGATCGACGTGCGGGTGGTGGCCGCCACGCATCGCGACCTGCCCGGGATGGTGGCGGCCGGCACGTTCCGCCAGGACCTGCTGTATCGGCTCAACGTGATTCCCCTGCACATTCCGCCCTTGCGCGAGCGTGTGGCGGACATCCTGCCGCTCGCCGAGCACTTCCTGGCCAGCCTGGCGCCGCCGTCCTCGCGCAAGCGTCTTTCCGTCGACGCGCAGCGCCTGCTGGCCACCTTTGCCTGGCCGGGCAACGTGCGCGAGCTGGCCAACGCCATGGAGCGTGCCAGCGCGCTGGCGGCGGGCACGCTGCTCACGCGCGAGGACTTCGGCTTCCTGCTCGACACGGCCGGCGGCGGCACCGATGAACTGCCCGCCCATCTCGCTGAGCTGTCGCTCGGCGATGCCCTGGCCTGGCTCGAACGGGCGCTGGTGCTGCGCGCGCTCGCGCTGGCGGACGGCAATCGCGCCGAAGCCGCGCGCCGGCTGGGGATCAGCCGGCAATCCCTCTACACACGGCTGGCCAGCCTGGGGATATCGAATCCCAAGCCCGACGCCGGCTCGTGATGCCGGGCCGGGGTGTCAACGAAGCGGACGGTTGTCGTCCGCCTGATTGACACCCCGACCGGCGCGTTAGGCCCGAGCGCCTTGATCCATCGGCCTCGCGCGGGTGGCACGGCGCTTGCAACATGATTCGCGTCTCGCAACGGAGCGAATCATGCAAGCCATATCGACCTACCCAGTCAAACGCCTTGCCACCCACCTTCTCGGTGCGTTCGGCGTGCTCGCGCTGCTGGCCGCAAGCAGCGCCAGCCAGGCGCAACCGTCTTCCGACGCCCCGCCGGCCGCCGCCCACCTGCTGCCGCCGCCGGGGACGCTCGCGCCGGTGCCGCCCCGCGGCGGCGCGCTTCCCGAGCCGCTCGCCGACGCGGGCCCGGCCGTGACCCTGCAGGCGACCGTATCGCGCTTCCTGACCAATCCCGATGGCGAGGTCGATGGTTTCCTGACTCGCGACGGCGCGATCGTGCACGTCGGCCCGCGCGCCGGCACCCGGCTGGCCGCCGCGATCCGGCCCGGCGACACCGTGCAGGTGACGGGCACGCGCGATGCCGTTGGCAATCTCGTCGCGCAGCGCGTCGCCGACGCGAGAAGCGGCCGGCAGCTTGCCGAGGCGCCGCCGCCGGGCGCGCCGCCCACGCCGGGCGACCTGCGCGGCGCGGGCCTGTCGCCGCTCAGCGCGCAAGGCGAGGTGGCCCACGTCACGACCGCACCGCGTGGCGAACCCGATGGCGTGATCCTCACCGACGGCACCTCGATCAAGCTCACGCCACCGGTGGCGCAGCAATTTCCGCAGCTCCTGCGCGTTGGCGCGAGCGTGGCGGCGCAGGGATACGGCACGCGCAACGAATACGGCACGGCCCTGCAGGCGACCGCCTTCGGGCCGCCGGGCAAGCTGAGCCGGCTCTACGACAGCCCGCCGCCGGCACCCTGAACGATCGCCCGGCTTCATGCTTTTCACGAACATCGAACGAGGATCACGACATGCATTGGATCGACCCCGAAGGCCTTCCCGAAACGCGCGGCACGGTAAGCCGCTTTCTTCTGAACCCGCACGGCGAAATCGACGGCATCGTGCTCGGCACGCGCGACATGCGCCTGGTGCATGTGCCGCCGCATCTGTCGAAGCGAATCGAGCGGCACGTGGCGGTGGGCGACACGATCCGCGTGCGTGGGGTGAAGCCGCGCGGCGCGGACCTGATCGCGGCGGTGGAGCTCGTGACGCGACAAGGCGCGGTGATACTGGACGAAGGTCCCCAGCGCGACGGCGAAAAACATGGCAGGCCGCATGTGGAGCACGAACCGATGGAGACGGGCGGAAAAGTCGTGTTGTCGCTGTACGGCCCGAAGGGGGAGCTGCGCGGGGCGCTGCTGGAGGACGGCACCTCCTTGCGCATGCCGCCGCACGCGGCCGGCGAGCTGCGGTCCTATCTGGTGCCGGGTGCATGGGTGCAGGCCTGGGGCCGGGGCATCGAGAACCGTCGCGGCCGCACCATCGAGGTGGACGAGATCGCCGAGCTGATCGACGCCCCCGCGTGACATAGACACCGAGCGACCGACACCACGTGCCTGATATGAGCGATATTTACAGACTGATCATCCCGCTTCTGGAGGCGCGCGAGGCCTTGCTGGTTCCGATTCGGTCCATCCTCAACGAGTATTCGCTGACGGAGCAGCAATGGCGCATTCTCCGTCTCCTCGAAGCAGTGTCCGGGGAAGGTCTGGAGGCGGGGCAAATCGCGAAGCAATGCTGCCTTCTCCATCCCAGCCTGACTCGCATACTCGAGCGCCTGGAACGTGACGGCATGATCACGAGAAAGCGCTCGGCGCTGGATTTGCGGCGCTCGAAAATCAGGTTGACGGTGCGCAGCCGAAGCCTGATCGGCAGGATACAACCTCGAATCGAGGCGCAATACCGGTCGATCGAGGCGAAATTCGGACGTGGCAAGCTGGAGGAAATTTACGCGGCACTGCGTCGTGTGCAGGAAGTCGGCCGTGATGAAGGCGATGGCAGCCTTTCATCGGCCTGAACCGGATCGAGGTGTCGGGAATCGACCGCCATGCAGCGGGCGGTCGGCCTGACGACCGGGATCACGCTCGGCATGTCGTGCGTTCTCCCTTCAGATCGATGTCTGTCTGCCGTTATACCGTATGGTTAACGCGGCAGCCGCGGTTCGGTGAAAGGCGTACGAGGCGTTCGCATCGATCGTGTTTCCTGGCGCGCTGCCCTGATCGTCCGCCGTACGCCGTCGCGTCGCGGCATATCTGCGTTGTGATATTCGTCCCGGGGCCGCTATTCGTCATGTCAATCTCAAAACGCCTGTAATCCGTTTCCTCGCAGCTTGCTGCCTTCTTGGCGATCCACCAGATCGAATCGTCCTACTCGCATCCAATAACAACCACGCGGCCGGATTGCCGACACGACGTACCTGCCGTGGACCGTGGGACCCACCCTCGGCCTGGCAATTTGGCCGGCACGCCCTCTCGGAGCAAAACACATGGCTACCACGACCGCCTCCGCCGTCCCCTCGAACCCGTCCACGGGGAAGGCCAAGCGCTTCATCCTGTTCGGGCTGATCGGCCTGCTCCTCGCCGCCGCGGGCGCGGGCGCGGCCTGGTTTGCCTTCGTCAGGCACGAGGGCACGGCCGAGGCCGCCCAAGCCGGCCCGCCGCCGCTTTCCACGCCGGTGTACTTCCCGCTCGATCCCATGACGGTGAACCTGCAGTCCGACGACGAGATGCACTACGTGCGCATCTGCCTGACCCTGAAGCTCACCGATCCGACCGCCCAGGATTACCTGACGCAACATATGCCCGAGATCCGCAGCCGCATCCTGATGGCCCTGTCGAACAAGCATCCCGAGGACCTCGCCACGCTCGACGACAAACGCCAGCTCGTCGACCAGCTGCGCGCCCTGATCGAGCGGCCGACGCAGCCGGGCAATCGCAGCGCTCGCGTCGACGAGGTGCTGATCACCGATTTTGTCCTGCAGTAGCTCGCCACGGCGCGCCGGGTTCGGCATCTCGCCGCGAGTGCGCAGGTCCCGCCGGACCTGGGCTCAGGACGACCGTGACGGTTGCGGCAGCGACTCGAGGCCGGGCCTGGCGAAAAGATAGCCTTGCATCAGGACCACATCCTCGGCCAGCAGGAAGTCCCGTTCCAGGGGCGTCTCCACGCCTTCCGCGATGACGCGGATGCCCAGATCGCGGCAAATCGCCAGGACGCCGCGCACGATGTGCTGACGAACGGGGTCGGCGTCGACGCGGCGCACCAGTTCGATGTCCAGCTTGATCAGGTCGGGCTGGAAGTCGGCCAGTAGCGAAAGCCCGGCGTAGCCTGCGCCGAAGTCGTCGATCGCCGTCTGAAAGCCGAATTGCTTGTATGCCCGGAATATTTCCACCAGGCGCGGGCGATCCGCGATGTTCTCGCTTTCCGCCGTCTCCAGGATGATCCGCTCCACGGGAAAACCGTGCCGCTCCGCGGCTTCGAAGGTGCGCTTGATGCATGCGGCGGGATGATGAACCGCGTTCGGCAGGAAATTGATGGACAGATAGGTGTCGAGACCGAGTTCGGAGGCCTGGCGGATCGCCGTCGTTCTGCAGTGCTGGTCGAACAGGTATCGATTGTCCGCGTTGACCTGGCACAGCACGTTCGACGCGCCTTCGCCCCGCGGGCCGCGTACCAGGGCCTCGTAGCCATAGGGGCGCATCGACCGCACGTCGACGATCGGCTGGAACGCGAAGGTGATGTCGACATCGAGCTTGTCGTCGTCGCGGCAGCTCGAACAGTGGCTGTTCCGGACAGCGAGAGCGGGCAGGTCGGCGGGGGAGGCAGTCATCGAATACATCCATGTGAGGAAAGGGAGCGGGGGCCGCCTGTCGACGAGTCCATGTGGGAACCGTGTCCGGGTGTTGCCGTTCGACGCCGTCGCGGTTCGCCATTCACTGCATGGTTAATCAGCCATCCGAAATTTTCAGGAGGCGACCGTATCCAATTGCTCGATGCTTGCCACCACATCGAACAGCGTGGACGACGGCTGGGCAAATCGTACACGAGATACGTAGCTCCGAGGCAGTCGAACTGCCTGAAATCACGCGTCCGGCACGCGTTTTCAGTCCGATATCCGGCGCCGGTCCTCGATGTCGGCGACATGTGTCAACGGATCGGACGGCTGACGTCCGCTTGCTTGACACATGCGCCGCCGCTTGCGCTTCGCATGCCCCGATCCCGGGGCCCCGCTCCGGATGGCATGACGTTTGCATCCTGCTTCGCATTTCCACGATCGACGAATCCGCCGGCCGCCTCGATTCGCCGGTCCGAGGCCGCCCTGTCCATGGCCTCGGGACACCCTGTTTGCCCCGTTGCCCATACGCGCCGTCGATCGGGCTTCGCCCCGCCGAGAATCGCACACGAGGATCAAGAGATGGATTGGATCGACTCCGAAGGCCCTGCCGAACCGCTCGCCACGCCCGCCACGCGCCAGGTCCGGCTGCCGCGGCGTCTTTCCTGGCAGCTCGAACCATGAGAGCCCGGTATGCCCTTGAAGGGCTCAATTTCTTCATGGCCGACGTGCAGGCCGGGATCGGCCCGTTTCTGGGCGTCTTCCTGCAGGCGCAGGGCTGGCGTCCGGACGCGATCGGCGCGGTGATGACGCTCGGCGGCATCGCCGGCATGCTGGCGACCTCACCCGCCGGCGCCCTGGTGGATGCCACCCGGCACAAGCGCGGCCTCATCGTGGCGGCGGCGCTCGCCACCACGCTCGCCTCCCTGGTGCTGTGGATATCGCAGCAGCATTGGGTGGTGGCCGTCTCGCAGGTGTTCACCGCGCTGGCCGGCGCGGTGCTCGGCCCCGCCGTCCTCGGCATGACGCTCGGCATGGTCAGCGAACGCGACTTCGATCGGCAGTTCGGACGCAACCAGGTGGCCAATCACGCGGGCAACGTGGCCGGGGCGGCGCTGTCGGGCTGGCTCGGCTGGCGTTTCGGATTCGGTGCCGTATTCGCGCTGGCCGGCGTGTTTGCCGTGCTGGCGATCGTCACCACCTTGCTTATCCCGCGCGAGGCGATCGACCATGATCGGGCGAGGGGGCTGGACGCCACCTCGTCGGCGCAGGGCGGGCCGGCAAGCGGCGCGCGTGCGTTGCTTGGCAACCGTGCCTTGCTGCTGCTCGCGGTGGCGCTTGCGCTGTTCCATCTGGGCAATGCCGCCATGCTGCCGCTCTATGGTCTTGCGGTGGTGGCCGCCCGACAGGGCGATCCGAGCGTGCTGACCGCGCAGACCATCGTCGTCGCGCAACTGGTGATGATCGTCGCCGCCTGCATCGCGCCGCGACTGATCCGCGGCATCGGCTACTGGGGTGTGATCCTGCTCACCTTTCTCGCCTTGCCGCTGCGCGGGGTGGTGGCCGCGAGCTTCATCACCGCCTGGGGTGTCTGGCCGGTGCAGGTGCTCGACGGCGTGGGTGCCGGGCTGCAGAGCGTGGCCGTTCCGGCGCTGGTGGTTCGTCTGCTGCAGGGTACGGGGCGCGTGAATGTCGGCCAGGGCGTGGTCATGACGGTCCAGGGCATGGGCGCCGCGTTGAGCCCCGCGCTGGGCGGGTTCCTCGCGCAGCACCTCGGGTATGGCGCCGCGTTCCTGGCGCTCGGCGGGGTGTCGGTCGGTTCGCTGGCGCTCTGGCTCTGCTTCGGCACGACGCTGAAGCGCGCCTGCGGCCTCCCCGCGCTTGTCGAAGACACGCCGCTCGTCCGATGAATTCAAGCTGGCTTGCCTGGGGTATCGCGCTGAGCTCGACCGCGGGCGTCATCCTGCGTCCTTTTCGCTGGCCCGAGGCGGTTTGGGCGGTCACGGGGGCACTGCTGCTGGTCGTGCTCGGCCTGCTCCCGGTCCATCTCGCGTGGCAGGCTGTCTGCAAGGGCGGCGACGTCTACCTGTTTCTCACCGGCATGATGCTGCTGTCCGAGCTGGGCCGTCGCGAGGGTCTGTTCGACTGGGTCGCGGCGCTGGCCGTCCTGCATGCAAACGGTTCGCCGCGCCGGCTGTTCGTGCTGGTGTACCTGGTCGGCGTCGGCGTGACGGCCTTCCTCTCGAACGATGCCGCGGCGGTCGTGCTCACGCCGGCGGTGTTCGCCGCCGCGCGGCGTGCCGGGACTCGGCCGCTGCCTTTTCTCTATGCATGCGCCTTCGTCGCGAACGCGGCCAGCTTCGTCCTGCCGATATCGAACCCGGCCAATCTCGTGCTGTACGGCAACCATACGCCGGCGCTGGGTACCTGGGTGGTCCGTTTTGCCTTGCCCTCGGCGCTGTCGATCCTCGCGACGTTCTGGATGCTGCGCCATACGCAACGCGAGCACCTCGCCGGTGCCTGTGCGACGGACCCACCCGTCGAGCCACTCGGCTCGAGCGGCAAGGTGGCGCTGGCCGGGATCGCCATGACGGCGGTGGCCTTGCTGGTGGTGTCCGCCTTCGATCTGCCGCTCGGCCTGCCCACCGCGGTGCTCGGTGTGTTGACCGCGCTGGTGGTGCTGCTCAAGGAGCGTCGCTCTCCCTTCGCGTTCCTCGGGGAGATTTCCTGGAGCGTGCTGCCGCTGGTGGCCGGCCTGTTCGTGCTGGTGGAAATGCTGGCGCATACCGGCGTGATCGATGTTCTGTCACGGCTGCTCGCATCGGCTGCCGGACGCGATCAGGGCTTGGCCGCCGTCGTGGCCGGCGGGGCGCTCGCGCTGGGCAGCAACGCGATCAACAACTTGCCGGCCGGCCTGATCGCGAGTGCGACCGTGGCGGCGGCACATAGTCCTCAGCGCGTGGTGGATGCGCTGCTGATCGCCGTCGATCTCGGGCCCAACCTGTCGATCACCGGCTCGCTCGCCACGATTCTCTGGCTCTCGGCCATTCGCCGCGAAGGCGAGGAAGTCGGCTTCATGCAGTTCCTCGCGGTTGGCGCCGCGGTGATGCTTCCGGCTCTCGCGCTGGCCCTGGGCGCACGGCTGCTGACCGGGGGCTGAGCCGGCGCGTGCCTTGCGGCGACCCGCTTCATCGATGTGCCGCGGCCGGCCCCGCGGCATCTCGTTTCCCCTGTTCCTGCACGCGGTGCCGCGGGCGGATATCAATGCCTCGAATTTCAATTCCGATCTCGATCCTCGAATTAATAAGACGATAGTGTCAGTCCGATAATTCGTCCAATGATTTCCAATTCGTCATGAATTGAAAATCAATGTGAATTCTTTCGGTCAAGAGACGTTTACACGGGATCCCGCGCTGGTCAAGAGCTAAAGCCCTTGCCGCCGGTTCCGTTAACACCGGTGCGGACTGGCTTGAATACCGCAAAATGTTCCCGATGTCGATTTATATGATATTTCGGGAGGATGGGGTGGCAGGTGCTTGGATTTGGAGAATCGGGGTAGAAAATGAATATCAATAAATGGTCAGTCAAAACGAAATTGACGGTCGCCTTCGGCTTTCTGGCGGCGATGGTGGTGATCGTTTCCGGCTTCTCGCTGAGCGGGATCGTCGAATCGCATGAACGCTTCTCCAGCTATGTCGAGGGCGTCAATGCGCGGGGCAACGCGGCACAGGCGGTCCGGCGCGCGGTGGACGATCGGGCCATGGCCGTGAGAAACCTGGTGCTGGTCACCGCACCCGCCGACATCGAGATCGAAAAGGCCGCGGTTTCCGATGCGCAACGCCGTGTCGAGCAAACCCTCGACGCATTCAATGCGCTGGTGGCCAGCGCCACCGACATGAGCGAGCGGGGGCGGCAGTTGGCGGCCGAACTTCCGAGGATCGAAGCCCAATACCGGCCGGTGTCGCTCGACATCGCGCAACTGGCCGTGAGCGGGCAGCGGGACGCCGCGATCGCGGCGATCGCCTCGAAGTGCCGGCCATTGCTGTCGGCGCTGATCAAGGCCGAAAACGACTATGGCGGCTTCGTGCGCGAGCAGGAGGGGCAGCGGGTCCAGGCTTCCTCGGCGCAGTTTCACCAACAGCGCAACCTGCTGGTCGGCATCTGCCTGGCGACGGTGTTGCTGGCGGTGCTGGCCGGCGTGGTGATCACGCGAGGTATCCTGCGCGCGCTCGGCGCCGATCCCACCGAACTGAGCGAAGTCACGATGCGGGTGGCCGAGGGCGATCTTCGGCCGGTACCCGGTGCCGAGCGCGCCATGGCCGGCAGCGTGCTGGCCTCGATGGGCGCCATGCAGCGCAGCCTGGTCGGCCTGATCGGGCAGGTGCGCTCGGCCGCGGACAGTATCGCCACGGGTTCGAGCCAGATTGCGTCGGGCAACGTGGACCTGTCCTCGCGCACGGAACAGCAGGCCGCGTCGCTGCAGGAAACCGCGGCGAGCATGGAGGAACTCACCTCCGCCGTCAGGCAGAATGCGGAGAACGCGCAGCAGGCGAGCGGCCTTTCCGCCAATGCATCCGAAGTGGCGGGTCGCGGCAATCGCGTCGTGAGCCAGGTGGTCGGCACGATGGACGAGATCAGCGCGAGTTCCAGCAAGATTGCCGACATCACGGGCATCATCGAAGGCATTGCGTTCCAGACGAACATCCTCGCGCTCAACGCGGCGGTGGAGGCGGCCCGGGCCGGTGAACAGGGCCGCGGTTTCGCCGTGGTGGCCAGCGAGGTGCGCAGCCTCGCCCAGCGATCGTCGGCGGCCGCCAAGGAGATCAAGGAGTTGATCAGCTCGTCGGTGCAGAAGGTCCTGGATGGCTCCCAGTTGGTGGGCGAGGCCGGCAAGACGATGACCGAGGTGACCCAGGCGGTGGCACGGGTGACCGACATCATGGGGGAGATCGCCGCCGCGTCGAGCGAGCAGAGCCGGGGAATCGAGCAGGTCAACCTGGCCGTGACGCAGATGGACGAGGTCACGCAGCAGAACGCCGCGCTGGTGGAGGAGGCGGCCGCGGCTTCGAAATCACTGGAGGATCAGGGGCGGCAGTTGAGTCACGCGATCTCGCTGTTCCGGATCGATGCCGCGGTATTCGGGCATTGAACAAGGCTCGCCTGCTGGCCGCGTTCGCTCGCGACGCGCCGGCGGCGCGAGCGGCAAGGGGAATCGCATCGCTCGAGGCATGACGGTTGCCGGAGGCGGCCGGGCCGGGTAAGCCGCGCAAGCTCGACGACGTCGATCGCGAGGGGCACTTCGTCAGGCGGGTGCCTCGTCATCCTCCATCGACGCCACGCATACCCGGTTTCTTCCTTGTCGCTTGGCCTCGTAGAGCGCCAGGTCGGCTCGATGCGAGAGGGCGTCGACCGAGGCTGGCCGTCCTGCTCGGCCCGTCGCGCATCCTATGCTGACCGTGAAGGCAGGTACCGGCTCGGGGAAACCCGCGAGCCGGTTCGTTTCGATCTCCTGTCGAATGGCCTCCGCGACGCGTGCCGCGCCGTTCTCATCGGTATTGGCCAGCACCGCGACGAATTCCTCCCCGCCGTAACGCGCCGCGATGTCGCCATGACGCCTGACGTGCTTGCGTATGCATTCGGCCAGGAAGCGCAGGGCGGTGTCGCCCCTGGCATGGCCATGGACATCGTTGTACTGCTTGAAGTGGTCGGCGTCGATGAACAGGACGGACATGCAGGTGTTGCCGCGATGGACCCGATGCCATTCGTCGTCCAGCGCGGCATCCAGTGCCCGGCGGTTCAGCAGCCCGGTCAAGGCATCGGTGTGGCTGAGATCCGTCAGTCTCTGCTGTTTTCTCAGGTTGTCGCGCAAGGCGAAGGCAAGCAGCCAGACCACCGCGCAGAACGAGGCGCTGATCGCCCCGGCTGACACGCCGACCTTCCAGGACATGCGGCTGATGTCAGCCAGCACGTCGCGTTTGGCAGGCGCGATCACCGCGATCAGCGGGGTGCCGGGCACGCGCTGGAACGTGTACAGGCGCAGGGTACCGTCGACAATGGAGCGTGCGGCATAGAAGCCCGAGTGGCTGCTTACCATGCGCGCGAAGGTCTTGGAGTCGCGCAGGATCGTCATCTGGCTCTCGCTGACGGGGGGATTTCTTGCCAGGATGGCGCCATCCGTGCGCACCACGGCGCTGACGCCATGGGCGCCGACATTCAAGCGGGACAGCAGCTGGTCGAAGTAGGCCAGGTCGATGGCGACCACCGCGATGCCGTTGAACGCATGATTCGGTCCCTCGACTCGGCGAGACAGGGCGATCGACCGTGTGCCGCCGCGCGAGCGCGCTTGGTAAGGCTCCGATACGTACAGCCCGATGTCCAGGGCATCGCGGTGCACCGTGAAGTAGTCCCGGTCGCTGAAATCCCATTTATGCGTGTTGCCGCAGCATCCGTCGACCAGCCTGCCCCGCGCATCGGTGATGCCCATCCCGGTGACATACTGCGCGGCGGTTCTTTCGAACAGCAGGTCATGCCGCAGGCGGGGGTCCATTTTTTGGAATGCGGGGTTGCCGAGATTCGCCGTCAGGCTCATCAAGGCGGTGTTGGCGGTTTCGACGGTCCTGGTTATTTCGCTGACCAGCACCGCGGTGACGTTGCGCGAGTTCTCGTTGGCATGATCGATGACTTCACTTCGCGTGGCAGCGAGCGTCATGATACTGATTCCCAAGGCCGCGGCCGACATCAAGGTGCCCAACATGCCGACGATCAGAAAATTCTTTCCAGCCCAGTCGGCGATTTTCCCGATCGAGTTTGAGGTGGACATGCTTATCTTCGGATGAAAACGAACGTGGGGCTTTCAACACTTACGTGGGCATCCGCGGTGGGGCGCGGCAGGCGCAATTAAAGCATGTAATGCGGTTAGCGTTTGATCGTTATTGGGTAGCCGTCGCGCAGGTGCGACGCTGTCGGCCGACGGGCATTCAGCGCGGTATGCGCGAGCCTGGCCGTTCGCCGGAGTTCGTATCTCGGGACCGCATATTTGGCCGATCGCTCATCGAGATCGACACTTTCTGGTCTCCTTCCTATTTTTCGGAAGGCGACTATGTTTATTTGGCGTATTGCGTAGAGAACAGGATGCCCCTGCCGTTGTACGCCGAGGTCAACGGCGGGGCGGTCACCGAATTGAAGCCCGGGATCGGACATCGGCATGTTGCCATCGGCGACGGACACATGGCGCGGGATACCTGCGCGGGTGGACGCGATTCATTTCGGTCCTTTGCCTGCGGCGCTCCGCAGGGTGCGGATCGACCTCGTCGATGCCTCGCACCGCATGATCGGGACACCGACGAAAAACTTCGTGTTGCCACGAGTGTCCCGCGCTCCGGGGCGACGAATCCTGTCGAGCGCCCCGGCGGCCTACGTCAAGCCAGGTAGCTGGCCTTGGCCGCGTCCAGATGGTCGGCGAGCCGCTTCGGCGGACGCGCGAGCAGCGACGCGAGGTGATCGGTGACGATGGACAGATTGCCGGCCCGGGTCTCCGCCTCAATCGACACCAGGACGGGAATGAACGCGCCGGGCACGCCGGCCGCTTTCAGCCCTTCGGCGAATTGCTCGTCCGTCACGTTCACCACGGTAAGCGGTTGGCCCGTCGCGCGGCGCGCCCGCTCCGCGATTTCCTCGCGGTTGAGCGCCTCGGAGCCGGTCAGTGTGTGGATCCGGCTATCGATGCCCGAGCCGGCCAGCACGGCGGCAATCGCTTCGGCGATGTCTTCTCGTGCCGCGTAGGAGGTTCTGCCGCCTTGCGCCGCCGAATGCCATTGGCCGAGCTTCAGCGCGGCGGGCAGCGACATCAACAGGTTCTCGTGATACCAGCCGTTGCGGAAAATGACGTGCGGCAGGCCGCTGGCCTGGATGGCCCGCTCGGTTTCCAGGTGATCGTTCGCGAAGCTCAGCAGCGAACTGGCCGGGTTGAACTGCGAGGTATAGGCGAGGCGGCCGACGCCTGCCGCCGCCGCCGATGCAACCGCGTTGCGATGCTGCTTCAGCCGTGCTCCGGTTTCTTCCAGTGCATCCGTCGAAATGACGAGCACGGTGCCGACACCGTCGAACGCCTCGGTCAAGCCTTGCCGGTCCCCGAAGTCGGCCTTGCGAACCGCGATGCCTGCCGCCGCGAGATCGGCAAGCTTTTCCGGGCTGCGTGTGCCGGCGATGAGGCGCGCCGGCGTGACGCCGCGTGCCAGCAGATGCTGGAGTACGAGGCGGCCGAGATGGCCGGATGCGCCGGTGACGAAAATGGTGTCGTTCATGGACTGGCCTTATTCCGAGTGTTAGTCTCGTTTCGAGAGTGCCTCGATCATCGGGCCTCCTCGACCCTCGGTAAAGAAGGCAGTTTTTGAGGAGATAGTTACCAAATGGGAACCACCACCGAGATGCCGGCATGCCCGATCAAGGCGCGGCTGGAAAAGGCGCGGGCCAAGTATCCGCTGTGGGCGGACTGTCCGGTGCGCGACGTCATGGATGTGATCAATGGGCGATGGAGCACGCTGCTGATGACGGCGCTGGCCGAAAAGCCGCATCGATTCGGCGAATTGCGCCGCCTGGTGCCCGATATTTCGCAGCGCATGCTCACGCAGACGCTTCGCGATCTGCAACGAGACGGCTATGTGTATCGCGAGGTCTTCCCGACCAAGCCGCCGAGCGTCGAGTATGGCCTCACCGAATTCGGCCGCTCGATGTTCGCGGCCTTGAACGTGCTGATTCGGTGGGCCGACGACCATCACGCTCAAGTCACGGCGGCGCGCTTGCGTTTCGATGGCGAGGCGCAAGCTGCTTGAGACGCGCGCCGGTTGCCAGGTTTCGTTGTTTGATCCCAGGGCGGTTCGTCGCCGAATGCTTCGGTGAGGTAATCGACGAAGCGGCGCACCTTGAGCGGGATGCGTCGCGCGCTCGGGTAGACCGCCTGGATCGCCAGCTCATTGGCGCGATAGGCGGGCAGCAGCGCCACCAGCTCGCCGCGCCGAAGATGCTCGCCGAACACGAAGCTCGGGCCATAGGCGATGCCGGCGCCGGCCAGCGCGGTGGATAGCAGCATTTGCGTGTTGTTGGCCGCGATCCGGCAAGGGCCGTCGATCACATGAGCGCGGTTTCTCGAATCGAACAAGGTCCAGTCGCCGGCCGACACGGCCTCGCTGAACGCCAGCCGCGGCGCCTGGCGCAGGTCGCGAGGCGTGCGCGGCGTGCCATGTCGTTCCAGGTAGGCCGGTGATGCACATACCACCATCCGGCACGGCGCAATCCGCCGAACGACGAGCGCGGGATCGTCCAGCCGCCCGATGCGGATCGCCACGTCGATGCCGGCATCGAGCAGGTCGACATAGCGGTCGCCGAGCGTGACCTCCACGTTCACGTCGGGATGGTCTTCCAGATAGCGCGCCGTTACCTCGCCAAGATGCATCGCGCCGAACGTGACGGGCGCCGCGACACGCAGCACGCCGCGCGCCTTGCCCTGCGAATCGCCGGCTTCCCGATTGGCGTCGTCGAAGGCGTCGAGGATCTGCTTGCTGCGCTCGTAGTAGGTCTGGCCCGCGTCGGTCAGGCTCAAGCGCCGCGTGGTTCGTTGCAGCAGCCGCGCGTTCAATTGCGCCTCGATCGCGCTCACGTGCTTGCCGGCCATCGCCGGCGAAAGCCCGAAGCGGCGCGCGGCGGCTGCCAGGCTGCCTTCTTCCACCGCGGCGACGAACACGGCGAGGCTTGTCAGTCGGTCCATTTCCTGTTCCTCATTCGATAGCATGATTATCGACTGTCCATACGCTATCGCCAATTATCGAATGAAAGACTCGGATCTACGATGGCGGCACATCACCGAGAGGAGTATCTGGATGGACATCGAAACCAAGGGCACGCGCATCCATGTCAAGCAGCAGGGCAGTGGGGAACTGGCGCTGGTGTGCCTCCACTATTACGGAGGCTCGTCGCGGACGTGGGACGCGGTAGCTACGGAGTTGGCGGACCGCTATCGAATCGTCGCTACCGATCATCGAGGCTGGGGCGATTCCGCGGCGCCGGTGGACGGTTACCGCATCGCCGACCTTGCCGCCGATGCGGAGGGTGTCATCGATGCATTGGGTTTGCGGCGCTATGTGTTGGTGGGGCATTCGATGGGCGGCAAGGTTGCGCAGCTGATGGCGTCGCGTCGGCCGCGCGGGCTGGAAGGCCTGGTGTTGGTTGCGCCGTCGCCGCCGTCATCGACCATGCTTCCCGAGGAGCAACGCGCGATGCTGGCGGGTGCGTATCAATCGCGTGAATCGGTCGAGTTCGTCATCGATCACGTTCTCACGGCGAGGAAACTGGATGCCGCCCGCCGCGAGCAAGTGATCGAAGATAGCCTCAAGGGCGCGCCGCAGGCAAAGGCTGCGTGGCCGAACGTGGCGATGCTCGAGGATATTGCCGAGACAGTGCTGTCGATCGATGTGCCCACCATCGTCGTCTCCGGCGAGCGCGATCAAGTGGATTCCATCGCCACACTGGAGGCTGAGTTGCTGCCACGTATTCCGCAAGCGGTCATGCATGTCGTGCCGGAAGCCGGGCACTTGTTGCCGCTCGAAGCGCCGGCGGAGCTCGCGCGGATAGTTGATCGATTCTTGGACGGAGCGGGGATGAAGGGAGAGAAGCCGCGCTCAAATAGGTGAATGAGGATTCGTTCGAGATCCCCGCCGCCGTGGCAATCGTCGCGGTTGGCTTGGCGAGCCCTTCGAATGTTATAACGCGCATCGCGGCGGATAGGATTGCGTCTCTCTTTACTTCATTTCCGGGCCGGCCACATGGATTCTGCGGCAGACGAGACAGGTTGTAGTAGAGCGGTCACTCGGGCAAGATGAGTGGCTGGCCGATCCCGCGCCGAAGCCGGTGTCATCGACTTCCGATAATCCGTGAGTTGGAAATTTCTTCCGTTATGAATTGCCGCCATCTGCTACGTGCCTTTCTCGTTTGTCTATCGATTGCCTTGCTCAATAGTCATGCGTTTGCGCAGACGCGGGAAAATCGTTGTGGTTGGCTGCACAATCCGACGCCCGCCAACTGGTGGCTCGACGACAAGAATGGGAGTTGGACGCTGTCGACCATGGGAGACAAGCCGGTTCCCGGCTTCGACAATCTTCCCGACATGACATCGCGGGATTGGGTCGTCACCAACGCAGGCGGGCATGGATATGGATGCGCCTGCATCGATATGGACACGGACAAAGGCAGCAGCACGGTTACCCGTGTTCATTCGGCGAAAGTGCTCCCGTTGAAGCGCTGCAAGGCGGATCGTTCGCTGCCTGCGCCGTGAATGCCTCGGTGTGTGACGAGGGGTAATCATTCGTCCGATAATGGGGCGGGGTACAGGTAACAGTCGTCGCCCCGAGCGCTATCGCGATCAGGCAGCCTCGTCCGATGATCCAGTTCATGTTGGTGATCTTTCGAAGATGCTGATGTTTGGCAGTCAGGTGCGCGCGCGACGGGCCCGCAAGCATGTGATGGCTACGTTTGCGAGCCAGACGACGATGCCGGCGACAGCAATCGGGATCCGAATCATTACGACCTGGGCTTGTGCGGCCGATCGGAACTGGCCAAGGAAACGAGTTTCTGCGGGATGTTCAAGTCACCGACGCTGCGCAATGCGGCGTCGCGGAGCGTGTTCTTTCATAACGGGCGGTATCACACGCTCTAGGATGTGATGCGATTTTATGTGCAGCGGGATACGAATCCGGAGAAATGGTATCCGCGCAAGGCGAATGGGAAGGTGGACAAGTATGACGATCTGCCGGTGAGGTACCGTGAGAACGCGGATGTGGCGGATGCGCCGTTCGATCGGAAACTGGGGGGAAAGCCGGCGTTGAGCGAGGCGGAGATCCGGGATGTGATCGCGTTTTTGAAGACGCTGGATGATGGGTATTCGGAGAAGGCGGGTGAGGTGGGGGAAGGTGACCGGCTTTCGTGCGGACGTTGTTACTGAGCCGCTGGCGACGGATTCCGGGCTTGCCAGCGGTTTGCCTCGAACACGAAAAGACCGACAGGCAGAGCTTGCGCCTTCAAGCGGGCACGGCAGTCAAGCGCCTTGCATGGCCAATATCGCCGAGGCAGCGACCGACTCGACTCGACGCGAAACAGCCGTTCGGATGGCGCTTCTCTGCAGCAGGCCCAGGGCACCCACCCAAACCGCCCGAACATGCTCGCTTAATGCCGCCGGTCACGCGCTGTTCGTCCGTGCATCACGGACTCACATCGGCAAACGCGGGGAGCCGGAGAAATCCACATGTGCCTGAACCAATGGCTGCAGGGCAGTGATCAAGGCGCGCGTATCCCCACGCCGCCACTGGAAGGCGTAATGCAGCGGCGCAAGGGGTTCGAGCGTGGCCACGGTACGCAGCTTGAGTGTGTTTACCCAGGACGCGGGCAAAAAACCCACGCCCACGCCCTGCCGCAGCATGCCCGCCACGGCACCCCAGCTATTGCAGGCGATACGCTCGTGCACGGTGGCACGGTTCGCCAACAGCCAATCGTCCAACAGGCGGGTCGTGCCTGCACTTTGTGGCAATGTGACCAGCGGGTGTCTTTGCAGTAGCGTCGCCGCATCCATTCGGCCGCCGTCAGTGAGGCCAGGCGCGGCGGCCCAGGTAAAGTGGGCGGCGCCGACTGGCTGCGACAATAATTCGCCGCGCGAGGAGCGACCCGCGATCACGGCAAAGTCCAGTTCGCCATCGGCCAACCGGCGCTCCAGTACACCGCCAACGTCCACGTAGGGCTCGAACCCGAGTTGCGGATGCGCCTGCCGAGCCGCTGCCACGAAAGCAGGCAACCACGTCAAGGCTGAAAGATCGCCAACCCCGAAGCGGCAGTGACCGACCAGCTCCGCTCGCGCATCCAAGGTCTGACCCAGCACCGCCATGGCGTTAAGCACGCCAAGCGTCGCGGGTAGCAGGCGTTCGCCCGCCTCGGTTAACACGGCGCGGTGACCACTGCGGTCGAACAGCGGCTGACCTAGCGTCGCTTCAAGTTCGGCGATGCGTTTGGATAGCGACGACACCGACAAATGCACGCGCTCGGCCGCGGTGGCGAAATTGGCGCAGGTGGCGGCCCACCAGAAGGCTTCGAGCTGCTTGATAGAGGGTTGAGGCATGGCTGACTTGTTTCAATAAAGCGAACAAATGAATTCTACATATTTCGCTTTAAGTGGCTAAGTCGTATCCCTACAGTGTCGCTAATTCTTGCGGCAACCCGTACCTCTGCCATGGCCTCTTACGCTGAACCCTCATCCATGACGCTGCCCCCTGCGCTGCGCGACATGCTGGCGCTACACGACTTCGAGGCCGCGGCGCGTCGGCACCTGCCCCGACCCATATTCGGCTATATCGCTGGCGCGGCCGAAGACAACGCATCGGTACGCGAGAACCGGGCGGCGTTCGACGACTACGCGTTTTCGACCCGTGTTCTGCGCGATGTCTCGCAGCGCTCGCAGACGGTGGAATTGTTTGGTCATTGCTACAGCAGCCCGTTCGGCATTGCACCGATGGGACTCAATGCACTGACCACCTATCGCGGCGACTTGGTGCTGGCGCGTGCCGCGCAGCAGGCAGGTATCGTGTCGATCATGAGCGGCACTTCGCTGATCCCCATGGAGGAGGTTGCGCGCGAAAGCCCGGCGACGTGGTTCCAGGCCTACATACCTGGAGATCAGGCGCGCATCGATGCGCTGGTCGACCGTGTGGAGCGCGCTGGCTTCGGTACGTTGATGGTAACGGTCGACATCCCGATTGCCGCAAACCGCGAAAATAATATCCGCACCGGCTTTTCCACTCCGCTACGCCCCAACGTCCGCCTCGTCTGGGACGGCATCGTGCGGCCACGCTGGGTGGCGGGCACGTTTTTGCGCACGCTTCTGCGCCACGGCATGCCGCATTTCGAGAATTCGTTCGCCATTCGCGGCGCACCTGTCATGTCGTCAACCGTGCTACGCGATTTCTCGGCACGTGACCATCTGACCTGGCGCCATATCGAAGCCATTCGTCGACGCTGGAAAGGGCCGCTGGTGGTCAAAGGGCTACTCAGCGTGGAGGATGCATTGGAGGCCCGGCGCGTCGGCGCCAACGGCATCGTGTTGTCCAACCACGGTGGCCGCCAGCTCGACGGCGCGGTCTCGCCCATGCGTGTGCTTGAAGCGGTGGTGGCTGCTGTCGGGCCCGATTACCCCGTATTGATCGATGGCGGCTTCCGACGAGGCTCCGACGTGCTCAAGGCCGTGGCGCTGGGCGCCCGCATGGTGCTGGTGGGCCGGCCGTTCAACTATGCGGCCGCCGTGGCCGGCGAAGCCGGCGTGGCCCACGCCATTGGTCTGCTGCGCGACGAGGTGGACCGCAACCTCGCCATGCTGGGCGTGACGCGTTGCGCCGAGCTAGGGCCACGGCACATCGTGCGCCATCGTGTCTGAGCCTCGGCCTCGAGCTTCGGCAGAGGCGAGCAAGAAAAATGCGATCTGCCGATCGCTATAAAAGTACAGATCAGTCAGGAGACGAAATGAACGCTTTGCAGATTGAAACACTCGCTGACAGCAAGCGGCGACTGAGGAAAGTCGCCGCAGCCACGATCGTGGGGTCCATGCTCGAGTGGTACGACTTTTATCTATACGCCACCATGGCGTCGATTGTCTTCAGCAAAGTCTTTTTCGACACCGCCAACTCAACCAACGCCACCCTGCAGGCTTTTGCGACTTTTGCGATCGGCTTCGTCGCCAGGCCGATCGGCGGTATTTTCTTCGGTTACTTCGGTGACAAATACGGTCGCAAGAAAATGCTGTTCGTCACTTTTTGCCTGATGGGATCGTGCACGACAGCGATCGGCCTGATCCCGACTTATGCTGCCATTGGTGTCTGGGCGCCGTCGCTTCTGGTACTGATTCGCATCATTCAGGGCTTGGGCGCAGGGGCCGAGCTTGCCGGCGCCGCGGTGACTTCATACGAACATGCCGCGGAAGACCGCAAAGGCCGACAGGGATCATGGCCAGCGCTGGGCTTGAACCTGGGACTATTGCTTTCGTCGCTGACCGTCTATCTGCTGACGGTGAGCGGCGATCGATTCCTGCTGGCAGGAGGATGGCGCATTCCTTTCGTTCTGAGTTTCTTCCTGGTATCGATCGGGATGTGGGTGCGAAGGAGCCTGCCCGAAACGCCGGAATACACGTCCTTCGAAAAGAGCCGTCACGAGGACAATTCGATTCGAGATCTCCTGGCCTCTCAGTCGAAAGGATTGGGTGTGGTCTTCTTCGTCGCGGTCGGATATAACGCCCTGAGCTACATCTTCAAAACGTTTTCCCTGGCTTATCTCACGCAAATCAAAGGCGTATCGGCCAGCGTCACGTCGCTGTCGGTGACGTTGGCCAGTCTGGTCGCCATTGTGACGGTGCCGCTCTTCGGCTGGATGTGCGATAAATTCAGCAGCAAGACGGTATTGATGGTTGGCGGCATCCTGTCTGCTCTTTTTGCCTACCCATTCCTCTTGTTGCTGGGCACGGGCGCCAATATGTCGATTTACTTCGCGATGGTTGTCGGGACCGGCATGCTGGCACCGATGATGTTCGCGCCGCAAGGTTCTTTCCTGAGCCGCCAGTTTCCAGTACAGAGCCGGTCGACGGGGGTGGGGTCGGCGCGCGAAATCGGTACGGCGGTCGCGGGTGGGGTGGCTCCGTTGTGGGCGTTGTCCATGGTCGCGCAATCGACAACGCATGCCACTGGCAGCGTCGTGATGATTCTGGCCTGTTCGGGATTGATGGTGGCCGTCGCCACGATATTCGACCAAGGGCGCCGATTCAGCAGCCACAAGAACTGACGATAGCGCCTCGGCAGCGTCATGTTGCAGGAGTCACGTGCATGAACCTTATGCCCCGTGAGTCAAAAGCCAGGCCGGCCCATCCGTTCACGTCTGCGGCTCGAGTGGCGGGGTCGTCAAGCAACGGCCCGAGCCGCGTGCGCCAGTGTAGTTATCCCCTCGAAACCACAGCCTGATTCCCTTGGCCCCCCCACAAAAAAAGCCCCCACACATTCCTGCGCAGGGGCTGTCAAAGTCAGAGACTAAAGGAAACACCTACCCGGCGCGCGTTCCCGCCCACCGAGGCACATCAAACTCAGCCAAACACCACCGTCCGATCGCCATTGAGAAACACCCGCCGCTCGATGAACGCCTTCACCGCGCGAGCCAGCGTGATCGATTCCATATCCCGTCCAACCATCAGCAGTTGTTCCGGCCGATACGAGTGATCGACCCGCTCGACCACCTGCTCGATGATGGGCCCTTCATCCAGGTCATCGGTAACGAAGTGAGCCGTTGCCCCGATCAGCTTCACCCCACGCGCATGCGCCTGGTGATAAGGCTTCGCCCCCTTGAACCCCGGCAAGAACGAGTGGTGAATATTGATCGCCCGATTCGCCAGCTTCGCGCTGGTTTCCGGCGACAGTACCTGCATATACCTCGCGAGGATCACCAACTCGGCCCCACTGGACTCGAACATATCCAGCCACTGCGCCTCCTGCTGGGCCTTCGTCTCCGCGGTGATCGGAAAATGCCGAAACGGCAAGCCATGCTGCACCGCCAGCGGCTCCAGATCCGCGTGATTCGAGGCAATCCCCACGATATCCATCTTCAGCTCGCCCATCTTCCAGCGGAACAGCAGATCCGCCAGGCAATGCTCGAGCTTGGAAACCAGGATCATCACCTTCGGCCGCGCATCGGCATCATGAATCGCCCACTGCATCTGGAAGCGCTCGGCGATCGGCGCGAACTCGGCCCGCAGCGCGTCGATATCGGGCGTATCGGCCGCATCGGAGGCATGGAACACGCAGCGCACGAAAAAGCGCCCGCTCAGGTCGTCGTCGAACACGGTCAGTTCGTCGACATAACAGCGGTGGCTATCGAGCACGCCCACCACGGCGGCCACCTGGCCGGCCGCGCTGGGGCAGGAGAGCGTCAACAGGAATCGGGAGTTGCGAACGGAGCCGGACATGCTTTCCTCGGATCACCGGCGGCGCGGCGCGCCACACGCGGCCGCTTCTCGCGGCAGGGCTCCAGTAAACCAGTCCGTAATCCGGGTGGATAGAATCGAAACGCCGTGCCGCTGGTATCGGAACGCCAAACCGGGGCGGCGCCGGCACCCAACCGACAGCGCCGAGCCATGATCAGCCGTCCAGCCCCTCAGCGCCCGCTCACGGCGGCACGAACCGGCGCCGCCGCCACGGCGCGCCCGGCGCCGGCCGGCTCGCGGCAGCGGTCGAACAGCCAGCGCCGGAACCGGCCCACCGCCGGCGCCTCGGGCCGCGATGGCGGCCGCACCAGGAAATACCCGCGCTCGGTCACCGCCGTCTCCTCCACGCAGCGCACCAACTGGCCACTCGCAACCAGCTCGTCCACCAGCGGCGACCACCCCAGCGCCACGCCCTGGTTCATCAGGGCGGCATGCACCACCAGCGCATAACTATTGAATGTCAGCCCATGCGGCTCGGGCGGGGCGGTGAGCTGGTGGGCGGCGAACCAGCCGTGCCAGTCCAGCCAGCGTTCCGGCTTGGTCGGCTGCACGTGCAGCAGCGGCAGCGCCAGCAGGTCGGCCGGCCCCTTCAGCTTGCGTCGATGCGCGGCCAGGAAGGCCGGCGAGCACACGGGGGTGACGGCTTCCTCGAACAGGCGCGTGGAGGTGCAGGCCGGCCAGTCGCCGTCGCCGAACAGGATCGCCACGTCGGCGTGGTCGCGTTGCAGGTCGGCGTGCTGGGCCGTCACCACGCGCACGTCCACGTCGGGCATCTCGGCCTTCAGTTGCGCCAGTCGCGGCATCAGCCAGTAGGTCGCGAAACCCACGTCGGTCACCAGGGTGAGGGCGCCACGGGCACGGCGCTCGCGGATGTCGGCGGTGGCGCAGCGCAGCGTGTCCAGGCTCTGGCGCACCGCCTCGAACAGGCGCGCGCCGTCCTCGGTCAGGGTCACGCCGCGGTGGCCGCGCTCGAACAGCGGCGCGCCGAGCGCTTCCTCGAGCTGCACCACGCGCTGGCTGACGGCCGGCTGTGTCGAGCCCAGCTCGCGCGCGGCGGCCGTGAAGCTGGCCAGGCGCGCCGCCGATTCGAAGGCGGACAGCGCCTGCATCGGCGGTAACCGATCGGGACTTCTCATAAGCACCTCTGATGGCCCATAAGCAAACGACCACTTCCCCGCGCGATTCCAGCCGGCGACAGTGAAGCCTGCCGCGGCGCTGCCGGCCGCGCCGAAAACCCGGCGCGGCCGGCAGCGCCGCGATCCCGTCGATTCTAATTCAGTCAATTCGCGATGCTTAACACGAAGCCGAATATCCTTATCTTGATGGCTGATCAACTGACCCCGTTCGCCTTGTCCGCCTACGGACATCGCGGCGCGATCACGCCCACCATCGACCGCCTGGCCGCCGGCGGGGTGGTGTTCGAATCGGCCTATTGCGCCAGCCCCCTGTGTGCGCCCTCGCGCTTTTCCTTCATGTCGGGCAAGCTGCCGGCCGCGATCGGCGCCTACGACAACGCAGCCGAGCTGCCGGCCCAGACGCTCACCTTCGCGCATTACCTGCGCGCGGCCGGCTATCGCACGGCACTGGCCGGCAAGATGCACTTCTGCGGGCCTGACCAGTTGCACGGCTTCGAGGAGCGGCTCACCACCGACATCTACCCGGCCGATTTCGGCTGGGTGCCCGACTGGAGCCAGCCCGAGGCGCGGCCCAGCTGGTACCACAACATGGGCTCGGTGCTCGACGCGGGCCCCTGCGTGCGAACCAACCAGCTCGATTTCGACGACGAGGTGACCTTCGCCACCCGCCAGAAGCTCTACGACCTGGCCCGCGAGAAATCGGCGGGGCAGGACACGCGGCCGTTCTGCCTGGTGATGTCGCTCACGCACCCGCACGATCCCTACGCGATCACGCGCGAGTATTGGGACCTCTACCAGGACGAGGACGTGCCGATGCCGGCCGTCACGCTCGGCTACGACGAGAGCGACCCGCATTCGAAGCGGCTGCGCGCGGTCAGCGAGATCGACCGCACGCCGCCCGGCGAGGCGCAGGTGAGGGCGGCGCGCCATGCGTATTACGGCTCGAGCTCCTATGTCGACGCGCAGTTCGGCGCGGTGATGAACGCGCTGGAAGCCTGCGGGTTCGCCGACGATACGATCGTGATCGTGACGGCCGACCACGGCGACATGCTCGGCGAGCGCGGCCTCTGGTACAAGATGACCTTCTTCGAGGGCGGCTGCCGCGTGCCGCTGATCGTCAACGCGCCCAAGCGCTTCGCGCCGGGCCGCGTGGCGGCCTCGGTCTCGCACCTGGACCTGCTGCCCACCCTGGTGGAGTTCGCCACCGGCGGCGCGCCGGCGGAATGGCCGGATAGCATCGACGGACGCAGCCTGCTGCCGCATCTGACGGGCGGCGCCGGCCACGACGAGGCGATCGGCGAGTACCTGGCCGAAGGCGCGATCGCGCCGATCGTGATGATCCGGCGCGGCGAGTGGAAGTTCATCCACACGCCGGTGGATCCGGACCAGCTCTACAACCTGCGCGACGATCCGCGCGAGTTGCACAACCTCGCCGACGATCCGGCGCTGGCCGAGCTGGTCGCCGCGTTCCGCGCCGAAGTGGCCAAGCGCTGGGACCTGGACGCGATCCACGCCCAGGTGCTGGCCAGCCAGCGCCGCCGCCGCTTCCATTTCGCGGCCACTACGCAGGGGCGCATCGCCTCCTGGGACTGGCAGCCGTTCCAGGACGCGAGCCAGCGCTACATGCGCAACCACATCGAACTCGACACGCTCGAGGCGATGGCGCGCTATCCGCGCGTGCAGGGCTGAATACCGGGCGCCGGCCATCCCTCCATTCCATAAGGAAAACCCACGATGACACGCTTCAATCGATCTGCCGGGGCGGCTCGCGCGCCGCGGCGCAGCACCTTCGCGACGGCCGCGCTGTCGGCCTTGCTGGCCGTCGTCCTGCCGGGCGCCGTGGCACGGGCGGCCGAGCCCGCGGCCTGCACCGAGGTGCGGATGGCCGCGCCGGGTTGGACCGATATCGACGCCACCAATGCGATGACGGGCGTGGTGCTGGATGCCCTCGGCTATCGCCAGCGCGTCTCGAACCTGTCGGTGCCGATCACCTTCCAGGGCCTCAAGAAAGGGCAGATCGACGTGTTCCTCGGCAACTGGATGCCGGCGCAGGGGCCGCTGGTCAAACCCTTCGTCGAGGAGAAGTCGATCGAGGTGCTGCACCCGAACCTGACGCACGCGAAGTTCACGCTGGCCGTGCCCGACTACGTGGCGGCCGCCGGCGTGCACAGCTTCGCCGATCTCGCCAAATACGCCGACCGCTTCGGCAATCGCATCTACGGCATCGAGCCGGGCGCGCCGGCCAACCAGAACATCAAGCGGATGATCGCCGACAAGGCGCTCGGCGCGGGCAACTGGAGCCTGGTGGAATCGAGCGAGACCGGCATGCTGACCCAGGTCGAGCGCGCCGAACGCGATCACCAGTGGATCGTGTTCCTGGCCTGGGAGCCGCACCTGATGAACACCAAGTTCCATCCCGTCTACCTGTCGGGCGGCGATGCCTACTTCGGCCCCGACTACGGCGGCGCGACCGTCAACACGGTGGCGCGCAGCGGCTACGCGAACCAGTGCCCGAACCTCGGCAAGCTGTTCCGGCAGGTGAGCTTCAGCGTGGACGTCGAGAACGCCATGATCGCCTCGATGCTGGTCGACAAGCTCTCGCCCGCCGATGCCGCGAAACGCGCCCTGCACGCCCATCCCGACCTGCTCGACGCCTGGCTGGCGGGCGTCACCACCGCCAGCGGCGCGCCCGCGCTGCCGGCCGCCAGGACGGCGCTTGGCCTGCACTGAAGCGCCGGTAACCCGCGCGAGGTTCGCGGCGGTGGCAGCGCGAACCCGCCTCAGGGCTTTCACGGGTCGGTCGCATACAGACCATTTGTTGTCGTTCGCAGACGGGTGACCCATAAATTGGGTTTGTATTTTTTTCCTCACGTGTCCGGTTCGCGATTCGGCTTTGCCGGCCACGCCAGCGTCACCGGTTTCAAGCAAGGCTTCGGACCCGCGCCGCGCGTGGGTCATTCTTCCAACAGGGATGCAGGTTTGGGGTTGCCACGATGAAAAAAAGAATGAAAGTTGCCGCAGCCGGCGCCGCCGCGCTGGCCATGGCGGGCGTGTCGTCGACGAGTCACGCGCAGAGCAGCGTCACGCTCTACGGCATCATCGACGCCGGTATTACCTATGTGAACAATTCCAGCGGCGCGCATGTGTTCAAGTTCGACGACGGCGTGTCCTACGGCAACCGGATCGGCTTCAAGGGCACCGAAGACCTCGGCGGCGGCCTGAAGGCGGTGTTTGCCCTGGAAAGCGGCTTCCGGCTCGGCAACGGGCAGCTCAATTTCGGCGGCGCGCTGTTCGGCCGCCAGGCTTATGTCGGACTGCAGAACGACTGGGGCACGCTGTCCTTCGGCGACCAACTCGACATGACCGAGGAGATGGTCTACCTGACCAACGTCTCGGCCTGGGCCAGCGGCTACGCGATCCACCAGGGCGACTTCGACCGCTTCAACGGCGACCGCCTGCCGAACTCGGTGAAGTTCCTGTCGAACACCTTCGCGGGCTTCAAGTTCGGCGGCATGTACTCGTTCGGCAACGTGGCCGGCAATTTCCACCGCAACAGCGCCTACAGCCTGGGCGCGAGCTACGCGAACGGCGATTTCTCGGCCGGTGCCGCCTATACGCAGCTGAACAACCCGAACGGCATCTACGCCTTCGATCCCTACGCGATGATCGGCACCAAGACCTTCCTCGGCCAGCCGACCGTCAGCGTCGATCCGGCCACGGGCGCGGTGACGGACCTGTTCTCCAGCACGCCGATGAACATCGACAAGCAGGGCACCTTCGGCGTGGGCGCGAGCTACGCGATCGGCAAGCTTTCGCTGATCGGCAACTTCACCTACACGACGATCAAGGGTTTCGGCCAGAGCTCGCACATGCAGGTGTATGAAGGCGGCGCGACGTACCAGTTCACGCCGGCGCTGAGCCTGATCGGCGGCTACCAGCACACGCGCTTCGAGGGCCATCACTGGAACCAGGGTTCGGCCGGCGTGCATTACCTGCTGTCCAAGCGCACCGACGTGTATATCTCCGGCGACTACCTGCGCGCCTCGAATGGCGTGGATGCCGTGATCGGCTACAGCTTCACGCCGTCGACCACGCAGACGCAGGCGGACGTGCGGATCGGCATGCGCCATTCGTTCTGATGCGTTGATGATGGCTCGATTCGCCCGGCGCCGCGACGCGGCGCCGGGCGCTTGCGATCGGGCTCGGGATCGATCGAGGGGCGGTGCCCCGGCGATTGCCGCCGAGGCATCGACGCCCGGGGAATTCGATGGCTAGTCTGCCATCGATTGGCCAAGCCGTTGCCGGCGCGGACTCAAAAAACGATAACATCACGCGGTAGTCCCGGACATTCCCCCCATCCCGAGGAAGCATCATGGCAAAGACTATCGTTGTTTATTTTTCCGGATATGGTCATACCAGGCGGGCCGCCGAAGTGGCGGCGCAAGGCGCGGGCGCCGAACTGATCGAGATCGATGCCGAGGGCAATCTGCCGGAAGCAGCCTGGGAGCAGCTCGATGCCGCCCAGGCCATCATCTTCGGCACGCCGACCTACATGGGCGGCCCCGCCTGGCAGTTCAAGAAGTTCGCAGACGCCAGTTCCAAGAAGTGGTTCTCGCGCGCCTGGCAGGACAAGGTCTTCGGCGGTTTCACCAACAGCGCCAGCTTGAACGGCGACAAGCAGGTCACTTTGATCTATCTGCAGACGCTCGCTTCCCAGCACGGCGGTATCTGGGTCAGCCTGGGTGTCCCGCCCGCCAATACCAAGGCCGCGACCCGCGACGACGTCAATAATCTCGGCGGTTCGGTCGGCGCGCTGCTGCAGTCGCCCGCCGATGCGGGCGTCGAGGAGATGCTGGGCGGCGACCTGGACACGGTGAAGGCCTATGCCGCCCGCGTGGCGGCCGTCGCCCAGCGGCTCCAGAGCTGATTGCCGGGCCGGCGCCCGCCGGCCTGATCCCGCGCCGGCGGCCCTGCCGCGCGGCGCGCAGGACGCGCACCGCACCGACTAGCGATCGGCCATCGCGTCGATGGTGCTGTTGCACTGATCGTGGCTGCGGATCGTGATCAGATGCGTGGCATCGCCTGGTCGCCCGAGGCGTCGGCATCTTCCGGCGCGCCGCCGAATGCCGAGGACATCGCCTTGCCGCTCGACGTCGGTCATCGACGCTCGGTGAAGCGTGGAGGGCCGCTGTGCAGCGGCGGGACCGGATGGTGTCCTTATCATGTCCCGGGCGTTTCCCATCACGTCGAGCCGCGATATCGCGCGAGCCCTTCCCTGAGGTGGCGGACCAACTCCACGGCGGCGGGGGCGCCTGGTCCTTTCTGTACATGAAGGTTGATCGAAAAATCGGGCAGCGCGGGAAGCCCGCATTCGGCAGGCAGGATGCCGAGTTCGCCCGGCACGGTGGACGCCAGGCGCGCCGTCACCGCGAGATCGGCACGTAACATGGCGACGGTCGCATCGATGCTGCCGTTTTCGAACATGGCGCGCCATGGCATGTCGTGCCGGCGCAGCGCATCGAGCACGACGGGCCGGAACGCGCAGGTCTCGGCCACCATCGAGAGCGGCAGGGGCCGCTTCCCATGGGCGGTGCCGCCTCTTGCGCCGACCCAGACGAGCCGGTCCACGGCCACGCACTCACCACGGGATTTGCCCGGCGGCTCTTCCGTCAGCGCGATGTCGATCGCGCCGCGCTTCAGCGTTTTCAGCAGTTCCGGCGATGCCTCGCACACGAGCGTGAGCTCGACCTGGGGGTGGTTCTGCGTGAAGCCTTTCAGGATCGGCGCCAGGCAGGTTCCCACCAGGTCTTGCGGCGCGCCCAGGCGTATCGCCCCGTCTATCGCGCCGGCCGTCATCTCGGTTCGCAAGGCGTCGTGCATGTCGAGGAAGCGCCGGGTCGAGCCGAGCAGGCGCTCGCCTGCCGCCGTCGGCCGCAGGTCGTGGCGATCGCGGACGAACAGGGGCCCGGCCAGCGCCTCGAGCCGCGAGATCTGCTGGCTGACCGCGCCTTGAGTGAGATGCAGCGCGTTGCCGGCAGCCGTCATGCTGCCGTGTTCGGCGACGGTGACAAAGGCGCGGAGCAGGGTGATGTCGAGATTTCGGGCCATTTCTGCATTACCAATGCTAATGGAATGGATCAAGAAGTTTTGCTATCTTAATGCATCGCGCGCGGGTAAAACGGGGTTCTCCGATCGACTCGCCGGGAGGGCATGTGCCCCTGCACGACTATCTGCCGCTGTTGGTTTTCGTCCTGGTCTCCACGATCACGCCAGGTGGCGCGACCACCCTGGCCACTGCCTCGGGCGCGCATTTCGGTTATCGGCGCTCCTTGCCCTACATGGTGGGGATCGCCGCCGGTCTGGCATCGATGGCCGCGTCGACGGCGGCGGGGCTCGGCGGCGTGGTGCTCGCGCTGCCGGGCCTTCAACTCGGCATGAAGGCACTGGGCTCGCTGTATCTGCTGTGGCTCGCATGGCGCATCGGGCGCAGCGGGCCGCCGCACGTCGCGGCGCGTCTGAACGAGCCGGCTGGTTTTGTCGGAGGCCTGTGGATGCTCTGGCACAACCCGAAGGGATGGACGATGACGCTGGGTGCCGCCGCATCGTTTGCCGCGCTCGCCCCGGGGCCGCTCCAACTGGCCGGCCTGCTCGGGGCGTCGTTCGGCGTCGCGGCCATGCTGTCGCTCTCGGTCTGGTGTCTCGCGGGGCTGTTCCTGGCCCGCCTGCTGCGCACCGACGCCCAATGGCGCATGCTCAACCGGGTGTTGGCCTTGCTGCTGGTGATCTCGATCGTTGCGATCTGGCTTGCCTAGAGGCCGCTTCGGGCGGCGCGTCGAGGTCCCCGGCCAGGCGGGCGCCGCGCCTCGCTGACGAATCGTCGACGCCGGTTCCCCGCGCATCCCGGGGCGCCTGGCCATGTCGGCCGTCCCGGATGTCCATCGGCGCCGAATCAGTCGTTGTTGCGCTGATGGACCGTGACGTCCGCCCGCATCGCGTTCCCGATCTGGCTTCTCACGGTGTCGTCATCCGCGCCCGACATCAGCTCGACGTGCGTTTCGACCAGTCGCCGGGTATGCGCATCCGGAAGGCGATCGGGCCGGACCTCGGCCAGGCTGCGATGATGCGTGTCCGCGTTCAATCGTCCGCCGTCGGCCTGCTCGTGACGGATGAACTCGGCCACCTCGCTCTCGCTTGCCTGCGCGGCCATGGTCTTGGCTTCCAGGAAGACGTCGACGATGGGGGCCACGTGCAAGGACATTTCATGATCGATGACATGCGCGCCATAGCCGCTGTTCTGGGTGAGCACGTGGTTCTCGTTCACCTCCACGGAGAGCGAAAGCGGATGTCCGGCTGCGATATGCCGCGCGAGCGCCGTCGGATCGGTATGGACGCCCACGCCGTTCACCGAGGCTCCGGTGTTGCCCGCTCTGCTGGCCGGCATGCGACTCGAGGTGGAAAATGCCAGCTCGATGTCCTGACCGTGTTGCTGGATCGTCTCGACCAACGGGGTATGCACGCGGCTGTCGGCTTCGCAGTACATCAGGAGCGCATTGCTGTACCGGTTTGCGTCGTGCTCGAATTCACCGGATACCGAAATGTTCTGATAGGCCTCGGCTTGCTCGGGCATGTCCATCGAGTACGCCGACGCATGCCCGCTCGTCGCCGAGCCGGCCTGCGGATGGGATTCGGCCGAGCGGTTCGCCGTCGGCCGCTTCGGCAGGTTCTGCAGGGCACCGACCATTCGCGATCGTGTTTCCGTCGGCAGCGTCCGGGAGCCGGGCGCCTGCCTCGGCGACTGCACGGAATCCTGGCCGGCTGCCGGCGTGGCATGGTTGATCGGTGGTGTGGAAAGTTTCATCGCTGTTTCTCAACGGAGTGTCGACTGGGCTGGTGGGGCAAGTCCTTGCCTGCATCACGCCGGCGGGCATGAGCGTCCATCACAATGTAGTCGTCATCCTGTGTTCGGATTCTCAGTTTGACTGAGATAAATTCAGCAATGGCGTCGAATTATTGAATTGCGCTCCGCGCGACGGGGCTTCGCAGGAATCTCACGATTGCTCAGCGGATTCCCTGCCTGGCGCGCAGGCTGATGTCCATCGGCGGCTTCCGGCTTGCCGTGAAGTCTCGGGCTTGCGCAGCGCGCGAGCCCTCAGCGCTGCGTCTGCCGGTCGTTGCGCGGACTCGCGCCGAAGCGCGCCCGGTAGCTGCGCGAGAAGTGCGAGGGCGATTCGAAGCCGCAAGCCACGCAGATCGCCGTGATCGTCATGTCGGTCTGCTGCAGCAGCTCGCGGGCGCGGTCCAGCCGCAGCTGCATGTAGAAGCGCGTGGGCGTGTCGTTGAGGATCGAGCTGAACAGGCGCTCGAGCTGGCGCCGCGTGATGCCGACATCCTGCGCCAGCGCATCCGACGACAGCGGCGTCTCGGTGTGCCGCTCCATCGCGCCGATCACCTGGATCAGCTTGCGGTTGTGCACGCCGTAGCGCGCCGCGATCTCCAGCCGCTGCCGGTCCGAATGCTGGCGGATCCGGCCCACCACGAACTGCTCGGAGATGGTCGCGGCCAGGTCGGCGCCGTGCCGGCGGCCGATCAGCTCCAGCATCATGTCGATCGAGGCGGTGCCTCCCGCGCAGGTGATGCGGCGCTCGCCGGTCTCGAACAGTTCCTGCGTCGCGTTCAGGCGCGGGTAACGTTCGCGAAACGCGGCCAGCGCTTCCCAGTGCAGCGTCAGCGTATGCGAGGGGTCGAACAGCCCAGCCTCGGCCAGCACGAAACTGCCCGTATCGATCCCGCCGATGGTGGCGCCGCCCAGGTGCTGGCGCCGCAGCCAGTCGCCCAGCGTGCGCGTGTAGCGCGCCAGCGGCTCGAAGCCGGCGATCACGAACACCGTATCGGCGCGCTCCACCTCGCCGAAGGCCGCGTCGGCGTTCAGCGCCACGCCGTTGCTGGCCAGCACCGGCGCGCCGTCCATGCTCAGCAGTTGCCAGCGGTACAGATCGGGCCGAAAGCGGTTCGCCACCCGCAGCGGCTCGATCGCCGACATGCAGCCAAGCGCGGAAAAGCCGGGGAGCAGCAGGAAGTGGAGGGTTTCCGGCATGGGGCGAGCGGGTGAGGTGAGGGCGGGGCGCGCTTGATTATAGAGGCTGGCGGACCCGGGCCGGCACTTGAGACGAACGAGCAGTTTGTTGAGCCGCGCGGACATTCATCGAAAAGCGTCGCGGCACTACAGTGGATACACGTGATCGACAAGGAGATCACGAACCCGCAGCGAAACGACATGGGTCGATAACGTTGCGAACGCAACCAACATATCACTGGAGTCCATCATGAAGACGCTTCTCGTCAATCGTATCGTCGCCGCCACCGCGGCCGCCGTTGTCCTCACGTTCGCCGCTGGTGCCGCCCAGGCGCAGACCAGCCAGTTGACGCGTGCACAGGTGCGAGCCGAGCTCGTGCAACTGCAAGCCGCCGGATACAACTCGGCGCGCGGCGAGGACACCACGTACCCGGCACAACTGCAGGCAGCCGAGCAGCGCGTGGGGCAGCAGCAAGTGGCCGTGCGCACGGTCAGCGACGAACAGGGTTATGGCGGCAGCGTCGGCGGCGCTTCGGCCTCGGGCACGCGCCATCATCATGTCACGCTCGAAAACGACGGCATGAAACCCGTCTATTTCGGTCAATGAGCGTGGCCGTGGCCGGCACGCACACGATCGGTGCCGGCCCCGATCAGTTCTTTATCTCGGGATGGAAACGGGCTGCAGGCGGTATCGGCTGGCTTCCCCGTTCCCAACCGGCGAAAGATGCAAGACGTGCGACGAAATCATGATTGCCCGCGCGGGGCGATGGCGAACGGTGGCGCCTGCAAGACGAAGGATGAAAGTCCGTTTCAAGCCGGCCGCAGCGCCGCCAGCCGCTCCCTCAGCAGGCTCGCCCGGCGCCCGCTGCGGCAATAGGCCAATACGGGCTTCGGCAACTCATCGAGCAGCGCGCCGAATGCTTCGGCTTGCTCATCGCCGATCGGCTGCCCGGCAGCCACCGGCAGGTAGCGCGCCTCGATTCCCGACTCGCGCGCCGCCTTTTCGATCTCCGCGAAATCCGGCTGATCCGCGCTCTCGCCGTCGGGCCGATTGCAGATCACCGAGCGGAAGCCCGCATTGCGGATCGCCTTCAAGTCCTCCGGCTGAATCTGCCCGGAAGCGGTAAACCCACGCTCGGCCGCCTCGCGACATCGCTCGATCGCCTCGCGAAAACGGGCGATCGCGAACTCGATGTCCTGCTCCGTGGTGAAGCGCCCGACGCTGATGCGCACGGTGCGTGCCGCCGCCTGCGCATCGAGGCCGATCGCGGTGAGCACATGCGAGGGCGTGCCGGCGGCCGAATTGCAGGCCGAGGTGGACGACACGGCCAGCGCCTCGCCGAGCATGAAGGGCTGGAAGCCCGGCGCGTTGACGGTCAGGCTCAGCGTATGCGGAATGCGGCGCGCCTCGCGCGCGTTCTGCGTGACATCGCCGATCGCGAGGATCGCATCGCGCAAGCCCTCGCTCAAGGTGGCGATGCGCGCCGTATCGCTTTCCAGCGCGGCGGCCGCCACTTCGCAGGCGGTGCCCATGCCGACGATCTGGTGCGTGGCCAGGGTGCCCGAGCGCAGCCCGCGCTCGTGTCCGCCGCCGTGCATCTGCGGGGCGATCCGCTCGGCGATCTCGCGCCGCACATACAGCGCGCCGATCCCCTTCGGGCCATACACCTTGTGCGCCGACATCGACAGCATGTCGATGCCGAGCGCGCGCACGTCGATCGCGGTCTTGCCGAGCGCCTGCGCCGCATCGACATGGAGCAGGGCGCCGGCCGCATGAACCACGCGCGCGATCGCGGCGATGTCGCTGAGCGTGCCGATCTCGTTGTTGACCAGCATCAGCGAAACCAGGCCCGTATCGGGGGCGATGGCCTCGGCCACCGCCTCGGCGCTGATCTCGCCATTGGGCGCGGGCGCCAGGTAGCTCACCACGAAGCCGTGCTTCGCGAGGCTGGCCATGGTGTCGAGGATGGCCTTGTGCTCGATGCGGCTGGTGATCAGGTGGCGCCGCTCGCCGGCCTTGTCGGCATAACCCTTCAGCGCGAGATTGTTCGATTCGGTGGCGCCCGAGGTCCAGACGATCTCGTCGGCGTCGGCGCCGATCAGCGCGGCCACCTGCGCGCGAGCCTGTTCCACCTTCTCGCGCGCCAGCCGGCCCGCCAGATGCGAACTCGAGGCCGGATTGCCGAAGATGCCGTCGGCGCCGAGGCACTCGGCCATCGAGGCGATCACGCGCGGATCCACCGGGGTGGTCGCTGCGTAGTCGAGGTAGTGGAGGTGGAGGTTCTCGCTCATGGTCGTTCGTTCATTGCCGCCAGGGAATGCGGAAATGATACGGGGAGCCATCAAGAAAAAGGCTCCAAATTCAGCCGCGATTCCGCGTTTGCATAGAAGATTTTTCTATTTGCTTAGCGTCGGGACGGAAATCGTGTGGCGAGGAGCGGGTTGGCGAGAACGACTTGCCGAGGCGGGTGCAACGGAAGATGGGTGAAAGAGACGCGCAAGCAGGCGCCTGGACCGCCAGGCCCCGGCGGGCGCCGGAGCCTGCCGTGTCAAGGCCTCAGACGCCTTCGACCACGCGGAAATCGCGCTCGGCGCCGTCGCCGAGCTCCTTCAGCGCTGCCTGGTAGGCCGGGCTGTTGCGCGCGGCCAGCGCGGCTTCGAGGCTGTCGAACTCGATCACCACCGCGCGCTGCTGCAGGCCCGATTCGAACACTTCGGCCGGCGTGTTGCGCACCAGGTAGCGGCCGCCGGCTTCGGTCACGGCCGGCGCGGCCAGCTTGGCGTAGGCCGCCATCTTGTCGGGATCGGAGATATTGCGGTAGATGCTGAGCCAGTATGCTTTTGCCATGGATGTTGTCTCCGGGAGGGGCGATAGGCGAATGCGCTCGCGCGAGGCATTCTTCCAGCGCGATATTACGGGAATTCGGGGACGGAAGTCGGCGCGCGGCCTATCCCGCCGATCGGTCGCCCGAGCCATCAGCCGGCGGCGGGTTCCTTCCTGCCGCGCCGGCGCGGCGCCGCCGAGGCGGGCGTGGCCGGGATCGGCTCGAACAGGGCATCGAGGTCGTCGGCCGAGAACTTGACGGCGCCGGCGGCATCCTCCGACAGGATCGCGCTGGCCAGCGCCGCCTTCTGCTCCTGCAGCACCAGGATCTTCTCCTCCACGCTGCCGGCCACGATCAGCTTGTAGACGAACACCGGCTTGTCCTGGCCGAGCCGATGCGCGCGGTCGGTCGCCTGGTTCTCGACGGAAGGGTTCCACCACGGGTCGTAGTGGATCACGGTATCGGCGGCCGTCAGGTTCAGGCCCACGCCGCCGGCCTTCAGGCTGATCAGGAACAGCGGCACCTCGCCTTGCTGGAAGCGCTGCACGGGCGTGACGCGGTCGGTGGTGTCGCCGGTCAGCATCACGTGGGCGATGCCGGCGGCGTCGAGCGCCTCGGCGATCAGCTCGAGCATGCCCGTGAACTGCGAGAACAGCAGCACGCGGCGCCCTTCCTCGATCAGTTCCGGCAGCATCTCCATGAGCAGCGCCAGCTTGGCGGATTCCTCGACGCGCGCGGCCCGTTCGAGCTTGACCAGGCGCGGATCGCAGCACACCTGGCGCAGCTTGAGCAGCGCCTCGAGCACCACGATATGGCTGCGCGCCAGCCCCTTCTCGGCGACGGCCTTGCGCATCTTCTCGTGCACCGCGGCACGCACGGTTTCGTAGAGGTCGCGCTGGGCGCCGTCGAGTTCGACGCTGCGCAGGATGGTGGTCTTGGGCGGCAGCTCGGTGGCGACCTCGTCCTTGCGACGGCGCAGCATGAAGGGGCGAATCCGCCGCGCCAACAGCTCGCGCCGGACCGTGTCGCCGTGCTTCTCGATCGGCGTGCGCCAGCGCCGCGAGAAATCGCGCTGCGTGCCGAGGAAGCCGGGCAGCAGGAAATCGAACTGGGCCCAGAGTTCGCCCAGGTGGTTTTCGAGCGGCGTGCCGGTCAGGCACAGCCGATGCCGCGCGCGCAGCTCGCGGATGGTGGCGGCCGCCTTGGTGGCGGCGTTCTTGACGTACTGAGCCTCGTCGAGGATCAGCAGGTGGTAGTCGTGCTCGGCGAGCGCCGCCTGGTCGCGCCAGAGCAGGGCGTAGGTGCTCAGCACCAGGTCGTGCCGGGGGATCTCGTCGAAGCGCTCGCGCCGCTGCGGCCCATGCAGGTCGAGCACGCGCAGGTCCGGCGCGAAGCGTCGCGCCTCCTCGCGCCAGTTGTGCATCAGCGTGGTGGGCGCGACCACCAGGGCCGGCCGGTCGAGCCGCCCGGCTTCCTTCTCGGCGAGGATGTGGGCCAGCGTCTGCACGGTCTTGCCGAGCCCCATGTCGTCGGCCAGCACGCCCGCCAGGTTCTGCTCGCGCAGGAACTGCATCCAGTTCAGGCCGTGGCGCTGGTAGGCGCGCAATTCGGCCCGCAGCCCGCGCGGCACCGGCGCCTCGTCGACGCCCTGGCCGCTCGCCAGCCGTTGCGCGAGCTGCCGGACCGAGGCGTCGCCTCGGAATTGCCAGCGGCCCGTCTGGTTCAGCGCCTCGATCCGGGCCGCGTCCCAGGCCGACAGGCGCAGGCTGCCGGCGCCGATCGTGTCGAACAGGTCGATCAGCACGCGCACCACCGGCTTGAGGCGGGCGGCGCGCAGGTGCAGCCGTTCGCGCCGGTCGGTCAGCAGCTCGATGATCTCGTCGTCGTCGATCGCGTCGAGCCGACCTGACAGCCAGCGCGTGTCGCGCCGGAACAGCTCGGCCAGCAGCGGCTCCAGGCGCACGATCCGGTCGTTGACGCTGATGCCCATCTCCAGCTCGAACCAGCCTTCGCCGGCCTGCTTGAGCACGCCGTCGATCGATTCGACCTCGGCCACGTTGTGGCGGAACGCGTCGCTCATCACCACCTGCCAGCCGTCGCGGCGCAAGGCCGGCACGAGGTTCCTGACGAAGTCGGGCCAGTCGTCGGGATAACGCGGCGTGAGCATGCCGTCGGGGAACGGTTTGGGCCCATGCACCAGCTTCGAGGGCATCTTGCCAAGCCCGAGCCGGTGCAGTTCCGCCAGGCGCTTCTGCTCGGCCTCGAGCCGGCGGCGCACCTGTACCACCTCGCCATTCGCGGTGCGCACCAGGGTGGTATTGCCTTGCGCGGCCAGCGCGTGGCCGTCGTACTCGAAGCTGACGGTGGCGAAATCCAGGGCGTTCTGCGTGTTGGGGGAGGAACGGCCGAAGGTCCACATCGGCAGCGTGTCGAGCGACAGCCGCGGCAGCGGCTCGGTGTCGATCACCTGCACGCTGGCCGAGACGGGCGCGGGCGGCGGGGGAAAGTCGGGCGCCACTTCCTGCATCACCTTGCCCACCAGCACGGCCTCGTCGAGCGTGACAGGCGGCATGGCCAGGAATTCCGCGAGTTCGTCGGCCGGCCAGGGCAGTTCGATCGGGCCGGCCTCGCCGGTTTGCGCGTCGAGGTACCAGCAGGGCTCGGTGGTGGTCAGCAGCAGGGCGGCGGGCGGCTCGGTCTGCAGGATCGGCTGGATCCGCGTGTCCGACAGCGTATGCCAGTGGATCCGGCCCGGGCGAGCCGCAGCGAGTTGCAGGGCGCGCGGCTCGCTCGACGAGGCGAACTGCGCCGTGGACGAGACGAAGGCGCGGCCGGTGGCGATCATCTTGTCCATGATGGCGGCGCCGCCGCTGCCATTCAGCCGGAAGCCGCCGATGTAGGAGCGGCTGCGCTCCAGCCACAAGCCGCGCAGGATCGCCAGGTCGTCCTCCACGACGAACTTCGGCGGCTGGACCAGCGCGTTTTCCAGGTTGCGCCAGGGCTCGCCGAACGAGCGGATCGCGCCGTCGGCGCCGATGCGCGCCTTGTAGAGAAAGATTTCCGGCTTGCCCTGGTAGGTGCCGGCGATCACATAGGCCAGCCCCTGCGTGGCCCTGGCCGCCGCCGGCTTGCTGCCGCGCCCCTTGGACGCCACGCGGGCCGTGCGAAAGCCTTCCAGCCAGGTCAGCAGTTCGGGACGCACGCCCGTGGCCGTGGGGGGCGGCTGTTGATCGAGACCGGCCACCAGCACCGCCGCCACGTGCTTGCACAGATAGCCGACCGGGCAGGTGCATTCGTTGTCGATCCAGGTGTCCCCCGCCTCGTCGCCCTCGCGCAAGCTGATGCTCACCTCGTAGGGACGCGAGTGGGTGCCTTGCACCTTGGCGCTCAGCGTGCCGCGATCCTCCCGCCACTGCAGGTCCGAGACGGCGTTCTCATAGCTGCGGGCCTTGGCCATCGTGGCGGGACCCAGCCAGTTGGTGATCTGTTTGCGGGTATAGGAAAAGGGCATGTCGAAGGGGGGCGGGCAGCGGCGCGGTAGGTATTCTACGTGCGCCGCCTTGCTTCGACGCCGGCGCGGGCCGGCCGGCTTGGGCTGGATCATCCCGGCGCCGGCCGTCGTGCCGCATCGGGACAATCGCGCCGCGCCCGCGATTTGCCCCGAACCCCCGCCCTCCAAGCCGCGGGCCCCGGTCTCATGGTTTCCCCCCAAGGTCGCTGGCAGTCAACAAAACGTCGCCGGCGGTCGCCTCGGGCCGAATATGGCCCGTTATTTTGCTTCCACGGTGCAGGCCTCGTCGTCCCCATCATCCGCCTGCGAGACAACCGCCGAACAGGGAGCCAACATGAAGTCGTGCAAGACCCTCGCGCTGGTCGTGGCCTTGGCCGCGGCATCCGCCTTGCCGTTGCCGTCGTTTGCCCAGGATGCCGCCGCCTGCCGCACGGTGCGTTTCTCCGATATCGGCTGGACCGACATCACCTCCACCACGGCCCTGGCCTCGATGTTGTTCGACTCGCTCGGCTACAAGCCGACCACCACCATCTCCTCGGTGCCGATCTCGTTCGCCGGCCTGAAGGCCAAGCAGATCGACGTCTCGCTCGGCTACTGGTGGCCGGTGCAGCAGAAGCAATTGCAGCCTTTCCTCGATTCGAAGTCGATCACCGTGCTGGAGCCGCCCAACCTGTCGGGCGCCAAGGCCACCCTGGCGGTGCCGGCCCATGAATACCAGGCCGGCCTGAAGACCTTCGACGACATCGCCAAGCATCGCGCCGAGCTCGACGGCAAGATCTACGGCATCGAGCCCGGCAGCAGCGCGAACGCGACCATCCAGAAGATGATCGACACCAATCAATACGGCCTGGGCGGCTTCAAGCTGGTGGAGTCGAGCGAGGCCGGCATGCTGGTGACGGTCGAGCGCGCGGTGCGCGACAAGAAGTGGGTGGTGTTCCTCGGCTGGGAACCGCACCCGATGAACATCCAGCTGCAGATGAACTACCTGTCGGGCGGCGACGCCTCGTTCGGGCCGAACTACGGCGAGGCGCGCGTCTACACGCTGACCGCGAACGGCTTCGCCGAGCGCTGCCCGAACGCCGGCAAGCTGGTCTCGAACCTGCGCTTCACCACCGAGATGGAGAACCAGCTGATGCTGGCCGTGGTGAACAAGACCCGCCCGGCCGACGCCGCCAAGGACTACATCCGCAAGCACCCGCAGGTGCTCGACGGCTGGCTGTCCGGCGTGAAGAGCTTCGACGGCAAGGACGGCGTGGCCACCGTCAAGGCGGCGCTGGGCATGTAAGGCCGCCGCCCGGCACGCGACATCGATCAACCGGACGCGAGGGCGTCCATGCAAGCAACGAGGCAATCGCAATGAACCATGAAGTGATCATCACCTGCGCCGTGACGGGCGCCGGCGACACGGTCGGCAAGCACCCGGCGATCCCCGTCACGCCCAAGCAGATCGCCGAGGCGGCGATCGAGGCGGCCCGCGCCGGCGCGACGGTCGCGCACTGCCATGTGCGCGACCCGCGAACCGGGCGCGGCAGCCGCGACCCGAGCCTGTACCGCGAGGTGGTGGACCGGATCCGCTCGGCCGACGTGGACGTCATCATCAACCTGACAGCCGGCATGGGCGGCGACCTGGAGATCGGCGCCGGCGAGGAGCCGATGCGCTTCGGCCAGGGTACCGACCTGGTGGGCGGGCTCACGCGCCTGGCGCACGTCGAGGAGCTGCTGCCCGAGATCTGCACGCTCGACTGCGGCACGCTCAACTTCGGCGACGGCGACTATATCTACGTGTCCACGCCCGCCCAGCTGCGCGCCGGCGCGAAGCGCATCCAGCAGCTCGGCGTGAAGCCCGAGCTGGAGATCTTCGATACCGGCCATCTGTGGTTCGCCAAGCAGCTGCTCAAGGAAGGCCTGCTCGACGATCCGCCGCTGTTCCAGCTCTGCATGGGGATTCCCTGGGGCGCGCCGGCCGATACCGGCACCATGAAGGCGATGGTCGACAACCTGCCGCCCGGCGCGCACTGGGCCGGCTTCGGCATCGGCCGCATGCAGATGCCGATGGTGGCGCAGGCGATGCTGCTGGGCGGCCACGTGCGCGTGGGCCTGGAGGACAACATCTGGCTGGATCGCGGCGTGCCGGCCTCGAACGGCTCGCTGGTGCAGCGCGCGCGGGAGATCATCGAGCGCCTCGGCGCCCGCGTGCTGACGCCAGCCGAGGGCCGTGCCAAGCTGGGCCTGCCGCCGCGCGGCCAGCGCCTGCTGGAGCGCCGCGCGATCGCCGAATTCGCGTGACATCACGAGCGGCGGCGCGCGCACCAGGCGCCGCGCCGCCAGACATTCAGGAAAGCCAAGGATTCGACATGACTGTGATCACCGATATCAAGACCTTCGCCGCGATCGGCACCGGCGTGATCGGCAGCGGCTGGGTGGCGCGCGCGCTCGCTCACGGGCTCGACGTGGTCGTCTGGGACCCGGCGCCGGGCGCCGAGCAGCAACTGCGCGCGAACATCGCCAATGCCTGGCCCGCGCTGGAGCGCGTCGGGCTGAAGCCGGGCGCCTCGCCCGAGCGGCTGCGCTTCGTCGCGACCATCGAGGCCTGCGTGGCCGATGCCGATTTCATCCAGGAAAGCGCGCCCGAGCGCGAGGCGCTGAAGCTCGAATTGCACGAGCAGGTGAGCCGCGCGGCCAAGCCGGGCGCAATCATCGCCTCGTCCACCTCGGGCCTGCTGCCCACCGATTTCTACGCACGCGCCACGCATCCCGAGCGCTGCCTGGTCGGCCACCCGTTCAATCCCGTTTATCTGCTGCCGCTGGTCGAGGTGCTGGGCGGCGAGCGCACCTCGGCCGAGGCCGTCGAGGCGGCCATCGGCATTTATGCCGCGCTCGGCATGCGTCCGCTGCGGGTGCGCAAGGAAGTGCCGGGCTTCATCGCCGATCGGCTGCTGGAGGCGCTCTGGCGCGAGGCGCTGCACCTCGTCAACGAGGGCGTGGCGACCACCGGCGAGATCGACGACGCGATCCGCTTCGGCGCCGGCATCCGCTGGTCCTTCATGGGCACCTTCCTGACCTACACGCTGGCGGGCGGCGATGCCGGCATGCGCCACTTCATGAAGCAGTTCGGTCCGGCGCTGGAGCTGCCCTGGACCAAGCTGGTGGCGCCCACGCTGACCGACGAGCTGATCGACCGCGTGGTGGAAGGCACGGCCGAGCAGCAGGGCGAGCGCAGCATCAAGGCGCTGGAACGCTATCGCGACGAGTGCATCACCGAGGTGATCGAGGCGATCTCGCGCGTCAAGGCGCGCCACGGCATGCGCTACGAGGACTGAGCATGACGACGGCAACGGCTAGCAGCCTCACCGTGTATCGCGACCAGGTGCGCGAGGAATGGGTCGACTACAACGGGCACCTGCGCGATGCGTTCTACCTGCTGATCTTCAGCTACGCGAGCGATGCGCTGATCGAGCGGATCGGCCTCGACGACGCCACGCGCCGCGCGCGCCAGCGCTCGATCTACACGCTCGAGGCGCACCTGAACTACCTGCACGAGATCAGGCTCGGCACGGCGGTGCATGTCGACGCGTGCGTGCTGGAGGTCGACGCGAAGCGCATCCATCTGTACCTGGAGATGTTCGCCGAAGGCGTGGCGGGGCCCGTGTCGGCCAGCGAGCAGATGCTGATGCACATCGACACCAGCGGCCCGAAGGCCGCGCCCTTCGATGCCGACGTGGCCGAGCGGCTGGCCGGGATGGTGGCGCGGCAGCAGGGGCTGCCGGCGCCCGCTTATGCGGGGCGCGTGATCGGCTTGCCGCCGGCGCGTTCCGCGCGCTGAGCCAGGCACGGGCGATGGCGCTGGAAGCGGGAATCGCCGCCTTCGTCGCGCGCGTGGAGGCCGAGGGCGGCGATGGGGGAGATCCGCACGCGCTGTCGATCGAGGCGCTGCGCGAGGCTTACGAGGCGTTCGCCGCGCGCTGGACGCCGGCCCGGCTGCCGCCCGGCGTGGTCGCCGAGGATGCCGTGATGTTCGCGCCGGCGGGACATCGCCTTGCCTTGCGGCGCTACCGGGCCCGCGAGCAGCCGCGCGGCACGGTGTTGTTCTTCCATGGCGGCGGTTTCGTGCTCGGCTCGCTCGCCAGCCACGCGTCGATCACGGCACGGATCGCGGCCGATACCGGCCTCGACGTGATCGCCGTCGATTACCGGCTGGCACCCGAGCATCGCGCCCCGGCCGCGCACGATGACGTGCGTGCCGTGACGCGCGCCGCGCTGGACGGCAGCCTGCCGTTCGGGCCGACGGCGTTGCCGGTCGCGGTTGCCGGCGATAGCGCGGGCGGCACGCTGGCGGCAAGCGTGGCCGCCTGGTTCGGCGCCGAGCTCGCGGCCGTCGCGCTGGCTTACCCGATGCTCGGCCTCGAACCCGAATCGCCCGCCGCCGAAACCGAGGCGCATGCGCCGATGCTGACGCTCGACGAGGTGCGCCTGTACCGGCGTCTCTATTGGGGCGATGCCGCGCCGCCGGCCGGCACCGTGCCGCTGTTCGCGGCCCGCTTCGAGGGCTTGCCGCCGCTGCTGGCGGTGGGGGCCGAGCACGATCCCTTGCGCGACGACGCGCGCGTCTACGTCGAGCGCATCGTCGCGGCTGGTGGCGAGGCGCATTTCCACTTCGGCTCCGGCCTCGTGCACGGCTGCTGGCGCGCGCTCGACCTCAGCCCGGGCGCGGCCCGGATGCACGTGACGATCTGCGAATTCCTGGAAGCCGGCGTGATGCGGTGCGCGCGGCGCATGTGAAACATGCGAATGGCGCGTTGGTGCTCGAGACAGGCAGCGGCCAGTGCGCGATCGATTTCCTCGTGCTCGGTCGCGACGAGGCGGCGGCCCTGCATTTGCGCTGGACGGTCGCCATCGAGGTGGCCGGCTGATCGATCGGCGGCGCGCCGGAAACCGGCGGCCGGTTCGCTCACGCGTGCCGCAATAGCTGGCACATCGGCTCGTTCGCCATTTCCATGGTCATGCCGCTGCGCTCGTAGTTCTCGTTGCGATAGCTCGCATGCGATCCGACCGGCACGTCCGAGCCGGGGATCATGCCCGCCCCCACGCCCGCCCGATTCAATTCATGTTCGCATTGCCCGACGAACGAACGCAACGCATGGATCTGCTGCGCGTCGTACGAGCCCGTCGCCGGGTTCGGCTGGAGGTAGAGCGTGAACTGGGCGCCCTGCGTCACGCGATCGTTGGCCGGGCTCGGCGTGGCCGCGCCCGCGCGCGCCATGTCGGTCAGCTTGAAGCGCGTGACCGGCGACTGGCTCGAGAACAACAGCGGAGCCAGGGCTGCATAGGCGCGCGCGAACTGTCTCGGGTCCACGCTCAGATGCACCTTGTGGCCGTCGAAGGGCGCATTGGGCGCTGCGTGCTTGGCGCGGACATTGATGAAGTAGTCATTGCCCAGGTTCGAGGTGCTGTGATGGGGTGTTTCGATGGTCGGCGAGCCGAGATCGTCGAGCGAGGGCGGCCGGCTGGTCGGCGCGATGGCCGTCGGCGAGACGCCATGCAGTTGCTGCCTGATCTGCGCAGCCTGCGCGGCAAGGCGCTGGTTGGCGCCCATCACGGGGGAGCTCGGCGAGGCGTGCGCATGGCCGCTCATGCCCAGGCCGCCGAGATTCAGCGACGGCGCCATCGGACGACGCAGGCCGCCGCCGGGGCGCGAGGCGCGCTGGCCCGGCATGCCTGGGAAATTCTGCGCCGTGCCGGCGCTGCGATTGCTCGGCGATGGCGTGGCCGCCGCTGCCGCGTGGCCGGTTTGCGACGGCGAGGCTTGGGCGGTCTGGTTGGTGTTGGGCGTGGGGATGTTCAGTGACAGGGTGGGACGGGGCATGGACCTTCCGCGGCGGTTCGAAAAACGGCCAAGCTTATCGGCGGGCTTCGCGCGAGGCATTTTGTTATACGAAGAAAACCGCCCTGATGCGAACCGGCAGGGCCGCTCGACCTTGGGTGAAAGCCGTGCCTGGCGTGACTTGTCGGTGCACCTGAGCGCGCCGTGCAAGCAAAAAAATACCCCGGACCGAAGCCGGGCCGAGGTGGAGTGCACGCCGTCTGTTGGCACGAGAACAGCTGCGAGTCGAGTATAGAAAGCCGTTCGACGGCTTTCAAAATGAAAAACAGAAGGAATCTTCTGCGATTCGGCTGGCAAAACGTCGATTTGCCGATATTGCGAGAGCGCCGGCGAATAAAGGCTCGCGCTGGTGAGATTGCCCTTGGCTCGAGGAAACAATCGCCTTCCCGGGCCTGGAAATCGTCAGAGGATCCACCGAACCCAAAATGAAAAACGGCACGACCTCGTCGAGGATCGTGCCGTTCGTCACGGCTCGGGATCGTGCTGGAATCCGGCGCGGCGAAACGCGGCTCGCGCCGCCGTATTCCATGATTCCCAGGAAACACATTGTTGCACCACTGGCAACGATGATGCGGGCCTTCTGCAACTCTTCCCGATCGGGACGGGTGCCCCCGGATCGAAAAAAGGCCCGGGCGCCAGGCGCCCGGGCTAAGCCGTCCCTGATGGGGCGGCGGAGGTTTGGGGCCTGAAAACGACGACGAGCCCGTGGCGGGCTCGTCGTCGAAACGGGCTGCCGCCGGGGCAGCCTCGCAGCTACTGCTTAGTGACCGAAGTAGATCGAGTCACGTGCCGTGGCGGCCGGTGCCACCGCGCTGCCCGAACGCACCACCGGCGCTGCCTGCGAGCCGTAGCCGCTGGTGTCCGTGCCCGCCACGCGGGCCTCGGCGGCTTGGATGTCTTCCGGGTAGTACGGGCTCGCGACGCCCGGATGATACCCGGCCTTCTCGAGTTGAACCAGTTGCGCGCGCACTTCGGCGCGGGTCACCGGCTGGTTCGTTTGCGCGAACGCGGCGACCGAGGCGGTAAGGGCAAGAGCGGCAACGACTGCTTGAGTAAGCGACTTCATGATATGACCTCCGTATCTTTGTTTGGTGTGTCGCCTTCGACTGGATGTCGTCAGCGAGTGATGTGAATCGTAGTCCTCGCGATACCTAGGGTAAATACTGGTTTCGGTGATAGATCGTTGCTTAAATCGATAAAATCGCGGGTCGTCAATGGTCGGAGGAATGCATGGGCGGCAACGATGCCGGGACGTCGCCCGAAGGCGCGAGCGGCAACTCGATTCGAGCGACCGAGGCAGAGGACCAGCGGGGTGAGGGAGCGGCAGACGTAAAAGCAAAAGCCCCGCGAATCGCAGGGGCTTTCAGGCATGGCGAGGCATGGAGCGCGTGTGGAAACGCCTGAGGCGGGCGGGCGCCGCAAAAGGAAACGCCGCGAGTGGATCGCGGCGTCCGGCTGGGGGCGGCTTACTTGCCGCTGTGCAGGCCCAGCACCTGGGCGGCGGAGATCATCGCGCCGGCGTTCGCGGGGGCGGGACGCTCGGCAGGGCGAAACACCTCTTCGCCGCGCTGGATGGTCTGTCGCGACAGCGCGCAGGTGCCGGTGCGTTGCGCGAAGCGGCGCCGCCAGCGCTGCTCGCCGTAGTGGCAGCGGCCGGGTTCGACCCAGCGAACCACCAGCAGCGTATCGGATTGTTCGAGAATTTCGACGTGAACGTCGGAGGCGTCGAGCACTGGCCTTGATTGGGAAGACTTCATTTGCCGTTTCCTAAAGCTCGTGCGGTATCGGCCTAGGCAGTATTTGCAACTGCGATTTGTCGATTCCGTAGCGGTTTCCAATAAGAATCTGGGGCTAAATGTAAGCGCCTGCGACAAGAAAAAACATCCTGTCTGGCTCGAATTACATTTTGCCGATTTAGAAACAATCGACGAGCCCTGTCGGGCGCACAAAGAAAAAACCCCGGAGGGGATCCGGGGTGGAAAAAGGAGCGAGCCACACGGCAGACGCCTTACTCGCATAGGCATCTGGGGTGAGGACCGTGTTGAGGTAGCTCGCCCTTGGAGACGGTTCAGTGCACGTCGTACATCGATCGGCCGTTGATCGTGAACGGGTCTTGGGCCCGTTTTCCTGCTTCGGCCGTGTAACGAGGCTGTGCACCATAGCCGGCATTCACGTTCGCGCTGTCCTGCGCTCGCGCCTGCTGGGCGGTGGCGCCGGCGGATTGCGACGGGGCCTGCGCGTCATCGCCGGCCGCGAAGGCGGACGAGGCGAATGCCAGCAGGGCGGACGCCGCGAGGATCGAATAAGGCTTGCGCATCATCATCGGCTCCTTGCGAAAGGTCGGCTGGCGACCGGCTGTTTCCACCGTGCCTGCCGTCGAACGTTTCCGGACAACAGGCGCAATGATGCAATGCGCAAGCCGCTAGCAGCGTGACGCGTGGATGGCAGTCCTGTCAGGAAAGGTAGGTCGGAATGGATACGACGGCTAAGCGGTTGGACGATCGAAACGCAGTGTCTTCATTTCCTGAACACTGCGTTGCGCATTTGACGCCATTCACGGCGCGACGCAATGGATTGGCAATGCTTTATGCGCCGGTTAATCGCGCGGGGACGAATGCCGATTCGAATCGTCATTGCCTCAGCGTATGAAGCGCGTCGCGCTGAACGGCGCGAGATCGATCTCCGGCGTCTCGCCGCAGATCGCCTGCGCGAGCAGCCGGCCCGTGATCGGGCCGAGCGTCAGCCCGTGATGGTTGTGGCCGAACGCGAACCACATGCCGCGATGGCGCGGCGCCGCGCCGATCACCGGCCGCATGTCGGGCGTGCAGGGGCGAAAGCCGAGCCAGGGTGCCGCGTCGAGCCGCTCGCCCAGGCCGAAGCTCGGGCGAGCGATGCGTTCGGCGCGCGCCAGCTGGATGCCCGTGGGCGGCAGCGAGCGGGCCGCCAGCTCGATGCCGGTGGTCAGGCGCAGGCCGCGCTGCATCGGCGCGATCACGTAGCCGTGCTCGATGTCGACCACCGGCGCCGACAGGCGCGGCAGCCCGGCCGGCGGCGCGTAATGCATGTGGTAGCCGCGCTTGTCGCGCAGCGGGATGCGATAGCCGAAGCGCGAGAACACCAGGTCCGACCAGGGGCCGAGCGCGATCACCACTTGGCGCGCCGAGGCCTCGCCGTCGGCGGTGTTCACGCGCCAGCCGCCATCCACCTGGGCCAGCGTGGCCGCGTCGCCGCGCAGCAGGGTGCCGCCGTCGCGCTCGAATTGCGCGGCATAGGCGGCCACCAGCGCGCCGGGATTCGATACGGCCTTCGGATCGAGCCAATGGATGGCGCCTGCGAAACCTTCGCCGAGCGAGGCTTCGCGCGAGCGTAGCGCCGCGGCGTCGAGCGCCGCGTAGCGCAGGCCGTGGCTGCGCGCCAGCTCGGTGGCCTCGGCGACGCCGCGTTCGAGCGCGCGCGGCGAGCGGAACGCCTCGAGCCAGCCGCTGCCGTGGATCAGTTCGGCAGCGCCGGGGCTGCGCGCGGCCAGCGCCTCGTGCTCGATCACGCTGCGCTCGATCAGCGGGCGCAGGTCGCGCGCGGCCGCGGCATGGCGGGCCGGCGCCGATTCGTGCCAGAAGCGCAGCAGCCAGGGCGCGAAGGCCGGCAGCGAACGCGGATGCCAGTACAGCTCGGTGGCGCGGTTGGCCGCGTAGCGCAGCAGGGCCAGCGGGCTGCGCGCAAACGCATAGGGCATCACCGACGAACGCTCGATCAGCCCGGCATTGCCGAAGCTGGTGCCCTGGCCGGGCGCCTGATGATCGACCAGCGCGACGCGGCGGCCGCGCTCGCGCAGATGGCGGGCAATCGACACGCCGACGATGCCGGCGCCCAGAACGATATCGTCGAAATCCATGTCGGTCGGTGGGTGAGGGAGAGTCGCTGAGGAAACCGAAACAGTGGCTAGCGCGAGGATGATCGGGACAGCTCGACATCGGCCTCGTATTCGATCACCAGATCCGATTCGGCGATCGCCACGCAGGGCAGGATCCAGCCTTCGCGCTTTTCCTCGGCGCTGAGCCCCGGCCATTCGATCCGGTAACGGATCCGGCCTTCGCGCAGCCGGCACAGGCAACTGCGGCAGGTGCCGTTGCGGCAGGAGCGCGGCAGCGAGATGCCATCGAAGCCGGCCGCCTCGAGCAGCGACAGCGAATCGGGCGACTCGAAGCTGAGGCCGATCGGCTCGATACGGACCTGGAACGCGGATTCGGATTCGCTCATCAGGGGCGGCAGAGGGTTCGGGGCGGGATCGCCAGCATACCCGATGCGCGCCCGGTCCGGCGACGCGCTCAGGCCGCGCCGCGCCGCCGCCGCAGATGCCGGTAGACGGTATTGCGCGCCAGGCCCAGTTCGCGCGCGGCGGCCGAGATATTGCCGTGATGGCGGGCCAGCGTGCCGTCGATCAGCGCGGCCTGGTGCGCGTCGAGCGTGGTGGCGGCGCGCTCGGCGAGGGCGCCTGCCGGCGGCGCCTCGGCGATCGAGGGCCCCGGCTCGTCGGCCTGCCGCGGGCAGTCGAGCCAGAAATCCTCGGGCAGGTGTTCCAGGTCGATCTCGGGCGCGTCGTCGGCCAGCATGCCGGCGGTGCGCAGCACATTGGCCATCTGCCGGAGGTTGCCCGGCCAGCGGCAGCGCGCGAAGGCGGCCAGAACGGCCGGGGACACACGCTCCGGCAGCGCGTCGGTGCGCGCCAGCCGGGCCAGCATGCGCCGCACCAGTTCCGCCAGGTCGCCGCGCTGCGCGAGCGGCGGCAGCGTCACCGACAGCCCGTTGATGCGGTAGTAGAGATCCTCGCGGAAGTCCTGCCCGGCCATCATCGCGCGCAGGTCGCGATGGGTCGCGCAGACCACGCGCACGTCGACGGGCTGGGCGCGCCCGCCGCCGAGCGGCACCACCGCGCGCTCCTGCAGCACCCGCATCAGCCGCACCTGCTGCGCCAGCGGCATGTCGCCGATCTCGTCGAGGAACAGCGTGCCGCCGTCGGCCTGCACGATGCGCCCGGCGCTGCCGCGCCGGCGCGCGCCGGTGAAGGCGCCGTCCTCGTAGCCGAACAGCTCGGCCTCGATCAGCGAATCGGGCAGGGCCGCGCAGTTGACGGCCACGAAGGGTCCGTCGCGGCGCGGCGAGGCGTGATGCAGCGCGCGCGCCAGCCATTCCTTGCCGGTGCCGGTCTCGCCGAGGATCAGCACCGGCAGGTCGCGGCCGCGGATCTTGGCGACACGCTGCAGGATCGTCGCCATGCGCGCGTCGCCGGTGTCGAGCGTGGCCAGCGTGATCGCGTCGGGGCTGTCCTCGCGCGCGGCGGGGGCCGGCGCCGGCTGGCGGGCCGGCGTCGCCAACGGCGCGCGCGGCGCGATGCGGGTCTTGCGCGCATCGGCATAGTCGCAGCGCGCGATCACGCGCACGCCGCTGGCCAGCGTCAGCGCGAAGCTGGCGCCCGGTTCGCGTGCGGCCTGGTCGGCGAGCCGCGCGAAGGGCAGGCCGAACAGCTCGTCGCAAGCGCGATCCTGCAGCGCCTCGAGCGGCGCGCCGAGCTGGAACTGCGCGCTGCGGTTGGCGGCCAGCAGGCTGCCGTCGGCGCGGAACGCCACCAGCCCGCCGAACAGCGAGTCGACGAACTCGGCATGGGCATGGAACTGCACGCGCAGCGCCGCCTCGCAGGCGTTCGCGAACAGGTGGTTCTCGATCAGTTGCGACGACATCTTCACCAGCGCCAGCGTGTGCGGGCCGAAGCCACGCGGGTCGCCGCTCACGTCGAGCGCGCCGAGCGGGCGGCCGAAGGGATCGGCGATCGGCGCGCAGGAGCAGGACAGCACGTGGTTGGCGCGCAGGAAGTGTTCGCCGCCGTGCACGGTGATGGCCTGCTGCGCCGCCAGCGCGGTGCCGATCGCATTGGTGCCGCGCGCCTGCTCGGCCCAGGAGGCGCCGGGGCGCAGCGCGACGCGGTTGGCCTTCTCGACGAAATCCGCGTCGCCGATGCTGTGCAGGATCATGCCGTCCTGGTCGGTCAGGAGTACGAGGCTTTGGGTATCGGCGATCTGGGCGTGCAGCGCCTCCATCACGGGACGCGCGTGCGTGTAGAGCGAGCGGCTGCCGTCGATCAGTTCGCGCAGCGCGCCGGCCGACAGCGGCGTGTAGTCGGGCCGGTCCGACACGCGCAGCCCGACCGAGGCCGAGCGCGCATGGGCCTGCGCGAGGACGTCGAGTCGGCTGTCCGCGGCGGGCAGCACGGAGGATTGCGGCATGTCTTGTCTCCTGGGTCGCCGTCGGCGCGCCCTTGTTGGGTTCGCGGGCCTTGGCCGAGGCGCCGCAGGTGCCCATCATACAAGCGCGAACGGGCCGGCGCGATGGCGATTCGCCTCGGCGTGCGATGCCCCGGCCTTCGCGAGGCGAGCGGTGCCGAACGGTTTTTTGCACCGCAAGATGAGGCGATCGGCCCGGCGCGCAAGGGCGATCGCGGCACGGCTGCCACGCGGCTTGCGGCACGCGCGCATTAAGCAGCGGCTGCTGAATTGCGGCGCCCCGCGACGCTGCCCGGCACCACCGCGGGGCACGGCTCGGGGTTTCTCCGAGCCGGCCTTGCGTGTCGGCGCAAAGCGTCTACAGTGAATGCAACCGGCTCGTTCCGGGCGCGCCCCTCATGACTCGCGCACCGCCTGCCGGCCGTCCCGCGTTCACCCCTGGCCCCGGAGGCCGTCCTGGTGTGCGCGGCCTTTTGCATTCTCGTCACGGCAGAGGCGGCGCCATGCAGATCCATTTCCCGAACGAAGCCCCCGAGTATTCGGGGCGTGAACTGACGCTGGCCTTCGCGGCGCTGGTCGACGGCGAGCGGGTGTGGTGCGAGATCACCGCCGAGGCGCTCGAATCGCATTTCGGCGCGGCGTCGCCGAGCTTCGAGGACATGCTGGGCGCCTTCGCGAACCACCGCCCGCGCATCGAGGCCGCCGCCCGGCGGCTGCTGGCCGATACGCGCGCGCGGTGCGTGACGCTGCGCAGCGGCTACGTCCGTTTCCACGAGGCCCATCAGCGCTGAACGCGGCGCGCGGGGCCGACGCTTCTCGCGGGAAGCGTGCGTTTTCATTCCTTCGGATTGCAGACGGCCGGCTCGACCGCTTCGGCGGGGCTAGCGCGCCTAGCGCGAGCGCGACATCGAGCGGCGCTCGCCGCCGTCCGCGCTGCTTGAGGAGGCTGCCGCCGCGGCGGCGGGCCGGTCGGTGTCGAGCGCGCGATCGAACTCCTGGGCGCGCAGGCGGATCTTCTGCGCATAGGCCTGCGAGCCGCCGTAACGGCGCATCGCCACGTCGAGGTCGCCGTTCGCGCCCTGCATGTAGCCATAGAGGATGGCCGAGCCGATCTTGATGTTGGTGGTGGGCTCGGTCAGGTCCTGGTTGCGCACCAGGCCGCGATGCACCGAGGGCACCACCTGCATCAGCCCGGTCGCGCCGTTGGCGCCCTTGGCCTTTTCCCGGAAGCGCGATTCGATCGAGATGATCGCCAGCAGCACGGCGGGCGGCAGCGAGTACTTGGCGGAGGCGAGCGTGACGGCGTCGGAGATCTGCTCGGCCTTCTGCCGGGCGACGCCGAACTTGCGGATCAGGTAGGTGGTGACGGGGCCGTGGTTCGCTTCGGCGCCCTGCGCCAGCGGCCCCGAGGCGGCCATGCCGGAGGCGGCGGAGGCCAGGGCGGGCGCGGCGGCCAGCATGGCTGCATCGCTGCGGTCGGGCGCGGCGGGATCCGCGAACGCCGTGGACGCGCAGCCTAGCAGGAAGACGATCGAACAGGTGAGCCGCCGCATGGATCTCGGGAACGATACCGGGGCGCATAGTATAGCCATCCCGGCCGGCCGGAACATATCGGCACGATCCAGGGGCCGGCGGGCCGCGCGAGGCGTTCGCCGGGCCGGAAACGGCGACGCCGCCCGAAGGCGGCGTCGCATGCCGGGCGGGGCGCGAGGCTTATTCGCCGCCCAGGTAGAAGTAGCGGAACAGGAACACGATCGCGATGATCCACACGATCGCCTTGACCTCCTTCGCGCGCCCGGTCAGCAGCTTGAGGCCGGCATAGGCGATGAAGCCGAAGGCCACGCCGTTGGCGATCGAGTAGGTGAAGGGCATCAGCAGGGCGGTCAGCGCGGCCGGCACGGCCTCGGTGGCGTCGTCCCAGGACACGTCCACCATGTCGCGCAGCATCAGGCAGGACACGTAGAGCAGGGCCGGCGCGGTGGCATAGGCCGGCACCACGCCGGCCAGCGGCGCGATGAAGAGGCAGGCCAGGAACAGCACGGCCACCGTCACCGCCGTCATGCCGGTGCGCCCGCCCGCCTGCACGCCCGAGGCGCTCTCGATGTAGGCGGTGGTCGACGAGGTGCCCAGCACCGAGCCGGCCACGATCGCGGTGCTGTCGGCCAGCAGGGCCTTGTTCAGGCGCTGCATCTTGCCTTCCACCAGCAGGCCGGCGCGGTTGGCCACGCCCATCAGGGTGCCGGTGGCGTCGAACAGCTCGACCAGGAAGAACACCAGGATCACATTGATCACGCCGGTCGACAGCGCGGCCTTGATGTCGAGCTTGAACAGGGTGGGCTCGATCGAGGGCGGCATCGAGACGATGCCGTGGAACTGGTTGCCGCCGAAGAAGAACGACAGCACGGTGACCGCCACGATGCCGATCAGGATCGCGCCGCGCACGCGCAGCGCATCGAGCGTGACGATCAGGAAGAAGCCGACGATCGCCAGGATGGTGGTGGGCTGGTGCAGGTTGCCGAGCGTGACCAGGGTGGCCGGGCTGCCGGTGATCACGCCGGCCGTCTTCAGCGAGATGATGCCGAGAAACAGGCCGATGCCGGCCGTGATCGCCACCCGCAGCGTCTTGGGGATGCCGTTGATGATCGCCTCGCGCACCCGGAACAGGGTGACCAGCAGGAACAGGCAGCCGGAGATGAACACCGCGCCGAGCGCGGCCTCCCAGGTGAAGCCCATGCCCTTGACCACCGCGTAGGCGAAGTAGGCGTTCAGGCCCATGCCCGGCGCGCAGGCCACCGGGTAGTTGGCGTACAGACCCATGATCAGCGAGGCGAGCGCGGCCACCAGGCAGGTCGCGACGAACACCGATTCCTTGGGCATGCCGGCATCGCCGAGAATCGCCGGATTCACGAAGATGATGTAAGCCATGGTAAGGAAGGTGGTCACGCCCGCCAGCAGTTCGGTGCGCAGGTCGGTTCCGGCTTCCTGGAAGCCGAAATACCGTTTGATCGAGTCCATGAAGAGGGTTCTCCGGTCGGTGGTCGTCTTGCTCGACGTTTCGTTCGTGTGACTGGTTTTCGTGGCGGCTCGCGCCGCGCGCGCGTCCTTCGGGACCGCGACGGGCGGGATTGTAAACGCAGCACGAGCGCGCGCCTACGATTGCCGGGCACGGCACCGACCCGCTACGATGGCGGCTCGTGCGCGCTCGCCCGGCCCCGGACGAACGCCGACATACGATAAGTCGCCAAAAATACCCGAGAGAGCATGTCGAACCATTCCGAACCGAGGCACGCGCGCCGGCTGCCGCGAGCCTGCTGCCAGGCATTTCGAGTGCCGCGTGCGTTGACTTGTGCTGGGTCGTTGCCGGCCATCCCCGCGATCCTTTCGATTTCGTTGCGCGCGCATCGATTGGTGTCGAGACCGGCGCTGGCACGCGACGCACGCATGGAGGGCAGGCGATGAAGCCCGAACGCCACCGCATCGATGCGGCAACGCCGCCGTGGATGCCGGTCGCCTTCGCCGAGGCAGGCATCGCGCGCTACGGCGCCGGCCGCAGCAATCCGCGCATCGTCGAATACAACGGCGCCACCAACCTGGCCGGCTACGACGACAAGATCTCCTGGTGCTCCTCGTTCGCGAACTGGTGCATGACGCGCGCCGGCCTGGCCGGCACCGGCTCGGCGCTGGCGCGCTCCTGGCTCGACTGGGGACGCGAACTGGCCGAACCCGTTTACGGCTGCATCGCCGTGCTGATGCGCGACGATCCGAACAGTTGGAAAGGACACGTCGGTTTTTATCTGCGCCACGAAGGCGACTCGATCGTGCTGTTCGGCGGCAACCAGCTCGACGAAGTGCGCGAGCTGGCCTATCCGCGCGCGGAACTGCTCGCCTATCGCTGGCCGCACGAGATGCAGGGCCGCTGAACGCGGGAAGCGATGGATTTCACGCGGCCGCAATGGCGGCGTCCATCGTTGCAGGCGGCTCGCACCGCGATTGTGCATCGCGTCGGGCACGAAAACTGTTCCGTATCGTCCACGCGACACCCGCCGGAAACGCGTTCGTGAAGCCATCCCTTGCCACGCCTGGATTCACGGGCTTTACACATCCGACAATTAACAATGGATCGGAAAGAATCGCATTTTGGATGTAAAAGATTGCAAGGCGCTATCGCGAAAAAGAGGATTGGACTCTAGGATGTGATGGTGGGTCGGACGACTTGGAGGACGCCGATGCAGCGACACGAGATTCGCCGCGTCGACGTCCCGGCAGCAGGCAAAACCGGTATTCGCCGGGCCATGGTGGCCTGGATTCCCGTTCGAATTCATCGGTCGATACGGAGGTAAGCATGTTGAACTGGATCAGTCGTTGGGCGATGCGGCATGCCCCCACTCCCGAGAAAACCGCCGCCTCGATGCTCGTCACGGCGCGCATGGAGTTGTTCACCGCCGAGCAGCGCGTGATCGACGCGAAACTGCAGGCCGACTACTGGCGCACGCGCGTGTCCTTCCTGGAAGAGGTGCAGAAGCAGGGCATCGATCCGTGGGTCACCGCTGCCGCGCAGCCGGCCGCGGAACCCGCGCCGTCCGCTGTCGCGCGCGGCCAGGGCGGCCCGCGCCTGGCGGCCAGCACCTGACATGACGGCGTGCTTCGCCGTCTCGCGCGCCAAGGCGTGATGGCGTGTCCATCCTCTCATTGCCGAATCGAACGGGCTCGCCACGCGCGCCCGTTCTCCTCGCGCATCGCTTCATTCAGCCGGGCCGCTTAGCCCTGTCCGCCAGTTCGCGCTCGCGATAGGCGGCTGGGCTCAGCCCGCTCCATCCCTTGAAGGCTCGATAGAACGCGCTCGGCTCCGCGAAGCCGGCCGCGCTCGCCACGTCGGCCACCGTCAGCTCGCTGTCGGCCAGCGCCGCGCAGGCGATCTCGTAGCGCAGCGCATCCTTGATCTCCTGGTACGAGGCGCCTTCCTGGCGCAGCTTGCGCCTGAGCGTAGCCTCGGCCACGTGCAGGCGTGCGGCGATGCCGGCCGCATCGGGCCAGTCGGCCGGCAAGGCTGCGCGCAGCACCGCGCGCACGCGGCTCGCCAGCGAATCGGGGTTGCGGTACTTGACGATGAAGTTGCCGGGCGCGTTGCGCAGGAAGGTCTTCAGCGAGGCGCCGCTCTGTACCACCGGCAGCGTCGCGAAGGCCGGATCGAACTCGACGCAGGACTCGGCCTGGTCGAAGCGCAGGTCCTCGCAGAAGATCTGTTGATAGTCGCGCGCGACCTCGGGCGGCGCGCTGCGCAACTGCGCGCGCAGCACCGGGATGCGCCGCCCGATCAGCCAGCAGGTCAGCCCATACACCACGATGAAAAAAGTCGCGTAGGCGAACACCGGCGGCCTCGCGTCCGCCTCGCGATGCACGAAGCGCAGCCGCACGCGCTGCGCGTCGACATCGAGTTCGGCGTGCAGGTCGTCGAGCACGCCGCGCATCACGTTGAGCGCGCGCGACAGCGCGCTCAACCCGCTGCGCGCGCCCAGCGCCGCCTGGCTCATGGCGATGAAGGTGCCGCTGCGCATCGGGTGAGAATCCTGGCCGAAGAACTCGTCGTCGAGCGTGCGCGCGATCGCGTTCCAGAGCGCGCCGTACTGGCGCGCGCTCACATGCGCCTCGGGATCGGCCAGCGCATCCGGCGCGATGCCGGCCTGCGCGAGCAGCGCGTCGGGGTCGGCGCCGCCCTGGCGCGCGAGCGCGATGCTGGTGGCGACCAGGCGGATCGAGACGGTTCCTTTGTCGGCGGCTTTCATGCGGGGTAGGTCCGAGGTGCGGGCGGCGCGGCCCCTGGCGGCGAGGCACGCGCTTTGGGGGCGAGATTCGGGGCGATATGGCACGCACGAACCTGCTATGGCAAAAACGATCATTGTAATTGAGTGCGGCGAGCATCGAAACACCGGCCCGCCTTGCCTACACTGAGGTCATCGACGAACGAATCAGTTACCGGCTGCCGCGGCGCGGCACCGGATCAGGAGACAGGCCCCGCCATGGATGCGCTCTATACCGAAGACCAGCGGATGATTCGCGACAGCGTCCGCGATTTCTCCACCGAAGTGCTCGCGCCGAACGCGGCGCAATGGGACCGCGAGGGCGCGCTGCCCGATCGCGTGGTCGCGCAGATGGGCGAGCTGGGCCTGCTCGGCATGGTGGTGCCGGCCGAGTGGGACGGTTCGTATACCGATTACACCGCTTATGCGCTGGCGGTGGAGGAAATCGCCGCCGGCTGCGCGTCCTGCGCCACGCTGATGAGCGTGCAGAACTCGGTGTGCTGCGGCCCGATCCTGAACTACGGCACCGACGCGCAGCGCGATCGCTGGTTGCGCGAGCTGGCCTCGGGCCGGATGGTCGGCTCGTTCTGCCTGACCGAGCCGCAGGCCGGCTCCGAGGCGAACAACCTGCGCACCCGCGCGGTGCTGCAGGACGGCCGCTGGGTGCTGAACGGCAGCAAGCAGTTCATCTCGAACGCCTCGCGCGCCGGCGTGGCGATCGTTTTTGCCATGACCGATCCCGAGCAGGGCAAGCGCGGCCTGTCGGCCTTCATTGTGCCGACCGACACGCCCGGCTTCAATGTCGGCAAGCCCGAGAAGAAGCTCGGCATCCGCGCCTCGGACACCTGCCCGATCACGCTGGAGAACTGCGCGATCCCCGAGGAGAACCTGCTCGGCGCGCGCGGCGAGGGCCTCAAGATCGCGCTGGCGAATCTCGAGGGCGGGCGCATCGGCATCGCCGCGCAGGCGGTGGGCATCGCGCGTGCCGCCTTCGACAAGGCCTGCCGCTACGCCGCCGAGCGCACCCAATTCGGCAAGCCGATCAAGGAGCACCAGGCGATCGCCGAGAAGCTCGCCGACATGGCCACCCAGCTGAGCGCGGCGCGCCTGCTGGTGCATCACGCCGCGCGGCTGCGCACCGAAGGGTTGCCCTGCCTGTCGGAAGCCTCGCAGGCCAAGCTGTTCGCCTCGGAGATGGCCGAGAAGGTCTGCTCCGATGCGATCCAGGTCCACGGCGGCTACGGCTACCTGGCCGATTACGAAGTCGAGCGCCATTACCGCGATGCGCGCATCACGCAGATCTACGAAGGGACCAGCGAAGTGCAGCGCATGGTGATCGCGCGGCAGCTCTGATCCGGCACGCGAGGCCGGCGTATGATCACCACCACACGACGACGCACGAACCAACGTTGCGCGACGAGACGGAAGGAGACGAAACGATGACGGCACAGGCTTTCCTCGATGCCCGCGATTTCCTGCTGCGGCACCGGACCGACTACGACACGGCCTATCGCGATTTCCGCTGGCCGCAGCTAGCGTCGTTCAACTGGGCGCTCGACTACTTCGACGCGACGGCGCACGGCAACGAACGCCCCGCGCTGTGGATCGTCGATGCCGCGACGGGCGCGGGCGAGCCGGTTTCGTTCGCGCGCATGTCGGAGCAATCGTCGAGGATTGCCAATCATCTGCGCCGGCTCGGCGTGGGCCGCGGCGACCGCCTGCTGCTGATGCTGCCGAACCGCGTCGAGCTGTGGGAGACCATGCTGGCCGCGATGAAGCTCGGCGCGGTGGTGCTGCCCGCCACCACCCAGCTGCCCGCCGAGGAGATCCGCGATCGCGTGACGATCGGCGGCGCGCGCTACGCGGTGATCGACGCGGCCGAGGCCGCGAAATTCGACCAGGCCGGCGTGGAGGTGACGCGCATCATCGTCGGCGGCGCGCGCGAGGGCTGGCTGCGCTACGACGAGGGCTACGCCGCCTCGGCCGAATTCGCGCCCGACGCGCCCACCCACGTCGACGACACGCTGCTGCTCTATTTCACCTCGGGCACCACCTCCAAGCCGAAGCTGGTCGAGCACACCCATCGCACCTACCCGGTCGGCAGCCTCTCCACGCTGTACTGGATCGGCCTGCAACCGGGCGACATCCACTGGAACATCAGCTCGCCGGGCTGGGCCAAGCATGCCTGGAGCTGCTTCTTCGCGCCCTGGAACGCGCAGGCCTGCGTGTTCGCCTTCAACTACACGCGCTTCGATCCCAAGCAGGCGCTCGACGCGCTGGTGCGCTACGGCATCACCACGCTGTGCGCGCCGCCGACGGTCTGGCGTATGCTGGTGCAACAGCCGCTGGCCTCCTATGCGGTCAGGCTGCGCGAGATCATCGGCGCGGGCGAGCCGCTCAATCCCGAGATCATCGAGCGCGTGCGCCGCGCCTGGGGCATCACCATCCGCGACGGTTACGGCCAGACCGAAACCACCTGCCTGATCGGCAATTCGCCGGGCCAGCCGGTGGTGGCCGGCTCGATGGGCCGCCCGCTGCCGGGCTACCGCGTGGCTCTGCTCGATCCCGACGGCGCGCCGGTGGAGGAGGGCGAGATCGCGCTGCCGCTGGACGGCGAGCGTCCCGCCGGCCTGATGACCGGCTACGCCAACCACGCCGAGGCCACCGCGCGCGCGATGCGCGACGGCTACTACCGCACCTCCGACATCGCGCTGCGCCGCGACGATGGGTATTACCTCTACATCGGCCGCGCCGACGACGTGTTCAAGTCCTCCGACTACCGCCTGAGCCCGTTCGAGCTGGAGAGCGTGCTGATCGAGCATCCGGCGATCGCCGAGGCGGCCGTGGTGCCGAGCCCCGATCCGCTGCGCCTGTCAGTGCCCAAGACGGTGGTGATGCTGCGCACCGGCTACGAGCCCGATGCGGCGCTGGCCCGCGAGATCTTCCGCTTCTCGCGCGAGAAGCTGGCGCCCTACAAGCGGATCCGCCGGCTGCAGTTCGCCGAGCTGCCCAAGACCATTTCCGGCAAGATCCGCCGCGTCGAGCTGCGCCGCCGCGAGCTGGAGCGCGATGCCGATCCCTCGCTGCGCATGCCCGACGAATACTGGGAGGAGGATTTCCCCAATGAGTGAAGCGGGGCCGGCCGGCCCACGAGGATTGCCGATCGCCGTCGCGCGCGCCGTATAGAACGGCGCGCGTGCGTCATTCACCGGCCGCCGCGCGTTTCGCGCGACGGCCTTCAAGGAGAGCCGAACCATGAACGCAACGCCGATGCCCCGCGCGGGGCAGTCCCTGCCGACGGTCAAGCTGCTGATCGACGGCGAATTCGTCGAGTCGGACACTCGCGAGTGGCGCGAGATCGTCAATCCGGCCACCCAGGAGGTGCTGGCGCGCGTGCCCTTCGCGACCGTCGCCGAGGTGGACGCCGCCGTGCGCGCCGCGCATGCCGCGTTCGCGCAATGGAAGAGCACGCCGATCGGCGCGCGCATGCGCATCATGCTGAAGTACCAGGACCTGATCCGCGCCAACCAGCAGCGCATCGCCAGGACGCTGACGGCCGAGCAGGGCAAGACCCTGCCTGATGCCGAGGGCGACATCTTCCGCGGCCTCGAGGTGGTCGAGCATGCCTGCTCGATCGGCTCGCTGCAGCTCGGCGAGTTCGCCGAGAACGTGGCCGGCAGCGTCGACACCTACACGCTGCGCCAGCCGCTGGGCGTGTGCGCCGGCATCACGCCGTTCAACTTCCCGGCCATGATCCCGCTGTGGATGTTCCCGATGGCCCTGGTCTGCGGCAACACCTTCGTGCTGAAGCCTTCCGAGCAGGACCCGCTGTCGACCATGGAACTGGTCGAGCTGGCGATCGAGGCGGGCGTGCCCAAGGGCGTGCTCAACGTGGTGCACGGCGGCAAGGAAGTGGTCGACGCGATCTGCACGCACGAGCTGGTGAAGGCGGTGTCCTTCGTCGGCTCGACGGCGGTCGGCACCCACGTCTACCGGCTCGCCGGCGAGCACGGCAAGCGCGTGCAGTCGATGATGGGCGCCAAGAACCACGCGGTGGTGCTGCCCGACGCGAACCGCGAGCAGACCCTCAACGCGCTGGCGGGCGCCGCCTTCGGCGCGGCCGGCCAGCGCTGCATGGCCACCTCGGTGGCGGTGCTGGTGGGCGCCGCGCGCGACTGGCTGCCGGACCTGGTGGCGCGTGCGAAGACGCTCAAGGTCAATGCCGGCGTCGAGCCCGGCACCGACGTCGGCCCGCTGGTGTCGAAGGCGGCCAAGGCACGCGTGCTGTCGCTGATCGAGGAGGGCGTGGCCGCCGGCGCGACGCTCGCGCTCGACGGCCGCGGCGTGACGGTGCCCGGCTACGAGGACGGCAACTTCGTCGGGCCCACGGTGTTCACCGACGTGAAGACCGACATGAGCATCTATACCAAGGAGATCTTCGGGCCGGTGCTGGTGGTGCTGAGCGCCGACACGCTCGACGAGGCCATCGCCCTGGTCAACGCCAATCCGTTCGGCAACGGCGTGGGCCTGTTCACGCAGAGCGGGGCGGCGGCGCGCAAGTTCCAGAGCGAGATCGACATCGGCCAGGTCGGCATCAACATCCCGATCCCGGTACCGGTGCCGTACTTCAGCTTCACCGGCTCGCGCGGCTCCAAGCTCGGCGACCTCGGCCCCTACGGCAAGCAGGTGGTGCAGTTCTACACGCAGACCAAGACCGTCACCGCGCGCTGGTTCGACGACGACGCCACGGCCGGCGCGGTCAACACCACCATCCGGCTCGGCTGAGACGGGACAAGACAGCGATAGCTACATCGGGAGACACGTCATGAAGATCGGATTCATCGGCCTCGGCCACATGGGCGCGCCGATGGCGCTCAATCTCGTCAAGGCCGGCCACGAGGTGCGGGCCTTCGACCTCAGCGAGGACGCGCTGCGGCTGGTGGCCGACGGCGGCGCGACGCTGGCGGGTTCGGCGCGCGAGGCGGCCGAGGGCGCCGAGTTCGTGATCACCATGCTGCCGGCCGCGGTCCACGTGCGCCGCGCGCTGACGGACGAGAACGGCGTGCTGGCCGGGCTCGCGCCGGGTGCCACGGTGATCGACTCGAGCACCATCGACCCGGCCAGCGCGCAGGCCTTCGGCGAGCTGGTGCGCGAGCGCGGCGGCGCCTTCGTCGACGCGCCCGTGTCGGGCGGTACCGGCGGCGCCGCGGCCGGCACGCTGACCTTCATGGTCGGCGGCAGCGTGACCGAATTCGAGCGCGTCACGCCGGTGCTGACCGGCATGGGCCGCAACGTGGTGCATTGCGGGCCGACCGGGATGGGGCAGGTGGCCAAGGTCTGCAACAACCTGGTGCTCGGCATCTCGATGGCCGGCGTGGCCGAGGCGATGTCGCTGGGCGTGGCGCTCGGCATCGACCCGAAGGTGCTGGGCGGCATCCTCAATACCTCGACCGGCCGCTGCTGGAGCGCGGACACCTACAACCCCTACCCGGGCGTGATCGAGACCGCGCCGTCCTCGCGCGGCTACACCGGCGGCTTCGGCACCGACCTGATGTTGAAGGACCTGGGCCTGGCCAACGACGCCGCGAAGCAGGTGCGCCAGCCCGTCTACCTCGGCGCGCTCGCGCAGCAGCTCTACCAGACCGTGAGCAGCCGCGGCGACGGCCGGCTCGATTTCTCGGCGGTGATCCGCCTCTACCAGATGCCCGCTTCCAAGGATTCCCGATGATCGAACTCACTGAAATCGACGGCGGTGCGATCGCGTTGCTGACGCTGTCGCGGCCGCCCGCCAACGCCTTCACGGCCGAGGGCCTGGCCGAACTGGAGCGCAGCGTGGCGCGGCTCGAGGCGACGCCCGCGCTGCGCGCGCTGGTGATCACCGGCGCCGGCCCGAAGTTCTTCTGCGGCGGCGCCGACCTTGACACCTTCGCCGGCGGCGACCACGCCGTGGCGCGCGCCATGGCCGCGCGTTTCGGTGCCGCCTTCGCGAAGCTGCAGGCCGCGCGTTTCGTGACGATCGCCGCGATCAACGGTTATGCGATGGGCGGCGGCCTGGAGTGCGCGCTGGCCTGCGATATGCGGATCGCCGAGCGGCATGCGCAGATGGCGCTGCCCGAGCCGGCGGTCGGCCTGCTGCCCTGCGGGCTCGGCACCCAGACGCTGCCCTGGCTGGTCGGCGAGGGCTGGGCCAAGCGCATCGTGCTGGCCGGCCTGCGCGTCGATGCCGAGACGGCGCTGCGCATCGGCCTGGTCGAGGAGCTGGTGGAGACCGGCGCCGCGCGCGAGGCCGGCATCGAGCTGGCGCGCCGCGTGGCAGCTCTCGCGCCGCGCGCCACCGAATCGAGCAAGGCGCTGATCGCGCTGGCGCGGCAGGGCGTGCCCTTCGATGCCGCCGTCGCGCTGGAGCGCGAACGTTTCGTCGACCTGTTCGACACCGGCGAGCCGCGCGAAGGCGTGGCCGCCTTCTTCGGCAAGCGTCGCCCCGACTGGCACGCTGCCCATCACGGAGACAAGCAATGAGCATGGCGCTACAGGCATCCATGGTTTCTTCCGCCTCGGCGCCGGCGGCCGAGGCGTCAACGGCGTCCACCTCGGCCGGCGCGGCTGCTGCGGCCAGCAACGGCCCCGACGTGACGATGCGCGTGATCAATCGCGTCGCCGTCATCACGCTCGACCGGCCGGCCGCGCTGAACGCGCTCTCGCACGCGATGGTGCGCGAGCTCGCGGTGCTGGTGGAGCGCTGCCGCGCTGACCCGCAGATCCTCGCCATCGTGCTGCGCGGCGCCGGCGAGAAGGGCTTCTGCGCGGGCGGCGACGTGCGCGCGCTGTATCACGAGGCGAAGGCCGGCTCGCGCGACTGGCTGCAATTCTTCATCGACGAATACCGGCTCGACTACGCGCTGCACACCTTTCCGAAGCCGGTGGTGGCGCTGATGGACGGCATCACCATGGGCGGCGGCATGGGGCTCGCGCAGGGCGCCGCGCTGCGCGTGACCACCGAGCGCAGCAAGCTGGCGATGCCGGAAACGCGCATCGGCTTCGTGCCCGACGTGGGCGCCACGCACTTCCTGTCGGCGCTGCCGGTGGAGCTGGCGCTCTACATCGGGCTGACCGGCGTGACCTTGTCGGGCGCCGATGCATTGGTCGCCCGTCTCGCCGATCTTTGCGTGCCGGCCTCGTGGCTGGAGACCTTCGAGCAGCGCCTGGAACGTGCCGAGCTGGGCGGGCCCGACCTGCCGGGCGCGCTGCGCGCGGTGTTCGAGCCGCCCTGCAACATCGTTCCGCATGCCGCGCTGGATGGTCAGCTACCCTGGATCGTCCGGCACTTCGACCGGCGCTCCAGCGTCGAGCGGATCGTCGCCACGCTGCGCCACGATCTCGGCCGCGAGGAGAGCAGCCGCGAATACCGGCAATGGCTGCAGGCCACGCTCGATGCGCTGACCGGCCATTCGCCGACCATGCTGCTGGTCACGCGCGATGCGCTGCTGCGTGGGCGCCAGATGACGCTGGCCGAATCGTTCCGCATGGAGCTGTCGATCGGCTCGCGCGCGATCGAGGACGGCGATTTCGTCGAGGGCGTTCGCGCGCACCTGGTGGACAAGGATCGCCGTCCGCGCTGGGCGCCGGCCACGCTGACGGAAGTGCGCGGTGAGCGGGTGCGGCATTTCCTGAGCTCGCCGTGGAAGCTGGAGGCGCATCCGCTGGCGGACCTGGGGCAGGAGTGAGACGCGCGATCCGGATCAACGCCGGATCGAAACGAAAGGGGTGGAGAGCGAAAGCTTTCCACCCCTTTTTTCTTGACGATCCCTGCTCCGGCATTGGCAATGCCTATTGATTGATGCAAATCGTTTTATCTCGGAATGAACCCGGTCCGTGAAAATAGGTAGAACGGTTTTTGCGATCCTGAAATGAGGGATTCAGCTGAAAGGCTGGTGAAATGAATTTTGCTTTCATCAATTAATCGATGAATATTTAAGGATTCCATCGACAATCGAAATTCGAATATTTATCGCTTCTGGTCGATTGGGTTGTTGATATAATCGCTCCGCCTGTCACGCCCCGGCCTCATGGGCGAAGGGTTTGCCGGTTGACGTTCCCCACGAAGGGGCATGGCGCGCCGGCGGCCGATACACAGGAGCGCTCTCGCAGTATTTCAATACGCACCTCGCGTGGTCTCGCCTGTAGTCATCATCCGTGGCTGTTCATGGCGGCATATCGCCTAGGGCGATGTGTCGTCATTATTACGATCAAGGACGTGTATGAAAGACCTGACTCAAGGATCCATTACTCGCCATATTGTCACGATGGCGGTGCCGATTGCGATTGGCATGATATTTCAGGCCCTATATTATCTGGTCGATCTGTATTTCGTCGGCCGACTCGGCGAGGACGCGCTGGCCGGGGTGGGCGCGGCGGGCAACGTGACCTTCCTGGTGCTCGCGCTCACGCAGGTGCTCGGCGTCGGCACCGTCGCCCTTATCGCGCAGGCCGCCGGCCGCAAGGATCGCGACAGCGCGAACCTGGTGTTCAACCAGGCGGTGGCCTTGTCGGCCGTGAGCGGCATCGTGGTGCTGGTGCTTGGTTATGCGCTGACCACCCTCTATCTGCGCTCGATTTCGTCGGACGCGGCGACCATCGCCGCGGGCCGCACCTACCTCTACTGGTACATGCCCGGCCTGGCCCTGCAATTCGCCCTGGTGGCGATGGGCTCGGCGCTGCGCGGCACCGGTATCGTGCAGCCCACGCTGACGGTGCAGTTGCTCAGCGTCGTGCTCAACGCGATCCTCGCCCCGATCCTGATCGCGGGCTGGCTGACCGGCGCGCCGATGGGCGTGGCCGGCGCCGGCCTCGCCACCACCATCTCGCTGGCGGTCGCCACGCTCGCGCTGTGGGGCTATTTCCGCAAGCTGGAGCGTTTTGTCGGTTTCGACGGCTCGCTGCTCACGCCGCGCCTGGGCGAGTGGCGCCGCATCCTCGGCATCGGCCTGCCGGCCGGTGGCGAATATGCGCTGCTGTTCCTGTTCTCGGCGCTCGCCTACTGGGCGATCCGCGATTTCGGCGCCGCGGCCCAGGCCGGCTTCGGCGCCGGTTCGCGCCTGCTGCAGGGCTTGATCCTGCCGGGCCTGGCGATTTCGTTCGCGGCCGGCCCGATCATCGGCCAGAACTTCGGCGCCGGCAACGTCGAGCGCGTGCGCGGCACGTTCCGCTCGGCCGTGGTGCTGGTGAGCGTCGTCATGGTGCCGCTCGCGATCGCCGTCTACGCCTTCGCGCCGAGCCTCGTCACGGTGTTCTCGAAGGACGCCGGCGTGATCGGCCAGGGTAGCGCGTTCCTGCATATCGTGGCCTGGAACTTCATCGCCCAGGGCATCATCTTCACCTGCTCTAGCGTGTTCCAGGGGCTCGGCAACACCCGCCCGTCCCTGCTCAGCTCGTCGGTGCGCCTGCTGGCCTTCGCGCTGCCCACCATCTGGATCGCGATGCGCGGCAATTTCGCGATCGAATTGATCTGGTATTTCTCGCTGGCCAGCATGTTCATCCAGGCGGCCGTCAGCCTGCTGCTGCTGCGGCGCCAGTTCGACCTGCGCCTGTCGGGCGCGATGCCCGCCGCGACCTGAGGCAGACCCGGGGCAGGCTGCCCCGGGCGGCCGGCACCGGCCGGCCGCCGATTCGATTAGGAGGCTCGCAGGTGAACCAACCCGGCATCGCATTCCTGTTCTCCGGGCAGGGCGCGCAGTACCACGGCATGGGCCAGCCGCTCTACGAGCAGGCCCCGGTGTTTCGCCGCGAGATGGACCGGCTCGACGCGGTGGTGCGCGATCTGGCCGGCCTGTCGCTGGTCGATCGACTCTATCGCGAGGGGCGCCCCAGGTCCGAGCCGCTGGATCGAACGCTGTACAGCCATCCCGCGATCTTCATGGTCGAATATGCGCTCGCGCGCCTGCTGATCGAGTCGGGCGTCGAGCCCGATGCGGCGCTCGGCGCGAGCCTCGGCGCATTCATCGCGGCGGCGGTGGCCGGCTGCCTCGCGCCCGACGATGCGCTGGCGCTGCTGATCGGCCATGTTCAGGCGCTCGAGGCGCATTGCGAGCCCGGCACCATGATCGCGGTGTTCGCGCCGTCCAGCTGGCTCGAAGCCTCGGGTTTCGGCGATCGTGCCGAACTCGCGGCGCTCGGCATCGACGCGCATTGCGTCGTGTCCGCGCGGCTCGCCGACGCGCTCGAGATCGAGCGCTGCCTGGGTGAGCAGGACATCGTCTACCAGCGCCTGCCGGTTTCGTTTCCGTTCCACTCGCGCTGGACCCGCGCGGCCGCCGCGCCGATGGCCGCGCGGCTCGACGCGATCGGCCTGCGCGCCGGCCGGTTCCCGATCGCCTGCTCGACCGGGGAGGGCCTGGTCTCGCCGCTTCGAGGCGAGCACCTGATCGCCGCGCTGCGCGAACCGATCCGTTTCCAGCATACGCTGCGCATCGTCGATGCGGCGCGCGAGTTCGCCTATGTCGACGTCGGGCCGTCCGGCACGCTCGCGGCGCAGGCGCGCTCCGCCTGCACGCAGGCCGCGGCGGCCGGCCGGATCCATACCACCATGTCGATGTATGCCCGCGATGTCGAGAACGTCGCGGCGGTGGTGTCCGCGCTCGGCGGCCGGCACCGGTCGGCGGCCTGAGCCCGGTCGGCCAGCGGCGGCGCGGGCGTCATGAACGAGCTTCCCGGCAGGTCCTGCCCGTCTTTCGACGCCACGCCGCGCGTCGATCTCTGGTGCGCGTGCCCGGCCGATATCGACGATCCCCGGCTGCTCCACGCCTATCGCGCCTTGCTCAGCGAAGCGGAGCGCGAGCGCCAGGATCGCTTCCTGTTCGCGCGCGATCGGCATCGCGATCTCGTCACGCGCGCGCTGGTGCGCATCGTGCTCTCGCGCTACGCCGACCTCGCGCCCGAGGCCTGGCGTTTCGTGCCGAACCGCTATGGCCGTCCCGGCATCGCCAACCCGGCCGCGGGCTTGCGCGATCTCTCGTTCAACATCTCGCACGGGGGCGCTCGCGTGATCGTGGCGGTGGCGCGCGGCATCCAGGTCGGCGTCGATACCGAGAGCATTGCCGCGCGCCCGGCCCCGCTGGCGATCGCCGAGCGCTACTTCTCGCGCGACGAGGCGGAGGCGCTCGAGGCGCTTCCGGCCGCGCTGCGGCAACAGCGCTTCTACGAGACCTGGACCCTCAAGGAAGCCTATGTGAAGGCGCGCTCGATGGGGATGTGGCTGCCCTTCGAGCAGGTCGCGTTTCACTTCGAGGGCGAGCGGCACGTGCGGCTCGCCCTCGGCGCCTCGCTCGGCGACAGCGCGTCGCGCTGGCAACTCTCGCAGCTCTGGCCCGACGACGAGCACGTGGTGTCCGTCTGTGCCGGCTGCGGGGCGGATACGATGCCGTCGCTGCATGCGACGGCGATCGTGCCCTGGGTCTCGGAGGCGCCGCTCGGCTTTCGCCTCGCTCGCAGCTCGACGGCCGCGGCGATGCCGGCTCAGGCTCAGGCGGGCCGAACCTCGGTCAGGTCGAAATAACCGTGGTACCCCTCCAGGTAGATCGCCGCGCGATGACCGAACAGCGGAACGGCCGGCGTGCGCGTGACCAGCACGGAGTCGTAGGTATCCACGCGCACGCGGGTGCCGACGGGATGCAGGCGGTTCCAGGCGCTGATTCGCTGCTGCACGTCCTGCAGCAACGCGGCGCGGTCGTAGCGCGGCGCCGCTTCGTGAGTCGCGTCATGAGCCGACTCATGAGCCGACTCATGAGCCGACTCGTGCCCCGGGTTCCGCGCCTCGGCCGCGAGGCCCGTCGCGGCCGGTAGCACCGCGGGCGCGACGTCCGCCGGCAGCGGATGCTTGCGGATCTCGGCGACCAGGCGTGTCAGGACCTGCCCGGGTCCGATCTCCACGTAGTCGGTCTCGCCGGTGGCGAGCAGCGTCTGGATGGTGCGCGTCCACTGCACCGAATGCGTGATCTGCCGGGCCAGGCGCGCGGCGATGTCGTCGCCCGGATAGGGACGGGCGTCGACATTCGCGATCACCGGTATGGCCGGCGTGGTGAAGCGAATCTCGCTCAGGAAGGTCTCGAATTCGCGCCGGGCCGCATCCATGTAGCGGGAATGGAACGCGCCGCTGGTGTTGAGCGGCACGTAGCGCGCGATGCCGTCGAACGCGCGTTCGGCGCTCGCGATATCGGCGACCAGTCCGGACAGGATCGTCTGGTTCGGCGAATTGAGATTGGCGATGTCGATCGTCTCCAGGCCGGCCTCGCGCAGCACCGCGCGGATGCGCGCCTCGTCGACGCCGATCACGGCGGCCATCGCGCCTTTCGGCGCGGTGCTCATCAGCGCGCCGCGCCGCGCGACCAGGCGCAGCCCGTCCTCGAACGACACCGCGCCGGCGGCTTGCAGCGCGTTGTATTCGCCGAGGCTGTGGCCAGCCAGCCAGGCCGGCGCGGCGCCGCCCTCGTCGCGGTAGCGCCGGAACGAAAGGGCGTTGACGACGTAGAGCGCGGGTTGCGTGTAGCGCGTGTTGTTGAGCTGCCGCTCGGGATCGTCGACGCAGAGCGCGCGGATCGAATAACCGAGGATCCCGTCCGCCGCGGCGGTCAGTTCCGGATACCGATCGAACAGGGCTTCGCCCATGCCCTTCGCCTGCGAGCCCTGGCCGGGAAACATCAAGACGCTCATCGTGCCACCTCCGGTGTCGTATCAGTGATGGAAGCGCTGCCGTCCACCGGCGCGGGCGGACGGCGGCATTGCAAGGCTGCCGGCGCGTGCTGCGGGCGCTGGCGTGTCAGTTGCCGGGCGGCGTTCGCACCGTGCCGATGCGCTCGGCGATCGCCTCGGCCGCGCGCAGCAGCGCGGCATCGCCGCCAGGGCGGCCGAGCGCCTGCAGCGCGATCGGCAGGCCCGCCGCATCCTGGCCGATCGGGATGGTCACGCTCGGGCATCCCAGCAGGTTCGCCGCGAACGCGTAGCCGCCCGCCGCGTTCCAGTAGCCGGCCTGCACGCGCTTGCCTTCCGAAACCAGGTTCAATGCGCGCGCGCCCGACTGGTGCGGGAAGGCGACCGTCGGCGTGGCCGGGATCACCCAGGCGTCGATGCCGTCCGCGAAGGCCTGGTAGGCGTCGATCTGCGTGCGCTGCCAGGCCTTGACCTTGGCGTAGCTGCCCGCCAGGCCGCCGCCGAACAGCGAACGCAGCGTCTCGGCCAGGCGGAACGCGAAATGCACGCCGGGCTTGAGTTCGCGCGGCGTGAACTCGTACAGGCTGAGCAGCAGGTAGTGGTAGTTGACGCGGCGCGGGTCGAACGGCGGCTCGCGGCGCTCGACCTGGAGGCCGGTGGCGGACAGCAGGTCGCGCGCGCGGGCGAGCGCGGCCCGCACCGAATCGTCGACCGGCACGGCGGCGAACGGGTCGGTCCAGGCGATGCGCGTGGCGGCGGGCGCGGGCGCGTCGGCCAGGGCGTCGCCCGACAACACGCGATAGGCCAGCCGCAGGTCGCGTACCGAGCGCGCGATCGGTCCGATCGTCGTCAGGCTGTCGGCATGACCTTCGCCGCTTGCCAGTGGGGGAATCACGCCGTCGCCGGGGACCGCCGCCAGCGAGGGCTTGAAGCCGTAGACGCCGCAATAGGCGGCCGGCACGCGGATGCTGCCGCCGGTGTCGGTGCCGATGCCGAGCGGCACCAGGCCGAGCGCCACGGCCGCCGCGTCGCCGCCCGAGCTGCCCCCGGCGGTGCGCGAGGCGTCCCAGGGGTTGCTGGTGCGCCCGAACACGGGGTTGTTGGTCTGCAGGTCGCTGCACAGCGTCGCGCAGTTGGTCTTGCCGATCACGATCGCGCCGGCGGCCCGCAGGCGGGCCACCGCGGTGGCGTCGCGCTCGGGCACCTGGTCGCGCAGCGGCGCGTGGCCGGCCGTGGTGCGCATTCCCTCGGTGAAGATCGCGTCCTTGACCGTGATGGGCAGGCCATGCAGCAGCCCGGCCGGCTGCCCTGCCGCGAGCCGGGCGTCGGCCGCGCGCGCCTCGTTCATGGCTCGTTCGGCGTCGAGCGTGACGATCGCGTTGACGCGCGGATTCAGCCGTTCGATGCGGGCCAGGCTCGCCGCGACGGCATCCTGCGCGGTGCGCCGCCCGCCGCGGAGGTCCGCCAGCAGCGCGCTGGCATCGGTCGATTCGAGGTCGAGTTCGGGAGTCATGACGAGGTGTCCTCAGTGTTGGCCGAGGCGCTCGAGCGCCTGGTCGAGGTCGGCGACGAAGAACACCTGCCGTCCACGATTGCTCTCGACGATGAAGTCGTGGAGCGGGCCGTGGTCGAAGCGCGAGAAATCGCCGACGATCGCGATTCGCGTGCGGTAGTTGACGAACATCTGCAGGATTTCGCCGGCCACGCCGGTGCGCAGCACCAGGAAGTCGGGATGCAGGCAGCCTTCGTCGATCGCGATACCGGCCAGGTCGCGGTGGCCGTGGCCGAAGATCACGTCCAGCGCGTCCTGGCGCGAGCGCACCGGCGCATCGGTCGCGCTCACGTGCACCACGCGGGTTGCCTGTCGTTCGATCAGATTCGCTTCCATCAATGCACTCGTTGGGGTTGAGGATCGGGAACCGGGCGCTCGATGTCCTCGTCGAGCAAGGTGTCGAGTCGCGCCTGAAGGTCGTCGTCGCCGAGTTCGCTGCCGATCTCGGCAAAGCGCGGCTGCAGCGCGGCGAGGCGCTGGGCGTCGCCGGCCCGGGCCGCGCGAGTCCAGACCCGGGCGAGATGGGGCAGGGCATCGGCATGACGTCCGCGCTGGATGTCGAGATCGGCTTGCAGCCCCGCGATCGCCTCCTCGAGCGCGGCCGCGTCCTCGCGCGCGCGCAGGCGCTCGAGCAGGCCCAGCGCGGCCTCGGTCTCGCCGCGCTGGGCGCGGGCCATCGCGATCTCGAACCATTGCCGCGCGCGCAGGCCCGGCGGCGCTCCGGCATCGGGAATCTCGTCGAGGCAGGCGTTCTCGCAGGCTCGCGCGCGCTCGGGCGAGCCGTTCGCGAGATGGCAGCGCGCCAGCGTGCGCAGCAGGTTCGCCATCGGCAGCCAGGCCTCGCGGCGGCGGTACAGCGCCAGCAATCGCTCGTCGACGTCGATCGCCTCGCTCCATTCACGGCGGCGCTGGTGCAGCCGCGAGACGAAGCCTGCCGCCTGCTCGAACACGCCCGCCTCGCGATCGTCGAGCGAGCCGTCGTGCGCGTCGAGCCAGCCGCGCCACGCGCGCGCGCCCTCGGCCAGCGCATCCACCTCGAGCGAATCGCCGCCGGCCAGCGCGTCGCCGGCCAGCACCAGCCAGGCCAGCGCCTGGTCGGTGCGGTCGTCGGCGGGCGCGGCGGGCGTGCGCGCCAGCAGGTCGACTGACCATTCGGCGATTTCCGCGCCCAGTCCCGCGCGGCGCATCAGTTGCTCGAAGGCGCGCTTGGTGTTCAGGAAGGCACGCGGCTCGCCGCCGAACCAGAGCGACTCGAAGGCGCCGCGCCAATGGCGGCGGTTCAGCAGCAGGTAATGCGTGAGCGGCGGATTGTCGTTGGCGGCCAGGTGCAGGCTCAGCAGCCGCAGCCCCTCGGCCAGCATCCGGCCGAAGGCCGCGTCGATGGCGGCATCGGCCTGGGTATCGAGGTCGGCCTGCGCATCGAGACGGCGCAGGAACGGCAGGCTGCGGGCGTGGAGATGCCGGCCGTGCAGGCCATGCGCGACGAAGCCGTTGCGCTGCCAGTGCGCGAGCCAGTCCGAGAAGCGCGAGCCGGCTTCGGCGCCCGCCAGCGTCATCAGCGGCTGCGCGCGCGGGTCGGGCTCGGGCCGGTCGATCGCGATCATCGGTATTTCGAGCAGTAGCCCCTCGACGCGCGCGGCCGCCCGCAGCACGGTGCGCGAGGCCGCCGGCAGGCTGCGCCAGCGCCAGGCGAGAAAGGTCTCGACCGCGTCGAGCGGCGACACGTGCTCGCGCAGCCCCGCCGCGATCGTTTCCGGCGAGTCGAGTTCGCTCAGGGCGACGGCCCGCTCGATCAGCAGCGGATTGCCGGCGCAGGCCGCGAGCAGCGCGTCCCAGCCGGCCCGCTGCGCCGCGGGCGGCGGCTCGCGGTCGCTCTGGCTGGCCAGCCGCCGCGCCAGCCGCCGGCTTTCGGGTTCCGACAGCGGCGTGGCCAGGATCGCGTGCGCGCCGGCTTCGCGCTCGATCTCGAGCACGATGTGGCCGTCCGCGGCCCAGCCCTCGAGCAGGTCGTCGAGCGTGCCGACGCTCTCGTCGGCCGCGTCGCGATCCTGCCGCGCGGCCTCGTCGGGCGGCGCGGCATCCTTGCGCTGATCGAGCACGAAGCAGCACTGCAGCGAGCGCAGGGCATCGCGCGCGGCCTCCGGGCGATCGGCCGGCAGGCCCAGCACCGGCGCGATCATCTGCAGCAGGTGGCGAGCCGTGTAGGACGTTTCGCGGAAGTCGAAATAGAAGGCGTGATCGATCCGCCCCGCGCAGGCCAGGGCCAGCGCCAGGCGATGGGCCGCGCGGGTCTTGCCGATGCCGGGCGCCCCTGCCAGGGCGAGCCGGCGGCGGCCGTGCGCGAGCGCGAGCAGCAGCGGCAGGGCGGCACCGTCCGAGCCCTCGCCGGCGGTGGGCGGCAGCAGCGCGGCCTGGAACCCGAGCAGACGCGCGCGCGCGGCGGCGAGCCGTTGCGATTGGGCCAGTTCGAGCCAGGGATGCGGCGAGTCGAACAGGGTGACGGGTTGGCCACCGTGATGGATCAGTGCCACCCCGCTTTGGCGTCGCGCGGCCTGTACCGCCGCGCTCAGCGGCAAGCCCGCCGCGAGCTGGGCCAGCAGCGCGCGAAACGCCCGCGCGCCGGCATAGGGGGCATCGAGTGCGCCGGGCATGTCGGCGGACCTCTCGGCCTGGTGCGCCACGCCGATCAGGTTGCCGATGCCGGCCGCATGCGCGGCGCGAGCGGTGGCGGCCAGCGTCGCGCCGTCGATCGCATCGCCGGTATCGATCCACAGTGCCGCGACGCGAGCCTGGGCGAACTGGCGCAGCAGCGCGCCCAGGCCGCCGAGCTCGGCATCGCCGGATGCGATCGGCCCGTCGTAGCGCACCAGGTGCGGCGCGGTGGAGCGCTCGGCCAGATGGGCGCGCAGCGGCTCCGGATCGAGGCCGAGTACCGTGTAGTCGATCGCGTGTTCGCCGCGACAGGCGTCGAGCGTCGAGTCGAGGGCGAGGCTGGTGTCGTCCTGTCCCGCTTCGCGGGCCACCAGATGCAGCACGCGCAGCGGCGCATCCGGCCGCTGCGGGTCGGCCGCGCGGCCGGATGGACCCGCGGCGGCGGCCGACCCGGCGCCGGGCTGCATCGCGCCCAGCGCGTCCGGCAGTGCGGTCGCGACATGCAGCCCGAAATCGAGCTCGATATCGAGATCGCGCGACGCGACGCCGGTCAGGCGCCGCACGAAGCCGGCCGCCTGGCGCGACAGTGGCGCCGCCTCCGCCTCGGCCACGGCGGGCGGCGGCAGCGCGATGGCATCCCAGGGCAGGGCGAGGAATGCCGTGTCGGCGGATTCGATCCGGACCTCGATCCGATCGATGCCCTGCGCGGCGATCCGCGCTGCCAGCGCGGGCCAGGCCGGCGTGGCCCGCGCGAGTGCCGCGCCGAATGCGGCGGCGAAATGGGCCGCGTCGCCGTCGCGGGCGCATGCGCGCGCATCGAAGGCCAGCGGGCAGGGCGCGCCGCGTTCGAGACGCAGTTCGAGAGCGGGCTCCGCGTCGGAGCTCGGAGTGGAATCGTGCAGGCTCAGCAGCATCGTATGGCGTTCTGTATCAATTGCCGAACAGGGTGCGGATGCGCTCCCTGACTTCGTCCTGGTGGAAGGTTTGGGCATGCATGGCGACCTCCTGCTCGGTGATGGCGGGCAGGCGCGAACGCAGGTCGCCGACCAGATGGTCTTTCAGGATGCGCAGCGAATCACGCGGCTTCTCGGCCAGTTGGCGGGCCTGCTCGATCGCATGGGGCAGCACCTCCTGGCGCGGCAGCACCGGGAACGGAATGCCCCGCTGGGCCAGGTCGGCGCCGCGATGGGTGCCCGCGCCCATCAGCATTTCCTGGGCGAGCGCGAGGCCGAGCTTCTCGCGCAGCACCAGCGTCGAGCCGAAGCCGGGCGTGAACCCGTACTTCATGAAATTGGTGGTGTAGATGCTTTCGCGGCTCAGCACCACCAGGTCGGCGAACAGACCTAGCACGAAACCGCCGCCGATGCCGTGTCCCTGCATCGCCGCGATCACCGGTACCTCGCACTCGAGCGGCAGGTTGTAGATGGGCGTGTCGGTGAATTTCGAGCCGCCCTCGGACAGTTCGAGCAGCCCCTCGCGCGTGCCGCCCGAGCAGAAATAGGTGTCGTAGCCGGTCAGTACCACCGCCTTGCAGGCTGGCTCGGCGGCCACGTCCCGGAAGGCGGCGGCGAGGTCGCGGCAGAAGCCGGGCGAGAAGGTGTTCTTGTTGGCACGATCCTCGAGCGTGATCTGGATGATCGACGGCTCGATGCGGGTGCAATGGACCACGGGCGCCGTCATCAGCTTGCCTCCCAGGGAAAGATCCCGCTTTCGACGAAACGCACGATGCGCTCGAGGTTCGTCGGATCGGAGAACACCTCGCGGTTGGCGGCGAGCGCCAGTGACCGGTCGCTGTCGAAGCGCCCGGTCAGGGCGTTCGCGTAGCGCTTGTAGCGCGCCACGGCCACGCCGTCGAGCCGGCGCAGCCGCGCCAGGTGTCGCCGCAGCAGCGCCTCGCCATTGGCGTCGTGCGCATCGACGAGGCCCCAGGCGAGCGCGCGCGCCGCGTCGAGCGGCTGCGTCGACAGCGTCATGTAATGGGCCCGCTGCCAGCCGATGCGCCGGATCAGGAACGGCAGCACGCAGGCCGGCATCAGGCCGAACAGCAGCTCGGACAGCGAGAAGGTGGCGGTGTCGTCGGCCAGCACGATGTCGCTGGCGGCGACGAAGCCGACGCCGCCGGCATTGACCTTGCCGCGCACGTGCGAGATCACGATCCGCGGCCCGGTGGCCAGGCGGTGCCAGAGGTCGAACAAGGGCCCGGGGTCGCCTGCCGCGCGAGCCGCCTCGGAAGGCGCGCCGGCATGCGCGGCGCGGATCTCGGCGAAGTCGGCCCCCACGCAAAACGCATCGGCCTGCCCTTCCAGCACGATCACGTGGGTGGCGGCATCGCAGCGATCCAGCACGTCGGCCATTTCCTCGAGCAGGGCCGCATTGATCGCGTTGTCGACCTCGGGGCGCTCGATGCGCACGAAGGTGACGCCGCCTTGCCGGCGCACGCGCAGCGTGCGGTAGTCGATCGCCGTGCTCATGTCAGCCACTCGTATTCGCGATGAAAGCCGCGGATCGCGCGCAGCCGCAGTTGCGCGAAACCCGGCAGGGGGCGCCGCGTGCCCTCGATCACGCCGTCGTCGACCTCGATGTCGCGCGTGCCGAAACGCAGCTGCCCGTTGCCGCGCAGCAGGTAGTCGTACTCGCTCATCGTCAGCGCATGGCGTGCGTCGAGCCGTTCGCGGATGCGATAGGGCGCGAGCGCCATCTGACTCTCGTGACGCACCACGCCGCTGAGGAATTCCGAGCAGCAGCCCGAGCCGTACGAGAAGTAGCCGATCCGCGCCGGCCGCGCGAAATCGCCGTGATCCACGGTGCTGGCCAGCGACATCAGCACGGTCGCGCCCATGATGTTGCCCACTCGCCGGCAATGCGCGAGCCCCGGCGCGACGCGGCGCTCGAAGTCGGCCTCGATCTCGGCGGGTTTCGCGCCGGCGAACTTGCGCATCATGGTGCGATGCGCGCCCTTGACCATGCCGCCGAACGGCGTATGGAAGGCCAGGTAATGAAACGAGCGCGCGTAGTCGACGTCCTGCACGCGGCGCCGGTATTCGGCATAGGCGTTCTCGCAGCAGTCGAGATAGGAGAGCAGCGACAGGTCGGCATCGCCGGCCTCCATGTCGGGCGCGGGCCGGCAGGTGTCCATCACTTCGTAGCCGTAGCAGCCGCTGGCGCCGACGTCGACCTGGAAGATCCGCGGCTGCTCGCTGACCAGTATCGCGACGGCGCCCGCGCCCGCCGTCGGCTCCGCGAAGGCCCACTCGTCGGAGGGGCGCTCGGCGTCGGCGTCCAGCGCATAGCGCGCGATGTCGGTGGCCACCACCAGCACCTTGGCGCCGGGGGAGACCTGGGACAGCACGAAGTTCACGGCGGTCTGCAGGCCGGCGGTGCCCGAGTAGCAGGCCTGCTTGATCTCGAACAGGCGGCAGTTGCGATTCAGGCCGAGGTGATGATGCAGGTAGGTGCTCAGCGACTTGCCGAAGTCGATGCCGGATTCGGTGCAGGTGATCAGCATCTCGATGCGATCGCGTTCGGCCGGCGACAGCGCATCGACGATCGGCCGCGCCGCGTTCGCCCCGAACGTGACCGGGTCCTCGAAAGGCAGCGCGACCGACTTCTCGCTGATCAGCAGGCCCTGGAAGCGGCCCGTGTCGAGACCGCGGTGCCTGGCGAGCTGCCCGACGTCGATGCATGCCGTTCCGCCGAACACGTTGATTGCTTCAATTCCGACCGACATCATGCGATGAGTCTCCCGGGATTCAGGAACAGTTGGACAGGCAGACGGCGGTGTTGATGCCGCCGAAGCCATGGCTCAGGGACAGCGCGGTGCGCACGCGCACGTGCGAGCCCGAGGCGGGCACCCAGTTCAGCGACGGATCGATCGGCTGCGCCAGGTTGCGCGTCGCATGCAGCCGGCCCGCGCGCATCTGCAGCAGCGTGGCGACGAGTTCGAGGGCGCCGGCCGCCGATAGCGCGTGCCCGGTGATCGACTTGGTGGCGTTGAGGGCCGCGTGGGCGAGTCCGCATTCGCGCAGCGCCTGCAGCTCCACCTCGTCGCCGAGCGGCGAGCCGGTGCCGTGGGTATTGACGTAGTCGATGTCGGCGGCGGTGCAGCCGGCATCGCGCAGGGCCATGCGGATCGCGCGGGCTTCCCCCGCGGGGCTCGGGTCGGGCTGGCGATTCGCGTCGGAGGCGAGGCCCGCGCCGTCGAGCCGCGCATAGGCCGCGACGCCGCGCGCGCGTGCCGAGCGTTCGCTCTCGACCACCAGCGCCGCGCAAGCCTCGCCGAAGATGAAGCCGTCGCGGTCGCGATCGAAGGGCCGGCAGGCGAGCCCGGGCTCGTCGGCGTGGCGGGTCGAGCCCATCGCACCCAGCGAACGCAGGCCCTGGCATTCCCAGTAGGACAGGTCGCTCGGCGCGCCCAGCGCGATGCAGGCATCGAGCTCGCCCGAGCGCACCGCGCGCAGCGCCTCGATCACCGCCAGCTGGCCGCTGGCCGATGCGCCGCCGACCGTGTAGGCCGGGCCGCGGATGCCGAACTGTTCGGTGCAGAAGCCGCACAGGTCGCTGTCGAGCCAGGCCAGTCCATAGGATGGCGAAAGATATTCGGGCTGCGCGGCGTGGGCCTCGCGCATCAGCATCAGTTCGCGCTGCTGCGTGTTGGAGCCGCCGACCACCAGCCCGATGCGTTCGGTATCGACCGCATCGAGCCGCGCGTCGCGCCAGGCTTCGTCGAGCGTCGCCAGCGCCGCGCGCGAGCTGAACGAGGCGCGCCGCAGCGTCTTCGCATCGAAGCGCGGCGGCATCACGAGCTCGTCGATCTCGGCGCCCAGGAACGCGCTGTCGCGCTGCCGGCCGGGCCGGCGCATCACGCGGAACGCGGCGCGCGCCTCGAGCAGCGCGTCGAGGAACGGCGCGCTGCCCTGGCCGATCGCCGAGACCACGCCGAGCCCGGTCACGACCGCTTCATGCATGCTGGAGGCGGGCATGGAGCAGGTCGGCGAGTTCGCCGAGATTGTTCGGTCCGGAGGTTTCGACCAGGGGCAGTCGCAGCGACAAGGACTCGAGCGTGAGCATCACGATCTCGGCGCGGTCTACCGAATTGGCGCCGAGATCGGCGAGACGGTCCTCGGAGCGGATCTGCCGATCGCCGAGCTCCGGCAGGATCTCACGGGTGTGCCCGACCAGCACGTCGAAGATGGCGTCGCGATTCATGTCTATTGCCTCTGGAGTTGAAGTGACGGGCGCTGCCCGCCCGAATCGGCCATCGAGGCGAGACGCGCCTCGAGCCAGGCCGCCGTGCCCTGCATGATGCGTTCGGCCAGGTCCGCGACATGGCGGTTCTGCCAGGACTCGAGCGGGGTGCCGCGCACCCAGCGGTTGAATGCGCCGAGCGCGGGGCCGCAATGCACCTGGAAGTCGGTGAGCCGCGTGTCGTCGCCGCTCAAGGCGAGTTGCGTGGAGTGGGCGAAATACCAGCGAAACACGGCCGCCATCTTTTTCTTCGGACTGCGTTCGATCTCGGCGATCTGGTCGGGACGGCTGCTCGCATAATGGCGGCGCGTCTCGTCCCAGATCTCGTCGAAGCCGCGCCGGAAGAATTTCTGCTCGATCTGGCTGCGCATCGCAGGATCGATTTCGTCGAGCGAGGCGTGCTGCTGGTAGAGCTCGTGCAGGCGGCTCGCGCGCGCCGCGAAGAACAGGCCGCGCCGCGCCACCTGGACCTTGGCGCCGAGTTCGAACATGTCGCCGGCCGGCGCGTAGGCGGTGTCCTGCACGTCGAGTTCCTGCAGCAGCGCCTTCACCACGTCGCTGGTACCCGCCTCGCGCGTGCACTGGTTGATCGAGCCGGTGACGATGAAGTCCGCACCCATCACGAACGCGGCCGCGGCCGCCTGGGGCGTGCCGATGCCGCCCGCCGCGCCGATCCGGATACGCTTGGCGTATCGATGCCGCGTCATCAATTCGTCACGCAGGGACTGCATCGCCGGGATCAGGACATAGGCCACGCCGCGATCGGTATGACCGCCCGAATCGGCCTCCACGCAGATGTCGCCGGCCAGCGGCAGTTGCGGCGCGAGTTCGGCCTCGCGGGCGTCGAGCCTGCCCGCGGCCACCAACTGCTGCACCAGCGCCGGCGGCGCGGGCTGCATGAACTGGCTGGCCACCTCGGGGCGCGATACCTTCGCGACCACGTGATGACGCGCCACCGCGCGCCCGTCGGCGCCGATGCTCGCGCCGCGCAGCCGGTAGCGCACCAGCGCCGGCGTCACGCGCATGTAGGCGGCCGCTTCGACATGACGCACGCCGTGGCGCAGGTACAGGTCGACGGTGGCTTCCTCGCGCTCGGGGCGTTCGAGATCCGCTAGCAGGTTCATGCCGTACACGCCGTCCACGCCGAGCTCGGCCTGGATCTGCAGGATCGCCGCCTCGATGTCGTCCAGGCGCAGTCCGCCGGTGCCCAGGAAACCCATCAGGCCGGCCTTGCCCAGCGCGACCACCAGCTCTTTCGAAGCAATGGCGCGATACATCGCGCCCGCGAGGTACGCGTATTTGATTCGGTAGTCGTTTCTGAAATCGGCGTTGCCAAGCGATGATGCGGTAATCATTGCCATTTGCTTCCCGGACGCGGCGCCAGACGCGAAGCGTCAATAACGCGTGAACTGTCGATGACGCCCGCGGAGTATCGGGCGCGAGAATGCCAGCGAGAATAATCTATGAAAGATATTGAGGCAGATAAACCACGTCGAGCGCGAAGATCATACCTTCGCTAATCGTGCGCTTGCAACAGTAAATGAAAGTGGATTCGGTTTCATAGGCTCATCAGCTAATACGTATTTATAGGTAGGATTGCATCAATGTGAATGAAGTCGATGATTGTTCCGTGGGCAATGCACCGCCGCGGATCACCGGAAATTTTGATCGATAAGCTCGCGTTGTTTCGAAAGTAAAGTGCAAGCCAATGAATTGTTGAGGGATTTGTAGATTGAGGGTCGCGTCGGATCATTTTAAAGAGATGGTTAATGCGGTTCCAGGTCGTTTTTTTAATTTCGATCCAGATCGGATATTTCGGAATTGCGGCAAATAAATTGGTTGCTGCCTGCGTTCAACTTCGTTATTGTTCGTGCTTGCGGCGGCGCAACGAAGCGACTGTTGAATAATGCGGTTCATTGCATGTCGTCGTGTAGGGAATGAGTTCCATGGCCCTGAGGTATCAGTTTCATTTGGAATTAATGAGGGTGCGCGAGCCGGCGCGCGCCGTGAAATGATTTTTGTCCGCGAATTTTGTTGATATATTCGTCCGGTAGTTTGATTTGACATGTGCCGCACCGTTGCGTCGATATTCCAGTGTCGTTCGCCCGCGCCATGCAGTCATGATGGTCAAGTTCGGATCGGGGCGAATTGCCACACTCGCTGCATAACCTGTCAGCCGTCTGGTGATTTCATGCAAGACAAAATTCAGCAATTCCTGTCGGACCGCTTGCTGGTCGATTTCGATCGCGATGTCGACGCCGACAGCGATCTGTTCCAGTTGGGCCTGATGGACTCGGAAACCTACGCCGAACTCATCCAGTTCATCGAAAAGACCTTCCACCTGCAGTTCAGCGACGAGGAGATCCTCTCGAACGTCGTCGCCTCCCTGTCCGGAATCGTGTCGTTCGTGTCCGAAGCCCTGGAGCATCGGGCCGCCGGCAGCTTCGTGCGCGCATGACCGCGCTCCTGTTCCCCGGCCAGGGGGCGCAGGAGGCGTCGATGTGCGAGGGAGTCGCCGCAATGCCGGCGTTTGCATCCCGTTATCGGTTCGTCTGCGACGCGGCCGGCGCGGATATTCTCGACGCCGTCGCGCGCCACGGCGAGCGCGTCCTGCATCGCAACCTGTTCAGTTCGCTGCTGACCGTGCTGGTCGCCTCGCTGTCGCTCGACGCGTTCCGGGCGCGCGAGGCCGCCGCGCCGGAAGCGGTGGCGGGATACAGCGTCGGCCAGTGGACCGCGCTCTATGCCGCCGGGGTTGTCGATTTCGAACAGCTCGTCGGCCTGATCGTCGAGCGTGCGCGAGCGATGGACGCCTGCTTCGAGGAAACGGCGGGCGGCATGAGCGCGGTGATCGGTGTGCGCGAGGAGGCGCTCGAACGCGAACTGGCCTCGTTGCGGGAGTCCGGTCACGCGGTGTTCATCAGCAATATCAACTGTGTCGGCCAGTATTCGATCGCCGGCACGCTCGATGCGCTCGATCGTGCCGAGCAGCGCATCTCGGGCCTGCGTCCCAAGAAGCTCGTTCGGCTGCCGGTCAGCGGCGCCTGGCATTGCCCGTTGCTGGCCGAGGCCGAGCAGCGCTTCGCCGCCGTGCTTGCACGCGTGAGGCTGGCCTCGCCGCGCCTGCCGGTTGCCGACAACGTGACGGGCGGCTGGTTGCCCGAGGCGCCGGACGCCCTGCGCGCCACGCTCGCCGCGCATCTGACGCGGCCGGTGCGCTGGCGCGACTGCGTCAGGACCCTGATCGCGGCAGGCAGCACGCGCTTGGTCGAGGTCGGCTTCGGCAAGCAGTTGAGCCGCTTCGGCATCTTCATCGACCGACAGGTCGAATTCAGCACCACTTACGATTGACTTGGGGAGCGCGCCGGCCCGCGCAAGCGGTGCCGGACGTTTCGAAAGGGCCGGGCCGCGAGGCCGGGCGGTAGAAGCTGCTGCTTGTGAGCGGGGGTGACCGTGTGCGGAATCGCCGGATTGTTCGACCTCGACGCCTCGCGTCGACCTGAGCTGGCCTGCCTGAAGGGGATGCTGGCGCGGCTGCGTCATCGCGGCCCCGACGAGATGGGCTATTACATTGACGACACCGTCGCGCTGGGCAACGCGCGGCTCAGCATCGTCGATCTCGCGGGCGGCCAGCAGCCAGTCGGCGACGACGCCGGGCGGCACTGGATCGTCTTCAACGGCGAGATCTACAACTATCGCGCGGTGCGGCGAGAGCTGGAGGCGCGCGGCGTGCGCTTCCAGTCAAATTCGGATACCGAAGTGCTGTTGCGCGCCTGGATCGAATGGGGGCCGGCCGCGCTGGAGCGCCTGAATGGCGCCTATGCGTTCTGCCTCTACGACCGCGCGGATCGTTCGATCGTGCTGGCGCGCGATCGCTTCGGCAAGCGTCCGCTGTTCTACACGAAGCACGACGGCATGCTGATGTTCGCCTCGGAAATGAAGTGCTTCCTGGCCAGCGACAGCTTCCGCTTCCGCTTCGCGCCGGAGCGGCTCGCCTCGGTGTTCCGCATCTGGACGCCGCTCGACGATCACGGCGGCGCGTTCGCGGAGATCGACCAGGTGCCGGCAGGCAGCTACCTGCGGGTGCGCGACGGCCGTTTCGAAACCGTCTGCCACGCGCCGCTGCGGCTCGATGTGGAGCCGCTCGCGGTGGACGAGCAGGAGGCCGCCGAGCGCGTGCGGGAGGCGCTGTCCGATAGCGTGCGGCTGCGGCTCGACGCCGACGTCGAGGTGGGCATCTACCTGAGCGGCGGGCTCGATTCGGCGATCGTCGCCTCGCTCGTGCGCGAGCAGAAGGGCGACGGCACGCGCAGCTTCTCGATCGGCTTCGACGACGGCGAATTCGACGAATCGGGCGACCAGCAACTGATGGCGCGCCATCTCGGCACGCGCCACGTGTCGGTCGACATCACGCATCGCGACATCGCCCAGGCGTTTCCCGATGCGCTCTGGCACGCCGAAACGCCGGTGTTCCGCACCGCCTTCGTGCCGATGTACCTGCTCTCGCGGGAGGTGAGGCGAAACGGCATCAAGGTGGTGCTGACCGGCGAGGGGGCGGACGAGGCCTATCTCGGCTACGACATCTTCAAGGAAACCCTGCTGCGCGAGGCATGGCACGAGCTCGACCCCGATTCGCGCCACGCGCGCCTGGCGCGCATGTATCCCTACCTGCCGCAGTTCGACGAGCGGAATCGCGCCTCGATGTACGGCTTTTTCAACCAGTTCGCCGGCGGACGCGACAAGGCGTTCTTCTCGCACGACCTGCGTTTCCACAACTCCCAGCTCTCGATGCGGCTGCTCGCGCAACGCGACGATCCATTGCGGGCGCTGGACGCGCAGGCCGGCGCCGATCCGCGCTTCGCCGCGCTCGCGCCGGTGCAACGCGCGCAATGGCTCGAATTCCGCACCCTGCTCGGCGGTTATCTGCTGTCGACCCAGGGCGATCGCATGAGTCTGGCGCATGGCGTCGAGAATCGCTGCCCGTTCCTTGACCCGGCGGTGGTGCGGCTCGGCTTCGCGACCAACCTGCGCTTCGGCGACGCCTACGACGAGAAGTACCTGCTCAAGCGCGCGTTTGCCGCGCGCCTGCCCGAGCGCCTGCTCAGCAAGCCCAAGCAGCCGTATCGCGCTCCCGACGCGAGTGCCTTCCTGTCCTGCCGGCCCGATTACCTCGAGGCGCTGCGCTCCGAGCACGAGCTGGCCAGGCTCGGCGTGCTCGATGCGCGATTCGGCGCGGCCTTCGTCGAGCGGCTGCTGGCGCGGCCGGCCGGGCGTATCGGCCAGGCAGAGAACCAGACCTTGTTGTTTCTGCTGTCGACCGTGTTGCTGCATCGGCAGTTCGTCGAGCGGCAGGCGCCGCCGCCGCCGGCGATCGAGCCGCTCCTCACCCGACAAATCGATGGACGCGTGACGGTATGAAAAGCAAGGACCTCAAGGACAGCAAGCGCACGGCCGCGAGCGTGGCGTCGCGCGGCGACGACGATCGCGACGACGTCGCGGTGGTTGGGATCGGTTGCCGCTTTCCGCAGGCCGCCAGTCCCGAGGCGTTCTGGGACAACCTGCTGGCCGGGCGCAATGCGATCACGTCGGTGCCCGACGGACGCTGGAGCGACGCGCGCAGCGCGGCGGCGTTCCGCGGCGGCTTCATCGACCATGCCGATTGCTTCGACGCCGGCTTCTTCCGCATCTCGCCGAAGGAAGCCGAGTTCATGGACCCGCAGCAGCGCGTGCTGCTCGAGGTGCTCTGGCATACGCTCGAGGATGCACGGGTGCGGCCGTCCTCGCTCGCGGGCCGCAAGGTCGGGGTGTTCATGGGCGTGTGCAACAACGACTATGTCGATCTGCTGGCCGAGTTCGGGGTCGGCGATTCGTCGGGGCTCTACGGCTCGACCGGCACATCGAGCGCGATCCTCTCGAACCGCGTGTCGTTCGTGTTCGATTTCCGCGGGCCGAGCGTGACGGTCGACACCGCCTGCTCGAGTTCGCTGGTCGCGGTGCTGATGGCCGCCCGCGCGATCCGCTCGGGCGAATGCGAGGCGGCGCTGGCCGGCGGTGTCAACATCTGCTGGGCCGCCAGCCGCTTCCTGGCGTTCGCCCAGGCCGGCATGCTGTCGAAGGACGGGGTGTGCCGCACCTTCGATGCGCACGCCAACGGCTACGTGCGCGGCGAGGGCGCCGGTGCCGTGCTGCTCAAGCCCTTGCGACGGGCGCTGGCAGACGGCAACGAGGTGTATGGCGTGATCCGCGGCGGCGCGATCAATCACGGCGGCCGCACGCGCGGCCTGACCGTCACCAATCCCGACCAGCAGCGCCAGTTGCTGATCGACGCCTATCGCGACGCCGGTGTCGATCCGGCGATGGTCGGTTATATCGAGGTGCATGGCACCGGGACCTCGCTGGGCGATCCGATCGAACTGCTCGGACTCAAGCAGGCCTTCGAATCGACCCACCTGGCGGCACCGGCCGGCCGCGCGCGCTCGCGAACCCGTGTCGAACCAGGGCAGTGCGTGCTCGGCGCGGTCAAGACCAATATCGGCCACCTCGAAGGCGCGGCCGGGATCGCCGGCCTGATCAAGGTGCTGCTGGCGCTGCGGCATCACACGATACCCGCCAACCTGAATTTCCAGACGCTGAATCCGCGCATCAAGCTCGAGGGCACGCGCTTTCGCATTCCCACCGAAACGCTCGCGTGGCCCGCGCCGACGAGCGGTCGCTCGCGCCTGCGCCGGCGCGCCGGCGTGAGTTCGTTCGGTTATGGCGGTGCCTATGCGCACGTGGTGGTCGAGGAGTTCCGCCGCACCGGCGCGGCGTCCCGGCGCAAGCCGGTCGAGGCGGGCGAGGGGCCCTGGCTGGTGGTGCTGTCGGCCGGCGACGAGGCGCGCCTGCGCGACTGGAGCGCGGCGGTGGCGAAATATCTGCGCGAGGTCTGGCCGGCGAGCGGTGCGGCGTTCGCCGATTTCGTCTATTGGTTCGATGTGGCCAAGGAGGAGTTCGACGAGCGGGTCGCGTTCGTCGTCGATGGCGTCGATGCGCTGTTGGCGGGGCTCGACGCCTTGGTGGCCGGCGCGGAGGACGCGGCCGCCGCGGTGCCGACGATTCGCGGCCGCGCGCGGCGCGAGCGCGCCACGCGTGCCGACGAGGCGACGCTCGCCGCGCTGATCCAGCGCCGCGAATACGCCTCGCTCGCGCGTCTCTGGGCCGACGGTCAGCCGATCGACTGGGCGCGGCTGTTCGAGGGCGCCCGCCCGGGGCCGCTGGCCCTGCCGCGTTATCCGTTCGTGCGGCGCCGCTATTGGATCTCGCCGCCGGCGCCGGGCACGGTGTCGCGCGCCGCCGTGCTCGACGGCGTGCGTCTTCCCGCGCAGCGGGCCGTGCCGGAAGGCGCGGGGGCCGCCAAGCCAGCCGGAATCGCGCTGCTGTCGCTCGAGCGCGAGGAGGCGGCCGTGCCGCCCGAGCGGCCCCGGCCCGCCTTGCCCGCCGTGGACGCGCCGGCGGCGGCGAGCCCGCAGCCCCTGCCGGCCTTGTCGTCCTCGTCGCCCTTGTCGCCGGCCGTATCCGAGGCCGAGGTCGAGCCGGCCGCGTCGATGCCCGATCGCGCGGCGGCATTGCCGAAGGCCGCGGTCGCGCCCGCCAGCCGCGCGGTGGTGGCGGCATCCGCGAAACCGGTCCGCGACCTGGCGGCCGAACTCGCGCGCGGGCTGGCCCAGGCGCTCTGCATGGACGACGAAACCGGGGTCGACGCCGATCAGCCGTTCTTCGAGCTGGGTCTCGATTCGATCACCGGCGTCGAGTGGACGCGGGCGATCAATCGCGCCTACGGCCTGCAATTGCCGGCGACGCGTCTCTACGATCATCCGACCATCGCGCAGTTGACGCGGTATCTCGAGACGCTGCTGGCTGCTCCAGAACCGGAACCGGAACCGGAACCGGAACCGGAACCGGAACCGGAACCGGAACCGGCTGAGGCGGGGAACGTGGCGGTCCAAGCCACGGACGCGGATTCATTTGATCTTAATATTTCGCACGACGAAATTATTGAAAGATCGGTTGCGCCGGACGCAGCGACGTCGCGCCGGCGTACGATCGATTCCGGTCCGGATCTGATTCTCGAGCGCGAGCTTGCAGAAAGCCTCGGCCAGTCGCTCTATCTGCCTGCCGACGAGATCGATCCCGAGCGGCCGTTCGTCGAGCTGGGCCTCGATTCGATCGTCGGCGTCGAGTGGGCGCGGGCGATCAACAAGGCTTACGGGATCGCCCTGCCGGCGACGCGGCTCTACGATCATGTGACGATCCGCCTGCTGGCCGCGCATCTCGTCGAGCAATGGGGCGTCGCGCGGCGCGATTCGGCGAGGCCAGCCGAGCCACCGGTCGGGCTGGTCGCCCCGGTCACGCGGGCGCCGATCGCCGCTGCGCCTTCGCCTTCCGGCGAGGCGAGCACGCCGCTGCCAGCGGGCGACTACGGCCTGGTGGTGCGCACCGTGCACGCGCTCGACGAGCTGTCCGTCGAGCCCTGGACGCCCGGCGAGCCCGGCGACGACGAGGTGCTGATCGAGGTCCGCGCCTCGGCGCTCAACTTCCCCGACGTGATGTGTGTGCAAGGCCTGTATCCGACTCAGCCGGCTTACCCTTTCGTGCCCGGTTTCGAGGTGGCGGGCGTGGTGGCCGCCGTCGGTCGGGCGGTGGTGGGGATCCGGGTTGGCGAAGCCGTGCTGGCGCTGACGGGCGAGCGCATGGGCGGGCTGGCGAGCCGGGTGGTGGTGCCGGCCGCCAACGTGCTGCCCAAGCCGTCGCGGCTCGGCTTCGAGGAGGCCGCGAGCCTTCCCGTCGCGTTCCTGACCGCGCATCACGCCTTCGAGACCGGCCGGCTCGCGGCCGGGGAGCGCGTGCTGATCCAGACCGCCACCGGCGGCTGCGGTCTCGCCGCGATCCAGTTGGCGCGCCTGCGCGGCGCGCGCGTGTACGGCACCTCGAGTCGAGCCGCCAAGCGCGCGCTGCTGGAGCGCATCGGCGTCGAACATGTGCTCGATTACCGTGCCGCGTTCGATCGCGAACTGGCCGGCTTGACCGACGGCCGGGGCGTCGACGTGGTGCTGAACATGCTGTCGGGCGACGCGATCCAGCGCGGCCTGGACAGCCTCGCGCCGGCCGGCCGTTATGTGGAGATCGCCGTGCACGGCCTGCGCACCAGCGGGACGCTCGATCTCTCGCGGCTGGTCGACAACCAGTCGTTCCACAGTATCGATTTGCGCCGCGCCCGCGCGCGCGGCCTCGATTGGGGAGAAACGCTGGCCGGCTTGCTGCCGCTGTTCGAGACCGGGGCGCTGGTGCCGATCGTCTCGCGCGTCTATCCGGCCGAGCAGCTCGGCGAGGCGTTGCGCTACGTCGCCACTGGCGAGCATGTTGGCAAGGTGGTGATCCGCCATCGCGGCGGCGCGCTCGACGATTGCGTCGAGGCCTGCGTGTCGCGGCTGGTCGCGCAGCGCGAGATCGCCGCGCGCGAAGCGGCGCGGCCAGCCCCGTTGCCTGTGGTGCCGCGCCGAGCGTCGGCGGCCGCGCAGCCGGCCAGCGAGACGCATGCGCCGCGTGAGGGGCAGCCCGGCCGGATCGCCGTGGTGGGCATGTCGGGCGCTTTTCCGAAATCGCCGGATCTGGCGCGCTTCTGGGACAACCTCGCCGCCGGCCGCGACTGCGTGTCGGAGGTGCCGGCCTCGCGCTGGGATGTCGAGGCATATTGCGACGGTTCCGGCGCCGCCGGGCGCAGCGCGAGCCGGTGGCTCGGCCTGCTCGACGAGGCCGATCGCTTCGATCCGCTGTTCTTCCGCATCTCGCCGGTGGAAGCCGCCGCGATGGATCCCCAGCAGCGGCTCTTCCTCGAGCACGCGTGGGCCTGCGTGGAGTCGGCCGGCATCGATCCGCGGCGTCTTGCCGGCAGCGCCTGCGGCGTGTTCGCGGGCTGCGTGCACGGCGACTATCACCGCGGCTTGCCGGCGGCGTCGCTGACGGCGCAGGACCTGATGGGCGCCTCCTCCTCGATCCTCGCCGCGCGCATCGCCTATGCGCTCGACCTGAAGGGGCCTTGCCTGTCGATCGACACCGCGTGCTCGTCGTCGCTGGTCGCCGTAGCGACCGCCTGCGACAGCCTCGCCGAGGGCCGCAGCGAACTCGCGCTGGCCGGTGGTGTCTGCGTGCTGGCCGGGCCGGACCTGCACATCATGGCCAGCGACGCCGGCATGCTGTCGCCGACCGGCCGCTGCCACAGCTTCGATTCGCGCGCGGATGGATTCGTGCCGGCCGAGGGCGTCGGCGTGGTACTGCTCAAGCGGCTCGACGATGCGCTGCGCGATGGGGATCCCGTGCATGGCGTGCTGAGCGGCTGGGGCGTGAACCAGGACGGCCGGACCAACGGCATCACCGCGCCGAGCGTGGCCTCCCAGGCCGCGCTGCAGGCCGGGGTGCACCGGCGCTTCGGTATCGATCCGGCAAGCATCAGCCTGGTCGAGGCGCATGGCACGGGCACTCAGCTCGGCGATCCGATCGAGCTCGAGGCGCTGACGGCGTCGTTCGGCGCGCATGCCGCGTCGCGCGCCGGCTGCGCGCTCGGCTCGGTCAAGAGCAACATCGGCCACTCGCTCGCGGCGGCCGGCATTTCCGGGCTGCTGAAGGTGCTGCTCGCGCTGCGGCATCGGCAGTTGCCGCCGAGCATTCATTTCGTCACGCCGAACCCGCATCTCCTGCTGGAGAGCAGCCCGTTCCGCATCAATACGGCCTTGTGTGATTGGACGGTACCTGCGGGCGGCCTGCGGCGCGCGGCGATCAATTCGTTTGGTTTCAGCGGCACCAACGCCCATCTCGTGGTGGACGAGGCGCCGACGCACCGGCTCGCCCCGGGCGACGGCGATGCGGGGCACGACGCGCGAGCTCAGCTGATCGTGTTGTCGGCGCGCGATGGCGAGCGTCTGCCGTTGGTCGTCGAGCGCCTTGCGGGCTGGCTGCGCGCGAATGCGCACGCGGATCTCGCCGCGCTCGCCCATACCCTGCAAGTCGGGCGCGAGGCGATGAGCGAGCGGCTCGCCTTCGTCGCGCGCGACCCGGCCGATGCGCTGCGCATCCTGGATGGCCTCGGGCACGCGCCGGCGCGCGGGCGGGCGAAGGCATCCGCCGGCCGGGTCGACGAGGCGGAGATCGGCCGGCGGCTTCGTGAGGCCGGCGCGACCGAACGCGAGGCCGTGCTGCGCGAGCTGGCCGCGCAGTGGGTGCAGGGCGCCCACTGCGACTGGGACGCGTTGTACGAGGATAGCGCGCGGCGCCCGGTGCGCTTGATGCTGCCGACTTATCCGTTCGCCCGCGAGTCTTACTGGGCGGCCTCGTTCGGCTCGCCCTACGCGGCAGGCAATGCGGCGCAGGCGGGCACGGGCGGGCCGGCGGTTCCGTCGGCGCGGATGCTGGAGCCGGTTTGGCTGGCCGGTGCGGCAGCAGCGGCTGTGGATGTGCCGGCGGCGCGCTGGATGCTGGTGGAAGGCGAGGCCGCGCGCGTGAGCGTGCCTGACGGGGCGTCGACGCGCGTGATCGCACTCGTCGGCAGCGCTGCGTCGAGCGTGCGCGACTCGCTTGCCCGGCGCTACACGGCGCAGGTCGGGCAGGTGTTCGCGCTGCTGCGTGAATGGCTGGCCACGCATCCGCGCACGCCGCTGCGGGTGCAGCTCGTGCGGTTCGGCGAGCAGGCCGAGGGCGCCGCGCTGGACGGCGTGATTGCCTTGATCAAGAGCCTCGCTCGAGAAAATCCGCTGCTGTCGGGCCAGGCGATCCGGATGCCGGTGGATGTCGCGCCGGCCGTGCTCGCGCAACGACTGGACGACGATGCGCGCCGTCACGGCGATCGCGAGATCCGCTATCGGGCCGATGGTGTACGCGAGGTGCTGACGTTGCGCGCCTGGCCTGAGACGGAAGCGCCATCCTCGCCGTGGCGCGAGGGCGGCGTGTACCTGATCACGGGCGGCGTGGGCGGGCTGGGTCGGCTGCTGGCGGGCCGTCTGGTGGACACGGTACAGGGCGTGAAGCTCGTGCTGGCCGGGCGGCGCGCGGCCTCGGCCGAGACGGACGAAGTGATCGGGGCACTGCACGCGCGTGCGGTAGTGAGCGGCGGCAGCGTGCGCTACGTATCGCTGGACGTGACGGATGCGCCGGCGGTGCATGCCGCGCTGTCGGATATCGTGGCGCGCGAGGGCGCCTTGCACGGCGTGCTGCACGCGGCGGGCCTGATCGATGACGCCTACGCCCTGCGCAAGACAGCGGCGAGCCTCGACGCGGTGCTGGCGCCAAAGGTGGCGGGCACGGTGAACCTGGACGCGGCGAGCGCGCAACTGGACCTGGACTGCTTCGTGCTGTTCTCGTCGATCGCCGGCGTATGGGGCAATGTGGGGCAGGGCGATTACGCGGCGGCGAACGCGTTCGAGGACGGATTCGCGCGCTACCGGGCGAGCCTGGTGGAAGCGGGGCTGAGGCGTGGCGCGTCGGTATCGGTGGCGTGGCCGTGGTGGGCCGATGGCGGCATGCGGCTGGGCGAGGAGGCGGAGCGGGCGCTGCGGGAGGCGGGATGGCCGGGGCTGGGCAAAGAGCCGGGAATGCGGCTGCTGTCGCAGGCGGTGACGTCTGGGCGGCCGTGCGCGGTGGTGCTCGGCGGCGAGCCGGCGGGCCTGGGCCTGGATCTGGCGGCGACCGCGCCGGTTGCCGCGCTTGCCGCGCGAGAACCGGGGCGTGGGGTGGACGCGCCATTGCGCGAACGCGTCGTGCAGCGTCTGAAGGTGCTGTTCGCGTCGGTGACGCAACTGCCGGTGTCGCGCATCGACAGCGAGGAAGCGCTCGAAAGTTACGGCATCGATTCGGTGCTGATCACGCGCTTGAACCGCGAGCTGGAGAAGACCTTCGAGGCGATCCCGAAGACCTTGTGGTTCGAATATCCGACGCTCGCCGGATTGGCGGGTTACCTGAGCGAGCATCACGCGGCGGCGTGCCTGGGCTGGGTGGGCCCGGTTCGCGCGGCGGCTGCGGCCGCTGCCGAGGCCAGGCCGAGGGACAAACTGGCCGTCGAGGCGCGCAAGCCGGCGCCGACGCTTGCAGCCGAAGCACGCCCTCGCGAGGGCGTCGCGATCATCGGGCTGGCGGGCCGCTACCCGCAAGCGCCGGACCTGAACGCGTACTGGGAGAACCTGCGCGAGGGACGCGACTGCATCACCGAGATCCCTGCCGAACGCTGGTCGCTCGACGGCTTCTATTGCGAGGACGTCGAGCAGGCGGTGGCGCAGGGCCGCAGCTACGCCAAATGGGGCGGCTTCGTCGAGAGCTTTGCCCAGTTCGATCCATTGTTCTTCAACCTGTCGCCGCGCGACGCCGAGGATATCGATCCGCAGGAACGCCTGTTTCTCGAAACCTGCTGGCACGTGATCGAGGATGCCGGCTATACGCGCGACAGGATCGCGCGCCGGCACGGTTCGCGGGTCGGCGTGTTCGTCGGCGTCACCAAGACCGGCTTCGACCTGCACGGGCCGGGTGCACGCCGGGACGACCCGCTGCGCTTCCCGCATACCTCGTTCAGCTCGGTGGCGAACCGCGTGTCGTACTTCCTGAATCTGCACGGCCCGAGCCTGCCGATCGACACGATGTGCTCGTCCTCGCTGACGGCGATCCACGAAGCCTGCGAACATCTGCTGCGCGACGAGTGCGAGCTGGCGATCGCGGGTGGGGTCAACCTGTACCTGCACCCGAGCAACTACGTCGAACTGTGCCGGCATCGCATGTTGTCGCCGCGAGGGCGGTGCCGCAGCTTCGGCGAGGGCGGCGACGGGATGGTGCCGGGCGAGGGCGTGGGCGCGGTGCTGCTCAAGCGCCTGGGCGCGGCCGAGGCGGACGGCGACCGGATCCATGGCGTGATTCGCGCGAGCGCGATCAATCACGGCGGCAAGACCAATGGTTTCACGGTGCCGAACCCGAATGCGCAGGCCGAGCTGATCGTCGAGGCACTGACGCGTGGTGGCATCGATTCAGCGGCCGTCGCCTATCTCGAGGCGCACGGCACGGGCACCGCACTGGGCGATCCGATCGAGATCGCGGGGCTCGCCAAGGCCTTCGCCCAGGCTTCGCGGCAGACGCACGAGCGGGCCCTGCCCTGCGCGATCGGCTCGGTGAAGTCGAACATCGGCCATGCCGAAAGCGCGGCCGGCATCGCCGGACTGACCAAGGTGCTGCTGCAGATGCGTCACGGCGAGCTGGCGCCGAGCCTGCATGCCGACCACACCAACCCGTTGATCGACTTCGGCGCCACGCCGTTCCGGGTCCAGCGCGAGCTGGCCCGGTGGCCTCGTGCGCGTGCGACGGCGGCGGGCATCGAGCGCGAGCTGCCACGATTGGCTGGCATCTCGTCGTTCGGGGCGGGCGGTGCGAACGCGCACCTGATCGTGGAGGAGTACCTCGATTCGCGCGAGTACCACCAGGCCGATCCGCGTGAGCCGGTGGCGATCGTCTTGTCCGCCCGCGAGCAGGCGCCGTTGAGAGAGGCTGCGCAACGCCTGCTCGCCGCCTTGCGGCGGGGCGATCATGGCGACGCGACGCTCGGCGAGATCGCCTTCACCCTGCAGACCGGTCGCGAGGCGTTCGAGCATCGGCTCGCCTTCGTGGCCGGCTCGATCGACGAAGCGATCGACGAACTCGAACGCTTTGCCGGCGGCGAGGCATCCGAGCGCGGGCGCCACCAGGGCGATATCCGCGCGCATCACGGCGCGCTGGCCGTGTTCGCCGGAGACGAGGACGCGGCGCGCACGCTCGACAGCTGGCTCGACAAGCGCAAGTACGCGCGTCTGCTCGAGGCCTGGACCCAGGGCGTCGAGTTCGACTGGCAGCGCCTCTATGCGGGACGGCGCATGCGCGTCGCGTCGCTGCCCGGTTATGCGTTCGTGCGTGGGCATTACTGGGAGGTCGCCACGGAGCCGGGCATGGCTGCCGGGCCGTCGCGCCATCCGCTGCTGCACGAGAACAGCTCGACGCTGTATGGACAGCGTTTCGACACCTGGCTGGACGGCAGCGAGTGGTTCCTGGCGGATCACCGGGTGGGCGGGGCGAGGGTGCTGCCTGGCGTGGCCTATCTGGAGATGGCGCGTGCGGCGGTGCAGGCCTCGCTGACGCTGCCCGACGGCGGCGCGGCACCGGCCGTGGCGCTCACGCACGTGGCCTGGTCCGAGCCGCTGGTGCATGACGGCGCGGGGCCGTTGCAGGTGCGCATCGGGCTGGAGGCGAGCGGCGCGGGGGCGGTGCGCTACGAGGTCTATCGCGAGGTGGAGGGCGTGCGTACCGTGCACGGCCAGGGCTATGCGTCGACGGTGGACGAGGCGGACGTCCCCGGCCCGCTCGATCTGGGCGAGCTGCTGTCGCGGGTGGAAGCCTGGAGGAGCGGCGAGGCCTGTTATGCCGGGTTCGACGCCAGCGGAATCCATTACGGCCCGGCGCATCGCGGCCTGGTCGAGCTTGGGACGGGTCGCGACGCGCAAGGCCTGCGCTTCGCGCTCGGCCGTCTGCGGGTGCCGGATGCGGCAGCGGGCGCGGGCAGCGAGGCGTATGTGCTGCATCCGTCGCTGCTCGACAGCGCGTTGCAGGCCGGAGCCGGGCTGGACGAGGCGGAAGCGGGCCTGAGCCTGCCGTTCGCGCTCGATCGAATTCGCATCCACGCCAGGCCGCCGCGCGAGGCGTATGTGGTGGTGCGGGAGGCGGCGGGCTCGGGTGAGACGACGAGCAAGCGCGACCTGACGATCTGCGACGCGCAAGGACAGGTGTCGGTGGTGCTGGAGGGGCTGACGAGCCGGGCGCATCGAGGAGAGGGCGCGCAGTTGCTGGCGCCGGTCTGGCAGGACGCGCCGCGCGAGGCGCAAGGCGACGGGAAACCCCGTCACGCGCGCCGGTACGTGCTGGTCGATCCGGCCTTGCTGGGTAGCGGGAGCGGGGCGCTGGAAGCGCTGGGCGCGGCGTTGCCGGGCGTCGAACTGTCGGGCCTGGCGCTTGAGCAGGCCGAGGCGGACCCGGCGGCCGCCTTCGGCGCAGCGCTGGAGCAATTGCTGGGCGTGGTGGGCGAGTTGCTGCGCGAGCGCGATGCCGGCGACGTGCTGCTGCAAGTGGCGGTGCGCGGCGGCGAGACGGCGGCCTGGAAGCGCGGCCTGGCGGGCCTGCTGAAGACGGCGCGCGAGGAGAACCCGCGAATCTCGGCACAGCTGATCGAGATCGAGCCGGCGATGAGCACGATCGATCTCGCCGCTTGCCTGGATCTGGAGGCCGATGCCGAGCCCGAAGTCGTGGAGCGGCGCCATGCACCGGGTAGCGGCCGCTCCGAACTGGGCTGGCTGCCGTCGACGCCTTCCATGCCGGAGGGGCTGCCGTGGCGCGAAGGCGGCGTGTACCTGATCACCGGTGGAGCAGGGGGCTTGGGCCGCCTGTTCGCCCGGGAGATCGCGAGTCGGACGCGGCGTGCGACGCTGGTCCTGAGTGGGCGTAGCGAACTCGATGCCGAGGCGCGCGAGGCCTTGCGCGCGCTGGCGGGCGAGGGCGACGCGCGCGTCGAATACCGCCGCCTCGACCTGGGCGACGCGGCGGCGGTGCGCGCGGCGGTCGACTCGGTGGTGGCCGATCACGGCCGCCTGGACGGCGTGCTGCACAGCGCGGGTCTGCTGCGCGACGCGTTCCTGTTCAACAAGCAGCCGTCGCAATTGCGCGAGGTATTGGCGCCGAAGGTGGCGGGCCTGCAGGCGCTGGATGCGGCCACGGCGGCGCTGCGGCTGGATTTCCTGGTGAGCTTCTCGTCGACGGCTGCCGTGTTCGGCAACGTGGGCCAGGCCGACTACGCGAGCGCGAACGGCTTCATGGACGGCTTCGCGGCGATGCGCAACGCGCGGGTTCGCGGGGGGCAACGGCATGGCCGGACGCTGTCGATCAACTGGCCGCTGTGGGCGCAGGGCGGGATGCGGGTGGACGCGGCGACGGCCGAGCGTCTGCGCGAGCGCTACGGCGTTCGGCCGTTGTCGAGCGAGGCGGGGCTGGCGGCGTTCTATCGCGCTTTCGCCTCGGGCCTGGACCAGGTCTGCGTGCTGCCCGCCGGCCAGACGCCGCCGGCTCGGGCCGGCGCGCCACGCGTCGCGCCGGCACGGCCGGTCATGAGCGCGGCCACCGCCACGGTTCCGACCACCGTGACGACTCCGACAGCGACCGAAAACGACGCACTCGCCGCACGCGCGATCGAGTATTTCCGCAAGTGGCTGGCCGCGCAATTGAAGGTGGGCGCGGACCAGCTCGACGACGATGCACCCCTCGACCGCTACGGCATCGATTCGGTGCGCGTGATGCAACTGACCTCGGCGCTGGAAAGTCGCTTCGGCCCGCTGTCGAAGACGCTGTTCTTCGAATACCGCAATGTCGCCGAGTTGAGTCGCCACTTCGTCCAGGCGCATCGCGAGCGCATGCTCGATCTGCTCGGGCTCGCGTCCCCGAGCGCGGCACCGCTGCCGACGAGCCGCCCCGCCGGCCCGGCCCCGCGTCCGGTGCCGTCCTCCGGGCCCGCGATCGAGGCATCGTTCGCGAACCGCCTGCGGTTCGCCCGGGCCGCGCGCGCGCCGGCAGACGGCCCGGCTGGCGGCCTGGCTGACACCCGGATCGCGATCGTCGGCCTCGGCGGCCGTTATCCACAGGCGAACGACCTCGATGCGTTCTGGGACAACCTCGAGAGCGGTCGCGACGCGATCACCGAGATCCCGCCCGAGCGCTGGGCGCTGACCGGTTTCTACGATGCCGGCAAGGATCGCCGCGGCATGAGTTACAGCAAGTGGGGCGGCTTCCTCGACGGCGTGGACGAGTTCGATCCGCTGTTCTTCAACATCTCGCCGCGCGAGGCCCAACTGATCGATCCGCAGGAGCGCCTGTTCCTGCAGTGCGCCTATCACACGCTGGAGGATGCGGGCCATACGCGCGAATCGCTCGGCACGGATCGCGTCGGCGTGTTCGTCGGCGTGATGTACGAGGAATATCCGCTGCTCGGCGTGCAGACGCAGCGTGGCGGCGGCGGTGGCGTCGCCTTGAACGGCAACCCGTCCTCGATCGCGAACCGCGTGTCGTATTGCTTCGATTTTCGCGGGCCGAGCATGGCCGTCGACACGATGTGCTCCTCGTCGCTGACGGCGATTCACCTGGCGCGCGAGAGCCTGTTGCGCGGCGAGTGCGACGCGGCGTTGGCCGGCGGCGTGAACGTGTCGATTCATCCGAACAAGTATCTGAGCCTGAGCCAGGGTCATTTCGCCTCCAGCGACGGCCGCTGCCGCAGCTTCGGCGCGGGCGGCGACGGCTACGTGCCCGGCGAGGGCGTGGGCGCGGTGCTGCTCAGGCGGATCGACGACGCGCTGGCCGACGGCGACGTGATCCATGCCCTGATCCGCGGCTCGAGCATCAATCACGGCGGCAAGACCAACGGCTACACGGTGCCCAACCCGGGCGCCCAGCGCGAGCTGATCGAGGCGGCGCTGGCCGCCGCCGGCGTGCGTGCCGACGAGATCAGCTATGTCGAGGCGCACGGCACCGGCACCGAGCTCGGCGATCCGATCGAGATCGCCGGGTTGACGCAGGCTTTCGGCGACGCGCATGCCGCAGCCGGACGTCGTTGCGCGATCGGCTCGGTGAAATCGAACATCGGCCATGCCGAAAGCGCGGCGGGCATTGCCGGGCTGACCAAGGTGCTGCTGCAGATGCGGCACGGCCGGCTGGTTCCGAGCCTGCATGCCGACACGCTGAATCCGCATATCGATTTCGAGCGCACCGCCTTGCGCGTGCAGCGCGAGCTGGCCGACTGGGTGCGCCCGCGCGCGACGGCGGCGGGCATCGAGCACGAGCTGCCGCGGATCGCCGGCATCTCGTCGTTCGGTGCGGGCGGGGCCAACGCGCACCTGATCGTCGAGGAGTACGCGGCGAGCACGCACGACGAGGCCGGGGAAGACGCGCCTCGCGCCACGCCCGAGATGATCGTGCTGTCGGCACGGACTCCGGCGGCCTTGCGCGGTCGGATCGCGCGCCTGCGCGATGCGCTGGCGCGGCGCGCCTGGCGCGATGTGGAACTGCCGGCGCTGGCCTACACGCTGCAGGTGGGACGCGAGGCGCACGAGCATCGCTTCGCCTGTCTCGCCGGGTCGATCGACGAACTCGTCGCAAGGCTCGTGGCCGCGCTCGACGGCGCCGCTAGCGGAGCCGAGGACGGAATGCTGTGGTTCGGCGAGGTTCGACGCGGCGAGGTGGGCGAGACGATGGCCTTGCTCGGCAGCGCCGACGAATTGCGCGCGACGCTGGACGACTGGATCGCGCGTGGACGGCTCGATCGGCTGCTGGCCCTCTGGGTGCGCGGGCTGCGGGTCGACTGGCGCGCGCTGATGCGCGAGCGGCCGGCGCGGCGCGTCTCGCTGCCCGGTTATCCGTTCGCGCGCGAACGCTACTGGATTCGCCAGGCCGAGGCGGCCGCTGTCGAGACCGGGCCATCGCGCCATCCGCTGCTGCACGAGAACAGCTCGACGCTGTATGGACAGCGTTTCGACACCTGGCTGGACGGCAGCGAGTGGTTCCTGGCGGATCACCAGGTGGGCGGGGCGAGGGTGCTGCCTGGCGTGGCCTATCTGGAGATGGCGCGTGCGGCAGTGCAGGCCTCGCTGACGCCGCCCGACGGCGGCGCGGCACCGGCCGTGGCGCTCACGCACGTGGCCTGGTCCGAGCCGCTGGTGCATGACGGCGCGGGGCCGTTGCAGGTGCGCATCGGGCTGGAGGCGAGCGGCGCGGGGGCGGTGCGCTACGAGGTCTATCGCGAGGTGGAGGGCGTGCGCACCGTGCACGGCCAGGGCTATGCGTCGACGGTGGACGAGGCGGACGTCCCCGGCCCGCTCGATCTGGGCGAGCTGCTGTCGCGGGTGGAAGCCTGGAGGAGCGGCGAGGCCTGTTATGCCGGGTTCGACGCCAGCGGAATCCATTACGGCCCGGCGCATCGCGGCCTGGTCGAGCTTGGGACGGGTCGCGACGCGCAAGGCCTGCGCTTCGCGCTCGGCCGTCTGCGGGTGCCGGATGCGGCAGCGGGCGCGGGCAGCGAGGCGTATGTGCTGCATCCGTCGCTGCTCGACAGCGCGTTGCAGGCCGGAGCCGGGCTGGACGAGGCGGAAGCGGGCCTGAGCCTGCCGTTCGCGCTCGATCGAATTCGCATCCACGCCAGGCCGCCGCGCGAGGCGTATGTGGTGGTGCGGGAGGCGGCGGGCTCGGGTGAGACGACGAGCAAGCGCGACCTGACGATCTGCGACGCGCAAGGACAGGTGTCGGTGGTGCTGGAGGGGCTGACGAGCCGGGCGCATCGAGGAGAGGGCGCGCAGTTGCTGGCGCCGGTCTGGCAGGACGCGCCGCGCGAGGCGCAAGGCGACGGGAAACCCCGTCACGCGCGCCGGTACGTGCTGGTCGATCCGGCCTTGCTGGGTAGCGGGAGCAGGGCGCTGGAAGCGCTGGGCGCGGCGTTGCCGGGCGTCGAACTGTCGGGCCTGGCGCTTGAGCAGGCCGAGGCGGACCCGGCGGCCGCCTTCGGCGCAGCGCTGGAGCAATTGCTGGGCGTGGTGGGCGAGTTGCTGCGCGAGCGCGATGCCGGCGACGTGCTGCTGCAAGTGGCGGTGCGCGGCGGCGAGACGGCGGCCTGGAAGCGCGGCCTGGCGGGCCTGCTGAAGACGGCGCGCGAGGAGAACCCGCGAATCTCGGCACAGCTGATCGAGATCGAGCCGGCGATGAGCACGATCGATCTCGCCGCTTGCCTGGATCTGGAGGCCGATGCCGAGCCCGAAGTCGTGGAGCGGCGCCATGCACCGGGTAGCGGCCGCTCCGAACTGGGCTGGCTGCCGTCGACGCCTTCCATGCCGGAGGGGCTGCCGTGGCGCGAAGGCGGCGTGTACCTGATCACCGGTGGAGCAGGGGGCTTGGGCCGCCTGTTCGCCCGGGAGATCGCGAGTCGGACGCGGCGTGCGACGCTGGTCCTGAGTGGGCGTAGCGAACTCGATGCCGAGGCGCGCGAGGCCTTGCGCGCGCTGGCGGGCGAGGGCGACGCGCGCGTCGAATACCGCCGCCTCGACCTGGGCGACGCGGCGGCGGTGCGCGCGGCGGTCGACTCGGTGGTGGCCGATCACGGCCGCCTGGACGGCGTGCTGCACAGCGCGGGTCTGCTGCGCGACGCGTTCCTGTTCAACAAGCAGCCGTCGCAATTGCGCGAGGTATTGGCGCCGAAGGTGGCGGGCCTGCAGGCGCTGGATGCGGCCACGGCGGCGCTGCGGCTGGATTTCCTGGTGAGCTTCTCGTCGACGGCTGCCGTGTTCGGCAACGTGGGCCAGGCCGACTACGCGAGCGCGAACGGCTTCATGGACGGCTTCGCGGCGATGCGCAACGCGCGGGTTCGCGGGGGGCAACGGCATGGCCGGACGCTGTCGATCAACTGGCCGCTGTGGGCGCAGGGTGGGATGCGGGTGGACGCGGCGACGGCCGAGCGTCTGCGCGAGCGCTACGGCGTTCGGCCGTTGTCGAGCGAGGCGGGGCTGGCGGCGTTCTATCGCGCCTTCGCCTCGGGCTTGGACCAGGTCTGCGTGCTGCCTGCCGGCCAGACGCCGCCGGCTCGGGCCGCCGCGCCGGTGACCGGCACCGCGTCCGGCGCGCGGCCCGACCCGCTGGAAGAACCGGCACACGCGCTGATCGAGCGTATCGCGAACGGCACGTTGAGCGAAACCGAATTCGAGGAGTGGCTCCTGGCATGAACCCGGCAACGCAACGCGCCGATGTGCGCGACGAAATCACGGCGCTCTATCGTCAGATCCAGGCGGGCAGCATCGAGCGCGGCGAGGCCGCCGCGCGCATCGCCCGGTTGCGCGCGTTGGCGCGTGACGGTGGCTCGGACGGCTCGAGCGGCACGGACGACGGGCCGGCCGTGCCGCTGGCCGCCATCGTCGAAGCGGTCAAGACGCGGGTGGCGGCCGTGCTGGAGGTACCGCTCGCACGCATCGAGGTCGACGCCCCGCTGGATCGCTACGGCATCGACTCGGTGACGGTGATGCGGCTGACCGGCGAGTTCGAGCGCGAACTCGGCCCTCTGTCGAAAACGCTGCTGTTCGAGTACCGGACCGTCGGCGAGGTCAGTCGATATTTCTCCGTGTCGCATGCGGCTTCGGTGGCGCGCTGGCTCGGCGTGGCCGCGAGCGCGCCGTCGGCGCCGCCCGGGGCGTACCAGGCGGGCGCGAGGACGATGCGCGCCATGGCCGTGGCCACGCGCGGCCTGGCCGTGCCGCCGGCGACAGCGAGCGCGAGCTTGCCGCAAGACCGTCCCGAGGCGACGGCGACCGGCACCCAGGCAGTCGCCGTGATCGGCCTGGCGGGACGTTACCCGCAGGCAGCCGATCTCGATGCGTTCTGGGAGAACCTCAGCACCGGTCGCGACTGCATTACCGAGATTCCGAGCACGCGCTGGGATCACGAGGTCTATTTCGACGCGCGCAAGGGCCAGCCGGGCAAGAGCTACAGCAAGTGGGGCGGTTTCCTGGACGGCGTGGACGAGTTCGATCCGTCCTTCTTCAGCATCTCGCCGCGCGAGGCGCAGCTGATGGACCCGCAGGAGCGGCTGTTCCTGCAATGCGCGTATCACGCGCTGGAGGATGCGGGGCACACGCGCGCCTCGCTCGGCGCGGCGCGCGTCGGCGTGTTCGTCGGCGTGATGTACGAGGAATACCCCTATCACGGCAGCCCTTCGCAGGGCACGACCCAGCCGCAGGCACTCGGCGGCAGCTCCGCGTCGATCGCGAACCGCGTCTCGTACGCCTTCAACCTGAACGGTCCCAGCATCGCGATGGACACCATGTGCTCGTCGTCGCTGACGGCGCTGCATCTGGCGTGCCAGAGCCTGCGCCTGGGCGAATGCGAGCTGGCGCTGGCGGGTGGGGTGAACGTGTCGATCCACCCGAACAAGTACCTTGGGCTGAGCCAGGGGCAGTTCGCCTCGAGCGAGGGCCGCTGCCGCAGCTTCGGCGCGGGCGGCGACGGCTACGTGCCGAGCGAGGGTGTGGGCTGCGTGCTGCTCAGGCCGCTGGCGGCGGCCGAGGCGGCTGGCGACCGGATCCTCGGTGTGATCCGCGCAAGCGCGATCAACCACGGCGGGCGTACCAACGGCTACACGGTGCCGAACCCGAACGCGCAGGGGGAGTTGATTGCCGAGGCCTTGCGGGCGAGCGGCGTCGACGCGCGCGCGATCAGCTACCTGGAGGCGCACGGCACGGGCACGGCGCTGGGCGACCCGATCGAGATCGCGGGGCTGGTGAAGGCCTATGGGGCGTGGGAGGGCGAGCCGGGTGAGCCGGGCGACGCACGGCTGGAGCCTTGCGCGATCGGCTCGGTGAAATCGAACATCGGGCATTGCGAGAGCGCGGCGGGCATCGCGGGGCTGACCAAGGTGCTGCTGCAGATGCGTCACGGAAAGCTGGCGCCGAGCCTGCATGCGCAGACGCTGAATCCGCTGATCGATTTCGGCCGCACGCCGTTTCGGGTGCAGCGCGAGCTGGCGCCGTGGCGGCGGCCGCGCGTGCGTGTGGACGGGGTGGAGCGGGAGATGCCGCGGCTGGCCGGGATTTCGTCGTTCGGAGCGGGCGGGGCGAATGCACACGTGATCGTCGAGGAATACGTGGCGCGGGCGGTGGAGGCAGCCGATGCGAGACGGGAAGGGCAGCCGGCGATCGTGGTGCTGTCGGCCCGGAGCGAGGCGCAGGTGCTGATTCAGGCGAGGAACCTGCAGGCGGCGATCGAGCGCGAGGCATATGGAGAAGGCGAGCTGGCGGCGCTGGCGCACACGCTGCAGGCAGGTCGCGAGGCGTTCGAGGTGAGGCTGGCGACGACGGTGACGAGCATGGCGATGCTGGTGGAGCGCCTTGCCTCGCTGGCCGGCGAGACGCCCGATTACTCGGCCTGGATGCGCGGCGAGGCGCGGCGCGACGCGGCCGACCTGCCGGCACCCGAGACGGTCGAGGGCTGGCTCGCGCAGGGCCGCGTCGAGCCGCTGCTGCGCGCCTGGCTGGACGGGCTCGCGTTCGACTGGAGGCGCCTGCGGGCGGCCGATCCGCCGATCCGGCCGCTGCGCCTGCCCGGCTACCCGTTCGCGCGCCAGCGCTACTGGGCGGATCCGCCCGCCGCGGCCGCGCCTCGGGTTGCGCGGCTTCATCCGCTGCTGCACGAAAACCGTTCCACCGCGTTCGAGCCGCAATTCGTCTCGCACTTCGACGGCCGCGAGGCGTGCCTGGCCGATCATCGCGTCGTTCACGCGCGCGTGCTGCCCGGCGCGGCCCAGCTCGAGATCGCGCGCGCCGCGGCGGCCCTGAGCCTGGGCGAGGCGGCGGCGCTGGAATTGACCGAGGTCGCCTGGCTGCAGCCGGCATGCTTCGACGAACAGGGCGGCTCGCTGCGTATCGCCCTGTTCGTCGACAGCGAGACCGAAGCCGAATTCGACATCGGCAGCCTCGACGGCGATACCGTCTACAGCCAGGGGCGGCTGAGATTGCGCGAGGCGGCTTCGCCGGTCGTGCTCGAACTCGCCTCGCTGCGCGCGGCCTGCGGGCAGGTGCCGCTCGCCCCGGAAGCGCTGTATGCGAGTTTCGCCGCGGCCGGGCTGCAATACGGGCCGGCCCATCGCGCCATCGCCGAACTGCGCACCGGCCTCGACACGGCTGGCCGGCCGCAGGTGCTGGCGCGGCTGGAGGTACCGGACGGCGCGGCCGATGAAGCCCTGGTGCTGCATCCGTCGCTCGTCGATGGCGCGATCCAGGCCACCATCGGCCTGCTGCTCGCGCCGGGCGGCGCTCGCCGCGCGATGCTGCCGGCCCGTCTCGGCCGCGTCGGCGTCGCGGCGGCCACGCCGGCGCGGGGCTGGGCATGGCTGCGCTTCGCCGAGGGCAGCGGCCCCGAGGATGTCGCGCCGCGCATCGACCTCAGCATTTGCGACGAGCACGGCGCGGTGGCGCTCGAGATCGAGGCCCTGACCTTGATGCCGGCGCCCGTCGCGAGCCAGACCGGTGTCGAGACGCTCTGGCTCGCACCGGCCTGGGACGAGGCGGAAGCGCCCCTCGATGCCCCGCGCGGCGCGGCGCAGCCGACCCGCGAAGTGTTCGTGGCAGGCCGGCTGCCCGACGGCGTGCTCGCCGCGCTCGCGCGGCGCTACGGCGAGAGCCGCGTGCATGTCGCGCCGGGTGCCGACGCGATGCCGCTTGCCGCGCGCTACGTCGCCGCCGCCGATGCGCTGTTCGCGATCGTGCGCGAACGTCTTGCCGATGTCGCGTCGGGCGAATGCCTGTTCCAGTTGCTGCGGGTCGAGGACGGCACCGCCGGCGCGGCCTGCCTCGACGGCCTGGGCGCGCTGCTGCGCACGGCCAGCATCGAGAATCCGCGTTTCGCGACCCAGTCGATCCGGATCGATGCCGCCGACGCGACCGACGGCGAGACGCTGCTCGCCCTGCTCGACGCGAATGCCCGCGAGCGGGACAGCCGTGAAATCGCCTACCTCGACGGCCGACGCCGCCAGCGCCGCCATCTCGAACTGTCGCAACCTGGCGGCGATGTGCCTGCCTGGCCGGCCGGCACCGTGGCGCTGATCACGGGCGGCCTGGGCGGCATCGGCTATCGCGTGGCCGAGTCGATCGCGGCGAGCGGCCCCGGCACGACGCTGCTGCTGTGCGGCCGCAGCGAGCCGGCCGACGCCGCGGCGCGGCTCGGCGCGCTGCGCGCGGCAGGTGCGAACGCGGAGTTCGTACGGACCGACATCACCGATGCGGCGGCCACCGAGGCACTCGTGGCAGGGATCGTGGCACGTCACGGCCGTCTCGATACGGTGATCCACAGCGCCGGCATCGTGCGCGACAACTTCGTGATCCGCAAGAACGCCTCCGAGCTGCATGCGGTCCTGGCGCCCAAGGTGGCCGGCCTGGTCAACCTCGATGCGGCGACCCGCTCGCTGCCGTTGCGCGAACTGATCGTGTTCTCGTCGGTTTCGGGCGCGTTCGGCAATGCGGGGCAGGCCGACTACGCCTGCGCCAACGCCTTCATGGACGCGTTCGCCGCGTGGCGGGCCACGCGCGTGGCCGCCGGCGAGCGCAGCGGCCGGACCCTGTCGATCGGCTGGCCGTTGTGGGCCGAGGGCGGCATGCGGGTGGACGCGGCAGTCGAGGCGAAACTGCGCCGCGACGGCCTGGCGCCGCTCGACACGGCCAGCGGCCTGGCGGTGCTCGCGCGCTGCCGGCAACTGCCGCCCGAGCTCACGCAGGTGGTCGTGCTGGCCGGCGACGCGGCGCGGCTGCGCGCGCGTCATGGCCTCGCCGCGGCGGCCATCGGCACCGCGGCATCGGCTCCAAATCGGGCGCCGAATCCGGCGCCGAATCCAGCGTCGCTTTCGTCCGTGCCTGGCGGCCAGGACGCGACACGCGCGGCGTCGGCGGCGTTGCTTGCCGACGAGGCCCTGCGGCACGTGAAGCGGCAGCTCGCGGCCGTGATTCGCCTGCCGGTCGAGCGCATCGACGAGGACGCCTCGTTCGAGGAATACGGTATCGATTCGGTGATGGCGGTCGAACTGACCGACCGGCTCGAACGCGCCTGCGGGCCGCTGTCCAAGACCTTGCTGTTCGAGTACCAGTCGGTACGTGATCTGACGGCCTTCCTGGTTCGTCACCATGCCGAGGGGCTGGGCGCCGCGTTGGGCCTCGGTGAAGCGTCGAGCGACGGCGAGACGGCCAAGGCGGAGGTCGCGGTCGCGGCGCTTGCCGCTGGTGCGGTCGCCACGGCACGCGCGGCTGGACCGGCGCTCGCGCCGGTTGCGCCGCGCACGCGCCGCCGTCCGCGCGGCCGCCTTCCCGGGCGTGAGAGCGAGCCGCCGCGCATCACCGCGATCGCCGTGATCGGCCTGGCGGGACGTTACCCGCAGGCAGCCGATCTCGATGCGTTCTGGGAGAACCTCAGCACCGGTCGCGACTGCATCACCGAGATTCCGAGCACGCGCTGGGATCACGAGGCCTATTTCGACGCGCGCAAGGGCCAGCCGGGCAAGAGCTACAGCAAGTGGGGGGGCTTCCTGGACGGCGTGGACGAGTTCGATCCGTTCTTTTTCAACATCTCGCCGCGCGAGGCGCAGCTGATGGACCCGCAGGAACGGCTGTTCCTGCAATGCGCGTATCACGCGCTGGAGGATGCGGGGCATACGCGCGCCTCGCTCGGCGCGGTGCGCGTCGGCGTATTCGTCGGCGTGATGTACGAGGAATATCACCTGCTCAGCGATCCGGCCGGCGGGGATCTCGCGCAGACCTACATTCCGGGCGGCTATCTCTCGTCGGTCGCGAATCGGGTGTCCTACTTCGGCAATTTCCGCGGGCCGAGCTTCGGCGTCGACACCATGTGCTCGTCGTCGCTGACGGCGCTGCACCTGGCGTGCCAGAGCCTGCGCCTGGGCGAATGCGAGCTGGCGCTGGCGGGTGGGGTGAACGTGTCGATCCACCCGAACAAGTACCTTGGGCTGAGCCAGGGGCAGTTCGCCTCGAGCGAGGGCCGCTGCCGCAGCTTCGGCGCGGGCGGCGACGGCTACGTGCCGAGCGAGGGCGTGGGCTGCGTGCTGCTCAGGCCGCTGGCGGCGGCCGAGGCGGCGGGCGACCGGATTCTCGGTGTGATCCGCGCAAGCGCGATCAACCACGGCGGGCGTACCAACGGCTACACGGTGCCGAACCCGAACGCGCAGGGGGAGTTGATCGCCGAGGCCTTGCGGGCGAGCGGCGTCGACGCGCGCGCGATCAGCTACCTGGAGGCGCACGGCACGGGCACGGCGCTGGGCGATCCGATCGAGATCGCGGGGCTGGTGAAGGCCTATGGGGCGTGGGAGGGCGAGCCGGGTGAGCCGGGCGACGCACGGCTGGAGCCTTGCGCGATCGGCTCGGTGAAATCGAACATCGGGCATTGCGAGAGCGCGGCGGGCATCGCGGGGCTGACCAAGGTGCTGCTGCAGATGCGTCACGGAAAGCTGGCGCCGAGCCTGCATGCGCAGACGCTGAATCCGCTGATCGATTTCGGCCGCACGCCGTTTCGGGTGCAGCGCGAGCTGGCGCCGTGGCGGCGGCCGCGCGTGCGCGTGGACGGGGTGGAGCGGGAGATGCCGCGGCTGGCCGGGATTTCGTCGTTCGGAGCGGGCGGGGCGAATGCGCACGTGATCGTCGAGGAATACGTGGCGCGGGCGGTGGAGGCAGCCGATGCGAGACGGGAAGGGCAGCCGGCGATCGTGGTGCTGTCGGCCCGAAGCGAGGCGCAGGTGCTGATCCAGGCGAGGAACCTGCAGGCGGCGATCGAGCGCGAGGCATATGGAGAAGGCGAGCTGGCGGCGCTGGCGCACACGCTGCAGGCAGGTCGCGAGGCGTTCGAGGTGAGGCTGGCGACGACGGTGACGAGCATGGCGATGCTGGTGGAGCGCCTTGCCTCGCTGGCCGGCGAGACGCCCGATTACTCGGCCTGGATGCGCGGCGAGGCGCGGCGCGACGGCAATGACGCACTCGCGCATTTCGCCAAGGATCCCGAACTGAACGAGGTGCTGCGCAAATGGCTCCGCGCCGGCAACCCGGTGCGTATCGCCGAATTGTGGACACGCGGGCTCGACATCGATTGGGCCGCCATGCAGGAAGACGGACCGGCGCCGGCTCGGCTGCGCTTGCCTGGTTATCCGTTCGCGACGAAGCGCTACTGGATGGCGCGCGCGGACGGCTCGCCGGCACTGGCCGCGCGGGCGGCGGTCCCGGCCCGGCCTGAGCCGCCGACCCGGGCCGCCGTGCCGCCCGCGGCCGTCGAGGTGCTGGCCGATGCGCCGCGCGTCGCCATCGTGCTCGGCGAGCCCGGCGGATTCGAAGCGCGTTCCGAAGGCGCCGCGCGTGCGGCGTCGATTCGCCTGGCCGTGCTCGACCCGCTCGACGAGTTCGAGCCGCCCGCGACGTCGGCGGCGCCGGCGGCAGCCCGGCAGGACGACGGGCAGACGGCGGCCGCGGCGCGGCAGGTGCCGGCCGGCATCGAGGTGAGTATCGAGCGTCTGCGCCTGAGCCTCGCGCAGATGCTTTGCGCCGAGGCGGCCGATCTCGGGCCCGATGTGCCCTTCGGCGAGCTCGGGCTCGATTCGGTGGTGGGCGTCGAGTGGACGCGCGCGATCGGTCGCGAGTACGGCGTGACGCTGGCCGCGGCGACGCTCTACGATCATCCGACGCTGACCACGCTGGCCGCCTGGCTCGCCGCGACGGTCGAGGCCGGTGCCGCGATAGCGACGGCTGGGCGCGATGTGCCGCCGCGGCCGGGTGCGCATCCGGTGCGGCTCGTCGAGCCGGACCAGGATGTCGCGACGCCGCTCGCAGCCGCAGCCGCAGCCGCCGTCGAAGGAGGCAACGAAGCCGAGGTGGCGGCCGGCATGGTGATGCCGATCGAAGCCTTGGTCGAGCGGCTCGCCGGCACGCTCGCGCAGGCGCTGTGCGCCGAGCGCGAGGAGATCGATCCCGACACGCCGTTCGCCGAACTGGGCATCGATTCGGTGGTCGGTGTCGAGTGGGTGCGCGACATCAATCGCGCCTTCGGCACCGAGCTGAAGGCGACGGTGCTGTTCGACCATGCCACCGTGAAGCTGCTCGCCGCGCATCTGGCGCCGCTCGCGTGTCCGGCGCCGCACTCCGTTCGCGTCGACCCGCCCGCAGCGCCCGTCGAGCAGTTGGCGGCCGCGAGCGCCGTGCCCGCCCGGGAGCTCGCGGACACGGCGCGCCACGCCGGATCGCGGGGGCATGTCCAGGCTGTTGAACCTGCCGCTCCCGTCGCCAAGACCGGAAACGCCCCGCGCGTCGAGGCAGGCAGCTCCGGCGCGCGGCCCGCTTCCGTCGCCGGTGCGATGCGCATCGCCGTGATCGGCGGCGCCGGCCGCTACCCCGGCGCGCCCGATCTCGACAGCTACTGGCGCAATCTTGCCGCCGGGGTCGATTCGGTCGGCGAGGTGCCGGCCTGGCGCTGGTCGGGCCAGCCGTACGCTGACGACGAGGCCCTCTACTGCCGCCGGCTCGGCGCGCTCGACGACATCGAGTACTTCGATCCGCTGTTCTTCAACATCAGCCCGGCCGAGGCGGAACTGATCGATCCGCAGCACCGGCTGTTCCTGCAGGAAAGCCATCGCGCCTTCGAGGATGCCGGCTATGCGGGCGCCGGTCTCGACGGCCTGAACTGCGGCGTCTATCTCGGCATCATGGGCTGCGAGTACGCGCAGATCGTGATGCGTGCCGGCCGCGGCAGCGCGACCGGCGCCAGCGCGGCCATCGCGGCCGGGCGGGTGGCCTATCACTACAACCTGAACGGCCCGGCGATCCCGGTCGATACCGCCTGCTCGTCGTCGCTGGTCGCGATCCACCTGGCCGCGCTCGCGCTCGAACGCGGCGAGATCGACCTGGCGCTGGCGGGCGGCGTTTCGCTCTACCTGAGCGCGGAAACCTACGCGCGGATGTGCGAGGCCGGCATGTTGTCGCGCAGCGGCAGTTGCCGCAGCTTCGACGACGGCGCCGACGGTTTCGTGCCCGGCGAGGGAGTCGGCGCGGTGGTCCTCAAGCGGCTCGACGACGCCCTGCGCGACGGCGATCGCGTGGATGCCGTGATCGTCGCCTCGGGCATCAACCAGGACGGCCGCACCAACGGCATCACCGCGCCGAGCATGAAGAGCCAGGCCGCCTTGCTGCGCACCGTGCATGCCCGCCATGGCATCGACCCGGCCAGCATCGGCTACGTCGAGGCGCATGGCACCGGCACGCGACTCGGCGACCCGATCGAACTGGCCGCGCTGGCTACCGCCTTCGGTGCCGCGCCGCGCGCCGGCGGCCCCTGCGCGCTGGGCGCGGTCAAGACCAACCTCGGCCATACCTCGGCCGCGGCCGGGGTTGCCGGTCTGCACAAGATCCTGCTTTGCCTGCGTCATCGCGAACTCGTGCCGAGCCTGCACTTCACGCGCCCCAACGCGCATTTCGAGTTCGCCGGCTCCGGGTTGCGCCTGGTGAGCGAGCGCGAAGCCTGGGCGACGCACGGCGATGCGCCGCGACGGGCCGCCCTCAGTTCGTTCGGCTACAGCGGCACCAATGCGCACCTGGTGGTCGAGGAGTATGTCGATGCCCGGCTCGGCGCCGGGGAGCCATCGCGCGAGCCGCTCGACCTGGTGCTGTCGGCCAAGACGCCGGCGCAGTTGCGGGCGCGTGCCGCCGCCTTGCTGGAGCGGATCGAGGACGGTGCTTACCGCGACCGGGACCTGCCCCGGATCGCCTGGACCCTGCTGCATGGCCGCGCGGCCTTCGGTGAGCGGCTCGGCATCGTGGCCGCCGATCTCGGCGGGCTCGCGCAGGGGCTGCGCGCGTTCCTGGAAGGACGCGGCGTGCCGAACCTGTTCGTGCCCGGCGGCGGCGCCGAGGACAGCGCGCTGGTGCGCTGGGTCGAGGGCGGCGCGTTCGACGCGCCGCGGGTGTCGCATGGCGAGTGCCAGCCGGTGCGGATCGGCCTGCCGACCTATCCGTTCGCGCGCCTGCGCTGCTGGGTCGAGACGGAACGCGCGGTCGCGCCGCTTGCCGCGGCCGCGGCGTCCAGCCAGGATCCGCGGCGCGAGGACGGCACGAGTTTGCAGGCCTTCGCCTCCGAATGGGTCGTCGATACGCGCGACGGCGCCGCGGCGATCCCGCCCGGCCGCGTGGTGCTGGTCGCCGCGCGCGAGGGCGACACGCTGGCCGACGCGCTCGGGGTGGACTGGCCCGAGGCGGCACGGCTCGATCCGGCGCGCGACGGCGGCTCGCCCGAGACGCTGCGCGAGGCGCTCGGCGCTGCCGGCTCGATCGGTCGGCTGATCTGGCTGCTGCCGCGCGAGGCCGGCACGTCGGCCGAGCTGCTGGCCGCGGCCCAGGCGGGCGGCGTCGGATTCGGCCTGCGCCTGGTCCAGGCGCTGCTCGCGCTCGGCTACGGCACGCGGGCGCTGCGGCTCGATGTCCTCACGCGGCAGGCCGCGGCGCTCGACGGCGAGGCCGTCGAGCCTGCCCACGCGGGCGTGCATGGGCTGCTCGGGGCGCTCGCGAAGGAATACCCGCACTGGTCGGTGCGGCTCGCGGATCTGCCGGCCGACGACAGCGCGCGCGAGCCGCTCGCGCAGAGCCTGCGGCGCGAGGCCGATCCGCAGGGCGAACTGCTGGCGTGGCGCGGCGGTGCCTGGCACCGCGAGCGCATGGTGCCGGTCGGGTTGCCCGCGCGCGCGGCCGCCGCGCCGTTTCGCGAGCGCGGCGTGTACGTCGTGATCGGCGGCGCGGGCGGGCTCGGCGTGGTGCTGACCGAGCATCTGGTGCGCCACTACCGGGCGCGCGTGGCCTGGATCGGCCGCCGCCAGATGGATGCCTCGATCGCCGCGAATCTCGACCGGATCGCCGCGCTCGGGCAGCGCCCGCTCTACCTGCAGGCCGATGCGACCGACGCACGGGCGTTGGCCCGGGCGCGCGAGGCGATCCACGCGGACTTCGGGCCGGTGCAAGGCCTGGTGCATAGCGCGATCGTGCTCAAGGACCGCGCGCTGGCCGGCATGGACGAGGCGCGCTTCGAGGCGAGCCTGCGCGCCAAGGTCGACACCAGCGTATGGATGGCCGCCGCGTTCGGCGGCGAGCCGCTCGACTTCGTGCTGTTCTTCTCCTCGATGCAGAGTTTCCTGAAGGCGCCCGGGCAGAGCAATTACGCGGCCGGCTGCACCTTCGCCGACGCCTACGCGCGTCATCTCGCGCGCAGCTGGCCGTGCGCCGTGAAGATCATGAACTGGGGCTACTGGGGCAGCGCGGGCGTGGTGGCCGATCCGGCCTACCGGCGGCGCATGGCCGAACTCGGTATCGGCTCGATCGAGGCGGCCGAGGGGATGGACGCGGTCGAGCGCCTGCTCGGTTCGCCGCGGATGCAGCTGGCGGTCGTGCGGCAGCGGCGCGCCGACGACGATTCGAATCAGCGGGACGCTGGATACGACGGCGGGGCCGTCGAAACCGCGCCGGCGATGGAGGCCTTATGGAACGACTGACGACGGTCGCGAAGACCCTGCTCGAACGGCGCAAGCTGCCCGCCAACCGCGAGTTGACGCGGCTCCAGCTGCATCTGCTGTGGCACCGGCTCGGCACGCTCGGCTTCGGGTTGACGCCGACCGGCTGGCAGGTGGGCGAGGCGCTGCTGCCCGGCTATACGCGCTGGCTCGACGAATCGGCGCGGCTGCTGCGCGAGGCCGGGTTCCCCGCCTGCGCCGGGCAGGATGCGCAGACGCTGCGTGCCCGCTGGCGCGAACTGGAGGCGAGCGGCGCCTTCGAACAGGCCGGCGTGGCCAGTCAGGCCCGTCTGGTGGCGGCCACGCTCGAGGCGCTGCCGGATGTGCTGACCGGGCGCCGGCCGATCACCGACGTGCTGTTTCCCGATTCGTCGATGGCCCAGGTCGAGGCCATCTACAAGCACAACGCGCAGGCCGACTATTTCAACGACCTGGCCGCCTGGTGCGTGCGCCGCGTGATCGATGCGCGGCGCGACGAGGGCGTCGACGCGCCGCTGCGCATCCTCGAGATCGGCGCGGGAACCGGCGGTACCAGCGAGCGGATCTTCGAGGCGCTGGCGCCGGTGCGCGAGCGCATCGCCGTGTACACCTACACCGACGTGTCGCGCGCCTTCCTGCAGCACGCCCAGGACAGCTACGTGGCCGCGCATCCCTACGTGGACTGCCGGCTGTTCGACGTCGAGCGGCCGCTCGCGGCCCAACAGATGGCCAGCGGCAGCTACGACATCGTGCTCGCCGCCAACGTGCTGCATGCCACGCGCAATATCCGCCGCACGCTCGACAACGCGAAGGCGCTGCTCAAGCGCAACGGCGTGCTGATCGTCAACGAGATCGTCGAGCGCAGCCTGTTCGCCCACCTCAGTTTCGGGCTGACCGACGGCTGGTGGCTGGTCGAGGACGGCGAGTCTCGGCTCGAGGGCTGTCCGGCGCTGTCGACCGCGCAGTGGGACGCGCGGCTCGGCGAGGCCGGCTTCGATCGCGTGCGCTGGCCCGTGCCCTTGGCCGGCGAGCTTGGCCAGCAGGTGTTCATGGCGCGCAGCGACGGGCGCATCCGTCAGCCGGAGGCCGTGACGCCGCCGTCCTCGCCGTCCTCGCCGTCTTCGTCGGTGAGCGCGTGGCCCGCGCCGGACCTGCCTGCCGGCCGGGAGCATGCCGCGCGGGTGGCGCAGGCGCCGGTCGCGCACGCGGGGAACGACGACGATCCGGCGCTGGTCGATGCGGTTCGGGCCGCGATCGCCAGGCACCTGACCGAGACGCTGCGCGTGCCGGCCGAGCAGATCGCCTACACGGCGCCGTTCGGCGACTACGGCGTCGATTCGATCACCGGCGTGAAGCTCGTGCATCGCCTGAACGACGCGCTCGGCGCGACGCTCGAGACCACCCATCTCTACGACTACAGCACGATCCGGCAACTGGCCGATCATCTCGTGCGCACCAGCGCCGCTGCGCTGCGCGCGCGCCTGCTGCCGGCCCCGGCGGGCCGCGCGGCGGTCATGGCGGACGTGCCGGCACCGCGAGCCGCCCACGCGGCGCCGATGCCGGCCGGGTGCGGCGAGCAGGGCGACGGCGGCAACGACCGCATGGCGAGCCCCTCGCGGGAGCCCGCCGCGGCGGCCCGGGCGGAGCGCCCGCCGCGCGATCCGATCGCCGTGGTCGGCATGAGCGGTCGCTTCGCGCGGGCCGCCGACCTGGATGCGCTGTGGGCCCATCTGGCCAACGGCGACGACCTGGTCGGGCCGGTGACGCGCTGGCCGAAGCCCGCCGGCCGGGCCAGCGGGGATGCCGCCTGGTTCGGCGGCCTGCTCGACGATATCGACCGCTTCGATGCACGCTTCTTCAACATCTCGGCGACCGAGGCCAGCGTGATGGATCCGCAGCAGCGCTTGTTCCTCGAGGAAGCCTGGCAGGCCCTCGAGGCGGCCGGTTATGCGGGCGAGGCGCTCGACGCGGCGCGCTGCGGCGTCTATGTCGGCTACAACGGCGCCGATTACCAGACGCTCGTCGACGAACACGCGCCGGCCCAGGCGATGTGGGGCAACGCGGGTTCTATCCTGTCGGCGCGCATCGCCTACTGCCTGAACCTGCAGGGGCCGGCGGTCACGATCGACACGGCCTGCTCGAGTTCGCTGGTATCGGTGCATCTGGCCTGCCAGGCGCTGCGGGCCAGGGAAATCGACGCGGCGCTGGCGGGCGGCGCGTTCGTGCAGGCCACGCCGGGCTTCTACCTGCTCGCCGGACGCGCCGGCATGCTCTCGCCGACCGGGCGTTGCGCGACCTTCGCCGCCGGCGCGGACGGCTTCGTGCCGGCCGAGGGCGTGGGCGTGGTCATGCTCAAGCGGCTGGCCGACGCGCTGGACGACGGCGACACGATCCATGGCGTGATTCGCGGCTCGGGCATCAATCAGGACGGCACCACCAGCGGCATCACCGCGCCGAGCGCGCTGTCGCAGGAACGCTTGCAGCGCGAGGTCTACGACAGTTGGGGCATCGACGTCGAGACCATCGGCCTGGTCGAGGCGCACGGCACCGGCACGCGGCTCGGCGATCCGGTCGAACATCGCGCGCTGGCCAGCGCGTTCCGCCGCGATACCGCAAAGCGCGGCTTTTGCGCCCTGGGCGCGATCAAGACCAATCTCGGGCATGCCGCCGCCGCCGCCGGTATCGCGGGGTTGCTGAAGCTGCTGCTCGCGCTGCGCCACCGGCAGATCCCGCCTAGCCTGCACTTCGACGCGCCGAACCCGGCGATCGACTTCGCCGACAGTCCGTTCTACGTCAACACGACGCTGCAGGCCTGGAATCCGCCGCCCGGCATGCCGCGCCGCGCCGCCCTGAGCGCCTTCGGCTTCAGCGGCACCAACGCACATCTGGTGATCGACGGCCACGAGGGTGCGGTGCCCGCCGCGCCCGCGCGCCCGGCGCGGCTGCTGGTGCTGTCGGCGCGCACCCCCGAACAATTGCGCGAGCTCGCGCTCAGGCTGGCCCGTCATCTGCGCGCGCAGCCGGCGCTGGACCTGGGCAACGTCTGCCACACCCTGTGCGTGGGCCGTCGCCACCTGGCCCACCGGCTCGCCTGCACGCCCGCCACGCTCGACGAACTGGCGGCGACGCTCGAGAGCTGGCTGGCCGGCGAGGCGCCGCCGCGGCTGTTCACCGGCCATTGCAGCGACGGCGCGCGCCACGAGCGCGCGGTGCTCCGCCATTACGCGACCGATTGCATCGCGCGGCTCGCGCCGGCCGCGCCCGCGCTCGATGCGGCGGATTTCGTCGCGCAACTGGCGGTGCTCGCGGAGCTGTACGTCGAGGGATACGCGCTCGACTATGCACGGCTGTTCGAATACGCGCGCCACGGGCGCGTGCCCCTGCCGACCTATCCGTTCTCGGACGAGCGCTACTGGATTCGCGCGAGCGCACCGGCGGCGGTGCCGGACAGCCGCCCGCGCGATGCCGGCGCGGCGCGCGCGGCGGCCGAGGTCTGGCTCGCGCGGCCGGCCTGGCGCGCCGAGCCCGCGACCCCGGCCGCGACCGCGGGCGGTTTCGCGGGGGATCGCCATGTGTGGGTGCTCGCCGGGCTCGACGACGCGAGCCTCGCGGCGATCGACGGCGAACGTCTGTGCACGGCCGGCCCCGACGACGCGGCATCCTATGTCGAGGCCGCCGCCGCGCTGCTGGAGCGGGTGCGCGGCGTGCTGGAGCATGGCGTGGCGCGGCCGGTCCTGGTCCAGTTGCTGATCGGCGCGGGCGAGGGGGCTGGGTTCGGCGGCCTGGCCGCGCTGCTGAAGACGGCGGTGCATGAAAATCCGAAGCTGCTCGCGCAAACCATCGAGATCGCGGGCCGGCCCGACGGCGAGACCCTGCGGGCCTGGCTCGATGCCGATGCGGCCGATGCCGCCGGCGCGGGCGAGATTCGCCGCGCCGGCGCGCTGCGCGAGGTGCGGCGGCTCGAGCGTGTCGCCGCGCCGGTGCTGGCACCCGAGCCGGTCTGGCGCGACGGCGCGGTGCACCTGATCACGGGCGGTCTCGGCGGTCTCGGCCACGCGTTCGCGAATGCGATCGCGCGGGCCTCGCGCCGGGCGACCCTGGTGCTGGTGAACCGCTCGGCGCCGGATGCGACGGCCCGCGCCCGGGTGGCCGCGCTCGAAGCCCTGGGTGCGCGCGTGGTGGTGTGCCGCGCCGACGTCGCGGACGCGGACGCGGTGCGCGAGCTGGTCCGGCGCGTGGTGCATGAACACGGCGCGCTCGCCTCGGTGATCCATGCCGCCGGCGTGTTGCGCGACAGCCTGATCCTCAAGAAGACCGGCGAGGAGCTGCGCGAGGTGATGGCACCCAAGGTCGCCGGCCTCGTCAATCTCGATGCGGCCACGCGCGAGCTGAGGCTCGATCGCTTCGTCTGCTTCTCGGCGCTCGCGGGGGTCTACGGCAACCCGGGGCAGGCCGACTACGCCGCCGCCAGTGCCTTTGCCGACCGCTTCGCCGCCTGGCGCGAGGCTCGGGTTCGCGAGGGCGAGCGCCACGGGCGCACGCTCGCGATCGCGTGGCCGCTGTGGGCCGACGGCGGCATGCAGATGAACGACCTGGTCAAGGAGCGGATGCTGCGCAGCGGGCTGGGCGAACTCGGCACCGCCGAGGGCTTGGCCGCCTTCGAGGCCGGCCTGGCCGGCGATGCCGCCGAGCTGGTGGTGCTGTGCGGCACCGCGAGCCGGCTCGACGCTTTCGTCGGCGTGCCGCGCGCGGCCGCCGAGGCCGCGCCGGCGCCCGCGCGCAGCCGCCCCGCGGCGCGGCACGACGCGCCGGAAGGATTGCGCGCCGGCGTGCTGGCACGGCTTGCCGGGATGCTGGCCGAGGTCACCAATCTCGATGCGGCGCGCATCGACGGCAACGAGCCCTTCGAGCATTTCGGCATCGACTCGATCATGATCGGCAAGCTCAACCACGCGCTCGACGAGGTATTCGACGCCTTGCCGCGTACGCTGTTCTACGAATACCGGAACCTGGGCGCCTTGGCCGAGCATCTGGTGCGGGAGGACGCGCCGGCCTGCGCGGCATGGCTCGAGGCCGGCGGCGAGCCCGCCGGCCGCGGCGCGCACGAGGCCGCCGAGCGCGCCGGCCGTGCCGCCGCATCCTTGTCGGGCGTGGCGGCCGTGCCCGCGCTGGCGTCGGCGCCCGGCGCGGATACGGCTGTCGAGGACACGACGCGCGCCGAGGCCAGCCTGCCGGCCGCACTCGCGCCCGAGCGGGGCGGCCAGGCCGAAGCCGGCGCGCCGGCGGCCGTATCGAACCCGGCCGGCCCGCGGGCGCAGGACACGCTGCCGTCCGGCTACCAGATCGCGATCATCGGGCTGAGCGGGCGTTACCCGCGGGCGCGCACGCTCGACGACTATTGGGACAACCTGCGCACGGGCCGCGACTGCATCACGGAGATCCCGCCCGAGCGCTGGTCGCTCGAGGGCTTCTACGATCCCCAGGCCGACTGCTCGCCGGGCAATGGCAAGAGCTATTGCAAGTGGGGCGGTTTCCTGGAGGGCTTCGCCGAATTCGATCCCTTGTTCTTCGGCATCTCGCCGCGCGAGGCCGAAAGCATGGATCCGCAGGAGCGGCTGTTCGTCGAGACCTGCTGGGAGGTGATCGAGGATGCCGGTTATACGCGCCGCACGCTGCGTGAGCGGCACGACGGCCGGATCGGCGTCTATGCCGGCATCACCAAGACCGGTTTCGATCTTTACGGCCCCGCGCTGTGGGCGCGCGGCGACGACACCTATCCGCACACCTCGTTCTGTTCCCTCGCGAACCGCGTGTCCTATCTGTTCGACTTCAACGGGCCGAGCCTGGCGTTCGACACCATGTGCTCGTCGTCCCTGGTCGCGATCCACGAGGCCTGCGCGCACCTGCTCGCCGGCGAGTGCGAGCTGGCGATCGCCGGCGGCGTCAACCTGTACCTGCATCCCTCGAACTACGTCGCGCTCTGCGCGCATCGGATGCTGTCGCCCGACGGCCGCTGCAGGAGCTTCGGCGCCGGCGCGAACGGCTATGTGCCGGGCGAGGCGGTAGGCGCGGTCCTGCTCAAGCCGCTGGCGGCCGCGCAGGCCGACGGCGACAACATCCACGGCATCGTGCGCGGCTCGGCGATCAATCACGGTGGCAAGACGCATGGTTATACCGTGCCGAATCCGGGCGCGCAGGGCGCCCTGATCGAGCGGGCGCTCGCGCGTGCCGGCGTCGCCGCGCGGCAGCTCGGTTATGTCGAGGCGCACGGTACGGGCACCGAACTCGGCGACCCGATCGAGATCGCCGGGCTGATGCGGGCGTTCGGCGCCGACGCGATGCCGGCCGAGGACCGGCCTTGCGCGCTCGGCTCGGTGAAGTCGAACATCGGCCATGCCGAGAGCGCGGCCGGCATCGCCGCGGTGACCAAGGTGCTGCTGCAGTTCCGGCATCGCCAGCTCGTGCCGACCCTGCATGTCGACACGCCGAGCCCGCAGATTCGTTTCGAGCGCACGCCGTTGCGCCTGCAGACGCAGCTCGCGGATTGGGATGCCCCCGGCGGGACGCCGCGCCTGGCCGGCGTGTCCTCGTTCGGCGCGGCCGGCACCAATGCGCACGTGGTGCTGCAGGAATACCCGGCGCCCGATGCGAGTCCGGCGGCCGATGGCGAGCCGGTGCTGATCGTGCTGTCGGCGCGCGACGAGCGAGCCTTGCGCGACAGCGCGGCCCGGCTCGGCGCGGCGCTGGCCCGGCGCGGCCACCACGATCGCGACCTGCCCGATATCGCCTGGACGCTGCAGATCGGGCGCGAACCGATGGACGAACGGCTCGCGCTGGTGGTTCGCGACGTGGCGGCGTTGCGCGAGGCACTGGATGCGTTCGCGGCCGACGGCCGTTGTCTCGACGGCGTGCTGCGCGGCAGCGCCGTCGAGCGGCCCGATGCGCTCGGCACGGCCGAGGCCCTGGCCGAGGTGGCGGCGCAATGGCTGGCCCAGCGCCGTTATCGTGAGCTGGCGAAGCTCTGGGTTGCCGGATTCGAGCCCGACTGGCGCGCGCTGACGCCGGCCGGTCGGCCCGCGCGGCGGGTCAGCCTGCCGACCTATCCGTTCGCGCGCGAGTGCTACGGGCTGCCTGTCGTGGCGGTCGCGACCGCCTCCTCGGATGCTCCCGCTCCCGCATCCGCCAGGCCGGTGGACGGCCCGCTCGAATACGAGCCGGCCTGGCTTCCGGCGGCGTCGGCCGAGGCAGCGCTCGATACGACCGGCATCGCGGCGCTGCTCCACGTGAGCGAGGATCCGGCCGTCACGGCGGATGTCTCGGCCGCCTTGCGCGCGGCGGGCGAGACGGTGGTGGTGATTCCCGTGACACGCGAGGCATCGGCGCGGCCGGCCCAAGCGCAGACGATCGTCCTGGACGGCACCGACGAGACGGCATGGCGCGCCGTGTTTGCCGGGTTGCGCGAACGACTGCCGCGGGACGCGGCGATCGGCATCGTCCATGCACATCGCTCGGGCGCGGCACGACTGGCCGAGCTGCATGCGCTGCTGCGCGCGGCGCGGGCCGAGGCGGTGGCGTTGCGGCGGCTGGTGGTGCTGGGTAGCTGGGACGAAGCGCAGGCGCAGGGCTGCGGCGACCAGGCCGCGATCGGGCTGGTTCGCTCGCTGCGGCTGTCGATGCCGCAACTGCGGGCGTCGGTGCTGTTCGGCGAGGGCGGCTTGCCCGATGCGGAGTCGGTGGTTCGGAGCTGGCGCGAGACGAGCGGCGCGGATGTGCTGCGCGAGCGCGCGGGCCGGCGCGAGACGCTGGGCTGGCGCGCGGCGGAGCCGGCGCCGGCTGCGGCGGATCTGCGCGAGCGCGGCGTGTACCTGATCACGGGCGGCGCGGGTGGCTTGGGGCGCTTGTTCGCCCGGCATCTGGCGCGGCGCTGCCACGCGCGCCTGGCGCTGGTCGGGCGTCGCGCGCGGGATGGCGAGATCGACGCGCTGCTCGACGAGTTGCGCGCGCATGGCGCGACGGACGCGGCGTATTTCCCGGCCGAGGTGGCCGACGAGGATGCGCTGCGCGGGGTGGTGGAGACGATTCGCATGCGCTGGGGCGGGCTGCACGGCGTGCTGCATGCGGCGGGCGTGGCCACACGAGGCACGCTGGAGGATCGCAGGCCAGAGGACGTGGAGGCGGTGATATCGCCGAAGGTGGCGGGAACGCAGGCGCTGGACGCGGCGACGGCGGATGAGGCGCTGGATTTCTTCTGTTGCTTCTCGTCGTCGTCGGCGGTGCTGGGCGACAGCGGTGCGGGCGACTACGCGGGCGCGAACGCGTATCAACTGGCGTATGCGGCGTATCGCAACGCGCGGGTGGAGGCGGGCGAGCGCTCGGGGCGGACGGTGTCGGTGGCGTGGCCGCTGTGGCGCGAAGGCGGGATGGGCGCGCAGGAGGGCGAGGCGATCGAGCAGTACCTGCGCAGCAGCGCTCAGCGTTACCTGGAGCGCGAGGAGGGGTTGGCGGCGTGGGAGCGCGCGCTGGCCTCGGGTGCCGCGCAGCGTTTGGTGCTGGCGGGCGATCGCGCCCGCGTCGAGGGCTTCCTCGCGCGCCTGGGCGCGACGCGCCAGGAGACCGGCGCCGAGGCGCCGCCCTCGCTGCCGCGCGTGGCGAGCGGCGAAGCCGATACCTGGCTGCCGGTGCTGGTGCGCGCCGGCATCGAGGCCGTGCTGAAGGTCCCGGGCGAGCGGGTGCGCGATACCACGCCGTTCGCCGACATCGGCTTCGATTCGATCGGCCTGGCTCAACTGGCCAAGTGGCTGAGCCGGCAGCTCGGCGTCGAGGTGATTCCCAGCGTGTTCTTCAGCTACAGCACGGTCGCGACCCTGGCCGCGCATCTGCTCGCCTCGCATGGCGAAGCTCTGATCGCCTCGTCGGCCGCATTACCTGCTGCCTCGCCGGCCCGGGCGACGCCGCCGGGCGCGCCCGCTACGCCCGCGCCCGCCGTGCCGGCAGAATCGGTGCCGATTGCGCCGGCGGCGCCCGTCGCGCAAGCGCGCCAGGCCACGCCGGCGCAACAGCCATCGGAGCCGGCCGGGCGCGCCGGCGCGGTGTTGCCGCCGCCGATCGCCATCATCGGCGTTTCGGTGCGCACGGCGGGGGCGAACGACGCGGGCGAACTCTGGGAACTGCTGCGCGCAGGGCGCCAGGCGATCGGCGAGGTGCCGGCCTCGCGCTGGGACTGGCGGCCGTACTTCAGCGGTCCGGGCGAGGCGTCCAATCGCATCGCCACCAATCGCGGCGCCTTCATCGAGGGGCTGGACGGCTTCGACCCGCTGTTCTTCGAGATCTCGCCGCGCGAGGCGCAGTGGATGGACCCGCGCCAGCGGCTGATCCTGGAGGAAGCCTGGCGGGCCTTCGAGGACGCCGGCTATGCGGGCGAGCGGCTGCGCGGCAGCCGCTGCGGGGTGTTCGTCGGGGTGGAGGAAGGCGTGCCTGGCGAGGCGGCCGACGGCCTGGCGACCAGCCACCACAACGGCATCCTGGCGGCGCGGATTTCGTACGTGCTGGACCTGAAGGGGCCGAACCTGGCGATCAACACGGCCTGCTCGTCGGGGCTGGTGGCGGTGCACGCGGCCTGCCAGAGCGTGCAGCGCGACGAATGCGAGCTGGCGCTGGCCGGCGGCGTGAACGTGCTGAATTCGCCGCTCATGTACCTGGCGCTGACGCAGGGCGGGATGCTGTCGCCGGACGGCGAGTGCTACACCTTCGACGCGCGTGCCAACGGCATGGTGCCGGGCGAGGCGGTGGCGGCGGTGGTGCTGAAGGACCTGGCGCGTGCGCAGGCGGACGGCGACCCGATCCACGGGGTGATCCGCGCGAGCGGGGTGAACTACGACGGCCGCACCAACGGCATCACGGCGCCGAGCGGGCTTTCGCAGCAGCAACTGGTGGAGCAGCTCTACCGGCGCTACCGGATCGACGCGAGCGAGATCGGCTACGTGATCGCGCACGGCACCGGCACCCGGCTCGGCGATCCGGTCGAGGTCAACAGTCTCGCCGACGCTTTCCGCACCTTCACCGACCGGCGCGGCTTCTGCGCGCTCGGCTCGTTCAAGCCGAATCTCGGCCATACCTTCGCGGCCTCGGGCGTGGTGAGCCTGGTCGCGATGCTGGCGGCGATCCGCCACCGGCAGATTCCGCCCTCGGCCAATCATCGCAGCGACAACGAATTCCTCGATCTGCCGAACTCCGCGTTCCGGCTCGTCGAGCATTGCACGCGATGGGAGTCCGATGCGCCGCGCGTGGGCGCGATCAGTGCCTTCGGCATGAGCGGCACCAACGCGCATCTCGTGATTGCCGAATACGTCGACGCGCGCGTGCCGGATGCGGGCCAGGCGTGGCCGGCGGCCGCCTGCCTGGTGCCGCTGTCCGCGCGCCGGCCGGAGCAACTGGTCGATGCCGTGCGCCGGCTGCTGCGCCATCTTGCCGACTTGCGGCGCGATGCCGAGGAGAGCGGCGTCGCGCCGCCGTCGCTGGCCAGCATCGCCTGGACGCTGCAGACCGGCCGCGAGGCGATGAAGCATCGCCTGATCTTCCGCGCCGGCGGGCTCGACGAGCTGTCCGCGCGCCTGGGCGCGTGGCTCGGTGCGGGGCCGGGCCGGGCGCTCGACGACCGCGACACCGATCCGCTCGCGGCCCGCTGGGCGGCGGGCGAAGCGCTCGACTGGCGTGCCGAGTACCCACACGACGTGCCGCGGCGCACGCCGCTGCCCGCCTATCCGTTCACGCGCCGCGCCGCCGCCGGCGAGATCCGTTCGCGCGATCCGTCGGCCCGCCTGCATCCGCTCGTTCACGAAAAACTCTCCGCCTAATCCACGAGGTCGCATGGAAACGAATCACACGTTCAAAACGACGTTGCACGAGCAGGACGCGATCCTGCGCGACCATCGCCTGTTCGACGACGCCGTGCTGCCCGGTACCGCCTACCTCGAGATGGCGCGCGCGGCGGCGCTCAACAGCCTGCGCCACGGCGTCGGCGGACTGGCGAACGTGGTCTGGCGCTCGCCGGTGGTGGTCGGTGCCACGCCCCGCGAGATCCGTATCGACATCGACGAGGGCGGCGAACGCGCGCGCTTCGCGGTACGCGGCGAATCCGGCGAGGCCGGCGCCGCCGGGATCCTGCATTGCGACGGCGAGATCCTCGGCCGCGAAGCCTTGCCCGGGCTCGGGCAGGCGGCGCCGCGGCTCGACCTGGCCGCGCTGGCGCGGCGTTGCCGGCCCGCCTGGCGCGGCGACGCCTTCTACGCCTTCTTCGCGCGGCACGAGATGCGCTACGGCCCGAGCTTCCGCTGCATCGAGCAGCTCTCGCGCGGCGACACCGAGGTGTTCGCGACCTATCGGCTGCCCGCGACGGAGCATGCCGAGGCGGCCGCGTTCGACCTGCACCCGGGGATTCTCGACGGCGCGCTGCAGGCGACCCTCGGCCTGCTGCTCGACGATCTGGACTCGAGCGTCGAGGCGAGCTACCTGCCGTATTCGGTGCGCGAGGTGATCGTGCATGCGCGCACGCCGGAGACGGGCTGCATCGTGGCCCGCTGGAGCGATCCGCTCGCGCATGGCGAGGAGATGCTGAAGTTCGACATCGACCTGACCGACGAGAGCGGCGCCGTGTGCGTGTCCTTGCGCGAATTCGCGAGCCGGCGCATCGCGCGCGAGGCGAGCGCCGAGCTGTTGTTCGGCACCACCGACTGGCTCGACAGCCCGCTGCCCGCGCCGGCGCCGGGCGAGGCGCCCTGGGCCGACACGCTGCTGGCCGTGGCGAACCTGAGCGCCGAGCTCGATGCGCGCCTGCGCGCGCTCGCGCCGTCCGCGATCTCGCTCGAGGCGCTGGTCGACGACGCGGGCGAGCTGCGCGGCGAGCGCCTGGCCGAGCCGGTGATCGCGCTGCTGGATGCGCTGCGCGCGATGCCGAACGGCAAGCGTGCGCGCGCGGTGATGGTGGTGCTCGGCGACGACGCGCGCGCCTGGCCTTATGCCTCGCTCTCGGCGGTGCTGAAGACCTTGCGCCAGGAGTATTCGGGGCTGCGCGCGCGAATCCTGCGCCTCGCGCCGACGCTGTCCGCGCAGGCGGCATGCGAGGCGGTGGCGGCCGAGCTGTGCGAGCCCGAGGATCGCGATGTCGAGGTCCGCTACGACGCGCGGGGCCGTCGCGGCGCGCGTCGTTTCGTGGAGCTCGCGCTGCCGGCGCCGCGCGTGCCCCGCTCGTGCTTCCGCTCGGGCGGCGTCTACTGGATCACCGGGGGCATGGGCGGGCTGGGGCGGCTGTTCGCCGAGCACGCGGCCGCCACGCGCGGCGTGACGCTGGTGCTGAGCGCGCGCACGGCCGCCTCCGCCGAGGACGAGGCCTGGCTCACCCGGCTGCGCGCGAGCGGGGCGAACCTCGAACATCGCCGCGTCGACCTCACCGATGCCGGCGCGCTGCGCGCCTGCTACGAGGCGATCGTCTCGCGGCATGGGCATCTGGACGGCATCATCCATGCCGCCGGCGTGCTGCGCGATGGTTATGTCGAGAGCAAGACGGCCGACGCGGTAAGGGATGTCTTCGCCGCGAAGGCCGCCGCGCTCGTCGAGCTCGATGCGATCACGGCCGATGCGCCGCTCGACTTCTTCGTGCTGTTCGCCTCGATCGCCGGTATCTGGGGCAATGCGGGGCAGGCCGACTACGCCGGCGCGAATGCCCTGCTCGACGCCTTCGCGATCGAGCGCAACCGGCTGGTCGCCGAGGGGCGGCGCGCCGGACGCACGCTGTCGATAGACTGGCCGCTGTGGCGCACGGGCGGCATGAACGTCGACGCCGCCAGCGAGCGCCGCACGCGCCGCGCCTACGGGCTCGCCATGCTCGAGCGCCAGGCCGGCATGCTCGGCTTCGAGCGCGCGATGGCCGCGCCGCACGATCACGTGGTCGTGCTGTGCGGCGATGCCGAGCGCATCCGTGGCTGGGTCGCGGGCCCGGCCCAGGCGAAGCCGGTTGCCGGTGCCGCCCCGGCCGCGGCGGGCGTGCCCGCTCCCGCACCGATTGCCGATGCCGCCGAGCTGGGCGCGCGCGTCGACGCGGCGCTGGCGCGCGCGGTCTGCGAGATCCTGCGCATCGGCGAATCCGATGTCGACGCCGAGACCGACTTCAGCGCCTATGGCTTCGATTCGATCAGCCTGACCGAATTCAGCAACCGGATCGGCGAGCGCCTCGGCGTCGAGCTGCTGCCGACCATCTTCTACGAATACCCCTCGCTGCTCGCGCTGCGCGGCTTCCTGCTCGCCGAGCATGGCGCCGCGCTCGCCGCCGCGCTGCAGGTGCAGCCGGCCGCGCGGCGGCAGGTCGAGCCCGATCCCGAACCCCATCGCGAGTCGAATCGCGAGTCCAATCCCGGCGCAGCCGCCGTTGGCCTGCCCGAGGGCGTCGCGGCGGCTGTCGCGACGCCCGGGCCGGCGCCGCGCTCGGCGTCGACATCGGCACCGACACCGACACCGACACCGACACCGACACCGACACCGACACCGCTGGCGCTCGACGCGATGCCGGCCGGCGCGGTCGCGATCGTCGGCTTCAGCGGGCGCTTTCCGCGCGCTCGCTCGCTCGACGCGTTCTGGACCAACCTGCTCGAGCAGCGCGACTGCATCGACGAGATCCCGGCCGAGCGCTGGGACTGGCGGGCGATCCACGGCGACCCGCACGAGCCGGGCAATCGCACCACGATCCGCTGGGGCGGTTTCATCGACGAGATCGCCGCGTTCGATTCGCAATTCTTCGGCATCTCGCCGAGGGAGGCCGAGCTGATGGATCCGCAGCAGCGATTGCTGATGGAGCACGTCTGGGCCGCCATGGAGGATGCCGGCTATTCGGCGAAGTCGATCGCCGGCAGCCGCACCGGCGTGTTCCTCGCGATCGGCCCGGGCGGCTACCGCCAGAGCGCCTCGCAGCCGATCGAGAGCTACAGCGCGACCGGGGCGGTGCCGTCGATGGCGCCGAACCGCATCTCGTTCCTGCTGAACCTGCACGGCCCGAGCGAGCCGGTCGAGACCGCCTGCTCGAGCTCGCTGGTGGCGGTGCATCGCGCCATGCGGGCGATCGAGGCGGGCGATTGCGAACAGGCCTTCGTCGGCGGGGTCAACACCATCGTCTCGCCGGAGCTGCATATCTGTTTTTCCAAGGCGGGCATGCTGAGCCCCGACGGGCGTTGCAAGACCTTCTCGCGCGAGGCGAACGGCTATGTGCGCGGCGAGGGCGTCGGCGCGATGCTGCTGCGCCCGCTCGGGCGCGCCATCGCGGACGGCGACACCATCCACGGCGTGATCCGCGCGGTCAGCGTGAACCACGGCGGTCGCGCGGCCTCGCTGACCGCGCCGAATGTCCAGGCGCAGGCGGCCCTGCTGACCGACGCCTATCGCCGCGCCAACCTCGACATTCGCACCGTGAGCTATGTCGAGGCCCACGGCACCGGCACCTCGCTCGGCGATCCGGCCGAGATCAACGGCCTGAAGCGGGCCTTCGCGACGCTCTACGAGCAGCAGCAGGCACGCGTCGAACGCGTCCACTGCGCGCTGGGCAGCGTGAAGAGCAGCATCGGCCACCTCGAGGTCGCGGCCGGCATGGCGGGCCTCTTCAAGGTGCTGCTGGCGATGCGCCACGGCGTGCTGCCCGGCACGCTGCATTGCGAGGACACCAATCCCTATATCGAACTCGAGGGCACGCCTTTCGAGATCCTGAAGCAGAACCGCGCCTGGACGCGACTGAGCGATGCGCGCGGCGCGCCGGTGCCGCGTCGCGCCGGGATCAGCAGTTTCGGTTTCGGCGGCGTGAACGCGCATCTGGTCGTCGAGGAGTATCTCGATGCGCGCCCGGGCGCCGACGCGGCGGCGGGCGACCGGGCCGCGCCCTTGCCCGTGCAGACCGTCGTGCCCTTGTCGGCCAGGAGCGCCGCGAGCCTGCGCGACTACGCGCTGGCCCTGCTCGCCTTCGTCGAGGGCGCCGGCACGGCGCGTCCCGCCTTGCGCGAGCTGGCCTGGACGCTGCAGGTCGGCCGCGATGCGATGGCGTATCGCGTCGCCTTCGTGGTCGCGAGTCTCGACGAGCTGGCCGAACGCCTGCGTCGCTTCCTGGACGGCGAGACGCGCTTCGACGGCATCCATGTGGCCGAGGCGGCAGGCGAGCGCGACGGTATCCGGCTGCTCAACGGCGACGACGACGCGCGCACGATGATCGCGAGCTGGATCGCGCAGCGCAAGTGGTCGTCGCTGGCGCGGGCCTGGGCCGCGGGCCTCGAGGTGGACTGGCGCATGGCGGTGCCGCCGGGGGCCTTGCCGCGGCGTATCCAGGCGCCGACCTATCCGTTCGCGCGCGAGCTGCATTGGGTGGCGCGCGACGATGCCGCCGTCGTCGAGGCGGTCGCGATGCCGCTGCTCGAGTACGAGCCGGCGTGGCTTCCCGCGCCCGACGCGGCGGCTGACGCGGCACGGGCGCCGGAGCGCGATGCGGAACCGGTGCGGCTGCTGCATTTCGCCGAGAGCGCGGGCGCCTCGCATGCGCTCGAAGGTGCCCTGCGCGAGCACGGCGCGCCGGTCGAGCTGATCCGGGTGACGCGCGGCGCGCTGAACGGGCGCCTCGGCCGCCGGCACTTCGAGGTGGCCGCGATGGACGAGGCCACGCTGCGGGACCTGCTGGCCGCCTGCGACGCCGGGACCAGCGCGCAGGGTGCCGTCGACATCGTGTACGGATGGCGCGGCGATCCGTCGAGCCTGGCCGAGCTGCACGCGCTGCTGCGCGCGGCGCGGGCCGAGGCGGTGGCGCTGCGGCGGCTGGTGGTGCTGGGTAGCTGGGACGAAGCGCAGGCGCAGGGCTGCGGCGACCAGGCCGCGATCGGGCTGGTTCGCTCGCTGCGGCTGTCGATGCCGCAACTACGAGCGTCGGTGCTGTTCGGCGAGGGCGGCTTGCCCGATGCGGAGTCGGTGGTTCGGATCTGGCGCGAGACGAGCGGCGCGGATGTGCTGCGCGAGCGCGCGGGCCGGCGCGAGACGCTGGGCTGGCGCGCGGTGGCGCCGGCGCCGGCTGCGGCGGATCTGCGCGAGCGCGGCGTGTACCTGATCACGGGCGGCGCGGGTGGCTTGGGACGCTTGTTCGCCCGGCATCTGGCGCGGCGCTGCCACGCGCGCCTGGCGTTGGTCGGGCGTCGCGCGCGGGATGGCGAGATCGACGCGCTGCTCGACGAGTTGCGCGCGCATGGCGCGACGGACGCGGCGTATTTCCCGGCCGAGGTGGCCGACGAGGATGCGCTGCGCGGGGTGGTGGAGACGATTCGCACGCGCTGGGGCGGGCTGCACGGCGTGCTGCACGCGGCGGGCGTGGCCACGCGAGGCACGCTGGAGGATCGCAGGCCAGAGGACGTGGAGGCGGTGATATCGCCGAAGGTGGCGGGAACGCAGGCGCTGGACGCGGCGACGGCGGGCGAGACGCTGGATTTCTTCTGTTGCTTCTCGTCGTCGGCGGCGGTGCTGGGCGACAGCGGTGCGGGCGACTACGCGGGCGCGAACGCGTATCAACTGGCGTATGCGGCGTATCGCAACGCGCGGGTGGAGGCGGGCGAGCGCTCGGGGCGGACGGTGTCGGTGGCGTGGCCGCTGTGGCGCGAGGGCGGGATGGGCGCGCAGGAGGGCGAGGCGATCGAGCAGTACCTGCGCAGCAGCGCTCAGCGTTACCTGGAGCGCGAGGAGGGGTTGGCGGCGTGGGAGCGCGCGCTGGCCTCGGGCGCCGCGCAGCGTTTGGTGCTGGCGGGCGATCGCGCCCGCGTCGAGGGCTTCCTCGCGCGCCTGGGCGCGACGCGCCAGGACGAGCAGGCCGGCTCGATATCCACCGGCTTTCATGACGAGGAAGACGAAACCATGAGTGCTCCGCTGCAAGATGCGGCCGACCATGACGCAACCGATGCGTTCCAGCGCTGGCTGCATGCCGGCATCCGGGCCGGCGTCGAATCCTTGTTGAAGCTTTCCGGCGAGCGCTTGCGCGATACCGCGAACTTCGCCGATCTCGGTTTCGATTCGATCGGCCTGGCGCATTTCGGCCGCTGGTTGAGCCGGCGTTTCGGCATCGACGTCACGCCCGACCTGTTTTTCGACCACAGCACCATCGTGGCGCTCGTCGCGCATCTGTCCGCGGCGTCGCGCGAGGCGCTGATCGAACGTTGGCGCGCCGATACGCGAGGGGCAGCCGTGCCGCCCACCGCGGCGCGGGCCGATCTCGCTCGGCCCGCCTCCACGTCACGCGCACGCACGGCGCGGCCCGCCAATGCCTTCGCCGCGAACCGGAGCGAAGCGACACGGCCGGATCAGGGCGGGGTAGCGATCATTGGCGTTTCGGTGCGCACGGCGGGGGCGAACGACGCGGGCGAGCTCTGGGAACTGCTGCGCTCGGGACGCCGGGCGATCGGCGAAGTACCGGCCTCGCGCTGGGACTGGCGGCCGTACTTCAACGGCCCGGGCGAGGCGTCCAATCGCATCGCCACCCATCGCGGCGCCTTCATCGAGGGGCTGGACGGCTTCGACCCGCTGTTCTTCGAGATCTCGCCGCGCGAGGCGCAGTGGATGGACCCGCGCCAGCGGCTGATCCTGGAGGAAGCCTGGCGGGCCTTCGAGGATGCCGGCTACGCGGGCGAGCGGCTGCGCGGCAGCCGCTGCGGGGTGTTCATCGGGGTGGAGGAAGGCGTGCCGGGCGAGGCGGCCGACGGCCTGGCGACCAGCCACCACAACGGCATCCTGGCGGCGCGGATCTCGTACGTGCTGGACCTGAAGGGGCCGAACCTGGCGATCAACACGGCCTGCTCGTCGGGGCTGGTGGCGGTGCACACGGCCTGCCAGAGCGTGCAGCGCGGCGAATGCGAACTGGCGCTGGCCGGCGGCGTGAACGTGCTGAATTCGCCGCTCACCTACGTGGCGCTGACGCAGGGCGGGATGCTGTCGTCGAGCGGCGAGTGCCATGCGTTCGACGCGCGCGCGGACGGCATGGTGCCGGGCGAGGCGGTGGCGGCGGTGGTGCTGAAGGACCTGGCGCGTGCGCAGGCGGACGGCGACCCGATCCACGGGGTGATTCGCGCGAGCGGAGTGAACTACGACGGTCGCACCAACGGCATCACGGCGCCGAGCGCGCGTTCGCAACGCGCGCTGATCAGCGAGGTGCTGGAGCGGGGCGGGGTCGAGGCGGAGCGGATCGAGGCGGTGCTGGCGCACAGCGTGGGTTCGCCGCTGGGGGATCCGATCGAGGCGCGGGCATTGTGCGAGGCGCTGGGTGAGGGGCTGAATGAGGGGCTGAATGAGGGGACGCAGACGCGGGTGCTGGGCTCGGTGAAGCCGCAGATCGGGCATACCTTCGCGGCGTCGGGGGTGGTGAACGTGATTGCGATGTGCGCGTCGCTGCGGCACGAGCTTCGGCTGGGCATCGCGAACCATGAGGTGGCGAACCCGGATCTGCGGATCGGCGATGGGGCGCTGAGCCTGGGTGCCGGGGCGCAGCCGTGGCCGAAGCGGGCGGGGGTGGCGCGCTGCGGTCTGGTGAGCGCGACGGGGATGAGCGGGACGAATGCGTGCGTGGTGATCGAGGAGGCGCCGGAGGCGGCGTCGGGCGCGGTTGGGAAGGAGGCGAGGCGGGAGTGGCTGGTGAAGCTGTCGGCGCGGGAATCGGGTGCGCTGCGGGAATCGGCGCGTCGCCTGCGGGCCTGGCTGGGCGGCGAGGCCGGGGCGGAGGTGGAGCTGGACGCCTTGTCGCTGACGCTGGACGTGGGGCGGGAGGCGATGCGTTATCGGCTGGCGATGGTGGTGGGGGCGGGAGGATCGGAGGAGGGACGCTTGGGGCTGATGGCGGCGCTGGACGCGTATCTGGAAGGCGCGGAGGGCGCCGCGTTGGCAGGCAAGGGCGTTTATGTCGGCGAGGTGGCGGACGAGGGGATGGAGGAAGCGGGAAGCGCGGCGCTCTCGAAGGCATCGGCGCTGTCTGGCCAGGCGCGGGACTGGTGCGAGGGGCTGCGCACGGACGATGCGGTGCTGCACCGAGGCGGCCGGCCGAGGCGTCTCGCCGGGCTGCCGACTTATCCGTTCGCGCGCCGTCCGCTCGGCCAGCCGCCGGCTGCCGAAGCATCGCCGGCCTGGACGGGCGGCACGGGCGGTCCGGGCGGTCCGGGTGACAAGGCCGCCGAGTACTACACCTTCGACGCGCAGCGCCGTTCCGATACCTATCACGAGGAATACCTGACGTTCTGCCCGTTCGAGCGCGAGCAGCCGGGCTTCTCGATGACGCGCGTGCTGAGCGCGCCCGAAGCCTATCCCGACGAGTATCGCCAGGTGCTCGACAAGCAGAAGGAAATGCGCGCGGTGACGTTCCGCCACGAGCGCTTCGAGCGCGTTGGCCGCGTGCTCGACATCGGCTGCGGCTGCGGCAGCGATCTGATCGAGCTGGCCTTGCGGCACCCCGCGCTGCACGCCGACGGCTTCACGATCACGCCGGCGCAGGCGGAGCTCGGCAATCGGCGGATCGCCAATCTCGGTATCGCGGAACGCGTCAGGATCCGCCATGCCGACAGCTCGCGCGACGCCTTCCCGCATCGCTACGATCTCGTGATCGGCTTCGAGGTGAGCTGCCACATCGCCGACAAGACGGCCCTGTTCTCGAACATCCGGCGCTCGCTCGCGCCCACCGGCAGCATCCTGCTGATGGACTTCATCGCGAACCTGCGCGGCTCGATCGTCGACGACAAGGTGGACATCGCGATCTCTCCGCAGGCCGAATGGGCGAACGTGCTGGCCGAGCAGGGGCTGGTGATCGACGACCTGGTCGATCTCAGCGAGGGGATCGCCAACTACGTGTTCGATCCCGACGTCGAGCGCAATATCGCGCACTTCCCCGAAGCCGCGCGACGCTCGTCGCGCAACTTCGCGAACATGGCGGTATCGCTGCGGCAGAACTGGATCAGCTATTGCCTGTTCCGCATCGTCGTCGACCGGCATGGACGATCCACCGAGGCGCTGCGCGCCGCGAACGCGGCCGTCATCGCGCGCCGCACGCCGTATCGCGAGGCGCTGGCCGACCTGTTCGCGCGCCGCGACGGCAGCGGCGATATCGGCCTGACCGCGGCGGTGATGGCGGCCGCGTCGCGGCAGGCGCCGGCCAGGGAGGCGGCAAAGGAGGCTGTGCAGCAGGCGGCACCCGCGCCGCAGCCCGCCGCCGCGCCGTCGGCCGGAGCGCGCGCCGCGACGGTGCGCGAGGCGCTCGAGCGCGTGATGATCGACACGCTGGGCGTGAGCCCGGCGGAATTGCGCGCCGCGCGCTCGTTCGCCGAACTGGGCGTCGATTCGCTGCTCGCGGTGCGGCTGCTCGAGGCGATCAACGTCGCGTTCGACCTGCACGAGCCGACCAGCGTGATGTTCGAGTTCCACGACACGCAGGCGCTGGCCGCGCACCTGGAAACGCGTGGCGCCCGCGTGGCGGCGCTGCCTGCCGAGGCGGCCGTCGCGCTGGCGGGCGTGCCCGCGGCACGAGCCGATTCGCGACCCGCCGGGCCGGCGCTCGAGCCGGGCGCGGGGCACGAGGGGCTGCCCGGCCCATCGCCGGAAGCCTTGCTGCCCGGCACGCAGCCGGCTCGCGACGGCATCGCCGTGGTCGGCATGGCCTGTCGCTGCGCGGGCGCGCAGGATCCGGCCGCATTCTGGAAGCTGGTCGCGCGCGGCGAGATCCATCTCGATTCGGTCGCCGCGCGCCGTCCCGCCTGGGGCGAGTACCTGGCCGCGCACGAGATCGACGCGCAGTCGCTGCGCGCCGGATTCGCCGACGACATCGATGCCTTCGATCCGCTGTTCTTCGACATCTCGCCAGTCCAGGCCGAACAGATGGACGCCTCGCAGCGCGTCCTGCTGGAGGGCATCCACGCCGCCATCGAGGATGCCGGTTACGATCCGGCCTCGCTGGCGGCGCGCGAGGTGGGCACCTTCATCGGCTCGATGGGCGTGGCCGGCGCCGACAGCCTCTCGCATCACGCGATGCTCGGCAACGACGGCGCGATCCTGTCCTCGCGGATCGCCTACCACCTGAACCTGAGCGGCCCGGCGATGACGGTCAACACCGCCTGCTCGTCGGCCCTGGTCGCGATCTCGCTGGCCTGCGACAAGCTTCGTGCCGGCGAGCTGGACATGGCGATCGCGGGCGGCATCACGCTCTACACGCAGCCGGCTTCCTTCGTGATGATGCGCAATGCCGGCATGCTGTCGCCGAGCGGCGCCTGCCGCCCGTTCGACGACGGCGCCGACGGCATCGTGGTGGGCGACGGCATGGGCGTGGTGGTGCTGATGCCGGCCGAGCGGGCGCGCGCCGAGGGCGCGCACGTGTACGGCGTGATCCGCGCGATCGGCACCAACCAGGACGGCAGGACCTCCGGCATCACCGCGCCGAGCTTCCTGGCGCAGAGCCGCCTGGAGACGCAGGTCTATCGTGCGGCGCGGCTGTCGCCCGAGGCCCTCCAGTACGTCGAGGCGCACGGTACCGGCACCCGGCTCGGCGATCCGGTCGAGCTGCATGCGCTGACCGAGGCGTTTCGCGGTTTCACCGCGCGGCGGAGTTTTTGCGCGATCGGCTCGGTGAAGGCCAATATCGGCCATGCCACGGCTGCGGCCGGCGCGCTCGGGCTGATCAAGGTGCTGCTGGCGATGCGCCATGCGACGCTGCCGCCGGTCAGCGGCTTCGCGCAGCCGAACCGGCACGTCGATTTCGCGGCGAGCCCGTTCCGTGTCGAGACGCAGGCGCGGCCCTGGCTGCCCGGCGAGGACGGGATGCGCCGCGCGGCACTCAGTGCCTTCGGTTTCAGCGGGACCAATGCCCACCTGGTAGTCGAGGCCGAAGCCGTGCCCGAGGCCGGCGAGGCCATCGAGGCCGTGCTGCCCGGCGGCCTCGAGATCGTGCCGCTGTCGGCGCGCCAGCCCGCGCAGCTCGAGGCCGTGGCGCGGCGGCTGCTGGCCTTCCTCGAGGGCGAGGGAGCGCGCAGCGCGCTGGGCGACCTTGCTTGGACCCTGCAGGTCGGTCGCACGGCGCATGAATATCGCGTCGCATTCACGGTGCCCGATCTCGCGGCGCTGAAGGGCGCCTTGTCGGCCTGGCTCGCGAGCGGCGCGGCCGAGCGGCTGGTGCCGGTACGCGGCGAGGCGCGCCCGCCCATCGAGGCCCATGCGGGCCTCGATCCCGCCGCCCGCGCGACCGCCTGGAGCGCCGGCGGCCTGGCCGACTGGTCCGCCTGGCGAGCGCGACCGGCCCGGCGGATCCCGCTGCCGACCTATCCGTTCGCCCGGCAGCGTTTCGGCACGCCCACGCCGCCGCCCACTTCCGGGCAGGCCGGCCCGGGCGCCGCGCGTGCCACGGCGGCCGCGGCGGGGCGTCGTGCGGCGCTGGCCGCCAAGCAATGGCACGCGGCGCCGCTCGCGGCTGGCCGTCGCGTGGAAGGCCGGGTCGAGATCCTGGCGACGCCGGCACTGGCCGATTTCGCCGCCTCGCTCGCGCGCGAGCTGCCCGACGCGCGTATCTGGCTCGACCACGAACTCGCGGCGGCGCCCGCGCACGCGGAACACTGGCGAGGCTCGCGCGGCTGCCTGGACCTGAGCGCGCTCGATCCCGTCTCCTCGACCGGCCACCACGCGGCCTGGTTCGGCTGGCTGCAGCGCCTGGTGGAGCATGCCGACGCGACGCTCGAGGCGCCGCTGATGGTGCAGCAATGGACCGCCGGGCTCGCGGGCCACCCGCGACCGTCGCTGGCCGGCGCGGCACGCAGCGGCCTGTATCGGATGCTGCAGAGCGAATACCGTCGCGTGGTCTCGCGCCATGTCGATACCGATCTCGATGCCGGCGCCGACCGCGCCGCGCTGATCGCGCAGATCGTGGCCGAGTTCGCCGCCGACGACGGCATGCCCGAGGTGCGCTACCGGGGCGGCGTGCGCGAGCGCGCCGTGCTCGACTGGATCGAGCCGCCGGCGCGGCAACCGGAAGGTAAATCGGTCGAGCCGGGCTGGCCGGCCGACGGCGTGCTGTGGATCACCGGCGGCACGCGCGGTATCGGCATGCGGCTCGCGCATCACTTCGCGACGCGCCACGGCGTACGCGGCTTCGTGCTCGCGGGCGAGCGGCCGCTGCCGCCGCGCGCGAGCTGGCCGGCGCTTGCCGCCGGCGCCGAGGATCCGCTGCTGCGCCGCAAGCTGTCGGACCTGCTCGCGCTCGAGGCGCTCGGCGCGCAGGTGCGCGTGACGAGCGCGCCGCTGACCGATCTCGCTGCCTGGCGGGCCGCCGTCGAGGCCCTGAGCGCCGAACTGGGCGAGCCCTTCGGCCTGATCCATTGCGCCGGCCGCGTCGATTTCGAGGCACCGGCCTTCGTGCGCAAGACGGCCGAATCGGTCGCCGCCGTGAGCGCGCCGAAGGTGGCCGGCGTCGAGACGCTGCGGGCGGCCTTCGCGGACCGGCCGCTGCGCTTCGTGCTGCTGTGTTCGTCGATCTCGGCCGCGCTGCCGGCGATCGCGGTCGGGCAGGCCGAGTACGCGGCGGCGAACGCCTATCTCGACCACGTCGCCGAGGCCGGTTTCGGGCCGCGCGCTGCGCGCTGCGTCAGCATCCAGTGGCCGAGCTGGCGCGATACCGGCATGGGCGCGGCCAGCGGTGCCGCGCATCGCGACGGCGGCCTGCTGGCCTGCAGCGACGAGGAAGGGCTGGCCTTTCTCGATGCGATCCTCGCCGGGGCGACCGGGCCGGTGGTGACGCCGCTGGTGGTCGATCCGTCCCGCTTCGCCTTCGCCGCGCTCGGCGGCGTGCGCGCGGCGCGGGCGAGCAGCGAGCCGGCGCGCTTGGCGCAGGCCGCGGCCGGCGGCGATGCCGGGGTGGCCGTCGACAAGTCCGCCGAAGCCGGCCGCGCGGCGCCGGCGGACCCGGGGGCGGCGGCGAGCGCCTGGCTCGCGCGCATCGTGGGCGACGAGTTGAAGATCGCCCACGACGCGCTCGATGTCGAACGCCGCTTCGACGACTACGGCGTCGACTCGATCATGCTCGCGCAGATGGTCAAGCGTATCGACGCCGGCCTGCCCGGCACCCACCTCGATCCCTCGGCCCTGCTGGAGCACCCGAGCGTCGCGCGGCTGGCGGCGTATCTGCTGGGAAGCTGTCGCGAGGCGGTGATGCTCGCGGTGAGCGGCGGCCGGCGGGATGCGGCCGCGAGCGAGGCTGTCGTCGCGCCCGGCCCGGTCGAGCCCGCCGAGCCGGCCGGTTCGGCCGATACGCCTCGCGAGGCCGGCCCGGCGCCCGCGCGCGACCCGCGGGCGGGCGGCGGCGCGCGCGAGCGGATCGCGGTGGTCGGCATGGCCTGCCATTTCCCGGCCGCGCAGGACATCGACGCCTTCTGGCGCAACCTGCGCGACGGCCGCGACTGCATCGGCGAGGTGCCTGCCTCGCGCTGGAGCGTCGCGCGGCACTACGGCGGCCCCGATTACGCGGACGGCAAGAGCGTGACGCACCAGGGCGGTTTCCTGGACGACATCGAGTCCTTCGATCCGGGCTATTTCGGCATTCCGGAGGCGGTCGCGCCCGGCGTCGATCCGCTCGCGCGGCAGTGGCTGGAAGTCAGCGCCGAGGCGCTGGCCGATGCGGGTTATACCCGCCAGGACGTGTGGGGCCGGCGAGTCGGCGTGTTCTGCGGCTCGCGCACCAGCAATTATTCGTCGCGGCTCGCCCAGCTCGACAGCAAGGCGGTGATCGGCGTCGGCCAGAACTTCATCTCCGCGCATCTCTCGCACTGCTACCACCTCGGCGGCCCGAACGTGGTGGTCGATACGGCCTGCGCCAGCGCGCTGACGGCCATCCATCTCGCCGCGCAGAGCCTGCGCAGCGGCGAGTCCTCGCTGGCCATCGCCGGCGGCGTGGACATCCTGCTCGATGAGGGGCCGTTCCTGCTGCTGAGCAGCGCGCGCATCCTGTCGGCGGGCGGGCGCTGCCGGACCTTCGACGAAGGCGCGGACGGCATCGGCATCGGCGAGGGATGCGGCGTGCTGATTCTCAAGCGCCTGTCGGACGCGGTGCGCGAGGGCAACAAGATCTACGGCGTGATCGACGGCTCGGCCGTCAATGCCGACGGCAGCACGATGGGGATCACCACGCCGAACCCCGAGCGGCAGCGCGAGCTGATCGAACTGGCGATCGCCGACGCGGCGGTCGACGCGGCCAGCATCAGCTATGTCGAGGCGCACGGCACCGGCACCTTGATCGGCGATCCGATCGAGCTGCGCAGCCTGACCGCGGTGCTCGCGCCGCATCACCGCGCGGCGCGCGCCTGCGGCGTGGGCAGCGTCAAGAGCAACCTGGGGCATCTGCTCAGCGCGGCGGGCGCGGCCGGCATGGTCAAGGTGCTGCTCTCGCTCGCGCACCGCGCGCTGCCGCCGACCCTGCACTGCGACACGCCGAATCCGCGCTTCGATTTCGAGGCCTCGCCGCTCTATCCGGTGCGCGAGCTGCAGGCCTGGGCGGGCGTGGACGGCGTGCTGCGGGCCGGCATCAGCGCGTTCGGTCTGGGCGGCCACAACGCGCACCTGATCGTCAGCGACGAGGGCGTGCCCGATGCGCTGCGCGCCGACACCGTGCCGCGCGCCGGCCCGGTGCGTTACGCGCGCCGCCGCTACTGGATCGGCGAGGCCCGGTCGGATGCGCTCGCGCCGGCGGCGCCGCTCGAGCGGGAGCCGCTGCCCGCCGAGGCGATGGGCGCCTATTTCGCGATTCGCCGCACCGATGCGGACGACACCGTTGCCGCGCACTAATCAGTCGATTTCAGGAATCTCACTCATGACTCATCGCCATGCAGCGTCATACGAGCTGGACTTCGAACACGACAACCTCATCCTGCGCGATCACCGCGTGCATGGCGTGAGCATCCTGCCCGGCGTGACGCTGATCGACGTCGTGTATCGGCTCGGGCAGCACCTGCTCGGACATCAGCGCTTCGAACTCGCGCAGTTGCTGTTCCGGCTGCCGCTGGCCACCTCCGGACACCTCGCGCGGCGCATGACGGTGCGCTTCGCACCCGGCGCGGACCGCGGGTGCTGGACCGTCTCGCTGTCGAGCGTGCCGCTGCGCTCGGGCGTGCCGGGCACGGGGCGCGACCTGCATGCCGAATGCGTGCTGCGCGAACTCGATGCGGAGGACCTGCGCGACCCGGCCGAGGCGGATTTCGACGTGGCCGGCTTCATCGCCTCGGCCGAGCGCAGCACGCGCGTCGACGAGGTCTATCGCGGCGTGCGCGAGCTCGGCGTGGTACATGGCCCGTTCATGCAGACGCTCGGCGAGATCTTCCACCGCGGCGACGAGGAGCTGATGCGCCTGTCGCTCGGCCCGCTGGCCGAAAGCCTGCGCGAGCGCTTCCATGCGCATCCGGCCCTGCTCGACGGCGCGACTTTCGCGGGCAGTGCATTCAAGCTGGTCGGCGAGGTGGCCGCCGACTTCCGCGACGACCGCCCGCATATCCCGTTCTCGGTCGAGCGGGTGCGGCTGTTGCGGCCGTTTCCGGCGCGCATCCTGGTCGCCAGCCGTCATGGCGACAAGCTCGGCGGCGCGGGCGCGGCGCGGCGCGAGGTGACCAGCTCCGACCTGCGGATCCTCGACGAGGAAGGCCGCGTGCTGGCCCTGTTCGAACGGCTCTCGTACAAGCGCGTGAGGCAGGCGGCGGATATCGTGCGGCTGGTCGACCAGGCTCCGGGGGAGGCGGAAGGGGCCGTGGCGGGCGAGGCGGCGCGCTCCGCTGGCGCCGACGTCGGCGTTGGCGCCGTGCCGGCGTCGACGGTGGCGGCCGGGCACGACGGCGCCCGGGCGGCTGCGCTCGCTGCCGGCGAGTCGACCCGCGCGAGCTTCGACGAGGCGCTCCGGCGCTTCGTGACCGACCAGCTCGCGGCGCAGGGCGTGGCGCTGGCCGGACGGCTCGGCGACGATACGCCGTTCTTCGACGCCGGTCTCGATTCGACCCACCTGCTCGCGCTGGTGCGTGCGTTGGAGACGCATTGCGGGCGGACCTTCTATCCCACGTTGCTGTTCGAGCACCAGACGTTGCGCGAACTGGCCGCGCATCTGCACCGCGAGACGCCGGCCGCGTTCGGTCAGGCGGTGCCGGTGTGGAGCGAATCGGTGGCTGCATCGAGCCAGCAGCCGGCCGCACCGAGCGAACCGTCCGTTGCATCGAGCCAGCCGTCGGCTGCATCGCCAGCCGCCGCCACCTCGCACGCGGGCGCCGAAGACGCTGCCGCGCCGGCGCGGCGCGAGATCGCCGTGATCGGCCTGGCAGGCCGCTATCCGGGCGCGGCCACGCTCGAGGCGTTCTGGGAGGCCGTGGTCGCAGCGCGGCCGGCCACCGGCGCCTTGCCGGCCGACCAATGGTCGCGTCATGTCGGCGAGGACGACGCCGAGGCGACCGCGGCCGCGACGCTCGGGCATGGCGGCGCGCTCGCGGACGCCGATGCCTTCGACGCGCTGTTCTTCGGCATGACGCCGGCCGACGCGGCGGCGGTCGATCCGCAGGCGCGCCTGCTGCTCGAGACGGCCTGGCACGCCTGCGAGGACGCGGCCTGCCTGCCGGCGACGCTGGCGCGCGGGCGCACCGGCGTCTACATCGGCGTGATGAACGACGACTACACCTGGGTGGCGGCCGAGCATCTCGCCCGCACCGGCAGTTATGCCAGCGCGGGCAGCTACGCCCACGAACTCGCGAACCGGCTCTCTCACCAGTTCGACCTGCGCGGCCCCAGCATGACGGTCGAATCGGCCTGCTCGAGCTCCCTGCTGGCGCTGCATCTGGCGCGCACGGCGCTGCTGGCCGGCGAATGCGATCTCGCGCTCGCCGGCGGCGTGAACCTGAGCCTGCACCGCAGCAAGTACCTGCTGCTCGCCGGGCTCGGCCTGATGTCGGCCGACGGTCGCGAACGCACCTTCGATATCGGCGCGAACGGCTATGTGCCCGGCGAGGGCGTCGGCCTGGCGCTGCTCAAGCCGATGGAGGCGGCGCTGGCCGACGGCGATCGCATCCACGGCGTGATCGCCGGCAGCGCCACCAATCATTCGGGCCGCGCCGCCGGCCGCTACAGCCCGAACCTGCACGCGCTGGTGGAGGTGATCGAGCGCGGCGTGGCCAGCGCCGGCCTCGCTCCCGAGGCGATCGGCCATGTCGAGACGCACGGCACGGGCACGCAGCTCGGCGATCCGATCGAGGTGCAGGCGATCGCGCGCGCGCTGGGCGCGGCCGGCCGGGGCGACAAGCGCTGCACGCTGGGCTCGCGCGCGAACTTCGGCCATCTCGAATCGGCCTCCGGTATCGGCGCGTTGACCAAGACCCTGCTCGGCATGCGGCGCGGCCTGATCCCGCCCTGCGCGAACCTGGAGACGCTCAACCCGGCCCTGCGCCTCGACGAGACCGCCCTGACCATTCCCCGCGAGGCGATGCGCTGGACGCTGCCGCTCGAGTCGCGCGTGAGCGGCATCCATGCCTTCGGGATCGGCGGCTCGAACGTGTTCATGGTGGCGCGCGGCGCCGCCCGGCCGGCCCGGCCGGCCGCGCCGGCGGCCCGGGACGAGCTGATCGTGCTGTCGGCGCGCGACGCGGCCGGGCTCGAGCGCGTGCGTGCCGCGCTGGCCGCGCATCTGCGCGGGCCGGCGCCGATCACCGACGAGGAGCCGGCCACGCTCGGCGATCTCGCGTTGACGCTGCAGCTCGGGCGCACCGCCTTCGCGCATCGTCTGGCCTTCGTCGTCGCCTCGCGCGAGGCGCTGCTCGCCGCGCTCGATGCCCATGCCGAGCAAGGCGGGCAGGGCGCGGACTTCGCCCATGGCGTGGTGCGCGTGGACCTCGGCGCCGGCGCGCCGGCCGATCGCCGGGACGGCCCGGCCCGGTCGCCGGAGCTCGAGGCGCGCAGCCGCGACGGGCTGCGCCGTCTCGCCGATGCCTGGGTGAACGGAGCGACGATCGACTGGGCGCGGCTGCATGCGGGGCGCGCGACGCGCCGCGTGGCCGCGCCGCTCTATCCGTTCGCGCGCGACCGGCATCGTATCGACGCCGCGCTCGCGTTGCGCGCCGGCACGGCAAGCCGCGCCGACGCCGTCGACGCGCAAGCCGCGGCCCGGCCGGCCGGCGGCACGGCGCCGGTGCAGGTCCGCTACGGCGTGCCGGCGTGGCGCGAGGAGGCGGTGCCCGATACCGGCGTCCCGTCGGACGAGGTGGTTCATCTGGTGACGAGCGGCGTGTCGGCCGAGGTGCTCGCCGGCATCGCCGCCGAAACGGCGCCGGCCTCGGCATTCGCGTTGCCGGTGCCGGGCGACGATGGCGCGCGTGGCGCGGCGGCGGTCTATTTCGCCGCGTTCGAGGCGCTGCGCCGGGTGAGCGCCGACGGCGTGCGCGAGCCGCGCCGCCTCGTGGTGCTGGTCGCCGGCGAGGCCGACGAGTTGTTGCATGCGCCGCTGGCGGGCCTGCTGCGCACGGCGGCACGCGAATACCCGCGGCTTCGCCCGGTGCTCGTGTTCGCGCCGGGCCCGCTCGATATCGCGCGCGGCGCCGCGATCCTGCGCGACGAGATGCGGGCGTCGAGCGGCGACGGGCAGGCGCTCGTGTGCCGCCATCTCGACGGCCGTCGCGAGCGGCGAGTCCACCGCGAAGCCATACCGCCGGCCGCCGGGCCGCTGCCGGTGCGGCAGCGCGGCGTGTACTGGATTACCGGCGGCCTGGGCGGGCTCGGCCGCCTCTTCGCGCGCTACCTGGCCGGCTTCGGCGAGGTCGACGTGATCCTGAGCGGGCGGGCACCGGCTTCCGAGCAGACGCGGGCCGCCTGTGCCGCGCTCGCGGCCGGCGGCGCGCCCGGCGCGTGCGTGCACTACCTGGCCGTCGATGTCGGCCGGGCCGACGAGGTCGAGCGCGGCGTCGCGCAGATCGTCGCGCAGCATGGCGGCCTCGACGGGGTACTGCATTGCGCCGGACTCACGCGCGATGCGCTGATCGTCCGCAAGACGGCCGATCAGGCCGGCGAGGTGTTCGCCGCCAAGCTGGCCGGCACCGAGGCGATCGATCGCGCCACGCGCGCGCTGCCACTCGATTTCCTGGTGCTCTGTTCGTCGATCGCGGCCGTATGGGGCAATCCCGGGCAGGCCGACTATGCGGCCGCCAATGCCTGGCTCGACGCCTTCGCGGCACGTCGCAACGCGTGCGTGGCACGGGGGATGCGGCAAGGCCGGACCGTCTCGATCAACTGGCCGCTCTGGCGCGAGGGCGGAATGCGGGTCGCGGCGGAGGCGATCGAGGCCTTGCGCGCGCAAACCGGCATGGCGCCGCTGGAGACCGCCGACGGCCTGGCCGCTCTGGAGCACGCGCTGGCCGGCGATGCAGACCAGTGGATCGTCTGCCCGAGCGACGGCCGCCTGGCGCTGTTCGACAACGGCGCGGCGCCGCCACCGAGCCCGGCCCGGGATCAGGCTCCGGCGGTTCAGCCCCAGTCCCGGGCTCCCGCCGCGCAGCCGGTCGGCGAGGCGGTGCTCGACTATCTGCGCGACAAGCTCGCGCGGATCTTCCGGCTGCCGGCCGCCTCGCTCGATCCCGATGCCTTCCTCTCGTCCTACGGCATCGACTCGGCCAACGTGCTCGCGCTGACGGCCGAACTCGAACGCGACCTGGGCGTGCTGCCGAAGACGCTGGTCTACGAGCATCCGACGCTGGCCGCGCTGGCCGCCTACCTGGGCCGCACGCATCATGCGGCGCTGGCGCGGCGGCTGCCGGCCGCCGACGCAGCGGGCGGCCCCGGCCGCGAGACCGCCGGCGCGGTTGCGCCTGCGCCTGCCCCGGCATCCGCGCCTTCCACCGCGGCCCCGGCCGCGCCCGCCGCTGCCGCTGCCGCTGCCGCTGCCGCCGGCGCGCCGCTGGACATCGCCATCGTCGGCATGAGCGGACGGTTCCCGCAGGCGCGCGATCTCGATGCGTTCTGGCGCAACCTGCGCGACGGCCGCGACTGCATCAGCGAGATCCCGGCCTCGCGCTGGGACCTCGCGCACTACTACGACGACGGCGCCGCCGAGCCGGGCCGGATCCACAGCAAGTGGGGCGGCTTCATCGACGGCGTCGACGAATTCGATCCGCTGTTCTTCCGGATCTCGCCGCTCGAGGCCGAGATGATGGATCCGCAGGAGCGGCTGTTCCTGCAGGCGGCCTGGGAGACCATCGAGGACGCCGGTTATACGCGCGCGGCCCTGGCCGACGCGGGCCGCGCCCCGCACCAGCGCGTCGGCGTCTATGTCGGCGTGATGTATTCCGAATATCAGCTCTACGGCTTCCAGCAGCAGGCCGAGCGGCGCATCTTCGGGCTGCCCGGCAATACCGCCGGCGTCGCCAACCGCGTGTCCTATTTCTTCGACTTCCACGGCCCGAGCATGTCGCTCGACACCATGTGCTCGTCGTCGCTGACGGCGATCCACCTGGCCTGCCGCGGCATCGCCTACGGCGAATGCGGCGTGGCGCTGGCGGGCGGGGTGAACCTGAGCATCCATCCGAACAAGTACGCGGTGCTGAGCCAGGCGCGGATCATCTCCACCAAGGGGCGCTGCGAGAGTTTCGGCAAGGGCGGCGAGGGTTACATCCCGGGCGAGGGCGTGGGCTGCGTGATGCTCAAGCCGCTGGCGCGCGCGCTGGCGGATCGCGACGCGATCCACGGCATCGTGAAGGGCACGGCGCTGAGCCACGGCGGTCGCGCCAACGGCTATACGGTGCCGAATCCGGGCGCGCAGGCCGCCACCATCTCGATGGCTATCGAGCAGGCCGGCGTCGCGCCGCGCGCGATCAGCTATATCGAGGCGCACGGCACCGGCACCAGCCTGGGCGACCCGATCGAGATCGCGGGGCTGGTCCACGCCTTCGGCGAGCTCGGCGCCAGCGGCCAGTTCTGCGCGATCGGCTCGGCCAAGTCCAACATCGGCCACGGCGAATCGGCCGCGGGCATCGCCGGCGTCTGCAAGGTGCTGCTGCAGATGCGGCATCGCCAGCTCGCGCCGTCGCTGCATTCGGCCGAGCTGAATCCTTACATCGATTTCGCGTCGAGCCCGTTCGCCGTGCAGCGCGAGCTGGGCGAGTGGCGCGCGCCGCTCGTCGACGGCGTGCCGATGCCGCGCGTGGCGGGCGTCAGCTCGTTCGGCGCCGGCGGCTCGAACGCGCACGTGGTGATCGAGGAAGCGCCGGCCGTCGAGGCGCCCGCCGCATCGGCGCAGGCGCCCGGGGCGCGGCTGCTGGTGCCGATCTCGGCGCGCACCGAGGAGCGGCTGCGGGTACGGGTCGCCGACCTGATCGAGGCGCTGTCGCGGCCCGATGCGCCGCCGCTGGACGATGTCGCCTGGACCTTGCGGGTCGGCCGCGAGCCGATGGAGTACCGCGCCGCCTTCGTGGTGTCGACGCTCGACGGGCTGCTGGACGCGCTGCGCGGCTTCCTCGACGGCGCCTCGTCGGCGAACGGCTGGCATGGCCGCGCGAGCGCCGAGAGCCGCGACGTGCTCGGCGACGAGGACGTGCGGCGCGCGGTGATCCAGTCGTGGAGCGCCGCCGGCCGGATCGACAAGCTCGCCCAGTTCTGGACCTGCGGCCTGGAACTCGACTGGGAGGCGCCCGCTCTCGCGCTGCCTTCGGCGCGGCGGACGCACCTGCCGCCCTATCCGTTCGAGCGCCGCGCCTGCTGGGTGCCGGTGCGCCCCACGCCGGCCGCCTCGGCGGCGCGCCCGGGCAGCCTGCTGTCGCGCATGCTGCCGGCCGCGAGCCTGACCGACCGGCCGCGGGTGGCCTTCGAGACCACGCTGAGCCCGGCGCTGCCGCTGGTCGACGAGCACCGCGTGCGCGGCCAGCGCGTGCTGCCCGGCGTCGCGTATGCCGAGCTGGTGCTCGAGGCCGCGCGCCATGTCTATCCCGAGCGGCGCGCCAGCCTGACGGAGCTGGTCTGGATGCAGCCGCTGGTGGTGGGCGAGGAGAGCGTGGCGGTCGTCACGCAGCTCGAACGCCATGACGGCGTGCTGCGCTTCGAGATCGCCTCGATGGCGGACGGCGCGAGGCGCGTGCATGCGCAGGGCACGGCCGAACTCGATGCGCCCGAGGCCGCGGCCGCCGGCGAGGCGCCGGCGGCGCTGCGCGCGCGCCTGGCGCCCTGGTGGGAGGGCGAGGCCGGGCGCGAGGCCTTCTACGAGGCCCATCGCGGCAACGGCATCGAGTATGGTCCGGGCCTGCGTCGCGTGCTCGGCCTGTGGGGCGGGGACCAGGAAGCGCTCGGTCTGGTGGATGCGCGGCCCGCGCGCGGCGAGACCGGGACGGACTTCCTGCTGCCGCCGCCGGTGGCCGACGCGGCGCTGCAATGCGTGGCGGGCATCGCCGGCGCGCGCGGCGCGGCCGGCGAACTGCAACTGCCCTATTCGATCGGCCGCGTCGCGGTGCTGAGGCCGATCGAGGCGGCGAGCGTTCACGTCCACGTGCGGCGCACCGCGCCCGGGCACTACGATCTCGCGATCGTCGACGAGGCCGGCGAACCTTATGCCGTGCTCGGCGACCTGGTGGTGCGCGCCGCGAAGCCGGCCATCGAGCCGCTCTGCTACGCGGGCCGCTGGCAGCGCGCGGGCGCCGTCGCGGTGGCCGAAGCCGCCCCGGCGGCCGGGACGGCCCTGATCGTCAGCCGCGAGGCGGGCGTCGCGCTGGGTGATGCCCTGGCGGCGGCCCATTCGCGCGCGGTGTGGGTGAGGCTGGGTGGTGCGGCGGCAGCGGCGCGGGCCGCGAACGCGCCGGCCGTCGACGGCGGCGCGGCGTTTGCCGAGGCGCTCGGCTCGGCCGGCGTCGTCGACACCGTCTACTTCCTCGCGGCGGTGGTCGGCCAGGCGCGCTACCGGCTCGACGCGCGCCATGTCGCCGAGGAACTCGAAGCCACCACGCTGGCCTGGTTCCGTTGCGTGAAGGCGCTGGTCGACGCGGGCTTCGACCAGCGCGCGCTCGACGTGGTGGTGGTCACGCAGGATGGCGAGACGCCGCCGCTGCAGCAGGAGATCAATATCGGCGGCGCCGCGCTGTCGGGCTTCACGCAGGCGCTGGCGAGCGAATATCCGCACTGGCGCGTGCGCGGCATCGACGTGGGGCGTGCCGCGCTCGCCGATCCGGCGCGGCTGGCCGCGGCCATCGCCGGCGAGCCGCATCGCGCCGGCGCCTTCCCGGTGGCCCTGCGCGACGGCCTGCGCTACGAGCACCGGATCGCGCCGCTCGAACTGCCGCCCGCCGGCCGTGCCGCCTTCGTCGAGGGCGGCGTCTACGTGATCGTCGGCGGGGCGGGCGGCATCGGCCGAATCCTGACCGCGCACCTGGTGCGGCGCTACCGTGCCACGGTGATCTGGCTCGGCCGCCGCGCGCTCGACGCGGCGTTGCGCGAGCAACTCGCGGCCGCCTCGACGGAGCAGGCCCGGGTCGACTATTTCCAGGTCGACGTGAGCGCGCGCGAGGCGCTGGAACGCGTACGCGACGCGATCCGCGCGAGCCACGGCCGCATCAACGGCGTGCTGCATTCGGCCCTGGTGCTGCGCGACGCCAGCGTGCGCGGGATGGACGAGACGGCCCTGCGCGAGGCGCTGGCGCCGAAGGTGGCGGGCAGCGCGGTGCTGGGCGAGGTGTTCATGCGCGAGGACCTCGACTGGCTCGGCTTCTATTCGTCGATGCAATCGTTCCGCGCCGGCGCGGGGCAGGCCAACTACGCGGCCGGCTGCACCTTCCAGGACAGCTATGCCCGCGCGCTCGGCCGCGCCTGCGCGTTCCCGGTCTTCACCCTCAACTGGGGCTACTGGGGCAGCGTGGGCGTGGTCGCGAACGAGCGGACCCGGCAGCGCATGGCCGCGCTCGGCATCGGCTCGATCGAGCCCGACGACGGCATGGCCGTGCAGGAGGCCGCGCTCGCGCACGAGATCGGGCAACTGCTCGCGATCCGGCTCGCGCCGGCCGCGCGCGAATCGCTCGGCTTCGAGGCGGCGGGCCAGCGGCTGCTGCCCGCGCGGGCGCCGTCGCGCCTGGCCGCGACCGTCGCGGCCCTGGAGGCGCGCGTGCCCGATGCGGCCGCGATCCGCGACATCGACGCCGCCGACATCGCGCTGAACGCCTTCGTGGTGGCGCGTCTGCGCGAGGCGATGCAGGCCCTCGGCCTGGCCCGGGCGCTGCCCGGCGCGGCCTCGGCCGACGCCGCGCGCCGCGCGCTGGGGGTGGTCGAGCGTCACGCGCCGCTGTTCGAGGAGATCCTGAGGATCCTCGCCGACGACCACGCCCAGCCGTCGCGCGCGGCACCCGGCGCGGCCGGCCTGCTGGCCGATTTCCCCGATCTCGCCGCCCATGTCGCGCTCGCCGAGGCCTGCCTCGATGCGCTGCCGCGGGTGCTGCGCGGCGAGCTGCCGGCCACCGAGGTGATGTTCCCGGGCGGCAGCATGGCGCTGGTGGAGGGCATCTACAAGCGCAACGTGTTCGCGGACTATCTCAACGATCTCGTCGCCGACGTGGTCGAGCGCCGCATCGCCGATGCGCTGGCCGATCCGGAGCGCGTTGCGCCGGTGCGCATCCTCGAGGTGGGGGCCGGCACCGGCGGCACGAGCGACGGGCTGTTCCGGCGTCTCGGCCGTTTCCAGGACCGCATCGAGTACGTCTACACCGATGTCTCGAAGCACTTCCTGCTGCACGCCCGCGAGCAGTATTCCGGCGTCGCGCCCTATCTCACGCTGCAATTGTTCGACGCCGAGCAGGCGCCCGATGCGCAGGGGATCGATCCGGGCAGCGTCGACATCGTGGTGGCCGCCAACGTGCTGCATGCGACCCGGGATATCGCCGCGACGCTGGCCAACGTCAAGCGCTGCCTGGCGCGCCATGGCCTGCTCGTGATGAACGAGATCGCCGGCAAGCGGCCGTTCACCACCCTCAGCTTCGGCCTGCTCGACGGCTGGTGGGCCGCCGTCGATCGCGAGGTGCGGCTCGAGGGCAGCCCCGGCCTGACGGCCGCGCAATGGACGCGGGTGCTGGCCGAGGTCGGTTTCTCGCGCAGCGCGCTGTCGGCCGAGGTGTCGTCGGTGATCCGCCAGCACGTGATCGTGGCGGAGAGCGACGGACGCATCGCGCAGGTCGCGCCGCGCGGCGCCGGACAGCAGACGCATGGCGAGGCCGGGGCCGGGGTGGCTCCGGCGGCTCCCGTGGCACCGGCGGCACCGGCGGCACCGGCGCGGGATGCCGAGCGGGCCGCCGCGCTGGCGGCGGCACCGGCATCAGCGACCCACCCGCCGCGCGTCTCGGGCGAACTGCCGTCGCTGCCCGCGCAGGCCGGCGCGTCGGCAGCCGATCCGCGCGCGCGCGTGGATGCGGCGCTGCGCGAGGCGGTCGCGCAGGCGCTCAAGCTCGCGCCCGACGAACTCGACCCGACGCTCGCCCTGTCCGAGCTCGGTGTCGATTCGATCGTCGCCGTCGATCTGGTACGCCGCATCAACGACACGCTCGGCCTCGCGCTGAAGACCACCGTGATCTTCGATTTCCCGACGCTCGATCGGCTGGCCGCGCACCTGTGCGCGACCTGCGCGGCTGAATTGAGCGGCGGGGGCGGGGCGATCGACGAGCTGGCCGATGCGCTCGAACGCGGGGCGCTCTCGCTCGAGGAGAGCCTGGCGCGGCTGAAGACCTGATCCTCGCAAACGGCCAGGGGCCATCCACCGCCCGGCCGCCGCTCGCGCGGCGCGTCGGCGCGGTATTTCATCGAATCCGGAGATTGCAGCGTGAAACGACAAATCGTGACGCTTTTGCAGCAGTACCAGGCGGGTCGGATGTCGGAGGCGGAACTGAAGCGGGAATACGCGCGCCTGCGCGAGGACGAGGGCGCGCAGGCGGCTACGCACGACGAGCGGCTCGCGGCCGGCGCCGTGCCGTGCCGGCGGGTGATGGTCGACGGCCCCGGCTCGATCGACGACATGCGCGTGGTCGAGACCTGGCTCGCGCCCCCTGGCGGTAGCGAGGTGCTGGTCGACACGGTGGCGTTCTCGCTGAATTTCGGCGATCTGCTGTGCCTGAAGGGACTGTATCCGACCATGCCGGCCTATCCGTTTACGCCCGGCTTCGAGGCGGCCGGCGTGGTGCGGGCGGTGGGCGAGCGCGTGCAGCGCTTTGCGCCGGGCGACCCGGTGATCGTCACGGCGAGCCCGCTGCTCGGCATCCAGTCGAGCGTGATCGTCGCCGACGAGGCGCAACTGGTCGACAAGCCGCCGTTCCTCGACTACGAGCAGGCGGCCTCGCTGCTGACGGTCGGCCTGACGGTGGTGGAGGCGTTCCGGCGCATGCGCCTGGCCGCGGGCGAGACGATCCTGATCCAGAGCGCTACCGGCGGCACCGGCCTGGTGGCCGTGCAGCTCGCGCTGCATGCCGGCGCCACGGTGATCGCGACGGCCAGCGCGGCGGCCAAGCTCGACTATCTGCGCGCGATGGGCGTGCATCACACGATCCATTACGTCGAGCAGGATTTCGAGGCGGAGGTGATGCGCCTGACCGGCGGACGCGGCGTCGACGTGGTGCTCAACGCGCTGGCCGGCGACTACATCCAGAAGGGCCTGAATTGCCTGAGCCCGCGCGGCCGCTACGTCGAGATCGCGATGACGGGGCTGAAGTCGGCGCGCAACATCGACCTGAGCCGGCTCTCGAACAACCAGAGCTTTCACAGCCTCGACCTGCGCAAGCTGCTGCTCGACCTGCCCTCGTATGCGCAAGGGCTGGGCGAGGAGCTGTTCGAATTCGCCGCGCGCGGCGTGGTGAACGTGCCGATCGGCCAGCGCTTCGATTTTTCCCGGCTCGCGGACGCCTATCGCTACATCGAGGATCGCCGCAACATCGGCAAGGTGGTGGTCGGCGTGGCGGGGCCGCATACGCCCGAGCGCGCCACGCCCAAGCCGCTCGCGGCACGCGCGTTCGCACCGGCGCCGGGCGCGGCGGCGGCTACGGCCACCGCGGCGGAATTCTCGAGCCCGGCCGCGCAGGCCGTCTCGCGCGATGCGCCGATCGCGATCATCGGCATGTCCGGACGTTTCGGCGCGGCCGGCGACATCGATGCGTTCTGGCGCTGCGTGGCCGACGGCGTGAGCCTGATCGGCCCGCTGCCGCCGGAGCGCGCCGCGCTGTTCCGCTCGCTGGAGGCGGGCGAGGCGGGCAAGCTCGCGCATCGCGGCTGGAGCAGCCACCTCGAGGCGATCGAGGCGTTCGATCCGCTGTTCTTCAATATCTCGGGGGTCGAGGCGCGCCACATGGACCCGCAGCAGCGCCTGTTCCTCGAGGAGAGCTGGCGCGCCCTGGAGGATGCGGGATTGACGCCCGCGCGGCTCGACGGCAGCCGCACCGGCGTCTATGCAGGCGCGGCCGACAGCAAGTACGGCAGCTACGTGCGCGAGGACGAGGTCGGCCATTCGTTCTGGGGCACGGCGCCCTCGATCCTGCCGGCGCGCGTGGCGTATTTCCTGAACCTGAAGGGGCCGGCGGTGACGATCGACACGGCCTGTTCGAGCTCGCTGGTCGCGATCCACCTCGGATGCGAGAGCCTGCGCAACCACGAGACCGACCTGATCCTGGCCGGCGGCGCGTTCCTGCAGGCCACGCCGCATTTCGGCGCGGCCGCCGGCAATGCGCAGATGCTGGCCGCCGACGGCAAGTGCCATACCTTCGACGATCGCGCCAACGGCATGGTGTCGGGCGAGGCCGTCGCGGTGCTGGTGCTCAAGCGGCTCGACGAGGCCCGTGCCGACGGCGACCGGATCCACGGCGTGATCGTGGGCAGCGGCATCAACCAGGACGGCGCCACCAACGGCATCACGGCGCCGAGCGCGCTCGCGCAGCAGCAGTTGCAGACCGACGTGTATGCGCGCTTCGGCATCGATCCGGACGGCATCCAGTACGTCGAGGCGCACGGCACCGGCACCTCGCTCGGCGATCCGATCGAGATGCGCGCGCTGACCGACGCGTTTCGTCGCCATACCGAGCGCCGCGGCTATTGCGCGATCGGTTCGGTCAAGACCAATGTCGGCCACACCGTCACGGCGGCCGGCGTGACCGGCGTCGTGAAGGTGCTGATGGCGATGCGGCATCGGCTGCTGCCCGCCTTGCTGAACTACGAGGTGCCGAATCGCCATATCGATTTCGAGACGAGTCCGTTCTTCGTCAATACCGAGGCGCTGCCGTGGACGCCCGCGCCCGGCGGCGTGCTTCGCGCGGCGGTCAGTTCGTTCGGCTTCAGCGGCACCAATGCCCACCTGGTGCTGGAGAGCCACCACGATGCGCGCGCGGCGCGCGCGGCTGCCGACGCGCCGCAACTGCTGGTGCTGTCGGCACGCACGCCCGAGCGGTTGCGCACCCATGCCGCGCGCGTGGCCGGCTGGCTCGCCGCCAATCCGGCCTGCGATCTCGAGGCCGTCGCCTGCACCCTGCAGACGGGCCGCGAGGCGATGTCGCAACGTGTTGCGCTGGTGGCGCGCGATGCCGCCGACGCCGCGCATCGATTGGCGCGATGGGCGCAGCGGGAAGGCGCCGACGACGGCGACCACGGGCTGCTGCTCGGCCAGGTGAAGCGACCGGGCGCCGTGCTCGATGCGCAGGCGGTGCGAGCCCTGCTCGACGAGACGGGCCGTGAAGGCGGCTTGCGCGAGCTGGCGCGGCGCTGGGTCGAAGGCATGCGTTGCGATTGGCAGGCCCTGTATCCGGGAGAGCGGCCGCTGCTCGCGGATCTGCCGACGTATCCGTTCGCGCGCGAGCCTTATTGGGCTGCGCCGCTCGCGGAGGACGGGGAGGGCGAGGGTGGGGCGCTGGATGCGGCGGTGGTCTCGCCCGCGGCCGAAGTGGAGAAGAAGGCTGAGTGGGTTGATTCGGCGCACGCGGCGGGTTTGGCGGAGGCGGCGGATGCCGCCGGCGAGGCCGGGCCTTCGCTGTCATCGGCACGGATGCTGGAGCCGGTCTGGTTGGCCGGGCCGGCGGCGCCAGCCTTGGAGGCGCCGGCGGCACGCTGGATCCTGGTGGAAGGCGAGGCCGCGCGCGTGATCGTGCCTGAAGAGGCATCGACGCGCGTGATCGCACTCGCCGACAGCGACGCGTCGAGCGCGCGTCACTCGCTCGCTCGGCGCTACACGGCGCAGGTCGGGCAGGTATTCGCGTTGCTGCGTGAATGGCTGGCCACGCATCCGCGCACGCCGCTGCGGGTGCAGCTCGTGCGGTTCGGCGGGCAGGCCGAGGGCGCCGCGCTGGACGGCGTGATTGCCTTGATCAAGAGCCTCGCTCGAGAAAATCCGCTGCTGTCGGGCCAGGCGATCCGGATGCCGGTGGATGTCGCGCCGGCCGTGCTCGCGCAACGACTGGACGACGATGCGCGCCGTCACGGCGATCGCGAGATTCGCTATCGGGCCGATGGTGTACGCGAGGTGCTGACGTTGCGCGCCTGGCCTGAGACGGAAGCACCATCCTCGCCGTGGCGCGAGGGCGGCGTGTACCTGATCACGGGCGGCGTGGGCGGGCTGGGTCGGCTGCTGGCGGGCCGTCTGGCGGCGACGGTACAGGGCGTGAAGCTCGTGTTGGCCGGGCGGCGCGCGGCCTCGGCCGAGACGGACGAAGTGATCGGGGCACTGCACGCGCGTGCGGTAGTGAGCGGCGGCAGCGTGCGCTACGTATCGCTGGACGTGACGGATGCGCCGGCGGTGCATGCCGCGTTGGCGGATATCGTGGCGCGCGAGGGCGCCTTGCACGGCGTGCTGCACGCGGCGGGCCTGATCGACGACGCCTATGCCCTGCGCAAGACAGCGGCGAGCCTCGACGCGGTGCTGGCGCCGAAGGTGGCGGGCACGGTGAACCTGGACGCGGCGAGCGCGCAACTGGACCTGGACTGCTTCGTGCTGTTCTCGTCGATCGCCGGCGTATGGGGCAATGTGGGGCAGGGCGATTACGCGGCGGCGAACGCGTTCGAGGACGGATTCGCGCGCTACCGGGCGAGCCTGGTGGAAGCGGGGCTGAGGCGTGGCGCGTCGGTATCGGTGGCGTGGCCGTGGTGGGCCGAAGGCGGCATGCGGCTGGGCGAGGAGGCGGAGCGGGCGCTGCGGGAGGCGGGATGGCCGGGGCTGGGCACGGAGCCGGGAATGCGGCTGCTGTCGCAGGCGGTGACGTCTGGGCGGCCGTGCGCGGTGGTGCTCGGCGGCGAGCCGGCGGGCCTGGGCCTGGATCTGGCGGCGACCGAGCCGGTTGCCGCGCTTGCCGCGCGAGAACCGGGGCACGAGGTGGACGCGCAATGGCGCGAACGCGTCGTGCAGCGTCTGAAGGTGCTGTTCGCGTCGGTGACGCAACTGCCGGTATCGCGCATCGACAGCGAGGAAGCGCTCGAAAGCTACGGCATCGATTCGGTGCTGATCACGCGCTTGAACCGCGAGCTGGAGAAGACCTTCGAGGCGATCCCGAAGACCTTGTGGTTCGAATATCCGACGCTCGCCGGATTGGCGGGTTACCTGAGCGAGCATCACGCGGCGGCGTGCCTGGGCTGGGTGGGCCCGGTTCGCGCGGCGGCTGCGGCCGCTGCCGAGCCCAGGCCGAGGGACAAACTGGCCGTCGAGGCGCGCAAGCCGGCGCCGACGCTTGCAGCCGAAGCACGCCCTCGCGAGGGCATCGCGATCATCGGGCTGGCGGGCCGCTACCCGCAAGCGCCGGACCTGAACGCGTACTGGGAGAACCTGCGCGAGGGACGCGACTGCATCACCGAGATCCCGGCCGAACGCTGGTCGCTTGACGGCTTCTATTGCGAGGACGTCGAGCGGGCGGTGTCCGAGGGGCTCAGCTACAGCAAGTGGGGTGGCTTCATCGAAGGCTTCGCGGATTTCGATCCGCTGTTCTTCAACCTGTCGCCGCGCGAGGCGGAGGGGATCGACCCGCAGGAACGGCTGTTCATGCAGACCTGCTGGCACGTGATCGAGGATGCGGGATACACGCGCGATTCGCTGGCGCGTCGTCATGGCGGGCGGGTGGGCGTGTTCGCGGGGATCACCAAGACCGGTTTCGAGCTGCACGGCCCCGAGCTGTGGCGGCGCGGCGTGCCGGCGTTTCCTCGCACCTCGTTCAGCTCGGTGGCGAACCGCGTGTCGTACTTCCTGAACCTGCACGGCCCGAGCCTGCCGATCGACACGATGTGCTCGTCGTCGCTGACGGCGATCCACGAAGCCTGCGAGCACCTGCTGCGCGACGAGTGCGAGCTGGCGATCGCGGGCGGGGTCAACCTGTACCTGCACCCGAGCAGCTACGTGATGCTGTGCCTGAGCCGCATGCTGTCGCCGCGAGGGCGGTGCCGCAGCTTCGGCGAGGGCGGCGACGGGATGGTGCCGGGCGAGGGCGTGGGCGCGGTGCTGCTCAAGCGCTTGAGTGCGGCCGAGGCGGATGGCGATCGGATCCACGGCGTGATCCGGGCGAGCGCGATCAATCACGGCGGCAAGACCAACGGCTACACGGTGCCGAATCCGGGGGCGCAGCGGGAGCTGATCGTATCGGCGCTGGCGAAGTCGGGGATCGAGGCACGCGACATCGGTTACGTGGAGGCGCACGGCACGGGCACGGAGCTGGGCGATCCGATCGAGATCGCGGGGCTGTCGCAGGCGTATGGCGATACGGGAGGGTCGAGCTGCGCGATCGGCTCGGCGAAGTCGAACATCGGGCACGCGGAGAGCGCGGCGGGGATCGCCGGGTTGACCAAGGTGCTGCTGCAGATGCGTCACGGGGAGCTGGTGCCGAGCCTGCACGCGCAGCGGCCGAATCCGCACATCGATTTCGGTCGCACGCCGTTCCGGTTGCAGACGGCGCTGTCGGCGTGGCCGCGGCCGGTGTGCGAGGAAGCGGGCGAGCGACGCGAGCGCCCGCGCATCGCGGCGATCTCGTCGTTCGGAGCGGGCGGTGCGAATGCGCACCTGATCGTGGAGGAATATCGGGACCTGCGGGAGCAACCGGCAAGTGGCGGTGAGGGGGAGCCGTCGGCGCTGGTGCTGTCGGCCAAGAGCGAGGGGCAATTGCGGGAGGTGGCCGAACGCCTGCTCGCCGCGCTGCGCGAGGGTAGTTGGTCGGATGCGGACCTGGCCGATATCGCCTACACGCTGCAGGTGGGCCGTGAAGCCTTCGAGCATCGGCTCGCCCTGGTGGCCGGCTCGATCGCCGAAGCCATCGACGAACTCGACCGCTTCGTGCGCGGCATCGATTCCGAAGGCGAACGCCATCTCGACGATATCCGCCGCCACAAGGACAGCAAGGACACGCTGGACGCGTTCGCCGCCGATGACGATCTGCGTGGCACGCTCGACTCCTGGTTCGACAAGCGCAAATATCCTCGCCTGCTCGATTTGTGGGTCAAGGGCGTCGACCTCGACTGGGGGCGCCTGCACGACGGCCGCGGGCGCCGGCGCGTGCCGCTGCCCACTTATCCGTTCGCGAGCGAGCGGCTCTGGCTCGCCCTCGAACCGAAGCCGGCGAGCGTGACGCGGGACAAGCCGTTCGTCGTCCTGCATCCGCTGCTGCATCGCAATACCTCGAACTTCGACGGCCAGCGCTTCAGCAGCGAGTTCGACGGCGAGGAATTCTTCCTGCGCGAACATGTCGTCGACGGCATGCGCCTGCTTCCGGGTTCGGCCTACGTGGAGATGGCGCGCGCGGCGTGGTGTGCGTCGAGCGAGGCCGACCTGCTGGCGCCGCTGGCCGTCACGCTGCGGGGCCTGACCTGGCTGAAGCCGGTCGCGGTCGAGACCGCGCCGGTCAGCGTGCATCTGTGGCTCGACGAGGACGAGCACGGCGCGATCGCCTTCGAGGTCGAGGGCGACACGCCCGAGGCCGGCGAGGCCCCCGTGTTCTGTCGCGGCGAGATCGGCTGGCTCGACGATCCGGAAAGGTCCGCGCCCGCCGCGCTCGATCTCGATGCGCTGCGGGCCCAGTGCGCGCGGCTGCGCCTGAGTCCCGACCAGTGTTATGCCGTGTTCGACGCGAGCGGCATCGCCTACGGCAGCTCGTTCCGCACCATCGTGCATGCCGAGGTGGGACACGGCCAGGCGCTGCTCGAACTGGCCTTGAGCGAAGCCCGGCTTGCCGACCTGCATCGCTACCTGCTGCATCCGGCCTTGCTCGACGGCGCGCTGCAGGGCTGCGCCTGCGTCGAGCTGGGTGCCGCGGCCGACGAGGCGGCGCCGGCCCGTCCCATGCTGCTGTTCGCGATCGACCGGATCGACCTGCTCGGCGCCTGCGGCGCGCGGATGTGGGCCGCCGTGCGTCGCACCACCGATCGCGACGCCGCGGTGCGCCGCTACGACATCGACCTGTGCGACGACGCCGGCCGCATCCAGGCGCGGCTGTCGGGCGTCAGCGCGCGCGTGCTCGATGCCGGCGCGACGACCGCCGACTCGGCGCGCGGCGATACGGCCCTGCTGCTCGCGCCGACCTGGGAGCGCCTGCGGGCCTTGCCCGAGCCGGCCGCCTCGCCGCGTCTCGCGGGCGAGACCTGGCTGGCCGCCAGTGCCGACATGGCGGCGCTCGGCATGGCCGCCGCCTCGGCCGCGCCGCGCCGTCTCGTCGATCCCCATGGTGCCAGTGTCGAGGCACTGGCCGCGCAACTGCGCGGCTCGGCGGCCATCGCCGAAGTGATCTGGGTCGCCCCCGATGCGGCCGCGACGGACGCGGGCGCGCTCGACGCGCGGCGTCTGCGCGAGGCCCAGACGCGCGGCGTGCTGGCTTGCCTGCGTCTGATCAAGGCGCTGCTGATGCTGGGCTGCGATGCTCGGCCGCTGCGCTTCGTCGCGATCACGTCCGGCGCGCTGCCGGTGATCCCGCGCGAGCGCATCGATCCGGCCCACGCGGGCGTGCACGGCCTGGTCGGCGCCCTGGCGAACGAGTATCCGAAATGGACGGTCACGGTCGCCGACATCGAGCCGGGCAGCAACCCGCAGGCGCTGCCCGCGCCGCGCCGCTGGCCCGGCGCCCAGGCGGGCGCCAGCCACGCCTGGCGGCATGGCGCCTGGTACCGGCAGGCGCTGGCCCGCTGCGAGTGTCCGGCGCCCCGGCGGCCGGTGTTTCGCGAGGGCGGTGTGTACCTGATCGTCGGCGGTGCCGGCGGGATCGGCGAAGTGCTCAGCGAGCAGTTGATCCTGCGGCACCGCGCGCAGCTCGTCTGGCTCGGCCGGCGCCCGGAGGACGCGGCGATCACGGCCCGGCTGGACCGGCTGGCCGCGCTCGGCCCGCGTCCGCGATACCTGCGGGCCGATGCGACGCGGCGCGACGCGCTGGCGCCTGCCCTGGCCGAGCTGCGCGCGCGGCATCCGGTGATCCACGGCGTGATCCACTCGGCGGTGGGCCTGTTCGACGAGAGCCTGGCCGGCACCACGCCCGAGCATTTCGCCGAGGTCCTGGCCGCGAAGACCGAGATCAGCATCAACCTGGCCGACCTGTTCGCCGATGCACAGCTCGACTTCATGCTGTTCTTTTCCGGGCTCAACGCGTTTTCGCGCGATGCCGGCAAGAGCGGTTATGCGGCCGGCTGCGTGTTCAAGGACGCGCTGGCGGAGCGCCTGAACCAGGCTCGCCCGTATCCGGTGAAGGTGGTGAACTGGGGCTGGTGGGGCGAGGTCGGTGCCGCGGGCGCGGTGCCGCAGGCATACCGCAATCGCGTCGAACTGGCCGGCGTGCGGGCCATCGACGCCGACGACGCGATGCTCGCGCTGGAGCGCCTGCTCGGCGGGCCGTTCGAGCGGCTCGGTCTGCTCAGGCTCACGCACGACGAGGCGCGGCGCTGGACCGGCGCGGCACCCGCCACGCTGCGCGGCCTGGTGCCGGGTGTTACCGCCTCGGTGCGCGCGGCGCTGCCCGGCGACGAGGCGGCCGCGCCGCCGGTCGAGAATGCCTCGACGAGCGAATTCCGGCGCGTCGATGACGGGCTCGGCACGCTGCTGGCCGCCGTGCTCGACGACGCGGGCCTGCTGTCCGTCGCGGCCGATTCCGTCGCCGGGGCCGCGGCCGACACGCGCCTCGGCGTCGATGCGCGCTGGTTGCGGGCGAGCCTCGATACCCTGGCGCTGCGCGGCCTCGCCGCGCCGGCCGCCGATCGCGCCGCGCGGGCGCGACGGCTCGCCGAGGCCTGGGCGAGCTGGGAGGCGGGCTTGCCCGGCTGGCTCGCCAACCCCGACCTGCGTGCCCAGGTACGGCTGGTCGATACCATGCTGCGCGCGCTGCCGGCCATCCTCGGCGGCACCACGCGCGCGACCGACGTGATGTTCCCGAACGCGTCGATGGCGCTGGTCGAGGACATCTACAAGAACAACGCGGCAGCCGATCACTTCAACGCGCTGCTGACCGGACATCTGGTGCGCCACGTCGAGGCCCTGCTGGCGCGCGATCCGTCGGGCCCGATCCGCATCCTGGAGATCGGCGCGGGAACGGGCGGGACCAGCCGGGGCGTATTCGAGGCGCTGGCGCCGTATCGCGAGCGGATCGCGGCCTACACCTACACCGACATGTCGCAGGCGTTCCTGATGCATGCGCGCGAGCACTATGCCGCGCGGGCGCCGTATCTCGACTGCCGGATCTTCGATGTCGAACAAGCGCCGCGCGCGCAGGGCATCGAGATCGGTACCTACCAGGTGGTGATCGCGGCGAACGTGCTGCATGCGACCCGGGACATCCGCGACACGCTTGCGCATGCGAAGGCCGCGCTGGCACCCGGCGGCCTGTTGCTGCTCAACGAGATCACGGCGTTCAGCCTGTTCGCGCATCTGAGCTTCGGCCTGCTCGAGGGCTGGTGGCGCTACGAGGATGCCGAGCTGCGCCTGCCCGGCACGCCGGCGCTCGGCGTGGAGGGCTGGTGTCGCGCGCTCGCCGAGACGGGGTTCGTCGAGGTGGTCACCCTGCCCGCGCAAACGGTCGAGATCGGGCAGCGGATCATCGTCGCGCATGGCGACGCCATCGTGCGCGAGGCGGCCGTGGCACCGACGCGGCAGGCGGCCGGCGCGATCGAGCCGGCACGCGGCGCCGAGCCGGCGTCGATGGCCGTGCCGGCCACCCGTGGCAAGCCGGTCGCCTCCGGCGAGCCGGCGGCGAGCAGGGTGCCGGTCGCGCCGGCGGCCGCTGCCGATGGCGCCGCCGGGCCGTCCACGGATGCGCGCCTGCGCGAGGCCGGCATCGAACGGCTGCGCGAGCTGGTCGGCCGCACGCTGAAACTGCCTCCGCAACGGATCGACGTGGCCGAGCCGTTCGAGCGTTACGGGATCGATTCGATCCTGGTAGTGCAGTTGACCGACGCGATCAAGGACAGCTTCCCCGGCATCACCAGCACGGTGTTCTTCGAATACCGGACCATCATCGGCCTGGTCGACCACCTGCTGGCCACGCGGCGTGATGCGCTGTGCCGCTTGACGGGGTTCCGCGCCGAAACTTCGGCGGCTGCGTTGGCTGTGCCGGCGGCGCTGAGCGCGGCCGCCGTGCCGCCTGCCGTGCAGGCGCGTCCGGTGGCCGTCGCGCGCGGACGGCGGCGTTCGCGCCGCGCCGCGATGCCGGCGACCGCGACCACCGAGACGCAGGCGCCCGGCCGCGAGGCTCCTCGGCGCGAAGGCATCGCGATCATTGGCCTGGCGGGCCGCTACCCGCAAGCGCCGGACCTGAACGCGTACTGGGAGAACCTGCGCGAGGGACGCGACTGCGTCACCGAGATCCCGGCCGAACGCTGGTCGCTCGACGGCTTCTATTGCGAGGACGTCGAGCGGGCGGTGTCCGAGGGGCTCAGCTACAGCAAGTGGGGTGGCTTCATCGAAGGCTTCGCGGATTTCGATCCGCTGTTCTTCAACCTGTCGCCGCGCGAGGCGGAGGGGATCGACCCGCAGGAACGGCTGTTCATGCAGACCTGCTGGCACGTGATCGAGGATGCGGGATACACGCGCGATTCGCTGGCGCGTCGTCATGGCGGGCGGGTGGGCGTGTTCGCGGGGATCACCAAGACCGGTTTCGAGCTGCACGGCCCCGAGCTGTGGCGGCGCGGCGTGCCGGCGTTTCCTCGCACCTCGTTCAGCTCGGTGGCGAACCGCGTGTCGTACTTCCTGAACCTGCACGGCCCGAGCCTGCCGATCGACACGATGTGCTCGTCGTCGCTGACGGCGATCCACGAAGCCTGCGAGCACCTGCTGCGCGACGAGTGCGAGCTGGCGATCGCGGGCGGGGTCAACTTGTACCTGCACCCGAGCAGCTACGTGATGCTGTGCCTGAGCCGCATGCTGTCGCCGCGAGGGCGGTGCCGCAGCTTCGGCGAGGGCGGCGACGGGATGGTGCCGGGCGAGGGCGTGGGCGCGGTGCTGCTCAAGCGCTTGAGTGCGGCCGAGGCGGATGGCGATCGGATCCACGGCGTGATCCGGGCGAGCGCGATCAATCACGGCGGCAAGACCAACGGCTACACGGTGCCGAATCCGGGGGCGCAGCGGGAGCTGATCGTATCGGCGCTGGCGAAGTCGGGGATCGAGGCACGCGACATCGGTTACGTGGAGGCGCACGGCACGGGCACGGAGCTGGGCGATCCGATCGAGATCGCGGGGCTGTCGCAGGCGTATGGCGATACGGGAGGGTCGAGCTGCGCGATCGGCTCGGCGAAGTCGAACATCGGGCACGCGGAGAGCGCGGCGGGGATCGCCGGGTTGACCAAGGTGCTGCTGCAGATGCGTCACGGGGAGCTGGTGCCGAGCCTGCACGCGCAGCGGCCGAATCCGCACATCGATTTCGGTCGCACGCCGTTCCGGTTGCAGACGGCGCTGTCGGCGTGGCCGCGGCCGGTGCGCGAGGAAGCGGGCGAGCGGCGCGAGCGCCCGCGCATCGCGGCGATCTCGTCGTTCGGAGCGGGCGGGTCGAACGCGCACCTGATCGTGGAGGAATATCGGGACCGGCGGGAGCGGCCGGCAAGCGGCGGTGAGGCGGAGCCGTCGGCGCTGGTGCTGTCGGCCAAGAGCGAGGGGCAATTGCGGGAGGCGGCCGAACGCCTGCTCGCCGCGCTGCGCGAGGGTAGTTGGTCGGATGCGGACCTGGCCGATATCGCCTACACGCTGCAGGTGGGCCGTGAAGCCTTCGAGCATCGGCTCGCCCTGGTGGCGAAGACCCTGGACGACGCCATCGAGCGCCTCGATGCCTGGCTGGCCGGCCATCGCGCCGAAGCGGCCGTGTTCGAGGGCGACACGAGCACCGGCAACAGCGCGCTCGCATTGCTCTCGCGCGACGATACCTTCGAGGCCGCGGTTCGCCAGTGGCTCGCGCAACGCAAGCTGTCGCATCTGCTCGAACTATGGGTTGCCGGGCTCGAGATCGACTGGACGCCGCTTCACGCGGCGTGCGCGCGGCGCCCGGTCGGCCTGCCGCTCTACCCGTTCGCAGGCGAGCGGTATTGGCTGCCGGTCGGCCAACACGAGGGCCCGCTCGATCCGGATCCGCGAGGCGGCGGTGGTGGGCGTGCCGCGCGGCGCGATGCAGCCGGATCGCCCGGACACGAAGCGCATGCCGGCTCACCCGCTGATGCGGATGCCCTGGCCAGCGCGAGCGCTGACCAGGCCATGCCGCTGCTCGACTACGAGGAGACCTGGGTGGCGGCGCCGGTCGCCGCTACCGCGGCAGGCGGCACGCCGCCCGACGGGGTGCGCCGGCTACTCCATTTCACCGCGCGGCTCGACGGCGACGACGCGCTGACCTCGGCGTTCGCGGCGCGCGGCGAGCCTGTCGAGGTGATCCGCGTGAGCCTGGGCGAGCGCGAGGCACGGCTGGCCGCGGACCACCACATGCTGGCCGGTACCGACGAAGCCGCGCTGCGTCGCCTGTTCGCCGCCCTGGCGCAGGAGCACGAGGCGGCGCCGCTCGGCATCGTCTATGGCTGGCAGGTCGGGCAGCCCAGGCTGGCGGCCCTGCATGCGCTGCTGCGGGCCGCGGCCGCCGAAGGCGCGCCCTTGCGGCGGCTCGTGGTGCTGGGCAAATGGGGCACCGATCTGTCGAGCTGCGACGATCAGGCGGTGATCGGCCTGATCCGCTCGCTGCGCTTGTCGATGCCGCAGGTCGGCACCCTTGCGCTGTTCGGCGACGGCATGTCGCCCGGCGCCACCGAGATCGCCGCGGAGTGGCGCGCGAGCGGCGAGGTGCTGCGATACGGGGCGGCGGGGCGCGAGCGGCTGAGCTGGCGCGCGGTGCCCGTCGATGCGGCCACCCCGGCGAGCGGCGCTCGTGCCGCGGGCCTGCGCGAGCGCGGTGCCTATCTAATCACGGGCGGCGCGGGCGGCCTGGGGCGCTTGCTCGCGACCCATCTCGCGCGCCGCTATCACGCGCGGCTGGCCGTGCTTGGGCGGCGCCAGCCCGATGCCTCGACCGACGCGCTGCTCGCCCAATTGCGCGAGCTCGGGGCCAGCGACGCGGTCTACCACGCCGTTGACGTCGCCGATTCGCACGCGCTGTCGGAGATCGTCGCCGGGCTTCGCGCGCGCTGGCAGGGGCTGCACGGCGTGATCCACGCGGCCGGCGTGGAGTCGCGCGGCAGCCTGCTCGAGCGCACGGCCTCGCAGCTCGAGGCCGTGGTGTCGCCTAAGGTGGCGGGCACGCGGGCGCTCGACCAGGCGACGGCGAGCGAGGCGCTCGATTTCTTCTGCTGCTTCTCCTCGTCGTCGGCCGTGCTGGGCGATGGTGGCGCGGGGGATTACGCGGGGGCGAACCGCTATCAACTGGCTTTTGCCGCGCATCGGAATGCGCGCGTGGCGGCGGGCGAGCGTGCGGGGCGCACGGTGTCGCCGGCCTGGCCGCTGTGGCGCGACGGCGGCATGGGGGCAGTCGAGTCCGAGGGCGTCGACCTGTACCTGCGCAGCAGCGGGCAGCGTTTCCTGGAACGCGACGAAGGGCTGGCCGCCTGGGAGCGGCTGCTCGTCGCGGGGCCGGCGCAAGACCTCGTTCTCGCCGGCGATCGGGCTCGCCTCGAACGCGCGCTCGATCATGTCTGTCGCGGCTACGCCGTGCTCGATGCCGATTGGGGGGCACCGGCATCCCGGCCAGCGCCGCCTCGCGTCGCCGCCGAGATCGATCCGGCCGCACTGATGCCGCGTGCCGTCGAGATCGTGAAGGCCGGCATCGAGGCGATCCTGAAGCTGCCGCCCGAGCGTGTGCGCGACGGCGCGCAGTTCGCCGATATCGGCTTCGATTCGGTCGGCCTGGCCCAGCTGGCGCGCTGGCTTGGGCGGGAACTCGCCATCGACCTGACGCCGGCCGTGTTCTTCGACTACAGCACGGTTGCCAGACTGGCCGCGCATCTGCGCGACTCGCATCCGCTTGCGCTGGCCTGCTCGGATGACGAGGCCGTCGGCAGCGGGCCGGACGCGCCGTCGCGGGCGCTGCCGGCGGTGACCACGGCCATGGCCGCGCCCGCGACGGCGGCTGCGATGCGGCCCGTGCCGGCGCCGCCGGATCAGGGCGGGGTGGCGATCATCGGCGTTTCGGTGCGCACGGCGGGGGCGAACGACGCGGGCGAGCTCTGGGAGCTGCTGCGCTCGGGACGCCGGGCGATCGGCGAAGTACCGGCCTCGCGCTGGGACTGGCGGCCGTACTTCAGCGGTCCGGGCGAGGCGTCCAATCGCATCGCCACCCATCGAGGCGCCTTCATCGAGGGGCTGGACGGCTTCGACCCGCTGTTCTTCGAGATCTCGCCGCGCGAGGCGCAGTGGATGGACCCGCGCCAGCGGCTGATCCTGGAGGAAGCCTGGCGGGCCTTCGAGGATGCCGGCTACGCGGGCGAGCGGCTGCGCGGCAGCCGCTGCGGGGTGTTCATCGGGGTGGAGGAAGGCGTGCCGGGCGAGGCGGCCGACGGCCTGGCGACCAGCCACCACAACGGCATCCTGGCGGCGCGGATCTCGTACGTGCTGGACCTGAAGGGGCCGAACCTGGCGATCAACACGGCCTGCTCGTCGGGGCTGGTGGCGGTGCACACGGCCTGCCAGAGCGTGCAGCGCGGCGAATGCGAGCTGGCGCTGGCCGGCGGCGTGAACGTGCTGAATTCGCCGCTCACCTACGTGGCGCTGACGCAGGGCGGGATGCTGTCGTCAAGCGGCGAGTGCCATGCGTTCGACGCGCGCGCGGACGGCATGGTGCCGGGCGAGGCGGTGGCGGCGGTGGTGCTGAAGGACCTGGCGCGCGCGCAGGCGGACGGCGACCCGATCCACGGGGTGATTCGCGCGAGCGGAGTGAACTACGACGGTCGCACCAACGGCATCACGGCGCCGAGCGCGCGTTCGCAACGCGCGCTGATCAGCGAGGTGCTGGAGCGGGGCGGGATCGAGGCGGAGCGGATCGAGGCGGTGCTGGCGCACAGCGTGGGTTCGCCGCTGGGGGATCCGATCGAGGCGCGGGCGTTGTGCGAGGCGCTGGGTGAGGGGCTGGGTGAAGGGCTGAATGAGGGGCTGAATGAGGGGCTGAATGAGGGGACGCAGACGCGGGTGCTGGGCTCGGTGAAGCCGCAGATCGGGCATACCTTCGCGGCGTCGGGGGTGGTGAACGTGATCGCGATGTGCGCGTCGCTGCGGCACGGGCTTCGGCTGGGCATCGCGAACCACGAGGTGGCGAACCCGGATCTGCGGATCGGCGATGGGGCGCTGAGCCTGGGTGCCGGGGCGCAGCCGTGGCCGAAGCGGGCGGGGGTGGCGCGCTGCGGTCTGGTGAGCGCGACGGGGATGAGCGGGACGAATGCGTGCGTGGTGATCGAGGAGGCGCCGGAGGCGGCGTCGGGCGCGGTTGGGAAGGAGACGAGGCGGGAGTGGCTGGTGAAGCTGTCGGCGCGGGAATCGGGTGCGCTGCGGGAATCGGCGCGTCGCCTGCGCGCCTGGCTGGGCGGCGAGGCCGGGGCGGAGGTGGAGCTGGACGCCTTGTCGCTGACGCTGGACGTGGGGCGGGAGGCGATGCGTTATCGGCTGGCGATGGTGGTGGGGGCGGGAGGATCGGAGGAGGGACGCTCGGGGCTGATGGCGGCGCTGGACGCGTATCTGGAAGGCGCGGAGGGCGCCGCGTTGGCAGGCAAGGGCGTCTATGCCGGCGAGGTGGCGGACGAGGGGATGGAGGAAGCGGGAAGCGCGGCGCTCTCGAAGGCATCGGCGCTGTCTGGCCAGGCGCGGGACTGGTGCGAGGGGCTGCGCACGGACGATGCGGTGCTGCATCGAGGCGGCCGGCCGAGGCGTCTCGCGGGGCTGCCGACCTATCCGTTCGCGCACGGCCGCGATGAGGCACGGGCCATCGGCGCGGACGAAGCGGCGGCCGATCCGGTACTGGCGCTCGTCGCCGGCTTCTCGAAGCACGGGGGCGCGGGCCTGGATGCCACCCGGCCGCTGGCCGCGCTCGGCATCGATTCGCTGCTGATGATGCAACTGGTCGAGGCGATCGAGCGCCGTTTCGGCGTGGCCCTGACGCTCGACGATCTCGCGCGATGCGTCACGCTCGGCGAACTGCGCGACCGCGTGTTGGCCGGCGAGCGCGTTTCGGACACGCCGACCCAGCGCGATCCGGTGTTCGAGATCCTGCAGTCGCGCGGCAGGCGATCGCCCGCGGTGTGGTTCCACGGTTCGATGGGCACCGTGCAGGCTTATCTCGGCCTGGCGCGGGCGATCGGGGACGAGGTGCCGTTCCATGCCTTCCAGTCGCGCGGCCTGCGCGGCGAGGATGCGCCGCTGGCCGACCTGGGCGAGATGGCCGCGCTCTACACGCGGCGGCTGCTCGCGCGGCAGCCCGACGAGAGCCGGGCGTTTCGGCTCGGCGGTTATTCCCAGGGCGGCCTGCTGGCCTACGAGGTCACGCGGCAACTGCAGCTGGCGGGCCGACGCGTCGAAAGCCTGGTGATGGTCGACACGCCCTATGCCTATGGCGACATGGCCCTGAAGGACGATGACGATACCGACAGCCTGCGGCTGGCGATCGTCTACGTGAACCTGCTGCTGATGAACGGGCTCGGCGATTTTTCCGACCTGGCCGAGGTGCACCGGCCCGGCATCGACCCGGCCGAGTTGCTGCCGGCCCTGGTCCGCGCCGGCATCGACCGGGGCTTGCCCTATACGCCGCAGGCGCTGGGCCAGCTGATCGAGCGCCATCACCGGGTGGCACGCGCCAACGAGACGGCGGCGCGGACCTACCTGCCCGCCGACCTGCCGCATCCGGGCCAGCCGGTCGTGCATTACTTCGCACGACGCCATCCGCAGGTCTATTTCGATCCCGCGCGTTTCAGCGGCCCGATGGTGGAGTGGACGAATCGCTACTTCGCCGACAAGGATTGCGCGAGTCGCTGGCAGCGGCACCTGCCGGCGTGGCACCATCACGCCACGCCGGCCGTCGATCATTTCGCGATGCTGACGGACTCTGCCTCGTTCGCGGCGATCGTGCGGACCTGTCGCGAGCTGTATCTCGGCTCGGGAAGCACGACGGACCAGGCCGGCGCCTTGCTGGTTTCCGGGCCGGCCTGAGACCGAGGACCGGCCGTGGCAGGGGCGGTGGGGCGGCGTTCTTCCCCCGCCGCCTTCTCGTCGCCTTCCCGCGGACCTGCTGCCGGTTCCACCTTACCAATTCCACCTGTTTTGCCACGGTGAATCCGCGTGCATCGCGAGTTTTTCGCGATGTCGCTCGCGCCCCACCCACGTAGTCGAACGCGCCCGTCATCGGGCAGCACGCCGACACCTCCTCTCGGCCGAGGATGGCGTGCCCGAATCCGGCCAGCCTCGGCGTGGGCGTCCCGCTGAAGCGCGTGCGGGATGTTGACGTCGATCCGGTCGAACTTCATTGCGCTGTCTTGTACCCGGAATGTAAGGAAGGCGAGGCAATGAAGGGCGGGATGAATCGGGGATCCTTCGCCGTGCCGTGCCGGGTGCGAGCCGATGGGCACCGATGCGTCATCGGCAAGGTCACGCGTGGCCGTCGCGATTCATGCAAGGTCCCGGCGCCGGGTTTTATGTCGTCGAGGCATCGCGGGCCCCGGCGCGCGGGGAGGCGCCGACAGCCCGGCGCCTGCTGCACCGCGGCAGAGCCTGCCGCGCGATCCTGGAATCCTGCGTAACAAACCCGACCTGAAAGATGGAATAGCGCCGATCGACAAACTGTTCTGGTAGGGCAGGCACACATTGCCATCCCGCCGACGCGCGACGTCTTCCACGCGTACCCGGCCTCGGCGATGTGTCCTGCCAGGCGTACCGATGGCGTCTTCAAGGTGTCGGCGCGATGCTCCGCGTCCCGCCACCCGCCCGTCGAACAGGACGAAATCATGCGTACTCTCATTGGACTCGGCATCGTGCTCGCCAGCTGCGCGGCCTGCACCACGCCGGTTGCCTCGCCATCCTCCCTGGCGGATCCCTCGCTCGGCACGGCGGGAGCGGCGGCGCCTCCCGTTTGCCGGAGCGTCAACACCAGCGCGGTGATCGACGGCGCCACGCAGAACCTGACCGGCCTGGCATGTCGCCAGCCCGACGGCAGTTGGCGGATCCAGCAGCCGGATGCGGCGATCGATGGGGATGCCGCGGTCCTGCCCGCCTACGCGGATTACGCGGTCTTCCCGTATTACGACCCCTGGTTCTACGGGCCCTGGACCTTCGGCTTCGGCGGCTCGTTCGTGTTCGTCCACCACTTCCACCATGTCGAGCACGGTCACTTCGGCGGATACGGCGGTTTTCACAACGGGTTCCATCACGGCGGCGGTTTCCATGGCGGCGGCTTCCACGCAGGCAGCAGCTTCCATGGCGGCGGTCGGCATTGATCCGTGATGTCGCGTCCGCGCGGCGGGAGCCCGCGATGAGCTTGCCCGCCTTCCTGAGGATCGCCGCGTGGCTGGCGATCGCGGCATGCATGTCGCCGCCGCTCGCGCACGGCGAAGCGGCGAGCGAGGTGTCGAGCGCGGCGGCGAGCGAGACCGCCGCGCCCGCCGGGCAGCCCGATGTTTCGCCGGCGCAGGTCGGTGCGCTGCCGCTCGATCGGCAGGTGCGCTGGCTGCGTCGCGCGGCCGAAACGGGCGCGCTGGAAAAGCTCGACGACGCGGCCCTGCTCGCGCTGTTCCAGTCGCTCGACGCGTCCACGGTGCCGCGCTACATCGAGCAAGGGCCCAACGCCTATGCCTCGTACGAATTCACGATGCGGCGCCAGGAGCGCATCCACGGCACCTGGCCGAGCCGGCCCGATCACATGCTGGTGCGTTTGAGCAGCAAGCCGCTGCGGATCTACGCGAAATGGCTGCCCGACGGCGCGCATGCCGGGCAGGAAATCATCTACGACGAGTCGCGCCGCCGCGACCAGTTGTATGGCCATCTCGGCGGCTTGCTGAACGTGCTGCCCGTGTGGGCCTCGTTGAACGGCGCGCTGGCGCGCACGCAGTCGCGCCATCAGGTGCGCGATATCGGCACGGCCTTCATCGCGGGCCAGTTCCTGGCCGAGGGCGCGAAGCTCGGGGAGGCGGGAGGCCAGCATCCGGCGCGCATCGAGGTGAAGACCATCGACGGCGTGCGCGTCGTCGCGTTCACCTACGAAACGCCGACCGGCCAGCCCGAGTACTACGCGAAGAAGGAAACGCTGGGGCTCGATCTGCGGCATCCGTGGTTCCGGACCGCCGAATCCTATGACAACGACGGCCGCCTCTTCGAGCAGGTGGTGTTCGAGACGATCACGCCGCGGGACTTCGACGATTCGGCGTTCGATCCCGCCAATCCCACATACCGGTTCCACTGAACCGGGCAAGCCGCGTCGACAAGGTCGAGGTGCTTGCCGGGAACGGCATTGTTCAAGAATCCGAACGATGAATTCGGGCGGCTGCCGTATATGGGCAAGCCGCGCGTCGATAGAATTTTCCTCGACGAATCTTCTTCCGCCGGGATCGCGAGTCCGCGGCACGCGGCCGACGAAGATCGTTTCGAAGACAGTCTGCCGGCCGGCGATGTCGACTCCTCGTCCCGACAAAAGGAAACATCATGAAGCTGTACTTTGCGCCCGGCTCCTGCGGGCTCGCTCCGCAGATCGCATTGCGAGAGGCCGACCAGGCCTTCGAACTGGTGAAGGTGGACTTCGCCACCAAGCAGACCGCCGAGGGCGACTATTTCAAGGTGACGCGAAAGGGCTTCGTGCCCGCCTTGCAGATCGGCGAAGGCGAGGTGCTCACGGAAGGCGCCGTGATCCTGCAATGGATCGCGGATGCCCGCCCCGAACGCGCGCTGCTGCCGTCCACCGGCACGCGGGAGCGCTACACGGCGCTGGCGTGGCTGAATTTCGTCGCGACCGACCTGCACAAGGGCATGGCGGTGATGTTTTCACCGTTCGTGGACGAGGCCTCGAAGGCCCGCTTCGCCGAAGGCAACCTGGCTCGGAACTTCGCCTACGTCGACCGGCACCTGGCGCGGCACGACTACCTGCTGGGCGAGCGATTCTCGGTGGCCGACGCCTATCTCTACAACGTGCTGTGCTGGCCGCCGCGCGTGGGCATCGACATCTCCGGCCACGCGCATATCCAGGCCTTCATGGCGCGCATGGCACGGCGGCCGAGCGTGCGCGCGTCGCGGGAAGCCGAGGGCTTGCCGGTCGAGTGAGCGCAGCGGCCGGGCCGCGCGGCCGTCGCCCGCGCGGCGGCGGCTGTATCGCCGGATCCGCGGGCGATTCACGGCTGCGCGAGCAGGCCGCTTCGAGAAGGATGGGCCATCTTGCCGTGGCACACGGCGGGATGGCGGGAGAACAATTCGGCGATCCAGTCGACGAACACGCGCAGCTTGGCCGGGAGATGGCGATTGCGCGGATACACCACGTGCACGGGCAGCGGTTCGTTATGCCAACCGTCCAGTACCGGGACGAAGCGGCCGTCCTCGATCATCGGCGCCATCAGGAAGCTCGCCATCTGCACGATGCCCAGGCCCGACAGGCCCGCCGCCGTGTAGGCGTGGCTGTCGTTCAGGGCGATCCGGCTGGACAGCGCGACCTGGACCCGCTCCTCGCCGCGCACGAAGTGCCAGTCGAACACCTTCCCGGTGCGCGCCGAGAAGTAGCTGATGCAGCGATGATCGACCAGCTCGTCGGGATGCGCCGGCAGGCCGTGGCGTTTCACATAGGCGGGCGAGGCGCAGGTGAGGTAGTGCATGGTGCCGACCTGGCGCGCGATGAGGCTGGAATCGGGCAGGCGGCGCTCGCCGCGAATCGCGCAATCCACGCCTTCCTCGATCAGGTCCACCGGGCGATCGCCGCAGCCCAGCTCCAGCTGGATGCCGGGATACCGATCGAGGAAATCCGGCAGGGTGGGGATGATTACCTCGCTGGCCAGGCCGGTGGGCGCGTCGACGCGCAGGCGTCCCGACGGCTCGCGGCGGTTGCGGGACAGGGCGTCCTCGGCGTCGCGCACGTCCGACAGGATGCGCATGCATCGTTCGTAATAGACCGCGCCTTCGACGGTGACGCTGACGTGGCGCGTGGTCCGGTTCAGCAGCTTGACCGCCAGCGAGCGCTCCAGCGACTGGATCAGGGTGGACACGGTCGCCTTGGGCAGCTTCATGTTGTCCGCCGCGCGGGTGAAGCCGCCCGCGTCCACCACCTGGACAAACACTTCCATGGCTTGCAGCTTGTTCATGTCCGGTCCTCGATGGATTCGGCCGGCGCGGCGCGAGGGTGGCGAGAGCCGAATCTTATCCGGGCCGGGCCGCGCCTTGGGCCCTGCACCGTTCGCGAATCGAGAAGACTGAATTCTGCCGATCCGCGCTTGCGTTCGCGCTCCGGAAGACAGGTTTGTCTCACCCCGGGACACAGTGCCGGCGGCAACTGTGCTCTGCGCAACTGTGTTCGGTGTGGCGGATTATTTCGTTATATATTTAGAAGCATAACGACTTGATCCGCTGACACCTTCCTCTCCCCATGCATCTCCGCCGCCCCCGTTTCAGGGCGCTCTCGCTGGCCTGCGCCGGCGCGAGCGCTTCGTTCGCCGTTCATGCGCAGGACCCCGAGCTGCTGCTCGCCCCGGTCGTGATCAGCGGCCCCGCGCCGAGCGCGCTGCCGTCCTACCAGGTCGAGCGGATCCGCGTCGGCCCGCTCGGCGAGAAGGCCCTGCTCGACACGCCGTATTCGATCAGCGTGGTGCCCACGGCGCTGGCCACCAACCAGCAGCTCGAAAGCGTGCGCGAGGCGTTCCGCTTCATTGCCTCGGTGCAGGGCGAGAACATCCGCCCGCAGACGCGCGGCCTGCAGGCCGGCGTGGTGCAGAACACGCGCGTGGACGGCCTGAACGTGGCGGCCACCACCGACTATCCGATCGAGGAATTCGAGCGCATCGAGGTGCTGGGCGGGCTGTCGGGCGCGCTTTATGGCCCGGCCAATCCGGCCGGCACCTTCAACTTCGTGTTCAAGCGGCCGACCGATGCGCCGCTGCGCCAGTTCACGATCGGCTACGCCTCGCGCCAGTCGCTGCTGGAGCATCTCGATCTGGGCGGGCATTTCGGCAAGGACGACACCTTCGGCTACCGGCTCAACCTGCTGAACCAGAACGGCGAGAGCTACGCGCCCGGCAGCCGGCTGCGCCGCGAGCTGGCCAGCCTCGCCTTCGACGTGCGCTTCAACCGCGACACGCGGCTGGAAACCAACTTCAGCACCTATCACTACCTCGACACGGGTTTCCCCGGCACCTTCGCGCTGGCGCGCGGCGTGCCGTTCCCGGGCGCGCTCGATCCGACGCGCCAGGGTTACGGCCAGACCTGGGCCGGCGACGACAACGTCACCAACATCTACAGCGCCACGCTCAAGCACGACTTCGGCGAGGACTGGCATCTCACGGCGGGCCTGCTGCGCGAAACCAGCGATCGCGCCTCGACGGTGCCGACCTTGACGCTGGCCAACGCGGCCGGCGCCTACACGGCGACCACCGCCACCACCACCTTCAGCCTCGATTCGATCGTCAGCAACAACCTGGCGCTGAACGGCCGGACCTGGCTGGCGGGCATGTCGCACGATCTGGTGATCGCGAACACGGGTTTCTTCTGGAACCGCTACACGCCGTTCCAGACCGGCGCGATCACGCTGGGCCGCGGCAACCTCGCCGATCCGGCCAGCTTCGCCGAGCCGCCGCTGCCCGATTTCTCGAACCGCTTCCGCGCGGTGCGCACCATCCAGCAATCGCTGACGCTGGGCGACACGATCGGCTTCAATTCGCAATGGTCGGCGCTGCTGGCCGCGAGCCAGAGCTGGATCAGCGTGCGCAACTTCAACCGCGGCGGCTCGACCACCAGCCGCTACGACGCGAGCGGCATCAGCCCGACCGCGAGCCTGATCTACAAGCCGCGGCCGAACATGACGGCCTACCTGACCTACGCCGACAGCCTGCAGCAGGGCGACAGCGCGCCGAGCGGCAGCGCCAACGCGGGCGAGAGCCTCGCGCCCTATCGCAGCCGCGAGTGGGAGCTCGGCTACAAGCTCGAGATCGACACCATGAACCTCGGGCTGGCCCTGTATCGCATCCAGCGCCCCTATGCCTACGTGGGCGCGAACAACGTGTTCGCCAATGGCGGCGAGCAGGTCAACCGTGGGCTGGAGCTGAGCGCGAACGGCGCGGTGAGCCGCGATCTTCACGTCTACGCGGGGCTCTCGCTGCTCGATCCGCGCCTGTTCGACACCGGCTCGGCCGCCACCAGCGACAAGCAGATCCTCGGGCTCTCGAAGCTGGTGTTCAACGCGCTCATCGACTACAGCGTGCCGCGCGTGCCGGGCCTGGCCTTCAACCTGAACGTCAATCACGCGAGCCGGCGGCCGGGCAACTACAGCGACACGGATTTCGTCGACGGCTACACCGTGCTCGATCTCGGCGCCCGCTACCAGACCCGCATCGCGGGCCGCAAGGTGGTGCTGCGCCTGGCCGTCGACAACCTGACCAACCGCCAGTACTGGGCCAACATCGCCCCGACCGGCCAGAACGGTTTCAACAGCACGGACAACGGCACCGGCACGCTCGGCGCGCCGCGTACCGTGCGCGCTTCCATCCAGGTGGACCTATGACTTCCCGATTCACGCATCGACTCCCATTCCGACCCGCATCCCGACTCACATTCCGACCCGCATCCCGCTCGCTCGCCGCCGCGCTCGCGGCCTCGGCCCTGCTGGCCTTCACGATCCCCGCCGCGCGCGGCGCCGAGGCGCTGACGGTGTTCGCGGCCGGCAGCACCGGCGGCGCGCTGGCCACCATCGCGCACGACTACACCGCGGCCACCGGCCAGCCGGTCAAGCTGGTGACGGGCCCGGCGGGCCTGCTGCTGGAGCGCATCGAGGGCGGCGCCAGGGCCGACCTGTTCATCTCGGCCAACCTCGCGCATCCGCGGCGGCTCACGGCCGAAGGCAAGGCCGGACCGACCGTGGTGTTCGCGCGCAATCGCGTGTGCGTGAGCGCGCGCCCCGACGTGGGCCTGACCAGCGCCAAGCTGCTCGACAAGCTGCTCGATCCCGGCGTGAAGATCGGCACCTCCACGCCCAAGGCCGACCCCGGCGGCGATTACGCCTGGCTGCTGTTCGAGAAGGCCGGCACGCTGCGCGCCGGCGCCACGGCCGTGCTGGAGGCCAAGGCGCGGCAACTGGTGGGCGGGCGCAGCGCGCCCGAGGTGCCGGCCGGCGCCAACCCCGTCAAATACTTCATGCAGACGCATGTGGTGGACGTGTTCGTCGGGTATTGCAGCTCGCACGACACGCAGCCGGACCCGGCCTTCGTGCAGGTGGAACTGCCGCCCGAACTCGCGATCCAGGCCGACTACGGCATGACCGTGCTCGAGGGCCGTCACGACGAGGCCGCCTGGCGTTTCGCGATGTACCTGATGAGCCCGGCCGCGCAGGCCGTGCTGCCGCGCTACGGCTTCGGCGCGGTGGGACTGGCCGATCCGGGATCCTGAACGCTCGCGCGCTGGAATCCTTAGCTGAAATCCTTGGTTGTCCGCATCAAGCCCGGCTCCTAGCATGTCCCGACGACATCGCCGTGCCGCGCGCCCTGGCGCCCGGCACGGCTTCCTGTCGCCTGTTCATTCGAGGGACGAGCCGATGAGTCACGAGCCGGAAACACTGAAATTCGCCTACTGGGTGCCCAACGTCAGCGGCGGCCTGGTGGTCAGCAAGATCGAGCAGCGCACCAGCTGGGATATCGACTACAACCGCAAGCTCGCGCAACTGGCCGAGCGCAACGGCTTCGACTACGCGCTGTCGCAGATCCGCTTCACGGCCGGCTACGGCGCCGAGTACCAGCACGAATCGGTGGCGATCAGCCATGCGCTGCTGGCCGCCACCGAGCGCCTCAAGGTGATCGCCGCGATCCTGCCGGGGCCCTGGCATCCGGCGGTGGTGGCCAAGCAGCTCGCCACCATCGACCAGCTCACCGGCGGGCGCGTCGCGATCAACGTGGTCAGCGGCTGGTTCAAGGGCGAATTCACCGCGATCGGCGAGCCCTGGCTCGAACACGACGAGCGCTATCGCCGCTCCGAGGAATTCATCCGCGCCGTGCGCGGCGTCTGGACCGAGGACAACTTCACGTTCCGCGGCGACTTCTACCGCTTCCACGACTACACGCTCAAGCCCAAGCCGATCCAGCAGCCGCATCCGGAGATCTTCCAGGGCGGCAACTCGGCGGCGGCGCGCAGGATGGCCGCGGCCGTCTCCGACTGGTACTTCATGAACGGCAACACGCTCGAGGGCCATCGCGCGCAGATCGAGGAGATCGGCGCGGCGGCGGCCGAGCAGGGGCGCCGCGTGCGCTTCGGGGTGAACGCCTTCGTGATCGCGCGCGATACCGAGGAGGAGGCGCGCGCGGTGCTCGACGAGATCGTCCGGCATGCCGACGTGGAGGCCGTCAACGCCTTCGGCCACGCCGTCAAGCAGGCCGGCAAGGCCGCGCCCGAGGGGCAGGGCATGTGGGCCAACTCGAAGTTCGAGGACCTGGTGCAGTACAACGACGGCTTCCGCACCAACCTGATCGGCACGCCCGAGCAGATCGCCGAGCGCATCGTGGCGCTGAAGTCGATCGGCGTCGACCTGGTGCTGGCCGGCTTCCTGCACTACCACGAGGAGGTCGAATATTTCGGCCAGCGCGTGCTGCCGCTGGTGCGCGAGCTGGAGCGCCGGCGCGAGGCGCAGCCGGCCTGAACCCGCCGCCGGAAGCGCGGCGGTGGCGCCGATCGCCGGTACCGCCGCCGCGCTTCCCGGTTTGAAACGGAACGATCGTTTCAAACGTCATAATCGTGAAACCAAATCTCACTGTTAATCAACTGATTAACATAACGAAATGAAGGCCGGCAGAATGCCGGTCGATCGACATAGTCCTCCTCGCGCCCTTCCCTGGCGTCCCGTCGCGTTCTCCCCAACTCCCTTTCTTCGACCAGAAACCCCGGCTGGCGTGCCATCTGGCATAACGCGCCGAATTCGGGAAATGGATGTCGCATTCCGCTCACGCGCAATTCGCATAAAACAAGGGTTAGATTTCCTAACACAGCGTAACTCGTTTCAAAAGTATTTTTTTGTAGAGGGCGCTGTGTCATGGAAAATCCAGTACAGTCGCGGTGCTGGCAATTCATAACAATGAATCACGACGCAAACGGCACCATCGCCGGCCTGGCCAGGTCGGTCGATGCCGGCTCGGGCGGCGCGGCGCATTGTGACCCGCGTGTGGCCGGTGGCATCGGCCGGCACGGTTCGCGAGGCTGGTTTCGCGAACGGGGTCGGGGTTCGTGTGTCCGGCTTGTTGCGGCATGCGGATGCTGGCTACCTTTTTTCATCCGGCGGTTTTGAGAGGAATCGCCGGAGGGAACCCGGATCGGGCGCCGTTCAGATGCGGCCGGCGGGTCCCGAAGCGCCTCGTGAGAGTGGGGCGTGGTGGTGGGCGCATCGATGTCCGGCGCAATGGACCGGCCACGACGGCGTCGAGACCTGTCGCGAGGTCGGCCGTAGCCGTGCGGCACGATCGGTGGAAGCGGGCAGGGGAAGATCGGCAGGACCCGGCGCCGGCAGGTGCCGCCGCGATGCCTTGGTCGATTCATCGATCCGGCGAGAGCGCGCCTGGGCTGCACAACAACATATTCCGAGGAACACGAATTGGTCGAGATATTTGGCAAGCTAGGGAAAATCATATCCAGCACCGGTACCGAGCGCTTCACCTCGGATCTGCACGCCTTGCTCGTCGGATCCGTGAAGGTCGCCTCGACCAAGATCACCGCGTGGTCGGTCAACGAGAGCAAGGGCGAAATCGTCGGGGTGCACCTGCTCGGCGCCTTCGCCTCGCATGACCAGGACATCCGCACCACCATCCTCAAGGACGAGCTGGAGCGCGGCATCGCGCGCGATCCGCTGTCGATGAAGATCCTCGCGGCGTCCGACACGCAGCTGATCCACATGAACGCGCCGCGCCACTGCGAGTCGAGCAGCGGTTTCGAGGCCATGCCCTCGTGTCGCTACGACCGCGGTTTCCAGTGCCACCTGGTCTCGCGCAAGGCGAACCGGCGCTACGTGATCTCGCTGTATCGCCCCGACCAGTCCTACGACTTCACCCTGCAGGAAATGTCCTTCCTCAAGAGCTGCGCGGAGATGCTGCTGCCGCTGGTGGAGATGCACGCCTCGCACCGCCGCTACGCGGCCAGCGCGCGCCCGGTGGCCGACGAGCGCGAGTCCAGCGAGAAAACGCGCAACGAATCGCTGCGCAGCGAGTTCGAGCATCGCCTGTCGAGCGCGGCCGTGGTGCTCTCCGACCGCGAGATCGAGGTCTGCGTCGGCCTGCTGACCGGCAGCACCTTCCGCGAGATGGCCGAGACGCTGGGCGTCAAGCACAGCACGGTGGAAACCTATATCAAGCGCGCCGCGACCAAGCTCGGTTTCAAGGGGCGCCACGGGCTGGTCAAGTGGGTGCTCGAGGAAGCCTGAGGCGGGCCGGCGGCACGATGCAACAGCAAGGCGGGATGGCGGCAAGGTAGGACAAGCGGCAGGACGGGCGGCGCGAGGGCGGCAGGTGCCGATCGACGCCGCGGGCTCAGCGCTCGCACGCGTCGACGACAACGTTTGCGCGCCTGCGGACGCGGCGATTCACATCATCGAGAGAGAAAGGCCATGCAGCAGGAATTCGAGGAAACCAGCACGCGCGATGCGCGCGATATCGTCTCGATGCTCTGGTATCGCGCGGACGGCTCGCGCCTGGACGGCGGCCGTCCGGTGCCGACGGTGATCGTCAGCGCCGGGCTGGAAGCCTCGCACGAGGCGGCGCTCGCCGAACCGGACGTGGTCGAGGCGGGCTGAGGCCGGGGCAAGGGGAGGGAAGGGCGAGGCAAGGAATCGGCGCAGCGCCGGCCGGGCGCCGTGACAGGCGGCCGATCGAATCGAGCGTTGCTTGCCGGGCAACGTTTCGTTCATCTTGTTGCTGTTGTGCATCGGGCGGCTTGCTGGGACGATGTGATCCATCGCGACATCACGAATCGTCCCCACCCGCGCATCGTCCGGCCCGCAGTCGCGCGAGCCCAGCGCACCTGCCAACGGAATTCATCATGCTCCTGCACCTGTCGACCTGGGCCGAAATCGAGGCTTACCTGAAGCGCAGCCGCACCATCGTGGTGCCGATCGGCTCGAACGAGCAGCACGGCCCCACCGGCCTGCTGGGCACCGACTGGCTGTGTCCCGAGATCATCGCCGTCGAGGCGCAGAAGTCGGCCGACATCCTGGTCGCGCCGACCTTCAACATCGGCATGGCGCAGCACCACCTGGGCTTTCCCGGCACCATCTCGCTGCGCCCGAGCACCTTCATCGCGGCGATCTGCGACTGGGTCAATTCGCTAGCCGTGCACGGCTTCGAGAAGATCCTGTTCCTCAACGGCCATGGCGGCAACATCGCCTCGATCGAGGCCGCGTTCTCGGAGATCTACGCGCAGGCCAGCTTCGCGCGCCGCCGCTGCGGTTTCGCGCTGAAGCTGAAGAACTGGTGGGACCTGGAAGGCGTGACCGAGATCGCCAACCGCCAGTTCCCGACCGGCCATGGCGTGCATGCCACGCCCTCCGAGATCGCCGTCACGCAATGGGCGCTGCCGCATACCATCAAGGATGCCGACTACGCGCCCGAGATCGCGCCGATGGGGCCGATCCGCGAGGCGCTCGAATTCCGCGCGCGCTTCCCCGACGGCCGAATGGGTTCACATCCGAAGCAGGCCTCGCAGGAAAAGGGCGGCGAACTGGTGCGCCAGGCCGCGATCGGCCTGGCCGCCGAGGTCGAGGCGTTCAGCGCCGAGGTGGTGCCCGGCTGAGCGGTGATTCGTCGAGCGTGATTCGATGCGGCGCGCGCCATCGGCGAGATGGCGCGCGCCGTTTTGCATGGCGGGCGCGGCGCGGGTGCCGGGCCTTGCGGATCAGCCGCGCGATGCGATCGCGATGGGTTCGTGACGGGGCGGCAAGCTGCCTGCTCGCAATCGATCTTGCAAACGCGCCGCGAGTCGAATCAGCGCGTGGCCGCGAGGGCGTCGGCCCGCGCGAAGGCCGGCCCGCCCGGGCGCACGCGCATGCCGGCACGCAGCCGGCGCCAGGGCAGGTCGCCCGGATCGGCCGCCATCGGCCCCGGCGCCTTGGCCACCAGGATCGTGTGCGCGATCGACTCGAAGTCGGCGCGGAAATGCACCGAGCTCTTCACCACCAGGATCGCGCGTCGCTCGGGATCGATGCCCGCGCAACGAAACTGGTTGCGCTCGAACATCTGCATCTTGGTCGCGCTCACCGCGATCTCCACGTCCTCGATGCGCAGGCAGGCGACCGGGCCCAGTTCGCCGTCCATGCCGTTCATCATCGGCCCGTCGAAGCGAAAGCGGCCGTCGGACAGATGGGCGACCTCGAAGCGGGCTGTCAAAGGAGCATGAGCGGCGGGAGCGTCGCGCCCCTGGCTGCCGCCCAGCGCCAGCTCGATGCTTGCACCCACACCGGCCTGATGCGCGAGCCGCACGGCTCGCGGGTCCCAGATCATGCCCACCGCCGCCTCGCGCGCGCCATTGCGCAGCAGCGCGCGCACCAGTTCCATGGTGTTCGCGTCGCCGCCCGCGCCGGGGTTGTCCTGCGTGTCGGCGATGATCACCGGCCGGGTGGCGCCGACGCTCGCGTGCAGGGCCGCGCGCACCGCCTGGTCGGGGCTCAGGAAATCGACGCGCCAGCTCGCCTCGTCGGCGACCAGCGCGCGCGCGAGGGCCTCGATGCGCCGCTCGATCGGGTCGGCGTCGATGCCGTAGCCCCACAGCATCGGCCCACATTCGGGAAAGTCGGCGGCCGGGAAGCCGGGCGCGAAGGACAGCGACAGCAGCCGTTCGTCGTCGTGCTCGAGCCGCGCGAGTTCCTGGTAGAGCGCGCGGGCCGGATCGAAGCGCGTGCACATCGCGTTGACGGGAATCAGGAAGGGCAGGCCGCGCGCCACGCACACCGGTTTCGCGGGCGAGGCGGCCAGGCGCTCCAGCAGGTGCAGCGCGCGTTCGCCGGTCTCGGCCATGTCGACGTGTGGGTAGCTGCGGTAGGCGACCAGCAGGTCGGCGTCGCGCAGCATGCGCGCCGTCACGTTGGCGTGCAGATCGAGCGAGGCGATGACCGGCACGCCCGCGCCCAGCTCGCGCCGGATCCGCTCCAGCAGTTCGCCCTCGCCGTCGTCGACATGCTCGGCCACCATCGCGCCGTGCAGGTCCAGGTAGATCGCCTCGAAACCGCCGGCGCGCACCGCGTCGAGGATCTCGCCGGCGATGCGCTCGTAGGCCTCGCGCGTCACGTGTGCGGAAGGGCTCGCGCCGGCCCAGATCACCGGCAGCAGCGCGTGGCCGCGCGCCTCGGCGGCGCGGATGAAGCCGCCGGCGGGAATGTTCACCTCGCGCAGCGCCAGCACCTCGGCGCCGCGGCGCAGCGCGGGAAAGCCCTCGCCGCGCACGAAGCTGTCGTAGTCGGCGCGGGTGGGCGCGAAGGTATTGGTCTCGTGCTGGAAACCGGCAATCAGGATCTTCATCGTGGAGTCCGAAGGAAAAGACGGCGCGGCGCCGCGAGGCGCCGCCGGGGAAGCGGGTGCGAGCCGGGCCGCGAAGCCGGCGCCCGATACTCAGCGCGGCGCGGCGCTGAGCCGGTTGGTGGCGAGCAGCACGGCGGCCAGCAGCGGGAAGCCGGCTAGCGCGAGCAGGCCCGCGTCGAGGCTGCCGGTGGCGGTCTTGACCCAGCCGATCATGGCCGGGCCCCAGAAGCCGCCGGACAGGCCGATGGTGTTGATCAGCGCGATCACCCCGGCTGCCTCGGCGCCCTTGATGAAGTTCGAGGGAATCGCCCAGAACACCGTGTAGGCCATCCACAGCGCGGCGGTGGCCAGCGTCAGCAGGCCCAGCGCGATCGGCAGTTGCGCGTCGAAGCGCGTCGCCGCGGCCAGTGCCAGGGCCGCCGCGCAGGCCGGCACCACCGCGTGGTAGCGGCGCTCGCCGGTGCGATCCGAGCGGCGCCCGATCCAGGTCATGCCGATCGCGGCGGCCAGGTAGGGGATCGCGCTGTACCAGCCGAGCGTGATCAGATTGGTGGCGCCGCGCGCCTTGAGCAGGGTGGGCAGCCAGAAGCTGATCGCGTAGATCGCGGCGATCAGGCTGAAGTAGGCGATCGCCAGCCGGTAGATCGCCAGGTCGCGCAGGGCGCGCCCGAAGCCGCGTTCGTGCAGGTGGGGCGCGGCGATCTCGGCCTCGATGCGCTGCTTCTCCTCGGCATCGAGCCAGCGCGCGTCGGCGGCGCGATCGGGCAGCACGCGCAGCGTCAGGAGGCCCAGCAGCACGCAGGGCAGGCCCTCCACCAGGAACATCCACTGCCAGCCCGCCAGGCCCAGGCGGCCGTCGAGCGTGGTGATCAGCGCGGCCGACAAGGGGCCGCCCACGATGCCGCCGATCGGCCCGGCCAGGAACACGATGGCGATCGCGCGCCCCATCCGCGAGGGGCCGTACCAGCGCGACAGGTACCAGATCATGCCGGGCGCGAAGCCGGCCTCGAACACGCCGAGCAGGAAGCGCATCGCGTAGAACATCGGCACGTTGCGCACGAACAGCATGCAGGCCGAGGTGATGCCCCACAGGCACAGGATCCGGCTGAAGGTGCGGCGCGCACCGATCCTCGGCAGCAGCAGGTTGCTGGGCACCTCGAACAGCACGTAGCCGATGAAGAAGATGCCGGCGCCCACCCCGTAGGCGGCATCCGACAGCGCCAGGTCCTGTTGCATCTGCAGCTTCGCGAAGCCGACGTTGACGCGGTCCAGGTAGGCGAACAGGTAGCAGAGCAGCAGGAACGGCAGCAGCCGCAGGTTGACCTTCGCATAGAGCGAGGACGCGCGGGCGTCGAGACCGACGCGGGAAACAGTCGACATGGGGATCTCCGGTGGCGTGGCTCGGCTCGGCCTTCACGTTCTGGTGTGCGAATGATGTCCAGCCCAAAAAGCACGAGCAACAGCAACTCGGTTCATGTATCGTTGCCGCCAGGGCAACACTCCCGCCGCTGTCTTCCTTTTCGCCCCGAGTCGATTCATGCGAGAAATCAACCAGCAGCGCCTGCGCTATTTCCATGAGGTCCTCACCCATGGTTCGATCCGCGGCGCGGCCGACCACCTGAACACCTCGCCCTCGGTGATCACGCGCCAGATCCGCCTGCTCGAGGAGGAGCTCGGCACCACCTTGTTCGAGCGGCTCGCGCGGGGCGTGAAGCCCACCGAGGCGGCGGCCCATCTGCTGGAATTCTGGCGCGGCTATCGCGCTCACCAGGAGAAGCTCGAGGAGCAGTTGCACGCGCTCAAGGGGCTGCACCAGGGGCATGTGCAACTGGTGGTCAGCGAGGGCTTCGTCGACGGCCTGGTCGACGAGGTGCTGGCCGAATTCCTCGCCACCTATCCCGGCGTGAGCGTCGAGCTGAACATGCTGCCGGTCGACGACATCCTCGAGGCGATCGCCGAGAGCCGCGCGCATATCGGCCTGGCCTACAACCCGCCGCCGCATCCGCTGGTGGTGCATCGCATGACGGTCGCGCAGCCGATCGTGCTGCTGACCCGCCGCGATCATCCGCTCGCGCGGCGCGGCGGGCCGGCCAGCGTCGCCGAGGTGCTGGCGCATCCGCTCGCGCTGATGCCCTCGACCTTCGGCATCGGCCACGCGGCGCGCATGCTGGAGTTCGCCGAGAGCGTGCGGATCCATCCCTCGCTGACGGCCAACTCGCTGACCGCGCTCAAGCGCATCGTCGAGGCCGGCTCGATGGTCGCGCTGATCGGCGAGTTCGCGGTGCAGCGCGAGCTGGCCGCGGGCAAGCTCGCGGTGGTGCCGATCTCGCATCCGCTGTTCCTCGACATCAAGGCGGGCCTGCTGGTGAAGCCGGGCAGGCCGCTGGTGGCGGCCGCCAACGAGCTGCTGGACTGGATCATGCGACGCATGTCGGTATTCGCGGGAGCCGATGGCGTGCGCGATTGAATGCGCGATTGAATGCGCGCCGCCCGTTGTGGCGCAGGCATTAAGCGGGCTAATCCACGCCCAAGAAATCATCGCTTGAGCGCCGCGCGCGCGCTCGACACAATCGCCGGCCTTCCTCACTGAGCCGGCTTCGCCGCCGGCACGGATCGCCCGGCGCATGTCACGCGAGCACTTCTCCTTCCATCGTTCGCCCGGCGTGCCGGCCGGCTTGCCCGCCTGGCGCTCTCGCCTGGTGGTGCTGCTGCTCACGCTCGGTTTCCTGGCGCTGATCGCGCGCGCGGCCTGGGTGCAGGTGGCGCATCGCGAGTTCTTCGTGGAGCAGGGGCGGCGGCGCTACGAGCGCACCTTCAGCGCGGTGGCGCTGCGCTCGAAGATCCTCGACCGGCGCGGCAACGTGCTGGCCATCAGCGAACCCGTCGACGATCTGTGGCTCGATCCGCAGGATTTCGCGCGCGCCACGCCCGGGCAGGTCGGCGAGCTGGCCGCCGCGCTGCATCTGTCGCCGGCTTCGGTCGATGCGTTCCGGCGGCGCGGCGGACGTTTCGCGCCGCTGCGGCGCGCGGTGCCGCTGGACGTCGCGCGCCCCTTGCTGGCGAGCGCAATCCCGGGCCTGCACGCGATCGCCGCGCAGAAACGCTACTTCCCGGAAGGCGATGCGCTGGCCCAGGTGATCGGCATCACCGGCCGCGACGGCGCGGGGCTGGAAGGCATCGAGCTGGCCGGCAACGCGGCGCTGCGCGGCCAGGCCGCGAGCCGCACCCTGATCGTCGACCGGCTCGGCCGCGCCGTGACCGAGCCGCGCGATTCGGACCTGCCCGAGCCGCAGCCGGACCTGGTGCTGTCGATCGACCGGCAGATCCAGCGGCTCACGCAGGAGGCGCTGGCGCGCGGCGTCGAGCGCACGGCCGCGGCGGCCGGCTGCGCGATCGCGGTGGACGTGGCCAGCGGCGAGATCCTCGCGCTCGCCAACGTGCCGAGCTTCGATCCGAACGATCCTGGCGCGCTGGCGGGCGGGCCGCCACGCAATCGCGCGCTGACCGACACCTTCGAGCCCGGCTCGACCATCAAGCCGCTGACCGTCTCGCTGGCGCTGGCCGATGGGTTGATCACGCCCGGCACGCGCTTCGATACCTCGCCCGGCGTGCTGGAATTCCATGGCGCGCGGATTCGCGATACCTCGGACCATGGCGTGATCGACACCGGCCAGGTGATCGCCAAGTCGAGCAATATCGGCATGGTGAAGATCTCGCAACTGCTGAGCGCGCAGGCGATGTGGGACAACTTCCGGCGCTTCGGCCTGGGCGGCGCGCCGCTCGAGGGATTTCCCGGCGTGGTGTCGGGCACGCTGCGCAATCCGCATCGCTGGGGACCGGTGGAGCAGGCGACCATGTCCTATGGCTACGGCTTGTCGGTGTCGCTCGCGCAACTGGCGCGCGCCTACGTGATCCTGGCCAATGACGGGCGCGCCACGCGCCTGAGCCTGCTGCACGAGATGCCGGAGCTCCGCGATGCGCGGCCGGGCGCGGCGGTGATCCCGTCCGCCGTCGCGGCCCGGGTGCGCGCCATGCTGGAGGAGACGGTCGCGCCGGGCGGCACCGCCACCATGGCGCGCCTGACCGACTATCGCGTCGGCGCGAAGACGGGCACCGCGCGCAAGAGCAATGGACGGCATGGTTACGCGGCGGGGCAGTATCGCGCGGTGTTCGTCGGCATGGCGCCGATGTCGAGGCCGCGCGTGGTGGTGGCGGTGATGATCGATACACCGCGCAAGGGCTCGTATTACGGCGGGCCGGTGGCCGGGCCGGTGTTCGCGGCGATCACCGAGGGCGCGCTGCATGTGCTCGGCGTGCCGCCCGATCGCGTGCCCTCGCGACCGGACGCGCCGGTTTCGTCGCGTTCGTCGCTTTGAAGCGGCGGTTTCGCTTCGCGCGTCGCAGGTACGCTCAGCGGGCGGCGCGCGAGGGCTCGGGCGATTGCCCCAGGCTCACGCCGAGCTGCCCGATGTCGTGCGCGCGGCGCAGCGCATGGTGCGCGCACTGCTGACGGATCCAGGCGCGGAACGAGCCGACCGACATCGCGCTGTCGGCGCGGCGGATCATCCAGTAGCGCGCCGGCGAGCGGATCGCCACCGGCACCACCGGCACCAGCCGGCCGTCGCGCAGGTCGTCGAGCAGCATCGACACGCGCCCGATCGCGACGCCCTGGTGGTTGAGCGCGGCGTTGAAGGCCATGCTGCCGAGATTGAAGCGCGGCCCGTCGATGCGCGGCAGCCAGGCCGGCTTGACCGCTTCCAGCCAGGCCTGCCACTCGGCCGAATCGGAGGAGCCGGTCCAGGCCGCCGCGTCGTGCAGGAAGGCGACCTTGCGGTCGAGCTTGCCGGCGCGCAGCGAGGGATGCCGCTCCAGGTAGGCGGGCGTTGCCACCGGCAGCAGCCATTCGTCGAGCAGGGCATCGGCATGCTCGATGTCGCTGAAATCGTCGACCGAATAGCGGATGGCGATATCGACCCCGGTGGTGTCGTGATCGGGCAGGCCGGCCGCCGTGAACTCGGCCTTCAACTGCACCGGGTTGCGCGAGAACTGCAGGTGGAAGTCGGACAGGCGCGGCACCAGCCACAGCATCGCGAACGAGGGGCAGCAGCCCACGCGCACCGGATCGTCGGCGCTGGCGATTCGCACCAGGGTGGTCTCGATCTCGTCGAAGCCGCGGCGCACGCCCTCGAGCAGCATGGTGCCCTCGCGCGTGAGCGACAGGCGGCGGTGTTCGCGCACGAACAGCGCGTAGCCGAGGCGGTTTTCGAGCTGGCGGATCTGCTGGCTCACGGCGCTCTGCGTGAGGCTCAGCACGTCGGCCGCGCGCGTGAAGCTGAGCAGTTGTCCGGCGCAGGCGAAGCAGCGCAGCGCGCCCAGCATCGATGAGTCGAGAATCTTTTGCATTAGCGTGGCTAATCGATCGATAAGCCTGGTTTGTGCCAGGCGAGATCGGTCGATCGTTGAAAATCCCTTGATGGGCGCGATTCTAGCAAACTCGTAATCGAATCGTCAGGCGGCGCGGGCCTGCATGAATTAGCCGGATTAAGGAACCCGGATTGACGATCCGCGGGCTCAGGCCGCGTTGCGCGGCGCGAAGCGGCCCGGGCTGCCGGCCTCGTGCACGGCGCGCACCAGCGCCAGCGTGGCCGGCGTGCGCTTGCCGATGAAGGCGTAGAAGCGCACCTGGGGCAGCGCCGGCATGCCTTCGCGGCGGCCCAGCGCACGCAGCCCGGGGCGCAGCTGGCTGCGCGCCACCGGCGCCACCGCGAAGCCCGACAACGCGGCGGACAGGCAGCCGGCCATGCTGCTGCTCTCGAAGGCGAGCCGCCATTCGCGCTCGCTCTCGCCGAGCGCGGTGACGGCCGCGTCGCGATAGATGCAGGGCGCCGCGAAGGCGGCCAGCGGCACGATCGTGTCGGACGAGAAGGGCGCCTGCTCGGCATAGGCCCACACCAGCGGTTCCTCCCAAAGCAGTTCGCCATCCCGATCGATCGGCCCGCATTGCTTGCCGAACACGATGTCGAGCCGGCCGCGCGCGAGCTGGCGCACCAGGTCCGGCGTGATGCCGACCTTCAGCTCGATCGCGGCATCGGGATAACCGCGCTGGAAGGCCTGCAGCACGCCGGGCAGCCAGGTGCCGGCGAAATCCTCCGAGGCGCCCACCCGCAGCCGGCCCTGGATCGACGAGCCCTTGAGGCGCGCGAGCGCCTCGCGTTCCAGGTCGAGGATGTTGCGCGCGTAGCGATGCAGGGTCTCGCCGGCCGGCGTGGTGGCCACGCGGCGCGTGGTGCGCTCCAGCAGGCGCGCGCCGGCGCTGTCCTCGAGCCGCTTGATATGGCCGCTGACGGCCGAGGGCGTCAGCGCCAGCCGCTCGGCGGCCGGCGCGAAGCCGCCCAGTTCGATCACGGCCACGAAGGTGCGCAGCAGGACGATGTCGAGGCTGGCCGATTGAGGGCCGAAAGCGGTGTCCACGGCGAACTCCATTCATCACGAAATGTGCATTATAGGCGTCGATTGATCGTCAATCGTCCAGGCGAGCTCGCTAGCATCGGAGCTTTCGATACGCACATGGAGGCGACATGAAGCCCTGGTCCTCGGTATCCACCGCGACGCTCGAAATTGCCTATCTGGAATGGAACCCGCAAGGCAAGCGCGTCGCGATCCTGGTGCACGGCTGGCCCGACAACGCACGCTCCTGGGAGGGCGTGGCGGCGGTGCTGGCCGAGCGCGGCTATCGCGTGCTGGCGCCCGCGCTGCGGGGTTTCGCGCCGACCCGCTTTCGCGATCCGGCCACGCCGCGCAGCGGGCAACTGGCCGCGCTCGGCCGCGACCTGCTCGATTTCATCGACGCGCTGTCGCTCGCGCGGCCGCTGCTGGTCGGCCACGACTGGGGCGCGCGGGCGGTGGCCAATGCCTGCGGGCTGCGGCCGGGCGTGGCCGAGCAACTGGTGATGCTGTCGGTCGGCTATGGCACCAACGATCCGCGCCAGCCGCTGCCGTTCGAGCAGGCGCGCAACTACTGGTATCACTGGTTCATGGCCACGCCGCGCGGCGAGCAGGCGGTGCGCGAGCAGCGCCGTGCCTTCGCGCGGCAGATGTGGAATACCTGGTCGCCCTCGGATTGGTATGAGGAGGAGGCCTTCGAGGATGCCTGCAGCGCCTTCGAGGGGCCCGACTGGGCCGAGGTGGTGCTGCATTCCTATCGGCATCGCTGGGGCTTCGTGGCGGGCGATGCGGCCTACGACGCCGACGAGGCCTTGCTCGATCCCGCGCCGGTGCTGGCAGTGCCGACCCTGGTGCTGCACGGCGCGATCGACACCTGCAACCATCCCGCCAGTTCGGCCGGCAAGGAACGCTTCTTCACCTCGGCCTATCGACGCGAGCTGCTCGACGGCGTTGGCCATTTTCCGCAACGCGAGGCACCGGACGAGGTGGCGCGGCACATCCTCGCGTTCGTCGACGCTCACTGAGCGAAGCGTTCGTCGCTATCGCACGATCGGGCGCGCCATCGCGCATGGCGCGCCCTTCGCGTTTTCCTCCCACGAATCCGCTCGGCCTTCCGCGCCGGCTTCGGCGTAATGCCTTTTCACCGATTCGTTCAAATATTTGCTGCACTTGCGCAGCGCCAATTTCCTGATTCGATTCGATTGTCAATCGACATTTTGTTATGTCCTTGTATTGTTGTCTGGACCGAATCATTCCTCTCGATTGAGCTGCGCGGCCCCGCCTGTAAGCTTTCCGCCCGATCCGGCGGAATCTTTTTTACGTATCAGATTGCAAAAAGATTGATTTTTGTTTTTTGCTACATTACAAATTATTTCCGCGCGTTACATGCGTGAAATGTTAAACGATTAGTACAACAGATAAGAACATGGGCCGGAGCAGCGAGAGTGAATAAAGACAATCATCGAGAGGGGGCGGGCAAGGTCCGCCATGGCGCGCGCTTGCCGATGCTGTTGATGGCGGCCGCGATCGGCTTGACGGCATGCGGCGGCGACGATGGCGCCTCGCCTTCGGCCGCGCGGCAGGTCACGCCCTTGAGCACGGCCACCACGGCGCCCGAGCCGGCGCCGTTCGCGCCGCCGCAGCCGCTGCCCGAGGTGGGCGAGCAGTTCGCCAGCTCGCCCACCGGGCTGCCGTATCCGAAGCTCGCCACGCTGTATCCCGGCCACAACGGGCCGAGCGTCAACGACGGCATGATCCTGCCCTGGCTGTCGATGCGTGCGCCTCTCAAGCAGAGCGTGATGGTGCAGACGCCGTTCGACACCGACCAGGACGGCAAGCCCGACCGCATCGCGATCCGCATCGTGCAGCCGGCCGAGGTGGCCGAGGGGCTCAAGACGCCGGTGATCGTGCGGCCCTCGGTGTACTACGCCGATCCGACCTACGCCACCCAGACGCGCGCGCCCTTCCTCGGCGAGGCCGAGTACCTGCGCATGGGCTTCACGGTGATCTATGCCGACTCGATCGGCACCAACCTGTCGGACGGCTGCTGGTCGGTGATGGACCGCACCGAGCGCGAGGCGATGGCCAGCGTGGTGCGCTGGCTGACCGGCGACGCCACCGCGCCCGGCACCGACGCGCAGGGCAAGCCGGTGACGGCGAGCTGGTCGACCGGCCACGTGGCGATGGAGGGCATCTCCTACGGCGGCACGCTGCCGAGCATGGTGGCGGCCACCGGCGTGCCGGGGCTGGAGGCCATCGTGCCGGTGGAGGGCATCAGCAGCGGCTACGACTATTTCCGCTATAACGGCGTGATCGCCGATATCGACAACACCGTCACGCTCGGCAGCTACATGCAGCAGGAGCAGTCGAGCGCGCGCGCTTCGATCTGCGAGCCGGCGCGCCAGGCCGCGGTGAGCGCCTCGGACGACGGCAACTATGCCTACAACGACTTCTGGAAGGCGCGCAACACGGTGTCCCTGGTCGACCGCTTCCAGGCGGCCACGCTGATCGCGCAGGGGCAGGCCGACAACAACGTCAAGACCAAGAACTCGGTGCAACTCTACGATGCGCTGCGCCGCGTCGGCAAGCCGGTGCAGCTCTGGCTGCACAGCCGCGACCACGACGATCCGGCCTGGCAGAAGGAGTGGCAGAAGCAGATCCTGATGTGGTATTCGCGCTACCTGTTCGGCGTGAACAACGGCGTGGAGAAGCAGCCCACCTACGTGCGCGAGACGCCGGCCGGCGACATCCCGGTGGGCGCCACCATCAGCCGCGGCGAGGACGACACCAGCGACACGCTGATCGGCCATTGCCACTCGGGCCACAACCCGCGCGACTGCATTCCGACCGGCGAGCTGTTCATCAAGGAAGACGCCTGGCCGAAGACGGTCGACGCCGCCTATTACCTGCATGGCGACGGCCGCGCGGGCGGCCTGCTCACGCCCGACACGGCGGACGGCACGGCGGCGCCCTCGGTGGGCTTCAGCAAGAGCACGGCCGTCAGCTACGAGACCCGCCCGCTGGCGAACGCCACGCGCTACTCTGGAACCATCCGCGTGGCGATGCGCGGGCGTTTCGCGCCGACGGTCACCAACGTGAAGGCGACGCTGTCGGTGGACGGCCACGACGTCAGCTACGGCTGGGCCAATCCGCGCTTCTACAAGGGCCTGGAGACGCCGCAGAACATCGCGGCCGGCACCGACTACGACTTCGTGCTCGAGATGATGCCGCGCGACTTCACCGTGCTGCCCGGCAGCAAGGTGAAGCTCAAGCTGCAGGGCTACCAGGGTACGGCGCAGGTCACGCTGGACCTGGCGCACACCACGCTGCAGATGCCGATCGTGCCGCAGGCGCGCGTGGCCGCCGTGATGCGTGCGCAATGAAGCCGACGAGATGACGACACGACGCCGCCGCGCCGGGCGCGGCCGGCGTCGTGCCAGGAATTGACCCGGCGTCGTTCCGAGACGCGCCGTGAACGTCGGGTCGATATGCAGTGCGAATCAACCAGCCCAATAACATCGATTTGCAGAGTATCAACAGGAGAGTCTTCATGACTGGAAGAACCCCCGCCTGGACGCTATGCGCCTTGCTGGCCGCCATGGCCATGGCCGCCTGCGGCGACGACACGTCCTCGCCCGCCAGCAGCTTCGCCGCGAACCAGGCCGCGCCCGTCGCGAGCCCGGCCGCCGGGCCCGCCGCGGGCGAAACCGAGCAGCAGGCCTTCGACCGGCTCGCGCCGGCCGACAAGGTGCTCAACGACCCGAACACCTACACCACCACGCGCAGCGGCACGATCAAGCTGGCCTCGATCAACGAGGACACCTCGGTCAAGCGCCACACCATCGCGATCAACGGCAAGACCGTGCCCTACACGGCGCGCGCCGGCCACCTGGTGGCCTACAAGACCAATGCCCAGGGCAAGACGGCCGAGGCGGCGATCTTCTATACCTCGTACACGCGCGACGGGCTGGGCAAGGAGAACCGCCCGGTCACCTTCCTCTGGAACGGCGGCCCGGGTTCCGCCTCGATCTGGCTGCACATGGGCTCGTGGGGTCCGAAGCGCCTGAAGTCTGATGCGCCCAACATGGCCAACGACACGGTGCAGCCGTCCAGCTTCCCGTTCGAGGACAATGCGATCTCGCTGCTCGACGAATCCGACATCGTGTTCGTCGATCCGCCGGGCACGGGCCTGTCCACGGCCATCTCGCCGCTGCAGAACCGCGATCTGTGGGGCACCGACGCCGACGCGCAGGTGGTGGCCGACTTCATCGTCAGCTATACCAACAAGTTCAACCGCCAGAGCTCGCCGAAGTACCTGTATGGCGAATCCTACGGCGGCATTCGCACGCCGATCGTCGCCAACCTGCTGGAGCAGGCCGGCACCAGCGGCTACGTGCCCGACCCGACCGGCAAGCCGGCCAAGGTGCTGGCGGGCTTCATCCTCAATTCGCCCCTGGTCGACTACAACTCGAATTGCGACATGGAGGACGGCTCGGTCACCTGCGAGGGCTACATCCCGTCCTACGCGATGGCGGCCGACTACTTCAAGAAGTCGACGCAGCGCGGCACGCGCAGCCAGGCGGAATACCTGGCCGAGCTGCGCACGGTGGCGCGCACCACCTTCCAGAACACCTACCGGACCTATTTCACCAACGGCCGGCCGAAATCGACCTGGAACGCCTTCGCGGCCAGCTCGCAAGGGCAGGCGGTGCTGAACCAGTTGTCCAGCTACACCGGCATTTCCGCCTCGACCTGGAAGAGCAACTTCAACTACACGCCGGGGCCGTTCCGCTCGGCGCTGGTGCCGGGGTATCAACTGGGCCGCTACGACGCGCGCATGAAGGTGCCGAACGGCAACAGCTTCGCGGCGGACGACTACATCAACGTGGCCTTCCTGAACCAGCTCAAGACCTATTTCCCGGACTTCGTGAACTATCAGAGCAAGTCGGCGTACCAGCCGCTCAACAACGACACGATCGGGATCTGGAAATGGGCGCGGGCGGGCCTGCCGGCCAATACCCTGCCGCAGAGCATCACCGACATCCAGGCCGTGCTGACCGCCAACCCGGACGCCAAGCTGCTGATCCTGCACGGCTACGAGGACATCGCCACGCCGGGCTTCCAGACCGAGCTGGACCTGGAAGGCGTGAACCTTGCGGACCGGGTGCCCGTCAAATGGTTCGAGGGCGGCCACATGATCTACAACACCGAGCAGTCGCGCGCGCCGCTGAAGCAGGCGATCGATGCGTACTACCAATCGTCGGCGCAGGCGGCCGATGGTTCCCTGATGTAAGGCATGAGCGAGGACAAGCATGAAAATCATGAAACTGATGGTTGCGGCCCTTGCCGGCGGCTTCGCCCTGGCCAACGTCGCCATGGCTAACGGCTACGACGACCTGCCCAAGCCCCCGCCGCCGCCGGGCGGCTGGGCGCAGCCGGAGAAGCAATCGGAGCGTTCGGTCACGGCCGACGTGGATCGCCAGGTCACCGAACGCTTCACGGCGGCCAACGGCGGCGACGCGAACGGCACGCTGTCGAAGCAGCAGGCCAAGGCGGCGGGCTGGGGCCTGGTCAGCGACCATTTCTCCGAGATCGACCGCGCCGGAAGCGGTTATGTCCGCCTGAACGACGTGCTCGACTTCATGTCGCAACGCAGCCCGCAGCGCGTCATGCGGATGCGCAACGCGGCGAAGGCCGGGGGCAATTCCTGAGCCGAGCCGTCCAGCCCTGAGGCAGGCATGCAGCGGGGCTGATATCCCTGATCGGCCGGCATGGAGATGCCGGCCCTTTCAAGACCACGGCCATGCCGGCCGCGTGTAGCGACCCGGCATGGCCGATCTTCGCCGGCATGGATGGACGATGCCGGATCTATCTCCCGTTTTTGATCAAAGCGCCTGAATGAAACCAGCGAGGCCGAATGCAGGGCGGGGCCGTGCTCGCCTGTCGCCGGCGGGCAGGGATCGATGTCGGGCGCGTTCGACGCGATCGAACGATGTGGGGCAGGGCACCAGAAAACCAATGAATGGAGAAAAGGCAATGGATCTCGCTGGAAATCGAGGAACGATCCGCGTGGAGGGCAGCCGTGGCCACGCATGAGAATCGCGCCGGCGCCCCCGGCCGCGCATCGCTGCTGCTGTTTCAACTGCTGATCGCCGCCGCGGTGATTCCCAGGCCGGCCGAGGCGCAGACGGTGCCCTACCAGGAGCCCGGCAGGCTCGGAGACCCCGCCAGTTGGCGTACGCCGGAATTCGCCAGGGAATGGGGGCTCGGCGCGATGCACGCCGAATACGCCTACGCGGCCGGTTTCACCGGCAGGAACATCGCGATCGGCGTGCTCGATTCCGGTTATTACGCGCAGCATCCCGAACTATCCGCCAAGCGCTACATCCCGGTCACCTCGGACGGCGTCCCGGGCGTGCTGAATTCGAACAACAACAATCACGGCACGCTGGTCAGCGGCGTGATCGCGGGCGCGCGCGACGGCACCGGCATGCACGGCGTGGCGCCCGACGCAACCGTCTACGAAGGCAATACCAATGCCACCGACGGCTTCCTGTTCGGCGTATCCGATCCGAAATTCCCCGGCTCGGACGCGAAGTATTTCTCCGATGTCTACGATGCGATCGCAGCCAAGGGCGTGCGCATCATCAGCAACAGCTGGGGCTCGCAGCCGAGCGACGAGAACTACAGCACGCTCGCCAGGCTGACCGATGCCTACAAGCTGCACGAGGCGGTGCGCACGCGCACCGGGCAGGGCACCTGGCTCGATGCGGCCGCGAAGGTGTCGCGCGAGGGCGTGATCAACAACTTCAGCTCGGGCAACACCGGCTACGACAACGCCAGCCTGCGCGGCTCCTATGCCTATTTCCATCCGGAGCTGGAAGGGCACTGGATGACCACCACCGGCTACGACGAGCAGGTCGGCCAGGTCTACAACAAGTGCGGGATCGCGAAATGGTGGTGCGTGATGGCGCCGACCGGCGTGCCGTCCACCTCGTATTCCGGCACCTCGGCGGCGCCCACCGGCGCGACCTACGCGAACTTCAACGGCACCTCGGCGGCCGCGCCGCACGCGTCGGCGGCGCTCGCGCTGATCATGGAGCGGTTTCCCTACATGAGCAGCGAGCAGGCGCTGTCGGTGATGTTCACCACCGCGCAGAATATGGAGCCGGACCCGAGCCGGCCCGACTACAGCAGCAACAACGGCCTGTTCCAGGCGGTCCATCCCGCGAAGCCGGGCAACAGCGGCGTGCCGAACGGGTTCGGCGGCTGGGGCCTGGTCGACCTGAAGAAGGCCATGAACGGGCCGGGGCAGTTGCTCGGCACCTTCCGCGCGGCGCTGCCTTCGGGCACCGCCGACGTCTGGTCGAACGACATCTCCGATGTCGCGCTGGCGGCGCGCAAGATCGAGGACGACGCCGAGCATCGCGCCTGGCTCGACACGCTGCAGTCCAGGGGCTGGCAGCAGGGCCTGCCGGCGGGGGCGAGCGACGGCGACAAGGTCGACTACGCGACCGGCGTGGCGCGCGAGGCCGCCCGCCAGGCGCGCGAATACCAGGGCAGCCTGGTGAAGTCGGGCGGCGGCACGCTCACGCTGGCGGGCGCGAATACCTATCGCGGGCTGACCACGGTCGATGGCGGCGAGTTGCGGATCGACGGCTCGATCGCCTCGGGCGCGGTGGTCAACACGGCCGGGCGGCTCACCGTGAACGGCCGCGCGGCCGACATCGCGGTGAACGGCGGGCTGGCGACCATCGCCGGCACCAGCGCGGCGCTCGCGATCGACCAGGGCGGCACCGCGGCCGTGACCGGCACCGGCAGCACCGGCGAGGTGCGGCTCGCCAATGGCTTCGCCTCGCTGGGCGGCAACAGCGGCAAGGTGAGCGTGCAGGCGCTCGGCGTGGCGGCGATCACGGGCCGCACCGGCGACGTGGCGGTGGACGGCGGGCGCGCCTCGCTCGACGGCAGCAGCGGCGACGTCACGGTCGGCAACGGCGGCCTGGTGAACGGCAATGGCGCGATGCGCTCGCTGAACGCGACGGCCGGCGGCACGGTGGCGCCGGGACACTCGGTCGGTCGCTTGTCGGTGGCGGGCGACCTGAGCCTGGCGAGCGGCTCGACCTACGCGGTGGAGTTGTCGCCGAGCGGCGCGAGCGACCGGATCGACGTGGGCGGCAAGGCCAGCCTGGCGGGCGGGACGCTGAGCCTCGCGCTCGAGAACACGCCGCCGCCGCTGAGCGGAGAGCAGTCGCGCTCGGTGCTGGGGCGCAGCTTCGTGATCCTGAATGCGGCGGGCGGCGTCGATGGGCAGTTCGCTTCGCCCGGTGCCTATCTGTTCGTGTCGCCGTCGCTGGCCTATGGGCCGACCAGCATCAGCCTGACCGTGAATCGCAACGCCGCGCGCTTCGCCGGCGTCGCAAACACCGACAACGAGCGCAGCGTGGCGAACGCGCTGGAAACCGTCGATCCGGGCAGCGCAGTCTACAACAGCGTGCTGTTCGCGACCGCCGCGCAGGCGCCGCAAGCCACGCTCTCGCAGTTGACCGGCGAGATCTACCCGGCCGCCTACGCCACGCTGATCAACGAAAGCCGGCAGGTACGCGATGCCGTGCTCGATCGGCTGGCCGGTACCGGCAGCGGCGACGCGGCGGCCGCGCGGCCCGGCGTCTGGGCCCGGCTGCTGGGCTCCTGGGGCAGCGCGCGCGGCGACGGCGTGAACGGCTACACCAGCTCGACCGGCGGCTTCCTGGCGGGCGCGGACGCGGCCGTGCGCGATGCGCTGCGGGTGGGCGGCATCGCCGGCTACACGCATAGCGGCATCAGCCTGCGCGACCAGCCGTCCTCGGCCTCGTTCGACAGCTTCCATCTCGGCGCCTACGCGGCATGGCAACCGGGCGCGCTCGGGCTGCGCGCGGGAGCGGTGCACGCCTGGCATCGCGGCGGCGTCGATCGGGCGGTTCGCTATGGCGCCGCCGCCGAGTCGGAAACCGGCACGCTGAATGCGCAGACGAGCCAGGTGTTCGGCGAGGCGGCCTACCGGCTCGGCCTGGGCTCGGCGCTCGAGCTCGAGCCCTTCGGCCGGCTCGCCTACGTCCACCTGAGCAACCACGGCGCGACCGAGTCGGGCGGCGCGGCGGCCTTGCGGGTGCAGGAGGGCAACAACGACGTGTCGTTCTCGACGCTGGGCCTGCGCGGCACCACGCAGTTCGCGCTGGGTTCGTCGATGCAACTGACGCTGCAGGGCAGCGTGGGCTGGCAGCACGCCTTGACGAGCGGCCGACCGGTGGCGACACTCGCCTTCGCCTCGGGCAGCGACGGCTTCACGGTCGCCAGCGTGCCGGTGGCGAAGGATGCGGCGGTGCTGAGCGTGGATGCCGGTTTCGCGTTCGGCAAGGCCGGCCGCGCCAGCCTCGGCTACTCGGGCTCGCTGGCCAGCCGCCAGGCCGATCACGCGGTGCGGGGCAGCCTGGGCTGGAAGTTCTGATCGCGGATTCGCCTCGGGTGAACCCATGAAGCCGCGGACGCCTTCGGGCGTGCGCTTTCCCATCATCGACGGAGTGGCGATGACTCTCGACACGCGGCCGGGCGCGAGCGGCGCCTGGCAGGACATCACGATCATCGACGACCTGCTGCCCGGCGACGAGCAGGCCGCGATCCATCGCCTGCTCGCGCAAGGGCCCTGGCAGCACGGCTGGCGTTCGCACAACGGCGCCGGCGCGCAGGCGTTCTGGAATCGCCATTTCGCCGGCTCGCAGGATCCGGCGCGGCTGGACGGGCGCCACGACGCGAGCGAGGAGTTGGCCGCGCGCGAGCCGCTGCTGGATGCCTGCTGGCAGCGGATCGCGCGCGACTACCTACGGGATCACGCGCTGCAGAGCTGCTACGCGAACGGCCTGCCCTACGGCACCGACGGTTCGGTGCACACCGATTCGCTGGCGATCGGCGCCTGCACCGCCGTGTATTACCCGCACCAGCACTGGGACCCTGACTGGGGCGGCGAGACGATCCTGTTCAACAAGGATCGCAGCGACATCCTCGCGGCGGTCTACCCGAAGCCGAACCGGCTGCTGGTGTTTCCGGGCTTTCTCTACCACGTCGCGCGCGGCGTGTCGCGCGCCTGCCCGACGATGCGCATCACGCTGATGTTCAAGACGCAGATGCGCATGTGAGGCCGCGCAGCGAGCCGCTGCGCTTTCCATCTACACCTGCCACGAAGCGGCGCGTCCCGCCTGCTTGCCGTAACGCGCACGCGCCGCGCGCACCGTCTCGCGCTCGACTTCGCCCTGTTCGGCCAGCGCATGCAGCGCCGCCAGCACGATCGAGGCGCGATCCACCTCGAAGAACTCGCGCAGCGCCTGGCGCGTGTCGCTGCGCCCGAAGCCGTCGGTGCCGAGCGTCACATACGGCGCCGGCACCCAGGCGCGGATCAGCTCGGGCAGGGCGCGGGCGTAGTCGGTCGCGGCGATCACCGGCCCTTGCGCGCCTTGCAGCGCGCGGCGCACCACCGGTTCCGCCAGGGCATCTCCATCCGCATCCGTATCCGCCCCAAGGCGCCGCGCGCGCTCGATTGCGATCGCGTCGCGATGCAGCTCGGTGAAGCTGGTCACGCTCCACACCTGCGCCTCGATCCCCCAGTCATCCTGCAGCATCGCGGCCGCGGCCAGCACCTCGGTCATGATCGCGCCGGCACCCAGCAACTGCACCCGTGCCGAGCCATGCCGTTGCGGATGCAGCGAATAGATGCCGCGCAGGATTGCCTCGCGTACCGCCTCGCCGGCCGGCATCGAGGGCTGGGCGTAGTTCTCGTTGGTCACGGTCAGGTAATGGAACACGTCGCGCTGCTGCTCGCCCATCTCGCGCATGCCGTGCTCGACGATCACCGCCACCTCGTAGGCGAAGGCCGGGTCCCAGGCACGGCAGTTCGGGATCGCCGAGGCGGCCAGGTGGCTGGTGCCGTCCTGGTGCTGCAGGCCCTCGCCGCCGAGCGTGGTCTTGCCCGAGGTGGCGCCGATCAGGAAGCCGCGGGCTCGCTGGTCGGCGGCGGCCCAGATCAGGTCGCCGACGCGCTGGAAGCCGAACATCGAGTAGTAGATGTAGAACGGCAGCATCGGCAGGTCGTGGACGCTGTACGAGGTGGCGGCGGCGATCCACGAGGAGATCGCGCCGGCCTCGGAGATGCCTTCCTCGAGGATCTGCCCGCTGGTCGATTCGCGGTAGTAGAGCATCGAGCCGAGGTCCTCGGGCTCGTAGCGTTGCCCCAGCGGCGAATAGATGCCGACCTGGCGGAACAGGTTGGCCATGCCGAAGGTGCGTGCCTCGTCGGCCACCACCGGCACGATCCGCTCGCCGATCTCCGGCGCCTTGAGCAGGCCGCCCAGCATGCGCACGATCGCCATGGTGGTGGACATCTCCTTGCCCTCGGCCTCCAGCGCGAACTGCCCCCAGCCGGCCATCGGCGGCACCGCCAGCGGCCGGCTCGCGGCGCGGCGGCGACGCGGCAGGTAGCCGCCGAGCGCCTGGCGGCGCGCGTGCAGGTAGCGCATCTCGGGGCTGTCGGCGGCCGGGCGGTAGAACTTCACCTCGGCCACCTCGGCATCGCTGAGCGGCAGCGCGAAGCGGTCGCGGAAGGCCTTCAGGTCGTCCAGGTCGAGCTTCTTCTGCTGGTGCGTGGTCATGCGGCCCTGGCCGATCGCACCCATGCCGAAACCCTTCATGGTCTTGGCCAGGATCACGGTGGGTTGGCCGCGATGCGCGAGCGCCCTGGCATAGGCCGCGTGCAGCTTGCGCACGTCGTGGCCGCCGCGGCGCAGGCGGTCGATGTCGTCGTTGCTGAGGTGGGCCGCCAGCGCGGCCAGTTGCGGGTTCTGCTGGAAGAAGTGCTCGCGGTTGTAGGCACCGTCGTTGGCCGAGAAGGTCTGGAACTGGCCGTCCACGGTGTTGGCGAAGGCGCGCAGCAGGGCGCCTTCGCGATCGCGCGCGAACAGCGCGTCCCAGTCCGAGCCCCACAGCACCTTGATCACGTTCCAGCCGGCGCCGGCGAACAGCGTCTCCAGCTCGTCCACCACGCGGCCGTTGCCGCGCACCGGGCCGTCCAGGCGCTGCAGGTTGCAGTTGATCACGAACACCAGGTTGTCGAGCTGCTCGCGCGCGGCCAGCGACAGCGCGCCGATCGATTCGGGCTCGTCCATCTCGCCGTCGCCGAAGAAGCCCCACACGGTGCGTCCCGCCGTGCCGAGCAGCTTGCGATGCTCGAGGTAGCGCATGAAGCGCGCCTGGTAGATCGAGTTGATCGGCCCGATCCCCATCGAGCCGGTGGGGAACTGCCAGAAGTCCGGCATCAACCACGGATGCGGATAGGAACAGAGCCCGGGCCCGGCGATCTCGCGGCGGTAGTGGTCGAGATGCGCCTCCTCCAGAAAGCCCTCCAGGTAGGCGCGTGCATACACGCCCGGCGCCGAATGCGGCTGGAAGTAGACCAGGTCGGCGTCGCGCTCGCCGTCGGCGGCGCGGAAGAAGTGGTTGAAGCCGACCTCGAACAGGTCGGCGGCCGAGGCGTAGCTGGCGATATGGCCGCCCAGCTCGCCATAGGCGCGGTTGGCGCGCACCACCATGGCCAGCGCGTTCCAGCGCAGCGCGGCGGCCAGCCTGGCCTCGATCTCCAGGTCGCCCGGGTAGGGCGGCTGGGCGTCGAGCGCGATGCTGTTGGCATAGGGCGTGGCGCGCACGCGCCCGGTGGCGAGCCCTTGCGACGAGGCATGCAGGGCGAGCTGGTCGAGCAGGTAGCGCGCGCGCTCCGGGCCGGCGTGCTCGACCACGCCGTCGAGCGCGGCCAGCCATTCCCCGGTTTCGCCGGGGTCCTCGTCGATCGGGTCGAGGGGCAGGGCGAGGATCGACGGCACGCCGTTCGACAGGTCGGTCATGATGCGGCTCCGGGCACGAGAAAGCAGGTGGGGCCGCGGGTTCGAAAGCAGCGGCGATTCGACTAGCGTACTGAGCCCGTTGCGGAATGTGTGTCTGAATTGCATTGCGTCTCGGCCGGGAATCAGTATAAATATTCCGCCGATCCCGCCTTTTTCGGAATTGTTACATTCATGCCCAGTGACTCGACCCGGCTCGACCGCACCGATATCGCGATCCTCAACCAACTGCAGCAGAACGCGCGCATCACCAACGCCGAACTGGCGCGCGCGGTGAACCTGTCGCCCACGCCCTGCTTCAACCGTGTCAAGGCGCTGGAGAAGCTCGGGCTGATCAAGCAGCAGGTGACCCTGCTCGATCCCGATCCGCTGGGCCTGAAGATCAACGTGTTCATCCAGGTCAGCCTGGAGAAGCAGCAGGAGGACGCGCTGCGCCGCTTCGAGGCGGCCATCGACAAGCGGCCCGAGGTGATGGAGTGCTACCTGATGTCGGGCGACGCCGATTACCTGTTGCGCGTGCTGGTGCCGAGCATGCACGGGCTGGAGCGCTTCATCATGGACCAACTGACCACCATTCCGGGTGTGTCGAACATCCGCTCGAGCTTCGCGCTCAAGCAGGTGCGCTACCGCACCGCTTTGCCGCTGCCGGCGGCGGGGCTGACGCTGAGCCGCGAGGAAGAGGATACGCACGACGAGGGTTAATGCCTGAGCGGGGCGCGGCGGCCTTCCGCCGGCGCCTGCCCGGGCTTGCACGAGCCATCTCGGCGGATATCGCCGTGCCTCGTTCGCATTAGTGTGTCTAATGTTTTGGGTAGAAATGCTCGTTTGTCGGGCCGCCCCCGCGCGCGCAGAATGCCCGGCCAAGGAGGAATGGTCATGGACACCATCGAAATCAATGGCACCCGCTTCCCGCGCTTCGCGCTGCTCGACGCCGTCACGCCGATCCAGCGGCTCGCGCGGCTGGAAGCCGAACTCGGCGAGCGCCTGAACGGCGTGCAGCTCCATGTGAAGCGCGACGATCACGTCGCGCTCGGCGGCGGCGGCAACAAGCTGCGCAAGCTCGAACTGCACCTGGGGCAGGCGCTGGCCGAGGGCGTCGACACGCTGATCACGGTCGGCGGGATCCAGTCGAATCACGCGCGGCAGACCGCGGCGGCCGCGGCGCTGGCCGGGCTGCGTTGCGAACTGGTGCTGGCGCGGATGGTGCCGCGCGAGGGCGTCGACTACGAGCGCAACGGCAACGTGCTGCTCGACGAACTGTTCGGCGCGACCGTCCACGTCGCGCCGGCGGGCACGTCGGCGCTCGATCTGGCCCAGGCGCGCGCCGAGGAGTTGCGTCGCGCCGGCCGCAAGGTGCTGGTGATTCCCTCGGGCGGCTCCACCGGCCTGGGCGCCCTCGGTTATGCCGCCTGCGCCGCCGAGATCGACGCGCAGGCGCGCGAGCTCGGCATCGAGTTCGCCTGCGTGGCCTGCCCGAACGGCAGCGCCGGCACGCATGCGGGGCTGGTGGCGGGCTTCCACGCGCTGGGCCGCGACCCTGGCCTGGTGCGCGCCTACGGCGTGCTGGCGCCGGCCGACGAGGCCGCCGCGATGACCGTGAAGCTGGTCGACGAAGCCTGCGCGCTGCTCGGCATCGCCCCGCCGCCGGCCGGCACGATCGGCGTGGAGGGCGCGCATCGCGGCGAGGGTTACGGCATTCCCACCGAGGGCATGCTGGCGGCCGTGCGCCTGATGGCGCGCAGCCAGGGGCTGCTGCTCGACCCCGTGTACAGCGGCAAGGCCTTCGCCGGGCTGCTGGCCGATATCGAGGCCGGACGCTTCCGGCGCGGCGACAAGCTGCTGTTCCTGATGACGGGCGGCGCGCCGGCGCTGTATGCCTACCGCGGCGTCTTCGAGGAAACGCGCGGCCAGGCCTGAGCCCCGGCCGGCCTGCTCCAGGGTCGGCTTCATTAATCGGGCTAATGCGGCGAGAAGAAATCGTCGCTTGAGCCCCGCGCGACGCGCCGCCAGAATCCGCCCTGGCGCGTCGACGCGATTTCACGCGGCGCGCCGGCGCCCGGCGCGCGCGGCACGGCACGGGTCGTCATGCACCCGCCGCCCTTCGCATCGACCTCGCGTCGATCCCGCTTCCGGCCGTTGCCGATCCCCGATCGCTACGGATTCCTCATCACGACCCGGCGCGCGGCCCAGCCCGTCGCGCCCGATCGCCAGCCGCGCCCATCCCATGTTCCTTCGCAAGCCCGATCCCTCGACAGCCCCTTCCTCCGAACCGCCCGGGCAACCCGGCGGCGATCGCGCGCCGCGCCGACGCGGCGGCTGGCGCCGCCTGCGCACGGCGCTGGTCGGCCTGGTCTGCGCCGGCGTGGTGGCCGGCGCCTCGACGCTGGCCTACCTCGCATGGGTGGTCTACCCGTCGCTGCCGCCGGTTTCCGCGCTCGGCGACTACCAGCCCGCCGAGCCGCTGCGGATCTTCTCCTCGGATGGCGAACTGCTGGCCGAATACGGCATCGAGCGCCGCATTCCGCTGGAGGCGGGGGCGATCCCGCTGCGCGCCAGGCAGGCCCTGCTGGCGGCCGAGGATGCGAGTTTCTACGCGCATCCCGGCGTCGACGCGGGCGGACTGCTGCGCGCGGTGTTCGTCGACGCGCTGCGCGGCGGCAAGGCGCAAGGCGGCAGCACCATCACCATGCAGCTGGCACGCAACTTCTTCCTGTCGCGCCACAAGACCTTCGCGCGCAAGCTCTACGAGGTGCTGCTCGCCATCAAGCTCGAACGCAGCCTGCCCAAGGACCGCATCCTGCAGCTCTACATGAACCAGATCTACCTGGGCGAGCGTTCCTACGGCTTCGGGGCGGCGGCGCGTACCTATTACGGGCGCGACCTGGGCGAACTGACGATCGCGCAGACGGCCATGCTCGCGGGCCTGCCGAAGGCGCCTTCGGCCTACAACCCGATCAGCGATCCCGAGCGGGCGCAGGCACGCCAGCGTTACGTGCTGGCGCGCATGCGCGAGGTGGGCTACCTGAGCCCGGCCGAGTATCGCGCCGCGCTCGACGAGCCGCCGTACCAACGGCCCGAGCCGCGCCGCGATTCGGTGCCGGCCGGCTCGGTCAGCGAGCTGGTGCGGCAGATGATGGTCGAGCGCTACGGCGAGGCGGCCTACGAATCGGGCTTCCGGGTCACCACCACGGTGGCGCTGGGCGAGCAGCGCGCCGCCTTCGAGGCGGTTCGGCACGGCGCCGAGGCGTATCAGCAGCGTCATGGCTACGCCAGGCCGGAGGCCAGCGTGGCCGCGCCGGTGCTGGTCGATGGACAGTTGTCCGAAGCAGCGGCGCAGGCGCTGAAGCAGCGACCCGAAGTCGGCGGCATGTCCAGCGCGGTGGTGATCGGCGCCGGCGCCGGCCGTCTCGACCTGATGCGCGCCGACGGCGAGCGCGTGGCGTTGTCGGGGGGCGCGCTGGCGGTGCTGTCGTCCGGCGCCGGGCGGCGCGTGGTTTTGCCTTCGTCGCTGAAGCCCGGCGCGATCGTGCGCATCGCGCGCGATGGCGATGGCCGCTGGGTGCTGCGCCAGTTGCCGGCGGTGCAGGCGGCGCTGGTCGCGATCTCGCCCGACGACGGCGCGATCCGCGCGCTGGTCGGCGGCAACGGCTACACGCCGAGCCAGCTCAACCACGTCACCCAGGCCTGGCGGCAGCCCGGCTCGAGCTTCAAGCCCTTCATCTATTCGGCGGCGCTGGCCAAGGGCTTCGCGCCGGCCAGCGTGATCGACGACCTGCCGCTGGAGATCCCCGCCAGCTACCCGGGCGGCCCGGTCTGGCGGCCGCGCGAGAGCGGCGCGCTGCTCGGGCCGATCGCGTTGCGCGAGGGCTTGGCGCGCTCGAAGAACCTGGTCGCGGTGCGCGTGCTGCGCGCGATCGAGCCGGCCTATGCCAAGGACTACATCGTGCGCGCCTTCGGGCTGCGCTCCGACCTGATCGTGCCGAACCTGCCGATGGCGCTGGGTGCGGGCGCGGTCACGCCGCTGCAGATGGCGACCGGCTACGCGAGCTTCGCCAACGGCGGCTTCCGCGTGCAGCCCTACCTGATCGCGAAAATCCAGGACGGCGCGGGGCAGGTGCTGTTCGAGGCGGCGCCGGCGCGTGCCGGTGCCGACGCGCCGCGCGTGATCAGCGCCGCCAACAGCTACCTGATGACCGACATGCTGCGGCGCGCGGCGATGCACGGCACGGGCGCGGCCACCAATGCGCTCAAACGCGGCGACCTGGCTGGCAAGACCGGCACCACCAACAACTATCGCGACGGCTGGTTCGCCGGCTACCAGCGGCAACTGGCGACCGTGGTGTGGATGGGCTTCGATACGCCGGCCTCGATGGGGCCGCGCGAGTACGGCGCGCGCAATGCGCTGCCGGTCTGGATCGAGTTCATGGGGCATGCGCTGGCGGGCGTGCCGGAATCGATCGAGGCGCCGCCCGAGGACATCGCGCTGATCGACGGCGAGCCTTACGACAAGGCTTTCCTGCCGGGCCAGGGTTTCGTCGCCGGGCTCGATGCGCAGGGTGCGATTCCGCTGATGGCGCAGCGCGCCGGCGGCGAGGCTGGCGCGATCGCGGCGGTGGCCACGTCGGGGCCAGTCGCGACGCACGCCGATGCTCGAGCGGCGTCGACGCCCGGCGTGGTGTCCTCCGACGAGAAGGCGCGCATCCTGCGCTACTTCGCGGCGCCTTCGGAGGCGGGGGACGGGGAGGGGATGTAGCGGCCGCGGGCACGCCGGTCGAACGCAGCGGCCGTCGTGCCGCCATGGCCGCTGCGTTCGATACGGCGGTTTCAGGCAGCGCTCAAGGCACCAGCCACAGAGCCAGCGCGTAGATCACCAGCGACACCGCGAAGGTCATCGCCGTGTATCCCATCACGCGCTGGATGCGGATCCCGGCGATCGCCACGATCGGCACGGCCCAGAACGGCTGCAGCATGTTCGAGACGTTCTCGGCCATCGCCACGCCCATGGCGGTGCGCGGCACCGAGGCGTGCAGGCTCAGCGCGGCGGGCAGCACGAAGGGGCCCTGCACGGCCCAGTGGCCGCCGGCGCTCGGCACCAGCAGGGTGATGATCAGCGAGCTGAGGTAGCTCCACAGCGGCAGCGAGAGCGGCGTGGCGATCGTCACGAAGGCCTTGGCGATCATCGAGGCCAGCCCGGTGCCCTTCATCATGCCCATGATCCCGCCGTACACGGGGTATTGCAGCAGCATCGAGCCGGTCTGGCGCGCCGCGCCGCGGATCGCGTTGGCGTAGGCGATCGGGGTGCGCTGCAGGGCCAGGCCGATCAGCAGGAAGATCAGGATGGTGGTGTTGATGTCGAGGTCGAAATGCCCCGAGCGCCATTCCATCACCAGGAAGCCGATCCCGAAGGCAAGCAGCAGCAGGGTGCCGAGCACCGATTGTTCGAGGCGCGTGGCGAACGAGGGCGTGCCGCCCACGCGCGCATGCGGATCGTCGCCGGGCGCCTGGCGCTGCTGGTCGGCCGCGTCGTCGAAGGCCACCACGTCCGCCTCGCGCGGGTGCATGCGAATGAAGATCGCCGTCATCACCACCACCACCAGCACGGTGGGGATGAACACGAAGGGGGCGAATACCGTGGCGCCGAGCGGCACCACCTGGCCGGTGGCCTTCTCCACCAGGTTCAGCGCATTGCCGTGCGAGGCCTGCGAGAGCGCGATCGAGCTCGACAGCCCGCTGTTGCAGATCGACCAGGCCGAATAGCTGCCGGCCACCAGCCAGGCGAAATCGACGCGCACGCGCCGCGCGATCTCGCGCGAGAGCAGGGCGCCGACGATCAGGCCGAGGCCCCAGTTCAGCCAGGCCGCCACCGCCACCACCGGGAACACCAGCAGGGCCGCGCGCGCCGGCGTCTGGGCGCGCGACGCCATCGCGCGCAGGCCGCGCTGCACGATCGGCGCCTCGGCGATCGCGTAGCCGGTGGCGAGGATCAGGATCATCTGCAGCGCGAAGCCGAGGATGCCGAAGGTGCCCGTGTACCAGGAATCGAGCACGGTCGGCAGCTTGCCCTGCGGCGCGATCGCGAAGGCGAGCAGCGCGACGAAGGCGGTCAGGCAGATCGAGAGCACGAACGGGTCGGGCATGACCCGTTCGAACACGTAGACGAGGGCGGCGACCACGCCGCGCGATTCGGTGGCGCGCGCGGTTGCGGGCGCGAGGTTGTCTCTTTGCATGCTGTCAGTCTGTTGCGCAGCGGGGGCTGCTGCGGCGCCGGGCGGCGGATCGGCATGCGGGTGGGCCCGGGGCGGCGCGCGCTCGAAAGCTCGCGGGCCGCGCGACGGGTCGGGATGCGGTGCTCCTCCAGGTGCTCGTGGTGTTGCCACGGCGCAGCGGGTTCTCTATCGCGCCTTCCGCGTCGCACGCTCGACCTGCGCGGACAAGGAAGACGGCCAGCCTGTTCTTGTTATGAAAAGTTCGTTAATCGAACGTCGTTTCGTTTAACGAACGGCGCATTATTCGGCGCGGGCGGTGGCGGTGTCAAGCCGGCAACGTGGGGGATGGGGCCTTTTCACCGGGAATCGCGGCGTGAAGGCGGGTATTTGAAAGATATTGAAGGGTTTTTGAAATGAATGGCCGCGTCTGGCGGGAGCCTCGCGGCCTGCGGCCGGACGCAAAAGGAAGTGCGTCCGGCCCGATGCTCGGGAGCGTTCGGCGCCGCCGCTCAATACTGCTTGTAAGGCAGGAACTTGCCCGACAGCACCACATGCACGCGGTCGCCCTTCGGGTCGGGCTCGCGTTGGATGTCCATCGAGAAATCGATCGCGCTCATGATGCCGTCGCCGAATTCCTCGTGGATCAGCTCCTTGATGGTGCTGCCGTAGACGTTGACGATCTCGTACCAGCGATAGATCAGCGGGTCGGTGGGCACGGCGCTCGGCAGCGAGCCCTTGTAGGGGACGATCTGCAGCCAGGCCACCGCCTCGTCGGGCAGCTCGAACAGCTTGCCGATCGCCTCGGCCTGCGGCTTGTCGAAGGTCATCTGGCCGAGGCAGCCGGCGGTGGTGAACTCCTTGGACAACCCGGTGGCCTCGGCGGCCTGGGTCCACTTGATGCCCTTGCGCACCTTGCTGGACAGAATCATCCTGGTTACTTCTTCACGGCTCGAAATCATGACTGGCTCCGTATGACGGTAGGGAAGGCGCCGCGCATCGGGCACGGCGCCGCAACGGGAATGCTGAGGACGGGATCGACGACGGGGTCGACAAGTCGGCGCTGCGCTGCGTCGGCGCCTCGCTCGCGAGGATCGTGGGGAACGGCGCCCGGCCGTCGAGGCGATGGCGGGGCAACGCGTGAATGGACGTGGCGCATCGATCCGGCGGCTCGATCATAAAACCTCATTAACGAGCCGCCAGAAATCGATGTCAACGCGAGGCCGTCTGTGCTGCTTTTCCGGGACAGAGGATGTGCGTGGCGCGCGAGGCCGGCACGGCGCTCACGAACTGCTGTCGACCAGCACCGCGACGGGCAGGTCGGCCAGCAGATCGGCCAGCCGCAGCCGGGTGCCGCCGCCATCCCGCGTGGCCTGGAAATCGCGATCGCCCAGCTCGTCGCGCCAGGCCGCGGCCCCGGCCGGCATGTCGAGAGGCAGCACCACGCTGGCGTCGCCCCAATGACGCGCCTCGATGCGCGGCCCGGCATCGTCCGGGGCCAGCAGGCCGAGCGCGAGCCGGCTGCCGACCACCACGATGCGGGTTTGCGCGTCGTGCCGCATCAGCGCGATCGCATGCGCGCTGGCCGGTCCCTCGATCGCCAGCGGCAGGTAGGCGCCGCTCGCGAATGTCTCGGGATGACGTGCCCGCAAGCCCAGCATGCGGGTGACCAGCGCGCGCTTGACGCGCCCGTCGGCCCAGGTCGGCAGGTAGCCGGCCACCGGGCCGTCGACGGGGATCGCGCGCCGCTCGGCGAAATCCACCTCGCGGCGGTTGTCGGGATCGACCAGGCTGAAATCCCAGGCGTCGGTGCCCTGGTAGAGATCGGGCACGCCGGGCGAGGCGATCCGCAGCGCGGTCTGCAGCAGCGAATTGACCGCGCCGGCCGGCGCGATGCGGGCCACGAAGGCATGCAGCGCGTGCGCGAAATCGTCGATGCCGCGCGGCCGCAGGATCTCGCGCACGAAATCCTCGCAGGCCTGCTCGTAGCGCGCGTCGGGCGCGAGCCACCCGGTCTCGCGCTTGGCCTCGCGCAGCGCCTTGGTCTGCCAGCGCACGATGCGCTCGGTGAGTTCGGCCAGGCCCTCGGCGTCGTCGGGCCCGAGCGTGGGGGGCCAACAGCCGGCCAGCGTCTGGTAGAGCATGGCTTCGGTGGCGCGGCTCGGGCCGTCTGCCGGCGGCGCGTTGCGCGCATGCCAGGCTTCCAGCGCGCCGCGCCAGGGCACCGGCATCTCGCTGAGCACGGCCAGCCGCGCGCGCACGTCCTCGCCACGCTTGTGGTCGTGGGTGGCGGTCGCCAGCATGGTGGCCGGCATGCATCGCGCGCGCTCGAGATTGCGCGCGTGGAAATCCTCCGGCGATAGCGCGAGCCGTTGCGCATCGGCGCCCACCTCGTTGCGCGACAGCAGGCGGCCATAGCGATAGCAGGCGGTATCCTCCACACCCTTGGCCGCGAGCGGCGCGCTCAGCCGCGCGAAGGACAGTTGCGCGCGCAACGACAGCGCGGGATCGACGTCCGGTACGACGGTATCGCCGGCCAGCTCGGGCCAGCCCAGCCAGGCCAGCGCGTGGTCGAGCGCGGCGCGATCGGTGCGCGGCAGGGCCCGGGCGGCGGCGCGCGCGGCGGCCTCGATGAAGGGCCGCTCCTGCTCGCGCTCGCCTTCCAGCGGATAGAGCCGGTAGACCGGCAGTTGCGCGGCCAGCTCGATGGCCGCGCGCCGCAGCGGCGCACGGGCCAGGTCGCGCGTGCGCGGATCGGCGCGCGCGATCGCGTGCAGCGCATCGGCCAGGCGCTCGGCCTCGGCCGCCAGCTGGCGCGGCACCGCCTCGCGCTTGCCGGCCAGCGCCTCGTCGGCGAAATCGGCCGTGCTGCCCGACAGTTCGGCCCAGTGATGTTCCAGCGGCTCGGCGCCGGCCGGATCGTGCAGCAGCGCGCTCACCTCGTCCATGAAGTCGTAGCCGGTGGTGCCGTCGGCCAGCCAGTCGGCCGGCAGCGTCTCGCCGCGCGCGAGGATCTTCTCCACCACCAGGTAGGGCGCCGGCTCGCGCAGCGCGGCCAGGCGCGCGCGCAGCTTGCGGCAGTAGCCGCGCGGATCGGCCAGGCCGTCGACATGGTCGATGCGCACGCCATCGATCAACCCCGCGTCGACCAGGCGGAACAGCAGCGCGTGCACGTCCTCGAACACCGCATCGTCCTCGACGCGCACGCCGGCCAGCGTGTCGATGTCGAAGAAGCGGCGCCAGTTGATCTCGTCGCTGGCGGTGCGCCACCAGGCGAGCCGCCAGGCCTGCCGTTCGAGCAGGGCGTGCAGGCGCGCGCGGCCTGCTTCGTGGTCGGCCGCGTAATGGCGCAGCGCGGCGTCGAGCGCGTCGCGGCCATGGGCGCGCAGATGCTCGCGCAGCGCCTCGAAGGCCAGCGCGATGCGCGGCGCGCCCGGCGGCGCGTCGGCCAGCGGCGCGAAGCGCGCGGCCAGCGTGTCGAGGCCGGGATCGTGCGCGGCGCGCAGCACCTCGGCATAGGCGCCCAGGCCGATCGGCAGCGTGCGCCCGGGGCAGGCCACCGACAGCCGGCCGCTGGCCGGGTCGGCCTGCAGCGCGATCTCGCCGGCCGCCAGCGCCTCGCCATAGGGGCGGCCCAGGCAGGGCAGCAGCACACGGCCGTGCAGCGTCGGGTCGGCGGGCTGCCAGTCGATGTCGAAGTGGCGCGCGTAACGGCTGCGCGGCCCCCATTCGAGCACGTCGTTCCACCAGCCGTTCGAGGTGCCGCCCACGCCCATGTGGTTCGGCGCGAAATCGACCACGGTGCCGAGCCCGTGACGGCGCAGCGCGCCGACCAGCCGCACGAAACCGTGCTCGCCGCCCAGCTCCTCGCTGATGCGCCCGTAGTCGACGCAGTCGTAGCCGTGCGTCGAGCCCGGTTCGGCCTGGGTGATCGGCGACAGGTAGACATGGCTCACGCCGAGCTTCGCGTATTGGTCCACGTAGGCGGCGGCATCGTCGAAACCGAAGCCGGCGTGCAGTTGCAGGCGCAGGGTTGCGCGCGGCGGGCTCATCGCGGCTCTCCCGCGGTGCGGCGCGCGAGCGCGATGGCCGCCAGCGCGGCCGCGGCGGGATCGTCGATCAGCCGCGCCGTGTCGCGCGGCATGCGCCGTCGCCAGTTCGGATGGCCGACCGGCGGCCCCGGCAGGTTTGGCTGGGCGGGCAGGGCCAGCAGGTCCTCGAGCGGCAGCAGGGCGAGCGTCGAGGCGCTGCGCGCGACGAAGGCCAGTGCCGCCGCCACGGGCGGCGCGTCGGCCGGCGGCGGTGCCTGGGAGGCCGCGTTGGGCGGCACCACGCCGGCCGCCAGCAGCGCCTGCCAGAGCTGGGCGCGATCGGCCTCGCGTGCGGCGAGATCGGGCGGCAGCGGCGCGGCGGCGGCGGCCGGTGCGGTGCAAGCCCCGGAAGCGCCGGCCGCCTCCACTGCATCGCGCGGCACTTCGGCATCGCGCGCCACCGGCCGCGTCGGCGAGGGCGCGTGTTCCTGCAAAGCGGGGGCGAGAGACGAAGCCCTATCGATCATGCGGTTCTCCATGGGTGGCCAGGTTGCCTCGGGATCATCGGGCTGCATCGCGTCGGCGAACGCGGCGCTTGCCGCTGCGGCCTCACCGGCCTCGCGCGCCGGCCCGCCCTCGTCGGCGCGCCGGTCCTGCCCGGCCAGCACATGCCGGCGCCAGGCCAGGTCGACGCCGCGCCACCAGCCGGCCAGCGTCGGCAGGTCATGCGTGGAGGACATCGCCGCCGCGTCGCGGTCCCAGGCCTCGGGCGGCCGGAACGCGCCGTCGCGTTCGCGCTCGAAGGCGAGCACGCGCATCCCGGCGATGCCGCGCGCGGCCAGCCGTTCGCGCAAGCCCTCGGGCACGGTGCCGAGATCCTCGCCGATCGCGATGGCGCGATGCCGCGAGGATTCGAGCGCGACCAGCCGCAGCAGGTCGTCGAGCGGGTAGCGCAGGTAGGCGCCCTCGCGCGGCGAGCCGCCGTCGCGCACGATCCACAACCGCTGGAAGCCGAGGATGTGATCGATGCGCACGCCGCCGGCATGCGCGAAGGCGCCGCGCAGCAGCGCGATGAAGGGCGCGTAGCCGTTCGCGCGCAGGCCGGCCGGGGTCCAGGTGGCGACGCCCCAGGCCTGGCCCTCGGGATTGAACAGGTCGGGCGGCGCGCCGATCGACAGCCCCGAGAGCAGCGTGTGCGGCGCGGCCCAGGCATCGGCGCCGTCGGGCGCCACGCCGACCGCGAGATCGGCGATCGTGCCGATCGACATGCCGGCCTCGCGCGCGGCCTGGCGCGCGCCGTCCAGCCCGCGCGAGGCCAGCCATTGCGTGAAGGCGAAGAAGGCGACGTGCTCGGCGTGCGCGGCCGCGAAGGCGCGTACCTCGGTGGTGCCGGGGCTCTGCCACTCTGCGGGCCAGCGGCGCCAGTCGGGGCCGAGCCGCTCGGCGATGGCCTGCGCCTGCAGGGCGTCGAACACGGCTTGCGCGTGCAGCGCGTCGCCGCCTTCGGTCGAAAAGCGCGCGAAGGCCTCGTGTTCGGCCGAGGGATGCGCGCGCCAGCGCTCGAACAGGGCGCGCAGCACGCGCAGCTTGAGATGAAGCGCGCGCGGCCAGTCGACCAGCGGCGCGCGCGACAGCGCCTCGGCGGTCTCGGCGAGCCCGGTTTCGGCCAGCACGGCGCGCGTCGCCTCGGCGCCCAGCACCATGTCGGGATCGACATAGGCGAGGTTGTGCCAGCGCCGCGAGGAGGGCGAATAGGGGCTGTCGCGCTCGGGCTGGGCCGGGAAGCTGGCGTGGGTCGGGCTCAGCGCCAGCGCGTCGGCGCCCAGCCTCGCGGCCGAGCGCGCCAGGGTGGCCAGCGCGCTGGTGTCGCCCAGGCCCAGGTCGCCGTCGCGGCGCAGGCCGTAGAGCTGGGCCGCCAGGCCGAACGGGCGCGCGCGGCCGGCCGCGTGCGCGGCGTCGTCGAGGGTCCAGCCGCGCGCCGGCGCGACGGCGACGGTGAGGCTCGTCGAGGCGGTCTCGACCTGGTGGTAGCCGGGCGTCGCGATCGGCGGCAGCAGAAGGCCGGGGCCGGAGCCTGCGCCGCCAGCATCGGCAAGCAGCTTGCCCTGGCTGGATTCGCCGCTCTCCAGCCTCAGCGTGTAGCTGTCGCCGACGCGGTCGTGCCCGCCGGGCCAGGGCACCGGCGCGCCCACGTCGGCCGTCACGAGCGGCGGCGCGGCGGCCGGAGCATGCAGCGCGGCGCTGCTCCATTCGCGATCGGCACGCGTCGCGCAGGGCAGCCCGAGCGCATCGAGCAGCACCGCCAGCGCCGCGTCGTCGACGCGCCGCGCGGTGCCGCCGGCATCGGTCCAGTCCGGCTCGAGGCCGGCCGCGCGCGCCAGCGCCGCGATCGAGGAGGCTTGCGCGGCGCTCATCGGCCGTGCCCCTCGCGCCGCGCGTCGGCCGGCGCATCGAGCCAGGCCAGGCAGGCATGCGCGTCGAGCCGGCCCTCGCCGAGCGAATCGCGCACGCGCGGCGGCGTCTCGAACACGATCTTGCCGGGCGGCAGCTCGGGCAGGGCGATCGCGCGGTCCTCCAGATTCAGCGCGATCGTCAGGCCCGCGCCGTTGCCGAGCCGCCAGCGCGCGACCAGCGCGCGCGGCGCGGCGGCCGGCGCGCCGCCGCCGTCGCGGGCGGCCTTGCGCGCGGTCGCGGCGGCGAGTTCGGCCGCGGCCTCGCGCTCGCCCTGCCGCTCGGGATCGACCTGCGGCAGCCGCGATTCGTCGGGGGCGAGCGCGGGGATCGTCGTCGCGCGGCCGGGGCGCGTCGCCCGCGGCGCGATCCGGATCGCGAGCGTCGCGCCCGGGGTTCGCGGGCGGCGCGTCGCCGCCGGCCGCGCCCCCCAGCAGCGTCACGCCCTCGGCGCGCGCGCCGGGCAGGTGCGGCACGATGAAGCCCGAGCGCACCGCCAGCGCGCCACGATAGAAGGCACGCCAGGCGCGCGCGTCGTCGCTCTCGTGGTCGGCGTCGACGGCGGCCAGCGAGGCGCGCGCGAAGGTGGCGGGATCGTTCGGATCGGGGATCGCCTCGCGGTGCTCGGCGCTGGCGAAGGCGGGAAATGCCGCGAACTCTCGGCGGCGCCCCTCGCGCACCGCGTCGGCCAGCTCGCCCTGGTAGTCGGTGAAGAACTGGAAGGGCTGGGTCGAGCCGGTTTCCTCGCCCATGAACAGCAAGGGCACCTGCGGCGCGAGCAGCAGCAGCGCGGTGGCCGCGCGCAGCGCGTCGTCGTTGATCAGCATGCGCAGCCGCTCGCCGAAGGCGCGGTTGCCGACCTGGTCGTGGTTCTGCAGGAAGGCCACGAAGGCGGTGGGCGGCAGATGCGCGCTCGGTTCGCCGCGCGGCCGCCCTTCATGCAGCGGCGAGGGCTCGCCCTGGTAGGCGAAGCCCTCGGCCAGGGTGCGCGCGAGGCGCTGCAGCGGCGCGTCGGCATAGGCGCGGTAATAGCCCTCGCGCTCGCCGGTCAGCAGCACGTGCAGGCTGTTGTGGAAGTCGTCGTTCCATTGCGCGTCGAAGCCGGCGTCGCCGAGCAGGCGCGCGCTGTTGCGCTCGTTCTCCAGCACCAGGTGGATATGCCGCGTGTGGTTCGCGTAGTCGCGCACGCGCGCGGCCAGCGCGACCAGCCAGCCGTCGTTGTCGATCGCGTGCGCGGCATCGATGCGCAGCCCGTCGACGCGGAATTCCTCCAGCCAGTAGAGCGCGTTGTCGGTGAAGAAGCGTCCCACCTCGTCGCGATCGAAATCGATCGCGGGGCCCCAGGCGGTGTGCGTTCCCTCGCGGAAGAAGCTCGGCGCATAACTGGCCAGCCAGTTGCCGTCGGGGCCGAAGTGGTTGTAGACCACGTCGACGAAGACCTGCAGGCCCAGGCCGTGGGCGGCGTCGATCAAGGCCTTGAGGTCCTCGGGACGCCCATAGGGGGCCGGCGGCGCGAACGGCAGCACGCCGTCGTAGCCCCAGTTGCGCTCGCCGGGGAAGCTGGCCAGCGGCATCAGCTCGATCGCCGTCACGCCGAGCGCGGCCAGCTCGCCGAGCCGCCGCTCGACCCCGCGATAGCCGCCCAGCGCGCCCACGTGCAGCTCGTAGATCACCGTCTCGTGCCAGGGCCGGCCGCGCCAGTCGTCGTGCCGCCAGCGATAGGCGGCCGGGTCGATCACCTCGCTCGGGCCGTGCACGCCCTCGGGCTGGAAGCGCGAGGCGGGATCGGGCACCGCCTCGCCGCCGTCGAGCCGGTAGCGGTAGCGCGTGCCGGGGCCGAACGGCGCGGTGGTGTCGAACCAGCCGCCCTCGCGGGCGGTCATGGCGACGCTGGCCTGGCGCTGGCCGTCGTCGAGCTCGACCGAGACGGCCTGGCAGGCGGGCGCCCACAGCCGGAAGTGGGTGCGCCGCGCATCGAGGCAGCAGGCGCCGAACGAGGCCGGATACGCGTGGCGGCCGGCGGGATAGGACAGGGAATCGGACATCGTCACATCCTCGGGAAAGAGCGCGTCAGCGTCAGCCTCGCGGCGGGGCCGGCGCGCGCGCGGAATCGGGAGCGGCCGCGCGCGGGCTGGCGCGGCCGGTGTGGCGCGGCGCTTCGCGTCGCGCGGCGGAATCGGCAGCCGTGCCGGCGGCGTGTCGTGGGGCGCATGCCCCAATCGATGCCGGCACCGGGATCGACTGCCGGCTGGCGGATGCCGCGGCGGCCGCGCGCTGCGCGACCGGCTCGGGTTGCGCGCCGGGCTCGTCGGCCGGCGCGGCGGCGGCCGGCAGTTCGTCGGGCGCGTCCTCGGCATCCTCGGGCAAGGCGTCGCCCGTCGCGTCGGTGTTCGTCTCGTCGAGCCGGACGCGTTCGCGCGCGCCCAGCTTCGCGGCCGCGATCAGGGCCGTGTGCGGCGGCAACTCGATGCCTTCGGCGGGCAGCGCCTCGGCCTCCACCTCGGGCCGGCTGCTGTCGGCCAGCACACGCCACGCGAGCATCGGCGCGGGCGGCACGAAGCGCAGCGGCTGGGCCGAGCCGTTGAGCATCAGCAACAGCGCCTCGCATTCACCCCGGCGATCGGGGCCCACCCGGCGCATCGTCAGCGCGCGGCGCTCGCGGTCCTGCCAGGCCGGCACCGAGACGCTCTCGCCGCGTTCGTCGAACCAGTCGATCTCGCGCAGGCCCGGCGCCGCCTCGCGGTCGCCCGAGGGATAACGCGGCCCGGACAGCAGCGGATGCTCGCGACGCAGCGCGGCCAGGCGTGCCACGAAGGCGCTCAACTGCCGGCCGTCCTCGCTGTCGGCCAGCTCCCAGTCGAACCAGGACAGCTCGTTGTCCTGGCAGTAGGCGTTGTTGTTGCCGCGCTGGCTGCGGCCGAACTCGTCGCCGCCGAGCAGCATGGGCGTGCCGAGCGCGGCGTACAGCGTCACCAGCATCGAGCGCGCCACGCGCGCGCGCACCGCGCGGATGCCGGCGTCGTCTGTCGTGCCCTCCACGCCCCAGTTTGCGCTGCAGTTGTCGTCGCGGCCGTCGTGGTTGTCCTCGCCATTGGCCTCGTTGTGCTTGGACGAATAGGCGACCAGGTCGGCCAGCGTGAAGCCGTCGTGCGCGGTCACGAAGTTGATCGAGGCCCAGGGCCGGCGCCGCTGGTGGTGGAAGATGTCGGCCGAGCCGGCCAGGCGCGCGGCCAGCTCCGGGCGCATGCCTGCGTCGCCGCGCCAGAAGCGGCGCACCGTGTCGCGGAAGCGGTCGTTCCATTCGCCGAAGCCGGGCGGGTGGTTGCCGAGCTGGTAGCCGCCGGGGCCCACGTCCCAGGGCTCGGCGATCAGCTTTCGGGTGGCCAGGATCGGGTCCTGGCCGAGCGCGTCGAAGAAGCCCGAGCCCTTGTCGTAACCGTTCGGCTCGCGGCCCAGCGTGACGCTCAGGTCGAAGCGGAAGCCGTCGATGTTGAAGGCGGTGCACCAGTAGCGCAGCGAGTCCATCACCATCTGCAGCACGCGGGGATGCGAGAGGTTCAGCGTGTTGCCGCAGCCGGTCTCGTCGATGTTGAGGCGCGGGTCGTTGGGCTGCAGCCGGTAGTAGCTAGCATTGTCGAGTCCGCGCCAGCTCAGCGTGGGGCCCAGCTGGTTGCCCTCGCAGGTGTGGTTGTAGACCACGTCGAGCAGCACCTCGATGCCGGCCGCGTGCAGCTGGCGGATCGCGATGCGCATCTCGTCGAGCCGGCGCGTCGACAGGTAGGACGGCTCGGGCGCGAAGAAGCCGAGCGTGTCGTAGCCCCAGTAGTTGCGCAGGCCGCGGTTGACCAGCGCGCGGCTGTGCACGAAGGCATGCACCGGCAGCAGTTCGACGGTGGTCACGCCGAGCCGCAGCAGGTGCTCGATGAACCCGGGCGAGCCGAGCGCCGCGAAGGTGCCGCGCTCGGGCTGGCGCAGCCCGCCGCGGCGCATCGAGACGCCGCGCACGTGGGTCTCGTAGATCACCGTCTGCGGCCAGGGCACCTCGGGGCGGCGGTCGTCGCGCCAGTCGAAGGTCTCGTCGACCACCACGCACTTGGGCATGGCCGGCGCCGAATCGCGCCGGTCGATCGAGAGATCGGCGCGGTTCGAATGGAGCCGGTAGGCGAACAGCGCGTCGGACCAGCGGAACTGCCCGATCAGCTTGCGCGCGTAAGGGTCGAGCAGCAGCTTCGAGGAATTGAAGCGATGGCCGTGCTGCGGCTGGTAGGGCCCGTCGGCGCGAAACGCGTAGACGGTGCCCGGATGCGCGTCGGGCAGGTAGCCGTGCCAGATCTCGTCGGTGCATTCGGGCAGGTCCAGCCGCGCGATCTCCTTGCGCCCGGTCGCATCGAACAGGCACAGCTGGATGCGCGTGGCATGCGCCGAGAACACCGCGAAGTTGATGCCCAGGCCGTTCCAGTTCGCGCCGAGCGGGTAGGGCCTGCCCGGTTCGAGTCGGTCGGCGGTGGCTGCGCGCATGATGCTGCTCTCCTGGTTTGTCGTCGTTGCTCGTGTCGTTTCGATGCGGCGGGCTGCGCGAGGGCGGCTCGCGCGGGCCTCAATCCGGGCGCAGCCAGAGCGTGGCCAGCGGCGGCAGGCGCAGCTCCGCCGACCAGGACTGGCCATGCGCCGGCACGTCCTGCGCCTGGAGCGCGCCGCCGTTGCCGCTATTGGTGCCGCCGTAGGCCGCGCTGTCGGTGTTGAGCAGCTCGGTCCAGCGCCCGCCCGCCGGCAGCCCGACGCGGTAGCCCTCGCGCGGCACCGGCGTGAAGTTGCAGATGGCGACCAGCACGCGGCCGCTGTCGTCGCGGCGCTGGAAGGCATAGACGCTGTTGCTGGCGTCGTCGCCGACCAGCCAGCCGAATCCCTCGGGCCGGCTGTCGAGCCGGTACAAGGCAGGTTCGTCGGCGCTCAGGCGGTTCAGGTCGCGCACCAGGCGCTGCACGCCGCGATGCGCGGGCGCGTCGAGCAGGTCCCAGGGCGGCTGGCCGTCGTGCGAGAACTCGCCGGGCTGGGCGAACTCGCCGCCCATGAACAGCAGCTTCTTGCCCGGATGCGCCCACATGAAGCCGTAGTAGGCGCGCAGCGTGGCGAAGCGCTGCCAGGCGTCGCCCGGCACCTTGGCCAGCAGCGAGCCCTTACCGTGCACCACCTCGTCGTGCGAGAGCGGCAGCACGAAGCGCTCGGAGAAGGCGTAGACCAGGCCGAAGCCGATGCGGTCGTGGTGATGGCGGCGATGTATCGGGTCCTCGCCGAGGTAGGACAGCGTGTCGTGCATCCAGCCCATGTTCCACTTGAAGTCGAAGCCCAGGCCGCCATGCGCGGTGGGCGCCGTCACGCCGGGCCAGGCGGTCGATTCCTCGGCGATGCTCAGCACGCCGGGCGGCGCGAGCGGGCCGTGCAGGGTGTCGTTGAGTCCGCGCAGGAAGGCGATCGATTCCAGGTTCTCGCGCCCGCCGTGCACGTTCGGCACCCACTCGCCCGAGGCGCGCGAATAGTCGCGGTAGAGCATCGAGGCCACCGCGTCGACGCGCAAGCCGTCGACATGATGGTCGCGCACCCAGGCCAGCGCCGCGGCGATCAGGAAGCCGCGCACCTCGTGGCGGCCGAGGTTGAACACCAGCGTGTTCCAGTCGGGATGGAAACCCTCGCGCGGATCGGCGTGCTCGTAGAGCGCGGTGCCGTCGAACTGGCCGAGCCCGTGCGGGTCGGTCGGAAAATGCGCGGCCACCCAGTCGACGATCACGCCGAGACCGGCCGCGTGCGCGCGGTCGACGAAGCGCGAGAAGCCCTCCACCGGCCCGAAGCGCGCCGAGGGCGCGAACGGCGAGAGCGGCTGGTAGCCCCAGGAGCCGCCGAACGGGTACTCGGCCACCGGCATCAGCTCGATGTGGGTGAAGCCCATGCCTGCCGCGTAGGGGATCAGCCGGTCGGCCAGCTCGTCCCAGCTCGGTGCGCGCGGCGGATCGCCGATCCTTTGCCAGGATTCCGGATGGACCTCGTAGACCGACATCGGCGCGCGCTCGGCATCGGTTTCGGCGCGGCGGCGCATCCAGTCCTGATCGTGCCATTCGAAGCTCGACAGCGCCTCGGCGTCGGCCACCACCGAGGCCGTCAGCGGCGGCGCCTCGGTGGCGCGCGCGCAAGGATCGGCCTTGAGCGGCAGCACCACGCCCTCGCGCGTGCGTAACTCGAACTTGTAGCGCACGCCTGCGCCGATGCGCGGTACGAACAGCTCCCACACGCCCCAGGGGCGGCGCAGCCGCATCGGGTTGCGGCGCCCGTCCCAGGCGTTGAAGTCGCCCACCACCGAGATCCGCGCGGCGCTCGGCGCCCACAGCGCGAAGCGCACGCCGGGCACGCCGTCCACGCTCATCGGCCGCGCGCCGAGGCAGTCGAGCACGGCCAGCGGGTCGCCCTCGGCCAGGCGCGCGAGCCGGTCCTCGGCCAGCAGCGGGCCGAAGGCATAGATGTCCTCGACCTCCTGGGTCACGGTCATCCAGTCGATCGAGAGCCGGTAATCGGCGTCGTCCTCGAGCGTGCCAGCGAAGCAGCCGGCCGGCGCCACGCGCTCCAGCTCGCCGAGCACGCGGCCGCCCTCGCGCGCCACCGCGTGCACGCGATGCGCGCCGGGCAGCAGGGCGCGCACCACGGTGCGCTCGCCGAGGCGATGCTTGCCGAGGCAGGCGAACGGGTCCGGGTGGCGCGCGTCCAGCAGCGCATCGATATCGGACAGGTCGAACAGCGTGTCGCTCATTGCGGGTTCTCCGGCGGGAGCTCGTCGGGTGAATGGGATTGGGAGGACGGGTCGTCCTCGTCCGGGCCGCGGTCGCGGCCCAGCAGTTGCGCGCTGAGCGCGGCCAGCCCGAGCACCGGCACGCTCAGCCAGTCGGGCCGGTTGGCGGCCTCGTAGGCCAGCTCGTAGGCGGCCTTCTCGACCAGGAACAGCATCAGCAGGCGCTCGGCATCGGCGGGCCCGGCGAACGGCGTGGGCGCGAGCTCGACGGCGCGCCGGTAGTTGGCGAGGAAGCGGTCGGCGGCGGCCTGCCCGAAGCGGTCGAACAGCGTGCGCTTGAGGTCGGCGGTGGGCGCGGGGGCCTTCTCGATCGAGAACTGCGCGGCCGCGCTGGCATAGGAGAGCGAGCGCAGCAGGCCCGCCACGTCGCGCAAGGGATGCGATTTCGCGCGGCGTGCGTCCAGCGCGCGGGCCGGCTCGCCCTCGAAGTCGATCAGCATCGCGTCGCCATGCACGTCGAGCACCTGACCGAGATGGAAATCGCCGTGGATACGCGTGCAGAGCGCGTCGAGGTGTTCCGGCAGCAGCGAATCGAGCGCCGCGACCAGGTCCTCGCGCGAGGCCAGCAGCGCAAGCGCGGCATCGCGCACGCCGTCGTCGAGGTCGTCCAGACGCGGCGCGAGCAGGCCCATCGCGCGATCGACCATCGCGATCGCGTCCTGCGTCCAGCGCGCCACATGGGCGGGCGTGGCGCGCTCGGGCGCGAAGGCCGGGTCGTCGGTGGGCGCGGCCAGCGTCACGTGCAGCTCGCCCAGGCGCGTGCCGATCGCGCCGGCGAACTCGGCATAGGCGTCGATCTCGTCGGCCTCGCCGTCGGCCTCCCGGGCATCGGGCGTGGCCGAGGCCGACAGCGCCAGGTCACCCACCGCGCGCTTGAGGAAGTCGAGCGAGCGGACCCAGGCGTCGCCCTGGTTATCGACGAAGGCCTGCACGATCGCCACCGTGTGCGGCGTGCCGTCGGCGCCCACGCGCAGCACCTCGCCGGCCAGTGCCGGCGCGTTGGCGTAGCCGGCGCGCGTCAGGTGGCGGCTCATCTCGGCCTCGGGATGGATGCCGGCCGCCACCCGCCGCACCAGCTTGAGCACCAGGGTCTCGCCGATAACCAGCGAGCTGTTGCTCTGCTCGGCGGCGAGCCAGCGGATCCCGGGCGTCGGGCCCAGCGCCTGCATCACCTCGGTGAGCGTGGGCTCGGGCGAGAACACCAGGGTCCCTCCACTGGTCAGGGGCACGCTGGCGTGCTCGGCCAGCTTGGCCAGCACGCCGTGCGCGAAGCCGGGCAAGGCGAAGGCGTCGGTCAAATAGCCGACCGTCGGGCCGCGTCGCACGCGCGCCAGCGCCAGCCGCATGAACAGCGGATGCGGGGTCTCGTCGCCCCAGGCGGCGGCCAGCGGCACCACGTAGCGTTCCTCGTGGCCGTCGGAGCTCGCGACCACCTCCGCGTACTGGAACGGCTCGCCGGGTATCGACGTGACGCAGTCGAAGCGTGCCGCGTCCAGCGAGCGGTCCTTCGAGGCGAACCAGCGGCGCCGCGTGAGCCACTGCGGCAGCACCTCGGCCTCCAGCGTGGCGACCAGCGGCGCGGCCGGCTGTGCATCGCCGCGCCGCATCACCAGGGTGGTGTACTCGGGCAGCGGCTCGGCATGCGGACGGTGCCAGGCCGGCTCGGCGCCGGTCGGCGAGAGCGAGAACCACAGGAAGCCGTAGGGCGGAAAGGTCAGCAGGTAGGGCAGCTCGCCGATCGCCGGGAACGGCGAATCGGAGGTCATCTCCACCGGCACGCTGCCGGCGAATTCGGAGAGGTCGAGCTCGACCGCCTGCGAGGCGCGCGACAGGTTGGCCACGCACAGCACGGGCGTCGCGTCGGGCAGCTCGCGCAGGTAGGCCAGCACCTTGCGGTTCTCGGGGCGCAGGAAGCGCAGCGTGCCGCGTCCGAACACCTGGGTGGCGCGACGCGTGGCCAGGATCCGGCGCATCCAGTTCAGCAGCGAATGCGGGTCGCGCGATTGCGCCTCGACGTTGACCGCGTCGAAGCCGTACAGCGCGCCCATCACGGGCGGCAGCACCAGTTGCTCGGGATCGGCGCGCGAGAAGCCGCCGTTGCGGTCGGCCGACCACTGCATCGGCGTGCGCACGCCGTCGCGGTCGCCGAGGTGGATGTTGTCGCCCATGCCCAGCTCGTCGCCGTAGTAGATCACCGGCGTGCCCGGCATCGACAGCAGCAGCGAGTTGATCAGCTCGATGCGGCGCCGGTCGCGCTCCATCAGCGGCGCCAGGCGCCGCCGGATGCCGAGGTTCAGGCGCGCGCGGCGGTCGCTCGCGTAGGCCTGCCAGAGCATGTCGCGCTCGGCGTCGGTGACCATCTCCAGGGTCAGCTCGTCGTGGTTGCGCAGGAAGATCGCCCACTGGTTGCTGGGCGCGAGCTCCGGCGTCTGCCGCATGATGTCGATGATCGGGAAGCGGTCCTCGCTGGCGATCGACATGTAGATGCGCGGCATCAGCGGGAAGTGGAAGGCCATGTGGCATTCGTCCTCGCGGCCGAAGTACTCCTGCACGTCCTCGGGCCACTGGTTGGCCTCGGCCAGCAGCATGCGATTGGGGTATTCGGCGTCGATCGCGGCGCGGATCCGCTTGAGCACCGCGTGCGTCTCGGGCAGGTTCTCGTTGCTGGTGCCCTCGCGCTCGACCAGGTAGGGCACCGCGTCCAGGCGCAGGCCGTCGATGCCCAGGTCCAGCCAGAAGCGCATGATCTGCAGCACCTCGCGCACCACCGCCGGATTGTCGAAGTTGAGGTCCGGCTGGTGCGAGTAGAAGCGGTGCCAGTAGTACTGGCCGGCGACCGGGTCGTGGGTCCAGTTCGACGGCTCGCTGTCGACGAAGATCACGCGCGTGCCGGCGAACTTGGTGTCGGTATCGGACCACACGTAGTAGTCGCGATGCACCGAGCCGCGCTTGGCGCGGCGCGCGCGCTGGAACCAGGGATGCTGGTCCGAGGTGTGGTTGATCACCAGCTCGGTGATCACGCGGATGCCGCGCGCGTGCGCCTCGCGGATGAAGCGGCGCACGTCGGCCAGGGTGCCGTAGTCGGGATGGACGTTGCGGTAGTCGGCGATGTCGTAGCCATCGTCGCGGCGCGGCGAGGGATAGAAGGGCAGCAGCCACAGCGCGTCCACGCCGAGCGAGGCGATGTAGTCGAGCTTGGAGATCAGGCCGGGGAAGTCGCCGATGCCGTCGCCGTTGGAGTCGAAGAAGGACTTCACGTGCAGCTGGTAGATGATCGCGTCCTTGTACCAGAGCGGATCGCCGGCCAGGGTGCCGCGCTCGGAAAAGCGCGCCCCGTTGCGGCGCGTGCCGCGCCGGGCGCCGTCGGCGCCGCGCTGGAACGGCGCGTGTTGCGGCGAATCGAGGGTGTCTTCGCGGATCATCGATGGCTTCCTTCGCCGGGCAGCGGCGTCGAGGCGGCGCGCCGCGGCTGGTCGGGCGCGATGCGCCAGAGCGCGAACGGCAGCGCATGCGGGTCGAGGTTCACGTATTGGCGGGTGCCGTGCCAATGGTGCTGATGGCCGTTGGCGAGTTCCACGCTGCGCAGCGCGGCGCCCTCGGGCACGCCCCAGCCTTCGTAGAGCGCCGCGTCGAGCATGAAGTCCGTCGACTGCGGCGCCCAGGGGTCGAGGCTGATCGCGGCCACGATCACGTTGTCGAAGCCGGGCGTGGCCTTGCGGAACACCAGCACCGAATCGTTGGGCGCGTCGAGGAAGCGGATCCCGAGATGGGTCTGCAGGGCGGGGTTGCCGCGCCGCAGGCGGTTGAGCAGGGCGATCTCGGCGGCCAGGTTGCCGGGCCGGTGCCAGTCGCGCGCGCGCAGCTCGTATTTCTCCGAGTCGCGGTACTCCTCGCCGTCGTCGGTCAAGGGCGCCGATTCGCCCAGCTCGAAACCGCTGTACATGCCCCACAGCCCCGAGAGCAGCGCGGCCAGCGCGGCGCGGATCACGAACTGCGCGCGTGGTGCGTGGTGCAGGTAGCGCGGGTTGATGTCGGGCGTGTTGACGAAGAAGTTCGGGCGGAAGAATTCGCGCGCCGGGCCGTCGGCCAGCTCCAGCAGGTACTCTCGCAGCTCGTGCTTGTTCTCGCGCCAGGTGAAGTAGGTATACGACTGCGAGAAGCCGAGCTTGGCGAGCCGGTACATCATCGCCGGCCGCGTGAAGGCTTCCGAGAGGAACACCACGTCGGGATGGCGCGCGCGCACGTCCTCGATCAGCCAGGCCCAGAACGGCAGCGGCTTGGTATGCGGATTGTCGACGCGGAAGATCTTCACGCCGGCGTCCACCCAGTGCAGGATCACGTCGCGCAGCGCGACCCACAGCTCGGGCATCGCGTCGCTCGCGTAGAAGTCGGGGTTGACGATGTCCTGGTAGCGCTTGGGCGGGTTCTCGGCGAAGCGCAGCGAGCCGTCGGGGCGCCAGGCGAACCAGCCCGGGTGGCGCGCCAGCCAGGGATGGTCGGGCGAGCACTGGATCGCGAAGTCGAGCGCGATCTCGATGCCGTGCGCGTGCGCCTGCGCGACCAGCGAGCGGAACGCGCCCAGCGTGCCCAGGCTCGGATGCAGCTCGGTATGGCCGCCGATCGGCGAGCCGATCGCATAGGGGCTGCCGACGTCCTCGGGGCCCGCGCGCAGGCTGTTGTTGCGCCCCTTGCGCGCGGTCAGGCCGATCGGGTGGATCGGCGGGAAATACAGCACATCGAAGCCCATCTCGCGGATTCGCGGCAGGTGGCGCGCCACGTCCTCGAACGTGCCGTGGCGCTGCACGTCGTCGGCGGCCGAGCGCGGGAACATCTCGTACCAGCTGCCGAAGCGCGCGGCGCGGCGCTCGACCTCGACGAGATGGACGCGGCTGTCGCGCGTGAGCGCGCTGCGCCGGTACAGCGCGGCATAGGCGGCGGCCGAGTCGGGCGCGAGCAGCAGGGCGAGCTGGCCGCCCGCGTCGCTGCCGTCGAAGGCCTTGGCCAGGGCTTGGGCGGCGCGCGTGTCGCGGCGTGGGTCCTCGGCTTCGCGCGGGTTCGTCTTCAGCGCGGCGGCCAGCAGCGCGCGCGCTTCCTGCAGCTCCAGCGCGATCTCCTGGCCGGCCGCGTGCTTCTTGCCGATGTCGTCGACCAGCGAGCCCCAGTCGTCGCGCCAGGCCAGCACCCGGAACTGGTGGCGGCCGATCCGGTCGAGCGGGATGCTGGCCTGCCAGCGGTCGTTGCCGAGCGGGGCCAGCGGCACTTCGCGCCAGTCGGCCTCGTCGGCCGCGCGGAAGGCCACCGCGGCGCCGAGCCGGGCATGGCCGTCGACGATCAGCGTGGCGCTCACGAGCATCGCCTCGCCCACCACGCGCTTGGCCGCGAAGCGGCCGTCGTCGACGCTCGGCTCGACACGCTCGATCGCGATCCGGTCGGCCTCGAGCGCGGCGGCCAGCGCTTCCTGGGCGGCCGAGCGGGCGCGGCGGCGCGGGGCGGTGTCGGCTTGCGCCTGCACGGAGCGGCCGGCCTCGTCCCGGGCGGGTTTCGTATCCTTGGCGCCCTTGGCGGGCTTGCCGTTCTTGCTCGCCTCGGCGCTCTTGCCGCCGTCCTTGGGTTCCTTGCCGGGCTTGACCGGCTTGGCGCGCGCCGCGCGCAGCAGGCTCACGCCGCCGGGCATCAGCGCCAGCGGGCCGAGCGGGGCGGTCTTCGCGCGGCGGCCCGCCGATAGCGGCGCGAAACGCGTGAAGGCGCCGGGCACGCCGGCCAGGCAATCGGGATCGATGGCGCCGGGCGCGTCGAGTTCGGGGTTCAGGGCGATCAGCAGGGCCTCGTCGGCCTGTTCCAGCCAGTCGCTGTCGCCGCGCAGCAGCACGGTGACGGCCGCGTCGGCGCCGCTCAGGGCCGCCAGCTCGCCGCGCGAGGCGAACACCGCCGAGTCGCGCCGCCGCTGGTTCGCCTCGGCGAGCGCCTCGGACAGGTCGAACGGGGCGCGCTCGAAGGCCTCGCGGAACGCGGCCGGCTGCGGATGCGCGGTCATCAGCGGGGTGGCGACGCCGCGCTCGAAACCCATCGGCACCAGCCAGCCGGTGCCGAGCGCCGCGGCGGTCTCCAGCGCGCGCCGGTAGCCGCGCTCGATCGCCTCGGGCGGCAGGCCGCGCAGGTCGTGCGCGAGGCGCGGGCCGTCGAAGGCGTCGGGGAAGGCGATCGGCGAGGCGACCCGGCGCAGCAGCGCGTGCTCGTCGAGCAACCAGGGCGCGCGCAGGTCCCACCAGCGCAGCGAACTGAACACGCCGTCGAAGCCGGCGCCCTCGAAGGCGCCCAGCGCCTCGCGCGCATGGCCGGGGATGCCGGCGATCCAGCGCACGTCGTCGAGCTCGCCGTGGCGCGAGCCCAGCCAGGCACGCCACCATTCGGCCGGCAGGCGCTGCGGCGCGTCGACCAGGAAGCCGGCCAGGCCGGTTGCCGAGAGCGTCGCGAAGCGGCCGTGCCACCAGCCGGCCAGCGCCTCGCCCACCTCGGGCCGCGTGATGTCGGCATAGGCGAGGGTCTGTTCGAAGGCGGCCGTGCGCGGGTCGATGCGCGCGTCGTCGTGCGCGCGCTCGATGTACCAGTCCGGCGCGCCGCGGCGCAGCGGGTGCTCGACGGCGATCCGGTCGACCGTCACGTCGAGCATCAGCCGCAGGCCGAATTCGCGGGCCTGCTCGACCAGCCGCGCGAGCGCGTCGCCGGTGTCGAGCGAGGTGGCCAGGGCTTCGTGCGGGCGATCGTGGTCGGCCACCACGCGCGGGTGGCCGGCGCGGCCGGTGGTGTTGAACGCGCCGACCAGCACGTGATCGAAGCCGAGCCCGGCGATCCGCTCGAACCAGGCGGGCCAGGCATCGAGCGGGCCGACCAGGCGCGCGTCGACGAAGTAGAGATGCGGGGAGAAAGCGGTTGCGGTTGAAGGTGCCATCGGGCCGTCCGTTGCGCTGGGCAGGCGGCGGTTGCCGACTGCCAGCGGGGGGAACGCAACGGCCGTGCCCGAGGCGGGCGGCATGCCATGCGCCGGCCCGTGCGCGCCGCAACGGCCCCGGCGCCATGCGCGCTGTAGTTTCGGCCGGCGCCTGTAGTTTTTACAGCGAGTGGGGTGCGACGGGATTTTTTGGCATCGTCTCGTCGTTCCTGACATTTTTGTTACACCTCTTACGGGCGGCGATCCCGCGCGTTACAGCTTCCTTTCGATCGCTTCGCTACACTCAGCGCCATTGGTTCACGCAACCCCGTACTTCAACGAACAAGAGCGTTCATCATGGCGAACACACTGATCAAACTCGTCGCGGTCGCGGCCCTGGGCGCCGCCGTTTCGATGCCGGCCCTCGCGCGCGGCGACCTGAACAATGCGCTGGGCGGCGCGCTCGGCGGCGTGGCCGGTGCCGCGCTCGGCGGCGCGGTGGGCGGCAGCACCGGCGCGGTGATCGGCGGCGCGGTGGGCGGCGGCGCCGGCGGCGCGGTCACCTCCAGCCGGCGCGAGCGCACCGGTGCCATCATCGGCGGCGCGCTCGGCGGCGGCGCCGGCACGGCGGCCGGCAACGCGATGGGTGGACGCTCGGGCGGCCTGGTCGGCGCGGCCCTGGGCGGCGGTGCCGGTGCGGCGCTGGGCGGCAACGTCTCGCGCTCGAACTCCTACGACGACGATTACCGTCGCGGCCGCTACGGCCATGGCCGCCATCATCGCGGTTACCGTCACTGGGATTGAGGATGGGCGGGCAGGGCGGCGTTGGTCGCCGCGCTGCCCGGCAAGCGCGGCAGCGCGCTGAGATAAGGGGAACCCGGCCCGGCGCCTTGCCGCCGCCGGGTTTTTTCATGGCCGCGCGGGCTGTTCGGCCCGGGCGGCGCGCACCGCCGAAACTGTTGTCGGCGCGCGACGCGGGCCCGCTCGGCCGTTGCGAAGCCGGCTGCGCCGCACTATGGATCAATGATCGCGATTGATGCGCGAAGCTCATCGCGCGGCCTCGATTGATCCTGGAATCCTCAACGATTCTCTCCACTGCTCCCGATTGGTTCGTTTGCGCGGCGCCGGCGTCGCGTTTTCGAGTGCAGGCCGCGATCCATAAGGAATGCGATCGATGTCCAGGCCTTTTCACCCCCGGGCATTTCTCGCGCGATTTCGATCCGGATCAGCCCACGGCGCTTTTGAGTCCCGTATGATGTCGCCCACTTTTCAACCCGCCCCGCCAGGCGGACAGGACATACCGGACTCCTATCGATGGGCAATGCCAGCCGACGCGCACCGAAACCCCCACCGACCCGTCTCGAGGGGCCGCCGCGCATGGCCGACGTGGCCAGGCTGGCCGGCGTCTCGAAGATGACCGTGTCGCGCGTGCTGGCCAACCATCGCGTGGTGGCGGCCGCCACCCGCGAGCGCGTGCTGCGCGCGGTCGACACGCTCGGCTACGTGGCCGACGCGGCGGCGGGGGCGCTTTCCTCGGGGCGTTCCGATTTCGTCGCGGTGATCGTGCCGTCGCTGTCCAGCTCGAACTTCTCCGATACCGTGCGCGGGCTGTCGAACGCGCTGGAGCCCCGGGGCCTGCAACTGCTGATCGGCGATACCGGCTACGACATCGCGCGCGAGGAGCGGCTGATCCGTTCCTTCCTGCGCTACCAGCCGCGTGCCATCGCGCTGACCGGCGCGTTCCATACCGAGGCCGCCACCGCCCTGCTCAAGCGCGCGGGCGTGCCGATCGTCGAGATGTGGGACCTGCCTGGCGCGCCGATCGACGCGGCGGTGGGTTTCTCGAACCAGCGGGCGGCGCGCGAGATGGTGGTCTACCTGCATGGGCGCGGTTATCGCCGGATCGGCTTCCTGTGCGGCGCCAACGACAACGACCGGCGCGGCATGGAGCGGCTCAAGGGATATCGCGCGGCGGTGCGCGCGCTGGGCCTGGGCGAGCCGCGCGTGGTGCGCATCGGCGACACGCCGGCCGACATGACCCACGGCGGCCCCGCGCTCGACGCGCTGCTGGCGCGCTGGCCCGATACCGACGCGGTGATGTCGATCAGCGACATGTCGGCCTTCGGCGCGATCATGCAGTGCCATCGGCGCGGCCTGCGCGTGCCCGAGGACATCGCGGTGGCCGGCTTCGGCGATTTCGAGGTGGCCGAATGCTCGCATCCGACCATCACCACCGTCAGCGTCGATGCCCATGGCATCGGCCAGCGCACCGGCGAGGTGCTGTTCGACGCGATGGCGCACGGCACCGCGCTGGCGGCCGGGTACAGGCACGTGAAGCTGCGGTTCTCGGTGGTGCAGCGCGAAAGCGCTTGAGGGCGCAGCGCGGTTTTGGGATCAGTTGTTTGTTGTCGAGATAAGAAAAAAACCTTGCTAAACAAGGAGTCGCCGGATGGTTCGTTTGTAACTAGTAATTCAAACGACATGGGGCAACCGGGATGGCGCCTGCATCCGCTGAAGGGCGACGAGGCGGGCACGTGGGCGGTCGAGGTGAACGGTAACTGGGGATTGACCTTCATGTTCGACGGAGACGACGCCGTCCTGGTCGACTATCGCGACTATCACTGAGCGTGTAGCCGTTTCGCGTTTACGTTCATTCAAGGTACGAAAACATGTCCAAGATGTTCAACCCCCCGCACCCTGCCGAAATTCTTCGTGAAGACATCCTGCCGGCGTTGAACCTGACCGTTACCGAGGCTGCCGAGCAGCTTGGCGTCTCGCGTGTGCAGTTGTCCCGGATATTGAACGAGCGAGCCGGGATCTCGCCCGAAATGGCCCTGCGCATAGAGCAGTGGCTTGGCGTCGATCGTGGCGGGCGCGCCGATCTCTGGCTGGGCATGCAAATGGACTATGACCTCTGGCAGGCACGCAAGCACGCGCCGAAGAAAGTGAAGCGCGCCCCGGGTGAATTGAGCTTCGCTTGATGCGGCAAGGCGGTCTGCCCGCCGCGGCACGCCCCCTCTCGTTTTCCCCCTCCCGAAGCACTCGCTCCACGCCGCAAGGCGTGCTACCATCCGTTTCGGGTTACCGGTAACCAATCGACTGCGCAAGGGATGGCGCGGGAAGCGGGCAGGGCGTCACGCCTCGCCTGCCGTGCCGGGACATCAAATCAGAGGAGACGGCCGCGGGTAGCGCGGGCACACGCCTCGAGGGCGGGCCGCGGCGTCGGAACGATCAGGACATGGAGAACGAGATGACACAACAGACCAAGCGACGCCTGCGCAGCCAGGAATGGTTCGACGATCCGTCGCATGCGGACATGACCGCGCTGTACGTCGAGCGCTTCATGAACTACGGGCTCACGCGCGAGGAAATCCAGTCGGGCCGGCCGATCATCGGCATCGCGCAGACCGGCAGCGATCTCGCGCCCTGCAACCGCCACCACATCGCGCTGGCCGAGCGCGTCAAGGCCGGCATCCGCGACGCGGGCGGCATCCCGATGGAATTCCCGGTGCACCCGCTGGCCGAGCAGAGCCGCCGGCCCACCGCCGCGCTCGACCGCAACCTGGCCTACCTCGGCCTGGTGGAGGTGCTGCACGGCTTCCCGCTCGACGGCGTGGTGCTGACCACCGGCTGCGACAAGACCACCCCGGCCTGCCTGATGGCGGCCGCCACCGTCGACCTGCCGGCCATCGTGCTGTCGGGCGGCCCGATGCTGGACGGCTGGCACAACGGCCAGCGCGTCGGCTCCGGCACGGTGATCTGGCATGCGCGCAACCTGCTGGCGACCGGCGAGATCGACTACGAGGGCTTCATGGAGCTGACCACCGCGTCCTCGCCCTCGATCGGCCACTGCAACACGATGGGCACCGCGCTGTCGATGAACAGCCTGGCCGAGGCGCTCGGCATGTCCCTGCCGGGTTGCGCGAGCATCCCCGCCGCCTATCGCGAGCGCGGCCAGATGGCCTATGTCACCGGCAAGCGCATCTGCGACCTGGTGCGCGAGGACGTGCGTCCCTCGCAGATCATGACCAAGCAGGCCTTCGAGAACGCGATCGTGATCGCCTCGGCGCTGGGCGCCTCGAGCAACTGCCCGCCGCACCTGATCGCGATCGCGCGGCACGTCGGCGTGGAGCTGTCGCTCGACGACTGGCAGCGCGTCGGCGAATCGGTGCCGCTGATCGTCAACTGCATGCCGGCCGGCGAGTACCTGGGCGAGAGCTTCCACCGCGCCGGCGGCGTGCCGGCCGTGTACCACGAGCTGTCGAAGGCGGGCCTGGTGCATCGCGACTGCCTGACCGTGTCGGGCGGCACCATCGGCGAGATCGCCGATCGCTCGGCCACCAACGACCGCGACGTGATCCGCACCACCGAGACGCCGCTCAAGCACGGCGCCGGCTTCATCGTGCTGTCGGGCAACTTCTTCGACAGCGCGATCATGAAGATGTCGGTGGTGGGCGAGGCCTTCCGCCAGACCTACCTGAGCGAGCCGGGCTCGGAGAATGCCTTCGAGGCGCGCGCGATCGTGTTCGACGGCCCCGAGGACTACCACGCGCGCATCAACGATCCGTCGCTGGAGATCGACCAGCACTGCATCCTGGTGATCCGCGGCGCGGGCACGGTCGGTTACCCGGGCAGCGCCGAGGTGGTCAACATGGCGCCGCCGGTCTCGCTGGTGCGCGAGGGCATCACCTCGCTGCCGACGCTGGGCGACGGCCGCCAGAGCGGCACCTCGGCCAGCCCCTCGATCCTCAACATGTCGCCCGAAGCGGCCGTCGGCGGCGGACTCGCGCTGCTGCGCACGGGCGACCGGATCCGCGTCGACCTGAACGCGCGCAAGGTGGATGTGCTGGTCGACGATGGCGAGCTGGCGCGCCGCCGCGAGACCGTCGAGTTCAAGATCCCGCCGGCGCAGACGCCGTGGCAGGAGCTTTATCGGCAGACGGTGGGGCAGTTGTCGACGGGCGGCTGCCTGGAGCCGGCCACGCTGTACCTGAAGGTGGTCGAGACGCGCGGCAACCCGCGGCATTCGCACTGAGCAATCGCGCAAGGCAAGCAAAAACGCCGACGGTGTCGCACCGTCGGCGTTGTTGTTCGTGTCGTTCGGTTCGCGTCGAGAAGACGCCGCCGCGGCGGCTTACTTGAACTGCCCCGCCAGGCGCTGCTCGGCATGCTGCATGTGCAGGCCCATCGCGAGGCTGATGCGGCGCACGTCGCGTTCGTTGAGCGCGGCGTAGATCTCCTCGTGCTCGTCCATCGACTCGGCCCACCACTGCGTGCTGAAGAAGTGCTGCTCGAGCGTCATGTAGAGCGGCGTGGTGCGATGGATCCACAGCTGGTCGAGCAGCACCACGTAGGCGCTGTTGCCCGAGGCCTCGGCCAGACTCAGGTGGAACTGCCGATCGTATTCGTTGAGCTGCGGGTCGCCCACCTTGCCGGCGCGCAGCTTCTCCAGGCGCGCCAGCACGGTCTCGATCTGCGCGTCGGAGGCGTGGCGCACGGCCTGGATCGCGATCTCGGGCTCCAGGTAGGCACGCGCGCGGATCACGTCGAACGGCGAGACCGCGTGCATGCGCGGCGCGGCCGCCGGGTTCGCCGCGTCGGCGGCGTTCGTGGCATTGGCCGTCGCCGCGGCGGCCGCCGGCTTGCCGCGCTGCTTGACGAAGATCCCCGAGCCGCTGCGCACCTCGATGCTGCCTTCGATTTCCAGCGCGATCAGCGCCTCGCGCAGCGAGGAACGGCTCACGCCGAGCCGCGCGCTGAGATCGCGTTCGGCCGGCAGCCGCTCGCCGACGATGAACTCGCCGGCGTCGATCAGTTCGGTGATCTGCGCGGCGATCTGGCTATAGAGCCGTTTCGTTTCGATCGGCTGGAAGGGCATGGCGAGCTCGACGGGTTGGCCGGCGGATTGAGAGGAGCGGCCCGCGCCGGTGGGCGCGGGGCGCACATTATAGGACAACGCCCGGCGCCGGCCGCTGGCGGGCCGACGCCGGGCGTCGCGCATCGATGCAGGGCGCGAGGCCGCCGCTTACAGCTTGAACGGCACCACCGTCTGCTGCTGCTCGCCGAGGCCCTCGATGCCGAGCTTGACCACGTCGCCGGCGCGCAGGAACTGCGGCGGCTTCATGCCCATGCCGACGCCGGGCGGCGTGCCGGTGGTGATCACGTCGCCGGGCATCAGCGTCATGAACTGGCTCAGGTGGCTGACGATCTCGGCCACGTCGAAGATCATGGTGCTGGTGCTGCCGTTCTGCACGCGCTTGCCGTTGACCTCGAGCCACATCGACAGGGCCTGCACGTTCGGTACCTCGTCGCGCGTGACCAGCCACGGGCCGATCGGGCCGAAGGTATCGCAGCCCTTGCCCTTGTCCCATTGCGGCGTGCGTTCGAGCTGGAAGTGGCGCTCGCTGACGTCGTTGATGGTGACGTAGCCGGCCACGTGCTGGAGCGCCTGCTCGCGCTCGACATAGCGCGTGACGCTGCCGATCACGATGCCCAGCTCGACTTCCCAATCGGTCTTCTCGGAGCCGCGCGGCAGCATGATCGGGTCGTTCGGCCCCTGGATGCACGAGATCGCCTTGGTGAACACCACCGGCTCCTTGGGCACCGGCTGGCCGGTTTCGGCGGCGTGGTCGGAGTAGTTCAGGCCGATCGCGAGGAACTTGCCGACGCCGTTGACGGGGCAGCCATAACGCGGCGCGCCTTCGACCAGCGGCAGCGACGCGACGTCGAGCGCGCGCAGCTTGGCGAGCGAGGCTTCGTCGAGCGTGGCGGGCGTGATGTCGGCGATGACGCCGCTCAGGTCGCGCAGCTTGCCGTCCTGATCGACGAGGGCCGGCTTTTCGCTGCCGGGCTGGCCATAACGGGCGAGTTTCATGAGGTGAGGCTCCTGGTGAATCCGGTGAAGACGGAAGGGAAATGCGGTTTCGTATCGGCGCGAGCGAGGCTCAGATCGTCATGCCGCCGTCGACCGAGTAGGTCTGGCCCGTGACGAAGGCTGCATCGTCGCTGGCGAGGAAGGTGACGATCGGCGCGATCTCGTCGGCGCGCGCGATGCGGCCCATCGGCTGGCGCGCCACGAAGGCGGCGCGCGCGGCGACCGGGTCGTCGTAGGCGTTGATGCGCTGCTGCAGCGAGGGCGTGTCGACCGTGCCCGGCGAGATCGCGTTGCAGCGGATGCCCTTGAGCACGTAGTCGGCGGCCACCGCCTTGGTCAGACCGATCACGGCCGCCTTCGAGGCGCCGTAGACGAAGCGGTTCGGCAGGCCGCGGATGCTGCTCGCCACGCTGGCCATGTTGACGATGCTGCCGCCGCCGTTCTTCAGCATGGCGGGCAGGGCGGCGCGGATGGTCCAGAACATCGAGCGCACGTTGAGATCGAAGGCGAAGTCCCAATCCTCGTCGCTGGCCTCGAGGATGGTGCCGTTGTGGACGAAGCCGGCGCAGTTGAACAGCACGTCCACGCGCGGCAGGCCGGCGAAGAAGCCGTCGATCGCGGCGCGGTTCATCACGTCGAGCGGCGCGGTCTGCACGTTGGCGACGCCCTCGAACGACTTCAGCAGCTCGGGCTTGACGTCGGTCGCCCAGACCTGCGCACCCTCGCGCGCCAGCGCCAGCACCGCCGCCTGTCCGATCCCCGCGCCCGCGGCCGTGACGACGGCCACCTTGCCTTCCAGTCTCATCGTGTCTCCTGTGCGTATCCGGTTGTGGTCCGGATGAAATTGGCCGGACCAGTGGGCCAGATGCGATCTTAACGGGGAATCGGGCGGATGACGAGGGGGAGCGGCTGCGGGTTTTCCCTTGTGGCTGTATTTTGTTGAAATTAATGGTTATTTTCTTCCATGTTGTACGCTTCTTCAGGTGAAGAAGTGTGGGTGCCGCGTTTTGTCGATTGAATGGATCGGACGTAAAGATATATTTTTCTGGTCTGTCATTCGGGCTGCGTAATAACAGCGCGGAGGCACGGCCAACCTGACGTTGATTAACGTCCCGCCGCGACCAGCTTCATAAAATTGCGCCCGAGCGTCGGATGGAGCACTCCATCGACATGACAAGAGCGAATAAAACAGAAGGGTTTAGCGATGGACGCGCATCAATGGGCGCAAGGCATCAGCCGCGGCTGGCTTCAGCAGGATCGCCTGCTGAAGCTGGATTCTCCGTTGGAGGCCACGGTCTTGCTGCCGCTGCGCGCGAGCGGATCGGCGCGGCTGGGGCGACATTTCGAATTCACGGTCGACGTCGCGTCTCGCGACGACACGCTCGAACTCAAGGCCTTGATTGCCCGGCCGGTCACGCTCTGGATCCAGCAATCGGACAAATCGTATCGACCGCATCATGGCTACGTTCATACGGCGCGACGGCTTGGTGCCGACGGCGGGCTGAGCAGCTACCAGCTCGGTTTCGCCTCCTGGATGCACTTCCTGAAGTTTCGTCGCGACCAGCGGATCTGGCAGGATCGCCCGGCCGACGATATCGTCGCCGATGTGTTCAACCGGCATCCCCAGGCGCGAGGCGCGTTTCGCTTCGATCTTGTCGAGGCGCTGCCGCCGCGTTCGTTCTGCCGCCAGGACGAGAGCGACTGGAATTTCGTGCATCGCCTGCTAGAGGACGAAGGGCTTTACGGCTTCTGGGAGCAGGCGGCGGATGGGCGCTCGCATACGCTGGTCGTCACCGATCGACTGACGGCGCTTGCCCCCGCCGACGTCGTGCGTTTTTCCCGAGCCGATACGCGGAGCGAGGCGGACGCGCTGACTCAATGGTCGGGCAGCCGCACGCTGCAGAGCACCTTGTACACGACCCGAACCTTCGACTACAAACGTCCGGCGCCCGCCGTCAATCCCAAAGGCACGAACCTGCCGACGCAGGCGAATCAGGGCGCGCTGCCGGCGCAGGCCGAGGTGTATGAATACACGGGCGCGTATCGCTACCTGGAGCAGGCGCGCGGCGACGCGCTCACGCGGATCCGGATGGAGGAATGGGAATCGCGCGCCAAGCGTTTCGTGGGCGAGGGCGGTTTGCGGGCGATCGACGCCGGCCGACGATTCACGCTGCTGGATCATCCCGAGCACGACCGGGATCCGGCGAATCAGCGCGAATTCGCCGTGATCGAGGTGAAGTGGCTGATCGCGAACAACCTCCCTGGGGCGGCCGGCGGCGCGCGCTTTCCGCAGGATCTGCAGGCCTCGATCGATGAGGCACGCGCGGGTGAATCGAACGATACGTTCGCCGTGCCGCATTTCGACGGGTCGAGCGGTTACTACCGAATCTGGATCGAGGCCCAGCGCAGCAGCGTGCCGTTCCGCAGCCCGTTCGAACATCGCAAGCCCGTCACGCATCTGGAGACGGCGATCGTCGTCGGGCCGCGCGGCGAGGAAGTCCATACCGACCAACTCAATCGCATCAAGGTGCATTTCGTGTGGGATCGCCGCAATCCGGGCGATGCCGGTGCGTCGTGCTGGGTGCGTGTCGTGCAGTCGGATACGGGCGGGGGTTATGGCGCGGTTCATCCTCCTCGTGTCGGCGAGGAGGTTCTGATCGACTACGTGGGCGGCGATTGCGATCGGCCCGTTGCGGTCGCTCGGGTCTACAACGGCGCGACGCAGCCGCAATGGCATTCGAACGGCCTCCTGTCCGGCTATCGCTCGAAGGAATATGGCGGCAGTGGATACAACCAGCTCGTGCTCGATGATGCGACCGGCCAGAACCGCGTGCAGTTGTACAGCAGCCAGGGCAACTCGCAACTGCATCTCGGGTATCTGATCCAGCAGACTGGCAACGCGCGCGGCGAATACCTGGGCTCCGGATTCGACCTGCGCACGGATAGTCATGGCGCGGTGCGGGCCACGCGTGGACTGTATCTGGGCACGCATGCCAAGAGCGCCGGCAGTCAGCCTCTCGATGTGCGCGAGGCGCAGCAACAGTTGGTGAACGCGGAGAGCGTGATCGAGGCGCTGTCGCAGGCGAGCGAGGCCCATCAAGCCGACAGCCTGGCCGCGGGCCATGATGCGTTGAAACAGTACACCGATGCCACCCAGGACACGGTAGCCGGCAACGCTTCGGGCGGCCGAACGGCTGGAGGCGGCACGGGTAACGCGAATGCCTTCAAGCAGCCCGTGATGTTGATGGCGAGCCCGGCGGGCATCGCGATGTCGACGCAGCAGTCGGCTCATCTGGCTGCCGAGCGGCATATCAACGTGGTGAGCGGGCAGGGCGTGCATGTGGCGGCCGGCAAGTCGTTGGTCGCCGGCGTCGCGGACCGCATCAGCCTGTTCGTGCAGAACGCCGGCATGAAGTTGTTCGCGGGGAAGGGCAAGGTCGAGATTCAGGCCCATGCGGACAATGTCGAGTTGACGGCCCGGAAGACGGTGAAGGTCCTGGCGGCGACCGAGACGATCGAGGTGGCCGCGGAGCGGGAGATCCTGCTGACGTCGGGTGGTGCCTACATCCGGCTGGCGGGCGGCAATATCGAAATCCATGCGCCGGGCAAGATCGACGTGAAGGGCGGGACGCATGCCTTCAGCGGGCCTGCCCGCATGCCGTATTCGATGCCGGTGCCGTCTGACGCGGTCTGTGTGCCGTGCCTGATGAAGCAGGCTGCTGCCCGCAGTGCCTTCGTCACTCAGGGGGCGTGATGGAGCTGCGAACCGTGTTTGAGGAAGCGCGCGATCTGGCGGCAAGGCTGTATGTGCTTGCCGCGCCTTTGCATAACGACAGTCTGCCCGGGGCGTTGTCGGATAGGCCGGATCATGTCGTCTGCCTGATGGACGGCGGAGCCGATGTGCAGGCCGTGTCGCCGCATCTTGTCCATATTCCGTTCGATCATTTCGAAGCCGCTCGTGAATGGCTCGAACAGCATGGGCCGGCGTCGCCCTGTGCGATGGTGATTGCCTCGCCCTTGTCGTTGGCGGAGTTCGAGGCACATCTGAAACCGCTGCTGCGGGTCCGCTTGCCGGATGACACGCCTATCGTGCTCGCCTGCTGGGATCCGTCGATTCTTGCGACGCTGGCGGGGTCGTCGGAAGACGATGATCTGTTCGTGAAGGGGCCGGTGCTATCCGAGGCGCAGCGTCAGACGTTTTTCGCGCCGGTGCTGCGTTGGTGGTATTGGGATCGTCATGGGAGGCTGCGTCAGATCGATTGGAGGCAGGATGAGGTGCTTGCAGAGTCGGTGGCGCTTCGGCCGCCGTTCAGGTTGGAGCAGGCGCAGGTCGATGATCTGATCGAGGCGAGCGTTCCGGATAATTTGCTGTTGCATCTCAACGAACGCGATTCATCGACGTTTGCCGCGATCCCGGAGCGGGAGCGTTACGGATTCGTGTGTCGCCAGATCGAGCGTGCGCGACGATTTGGTATCGAAGGGCTCGGGGTGCAGGTGGAATACTGTGCGCTGGCTGCGCGGCATGGAGAGGTGTTCGATGAGTCCCCTGAGGGCGCGGTTTTGTTGAGGCGGTTGATGGCGGCGACGAGCGATGGGCGGCAAACGTGAATGCGGTATTGGTCGGTGGGAATACGCAAGATGATCTTGGATAGGTTTCCGCGGTTGGGATTTGTGGTTGGCGCTGCTGCTTTTACGCTGACCGCTTGTGCGGGATCCAATGGCACGGCTGACGATTCCTTTGTCGGTGGTGGGCAAGCGCTCGCAATGGTGCCGGCTAATCATGTCAATCGCTGGGCTGTGAACATCTATGTCGACAAATACTGGGCAGGGGATGTGAGTCCACAAGGGGGTGGTGCAAAAGCGGCATGCTGCTTCCCGGGGATGATGGATTGGAGCAAACCTGTCACGGTGACTTGGATCTGGGATGCTGTAGAGGACCCTAAAACCAAGGCAGTAGTAACACCGGAAGAAGCGCACAGCGTTCAAGTAAATTTTCCTGCAGGTGGCCCACATCAGGAATCTGACTGGCATAAAGCAGATGCGTATCTGTGCATCATATTGCGAGACCGCAATAGGGCTGCCTTGGAATTTGCGTCCAGTGGATCGGATTGCATGAGCAAGTGAGCCGCTAGAGGGCCAATCATGGCTTTTCGGCAAGCAGGGGAACCAGAAAACTTTGGGCAGAAAACTTAATCACAGCATTGACCGGTGGGAATATACAAGATGATCTTGAAAAGATTTCGGCGTTTGAGGCTTACGATCGGCACCGCGGTTTTTACGCTGACCGCTTGTGCGGGATCCAACGCCATGCCTGATGATCCCCTTGCTGGGGGCGGGCAAGCGCTCGCAATGGTCGCGGCTAATCATGTCGATCGCTGGGCTGTAAATATTTATGTCGAAAAGTACTGGGCGGCGGATGTCGGTCCGAAGGGAGGGGGATCAGCAGCAACATGTTGTTTTCCGGGTATGAAGGACTGGAATCATCCAGTCACAGTGACGTGGTATTGGGATGTCCTCAGAGATCCGAAAACCAAGGCTATAGTCGCACCGAAAGAAAAGCGCAGCGTTCAAGTGAGTTTCCCGGCAAGCGGTCCACATCAAGACCCTGACTGGCACAAGGCGGATGCCTATCTGTGCGTCATTTTGCGAGATGATGACACTGCCGCGCTGGCATTTTCGCCGAGTCGATCGGGATGCATGAACAAATAAGTCTTCCGAGGAAAAAGATGTCTATTAGACAAGCTGGGGCGCCGGCCACCGACGACGAAATCAAACGGGCTGCAATTGACGGCTCCACAAAGCGCATCTTGCGTCAACAGCCTATTGATCGGGAAGATTCCATTGCTTGTCGACTTTACCCAGCCTTGTCTTTCTTTTTTGATGGTACGAATAACAATATGGAGCGTGATAGGCTGCTCAATAAACATTCAAATGTTGCAAAATTGTTTCGCGCGGCACTGATCCCGAATCGATTTGAATTAAAGCCCACTTATCTTCCCGGCGTAGGAACATCATTCAAATTCATCAAAGTGGCTGGCTATACGGATCATTTGAAAGATGACGAGGGCGGGGTGCTTGGGCTTGGGCTTGGAGCCGGTGGAGATCTACGAATCAGGTTTGCCCTTGGCGAGTTCTCGCGATTGCTGGAGGTCGAATTTGGGCCGGGATCATGGGCGCACATGCGTGAAGTCACTGTGGCGATTTTCGGGTTCTCGCGTGGTGCGACTGAGGCCCGCGCCTTTGCGCGGAGACTCATTGAGCAGAAATGTATCAATAGAAATGGTCTGTTCTATTGGCGGGCGCCAAATGGTGTTCATATACCGCTGCGAATCAATTTCATGGGGATTTTTGACACGGTTGCGTCCGTTGGAGGGCCAGCCTTACATTTGGATTGGGCATCAGAACTAGCAATTCCACCAGCGGTGGAGCGTTGCATGCACTTTGTTGCGGCACATGAGGTACGACGAGCATTTCCACTCGATTCAGTGCGAATCGATGCGGCTTATCCAAGTAACTGCGTCGAGGTAGTGTATCCGGGCGTACATTCTGACGTCGGCGGTGGCTACGGTCCAGACGAGCAAGGACGCGACAAGGATCTGTCTTATGTCCCATTACGTCACATGCTTGCCGAGGCGCTGCGAGCCGGGGTGCCAATGATGGCTCTCGATGAGATGCCAGATGACAGTATTTTAGACTTCCAATTGGATGACGACGCGCCCGTCGTGAATCTCTACAACGACTACATGGCAGCGCTTCCCGCAGCACCCGGCAGCGACCTCGAATCCTTGATCCAACCTCACCGTTATCTGAATTTCCGGTGGCGCAGCATCCTGGCTCGCCACCAGGCGGACGAGCGTGTGCTGGGGCATCTATACGAAAAGGTCGGTGCCGCATTCTGCTCCACCGTCCCGGCCGGATCCGACGAAGACCACCCAGCCTGCCAGCCGAACGAATGGGTATATGACGTCCCGAAGAACCCGGAAGAACAGGCCAAGCAGCTTTTACGCGAGCAGCGACGACTGGAGCGGCATATCGAATTCCTTCGCAATCCGATCGAGCCGCGAGCCGGCAATCGCTCATATCCTCCGCAGCCGCGCGAGTTGCGCCCCTACGAAAAAATGATCCTGGCGGCCTGGGACGAGGCCGGCACGATACCCTTGGCGGTAGATCAGCTATTGGCGGAACACATTCACGAATCGGTTGCCGCCTTCACGTCCTGGCCGTGTGCCCTTTGGGATCAACGTGGGATTTACTGCGACAGGACACGCTACATGGCGCAAAACGATCCCATCACACCCGACGACGCGGCTGTCGCTTGAAAACGCTCCGCGCCAGGCTGGCGGCAAAGCCGCGAGCGTGTCTTCTCGATGCGTGAATTCGAGCCGTCGGCGCAAAGCCGCCGATGACACGACCAACCTCGCACCTAGATATTCAAGAACGCCGCCACCGAAACCGCGACCCCCGCCAATCCCGCCAGCCCGACGAACATGAACAGCCGCCGGCTGCCCGTCAGCGAGGTGATCGCCGCCAGCGAGATGGCCGCGCTGATCAAGGCCAGCGCCTGCCCGAACATATGCTGCGGATGTTCCTTGCTGGCCGACTTGCGATTGGCCTCGTCGACCTGCCGTTCGAGATCCTTGGCCTTGTCCGAAATGTCCTTCTTGCGCGCGTTGTACTTGTCGATCTGCTCGCGGAAGCGCGCCTGCTTTTCCGGGCCGGCCAGCTCGGCCGCGACTTCCATCATGTGCCCCTTGTTCGACTGCGCCTGGTAGAGGTTCCATTGATCGCTGGCCTGGCTCTGCAGCAGAACGGCGTCGTTCTTGTACATCAGTGCCTGGGTCTGCAGCACGCCTTCCTCGTAGTGCAGCAGGCTGGCCAGCGCGGCGAGGATGGCGGTGAAGACCGCCACCCAGCGGGAGAGCGGATCGCCCGAGCGGGCGGCGTGTTCGACGGCGTGATCGTGGGGAGCGTGTTCGTGCGACATGGTGAGTCTCGGTGCGTCGGTGTAAGTGTTGAAAGCCTCACGCCGCCTGGGCGAGCGCGTGTTTTGGGGCCGGCCATTATGGCAGGCTCGCGGGGCGGGTCACATATCGATTCGCCGGTCCACGAATGTATCGATTCGTCGATCGAATTCAAGCGCAAGATCCGGGCACGCCTCGTCGCGCGTTTGCCGCTACACTGGCGCGGTTGGTATCAGGCAGGACAGGAGAAAGCCCATGTCTCAGGTATGTAAACGGATCCCGTCGCCGGTCGGCGAGCTGACCCTGGTCGCGCGCGACGACAAGCTGGTCGCGATCCTCTGGGAGAACGACCGACCCACGCGCGTGAAGCTCGGCCCGATGCGCGACGACGACGAGCACCCGGTGCTGGTCGAGACGGCACGCCAGTTGCGCGAATACTTCGCCGGCCAGCGCACCGATTTCGCACTCGACATCGAATTCCACGGCACCGAATTCCAGAAACGCGTCTGGAACGCCTTGCTGACGATTCCCTTCGGCGAGACGCGCAGCTATCGCGACATCGCCGTGCAGGTCGGCAACCACAAGGCGACGCGCGCGGTTGGCGCCGCCAACGGCCGCAATCCGCTGTCGATCGTGGCGCCCTGCCATCGCGTGATCGGCACCTCGGGCGAGCTGACCGGCTTCGCCGGCGGCAAGGACAAGAAGGCCGCGCTGCTCGCGCTGGAATCCAACGCGCGCCAGCCGATGCTGTTCTGACGCGATCGGCAGGCAGAACCGACGCAGCCGACACGAAGGTCGCGTTTCCCGCCGATCCTCCCACGCAAAAAAACGGCCTGACGGGGCGCTTCCCCGTCAGGCCGTTTTGCTTCGACGCCGTGCGCCGCCTCAGTTCTTCGCGTAGAGCACCGGCGTATTCACATACCACTTCGGGTACTGCGTCTTCAGCGCCGCCACCTTCGGCAGGTCGTTGATCACGATGTACGGATAGTCGGGATGATTGACCAGGAAGTCCTGGTGATACCCCTCGGCCGGATAGAAGCTCTTGCCCATCTCGATCTTGGTGACGATCGGCGAGGAGAAGGTATGCGCGTTGCCGAGCTGGGCGATGTAGGCCGTCGCGATCGACTGCTGCTGCGCGTCGACCGGGAAGATCGCCGAGCGGTACTGGGTGCCGCTGTCGGGCCCCTGGCGGTTCAACTCGGTCGGATCGTGCGCCACCGAGAAGAAGATCTGCAGCAGCCGGCCATAGCTGATCTGGGTCGGGTCGTAGACGATCCGCACCGATTCGGCATGCCCCGTATCGCCTTCGCTGACGGTTTCGTATTGCGCCGTCGAGGCCGCGCCGCCCGCGTAGCCGGCAGCCACCTGCTTGACGCCGGCCACGTGCTCGAACACGCCTTGCACGCCCCAGAAGCAGCCGCCCGAGAACACCGCGGTTTCGGTATGGCTCGCGCCGGGTTTCTCGTCGAGCGTGGGCATCGGCAGCGGCTTGACGTTTTCGGCCAGCGCGGCCGGCTGCCAGCCGAAGGCGACCGCCGTCACCGCGCCGATCGCGGCGATGCTGCCGACGATGCGCGTGATCAGGCGCAGCCGCGCGCGCGGCGCGCCGGCGGGGGAGGATGAGCGTTGCTTGCTGTTCATGGTCTGGACTCCTTGCGGAAATCGGTTCGGGTTGGGCATCGGGTTCAACCGAAGGTGAAGGCGAAGGCCTGCACGCCCGGGTCGAGGAATTCGATCGAGAAAGTGTGGTCGACGATCGGGCCGGACTGGCGGATCAACTGGTAGAGACGCTGGCCGGTCACGGTGCCGACGCCGTCGGCGTTCACGTCGGCGCCGTGCGAGGCGCCCGGCGCGGTGCCGTCGATCGTCACGCGAAAGCGCACCGGCGCGCCGTTCTTGCCCGGGCCGAGCACCAGGTGCAGGTCGCGGGCATGGAAGCGGTAGACGATCCGGCCGCCCGGCTTGGCCAGCGTGGCCTGCTGCTCGGCCACGCTCCAGGCGCCGGCCAGGCCCCAGTCGTCCAGGCCCGGCTGCGCGGGGGCCGCGTAGTCATGCTCGCGGTCGTGCAACTGGCCGCCCGGCGAGCTGAAGTTCTCGGCGCGCGCATAACCTACATAGGTTTCCGGCGAACGCATGTCGGCGTTGTCCGCGGCGGCTTGCGCGCCGCTGGCCGCCGGGCCGTCGATGCCGAGCGGGACCTGGGCCGCGTCCGGGTGGCCGGCCTCGACGAGCAGTTGCTGGATCGCGCGTTCGGATTGCACATAGTCGCCCTCGCCGAAGTGGTGGTAGCGGACCCGGCCCTGCGCGTCGATGAAGTAGTGCGCCGGCCAGTACTCGTTGTTGAAGGCGCGCCAGATCGAGTAGCCGTTGTCGATCGCGACCGGATAGGTCACGCCGAGGTCGTGCGTGGCCTTCTTCACGTTGCCGATGTCGCGCTCGAAGGCGAACTCGGGCGCGTGCACGCCGATCACCACCAGCCCGTCGTTGCGATACTTGCGGGCCCAGGCCTTCACGTAGGGCAGGGTGCGCAGGCAGTTGATGCAGGAGTAGGTCCAGAAGTCGACCAGCACCACCTTGCCGCGCAGCGAGGCGTTGGTGAGCGGCGGCGAGTTCAGCCACTCGGTGGCGCCCGCCAGCGACGGCGCATCGCCCTCGACCGGCAGGGCCGGCGCCGAGACGCGCAGCATCGCCGCATTCTGGCGGGCCGATTGCGTGGCGGCCGACATCATGGCGTTGCCGTTGTCGGCGCTGGGGCTGGCGCCGTTGACGGCGGCGCGCATCGCGTCGCCGGCGGCCATCATGGCGTTGCCGTTGCCCGCACCGCCGTGGTTGGCGGCGGCGCGCATCGCGTCGCCGGCGGCCATCATGGCGTTGCCGTTGCCTGCATCGCCGTGGTTGGCGGCGGCGCGCATCGCGTCACCGGCGGCCATCATCGACGGGCCGCTACCGCCCGCCACGTCGCCACCATTCGCATTGCCGTTGGCCGCCATCATGGCCGGCCCGTTCGCGTCGGCGGGAGCGTTGCCATGCATGGCATTGCCGCGCGGCGCGAAGCGGTCGACCAGCGACTGCTCGAGTCCGCCCGTGGCGATCGTCGAGACCTGGGTCAGCACGCCGGTATCGAGCCCGAGCGCGATCGCGCCGACCCCGGCCAGCATCGCCACGCCCAGCCCGCGCCGAACCCATTCACCGGCGCCCAGCGAGCGCTTCATCGCCGCGAACAGCTTGCCGCCGATCAGCAGGGCCGCCGCCAGCGAGGTGGCCGCGCCGGCCGCGTAGGCCACCAGCAGCAGGGTGGTGCCCACGCTGGCGCCGCGCAGCGCCGCGCCGGTCAGCACCAGGCCCAGAATCGGGCCGGCGCAGGGCGCCCACAGCAGGCCGGTGGCCACGCCCAGCAGCAGCGAGGGGCCGATGCTGCCGCGCCCGTCCTGCTCGGCGTTCGAGGCCACGCCGCTCAGGCGGTTGCCGAGCTCGACCAGCGGCCGCGTCAGGTGCTCGGCCAGGCGCGGGAACAGCAGGGTCAGGCCGAACACGCCGACCAGCGCGATGGCGATCCAGCGCCCCGCCTGGTTGGCCTGGGCGATCCAGCCGCCGCCCACGGCGGCCAGCGTGGCCACCGCCGCGAAGGTCACGGCCATGCCGACCAGCAGCGGTAGCCCGTTACGCAGGAACGGGCGGTCCGCGCGGGCGAACACGAAGGGCAGCACCGGCAGGATGCAGGGGCTCACGATGGTGAGCACGCCGCCGAGATAGGCGAGGACGAGGAGCAGCATGGCGGGGTCCTGGAGGGAAGGGCGGCGCTCAGGCCGAGGACGGACGGAAGCTCATGGCCGTGCCGTTCATGCAGTAGCGCAGGCCGGTCGGCTTGGGGCCGTCGTCGAACACGTGGCCGAGGTGGCCGGCGCAGCGGCGGCAGCGCACCTCGGTGCGGATCACGCCGAACGAGGTGTCGGTATCGGTCGTCACCGCGTGGTCGAGCGGCGCCCAGAAGCTCGGCCAGCCGGTGCCGCTGTCGAACTTGGTCTTCGAGGAGAACAGCGCGATCCCGCAGCCGGCGCAGGAGAAGGTGCCCGGGCGATGCTCGTCGTTGAGCGGGTTGCTATACGGGCGTTCGGTTCCCGCCTCGCGCAGGACCGTGTATTGTGCGGGCGTGAGGCGCTTGCGCCATTCGGCATCGGACAGCACCAGCTCGGCCGGCGCGGCCGGCTTCGGGGGCTGTTGCGCGAATACGCCGTTGCGCGTGAGCGCGGCCACGGCGCCGGCGAAGGCGGCGCCGGTCAGCAGGAAACGTCGGCGGCTGGTCATGGTGGACTCCTGTCGAACCAAGGGTTGATGCCGCATAGAGTAAGGACGCGGCGGTCGCGAAGTCCTCACGGAAAGTTAAAGTTTTCGTGATAATTCGACGGGCAGGCCCTGTTGTGGCCCGAATGTAAGACCCGCGGCAAGGGCTCGGCCCGGCGCCGCGAATGTTCACGAAACCGTGACGACTCGCCGGCGCGGATCGCGGAGAATCGTCGTGACGGCGGCCCGCGCCCCTTCGGGCAGCCGCATCGGCCATGCCCGGCGCTGCCCCTGGCGGCGCCCCGTGGCCGGCCTGGCCCCTTTCCTGACGCGTATGGACCCACAGAAACGCATCCTGATCGTCGAAGACGATGCCGATATCGCCGAGGTGCTCGCGCTGCACCTGCGCGACGAACGCTACGAGGTGGTGCACTGCGCCAACGGCGACGACGGCCTGCGCCGCCTAGAGCAAGGCAACTGGGACGCGCTGATCCTGGACCTGATGCTCCCCGGCGTCGACGGCCTGGAAATCTGCCGCCGGGCGCGCGCGATGGAGCGCTACACGCCGATCATCATCATCAGCGCGCGCTCGAGCGAGGTGCACCGGATCCTCGGCCTCGAGCTGGGCGCCGACGACTACCTCGCCAAGCCGTTCTCGATGCTGGAGCTGGTGGCGCGCGTGAAGGCGCTGCTGCGGCGCGTCGAGGCGCTGTCGCGCGACACGCGCTCGGAGGCGGGGCGCGTCGACGTGGGCGGCCTCACGCTCGATCCGCTCACGCGCGAGGCGGCGGTGGACGGCGCGGCGATCGACCTGACGCCGCGCGAATTCGACCTGCTGTACCACTTCGCCCGCCATCCCGGCAAGGCCTTCTCGCGCACCGACCTGCTCAATGCCGTCTGGGGCTACCAGCACGAGGGCTACGAACACACCGTGAATACCCACATCAACCGGCTGCGCGCCAAGATCGAGGCCGATCCGGCCCAGCCGGCGCGGATCCTGACCGTCTGGGGGCGCGGCTACAAGCTGGTCGCGCCGGGCCCGGCCGAAGCCGGCAAGGACGCCTGAGCATGCGCCGCCTGAGCCTGACCCAGCGCCTGGCGCTGGTGTTCTCGGTGCTGCTGCTGGCCTGCTGTGGCGCCTCGGCCTGGATCCAGATCCGCGCCAGCGACATGCACGAGAAGGAGGTGGTGCAGCGCCTGTCGCGCGACCTGGCCAGCCATATCGCGCTGAGCGCCTCGCTGCTCGACGACAACGGCCTGCGGCCCGACGCGGTGCGCAAGCTGTTCGGCCAGCTGATGGGCGTCAATCCGAGCGTCGAGGTCTACCTGCTCGACAACGCCGGGCGCATCCGCGGCGACGACGCGCCGCCCGGCCGCGTCAAGCGCGATCGTGTCGATCTCGCCCCGGTCAAGCGCTTCCTGGCGGGCCAGCCGCTGCCGATCCTCGGTGATGACCCGCGCAGCCTCGACGCGCGCAAGGTGTTCAGCGCCGCGCCGCTGCAACTGCCGGGGCACGCGCCCTCGGGCTACATCTACGTGGTGCTGCTGGGCGAGGCGCACGACGAGCTGGCCGCGCGGGTAGCCGCCAGCTCGGTGCTGCGCACCACGCTCTGGTCGATCGCGCTGGTGGCGCTGCTCGGGCTGCTGGCGGGTCTCACCGCGTTCGGGCTGATCACGCGGCCGCTGCGCCGCTTCGCCGACGCGATGCGCCGCTTCGATGCCAACGGCGAGCCCGACGCGCAACCCTCGCTGCCGCATTCCTCGGCGGCCGGCGCGCGCGACGAGATCGCCGTGTTGGAGACCACCTTCGAGCAGATGGCCGCGCGCATCGGCGAGCAATGGCGCGAGTTGAAGCAGCAGGACCTGCAGCGGCGCGAGCTGGTGGCGAACCTCTCGCACGACCTGCGCACGCCGCTGACCTCGCTGCACGGCTACCTGGAGACGCTGGCGCTGAAGGACGGCACGCTGGAGACGGCCGAGCGCGAGCGCTACCTGTCGGTGGCGCTGGTGCAGAGCGAGAAGGTGGGGCGCCTGGCGCGCGCGCTGTTCGAGCTGGCGCGGCTCGAATCGGGCCTGGTGCAGCCGGCGCTGGAGGACGGCTCGCTGGCCGACCTGGTGCAGGACGTGTTCGCCAAGTTCGAGCTGAGCGCCAAGGCGCGGGAGGTGACGCTCGACGCGCGCATCGAGCCGCGCCTGCCGAACATCCATGCCGATCTCGGCATGATCGAGCGGGTGCTGACCAACCTGCTCGACAACGCCCTGCGGCACACGCCCAAGGGCGGCCACGTGGCCGTCGAGCTGGCCTCGCGCGAAGGCGAGGTCAACGTCACCGTGCGCGATACCGGGCCCGGCGTGCCGGCGGCCCTGCGCGAACACCTGTTCCGGCGCCCGGTGGGATCGTGGGAGGCGCCCGGCGACGCGCATCGCGGCGGGCTGGGATTGCTGCTGGTGCAGCGCATGCTGCAACTGCACGGCAGCGAGGCGCGGCTGCTCGACGAGCCGCGCGGCGGGGCGGCGTTCAGCTTCTCGCTGCCGGCCGCGGGGCGCTAGGGCGGGCCGGCCGCCCGCCGCCGCGCTACCGCGCTTCGCGCAGTTCCACGAGCGAGCGGCGCTGGCGCCCCTCGGCGTCGAAATTCTCCGGCGCCAGCCAGGCCTCGAAGGCTTCCCGCAGCGTCGGCCATTCGCTGTCGATGATCGAGAACCAGGCCGTATCGCGGCTGCGATCCTTGTAGACGATCGCCTGCCGGAAGATCCCCTCGAAACGGAAACCGAGCCGCTCGGCCGCGCGCCGCGACGGCGCGTTGAGGCTGTCGCATTTCCACTCGTAGCGGCGGTAGCCGAGCTGCTCGAACACATGGGCCATCAGCAGGTACTGCGCCTCGGTCGACAGCGGCGTCTGCTTGAGCTTCGGCGAGAAGGTCACGTGGCCCACCTCGATCACGCCATGCGCCGGATCCTGCCGCATCAGCGCCAGCGTGCCGACCGCGTGGCCGCTGACGCGGTCGATCACGGCGTAGTGGCGCGGATCGGTGCTGCGCTCGGCCTTCTCGACATGGGCGCGATAGTCCTCGACGCTCGTGAACGGGCCGACCGTCAGGTAGGTCCAGTCGCTGCCGTCCCGCGCCGACAGGTAGGCCTCGGCCAGCGCGTCGGCGTGGCGCGCCGCGTCGAGCGGCTCCAGGCGGCAATGGCGGCCCTCCAGCGTGACGGCGGCGGGCAGCGGGCGAGGGGTCCAGCCGTCGACGGGAGCGCCGATCGGTTGGCCGTATTCGTTGGTGCGGGGGGACATTGGGACTCCGGACGAGAGCGGGCGGGAAAGCGCCTACTCTAGAGCCGCCGTGGCCCGTTGGAAAGGTCCAGCGAAGCGGCGGACGATGGAGCCACGACGGCGGCCCGGCATCGCCTCGCCGAGGTTTCCCGGCGCGGCTTCAGGCCGCCGGTTCGGCCAGGATCTGGCGGATCGCGCCTTCGAAGGCCTCGACCGGCTGGCCGCCCGTCACCAGGTAGCGCTGGTTGAAGATGATCGAGGGCACCGAGTGGATGCCTTGCTGCTGCGCCTCGGCCTCGGCGGCGCGCACCTCGTCGGCATAGGCGCCGCTGGCCAGCACCTCGCGCGCGCGATCCGCGTCCAGGCCGACCGATTGCGCGATCGCCGCCAGCACTGCGTGATCGTTGGTCGGCTTGCCTTCGCCGTGATAGGCGCGCAGCAGCGCGAGCTTGAGCGGCAGTTGCTTGCCTTCCAGGCCGGCCCAGTGCAGCAGGCGATGCGCGTCGAAGGTGTTGTAGACATGCTCGCGCGTGCCGAAATCGAAACCGACGCTGGCGCCGCGCTCGCGCAGCATGGCCTGCGTCTCGGCGATCTGCTCGGGCGTGCGGCCGTATTTCCTGCCGAGGTAGGCGACGATCGATTCGCCTTCCGGCTTCATGTCCGGGTTCAGTTCGAACGGGTGCATGCGGATCTGCACCTCGGCGGCGTCGCCGATCCGCTCGAGCGCGAGCAGCAGCGAGGACAGGCCGACCGCGCACCAGGGGCAGGCGATGTCGGAGACGAAATCGATGGTCAGGGCTTGGGACATGATGGTGGGGCCTGCGAGGCATGCAATGGGCCGGACAGGGTAGCGCGAATCGGTTGGCGCTGCTGGCGGCGCTTGAATTCGTGCCGCATGACACGGCTTCGTCATCTATCCATGTTTCGGAAAAGGATTCCAAAAAATAATTTGTAATATGAAAGACGCTTAATTAGAATTCGCCAGGAAATTCGTTATCGCGGATTTCCCGGCGTTGTATCCCGATCGGCTGCCACCCGGTCGATCGAGTCGAACGCCAAGTTCCAGTTCATCACAAAAAGGCGCTGTATCCGGCCAGCCTGGCCGGGCGGGACGGCCTTGCGCCGCCTGCCTTCCGCATCATTCCGCCATGCCGAATCGTTTGTGCGCCGATTTTGAATCGCCGCGCAAGGGGGACCGTTTTGCCTGGATTTCAGGTAAATCGACTTCGGTGCGAACGATTGAGCGGTGCATAAAACAATGAAGCAACTCGCGTGGTTCGTTTGTCTGTCGAAAATAATTAACCGGAGAATTTCATCATGAAAATCGTCTCGACGAAATGCTGGATTCATGCCGCGCTCTGCGCGGCCGTGATGGCGACCCTGCCGCTGGCCGCTGCCGCCGCCTCGGCGCGCACCGTGCACGAGGCGCGCGCCCCGCAAGCGGCCGCTGCCGCCGCCTCGCCCGAAATCTGCAGCTCGCCCTGGACGGCAGCGCGCATCTACGAAGCCGGCAACGTGGTCAGCTTCGACGGCCACGACTATACGGCCGCCTACCGCAGCCAGGGCAACGCGCCCGCGACGGCCAGCGGCGAGGCCGGCAGCGGCCAGCCCTGGGTGGCCGGCGAGGCCTGCAAGCCGGCCAAGCTGAGCAAGGCGGCGCTCGACCACGACGCCAACTTCTCGCCCGCCACGCTGCAATTCCTGAAGGACAACACCGGTCTGGACGGCGAGCAGTGGGACAACATCATGAAGCTGGTCAACAAGCCGGAGCAGGATTCGCTCGACTGGACCAAGTTCTACGGCTACTGCGAGGACATCGGCGACGATCGCGGCTACACCATGGGCATCTTCGGCGCCACCACGGGCGGGCCGAACGACGGCGGCCCGGACGGCCCGGCCCTGTTCAAGGCCTACGACGCGGCCAGCGGCGCCAGCAATCCCTCGGTGCAGGGCGGCCTGGCGCGGATCGGCGCGCACGGCTCGATGCAGGGTTCGATCCTGAAGATCACCGACAGCGAGAAGGTGTTCTGCGGCAAGGTCAAGGGCCTGCAGAACGACGCGGCCTGGCGCGAGGCGATGTGGCGCACGTTCTACTCGGTCTATATCCAGTACAGCGTGCAGCAGGCGCAGTCGCGCGGCTTCGGCAGCGCACTGACGATCGGCTCCTTCGTCGATACGGCCTTGAACCAGGGCGCCGACGGCGGCAGCAACACGCTGCAAGGCCTGCTCTCGCGCTCGGGCAACAGCACCGACGAGAAGACCTTCATGACGAGCTTCTACGCGCAGCGCACCAAGGTGGTCGACACGCACGACTTCAACCAGCCGCCCAACGGGAAGAACCGGGTGAAGCAGTGGAGCACCCTGATGAGCCAGGGCATCACCAGCCTCAAGAACTGTGACGCCGATATCGTCAAGGTGACCAGCTGGACGATGAAGTAAGTCCGGGGCGGGGCCGGCCGCCGCGAGCGGCGCCGGCCCCGCCCACTATCTGGGCGCCTCGCACGCGCTTTTGCATTTCCGGGCCGGACCGTGTATCAGAGCGAAACGGCGTCGGCGCCGGCGCCGCCCGGCCGCATCGGCGGCCGGTGGCGGCACATGGCGCCGGCCGATCCTCAACCGCCAGCCGACCGAAATCCGATGACCGACACGACTGCCCAGCCCGCCCCGAACGCCACCGCCACCCTGCTGGTCGACGGCCGCCACGCGCTCGGCGAATGCGCCACCTGGTGCGAACTCGCGCAAGCCTTCTACTGGACCGATATCGAGGGCGCCCGGCTGTGGCGCCACCGCAGCGGCGCGACGCCGGAAACCGAAAGCTGGGCGATGCCCGAGCGGCTCGGCTGCTTCGGCCTGACGGACGACGCCAACGTGCTGCTGGTCGGGCTGGCCACCCACCTGGCGCTGTTCGACCTGCGCGACGGCCGCTTCGAGCGCATCGTCGAGGTCGAGCCGGGCGAGCGCTCGCGACTGAACGACGGCCGCTGCGACCGCGCCGGCAATTTCGTGTTCGGTATGAAGGACGAGCACGATCCGCTGGAGGCCTCGACCGGCTTCTACCGCCTCAATGCCGATCGCTCGCTCGAGCGGCTCGCGCTACCGCCCGCCGCGATCGCCAACAGCATCGCCTTCTCGCCCGACGGCACGCGCATGTATTTCTGCGATTCGCTCGCGCGCCAGATCATGGTCTGCGACTATCGCGCCGACGGCCCGGTCGCCCGGGTGCGTCCCTTCGTGGCCCTGAGCGACGCGAGCGGCGATCCCGACGGCTCGACGGTCGACGCCGAGGGCGGGCTCTGGAACGCGCAATGGGGCGGCTCGCGCGTGGTGCGCTACGACGCGAACGGCGTGGAGACCGACCGCGTCGCGGTGCCGACCGCGCAGCCGAGCTGCGCCGCGCTCGGGCCCGCGCCCGGGCGGGCCGGCGATGCATCCGGCGACGGCGAGGGCTGGCGCACGCTCTACATCACCAGCGCGCGCACCGGGCTCGACGAAGCCGCCTTGGGCGCGGACCTGCATGCGGGGGGCGTGTTCACGGCAAGCGTTGCGTATCGCGGGCTGCCGGAAGCGCGTTTTCCGCTGCGCAGGGGATAAGGCGCGGCAAGCGGGTTGCGGGCGTCAAGCTGTCGAGGCTCGCGCTGGTTCGCCGATGGTTTCGGCGTTCGCGCCCGGGCCCGCCTGCCTCGCTCCGTCAGCCGGATCAGCCGGATCAGCCGGCCCCTCGCGCGGCAAGCCGCTCGCGCAGCAGCGGCAGGGCCGTATCCCGCCAGAAGCACGGCGAGATCATCCCGCTCGACATCCCGCCATGCCCGAAGGCCGGCACATGGAGGCGGTCCGGTAAGTCGAGCGCCTGCCCGGTGAGGCCGAGATAGCGCTCGGCGATGCTTGCCTCGAGCGCCTCGGCGGAGGCCGGCAGCGCCTGGCCACGCAGGGCCGCTCGCATCGCTTCCCACAGATACGGATCGCCGCGCAGGCCCCATTGCGCCGGCGGCGGCTCGAACAGCGAGGAGAAATCCTGCTCCGGGATCGAGGGCATGACGCGCCGCGCGGGCTCAGGCCGGGCCGCCGGCGAGATCGTCGCGTGTATCGACATCGCGCAGCACGCCCGGATCGTCGACCTCGACCTCGGCAACCTCGTGCGCGAGCAGCAGGGCGCGCGCGCCGGTGTCGCCGTCGAGCGCGGCCAGCGCGTCGCGATGCACGGCCGCGAACGCCACCGGGTGCCCGCGCCGGCCCTGGTGATGGGGCGCGGCGATGGTATTGCGCCCGCTCGCCAGCTCGCGCGCGACCGCGCGGATCGAGGCCGGCGCGACCCAGGGCATGTCGCCCAGCGCGACCAGCCAGCCGCCCGCGTCGCGCGAGGCACGCACCGCGGCGGCCAGGCTCGCGCCCATGCCCTGCGCGGCCTCGGGAGCCACCAGCACGCGGCAGCCGACGATCGCCAGCCGCTCGGCCAGCACCTCGGCGCCGGGCCGCACCACGGCGATTACCTCGGGCATCACGGCGCGCAGCCGCCGGGCGGCGGCCACCGCCACCGGCGTGCCGTCGGGCAGGGCGGCCAGCAGCTTGCTGTCCTGCCCGCTGGGGTCGAAGCGGGTGCCGAGGCCGGCGGCGAGCAGCACGCCGACCACGGGGGAGGAGTGGACGTCAGACATGAGCGAAACCGGAAACTGGGAAGCCGTGATGGCGATTGTGCCGATTCCGCCGCGGCTTCGCACGGATCAAAAAACGGTGATGGAAAACGATGGCCGCCGCGGGCCCTCAGTCGCGCGCCTCGGCATCCTTCGCGTAGCGCGCCAGGAACATGTCCGCCGCCGATTCCGCCAGCGCGCGCCGCGCCTCGCCGGCGATGGCCGGCTGTCCCATCGCCACCTGCGGCCAGAACGCGAAGGACTTCACCAGCCCCTGCAACTGCTGTCCGGCGAAGCCGGGATCCGCCACCGACAGCCGCCCGTCGGCGCTTGCCGCGCGGATCCAGATGCCCAGGTCCTCCTCGCGTTCGCCCAGGCGCGCCACCATGTCCCGTGCCCGCTCGGGCGAATGCATCGCGGCGGCCATCGCGACGCGCACCAGCGACAGGAAGGTATCGTCGGCGAGCAGCCGCAGCTTGCGCATCAGCAGCTCGACCAATTGCCCGCGCAGCGGTTCGCCGGCGCGATAGGCGAGCGCCTCGCCGCCGCGCGTGGCGTCCCACAGCCGCTCCAGGATCGCCAGGAACAGCGCGTCCTTGCTCGGGAAATGGTTGTAGACGGTGCGCTTCGAGACCTGCGCGCTGGCGGCGATGCGGTCCATGCTGGTCGCGTCGTAGCCGGCCGAGAGGAACTCGTCGATCGCCGCGCTGACGATCGCGGCCCGTTTCCGGTCGGTCAGGCGGGTGGGGGTGGGGTTGGCGTCCATGGGCGAATTTTACACTTGTCGGTTTACTTTTCTTGAAAACAAACTACACTAGCGAGTCTACTTTTCGTTCTCCGGACGGATTCACCATGATTTCGCTTCCCGACTGGTTCAGCCGCACGCTGGGCATCGCCGCCGCGCAACGCGGGCGCGCGCTGTCCACCGCTTCGCCGCAGCACGACGGCGAGCGCTTCCGCAATGTGCGGCCGCGTCCGTCCGAGGGTTTCGGCAAGACCTTGTCGATCGCCTGGAACGTGCTGTTCAACAAGCCGCGCGGCACCCAGCCGGGCGCCGCGCTGCCGGTCGATGCGCTCACGCGCGCCGAGCTGGACGCCGCGCCCGATCGCAGCCTCTACCGGCTCGGCCATTCGACCCTGCTGCTCAAGCTGCGCGGCGGTTTCTGGCTGACCGACCCGGTGTTCGGCGAGCGCGCCTCGCCGTTCAAGCGGGTCGGGCCGAAGCGCTTCCACGCGCCGCCGATCGCACTGGCGGACCTGCCGCCGCTGGCCGGCGTGATCCTCTCGCACGACCACTACGACCACCTCGACCGCGAGACGGTGCTGGCGCTGGCCGATCGCACCGCGATCTTCCTGACGCCGCTAGGCGTGGGCGATCGCCTGATCGAATGGGGCATCGACGCGGCCAAGGTGCGCCAGTTCGACTGGTGGCAGGGCACCGAGATCGACGGCATCAGCTTCACGGCCACGCCCGCGCAGCATTTCTCGGGGCGCAGCCTGTTCGACGGCAACAGCACGCTGTGGGCCTCGTGGACCATCATCGACGCGCAGCTGCGGATCTTCTTCAGCGGCGATACCGGTTATTTCGACGGCTTCCGCGAGATCGGCGAGCGCTTCGGGCCGTTCGACGTCACGATGCTCGAGACCGGCGCCTACGACGCGCAATGGCCCTATGTCCACATGCAGCCGGAGCATACCGTGCAGGCGCACCAGGACCTGCGCGGACGCTGGCTGGTGCCGGTCCACAACGGCACCTTCGACCTGGCCATGCATCGCTGGCAGGATCCGTTCGAGCGCGTGTTCGGCCTGGCGGCCGCGCAGGGCATCGCGCTGGCCACGCCGCGCATGGGCGAGCGGCTCGACCTGGCCGCGCCGCATCGCGGCGAGCGCTGGTGGCGCGGCGTCGCCGACACGGCGGCCGAGCCGGCGACGCGCGCGCGCCGCTGGCGCTGCCGCGGCGAGCAGGCACCGGAAACCTGAAGCGGCTCAGTTGATCAGAATCCCGAAGTATCGAAGCCGCCGTCGTTCCTGTCGCGACGGCGGCTTCGTTTTTATGCGCCGTCGCGGCCGCGCTCAGCGCTCCTCGTCGCGATAACGCTTGCGATACTCGGCCGGCGTCACGCCCACGTGCTTGACGAAGGCGCGGCGCAGCACGTCGGCATTCGCGAAGCCGCACTTGGCGGCCACCTGCTTGGGCGCGTCGCCGGCCGTCTCGATCAGGGCGCGCGCCGCGTTCACGCGCGCCAGCTCGACCCAGGCGGCCGGCGTCACGCCCACCTCGGCATGGAACAGCCGCGCGAAATGGCGCGGGCTCAGGCCGGCGCGCCCGGCCAGGCTCGTCACGCTGTGGTCGAGCTCCGGCTGCGTGGCCACCCAGCGCTGCACGTCCTGCAGCACCGAGCGCCCGGCCGGCGCGGTGGTGCCGTTGCGGCTGAACTGCAACTGCCCGCCGGGGCGCTTGAAGAACATCACCAATTGGCTCGCCACGCGCATCGCGATCTCGCGGCCCAGATCCTCCTCCACCAGGGCCAGCGCCAGGTCGAGCCCGGCCGTCACGCCGGCCGCGGTGCGCAGCCGGCCGTCGCGCACGTAGAGTGCATCGGCTTCCACCGTCGCGCTCGGACAGCGCTCGGCCAGCGCCTCGACCGAGGCCCAGTGCGTGGTGGCGCGCCGGCCGTCGAGCAGGCCCGCCTCGGCCAGCACCAGCGCGCCGGTGCAGACCGAGCCGAAGCGCTTGCAGCGGCGCGGTACCGCGCGCAGCCAATCGAGCGTCGCGACCGGCACGCCGCCGGCGCCAATGCCCGGCGCGCCCGCCACCAGCAGCGTGTGGATCTCGGGCAGCGCCTCGCCGACCACGCCGTCGGGCACCAGGCGCGCGCCCGATGAACTGACCAGGTGGCCCGGCTCGCAGGCCAGCACCAGCATCCGGTAGGCGGCCTTGCCGGCCTCCACGTTGGCCTGCGCGAACACGTCCAGCGGCCCGCTGACGTCCAGCAACTGCACGCCCGGCACGGCCAGGATCGCGATGGTCTTGCTCATTCGGGTTCCCCTTGGCGGCGCCGTCCGCATTCCGCGCGATTTGGCAGAAAATGACGTGACACGCCGATTGATGACAATCCTATCACGCGGGAGAATCAATCCCGAAGTCCTCACACGGAGAAGATCATGAGCGTCGATATCGGTGGCATTCGCGTTCCCGACAGCCAGCTTGCGCGGGAGATCACGGAATTCGTTCGGGATACCGAAAGTCCCCTGTTGTTCCATCATTCCAGCCGCGTGTTCTATTTCGGCGCGCTGGCCGGCCGGGATCGCGGCCTGAAGTTCGATCCGGAATTGCTCTATGCCGGCGCGATGTTCCATGACGTCGGCCTGATGCCCTCGCACAGCAGCGCGCACGAGCGCTTCGAGGTGGACGGCGCCAACGCGGCGCGCGAGTTCCTGCGCCAGCGCGGCATCGAACAGCACGACATCGACCTGGTGTGGACCGCGATCGCGCTGCACACCACGCCCGGCATTCCGCAGCACATGCATCCGGTGATCGCGCTGGTGACGGCCGGCGTCGAGATGGACGTGCTGGGCCTGACCTACCACGAGTACCACGAGCACGAGCGCGAGGCGGTCACGCACCTGCACCCGCGCCCGGAGCACTTCAAGGAAGACATCATCCAGGCCTTCTACGACGGGATCCGCCACAAGCCCGAGACGACCTTCGGCAACGTCAAGGCCGACGTGATCGCCGACAAGGAGCCGCATTTCCATGCCGGCAACTTCTGCTCGGTGATCCGCTGCTCGGCCTGGCGCGGTTGAGCGCGCCACGCGCGTGGCGGCATGGCTCGAGCGGTGACGCGAAGCGCGTCACCGCAGCAGGGCGTGGACCGCGCGAGGCGTGACGGGGGGCGTCGCGTCTCGCGCTAAGCGGGCGCGGGGCCTGGCGCGGCGTGGGGGAGACCAGGCCGCGCCAGGCGTTCCGCGCCCGCGCCGCGCACCTTGCGCGCGGGAGATTCCCGTCATCCCGGCCGAAAGCTTTCGATTGGTTTTCGATGCGCAACGGCGTGTCATTTGATTTCAAAAAGAAAAACGAAAAAATTAAAGTTGGGGAAGCCGGCGCCGTAATCGCGGCAGGGCATGCCGTCCCGAGGGACGGCACGTGCCCGCCGAAATTTCGCCCGCCGCGCCCGGGGGGGGCGGCCAAAAAAACAGGAGACCCCACCGTGAGCAGCGTGCAGCACAGCGTCCGTTTCAAAATCGTGATGGCCATGACGGCCTGCGTGCTGATCATCGCGCTGGTCGGGGTGTTCGGCACCCTCACCATCTCGCGGCTGGAGACGATGGTCAGCGACGAGTACACCACCACCGTCAAGCCGATCCGCACGCTCGGCGAGATCCGCGCCGGCCTGATCGACGTGCGTCTGCAGATGCGCCGCATGCAGGTGATGCGCGAGGGGGAGGGCAACCGCAAGTCGCTCGATTCGATCCAGCGCACCGTGAGCCGGATCGCCAAGATCTGGCCGAACTACTATCCCGGCGCGATCAACTCCGACAAGGAGCGTGAGCTGGCCGACGGGCTCAACGCCGCGATGCCCCAGTTCCGCCAGGCCACCGCGCAGGTGGTGGAGGCGTTCACCGCGGGCAACTACGACGGCGCGACCCAGTTGATCGACGCGCAGAACGACGCGACCAACGAGATGCTCGATCGCATCAAGGCCGATATCGACGTGAACGACCAGCAGGCCGCGCAGTTCGCGGCGGAAGGCGCGGCCAGCGCGCGCAACGCGCTGGTGATGGCGATCGTGCTGGTGGCGGCGGGGCTGCTGGTGGCGGTCGGCGCCTCGGTCTACCTGCTGCGCACCATCATGCGGCCGCTCGGCAGCGCGATCGCGGTGGCCAACACGATCGCCGACGGCCGGCTGGAAGTGCGCATCGACGACAGCTTCCGCGGCGAGTTCGGCGAACTGATGCACGCGCTGCGCGTGATGGACACGCAACTGGCGCAGACCGTGCGACGCATCCAGTCGAGCACCGGCTCGGTGTCGCTGGCGGCCCGGGAGATCGCCACCGGCAATCTCGAGCTGTCCTCGCGCACCGAGGAACAGGCCGCCTCGCTGGAGGAAACCGCCTCCAGCATGACCGAGCTGACCGAGACGGTGAAGCAGAACGCCGACAACGCGCGCCAGGCCAACGGCCTGGCCACCAACGCCTCGAGCCTGGCCGACGACAACAACCAGGCGATGCGCGAGATGGTCGACACGATCCTGCGGATCAGCGGCAGCTCGGGCAAGATTTCCGAGATCACCGGCACCATCGAGGGCATCGCGTTCCAGACCAATATCCTCGCGCTCAACGCGGCGGTCGAGGCGGCGCGCGCCGGCGAGCAGGGACGCGGTTTCGCGGTGGTGGCCAGCGAGGTGCGCACGCTCGCGCAGCGCTCGGCGGCGGCCGCCAAGGAGATCAAGGAACTGATCGCCTCCTCGGTGACGCTGATCGAGGGCGGCGCGGGGCAGGCCAATGCCGTCAGCGAGAAGATGGGGCGCGTGCGCGAGGCGATCCGGCGCGTCTCGGACATCGTCGCGGAAATCTCGGCCGCGTCGGACGAACAGGCGCGCGGCATCGAGCAGATCAACCAGGCCGTCACGCAGATGGATGCCGTCACGCAGCAGAACGCGGCGCTGGTCGAGCAGGCCGCGGCGGCCGCGCAGTCGCTCGACGAACAGTCGGCGGTGCTCAACGATGCCGTGTCGGTGTTCCGCCTGACGGGCAACGGCGCGGCCGCGCATGCGCCGCGCGCGCCGGAGCGGGCGAAGCGTGGTGGTGTAGAGCTGGCCACGGCCTGAGGCCGGGATGGCGTGAAGGAAGGCGATTCGCCCCGGGCGTGCCAGGCACGGCGCGCGGCGCGGATCGCGAGGGATGACGCCGGGCGGCGTGTTGCGCGTCATGGCACGACACGCCGCCTTGTCCTTGGCTAGTGCCGTCGCGCCAGCTTGAGGCGCGCCGTTTCGTGCAGCTCGGCCGGCAGGCTGTCCTCGTAGACGAACTCGCCGCCCACCAGGGCCGCCACCGCCGCGCCGTCGCGCAGCAGCACGCGGTTGCCGGCCAGCGCCGGCACCTTGCGGCCCGGCAGCAGGGTGCCGGCGAGATTGAGCGGATCGGCGCCGCTCACCACGATCCATTGCCCGTCGGCGGGCTGGCGGCGGATCTCGCGCAGCACCGGAATCGCCTCGGGCAGCGCGAACTGCTCGCCCGCCAGCCCCGCCACGAAGCGCCCGCCGCGGATCTCGCCGCGCGCCTCCAGGCGCTGGTAGACGCGCAGCAGCTCGCGCCAAGGCGGCAGCCACGCCGCCTCGCGTTCGAGCAGGCGCCAGAACACCACGCCGTAGCGGCGCAGCAGGGTCCAGGCCAGATGCTCGAGCGTCTCGCGCGAACGCGCGGCCGGCGCGGCTTGCGTGGCGAGGTCGTTGCGATGGGCCGCGCTCGCGGCGCCATCGCCGGCGTTGTCGCCGTGCGCGTGATCGCCGTCGTTGTCGTTGCCATCGGCGGGGGCCGGCTGCACGCGCACTGGCCGCCGCACCAGCGACCAGCGCCCCGCGTCGTCCATGCCGCCGATCAGCGCGCCGCCGCGCCGCGTGCGCGGCGCGTAATGGGCGCTGCGCTTGACGGCCGGCCGCAGCAGCGCGCGCAGCCCGGCGTAGCTGTCGGCATTGACGCGGCCCGCCGCCACCAGTTCGCCGAGCGCCTGCTCGAGCTCGATCGGCAGCAGGCGCGTATCGTCGAGCAGTTCGTCGAAGAACATCGCGCCGTGCGCGGCCAGCGCGTCGTGCACACGGGCCGCGCGCGCCGACAGCGGCGGCTGCGCCCCGGCCTCGTGCAGGGCCTGCCAGGTGCCGACATGGCGGCGCGGCAGCAGCACGATCGGGGTGGTCCTGACCGGGCCGCCGGCGGCCTTGGCGGCGGCCGAGCCCGCCGGCTTGGGCGGCGGCGCGATGCGGGTCCACACCACGCGCCCCGAGCGGCACAGCTCGTCGATGCCGCCGGTCGCGTAGTCTGCCACGCGCGCCGGCAGCAGTTCCTCCTCCCACGCGGCGGCCGCCGCCTCGAAGCCCTCCAGTTGCTCGACCACGGCGGCCAGCGCATCGCGGCCCAGGCCGCGCGTCTGGCTGCCGACATGCTGCCAGTGGCACAGGAAACGCATGAAATCGGCGCGCTCGACCGGCTCGATCTCGCGGCGCAGGCGCTTGACGGTATAGCGATGAATCCGCGCCAGCAGATGCCGCTCGCACCATTCCTCCCGCGCGGTGCCCGGCGTGAAGCGGCCGCGCATCACGTAGCCTTCGGCCTCCAGCGCGACCAGCGCGGCCTCGACGGCCGGCTCGGGCAGGCCGAGCGGCGCGGCGATGGCGGCCACCGTCAGCGGGCCGAAGCCGGTCAGGCGCGCGCGCAGCACGTCGACCAGCGCCGCCTCGGGCGTCCAGGGCCCGTCATGGCCCTTCGGCGCGGCGATCGCGGGCTCGGGCCGCGCCTCGGGATGCAGCGCGCGCAGGCAGGCGATGCGCTCGGCCGGCACCCACAGCAGGTCCTCGCCGGGCAGGCGCATCGCGGCCACGCGCCGGCCCGCCGCGAGCCTGGCCAGCGCCGCCTGCCAGCCGTCGTGCGCGCGCGCTTCCCTGTCGGCCACGCAGGCCAGGCTGACCAGCGCGTCGTGCACCTCGTCGGCATCGCGCACCAGCGGCCAGGCTTCCTCGCGCACCGCGGCGATCGCCTCGGCGTCGAGCGCGCCCAGGTCGTCGGCCGATTCCGGGTCGCTCCAGCGGCGCGCCAGCACCGCCTGGGTGCGGCGTTCCTCGAGCGGCGCATCGTCGAGGAAGGCATAGGGCTTGGCGTTGAGGATCTCGGCGGCCAGCGGCGAGGGCGCCGGCAGGTCGCGCGTCACCAGCTCCACCTCGCCGGCCTCGATGCGGCGCAGCAGGGCCAGCCAGGCCTCGGTGTCGAGCGCCTCGTGCAGGCAGTCGTCGAGCGTCTGGTCGACCAGCGGGTGATGGGGAACCTCGCGCTCGCCGACGATGTTCTCGATGCAGGCCACCTGGTCCGGGAACACCGTGGCGAGCAGGTCCTCGCTCTTCATGCGCTGCAGTTGCGGCGCGGTGCGGCGCCCGCCGGTATAGCGCGGTAGCGCCAGCGAGGTGGTGGCGTTCCAGCGCCAGCGCACGCCGAACAGCGGCGCGTCGAGCAGGGCCTGCACCAGCACGTGCTCGGCGCTGGCCGCGCGCAGGTAGCGCCAGACCTCGGCCAGCTCTAAGCTGTGCGCGAGCGAGAGCGACAGGATGATGGCGTCGTCGGTGGCCGCCGCCTGCAGCTCGAAATTGAAGGCGCGGCAGAAGCGCTTGCGCAGCGCCAGGCCCCAGGCGCGGTTGACGCGGTTGCCGAAGGGCGAATGGATCACCAGCTGGGTGCCGCCCGATTCGTCGAAGAAGCGCTCCATCACCAGCGTGTGCTGGGTCGGCAGCGCGCCGAGCGCGGCGCGCGAGCGGGCCAGGTACTCGACGATCTGCCGGGCGGCTTCCGGCGCGAGGCCGAGCGTGCCGGTCAGCCAGTCGAGCGCGGGGGCCAGGCGGCTGGGCTCGGGCGTGTCGTGGGCCGTCGAGGGGGCGGGCGGGGCAGTGCCTGCCGGCGGGGGCGCGGCGCCGGGCCTGGCCTTGGCGGTGGGGTTCGGATCGAGCGCCGCGCGCGAGGCGGATTTCGCCGTGCCGGCCTTGGTCGCCTTGGTCGCGGCCTTGGCGCGTGTGCTCGCGTCGGTGGCGGCGTCCTGCGCGAGCGCGGCCGTCGAGCGCGCCGCGTGGATCGCCCGCGAGGCGGCCGGCGCGGCGGCCGCCAGCTCGCCCTGTTCGAGCAGCGCGTCGAGGGTGCCGCGCAGCCGCGCCACGCCGGCCGACAGCTCGTCGCTGCGCCCCGGCGCCTCACCGAGCCAGAACGGGATGTTGGGCGCCTGCCCGCGCGCGTCCTCGACGCGCACGCGGCCGGTCTCGACGCGCAGGATCCGGTAGGACTGGTTGCCGAGCTGGAACACGTCGCCGGCCAGGCTCTCGATCGCGAAATCCTCGTTGACGGTGCCGATCTGGGTGCCTTGCGGCTCGAGCAGCACCGAGTAGTCGGCCGTATCGGGGATCGTGCCGCCCGAGGTCACGGCGGTCAGCCGCGCGCCGCGCCGGGCGCGCACCGTGCCCGTGCTCAGGTCGCGATGCAGGTAGGCGCGCCGCGGGCCGCGTCGGCTCGAGAAACCCTCGGCGAGCATCGCCATCACTTCGTCGAAACGCTCGCGCGACAGCGCCGCGTAGGGCGCCGCCTGCGTGAAGCGGCGCCACAACTCGGTCTCGTCCCATTCGGCGCAGACCACCTCGGCGACGATCTGCTGGGCCAACACGTCGAGCGGCGCGCGCGGCACGTGCAGCCGGTCGAGTTCGCCGCGCGCCACGCAGTCGAGCAGGGCCGCGCATTCCACCAGCTCGTCGCGCGACAGCGGGAACAGGCGCCCCTTGGGCGTGCCGCCGACCTGGTGGCCCGAGCGCCCGACGCGTTGCAGGAAGGGCGCGATGCCGCGCGGCGAGCCGATCTGGCAGACCAGCTCGACCTCGCCGATGTCGATGCCGAGTTCGAGCGAGGCGGTGGCCACCAGCAGCTTCAGCTCGCCGCGCTTGAGGCGCTGCTCGGCGTCGAAGCGCGCTTCCTTGGCAAGGCTGCCGTGATGCGCGGCGATCGCCTGCTGGCCGAGCCGCTCGCCCAGATGGCGCGCGAGCCGCTCGGCCATGCGCCGCGTGTTGACGAACACCAGGGTGGTGCGATGCGCGGCCGCCAGTTCGGCGATGCGGTCGTAGATGCGCTCCCAGACGTCGTTGGCCATCACCGGTTCGAGCGGGATCGGCGGCAGTTCGAGCGCGAGGTCGCGCTCGCGGACGTGGCCCACATCGACGATCGCGCAGGCGCGCGTGTCGAGGGCTTGCGGGAGCGATGGCGGGGGCGATGCGGGCGATGTCGTCGCCGTATCGGCGGGTGCCGAGGCGGCTGCCTTGGTCCTGCGCCGCTTCGTGGCCTGCGTCTTGGGGGCTTCGGGTGCAGCGGAGGCTTCGGGTGGTTCCGACGCTGCCGAGGCTTTCGGCGCTTGGGGAATGGCGGGCGTGTTCCGCGCTTCGGGCGCTTCCTGCGCTCGCGCCGCGTCGGCCGGCCCGCCGCCGGCCGAGCCGTTCGCGGCGCCGGCCTCGACGCCCACCAGGAACCGCGCCACCAGCTCGATCGGCTTCTGCGTGGCCGACAGCCCGATGCGCGGCAGCGGCCGGCCCGCCAGCGCGTCGAGCCGCTCCAGCGACAGGGCGAGATGGCTGCCGCGCTTGTTGCCGGCCAGCGCGTGGATCTCGTCGACGATGGTGGTACGCACCGTCGACAGCATGCGCCGCCCCGATTCCGAGGACAGCAGCACGTACAGCGATTCGGGCGTGGTCACCAGGATGTGCGCGGCGCGTTTGCGCAGCGCGCTGCGCTCGGCCTGGGTGGTGTCGCCGGTGCGCACGGCGGTGCGGATCTCGGGCACCGGCAGGCCGAGCCGGGCGAGTTCGTGCGCGATGCCGGCCAGCGGTGCCTCGAGATTGACGCGGATGTCGTTGGACAGCGCCTTGAGCGGCGAGACATAGACCACCAGGGTCTGGTCGGGCAGGCTGCCGTCGTTGGCGAGCGCCTCGCGCACCAGTTCGTCGATCGCGCAGAGGAAGGCGGTGAGGGTCTTGCCCGAGCCGGTCGGCGCGGCCACCAGGGTCGAGCGGCCGGCCTTGATGAGCGGCCAGGCGCGTGCCTGCGCCTCGGTCGGCGCGGCGAAGCTGCGCGCGAACCAGCCGGCCACGGCCGGGTGGAAGGCATCGAGCGGGGCGGCCGGCGAGGCCGCGGGCGAGCGGGTGGCGCTATCCATCAGGCGGATCCCGGGCCGGATCGCGGCGGGCGCGGCGCCGGCGCCCTGCCGGCTCGGCGCGCCGCGGGGCGGCGAAGCGAAAACGTCAAGTTTGCCAGAGCCGCGGCCCGGTTGCCGGGGGCCGGATCGGAGCAGGAGAGAGCGAGGCGATGGCAGGCGCCGGCGAGGGCGGGCAGGATGGTCATGGGGGTGAAGATGGGGGCCCAGCGCGGGTTCGCAAGCCTGCCGAGAATTCTCTGCGCAGCGCGGAGAGAATTCGACCGCCCGTGCCTGCGTGTCTCGTCAAGGGGTTTGCTGGCCGGCGCGTCGCTTCGTCCCCGAGCCGGTGGAGCCGCCCCTTACCGCCCCGGCTCGTAGAACAACGCGAACAATTCAGACTGCGAACTGACGCCGAGCTTCGCGTAGATATGCTTCTTGTGGGCGCGCACGGTCTCGAACGAGATGGCCAGGCGCTCGGCGATCGCGCGGGTGGAGAAGCCGCTCAGGCTCAGCCGCACCACCTCGACCTCGCGCGCCGTAAGCGGAGCATGGCCGCGCTGCTGGACCACGCGCTCGAAGTGCTCGGCATAACCCGCTTCGTCGGGCGCGGCCGGGGCAAGTCCGGCCGCCTCCGCCGGCCCCGCGTGCTGGCCGGCTCCGGTAAAGCTTTCGTAAGGCAGGCGCTGGCGCATCAGCGCGATCACCCAGGGCGCCACCACCGCGAACAGCGCCAGGTCGCGCTCGCCGTAATGGCGCGTGGCGCCCAGCGAGAAGATCAGCGTGTGGCGCTCGTCGATCGCGTGGTTGAACTGCACCTCGTCGCCGATGATGTTGCGCTTGAAGTAGCGCTGGTAATAATCGGTCATCCGGAAGTTGTCCGGCGCCACCGACTCGAGCGTGACCAGGCCCGAGGCGGGCCGCTCGCAGGCCGCGATATAGAAGGGATCGAGCTGGTAGAGCGCGCCCAGGTAGTCCTGGAACATCTGGTCGACGGTGCCGTCGGGCATCGGCGATTCGGCGCACACCAGCGGCGCGCGCTCGCGCGCGAACAGCATGCCGACCCAGTTGTCGAAGGGCACGAAGCGCTGCAGCACGCGGGCCAGGCGGGTCCAGAAGTCGGGGCTGTCGAGCGCGTCGATCAGCGTGGCGACGTGGTGATGGAACGCGAGATCCCGCCAGTCGAGTTCCATGTGTCCTCCGATCGTGGTACCCCAGGTGGGGAATTCCTGGACAAAAATAACGTCCCGATAATAGCGCCACGCCGCCGCGTCGAGCGGTGGCGCAATGCGAGCGCGAGTCTATCGGCCCGCAATACTGGAGGCAAGCAGATGCAAATTGAACTCGCCCAGATCCCGGTCGTCGACGGTCACGTCGCCCCGAATCTGGCCCGTGTCACCGAGGTGATCGGCGCCCGGCGCGACGGCACCGACCTGATCGTATTCCCCGAAACCACCCTGACCGGTTTCCCCACGCGCGAGAACGTGCGCGAGCTGGCCGAGCCGCTCGCGGGTCCCTCGATCGCCGCGGTGCGCGAGGCCGCGCGCGCGGCCGGCGTGGGCGTGGCGGTCGGTTTCGCCGAGCGCGACGGCGAGCGCTTCTTCAACACCACGGTGCTGGTCGACGCGCAGGGCGAGATCGCGCTGCGCTACCGCAAGACCCATCTGTGGGCCTCGGACGTCGGCGTGTTCGAGCCGGGCGACCGTTATGCCGTCTGCGAATTCAAGGGGCTGACGGTGGGCCTGCTGATCTGCTACGACATCGAGTTCCCGGAGACGGCGCGCGCGGTGGCCTCGCTCGGCGCCGACCTGCTGATCGTCACCAACGGCAACATGGAGCCGTTCGGCCCGGTGCACCGCCGCGCGATCGTGGCACGCGCGATGGAGAACCAGATGTTCGCCGCGCTGGTGAACCGCGTCGGCAGCGGCGACGACGACCTCAGCTTCCCCGGAGAATCGGCGCTGATCTCCCCGTCGGGCGACGTGCTCAGCGAGCTGCACGGCGAGGACGCGGTGCTGTGCGCCACGCTCGATCCGGCGCTCCTGGCCGCCAGCCGCGAGCATTACAGCTACCTGCACGACGCGCGCGTGCGGCTCGAGTTGCGCGAGGATCCGGCCGGCGATGCCGAGCCCCACGCGGGACGCGGCCGCGTGATCCGCGCGCGCTGAGTTGCGCTGAACCGCGCCGGTTCGCGCCGGTGTTCCGATTCGCGCCGGCCCGCTGCCGCATGAACCGGGCCGCCCCGCATCACCCTGGCGCAGCACGCCTCGTCCCGCCATCCGCGGGCCGGGGCACCCGGCCCGCGTCCGCGCGGCCGGCCGGCGCGAACCCATCGCGCCGGGGCCGCGGCACCTGTCGTTTTCGCTTTCGCCTTCGTTTTCGCTGAACCCGCAGCATCCTGCCGCCGCCGTGCCATCGTGCGGTGCGGCGCCGTGCAACCTGGTGTATCGCATCCGGACGCGACGAGCGCGTCCATCGGAGACCCGACCATGACCTCATCCTCCCCGACCTCCGCCGCCGGGCACGCGCCGCGCCTGAAACGCACGCTCGGCCTGCCGTCGGTGCTGCTGTTCGGCCTGGCCTACATGGCGCCGCTGATCGTCTACGGCACCTACGGCGTGCTGGCCGGCGCGAGCCAGGACACCGCCGCGCTGGCCTACCTGCTGGCGCTGATCGCGATCGTGTTCACCGCGCTCAGCTACGGCAAGCTGGCGCGCCTGTTCCCGGTGGCGGGCTCGGCCTATACCTACACGCGCAAGACCTTCAACGCGCATCTCGGCTTCATGATCGGCTGGGCCACGCTGCTCGACTACTTCTTCCTGCCGATGGTGATCTGGCTGATCGGCGCGGCCTACCTGGTGGCGGCCTTCCCGTCGGTGCCCGCCTGGGTCTGGATCGTCGCCTTCATCGTGCTGACCAGCGCGCTGAACATCCTCGGCATCGAGCTGGCGAACCGCTTCAACATCGTGCTGATGATCGTGCAGCTGGTGATCGTCGCGCTGTTCGTGACGCTGTGCTGCCACTACGCGATCGCGGCGGCCGGCCCCGGCGGGCTGATGGCCGCGCAACCGTTCTTCAACGCCCATGTGCCGCTGTCGGCCACCATGGCGGGCGCGGCGATCGCGGCCTATTCCTACCTCGGCTTCGACGCGGTCTCGACGCTGACCGAGGAGACCGTCGATCCCGAGAAGACCATCCCGCGCGCCATCTTGCTGATCGCGCTGATCGGCGGCGCGATCTTCGTGATCGCGGCCTACACGCTGCAGCTCGCGCATCCGGGCGCGGTCTTCAAGGACCCGGATTCGGCCGCCTTCGAGATCGCCAGGAAGGTCGGCGGCGACATCTTCGTGTCGGTGTTCCTGGCGGGCCTGATCCTCGCGCAGTTCGCCTCCGGCATCTCGGCGCAGGCCAGCGTCGGCCGCCTGCTCTACGCGATGGGCCGCGACGAGGTGCTGCCGCGCCGCATCTTCGGCTACATCCATCCGCGCTTCCAGACCCCGGCGCTCAATATCGCCTTCGCCGGCATCATCGGCCTGATCGCGCTGAAGCTGGACGTGGCCACCTCCACCTCCTTCATCAACTTCGGCGCCTTCCTGGCCTTCACCTCGGTGAACCTGTGCGTGATGCGCCAGTTCTTCCTGATGTCGCCTCAGCAGCGCCGCTTTGGCTGGGTCGGCGGGCTGCTGTTCCCGGCGCTCGGCGCGATCGCCGATATCTGGCTGCTGGTCAGCCTGGAAAAAACGGCCCTGGTGCTGGGCGGGATCTGGTTCGTGCTGGGCCTGGTCTACCTCGGCTGGCTCACCCGGGGCTTCCGCCAGGCGCCGCCGGAAATGGCGGTGTGAACCGGCGGCCCGGCGGTTCGTGCCGAGGCGCCGGGCCGCGCCGCTTGCCGCCGTGCCGCGCGATGGCCTGCGCGGCCTTACAATCGAGGCCGCGCGTCCGCCGCGCCACCGTCCCGCCGGGGGCGGCCGAACTCCGCCCCGGAGGCGCAAGTGCTTGACCTGTCGACGCTCGGTACCTTCATCGTGATCATGTTCGGCCTGTTCCTGGTGCCGGGGCCGGCCGTGCTGCTGGTGCTCTCGCGCACCGCTCAGGGCGGCCGGCGCGCCGGCGTGATGACCAGCATCGGCGTGGCGATCGGCGATTTCGTCCACACCCTCGCGGCGGCGGCGGGCCTTTCGGCGCTGCTGATGACTTCCGCGCTGGCCTTCAACGCGGTCAAGTACGTGGGCGCGGCCTACCTGTTCTACCTGGGCTGGCGCGCATGGCGCGCGCCCGCGGCCGACACGCGGCTGCCCGAGCTGGCCGGCGTCACGCCAGGGCGGGCCTGCCTGCAGGCGATCCTCACCGAGCTGCTCAACCCCAAGACGGCGCTGTTCTTCATCGCCTTCCTGCCGCAGTTCGTCCATCCCGAGCGCGGCCATGCCTTCGCGCAGTTCATCGAGCTGGGCCTGCTGTTCGCGGTGTTCGGCGCGCTCTATACCTCGTTGCTGGTGCTCACGCTGCGGCCGCTGCGCCATGTGCTCGGCAGGCTGCCGCTGCTGCGCCGCCTGCAGGGCAAGCTGATCGGCGGCATGCTGATCGGGCTCGGGCTCAAGGTCGCCGCGCAGAGCCGCTGAGCGCGGCCGGCGCCTCGCGGGAGCCATCAGGGCCGGGCAGGGCAGGGTCGGATGCATGGGGGCGGTCCTATGCAATATCAGTCCCGTCCGATATCGCTCGTGGAGCGATATGTCTACCATTCGTCGGTTTTGGCGGTGCCGGCCCGCAATGCGGCCGGCGCCTCGATGCCTGTCGAAGGAGCCCAGCCCGTGATCGAGAAATTCGAGCAGTTCAAGCAGCGGATCGCCACCATCCAGCAGCAACTCGACGACGAGAAAAGAACCGCGGCCGCCGGCGTGCTGGCCGATATCCGCGAGTGCGTGCGCCTGTTCGGCCTGACGCCGCGCGATATCTTCGGCGATGCGATTGCGGCGCCGCGCCGGCAGCGCGCCCCGAAGTACTGGGATCCCGTCTCGGGCCGCACCTGGAGCGGCATTGGTCGGGAGCCGGCCTGGATCAAGGGACGGGATCGCGCGGCCTTCGCGCTCGATCGAAGCGGCAGCGAACCCGACGACGAAGCCGAGGCGGTGGTGGCGCCGGCTCGGACCGAGCCTGACGCGGCAAAGCCTGCCGCCAAGCGCCGCGGCGCCGCGCCGGCCTCGGCCAAGCGCGCAACGCGCCAGCGCTGAAGCGGGGGGCGCGGGCCGGCCTGGCTTTCGCTCCGGCCGCATTCATGCCAGCGCCCGCGCCGCAGCCAACCGAAGCCCGGGCGTTCACTCCCTAGCCGTTCGCCACGGCCTTCCGCTTCGCAAGCCTTCCTCTCGTCCCATCAGCGGCTCGCTCGGCCGTCCCCACCTTCGCGCCCGTCCTTTCCGCCCATTCCCGCATCGCCTCCACCATCGGATGATGCCGGCTCGCATCCCAGGCGAGCGCGGCCGTCACCACCATCACGCGCTCCTTGAGCGGACGCACCACCACGTTGTCCGGCGCCAGCCGGCGCATCGAGGCCGGCACCAGCGCGACGCCCTGGCCGCAACTGACATAGGCCACCTGCGAAGCCACCGAGCGCACCTCGTGCAGGACGCGCGGCGCGAAGCCGTGTGAACGGCACTCGGCCACCAGCCGGTCGAAATACACCGGGCTGACCTGCCGCGCCGACATCACCAGCGCTTCGTCGGCCAGCGAGCGCAGCCGCACGCGCGACAGCGCGGCGAGCGGATGCGTCTTCGGCAGCGCCACGGCGAGCCGGTCCTCGGCCAGCGGCAAGGTGGCGATGCGCGAGGCGCCGAGCTCGCCCTCGAGCCGCACGAAGGCGAGGTCGAGCTCGCCGGATTCGAGCGCCGGCACCGCCTCGGCGCTGTCGATCTCGCGCACGAACACGCTCACCTGCGGATGCGAGCGCTTGAGCGCGGCCAGCGCGGCGGGCACCGTGTCGAGCATAGCCGAGGTGATCGCCCCCACCTGCAGAACGCCCGATTGCCCGGCCGCCACCTCGCGCACCACGCGCTCGAGCCGTTCCACCTGGTCGGCGAACTGCCTCACGGCCGGCAGGATCGCCGCGCCGGCGGGGCTCAGCTGCGTGCCGCGCCGCGAGCGTTCGAACAACTGCAGCTTCAGCGACTGCTCCAGCACCTTGATCTGCTCGGTCAGCGGCGGCTGGGACATGTTCAGGCGCGCCGCGGCCCGGCCGAAATGTTTCTCCTCGGCCACGGCGAGAAACATCCAGAGCTGGCGGATCAGGCGGAAATCGAGGCTCGGGTTCATCGGGCGGTTCCTGGCGGTGACGAGAAGGGAAGAAAGGGCGCGAAGGCTTCGCCGATTATCGCGCCGGGGCAGGGCAGGCGAGCCGCCCGCGCTGATCCGGAAATCGTATCAGGCAGATACGAAACCGCGATTGGCCATATCAGCGGCGATCCGCGAGGATGTGGACCTTTCCAGGGAACCGCCGCCATGTCCGCCGCCAGCCTGCTCGACCGTCTTGCCTCGCTCGACACCAATACCGTTTCCGACGCGCTCGATTTCCTCGGCCTGCCGGGCGCCACCTACGGCCTGCGCCCGCTGTGGGACTGCCCGAAGATCGTCGGCCGCGCCAGCACGGTGCAACTCGGCCCGAAGACCGACGCGGCGCCGGGCCTGCACCTGATCACGCCGGTGGTCGAGGCGATCGACAGCGACGAGCGCATCCTGGTGATCGCGGGCGGCCTGGAGGGCATTTCCTGCTGGGGCGACATCCTCGCCAATGCCGCCAGCATGAAGCGCGTGCGCGGTTCGATCATCGACGGCGCGAGCCGCGACATCGAGGGCAGCGAGGCGATCGGCTATCCCGTCTACGGCCGCGGCGTGACCATGATCAGCGCGCGCAACCGCGTGGTGCAGCTCGACGCGGGCAAGCCGGTGAAGATGGCCGGCGTCACCGTCGAGCAGGACGACTACGTGATCGCCGACCGCTGCGGCAGCGTGTTCGTGCCGGCCGCGCACATCGAGGCGGTGCTGTCGCTGGGCGAGCACATCGTGCGGCGCCAGGACGGCATGGTCGCCGCGGTGCGCGCCGGCCGCTCGGTGGCCGAGGTGATGCACGACCAGCAATTCGAGGCGATCCGCGCGTCCTGAGCCGCCTTTTCATTCGAGGAGAGATCGATGACGAATCCGCAACGCGCCAGGGGCGCTTGTCCCGAGGATCGCGAACTGGTGGCCTGCTTCGCCGGGCTCGACACGCCCGCCGTGTCCGACGCGCTGGACCCGCTCGGCCTGTCGCAATGGAGGGCCGCGCGATGAAGCCGGAACCGATGCGCCACGACCGCCTCAATCGTCATCTCGCCCAGGCCCGGCCGTCGGCGACCTATCGCGTGATGGACCGCGTCGCGGCACGGCGCGCCAGCGGCGCGTCGATCGTCTCGCTCTGCGCCGGCGAGCCCGATTTCGATACGCCGGCCCATGTGCGCGAGGCGGCGATCGAGGCGATCCGCGCCGGCCACACGCGCTACACGCAGGTGGCGGGCCTGCGCGCGCTGCGCGAGGCGATCGCCGCGAAATTCGCGCGCGAGAACGGGCTCGACACGCACTGGCGCCAGACCCTGGTCGGCAACGGTGGCAAGCAGGTGATCCACAACGCGCTGGCCGCCACGCTGAACGAAGGCGACGAGGTGATCGTGCCCGCGCCCTACTGGGTCAGTTATCCGGAGATGGTGCAGTTGTGCGGCGGCCGGCCGGTGATCGTGCCTTGCGGGGCCGAACAGGGCTACAAGCTGACGCCGGCCGCGCTGCATGCCGCCATCACGCCGCGCACGCGCTGGCTGATCCTGAATTCGCCGTCGAACCCGACCGGCGCCGTCTATCGGCGCGAGGAACTGGAGGCGCTGGCCGACGTGCTGCTCGCGCATCCGCAGGTGCTGGTGCTGTCCGACGACATCTACGAGCACCTGGTCTTCGACGGTGTCGAATTCGCGACGCTGGCCGCGCTCGCGCCGCGCCTGCGCGAGCGCGTGCTGACCATGAACGGCGTGTCCAAGGCCTATGCGATGACCGGCTGGCGGATCGGCTTCTGCACTGGGCCGGCCTGGCTGATCGAGGCGATGGAGACCCTGCAGGGGCAGCAGACCTCGGGCGCCTGCTCGATCTCGCAGCACGCGGCGCTGGCGGCGCTCAGTGGCCCGCAGGACTTCATCGTGCAAACGCGCGGCGTGTTCCAGCGGCGGCGCGATCTGGTCGTGGCGCGGCTGGACGCGGCGCCGGGGCTCGCCTGCGCTCGGCCGCAAGGCGCGTTCTACGCCTTCGCGTCCTGCGCCGGGCTGATCGGCAGGACCACGCCGCGCGGCACGCGGCTCGACAGCGACGAGGCGGTGGTCGACGCGCTGCTCGACGAAGCGGGCATCGCGACCGTGCACGGCAGCGCCTTCGGCCTGGGGCCGGCGATCCGGATCGCCTACGCGCTCGACGACGCCTCGCTCGCGCGGGCCTGCGAGGCGATCGCCGGATTCTGCGCTTCGCTGTCGGACTGAGCCGCCACATCCAGGCAGGCATGCAAGGAGGAGATTCGATGCAACAGACATTCCAATCGTCGCGATGGGCCTTCGAGATCGACGGCACCGCGCTCGAGATCGCCGCGCTCCATCGCGACGGGCAACGGGAGCCGATCCTGTTCCTGCACGGCTTCGGTTCGACCAAGGAGGACTACGCGGATCTCGTGCTGGATCGCGCCTTCGATGGGCAGCCGTTCCTCGCCTACGACGCGCCGGGTTGCGGCGAGACCTTCTGCGCCGACCTGGGCAAGCCCTCGATCCCGTTCCTGGTCGAGACGGCGCTGGCGATGCTCGATCGTGCCGGGTTCGCGCGCTTTCACCTGGTCGGGCATTCGATGGGCGGCCTGACCGCGTTGATGCTGGCCGATCGCTGCCCCGGGCGCGTGATCAGCTTCGTCGACATCGAGGGCAATATCGCGCCGGAGGATTGTTTCCTGAGCCGGCAGATCGTCGAGCATCCGCGCGCCGACGCGCGTCGGTTCTTCGACGATTTCATCGAGCGTGCGCGCCATGCGCCGGCCTATGCCGGCGCGCTCTATGCGAGCAGCCTGCGCCACAAGGTGCGGGCCGAGGCGGTGCCGGGCATCTTCCGCTCGATGGTCGAGCTGTCGGATCACGGCGGGCTGATGACGCGCTTCGTGGGCCTGCCATGCCCGACCATGTTCATGTACGGCGAGCAGAACGCCTCGCTGTCCTACCTGGACGCAATCGAGGCGCGCGGCGTGACGCTGGCCGAGATTCCGCGCTGCGGCCATTTCCCGATGTATTCGAATCCGGCCGGGATGTGGCAGCGGATCGCCGCGTTCCAGCGGCAGGCGGTGGCAGGGGGGCGGTGAGGTAGGGTGGCGCGTGCAGGCCGACATGATCGATGCGAATCGGCCATGTCGGGCTTGTCGTTGCGGCGCTGATCCTCGCGCGATGCGAGGCCGGCATGGGCCATGTCCGGCACGGCGCTCGCCGACGGCAGCCTCGCCATCGCCGAGCCCCTCGGCCTCAGGCCATCCTCAACCAATGCAGCCAGTGCTCGAGCAGCGCATCGCGCTGCCAGGCCGCCTGCGCGACCCACAGCGCGCCGATCCAGGCCGCCGCGACGACGATCAGGTCGCAGCGCCCGCTCTTCCACCAGTTCAGCGAATGCCGCTGCAGGATCCACGGCACGCCGAGCGGATTCGGCCAATCCGCCAGCAGATGCATGAGCCCGCCGCAGGCGAAGCCGAACAGCGGCGGCGCCCAGGGATGCAGCGCGCTAAGCGAGCGATCGGCGAACCACAGCAGGGCGATCCATCCCAGGCCCCAGTGCGTGGCGGTGCGATGCTTGATCCACAGCCGGCGCTTGCGCGACCACCATGCCACCTCCAGCCAGTCGGGCGCCGTGCCGCCGGCCACGCCGGCCGCGAACGCGGCGAAGCTGCCGACGTGCCAGGGCCCGGCGGCGCCCGCCTGCCAGACGAGCGCGGCGGCGATCAGGCCGGCGGCCCAGCCGGTGGCGTGATGGGCATTGTGTGAGGCCATGCGGGAGGCGATCGCGAGGTTGCGCTGCAAAAATTCTGGGGCGCCATCATCTCAGATCGACACGCGATATGGCGCATCTGCGACGGAATATTTCTCTGCGCGCAGCAATTGCATCTAACGGCTCGGAACCCGCGCGGGGCCGGGCTCGCGCATCGAAAGTTGCATTGCACCATCGGCACTCGGCGCATTTTTTTCGAGTGTCGGACCATGCTATAAGCGGCGGGACGGCCTTACTTTTCAGCCCGCCAGGGCAACCTCGTGAGGGATGCGCAATGATCGTTTCGTTCCATCGTGTCAGGATTTCCGTGCTCGCGGCCTGTGTCGGCGTCGCGGTTGCCGGCTTCGTTCCCAATGCGCCGGCGCTCGCCAAGTCTTCGTTGCACGCGCAACTAACTGGCTCGGCGGTGGCGGTCGCCGACAAGTACAGCGCCGATGCGGCCGAGAAGATCTTCAAGCAGGGCGGCAATGCGGTGGACGCGGCGGTGGCGATCGCGTTCACGCTGGCCGTGACCTATCCGGAGGCCGGCAACATCGGCGGCGGCGGATTCATGACGCTCTATGTCGACGGCAAGCCCTACTTCCTGGACTATCGCGAGCGCGCGCCGCTGGCCGCCACCAAGGACATGTACCTCGACCGCGATGGCAACGTGATCAAGGGCATGAGCCTGTACGGGCCGCGCGCGGTGGGCGTGCCCGGCACGGTGGCCGGCATGTGGGAGGCGCAGAAGCGCTTCGGCAAGCTGAAGTGGCAGCAGGTGCTGGCGCCGGCCATCCACTACGCGAAGGACGGCTTCGTGGTGGACGAGCAACTGGCCCAGCGCGGCGTCGACGCGTCCAAGGAGTTCGACGGCAAGACCAACTTCGACAAGTTCTTCGCCGGCATGAAGGCCGGCACCAACTTCAAGCAGCCGGACCTGGCCGCGGTGCTGCAGCGGATCGCCTCGCAGGGCGCCAAGGGTTTCTATGAAGGACCGACCGCCGAGAAGATCGCCGCCGCGATGCAGCCCGGCAACGGCCTGATCACCACCGAGGACCTGGCGCAGTACAAGGCCGTCTGGCGGCAGCCGGTGGAGGCCAACTGGAACGGCTACCGCGTGATCACGGCGCCGCCGCCGAGCTCGGGCGGGGTGGGCCTGGTGCAGTTGCTGAAGATGAAGGAGGATCGCGCGGCCGACTTCAAGGGCGTGCCGCTGAACTCGGCGCAGTACGTGCATCTGGTGGCCGAGATCGAGAAGCGCGTGTTCGCCGATCGCGCCCAGTACCTCGGCGATCCGGACTTCTACAAGGTGCCGGTCGCGCAACTGACCGACGACGCCTATCTCGCCAAGCGCGCGGCCGAGGTCAACCCCGACACGCCGTCCGACACCAAGAGCGTGCAGCCGGGGCTCGGCACCTCGATGCCGGAGAAGGCGGAAACCACGCACTTCTCGGTGATCGACAAGTGGGGCAACGCGGTGTCGAACACCTACACCATCAACGGCTATTTCGGCTCGGGCGTGGTGGCCGAGGGCACCGGCATCGTGCTCAACGACGAGATGGACGACTTCTCGGCCAAGCCCGGCGTGGCCAACATGTTCGGCGTGGTGGGCAGCGACGCGAACGCGATCGAGCCGAAGAAGCGGCCGCTGTCGTCGATGTCGCCGACCATCCTCACCAAGGACGGCAAGGTCTCGCTGGTGATCGGCACGCCGGGCGGCTCGCGCATCTTCACCTCGATCTTCCAGGTGATCACCAACGTCTACGACTTCGGCATGCCGCTCAAGGAGGCGGTCGGCGCGTTCCGCTTCCATCACCAGCTGCTGCCGCCGAACACGATCTTCTGGGAGCCGTATCACCCGATCACCGGCGAGCTGGCCCAGCAGATCGAGGCCAAGGGCTACACGCTGAAGGGGCAGGATTTCAGCGGCGACATCCAGGTGATCCGGGTCGACGGCAAGTCGCCCGAGGCGGCCGCCGATCCGCGCGGGCGCGGCGTCACGCGCGTGATCCGCTAAGGGCGCGCGGGCCCGCGAAGGCCCGCGCAAGCGCGAAGCCGCCCGGCGCGTCGGGCGGGGTGGCGGCGGGCCGATCCCGCCGCCCCGTTCGCGTTGGCGGTGCTCAGTGCAGCGGGCTGGCGGCCGGCGCCGTCAGCCATTCGGCGCGCAGCCGCTCCAGCGTGCCGTGCACGCGCCGCAGCTCGGCCACCAGTTGCGGCGAGGCCGGCGTGATCGGCATGCGCACCTCGGCCGTCATGTCGTGCGAGAAAGCCAGCATGGCCTTGATCGCGGCCGGGTTCGGCGCCGAGAACAGCAGGCGGATCGCCGGCTGCATCGCGTCGAACAGCGTCTGCGCCTCGGTCACGCGGCCGACCTCGTACAGGCGCTGCACTTCCACGAACAGGTCCGCGCCGACATGCGCGCTGGCCAGCACGCCGCCCGAGCCGCCCGCGGCCAGGCAGTCGAGAAACGCGCCGTCGGTGCCGCACAGCACGTCCAGCGGCAGGCTGTCGAGCGCATCGAAATGCGCGGGCACGCATTCCTTGATCCCGACGATGTTGAGGTGACGCGTGAGCTGGCGCACCGTCGACGGCTCGATCGTCACGCCGGTGCGATGGGGCACGTCGTAGAGCATCACCGGCCGTCGCGTATGCAGCGCGACCTGGCCGAAGTGCCAGAGCACGCCGGCCTGGTTCGGGCACAGATAGGCCGGCGGCGAGACCAGGTAGCCGGCCACCTCCCATCGTTCGAGACGATCGATCTCCTCGAGGAAGGCGCGCGTGTCGAAGCCGCCCACGCCGACGAACACCGGCAGTCGGCCGGCCGCCACGTCGAGGATCGCCTGCAGCGCCGCGGCGCGCTCGACCTCGCTCAGCAGCGCCGCCTCGGCCGTGGTGCCGAGCGCGACGAAGCCGGCGATGCCGCTGTCGAGATAGGCGGCGGCCAGCGCGCGCAGCGCGTCGAGATCGACGCGGCCGGCGCGCAGCGGCGTGACCAGCGGGACCCAGATGCCTTTGAGCATGTCAGTGCTCCCGGCGGATCGACGAAGCGGCGGGCGCGGCCAGCAGCGAGCGCGTGATGGTGCCGATGGTCGCTTCGTCGAGCGTCGCCATCAGCAGGTCGAGCAGCGCGTGCATGTCGTCGGGCGCGGTGACCAGGCTCAGGTGGATCGCGCGGCGCGTGGGCCGGGCCTCGACCAGGTGGCTGGCCAGCGGCGAGCGCAGCAGGGTGGCGAGCTGCGCGTCGCGGTCGTGCCGCGTGAGGGCGATCCGCACCACGGCCTGGGCCGGCCGGGGCACGCGGATCGAGGGGGAAGGGGAGCGTTGCAGCGAGGGCGAGACAGCCTGGATATGGCGCATGCGATGGTCGTTGACCCGGAACGGGTAGGGAGGACGACATCAGCGTAGCGGGCCGCGCGTAAATCCCGCGTAAAAAGTGCGGGCGGATCCGTAAACCACGCGCCGCGCGCCGCGCGTGGTTCAGGCCTGCCAGCCGTTCGCCACGCACTGCTCGACCACCTCGACGAACACGCGCTTGAGGACGCTGCCGTCGTCGAGCCAGATCAGGCCGAGCGGGGCGCGATAGCTGGGCAGCGCGAGCGGCAGCGCCACCACGTTGTGCGGCACGGCGGCGGCCGCCTCGGCCGGGATCAGGCCGATGCCGAGGCCGGCGGCCACCAGCGCCAGCATGGTGGTGTATTCGCCGAGCTCGCGCGCGATGTCGAGCGTGACCTGCTGCGCGCCGAGCGCGACCAGCAGCGCGTCGAAGAAGCCGGGCGCGTAGCGGCGCGCCAGCACGAAGGCGGGCTGGCCGCGCAGCGCGGCCGGCTCGATGCGGCGCCGGCGCGCGAACGGATGCGAGGCCGGCACCGCCACCACGAAGGATTCCTCCATCACCACCCGCGAGTTCAGCCCGCTGGCCGCGATCGGCAGGCGCGCCAGGCCGAAGTCGAGCGTGCCGCCGTGCAGCGCCGCGATCTGGTCGGGAGTGGGCATGTCCTTCAGCTCCAGCGCGATGCGCGGGTAGCGCGCGTGCATGGTGCGGATCAGCGTCGGCAGCAGTTGCGGCAGCACCGAGGAGACGAAACCGAGCCGCAGCGTGCCGATCTCGCCCTGCGCCGAGAGCCGCGCCACCTGCGCCGCGCGCGCGGCCTGCTCGAGCGTGGCGCGCGCCTCGGGCAGGAACAGGCGGCCCGCCTCGGTCAGCGCGACCTTGTGGCGGTCGCGGTCGAACAGGCGCACGCCGAGGCCGGTCTCGAGCGTCTTGATCTGCATGCTCAGGGCCGGCTGCACGATGCACAGCCGCTCGGCGGCGCGGCCGAAATGCAGTTCGTCGGCGAGCGCGACGAAGGCACCGAGGTGTTTCAGTTCCATGGCGGACGGCTCCCGTGCGGCGCATCGGCCGCTGTCATCAGCGTGGATGATAACAATGGACGGGCAGCGGCGAAGCCTGGATCAGGCGGGAATCGCGGAGGACGCGGTCATGCCTCGATGAACGGCTCCGGCAGCGGCGGGCTGGTCATCGGCCGGCATGATCACGACGGGGCGCCGTCACGCCGCCGGCTTCAGCGCCTCGCGCGTTCGTCGCTCGCGAAGATCTCCACCAGGAAGTCGATCAGCACGCGCACGCGCATCGGCACGCGCCGGCCGGCGGCATGCACGAGGTGGATCGGCAGGGGTTCCGGTTGCAGCCTGGGCAGCAGCACCTGCACGCGGCCGGCGCGGATCTCGTCCTCCAGCAGCCACAGCGGCGCCTGCGAGATGCCGAGCCCGTTCACCACGGCCGCGCGCACGTGTTCCGCGTCGCCGGTCAGCAGCGAGCCGCGCGGCCGGTAGGACAGCGCCTCGCGCCCGACCCGCAAGGCCCAGGGATAAGGCTCGCGATCGCGCGAGAACACGATGCAACGATGCGCGTCGAGATCGTCGAGGCGCACGGGCGTGCCGTGCGCGGCGAGGTAGTCGCGGCTGGCGGCGAGCACCAGCGCGGTCTCGCCGAGCCGGCGGGCGATCAGCGAGGAATCGACCAGCTTGCCGTGGCGGATGGCCAGGTCGATGCCCTGGCCGACCAGGTCCACGTTGCGCTCCGATACCGACAGCTCGACCGAAACCTCCGGATGGCGCGCGAAGAACTCGGGCAGGCGCGGCGTGATCCAGAGCCGGCCGTGACCCGGCGCGGTATTGAGCCGGACCAGCCCGCGCGGCGACTGCTGGCGCTCGCCGACCGAGGATTCCACCGCATCGAAATCCTCCACCAGTTGCCGCGCCGATTCGTAGAAAGCCTGGCCGGCATCGGTGACGGCAATGCGGCGCGAGGTACGCAGCAGTAATTGCGCGCCCAGGTGGCGTTCGAGCGCCGCGATCTGCTTGCTGACGGCCGGCTGGCCGATGCCTTCCTCGCGCCCGACGGCGGAGAAGCTGCCGCGTTCGACGAGGCGGACGAACAGGCGTATCGCATCGAGACGGTCCATGGGGGGCGGTGATCTATTCCAGAGTGGAATCGATGATATGTCGCCGGGCGACGTTTTCGCAATCGATGAAAAGGCCCAGGCTACGGGTTCGTCGTGCCGGCCAAGGCACGCGCCACCCACCAGGAACAGGAGCGGCATCGATGAAGGCGATTTGCGTGACCCCCGAGCGGACCCTGGAAGTCCGCGACATCCCCAGCCCGGCCGAGGCGGCGCCGGGCCATTTGCTGGTCGACATGGAGGCCTCGGCGATCAATCACGGCGACAAGACCTTCCTGCGCCTGCCGAACGCCGCGGGCGCCGGGCTGCCTGCCGTCGGCCAGGGCGTGTGGGGGGCGTCGGGCGCGGGCACGGTGCGCGCGATCGGCGCCGGCGTGCCGGCCGACTACCTCGGCAGGCAGGTGGCGATCTACCGGTCGCTCACGCGCAGCGCCGAGACCATCGGGCTCTGGAGCGAGCAGGCGCAGGTGCCCTGGACGAGCTGCCTGATCCTGCCGCAGACGGTGCGCGCGCGCGATTACTGCGGCTCGCTGGTGAACGTGATGACGGCCCATGCGTTCCTGGAGGAAATCGTCGCGGCCGGCCATCGCGGCGTGATCGTCACGGCCGGCAATTCGGCCACCGGGCGCGCGCTCGGCGCGCTGGCGCGGGCCCGCAAGCTGCCGGCGATCCTGCTGGTGCGTCATGCCGAGGCGGCCGAGGCGCTGCGCCGCGAAGGCGAGCCGCATGTGGTCGCGGCCGGGGAGGGCTTGGTCGACACGCTCGCGCCGCTGGCCGAGACGCTCGGCGCCACGGCCGTGTTCGACGGCGTCGGCGGCGCGCTGGCGAGCGCGCTCGTGCCGGCCCTGCCGATGCATTCGACGCTCTACGCCTACGGCTTCCTCGATCGCGCGGCGCCGTTCTCGATCCCGACCTCGCTGCTGATGATGAAGGACCTCACCCTCCGCCGCTTCAGCAATTTCGAGAGCGCCACGGTGCGTGAGCCGCAACGGCTGGCGGCCGCCTTGCGCGCGCTGGAGGCGGTGATCGGCGATCCGGTGTTCCGCACGCGGCTCGGCGAGGCTTTCGCCTACGAGCACGTCGAGCAGGCGATGGCGCTGGAGGCGCCCGAGGGCCGCAAGGCGATCCTGCTGGCCCGCGCCTGAGCTGACGAGGCGGTTGCCGATGGACAGGGCGGCTCGCGCATGGTGTCATGTGGGCCTCCCGCCCACTGGAGCCCCACGATGTCACGCCCTGAATTCATCAAGCACTGGACCGAACTCGAAGGTGCCGACGACCAGCACTACCCCGGCGACAGCGAATTGATGGGGATTGGCGCGCCGCTCGCGCGCAAGCTCGGCCTCGAGCGCATCGGCATTCATCACGTGCGCCTGCTGCCGGGGCGGCGGACGTCCTACCCGCACGCGGAAAGCACCGAGGAGGAGTTCGTCTATGTGCTGGAAGGCACGCCCGATGCCTGGATCGACGGCCATCTGCATCGGCTCGAACCCGGCGATGCGGTCGCCTTCCCGGCGGGCACCGGCATCTGCCACAGCTTCCTCAACAACACGGCCGAGGAGGTGCGCCTGATGGTGATCGGCGAGCCCGCCAAGGACGACAACCGGATCCGCTACCCGCTCAACGAGGCGCACCAGGCCAGGCGCCCCGACGGCTGGACCGACTGGCCGACGCGCGAACTCGGCCCGCACGACGGCAAGGCGCGCGTCGAATCGAAGTGAGGCGGGGGCCGGCCGACGCCGCCTTCCCGCAAGGGCCGATCGGGCGCCCGGCCACGCTATCATTGGCGCCCCGTTTCCAGAGTCAAGCCGTATCGTGCCAGCCATCCCGTCCTTCCTGCCCCGTCTGCTGGCCGTCTGCGCCTGCGCTTGCGTCTGCCTGCCGGCCCTGGCGCATGCCGCCGCGCAGGATTCGGCCGCGTCGTCCGAGCCGGCCGCTTCCCCGGCGTCCTCTGCCGCCCGTCCTGCCGGCGCGCAGCCCTTCGTCGGCGATGACGCGCTGGCGGTGCGCGACGCGCTCGCCAAGGCGAAGCTCGATACCGGCAAACCCTCGCTGAAGGAACACGCCCGCGAATGGCTGCACGCCGTGGCCAGGCAGCCTACCGACGAACCGGCGCTCAAGCCGCTCGGGCTCGATCGCACGCTGCGCTTCGTGATCCCGGTGAGCTACGGCATTCTCTATCGCGCGAAGCGGCACCAACTGAGCGTCGATCTCGACCTCTCCAGCGAGGCGACGCCCGACACGATCCTGCTCAGGAAGGCCATCAGCGGGCCGCGCGGACGGCGGCTGGTGGTGGCCGCCGAGGCCAAGGCCAAGGGCTATATCCAGCACATCGACATCATCGAGATGGATCCGGGCAAGGCCAGGCAGACGGCGGTGCGCGCCCAGGTGAGCGTCGCGCCGTCCGACTTCGCCGCCGCCGGCGACGACGGCGGCTTCGCGATCGTGCTGCTGGCCGAGCTGGCGCCGCCCTACCTGAGCGAGCGCAGCGAACACAGCGACCCGAGCAACGAGGAGCCGACCGACATCACCACCCGCACCTCGACGCTACATGCGCAGGTGCAGGCGGTGTGGCTGGTCAATACGAAGACGGGCGCGGTGCTGACCCGCAAGCTGCGGCTGTCCAGTTCGAAGTAAGGCGGCCGGGCGCCGCCGCGGCGCCTTCCGGTGCCTGCGCGCGCGTATCGAAACGCTCGCGCGCCGCTGCGCGTTTCAGCCCAGCCGCGGCTGCCGGCTCAGATCACCTCGTCGCGCAGCCAGTTCACGATCTCCTCGAACACCGGCGCCCAGTGGCCGGTCTCGCGCTGGCGCAGCACGGTTACGCCCGGCAGCCAGGGCGTATCGCGCCCGCGGCTGCCCCAGCGCCAGTCGCCGGCCTGGTTGAGCGGCACGCAGGTGCGCGCGCCCAGCAGCGCGGCCAGGTTGGCGACCGCCGAATCGACGGCGATCACCGCGTCGAGTTCCTGGATGCAGGCGGCGGTATCGGCGAAATCCTCGATATCGGGCGCGTAGTGGCGCATGCCGCGCGGCAGCCCGCCGGCCAGCGCCTCGCCGCTCGGGTGGTGCAGGCTGACGAATTGAATGCGCTCGGCCAGCGCGGGATGCGCCACCAGCCGCTCGATCTCGACGCGCGGCAGGCTGCGCAGGCCGGCCCAGCAGCGGATCGTGCTGCCCAGCTCGGGCCGGTGGCGATGCGCGCAGTCGTAGCAGAGGCCGACCAGCTTGCGGCCCGGCGCGGCGGCGCGCATCCGCCGGGCCCACAGCGCGGCGTCGCGCGCGCGCTCGGGCGGCACGCGCAGATAGGGCTCGAAGCGGCCGCGCGGCTGCGCTCGGGCCGCGTCGAGCAGGGGCAGGTGCAGCAGGGTGGCATGCAGGTCGGGAGCGAAGACCTCGAATTCGCGGCGCAGCGCCTCGTCATCGGGCCAGGGTTCGGCCTGCGTCAGCGGGCGCGGCGCATCGATCACGCGGCACTCGGGCAGGGAGGCGCGCAGCAGCGGCAGCAGCGGCTTGTCGCAACTGATCATCAGGCGCGCGCCGGCCTGCAGCCAGTCGCGCGCGGCCGCCAGCATCAGTAGCTGATCGCCGAAACCGAGCTGGTGGGTGACGAGCACGCGCCGGCCCGAGGGATCGCCGCCGTTCCAGGTCGGCAGGCTCGCGGGGCGGTAGCTGCCGCTCGAATTCGGATCCTCGTTGCGATGGAGCCAGTTGGCGAAACCCTGCGGCTTGCCCTGCCTGAGCTGCGCGTCGCCCAGGCGATGGGCGGCCAGGCTGGCGATGGCGGTGTCGCCGGCGGCGACGGCCTGCCGCCGGGCCTCGTCGAGCCGCGCCGCGCCGGCCTCGGGATCGCCCGCCATGCACAGTTCGTAGCCGAGCCAGCTCTCGAAATCGCGGCGGCGCGAGCGCAGGCCATCCTGGTGGCGGCGCAGCATCTCGGCGGCTTCGCGGTGCAGGCCACCCAGCGAGAGCGCCAGCGCGCGCATCTCCACGAAGTCGAGCGCGAGCGGGTCGATCAGCAGGGCGCGGTCGGCCCAGGGCAGCAGTTCGTCCTCGCGCCGCTGGGCGATCAGGCGCTCGCAGATCTCGCGAAGGAAGGGCGGGATGGCCGGCGCCGCCGGCTTGGCGAGCGGCACGGGTTCGGCGGATGACTTGCTCGGCACGGTGCGCATCGTGGGCAGGTGCGGCTCTCTCGGGTTCCGGGGCGGTTTGCTGTTCTGCTCGGGGCTGGCGCGGCCCGATGTGGAATCGGGCCGGATACATTCCTCAGTGTAGAGAATCCCGGGCCGATCCGCGAGAGGCGAGCCCGCCGGCCGCCAAAATCCCGTCGCCGTGCGCCCAGGCCACCGCCCTGGCCGCCACTGCCGGCCGCCATCCCTGCGTCTCCACGCCATCCCGTCCTTCGGCCCGAATTAATGCATCTGACACGCAGCGCTGCGATAATCGGCGCACGAACGACTCTGACGTAGATACGGAGGCAGCACGATGAGCGAGAACCGACCCGAAGACCGAGACGCCGCCGAACTCGAGGCCGTCGAACGCCAGCGCCGTCTGGAAGAGGATCTGGTCGACGCGTACGACGAAGAGCTGGAAATGGAGCTCGACGACCGCCGCTTCGACGAGCCTGACACGATCTTCACCGCCGAACGCCGCGAGCAGCGCAAGCAGTACTTCCGCGAGCTGTTCCGTCTGCAGGGCGAACTCGTCAAGCTGCAGGACTGGGTGGTCAGCACCGGCCATCGCATGGTGGTGATCTTCGAGGGCCGCGACGCGGCCGGCAAGGGCGGCGCGATCAAGCGCATCACGCAGCGCCTGAATCCGCGCGTGTGCCGCGTCGCCGCGCTGCCGGCGCCGAGCAACCGCGAACGCACCCAGTGGTACTTCCAGCGCTACGTCGCGCACCTGCCCGCCGGCGGCGAGATGGTGCTGTTCGACCGCAGCTGGTACAACCGTGCCGGCGTCGAGCGCGTGATGAATTTCTGCACCGATGCGGAGTACGAAGAGTTCTTCCGCTCGGTGCCCGAGTTCGAGAAGATGCTGGTGCGCAGCGGCATCCAGATCGTCAAGTACTGGTTCTCGATCACCGACGAGGAGCAGGAAACGCGCTTCGAGGCGCGCATCCAGGATCCGCTCAAGCAATGGAAGCTGAGCCCGATGGACCTGGAAAGCCGCCGCCGCTGGGAGGCCTACACGGTCGCCAAGGAAGAGATGCTGGCGCGCACGCATATCCCCGAGGCGCCGTGGTGGGTGGTGCAGGCCGTCGACAAGAAGCGCGCGCGCCTGAACTGCATCGACCACCTGCTGAGCCTGGTGCCCTACCACGAGGTCGAGCGCGAGCCGGTCACGCTGCCCGAACGTGTCCACCACGAGGATTACCTGCGCCGTCCGACGCCGCGGGAAATGCTCGTCCCCGAGCGCTACTGAGTTTCGCCGCGCGCCGGGCGTGCCTGATCCAGGCTCGCCCGGCGCGGGGATTGACAAACGCGCCGGCATCCCGGATGCTTCCGCCCATGACACGTCACGCCTTCCCGATCGCGCACATTATTCACACCATTCATCGAATGGTGGGTTAGCGCGCGCAGGAAGCCGTCACGAAACCCGCCCCCGAGGCGGGTTTTTCGTATCCGTCTCCGGGCAAGCCCATCCCCAGCCAGGAGCGTTCGATGCTGTCGCCGTCCCGTCGCGGTCAGGAAACCGCCACCACCCCGTCCGCCGAAATCGCGTCGAGTGTCGATGCCTACCTGAAGAAGATCCTCACCTCGCGCGTCTACGACGTGGCGGTGCAGACCGCGCTGGAGCCCGCGCGCAACCTGTCCGCGCGCGTGAGAAATCGCGTCTATCTCAAGCGCGAGGATCATCAGCCTGTTTTCTCGTTCAAGCTGCGCGGCGCCTACAACCGCATGGCGCATCTGTCGGCCGAGGCGTTGGCGCGCGGCGTGATCACCGCCTCGGCCGGCAACCACGCCCAGGGCGTGGCCTTCTCGGCGGCCCGGCTCGGCGTGAAGGCGGTGATCGTGGTGCCGGTCACCACCCCGCAGGTGAAGGTGGACGCGGTGCGCGCGCACGGCGGGCCGACCGTGGAGGTGATCCAGGCCGGCGAGTCCTATAGCGACGCCTATGCCCACGCATTGACGGTGCAGGCGGAACGCGAATTGACCTTCGTCCATCCCTTCGACGACCCCGACGTAATCGCCGGCCAGGGCACCGTGGCGATGGAGGTGCTGCGCCAGCACCAGGGCCCGATCCACGCGATCTTCGTGCCGATCGGCGGCGGCGGCCTGGCGGCCGGCGTGGCCGCCTACGTGAAGGCGGTGCGGCCCGAGATCCGCGTGATCGGCGTGCAGGCGGCCGATTCCTGCGCGATGGCTCGGTCGATCGAGGCAGGGGAGCGCGTCACGCTCGGCGAGGTCGGCCTGTTCGCGGATGGCACCGCCGTCAAGCTGGTCGGCGAGGAAACCTTCCGCTTGTGTCGCGAACTGCTGGACGAGGTGATCACGGTCGACACCGACGCGTTGTGCGCGGCGATCAAGGACGTATTCCAGGACACGCGCAGCGTGCTGGAACCTTCGGGGGCCTTGTCGGTGGCGGGCGTGAAGCGTTATGCCGAACGCGAGGGCATCGAGGGCCAAACGCTGATCGCGATCACCTCGGGCGCCAACATGAATTTCGACCGGATGCGCTTCGTGGCCGAGCGCGCCGAGGTGGGCGAGGCGCGCGAGGCGGTGTTCGCCGTGACGATCCCCGAGGAACGCGGCAGCTTCCGGCGCTTCTGCGAGCTGCTCGGCGAGCGCAACGTGACCGAGTTCAACTACCGGATCGCCGACGCGCGCTCGGCGCATATCTTCGTCGGCGTGCAGATCCGCCGCCGCGCGGAACCGGCCGAGATCGCCGCGAATTTCGAGGCGCATGGCTTTCGCACCGCCGACCTGACCGACGACGAACTCTCGAAGGACCATATCCGCTACATGGTGGGTGGGCGCTCGCCGCTGTCGCGCGAGGAGCGGATGTTCCGCTTCGAATTCCCGGAGCGTCCCGGCGCGTTGATGAAGTTTCTGTCCTCGATGGCGCCGAACTGGAACATCAGCCTGTTCCACTACCGCAACCAGGGTGCCGACACCAGTTCGATCCTGGTGGGCCTGCAGGTGCCGGCGGCCGATCACGCGGCCTTCGATACCTTCCTGGCGACGCTCGGCTACCGGTTCCAGGAAGAGACCTCGAATCCGGCCTATCGCCTGTTCCTGGGCTGAGGGATCGGTTGCGCGTGCATCGAGATGCATGCTCGCGCAAGCACCTCGATGCCGAGCCGGTCATTCGAAGGCGGGAAACCCGGCGCGCCCCTGCGTGGCGTCGATCAGCGTGCTGCGCGCCGCTTCCACCTCGGTCACCGGCAGCTTGATGACGAGCTTCACGGTCATGCCGTAGGCGCTGTCGACGAGCTCGTGCCCGGCCTGCTCGATCCAGCGCCGCACGCGGGCCTCGTCGGGATAGCTCATCTCGATCGCGAGCCGCGTCATGGCGATGCGCTCGACACGTTGTGCATCGAGCAGCGCGCCGGCGATCGCATCGGTATAGGCGCGCACCAGGCCGCCCGCGCCGAGCTTCACGCCGCCGTAGTAGCGGATCACGGCGCCCAGCACGCCGTCGAGATCGTGGTGGCGCAGCACCTCCAGGATCGGCCGGCCTGCCGTGCCGGACGGCTCGCCGTCGTCGGACATGCCGGACTGGCCGCCCGCCAGCAGCGCCCAGCAGACGTGGGTGGCCGTGGCGTGCTCGGCGCGCAGCCGTTGCAGCTCGGCCATCGCGGCGTCGCGGTCGGCCACCGGAATCGCATGCGCGATGAAGCGGCTCTTGCGGATCTCGAGCTCGCAGGAGTAGGTGGTGGCGAGCGAGTAGGTCATGCGCGGGGGGATTGGAGGTCCATCGAAATCAACTGGTTGTTCCTTTTTTACCGCCTTTGGCATGAAGCGGGAGCGGGCCGGGAGGAATTTTACCGTGGCGGGTATCGAAGCGTGTCGATGGCTGCGCGGCAGAACCGCACGATCGGCCGGGATGTCCAGGCGCCCTGCTTGGGACTGAGAGTGGCGCCAAGGAGCGCGTTTGCGTATATGTTCGCGTGACGATCGATCGTCTGAATCGATTTCATGGCGCGCGGCTGACATAAATGATGACTTGGTAAGTTTTCCTTAAATGCGCCGATTCGAATGGAAATAATTTCCGCGAATTAAGCTAATTGAAAGTTTCTGAATCGGCATTTTAGATGACCACGTCGGTTCAATATCGTTTTTCACGGATCAGTTTGCTCTCGTGATGCAACTTTTTGTAGAATCGCGGCGCTTGTATTGAATGCGGGTGCAGTTAAAAGAACGGAAAAGGAAGGCGGGGCATGGGCGCACAGGATCTGATAAGTAGCTGGATGACAGGCGGCATCTCGCAGAACGATCGCCTGATAAGACTCGACACGCCGCTCGGTGCGGATCGACTGCTGCCGCAGCGCGTGGTGGGCCGCTCGCGGCTCGGACGCCACTTCGAATTCACCGTCGATGCGGTTTCCACCTCGGGCGGCGTCGAGTTGAAGACGCTGATCGGCGAACCGGTGACCCTCTGGATCCAGCAGGCCGACAAGTCGTATCAGCCGCATCACGGCTACGTGCATACCGCGCGCCGGCTCGGTTCGAACGCGGGGCTCACCAGTTACCAACTGGGCTTCACCTCGTGGATGCACTTCCTGCGATTCCGGCGCGACCAGCGCATCTGGCAGGATCGCAGCGCCGACGACATCATCACCGACGTATTCAACACGCATCCGCAGGCACAGGGCCTGTTCCAGTTCGCGCTCTCGAAGCCGCTGCCGCCGCGCTCGTATTGCCGGCAGGACGAGACCGACTGGAACTTCGTGCACCGCCTGCTCGAGTGCGAGGGGCTGTACGGCTTCTGGCAGCAGGCGCCGGACGGCAAGTCCCACACCCTGGTGATCACCGATCGGCTCGCGGCGCTCGATGCGATGCAGCCCGGTTCGGTGTCGTTCTATCGTGCCGGCACCGGCAGCGAGACCGATGCGCTGGTGCAATGGGCCGGCACGCGCACGCTGCAGAGCGCCACGCTGACTACCCGCACCTTCGACTACAAGAACCCGGCCTCCCCGCAGAACCCGAAGGGCACCAACGTGCCCACCATGCCGAACCAGGGTTCCCTGCCCGAGCAGGCCGAAGTCTACGAATATACCGGCGCCTATACCTACGGCGGTCAGGATCGCGGCGACCAGCTCTCCAAGATCCGCATGGAGGAATGGGAATCGCGCGCCAAGCGCTTCGTCGGCACGGGCAGCCTGCGCGGCATCGACGCCGGGCGGCGCTTCGTGCTGGACGGCCATCCCGAACACGATCGCGATCGTGCTAGTCAGCGCGAATTCGCCGTGATCGAGACGGCCTGGACGATCGCCAACAACCTGCCGATCGGCAAGCAGGACCACGCGTTTCCGCACAGCCTGCAGGCCGTGGTGGACGCCGCGCGCGCGAACCACGCCGGCGGCGGCGCGTTCGCGGTGCCGCACGCCGACGGCTCGGAAGGCTTCTACCTGACCGAGATCGAGGCGCAGCGCACCAGCGTGCCGTATCGCAGCCCCTTCGAGCACGACAAGCCCCAAACGCATCTCGAATCTGCGATCGTAGTTGGGCCGCCGGGCGAGGAAGTCCATACCGACGCGCTGAACCGCATCAAGGTGCGCTTCATCTGGGATCGCCAGAACGACGGCGACGAGCGTGCCTCGTGCTGGGTGCGCGTGGCGCAGTCCGACACCGGCAGCGGCTACGGCGGCGTGCACATGCCGCGGGTGGGCGAGGAGGTACTGATCGACCACATCGGCGGCGACTGCGACCGCCCGGTGGTGACCTCGCGGCTCTACAACGGCGCGGCCAAGCCGCAATGGCATTCGAACGGCCTGTTGTCGGGCTACCGTTCGAAGGAATACGGCGGCACCGGCTACAACCAGCTCGTGATGGACGACGCCACCGCGCAGAATCGCGTCCATCTGTATTCGAGCAGCTTCGATTCGCACCTGCACCTGGGCTACCTGATCGACCAGACCGGCAATACGCGCGGCGCGTTCCTCGGCAACGGTTTCGACCTCAAGTCGCAAGCCTACGGCGCGATCCGTGCCGGCCAGGGTTTGCTGGTGTCCACCCATGCCACCACCAGCCAGCCGCTCGACGCCGGCGAGGCCACCGAGCAGTTGGTCAATGCACACGGCATGATCGATGTCCTGTCGCAGGCGAGCGAGACGAGCCAGGCCGAGAGCCTGCAGGCCGGCCGCGATTCGCTGGCCGCGTTCCGCGACGCCACGCGCCGCAACGTGGCGCCCGAGGCGCGCGGCGGCAAGACGGGCGGCGGCGGCAGCGGCAGCGCGAACGGCTTCGGCAAGCCGATCCTGCTGATGGCGAGCCCGTCCGATCTCGGCCTGTCGACACAGCAGTCCGCGCAGCTCACGGCCGACCAGCAGATCAACCTGGTGAGCGGGCAGAACATCCATGTGGCGAGCGGCAAATCGCTGATCGCGAGCGTGACCGAGAGGATCAGCCTGTTCGTGCGCCAGGCCGGCATCAAGCTGTTCGCGGCCAAGGGCAAGGTAGAGATCCAGGCGCAGGCCGACGAAATGGCGCTCGCCGCGCTCAAGGACATCACGATAACCAGCAAGGACGGCAAGGTGGTGCTGACGGCTGCCAAGGAGCTGTGGATCGGCGCCGGCAATTCGTATATCAGGATCACGCCGAACGCGATCGAGAACGGCACGCCAGGGCAGATCACCGAGAAGTGCGCGTCGTGGGAGAAGCAGGGCGCGGCCGGCGGCAACCCGGCGCGGCAATCGTTCTTCGACAGCCAGAGCGAGCTGCAGTACAGCCAGCAGCTGATGCTCGACGAGGCGCTGCACAAGCCCGACGGCACGGCGATTCCCGTGAAGTACCAGTTCCGCGACGAGCTCGGCACCATCCTCGGCGCCGGCATGCTCGACGGCAGCGGCCAGACGCTGCGCGCGTTCACCGAGACGCCCACGCCGGTGCACGCGATCCTCGACATGAAGCAGGGCAAGTGGGAGACGCTGACGTACCAGGAGCCGTTCACGATGTTGAGCGACATGACCGACCGGGACAACGCGGGCGTGTTCGACTACGCCGATCACGACAACGTGGCCGAGGTGCCGGACGACGACGGACCGGACGAAGACGATGCGTCGCGGGCGGCCCCGGATGCGGAGCCGGCGGCGATCTGAGCGCATTCGCACGCGATCGCGGCGCCGGCAGGGCCGTGAACCAGACCAGAGACAGGGCAAGAGGCAGATGAAATTCGATCGCAAGATGGTGCAGTGGATGGCGGCCGCGTTGGCCGGTGCATGTCTGCAGGTGACAGGCGCGAACGCGCAGGCGCTGAACCTGCCGCTCGGCACGCCCGACGGGTTCTCGGCTTCGTCGATCAGGGACGTCGGGCAGGGCCGCTATTGCATCAGCGGCCGTGTGTACGACGACGCGGGGCCGAGCAACACGGCGATGGCCGTGCTGGTGGACGCCCGGCACCGCACCGTGCTGTGGAAGACCTCGATCCCGCATCCGCGCGACTACGTCGGCAATTCGGCCGTGGCCTGCGCGGCGAGCGGAGACGCCTACTATGTCGTCACGCAGCAGGACACCCAGGCCTCGGAGGCGCAGAAGCAAACGCGCGTCGTCGTCAGCCGCATCTCGAGTGCCGGCAGGATCGAGCAGCAGCAGACCATCGAGGCCGGCTTCGACGAATGGTTCTACGGCCTCGACGTGAGCGCGGCCGGCGTGGCCGTGGCCGGCGGCACCAGCGCGACCGCTCAGCGCAACGGGCCGTTCGGTACCTTCGTGGCGCGCTTCGATCCGAACCTCGGCGCGCCGAAGCTCGGCAAGCTCGACAGCGGTGCGTTCTGGGTCGGCAGCAGCGCGCGGATCGACGCGCAGCACCTGCTCGTGGCCGGGCAGTTCATGCCGAACGCCGGCGCCGGCCGCGACGCGATCGCCGCCTCGCGAATCGACCTGGGCAGCGGCAAGTACCAATGGTCCGCCTACCCGCTGCCCGACAATACCCGCTCGGCGCGCGCGTGGCTGTCGCCCGAGGGCGGCGTGGCCGTGGTCGGCCTCACGCCCACGGAGATCGCGGTGGCCACGCTCGATCGCAACGGCAAGCCCGGCGTGTCCTTTGCCGGCAAGAAGACGCTCTGCACCATCGAGGCCGTGTCGATGGCGGGCAGCACGCTCCAGGCGATCGGCCGCGCCTGCGACGGCGCCGGGAACACCTCGCTGGTGTCGATCGACCTGAATGCGCGCACCCTGGGCGCGCCGCGTTCGCTCGGCGGCAAGCTCGAGGCGGCCGGCTTCGACGGCGGCGACTGGGTCGGCGTGAGCCAGGGCCACGGCGCAGTGCTGCAACGCGGTGGGGAATGAGCCATGACAGCCGAGAAGAAGACCTATACCTACGACGACGAGATCCAGTTCATCAAGAACCTGTACTGCCCCGCGCGGCAGGTCGCCGACGAAACCGGCTGCTCGTGGCAACTGATCCTGGCCCAGGCCGCGCAGGAAACCGGCTGGGGCGAACACGTGCTGGCGGGCACCCACAACATCTTCAATATCAAGGCCGATCCGTCCTGGCACGGTGAGTCCAAGACCTTCACCGTGTGGGAGAAGGTCAACGGCAGGAAGGTGTGGGTGACCGCGCCGTTCCGCGTCTACGACTCCGTGCTCGACAGCCTGCGCGATCGCCAGAAGTTCCTCGCCTCGAACCCTCGCTACACGCGGGCCGGGTTGTTCGATCCCGGCACCAAGGGCGATCTCGGCAGGGAGGCGCAGGCGCTGCAGAGCGCCGGCTACGCGACCGACGAGAGCTACGCGGCCAGCCTGCAGAAGGTGTTCGACGGCAAGACCATGAAGCGCGCGATCGCCGCCGCGCAAAAGGAGGGCTGCAAGGGCTGCCTGCCGTCGGTGAACGTGTATGTGCTCGACGCGGCCAAGGTGCCGATGGCCGACACGAAAATCAAGGCGAGCCAGGCGGGCAAGACGGCCGATCTCGTTACCGACAAGACCGGGCACGTGCAGGTGCAGGCCGCGATCTCGGGCGGACCGGTGTCGCTGCAGGCCTGGTCGGAGCACGACCATACCTGGGTGAGCATCGAGCAGAAGGTGATGCCGGCCACGCCGCCCGTGGCGCTGACGGTGATCGCGCCGACGCTGGTGGTGAAATCGGCCACCGAACTGCACAAGCCGGTGGCGGCGCCTACCGCGAGCGCGGCAGCGGGCGCCGCCGCTGGTTCCGCCGCCGCGGCCTCGGCGCCGCCGGCGAGTGCCGGCCACCCACTGGCAGCCGCCAAGCCGGCCGCCGCGACGAGCAGCGGCCATGCCACCGCGGCCGGCCCGGCGCCGGCGCCGAGCCACGCGCCTGCCTCCGGCAATGGCGCTCAAGCGGCTCACGTCGCCGCCGAGTCCTATACCGTGCAGCGCGGCGATTCGCTCAGCAAGATCGCCAAGGCGCACGGCACCAGCTATCAGACGATCGCTCACCTGAACGGCATCGCGTCTCCGTATTTCCTGTTCCCGGGGCAGGTGCTGAAGATGCCGAAGAAAAGCACGGGGGGCGCGGCGTCGGCACCGGCCGGTGCCGCGCCCGCACCCGCGGCCGTGCCGGCTTCGCACGCGCCTGTCCCCGCCGCCGCGCCTGCGGCCAAGCCGGCCGCGCCCGCATCCGCAACCGCGCCGAAAGCCACCGAGCCCGCGGCGGCGCCTGCCGCCTCGCATGCCGGCCCGGCGGCCTCGGCCGCCAAGCCGAAGCCCGGCGCGGACGTGCACGCGGTGCGTTATCGCGACACCGGCGACAAGCCGCAGACCGAAGTGCTGAGCGCGCGTCACGCGCCATGGATGGCGGTGGCCGAGGTGGAATTCCAGGCGCATGTGAGGCGGCGCGGCGGCGCGAACCCCGACCAGCACATCGAGGAGTATTTCAGCGCCACCTCCCTGGGCAAGCAGAAGTCGGATAAGCTGGCCTACTGCGCGGCTTTCGTGAACTGGTGCCTGCAGCGTGCCGGTTACAAGGGCAACAACAACGCGGGCGCGGCTAACCTGGCCAACTGGGGCCGCCCCACCAAGGGCAACAAGCCTGCCTACGGCGCGGTGGCCATCGTGCACTTCCCGGAAGGCGGTCATCACGTCACCTTCGTGGCCGGCCGGGCCACGTCGCCGCCCCATCCCCTGTCGATCGCCACCCTCGGCGGCAACCAGGGCCACGCCCACGAGGTCAGCCACAGCCGGCTGCCCGCGAGCTGGGTCACGCACTACCGGTTCCCGTCCGATTACGTGGAGCGCGACGAGGATTACGATCTGCAACTGGTGGCCACCGACAACGCGCGCATGAGCGCGGCCTCGACGCATTGAATACCGAGGGCCGCGTCGAGCGCGGCTCCCACGACAAGGCAACAGAGACTGATGATGAAAGTGAAAGCAGCACGCATGCTGGCGGCATCGACCGCCGTCGCGGCCGTATCGATGTCCGCCCAGGCCCAGCTCAGTACCACGCTGAGTTCGCCCGCCTCGAAGGACCAGCCCTACCAGGCCACGATTACCGTGGCCGACACGGGCAAGCCCGTCGATGGCAGGAAGGTCGTGGCCTATCACCTGGTGCTGAGCTCGAAGACCTGCCATTCCGATCTCTCCGGCACCGCGAGCTTCTTCTCGAAGACCGACAGCGGCGGCGACGATTCGGCCTTCCTGCCGAACGGCTATGCCACCAAGATCAACATGTTCAAGGGCAGCGACGGCAACGGCCAGGTTGAACTGGTGATGGACATCGAGTCGAAGCACCCGCGGCTGGTCGATTTCACGCTGACCGGTGCGCCCGCGACGCCGGGCGGCTGCGTGCCGAAGGACGGCATCGGCATCGAGTTCTACGGCGCGTCGAAGTAAGGCCGCCGCCATGATCGACTTCATCCGTCTCGGCGACACGCTCGAACACGGCGGCCAGGTGCTCGCCGCTTCGCAGACGATGAACTTCGACGGGAAGGCCGTGGCGCGCAAGGGCGACAAGGTCGACTGCCGGAAGCATCCCGGCACCAGCACGAACGTGATCGAGGAAGGCGACGCGACGATGACGGACGGCGGCATTCCGATCGCCCGGCACGGGCATCGCGCAAGCTGCGGCTGCAAACTGATCTCGAGCCTGGTGTAGCCGCTTCGAGATTGGACGCGACGGGGGCTTTCGAGGCGATGGCGCAGGCGCAATGGCTTGCCGCGCGTAAAAGAACTAAAAAAAGTCGACTCGAGCTGTCGATCACGCGAGAGCGCGAACCTTCCTGAATCGTCGTCGATGCGCGAGCGGGGCGCTGCCGCTCAGCTCGCGAGCTCCGCCCCGAAGAAGCGCGCCGCCCAGATCGGCGGCGCCCCGCGATAGAGCAAATGCAGCCCCTCGTCGAACGACACCGCCTTCAGCCCGTGCAACGCGGCCAGCGTGCCGAGCGCGGTGCCCGAATACAGCGAGATATGCCCGTTGCGCGGCATGCAGTACCACCACATGCCGATCCCGCCGTCGATCGGCCCTTCCGGAACCAGCAAGGTGCTCAGCAGGATCGCGCCGTCGCCGTCGAGATAGGACAGCAGCGTCTCGATCAGCGCATGCGGCTCGGGATGATGCTCGAACACCTCGAAGGCGAGCACGTTCCGGAAGCTGGCCGGCGCCGGCGCGGCCTGCGTTCCGTCCGCATAGGGATCGTAGGACGCCACCTGCCCGAAGCCGCGCGCGGCCAGTTCGCGCTCGAGCTGGCCGAGCCCCGAGCCGAAATCGAGGCTCACCTGGCCGGCCATCTCCGGAAAGCGGCTGGCGATCAGCTCGGCGTTGGCGCGGGCCCGGTCGCCGCGATAGTCGGGATCCTGGCGCGGGTAGTCGTCGTTGTAGACGTGCTCGGCGAAATCCGCCGGGCTCCAGTCGTCGAAGGCGCGCGTGAAGGTGAAGCGGCAGCGCTCGCAGCCGTGGTAGTAGATCGGCACACCCGCGTAAGGATCGAGCTTGCGCCCGGCGATCCGGTCGGCGCCGCCCACCGAGAAATCGACCACGCCGCACAGGCGGCTCGGGCCGCCGCAGCATTTGCAGGTGGTTTCGGGCTCGGCGACACGCAGGCGCTGGAGCGGCATGGCAGGTTCGTGGTGGGGGGCAGCCGCCATCATGCCAAGTTTCGGCGGCGCGTGCACTTCCGTCGATCGGCACGCATGCGAGCCGGGCCGGCCGGCCCACGAGCGGCGCCGGCACGGGCGGGCATTCCCGGATGGACGCCGCCGCCGGCAGGCGGCGATGCGGCCCGGCGGCATACATCGACCGACCCCGATGTAAACATCGACACGTTGATATGGGTGCCGCTTTTTTGACTCACTACGATCGGCCCCAATCCATCGATACACATGCAAGGGGACGACCCGATGAATCCGACCGAGCAGCAGGTGCTGGCCGCCGCCGATGTCCTGATCGACGCCTTCGCGCGCCACGATCGCGAGGCCTATTTCGCCGCCTTCGCCCCCGAGGCGAGCTTCGTGTTCCATCACGTTGACACGCCGCTGCGCTCGCGCGAGGCCTATGAGCGCCGCTGGCGCGAGTGGGAGCGCGACGACGGCTTCACGGTGCTGGGCTGCGAGTCGCGCGAGCGCGCGGTGCAGCTGGTGGGCGAGGGCACGGCGATCTTCACGCACGCGGTGCGCACCCGGCTGCGGACCCGTGCCGGCGAGGACCAGCTCGACGAGCGCGAGACCATCGTGTTCGCGCGCGCCGGCCGGCACTGGCTGGCGATCCACGAGCATCTTTCGCCGGCCCCGGCCCCGGCCCCGGCCCCGGCCGCCTGAGCGGCGCGGCGGCAGCGACACGCATCACCGCGCCGCGCATCGGCGCGCCGCCGTCGAACCGGGCGGCCAGCGCGATGCCGGCGGCGGGCAGCATCAGGACAACTGACCAAGGACCCCACATGGAACATCCAGGCACGACGGCAGCGGACCTCGGCGGCGCGGCAGCGCAGGCCCAGTCGCGCTTCTCCGCGATCGAGACGCGCTCGATCGACTATGTGCCCGACAGCGAGCGGCACGGCAAGGTGATCGACCAGGGGCCGTTCTGGTTCCTCGGGAATTTCCAGTTCTTCACCATCGCGATCGGTTTCGTCGGCCCGGGCATGGGCCTGTCGCTGGGCTACACGATCCTGTCGGGCACGCTCGGCATCCTGTTCGGCACGCTGTTCATGGCCTTCCATGCCTCGCAGGGCGCGCACCTGGGCCTGCCGCAGATGATCCAGTCGCGCGCGCAATTCGGCTATCGCGGCGTGGTGGTGGTGCTGCTGGCCACCGCCTTCACCTTCATCGCCTTCAACGTGGTGGACGTGGTGCTGATGGCCAGCGGCCTGCATGCGATCTTCGGCTGGTCGCCCACCGCGATCACGCTGGTTACCGCGCTGTTCGCGCTGTTCCTGGCCGTCTACGGCCACGACTGGCTGCACCGCGCCTTCAAGTGGATGCTCTACGCGAGCCTGCCGCTGTACCTGGTGCTGAGCGCCGCGATCCTGCTCGGCGGCGTGCCGCCCAAGGCCGCCGCGCACGCGGGCGGCTTCAGCCTGGTGGCCTTCGCCTCGCAGTTCGCGGCCAGCGCCAGCTACAACATCACCTACGCGCCCTACGTATCCGACTACTCGCGCTACCTGCCGCGCCATACGCGGCCCCGCGCGATCATCGCGGCGGTGTTCGCGGGCGCCGCATCGTCGGCGATCTGGCTGATCGCGCTGGGTGCCTGGCTGGCGTCGCGGCTCGGCGCCTCCGATGGCCTGATCGCGCTGAACGAGGCCGGCAACGCGATCTTCCACGGCTTCGGCGCGCTGATCTCGATCATGTCGATCGGGGCGATGGTCGCCACCATGGGCCTCAACAACTACAGCGCGATGCTCACGCTGATCACCGGCGCCGATTCGTTCCGCGCCGTGAAGCCCACGCGCACCATCCGCATCGTCACCCTGCTGCTGCTGTCGGCGGTGTGGGTGGCGATCTCGATGATGCTGAGCGGCAACTCGATCGACATCCTGTTCGCCGCGCTGACCATGATGCTCTACCTGCTCGCGCCGTGGACGGCGGTCAACCTGGTCGACTACTTCTTCGTGCGCCGCGGCCACTACGCCATCACGCACCTGTTCACGGCCGAGGGCATCTATGGCGCCTGGGGCCTGCGCGGGCTGCTGTCCTACGCGATCGGCTTGCTCGCCTCGGTGCCGTTCTTCGTGCTGCCGGGCGTCTATACCGGCCCGCTCGCGGCGCGCCTGGGCGGCGTCGACATCGCCTGGGCGATCGGGCTGGCGGTGGCGACGCTGGCCTACCTGCTGCCGTGGCGCCGCATCGACACGCGCGCCGAGGCCGAGGCGATCCGCGACAGCGACGCCGCGCTGGGCCTGCACTGAAGCCTCGACGGCGAGCCTGCCGCGCGGTTTCGCGTATGCGTCGCCGATCGGAGGAAATCCGCCATCGTCGTTGACCGGCCATGCGCCGGTCATGACAATCGATTCGCGCCATCCCGGGCGGATCGTTCCCGGCCGCGCCGTCGTGCCCGAGGCACGGCGGCGTGCGCCGCAAATCCATCTCGTCGAACGCAGCGTTTCGCATGCGAGCCTTTCCAGGCATCACGGCGGAACCCTGCGCGCCGCAACGGGTCGGTCGATAGCGGGGCAGTGTGTTGCCCGCGACGAAAACGATGACCCACGATTCATCGAAACAGGGAGAAACACGAAATGCAGAAGAGGGCTCTGGCGGCATTCGCCTGCCTGGTCGCGTCCTGTGGCGCGCACGCGCAAAGCAGCGTCACCTTGTTCGGCGTGCTCGACGAAGGCATCAACTACACCAGCAACGCGGGCGGTCATTCGGCCTGGCAGCAGACCAGCGTCGACCTGGTCACCAGCCGCTGGGGCATCAAGGGCAACGAGGACCTGGGCGGCGGATTGCACGCGATCTTCGATCTCGAGAGCGGCTTCCAGGTGGACAGCGGCCGCATCTACTACGGCGATCGCGTGTTCGGCTACCAGTCCTACGTCGGCCTGCAATCGGAGCGTTTCGGCACGATCACCTTCGGGCGCCAGTTCGATACGGTGGCCGACACCATCGCGCCGCTGACGGCCAACGGCAACTGGGCCGGCTACCTGTTCTCGCATCCGTTCGACAACGACAATACCGATGCCTCGTTCCATGCCAACAACTCGGTCAAGTTCACCAGCGCCAGCTATCACGGGCTGACGGCCACCGCGCTCTACGGCTTCGGCAACCAGGCCGGCAACTTCGCGAAGAATCGCGCGATCGGCGCGGGCCTGACCTATGCCTGGAACACGCTGACGGTGGGCGCCGTCTACGAGGATCTCGGCGCGCCCGGCACCACCACGGGCGGCAGCGTCGCGCCCGACGACATGGACTTCATCGCGAACAACCAGAAGATCTACGGGATCGGTGCCAACTACGGGATCGGGCCGGCCACGCTGGGGCTGGTCTACACGCATGTGGTGGTGCAGCAGCCCACCGCCTCGCTGTACGCGGGCGCGTTCGCCTCGCCGGTGTCGCGGCTGCGCTTCGACAATATCGAGGCGAATGCCAAGGTCTATGTGCGGCCCGACCTGTTCGTCGGCGCGATGTATACCTATTCGCGCGCGCAGCTCGGCACGGGCAGCGGCGAGAACTCGCTGCACTGGAACCAGGTAGGGCTGATGGCGCAGTACTCGCTGTCCAAGCGCACCGGCATCTATTCGCAGGTGGCGTACCAGAAGAGCAGCGGCGGGAATACCGGCACGCCGCTGGAGGATGCGTTCGTGCTCGGCTCGGCGGGGCAGTCGTCGAACTCGCATCAGGTCGTGGCGCGCGTGGGGATCACGCATTCGTTCTGAGGGCATGCTTGCCGATGAGGCGCCGCGCAAGCGACGCTTCGCGACCCCGGGGCGCCATGAGTTTGCGTCGCGGTGCCGTCTGTCGGCATTCCGCCTCGGTTCCCGTCAGCTAACTGCATTCGCGACGATCCCGTTCGGGCTTCGCGAAGCGACAGCCGACGATCCGTGAGAAGACGTTTTCGATGCGCGTTCAATCGTGATGCAGCGTCTCGATGACAAGTTGGCGAAGCCAACGGATCCCCTCGTCATTGTCGAAGTTACGGTGCCAATGAACGGTTGATTCAATGTCAGGTATTTCAGCCGGCATCGGATAGATAGAAAACCGGCCCGTTTCATTGAACATGAGTGCCGCGCCTTTATGGAGTGTCACCATCCAGTCCGTACGCTCGAGGATCCGCGGAACCACCGTGGCCGCTGGTTGTCATGTTCACATGCAGGCATTCCAGGAATTTTTGCCGTGGCGACTTCCGGACCGGTAGGTGCGGGCACATCACCCGTGATCCAGGTCGCGGCCGACGCAGGAGGACTCGGCGACATTGCGCTGCAAGCAATTCGCCGGTGACCCCGGCGTAGCGTGGTTGCGCGACACGATCCACATGATGTTCAGCCGGACCGACGGCTGATGCGCCTTGGTTCGCTGGACCGGGCAGCTTATCGTCGACATCCCGGCCATGATTCAGGGCGATCCGGGAGGTCGGTATCGAGTACGACGCTCCTGATCTCGAGCCGGAAAGCTCAAGAATCGCCAAGCTGGTCGACACCGTTAGTCACCGGCTTGCCGCGCCGCCACCTGCGCCGCCAGCGCACCAAACAATACGTCGAGACTGAGCTCGAAGTTGGCCTCCAGGCGTTCCACGGCCAGATGCGGCGCGATGGCCCGTACATGCGGATAGGCGATGCGCTCGGGCGCATGCTCGAGCAACAGCGTCGTCGCATCGTCGACCTGCTCGCGACTGGCCACCTCGGCCATCCCGGCGCCGCAGACATAACCGCCGATCAGCCGGAACCAGAAGGCGGATTCCTTTGCGCTCAGACCCAGTTCGGCGAATGCCGCGAGCACTTGCTCGTAAAGCGCGAACGCGAAATCGGTATTGAAACGCCGGCTGGCCAGCAGGATGAAGGCGCGCGGATGCGCAATGGCGACCGCACGCTGGTTGCGCATGAATTCGCGCAAGCGCTTTAGCGGCGGCAAAGAGGCATTCAGTTGCTGGCCAACCAGCAGTTGCTCCATGACGGCGTCGAGTAATTCGCCCTTGCCCTTGAAGTGATGGTAGATCGCCATGGCCTCCACGCCCAGCCGAGCTCCGAGCCGCCGCATCGAGCAACCGTCCAGCCCTTCGTCGTCGATCAGCGCCAGCGCGGCCTGCGCGATGCGCTCGCGGGTCAGGGGTTCGCGCGGCGTCTCCTTCTGCGCCACGCCTTTTGTGCTTCGTGCCATGCCTCTCCTTTACACCGTAAATTTCGCATGATAATTTCTGCGCCATCGTAACTTACAGTGTAAGGAAAGGCCATCGTGAATGCTTTCCCGACTCCCCGAGAAATGGCCGCTCTCGCCGATCAGGCCGAAGCCCTGGCCTGGTCCGATTTCATCGCCGCCGCACCGGAAACCCTGAAAACCGAGCTGGGCCTCAGCGTCGAGCAGGTGGGCGACGCCACCCTGCTGATCGGCCCCGGCACGCCACTGACCTATTTCAACCGGGTGATCGGCCTTGGCATGCGGGGCGAGGCCACCGCGAACCAGGTTGACCGGATTGTCGAGCGCTATCGTCGCGCCGGCAGCCCCGCGTGGCTCCTGCTCTGGAGCGATCTGGCCCGGCCCGCGACGATGCCCCCGATGCTGGCTGACCGGGGCTTCACGTATCCGGCAGCAAGCAGCTGGGTCAAGTTATACAGGGACGCGCAAGCGCCCGCGCCGGTCGCGAGTGAACTCGCAATCGTCGAAGCCTCGGCCGACCAGGCCGTCGAGCTCGCGCGTGTCGTGGTCGGCGTGTTCGGCATGCCTGCCTTTGTCGGCGAATGGTTGGTGCGAGTGCGGGGCAGGACCGGTTGGAAACTGTATGCGGTGCTCGACGGCGAGCGCGTAGTCGGTGGGGGCTGCCTGTTCGTATCGGGCGAACAGGCCTGGTTGGGCTGGGGAGCGATAGCGGAATCGCACCGCCGCCGTGGTGGCCAAAGCGCCCTGATCGCACGCCGCATCGAGGATGCCATCGCCTCGGGTGCCCGTCATCTGTTCGCCGAAACGGGCGAACCCGCAGAAGGCAGCCGCAACGCCTCGCTCGACAACATGCTGCGAAATGGATTTTCCCGAGTCATATCGCGTCAGAATGTCGTGGGACCGACATTCTGACCTGGCGTAGCGTGTGCCGATTCCTGGCGCGGTCCAGGGCGAGGGTTGCTCGATGTCTTGCATGGTCGAGACGAGGCGCGCACGCCTTCGGCGTGCGCTAACCCGCACGCCGCCCGACACCGTGACGGCGGCTTCCGTGCCGTCCGTGTGGCCGAACGCCCATGAATCGCCGCCGCTGCGCATCGCATGCACGACCGCCTGATGCCGGCCGAGCTCGGCCGGCGTCGGACGCACGCCGTGCTCGACGAAGTACGTCTTCGATCCGGCCACCAGCCGTCGTCCGCTCACCACACGACGTGCCCTCAGACTCGCAACCGCCCCGACAGCCCACCGCTGATTCGCGTACCGAACGTTCCGCGCGCTCCGCGCCTTCGATAGCGATGCGTGATCCGCAGCTTCCGCGAGCGGCGCGTGAATGCGCTTATGCTCGCGCGGAATAGGTCTTATCTCCGCCATGGTGCTTCCGAGGCACAGGCCGATCGACGAAAGTGAGGGCATTCCAGTCACGTATCCAGGAGTCACTTCATGTACCAGGTCTACGCGTTTGCCACGCCGAATTCCGTCAAGGTTCCGATCGCGCTCGAAGAGCTCGGTTTGCAATATGAACTGCATTCGGTCAACGTCAGGAAAGGCGAACAGAAGCACCCGGATTTCATCGCACTGAACCCGAACGGCAAGGTGCCGGTGCTCCGTGATGGTGAGCGGGGCTTCACGCTGAGTGAGTCGGCGGCGATCCTGGTTTATCTCGCCGAGCGTCATGGTGTGCTGCTGGCCGAGGATCCGCTGACGCGCGCCCGGACTTTCGAGCAACTGTTCGCGCATGCTTCCGGTCTCGGCCCGGCATTCGGGCAGGCCGGGTATTTTCTGCGCTTCGCGCCCGCGGAATCCCCCGGGCATGCGCTGGACCGCTTCGCGCAGGAAGCCCGACGTCAGCTTGGCCTTCTGGATGCGTTACTGGCCGGCCGCACGTTCGTGGCGGGGGAAGACTTTTCGATCGCCGACATCGCCCATTTCGGATGGATCTGGCGACGGACCTTTCCGGACCTGACGCTGGACACGGCACCGAACGTGCAGCGCTGGTACGACGCCGTGGCAAGCCGCCCGGCGGTGGAGCGAGCCATCGGCAGGATCGAGGCGCTCGCCGAAGGCAGGCAACCGGCATGACACGGACGCTGTCGAGATACCGTCCTCTCATCGCGCTCGCCGTGCTGTCGAGCGCGGCAAGGATGGTCAGTAGCCGCTCGTCGTCGACGCCGGCAGCGGCGCCCTTGTCGAGCGCGGCCGTGAGTGCGGAGCTTGCCCGGATGGTGGGCTTTGGCATGGTCTAGATGACGCCCAGTATTCGATCCACCACCTATCACCCACTAGTGAACGATATGAACAGACTTTTCAGCCGCATCAACGTCGGTCCTCTCGAACTCGACCACCGCGTCGTTCTCGCGCCCCTGACGCGGATGCGCACCGAAGAAGGCAACATACCCGGTGATCTGATGGTCGACTACTACACGCAGCGTGCGTCCCGCGGCGGGTTGCTGATTAGCGATGCGACCGCTGTTTCGCCGCTTGGCATCGCTTACGTCGACGCACCGGGGATCTATACGGAAGCCCAGATGCGCGGATGGCAGCGTGTGGTCGACGCCGTGCACGCCAGGGGGGCGCGCATCTTCCTCCAGATGTGGCACGCGGGTCGTCAGGCGCATCCGGCCAACACGGGTGGCCTGACGCCGGTTGCGCCGTCGGCACTGCGCTCGCTCGAACATGCGGCTATCCGTGACGCGAACGGAAGTATCGTCGAAGCGGAATTGGTCGTGCCGCGCGTGCTCGAGATCGATGAGATCGAGGCGATTGTCGAGCAGTTCCGTCGCGGCGCCGAACTTGCCTTGCAGGCGGGATTCGACGGCGTGGAACTGCACGGTGCGAACGGCTACCTGTTCGAGCAGTTCCTGCTGGACGGTACCAACCAGCGCACGGATCGATACGGCGGCCCGATCCCGAACCGCGCACGTTTTCTGTTCGACACGCTGGATGCCGTGGCATCCGTGTGGGGACCGGGTCGAGTGGCGCTTCGCCTGTCGCCTAGCGGAACTTATGGAACGATGTCCGACAGTGATCCGTATGCAACGTTCGGCTACGTGGCTCGCCGTCTCAACGATTACGATCTTGCGTACCTGCATTTGATCGAACCGCGTATTCGCGGCATCGTCGAACAGGCGACGCGCGAGACCGACGTGACGTCGAAGGACATCCGCCAAATCTATCGGGGGACCATTATCGCGGCGGGCGGCTTCACGGGCGCCAGCGCGGAACAGATCATTGCTGACGGGCATGCGGATCTCGTGGCCTTCGGCCGGATGTTCATTTCCAATCCCGATCTGCCGTACCGCCTGCGCCAGGGCAGGCCGCTCGCACCCTATGACCGATCGACGTTCTATGGTGGAGACGGACGAGGGTATACCGACTATGCGCGGGATTCGCAGACGATTGCGTGACGGAGCGTGTCAATCGCTGGTGTTCCCTATCTCAGGAAACGGTCGCAAGGGCGCCCGGCGCTCATTCGCCTGCCTGGAGGTGTAGAGGTGGTCAGGCGTCTCGCCATGAAGTCTCGGACGGCAGCCCAGCCGGCTGCGGAGTCCGGCAAACTGCTGATTCGCTTCGCGCGCCGATTTGATCGTCATGCCGCTTGGTTCGTGCCGGCCGCCGCCGTGATCGGCATCGCGATGCGTGGATGGCTGGCGTGGGCAGGCGCCGACCTCGCACTAGCTGTCGCGGCAAGGCCCCGTCGACTCGCGCACCCTCAAGACCGCCGGCACCGCATGCCCGTGCCGCCGCGGTTTGCCATCCAGCGCATCCAGCAGATGCCGCGCCGCAACCACGCCGATCTCGCGCGTATCCACGTGCATGGTGGTCAGCGGCGGCCGCGCCTCGCTCGCGATCGCCAAATCGTCGAAGCCGGTCACGGACAACTGCCCGGGCACGGCGATCCCCAGCGCTTCCGCTTCCCGCAGCACGCCCAGCGCGATATGGTCGTTGCCGCAGATGATCGCGCTCGGCCGCGATCCCGCTTGCTGCCAGATCGAGCGCAGGGCGCGCCGGCCGAAATCGAGCGTGGCTTCTCCCTCGAGCAGATGCTCGGGGCGCACCGCCAGGCCGCGACGCGCAAGCGCCGCGCTGATGCCCGCGAGCCGGGCCTGAACGCGGTCGTTGCCGTGGGTCGACTGGAGGCAGACCGCGAAAGCGCGATGGCCGAGCCCGATCAGGTGCTCGGTGATCTCGCGATAGGCGGCATGGTTGTCGAAGCCGATGCAGTCGTGCGGGCTGCCCTCGCGCCAGGCGTACAGCACCACATAGGGTACCCGCCAGACGCGCAGCGCATCGAACAGCGCCGGTGGATGCGCCTCGCCCACCACCGCGATCGCTTCCACGCCGCGCGCGAGCATGGCATGGACCTGCGACAGCGCCTCGTTCGGGTCGTAGTTCGAGCAGCCGAGAAACAAGGTGATGCCGCGCGCGGCGAAGCTGGCCTGCATGCCGCTGACCTGCGAGGCGAACACCTGATCGTCGAGCGTGGGGATGACGATGCCGGCGATATGGCTGCGGGTGGAGGCCAGCGCCCGCCCGGCCGCATTGGGGAACCAGTTCAGTTCCAGCGCGGCCTGCTCGACGCGCGCGCGCACCTGCTCCGATACCTTGCCGGGTTCGTTGTAGACGCGCGAGACCGTGGCGGTGGACACCCCGGCGCGCTTCGCCACGTCGGACAGCACCGCGCGCCCGCTGCCGCGGCGCGCGCGCGCGCCGCTCGAGCGCTGTACCGGCGACGGTTCTCCGTCTTCAGGGGCCGGGGTGGAGGCGTAATCGGAGGAACGGGGCATCGACAGTCGGTTTCGTGCAGGCGGTTCGCCATCTTACCCGCTGCGGGCCGGGCAGCGCCTGGTCAGGCCGCGGCGGCGATGCGCGCGCGGAAATGCTCGGTGCCCTCGACGATCTTGTCGAGCACGGCATCGAGCGCCCAGAAGCGTTCGCGTACGTCGTAGTCGATCACGCGGCAGCGGATCGACTGGAAGGTGCCGATGCGCTGGTGATAGATCTTCGCGAGAGCCGGGTAGCCGAGCGCTTCGGACACCGCTGACAGCACCAGGAAGGTCGAAAGCTCCTGCGCCAGCGCGGGGTTCTCGTCGGCACGATTGCGCAGCCAGTGGTACAGGTCGGGATGGAAGTTCGTGAACACGCCGTTGAATCCGCCCGAGCCGGCCTTCATCGCATCCCAGGCGATCGCGGCGTTCGCGTTGAGGACCGTCATCGGCGAGCCCTGGGCCAGCGCGACGCGGCGCTTGACCGTGTCGAGATCGCAGCTGACGTCCTTGAGCATCACGAAGCGGCCCGTATCGATGCACAGCTTGAGCTCGTCGTCGGACAGCAGGCGCCGGTAGGGCGCCGGGCATTCGTACAGGCCCAAGGCAATGTCCGACGGCAGGCGCTTGATCAGCCGGCGCAGGTTCGCCGCGAACGCCTCGGTGCCTTCACGGCGCGGATCGAGCCGATTCGTCACCAGCACGATGCCGTCCGCGCCGGTTGCGGCCGCAGCGTTCAACTCCTCGGCCTGTGCATCGGGGTCGTCGCTGATGTGGCCTGACACCACCACCGGCACGCGGCCCGCCACGCGCTCGACCACGAAGCGGCCCAGCGCGGCACGCTCGGCCAGGCTCAGGAATTGCATTTCGCTGGACTGGGCGACCGCGAACAGCGCGTCGCTGCCGTGCGCGAGATACCACTCGATCAGCCGTTCGAGCCCGGCGTAGTCGATCGCGCCGTCCTGGTCGAACGGCGTCAGCATGACCGGAACGATGCCTTCGATGGATTGCGACGCGCGTGTCGCGCAGAGGGGGGATGTCATGTCGATGTCCTGCCGTGTGAGGAGTGAATAGAGGCAGCTCAAGCCGGCGCACGGGCCGTGCTGCCGGGTTGCGCTTCGCCCTCGATCGGCTTGCGCACCAGGAACAGGTAGCTCATCGCGCCGACGAAGGCGATCGCGGCGGCGGTCAGCAGGGCCGGCACGAAGGACCAGGCCTGCGCGATGTAGCCGGTGAGGATGGGTGCCAGGGCGCCGCCGAGAAAACCGCCGAAATTCTGGATCGCGCCGAGCGAGCCGACGCGATTGGGTGGCGCCGCGGCCGTCGCGAGCGCCCAGGAGCAGGCCGAGGCCGCATTGGCCAGGAAGATCACCACCGAGATGCAGACGATGGCGACCGTATTGCTTTCCACCAGCGCAGCCGGCACCGTGAATGCCACCATGCCGAGCATCGCGATCACCACCGCGTTGCGCCGGCTCGCCACCGGCGAGGTGCTGCGCTTCGTGATGAGGTCGGAGAACCAGCCGGCGCACAGTGCGCCGAGAAAGCCGCAGAAGAAGGGCAGCGAGGCGGCCATGCCGGTATGGATCAGCGTCATGTGGCGCTGCATGGTCAGATAACCGGGCAGCCAGGTCAGGTAGACCCAGTTCAGGTAGACCGAGCCGAAGAAGCCGATCAGCATGCCCCAGGTGGTCAGGTTCGAGAACAGGGCACGCCAGTCGGCGAAGCTCAGGTGTTCGGCGGCCTGCGTCTTTGCCGTGTCGCCCTGCAGATAACGGGCTTCCTCGGCCGTCAGCACCGACGGGTTCGGGTCGCGATAGACGGCAAGCCAGATCACCGCGACGACCAGGCCGAGCGCGCCGGTGGCGATGAAGGCCCAGCGCCAGTGGAACTCGGCGACCAGGATCGACAGGCAGAGCGGGGCGAGCGCGGTGCCCAGCGGCGAGGCGGAATTGAAGATCCCGGTGGGCTTGCCGCGCGAGCGCAGCGGAAACCAGTTGCTCACCACGCGCGCGGCGGACGGAAACTGCGGCGACTCGCCGATGCCCAGCACGATGCGCGCGACGATGAACCAGCCGAAGGTCGAGACCAGGCCGCCCGCCGCCTGCGCGAGCGACCAGACGATCAGGCCGATGCCGAGCAGCCGGCGCGGCCCGATGCGATCGACGAGGCCGCCGACCGGCAGCTGGAACAGGGCGTAGCTCCACGAGAACGCCGACAGCAGCAGCCCCATTTCACCGAGCGAGAGGCCGAGGTCCTTGCGGATCAGCGGATTGGCCACCGCCAGCGTGCCCCGGTCCAGGTAGTTGACGATGCCGCTCACCATCAGCAGCGTGAGGGCCACGATCTGGGCGCGGCGCACGCGGGGTGGGGCCTGCTCGGGCGTGAGGCTTGGCTTCATGCTGTCGTCTCCATGCGTTTTCTTGTTGGGCTGCGGCGCTGGTCGCGTGCAGTCGGGGCTACCGGGCGGCGAGGGCGGGCGCGGTTCGCGCCCGGACCTCGGCCTGCGTCGGAATGGATGCCTGCGCGCCCTGGCGCGTGACGCTGAGCGCGGCGGCCTGCTGGCCGAATTCGATCGCGTCGCGCAGGCTCGCGCCGCGCACGTGCTCGGCGGCGAAACCGCCCACGAAGGTGTCGCCGGCGGCGGTGGTGTCGATCGCCTCGACACGTGGCGCGGGCAGATGGCCGGCCTCGTCGCCGCGCGCATACCAGGCGCCCTGCGCGCCGAGCGTGACGATCACCGTCTTCACCCCTTTGGCGAGCAGGCATGCCGCGGCTTCGCGGGCGGCGGCAGGGCCATCGACGGGCAGGCCGGTCAGCAGTTGGGCTTCGGTCTCGTTGAGGATCAGGAAGTCGACCTGCCGGTAGAGCGCATCCGGAAGCGGTTGCGCCGGCGCGGGGTTCAGCAGCACCGGCGTGCCGGCTCGCGCGGCGAGCGCCACGGCGCGCAGGACCGTATCGAGCGGCACCTCGAGCTGGCAGATCAGCAGGCAGGCGGCGTCGATGACGTCCCGTGCCGCCTCGACGTGATCGGGGGCGAGGCGGGCGTTGGCGCCCGGGGACACCACGATCGTGTTCGCGCCGTCCTCGGCCACCGTGATGACGGCGGTGCCGCTTGCGACGTCGGCAACCGTGTGCAAATGGGCGGTGTCGATGCCTTCCGCTTGCAGACCGTCCCGAAGCTGCACGCCGAAATCGTCGGCGCCGAGGCAGCCGAGCATCGCCACCGACGCACCCAGGCGCGCCGCGGCCACGGCCTGGTTGGCGCCCTTGCCACCGCCGAAAGTCGCCAGATCCCCGCCCAGCAAGGTCTCCCCGCGTGCGGGAAGACGCTTCGCCTGCACCGCGAGATCCATGTTCGCGCTGCCGACGACAAGGATCGAGGCCGGTATTTGCCGATTCGTCAGCGCAATGTTAGCGCTTACATTTTGGGGCGTTTGAGGATTCGACATATCAAATCGGTGCGGAAATGAATGAAGGTGTGGACGTGTTAGCGCTTACATTGATGTTGCCGGAGCATAGCAGGGGAGCGGCAACGGCGGGGAGTAGGGGAACTCCTTAAGCCAACAGGCTCCGGGTTCCCCTGGATAAGACCGTCAAGCGGTGCCGGTCGAGCGCTGCCCGGCAGGTCAGTTGCGAACGATCTGATCCCAACCCGCCATCGCCATCTCGGCGATGGCTTGGAGTTCTGCTCTTTCGGCGCCATCCCGCGCTCGGATCGCCATGCCGCTCTGGACTGTCTGGAGGAACCTCGCGAGCTTCACGACATCCGGTGATCCCGGAAATTCGCCTTCGGCGGCGGCCTTCTCGAAGCGCGACAAGAGCACGTCGAACGCGCCGCCCCGTGTGGTCCGCATCAGCTCAGCGAGTTCGGTATGGCCATCGCTTCCGACCGTGTGCCGGCGCGCGGGTGGGGACCCGGGGCGCTTCGCATTCGGCTGCGTGACGTTCGGGCTGGTGGACGGGGCTGCGACGAGGGGCGCCCTGTTCGCGAGGCCGCGCCCTTCTCAGGCGTCGATCAGCCGCCGCGCTTCAGATTCGCGTTGTTGGCCAGCTTTTCAAGTTCCTCGGTGAACAACTGGTATCTGGGGTTGTCGTTGACCATGGCCTGGCGTTGCTGGACCTCGCTCCAGGCTGCCGGGGTCTGATTCTTCGCGGCTTTCTTCTGCTCCAGCATTCCCCACTTCTTCCGGTAGTAAATGGTCCAACTCTTGATCTCGGGCTTCTGGGTGACCAGCAGTTCGAGTTTGGCGTAGCACGACTTCGGCTTGCCCGGCAGGTTGTCGCTGGCCTTGGGGCCATCGTGGATGGTGCAGGGGCTGTCGGACAGATAAAGCCGGACTTCGTCGGGCTCCTCGCGGTTGAAGTGCGTGCCGTACTGCTTGATCATCTCGTCCCAGCCCATGATGACGCGTTCCTCGGCATGGCCCACGCCACCGTCATCGTCCCCGCCCATCCCTTGCCGCCCGACATAGTCGGCAATCTTTTCGTTAATGGTGCGCCTCACGGCGTTGAAATTGCTGGCCTCGAGCTTGGTCATGGGGCCGATCGGCTTGCTGCGGGCGTTGACCTCGTCGAGACTGCTCTTCAGCTCGTTGCCGATGACCTGCAGGGTGTTTTGTGTCGAGATGGTCACCCAGAAGCGCTTGTTGCCGGAGCTGCGGTTGCCCAGCTCGGCAATGGCCCAAACCCGGTTCTTGCCGATGCTGTTTCTCGCGATATTCGCGAAGGCCTGGCCCAGTTCGTCGAACGAGGCGAGAAGATTGGGTAGCACGTTGTTTCTCCTGGGTGACATTGCGATCGATACCGTTTCGTGTCCAGAACAGCGCAACAGGCGGATTTATTCCATGCCGGCATCGTTTCCGACTTGCCGCTGCGTGACGGGAGCGAAGCCTAGGGGTTGCGCGCGAGCAGCTCCGCGTTCCCGTGGCGATCGACTGCAAGGACCCACGCCCGGCGTCAGTTGCGCGCGCCGGTAGTCAGCGAATCTTGTTTTCGCCACGCCTTCCGGCGCTGTGTCATCACGGACAGCGCACCTCGCGCAACCTTCCACCACGCGAATGGACGAGGATCTGCGAGCATGCTCAACGCCCGCGCATAATCCAGCGTAAGCCCCGGCGTCCATGCCATCGTGACCGCGCGTTTCCGGATTTGCGCGGCAACCCACAGCTCCGGCGTGGCCAGGATTCGCAGGAAACTTGCCCACCCGTTTTTTCCGCCGCGCAAGCGCGAGGCGGCGCCGTCGATCGCTGCCTCCAGCGCGTTGGATACCGTGCTCGAGCAATTGCGGTAGGTCAGGTTGTAGGTCGTATCTGCCCGATAGCGTTCCCAGAACGCTTGTAATTTCTCGGGATCATAGTTGCGAATACGCACGCGCACCGTTGACGGGCACCACGCATTCGATTCGGTCGCGTAGTCGGGCTGAAACATTCCCGGCACGTTGTTTTCTTGTGTCGCGCGCAGGATTCGTCCGAACTCGTCGGGTGATCGGTCGATTTCGACGCCAGGGTAGAGGCTGATGTAGATGCCTTCGGGCGACTCCAGCGCCGCATGTCCCGTCGAGATAACCCCATTCGCATCGACGGCCGCAATGTATCGATCGACAACCGGATGACGTTGCGCGGGCGCCCTCGACGAACCGGTAGGCGTCCAAACGTGTACGGTCAATGCAGGCTCGTCGTCTCCCGGGGGACCTTCCCAACCCGATTCGGTAAAGATCCGGCTGGCACTGGACTCATCTTGGTCAGGGCGCGGCGCGGACTGCCGCGACGTATCGAGTGCTGGATTGACGGCCAAACGGCGCACGCGCGCGGCGAGCGTGATCAGGTTGAGGCCGCCGAAGAATAGAAACAGGCCGAGGCAGTACGGTAGCGTGCCGACATAGTGTGTCGGATACGGTTGATAGAAAAAGATCGCGAGCAGGATTTCGACGACGCCCCAGGAGAAGGCGATTTTCCAGCGTCGATACCGGACGATCCACGCGGAAATACACTGCAAGAGCCCATCGACGAGAAACAACGTACCGAAGATCATCGACAGTACGAAATTGCCGTGGTGGTGGCCGGCGAAGATCAGCATCGCGGCTCCAACGACGGCCAATCCCTTCACATAACGTAACGCCCGTTGTCCGCCGACGCCGGTCTGTGCGACGGCGAGCGTTGCCAATCCCTCCAGAAGAAACAACCAGGCGAAGAAATTGATGGGGAAATAAGTCGCGTTGTCGAGTGCGTCGACAAACACGACGATGCCGGCAATCAGCCAAATGATGCCAATTGCGAGGAGGGCGCGAGCGCGTTTGCGAAGATAGTCGATTCCGAGCAGCAGCAATACCAGTCGAACCATCATGATCCTCTCGTGCGATCGGTAAATTCCATCCCGGCGATCGTATTGCAATCCAGATTGGGTTTCAACGTGCTTTCACGGGAGGCAAGCTGCGGTCGGCGTTTGAATTCGATGCGCTTCAATATCGAGGCTTTCGATCGGCCAGGTCGAGGCGGCGCCGCCCTGACCCGCCGGGCGATTTTCTACCGGTTGAAACGCGAGAGCATGGCCTCGAACAATCGAAGATGCCGAAGCCCGCGCGATGCGCGCCAACGCCGGGGCGAATCCATCTCGGCGTTATGGCGACTTACTTCGTGGTATATCCACCGTTGATGAGTATGGTCTGACCGGTGATCCACCAGCCGTCGGTCACGAGATGACGGATAAACGGCACGACGTCCTCGATATCGGTCAATCCCGTTTTTGAAAACCCCGAGAGGGCAGCCGCCGTCTTGTGATACGAAACGGCGTCCGCGCCTTCGGCGGGATAGAAAAACGGCGTATCCATCGGGCCGGGTCCCACGGCGGTCACCGAAATGCCTCGCGCGCCGAACTCCTTCGCAGCCGCGCGCGTGAAGTGCTCGACAGGCGCCTTCGTGCCGGCATAGGCCGCATAGAAGGGGGTGAATGCGCCGAGCAGGGAGGTGACGAGAGTGACGATCTTCCCATTGTCGTTCACATGGCGGCCGGCTTCGCGCAAGAAGAAAAACGCCGATTTCGAATTCACTGCGGCCATCTCGTCGTATTCGGCCTCGTCGATTTCCGTGAATGGCTTTTTCAGCACTTTGCCGACCGTGTTGATTGCGATGTCCGGTCGTCCGACCGCCGCGACGGCATCCGCGAACAGCTTCTCCATTGCCGCGGCACTCGTGAGGTCGGCCTGCAGCGCAATGGCTTGCGCGCCGGATTGCTTGACCGCTGCGACGGTGTCATCGGCGGCCTGCTTCGTGCCGGCGCTGTTGTAATGGATCACGACCGCCTTCGCACCCTCTCGAGCCAGGTCGCGCGCGATAAGCCCACCGAGGTTCTTTGCGCCTCCCGCAACGAGTACCGTTTTGCCACGAATGTCATGGTTTGCCATCTCTTGCTCCAGTCTGCATGACAGCCCAATGCCGTCACCCGTACTGGATGGTATAGTTCGATTTATTCTCTATAAAGGCTATATTTATGGATGGATATGTCAGGGATTTCGACCAATCAGGGCGTCGATTTTAGCTATCGAACGAGCATGGGCTAGTCGAAAAGCATGGACCGTATCGATCTGTTTCGGGTATTCACCCGCGTCGTGGAGTGCTCGAACTTCACCCGCGCCGCGGATACGCTCGGGATGCCGCGCTCCTCGGTGTCGGCCGCGGTTCAAGAGCTGGAGAACCGTGTCGGCACCCGCTTGCTGAATCGCACGACGCGTCGGGTCACGACGACCCAGGACGGCGCCGCCTTCTACGAACGCTGTCTGCGGCTGATGGCCGACATGGACGAAACGGAGAACTTGTTCCGTTCATCGGCCTTTGCTGCCGCAGGCACGTTGCGCATCGAGATGCCCGGTCGGATTGGGCGCTTGATCGTCGCCCCCGCGCTCCCCGCCTTCCTCGAGGCACATCCTCAAATCGATATCGAAATGGGTGCAACGGATCGACCGGTCGATTTGATCGAGGAACGGATCGATTGCGCGCTGCGCGTTGGCACCCTCAAGGAATCCGAGCTCATTGCGCGGCCCATCGGAGAGCTCGCGCTCATCAACGTCGCCAGTCCTACCTATCTTGCTCGCCACGGTATTCCGCGTAATCCCGGCGACCTCGCCAACCACACGTCGGTCGGGTATGCCTCTCCGTCCAATGGACGGCCTGTGCCGTGGGAATGGATCGAGGGCGATGCGACGCACACGCTGGGGGTCAAGGCGCGCGTAACCGCCAACAATGCCGAGACGTATATCGCTTGTTGCCTGACTGGCCTCGGGCTTATCCAGATACCCGCCTACGATGTCGAGGCCCATATCCGCGCCGGAGAGCTCGTGGAGGTGCTCAGCGAGTATCGTCCCGCACCGATGCCGGTTACCTTGCTTTATCCGCATCGGCAGCACCTGTCTCGGCGCTTGCAGGTATTCGCCGACTGGCTCGTGGAACTCGTGAGAAGTCGCTGCTGTGAGCAGTGAGGAAACGATTGACGGGAAGCAGGCGAGGCCGTCCGGATATCGGAATGGGGATGCAAGCAGTTCGCGGGTCACGTCTTTGGCGAGCGCGATCCGTTCGCGCTCGACCCGAAGCCATTCCCGTCAGTGGGCGCGTCGGCGATCGATCGGAAAGTCATACGAAATCGGTATCCGCGGGAGCGTCTGGACATTGCGCGCTGGGCCGCTGCCCCGCCGCTGACGGTGACATCGCGCGGCGTCCGACGTCGCGCGCCGCTCGACGGGCTGTACGTGCAGGCCAATCGCGAAGAAGGCCTGCACCGCGGCGGCTGGCCCTGGCCACCGTCCTTGCCGTGCGTTCCCCGCCTGCACGCCGCCCCATCGGCTCGGGGCATTACATCAGGTCATGACGGCCACAACAATTTCGGCGTTGTCCGCCGTAAATTGGCTCTCTATATTCGAATCGACCCGATGATCGAATGCCCGATGCGGCGCGCCACTGAAGCCCCGCGCCGGACGACGTTTCCACTTCCAACGTGTCGAGGAAGATTCGCGATGAGAATCAACCGTTTGTGTCAGGCTGCCATAACACTCGCGATCGCCAGCGCGAACGCCGCGCCGGCATTCGCCGCCGGCCAGATCACCTTCGTTTCGCAGGGCGGCGCCTATCAGGAGGCGCAAACCAAGGCCATTCTCGATCCGGCCGCCAAGCAGCTCGGCATCACGATCAACCAGGACAGCATCCCCGACGCCTGGCCACAGATCAAGGCGCAGGGCGCCACCGGCAAGCCGATCTGGGACGTGGTGGACACGCCCACCTCGAACTGCCTGCGCGGCGGCCACGATGGCCTGATCGAGAAGCTCGACTATTCGAAGATGCCCAATGCGGCCTCGATCCCCGAGAAATACCGCACGCCGTATTCGGTGCCGTACGAGTTCTATTCGAGCGTGATCGGCTACAACAGGAAGACCGTCAAGAAAGTGCCGCACAGTTGGGCCGACTTCTGGAACGTGAAGGGTTTCCCCGGCACGCGCGCGCTGCGCAACGATCCGCAGACGACGCTCGAGGCCGCGCTACTGGCCGACGGCGTGCCGCGCGACAAGCTATACCCGCTCGACGTGGACCGTGCGTTTCGCAAGCTCGCGCAGATCAAGCCCGACATTGCCGTGTGGTGGACCTCGGGCGGCCAGTCGGCGCAGTTGCTGCACGACGGCGAGGTGGACATGGAGATGATCTGGAACGGTCGCGCGAGCGCGGTGGCCAAGGACAATCCCGACATCGTGTTCACCTACGAGGACGGCATCCTGCAGAACACCCAACTGTGCATCCTGAAGAACGCGCCGAATCTCGCCAACGCGGTGCGCTTCGTGGACGCGGCCGTGTCGCCGGACCTGCAGGCCAACCTGCCAAAGTACATCGATTACGGCCCGGGCAACCCGGCCGCCTACGCCGGCAACAAGATCTCGGCACAGCGCGCGGCGGAATTGCCGAGCTCGCCGGCGAACGCGGCCAAGCAGGCGCTGATGTCGGAGACGTGGTGGGCCTCGCCGGCCGGCATCGACGCGAAGGCACGCTGGCTCAAGTTCATGCAGCAGTGAAGAGGGCCGGCGCGGCGCGCGCTCGATATGCGCCGTACCGTGTCTTTCAGGGTTCCCCGATCTTCCGGTGGTGCCGCGTGGCGTTTCTCACCCGTCCTTCATCGTGTATGACTATCTGATCCTGGGTGGTGGTTCGGCCGGCTGCGTGCTGGCCGCTCGGTTGTCCGAGGACGCCACCGCCTCGGTCTGCCTCGTCGAGGCCGGCCGCAATGTCGAGGCTGCAACCTTGCCGCCCGAGATGCGCAGCCGCTACCCGGGCCGCGCCTACCTCGACACGCGCAACCTCTGGGTACGCCTGCAGGCGCGCATGAGCGAGCTGGCCGCGCCTCGTCGCTACGAGCAGGCGCGCGTGCTCGGCGGCGGCTCCGCGATCAATGCGCTGATGGCGAATCGCGGCGCCCCGGCCGATTACGACGAATGGGAGGCGCTCGGCGCGGCCGGCTGGAACTGGGCCGCCTGCCTGCCATATTTCCTGAAGCTCGAGCACGACGTCGATTTCGCGGGCCCGCTGCATGGCGCGAGCGGCCCGCTGCGCGTGCGTCGCGCGCCGCCCGAGCGACTCTCGCCATTCGTGCGCGTCGTGCTCGACGCGCTCGGCCGCCAGGGCCATCCACTGCGCCTGGATCAGAACGGGGCGTGGGAAGACGGCGCGTTCATCGGCGCGATCGCGGTCAGCGACCGGGGGGAGCGCATTCCTACCTCGGTCTGCTATCTCGACGACGCCGTGCGCGCGCGCTCGAACCTCGCGATACTGACCGACACGCAGGTGAAGCGTGTGCGCTTCGAGGGCCGCCGCGCGGTGGGCGCGGAGATGCTGCGTGCCGACGGCAGCCGTGCCGTGTTGTCGGCACGGCAGGTGATCGTCAGCGCCGGCGCGATCCACAGCCCGACGCTGCTGATGCGAAGCGGGGTGGGGCCGGCCGACGTGCTGCACGAGCACGGCATCTCCGTGGTGGCCGCACGCGATGGCGTGGGTCGCAATCTCATGGAGCATCCGTCTATCGCGGTGTCGGCGTTCCTGCCGCGCGAGATGCGCACGCCGTTTCCAGACGAGCATCACGAGCAGGCTATCGTTCGTTATTCTTCGGGGCTGCCCGGCACGCCGCCCGGCGACATGCACGGCGCGATCCTGTCGCGCTCGGGTTGGCACTCGATCGGGTACCGGCTCGGCACGATGTTCTTCTGGGTCAACAAATCGTATTCGCGCGGACGGGTCACACTGGCCTCGACCGATTCGGGCCACGAACCGAACGTGGCGTTCTCGATGCTGTCGGACGCACGCGATCTCGAACGGCTCAAGGGCGCGTTGCGCTTCGGCGCGTGCACGCTGGCCGAGCCGGGGCTGGCCGCGCGGCTGGGGCCCCGCTTCCCGTCGAGCTATTCGCCGCGAGTGGCGGCCGTGGCACTGCCAGGCAGATGGAACGCGTGGCGGCGAGGCGCGCTAAGCGGGCTGCTCGACGCGGCGGGGCCGTTGCGCGGCGCGCTGATCGAGCGGGTGGTCACACAGGGCGTGTCGCTGGCTACGCTGCTGGCCGACGATGCCGCGCTTACCGAGTTCGTCACACGTTCGGTGGGGGGCACCTGGCATCCGTCGGGCACCTGCCGGATGGGCGCGGCCGACGACGCGATGGCCGTGACCGGCGCCGACGGCGCGGTGCATGGCGTGGACGCGCTCACCGTGTGTGATGCCTCGCTCATGCCGTCGATCCCTTGCGCGAACACCAACGTGCCGACCATCATGGTCGCCGAGCGCATCGCCGACATGTTGCTGGCGAAGTCCAGGCAAGGCTGACCGAACGCCGGCGGGATGCGCGGGCAGCGGGCGCGACGCGTTCGCCGCCGCCGCGTGCTCAACCGCCGTAGCCGACCACGCCCTTCACCTCGAGAAATGCCTCGAGGCCCCATTCCGCATATTCGCGGCCGTTGCCCGACTGCTTGTAGCCGCCGAACGGCGCGCCCGCGTCCCAGGCCGGATAGTTCAGGTACACGCTGCCCGCGCGCAGCCGCAAGGCCAGGCGGCGCGCGCGCTCGAGGTCGCCGGACTGCACGTAGGCGGCCAGGCCGTAGGGGCTGTCGTTGGCGATCGCGATCGCCTCCTCTTCGTCGCGATAGGGCAAGATCGCCAGCACCGGCCCGAAGATCTCCTCGCGCGCGATTGTCATGTCAGGGCGTACGTTCGCGAATACGGTGGGCCGCACGAAATAGCCGCGCCTCAGATCGCCGGGCCGGCCCGGGCCACCGGCCACCAGCTGCGCGCCGTCGGCGATGCCGGTTTCGATCAGGCACTGGATTCGTTCGTACTGCGTGGCGTTGATGACCGGTCCCATGGTGCTGCCGTCCATCCCGGGCGGGCCCACGCGATGCGCGTGGGCGGCGCGCCGCGCGATCTCTACCGCCTCGTCGTGGCGCGCGGCTGGCACCAGCATGCGGGTGGGCGCGTTGCACGACTGGCCGCTGTTGCTGAAGCAACTGTCCACGCCTGACGTCACGGCGGTTTCGAAGTCGGCGTCGTCTAGCAGCAGGTTCGCGGATTTGCCGCCGAGCTCCTGGTGCACGCGCTTGACGCCGGGCGCGGCCAGCGTGGCGACCTGGATGCCGGCGCGCGTCGAGCCGGTGAACGACACCATGTCCACCTCGGGATGCGCGCACAGCGCGGCGCCCACGCCGGGGCCGTCGCCGTGCACGAGGTTGAACACGCCCGGCGGCACGCCCGCTTCGTGCAGCACCTCGGCGAACAGCGCGGCGTCGAGCGGCGACACCTCGCTCGGCTTGAGCACCATCGTGCAGCCGGCCGCGATCGCGGGCCCCACCTTGCAGACGATCTGGTTGATCGGCCAGTTCCACGGCGTGATCAGCGCCACCACGCCGAGCGGCTCGTGGCGGATCAACGTGGTGCCCTTCATGCGCTCCCACCGGAACCGCTCGCAGGTGCGCAACAGTTCCTCGAGATGGCGCTGGCCGAGCCCGGCCTGCCAGTCGGCGGCCAGCGCCGGCGGCGCGCCGAGTTCGTGCGACAACAGGAGCGAGAATTCGTCGTAGCGGCGCAGATAGATCTCGAGCACGCGGCGCAGCAGCGCGACGCGTTCGTGCGGCGCTGTCTGCGAGAAGCTCGCGAACGCGCGCCGCGCGGCGGCCACGGCACGCTCGACGTCGTGTGCGTCGCCGAGCGCGACCTCGGCATACGGCGTTTCGGTGCAGGGATCGACGACGGGCAGGCGCGCGTCGCCGTGCGGCGCGACCCACACGCCGTCGATGTAGAAGTGCAGGGCATCCGTCATGCGGCGGGTTCCGTCGGGTTGGGGAGTTCGCGAAGGGCGCGGCGCGTGCGGCTCACGCCGTGGCCGCGCCGGCTTGCTCGTCGCGCGCGCTGCCGCGGCCGGCCTGGCGGCCTGCGGCGCCGTTGCCGCGACGCGTGATCACCACCATCAGTACCATCGCGAGCGTCAGCGCGGTGAGCATGGTACTGATCGCGGCGATGGTCGGATCGATCTCGTCGCGCAGCGTCACGAACATGCGGCGGGTCAGCGTCTGGTTCGCGCCGCCCGACACGAACAGTGCCACCACGGTTTCGTCGAGCGCCTGGATGAACACGAACACGGCGCCCGCGATGACGCTCGAGCGGATCTGCGGCAGCGTCACCACCATGAAGCTGCGAAAGCGGTTCATGCCGAGACTGCGCGCGGCCATTTCCTGCGCGTGATCGAACGAGCGCAGATCGGCGCCCACCGAGATCAGCACGTAGGGCAGGCCCAGCATCGCGTCGGCCAGGATCAGGCCGCCCAGCGAATTGACGTAGCCGAGCCGCGAATAGACGAAGAACACGCCCACCGCCACGATGATGATCGGCACCATCAGCGGCAGCAGCAGCACCGCTCGCATACGGAGGATCAGCGGATGCGAGCCGTGCTCGATCGCATAGGCGGCGGCCACGCCCAGCGGCGTGGCGATCAGCACCGCGCCGAACGAGGCGACCAGCGTGGTGCGCGCCGCGGCGAGCCATTCGGGATTGCCGAAGAACGCCGCGTACCAGCGCAGCGACAGCGCGGGCGGCGGGAAGGTCATGAAGCGGGTGTCCGAGAACGACATGGGCACCACGATCAGCACGGGGATCATCAGGAACGCGAGGATCAGCACCACCGCCGCGACGAGCAGCGCACGAGCCGGCAGATTGGGTTTCATTTCGCCCCCAGTGTCTTGTCGAGCGGGATCACCCGGCTGGCTATCCAGAAGATCGTGAACACGCAGGCCAGCAGCACGACGCTGACGGAGCTCGCCGCGCCCCAGCTGTTGTATATCTCGACATTGCGGCTGACGATCATCGACACCATGATCGATCGACCACCGCCCATCAGCTCGGGCGTGATGTAGAAGCCCAGGCACAGGACGAACACCAGCGTGACGCCGGCCACCACGCCGGCCATGGACAGCGGCAGGAACACGCGCACGAAGTTGTGAAGCGGCGAGGCACCGAGGCTGGCCGCCGCCTGCGAGAGATCGCGCGGGATCTTCTGCATGGCCGAGTACAGCGGCAGCACCATGAACGGCAGCAGGATGTGGATCATCGATATGATCACGCCGAGTTCGTTGTAGGCGAGCTGCATCGGCCGATCGATCAGGCCGCTCGCGAGCAGCAGCTTGTTGACCACGCCGGTGCGCTGCAGCAGCACGAGCCACGCGTAGGTGCGCACCAGCACGCTGGTCCAGAACGGCAGCACCACCATGCCGAGGATCAGCGCCGCGTAGCGCGGCTTGACCGAAGCGGCCAGATAGGCCACCGGGTAGGCGAGCAGCAGCGTGATGGCGGTGACGATCGCGCTCATGCGAAAGGTGAGGGCGAAGGTGTCGAGGTAGGGACCGCTGAGGATGCGGCGATAGAAGGCGAGGGTGAAGCCGCCGTCCTGGCGGATCGACTGCCAGGACAGCCACGCGAGCGGCACCACCAGCAGCAGCACGACGACCGCGAGCGCGGGCAGGAGCAACAGCAGCATCGTGCAATCCTCGCGCCGTTGATGGTGGCGCGCGGCGCCGGCCTCGTTCGATCGCATCAGTTCGGATTCCGGAATCAGGGTTCGGGCAGTCGTCATCATATCCCCAGCGCATCGAGAACTTGGTACCACGCGGCGACGAGCCTGACGCCCGGCGCGCGCAGCGCATGCAAGGGCACGGGCCGCAGCCCCTCCTGCGCGAGCAGCGCGAGATCGGGCCGCTCGCCGAGCGCGAGCGCCGCGGCGTGACGGCCGACCAGGCTCGCCATCGCCACGCCCGCGCCGTTGTACCCCAGGCAGAACACCGTGGACGCGTCGGCCCGGCCCACGTGCGGCAGCGCGTTGAAGGTCATGCCGACGTAGCCGGACCATCGATACGCCACGCGCACCTCGGCCAGTTGCGGGAACAGCGCGACCATCCCGCGGCGCAGCGACTCGAAGCCGGTGCCTCCGCCTTCCTTGCCGAACGCGTCGCGGCCGCCGAAGATCATGCGTCCGTCGGCGCGGCGGAACCACTTCATCATGCGGCGCGTTTCGGTATAGCTGCGCTGCTGCGTCATCAGCGTGGCATCGAGCCCGGCCGGCAACCGTTCAGTGGCGATCATGGCGCTGCGGAACGGAACCAGCTCGCGCTGGAAGTCGGCCGTGGCGGGCGTCAGCGACGAGTAGGCGTTGGTGGCCATGATCACCTGCCGCGCGCGCACCGTGCCGCCGGGCGTGAGCAGCGTCGCGCCGTCGGCATGGCGGGCGAAGCCGGTGACGGGCGTGCCGGTGTGGATCGGCACACCGCTCGCGGCCAACCCGCGCGCCACGCCGAGCACGTATTCGAGCGGCAGGATGGTGCCCGCGTCGGCGCTGAGCACGCCGCCCACGAAGCCGTTCGAGCCGGTTTCCTCCGCCACTTCCGCGCGCGAGAGCGTGCGCATCGAGGCGTCGCCGAGCATGGTGCGCACCCAGTCGGCCTCGGCCACGCATGCCGCGAGTGCGCGCTCGGTATGCGCGCAGCGCAGGCTGCCGGTGCGGGCGAGGCGCGCACCGGCGATGCCGAATTCGTCGACCAGCGCCTCCACCGCGCGCACGCCGTCGTGCGCGAGCCGGTGCATGCGCTGCGCGACTTCGAGGCCGTGTCGGCTCGCGATGGTCGGGAACGACAGGCGGAACTTGGACGACACCACGCCGCCGTTACGTCCGCTCGCTCCCCAGCCGACCGGGTTCGCGTCGAGCACCACGCAGGCCACGCCCCGCTGCCGCAGCGCGTGGGCGGCGGCCAGGCCGGAGTAGCCGGCGCCGACGATCGCGATCTCGGTACGCAACTCACGATCGAGCGGCCCCGCGCCGCGCTCGGCGCCGCTCGCGAGCGCGCCGGATTCGGCGGCCAGCGCGCGCCACAGCGAGGCTGGCTGCGGCGAGGTGGAGGCGGGCGCTTCGAGCATGATCAGATGGCGGCCAGTTCGGCGTCCACCGCATCGGCCAGTTCGCCGAGCGTCGCGAAGCAGAACGTGGGCGTGGTCACCTCGCTCGGTACCGGGGTGCCGCCGAAGCCCTGCTCGTTGCGGCGGCGCTCGATCCAGCACGTCGCATAGCCAAGCTTCGTGGCGATGCCGATATCGTGGTATTGGCTCTGCGCCGTGTGCAGGATCTCGCCGAACTTGTAGCCGAACGCAGCCTGGCGCCCGCGGTTGTAGGCGAAGAATTGAGGGTCGGGCTTGGCCACGCCGGTGTCGTCGCAGCACACCGTGTCGTCGAACGGGTCTCCCAGCGTGTGTGCGTAGGCCGACAGCGCCACGCGGTCGGCATTCGTCATCGCGACGAGCCGGAAGTGCCTGCGCAAGCGTTTGAGCGCCGCCACCGAATCCGCGAACGCCGGCCATTCGAGCACGTCGCGCTGGAATGCCGCGGCCGATTGCGCGTCGTCGGGCAGGCCCAGCTCCTTCGCCAGCGACAAGTAGACGAGCGCCATCGCATGGCTCGATCGGCCCGGAAACGCGGCGCGGCCACGCAGATACGGCTCGAAGATCTGGTCGTCGGACAGGTCGTTCGCGGCCGCGCCGCCGAGGCGCCGCACCGAGGCGAGCACGCCCTGTTCGAAGTTGATCAGTGTCCCGACGACATCGAACGTCAGTACCTTGAAATCGGTGAGCTTCATGGCTTGGATCCTTGATTGCGTGGCAGGTGAGCGAAAGAGGCGAACGCAGGTAAAAAAACAGACAAAAGTCGGTCGATGCTGAAGAACAACGCGCGCGAGCGGCCGCGCCGGCGTCGCCGCGACGTGGGCGACGTCGTAATGGAAAATATTTCGAAAGCGGAACGATCCGTCAGGCCGGCACGACGATCGTGTCGCGCGGATCGAGTGCCACGGAGATCATGGCGCCGGGCGCAGGGATGCGCTGTCGCGCCTCGTGGTTGCCGGGCTGGCGCAGGCTCAATGCGTTGCCGTCGGGCAAGGTCGCGAACACGCGCAGGCTTTCGCCCTGATACAGCACCTCGGTCACGCGCGCGCTGAGGCGGTTCGTGGTCGACGGCGTGCCGGCGTCGGCGATCACGAGCTTTTCGGTCTGCACCGCGAGCAGTAGCGTGTCGGCGTGTGGCAGCGGCGCGCTCGCACGCAGCACCGAATCGCCCAGCCGCACCCTGTCCTCGCCGGCGCGCGTCACCGGCAGCAGCGTGGCCTCACCGATGAAGCTCGCCACGAAGGCGTTGCAGGGTCGGTCATAGAGCCGCTCGGGCGTGTCGATCTGTACGAGCTTGCCGTTGCGCAGCACGGCCACGCGATCGCTCATCGTGAGCGCCTCGCGCTGGTCGTGGGTGACGTAGATGATCGTGGCGCCGAGGCGCCGGTGCAGGCGGCGCAGCTCGATCTGCATGGTTTCCCGCAGTTGCTTGTCGAGCGCGGAGAGCGGTTCGTCCATCAGGATCAGCTGCGGCTCGAACACCATCGCGCGGGCCAGCGCCACGCGCTGGCGCTGGCCGCCCGACAGCGAGGCGATGCGGCGTTGCTCGTAGCCGCCCAGCTCCACCATCGCCAGCGCGTCGGCCACACGGCGCGCCCAGCCAGCCTTCGGCTCGCGACGCGCACGAAGCGCGAAGGCCACGTTCTCGCCCACCGTCATGTGCGGGAACAGCGCGTAGTTCTGGAACACGATCCCGATGTTGCGCTTGTGCGGCTGCACGAATGTAATATCACGGTCGCCCACCCATACGCTGCCACTGGTGGGCTGCACGAAGCCGCCGAGGATGCCGAGCAGGGTGGTCTTGCCGGAACCGGACGGCCCGAGCAGCGAGACGAATTCGCCTGGCGCCACGTCCAGCGACACGTCGTCGAGCGCCGCCACCTGGCCATAACGCTTGACGGCGGACCTCACCGATACGCCTGCTTTCACTCTCGCGTCCATCCATCGCTCCTGCTTTGTTGGTCCGTGATGGGAAAAATATAGGCGCGGGTTTTTTTGACGGCAATTCCCAAATTGTTGGATCGGGCATAACATCAGGTCATGCCGAACCTCCGCCGCAAGCTCCCCAGCGCGAACGCGCTGTTCGTTTTCGAGGCCGCCGCGCGCTGCGGAAACTTCACGCGCGCGGCGCAGGAGCTTTATGTGAGCCAGCCGGCGGTGAGCCGCATGCTCTCGCGTATGGAGGATCATCTCGGCGTGCGCCTGTTCGAGCGCGTGCACGGCGGCATCGAGCTGACCGAGAACGGGCGCATCCTCTACCGCAAGATTTCCGAAGGCTTGAACGGCATCGAGGATGCCATCGGCGAGATCGAGGCTCGCGCCACCGGTGTCGAGCCCGTCACGCTGTCCGTCTCCACCGCCTTCACCACCCATTGGCTGATGCCGCGCATGGGGCGGCTCAACGCGGCGTTTCCGTGCGTGGACCTGCGTTTCCAGTTGATTTCGGGGCGCATCGGTGGCCCGCTCGGCGATGTCGATCTCGGCATGCGCTTCCAGCATGGCGCCGAGCTCGACGAGCACTGCGTGGCCGTGATGCCCGAGGTGCTGCTGCCCGTGTGCAATGCGCGTTATGCCGAGCTCGCCCGGGGCGAGGCCTGGCACGAGCACGGCGACACCGTGATCGTGATGGACGCCGAGGAGCGTGGCTGGCACACGCGCTTCGCCGCATTCGCGAACGACGAGCGCACGGCGGCGCACGTGCTCAGCTTCAACGATTACGCCATCGTGGTGCAGGCCGCGCTGCTCGGGCAGGGCATCGCGCTCGGTTGGGTCAACGTGCTCACGCACTGGCTCGCGCAGCGACAGCTCGTGCCTGCCGTGCCCGAGCTGCAGGTGACGGACCGCACGTGCTGCCTGTCCTGGTCGCCGGCGCGGCCGCTGCGGCCGATCGTGGCTGAACTGCGCGACTGGCTGCTGGCCGAGATGCGCGCCGATCTCGCCGCCGTCGATCACGCCTATCCGGCGCTCGGGCTCGCGGCCGTGGTCGCGGGCGGACCACGCGCGTCGGTCGGGGCGTGAAGCCTGCTCGGCACTTGACGCGTCACGTCGCGGCCGATGTGATGACACACGGCACGACCTGCCGTTAACTTCATCGACGGCCGCCGGGCGCCCGCCGTCGACCGCCACCGCTTCGGCATGACCGATCCGGCCACTGGCAGGACTATCGCCTTGGTGACCGACAGCGGCGAGGCCGACGCGGGCATGCCGTCGGTAAGGGCGTGGCTCGCCAATGCGAGCGTGCCCAGGGTGGCGTTCACATGCTCGACGCCGGTCGGCCGGTATTCGTCGAAGGAATCGGCGGCTACGCTAAAGAGTCCGTCGCCCGTGCCTGGCGGCAACGCACCGTTCATCATGTTCGACGAAGCCGAACTCGAATCCCGACGAGCTTGCTGCGCCACGGGTAGTCGCTCGCTTCGGAAAAGCCATGCTGGAGGCAGAGCGCTTCGACCGGCAGGCCGGCCTGCGCCTCGCGCGGCAAACCAATGATCCGCTCTTCGGTGAATCGTTTCCGCATGCCCGAGCTCCTGACTACGTGATCGGGCGCCAAAGCGTCGTGCTACGCAAGGGCGGGGGACGTCGATGTTCGGGAGGAAGGTCTGAGTTCCAGCCGCACCTCCTATCTTTTCTCCTCCACGAACTTCAACCGCTCCCGCAAATACCTCACGAACGCCTGCACCTTCGGCGCGGGCACGCGCTCCTTCGGGTACAGCGCATTCAATTCCTGAGGTGGCCCGATCCATCCCGGCAACACACGGCACAGGCGCCCGGCCTCGACTTCGGGCGCCATGCTCATGTCCATCGCCAGCGTGAGCCCCTTGCCCTCGCGCACGGCATCGAGGATCAGGGCCGGGTCGCTGGCCACCACCACCGGATCGAGCGCGTAGTACGCCGGCTTGCGCCCGGCCTTGCGCAAGGGCCAGGCATAACCGCTGTCGCGGCGCGCCTGGTGCAGGGTCAGGGCGGGATGCCGGATCAACTCCTCGGGGCCGGCCGGCGCGCCGTGCTCGGCCAGGTAGGCCGGGCTCGCGTAGATCGAGGTGGCGAAGCTGCCCAGGCGCCGCGCCACCAGGCCCGAATCGGGCAGGGCGCCGAGCCGCAGCGCGAGATCGACTTCCTCGGTCAGCAGGTCGAGCGTCACATGCGAGGCGAGGATCTCGAGACGGATATCGGGGTGGCGCGCGCGGAATCCCGAGATCAGCGGCGAAATCCAGGCCACCCCGAACGAATAGGGCAGGGTCACGCGCAGCCAGCCGCGCGGGCCGTCGTGCACCGCCTGCACCGCGTTCTCGGCGGCATCGAGCTGCACCGCGATCGCGCGGCAATGCTCGAAATAGACCGTGCCCGCCTCGGTCAGCCGCAGCCGGCGCGTGGTCCGGTGCAGCAATTGCGCGCCCAGATGGCTCTCGAGTTCGCGCACGCGCCGGCTGACGGTCGTCTTCGGAATCTGCAAGGCCGACGCCGCGCCGGTGAAGCTGCCTTCCTGCACCACGCGAAGAAAGATCAGCGTGTCGTTCAAGTCGCGTGTCATGGCTCGTCCACTCCGTCGATTCGCGATTGTGCCATCGGTGGCCCAAAGCATGCCGGGAAGATGGGCTAATCGGCGATACGCGGCCGTTCTATCTTGCCGGTTCCTACCGGAGAACGAGATGACACTGGACGAATACACGAGCCACGATGGCCTGGGCCTGGCGCAACGGGTGCGGGACGGCGAAGTCACGGCGGCCGAACTCGGCGAGCTGGCACGCAGGGCCGCCGAGGCGGTCAATCCGCGCATCAATGCCGTGGTCGAGCACTGGCCGATCGAGGCGAGCGGTGCCGGCAGCGACGAGCCCGCCGGCCCGCTGGCGGGCGTGCCCTTCCTGATCAAGGACCTGGCGGTCTCGATGGCCGGCAAGCGGCTGGAACTCGGCAGCCGGCTCGCGCAAGGCTGCGTGGCGGCCGAGGATTCCTGGCTGATGCGCCGCTTTCGCGTGGCAGGGCTGGTGACGATCGGCCGTTCCACCACGCCCGAGATGGCCTTCAGCACCACCACCGAATCGGCCGCGCAAGGGGCGACGCGCAATCCCTGGGCGCTCGACCTGAGCGCGGGCGGCTCCAGCGGCGGCGCGGCGGCGGCCGTGGCGGCCGGCATCGTGCCGCTGGCCCATGCCACCGACGCGGCCGGCTCGATCCGCGTGCCGGCCGCCTGCAATGGCCTGTTCGGGCTCAAGCCGACGCGCGGCCGCAGCTCGAACGGCCCGGCGCTCGACGAAGTGTTCGCGGGGTTCGGCGTGCAGCTCGGCGTCAGCCGCTCGGTGCGGGACAGCGCGGCCCTGCTCGACGCGATCCAGGGGCAGGCTCCCGGCGATCCCTATGTGACGGCCGCGCCGGCGCGCAGCTTCCTGTCGGAAGTGGGCCGCGATCCGGGGCGGCTCACGATCGCGATGAGGGGCGATCCATGGAACGGCGCGCGCACCGATCCGGCGATCGCGGCCGCCACGCGCGCGACGGCCCGCGAACTGGAAGCGCTCGGGCACCGGGTCGAGGAATTGCACTTGCCGCTCGGCGTCTCCTGGGAGGCGCTGGTGGCGGCCAACGCCACCATCTGGTGCGCCACCCTGGTGGGCTGGATCGACGCGGTCGTGGCCGCCACCGGCCGGCCGATCGACGCCACCACGCTGGAGCCCGCCACGCTGGCCTGCTATCGCCATGGCCGCGGAGCCAGCGCGACGTCCTTCGCGGCGGCGCTCGACTTGCGCAACCGCCTGAGCCGCGAGGTCGGCGGCTGGTTCGAACGTTTCGACCTGCTGATGACGCCGACGCTGCCGCGACTGCCGCCGGCGATCGGCACCTACGCGCGCGGCGCCGAAACCATGACCGGGCTGGAATGGACCGCGCGCGTGTTCGAGCATTCGCCGTTCACGCCGGCCTTCAATGTTGCCGGCGTGCCCGCGATGTCGGTGCCGCTCGCGCATGACGTCGCCACCGGGCTGCCGATCGGCATCCAGTTCGTGGCCGGTTTCGCGCGCGAGGCCACGCTGCTGCGCCTGGCGGCACAGCTCGAGCAGGCCCTGCCCTGGTCGGGCCGCCGCCCGCCGGTTTGGGCGGGAAGCGTGGCGTGAGCGGCGGCATGAGCGCCAGGGCGCTCAGAACCGGTAGTTGAGCAGCAGCTCGAAGCTGCGGTCGCTGCCGATCAGGTACTGCGTCTGGTTGTAATACGCGCTCTGCACGTAATGACGATTGAACACGTTATAGGCGCGCGCGGTGACGGTGGTGTCCTTGCGCGGCTGCCAGGCCAGCGCGAGATCGACGGTCGTGTAGGACGGCATCACCAGCTGGTTGGCGCTGTCGGCATAACGCTTGCCCACATGGCGCAGCCCGCCGATGCCGGTCCATTGCGAGGCGAACCGCCAGCTCAGCCAGAGGTTCGCGAGCCGCTGCGGCACCGAGGTCGGCACCTTGCCGTTGCGCGAGACGGCCACGCCGCCGTTTTGCTGGACGAAGTCGTCGTATTTCGCGCGCAGCGCGGCCAGGTTCGCGTCGATGCGCAGCTCGCGCGTGAGTTGCAGGCCGAAGCTGGCCTCGACCCCGCGCGAGGATTGCTGGCCGACCTGGAGCGACTGGTTCGGGTTCTGCGGATCGGCGGTGACGAGATTGTCCTTGACGATCCGGTAGGCGGCCAGCGTCCACTCGGCGCGGCCGTCGAGCAGCGATTGCTTGAAGCCCACCTCGATCTGCCGGCCCGTGGCGAGCCGGTAGTTCGCGTTCGAGGAGTTGAGCATCAGCAGCGAGCTGACCGGGTCGGCGGCTACCGAATACTGGCCGTAGACGGTGAAGTTCGGCGCGATGTCGTAGACGGTGCCAAGTCGCCAGCCGGTATTGGCATAGACGCGGGTGAAGCCGCCGCCATTGACGAGATCGTCGCGGTTGACGCTGGCGTGGTCGTAGCGCAGCCCGCCGACCACCGACCAGCGCGAGCTGAGCGCCAGCCGGTCCTCGGCGAACAGCGCGTACTGGTTGGCCTGCGAGTCGTACTTGGGCCGCGTGCCGGCCAGGTTGAGGAAGCTGCCCGGATCGGGCGCGAACGGATCGACCAGCGAGCTGCCTGAATAGGGCGAGTTGTTGTCGTGGCGAAAGCTCGTGTGATTGAACTCGAAGCCGGCCGAGAAGGTATTGCGCCGGCCCAGCACGCTGCTCTCGACGGTGGCGGTGGTGACGTTGCCGAACTGCTGCTGGTCGTGAAGGATCTCGGTGTAGCTGCCGCGCTGCACCTGGCCCGTCGCGGGCAGGAACGTGTAGTTCTCGGCATCCTTCCAGTGGCGGTTGCTTTTCATCCGGTAGAAGGTGCTGGTCACGTTCAACTGCTCGCTCGGCTGCCAGTTCGCGCTCAGCGTGGCCCAGCTGTCGCGGAACGAGATCAGGCTGTCGCCGACGTTGTAGTTCTTCTTGAGCAGGGCCGAATCGAGCGTGCCGTTCACCAGCGGGATGCCGAAATAGCGCATCGGCTGCTGGTAGCCCTGCGCGTACGAGGCCGTGATCGACAGGTCCGGCGTGAGGTCGTAGCGCAGCGCGCCCGAGATCGACAGGTTGCGCGAATTGCCGGCGTCCACCCAGTTCGCCGAGCGGTTGCCGCTGACGTCGAAACGATAGGACAGCTTGTCGTTGATCGCGCCGCCGCTGCCGAAGGCCAGGCGCGCCGTGCGTTCGGTGCCGATGCCCATCTGCAGCTCGTTCTGGATCGGGCCGCGGCTCGGCTTCTTCGGCACGATGTTGACCACGCCGCCGATCGCGCCCTCGCCGTAGATCACCGAGGCCGGGCCGCGCAGCACGTCGATATGGTCGACCGACCAGGTGTCGAAGGGATAGGTCACGCCGATCGCGCCGTAAGGGCGCACGCCGTCGAACAACTGGGTGACCGAGGAGGCGCCGACGAAGCCACGCGCCGACAGCTCGGAGTCTCCGTTGCCCGGATGCGGCGAGGCGGCGATGCCGGTGGCGCGGCTCACGGCATCGACGATCAACGCGTCGCCGCGTTCGACCAGGGTGGCGCGGTCGATCTGCTCGACGCTGGCGGGGGTTTCGAGCGGTGTCAGGCCGAGGCGGCTGCCGGTTTCCTGGGGGCGGCGCAAATTGCTTTCGGCGGCGGCGTTGACCTGGACGGTAGGTAGCGCGCCGCCCGGCGTGGCGGGAGGCGATTCGGCGCAGGCGAAGGCGGGCAGGGCGCCAAGCGCGGCGCAGAGCGTGGTGAGCGGATGAGGCTTCATGGCAATCAGGCGAAGTCGATCGAAAGCGGAATGGGGCGGCGCGCGTCCGAGACTTGGTCGGCGCGGCACCGCGAGCGCGGCGGGTCCGGTCTGGCCGTCGCGGTCGGCGTTCCTCGTGTGTCGCGAATGGACGTGGCGCATCGCACGCGGTCGTCACGATGTCGTGAAGCGTGCAAGCGAGACGCGCATTCGGCCGAATACGAATCGCAGAGGATGACGAAACGACGAACCAGGAAGGCGCGGCTCAGCCAACCCGAACGCGTGACCCGGCCACGGTCGAACGACCGGGGCAGTCAGGCACGACGGGAATCAGCGGCGCGGCACGCCGGACCGGCGATCAGGCGGGAAGGGAGCGAGGTGGGGCGCGTGCGCCGGGACGCACATGGGCGTGATGCTGGCGGAATCGCAGCAGGCGCGGCGCCGCGCGCCGGGCCACCACGTCGAGGCGGGCCCATCCGACCAGGACCACCACGGCCAGCGCGATCGCGGCGGCCAGCGAGGCGCTGAACGGGCACAGCTCGGCGCTGGCGCCGGCGCGCTGGTGATGCGTGTCGGGCATCGGCGAGAGTGCGGAGCCCAGCGCGCGCGACAGGTCCTCGTTGGCCTGCAGGGCGGCGGGCGTCAGGTCGAGCGGGCCATGGCCGCTGCAGATCGCGAGGCCGGCCCAGCCGCCGTCCGCGTCCGGGTCGAGCATCAGACCGGTCGGGAAGATAAGGCGGAACGCGAGCAGGCAGAGGATCAGCAGCGAGAGCAGCGGATGATCGGCGCGCCGTGCCAGCAGATGGCGGAGTCGGCTCATGGCGGCGGTATTGTAGCCGCGTTCCCCGCCCCGGCCGAACCGCGACGCGATGTCGCATATCGAGATCGACCGCCGCCGGGCGCGGTGCTCGCCGCCGATCGCTAAGGACTTCCGGGGAACCGGGCGTGGGCCTGGAAACCACTGTTCCGGCACCGATACCGGGCATCAGTCGGTGCGACTTCACGTCGCCCGCCTACGAGGGTTACAATCGCGCGCCATGAACGCACTTCGCCACTTCCTGCTGCGGGGCGGCTTCGCGACACGATTGCTGTGGGGCCTGCTGCTGGCCGTGCTGCTGTCTCGCGCGCTGATCTCCGGGGCCGTGATGCTCGATCCGGACGGCCCGGACGCGGGCGCGGTGGTGCTGTGCTCGGGCCATGGCCCGCTGCTGCTCGGTGCGGCGGCGCTGGCCGCGCGCTTCGATGCCGATGCGCCGATCACGCCCGCCAACGATGCCGCCGCGCTCGCCAGCCGGCTCGCGCATCACGATCACGAAGGCGCGGGCGATTCGTCCTCCGCCGCGGGCAACCCGGGCAATATCTGCCCGTTCGCGATCGCCTTGTTCACGGCGCTGGCGTCCTGCCTGCTACTGGTCCTGCTGTTTCCGTTTTCCATCGCGCGCGCCGCCTGGCCACGCCCCGTCACGCGCCAGGCCCTGCGCCTGACGATCGGCGATCGGCCGCCTTCCCGCGCTCCGCCGCTGTTCGCCTGATCCTTTTCCGCCGATGCGGCGCGCCTCGCGCCGCCGCCTTCGGCGCGACCTCGTAGCGAAATCCGAAGCATGAATCCCGTCGCGCGCCCGCGTTGCGCGAGCGATGACGGCCGGCCGCGCATCAGGCGCGGCAGCCGCTCGTCCTCGCGTGCTCGATGAGCGCGACGACCCGTTCGACGCGCGGCTGTCTCGACGGCCGCCGCCGACCCACGATCACCACCGGGAGCTGACAGCATGTCGACCACCGTCGGGCACGCGATGACGTCCGCCCGTTCCCCGCAAGCCGGCTATCGCACGCTCTGGCGCTGGCATTTCTACGCCGGCCTGTTCGTGATGCCGTTTCTCGTGATCCTCGCCGTCACCGGCACGATCTACTGTTTCCAGCCGCAGATCGAGCCGCTGCTGTATCCACACCGGCTGATCGTCACGCCCGGCGCCGAGCCGCGGCTCGATGCCGATACGCTGCTGCAGCGCGCCGTCGCGACCATGCCCGCCGGCGCGAAGCCGGTCTCGGCCGAGATCCGGCGCGAGCCGGATCGCAGCGCCGAGTTCGTGTTCCGCCTGCCCTCGGGCAGCCGCGAGAGCGTCTACGTGAACCCCTATGACGGCCGCGTGCTCGGCACGCTGAGCGTCGACGCGCGCTTCATGCAGGTCGACCGGATGCTGCATCGCAAGCTGCTGCTCGGCAAGCCGGGCGAGCTGCTGATGGAACTGGTGGCCTGCTGGACCCTGGTGATGATCGGCACCGGCGTGGCGCTGTGGTGGCCGCGCGAGCCGGGCCGGCTGCGCCGCGCGCTGCTGCCCGATGCGGGCCTGCGCGGCCGGCCGTTGTGGAAGAGCGTGCATGCCTCGCTCGGCATCTGGCTGGCGCTCGGCGCGCTGGCCTTCGTGCTGAGCGGGCTGCCGTGGACCGGCTCCTGGGGCAAGCAGTTCAAGTCGCTGGCCACCAGCGTCAACCTCGGTTCGCCGCCGGGCGCCTGGGGCGGCTCCTCGCTGCATTCGACGCGACCCGGCGCGAAGGCGGCCCCGGCCGCCGCCGCGCCAATGCATCACGCGCATGGCGACGATTCGATGCCGGGCATGGTGATGGACGACCTGCCGCTGCCGCAGACGCCCTGGGCGGTCGGCAACGTGCCGGTGCCCGATTCGAGCGCGGCGCCCACCGCGCATCCGCTGACGCTCGACGACGCCGTCGCGAAGGTGGCGACGCTGGGCGTGACGAGCGGCTATTCGCTGGTGATGCCGGTCGATGCCGACGGCGTCTACACGGTGTCCTACTTCCCGGCCGATCCGAAGGCCGAACGCACGATCTACCTCGACCAGTACAGCGGGCAGGTGCTGCGCGACATCCGCTACGGCGATTACGGCGCCGTCGCGCAGGCCGTGTCCTACGGCACCGCGCTGCACATGGGCCGTTATTTCGGGCTCGCCAACCAGCTGATCTGCGCGGCCATCTCGCTCGGCCTCGCGGCGATGGCCGTGACCGGCTTCGTGATGTGGTGGAAGCGGCGCCCGGCGCTCACGCTCGGCGCGCCGGCCCGCGAGCGCGCCGCGCCGCCGATGCGCGGCTGGATCGCCGGGCTGGCGTTGCTCGGCATCGTGTTCCCCTTGATGGGGGCGAGCATCGTGGCGGTCTGGCTGGCCGACCGGCTGGTGTTCGGGCGCGCCGTGCGCAGGGCCGCCTGAGCGCCGCCGCCGGCGCCGTGATCGGCGCGCCGGCGGCCTGACAGCGCACGCCGGGGGGCGTGTCGCGAGCCGATCGAAGGGCCGGCGCTCGACGCCGGCCGCCCCGCGCTCGATCGTCCGAGTCGAGGTCGAGCCGTTTCGATAACGAGACATCAGTACAACGAAAAATGATCCGTCCTTCCCGCATCGCCATCGCGATGGCCGGCGCGCTGTCAGCGCTGTCCGCCTCCGCCGCTGTTTCGCAGACCACCGACGCGGCGAGCGAGCCGCCGGCCACGCCGCTGCCCTCGATCTCCGTGAAGGCCAGCGCGAACGCCTCGCCGACCTCGCTCGGCACCGAGGCGCTGAAGCGCCGGCTCGACCAGACGGTCGGCTCGGTCGGTTTCGTCGATGCCGCCAGCTACACCAACAGCTATGCCTTCACCTTGCGCGACGTGCTGAAGGACGCGCCGGGCGTGTTCGTCGAGAATCGCTACGGCCAGGAGCTGCGCCTGTCGATCCGCGGCTCGGGCATCGCGCGCGGCTACCACGCGCGCGGCCTCGACATCCTGCAGGACGGCATCCCGACCAATCTCGCCGACGGCAGCGGCGACTACTACCAGATCGATCCGCTCGGCCTGCAGGCCACCGAGATCTACAAGGGCGGCAACGGCCTGCAATACGGCGCCTCGACGCTGGGCGGCGCCATCAACTTCGTCACGCCGACCGCCTACACGGCCGAGGCGCCGAACATCCTGCGCATCGAGGGCGGCAGCCACGGCACGTTGCGCACCAGCGCGCAGATCTCGCGCGTGATCGGCCCGCTCGATTTCCTCGCCACCTTCAGCGTCAACCACGCCGACGGCTGGCGCGACCACGAGCGCGGCCAGTACGAGCAGTTCAATGCCAACGTTGGTTATCGCTTCAGCCCCAGCGTGGAGACGCGCTTCTACGTGGGCGCCTACGTGGTGGACCAGCAACTGCCGGGTTCGCTGTCGCTGGCCGATGCGCTGAACCATCCCACGCGCGCGGCGCCTAGCGCCTTGTCGGGCGACCAGGCGCGCAACACGCGCACCGAGCGCATCGCCAACCGCACCACGGTCAAGCTCGACCAGGGCGAACTGCAGTTCGACACCTGGGCGATCCACAAGAGCCTCTACCACCCGATCTTCCAGGCGATCGACCAGGACGGCTGGACCTACGGCTTCGCGCCGCGCCTGAGCCTGCATCCCGAGCTGGCCGGCATGCGCGACGAGCTGATCGTCGGCGCGCGCTTCTTCGGCGGGCGCACGCAGGCGAACCAGTATCTGAACGTCAACGGCGATCGCGGCGCGCAGACGCTCGACTCGACGCAAACGGCCTTCAACTACGAGGCCTATGTCGAGAACCGGCTGTTCTTCCTGCCCAGCGTCGCGCTGATGACGGGCGTGAAGCTGCTGCATTCGGTGCGCGAGTACATCGACTATGGCGGTCTGCCGAACGATGCGAACTACAAGTCGACGCGCGCCTCGTATAGCGGCGTGAACCCGAAGCTGGGCCTGCTGTGGCAGCCCAGGCGCGAGATCCAGGCCTTCGTCGACATCACGCGCAGCCAGGACGTGCCCGATTTCACCGATCTCGCGCAGACCTTCGCCACCACCACCCGGTTCACGCCGCTGGCCGCGCAGCACGCCTGGACGCTGGAGCTCGGCACGCGCGGCACGCACGACCGGCTGAGTTGGGACCTGAGCGCCTATCGCTCGCTGGTGCGCGACCAGTTGCTGCAATACACCACCAATCCCGACATCCCGGCCGCCACCTTCAACGCCAAGCGCACGGTGCTGCAGGGCATCGAGGCCGGCGCCGCCTTCGATCTCTGGCGCGACCTCACGCGCCGCGGCGCGGGCGATCGCATCAGCGTGTCGGGCGTCTGGAACCTCAGCGATTTCCGTTTCAAGGACGATCCGCAATACGGCTCGAACCGCATCGCCGGCGTGCCGCTCAACGTGCTGCGCGGCGTGCTCGCTTATACGCGGCCGAACGGCTTCCATGTCTCGGCGAGCGTCGACTGGGTGCCTTCGGGCGCCTGGGCCGACGACGCGAACACGCTGCGCGCGCCAAGCTACACGGTGTTCGGCCTGCAGGCGGGGATGGACTTCCGCAACGGGCTGTCGATCTACCTCGACGCGCGCAACCTGGCCAACAAGCGCTACGTCTCGGACATCAGCACGGTCGCCAACGCGCGGACCGCCTCGAGCACCGCGATCTTCTATCCCGGCGAGGGGCGCAGCCTGTTCGCGGGGATGCGCTACGCGTTCTGAGCCCGGCGGCAGGCGAGCGGAAGGGGGCCGCGCGCCGATTTTTGGCTCGCTAGAATCGACGCTCCCGTTTCCCCTCATGCGCGGAGCGACGCCGATGGTTTCCCAGGTGGCTGGCGATACGAAGTTCTGGATGGTCGAGGGCGCGCCGACGCCGGTCGGCCCGTTTTCCCACGCGACCGAGCGCGACGGCTGGATCTTCGTGACGGGGCAGATGCCGACCTGGCCCGAGGACGACGAGGCGCCGCTGCCCGGCGGCGTGCTCGCCCAGACGCGCCGCGTGATGGACAACCTGATCCTGGTGCTGGAAGGGCTGGGGCTGGGTCTGGAGCACGTGCTGTCGGCGCGTATCTTCCTCACCGAGTTCAAGCGCGACTACGCCCTCATGAACGAGACCTACGCGTCCTATTTCCCGCCGGGGCGGCTGCCGGCGCGAACCTGCATCGGCGTGACGGGGCTCGCGCGCGATGCGCTGGTGGAGATCGACTTCATCGCGAAACGGCCCTGAGGCGATGCCGAAGCGGCCTGAAGCCGGCCGCGATTTTCATGCCGATTCTCGTGCCGATCTTCATGCCGCCGCCGCCCCCGCGCCGCGCCGCTTGCCGGCCCTGAGCGGCAGCACCAGCGGCGTGCCCGTGACGGGATCCTCGATCACGCGCACCTCCAGCCCGAAGGCCTCGCGGACGGTGGCCGGCGTGATCGCCGCGCCCGGCTCGCCGCTGGTGACGATCCGGCCGTCCTTCATCACGATGATCCGGTCGGCATAACGGCAAGCCTCGTTCAGGTCGTGCAGCACGGCCACCACGGTGGTGCCGAAGCGCGTGTTCAGCTCGTGGCAGAGTTCGAGCACGTCGATCTGGTGCGCCAGGTCGAGATAGGTGGTGGGCTCGTCGAGCAGCAGGATCTCGGTCTGCTGGGCCAGCGCCATCGCGATCCAGACGCGCTGGCGCTGGCCGCCCGACAGTTCCGCCACGCGCCGCCCGGCCAGCTCGGCCACGTCGGTGCGCGCCATCGCCTCGCGCACCGCGGCGCGATCCGCCTCGCTGGTCCACTGCAGCAGCGATTGATGGGGATACCGCCCGCGCCCCACCAGCTCGGCGACCGTGATGCCCTCGGGTGCCGTCGAGGATTGCGGCAGGAAGCCGACCTGGCGCGCATAGGCCTTCGGCGCGTAGCCGGCGGCCTCGCGCCCGTCCAGCAGCACCGCGCCGCCCTGCGGGCTCAGCACGCGGCTCAGCGCCTTCAGCAGGGTCGACTTCCCGCAGCCGTTGGGCCCGACGATGGTGGTGAACGCATGCGGCGCGATCGCCACGTCGAGATGCGCGATGATCGGCGCGCCGCCGGGATAGTGCAGGCTCAGGTCGACCGCGCGCAGGCCTTCTTCCCGGCACGCGGCGGGCTGTTGCGCGTCGCGGCCGTTCATTGGCCGGCTCCGGTCAGCGCGCGGGCGATGCGCGGCACCAACTGGTCGAGCGTGGCGTCGATGCTGGTCGGCGAGCCGGTGGCGAAGGCGGCGCGCAGCGCGGCGTCGCGCTGGTTGTCGAGCACCACCAGGCGATGCCGGCGCGCCGCGTCGAGCGCCTGCACCGCCGGCTCGGCCAGCAGCGAGGCGGCCGGCCGCGCGAAGGCCACCAGCACCACCAGGTCGGCGTCGATGGCCGAGGTCCGCTCGATCGGCAGGTCCGCGTAGTAGTTGCGCGCGGGCAGCGTCTTCAGCGTCGGTGACAGCTTCATGCCGAGATCCTCCAGCAGTCGCGGGCGCACGTCGCCTTCCACATAGGCATGCCAGCCGTTCTGCACGCCCCAGTCGATGCTGAAGCTGCGGCCCGCGAACTCCGGGTGGGCGCGCCGCGCGGCGGCGATGCGGGCCTCGGTATCGGCGATCAGCCGTTCGCCGGCCGCCACGCGGCCGAGCGCCAGCGCATCGATGCGCACCTGCTGCTGCCAGGGCAGGTTGTTGTCGCGCACCTCCTTCGGCGAGGCGACGGTCGGCGCGATCCGCGACAGCAGCGCGTAATTGGCTTGCGAGCTGTTGTCGCGGCCGTTGACGTCGAGGATCAGGTCCGGATGCAGCGCGGCGATGCGCCGGAAGTCGAGGTCGCCGCGCGGCAGGATCACGGGCGCCGTGCCGTGCACCAGCGCCTGCGACCAGGGATTGACCTGGCCGTCCTTCAGCCCCAGTTGCTGCCAGTCCTGGATCGCCACCGGCGTGACGCCCAGCGCGAGCACCACGTCGGCCTCGTTCCAGCCCAGCACCACCACGCGCTGCGGCGCGCGGGGGATGATCGTCGAGCCCCATTGATGCGCGATGGTGACCGGGAAGGCGGGCGCGGCTTCGGCCTGCGCGCGGCGGGTGCCGAATCCGGCGAGCAGCAGCGTCGTCGCGGCGGCCAGGCCGAGGAAGCGGCGCAGCGCGCCGGCGGCCGGCATCGCGCGAAGGCGCGAGCCATGGAGAAGTTCGGAGCCGATCATTCGTGATCCTTTCAAAACGCGTTGCCGCGCGCGCCGGGGCGATCGGCGCGCAGCAGCAGCGTGAGCAGGTACAGGCCGCCGAGCGCGCCCGTGACGATGCCCACCGGCGGATGGATGGGCAGGGCGTTGGCGGCCACCGCGTCGCAGCCCGTCACCAGCACGGCGCCGACCAGGGCCGGCGCCAGCGGGTTGGCCAGGCGTGCGCCGTGCAGGCGGCGCGCGATATGCGGCGCGGCCAGCGCGACGAAGGCGATCGGGCCGGTGACGGCGGTTGCCGCGGCCACCAGCAGCACGCCGGTGACGATCCAGCCGGCGCGCTGCCGGCCTGGCCGCGCGCCGAGCGTGGTGACCAGGCTGTCCTCCAGTTCGATCAGCCCGAAGCTGCGATGCCGCAGCAGGCACAACGCGATCAGGGCCGCCAGCGCCGCGGCGAGGCCCGGCAGGTCGTGCCAGGCGGCGGTATTGAGGCTGCCCGACAGCCAGGCCAGCACCACCTGGGTGTCCTGCACGTCGGCCTCGAGCAGCAGGTAGCCGTTCACGGCCGCCAGCAGCGCCGAGATCATGATGCCGCTCAGGATCAGCCGGCGCGGCGAGGCGCGCAGCCCGCCGGCCAGCCCATAGACCACCAGCGCCGCCAGCAGCCCGCCGGCCACCGCCATGCCTGCCGTGAAGCCCGGCTGGCTCTCGCCGAGCCGCAGCGCGAGGATCGCGCCGCTGGCCGCGCCGGCGCCGAAGCCGAGCACGTCGGGGCTCGCCAGCGGGTTGCGCGTGACGGTCTGGAAGATCGCGCCCGAGGCGCCCAGCGCGACGCCGGCCAGCGCGCCGAGCAGGTAGCGCGGCAGGCCGAGCGTGAGCACCGCGAAGCGGTCTGGCGAGGCGGGATCGAGCAGCGCATGCCATAGCGCGCCTGGCGAGATGCCGAACGGGCCGAGGCAGAGCTGGGCCGCGAGCGTGGCGGCCAGCAGCGCGAGTCCGAGCAGGATCGCGAGCACGATCGAAGGCAGTCGGCGAGGCATCGGTCGCGCGGGTTTCATGGCGCGAACTTCGCGCGCCGCATCAGCACGAAAAACAGCGGCGCGCCGATCACGGCCGATACCGCGCCGGCCGGAATCTCGCTGCCCGGCACCAGCAGGCGGCCGAGGATGTCGGCCGCGAGCAGCAGCGCCGCGCCGAGCAGCGCGCAGGCCGGCAGCACGCGGCGCAGGCCGATGCCCACCAGCATCCGCGCCAGGTGCGGCACCAGCAGGCCGACGAACACGATCGGGCCGGCGGCGGCGGTGGCCGCGCCGCACAGCATCGAGATCGCGGCGCCGCAGGCGATCAGCAGGCGCCCACGGTGGATGCCGAGCGCGAGCGCGTGTTCGTCGCCCATCGCCACCACGTCGAGCGGGCGCGCCAGTGCGAGGCTGGCGGCCAGGCCCCCGAGCAGGCAGGCGGCCAGGATCGGCAGCATGGCCTCGCCGCGATCGGCCACCGAGCCGACCGCCCATAGCCGGAACTGTTCGAGACTGTTGGGCTGGAGCAGGCTCAGGCCGGCGGTGGTGGATTCGAGGCTGGCGCCGAGCGCGGTGCCGGTCAGCAGCAGCCGCACCGGGTCGCTCGAACGCGACAGCAGGCGCGAGGCGAACACCAGGCCGGCGACCACGGCGGCGCCGGCGAAGGCCAGGCCGAATTGCGCGAGCGGGGCGATCACGCCGGCGCCGATGCCGAGCACCACGAACAGCCCCGCGCCCGAGTTGACGCCGAGGATGCCGGGGCCGGCCAGGGGATTGCGCGTGAGGGTCTGGACCAGGCAACCGGCCAGGCCGAGCGCGCCGCCCACCAGGATCGCGAGTTCGGTGCGCGGCAGCCGGTAGTCGCGGATCGTCGGCCAGGCCTCGCCTTGCGCGTGCCACAAGGAGCGCAGCGTGAGCGCGATCGGCAAGCCATGCGAGCCGACCAGCAGGCTGAGCACCGCCAGGCCCGCCAGCAGCGTGCCGAGCGCGACCAGCGCCAGCCACCAGGGGCGGCGCGGCGCCGGGGTGGCGCGCTGGCTTGCCGCGAAATCGCCGCTAACGGCCGTCGCTGCCCATCGTGGCGATTTCAAGGTCCTGGCTGTTCCATCGGGAGCGCAGCGGCAGGCGATCGAGGCGATCGGCCGGATGCGCGGGAAGTGTCGTGCTGCGTCGTCAAATGGAAATGATTCGTTTTTCCATCGGCGCAGTGTAGGCGGCGCGATGTCAAGGTTTCGTTAAGACGCGCGCGCGATGGGCGATCTGTCACGAGCCTGACGGGAAAGTGTGCCGAGGGAGGGAGGATGCGGGCGCGCACGGGGAAGGAGGCCCACGCGCTATGGATTGCGCGCGGGCCGTCCCCTGCTTGTCGTTACTGCTTTTTTTACTGCTTTTTATAAAGGTGCCGCGGGTGCTGCCTGATGTTGCCTGGTGAAGCCGGGCGACGCTTATTGCGCCGTGAAGCTGTAGCTGCCTTGCGTGCGATGGCCGTCGGTGGCCACCGCCACCCAGTTGACCGTGTAGACGCCCGGCTTGAGCGCGGCGAGATCGACGCTCATGTGCTTCTTGTCGCTGCCGCTGACGCTCGACTTGTCGCGCGTGACCGAGGCGCCGGCCGCGTCGCTGACCTTCAGCGAGCTGAAGGCCGGCTCCAGGCCCTCGTCGAAGTCGATCGACACGCTGGCGGTGGCGGCCGGCACGGTGGCGCCGGCCTCGGGGCTGCGCTGCTTCGGATGCGCGTGGGCGAAGGCGAGCGGCGCGACGGCCGCGAGCAGCAGGGCGGCGGCGCCGTGCGCCGCGAACTGGCGAATCTTCATGGCGGGATTCCGGTTGGGTTCGAGGGAAGGCGGCTTACTTCGACATCGCCTTGGGGCTTTCGACCTTGCACTGCGCGCTGAGCTTCTCGCCGTCGCCGAAGCTCAGCGTGAGCGGGATCGTCGAGCCGATCTTGAGCGCCTGCCTGGGCTCTTCCAGCATCACGTGATAGCCGCCCGGCGCGAACGACAGGGTGCCCTTGGCGGGCACCGTGGCGGTGTCGACCATCACCATCTTCGACATGCTGCCGTTGCTCTGGGTCTGGTGCAGCATGGCCATGCCGAACGCCTCGGAATCGACGCCGGTGAGCTGGACCGGCTTGTCGCCGCTGTTGGCGACTTCGAAGAAGCCGCCCGAGGGGATGCCGGCGGGCATCGCGCGGATCCAGCACTTCGAGACGGACAGGGCGTCGGGCGCGGCGAAGGCGGTCGAGCCGGCGACGGCGAGGGAGGCGGCGGCGAGCAGGCGGATGGCGGTTTTCATGGTTCGGATGTCCTTGGAATATGAGTGATGCGTGATGTCGTGACGGGCGGCGCCTCAGGCGTCGCTGCCCTTGAGCAGCAGCGGCAGGTCGTGCACCCAGGGCGGGGTGCCCTGGCCGTCGCGCGCGAACAGGCGCAGTTTGCCGCTCGGGTCGAACACCACGCTCGCGGCCGTGTGGTTCATCGAGTAGTTGTCGGGCTTGCTGCCCGCCACCTGCTCGTAGGTAATGCGGAAGTCGTTGGTCACCTGCTTCAACTGCGCGTCGTTGGCCGGGCGCAGCGCGCGGAACGAGGGATCGAAGGCGCTCACGTACTGCGACAGGACCTGGTCGGTGTCGCGCTTCGGGTCGACGCTGACGAACAGCACCTGCACGCGCTTGGCGACGTCGGGGCCGAGCTGGTTGAGCGACTGCGCGAGCTCGGCCAGCGTGGTCGGGCACACGTCGGGGCAGTGCGTGTAGCCGAACAGCAGCACCACCACCTTGCCGCGATAGTCGGCCAGGGTGCGCAGCTTGCCGTCGGTATCGGGCAGCGAGAAGTCCTTGCCGAACTGCGTGTTGCCGGTGATGTCGAGGTTGTTGAACGAAGGCTGGTCCTGCTGGCAGCCGCTCAGGGCGGCCGTGCCGGCCAGCGCCGCGCAGACCAGCGCGAGCGTGGCGGCGCCGCGCGAGGCGCGCAGCGGTAAGGCGGTCAAATGCTTGAACATGGTGGTCTCGCCACGAATATCAGGAGATCGAAGGAGCGGACGATCGCGCGACAGGGCGCGCTGGCTCGGGACGAGGCGGCCGGCTCGGGCCAGGCAGGTCTCGGCGGCGGGCGCGGGCCCGCGCGATCGAACGCAGCGGCGGAATCAGGCCAGCGAGGGTGGCGCGCGCGCCGGCGCGGCCAGCGAGGGGAAGGAGCGGGGCGGCGGGGCCGGCGCGAGCAGCGGCACGCGGCGCACGAGGGGATGCAGCAGGGCATCGGCGGGCGCGGCGGCGGCCGGCGCATAGGCATGCGAGGCCAGCAAGTCGCAATAGCCGCAAGCCGACAAGGCGTCGCGCGGCAGCTCGTGCCGGTCGACATGCTGCGCCGCCGCGCAGATCGGCGCGTCAGGCCGATGCGCGGCCGCCGCTTCCGCCAGCTGGCTGGCGAGCGGCATCAGCACCAGCAGCCAGATGGCCAGCAGGCCAAGCCAGGCGGTCAGACGACGTCGGGAGGAGATGGGCGACAGCATCGCGCGATGGTAAACCACTGCGGCGCGATTTGCGTCGGGAATGTGTCAGGCGGGACGGCGGAACGGGCTTGCGCGCTGAAAGGTGAGGCGATTTGTCGCGTGAGGCAATCGGCGCTGAGGCTGGGGGCAGGCGCGGTGAAGACGAATGGTGGTTTATCGGGCGGTGGCGGTGGCGGTGGCGGTGGCGGTGGCGGTGGCGGTGGCGGTGGCGGTGGCGTCGCGCGGGGTGCGGCCCTTCACGCCAGAAGCAGGACGGCGCGAATGCGCGCGCCGCAGGCTGCCCCGCCCGCCGCGCGCATTCGCCGTGCCACGCTCACCCTCACGCGCCCGGCGCCAGGTCGCGGATCGCCGGCGTGGCCGACGGAATCCGTCCTGCGGCCGCCAGCACCGAGCGGCCGGTGGCCGTCAGCGCCGGTCGCGCGACGCCGTCCTCGTGCGGCTCGACCGACACCAGCCGGTGTTCGAGCAGCGTGTCGATCTCGGCGCGATCGGGATCGATCCCGTCGGGCGCGCCGTGGATCAGCATCAGGGTGGCAAGTTCGTGTGGGCTCAGCATGGTCGACTCCGAAGGCAGGGCAGCCGCGTCGCAGACGCGGGGACATCGGAAATACCGTATCGACGTGACGCGATGATGACGAAGGCCGCGCGCGGGGCGGCCGGGCCTGTCGCTACGGTGGAGCGTCGAGCGTGGCGGTGGCACCCGCGACACGCTCGATATGCTGTCATGGACCGCGCGCGACGGCCGGCCGTTCCCCTCGATTGTGTTACCGAGGGTCCCCGTTGCAAGGGGCGGTAAGCGAGGCCTCGCCATCGCACCGCACAAGCCGCGCGCGACACGGGCGACGCTCGCGCGCGAGCCCCGCCAGCGCGACGTCGCGACCAAGGCCAGCCGATGCTGCGCCGCGCGAGCGGGGCGAAACGCGTCCTTGCATTGCGCTCGCCGCCGGCGCGAATTCACTGCACGAAACGCTGCAACTCGATCGTCTTCGGCGCGCCGAAGATCTGCTCGGGCGGCCCGCTTTCCCACACGCGCCCCTGGTGCATGAACACCACCTGGTCGCTCACGGCGCGCGCGAAGCGCATCTCGTGCGTGACCATGATCAGCGTCATGTCCTCCTTGGCGAGGTTCTCCACCACGCCCAGCACTTCCGCCACCAGCTCCGGATCGAGCGCCGAGGTGATCTCGTCGCACAACAGCACGGCCGGCTTCATCGCCAGCGCGCGGGCGATCGCCACGCGTTGCTGCTGCCCGCCGGAAAGCTGTTCCGGATAGGCATCGAACTTGTCGCCGAGGCCCACGCGCTCCAGCATCAGCTCGGCGATCGCGCGCGCCTGGTGGCGGTTGGCCTGCTTGACCACGGTCTGCGCCAGCATCACGTTCTGGCCCGCGCTCAGGTGCGGGAACAGGTTGTACTGCTGGAACACCATGCCCACCTTCAGGCGCAGCGCGCGCAGGTCGCCGCGGCGCGCGTCGACGGTGGTGCCGTCGATGGTGATCGAGCCGGCGTCGATGCTTTCCAGGCCGTTGAGCGTGCGCAGCAGGGTGCTCTTGCCCGAGCCGCTGCGGCCGATGATGCTCACCACCTGGCCGCGCTCGACGCTGAAGTCGATGCCTTTCAGCACATGGTTCGCGCCGAAGTTCTTCTCCAGCGCGCGGGTTTCAACGAGCGGCATGCCATTTCCTTTGCAAGACGCGCGCCCAGCGGGTCAGCGGATAGCAGAGCGCGAAATAGATGAGGGCCACCAGCCCATAGACCAGGAACGGCCGGAAGGTCGCGTTCGAGATCACGGTGCCGGCGCGGGTCAACTCGGTGAAGCCGATGATCGAGACCAGCGCGGTGTCCTTGACGGCCTGCACGCCGAAGCCGACGGTCGGCCCCACGGCGATGCGCGCGGCCTGCGGCAGGATCACGTGGCGCAACTGCTCGAGATAGCTCATCGCCAGGCTCGCCGAGGCTTCCCACTGGCCGCGCGGCACCGCCTCGACGCAGCCGCGCCAGATCTCGGCCAGGTAGGCGCTGGTGAAGAAGGTCAGGCCCAGCGTGGCGGCCACCCAGGGCGGCACGTCGAGGCCGGCCAGCGGCAGCCCGAAGAACACCACGAAGATCTGCATCAGCAGCGGCGTGCCCTGGAAGATCTCGATGTAGAGCTTCACGGCGCCGCGCAGCGCGACGTTGCTGGACACGCGCATCGCCAGCAGGGCCAGCGCGAGCGCGCCGCCGAGCACGAACGAGACCAGCGACAGCACCACGGTCCAGCGCGCGGCCAGCAGCAGGTTGTCGAGGATCTGCCAGAAGCTGAATTCGATCATCGCGCACCTCCCGCGCGGCGCAGGAACAGGCGCCGGCCGGCGGTATTCAGCACGAAGCGCAGCAGCAGCGCCATCGCCAGGTAGGCCAGCGTGATCACGAAGTAGGTTTCGAAGGCGCGGAAATTGCGCGACTGGATGTAGCTGGCCGCATAGGTTAGGTCTGCCACCGAGATCTGCGAGACCACCGCCGAGCCGAGCATGGTGATCACGATCTGGCTGGTCAGCGCCGGGAACACCTTGGCGAAGGCCTGCGGCAGCACCACGTGGCGGAACGCCTGGGCGCGCGACATGGCCAGCGCGGCGGCCGCCTCGTGGTGGCCGCGCGGCACCGCGGCCATGCCGGCGCGCACGATCTCGACCGAGTAGGCGCCCAGGTTCAGCGTCATCGCCAGCACCGCGGCCGTTACCTCGCCGATGTGGATGCCCAGCGCGGGCAGGCCGAAGAACACGAAGAACAACTGCACCAGGAAGGGCGTGTTGCGGATCGCCTCGACATAGGCGCCCGTCAGCGCGCGCAGCCAGGCCAGGCCAGGCGCGCGAGTGTCGTGCGCGGCGGCGCCGAGCACGCCGATGGCGAGGCCGAGCACGGTCGACGCGGCGGTGAGCGCGAGCGTGGTCGCCGCGCCGCTGGCGAACATGCCGGCGTAGTCGGCGAGATCGCCGAACTGGAGCTGGTAGGTCATCTCGAGGCTGGGTTGGTTGGGCTTCGGGAGGGGCGGCGCCGCGTTGGGCCGCCCCGGCAGGTCAGGCGCGGGCCGCGTATGTCGTCGCCGCGAGAGCGCCGCGGCGGATGTCGCCCGCGGGCTCGCGAGGGACGGCGTTCGCAGGCCCGCAACGGATCTCGGTCAGTGGCTCGCGACGACCTTCGCTCAGGGGCCCGCGAAGACGCTCGCTCAGGAGCTCGCGACGACCGTCGCTCCGGGCCGCGCGTCGCGCGTCGCTCACAGGCCGGCCGGCAGCGGCTGGCCCAGCCACTTCTTCGAGATCGCGTCGAGCGCGCCGTCCTTCTTGGCCTGCGCGATCGCCGCGTCGACCTTGGCCAGCAGGCGCGGCTCGTTCTTGTTCAGGCCGACGAAGCAGGGCGAGTTCTTGATCACGAACTTGGTTTCGGGGCGGCGCGGCGGGTTCCTGGCGAGGATCGTCGCCGCCACGATGTTGCCGGCCGCGATCAGCTGCACCTGGCCCGACAGGAAGGCCTGAATGGTCGCGTTGTTGTCCTCGAAGCGCTTGATGGTGGCGTTCGGCGCCATCTGGGTCAGCGCGATCTCCTCCAGCGCGCCGCGCGTGGCGCCGACGGTCTTGCCCGTCAGGTCGGCCGGGCCCGCCACCTTGATGTCGGCGGGGCCGAACACGCCCTGGAAGTAGGGGCCGTAGGCGGCCGAGAAGTCGATCACCTTCTCGCGATCGGGCGTCTTGCCGAGCGAGGAGATCACCAGGTCCACCTTGTTGGTGGTCAGGTAGGGAATCCGGTTCGCGCTGTTGACGGGCACCAGTTGCAGCTTCACGCCGAGCGACTTGGCGAGCAGCGCGGCGGTGTCGATGTCGTAGCCCTGCGGCTGCATGTCGGCGCCGACCGAGCCGAACGGCGGATAGTCCTCCGGCACCGCGACGCGCAGGGTGCCGCTCTTGGTGATGGTGTCGAGCGCGTCGGCCTGGGCGGCGTTCGCGCCGAACAGCAGCAGGGCGGGGGCGGCCAGCAGGGCGGCGAGCCAGGCGCGGCGGGAGGAGGTGCGGTTCGGTCGGAAATCCATCGCGGGTTCTCGGGTGGTCTTGTCGGTGAATCGGAGCGGTCGGGTCGGGCCGCCGTGGCGGCCCCCGATGATTTAGCAAGAGCCGGGCCATGTGCCGTTCGGCTGGTCTGGCCACGCTGACCGGCGCGGCGGCGCGTCGATGCACCGTTTTTGCGCGGCGGCGATGCGTCATTCGGGTGCGCGAGCGCGAGGAAGGCGCCGAAAACGGGCGTGGACAGGGCTGGGCGGGATTCGGATCGAGCCGATCAGAGGCGATGGCGAGCTGCCGCAGAGGCGAAAAGCAGGCTCGGCCTTTGTTCATACTGGTATGACCAGTGGAGGCAAAGGCCGGTATTTCCGTTGATCGCGGCCGGCGGACGAATCGAATCAGGTCTGCCGGGATCGGGCGCCGCGGCAAGGTGGAAGCCCCTGTTCTACACCCGGCCGTGGCCGTCGCGACAGGCGCCCGCTGGTCCTTGCCGGCTCGTCATGTCGCCAACCCGCCCCTTATTTCACATGCATCGAGCGATTGCACAAAGCTGTCAGTTATATAAAAATGCGAATGATTCTTATCTTCACTTCGGATTCGAAGTGCTTGCCGCAAAAGGGGTTTCCTCGATGTCCGCCGTCCTCTCCGACGTGCAACGTGAAGTCAGCACCTTGTACCTCGACCATCACGCTTGGCTGCAGGGCTGGCTGCGCCGCAAGCTCGGCAATGCCTCGGACGCGGCGGACCTGGCGCAGGACACCTTCGTGCGGGTGCTGAGCGCCTGGAGCGGGGCCGGCGGTTTCGATCCGCGCGAGCTGCGCGAGCCGCGCGCCTACCTGAGCACGGTTGCCGGTCGCCTGGTGCTCAACCATTACCGCCGCCTGTCGCTCGAACGCGCCTGGCTCGAGGCGCTGGCCCTGCTGCCCGAAGCCTGCGCGCCCTCGGTCGAGGAGCGCTGCCTGGTGCTCGAGACCCTGCACGAGATCGACGCGATGCTCGATCGCCTGCCGCCCAATGTGCGTACCGCCTTCCTGCTGTCTCAACTGGAGGGGCTGACCTATGCCGAGATCGCCCTGCGGCTCGGCATCAGCGATCGCACCGTCAAACGCTACATGGTGAGCGCCTACGAAGCATGCCTGCTGCTGACGCTGTGAGCACGGCGGCCGATCGCGAGGCGCCGCCGCTCGATCGCGCGGTGGCGCGCGCGGCCGCCGGCTGGGCCGTGCGCTTGCGCGAGCGCGCCTCCGCCGAGGACCTGGCCGCCTGCGCGCGCTGGCGCGAGGCCGACCCGGAGCACGAGCGCGCCTGGCAGGGCGTGCTGCGGCTCGACGCGAAGTTCGGCGCGATGCCGGCCGCCGCCGCGCTGCCGGCGCTGGGCCGCGAGCGTCGCGTCGACCGGCGTGCCGCCTTGAAGACGCTGGGCGGCACCGCCGCCGCGCTCGCCCCGGCCGGTTACCTCGCCTATCGGCTGCTGCCCTGGCAGGCCTGGGGCGCCGAGCAGCGCACCGGCCCCGGCGAGCGGCGCGGCCTGATGCTGGCCGACGGCACGCGCATCGAGCTCAATACCGGTTCGGCGCTCAACGTGCGCTTCGATGCCAACGAGCGTCGCGTCGAGCTGGTGGCTGGCGAGATCCTGGTGGCCACCGGCGCCGACGCGCACAGCCCCTATGCCTGGCACCGGCCGTTCGTGGTGCGCACGGCGGCGGGGCGGATCCGCGCGCTCGGCACGCGCTTCGTGGTGCGCGACGGCGTCGAGCCGGCGCGTGCCGCCTCGCGCGTGACCGTGCTCGACGGCGCGGTGGAGATCACGCCGGCCGCCGCGCCCGCGCTGCGGCGCCGGCTCGACGCGGGCCGGCAGCTGTGCTTCTCGGCCGAGGCGATCGGCGCGAGCGGGCCGGCCGATCCACATGCGGCCGACTGGTCGCGCGGCGTGCTGTTCGCGGACCGGATGCGGGTCGGCGCCTTCGCGGCCGAACTCGCGCGCTATCGCCCCGGGCTGCTGCGCTGCGATCCCGCCGTGGCCGAGCTGCGCATCACGGGCGCCTTCCAGATCGACAATACCGACAACATCCTGGCCGCCTTGCCGGCCACGCTGCCGGTGCGCGTGGTCTATCGCACGCGCTACTGGGTGACGATCGAGCCGGCGCGGCCCGAGGCCTGAGCGGCAAAGGCTCGATCGATCCCGGCGGCGAAACGGCGTGCCTTCCATTCCGGAATCTCTCGCCTGGAATCTCTCGTCTGTCGGCGCAATCGCGCGCGGCGGCGTTAGAGGAATATCGGCCCGCTGGCGAAGGGCCTTCGACGGATTCGGGAGACGAAGCATGAAGACATCGGCACGAGCCGGCAGCGCGGCGCGCCTCGCCGGCCTGGCGCTGGCGGCCGGCGCGATGCTGGCGGGCCAGCCTGCCCACGCGGCGGCCGGCACCGGCGCGCTTACGCTGCGCGCGCAGGGCACCTCGACCACCACCACCCTGGTGCTGCGCGATGCCGGGCAGGACCCGGGCGGCAAGCGCCGCTACGCCTACGAGCTGCGCGTCGCGAACGGCGCCTGCCACGCGACGCTGGCGGGCGTGGTGCATCGCGTCTCGAAGACCGACACGGCCGGCGACGATTCCACCTTCCTGCGCAACGGCGAGAGCGTCGACACCAGCGTGTTCCGCGATCTCGCCGACGGCCGCCAGGTGACGCTGACGATCGACGTCAGTTCGCCGAAACCGCAATACGCCGGCGTTGCGGTCGACCAGGCGCCGGCCGGCTGCGCCGACTGGCAGCACCTCGACAGCGAGTTCTACGCCCGCTGATCCGTCGCGGCGGTGCACGATCCGGCATCGCCCGCGCCGATTATGTCCCGATCTGAAACAAGCCGTTGTCCGCCCGCGCTATCGAATGGAACCGGTTCCATTTATAATGCGCGGGCCAAATGAAATGTAGGTGTCTTGTCTGGATCGCCTATTTTTCAAGATAACGGGCAGCGGCGGGGCGCGACGATCGGTGAGGACGTCGTGCCGAACGGCACGCGCCCGACCCGTCGCCCCAACCCAGAACGGACCATCATGACCACCCCACCCGACAAACCGGGCTCGCGGCGCCGCTTCCTGCAGACCAGCATCGCGCTGGTGCCCGCCGCCTCGCTGGCTGGCTGCGATCTCGGCAGGCACGAAGGCTCGGCGCCGGCGCAGTCAGCCGGCGCGCGCGCCGATGCCGGCCCCTACAAGCCGCGTTTCTTCGATGCCGCCGAATGGGCCTTCGTGCAGGCCGCCTGCGACCGGCTGATCCCGGCCGACGCCGAAGGGCCCGGCGCGCTGGAACTGGGCGCGCCCGAGTTCATCGATCGCCAGATGGAGACGCCCTATGCGCACGGCGCGACCTGGTACATGCAGGGGCCGTTCCAGCAGGGCGCGCCGGAACTGGGCTACCAATTGAAGCTGGTGCCGCGCGACATCTACCGGCTCGGCATCGCGGCGGTCGACCGCTACAGCCGCACCGCCTACGGCAAGCCCTTCGCCGAGCTCGACGCGGCCACGCGCGACACCGTGCTGGGCGCGCTGGAGGCCGGCAAGCTCGAACTCGGCGACGTGCCGGCCAAGGTGTTCTTCGGCCAGTTGCTGCAGAACACGCGCGAGGGGTATTTCTGCGATCCGGTGCACGGGGGCAATCGCGGCATGGCGGCCTGGAAGATGATCGGCTTCCCCGGCGCGCGCGCCGATTTCATGGATTTCGTCAATCAGGACGGCAAGCCCTATCCCTACGGGCCGGTGTCGATCAACGGGGAGCGCAGCTGATGGCCGAGAAGAAACCGCATGTCGATGCCGTGATCGTCGGCTTCGGCTGGACCGGCGCGATCCTCGCCAAGGAGCTGACCGAGGCCGGCCTCAAGGTGGTCGCGCTGGAGCGCGGCGAGTACCGCGATACCTATCCCGACGGCGCCTATCCGAACACGCTCGACGAGCTGACCTACAACGTCCGCAAGAAGCTGTTCCTGGATCTGTCGAAGACCACCCTGTCGATCCGCCACGCGCCGGGCGACACCGCGTTGCCTTACCGGCAGCTCGCGGCCTTCCTGCCTGGCGAGGGCGTGGGCGGCGCGGGCCTGCACTGGTCGGGCGTGCATTTCCGCATCATGCCCGAGGAGCTGCGCCTGCGTAGCCACTACGAGGAGCGCTACGGCAGGAAGTTCATCCCCGAGGGCATGACGATCCAGGACTACGGCGTCAGCTACGAGGAGCTCGAGCCGCACTTCGACTTCGCCGAGAAGGTGTTCGGCACCTCGGGGCAGGCCTATCGCGTGAACGGCAAGGTGGTGGGCGACGGCAACGTGTTCGAGGCCGATCGCAGCGACGGCTTTCCGCTGGCCGCCCAGCTGAACACCTATTCCGCCCAGCGTTTCTTCGACGCGTCCAAATCGCTCGGGCTGCACCCCTACCGGCTTCCCTCGGCCAATACTTCGGGGCCCTACACGAATCCCTACGGCGTGCAGATGGGGCCGTGCAACTTCTGCGGTTATTGCAGCGGCTATGCCTGCTACATGTACTCGAAGGCCTCGCCGAACCTGAACATCCTGCCGGCGCTCAAGCAGGAGCCGCATTTCGAGTTGCGCTCGAAGTGCCACGTGCTGCGCGTCGAGCTCGACGACACCAGGAAGCGCGCCACCGGCGTGACCTATGTCGATCCGGCCGGCCGCGAGGTGTTCCAGCCGGCTGACCTGGTGATCGTCGCCGCGTTCCAGTATCACAACGTCCACCTGCTGCTGCTGTCCGGCATCGGCAAGCCTTACGACCCGATCTCGGGCGAGGGCGTGGTGGGCCGCAATTTCGCCTACCAGAACCTGTCGACCATCAAGGCCTTCTTCGACCAGGACACCTACACGAATCCCTTCGTCGGCGCCGGCGGCAACGGCGTGGCGGTCGACGATTTCAATTCCGACAACTTCGACCACGGCCCGCTCGGTTTCGTCGGCGGCTCGCCGATGTGGGTCAACCAGGCCGGCGTCAAGCCGGTCAGCGGGATCGCCACGCCGCCCGGCACGCCGGCCTGGGGCTCGCAGTGGAAGAAGGCGGTCAAGCAGAGCTACGCGCACACCATCTCGATGGACGCGCACGGCTCGAACATGTCCTATCGCGACGTGTTCCTCGATCTCGATCCGACCTACCGCGATTCCTACGGGCAGCCGCTGTTGCGCATGACCTTCGACTGGAAGGACAACGACATCAGGATGGCGCGCTACGTCACCGGGCAGATGCACAAGATCGCCGAGGCGATGGGGCCCAAGGCGATCAGCGTATGGACCCGCGAGTTCGGCCAGCATTTCGATGCGCGCCAGTACCAGACCACCCACCTGGTGGGCGGCGCGGTGATGGGCACCGATCCGCGCACCAGCGTGCTGAACCGCTACCTGCAGAGCTGGGACGTGCACAACGTGTTCGTGATGGGCGCCTCGGCCTTCCCGCAGGGCACCGGCTACAACCCCACCGGGCTGGTGGCCGCGCTGGCCTATTGGTCGGCGCGCGCGATCCGCACGCAGTACCTGAAGAACCCCGGCCCCTTGGTGAGCGTATGAAGCAGAGCATCTTCTCGAGGAGCCCGCGTGCCGCGGCGTGGCGCGTGGCGATGGCGGCGGGCGTGGTGGCCGCCGCGGCGGCGCTGGCCTGGCCCGCGCTCGGCGCGAACCAGGCCGCAGTGGCGGTGAAGCCGGTGCCGGCTTCGTCGGGCGTGACCACGGCGCCGCTCGCGGCATCGGCATCGGCCGTGGCGGCGCCGGCCGCCGGCCACGACGCGGCGCGGGCCGAACTGCTCAAGCGCGGCGAATACCTGGCGCGCGCCGGCGACTGCATCGCCTGCCACAGCGCGCCGAACGGCAAGCCCTTCGCGGGCGGCCTGAAGTTCGACACGCCGATCGGCGCGATCTACTCGACCAACATCACGCCCGACGCGAAGACCGGCATCGGCGGCTGGCGCTTCGAGGACTTCGATCGCGCGGTGCGCGCCGGCGTGCGCAAGAACGGCGACACGCTCTATCCGGCGATGCCGTATCCGTCCTACGCGCGCCTGAGCGAGGAGGACGTGCGCGCGATGTACGCCTACTTCAGCCAGGGCGTGGCGCCGGTCGAGCAGCCCAATCGCGCGGTGGACATCGTCTGGCCGCTGTCGATGCGCTGGCCGCTCGCGATCTGGCGCAAGCTGTACGCGCCGGCGCCCAAGCCGTTCGAGGCCGCCTCGTACGCCGATCCGGTGCTGGCGCGCGGCGCCTACCTGGTGCAGGGGCTCGGCCATTGCGGCGCCTGTCACACGCCGCGCGCGCCGACCATGCAGGAGCGCGCGCTCGGCGACGCCGACGGCAGCGATTTCCTGGCCGGCGGCGCGGCGATCGACGGCTGGGTGCCCACCAGCCTGCGCGGCGAGCCGCGCACCGGCCTGGGCACCTGGTCCGAGCAGGAGATCGTGCGTTTCCTGAAGACCGGGCGCAACCTGCATACGGCTGCGTTCGGCGGGATGACCGACGTGGTCGACCACAGCATGCAGTACCTCAGCGATGCCGACCTGAGCGCCATCGCGCGCTACCTGAAGTCGTTGCCGCCGCGCGCGAGCGGCGAGACCGCCTACGCCTACGACGACGCGGCCGCCCAGGCGCTGCGCGCCGGCGACGCGAAGCGGCCGGGCGCGTCCGTCTACGTCGACAACTGCATGGCCTGCCACCGCAGCGACGGCCGTGGCTACACGCGCGTGTTCCCGGCGCTGGGCGGCAACCCGGTGGTGCAGGGCGCCGATCCCACCTCGCTGATCCACGTGGTGCTGGAAGGCGCAGCGCTGAACGGCACGCACGAGGCGCCGTCGAGCTTCACCATGCCGCCGTTCGGCTGGCGCCTGTCCGACCAGGAGGTCGCCGACGTCGCGAACTTCGTGCGCACCAGTTGGGGCAACACCGGCTCGACGGTGACGTCCGCCCAGGTGGCCAAGCTGCGCCGCGCGTATCCGGGCAAGCGCCCCGATGCGCCGCCGGGCGCGGACTTCGCGCGGCCTTCGGCGAGCCTAACGAACTAGGCTCCCGGGTCCATGAAAAAAACCGCGCGGGATGGCTGTCCCGCGCGGTTTTTTCTTTCCGGAGCCGGGCGAGGCGGCTATTGCACCTCGTCGTAGACGTGCTCGAACGCGCGCCGGTAGATCTCCAGCGCGCTGGCCTCGTCGATCTCGCAGGGATTATTGATCAGCAGCCGCTCCTGCTTCATCGCGTCGGCCGCCAGCCCCGCCAGGTCGCCGACGTCGATGCCGACCGCCTGCAGGTTGGCCGGCAGCCCCGCGTCGCGCGCCAGCCGCACCAGGTAGGCGATGAAGGCCTCGGCCTGTTCCTCGACCGGGCCGACCGGCTCGAGCCCGACCAACTGCCCGAGCTCGGCATACTGCTGCGCGGCGGCCTGCGCGTTGAAGCGCAGCACATGCGGCAGCACCAGCGCATTCGACAGCCCGTGCGGCACATGGAACACGCCGCCGATCGGGTAGGCCAGCGCATGCACGCCGCCCACTGGCGCGTTCGCGAAGGCCTGGCCGGCCAGCATCGCGCCGAGCAGCATGGCCGAGCGCGCGGCGAGGTCCTGGCCGTCGCGGCAGGCCGGCAGCAGGTTGGCGGTGAGCAATTGCAATGCCTTGCAGGCGAGGTGGTCCGACAGCGGATTCTTCAGACGCTTGCTGGTATAGGCCTCGATCGCGTGCACCATCGCGTCGATGCCGGTGGCGGCGGTCGCGGCCGGCGGCAGGCCGACCGTCAGCTCCGGGTCCAGCAAGGCCGAATCGGCGTAGAGTCGCGGCGAGACCACGCCGCTCTTGGTGGTCTTGCCGGTGGTCACGATCGAGATCGGCGTGACCTCGGAGCCGGTGCCGGCCGTGGTCGGGATCTGCACCAGCGGCAGGCGGCCGTGCTCGACGCGGTTCACGCCGTACATCTGCTCCAGCGGCTGCTCGCTCGCGCACAGCGCGGCCACCAGCTTGGCGACGTCCATCGAGGAGCCGCCGCCCAGCCCGATCACCAGCTCTGCGCCGAATTCGCGCGCGCGCCGGGCCGCGTCGCGCACCACCTCCTCGGGCGGGTCGGCCACCACCTCGTCGATCACCAGCACCTCCCAGCCGGCCCGCGCCAGGCTCGCCAGCGCCGGCGCGAGCGTGCCGCCGCGATGCAGGAAGGCGTCGGTGAGCACGCAGGCGCGGCGGCCGGCGTGGCGCTCGCGCAGCAACTCGCCGAGCCGGCGCGCGAGCCCCGCCTCGAGCACGATGTGGGGGACGGTCTGAAACGAAAACGATTGCATGGGGGCGTCTCCGGCTGTTTTCGTGGGGCGCGATGGGCGGCGTCGCGCGCTCGCGTGTGCCGGTCATGATACCGGCGTGCGCGGTTTTCGTTCCGGCCGGCCGCGGGCGCCGGCACGCCGGATCGATCCGCCGCTGCGCGATCGATTTAAATGCAGTGAAAATTACCGATCAATCAATTCGTCATTAAATCGACGGAAATTTTTACTAAATACGGCGGCATTCGACCGATTAATCGAATTCGATCGACGCCGTTTCACGCCGTTTCATTTACCTGGATGGTCAATGCGTTTATAGTCGCCGTCGGCCGACTCGACAGGCTTCGGGGACGGGTCGAGACGAGTGCCGCGATACCAGGAAAACCACCATGACCGCTACTCAGTCGACGCAGTCGAAGTCGAAATCGCATTCGAACCATCCGCGCCCGCCCAAGAAGCAGGGCTGGGTCGCGATCGACCCCTCGGTGGTGCCGCCCGCCTCGCAGAAGGCGCTGCGCGACGCGATCGCGCTCGAGAAGGCGCCCGTCACCGATTATGCCGACCTGTTGTGGATCATGGCGCAGGAATCGAGCGGGGTGGTGAACTCGCATAATCCGAATTCCACGGCGCGCGGCCTGTTCCAGTTGTTGCGCGCCCAGTACGCGCTGAATCCGAATGGCGAGAAATCCTTCGGTAATGCCGTCGAGGAAGCGCAGGGCGGGCTTCGATATATTTACGGCCGCTATCACAGCGCGCAGCATGCCCGTAAATTCTGGGAAAAACATCACTGGTATTGAACGCAATGAAAGGTCTTCGTTTCGCTGTCGCATCGATCGTTTTCGGTATCGCGGCGAACCTGGCGCTGGCCGCCAGCCCGGCGCCCGCGCCGGTGCCGCAATTCGACAACTTCCCGGCGCCGGCCTGGCACGGCAAGGTGGCCGCCACCACGATCCAGTCCGAGCAGGACCACAGGTTCGCCGCGCGGCTGCGCGAACTGTCGGGCAAGAAACCGAACTTCGCCGGCCATTACGCGCTGAGCAGCTGGGGCTGCGGCGCGTCCTGCACCATGACGGTGGCGGTCGACGCGAGGACGGGCGAGACCGTCTGGCTGCCGTTTACGGTCTGCTGCTGGGACGTCGACATCGACCAGCCGATCGAATTCCGGCGCAACAGCAAGCTGGTGATCGTGCATGGCAGCCGTAACGAAACCGGCAACGGAACCTACTATTATCTGTTCGATCAGAATCGCTTCACCTTGCTGCGCGGCGACGAACAACGGGTCAAGCCCGGTAGCTGAACGCCGCGCGGCGCGCTGGCGCCGGCCTCGAATTCCCGGGTTGTTTTTCCGGCATTCGTTCATACTTACCGCCGACGTTCAGCAATACACCGAAGGCGGACCGCATGACGAAACCTGAATTCACCGACACGGCGAGCGCGAGACCGGACCTGTTGTGCTACCTGGTCGCGATCGCCGCCGCCTCCTATGCGCTGACGCAGGAATGGCGCATCGACCACGTGGTCAGTTGCTGCCGCGGCTGGCTCGACAAGCAGCGCGTCACGATGGACTGGCTCGATCGCGTGCGCATCGGCCAACTGGCGCTGAAGATCGCCAGCCGCGACCTGCTCGGCGCCGGCATCGCGGTGCGGCTGTCGAGCGTGCCGGCGCTGTTCACCAGCGAGATGGAACTCAACGAGGCGTCCACCATGGTGCAGCGGATGATGGTGCTCTGCCAGGAGGCGCTGTAGAGGGCGCGCAACGTGCCTGACCGGTTCGCGTCGGCATCCCGGGCCGACCGCCGTTTCCCTCCTTCGCTGCTTCCCCCGATCTCCCGCCTCGTTCGCCGCGCGTCTCGCGCGGCGCCGGAAGCGTTCGGCCGCGCGCGGCGCGCTTCGCATCTCGCGCCGGGCGCGGCCGGCAGGATTCACGCAGCCGGCATATAGTGGGCGGCGCGCCGCCGTCGATCGCCAGCCACGCGCCACCCGGCTTGCGATTCGCTTGCGCGCTCCCCCCCACATCAGACTCTTTTGCAAGGAACCCGGCGATGTCAGATAGCGCGCTCACCTGCGGCATCGATCACCTCGGCCTGACCGTTCGCGACCTGGCCCAGACCCGCGACTTCTTCGTGCAGTGCCTGGGCTGGAAGCTGGTCGGCGAGCGGCCCGACTATCCGGCCGCCTTCGTCTCGGACGGCCATCTGGTGCTCACGCTCTGGCAGCTCAAGGAAAGCGAGGCGCCGGTCGAGTTCGACCGCAAGCGCAATGTCGGCCTGCATCACCTGGCCTTGCGCGTGGCCAGCGAGGCGGCGCTCAACGAGGTCCACCAGCGCGCCTCGGCATGGCCCGGCGTGCGCGTCGAGTTCGCGCCGGAGCCGCTCGGCAAGGGCCCCAAGCGCCACACGATGATCTACGAACCGGGCGGCATCCGCCTCGAGTTCGACCACGACACCAGCAAGCCGGCCTGAACCCGGCTGGATGGAAGCCCGGGCGGCCGGCTGCCGGCCCGCTCAGGCGGGCGCCGGGTCGGTCCCGGCGCCGGCGCGCTCGCGGATCAACTGCTCGAAGGCCTCGGCCGTCAGCGGCTGGCCGAGCAGGAAACCCTGCATCTCGTCGCACATCAGCGCGTTGAGCTTGTCGAGCTGGGTGGCGGTCTCGACGCCCTCGGCCACCACGTCCATGCCCAGCGAATGCGCCAGCGCGATGATGGCCGACACGATCGCCGCGCCTTCCTTGCCGTGCCGGTCCAGCCCGCTGGTGAAGAAGCGGTCGATCTTGAGTTGCTTGACGCGAAAGCGCTGCAGGTAGGCCAGGCTCGAATAGCCGGTGCCGAAATCGTCGATCGCGATCTCGAAGCCGGCTTGCTGGAAATCGCGGATCGCCACGATGGTGCGCTCGGCATCCTGCATCGCCATGGTTTCGGTGATCTCGAAGATGATCTGCCGCGGCGCCACCTGCTGCGCCTCGACGATCTCCAGCATCGCGTCCGCCAGCCCCGGCTGCGCGAGCTGGCGCGTCGACAGGTTGACGGCCACCTTCATGTTCGGCAGGCCCGCCTCGCGCCAGGCGCGGATCTGCCGGCAGGTCTCGCGCACCACCCAATAGCCGATTGGCACGATCTGCCCCGAGCGCTCGGCGATCGGGATGAAGTCGAGCGGGGCCAGCGCGCCGAGCTTGGGATGCTGCAGGCGGATCAGCGCCTCGGCGCCGGTCAGCGCCTGGGTCTCGCCGCGGAACTTCGGCTGGAAGTGCAGGCTGAAATAGCCGTTGGCGAGCGCCTCGTGCAGCGCCTGCTGGATCTGCAGGGTGCGCAGCGCGGCATCGTTCATGCCGACCTCGAAGAAGCGGTAGGTGCCGCGGCCGCCGCGCTTGGCCTCGTACATCGCCGCGTCGGCGTGCTTGAGCAGGGTGTCGACGGTCTCGCCGTCGCGCGGGTAGAGCGCGATGCCGATGCTCGGCGTGACGGGCAGCGGCGTGTCGGCGCTCCAGGCGCCGTCGCGGGTGCGCTCCAGCACCTTTTCCGCCACCAGCCGCGCATCCTGCGGCGAGACTAGCGGCTCCACCAGCACCACGAATTCGTCGCCGCCCAGGCGCGCCACCGTGTCGGCGGCCCGCACGCAGCCGCGCAGGCGCTGCGCGAAGCTCACCAGCACCTGGTCGCCGACCGAATGGCCGAGCGAATCGTTGATCGCCTTGAAGCCGTCGAGATCCATGAACAGCACCGCGAAGCCGGTCTGCCGGCGCCGCGCGCGGTCGATCGCCTCGACCATGCGCGCATTGAGCGTGCCGCGGTTGGGCAGGCCGGTCAGCGTGTCGAGCGTGGCGAGCCGCACGATCTCGCCGTTCAGGCTCGACACCGCGCGCGCCAGCCGGCTGTTGCGCATGTCGATGCGCGACAGCAGCAGGGTGACGATCAGGATCGCGAAGGTGAACAGCGTGACGGTGGTGGCCAGCCAGGTCGAATCGACGCCTTTCGCCGCGCCGCAGACGCTGCCGGGCGGGAAGTCGGCGGCGGCCATGCCGGCGTAGTGCATGCCGCTGATCGCCATGGCCATCACGAAGGCGGCCGCGATGCGCGCGCGCACCACCGAGCGGCGTTGCTCGTCGCGCAGGCGGCGCGCGATCGACAGCGCGGCGATCGAGGCGGCGATCGCGATCGCCAGCGAGGCGGCCAGCCAGCCGGGCTGGTAGTCGATGCCGGGCGCCATCTTCATGGCGGCCATGCCGGTGTAGTGCATGCCGGCGATGCCGCAGCCCATCAGCGTGCCGCTGATGGCCAGGTGGGTGCGGGTGGCCAGCGCGCGCGTGGTGAAGAACAGCGCGAAGCAGGACACCACGATCGCCAGCGCCAGCGAATAGCCGGTGTCGAGCACGTCGTAGCCGAGCGGGATCGGCAAGGAAAAGGCCAGCATCGCGATGAAGTGCATCGACCAGATGCCGGTGCCCATCGCCACCGCGCCGCCGGCCAGCCAGGCATGACGCTGCGGCGAACGGCCGAGCAGGGCGATGCGGCTCGTCAGGTCGAGCGCTGTGTACGAGGCCAGCGTCGCCACCACGAACGAGACCACCACCAGGAGGAAATTGTACGAGCCGTGCATGTCGAGAAAACGGAAGCAGGGGCGTGCGCGAGCGTCGGCGGCACGCGGCCGCCCCATCCTGCGCGCGAGCGGCGACTCGAGGCAAACGGGGCGGGAACGTCGCCCGCAGCGCGCGGCCGCAGGCCCAGCATCATAGCCCCAGCGCGGGGCGAATCGGCGGCAATCGTGACGGCGGCACATATTCCCGGAGATTGGAAAGCTGTTCCGAAGGCTTGTCGCCAATAAGGAAGTGATTTCGAATGCCTTCCGTGCGTATTTCGAACCACGCTAGAATGGCGCCCGCCAAGCTCGGAAGCGGGTGCAAATCCCGCGCGGTCGCGCCACTGTGACCGGATCGCCGTCTCTCGACGGCCAGGCCGGAAGTCAGACCTGAGCTTCGTCTGGTCCTTGATGTTTTGTTCCAACGGGGCGCGAAACCCCAGGAGACTCCGCGTGATTCATGCTGTCCGATTCCGCGACGCGTGCCGTGCTGGCGCGCGCCGTGTCGATTTTTCCCTCGATTTTTTCATTGCCGCCGCCTTGATTGGCTCGATGGGCGCCGCCGCGTCGCCCGATTCGACTTCGCCGCCGGATCGTCTGGCCTGAGCCGCAGCGCGTTCTTGCTCGCTCGCCAAGACTCCACGATCCGAGCCGCCGCCGACGCGGCACGCCGGATCATGCGCCGCATCCGCGGTGCACCTGCCACACGCCAATCCAGGCAAGGACATGAAACGTCATCACCATTCCGTCTTTCCGCGCGCGCCGCGCACGGCCCCTCGTCGCGCCTGCGCGAGCGCGGTCGCCATCGCCTCCCTGCTCGGCATGCCGCGCGTGGCGCTGGCCGACGACGCGCTGCCTTCGAAATCGACGACCGACGCGGCGCCGGCCGGTGCCGCTGGCTCCGCGAAACTCGCCGGCAGCGGCGGCGCGGCCCAGGCGCTGCCGGCCATCTCGGTGGGCGCCGCGCGCGCCGCCGCCGATGCCGGCAATCCCAGCAAGCCGGCCGGCACCGGCAGCCGGCTCGGCCTGTCGAGCCTCGACACGCCGGCCAGCGTCGAGACGCTCGACGGCGAGCGGATCCGCGAGCGCGGCGACACCAGCGTGCTCGATGCCGTCACGCGCGCGGCCGGCTTCGCGGCCAACGCGGCGCCCGGCAACGGCGGCACGTCGGTATCGGTGCGCGGCTTCAGCGGTCCCGAATCGATCACCACGCTGTATGACGGCACGCGCATGCTGGTGGGCGCGGGCACGGTGACCTTCCCGGTCGACACCTGGTCGGTCGAGCGCATCGAGGTGCTGCGCGGGCCGGCTTCGGTGCTGTACGGCGAGGGCGGGCTGGGGGGCGTGATCAACGTGGTGCCCAAGGCGCCTCGGCGCGAGCGCGAGACCAGCTTGCTGGTGGGCGCCGGCAGCTACGGCCAGAAGCGCGTCGCGCTCGACACCACCGGCGCGCTCGGGCCGATGCTCTCGTATCGCTTCCATGTGAACGACGATCGGCAGAACGGCTGGGTGCCGCGCGGCGAGTCGCATTTGACCTCGGTGGGCGGCGCGCTGAAGCTCGACGTGAATCCCTCGCTGTCGTTCACGCTCGACTACGATTTCGCGCGCCAGAAGCCGATGACCTATTTCGGCGTGCCGGTGATCGACGGCGTGCTCGATCCCGCCATGGCGCGGCAGAACTACAACGTCGGCGACGCCTCGATCGCCTATTACGATCGCTGGGCGCGCCTGAACACCACCTGGCGCGCAGCGCCCGGCATCACGGTGCGCAACCAGTTCTACGGCATGCTGACCGATCGCCATTGGCGCGATTCGGAAAGTTATGCGCTGCAGGGCGACGGCAGCGTGCTGCGCAGCGACTACATCGAGATCCGCCATCACGAGCGGCAGGTCGGCGACCGGCTCGACACCACCTTCGACGGCCATCTGCTGGGCCGCCAGAACCGGCTGGTGGTGGGCGCCGAATTCAACGACGTGAGCTTCGTCGATACCAGCAACACGCCCTTCGACGGGCAGTCGGTGGTGCCGGCCTTCGGCTTCGATCCCGGCTCGTTCTCGAGCCCGGACGCGACCGTGCCGGTGTTCCGCACGCACACGCGCCAGGCCGGCGTGTTCGCCGAGGATCGCATCGAGCTGAGCGATCGGCTGTCGTGGATCTCGGGCCTGCGCTACGACTACATCGACTACCAGCGCGATACCTTCGCCACGCCGAGCTCGCCCGCCTCGTCGTTCAGCAAGACCTTCGCGCATACCAGTTGGCGCACCGGGCTGGTGTTCTCGCTGACGCCCGACATCTCGCTGTACGGCCAGTACACCACCGGCACCGACGGCGTGGGTTCGCTGATCACGCTGTCCAAGAGCAGCAGCGCCTTCAACCTCTCGACCGGCGATCAATGGGAAGCGGGCTTCAAGCAGGCCTTCGCGGGCGGACGCGGCGCGTGGACGCTGGCGTTTTACCAGATCGTCAAGCGCAACCTCCTCAGCGTCGATCCGCAGAACCCCGGCCAGACCATCCAGGTGGGCAAGCAGTCCTCGCGCGGCGTCGAGTGGACCGGCGCCTTCAGGCTCGGCCACGGCATCTCGATCGACGCGAACGCGGCCTTCCTGCGCGCGCGCTACGACGACTTCAACGAATCGGTGGACGGCGTGAGCGTGTCGCGTGCCGGCAAGGTGCCGATCAACATCCCGCAGCAGACCGCCAATCTGTGGCTCGACTGGGCCTTCGCGCCGGGCTGGCGCGCCGGCGCGGGGCTGCGTTATGTCGGCCGCAGCTACGGCGATACCGCCAACACGGTGCCGCTTGCCTCCTATACGCTGCTCGACGCCTCGGCCTCGTGGCGCGCCACCCAGGACCTGACCTTGTCGCTCTACCTGCACAACCTGACCAACCGTGTCTATGTCGAGACCAGCCAGAACAGCGGCAGCGAGTGGCTGCTCGGCGCGCCGCGTTCGGGCGGCGTGACGGCGACGCTGAAGTTCTGAGCCGCGCCGCGCGATGAGCCATTTCCGCATCAGCTCGCTCGACTGGTCGCCCGCCGACCGACCGCGCGCCGCGCGCGCGCTGCTCAGCCGCGTCGCGCTGGAGGCGCGGCCCGGCGAGTTCGTCGGGCTGATCGGCCCGAACGGCAGCGGCAAGACCAGTCTGCTGCGCTGCGCGTTTCGCTACGAGCGTCCGCGCGCAGGCGCGATCGAGATCGGCGGCGAGGAAGTCTGGACCTTGTCGCCGCGGCGTGCCGCGCAGCGCATCGCGGTGGTGCTGCAGGATCCGCCCGACGAGTTCGGGTTGACGGTCGGGCAGGTGGTGGCGATGGGGCGCACGCCGCACAAGCGCATGCTCGAGGGCGAGACCGCCGAGGATCTCGCACGCATCGAGCGGGCGCTGAGCGACGTGGGCCTGGCCGGCACCGAGGCGCGCGCCTTCGCGACGCTGTCGGGCGGCGAGCGGCAGCGCGCGCTGCTGGCCCGCGCGCTGGTGCAGGCGCCCGAGCTGCTGATGCTCGACGAGCCCACCAACCATCTCGATGCGCGCCACCAGATCGCCTTGCTGGCACTGGTGAAACGGCTGCGCATCACCACGCTCGCGACCATCCACGATCTCAATCTCGCCGCCGCGTTCTGCGATCGGCTGTTCGTGCTCGCCGACGGCGAGATCGTCGCGAGCGGCACGCCCGACGAGGTGCTGACGACCGAGCTGCTGAGGGCCGTCTACGGCGTCGAGGCGATCGTCGACCGGCATCCCGGCGGCGCTTATCCGCGCATCACCCTGATCATCGACGAGGCCTGAGCGATCCGCATGAAGCCGTCCAACCCGAGTTCCCGTATTGCCTTCTTGCTGGCGCGCCGCGCGGCGGCGTTCGCCGTGTGCGCCGGCGCGCTGCTGCCGGCCGCGCCCTCGCTGGCCGCCGGCCACTATCCCGTCACGGTCCGCAGCTGCAATCGCTCGGTGAGCTTCGAGCGCGCGCCCGCGCGCGCCGTCAGCAACGACGTGAACCTGACCGAGATGATGCTCGCGCTGGGGCTGCGCGATCGCATGGCCGGCTATACCGGCGTGGGCGGCTGGAAGACCGCCACGCCGGCCTTGCGCGCCCAACTGGCCGGCCTGCCCGAGCTGGCGCGCCAGTATCCGGCGATGGAGACGCTGGTGGCGGCCGATGCCGATCTCTACGTGGCTGGCTGGAACTACGGCATGCGCGTGGGCGGGCCCGTCACGCCCGATACGCTGGCGCGCTTCGGCATCGCCGCCTACGAGCTGACGGAATCCTGCTCGCACGTGATGCCGCGCCCGCCGGCCTCGTTCGACGATGTCTATGCGGACCTGCGCAACCTCGGCGCGATCTTCGACGTCGCGCCGCGCGCCGACGCGCTGATCGCGGCGATGCGCGCGCGGGTCGAGGCGGTCGGGCGCGCGCTCGGGCTGAAGCGGGTGCCGGTGCGCACCTTCGTCTACGACAGCGGCGGCGACAAGCCGTTTACCGCGGGCCGTTATGCGATGCCCGATGCGTTGATCCGCGCGGCAGGCGGTGTCAACGTGATGGACGATCTCGCGCAGAGCTGGGCGGCGGTCGGCTGGGAGAGCGTGGTGGCGCGCGATCCGCAGGCGATCGTGATCGTCGACTACGGCGCCGAGACGGCCGCGCAGAAGATCCGCTACCTGAGCAGCAATCCCGCGCTGGCGGGGCTCGCGGCGGTGCGCGAGCGGCGCTTCATCGTGATTCCCTACGACGAGGCGACGCCGGGCGTGCGCAATGCCGAGGCGGTGGAGGCGATCGCGCGCGGGCTGCATCCCGCGGCGTTTGCCGCTGGCGAGGGCGGGAAGTGAGCGCGATGCGGGGCGTCGAGGAGGCGGCGGGCGAGTCGGCGAGGGTGGATTCGGGCTCGGGCTCGGTTTTGAGCGCGGGCCCGGATTGCGCTGCTGCCTCGGCTCCAGGCTCTGCTTCAGGCTCGGAGGCGCTAACGGCAGCCGCCGCTCCGGCCGCCCCGACTTCCCATGCCACGCGATCGGCATCGCGGCCCGCCAATCGACGCGCACGCCGCGCGATCCGGCTCGGTGCCGTGCTGCTGCTCGCCTCGATGCTGGTCGCCACCGGTCTCGGCCCGGTGGCCATCGCGCCGGGCACGGTGGCGCGCGTGCTGCTCGCGCATCTCGGCGGACACGCGGCGCCGCGCGTGGCGCCCGGCATCGATACCATTGTCTGGCTGATCCGCCTGCCGCGCGTGCTGCTCGGCGCGCTGGTCGGCGCCACCCTGGCGATGGTCGGCGTGGCCCTGCAGGCGGCCACCGGCAATCGCATGGTCGACCCGCACCTGCTCGGCGTCAGTTCGGGCGCCTCGCTCGGCGCGGTGGCGGCCACCGTCTGGTTCGGCGCCGCCTTCGGCTGGCTGACGCTGTCGGCGTTCGCCTTCGCCGGCGCGCTCGGCGCCACCGCGCTGGTGATCCTGCTCGGCGTGCGCTCGGGACGGCTCGATTCCTCGCGGCTGTTGCTGTCGGGCGTGGCCGTCTCGTTCGCGATGATGGCGCTGGCCAACCTGCTGATCTACCTCGGCGATCCGCGCGCGGCGCAGTCGGTGCTGTTCTGGATGCTCGGCGGGCTGGGGCTGGCGCGCTGGTCCCTGCTGCCGGTGCCGGCGCTGTGCCTGGCCGCTGGCGGCCTGCTGCTGATGGGCCGCCGCCGCGAGCTCAATGCGCTGACCAGCGGCGACGTGGCCGCCGCCGCGCTCGGCGTGGACGTCTCGGCGCGGCGGCGCGAGCTGTTCGTGGTCTGCTCGCTGCTGACCGCGGCCGCGGTGGCCGTCAGCGGCGCGATCGGCTTCGTCGGGCTGGTGGTGCCGCACGTCTGCCGCCGGCTGTTCGGCGCCGAGCATGGCGCCCTGCTGCCGATGGCGGCGCTCGGCGGCGCGCTGGCGCTGGTCTGGGCCGACGTGCTGGCGCGCATCCTGATCGCGCCCGACGACCTGCCGATCGGCGTGATCACCGCCCTGATCGGCGGGGCGATGCTGGTGGGGCTGGTGCGGCGCGGCTAGCGGAACGCCGCGAGGCCGGTGCCGAGGATGCTCACTGCTCCTCGCCGGCTTGCCTTGGCAAGGGCGCCATGCCGTCGCGATACCGAGCCACCTGCACCGCGGCCGGCAGGAGCACGGCCCAGCCCGCGGCCAAGGCGGCGAAGGCCGCCGCGGGAGGCGCGAAGCTTACCGCGCCGAGCGCCGCGCCCGCGCGAAACGACAGCGGCCCGGCGAGCGCGCCCAGCATCGCCGCGAGCCAGGGCCGGCCGCGCAGCCGGACGAAGACGACATTGAGCTGGATCGCGAAGATCGCCCAGAGCGCGGCGATCCAGGCCGGCGCGCCCAGGGCGCCGGCCGGATGACCCGGATAGACGAGCCAGCCGGTTTCGGCCAGGACGCTGTCCCAGCACCAGCCGAGCAGGGTCACCGCGAGGATCGAGCTGGCTTCCACCGATGGCCGGGCGGCGCGTGACAGGTGCCAGCTCGCCATGCCGGCGGCGCAGAGCCAGCCGGGCACCGGATCGGCGTGCGCGCCCCCATGCACGGCCGCCAGCCAGGCTGCCTGGCCCACCACCCAATAGAGCGCCACGGGATGCCCGCCATGGCGAGCAGGCTTGCGCGACGCGGCCGAGGTCGGCATCGGGCGATGCGCTCGGCGGCGTGACAGCCGACAGGCGACGAAGTGACGGCGCAGGCATCGGGCCGCCCGACCGTCCGTATCAGTGCGCATCGACGAAGTCCGTGACATCGTCGAGCACCGGGCCGACCGGGATCAGGCGCTTCAGGGCGATCAGGGGCGTGGCCAGGCTGCCCACCATCATTTCGTGCGTCAGCCTCGGGTATCGGCGCACCTGGACCGCATCGCCGTGCGCGCGCAGGCGTGCAGCCATCCGCTCGGTGTTGCCCGGATCGACGATATCGTCGCGCATGCCCACGCCGAGCAGGATGGGTGGCTCACCGCCCCGGACGAAATCGATGGGCTGGCTCGCGGTGCGCTGCGAGGCCGGGAAAATGCGCTCCAGCGTGCTGTCCCGCAAGGGCAGGAAATCGTATGGGCCGGCCAGGCCGATCACGCCGGCCAGGGCATGCGACGGCAAGCCGGCGCGGGCCAGCCATGACCGATCGGTCGCCAGCAGCAGCGCGATCTGCGCGCCGGCCGAATGGCCCGCCAGAAACAGGCGGTCCGGATCCGCGCCGTAGACCGCCGCGTGGTCCCTGGCCCAGCGCACGGCCGCGGCGGCATCCTCCATGAAGCCGGGAAACGCGACCTGGGGGAATACGCGATAGTCGGGAATGGCCACCACCATGCCGCGCGAGGACAGCGCTTGGCCGACGAAGCGGTAATCGGCGCGCAGGCCGCCTTGCCAACTGCCGCCGTAGAAGAACACGACCATCGGGCGCCGCGCCGTCGGGTTCGCGGTCGGCACGTAGACGTCGATGCCCTGTCGCGGGTCGGCTCCGTAGGCGAGCTGGGAGAATCGGGTATGGCCGGTGCGCGGCACCATCGCGTTGAGCCAGGCCAGTGGGTGGAGGTATGCCCAGCCGATGCCGGTTGCCAGGATGCTGGCACCTGCCAACAGGCGCAGGGACTGTTTTCTCATGCACGATTCCGTCTTGATGAAAGTGGCCGGGAGCGCGTGATCGGGCGCGACATTGCCTTGAATACGGCCAGGCCGGCATCGCGGATGCATCCGGCGTGGAACCTCGGCCGTATTGTCCAGGCTTGCCCAGCCGTTTCGGCCAGGCGCAAACAGGAGCCGAACATGAAGATCCGGATGACGATCGCCGCAATCGCGATGGGGGCGGCATGCATTACCGCAAGCCAGGCTGGACAGGGTGCAGGCAACGCGCACGGCGCGGCGACCGCCGGCATGACCTACCACGGGGACCCGGTGTCCGGCCCCACCAGTCCCTTGCCGCCGAAGTCGAACACGCCGTATTTGACGCACGGCGCGGCGGGTCGCGCCGCGCCCGATCCAGCGGCGTCCTCGGCCGCCGCGACGTCGAAAGACCAGTGATGGTGGCCTCGGGGCGCGATCGGCGCGGGTCGACGCGCCTCGCGGCGATGCGCGTGGCCGCGTGCCTGCTCGGCTGGACGGTTCTGCTGCCGGGCACGGTCGCCACCGCGTGCGCGCAGCCGATCGCGCTCGCCGCGTATCTCGCGGTACGCGGGCCGGCCGCGGACCTGGTGTTCCACTATGGCTCCGCACCCTCGCAGGTCGTCGAGTTGTTCAGGCCGGCCGGTCGCGGTCCGTTTCCCGTGGCGATCCTGATTCACGGCGGCTGCTGGCAAAGCCGCTACGGCGGCCTGCCGCAATTCCGCGCGATCGGCGCCCGCCTGGCGGCGCAGGGCATCGCGGCCTGGAATGTCGAGTACCGGCGGCTCGACGAACCCGGGGGCGGCTATCCCGGCACGTATCAGGACGTGGGGTCGGCCATCGATTGGCTGGCGTCGCGCGCGGCCGCGCTTCGTCTCGATACGCGCCGCGTCGTGGCGGTCGGGCATTCGGCCGGCGCGCAACTCGCGCTGTGGGCCGCCGCGCGAGCACGGCTGCCGCGGGCCAGCGTGTTGTCCGTCGCGCATGCCATGGCGATTCCCGATGTCGTGAGCCTCGGCGGCCTGCCGGACCTGGAACACGATGCGCAAGCCATCCGCCAGGCGTGCGGCGTGGACGTCGCCGCGTTGACGGGCTTGCCGGACGACAATCGCCCCGACGTTTTCTCGGACACCTCGGCCGCGTCCATGCTGCCGAATGACACCTCGGTCATCGCCATCACGGGCGAGCTCGATGCGGTGGCGCCCCCCGAGCTGGCGGCTCGATACGTCGATCGGGTGCGAGCCGCCGGCGACCCGGCCCGCGCCGTGGTGGTGCCCGATGCCGGCCACCTGGACGAAGCCGTGCTCGATTCCCCGGTCTGGCCGATTCTCGAGGCCACGATCCGCGAAGTCCTGCACCTGCCGGCGCGCTGACGCGAAGCCAGGCACGCGCGGCCGCCGACTTGGCCCCGCTTTTTTTCGCGGCCGCCTCCCCATTCGAGGCGATGTTCCCTTATCCTGATAAGCTTTCGAAACCTTTACATCGAATGGAGGGCGGATGCCGCATGACGTCAGTCTGATCGCTTTGCTTGCAGCCGGTTTCGGCCTCGCGATGGTGTTCGGCTATCTTGCTTCGCTGCTGAAGATGCCGCCGCTGGTCGGTTACCTGCTGGCCGGCATCGTGATCGGCCCCGGCACGCCCGGTTTCGTCGCCGATCTCGCGCTCGCGCAGCAATTGGCCGAGATCGGGGTGATGCTGCTGATGTTCGGCGTCGGCCTGCATTTCTCGCTGGGCGACCTGCTCGCGGTGCGCAAGATCGCGCTGCCCGGGGCGATCGTGCAGATCGCGGTGGCCACCGTGCTGGGCGGCGGCCTGGCGCTGGCCTGGGGCTGGAACATCGGCGCGGCGCTGGTGTTTGGCCTGGCGCTGTCGGTGGCGAGCACGGTGGTGCTGCTGCGGGCGCTGGAAGGGCGCGGGCTGGTGGAATCGGTCAACGGGCGTATCGCGGTGGGCTGGCTGGTGGTCGAGGACCTGGTGATGGTGCTCGTGCTGGTGCTGCTGCCGCCGCTGGCCGCGCTGCTCGGCGGCTCGCCCGAGGGCGCGGGCCACGGCGGCGCGCCGGACGGCAACCTGTGGGGCACGCTCGGCATCACCTTCCTGAAGGTGTCCGCCTTCATCGCGCTGATGCTGGTGGTCGGCAAGCGGGTGTTTCCGCGCATCCTCTGGCTGGTGGCGCGCACCGGCTCGCGCGAGCTGTTCACGCTGTGCATGATCGCGGCCGCGGTGGGCGTGGCCTTCGGCGCGGCCAAGCTGTTCGACGTGTCGTTCGCGCTGGGCGCCTTCTTCGCCGGCATGATGATGCGCGAATCCGAGTTCAGCCGGCGCGCCGCCGACGAGACCCTGCCGCTGCGCGACGCCTTCTCGGTGCTGTTCTTCATTTCGGTGGGCATGCTGTTCGATCCGCGCATCCTGATCGAGCAGCCGCTGCACGTGCTGGAGGTCGCGCTGATCGTGGTGATCGGCAAGACACTGGCGGCCGTGGCGCTGGTGCTGGCCTTCCGCTATCCGCTCAATACCGCGCTGACTGTCGGCGCCGGCCTCGCGCAGATCGGCGAGTTCTCCTTCATCCTGGCCGGGCTGGGCCGCTCGCTCGGGCTGCTGTCGGCCGAGGGGCAGAGCCTGATCCTGGCCGTCGCGCTGATCTCGATCGCCATGAACACCTTCCTGTTCGCCGCGATCGAGCCGGCCCTGGTGTGGATCCGCAAGCATTCGGCCTTCGCGCGGCGCCTCGAGTCGCGCGACGATCCGCTCGCCGCGCTGCCGATGTCGACGCCGCAGACGCATCTGACCGGGCAGGTCGTGATCGTCGGTTATGGCCGGGTCGGCACGCGCATCGCGGTGGCGCTCGACGAGCGGCGGATTCCCTACGTGGTGGTGGAGCAGAACCGCGAGACGGTCGAGAAGCTGCGCGAGAACGGCGTGGCCGCCGTGAGCGGCGACGCGATCGAGCCGATCGTGCTGGTGCAGGCGCATATCGCGCGGGCCGGCATGCTGGTGGTGACGCTGCCCGATACCTTCGACGTGCGGCAGATCGTGGAGATCTCGCGCACGCTCAATCCCGGTATCGAGATCGCGCTGTGCACCAACAGCGGCGACGAGGCGGCCCTGCTGACCAGCGAGGGCGTCGGCACGGTGTTCATCAGCGAGACCGAGCTCGCGCGTGGGATGACCGAGCATGTGCTCGCCAGGATGGGGGCAACCCAGCCGGCGGCGGCATCGGCATCGACATCGCATTGAACGCGGCGCGCCCCGGGCGCGTGCGCGGATGACGGGTAATGAGAGGGTGGGGGGTACTTGAGGCGCCGGCGGAATCGCGGCGCCATTTTTTTTGCGCCGACGAGTCTGGCGGGCGTGGCGTCAGAGCAGCGGCTGGGTGCCTTGCAAGGCCTCGCCGCGGCTCAGTTCCTTCCCGGTTTCGGCGGCGTGAACCACGAGCTGCACGTAGCTGCCGGCGGGAGCGTAGAGCGCGAAGAATCGCGCGAGCAGCCGCGTGAAGACGACGAGGCTGGTGCCGCGCAATGCCGTCTCGTCGAGTGCGAGCCTGATCTCGATGCCGCGCACGAGCGATGAGCTTTGTCGGGCGAGTGACAGGCATCGCGAGGCGGGCTTGTGATCCAGGTTCGCGATCGCCTCGATGCAGCGCTGCGCAAAGGCGTTCGAGCGGGAGGCATGCAGCTTCAGGATCGCCTTCAGCGCGGGCAGGCCGTCGCGAGTCAGGTTGGTCGGATGCGGCGACAGGGCGGACAGCAGGTGCCATGGGGCGTCGTCTTCACGCGGCAAGGCAGATGGCGGCGTGGGGTGCGTGATCAGCCGGATCGGGCAGCCCAGCGGCTCGTCCTCGAGCCGCAGGTCTCCCGAGGCTTTGCCGATCGGGATTCGCGAGGGCAAGTCGTGATTGGTGGCGGTCGTCATCACGTCGACTTGCCGGAGCTTCGGATGCGTGGGACGGCCGTCGAGATCCACCAGCGACAGCATCGTTACCGGGAAGTCGGCTCGCCCGGGGGCGTGCGCGCGAAACGCGATCCAGTAGACGTGGGAGGGATCGGGTTCCCGGCCATGGCTGAATGCCTGGTAGGGCGCGGCCGGGGTGAGAACTCGCGGCGGGTCGTCCGCCGCGGCTGTTTTCGGCTTTGCGTTCTCGTTGATGGTGGGCTCGCCGAGATGGACGGTATCGATCGAATACACGTCCAGCGGTGCGAGTTTTTCCAGCGGAACGGGCGTGACGGGATAGGCGAGGTCTTGTTGCAGGGTGATCGGTATCGCCGGCCGCTTGAACAGGTTGACGAGCGGTGTGCAGAACAGCTCGAAGGTGTCGACGTCCAGCGAGGTGAGCGCTTGCGCGGCCGGCGACTCGGCGGGCGTTTCGCGCAGCACGACGTGCAAGCTCAGCAATCGCGCTTCGGGTGCCTTCGCGGCGCGGCTGACGTAGCCGAGGTCGAGATCGACGAAGTCGAACAGCTCCGGGAACGTGAAATATTCCAGCAGGTAGCGAAGTGCCTTGGCGCTGCCGGCATGCGTCTCGCCGGGCGGCAGCAGGCGCTCGGTGTCGCCGAATCCCACGCAGGAAAAGGGGACGCTCGATAGCGAGGTCCATTTGCGGCCTTGATCCACTTCGACATAGGCCTTGGTTGCGTGCAGCAACAAGGCATCGAGCGTCGCGGCAAGCAAGGGACGATCGCCGCGGAGGTGGATGCGGACTGGATCGTCGCAGATGGCGCTGGCCAGCGAGCCGGCCGCCGAGCCGAAGGTGATCGAGACGATGCCGGTGGCCTTGGCTGGCAGGACCACGGACGTTGGCGCGTGGGTGGCAGGCGTGTATCTAGCGTCCCGGATTTGCAGGGGCGTGAGCGTGACATCGTAGATCGACCTGAATCTGACCGGCGCCTCGGACATGTTCAGCATCGCGCCATGCCTGACGATCCGCGGCTCGCTCAATTGTCCGACCATGGCACGCGGGTCGAAGCGGGCGATCGCGCAGGATGGCACCGAACGCAAGTGGTGTGGATGGACAAGGCTGAGGAGGGCCTCGGTGAATTCCGGGTAGCTGTCCGCCAGCTTCGAATCGAGACGAGCCGCAAGCAGTGAAAACTTCTGGATCAAGCGCTCAAGGTAGGGATCGTCGGTATGCCCGCCGTGAATGCCGAGGCGCGTCGCGATTTTCGGGTAACGGTTTGCGAAGTCCGTCAATGCCCGAGCGAACAGGGCCCGCTCATGTTCGAAGTGCGGCAGCAGGTGATGGTCCATTCGGCTAGGCGAGCGAGGAGATCAGGCGGGCACCGCATTCGGTCGGGTCGTTGTCGAACGCGACGGCGACGCCGTGATGCCGACGAGTGCTGTTTTCCGGCAGGATCCGGAACTGGCCGTGGCAGATCGGGCATTCGGTGAGATCGTTCGCCAGCGCGACGGGAAGGCCCAAGACGCGCAGGTCCCTGCTGGCGGTGATGACTTGGCCGCCGTGGGTGGTTCGGTCGTGCAGACGGATGACGCCTCGTCCGTTTTCGTCTTTCATGGTCGACCTCGTGCGGTTCGGCGGGCTGCGGCGGCGGGGTTTTCGAGCCAGGCCGCGGCGTTTTTTTGCTCGTCCATTTCGCCCTTCCAGTCCTTGACGGGGGCTTGGGGGTTGTCGGGGTATTCGCCGCGTTGTTGGGCGAGGATGGTGTCGCCCCAGCCGACGGGGGTGCCGGGGCGCGGTTCGGCATAAGGGTCGTCGGGGGCGATCTGCGAGATGCGTTCGATTGATTCGGGCCAGATGGGATCGCGGCAGGTCGCGTTGGCGAGCACACGCATGACGGTGAACACGAGGATGAGCGGCATCATCAGCAGCCGGACGATGGCTGGGGCGCGCAAGCCGAAGCTATAGAGCGAGAACAGGAAGGCTTCGCGTAGTGTTTCTTGTTGGGTGTGGAACAACATGGGCTTGGGTAGATCGCCAGGGCCGTCGTTCATGTAGGCGCACCAGTAGTTCCATTGAGCGAGAGCCATCCCGATTTGACCGTAGCCCGTCCACTCGCGGCCGATCGAGAACACGCGTGCGACGGTGCCGTTGTCGGCTAGCGTGTAGTGTCGGATGTGGAAAAAGACGCCGAACGATGTTTCTTCACGATGTAAGCAGAAGATCGATTCAGTCGACCAAGGGGCTTCCCATACGATGTCGCCTTCACCCGGCTTGGCGAAATATCGTCGAGATCGGATTGCATAGAGCCTGTTAAGGCTGCGATGAAAGCGGATCGGTTGGTGGCGTAAGCCGTAGAATAGTCCTCGGCCGAATTTCCAGGTGATTCCGCCGAAAATAAAAATAAAAGTAAGCGCCATAAGGTGGGTTATTAATCTTTCTGAGAGTGGGTCGCTGCCAAGGTAGGCATAGCTGTATATATATGGACCATTTAGGGCGGCTGCGAAGGAGATGGTGATTCCGAAAATAAACCACTGTTTTTCCAAAAATGATGGCTCGATTACATCCATGAAGATGGAGTTGATGCGGAAGATTGTCCCGAAATCTTGTAGATTTGGTCCGGTGGATTGATCGATTTCTAAACGATGTGCCGCATCCCATTCGGGTATCGGCTTGCCGATGCATTTCTTCATTGCGAGCTCATGCATGCTGGTCTCCTATTGAGAAGTTGAATGCTTTTATTTCTTCCTCGAGCGATCGGTAATGCTCTCCTTTGCTGAGCTTGCAATGAGATATCCAATTTTTAATGGCCTTGGATTTGTTGTGGGAGATGATGATTCCGGTGATGATGGACGCAACCAGGATGGGCCAGAAAAACGGAAGGCTAATGGCCGGCGCGATCGCGATGTATGCTCCAAAAATTCCGCTGAGATTGTAGAGAATCCAAAGGCTGGTATCGTTATTGCTTTTTGCGCCAGGTGCGTTTATGAAGATGTCAAAACCGGCTAAAATAAGCCCTGTGATGGCTGCTAGTCGCTGTCCAAGGTTGATCCCGGCTCCGGCCAATTCACTAGCCCCCGCCCACTGCTTCATAATGAACGTCGATAGCGGATGAGCAGGTGCTTTTATAATCGTTATCGAAGCCGTTTCGATAACCGTTCCAAGAATCGACACAACAGCGGCAGCAAGCTTCAACTCCGCTTCGTCGTGATTGAACTGATCACGCCCCTCCCACTCCTTGGCCGCGAATGTCAGCGTCACTACCTGGAAAATCATCGTCACGACGCCGAGATTGAAATCCGCGGACGACCCCAGCCACCTCTTTGTCGCATCCACCCCAGGCACCCTGATCGCCTTGATCGCGCCGGCCTCGAGTTTCCCGTTCTTCACCAACGTATCGACGTCCATCTCGTACGCGACGATATTCATATCCGTCGCAGGCGCCGCCCTCAGAACCTGCTTGCCGACCTGCGTGGCGGCTGCCCTTTGGCTGGTCCGATCGCCATCGAGCTTCACCCCCAGCGTCTTGACCTGTTCCAGCGTCCAATCACGTATCGCGAGCTTGCTGGCTGCCGATCGCTTGATCCGAACACCCGATTGCATCGCCAGGCGGATCGTGATGAAACCCACCGCGGAACTACGCGCCGCTTTCGTCAATACGTCCACGACCTGATTGGCCGTCGTGATCACGAGCCTGTCACGCAAGTTGTCGGCCTTGCTCAGATCCTTGATCTGATCGAAGGCCAGCTTGTAGATATTCAGGAAGTTTTCGTACGGAATATCCGAGGCATGGACATGCGCGTCCGCCGCCTTCATCAACTGCTCATGATTGAACATCAGGGCCCGCGCATACAGATTCCTGATATCCGAAGCCTGGCCGTTCAGCCAGTCGTCGAGCACCTTCTTGCAGGCTTCGGTACCTGCGGCGGCGCCGATCGCCTGCGCGCAGGATTCGCTGTAGGCATAACCGCTGCGCAAGTCCTTCACGTCATGGTTGCCTGCCATCCATTCGGCCAGCAGCAGCGATTTCAACCAATCGGCATGAGCCTGCACGAGGGCTTGCCATGTTGGCCTGAACGCGTCGAGCGCTTGCTGGTATTCCTGCGGGAAGCGCTTCAGCGCCTCCGTGTCGATCACGCTGACTCGCTTTCCGTCCGCACCAACCCTGGTCGAAGCCTCCTCCCAAGCCTCGTTGGCCGCATCCTCCTGGGTTGCGGGAATATCGCTCGCTTTCTTCGTTTCCTCTTTCACGGCCTTCTCGAGGCTTCCTGTCTTGATCCACCGGCGCAGCACATGAAAAGCTCCCATTGCATCCGCCGATACTGGGCGACCGATCTTCGTGTTGACGGCGTTGGCCTCCGCAATCGCTTTTGACACGCCATACGTCAAGCCGGCCGTAGCTCGCGCGTTGGCGCGAATGCCGGCTTCCGCGCGCTCCAGAAGCCGTGCCGAGATGGATTTCCAGTAGATCTGTTCGTCGAAGCCGTTATGCAGGCTGGGAACCGTCAATTCCGCGAGATCGTTGGTAATGCCCACTGGATCATTGACCGCGACCACGAAACCTTTCTTGTTCGGTGATTCCGCCATCGCGTCGCCGATACGTTTGGCCACCTGGCTGCGGCGCGCGAGCGTCTCGTACTTGACAGGCTGATTGCTGAACAAGAAAGCCTCCGTCATCGCCTGGTCGTCCATCGCGAAATGCGCGATCTGCCGATGCGACGCTTGAAACTCTCCCGTGTCGCATGCATTGCCGGCGAGCATAGCCGGGATATCGATGCATTGCATGTGCTGCTTGCGCCACGCCTCGCTCTCGATCTTCTTGAAGACGAGCTCGCGTGTCCAACGCACGTTGGACCAGCCGATCCAGAGCCTGGTCGCCTCGTCGCTGCCCGGGGTATGCAGCACATCCACGCAACGGCCATACGATTCATAAGCCGTGTCGCTCGCCGGGCAAGCCTGTTCAATGAAGCGCTCGGGAGCATCGCCGGCCGGCGGCGCGATGCCGGGAGGGAAACGCCAGAGCATGCCGTTATCGATCACCATGTAGGCACGCAGGAGCTTGCGTTTCTCGTCGTAGGTGTAGAGATAGCCGGCGCGCAATGCGCGCAAGGTGTACTTGGCTGTGGAAACGGATTGCGGCGCGCGCTCGTCGATTCGGAAATGTCCGGTCAAGGCCGGCGCTTTGGAGGCGCCGCGCGGGCATGCGATTGCATAACGAACGGGGTAGATCAGAAGCGACTGTCGGTCGCACAGCGGGCAGCCGCTAAGCGTGGGCATGGAAAGGTCCTCTGGAGTGGTTTCGAAAGGCATGGCAGGGCTCAAGCGAGCTTGAAATCGTGTGGCAGGCGCTGAAGCGCGAAGGTCACGAACTCGTGTGACGCGACGAGACCTTGATTCAGCGCTTCTTGAAAGAGCTCATCCACGATGGCAGGCAAGCGAGCGGCCTGAGCACTGCCCAGGCCGGCGAGCCGATAGCAGACTTCATCGGCCATTTCGCTGCGATCGATACGAGGCCACTGATCCGGCCGGGGCCAGCCGGCTGGGCTGTCGACGGATTCATGAACGAACTGGCCGGCCTCGACGCGCCAGCCATGGCCTGCCCATGGAAACGTCCACGATTTCACCGGCCCGAGTAGCGCCCGTCGTTGTGTTGGGTCGAGTATCGCGAGCGCCAGGCTGAACACACGTGGATCGTGGAAGCGCCAGAAAACGGATTGGCCGCCGATGCCCGGCCCGACGAGGTGATGCGCGATATGCCGGGCGATCACGTCGACAGACGCTTCGCTGTCGAGCCACGCGCAGATTGCGGGCGGCTGGTCGGCATGGAACCGCCCAAGCAGGTAGCGACCCGCCAGCATCCGGACGTCGTCGTTCAATGTGGCGAGATCCACCAGCTTCGGCATCCACTCTTCGCGGTGAGCCAGGATGCGTGGCGTGCAGGCATGTCCGTCGAGTGCGGCGATGTCCGGCGCATGGCCGCAGGTGCTGGGGTCGATCAACAGAAACCCGCGCGTGAGCCCGTTCGTGAGATCGCTTACCGGCTGCATGAGAGGAGGGTTCATATCCATGCTCCCATCAAGTCAGCACGATCGAGGACGAGCCTGCGCGACCTGCGTCAACGGCGAGATGCGCGCACAGGTCCTTGCCGGGAAACCGCGTCGGGATGTTTTGCCCGGCGGCCGTATCGTGGCTGCTTGCGTGGATCAGGTTCTCGCCGGCCGTATAACCGACGATCCCCTTCGCGCTGACTTCCAGCTGGCTACCTCCCGCCGTCAACCGAATGCCCTGCTTCGCGGTGAGGGTGATCCAGTCCGTCGTGCTGACGATCGCGACCACCTTCCTGGCCAGCAACTCGAGATCGTCGTTCTGTGCCTCGACCCGTACCTGGCCGCTGGCGGCGACCAGCCTCATGCCCATGCGATGGACGAACACCGAGAACCTGTCCGAAACACTCGCCAGGAGCGATTTGCCGGCGGCAACGGCCATCGTGTCGCCGGCCGTTATCGCCACGTGCCGACCCGCCGCGACATGAGTCGTTCCCGGCGTGGTGACGGCGATGCCGGCGGCGCCCGCCAGCAGCAACTGTGCGTCGTCCAGTTCGGGAAAGTCGCCGTTGCCGGGCGATCCCGCGCCACGAATGCCTTGCACCTGCGACTCGAGCGCATCGGCCACCTTCGCCTGATCGGCATCGCCGTCCTGCGCCTCGTGCTGCCTCGCAAGCCCGCCCAATTGACCCTGCAGCGTCCGCGCCTTCGTCAAGCGTGAAGCCGGCTCGCTGACGTCGGACAGGTGCCCTCGCGCTTGCGGCCGCATCTCCGTGCTGATCAGCATGCCCTTGCCGCTGCGGATTGCGCCCACTTCGTCGGTGCGCAGCTCGAACCCTTCGCCGCGGGCGTCCTGCCGCCCATGCCAGTCCTCGATGCGCGTGAGCTTGCCGAGCGACAACTGGCTGGCGGCATGGTCGGAGCGAAGCTGCGCCTGAAGTGCCTGGGCGGTATCGTCGAAAACCAGGTGATTGCTGCGGCCCATCGAGGCATTGCCGTCGGCGCCATCGAGTTCGCGGCTGCGAATACCCATCAGCGCCTGCTGTTCCGGCAGCTTCCAGGCGGGCGGATTGTGCGCATTCATCACGCGCCCGGTGACAATCGGGTGATCCGGGTTGCCGTCCAGCCATTGCACGACCACCTCGGAGCCGATGCGCGGCAGCGCCGCGAGCCCCTGGGCACCGCCCGCCCAAGCGCTGGCCACGCGCACCCAGGCCGTGTATTTGCCATCGCGATCCCAATGAAAGCGGATCAGCACGCGCCCGTGCTCGTCCGTATGAATGCTGGTGCCCGATGGGCCGACGACGGTGGCGGTCTGCGGCGCGAGGATCCGGGTATCGACGCTGTTGAAGCCGCGCCCCGGCCGCCACGGTGTGGTCTTGCTCACGCAGGTGAATTCGTTGCGGTATTCCGCCGGCTGGCCGGTGCCTTGCAGGTAGTTGTTGGTCGCGAGGTGGCGCACCGACACGATCAGGTATTCGTCATCCCGAGGATCTCGGCTCAGTGCCAGGCCATGGTGATCGGTGAGCCTGAACCATCGACCGGGCATCACGAAGCGGTTGTTGCCGCTAGCCTCGACGCGCTGGATCGTCGTGCCGATTTCTTCGATCCGGCGATTCACGAGCTGATAGCCGTGCTCCATGTTGCGGTAGCCATGCGCGCCTGCGTATTCGTTCCATTCGAGAATGGGCAGGGTGGCATCCGTTTGCAGGCTGCTCCGGACGTGGGTGGGAAGCGGGGATTTGAAGTCGAAACGAGAAAGTTCCGCGTGCGTGGAGGTGGTTTGCTGGAATGGCGACCAGCTCAGGATGCTGTCCGCTTCCTGCGCGCCCATGCCGCTGTGAAAGCGGATCTCGTGGGTATCGCCGTCGATCGGCGGCGCGGGACGGCCTGGATCGGCGACGATCAGCCGATGCCCGTTCTCGCGATGCTCGTACCAGTAGCGCAACCCCGCCTGTTCCCAGCGCCGATGCACATAGTTGTGATCGTGTTCGCCGAACTGGCAGGCCATCTTCACCGGCGGATCGTCCTCGCCGACATGCCAGGCCCAATCGGGCAGGTTGCCGTAATCCTCGAACACGGCTTCGGTCTGGCGCCGCAGGTTGCGGTCGAGGAACAGACGGTTGTGCCGGCCGTATCTCAGGTAGCGCAGCCACGGCCCGATCACCGCTTCGTAGCAGGCACAGGCGCCGTCGCTGCCGAGTTGCCGGAACGAAAAGACATAACCGTTGAAATAACGCTGGCTGCCGTCGCCGCGCAGCAGGCTGAGCGTGAGCTTCCTGCCGATGAAATCCCGGGCGGGCAGTGCGGCATGATCGGAAAGGATTTCGATCGTGAATTGAAAATCGCGCGACAACGATTCCGTGCCGTCGATGCGATTCGCCAGCAGAAGCGGATAAGGCGCTTCGCCGTCGAATTCGAATCGCAACAGACGATTATGCTGGAAATCGAGCGCCAGTCTTGTCAGGTCGTGCTTGGAATTCGACATAAGGATAATGGCCTGTCCCTCGAGCCGGCGCTTCGATAAACGCTACGGCAGCGTCATGAGCTTGATGTGCGAGGGAATATAGCCATGGCGGGCAGGCAATGCCATGCGGCCGATCGTATCGATCGGATATCGAAATATCAGAAAATGTCCGGCTTTATCAGGAAGCGAGAATCGCCGATATATGAAGAATCAGAATGCGGATTTTGATTGCGCGATCAATGCCGGGTTGATTTTATTTTGGATAGGCAATCGAGGCATGCAATCGACCGGGTATGAATGAACCCGGTTCAGGCTTTCAGGATCGCGGCGCGGCTGTTTTTTCCTGGCTGGCCACGGAGTTGATCACGCGTTGCGTCACCATGGCCGGCGCGGGACGCACCGCGGGCCGTGCCGCCGGCTTGCCCGGCGCGGCCGGCCGCGCGCCGCTGGCTTGCTTCACCGCGTCCGGCTTGACCGGCGCATCCGGCGGCACCCCGAGCAACTGCAGCGTGCCGCCCATCACGGAAGAGAACACCGGCCCGGCCACGGTGCCGCCGTAATACCCCTTGCCGCTCGGCTCGTCGATCATCACGGCGACGATCACGCGCGGGTCGCTCATCGGCGCCATGCCGGCGAACAGCGCGCGGTACTTGCCCTGCGCATAGGAGGCGCCGACCTGCTTGCGCGCGGTGCCGGTCTTGCCGCCGACGCGATAACCGTCGACGCGCGCCGCGCGCCCGGTGCCGCCTTCGCCCACCGCCATCTCCAGCATCGAGCGGATCGCGGCGGCCGTTTCCGGCCGCGTCACGCGACGCCCCTGCAGGGCGGGAGCCTGGTCGTCGCGCAGCAGGCGCACCGGGTGGAGCGTGCCGTCGCCGGCGTAGGCGGTGTACATCTGCGCGATCTGCAGCAGCGACATCGACAGCCCGTAGCCATAGGCCATGGTGGCCTGCTCGATCGGGCGCCAGCGCTGGTAGGGGCGCAGCCGCCCCGAGGCGACGCCGGGGAAGGTCAGGTCCGGCGCATGGCCGATGCCGTATTCCTGGTACTTGTCCCAGATGGTTTGCGCGGACAGGTTCAGCGACAGCTTGGCGAGCGCGACGTTGCTCGACTTCTGCAGCGCCTGGGCAACCGTCAGCGTGCCGTGGTTCGAGGTGTCGTGGATCACGGCGGGGCCGATCTTCCAGGTGCCGGGCGACGTGTTGACGAGGCTTTGCGGGCGCACCTTGCCTTCGTCGATCGACAGTGCCACCACCAGCGGCTTGACCGTCGAGCCCGGCTCGAAGGTGTCGATCACGGCGCGGTTGCGCAACTGCGCGCCGGTCAGGCGGCTGCGGTCGTTGGGATCGAAGGTGGGGTAGTTGGCGAGCGCGAGGATCTCGCCCGAGCGCGCGTCGAGCACCACCACGCTGCCGGCCTGCGCGTGATTGGCGAGCACCGCCGCCTTCAGTTGCGCATTGGCGAGCTGCTGCACGCGGCGGTCGATGGTCAGCTCGACGGTGGCGCCGTGGCGCGCCGGTACCTGCGGACGCGTGTCGGAGATGATCCGGCCGAGCCGGTCGCGGATCACCTCGCGCTGGCCGGCGGTGCCCAGCAGCAGGCCGTTGGCGGCCAGTTCCACGCCTTCCTGGCCGCGATCCTCGATATTCGTGAAGCCCACCACGTGGGCGGCCGATTCGCCTTCCGGGTAGAAGCGCTTGGAATCGGCGATCTGGGTGATGCCGGCGAGGTCGAGCTTATCGAGGCGCGCGGCGGTTTCGGGATCGATCTGCCGCTTGAGCAGCACGAACTGCTTGTCGACCGACAAGCGCCTTTTGACCTCGGCCGCCGGCATCTCGAGCAGCTTGGCGAGCGGGCCGTAGGCGGCCGAATCGACCTGCTTGGGATTGGCCCAGATTTCGTAGGTGTTGAGGCTGACGGCCAGCATCGCGCCGTTGCGGTCGACGATCCGGCCACGCATCGCGTCGAGCTCGATGGTGCGCTGGTAGCGCTTCTCGCCCTGGCCGAGATAGAAGTCCTGGTTCGCCACCTGCACCCAGAAGGCCCGCGCGATCAGCGCGGCGAACGCGAGAAAGATCAGGATCACGACGAATTTCGATCGCCACATCGGCAGGCTCGACCCGAGCATCGGGCTGCGCGCGACGGCGAGATAGGGATCGGCGTGCTTCGACTGGTTTTTCTGCGTCATGGGCGGCGCGGCGGCGATTTCGAAATTGAAAGAAATGATAGGCGAATTGTAATGAATGTCGAGGTGGGGCGTGAGAAAAGCGGGGCAAGCGTGGTTTTTTTGGTGCGGGGGAGGAGAGGGGCGAGGCTAGAATCGAAGCCCGTTCCATCGTCGGAGGTTCCGTGCAGGCCGTCGTTCGACTCGAGCCCAATGCGGCGCTGCTGCTGATCGACCTGCAGCAGGGTATCCGCGAGCCGCGGCTGGGCCGCCGCAATCATCCCGAGGCGGAGGCGCGCATCGCCGGCTTGCTCGCGCGTTGGCGCGAGACCGGCCGCACCGTGGTTCACGTGCGGCACCTCTCGCGCGAGGCCGATTCGGTGTTTCGGCCCGGCCAGCCGGGCGTGGAATTCCAGCCGGCCTTCCTGCCACGAGCGGGTGAGCAGGTGCTCGACAAGCAGGTGCCCGACGCCTTCACGTCCGGCGAACTGGCGCCATGGCTGCACCGCCAGGCGATCGGGCAATTGGTGGTGGTGGGCGGCATCACCAACAATTCGGTCGAATCGACCGCGCGCACGGCCGGCAATCTCGGTTTCTCGACCATCGTGGTGGCCGACGCCACCTATACCTTCGACCGCCACGACCTGGACGGACGCCTCTGGCGCGCCGAGGAGATCCAGGCGCTGTCGCTGGCCAATCTGGCGATGGACTACGCGTGCATCCTGGACACCGCCGCGCTGCTCGCGCTGAGCTGAGCCCGCAAGCCGGCGCCTCGATCGAGGCGCCGCCCACCGCTTCCCCTCAATCGATGCCGTGGAACACCGCATCCTCCGGCCCGAGATAGACCGGCGGCCGCCAGGTCGCGTCGCGCATCGAGTGCTGCACCAGGTGATCGACGCCGAGCAGCACGGCGAAGATCGCCATGCGCACCGGGATCCCGTTGTCGGTCTGGCGGAAGATCGCCAGCCGCGGATCGCGGTTCAGGTCGATCGACAGGTCGTTCGCGCCGGGCCGGCTGTCGCGCGGCAGCGGGTGCATGATCAGCGTGTCGCGCCCGCAGACGGTATCCATCAGCGCCTGGTTGATCTGGAAGTCGGGCGTGTAGCCCTCGAAGGATTCGTCGGTGAAGCGCTCCTTCTGGATTCGCGTGGCATACACCACGTCGGCGCCGGCCAGCCCCTTGGCGAGGTCGGAGGTTTCCTCGATCACATGGCCGTTGCGCGAGACCTGCTCGACGATGTAGCGCGGCATCTCCAGCGTGGGCGGCGCCACCAGGGTGAAGCGGATGCCGCGATAGAGCGCCAGCAGCTTGACCAGCGAATGCACCGTGCGGCCGTACTTGAGATCGCCGACGAAGGCGATGTGCGAGCCGTCGACGATCTTGCCGAGCCGCGAGAACTCGCGCTGGATCGTGTAGAGGTCGAGCAGGGCCTGGCTGGGATGCTCGCCGGGGCCGTCGCCGCCGTTGATCACCGGCAGGTTGATGGCGCGCGCGAACTCGGCCACCGAGCCCTGCTCGGGATGGCGGATCACCAGCGCGTCCACGTAGCCGGCCATCACGCGGCTGGTGTCGTGGATCGATTCGCCCTTGGCCATCGAGGAGAAGGTGAAGCCGGTGGTGTCGCAGACCGAGCCGCCCAGCCGGCAGAAGGCCGCGCCGAACGAGACCCGGGTGCGCGTGCTGGCCTCGAAGAACAGGTTGCCGAGCACGGCGCCTTCCAGCACCCGCGAGATCTTGCGGCGGCGCGCGATCGGCTGCATCACGTCGGCCACCCGGAACAGCGCCTCGACCGAATCGCGCGAGAACTGGTCGACCGACAGCAACTGCGGGCGGCCCTCGAACAGGATCTGGCTGCTCAAGGAGTTTTTATCTACGCTCTGCGTATGGTTGGCCTCGTCCCCGGCCCGTTCGACGATCTCGCTCACATAGCGCTCGACGATCTCCGGCATCGAGCGCGATTCCTGCGAATCGTCGGGCAGCAGCCAGGTATCCAGCGCCCGGCGGCTCACGCCAATGCGGTTCGCGAAGGCTTCGCGGGTCATGTTGAGGCGGCGCATGGCGTCGCGCAGGAAGGCTTGCTGGGGAACGGTCATGGTGGGCTCGGTCTTGAAATATACGCGATGCGTATAATAGTTCGCCGCCTGTCAAAGTCAAGCGCCGCCGCGCCCGATTTCGGGCTAGCATCGGCTGTGCCTCGGCCGCCACGCCCGTCAATCATTTGCTGGCGGCGTTTCGCGGCATTTGTATAATCGGGACCAGTCCCCGCCCCATCGGGGTGGCGGCCGTTCGACAAGGTGCGATGTGCCCACTACGCTCGGGCTCGACTTCCAAGGAGAATCACGATGACTCGTTCGATTGCTGCAGTTCTGCTGATCCTGACCGCCGCGCTCGCTGGCTGCAACACGATCGCCGGCGCGGGCCAGGATATTTCGAGTGGCGGCCAGGCCATCTCGAATACGGCCGAAAAGGCCAAATAAGCATCGCGCGCCGTGAGGCGCGCATCGCGATCATCGACGGGCTGCCTGCGGGCAGCCCGTTTTACTTGGGGCGCCGTCGCGTGCCCGGAGCGGGCTCAGATCCAGACATCGTTCGGCGCGGTGCGCTCGAGCTTGTCGCCGTCGCCGGTATTGACCACGCCGCGCGGCTCGATCAGCAGCACCCGCACCTCGGCGGCCGCATACGGCTTGTGCTCCACGCCGCGCGGCACCACTGCCATCTCGCCGGCGCGCAGCACGATCTCGCCGTCGCGCAAGGCGATGCGCAGCTCGCCGTCCAGCACCAGGAAGGTCTCGTCGGTATCGGCGTGGCTGTGCCAGACGAAGTCGCCGAGCAGCTTCGCCACCTTGAACTGGTAGTCGTTCATTTCCGCGATCACGCGCGGCTGCCAGTGGCCGTCGACGCGGCCGGCCTTGGCGAGCAGCGGGATCGTGACGGATTGGCCGCGCGTGGCGGCGGGACGGGCCGGGCTGTCGCCGGTGGGAGCTTGCGGGTTCATGCCGGGGTTCCTGGTATCGATGGGAAACCCAGCTTAGGCGGGTGCCGCGCCCGTGGCTTGTAAATTCTTGGCGAAGGGGCAACGCGGGGGCGGGGCCGGGCAGCCGCAGCAGGCGCCTTCGCCGCGCCCGCGTCACTCTTCCTCGCGGCGCGCCAGCGCCTCGGCCGCGGCCGGCTTGCCGGCCTCGGGCTCCTGGTAGAGCGCGCGCAGGGCGCGGGCGAGCAGCGTGTCCACCTCGCGCGGCGCGCCGTCTCGCGTCAGGATCGCGACCGGCGGCAGGGTCCAGTCGAGCGTGTAGGGGACGATCGCCACGCCGGCGATATGCACCAGTTCCTCGGCGATATCGGCCGGCACGATCGAGACGGCGTTCTCGTTGGAGGCGAGGATCTCGCCGATCAGGCGTGACGAATAGCTTTCGACGATCGGCACCGGCGGCGCCACGCCGGCGCGCAGGAACAGGTCGGAGATCTGCTCGCGGATCGGCGTGTGCGGCGCGCCGAGGATCCAGTCCAGCTCCACCAGCTTCTGCCAGTTGAGCTTGTTGCGCGCGAGCCGGGCGGCCAGCCGGCGGCTGGCGATCAGGCGCGGCTTCTGCTGGTGGACCACCTCGAAGTGCAGCTCGGCCAGGTCGACGGTGGAGGTGGCGCGCGCGATCACCACGTCGAGCTGGTGCTCGCGCAGCTGCGCGATCAACTGCTCGCTGGTGCCTTCGTGGATCGTCATGGTCAGGCGCTGCGGCACCTCGGCCTGGGTCTGGCGGATCGCCGCGGCCAGGGTCCTGCCCGAGATGAAGGGAATCACGCCGATATGGATGCGGGTGGCATGCCCGGCCACCACCGCCTCGATATCGCGCGTCAGGTGGTCGAGGTCGTGCAGCATGGCCTGGGCGCGCGCCAGCACCACCTTGCCGAGCGCGGTGGGCGTCATGCCGCGCGAGCTGCGCTCGAACAGCGGGCCGCCGAACATGCCCTCCAGCTCGGCCAGCGCATTGGTGACGGCCGGCTGGCTGCTGGCCATCTGCTCGGCCACGCGCGTGAGCGAGCCGTGCTGGCGGATCTGCAGCAGCAGGATCAGATGGCGGATCTTCAGGCGGCTGCTGAGCCGCCGGATCACCTCTTCCGTATCGAAGGCCACGGTGCCGGCTTCCTGGTCATTATGAAAACGTGATGCGCCCATACTAATTCAAAATAGGGCGCCGATTGCGGCTGCCTAGAATCGCTTCCTCGATATGCCCAAGCCGCCGGGACAGGCCCGGCGCCAACACCGCGAGTGGAGACGATGAACAAGACCGACCGCCAGGCCGCCCTGGAATACCACCAGTTCCCGACCCCGGGGAAGATTTCCGTGACCGCGAGCAAGCCGCTGGTCACGCAGCGCGACCTGGCGCTGGCCTACACGCCGGGCGTGGCGGCGGCCTGCGAGGAGATCGCCGCCGATCCCGCCAACGCCTTCAACTACACCAGCCGCGGCAACCTGGTGGGCGTGATCACCAACGGCAGCGCGGTGCTCGGCCTGGGCAACATCGGCGCGCTGGCCTCCAAGCCGGTGATGGAAGGCAAGGCGGTGCTGTTCAAGAAGTTCGCCGGGATCGACGTGTTCGACATCGAGATCACCGAATCCGACCCGGACAAGCTGGTCGACATCATCGCCAGCCTGGAAGCCACCTTCGGCGGCATCAACCTCGAGGACATCAAGGCGCCCGAGTGCTTCACGGTCGAGCGCAAGCTGCGCGAGCGCATGAAGATCCCGGTCTTCCACGACGACCAGCACGGCACCGCGATCACGGTGAGCGCGGCCTTCATCAACGGCCTGAAGGTGGTCGGCAAGGATATCAGGCAGGTCAAGGTGGTCACCTCGGGCGCGGGCGCCGCGGCGCTGGCCTGTCTGGACCTGATGGTCGACCTGGGCCTGCCGATCGAGAACGTCTGGGCCACCGACATCGAGGGCGTGGTCTACCAGGGCCGCGCCACGCTGATGGACCCGGACAAGGCGCGCTTCGCGCAGGACACCTCGGCGCGCACGCTCGACGAGGTGATCGAGGGCGCCGACGTGTTCCTCGGCCTGTCGGCCGGCGGCGTGCTGAGCGCCGCGATGCTCAAGAAGATGGCTGCCAATCCGCTGATCCTGGCGCTCGCGAACCCGACGCCGGAAATCTTCCCCGAGCTCGCCCACGCCACGCGCGAGGACGTGGTGATCGCCACCGGCCGTTCGGACTTCCCGAACCAGGTCAACAACGTGCTGTGCTTCCCGTATATCTTCCGCGGCGCGCTCGACGTGGGCGCCACCACCATCACGCGGCGCATGGAGATCGCGGCGGTTCACGCGATCGCCGGCCTCGCCCAGGAAGAGGCGAACGACGCGGTGGCGGCCGCCTACGGCGCCTACGACCTGTCGTTCGGGCCGAAGTACCTGATTCCCAAGCCCTTCGATTCGCGCCTGATCCTGCGCATCGCGCCGGCGGTGGCCCGCGCGGCCATCGAGGACGGCGTGGCCACGCGCCCGATCACGGATTTCGCGGCCTACACGGACCAGCTCCAGCAGTTCGTCTATCACTCGGGCGCCTTCATGAAGCCGCTGTTCGCGGCGGCCAAGCAGTTCGTGCGCGACGGCGCGAAGACCCGCATCGTGTTCGCCGAAGGCGAGGAGGAGCGCGTGCTGCGCGCGGTGCAGGTGATCGTCGACGAGAAGCTGGCGCGGCCGATCCTGATCGGCCGCCCCGAGGTGCTGCTCGCGCGCATCGAGAAGTTCGGCCTGCGCCTGCGCCTGGGCGAGGACGTGGAAGTCACCAACCCCGAATACGACGAACGCTTCCATCAATACTGGACCACCTATTGGGAGCTGCGCTGCCGCGACGGCATCACCAAGGAGATGGCGCGCGTCGAGATGCGCCGCCGCCTGACCCTGATCGGCGCGATGATGGTGCGGCTCGGCGATGCGGACGGGATGATCTGCGGCACGGTGGGCGCCTATCACGACCACCTGCGCTTCGTCGACGAGGCGATCGGCAAGCAGCGCGGCGCGCGCACCTACGCGGCGATGAACATCCTGCTGCTCGACAAGCGCACCGTGGCCCTGGTCGACACCCACGTCAACGACAATCCGAACGCCGAGCAGATCGCCGAATTCACCGTCTCCGCCGCCTCGCAGATGGCCTGGCTGAACCTGCAGCCGAAGGTGGCGCTGCTGTCGCGCTCGAACTTCGGCTCGGGCAGCTCGGCCTCGGGGGCGAAGATGCGCGAGGTGCTGGAACTGGTGCGCGAGCGCGCGCCCGATCTCGAGATCGAGGGCGAGATGCACGGCGACTGCGCGCTCGACGAGGCGCTGCGCCAGCGCATCCTGCCGCATTCGCGGCTCAAGGGCGAGGCCAACCTGCTGGTCTGCCCGAACGTGGACGCCGGCAACATCGCCTACAACCTGCTGAAGACCAGCGCGGGCAGCAACGTGGCGGTCGGGCCGTTCCTGCTCGGCGTCAACGCGCCGGTCAACGTGCTGACCTCCAGCTCGACCGTGCGCCGGATCGTCAACATGACGGCCCTCACGGTACTGCAGGCGAATCGGGACTGAACTCCTGCCGGCTGAATGGCCGGATGACAGGCACCTCGGGCGATGTGTGCAAGCACGCCGCCCGACGTGCCTTTTTTGCTTGCGCGGCGCCGCGGCTTCAGTCGCGCGGCAGCCAGGCGCCGTGAAAGCCCGCCGGGATCCGCACCGGCAGATGCACGGTCGCCACCGGTTCGGCATCGAGCCGGCGCGCGTCGAGCACCACCACGTCGCTGGTGTCGGTGGCCGCGCGGTACACGCAGGCGAGCACCCAGCCGTCGTCGTCCTCGCTCGATCCCGCGCGCGGCACGAACACCGGTTCGCTGTTCTGGTCGCCGGGCGGCACCGCGTGGCGCATCACCTCGCCTGTGAGGACATCGAGGCGAACGATGCCGCGCATCTCGTCCAGGCCCGGCTGCTCGACCGCGTAGCAATAGCGATAGGCGCGGCCGGTGCGACGCTCGTCGATGCGCGGCAGCTCCAGCGCCAGGTCCGACAGCGCTCCTTCCTCGACCGTGCCGGCGTCGAGATCGAAGCGGTAGCGCCAAGGCGTGCCGATCGGGTTCGGCTCGAAGGCCTGGCCGTCCGGCGCCAGGCGAAGGAACCAGGGATAGCGGATCACGTCGAGCACGATGGTCGAGGCATCCGCGTCCCAGGCGTTGATCACGTGCTGGATGAAGCAGGGCGCGATCTCGAACCAGCGCAGGGCATCGGCGTCGCCGGCATGGCGCGGCAGCACGCCGATGCGCGCCGGCCGGTCCGCCTCCCAGCGCAGCGGCATGCGATGGCCGCGCTTGAGCATCGAGAAATCGTAGATCACGTTCAGGTCCGGCAGCAGGCTGTGGCTGGCCGTGATCGCGAGGTCGTGGATCATCGACGGACGCGGCAGCTCGATCGGCAGGTCCACGCGCGTGGTGCCGTCGGGCGCGGCCACCATGTAGCGCAGGTAGGGCGGCATCCAGTGCGCACGAAACCCGACCAGCTCCGCCGTTTCCGGATCGACCTTCGGATGTCCGCCCATGCCCTGCGCGAAGGCGGGCAGGTGGTGTGCCGGGCCGAGCGTGTCGAGGCCGGGCGAGATTTCCAGCGGCATGCCGCCCTCGGCCAGCGCCAGCGTGCTGCCGGCATGGCGGATCACGTTGATGTTGGGGTTGGTGTCCGGCATCGCCTCGAACTGTTCGGGCGCATGGTGCTCGGCCCAGCGGCGCGTGCGCAGCCAGCGGTTGCGATAGCCGCTCGTGCGGCCGTCGGCGAAGCCGACCGCATGCAGCATCGCGGCCTCGGGCCACCAGGACAGCAGGTCCTGGCCGGCGAAGCGGCCAGTCACGGGATTCGGGCCATTGCGCACCAGCCAGCCGTCCAGCTCCGGCGGCAAGGTGCCGCTCAAGGGCAAGGCACCCAGGTCGGATTCGCGGGCTACCGGGGCGAGCGCGCCGGCATTGAGGTCGATGGCGGAAGACATGATTCGGGGCAGGCAAGCGGGCCGTTGTGGACAAGGAGCGAATTTATACCCGGATGTAAATCGATCGTCAATATCATCCGGGTATAAATAGAGAGCCGGTTCCTCGGCACGTGTTGCCGCGAATCGATCCGATCCCGTTTTCGGGCGCCCGAAAGCAAAACGGCCGCCGCTCACGCATCGGGCGTGAGCGGCGGCCGCGAGGACGGGCAAGCGCCCGCCCGGTCGTCAGGCGACGTTTTCGAGCGACGGATAGTCGGTGTAGCCCGTCTCGCCCTCGGCGTAGAAGGTCGACGGCACCGGCGCGTTCAGCTCGCTGTTGAGCTGGAAGCGGCGCGGCAGGTCCGGATTGGCGATGAACAGCTTGCCCCACGCCACCGCATCGGCCTCGCCCTTGGCCAGCACGGCTTGCGCGCTGTCGAGCGTGAACGCTTCGTTGGCGATGTAGGGGCCGCCGAAGGCTGCCTTCAGTTGCGGGCCGAGACGGTTATCGCCTTCGCTTTCGCGGGCGAAGATAAAGGCGATCTTGCGGCGGCCGAGTTCGCGCGCGACGTAGCCGAAGGTGGCCGCCGGGTTCGAATCGCCCATCGTGTGCGCATCGCCGCGCGGTGCCAGGTGCACGCCGACGCGCTCGGCGCCCCATACCTCGATGGCCGCATCCACCGCCTCGAGCAGGAAGCGCGCGCGGTTCTCGATCGAGCCGCCGTAGGCGTCGGTGCGATGGTTGGTGCTGTCCTGCAGGAACTGGTCGGGCAGGTAGCCGTTCGCGCCGTGGATTTCCACGCCGTCGAAGCCGGCCAGCTTGGCGTTCTCGGCGCCCTTGCGATAGGCCGCGATGATGCCGGGGATCTCGTCGAGTTCGAGCGCGCGCGGCGTGACGAATGGACGTTCCGGGCGCACCAGGCTGACATGGCCGCCGGCCGCGATCGCGCTCGGCGCCACCGGCAGTTGGCCGTCCAGGAAGATCGGGTCCGAGATGCGGCCCACGTGCCAGAGCTGCATGAAGATCTTGCCGCCCGCCTCGTGCACGGCCTGGGTCACCAGCTTCCAGCCCTCGACCTGTTCGTCGGACCAGATGCCCGGCGTCTTGGCGTAGCCCACGCCCTGCGGCGTGACCGAGGTGGCCTCGGTCAGGATCAGGCCGGCGGAGGCGCGCTCGGCGTAGTAGCGCGCCATCAGCGCGTTCGGCACGCGCTCGTCGCCCGAGCGGGCGCGCGTGAGCGGGGCCATCACGATACGGTTCGGCAGCGTCAGGTCGCCGACGACCAGCGGATCGAACAGGGTTGGCATGGCAGGGACTCCTTGTCGAATGAGTTGGGCCGGGCACGGACCCGGCAAGCCTCGCGGCGGCGATATCGACGCTACAGGCTGGTTTGCAATTGATCGACGAAGGCCCGGATCACCGTTTCGTTGCGCCGAAAGAACACCCACTGGCCGACCCGCGAGCTCTGCACCAGCCCCGCGCGCTGCAGGGTGGCGAGGTGGGCCGACACGGTCGACTGCGACAGGCCGCAACGCGAGTCGATCTGGCCGGCGCACACGCCTTCCTGGAACGAGGCGTGCAGGGCCTGGTCCGGGAAGTGGTGCTCGGGCTCCTTGAGCCAGGCGAGGATCTCGCGCCGGACAGGGTTGGCCAGGGCCTTGTGAATCGCGTCGATGTCGAGCGTCATGGGTGATGAATCGGTGGAACGGCGGGACCCGATTGTAACGTCGTCGGACGAAGCATATATCGGAATATCGCGATATATAGAATTAACCTTGTGAGGAGGCGGGTTAATAACGATGCGGTAATAAAGGGCGCCATGACGCGGCGATGCCGGCGCGGTTTTCGCGCCGGCAATCGTCGGAGGTTTGGGGGTCGGGGAGGGGCGGCGAAGATCAGCCCGGCCCGCGCCGGAAGGGCAGCCGGTCGAGCAGTCGGCCGAGCAGCCGGCTCGCCGTGCCTGCCCGGTCTGCCGGCGTCGTGCGCGGCGATCCGCTGTAGACGAACCGGTACAGCACCGGCAGCACCAGCAGGGTCAGCATCGTCGAGGACAGGATGCCGCCGATCACCACCGTCGCCAGCGGGCGCTGGACCTCCGCGCCGGTGCCGGTGGCGATCGCCATCGGCACGAAGCCGAGCGAGGCGACCAGCGCCGTCATCAGCACCGGGCGCAGCCGGGTCAGCGCGCCCTCGCGCACCGCCTCGGCCAGCGGGCGGCCGGCCTCGCGCAGGTTGCGGATGAAGGAGATCATCACCAGCCCGTTGAGTACCGCCACGCCCGACAGCGCGATGAAGCCCACCGCCGCCGAGATCGACAGCGGAATGCCGCGCAGCCACAGGAACAGGATGCCGCCCGACAGCGCGAACGGGATGCCGGTGAACACCAGCAGGCCGTCCTTGGCATTGTTGAACATCATGAACAGCAGCACGAACACCAGCAGCAGCGCCAGCGGCACGACCAGCTTCAGGCGCGCCGTCGCGCTCTGCAACTGCTCGAACTGGCCGCCCCAGGTGAGCCAGTAGCCGGGCGGGATGGCGACCTCGGCCTGCAGTTTCGCCTGCGCATCGGCGACGAAGGAGCCGACGTCGCGCTCGCGCACGTTCGCGCTGACCACGATGCGGCGCTTGCCGTCCTCGCGGCTGATCTGGTTCGGCCCCGGCGCCAACTCGATGTTCGCCAGCTCGGAAAGCGGCACGAAGGCGGCGCCCGCCGGGTTCGCGCCGCTGCCCGAAGACGAAGGTGCAGCCGCGGCGGCCGTGACGGGCAGCGCGATCGGCAGGCGCCGGATCGCGTCGATGTCCGAGCGCAGCGTCTCGGGCAGGCGCACCACGATGTCGAAGCGGCGATCGCCCTGGAACAGCGTGCTGGCGGTCTTCCCGCCGAGCGCCGCGGCTACCGGGGCCTGCACGTCGGCGATATTGATGCCGTAGCGGGCCAGCTTCTCGCGGTCGGGATCGATGCTCAGCACGGGCAGGCCGGCGGTCTGCTCGACCTTGACCTCGATCGCGCCCGGCACCTGCTGCAGCGCCTCGGCGATCCGCCTGGCGGTGGCCTCGAGCGTGCCCATGTCGTCGCCGAACAGCTTGACCGCCACGTCGCTGCGCACGCCGGAGATCAGTTCGTTGAAGCGCAACTGGATCGGCTGCGAGAACTCGTAGACGCTGCCCGGTATCGCGGCGAGCACCGCCTCGATCTCGTCGCGCAACTGCTCGCGCGGCTTGGTCGGCTCGGGCCAGTCCCTGGCCGGCTTCAGCATGATGTAGGCATCGGACTGGTTCGGCGGCATCAGGTCGGTGGCCACCTCGGCCGTGCCGGTGCGCGCGAACACGCGCTCGATCTCGGGGATGCGTGCCTTGAGCGTGGCCTCGATCTGCCGCTGCATCTCGAGCGATTGCGTGAGGCTGGTGCCCGGGATACGCAGCGCGGAGATCGAGAAATCGCCCTCGTTGAGGCTGGGGATGAATTCGCTGCCGAGCCGGGTGGCGATCAGCAGGGTGGCCGCCACCGCCAGCGTGGCGCCGGCCAGCACGGGGCCGGGGCGGCGCAGGCAGCGATCGAGCAGCACCGCGTAGAGCGAGCGCGCCCACGACATCAGGCGGTTCTCCTTCTCCTCGACCTTCTCGCCGATGAACAGCGCCACCGCGGCGGGGATGAAGGTGACGGTGAGGACCATCGCCGCGGCGAGCGCGAGCACCACCGTGATCGCCATCGGATGGAACATCTTGCCCTCCACGCCCGAGAGCGCCAGGATCGGCAAATACACCACCATGATGATCACCTGCCCGAAGATCAGCGCGCGCCGCGCTTCCTGGGACGCCTGGTAGACCTCGGCATGGCGCTCCTCGCGCGTGAGCGGGCGGCCTGCCGCGGCCTGCGCATGCGCCAGGCGCCGCACGCAGTTCTCGACGATCACCACCGCGCCGTCGATGATGATGCCGAAATCGAGCGCGCCCAGGCTCATCAGGTTGGCGCTGACCTTCAGGTTCACCATGCCGGTGAAGGTCATCAGCATCGCCAGCGGGATCACCAGCGCTGTGATCAGGGCCGCGCGCAGGTTGCCGAGGAACAGGAACAGGATCGCGATGACGAACAGCGCGCCTTCCAGCAGGTTCTTCTTGACCGTCGCGATGGCCTTCTCGACCAGCACCGTTCGATCGTAGACCGGCACCGCGCGCACGCCCGGCGGCAGCGAGCGGTTGACGTCCTTCATCCTGGCGGCCACCGCCTCGGCCACCGTGCGGCTGTTCTCGCCGATCAGCATGAAGACGGTACCCAGCACCACCTCGCGGCCGTTCTCGGTGGCCGCGCCGGTGCGCAGCTCGCGGCCGATCTGCACCTGGCCGATGTCCTGCATGCGTACCGGCACGCCGCCCGCGTTGGCGAGCACGATGTTGGCCAGGTCGTCGAGCGAGCGCGCCTGCCCCGGCACGCGCACCAGGTACTGCTCGCCGCGCTTCTCGATGTAGCCGGCGCCGACGTTGTCGTTGTTCGACTGCACCGCGCGCACCACGTCCGCCAGCGACAGCCCGTAGGACATCAGCTTGGCCGGATCGGGCGCGATCTGATACTCCTTCACGTAGCCGCCGATCGAGTTCACCTCGGTCACGCCCGGCACGTTGCGCAATTGCGTGCGGATCACCCAGTCCTGCAGCTCGCGCAGGTCGGTCGGCGTGTAGGCGCCGCCGTCGGGCTTGCGCGCGCCGGCATCGGCCTCGACCGTCCACATGTAGATCTCGCCGAGCCCGGTCGAGGTCGGCCCCATGATCGGCGCCACGCCTTCGGGCAGCCGGTCCTTGGCCTGCTGCAGGCGCTCGTTGACGAGCTGGCGCGCGAAGTAGATGTCGGTGTCGTCCTTGAAGATCACCGTGATCTGCGAGATGCCGTAGCGCGAGGTCGAGCGCGTCTGCTCCAGGTGCGGCAGGCCCGCCATCGCGGTCTCCAGCGGATAGGTGACGCGCTGCTCGACCTCGAGCGGCGAGTAGCCCGGCGCGGGCGTGTTGATCTGCACCTGCACGTTGGTGATGTCGGGCACGGCATCGATCGGCAGCCGCTGGTAGCTGTAGATGCCGAGCGCGGCCAGCGCGAGGATCGCGAGCAGGACGAGCCAGCGATGGGCAATGGAGGAGCGGATCAGGCGATCGAACATGGAGGAGTCCAGATTGAGCGGCGAGCGGGCACGGGTGGGATCAATCGCTGTCGGCCGCGCTGTTTTCCAGCTGCGACTTGAGCACGAAGCTGTTGCTCGCCGCGTATCGCTGGCCGGGCTTCAGCCCGTCCAGCACCTCGGTGAACCGGCCATCGCGAATGCCGGTCTTGAGGGGCTGCGCGACGAACCCCCATTTCGATGCCACGAACACCGCCGGCGCGCCGTCGACGGTCTGCAGCGCGTCGGTCCTGACCGCGAGCGGCACGGTGTGCGCGCTGGTATCGACCGTGACGTTGACGAACATGCCCGGCCGCCAGGTGCCGCCCGGATTGGGCAGCACGATGCGCGCGGGTGCCGTGCGGGTCTGCGCGCCGAGCAGGGCGCCGACATAGGCGACCTGTCCGCGCGCCTGAGAGTCGAATGCCGTCGCGGAGACGCTGGCCTGCTTGCCGACATACACCTCCTTGAGGCGCTGGGCGGGCACGGCCATTTCGGCCCACACGCTCGACAGGTCGGACAGCACGAAGATGCTCGTGTCGGCCGCCACGGCCTCGCCGGGCGTGACGCGCTTCTCGACGATCGAGCCGTCGAACGGCGCGCGCAGTTCGTAGCGATTGAGCGTGCCGCCGGCGGACGCGTCGATGGCGGACAGCTTCTGCCGCGCGTTCTGCACGGCGATTTCCGCCTCGCGCAGTTGCACCTGGGCGGCCTGGTAATCCTGTTCCGCGGAGATGCGCTCCTGCCACAGCCTGCGCTCGCGCTCGTACACCTGACGCGCCCCGACCAGCCTGCGCTGCGCGGTCAGCAGCTCGCTGCGCCGGTCGGACAGCTCCGGGCTGGCCAGCACGGCGAGCAGCTCGCCGCGTTTCACCTGCTGGCCGAGCGACACGGCCACCTTCTCCACCACGCCGGCCACGCGCGGCACGACCTGCGCGGTGCGATCGGCGTTGAAGCGGATCTCGCCGGGAAGCTGGAACGAATCGGCGATCGCCGCCGGCCCGGCCGGATCGACGCCGATCCTCGCCTCGGCCAGTTGCTGGTCGTCCAGGGGCACGGCGTGCTGGTTCTGGCGATAGTCGAAGGTCCGCGTCGCGCCTTCGGCCTGCCAGTTGAGCTTCACCTCGAAGACATGCGGTTTCGGGATTGCGGCGGCGCTGCGGTAGCCGTCCGCGCCGGGCAGCAGCGCGAGCGGGCCGCGCGTGCCGTCGTAGCGCTCGATGGTGGCCGTGAGCGTGTTGCCGGCGGGCTTGACCGGCTTGCCTCGCAGCGAGGGATAGAAGGCCAGCGTGGCCTGGCCGTCGCGCTCGCCCTGCACGATTTCCAGCGCGTAGGCGCCGTCGGTCAGCACGGTGCCGCCGCGTACCGCGGCGGGCGCCGACGTGGCGGCATCGGCTGGCGTGCTCGCGGTGGTGCGCAGCGCGGCGAAGGCAAGCGCCGCGGCGACGGCAAGCCCGCAGGCCAGCGCGATCGCCAGGGCGACGCGCTTCGGTTGGCTCGGCATAAGGGGTTCCTCAGGGTTGGACGGTCGGGGCCGCGGCGTCGAGCGGGGTGCCGAGCAGGCGGCCGAGATCCGCATCGGCGAGATGCGCGTCGGTCAGCGCGCGGATGTAGCGGGTCTGGTTGTCGAACAGCGTGCGTTGCGCGTCCAGCACGTCCAGGAACTGGAACTTGCCGAGCGCATAACCGCGCGACATCGCCTCCAGCGCCGAGCGGGCCGCCGGCAGCACGTCGCGTTTCAGGCGCTCGGCCTCCAGCGCCGAGCTGCGATAGTCCGCGTAGCGTTGCGCCAGCGCCTGCCGCTGCGCCAGGCGGGTGCCGTCGAGATCGGCGCTGGCCTGTTCCGACGAGTGGGTGGCTTCGTCGATGGCGCCGCGATTGGTGTCGAAGATCGGCAGCGGGATCGAGATGCCGACCACCGCCTGGTTGTCGGCGATGCCGCCTGTCGTCACGCGCTTGTAGCCGGCGCTGATCGTGACGTCGGGGATGCGCCGCGCGCGCTCCAGCGAGATGCGGGCATTCGATTGCCTGACCCGGGCCATCGCCTCGCGCGTGAGCGGCGCGTCCTCCAGGCGGGCGTCGAGCGCCGGCAGCGCGGGCATCTCCGGCAGGCTTTCGAAGCCGTCCTCGCTGGCGCTGCCGCCCGGCCAGCCGCCGCCCAGCGCGCCGGCAAGCCGGGCGCGCGCGGCGCTCAGGTCCGCCGCGGCGCGCGTGAGCGCGATCTGGGTGGCCACCAGCGCGACGCGCGCCTTGGTCTCCTCGACCGGCGACACCTTGCCGGCACTGACGCGCTTGGCGACCAGCTCGGTCGAGCGCTCGGCGATCGCGGCCGATTCCGCGCTGACGGCGAGCGTGCGCTGGGCGGACAGGAGTCCGTAGAATGCCTGGACGACGCTGCCGCGCACGGCGGCGGACTGGGCGTCCATCGCCGCCAGCGAGGCCTCGCGGCCGTAGGCGGCGACGTCGACGCGATAGCCGCGCTTGCCGGCCGTCTCGATGCGCTGGCTGATCATCGCGGTGCTGGTGCGGTCATAACGCTTGAAGCTTTCCTGCAGGAACGACAAGTCGGGATTGGGGCGCATGCCGGCCTGCAACTGAGCACCGGCGGCGGCATTGGCCGATGCGCGGGCGCTGGTCAGCAGCGGGCTGTTCGCGTTGGCGATGCGCAGTGCCTCGCCCAGCGACAGCGGCGGGGCGGGCGGCGGTGCCGTGTCGTTCGCCTGCGCGCCGGCGAGAGTGGGAAGCAGCAGGGCGACGGCGAGGATGGCCAGGGGTTCGAGACGCATGAGTGAAAGAGGCATCGAGTAGCTTGGCCACCATGCTAGATGCCTGTTGCAGCGCAAACATGCGCGAAACATGAGAATTCCGTCATCTTGCCGCCAGGGGGCGTTTCTCGTGCGATGCTTGGCGCAATCCCGATCGCGCCGGGCGCGATCATCCGGGCCGGATCGACTGCGCCGACGCTGGCCGGCGCGTATCCACCCGAACCTTGCAAGGAAAGGAATCATGCGTATTCTCATCGTCGAGGATGAGCCCAAGACCGGCGCCTATCTGCGCAAGGGGCTGACGGAGGCGGGCTATGTGGTCGACTGGGTGCAGGACGGAACCACCGGCCAGCACCAGGCCGAAACCGAGGATTACGACCTGCTGGTGCTCGACGTGATGCTGCCCGGGCAGGACGGCTGGACCCTGCTGCAGAACCTGCGGCGCAGCAAGTCGACCCCGGTGCTGTTTCTCACCGCGCGCGACGACGTGGGGGACCGCGTGAAGGGGCTCGAGCTGGGCGCCGACGACTACCTGGCGAAACCCTTCGATTTCGTCGAGCTGACCGCGCGCATCAAGTCGATCCTGCGACGCGGCCAGGCGCGCGAGACGAATACCCTGAAGGTCGCCGATCTCGAACTCGACCTGACGCGCCGGAAGGCGACGCGACACGCGGATACGATCCTGCTCACCGCCAAGGAGTTCGCGCTGTTGTGGCTGCTGATGCGGCGCGAGGGGGAGATCCTGCCGCGCGCCACCATCGCCTCGCAGGTCTGGGACATGAACTTCAACAGCGATACCAACGTGGTGGATTCGGCGATCCGGCGCCTGCGCTCCAAGATCGACGACGCCTACGAACCGAAGCTGATCCACACCGTGCGCGGCATGGGTTACGTGCTCGAAGTGCGCAACCCGGTTTCGCGATGATGCAGCGCGTCGTCCCTCACACCCTGCGCGGGCGCCTGACGGTCCTCATCATCCTGTCGACCTCGGTGATCCTGGCCTTGAGCGGCCTCGCGCTCTACGAGGCCCTGCGTAGCCGCATCGAATCCTCGGCCGCCGAGCAGATCGACGGCATCACGGCCGCCTTGCGCCAGCACCTGGCCAAGGTCGGAACCCTCACCGATGTGCGGCTGAACCGGGACCTCTGGATCGACCAGCTTCACGGGCATTCGGACATGGATCTGGCCATCCTCGACTCGACCGGCAACGTGCTGGTCGGCACGAGGGGCTTGCGCTTCGACGCCTCGCTGCTGTCCGCGGCCGCTGCCTCGGCGGCCGTCAGCATCGAACCGGCTCGCTCCAGCCTGCGTTATTCGATTTCCACGGTCCGGCTGGCCGGCCCCGGCGCGCCGGTGGTTCGCGTCGTGGTGCAATACGATCGCGCCGAGGACCTGTCGACCCTGCGCGCGCATGCCTACACGATCGTCGTGATCGAAGTGTGCGGCGTGGTGCTGGCCGCCGTGCTCGCCTACGGCATCGCCGGCCTCGGCCTGAACCCCCTGCGCCGCTTCGCCGTGCGCGCCGAGCAGATGTCGACCAGCCGGCTCGCGCATCCCGTGCAGGAGCTGCATGTGTCGGGCGAGCTTCGGGAACTGGAACATGCCTTCAACGGCATGCTGGCGCGGCTCGACGAGTCGTTCACGCGGCTGGGCCAGTTCTCGTCGAACCTGGCGCACGACATGCGCACGCCCCTCACCAACCTGCAGGCCGCCGCGCAGGTGGCGCTCTCGCAGCCGCGCAGCGCGGACGAATACCAGGCCGTGATCGAGTCGAGCATCGACGAATACCAGCGCCTGTCGCACATGATCGAGGACATGCTGTTCATCGCGCGCGCCGAGCAGGCCGGGCAGTCGCTCGATATCCGTCGGCTCGATGCGGCGGACGAGGCCGAACGCGTGGCCGGCTATTACGAGGCGCTCGCGGAGGATGCGGGGGTGTCGATCGTGGTGCGGGGCCGGGCAAGCGTCGAGGCGGACCTGAGCCTGTATCAGCGCGCGCTCAGCAACCTGCTGTCGAACGCCTTGAAATACGCGCCGCGCGGCAGCGCGATCACGATCGAATGCCGGCAGCAAGGCGAGGCGGCGCTGATCGAGGTTTCGGACCTGGGGGAGGGCATTCATCCGCAGCATCTCGCGCGGATCTTCGAGCGCTTCTACCGCATCGATCCCTCGCGGCAGAATTCCGCTTCGGGCACGGGGCTGGGGCTGGCGATCGTGAAATCGATCATGGACAACCACGGCGGCGAATGCGGCGTGGACAGCCTGCCGGGAACGCTCACCACCTTCTGGCTTCGTTTTCCCGGCGCGACGGGCGAGGCCGCCTCGGGCCCGGGCCGCCCGGCCTGAGGCCGGGCGATGTCGCGAGCGTTCCCCGCGGCGCGGCGCTCAACGCGAGCCGAGCTTGTCGTGCGCGTCCACCTTCGGATCGGATTCGCGGGGATGCACGGTCATGCCGTGCAGGTCCTTGTTGCGCTCGACCATGTCCGTGCTCGGCGGATATTGCGTCTTGCCCGCCGGCACGGCGCCCTCGTGTTGCGCGACCTTCAGCTCGTCGACGACGTCCGTGCGCGATTTGCCTTGTGCCTGCGCGGCTTGGCTGGCCGCGCCGATCGACATGGCGGCGGTAACGAACAGGATTGCATAACGAATCGACTTCATGACTGGCTCCTTGGGATGGGCTCGCCGGGTGGCGAGTCGTGTGGCCAGTATGGGCAGGCAGCCGTGCGTGATCGTGATTCGAACATGAGAAATGCGTCATGACGCGGCGATGAGGAAAATCTCATGCCGGGCTCATGTCCATGCCGGAGCGCGAGTCGACAATCCAGCCTCATGCCGTGTGGCGGAGCGCCTGCTCGCGAATCCACGCGACCCGAATCGCCACTCTCCCGGATACGGATCATGTCCCGAATCGATTTTCGCTGCCTTGTCCTGCTTATTCTGCTTGTCCCGATTGCCCTGCTCTCGATGGCCGGATGCGCGTCGAGCACCGGCGGGCCGGCGCAGGGAAGCGGCGGTGAATACCGCGAGCGGCAGGGGATGCCGAACCAGCAGGTGGACTACGCCGGGCATCGCTGCGGCAGCCCTTATGCCTACGTCAAGATCCACCCTTGTGTCTTCCCGCGTCCCTAGCCTGGAGCGAGGCCGACATGACGGAAATCTCATGTTCGGATCATGCCCGCGCAGCAGCGCGCGGCCAGAATCAAGCCATCGATACCGAACCGGAAACACGAGGAATGAAGAATGCATTGCGCCTTTCGCTCGGCATGGGCATTGCGCTGGCCGGCCTGTGCCTGGGCGGGCAGGCGACGGCCCAAGCGAAGACTCGCGCCGAAGTCCGGCAGGAACTCCTGCAGGCCCGGCACGACGGCTACCTTCCCAATCGACGCACGAATTTCCCGCCCGATGCGTCGATGGTGGCGCGAAGCCGGCAATTGCATCGCCTCACGATCCATCGCGGCGAAAGCTCGCCGCGCTTCGACGAGCACGATACGCGCGATCCGGCGGCCCGGCCCGCGCAATGAGCGATGCAAGCGCGAATGGACCCGCGATGGCGGGCGACGTACCGAATCACCGAGGAGTCGAGCATGCGCATGTCGAAGTGGATAAGCCTGTCGATGCTGGCCGTGTCGATGAGCGCGATGGCGGGAGGCTGGCCGGAGCGCTGGATCGATCACGAGCCGACGCATTGGCGAAACCTGGATGCCGAGGCGGGCGACCAGGCCGCGCCGGAGCGGCAAGCGAAACGGCAGGCGAAGCGGAAACCCATTCCGGTCCCCGGCGATTCGTCGATCACCGTCACGCAGAGCCTGTCGCGATCCGGCGCGCCGGCGAGCCCGCCGCTTCGGTGATACACGCGTTGAAGCTTCTTCCCGGCGCGTGCCGGGAAGGCTCCCGCGCCGACCGGCTTGCTTCGTGACCGCGCCTGCCCGATACTTTCCCACTATGTGATTCGATGCCTGCATGGCATGCAATAATCGGCCCTGCATCATTGCCACGAATCCACGCATCCCGTCCCGCCGCCTCGCTTTTTTGACCGATCCCGCCTGCCACGCCGGCGTATTTCTTACTCGCCGCGCACGCTCGTTCGACACGATTACGAATTCATGTTCGACGGCGCGAGTTTCGCGATCTCCATCTTTATTTTTTTATTGCCACGCTGAAGCGGCCTGACTACGCTCGGGCGGACTGGGCCTGCTGAATTCGACTCATCTGTCGTTGCGGCGGCCATACCAGAACAAGCCGCCGGCCTGGCCGCAACGCTCGGGCCGGCGACGCCAAAGCGAGAGAAACGTGCTGAGACCAGCGCATCCGAGACACGCCGCTGCGCGAGGGCCATGCCGATTCCGCCACATTCCGCCGCCTCGCGCGGCGATGGGCGAGGGCGGCTCGTGCCGGGCGCAAACCCTCCCTCCTTTATCGACCGCCGTCGCCTGCTCCCCCGAGCCTGACCGGGCATCCGGCGCCTGACCCTCCAGGTGCCGCGACGGGCATCGCGCATGCGCGGGCCGCCGCCGGCACCTGGCTCATTCATTCCATGTCGAATCGCGTGACGGGATGTCCCGACGAGAGCGCCCGGCCGTTCGATTCGCTGCCCAAAGCCATGAACAATCCCACTTCGCATCAAGAGCACCACGGCCTGACGAGTTCGCAGCGCGAGATCTGGTTCGACCAGGAAAGGCATGGCGAGGCGCCGGTCTACAACATCGGCGGTTATGTACGGATCTCGGGCCGCGTCGACGCGGCGCTGCTGGCACGCGCGCTCGAACTGCTGATCCGCAGGCACGACGGCTTGCGCATCGTGCTGTCGCGGGAGCAGGACGAGGAAGGCGTGCCGCGGCAGGAAATCCGGCCGGCCGAGCCCTTCGTGCTGCCGTTGCACGATCTTTCCGCGAGCGAGGACCCCGAAGCCGCGGCCCTCGCGCATGTCGATCGCCAACTGGAAACGCCCTTCGTGCTGCGCGGCGCTCCCCTCTATCGCTTCGAGCTGCTGAAGCTGGGCGAGGCCTGTTTCGACCTGGTGCTGGTCCTGCATCACCTGATCGTCGACGGCTGGGCGATCGGCCTGATGCTCGAATCGCTGGGCAGGATCTATGGGCAGCTCGAAGCCGGGCAGGCGCCCGGGCTCGATGCGCCTTCCTACCTCGACTTCGTCGAGCAGGACCGTCTGTATCGCCAGTCGCCGAAGTTCGAGCAGCATCGCGCCTACTGGCTCGACAAGTTCCGCGAGGTGCCGGAGCCGCTGTTCAGCCCGCGTTTCAAGGCGCGTTTCGGCGATGCCGTGGTGCCGAGCCGCAATCACCAGTTCAGCCTGCCGCGCAGCCATTACGAGCGCATCGTCGCGCTTGCCGGCACCTGCGATGCCACGCCGTTCCACGTGATCCTCGCGATCCTCTACGTCTACTTCGCGAGGACGGCCCAGCGCGAGGACCTGAGCATCGGCCTGCCGATCCTGAACCGTGCCAATGCCGGGTTCAAGGCCACGCTCGGCATGTTCGCCGGCGTCAGCGCGATGCGCCTGCGCTTCGACCAGGAACTGCCGTTCGACGAACTGGTGAAGGCCCTGGGCGCGATGCTCAAGCAGGACTATCGCTACCAGCGCTTCCCCATCAGCGAGCTCAATCGCGAGCTGGGCCTGTGGCGCGCGCAGCGTGCCCAGGTGTTCGACATCTCGCTGTCCTACGAGCGCAACGACAACAACCTGCGCTTCGGCGACTGGCCGGCGCGCGCGGTCAAGCGCTCCAACAACCACGAGCAGACGCCGCTGGCCATCTACGTGCGCGAGAACCGCTACGACGAGCAGGTCTGGATCCACTTCATCCACAACCAGGCCTATTTCGACGGCGCGGAGATCGAGGCGCTGGAGCAGCGCTTCCGGCACCTGCTGGACCAGGTGCTCGACGCGGTGCACACGCCCTTGCATCGCATGGCGATCGCCACGCCCGAGGAAAGCGCGCGAATCGCCCGCTGGGGCGCGGCCGGCGTCGAGACGGCGCGTGATCGCACGATCCACGGGCTATTCGAGGCGCAGGCCGCACGCGTGCCCGATGCGATCGCGGTGCTGCATGAGGATCGGCAACTGAGCTACGGCGAACTGAATGCGCGCGCCAACCAGCTCGCGCATCGCCTGATCGGCATGGGCGTGCAGCCCGACCAGCGCGTGGCGGTCTGCGCCGAGCGCGGGCTGGAGATGCTGGTTGCCGTGCTCGCGGTGCTGAAGGCGGGCGCGGGTTACGTGCCGATGGACCCGGCCTATCCGGCCGAGCGGCTCCATCACATGCTGGGCGACAGCGCGCCCGTGGTGATCCTCGTTCAAGGCGCCGGCCGTGAGGTGGCGGCGGCGAGCGCGCGGTCGGTCCCTGTCATCGAACTCGACGAGAGCGCCTGGGCCGGGCAGCCGACCGGCAACCCCGCGCGCGCCGATCTGCAGCCGCATCATCTCGCCTACGTGATCTACACCTCGGGCTCGACCGGCCAGCCCAAGGGCGTGATGGTCGAGCATCGCAACGTGCCGCGCCTGTTCGAGGCCACCGCGCCCTGGTTCGGCTTCGACGAACGCGATGTGTGGACGCTGTTCCATTCCTTCGCCTTCGACTTCTCGGTCTGGGAGATCTGGGGTGCGCTGCTGCACGGCGGCCGCCTGGTGGTGGTGCCGGCGCCGGTCAGCCGCTCGCCGCGAGCCTTCTACGCGCTGCTGCGCGAGCAGGGCGTGACGATCCTGAACCAGACGCCGAGCGCCTTCCAGCAACTGATCGCGGCGCAGGGCGACGATGCCGGCGCGCATCGCCTGAGGCAGGTGATCTTCGGCGGCGAGGCGCTGGAGCCGAGCATGCTGCAGCCCTGGTATGCGCGCGCCGGCAATGCGCACACGCAACTGGTCAACATGTACGGCATCACCGAAACCACGGTGCACGTCACCTATCGCGCGCTGGGCGCGGAGGATGCGCGGCATGGCGGCCGAAGCCCGATCGGCGTGCCGATCCCGGACCTGCGAGTGCATGTGCTCGACCGTTGGGGCCAACCGGTGCCGGCCGGGGTGACCGGCGAGATGTACGTCGGCGGCGCGGGCGTGGCGCGTGGCTACCTGAACCGCCCCGAGCTGAGCGCCGAGCGCTTCGTGCGCGACCCGTTCAGCGACGATCCTCACGCGCGGCTGTACCGCACCGGCGACCTCGGGCGCTGGCAGCCCGACGGCACGCTCGACTACCTGGGCCGCAACGACGACCAGGTGAAGATCCGCGGCTTCCGTATCGAGCTGGGGGAAATCGAGGCGCGGCTGGCGGCGATCGAGGGCATCGAGGCCGCGGCCGTGCTGGCGCGCGAGGACGCGCCCGGCGACAAGCGCCTCGCGGCCTACTACACGGGCGAGGAGCAGGCGGCGGAAGCCTTGCGCGCCGCGTTGCAGGCGCGGCTGCCGGACTACATGGTGCCGGCCGCCTTCGTGCATCTGGACGCGCTGCCCCTGACCGCCAACGGCAAGCTCGACCGCCGCGCGCTGCCGGCGCCGCAGGCGCAGGCCTATGCGAGCCGCGCCTACGCGGCGCCGCAAGGCGAGGTGGAGCAGACCCTCGCGCGGCTCTGGCAGGCGCTGCTCGGCATCGAGCGCGTCGGCCGCCACGATCATTTCTTCGAGCTGGGCGGCCATTCGCTGCTGGCCGTGAAGCTGGTCGAGCAGATGCGCGAGGCGGGGCTGCACGCGGACGTGCGGGTGCTGTTCGGCCAGCCGACCTTGTCGGCCCTGGCGCTGGCGGCGCAGGGCGGCGAGGGCGAGTCCTTCACGGTGCCGCCCAACCGGATTCCGGCCGATTGCGGGCGCATCACGCCCGACATGCTGCCGCTGGCGACGCTGAGCCAGGCGCAGATCGAGACGATCGCGGCCGGCGTGCCGGGCGGCATGCGCAACATCCAGGACATCTATCCGCTCGCCACGCTGCAGGAAGGGATCCTCTATCACCATCTGTCGGCGAGCCGGGGCGATCCCTATGTGCTGCAGGCGCTGTTCAGCCTGCCCGACCGGGCGCGGCTCGAGGCCTTCGCGGCCGCGCTGCAGGGCGTGGTGGATCGCCATGACATCCTGCGCACCGCGGTGAGATGGGAAGGGCTCGACGAGCCGATGCAGGTGGTGTGGCGCGAGGCCCGGCTGCCGGTCGAGGAAGTCCGTCTCGACGCCGTGCAAGGCGATATCGCCGCCCAACTGCGCGAGCGTCACGATTTCCGCGGCGCCCGGCTCGATCTCGGGCGCGCGCCGATGATGCGCCTGGTCCATGCCGAGGACCCGGCCAACCAGCGCCATGTCGCGCTGCTGCTGTTCCATCACCTGATCGATGATGCCACCTCGCTGCGCTACATGGGCATCGAGGTCGACGCGCTGCTGCGTGGGCAGGCGCAGGCGCTGCCCGAGCAGGTGCCGTACCGCAACTACGTGGCCCGCACGCGCCTGGGCGCGGATCGCGCGGCGCAGGAAGCCTTCTTCCGCGAGATGCTGCAAGGTGTCGACGAGCCGACGCTGCCGTTCGGGCTGGTGGACGTGCTGAGCAGCGAGGCCGAGCTGCGCGAGGCGCGGCTGGGCGTGGCGCCGGCCGTGTCGGCGCGGCTTCGCGCGCAGGCGCGGCGCCTCGGCGTGAGCACCGCGAGCCTGCATCACCTGGCCTGGGCGCAGGTGGTGGGCGCCGTCTCGGGCCGCGAGGACGTGGTGTTCGGCACGGTGCTGATGGGGCGCCTGCAAGGCAGCGCCGGCGCGGCGCGCTCGCTGGGCATGTTCATCAACACCTTGCCGTTGCGCGCCGAACTGGGCGCGACCGGCGCGTGTGCCGCGGTGGCACGGATGCACCAGCGCCTGAGCGCGCTGCTCGAGCACGAGCATGCGTCGCTGTCGCTGGCGCAACGCTGCAGCGGCGTGGCGGCGCCCGCGCCGCTGTTCAGCGCGCTGCTGAACTACCGGCACGATGCCGTGCAGGCCGGCGCCGAGCAGGCCAGCGCGCACGCCTGGCGCGAGGTGACGGTGCTGGGCGGCGAGGAGCGCAGCAACTATCCGCTGATGCTGTCGGTCGACGATCGCGGCGAGGATTTCGGGCTGGCGGTGCAGGCCGTCGAGCAGGTGGACGCGGCGCGGATCTGCGCCTACATGCACACGGCGCTCGAGCAACTGGTGGAAGCCTTGGAGCAGCGGCCCGAGGCGCCGCTGCAAAGCCTCACGATCCTGCCGCCGCAGGAGCGCTCGCGCCTGCTCGACGGCTTCAACGCGACCCAGGCCGACTGGCCGAACCAGGCCACCGTCCACGCCCTGTTCGAGGCGCAGGCGCGGCGCACGCCCGAGGCGGTGGCAGCGGTGTTCGAGGGCAGGCAGCTCAGCTACCGCGAGCTGGACCAGCGCGCCGAGCGCCTGGCCCGGCAACTCGCGCGGCGCGGCGCGGGCCGCGATGCGCGCGTGGCGATCTGCGTGGGCCGCAGCCTGGAGATGGTGGTCGGCCTGCTCGGCATCCTGAAGTCGGGCGCGGCCTATGTGCCGCTCGACCCGGGCTACCCGGCCGATCGCCTGGCCTGGATGCTGGCCGACAGCGCGCCGCTGGCGGTGCTCACGCACGCGCCGACGGCCGGCGTGGCCGGCGACACCGGCGTGCCCGAGATCGCCATCGACATCGAGACGGCTCCGGATGATGCCGAGGACCAGGCGCCGCCGCCGCGAGCCGAGGCGGCCGATGCCGCGTCGCTGGCCTATGTGATCTACACCTCCGGTTCCACCGGCCGGCCCAAGGGCGTGGCCATGCCGCATCGGGCGCTGGTGAACCTGCTGCACTGGCAGGCGAGCGACAGCCAGCGCCAGGGCTATCGCGGCGGCCGGACCCTGCAATTCGCGGCGCTCGGCTTCGACGTGGCGTTCCAGGAAATCTTCAGCACGCTCTGCACGGGCGCCACGCTGGAGCTGATCCCCGAATCGCTGCGCTTCGATTTCGCGCGCCTGTTCGAGCACATCCGCGCGCGCGGCATCGAGCGCATCTACCTGCCGTACATCGCCTTGCAGGGGCTGGCGGAAGCGGTGGTCGGCAGCGGGGCGGCGCTGTCGGGCTGCGCCCTGCGCGAGGTGATCACGGCCGGCGAGCAGTTGCGCATCACCGACGAGATCCGCAGCTTCTTCGCTCGCCTGAAGCCGGCGCGTCTCTACAACCATTACGGGCCTTCCGAGACCCATGTGACGATCGCCTTCTCGCTGCCCGAGCCGGTCGAGGCCTGGAGCACGCTGCCACCGATCGGCCGGCCGATCGCCAACACGCGGGTCTATCTGGTGGACGAGCAAGGCCGCCCGGTGCCGCAAGGCGTGGCCGGCGAGATCTGGATCGGCGGCGCGGGCGTGGCGCGCGCCTACCTGAACCGGCCGGAACTGACGGCCGAGCGCTTCCTCGACGATCCGTTCGGCGGCGAGCCGCGGGCGAGCGTCTATCGCACCGGCGACCTGGGCCGCTGGCTGGCCGACGGCAGCATCGAATACCTCGGCCGCAACGACCAGCAGATCAAGATCCGCGGCTTCCGCGTCGAGCCGGGCGAGATCGAGGCGAAGCTCGAGCAGCTCGACGGCGTGAAGGACGCGGCCGTGGTGGCGCGCGAGGACGCGGCGGGCGGGCGGCGGCTGGTGGCTTACTACACGGGCGAGGCGATCGCGGCCGACGCGCTGCACGCGGCGTTGCGAGCGAGCCTGCCCGACTACATGGTGCCGGGGCGCTACATGCACCTGGCGGCGCTGCCGCTCACGCCGAACGGCAAGCTGGACCGCCGCGCGCTGCCCGAGCCCGATGCGCAGGCGCTGGTGAGCCGGCGCTACGACGCGCCGGTCGGCGAGGCCGAGCAGGCCCTGGCGGCGATCTGGCAGGACCTGCTGGGCGTGGCAAGGGTGGGCCGCCAGGATCATTTCTTCGAGCTGGGCGGCCATTCGCTGCTGGCCATGAAGCTAGTGGAGCGGATGCGCCGGGCCGGGCTCGATGCCGATATCCGCGTGCTGTTCGGCCAGCCGACGCTGGCCGCGCTGGCGGCCGCCGCGAGCGGCCGGGCCGAGGTGGTGGCGCCGGCCAACGCGATCCCGGCCGATTGCGAGCGGATCACGCCCTCGATGCTGCCGCTCGTGACGCTCACGCAGGAGCAGATCGACGCGGCCGTGGCCGGCGTGCCGGGCGGCGCGCGCAACGTGCAGGACATCTATCCGCTCGCGCCGCTGCAGGAGGGCATCCTCTATCACCACGTGTCGACCAGCGAGGGCGATCCCTACCTGCTGCAGGCGCTGTTCAGCCTGCCGAGCCGCGAGCGCGTGGCGGGCTTCCTCGATGCGTTCCAGCAGGTGATCGACCGGCACGACATCCTGCGCACGCGCATCGTCTGGACCGGCCTCGACGAAGCCTTGCAGGTGGTCTGCCGGCAGGCGCCGCTGGCGGCGAGCGAACTCGTGCTGGATGCGCGGCAGGGCGATATCGGCCGGCAGTTGCAGGCGCGCTTCGATCCGCGCCACTACCGGCTCGACCTGCGGCAGGCGCCCTTGATGCGGGTCGCCTACGCGCGCGACGAGGCGAACGATCGCTGGGTGCTGGTGCTGCTGATCCACCACATGACGCTCGATCACACCGCGCTCGACGTGATGCAGCAGGAGATGCTGGCCTGCCTGGAAGGCGGCGAGGCGAGCGCGAGCCTGCCCGCGCCGCAGCCGTATCGCAACTATGTCGCCCAGACGCGCCTGGGCGTGAGCCAGGCGGCGCACGAGGCCTTCTTCCGCGAGATGCTGGCGACGGTGGACCAGCCGTGCCTGCCGTTCGGGCTGGTGGACGTGCAGGGCGACGGCCACGGCATCGAGGAAGCGCGGCGCGATGTCGATGCCGCGCTGGCCGGCCGGATCCGCGCGCAGGCGCGCCTGCTCGGCGTGAGCGCCGCGAGCCTCGCGCACCTGGCCTGGGCGCGGGTGGTCGGCGAGCTTGCCGGGCGCGAGGACGTGGTGTTCGGCACGGTGCTGCTGGGGCGCCTGCAAGGCGGCACGGGCGCGGATCGCGCGCTGGGGATGTTCATCAATACGCTGCCGCTGCGGGTCGAGGTCGGCGGGCAGGGCGTGAGGGATGGCGTGAAGGCCACGCATGCCAGGCTGGCCGCGCTGCTCGGCCACGAGCATGCCTCGCTGGCGCTGGCCCAGCGTTGCAGCGGCGTGGTCGCGCCGGCGCCCTTGTTCAGCGCGCTGCTGAATTATCGTCACAGCAGCGCCGAATCGATGCAGCGTGATCGGGCAAGCGCTTCCTGGAGCGGGATCGAGGTGCTGGAGGTCCTGGAGCGCACCAACTATCCGCTGTGCCTGAGCGTCGACGATCTCGGCGAAGGCTTCGTGCTGACGGTGCAGGCGGTGTCGAGCGTCGACGCGCGGCGCGTCGCGGCTTACGCGCATACGGCGCTGGAGCAGCTCGTCGAGGCGCTCGAACACCGGCCCGACGCTCCCTTGCATGAGCTATCGATCCTGCCGTCGACCGAGCGCACGCAACTGCTCGAAAGCTTCAACGCGCCGGCGGCGAGCCATGCGCGGGAGGAGGCGACGCTGCATGCGTGGTTCGAGGCGCAGGTGCGCAGCACGCCGCACGCGACGGCGGTGTGCCACGAGGCGCAAACGCTGAGCTACGCCGAGCTGAACGCGCGCGCCAACCGGCTCGCGCATCGCCTGATCGAGCAGGGCATCCGGCCCGACGATCGCGTGGCGATCTGTGTCGAGCGCAGCCTCGACATGGTGGTGGGCCTGCTGGCGATCCTCAAGTCGGGCGCCGCCTACGTGCCGGTCGATCCCGGCTATCCGGCGCAGCGGCTCGCCTACATGCTGGAGGACAGCGCCCCGGCGGCGATCCTCGTCCAGGCGGCAACGCAGGGCCTGGTGGGGCAGGCTCCCGCTCCCGTCATGAGGATCGATGCGGAGGATCTCGACGCTTATCCCGATGCGGATCCGCAGGTCGCCGGGCTCGACGCGCGCAGCCTGGCCTATGTGATCTACACCTCGGGCTCGACCGGCCAGCCCAAGGGCGTGATGGTCGAGCATCGGCAACTGGTCAATCACATGGCCTGGATGCAGGCCGCGTTCCCACTCGAAGCGGGCGACGCGGTGGCGCAGAAGACGCCGTTCAGCTTCGACGCCTCGATATGGGAGTTCCACGCGCCGCTGCTGGCGGGCGGTCGGCTGGTGCTGGCCAGGCCCGATGGCCATCGCGACGTCGAGTACCTGGCGACATGGTTGCGCACGCAATCGATCCACACGCTGCAGGTGGTGCCCACGCTATTGGCGGCCCTGCTCGAGGCGAACGCGCTGGCCGGCTGCCCGGCGCTGCGGCGCGTGTTCTGCGGCGGCGAGGCGCTGCCGCCCCGGCTGGTCGAGGCCTTCCACGCCCAGGCGCCCGGGGTCACGCTGGTGAACCTCTACGGCCCGACCGAAACGACCATCGACGCGAGCAGCCATGTCCACGTGCGCGGCGAGGTGCGGGCCGGCTCGATCATCGGCCGGCCGATCGCGAATACGCGGATCTACATCCTGGATGCCCGGGGCCAGCCGGCGCCGATCGGCGTGGCCGGCGAACTGGCGATCGGCGGCGCCGGCGTGGCGCGCGGCTACTTGCATCGTGCCGAACTGACGGCCGAGCGCTTCGTGACGGACCCGTTCAGCGAGGATCCTCGGGCGCGCATGTACCGCAGCGGTGACCTGGGCCGCTGGCTCGAGGACGGCAGCGTCGAATACCTCGGCCGCAACGACGATCAGGTCAAGATCCGCGGCTTCCGCATCGAGCTGGGCGAAATCGAGGCCCGGCTGGGCGCGGTGGACGGCATCAAGGAAGCCGTCGTGCTGGCTCGCGAGGACGCACCGGGCGATGCCCGCCTGGTCGGCTACTACACCGGCACGGCCCTGCCGGTCGAGACGCTGCGCGCGAGCCTGCAGGCGCAGTTGCCGGAACACATGATCCCGGCCGCCTACCTGCACCTGGAGGCGCTGCCGCTCACGCCGAACGGCAAGCTGGATCGCAAGGCGCTGCCGGCGCCGGACGCGCAGGCCTATCGGGTTCGCGCCTACGAGGCGCCCGCCAACGACGCGGAGCGCATCATCGCCGACATCTGGCAGAACCTGCTGGGCATCCCGCGCGTCGGCCGCCACGACAACTTCTTCGAGCTGGGCGGCCATTCGCTGCTGGCCGTCAGGCTGATCGAGCGCATGCGCCAGGCCGGATTGCAAGCGAACGTGCGCACCTTGTTCGGCCAGCCGAGCGTGGCATCCCTGGCGGAAACCGCCGGCGCGCGCGCCGAGATCGAGGTGCCGCCCAACGGCATCCCGGCCGATTGCGAGCGGATCACGCCCTCGATGCTGCCGTTGGTGATGCTCACGCAGGAACAGATCGACGCGGCCGTGGCCGGCGTGCCGGGCGGCGCGCGCAACGTGCAGGACATCTATCCGCTCGCGCCGCTGCAGCAGGGCATCCTGTACCACCACCTGATGGCAGATGCCGGCGATCCGTACCTGTTGCACGCCTTGTTCGGCTTCGCCAGCCGCGAACGGCTCGACGCCTTCGTGGCTGCGCTGCAGGGCGTGATCGATCGCCACGACATCCTGCGCACCTCGATCGTTCGCGACGGCCTGGAGGAACCGCTGCAGGTGGTCCAGCGCCATGCGCGACTGAGTCAGGAGCAGATCGTCCCGGAAGCCGGCGATGTCGCCGCGCAGTTGCAGGCCCGCTTCGATCCGCGCCGGTTCCGGATCGACCTCGGCCAGGCGCCGTTGATGCGCGTGGCCTTCGCGCACGACGCGGCCAACCGGCGCTGGCTGGCGATGCTGCTGTTCCATCACATCGCCCTGGACCACATGGCGCTGGAGATCGTGCAGCAGGAAATGCAGGCGCATCTGCTGGGCGAGCAGGCGGCCTTGCCCGCGGCGCTGCCTTACCGCAACTACGTGGCCCAGGCGCGGCTCGGCGGCAACGACGCCGCGCACGAGCATTTCTTCCAGGCGATGCTGCACGACGTCGACGAGCCGACGCTGCCCTTCGGCCTGGCCGACGTGCAGGGCGACGGACGCGGCGTGGCGGAATGCAGCCGGCCGGTCGATGGCGAGCTGGTGCGGCGCTTGCGCGGCCACGCGCGCCGGCTCGGCGTGAGCGCCGCGAGCCTGTGCCACCTGGCCTGGGCGCGCGTGGTGGGGCAGTTGTCGGGGCGCGACGAGGTGGTGTTCGGCACCGTGCTGCTCGGGCGCATGCAGGGCGGCGCGGGCGCCGAGCGCACGCTGGGCATGTTCATCAACACCCTGCCGCTGCGGGTCGGCGTCGGCGCGCAGGCGGTGGAGGACGGCATCGCGCAGACGCATGCGCGGCTCGCGGCCCTGCTGGAGCACGAACACGCCTCGCTGGCGCTGGCGCAGCGCTGCAGCGGCGTGGCGGCACCGGCGCCGCTGTTCAGCGCGCTGCTGAACTATCGCCACATGGGCCCGCAAGGGCCGCTCGCGGCCGGCCACGCAGCCTGGCAGGGCATCGAGGCGCTGGGCGGGGAGGAGCGCACCAACTATCCGCTGATGCTGTCGGTCGACGATTACGGCACGGACCTGGGGCTGACGGTGCAGGCCGTCGCGAGCATCGACGCGGCACGTATCTGCGGCTACATGCAGGCCGCGCTCGAAAGCCTGGCCGACGCCATCGAGCAGGCGCCGCGAACGCCGCTCCACGCGCTCGACATCCTGCCCGCTGACGAACGCCGGCAGCTTCTGGACGGCTTCAACGACACGCACGCGCCCTATCCGCAGGACCAGACCCTGCACCAGTTGTTCGAGGCGCAGGCGGCGCGCGGCCCGAACGCCGTCGCGGTCGAGCACGAAGGCCGGCAACTGAGCTACGGCGAGCTGAATGCGCGCGCCAACCGCGTGGCGCACCGCCTGATCGCGCTCGGCGTGCAGCCGGACCAGCGCGTGGCGATCTGCGTCGAGCGCGGCATCGAGATGGTGGTCGGCCTGCTCGGCATCCTGAAGTCGGGCGCGGGCTACGTGCCGCTCGACCCGGCCTATCCGGCGCAGCGGCTGCACTACATGCTGGCCGACAGCGCGCCGGTGGCCGTGCTGGCCCAGCCGTCCACGCGCGCCCTGCTGGTCGGCGAGATGCCGATGCTGGACCTGTCGTCGACGGATGTCGCGCACGAGCCGGTCGACAACCCGGTGGTGGCCGGGCTGGACGCGCGAAGCCTGGCCTACGTGATCTACACCTCGGGCTCGACCGGCCAGCCCAAGGGCGTGATGATCGAGCATCGCAACGCGGTCAATTTCCTCCACTGGGCCCATGAGGCCTTCGACGCGCGGGAGCAGGCGCGCACGCTGTTCTCGACCTCGCTGAACTTCGACCTGGCCGTCTACGAATGCTTCGCGCCGCTCACGCGCGGCGGCCGCATCGAGGTGGTGTCGAATATCCTCGCCCTGCGCGAGCGCGAGTATGAAGTCGACCTCGTCAATACCGTGCCCTCGGCCCTGTCGAGCCTGCTCGACAGCGGCGCCCTGAGCGCATCCGTGCGTACCGTGAACGTGGCCGGCGAGGCGCTGCGGCGCGAACTGGTGGAGAAGCTGTTCGCCGAAACCGCCGTGGCGCGGCTCTGCAATCTCTACGGCCCCTCGGAGACGACCACCTATTCGACCTGGGTATCGATGCCGCGCGAGCAGGGGTTCGCCGCGCATATCGGCCGCCCGGTGGCGAACACGCAAATCCATCTGCTCGACGCGCGCGGCGCGCTCGTGCCCGTCGGCGTGGCGGGCGAGATCTGCATCGGCGGCGCCGGCGTGGCGCGCGGCTACCTGAACCGCCCCGAGCTGACGGCCGAGCGCTTCGTCGAGGACCCGTTCAGCGCGGATCCGCAGGCACGCATGTATCGAACCGGCGACCTCGGACGCTGGCTGCCCGATGGCCAGCTCGAATACCTGAGCCGCAACGATCACCAGGTGAAGATCCGTGGCTTCCGCATCGAGCCGGGCGAGATCGAGGCGCGGCTGGCCGCCTTGCCGGGCCTGCGCGAGGCGGTGGTGCTGGCGCGCGAGGACGCGCCCGGCGAAAAGCGCCTGGTGGCGTACTACACGGGCGAGCCGCGCGAAGCCGAGGTGCTGCGCGGCGCCTTGCGCGAGACCCTGCCCGAGCACATGGTGCCGGGCGCCTTCGTGCATCTCGAGGCGCTGCCGCTGACGCAGAACGGCAAGCTGGATCGCAAGGCCTTGCCCGCGCCGCTGGCCGAGGCCTTTGCGAGCAGCGCCTACGCGGCACCGGCCAACGACATCGAACGGGCGCTGGCGGGGATCTGGCAGACGCTGCTCGGTGTCGAGCAGGTCGGCCGTCACGATCACTTCTTCGAACTCGGCGGCCATTCGCTGCTGGCGATCCGGCTGATCGCGCAGGTGCGCGAGCGGCTCGGCGTGGAGCTGCCGCTGTCGGTGCTGTTCACGCATGCCTCGCTCGATGCGCTGGCCGCCGCCGTCGCGAGCGCCGCGCGCAGCAGCCTGCCGGCGATCCTGCCGGCCGCGCGCGGGGAGCACGGCGCGCTGCCGCTGTCCTTCGCGCAGCAGCGGCTGTGGTTCCTGGCCCAGCTCGCCGGCGGCAGCGATACCTATCACATCGCGGCCGGCCTGCGCCTGCGAGGCGCGCTCGACGTGCCGGCCTTGCAAGGCGCCCTGGACGGCATCGTCGCGCGTCACGAGGCCTTGCGGACCCGCTTCGTCGAGCAGGGCGGCCAGGCGGTGCTGCATATCGACGGCGAACATGCCGGGTTCCCGCTGCGTGTCGAGGACCTCTCGACGCTGCCCGATCCGGCCGCGCGCGAGGCGGCGCTGGCCCGGCAGGTGGAGGACGAAGCCCGCGCGCCGTTCAGCCTGGAGGCGGGGCCGCTCGCGCGCGGCCGGCTGCTCAGGCTCGGCCAGGACGATCATGCGCTGCTGGTGACGATGCACCACATCGTCTCGGACGGCTGGTCGATGGGCGTGTTCACGCGCGAGCTGGCGGCGCTGTACCGCGCCGGCCGTCGCGGCGAGGCGGCGTGCCTGCCGGCGCTGCCGGTGCAGTACGCCGACTACGCGCGCTGGCAGCGCGACCGGGTCGACGAGGCGATGCTGCGGAGGCAGGGCGCCTACTGGCGCGACGCGCTGTCGGGCGCGCCGGCCCTGCTGGCCCTGCCGACCGACCGGCCGCGCCCGGCACGGCAGGATCACGCCGGCGCGGCGGTGCCGGTGCACCTCGACGCGGAACTGACGGCCGCGCTGAAGGCGCTGGGCCAGCAACACGGCGCCACGCTGTTCATGGTCCTGCTGGCCGGCTGGGCGACCGTGCTGGGCCGCCTGGCCGGGCAGGACGAGCTGGTGATCGGCGCGCCGGTCGCCAATCGGCAGCGCGCCGAGGTGGAAGGTCTGATCGGCCTGTTCGTGAACACGCTGGCGCTGCGCGTGGACCTGGCCGGCGAGCCCGATGCGAACGCCTTGCTGGCGCGCGTCAAGGCGCGCGTGCTGGACGCGCAGGCGCACCAGGACCTGCCCTTCGAGCAGGTGATCGACGCGGTGCGTCCCGAGCGCAGCCTGTCGTACAGCCCGCTGTTCCAGGCCCTGCTGGCCTGGAGCAACGTCGATATCCGCGGCCTGGCGCTCGATGGCCTGGCGCTCGCGCCGCTGGCCGCCGCGCATCGCGCCGCGAAGTTCGACGTCTCGCTGGTGCTCGACGAGCGCGACGGCTGCATCGCCGGCGAGCTCGAATACGCGAGCGCCTTGTTCGATCGCGCCACCGTGCAGCGTTATGTCGGCTACCTCGAACGCGTGCTGCGCGCGATGGTGGCGCAGCCGTCCAGGGCGCTGTCGCGCATCGCGCTGCTGGACGCCGCCGAGCAGCACCGGCTGCTTGACACCTGGAACCGGACCGGCGCCACTTATCCGGCGAGCCAGGGCGTGCATCGGTTGTTCGAGGCACAGGCCCGCCACACGCCCGAGGCGATCGCGGTGATCGACGGCGAGACCGTGCTCGACTACGCGGCACTGGAGGCGAAGGCGAACCGCCTCGCGCGGCGCCTGATCGCCGCCGGGGTGCAGCCGGGCCAGCGCGTGGTGACGCTGCTCGACCGCTCCGCCGCCCTGGTGATCGCGCAACTGGCCATCCTCAAGGCCGGCGCGGCCTATGTGCCGATCGACCCGCGCGCGCCGGCCGAACGCCAGGCCTGGGTGATGCGCGATTGCGGCGCGCCGGTCGCGGTGGTCGACACCGCCGCGGGGCTGCCCGGGGAGATCGCGGCGCGGGCGCTGCCGATCGACGACGGCAGCGGGACCGACGAACCCGCGGCCAACCCCGGCCTGCCGTTCGACGAGGCGGCCGTCGCCTACGTGATGTACACCTCGGGCTCGACCGGCACGCCGAAGGGCGTGCTGGTCCCGCATCGCGGCGTGAACCGCCTGGTCGTCAACAACGGCTACGCGAGTTTCCACGCCGAGGACCGCGTGGCCTGGGTCGGCAATCCCGCCTTCGACATCAGCACGCTCGAAGTCTGGGCGCCGCTGCTGCATGGCGGCTGCCTGGTGGTGGTGCCGCATGCCGCCGTGCTGCAGCCCCAGCAGTTGCGCGCGCTGGTGCAGCGGCATCGTGTCAGCGTGCTGCACCTGACCTCGGGCCTGTTCAGCCAGATCGCCGAGCTGCTCGGCGACGTGCTCGGCACGCTGCGCCTGCTGCTGGTGGGCGGCGACGCGGTCGACCCGGCCGTGGTCGCGCGCGTGCTGGCGCGCCATGCGCCACGGCACCTGCTGCATTGCTACGGACCGACCGAGAACACCACCTTCTCGACCACCTGCGAGCTGACGGTGGCCGATGCGCGGCTGCCGCGCCTGCCGATCGGCCGACCGATCGCGAACACGCGTGCCTATCTGCTGGATGCGCATGGACAGCCGGTGCCGACCGGCGCGATCGGCGAGTTGTACGTGGGCGGCGACGGCGTGGCGCATGGCTATCTCGACCGTCCCGAACTCACGGCCGAGCGCTTCCTGGCCGATCCGTTCGCGGCCGAGCCGGGCGCTCGCATGTACCGCACCGGCGACCTGGCGCGCTACCTGCCCGACGGCCGGCTGGAATTCCTCGGCCGCAACGACCAGCAGGTCAAGATCCGCGGCTTCCGCGTCGAGCCGGGCGAGATCGAGGCGACGCTGGCGCGCTGCCCGGGCGTGAAGGACGCCGCCGTGATCGCGCGCCAGGACACGCCGGGGCGCCCCGACGAGAAGCGGCTGGTGGCCTACCTGGTGCCGCAGGACGGCGCCGAGCTGTCCGCCGCGGACTTGCGTGCCCGGCTCGCGGCCGCGCTGGCCGACTACATGGTGCCCAGCGCCTTCGTGATGCTGGCGGCGCTGCCGCTCACGCCGAACGGCAAGCTCGATCGCCGGGCGCTGCCGGCGCCGGATCTCGGGGCGCATGCCACGCGCGCCTACGAGGCGCCGCTCGGCGAGACCGAAACGCTGCTGGCGGGCATCTGGGCCGAGCTGCTGCATGTCGAGCGGGTCGGCCGCCAGGACCATTTCTTCGAGCTGGGCGGCCATTCGCTGCTGGCGGTCGGCCTGATCGCGCGGATGCGCGAGGCGGGCCTGCAGGCCGACGTGCGCGTGCTGTTCGGCCAGCCCACGCTGGCGGCGCTGGCCGCCGCGGTGGGCGGCGCGGCGCCGGCGGTGCCGGTGCCGGCGAACCGCATCGGCGAGGGCTGCGCGCGCATCACGCCCGAGCTGCTGCCGCTGGCGACGCTGAGCCAGGCCGCCATCGACCGGATCGTGGCCGGCGTGCCGGGCGGGGTGGCCAACGTGCAGGACATCTATGCATTGGCGCCCTTGCAGGAAGGCATCCTCTATCACCATCTGTCGGCCGGCGAGCAGGACCCGTATGTCCTGCAGGCCTTGTTCGCGGTGGACGGCCGGGCGCGCATCGACGCCTTCGCGGCGGCCCTCCAGGCGGTGATCGATCGTCACGACATCCTGCGCACGGCGATCGTCTGGGACGGGCTCGACGAGCCGGTGCAGGTGGTCTGGCGCCGCGCGACGATGCTCGTCGAGCAGGCGCGGGTCGATCCGGCCGACGGCGAGGTGGCCGACGCGCTGCGCGCGCAATGCCGCCGCCTCGACCTGAGCCGTGCGCCGCTGATGCGGATGCGCTTCGCCCATGACCCGGCGAATCGTCGCTGGGTGGCGATGCTGGCCTTCCACCACGTGGTGCTCGACCACGCGGCGCTGGAGATCGTCGAGCACGAGATCCGCGCGCATTTCGAGGGGCGGGGCGGGCAGTTGCCCGCGCCGGTGCCGTATCGCAACCATCTCGCGCAGGTGCGTGGCGGCGTGAGCCGCGAGGCGCACGAGGCCTTCTTCCGCGACATGCTGGGCACGCTCGACACGCCCACGCTGCCGTTCGGGCTGGCCGACGTGAACCTGCCGGGCGCCTCGATCGAGCAGGCGCGGCGCGCGGTGGACGGCGCGCTGTCCCGGCGCCTGCGCGCGCAGGCGCGCCGGCTCGGCGTGAGCGCGGCCAGCCTGCATCACCTGGCCTGGGCACGACTGCTGGGCCGCGCCTCGGGCAGCGAGGATGTCGTGTTCGGCACCGTGCTGCTGGGCCGCCTGCAGGGCGGCGCCGGCTCGGAGCGCGCGCTCGGCATGTTCATCAACACCTTGCCGCTGCGCGTGGCGCTGGGCGAGCAGGGCGTGCGCGACGGCGTGCTGGCCACCCATGCGCGGCTCACGGCCCTGCTCGGCCACGAGCATGCGCCGCTGGCGCTGGCCCAGCGCTGCAGCGGCGTGGCCGCGCCCGCGCCGCTGTTCAGCGCCTTGCTGAACTACCGGCACAGCGCGCCCGTGCAGGGCGCGCAAGCCGCCGTGTGGGACGGCATCGTCGCGCTGGAGAGCAGCGAGCGAACCAACTATCCGCTGAGCCTGTCGGTCGACGACCTGGGCGAGGACTTCGCCTTGACCGTGCAGGCGGTGCCCGCGGTGGGCGCCGCGCGCATCTGCGAGGCCATGCATTGCGCGCTGGAGAGCCTCGCGCAGGCGCTGGAGACGGCGCCTGACACGCCCATGCACGACATCGAGGTGCTGCCGCCCGAGGCGCGGCGGCAGTTGCTGGTCGATTTCAATGCCACCGAGACGCCGTTCGACGCCGAGGCCACCGCGCACGGGCTGTTCGAGGCCCAGGTGCGGCGCGCGCCCGAGGCGCTCGCGCTGCTGCACGGCACGCAGACGCTGTCGTATCGCGAGCTGAACCTGCGCGCCAACCGGCTCGCGCATCATCTGCGCGGGCTCGGCGTGAAGGCGGAGGATCGCGTGGCGATCTGCGTCGAGCGCGGCCCGGAGATGATCGTCGCCGTGCTGGCGGCCTGGAAGGCCGGCGCGGCCTATGTGCCGCTCGACCCGGCCTACCCGGCCGCGCGGCTCGCCTACATGCTGGAGGACAGCGCGCCGGCGGTGGTGCTGCTGCAGGCCGCCACCGAGGCGCGGCTCGATACCGGCGCGCTGCGCTGCCTGCGGCTCGACCAGCCCTCGCCCTGGGCCGAGGCGCCCGCGCATGATCCCGAACCGCTCGACGCGATCGATCCAGCCGCCTCGCCGCTGGCCTACGTGATCTACACCTCGGGCTCGACCGGCCAGCCGAAGGGCGTGATGGTCGAGCATCGCGGCCTGGCCAACCTGGCCGCGATGCAGGCGCGCAGCTTCGAGGTGGGCCCCGGCAGCCGCGTGCTGCAGTTCGCCTCGTTCAGCTTCGACGCCTGCGTGTTCGAGATCGTGATGGCGCTCTGCCAGGGCGCCGCGCTGGTGCTGCCGCCGGCGGGCGTGGTGCTGGCCGGCACGGCCCTGCGCGAGGCGATCGAGGCGGGCGGCGTGACCCATGCCACGCTGCCGCCGGCGGTGCTGGCGGCCCTGCCCGACGAGGTCGACTTCCCCGGCGTGCGCACCCTGGTGCTGGCCGGCGAGGCGCTCGGCGAGCGGCTGGCGCGGCGCTGGTCGCGCGCTCGGCGCCTGGTCAACGCCTATGGCCCGACCGAAACCACCATCTGGGCCAGTTGGCACGTCTGCGCGCCCGATCACGAGGGCCTGCCGCCGATCGGCCGGCCGATCGACAACACCGCGATCTATATCCTCGACGCGCACGGCCGCCCGGTGCCGCTGGGCGCGGTCGGCGAGATCCACATCGGCGGGGTGGGCGTGGCGCGCGGCTACCTGAATCGCCCGGCCCTGAGCGCCGAGCGCTTCCTCGACGATCCGTTCCGCCCCGGCGGCCGGATGTACGCCTCGGGCGACCTGGGACGCTGGCGCGCCGACGGCGGCATCGACTATCTCGGCCGCAACGACTTCCAGGTCAAGATCCGCGGCTTTCGCGTCGAGCTGGAGGAAATCGCCGCGCAACTGGTGCGGGCCGGCGCGGCCGAGGCGGTCGTGATCGCGCATCGGCCGGGACGCGAGGAGGCGCGGCTGGTGGCCTACTGCACCGGCGCGCCGATCGAGGCCGAGCCGCTGCGCTCGCGCCTGCAGGCCAGCCTGCCGGCGCACATGGTGCCGGCCGCCTTCGTCTGGCTGGCGGCGCTGCCGCTCACGCCGAACGGCAAGCTCGACCGCCGCGCCTTGCCGCTGCCCGACGCGCAGGCCTACGCGAGCCGCGCCTACGCGGCGCCGCGCGGTGAGATCGAAACGCTGCTGGCCGCGCTGTGGCAGGACCTGCTCGGGGTGGAGCGGGTCGGCCGCCACGACCACTTCTTCGAGCTCGGCGGCCATTCGCTGCTGGCGGTGCGGCTGATCTCGCAACTGCGCCAGCGCCTGGGCGCGGAGCTGCCGCTGGGCGAGCTGTTCGCGCATCCCGAGCTGGCCGGGCTGGCCGACGCGGTGGCGCGTGCCGCGCGCAGCGACTTGCCGGCGATCGTGCCGGCCGATCGCGACGGCCCGCTGCCCTTGTCGTTCGCCCAGCAGCGCCTGTGGTTCCTCGCGCAGGTGGAAGGCGCCAGCGCGGCCTATCACGTGCCGGGCGGGCTGCGGCTGCACGGCCGGCTCGACGTCGCCGCGCTGCGGCGTGCGCTGGACCGGATCGTGGCGCGGCACGAGGTGCTGCGAACCCGCTTCGTGCCGCTGAACGGGCAGGCGGTGCAGCGCGTGGACGCGGCCGGTCTCGGCTTCGCGCTGCGCCTGCGCGACCTGTCCGGGCAGCCTGCGGCGGCACGCGAGCAAGCGCTGGCGCGGCTGGTGCGCGAGGAGGCGCTGGCGCCCTTCGACCTGGCGCACGGCCCGCTGATCCGCGGGCAGTTGATCACGCTGGCGGAGGACGACCACGCGCTGCTGCTGACCATGCATCACATCGTCTCCGACGGCTGGTCGATGGGCGTGCTCACGCGCGAGCTGGCGGCGTTCTACGAGGCCGGCCGGCTCGGCGAGGAGGCCGGCCCGGCACCGCTGGCGCCGCTGCCGCTGCAATACGCCGACTACGCGCGCTGGCAGCGCGAGCTGGTCGGCGGCGAGCGGTTGCGGGCCCAGGAGGCCTATTGGCGCGACGCGCTGGATGGCATGCCGGCGCTGCTGGCCCTGCCGACCGACCGGCCGCGCCCGGCGCGCCAGGACTTCGCCGGCGCGGCCGTGGCGCTGCGCCTGGACGCCTCGCTGGGCGAGGCCGTGAAGGCCCTGAGCCTGCGCCACGGCGTGACGCCCTACATGACGCTGCTGGCGGCCTGGGCGCTGGTGCTGTCGCGCCTGTCGGGCCAGGAGCAGGTGGTGATCGGCTCGCCCAGCGCGAACCGCGCGCGCGGCGAGACCGAGGACCTGATCGGCTTCTTCGTCAACACGCTGGCGCTGCCGATCGACCTGTCGGGCCAGCCCTCGGTGGCGGCGCTGCTGGAGCGGGTGCGCGAGCGCACGCTGTCGGCGCAGGCGCACCAGGACCTGCCGTTCGAGCAGGTGGTGGAGCGGCTCAAGCCGGTCCGCAGCCTGTCCCACAGCCCGCTGTTCCAGGTCATGTTCGCCTGGCAGAACCTGGACGGCGCCGCGCTGCGGCTGCCGGGCCTGACGCTGGCGCCGCTGGCCGCCACGCGCACCAGCGCGAAGTTCGACCTGACGCTGGAGCTGGGCGAGTCCGAGGAGGGCATCGTCGGCACGCTGGAATACGCCACCTCGCTGTTCGACCGCGCCACCGCCGAGCGTCATGCCGCCTATCTCGAACGCGTGTTGCGCGAGATGGTGGCGCAAGACGGCGCGTCCCGGCCGGCCGCCGCCTTGCCGATGCTGGGCGAGGCCGAGCTGCGGCGCGTGCTGGTCGAGCACAACCGCAGCGAGGCGGTCTATCCGGCGGCCGGATCGACGGTGGCCGAGCTGGTGGAGGCGCAGGCCGCGCGCACGCCCGATGCGGTGGCGCTCGCGCAGCGCTCGCCGCTGGACGGCACCGAGCGCAGGCTGAGCTACGCGCAACTGGACCAGCGCGCCAACGCGCTCGCGCACGAGCTGATCGCCCAGGGCGTTCGCCCGGACGACCGGGTGGCGATCTGCGCCGAACGCAGTCCGGCGATGGTGGTGGGGCTGCTGGCGATCCTCAAGGCCGGCGCGGCCTATGTGCCGCTCGATCCCTCGTATCCGGCCGAGCGGCTGGGCGCCATGCTGGCCGACAGCGCGCCGGCCGCGGTGCTGCAGCAGAGCGCGACGGCGTCGCTGCTCGATGCCGCCACGGCGTCGCTGCTCGATGCCGCCACGGCGCCGCGCATCATGCTCGACGCCGAGGCGGGCTGGGCCGAAGGCAGGCGCGAGCGGCCGGCGCTGGCGGGCGACGGCGCGAACCGGCTGGCCTACCTGATCTACACCTCCGGTTCCACCGGCCAGCCCAAGGGCGTGGCGATGGCCAACGCGCCGCTGGTCAACCTGCTGCAATGGCAGGCCGGCGCGGTGACGGCGGGGCGCACCCTGCAGTTCGCGGCGCTCGGTTTCGACGTGGCGTTCCAGGAGATCTTCGGCACGCTGGCCGCCGGCGCCACGCTGGAGCTGGTCGACAGCGAGCTGCGGCTCGATTTCGTCCGGCTGTGGGCGCATATCCGCGCGCGCGGCATCGAGCGGCTGTATCTGCCGTACATCGCGCTGCAGGCGCTGGCCGAAACGGCCATGGCCGCGGGCGACGCGTTCGCGCCGGCCCTGCGCGAAGTGGTCACGGCCGGCGAGCAGTTGCGCATCACCCCGCAGATCGCGGCCTTCTTCGCGCGCCACCCTGGCTGCCGCCTGCACAACCACTACGGCCCGACCGAATCGCACGTGGTGGTGGCGCACACGCTGGCGGGCGGGCCGGCCGCGTGGCCGGTGCTGCCGCCGATCGGGCGGCCGGTCGGCAACGTGCGGATCTACCTGCTCGATGCCCATGGCGCGCCGGTGGCCGAGGGCGTGGCGGGCGAGATCCATATCGGCGGCGCGCAGCTCGCGCGCGGCTACCGCAATCTCGATGCCTTAAGCGAGGCGCGCTTCCTGGCCGATCCGTTCGCGGACCGGCCCGGCGCACGCATGTACCGCACCGGCGACCTGGGGCGCTGGCGGCCCGACGGCACGCTCGACTACCTGGGCCGCAACGACGACCAGGTCAAGATTCGCGGCTTCCGCGTCGAGCCGGGCGAGATCGAGGCGCGCCTGGCGAGCTGCCCGGGCGTGCGCGAGGCGGCGGTGGTGGTGCAGGACGGCGAGGCGGGCGAGCGCCGGCTGCTGGCCTACTGGACCGGCGAGGCGCTGCGCGCCGAGGACCTGCGCCGCAGCCTGCAGGCCAGCCTGCCCGAGTACATGGTGCCGGCCGCCTATGTGCGGCTCGATGCCTTGCCGCTGACGCCGAACGGCAAGCTCGACCGTCGCGCGCTGCCGGAGCCGGACGCGCTCGCTTATGCCAGCACGCATTACGAGGCGCCGCTGGGCGACACCGAGCGGGCGCTGGCTGTGGTGTGGGCCGAGGTGCTGAAGCTGGAGCGGGTCGGCCGCCGCGACAATTTCTTCGCGCTCGGCGGCCATTCGCTGCTGGCGATGAGCCTGCTCGATCGCGTCCACCAGCGTTTCGGCGTGCGGCTGTTGATCAGCACGCTGTTCGCCTTCCCCGAGCTGGCCAGCCAGGCCCGGCAGATCGACTTCCCGCTGGAAGTCGCCTCGCCGGTGGAGCGGCTGCTGCCCGTCAAGCTGCGCGAGCAAGGCGGCCCGGTGCTGTTCTGCGTGCATCCGGCCAGCGGGCTGAGCTGGTCCTACGTCGGCCTGTCGCGTCATGCGCGGGGCGGCTTCCAGGTCTATGGCCTGCAGGCCGACGGGATCGCCGAAGGCACCACGCCGGCCGCCTCGGTCGAGGCCATGAGCCGCGGCTACATCGAGGCGATGCGCAGCGTGCAGCCGGAAGGGCCGTATCGGGTGCTGGGCTGGTCGATGGGCGGGCTGGTGGCCTTCGAGATCGCCTGCCAGTTGCAGGCGATGGGCGAGGAGGTCGATTTCCTCGGCATGCTCGACAGCTACCTGCTCTACACCACCGAGGAGGTACCCGTCGACGACCAGTACACGCTGGCCAACGTGCTGCGCACGGCCGGCTACCCGATGGAGACGATCGAGCCGGGGCACCTGCTGAGCGTGGCGGAGGTGACGGCGATCGTGCGCCGCGAAGGGCATATCTTCGCGGATCTCACCGAGGCGCATATCCAGGGGCTGGTGGAGGTCCGGCGCAACAACCTGCGGATCTCGCAGCGCTACCTGCCCGGGCAGGTGTTCAAGGGCACCCTGACGCATTTCACCGCCACCGAGGAGGCGGTCAGGATGGAGTCGCCGCTGCTGCACTGGCGCGCGCACGTGGACGGCGAGATCCGCTCGACGCCGGTGGCCTGCTCGCACGACGACATCGGCACGCCGCCCTACCTGGCCGAGATCGCGGTGTGGATCGACGCGATGCTGGAAGGCAAGGGGGTGTCGAGCGAAGTGTGAGCGGCGCGCCGCGCGCCGACATCGGTCAAATGACCGATGTCGGCGGGTTCCGGGCGCTGCCATGATCGTCGGCAGGATCAAATGCGGGAAGGAGCCATGCCATGTCGGTTCGTCACCTGATCATCATCGCGGCCGGCAGCTGGCTGCCTCGCGCCCTGGGCGCCTGGGCCGTGTTGTCCGGGCTGTTGCAGCTGGCTCGCGCGGCTCGTCGCGGCAGGCGCGCCGAGCCGCCGTGGAACGCGCTGGCGGGCGGCGCGCGTTCGGTGCTGGCCGGCGTGCTGCTGTCGAGCGAGGCGGTGGGCGCGATCTATTTCCTGATCGCCGGCTGGTGGTGGGCGGTGGACGGCTTGCGGCGCCGGCGTGCCGGTACTTCGTGAGTCGCGGCCGGAACGGCGCGGCACGGGCAGGATCGAGACAGACAGGAGAACGAGATGGACGACAAGGATATCGCGCTGGCCAACCCGAAGGTGCAGTACCGCAGCCTGCTGCGCGAGGACGGCTGCACGGTGTTGCAGACCACCATCCAGCCGGGCGGCGAGACGCAATGGCATCACCACACGCATGTCAGCGACCAGTTCGTGGTGGTGCGCGGGGTACTGACGGTGGAGTACCGGATCGACGGCCGCGTCGAGCGCACGGAGGTGCGCGGCTTCCATTCGGTCGATCCCGGCGTGGTCCACCACGTCAGGAACGACACCGACGAGCCGCTCGTCTACATCATGGTGCAGGCCGGCGGCGTGCCGGACATCGTGCTGGCCGGGCCGTCGGCCTGAGCCGGCCCGCCAGGCGCCTTCGCATCGTGCCGCTAGATCAGGCCCAGCGACGAGGCCTTGAGCGTGGCCGCCGCGCGCGTCGAGCAATCGAGCTTGCGGAACACGTTCTCGACGTGGGTGCGCACCGTGCTCGGGCTCATGGTCAGTTCCTGCGCGGCTTCCTTGTTGCTGGCGCCGCGCGAGATCACGCGCAGCACCTCGGTCTCGCGCGCCGACAGGTGCGGGCCGGCCGTGCCGCGCCGGGCCGTGCGCCGCGCCACCGGCGCGCCTTGCGCCACCAGCGCGCCCACCGCTTCGCCGCACAGGCGGCCACGTTCGACCTCCTCGCGCAGGCAGCGCGCGGCCTCGTCGTCGTCGAGCGCGGCGCGCCACGGGCGCGGCGAACGCAGGGCGACCCAGGCCAGCGAGGCTGCCAGCACACGCGCTTCCAGGCTCAGCGCCGCGCCGTGCAAGCCGCGGAAATAGCCCGATCCATCCTGTCGTTCGTAGGCCTGCGAGGCCAGCGCGGCGGCCTCGCGCAGGCTGCCGGTCTGCCGGCCGGCGCGCTCCGTCCAATAGGGCACCAGCCGAACTTTTTCCCAGGCGCTGGCGGGCAGGGCGCGGGGCAGGTTCCATATCTCGTTGGGCACGGCGGCGCGGCCGATGCCGTGGATCAGGCCGGCCCGGTAGACCAGCGCGCGCGCCGCGGTGTCGCCGGCCAGGCGCGCGTGGCATTCGGCGGCGGTGGCCGCGACCGCGCGCGAGAAGCCCGTCATCCATGGCAGTTTCAGGTCGATCACGTCGGCGATCAGCTCCGCCGAGCCGGTTCGCTGCATGTCGGCGGTGGCAAGCGTGAGCTCCAAGTCGGCCGGCGCGGCGCTTCCCAGCTCGGCGAGCCATAGCTCGGCGTGCCGCGCGGCGGTCTCGACCAGATGGGCGGGATAGCGTTTCCCGGCGCGTTGCGCGACCAGGGCCAGCGCCGCCTCGATGCCGTGGGCGCGGCTGAGCACCTCCAGGTCGCCGGCCAGCGCCACCACCAGCACGGCGATCGGCACGTCCTCGCGCGCCAGTTGCCCAGGCACGCCGCTGCCGTCCCAGGTTTCGAAGATGGAACGCAGCGCCGTCTCGGTCTGCGTCGACAGGCCCAGGATGCGGGCGACCTCGCCCGACACCTCGCAATGGATCTGCGCCAGCGGCATCAAGGCGGCGCCGGCACCGGCCCGGACGATCGCCTCGGTGGCTTCCGGCCGGCTTTCGAGCATGTCGCTGCGGATCGCGATGTCGTCGCCGAACACTTCGGCGAAGCCCGCCGCGTTCGCCGTGCAGCCTGACCAGCGCAGCAGCGACACCTCGCGAACCGTGTCGCCGACCGAGGCCGTCAGGCCGGCGGCGTGCGCGAGCCGCGCCGCCAGCCAGGCGGTGCGCAGCGAGTGATCGGTCGGCTGTCCCATGCTCAGGTCGCCGATGAAGGCCAGCGCCCGCACGGAATCGAAGATGCGCAGCGCGGCGTGGCCGGCGTCGGGGTCGAATATCGGGTCGGACATGAAAAATGATCGGGATGGCAAAGGGGCCGGCACGCTGCCAGCGAGCGGGCGCGACCGGATTGCCGATGATATCGGACATTTGCGTTCCGCCGCGAAATGGCGCAGCGCGAGCATGCGCGCGGGTTCAGGCGGCGAACCGCTGCCGGGTGCCGAAACATCGGTCAATCGACCGATGTTTCGGCGGCGCGGCGCTGGCGATACTGGCAAGCATGCGGGTCATCCGGCTCGCGAACCGGCTTTGCCAAGGAGCACGTATGTCCCAAACTCGTCTCGATTCCAGCAGCATCCAGCAGGAGCACTGGCTCAAACGCTACTATTTTTCCCGTGCGCTGTTCTCGGTGATCTGGGTGGCGCTGGCCTTCGCGGTCGGCCGCCAGAGCCCGGCCGCGGCGGCGATCCTGCTGGTCATCTACCCGGCCTGGGATGCGCTGGCCAACTTCGTCGACCTCTCGCGCAGCGGCGGCGGCATGCGCGGCAATCCCACCCAGGCCAGCAACGTGGTAGTCAGCGTGATCACCACCGTCGCGGTGCTGCTGGCGCTCGGCTCGGGCCTGTCGGCGGTGCTGACGGTGTTCGGCGTGTGGGCGATTCTTTCCGGCCTGATGCAACTGGGTACCGCGATTCGCCGCTGGCGGGTCTTCGGCGCGCAATGGGCGATGGTCCTGAGCGGCGCCCAGTCGGCCCTGGCGGGTACCTTGTTCATCGTGCAGAGCCATACCATGGCAGTGCCGGCGATCGTCAAGATCGCGGGTTATGCGGGGGTGGGCGCGGTCTACTTCCTGATTTCCGCGGTCTGGCTGCAAGTGAAGCAGGCGCGGCGCCGGGCGGCTTGAGGGAGCACGCACCTCGTGCGTGTGGTGGGACGGGTCGGGGCGAGGCGATCGTTGCGTGTGCATGCGCCGGGCCGCGCGACCGTCGCACCGGCGCCTTCCTCCGTACAGCGGGACGGCGCCGGTCGTCTTTCACTCCGGCAGCGCCTCGTGCAGCAGTCCGCGCGCCGGCGCGCTGCCGTCCATCGGGAACAGCTTGCGCGTCTTGACGCGCCATCCCTCGGCGGTGCGCACCACGGTCCAGCGGTTCGCCAGCACGCGGAAGATCCGGTGGCCGCGCGAGAGCCCGTGATTGGGCAGCTCCGTCTCCGGGCTGTCGCGATCGAATCGCACCAGCATCAGGTAGGAGGTCACGAAGGCCGTGTCGCCGTCCAGCTCGATGCGCGGCAGGTTGCCGAAATGCGCCAGGCCGCCGTCGAGCGCCTGCTTGTGCGCCTCGCTCTCCACCAGCGCGACCAGCGCGTCGCGGCCCACCGCGCCCGGCGCGGCCGTGCCGCGATCGAACACGGCATCCTCGGTGTAGACATGCGGGAAGAAGGGGCCGTGGCCGGTGTCGGCGCTCAGCGGATGGGAGGCGATCAGCTCGTAGATCGCGAGCTTGTCTTCGATGATGGCCAGGCGCCGTTCCAGCGCCGAGGTGGAGGTGGGTTCCAAGATATGGACTCCTGTCGAGATGAAAAGGGAAAGCGGAAACCTCGCTGCATTCTAGGGGGATTTCGCGTTTCCGAGGCGGCCGTCGGCAGGCATGATCGAGGAATTTTCCGCCCGCTCAATCGAGGCTGCTCCAACGGTTCGTGCCGGGCGGCGACAAGCCGATCTCGAAGGCGTAATGGAACAGCTCGGCGTCGCGCTCGATGCCGAGCTTCTTCATCGCGCTGACCTTCTGCGCGCTGACGGTCTGCTTCGCGCGGTTCAACTGCAGCGCGATTTCCCCGATCGTGTGCCCGGCCACGTAAAGCCGGATCACCTCGAATTCGCGCGAACTCAGCGTGTCGGCGATGCGCTGCCCGCGCAGGGCGCCCCTCACGCTCGGCGAGTAATACCTGGCACCGGCATAGACCGAATGCGCCGCCGAGATCAGGTGGTCGGCGTCGTCGAGCTTGCTCAGCACCGACTGCACGTCGATGCCGACGATCTCGCGCAGCATGCCCGGATTGTCGACCGTGGTGAACACCACGATCTTCAGGTCCGGCCAGTTGCGCCGCAGGTGCAGCAGCAAGGGGAAACCGTCCGGGAAGCCGCCGCCCGGCATCATGTAGTCGGTGATCAGCACGTCGCAGACGGTGGCGTCCAGCAGGGCGATCAGCTTGCCGGCACTGGCGGCGAGGCCGACGATCTCGAGCGTCGGGGCCCGGCCGATTTCATGCCGCATGCCGGACAGGACCGTGGGATGGTCGTCGGCGAGGATCAGGCGGATCTTCATGGTGACTGTCGCGGGGGCTCGGAGTCCGATGCGCGGGAAGCCAGGGGGCGCATGTCATGGTGAATCGCCGAGCAATTCGATGACGAGTTGCGCATGGCTGAGGATTTCGTCGATCGCGACGGTGCCGGCGAGCGGCATCACGGCCTCGATGCTCAGGCGTCCGGACAAGCTGCGTCCGGGGATGACGCCGTCGGGCATCCTCACCGTCAAGGTCTGGCCGGGTAGCCAGGCGACTTCGTTCGCGATGGTGCCCGGCGCCGCGTCGCTCTCCAGCCACGCGGGTTTGCCGTCCAGGCTGAGATCGCCGAGGCGCACGCGCAGGGCGCCGTCCTTGCCGAAACCGGCCAGTCCTGCCGGGCCGGCCTGGCCATGCAGGCGCAGCGCGAGCCTGGCGGGCTGGGCGCAGACGGCCGAGAGCGAGCCTGCCTGGGTGCCGAAGGTGACGATGCCGGGCGCGATCGGGACGAGCTCCCCGGCGGCGCGGCGTGGATAGTCCAGGTGCGGCCGGGAGAGACGAAGCTCGCAGCGGGCGTGCGTCGCGGCGGCATGGGATTCGGACGATCGGGCGAAGCCCGGCTCGGCGGCCAGGCAGGCGGCCTCGAATACGATCAGGGCGAGAGCGATACCGGGCTTGGGCAGCAGGAATGTCATGGATTCATGGCGTGTGAGGGCGGGCCGGCGACACGGTTCGGCATACGGCGTCGATGCGCTCGTAGACGCTGTCGGCCGGGGCTTGATGAGGAATCGCGAATTCCAGTCGGCAGCTCGCGCCGTCCGGATGGCGGGCGAACAGGGCCTGCTCCGTGAGATCGGGCAGGAAAACCATGCTGCCGGCCCCGGCCAGGGTGAGCAGCCGACCTTGCGTGTCGACGATTGCCGAGCCTTGCGGGATGCCGGCGCCATCCTCCGCGGTGACGTTCAGCAGCGCTCGCCGTACCGTCGAAATCGCGAATTGCAGCTTGCCGACCGCGCCGCGCGCGGCATGGATGCGTCGATAGCCGTTGGCGAGATCCATGTTGCGTTTCAGGGATGCGACCATGACTTCCACCTGCGCGCCGCCGTAGGCCGGCAACGAGGGAATCACCGCGCGTCCCCATGCATCCGTCCAGACCTTGCCCGCCGGTGTGTGCAGCGCGATACCCGCGACCCGGCCGACAGTGGCGATGCCGAAGGTGTCGCGCACGGGATAGGGCGAGAAGCTCAAGCCATCGGCGTGCCACACCGCGGCGCCGCTCGCCTGTGCCGACCACGAGCTGCTGCCGGCGCCGACGGCGGACCCGAGCGCGAGCTGCGCATAACGCGGTGTGAGATTCAGGTTGGCGCTGGCCGAGGGCGCGGTGCCCGGGTTGTCCCGCTCGGCCGAGAGCGAGTAGCTCGCGTGCTCGCCGAGCGCCGCGCCGGTGCGGACCCCGACGCCGCGTTGCGTGCCTGAGCGGGTTCCGTAGATCGCCGTGTCATGGCGGCCGAGCGTGAAGGAGGCGCTGACGTACAGATTGTCGCCATCGTGCCCGCCTCGACGCGCACCGAGTGCACGCTCGGCCGATATGGACAGATTGACGAGGCCCAGGCGCTTGCCCCAGGAGACGAACAAGCGCCGCGAGGTGAGACCGTGGAAGAAGCGTGTGCCGTCATAGCTGAGGTTGAAGTTGCCCAGCGCGGCGCCGGACCACGACAAGCCGATGGTGCGCCGGACTTCGGGCCGGTCGCGGTCGAGCCCTGGCGCGATCGCGTGACCGGGCGAGCTTGGCAAGGCAGGTCGCGGCATGTCGAGCAGGTCCGAATATCCGCGCGACTGACGCGTCTCGGAGACGTCCATCGAGAAGCCGGCGGCCAGCCGGGCCGATCCCAGCAAGGTGGCCTTCACGCCGCGGGCATGCCTGCGCGGATTATCGGCGCCGACCAGCTGCGCGCTGGTGCCCAGCCAGCCGGCGGGCTGCGCGTCGAGGCGAATGCCGAGTGCGCGATAGCCGCTCGCGAGCGTCACGCCGTGGTTCAGGTTGATCCGGCTGCCCAGGGCGATGCCGTGGGCCACGCTGGCAAGCCATGGCGCGGGCCCTTCGCCGCCAAGATTCCGGAGCTTGCCGAGCGACATGCTGAAGCCGGCCGGCGGCCCGATATTCAACTGTTGCACGGCGGCGGCCGGAATCGAGAAACCGTGCCGCCGACCGTCGGCCTCGATGACCTTGACCGTCACGTCGCGGCTGGTCGACAGCAAGGGCAGCTCGGAAAAGGAGAAAGGGCCCGGCGGTACCACGGTGGAGTGGATCAGGATGCCGCCCTGGCGCACTTCCACGCGGGCCTGCGAATGGGCGATGCCCTGGATCACCGGGCTGCCGTTGCCGCGAGGCAGCAGCGCTTGCTCCGGCGCGATCTGGACGCCCGTGATCGGCGCGCTACCCGTGATGTCGCCCTGCGCCATGGGCTGGCCAATCTGGAGTGCCGTGCGATATCCGGTGAAACTGCGCTGGCCGTAGGCCTGCACGTGGCTCCATTGCCGGCTGCCGTCGCGCATCGAGAAGGCATCCTGGCTGCGCACGACCCATCCCTGGTAGTTGAAACCCGACTCGATCGAACCCTGCAGGAACCGGCTGGTGCCGCCCATCGATCGGCTGGAGCCGGCCAGCACGTTGTAGTTGAGTATCGCGGCCGCGCCGCCGGTGGTGTAGACGGGGGACGGCGCCGCGCGTGCCGCGACGGCCTCGGGCGGCGTCACCAGTTCGACCGCCTGTTGCCCGGGCAGCAGATGGACGGCGGTGGTCGGAAAGGCGTCGAGAAATGCGCGGCAATCCAGGGCAACCGGCTGCGCGAGCCGATCGGCGCGAGGCGGCGAGGCAGGGTTCGCGGTCTTGCCGGACGACGGCACCGGCCTCAATCCCGCAAAGCGCAGCAGCGACGCGCTCAGGCAGATCCGCCCCTCGGCGTCGAAATGCGCCGAATAGCGGCCCACGGCGCTGCCGTTGACGCTGAGTTCGACCAGGTTGCGGCCCGGAAGGAACCGGGAGGCGGTGCTGAAATGCGCGGCGATCGATGGATCGATGCCGCGCGAGCGCAATACCTCGGGATCGAAACGCGTGGGTTCCGCGTCGGCGGGAAGCCATGCCGTCATGCCGGCGAGCGCGAGCGCAGCCGATGACGAATGACGCAGCAGGCATTTGCGGCCTGCCGTGGTTTTCCGTGCAGCGTGGGATGGCGAGGATGGGCACCTGCGTGTGCTGCAAACACCGGCGAGGCACGGGCCGGCATGAGGCTGGATGCTTGGCGAAACCACGGCGGTGAATCAGCGTCGCTCGAGGACGTAGCTATCGCTCATGTAGCCATAGACGGTGGCCGGAAAGAGCCGGATGCCGTCGACCGAGTCCGCCGCCACGTGAGCCGGCAGGGGGATCGACACGGTCTCGCCGGGCAGGATGTACGGTTTCGCCAGGACCGCGGCGGTGGCGCTCGGCAGAATCCGGACCTGCTGGTCGAGACGGACCACGTAGCGGCTCGGATTGCTCAGCCGAACCGTGTCGCGATCGAGTTGCAGGGTCAGCCTGGTCCAGGGCGCGCGCGTTCTCTGCAGATCCTTCGGCAGCACCAGCAGGGGCAGGTTCTGGCGCACCGTCATGCGCACGGTCTGCGCCTCGCGCGCCGTTTCCGGAATGCCCTCGAAAATCACGCGTTTCATGCGTTCGTTGCCGAGCGAGCGCGTGTTGGTCAGCATGAACCGGATCAGTTGCGTCTTGCCGGGTTCTACGCGTGCGATCGGCGGCGTGGCGACCACGAAGTTGTCGTCGTCCTCGGCCAGGTTCTGGATGGTGGTCGTCAGCAGCATGGGCGTGGGATCGGTGTTGGTGACCTTGATGCTGCCGCCTTCCTCGGCCTCGCTGAGCAGGACCACCGAGGTTTCCGGCAGCGGGCCGCCGGCCCGGGCGCCGGCGCAAGCCAGGCAGAGCAGGGCGAGGAGGCCGCGAGCGGCGCGAGATCGTATCGTGGGGGGCATAGTCTTCATGCGGCGAGTCGGCCGGAATCGTCGCGCGACAGGGAGTACGCGCGGCGGGATGTCAGTGGGATGGGGTCGGGAGCCGGGAGCTTGCCCGGGGTGCACACCTGGCGAGGGGAAGACCCGGCGGATGGGCGCGCGAGAGCTGTCGCGCGCCCGATGCGGCTAGAGGTAGCGCAATTCGAAATTCACCATGCCGTCGAGCAGGATTTCATCCCGGATCGGCAGCGAGGCCTTCCTTGCGATGGTCGGCACGATGTCGAGCGTCATGCTGGCGGTGGTGATACCTCGCGGGGTCTGGCCGTCGGGCGGGTACGAGCCTTTCCAGAACGTATACAGGCCCTTGGCGTAGACGTCATGGAGGAGCCAGGTCCCCCAACCGAGATAGCGGTAGGTGAGCCAGGAGTTTTGATCCGTCGTGGCCGCCGCTCCGCTACCGCCGTCGACCGTGACCTTGCCGACGTTGATCATGAAGGCACCGATCTTGACGGCTTGCCCGTCGGTACCGGATACCGTGCCGAGGCCGAACGCCGTATATGTGTCGCTCAGGTTGGCGACCGAATGGTCGCCCCATGCGAGGTGGCTGACCTCGCCGGTCGCGATCCTCGACGCCGCTCGCATGTCCTTCAGCGTGATGCCGAGCCGGGTTGGCATCGCGCACTGGATCGCCAGGTCGATCGACTTCGCCTCGAGTTTCGTGCCATCCGCGTCGAGCGAACTATAGGCTCGATCGAAGTTGACGTTGCCATGATTCGAGAAATCGAGGCTGCAGGCCGGTGGCGTTATCCGGCCCGTCATCGTCAGGATCGCGCTGCCGGTGCCCGGCGGATCGCCAGCGGCCCAACCGGCGATCGGGCAGATCGACAAGGACGCGCCCAGCACGATGGTGCGGGCCGCTTGCCGCGGATTCCAGTTCCAATGCATGAAGTGCCTCTTCAGAGATAGACGAGGTCGAGCGTGACGCTGCCGTCGAGTTCGATGGTGTCGGCGCTCGGCAAGGACACGGTGCGCGCGATGGTCGGCGTGACGACCAGCGTGCCGTTGACGAGCTTGGCCGCCAGGGGCGTGTCGGCGCCGCTCCTGGACCAGGAGGTGGTCGATTTGGGCGAGAGATACTGGCTTTTCGCGTCGCTCGACCAGGACGAGCGATTGGTGCTGGCCATGACCTTGGCATTGGCTTCGTCGAGTCGGACGGTACCGTCCTGGAAGCCGATCATCATGCCGCCGATTCGTACCTGGTCATTCGGTCCCGTGGTGCCGAGGCCGAAGATCCAGTCGTCGCCGAGCGCGCTGGCCCAACGCGAGCTGGCGACATCGGCCTGGGCGATCTTCGAGGCCGAGCGGGAATCGACCACCGCCAGGCCGACGCGCGTCGGGGCCTCGCAGACGATGTTCAAGGCCACCGTCTTCGGCGCGAGTTGCGTGCCATCGATATTCAGGCTGTTGAAGGATGTCGATCCGAAATCGAGGCGGCCGTTGTTCTCGAGGGAAATGCTGCACGAGGGCGGTGAGATCCGTCCCGTTACCGTGAGCGTGGCCGAGGTGCCGGCCATCGCCGCCGATTGCATGAGGCTGTAGCAGAGGATTGCTGACGAGATTTTTTTGATTCTTATCACGATGTTGAATACGGAGATCGGTTGAGTTTGCAGGTTTTGGTGTAAGGCGTGCCCGAGGCGAAAGAGATTATTTTTTCTAGACACCTCCCTTGCAAGAAGACGAGTCAGATACTTGAATTAGGGTCGATGCGGTAGTGCCTGTCGAATATTGTTTTTTTTGCGGCATGGAGCCGTGCAGCGAGCCGAGCAGGCTGTCGCAGTCCTCGTGAAGCATCCTGAACAGATCGGCATTTCGCTCGATGCCGAGCTTGCGCATGCCGCGCAGCCTTTGTGCACTGACGGTCTGCTTGCTCCGATTACGGCGGGTCGCGATCTCGGTGATCGACAGGCCGGACAGGTAGAGATGCAGCACCTCCAGTTCGGACTTCGTCACGCCGTGGCCGCGCCTCATGTCCTCGGCCTGGGCGATCGGGATACCGGGCGAATGGTAGTTGCCGCCGGCAAGCACGGCCTGGATCGCCGCCACCAGGTGATCCAGGCTGTCTGACTTGCTGACGATCGCCGGTATGCCGATCCTGCGCATCTGATCGACGAAGCGGGCGTTGATCTGCGAGGTGAAGACGACGATGCGCAACCCGGCGTGGCGGTTGCGAATGCGCGCCAGCATCGACAAGCCGTCGCTCGAGTGCGCATCCGGCAGCGAGTAGTCGGTGACGAGCAGCCGGCAGGGAACGCGCGACAGCACGTCCATCAGGTCGGGCGGGCTTTGCGCGCTCCCCGCGATGCGCAATCCGTCGATCTCGCGCAGCACGGTGGCGAGGCCGGCGAGCATGGTGGGCTGGTGGTCCGCGAGGACGACGTCGAGAGAGGACGGGGCCATGGATGTGGGGGAATGGACAGGGCGAGGTCTCGTCAATGTACGAAGACGGCAAGGCCGAAAGCATTGGACCTGTCCTAAATCTCCCGGAATCGTCTAGGACGTGTCCGAGCCATGGCGCCCCGCTGGCGCGGCCGAGGTTCATCTCGGCGCGGATGGAAAAACCGCTGCCGTCCGGATCGCCCGGGTGGCAGCGGTGGTGTTGCGGCGACCGGAGGACTCGGTCCGGATCAGCGCGATGCGGGCCTTACTTGCCGCATTCGCCCAGGTCCTTCCATACCTTGCCGCTGAAGTCGGGGCCGGTGGTGTCGGGGCTGCCCGGTTCGTTGCTGGTCCACCAGCGCGCCTCGTAGAGACGGCCCTGGTGCTGGACCCGGCTGCCGCCCGTGTAGGGCTTGCCGCCCTGCCAGGCCGCGGCGCACTGGCCGCCTTCGCCGCCGCCTGCCTGCTTGCCCTTGACCAGCACGGTGTGACGGGCGCTCGACGAGAGCTTGCCGTCGCTGGCGCTCACCGAGAAGTCGAACTTGGTGTCGCGCGGCAGTTCGGGGGCATCGAAGCGCAGCGTCGCGCCGTCCTGGCTGGCCTGGATGCCGGCCGGCACGTTCCACTTGAAGCTCAGCGGGTCGCCGTCCGCATCGCTCGATCCGGCGGCCGACAAGGTGACGGCCTGCCCGGCCCGGGTGCTGTCCGGCCCGCTCAGTTTCGCGACCGGCGCGTGGTTTTCGCCGGGCTGCGCCGGCTTGCCCGGTTCGGCGTCGCCGTGCAGGTCCCAGGCCTGTTGCCAGGCGCTGCCGCTGCCGGGCGCATAGGCCCAGGCCGCGCCGGCGCACCAGCCGGTGGCCGGATGCGGCTTGCATCGGTAGAGCTTGCCGCCGTTCGACACGATGTCGCCGGCCTTGTAGGGCGTGCCTGGCTGGTAGGCGGGATATTGGCCGGCGTTGCCGCCATTGCCGTTGCCGCTGCTGCCGCCATTGCCACCGCCCGGTTTCTGCTGCCGCGCCTTGACCAGCACCGTGTGCGTCGCGCGCGAGGACAGCTTGCCGTCGCTGACCTCCACCGTGAAGCTCAGGCGCGTGTCGCTCGCCAGTTCGGGCGCCTCGACGGTAAGCGTCGATTGATTCTTCGCGGCGGGGAAGCCGGCCGGCATGAGCCAGCGGTAGCCGAGCTTGTCGCCGTCGGCATCGCTCGATCGGGCGGCCGACAGCTTGATCGACTCGCCGGCCTGCACCGTGTCCGGGCCGCTCAGATGCGCGACGGGCGGGTGGTTCTTGCCGGGCTGGGACGGTTCTTGCGGTTCGCCGTTGCCGCCCGAGGCGCTCGCCTTGGCGAGCACGCTGGTGCGCGCCTTGGCATCGAGTCCGCCCGCGTCGGTGACGGTGACCTCGAACACGAAGCGCGTATCGGTCTTGACGGCCGGGATCTCGACGCTCGCCTTCGCGCTGCCCGCGTTCGCGATCGACAGGGCAGGGCCGCTCGCCTGCTTCCAGGCGAAGCGCAGCTTGCCGCCTTCCGGGTCGCTCGACTTCGAGGCGTCGAGCGTGACGCGCCGCGCCTGATCGACCGTGAGGTCGCCGCCGGTGCGCGCGAGCGGCGCCCGGTTGGGTGCCGAACCCTCCCTGGCCTCGTGGCCGAGGCCGCTGTGCATCGCGTTCAGGATGTCGCCGTTGTCGGCATCGATCTCCCAGGAGAACAGGCCGCCGAGCCCGAGCTTGCGCACGTACTCGCCCTTGGCGGCCACCGAGCGGGTGTCGTCGAAGCTGACCAGGTCGCCGTTCGCCTTGTTGAAGACATAGGGTGCCTCGGCGGTCTGGTCGTAATGGTATTCGTAGCCGTTGATGCCGTGGCCGCCGGGCCCGACCATCTTCGCGGCGATGCTCTTGTAGTCGAGGATGCCGTTTTCCCAATCGCCCTTGACCGGGCCGCGCGCGGTGCCGGTGAAGGGGTTGTCGCCCTGGTAACCGGACACGCCGGTCCAGCCTCGCCCGTACATGGCCGCGCCCACCACGATCTTGCCCGGCTTCACGCCCTGGGCGAGCAGCGCCTTCACCGAATTGGCCGTGGTGTAGGCCGTGTCCGGGCGCCAGGCCGGGGCGTTGAGCGCCGTCTGGTGGCCGAGGTCGCTCATGCTCCAGGCGCCGTAAAAGTCGTAGCTCATGTCGAAGATGTAGTCCATGTACTTCGACGCCTCCCGGTAGTCGACCACGGCGATCTTGTCGTCGCCGGAGCCGATCGCGGAGGTCAGCTGGTAGGTCTTGCCGGTGTCGCGGGACAGCCGGTCGAGCATTTGGCGCAGCTCCTTCATCAGCGTCACGTAGAGCGGGCCGTCCTTGAGCGGATCGCCGAGCGAGGCATTCGCGCCCTTGCCGCCGGGGAATTCCCAGTCGATGTCGACGCCGTCGAAGAACTTCCAGGTGCGCAGGAACTGTTCGACCGAGTCGACGAACACCCGGCGCTTGCTCGCGTCGTGCAGGTGATGGAAGGGATCGGACAGGGTCCAGCCGCCGATCGAGGGCAGGATCTTCAGCTCGGGGTTGCGCTTCTTGGCGGCCATCATCTGGCCAAGCACGCCCTTGAGCTTCGAGCTGGCCGACTGGCCCGGCAGGGTCGCGCCGATCTCGCCCCAGCCGTCGTGGATCGCGACGCTGAAGTCGGGCAGGCCGCGGCACGACAACTGCAGCGCGTTGTAGGAGGTGCCGCCCATCGCCGCGAGCGAATCGTTGATGCCGGCGCCGCCGCAGATCGGCACGAAGCCGTACAGCATGTGGGTCAGGTTCTCCACCGGCACCTGGTCGACGCTGAACTTGCGGCCATAGATCGACCAGGTCGCGAAGTAGCTGCCCACCACCGAGCCCGAGGTGTTGCGGAATGCGCGATTGGCCTTGTCGGCGTTGTTCGGCAGGTCGTCGGCCAGATCCGGCGTGGTGTCGAACACCATCACCTCGAGCGGCGCGCTGTCGGTGAAGGCGCCCTTGTCGTCGAACACGCGCACCTGCATCTGCTTTTTCCCGGGGCGCGTGACGTGGGCGACCACGCTGCCCTTTTGCGTGCCGCCGGTGCCCGTCATGCTGATCGCCGAAGCCTCGTCGGCGACGCCGTCGACCACGGCCAGCGCCTTCACGGCGGTGCCGTTGTAGTAGATGTCGAACGGCAGCGGCACGTCGACCGCCTTGTTGATCCTGACCAGCTCCTTGTAGGGCACGGCGCCGGCCTTGTCGAGCTCGATCTGCACGAAGCCATGCGGCTTGGAGGTGATCTCCCAGGCCTTCAGCGCGGGCGCGCCGGGCGCGGCGAACGCGGCGTTCGCGAAGCAGAGCGCGCTGGCCATGGCGATGGCCAGGCGGGCGTTGCGGTTCACCGGGGAGAGCTTGCTATGGATGCCTGAGCGTCCAGGCTGAGTGTTCTTCATGTTGCCAAGTCGTTCCTGAGGAAGAGTTCGAGGGTCCTTGTCGACACCGGGTCGCAGGGACGGAGCGGATTCTTCTTTGGAACCGGATGCGGCTGCAACGATTCTCAAGGCATTCTCAAGGCACGGAGGCGCGGCGGCGGGGTCCTTGATGAATCGTTGAGGAATCTTGATGGCCTGTTGCATCGAACCAATACTCGGCGCTCCGATTTTCGATGCGAATTTCCGCCGTGAAGATGAAACCTCATGAATTGACGCCGCGACGGCAGCAGGGCTTCACCCTGCTCGAGCTGCTGGTGGTGCTGCTGATCATTGCCTTGCTGGCCGCCTATGTCGGCCCGAAGCTGTTCTCCCAGGTCGACAAGGCCAAGGTCAAGGCAACGCAGGCGCAGATGACGACGCTGGCCGATGCCCTGACGCAGTTCCGGCTCGACACCGGCCGTTATCCGACGCAGGAGGAAGGGCTCGGCGTGCTGGTGGCGCCGGCGCGGAACCTGGACGGCTGGAGCGGCCCCTACCTGGCCAAGGCGGTGCCGAACGACGGCTGGGGGCGCCCCTATCGATGGAACGTGCCGGGCCGCGACGGCGAGGCCGAAATCGTCTCGCTCGGGCGCGACGCACGCGAAGGCGGGGAGGGCGTGGATGGCGACCTGGTCTATGGCCTCTGAGCCTTGCCGGCCCTATCGACTTCTCGGCCCGTGGCGGGCGGCCCTGGCGGCGGGCGCGCTGTGCCTGGCGCAGCCGGGCGGCGCGCTCGCGCAGGATTGCTGGACCCGCGCCGGCGACAAGTACGGCATCGATCCGCTGCTGCTGGCGGCGATCGCCCGGGTGGAGTCGGCGATGAACCCGGCGGCCGTCAACCGCAATCGCAATGGCACGACCGACATCGGGCTCATGCAGATCAACAGCACGCACCTGCCGCGGCTGCACAAGGCCGGCATCACGCGCAAGCGGCTGCTGGCCGAGCCCTGCACCTCGATCGATACCGGCGCGGCGATCCTGGCTGGCTTCATCGAGCGGCTCGGCCCTACCTGGAACGCGGTGGGCGCCTACAACGCCGGCGCCTCGCCCGCCAGGGCGCGTGCCCGGCAGGCCTATGTCGACAAGGTCTGGCGGGCCTACCGGCAACTGACGCGCGACCGCGCGGCCAGCCTGGCCGGGCTGGTCGACTGGAGGCGATGAGCATGCCGATGTTCAGGGTGCGCCTGCTGCGCGACGGCCAGCTCGCGACGCAGGCGATGGAGGCCGCGGACGAGGCCGAGCTGCGGGCGCGGCTGCGCGCCTCGGCGGCGCCGGCGGTGGTGCTCGACGTGCGCAGGCAGCGCCGGCTCGGCGGCGCGCGGCGGCAGCCGAGATTCGCGCTCGCGCTGTTCCTGCAGGAACTCTCGAGCCTGCTCGATGCCGGCCTGGTGCTGATCGAGGCGCTCGAGGCCCTGCACGGCAAGTGCGATGGCGGCCGGCAGGCGCAGCAGGTGATCGGGCGCGTGCTGGCGGTGATGGTCGAGGGCCAGCCGTTCTCGGCGGCGCTGGCCAGGCAGCCCGGGATCTTTCCGGCCCTGCTGGTGGCCACGATCGAATCGGCGGAAGGCAATGGCCAGTTGTCCGAGGTATTGCGGCGCTACCAGCAGTACGAGCATCGCATCGAGCAGATCAGGAAGCGCGTCACGGGGGCGATGGTGTATCCGGGCGTGGTGATCGGCGTTGGATTCTGCATCCTGCTGTTCATGGCCTTCTTCGTGATCCCGCGCTTTTCCGCCGTGTTCGAGGCCTTGAGCACGCTGCCGCCGACCGCCCGGTTGATGCTGGCCTGGTCGGGCCTGCTGGCGCGGCACGGCGCGCTGGTGTGGGCGGCGCTGGCGGGCTCGATCGCGGCGATCGGGCTGGCGCTGCGCACGCAGGCGGCGCAGCGCGCCGCGCGGCAGCTCATCTGGCGCCTGCCGAAGCTGCGCGAAGCCGGCCGGCTGTTCGCGCTGACGCGTTTCTATCGCACGGTCGGCCTGCTGGTCCACGGCGGCACGCCAGCCATCGCGGCGCTGGAGATGGCCGGCAGGCTGCTGCCCGAGCCCTATCGGGCCGGCCTGGCGGCGGCGCTGGTGGACCTGCGCGCGGGGCTGCCCGTCTCCGCCGTGCTGGCCAGCCGGCAGTTGACGACCTCGGTGGCCGAGCGCCTGCTGCGCGTCGGCGAGCAGAGCGGAGACCTGGGCGGCATGTGCGAGCAGATCGCGCATTTCCACGACGCCGCGCTGGACCGCTCGGTGGAGTTGCTGAGCAAGGTATTCGAGCCGGTGCTGATGCTGGCCGTCGGGGCGACCGTGGGCACCGTCGTGATCCTGCTCTACCTGCCGATCTTCGAACTCGCCTCCAGCCTCGGCTGAGGCTCGGGATCACCTCGAACAAGGAAACACGCCGATGAATCAAGACATGGCTGATCAGGACTGCTGGCAATCACAGGCCGGCGCGGCCGGTATCGAGTTGGCCGACTATGTCGAGCGCTTGCTGCTCGCCGAGCCGCGCGCGCTTGGCCGCGTGGCGGCCCGGCTGGCGCTGGCGGCGCTCGATCCGCAAGCGCTGCGCGACGCGAAGCCCAGTTTCGACCTGCTGGCGCTGCACGACGCGCTGGCGCTGCGGGTCCTGCCGGTCGAGATCGGCGGGGCGGCCAGCCTGGTGCTCGCCGATCCGCTGGCGCGCGCGACGCGCGAGGCCTTGCAGGCGCGATTCCCGGCGGGCCCGATCGACCTGGCGATGAGCCTGCCGGGCGAGGTGGACCGCCTGCTGGGCGAGTTCGAGTCGAGCGAGCGGGTGATGGACGACGCGGCCGTCGACACGCAGGGCGATTCGCTGGCGCAGGCGGTGGAATCGATCACGCTGGCGAGCATCGCGAACGACCAGAGCCCCATCATCCGTCTCGTCAACATGACGCTCTACGACGCGCTGCAGGGCCGCGCCAGCGATATCCACCTGGAGGCTTCGCAGGACGGCCTGCATATCCGCTATCGCATCGACGGGGTCCTGCAGTCGATCCGCCGGGTGCCCGGCGTCGAGGTCGCGGTACAGGCGATGTCGCGGCTGAAGGTGCTGGCCACCCTCGACATCGCCGAAAAACGCGTGCCGCAGGATGGGCGCTTCAAGGCGGTCCTGCAAGGACGCGAAATCGATTTCCGGGTGTCGATCATGCCGGGCACGCATGGCGAGAACGCCGTGCTGCGGATTCTCGACCGGTCGCAGCGGGGCGGCGAGATCCGCCTCGACGGGCTCGGCTTCGATGCCGGCACGGCGCAGCGCATCCGCGCGCTCGCGCAACGGCCTTACGGCTTGCTGCTGGTGACGGGTCCGACCGGCAGCGGCAAGTCGACCACGCTCTACGCGGTGCTCTCGGAGGTCGGGACCGGCGAGGAGAAGATCATCACCATCGAGGATCCGGTCGAATACGAGCTGGATGGCGTGCTGCAGATTCCCGTCAACGAGCGCAAGGGGCTGGGTTTCGCGCGCGGCCTGCGCTCGATCCTGCGCCACGATCCCGACACGGTGATGGTGGGCGAGATCCGCGACGCGGAAACCGCCGCGATCGCGGTCCAGTCGGCGCTGACCGGCCATCGCGTGTTCTCCACCGTGCATGCGAACGACGGCTTCAGCGTGATCGATCGCTTCATCTACATGGGCGTGGAGCCGTCCACCTTCCTCGAGGCGCTCAATGGCGTGGTGTCGCAACGCCTGGTGCGGCGCATCTGTTCCGCCTGCGGCCACGGCGCCAATACGGCGGCCAGGCGCGGCGCCTTCGCCCGCTTGTCGGTGGAGGCGCTCGCGCATGCGGTCGAGGCCGGCCCCGGCTGCGAGAGCTGTCGCGGCACCGGCTATCACGGGCGGATCGGGCTGGCCGAGGTCCTGCCGCTGGACGAGCCGATCAAGGCGGCCTTGCTGGCGCGCTCGATCGACAAGCGGGTACGCGCGCTGGCGGCCAATCCGCATTACCTGTCGATGCGCGAGGCGGGGCTGGCGGCGATCCGCCAGGGGCTGACGACGTTCCAGGAGGTGCAGCGTGCGATCGCCCTGGCATGAGGTGCATGTGATGGTCGACGGGGCGGCGCTGCGCCTGTTGTCCGGCGCGGCGCCCATCACGATCGATCACGAGGGCGACCCGGCCGCGGCGCTGGCCGCTTGTCTCGATCGCTTGCCGAAACGACGGCTGGCCGTGCTGAACCGCCTGCATCTGGTGCTCGCGCATCCATGGGCGCATGCCGTGGTGCTGCCCTGGCAGGACGGCGTGCTGGCCGAATCGGCATGGCAGGCCTATGCCCGGGCGCTGCTGGCCGAGCGCGCGATACACGATGCCCGGCGAGTGCGGATCGAGGCGAGCCCGCATGGCCGGTCGCGGCTTGCCGTGGCCGCGCCCGAGGCCCTGATCGAGGCGGCGGCCGGCGCGTGCCGTGCCGCCGGCTGGACGCTGGCCGGCTGCCGGGACCTGCTTTCGGCGGCGCTGCATCGGCATGCCGGTGCGCTCGCTTCGGTCGACGATGCCCGTCTCGCGCTGTTGCAGGCTGGTGCGCTCACCTGCGTGTTTCGTCGCGATGGGCAGTGGCGCGACGTGATCACGCTGGCATGGCGAGGCGGGAGGCTGCGCGACGTGCTCGATGCCGCCGCCTTGATGGCGCGGCAGCCGGCGTCGCTCCGTACCTTTCTTTGCGCGGTCGAGCCGGTTGCCGCGAGCCTCCTGGATGACGATGAGCGAGACGGCGATGGAACGATCCGGCTCGCTGCGCCGCTGGCCTGTCTCGACGGAGCATCGGCATGAGCGGGTCGAGCGAGATGGCCTTCGTCGCGACGCGCGGCCTAGCCAGGCGCCGCACCGCATTGGCGCTCGTCGTCGTGGTGGCGGCAGCGGGGTTGCTGCTGGGCGAGCAGGCGCGGCTCGACACGCTGCGCGACGACGTCGAGCGGATCGAGGCGCGTGTCGACCAGCGCCGGCAGGCCGCCGAGCGCGCGGCCCGCAAGCGGCAACGCGTTTCCGCCGAAGCGCATCGCATCGAACGGTTGCTCGACGAGCAGTCGATCAGCGACGGGAACACCGGGCTGCCGGTGCTCGACTGGATCGAGCGGGCCTGGACGCCGCGCATCGCGCTGCGCTCGCTATCGATCGACAAGGCCGGCAAGGAGGCCCGGATCGAAGGCGGCGCGGCCGACCTCGAACATATCTACCGCTTCTCGAATCGCCTGCGGGACGCGCACCCGGAACGCCGGATCGGCCTGTTGCGGCATCAGGTGCGGGACATCGCGGGCAGTCGAACCTACACATTCAGCCTGAACGTCACCCACCCATGAAATGTTCCGCATCGATCGACTGGAAGGCGCCGCTGGCGCGCCTGAGATGGCGCGCCTACCGCCTGGCACGTCAGCTCGGATGGATCGAGGCGCTGGCCTGCCTGGTCGTGCTCGCCTTGCCGGTTCATCACGTCGCGCTGTCCGTCCCGGAGCGCGAGCGGCTCGCGCAACGCGGCGCCGAGCTCAAGCAGGCGCTGGCCGCCGATGCGCCGGCGCCGCGATCCGTAGGCAGGATCAGCCTCGAGGACCTGCGCAAGACGAATACCGACGAGCAGGCCTATTTCGTGTTCGACACCCTGGCCAGGCACGGCCTGCACCGCAAGTCCGCCACCTACCGGCGCGATAGCGAGGTGAAGGGGGCCCTGGAGCGTCTGAGCATCGGCATCGCCCTGACGGGCAGCTATGAGGGCCTGCGCGGGGCCTTGCGCGTGATCGCCGAGCAGCCGCTGCTACGCATCGAGCAATTGACGATCGAGCGCAAGGATATCGACGACACCCGCCTCGAGATCGGCCTGGGCGTCAGCCTGCTGGGGCCCGACACATGAGATACGGGGTCCTGTCATGGCGGCTGGCGGCGCTCGGGCTGGCCTTGTCGGCGAGCTGCATGTCGGCGGCGGAATCCGGCGAGGAAGCCGTCGATCTGTTTCCCGAGCAGCACTGGGCGAGGCTCGGCCGGGCAGCGGAAACCATGTCGCCGACGGCCGATGCGCGCGCGGCGGCGAGCGCCGATGTCGCCTCGGCAGCGGCCGGGGATTCGCCGCCGGACTCGATGGATGCCCCGTTCGAACTTGCCGGCGAATGGCGCGAGAACGGCCGGCGCATCCTCGTGCTGGACGGCATGGGGCAGAGCTTCGTGCTGTGCGCGACACGCTGCGAGGTGCCCGGCGCGATCCTGCCGGGCGAGACGATCACCGGCGCTTACCGGTTCGGGGCGGTGCATCGAGGCAAGGTGGTGATCCACGCCGATGACGACACCGTGTTCGAGCTGACGGCGCCCGGCATGGAGGTATCTGGCTCCGAGTGAGGAGCCGCGGAATTCATCATGAAACCCATCACGCTTATTTTTCCATTGATCGCCGCGATGGCCGGCGGTGGTTGCGCTGGCACCTATCACCGTGCCGATGATGCCGCGAGCACGAGCCCCGCGCAGGGGATCGAGGCGCTGCAGCGCCGGCAAGCCGAATCGCCTCGCGACATCGAGGCCGCGCAAGCGGCGGCGACCGGTTTGCAGGACTATGTCCGGGGCGAAACGAGTCAGGCCGAGACGCGAGCCGCGCTCGGCGATTACCCGGCCGCGGCCGAGCACCTGTCGAACGCGCTGGCGCATGATCCGGGCAACCTGCAGGCGGAACAGTTGCGCGGGCAACTGGTGCGCCGCCAGCAGGCAGACGCCGATCTCGCGCGTGCCCGGCAACTGAGCCGGAGCCGGCCGCGGCAAGCGCTGGACCTGGTGCGCGGCGTGCTCGGCGAGCAGCCCGCGCATCGCGAGGCCCGGCGCCTGCGCGATGCGCTGCTGCGCGACACGAAGGCGAGCCGCGCCGCGCGCCCGCAACTGGCCGACGCCTTGCGCAAGCCGGTGTCGCTCAATTTCCGCTCGCAGCCGATCGGCCGGATCTTCGAGGCGATCTCGCGCGTATCGGGCGTGAACTTCGTGTTCGACAGCGAGGTGCAGGCCGACATGCCGGCCTCGCTGTTCGCGAGACGGACCACGGCCGAGAACGCCATCGAGCTGCTGCTCAGGACCAGCCAGCTCGAAAAGCGCGTGCTCGACCGCCATACCTTGCTGGTCTATCCGGCGCGCCCGGAAAAGGCGCGCGACTACCGGGAGTTCGCGATTCGCACCTTCTTCCTCTCGCATGCCGAGGCGAAATCGGTGATGGCCGCCTTGCGCCAGATGGTCAAGCCCAAGGACATCTACGTGGACGAACGCGTCAATGCCATCGTGCTGCGCGATACGCCCGAGACGATCCAGGTGGCGGAGCGCGTGGTGATCGGGCTCGACATCCCGCAATCCGAGGTGACGCTGGACGTGCAGGTGCTCGAGGTCAATGTGAACGACAGCGTCGACCTGGGCCTGCAATACCCGGGGAAGATCCAGTTCAGCGCGCTCGGCGCCGGCGAGGAGGCGGGCCTGACGCTCGGCGACCTGCTGCGCCTGAATCGCGACCGGATCGGCGTCGCGAGCGAATCGGGCGCACTCTCGATGGCGATCGACATGCTGCAGAAGCAGGGCAAGACGCGCACGCTGGCCAATCCCAAGATCCGCGTGCGCAACCTGGAGAAGGCCAATATCCGGATCGGCGAGCGCGTGCCGATCGTGACCACCACCAACGGCAACGGCGTGGTGACGGAATCGGTCAGCTACCAGGACGTGGGCCTGATGCTGAAGGTCGAGCCGCGCGTCAGCCTGGACGACGAGGTCAGCGTCAAGGTGAGCCTGGAGGTCAGCAACATCCTGTCCGAGCAGCGGACCCGCAGCGGCCTGGTCGCCTATTCGCTCGGCACGCGCAATGCCGACACGCTGATGACGGCGCGCAACGGCCAGACGCAGGTGCTGGCGGGCCTGATCAAGCGCAGCGAGATCGAGAGCCGCGCCGGCTTGCCGTGGCTGTCGTCCTTGCCGGTGCTCGGCAGGCTGTTCGGTTCGGACCGGACCCGCAACGAGGAAACCGAGATCGTGCTGCTGATCACGCCGCATATCGAACGCCGGCTCGACCTGCCCGAGGCGGCGGTGACGACGTTTCTCTCTGGTACCGAGACGCGCGTGACCACCGAGGCGCTGAGCCTGGCGCCGGCCGGCGCCGGGCGGGAGCCTTCCCCGCCGAAGCTGCACGAGCCGATCCTTGCCGCTGATGTGGTGGATGCCGAAGCGCGCGAGGTGGATGAGGGCAGCGAGCCGGGCCTTGTCGACCAGGTGCAGGCAAGCGAGGCGGGCGATGAGGGAAAACGCGAGGCGAAGGACCGGAAGCCGGCCGCGGGCAGCGATCCGTCGCCGACGACAGGGCCGGGGCCTGCCGCCGGCGAAGCCGTCGAGCATCGCGGCGTGGGCGGCATGATGCGCACGCGCAATACGAACGACACGCGGCGCGACGGCGCTCGATTGCCGGCACCGTTCCGCGATGGGAGGCAATCGTGATCGGCCGCCGTCGCCATCCCCATCGCGCCGCGCAACGCGGCTTCACGCTGATCGAATTGCTCGCCTCGCTGACGCTGCTGGCCTTGCTGCTCAGCGTGGCGATGCCGCTGGCCGACGTCGTCAAGCGCCGCGCCGGCGAGACTGAGCTGCGTCGCGCCCTGGTCAGCATCCGCGGCGCGCTGGATGCCTACAAGCGCGCCTCCGACGAAGGGCGTATCGAACGGAGCATCGACGACAGCGGTTATCCGCCGGACCTGCGCACGCTGGTCGACGGCGTGCGCGACCGCAAGAGCCCGACCGGCAACCGGCTCTATTTCCTGCGGCGGATTCCGCTCGACCCGATGTGCGAATGCGAGGGCACGGCGCCCGAGCAGATGTGGGAAACCCGCAGCTACGACAGCGACGCGGAGCGCTTTTCGGCCGGCGCCGACGTGTTCGACGTGCGCTCGCGCAACCGACAGGAGGGCCTCGATGGCATCCCGTATCACCAATGGTAGCGGCCGGGGTCGCGCGCGCGGCTTCACGCTCGTCGAACTGCTGGTGGTGATGGCGATCATCGCCGCCTTGACGGCCTTCGTGGCGCCCAACTACCTGAAGCAGGGCGACCGCGCCAAGGAAACCGTGCTGCGCCACAACCTGCATGCGCTGCGCGAGTCGATCGACGACTACCGCGTCGATCACGGCCGCGATCCCGATTCGCTGCAGTCGCTCGTCGATGGACGCTACCTGCGCGAGTTGCCGCTCGATCCGCTGACCGGCAGACGCGGCAGCTGGGTGCCGATGCAGGGCGAACTCGGCGGCGTGCACGACGTGCGCAGCGGCGCCAGAGGGCAGGGCCTGGACGGGAGCGCCTATGAAACCTGGTAGGGCGGCCGAGCGCGGGATCGCCTATCTCGGCGTGCTGATGCTGGTGGGCGCGATCGCCCTGGGCGCTGCGCAGGCGGCGCGGGTCTGGCAGACGCTCCAGTTGCGCGAGCGCGAGGCGCAGTTGCTGTTCGTCGGCGACCAGATCCGGCAGGCGATCGACAGCTACTATCGCTCGGGCCCCGGCAGCCGTTATCCGCGCTCGCTGGAGATGCTGGTCGAGGACCGGCGCGGGCCGCGCACGCTCCGGCACCTGCGGCGCGTGTATCGCGATCCGCTGACGGGCACTCGCGAATGGGGTATCGTCGAGGCGCCGGACGGCGGCGTGATGGGCGTGTTCAGCCGGGCAGCGGGCCGGCCCGTCAAGCGCCGCGGTTTCCCGGAAGCCTGTGCCGACTTCGAGGACAAGCCGGGCTACGCCGACTGGCGCTTCGTCCACGTGCCGGCGCATGGCGCAACCGTGCCGCCGATGAGCGGCTTCGAGCCGGGCCGAACGGGAGGTGAGGGATGATCGTCGCGATTCTGGAAGATGTCGTGGCGCAGGCGAACTTCGTGGCCGCCTGGCTGGAGAAGGCCGGCCACCAGCCCCTGGTGCGGCATGACGGCGACAGCTTCGTCGAGCTGGTGAGCCGCGAGCGCGTGGACCTGCTGCTGCTCGACTGGGACGTGCCGGGCAAGTCGGGCATCGAGGTGATGCGCTGGGTGCGCGAGCGATTCGGCGCGCAACTGCCGATCGTGATGATGACGCAGCACGACGGCGAGGACGACATCGTGCACGGCCTGGACAACGGCGCCGACGACTACCTGGTCAAGCCGCTGCGCGAGCGCGAGCTGGTCGCGCGCGTCAACGCGCAGATGCGCAAGTATTATCCGCAGGCGGGGCAAGGCCGGCGCATCGAGATCGGCCGCTTCGTGATCGACGCGACCGAGCATGTCGCGCGCATCGACGAGCGCGCCGTGGAGCTCTCGCAACGCGAGTTCGAACTGGCGCTGATGCTGTTCGAGAACGTCGGCCGGATCGTGTCGAAGGATGCGCTGATCAAGCGGATCTGGGGCGGCGTCGATCGCAGGTACGACGCCACGCTCGCCACCTATGTGAGCAAGCTGCGCTCGGCTCTGGAACTGCGTTCGCACAACGGCCTGGTCATCTCCACCATCTACAACCACGGTTATCGGCTCGAACGGGTTTGAGTCGCCGGCGGGGGGCGAGTCGTCCATGAAAAACTGACTAGTCTGGTCGACTGCGGGGTTCGCTATCTTGAAAATGGGCGCAGCTTTTCCCTTCCCGTTTTGACCCTTCCCGATGGCGCCCCGCATGACAAGGAACGACGTTCGTGCTTGACCGGTTCATTCGCGGAAAACGCGAAGCGAAGCGCGCACGGACGTCGAGCTGGACCGTCGCCGTGGCGCTGCTCGCGTGCTCCGCCCTGAGTTACACGCCCGACGGCGAATCGCTGTTCGCGCCGTTCGACCTGCTGCACTGGCAGCTCGTGGCGCATCACGAGCATGGCGAGAATACCGACGCGGGCCGCGTGGTGACGGTGGTCATCGATGCGCGCACGGTCGAGGCGCTCGGGCCTGCTACCGTCTATGCCAGGGAAACCCATGCGCGCCTGCTCGATCGCTTGCGCATGGCGGCCAGCGTCAGTCTCGACTTCCCGATGGTGAACCGCCAGCCCGGCGATGCCATGCTCGCGCGTGCCATCGCGCGCCACGGGCGCGTGGTGCTGACCGCGCAGTCGAACGGCCTGGCGGGGCGCGTCGACCTGCTGGTCGCGCCGCCGCCCGTGCTGGCGAATGCCGCCGCGGCGGTCGGGCAGCGCAAGCTGGTGTTCGGCAGCGGCCATACCGTGCAGGGCATCGTGCCGTTCCTGGCGGTGGGGCCCGCGGGTTTCGAGGAGGCGCATGTCTCGCGCCTGGCCTTGCAGGTTGCCGAGGCGGTGCCGGCGCTGCGCAACCTGCGCGGCCTGGTCCAGGCCCATGTCTCGTCGATGGGGCGGGTGGTGCCGGGGGCGCTCGCCTTGTCGTTCCCGAACGATTTCGACCTGCGCCAGTATTCCTATCTCGACGTGCTCGAAGGCCGCGTGCCGGAAGCCGCGTTCGCCGGGCGCGTGGTGTTCGTGGGCGACACCGCGACGGGCCTGTCGGGCGGCCCCTATCACCTGTCGGCGCGCGGCGCGCCCCTGACCCGCGTGCAGATCGATGCCCAGGCCGCCGACGAACTGCTCGACGGCAAGGTGGTGCTGCGCGTGCCGTTCGTGCTGCAGATCCTGTGCGGTCTTGCCGCCGCGTCCGGCATGATCCTGATCTGCGCGCGCGCATCGGGGCGGCGCTCGAATGCGATGGCGCTGGCCTGGATGCTGGCGATCGCGGCCGCGTTGACGGCGCTGCCGATGCTGAGCCGCTACTGGATACCGCTGGGGCCGGCGCTCGCGAGCTGCGTGGCGATCTACGCCGTTTATGGCTGGCGGCGGGCCGCCGGCGTGCGGCGGATGCTGCGGCACGAACTGGATGGATTGCACGCAGCGGGCTTGCCGCTGGCTGCCGATGGACACGCGCGCGAAGCGTCGCCCGACGACGAGCTCGACGCGCTGGTGCAAGGCATGCGCACCTCGCGCACGGCCTATGTCGGCCTGATCCGGTCGCTGCCTTATCCGGTGTTCGTCGAGCGGGGCGCGAAGCTGGTGCTGAGCAACGAGCGCGGGCGCGAGCTTGTCGAGCGACTGGCGGCGGCGCGGGAGCCGGCGATCATGATGCTGGCGCGCGAGCAGATCCGCCTCGCGAAAGCGGCGGGCGAGATCCGCACGCTGGAGCTGAACCTCGGCGGCCGCGCGCAGATGATGATGGTGACGCCGTTCGGCGAGGGCGGCGAGGGCGGTGAAATGGGCGAGGCCGCCGACGCGAGCGACATGGGCAGCATGATCTGCCTGGTCGACGTGCACGACATCAAGGCGGCCGCCGAGCACGATCGCATGACCTTGCGCCACATGGCGCACGACCTGCGCAATCCGCTTTCGACCATGCTGAGCCTGCTGGAGGCGCGCGGCATGGGCGGCGGCGACGGCAAGGGCGAGGCGCGCGACCTGATCGCGGACCTGCACCAGTTGGTCGACTACAGCTTGCGCGTCGCGCAGGACTTCACGCAGCTCTCGCGCGCCGAGCATCTAGACGCGCGCAGCTACCTGCCCGTGTCGGCGGCGGACCTCGCGGCCGAGGCGATCGACCAGGTCTGGCACGGCGCCGCCGCGAAGCGGATCGCCATCGACGGGCCCCGGCTCGATGGCGGGGATGCCTGGGTGCTCGGCAGCCCCGACATGCTGCTGCGCGCACTGGTGAACCTGCTCGACAATGCCATCAAGTATTCGGCGCCGGATACGCGCATCGAGGTGAGGCTCGCGCTGCGCGCCGACGACGTGGCGATCGGCATCGAGGACCAGGGATGCGGGATCGCCGTCGAGGCGATGCCGCATCTGTTCGAGCCGTTCTTCCAGGTCGGCGGCACGCGCGGCGACCCCGCGCTCGGGGTGGGGCTCGGCCTGCCGTTCGTGCGGGCCGTGGTGGCGCGCCATGGCGGGACGGTCGAGGCGAGCTCGACGCCGGGCTTGGGCAGCCGCTTCACGATCGCGCTGCCGCGCACGGAGGCGGTGCTGCTCGACGCGTGATGGCTGCGCAAGGCCCGCTTTCCGCGCGGGCCTTTGCCGTTGTTCCTGCGTTCAGGGCGCGACTTTCGGATTCGAGCTGAACCAGCCGCGATGATCCTGCCAGTTGCCGTATTCGTCGACGATCGCGCCTTGCGGCGAGGCCATCATGAAATGCCAGCTTTCGAGTTGCTTGAGCTGCCGGACCTCGCCTTCGTGCTGGACCACGACATTCTGGCTGCGGACCGGCCCGAAACTCTTCGGGATGGCGGGAATCTCCGCGGACTTCGGCCCGATCTCCGAGAAATCGTAGACCCAGCCATGCAGCACGCGCCATGACTCGTGCTTCGCGGGCCGCGCGGGCGGCGAGGCGATCGGCATGTGCCGATGCTCGGGCAGCATCTGGTTCGGCAGCAGGTACATCGTCATCGCGTAATAGCCGTATTGCTGCTGGTTCACCCAGATCATCTCGGTCAGCCCGACGTGCTCGAAGTCATGCAGCCCGAAGTCGCTGATCCAGAGCTGCGCGCGCATCTCGGGCGTGATGCGCTGGCCATGGGATTCGGCCAGTTGCGCGATCGCATCCTTGGCGACTTCCTTCTGGAATACACCGTCCACGTAGAAATCGGCGTTCGTGTAGACACGATGCGCGGTGGGGCTCGCAGGCTCGGCCATGGCGGCCGTCATGCCGCCGCCGAGCAGCAGGGTGAATAACAGGGGGAAGGAAATCCTGAATCGAGAATTCGCCATGATCGAGAAAATATGAATAAACGGATCTCGATGTTTTCACGCGAAAACACGCTGATGAAATTCATTGTATCGATGGCTTTATCTATCGTTTCGATATGAGGCCGCCATCGGACAATACGCGCCGAACCGCCTGTGGATAAGGCTTCCCGCCTCGATGGAGACTTATCTGCCCGGTAGATGGAGTCATCGATTATTTAAATCTAATGGGTTTCGGTGCCGTGTTAAATTTTTGGCCAGACGGATAAACCATGATTGATTTTCCGTCTGTTCCTTTATTGCTGGAGAGCGACAATGTCCGAAACCAATTCGCGACGTGATTTCCTTCGTCACGCGGCAGCCGGCACGGCCGGCATGGCGGTGGCCGCCGTACCGGGTATCGCCGCGGCCGCCGATGGCGCGCCGGATGCGATGCCTCCCCTGGCCCGCATGCGCAATCCCCACGACCTGTATCCGCGCGCGCCGTTCGCGCGCCAGGTCCAGCCGGTGCCCGGCCTGGCCTCGAAGATGGTGCCGCGCCCCGATCACGGGGAAACCAGCTATCGCGGCTCGAACCGGCTGGCGGGGCGCAAGGCCCTCGTCACCGGCGGCGACAGCGGCATCGGCCGCGCCGCGGCGATCGCCTTCGCGCGCGAGGGCGCCGACGTGGCGATCAACTACCTGCCGGTCGAGGAAAGCGACGCGCGCGAAGTGGTCGCCCTGATCCGCAAGGAAGGGCGCAAGTGCGTGGCGATTCCCGGTGACATCCGCACCGAGGCGTTCTGCCGGCAACTGGTGGAGCGGGCCGTCGCCGAGCTCGGCGGCCTCGACGTGCTGGTCAGCAACGCCGGCCACCAGCAGGCCAGGGACGATATCCAGGACATCAGCTCGGAGCAGTTCGAGCAGACCATGAAGACCAATGTCTATGCGCCGTTCTGGATCGCGAAGGCCGCGCTGCCCCATATGCCGGCCGGATCGTCGGTGATCCTGACGACTTCGGAGCAGGCCTTCCTGCCGTCGGCCAACCTGCTCGACTACGCGCCCACCAAGGCGGCGAACATCGCCTTCGTGAAGGCGCTGGCCAAGCAGCAGGCGCCCAGGGGCATTCGCGTCAATGCGGTGGCGCCGGGCGCGACCTGGACGCCGCTGCAGACGAGCGGCGGCCAGCCGCCCGAGGTGATCGACCGCTTCGGCCAGGACAATCCCACCGGGCGGCCGGCGCAACCGGTCGAACTGGCACCGCTCTACGTGACGCTCGCATCGGCGGAATCGAGCTTCTCCAGCGGCCAGGTGTTCGGCGCGAACGGCGCGACGGGCGCCGCCTGACCGGCGCCGCCGCGCGACTTCATCCGTCAACGGCGGGCGAATTCGCCCGCCACGATCATCGCAGGGCGCAGTGGAACTGAGACAGTTACGACATTTTGTTGCCGTCGCCGAGGAGGCGAACTTCACGCGCGCGGCCGAGCGCTGCCATATCGTCCAGTCGGCCCTGTCGACCTCGATCCGGCTGCTCGAGGAGGAACTGGGCACCCGGCTGCTGGTGCGCACCACGCGCCATGTCAGCCTGTCCGAGGCGGGCGCGGCCTTTCTCGAGAGCGCGAGAAGCGCGCTCGGGATTCTCGATCGCGCCGTCGTCGGGGTCGAGAGGATGCGCTCGGCGCGGCGCCGCACGCTGTCGATCGGCATCGTGCAGAGTTTGCCGCCGTTCCTGGCCTTGCCGGCCTTGCTGTCGCGTTTCGATCGCGCGCATCCGCAGGTCGAGGTGCGGCTGGTGCAGGACACCGCGGACGTGCTCAACGCCAGGGTGGAGGATCGGCAGCTCGATCTCGCGATCCTGCCGATCGACGAGCGCAACGAGCGGCTGGTCTCGCGCATCGTCGCCTGCGATCGGATGGTGCTCGCCTGCGATCGCGGCCATCCGCTGGCCGGCGCCGCCTCGGTGACGCTGGATCAGCTCACGGGCGAGGCCTTCGTCGATTTCGTGCCCGGCCAGGGCACGCGCGGCAGCGTCGATCGCGGTTTCGCGGCGGCCGGCCTGCAGCGCGGCGTGGCGTTCGAGGTCGGCGATCTCGATACCTTGCTGGACCTGGTCTCGCAGGGCCTGGGTGTCGCGGTGCTGCCGGAGGATATCGTCGCGAGCCGCGCCGGGCGGTTCGCCTGCGTGGGGATCGAGGCCGAGAATCTGTGTTGGGAGCTGGTGGTCACGCACCTGGCCGCGGCGGGTTATCCCGACGACACGCTGGATCCGGCGCCGGCCGCGTTCCTGGCGATGCTGCTGGCGGGGGCAGCGGAGGAAAGCCGCCTCGATGGACAGGCCGTGTCATGAGGCCGGCGGGGCCGGGCGTCGAGCGCCGGCGTGTCGACCCGAGCGGATCGGCCTTCAGGCAGCCGCGCACCAGTTTTGCCATGCCCCGCGATACGCCGCCTCGACATGCCGCGCGAAACGCGCTCCGTCCATCAACGGCGAGGCGGCGAGCCGCGCGCGCAGGCCGGCACGCATCGCGGCCAGGCGCGGCAGGTCGCGTGCCAGCCCGGTGGCGATCTCGACGAAGCGCGCGTCGCTGTCGGCGACGATCTCGCTCAAGCCCAGGTTGGCGGCCTGGCTCAGGCCGGCGCGGCCCACCACCGTGTCGGTGATGCGCGTCACCACCGGCACGCCCATCCAGTAGGAATCGAGGCTGGTGGTATGACCGTTGTAGGGCAGGGTATCGAGCCCGATGTCGATCTCGTGGTAGGTCCGCAGGTACTCCGCGCGCGGGCGGAAGGCGGTGAAGGCGACGCGCTCGTCGTCGATGCCGTGACCTCGCAAGCGATCGAGCAGGCGCCTGCGCGCCGAGCCTTCCGGCGCCATCAGGATCAGCCGCGCCTCGTCGAACCCGCGCATCACCTCGGCCCACAGACGGAACGAGGCATCGCCGAGCTTGCAGGGATTGTTCAGGCATCCGAAGGTGGGATAGCCGTTCGCGAGCGCCGGCAGGGCATTGACCTCGGGCGTGTCGGTCAGCGGGTCGTAGCACCAGAAGGTCTCGGGCAGGCGCAGCGAGCGCTCGCTGTACCAGCCGTCGGCGCCGGCGGGATCGAGCCAGGGATCAGTCAGGCGGTAGTCGATCGCCTCGATGCCGGTGGTGCCTGGGTAGGCCAGCCAGGCGATCTGCACCGGCGCGGGCTTGCGCGCGAACAGCAGCGGCCGGCTGTCAGCCATGTGCATCGAGAGGTCGATCAGGATGTCGATGCCGTCCTCGCGGATCAGCCGCGCCAGCCGCTCGTCGTCGAGCTGCCTGACCTCGCGCCAGAGATCGGCGTGGCCGGCGATGCGCCGGGTCAGCGCGTCCGGGCGCGTCACGCTCGAATAGCAGACGATCTCGAAGCGCGCGTGATCGTGATGCGAGAGCAGCGGGATCGTGAACAGCGCCTGGCAATGGTTGCGGAAGTCCGGCGACACATAGCCGATGCGCAGGCGGCGCGATGGCTCGGCCGGCCGCGCATGCGGCTCGCGATGCGCGCGCAGGGGCGCCTCGTGTCGCGCCGACCAGCGGCGCGCCTCGTCGAGGATCGCCTCGGGATGCGTGGCCTGGAAGCTCAGTGCATAGAGCAGGTTGCCATGCGCCACCACGTTGGCCGGGTCGCATGCGAGCGCATGGCGATAGCAGTCGATGCCCTCGTCGAGGCGGCCCTGGTCCTTCAGCACGTTGCCGAGATTGTTGTGGCTGGCCGAGTGGCGCGGATCGATGGCGAGCGCGTCGCGCAGGCGCGCCTCGGCCTCGTCCATCGCGCCTAGCATGCGCATCGTCACGGCCAGGTTGTTGAGCGCGGCCAGGAAGGCGGGACGCAGGCGAATCGCGGTATCGAAGGCGTCGGCCGCGTCGTGCAGCGAGCCGGCTTCCTGGTAGACCACGCCCAGGTTGTTGTACGCATCGGCATGCGCGGGTGCCTGTTCGATCGCGCGCTGGTAGTGGTCCAGCGCCTCGCGACGCCGGCCGAGCGCATGCAGCGCGTTGGCGAGGTTGTAGGCGGCTTCGGGGAAGACGGGATCCAGCGCCAGGGTGCGCGTCAGCAGGGCGGCGCTGCGGGCGAATTCGCCGTGCCGATGCAGGGCGACGCCGAGGTTGGCCAGCACCACCGGCGAGTCGGGTGCGACCTGCCGGGCCATCTCGAGCAGGGCCACCGATTCGTCGAGCTGGCCGGTCGCCAGCGCCAGCGTACCGAGGTTGGTCAGCGCATCGGCGTCGCCGGGCTGCAGTTCGAGCGCGCGCAGGTAGGCGGCTTGCGCGGCCTGGTGCTCGCCGAGCTGGTGGTGGCAGTTGCCGAGGTTGTTGAGCGCGTCGACGCGGGCGGGGTCGCGCTCCAGCAGCGCGGTATAGGCCTCGATGGCAGGCGCGGCCTGGCCGGCCGATTGCAGCGCCGAGGCCAGCGCGAAATGCGCGTCGATGGAATCGGCGTCGAGGGCGAGGGCCTGCCGGTAGGCACCGATCGCCTCCGCGAAGCATTGCGCGGCCGCGAACACGTGGCCGCGCGCGAGGTGGTAGCGGGCGTTGCCGGGGGCGCGCGCCAGCGCGGCGTCGAGCCAGTCGAGCGCGGCGGCGTAGGCGCCGCTCTGCAAGTCCAGCATGCCTAGGCGGAACATCAGGTTCGCCTCGCCGGGCTCGAGCGCGAGCGCGCGCTGGTACAGGTCGCGCGCCTCGGCCAGCCGGCCCGCGAGATGATGCGTGGTCGCGAGTTCGAGTATCTGCCTGTTTTCCATGCTGGGCCCGCCCTGGATGAAGTCGCCGGATCGGCTCCGTCGCGACGCTGGCCAGGGCTCGCATCGCGTGCTCGCGATGGAACTGGCGAGCGGCGAGCGACGGTTTGCGTGACCGGCGGGAAGCCTCAGCGGGAACGATAGCAAGGCCGGCGGCGCCGGTGTTTACAGGCGTTTACGCACGGGGCTTGCCGCGGCGGCGCATCGGTGACAGGTCTTTCAACAAGGTGACCGCTCGTTTCGCAAAGCGATGCAAATGCGCTGCGAAAGGCTGACAAGGCTTTCGGAAGGTCGACGACGGCATGCGGCCCGTGGTGCCGGTTTTGCTCAGGAATGCAAAGCGCATCGGGCGGGAGGCATGCCAAGTCGGTCGACAATCCTCCCGGCTGCGCGATGTCGGTCTCGCCCTGGGCGATTCGAGCAGGCTGGGCCGGGCAAGTGGTTCGCCGGGCAGGATTCGACGTGTGACTGGCGGCCCGGCCAGCCGGAGCGGCTGGCCGGACGACGCGGGCGGAATCAGCGAGCCGTCGCCTGCGCGGCCTCGTCGTCGACGTCCTGCCGGGTCGGCTCGAAGCGCACCGCCGCCAGGAAGCCGATCGGGATCAGCGCGGCGATCGACACGATCCAGAACATGTCGGTGCCGTAGCGCGCCTTCAGGATCGGCAGCACGAACAGCGCGAGCGCGCTGCCCAGGCCGGCCAGCGCGCGGCCGAAGCCGACCCCGGTGCCGCGGATCGCGGTGGGGTACGACAGCGCCGGGTAGACCATCATCTGCGCGCCGGGGCCGAAGCCTTCCGCGAACAGCCAGGCGCCCAGCATCGCCAGCGCGAGGCCGATGCCGAGCGCGCCTTGCGGATGACCGAGCAGGGCCAGCGCGACCAGCGACACGAATTGCAGCGCGAAACCCGCGATCGCGACCTGCCGCGACGGCCGCCGATAGGCGAGGCGCATGCCCAGCAGGCCGCCCGTCAGCGCGAACAGCAGGTTCAGCGCGAGCGAGGCCGAGATCGTCTCGAACACGCCGGCGCCGAGGAACTGCGACAGGATCGAGGGCAGGAAGAAGGCGATCGCCGTGTATTCGAAGGGAATGCAGAGATTCATCGCGCTGGCCACCAGCGTGCGCGCCAGGTAGGGGCGCCGGAACAGCACCCGGAAGCCGACCGGCGCCTGGGCCGGCGGCGCGCCGGCATCCTCGGCGCGGTGCGCGCGGATCCCGTAGGACTCGCGCAGGATGCGCGCGGCGTCCTCCAGCTTGCCCTGGTTGGCGGCCCACAGCGGCGACTCGTTCATGAAGCGGCTGCGCACCGCGATGATCACCAGCGCCGGCACCGCGCCGAAGATCAGCGAGGCGCGCCAGAGCCAGCCCGCATGCTCGGCCGGCAGCGCGAAGTAGAGACCGAACACGATCAGGAAGCAGACCGAGGAGGCGGCGTACCACATCGGGCACCAGGCGGCGAGCCGCGAGGCCTTGTTGCCGCGGCCCTGGAATTTCGAGAACTCGGACAGGAAGGCCATCGCGACAGGCAAGTCGATGCCCACCCCGAGCCCCATCACGAAGCGCGCGGCGATCAGCACCCAGACGTTCGGCGCGAGCCCGGCCACGATCGCCGCGACCACGAAGAACAGCATGTCGGCCATGAACACCTGGTAGCGGCCGATGCGATCGGTGAACCAGCCGCCGAGCAGGCTGCCCAGGATCGTGCCGATCACGATCGAGGAGGTGACCAGGCCGGTCAGCGCGGGCGTGAGGCCGAATTCGCGAACCACGTCCTGGATGCCGTAGGACAGCGTGGTCAGGTCGTAGGCGTCGAGGAACACGCCGCCCAGCGCCAGCAGCACGATCACGCGCGCGTGGCTGTCGCGGCTGGTGCTGGTGTTGATCAGGCGCGAGACGTCGCTCGCGGAACGGATCGGCGAGGAACTCGCCGCATCGAGGTCGAGGGTGCTCAAGGGGTTCTCCACGGTTGGCGATCGGCGCGATGGGCGGGAAGCAGGGGGAATGCGGGCGCGATCGCGGCGGCGGCGCGGTGCTGGCGGCACGGCGGCGGTCGCGAAGGGCGATGCTAGGCAAGGGCGGCGCGCTTACGAACGGCCGATTTGCGATTAGCAAATCACGCGCGAGCGATCGGGAGGGGCGTGGCAGGCAGGGGCAGGCAAAACGATGCGGCGGCGGAGGCGGCGCTCGCGCGGGCCGGCTCGCTCATGTCGTGGCGGCGGGGCAACGCGTGCCACGGCATATGCTTGGGCGAAATCGATCGAAGCGAGGAACTGGACGCCGGCCGATGACGGCCTGGCCGGCGTGCCGAAACGGGGGCGCGGCAACTTGCGGGAAGGCCGCTTCGACAGCCGATGGGGGCGTCAGTTCCACACACACTATATATATAGTGTGTTGCGCATCGCGCAGGGGGCGGTGCCCTGGCGACTCAGTGCCAGCCGCCCGGCACGAACACCCAGTTCGGGCCCTGCCGGCGCCATTGTCCCGAGCTCCAGCGGCGCCCACGCCGTGCCGCGATCCAGCGCCCCGGCACCCACACATAGCGGCCACCGCGCCAATCCCAGTAACCATCGGCCCAGACATAACCGCGAGCGCGCGGCGGCGGCGGGCGGCGATCGCGCCGCAGCGGCGGCGGCGCGCGGTCGGGGCGCTCGCCGACCGGCGGCGGGGGCGGCGGCGGCCGGCCGCCAGGCGCCGGATAACCGCCGGGCGGGGCAGGTTGCGCGTTCGCGCCGAGGGCCGAGCCGCCGGCCAGGATGGCCGCGCCGCCGAGGGCGAGGGTTCGAAGGAAGTCGCGACGTTGCATCGAAAGGCTCCCGGATGGAGAACGGGCCGCCCGGGATGGGCGGCGGCACGGCATCAAGGTATCGCCTGGCTAGCCGACCAACATTACAGGCGTTGTAACGGCTGTTACGGGCCATGCCTTTCGTCGCGCTGTCACCTCGGGGAAACCGCAGGGAAACGTTTTACACCGGCGGCGCATCGGAAAATGCACCAGATTGAGGATGTTTTGAGTAATTTTTGCCGAATTGGCGGGGTGGGCCGGGAGGTGGTTGTTGTTTCTTTGCAACCGTCAAGCCGGTGACACAATCAAATGCCTGTTGCGTATACGCCAAAAACAGGCCGTCAAGTGGTCAAAAAAACAAGTTAAAACAACGAGTTATCAAAGACTACCATTTCTATTATTTCTGGTTTCGGAAAAAGTTATTTCTTTATTCGCGCGTGGCGACCCTAGGGTCCACCCCTAAACTCACGGTTCCCAGAGCGGCCAACCATCCGGGCGCGGCCATGTGAAGTTGACGTGGCGCTTCCGGGCGGTTGCAGACCGTTATGAAACAAGGTCGACAGACCTGCCTTTTTTAGATGAAGGGAGCTCCACGAATGAAGAAGACTCTGATCGTTGCAGCCGCTGCAGCATCGTTCGCAACCGTCGCCCACGCGCAAAGCAGCGTCACGCTGTATGGCGTGCTCGACGCGGGCATCACGTACCAAAGCAATGTCGCCGGCAAGTCGCGCTGGTCGGAAGGCACGGGCATCGACCAAAGCCTGTTCGGTCTCCGTGGTTCGGAAGACCTGGGTGGCGGCCTGAAGGCAATCTTCACGTTGGAAAGCGGTTTCAACCTCGGTAACGGCCGCTTCTCGAACGACGGTGGCATGTTCAACCGTCAAGCCTTCGTCGGCCTGTCGAGCCAGTACGGCACGGTCACGCTGGGCCGCCAGTACGACGCAGTCCAGGACTACCTGGCTCCGCTGACGGCGACCGGCTCGTGGGGCGGCACGTACTTCGCTCACGTCGGCAACTTCGACAACCTGAGCACGAACGGCGGCTACGCAACCAACAACTCGATCAAGTTCACGAGCGCGAACTACGCCGGCCTGCAATTCGGCGGCACGTACGCTTTCTCGAACAACACGAACTTCGGCAACAACCGTGCATACAGCGGCGGCGTGTCGTACCAGTTCCAAGGCCTGAAGCTGGCTGGCGCGTACTCGCAACTGAACAACCCGAACGCAGCTGGCACGAGCGGCGCGGTTGACCAGAACGCATTCGGCGCACAAGGCCGCGTCCGTACGTACGGCGCAGCAGCTGGCTACGCATTCGGCCCGGCACAAGTCGGCGCCGCATGGACGCAAGCTCGTCTGGACAACACGGTTGCAGGCGCGAACGTTCGCATCGACAACTACGAAGTCAACGGCAAGTACAACCTGACGCCGGCACTGGGTCTGGGCATCGCCTACACGTACTCGAACGGCCGCCTGGGCACGAACAACGCCCACTGGAACCAAGTTGGCCTGCAAGCCGACTACTCGCTGTCGAAGCGCACCGACGTGTACGCTCAAGCCGTGTACCAGCGCGCAAGCAACGGCGTGGCTGCTTCGATCTACAACGGCGACATCGCTGCGACGAACACCTCGTCGGGCATCAACCAGACCGCCGCTACGGTTGGCCTGCGTCACCGCTTCTAAGCTCGACGACCGCTTCGACGGTCTACGGCAAAAAGGCGCCTTCGGGCGCCTTTTTTTCGTTTACGGCACGGAATATCGTGCTTCGCGAATCGGGGAGCCGGCCCGCTGCCGGGTCGGGTCCCCATTCGGCGAGGCTCAGCGCGTGTAGTCGCCGCTGGCCTCGGGCTGGTAGACGATCGCCGAGACCGTCATGCGGCCCGCCACGCCGTTGGGCAGGGTGATGTTCACATGCTCGCCCTGGCGGGCACCGAGCAGGGCCATGCCGACGGGCGAGAACACGTTCAGCCGGCCGGCGTCGGAGCGCGCCTGGTCGGGATAGACGAGGGTCCAGGTGATGGCTTCGTGCGTCGCCTCGTCGGTCAGCGTGAACTGCGAATTCATGGTCACCACGTTTGCCTTCATGGCATCGGCATTCACGATATCGGCGCGTTCGAGCAGGGTGTCGAGCATGGCCTGCAAGCGCGTGTCGCGTTCGGCATGTTTCTCGAGGCGCGCGACATCGAGTTCGGTGAGTTGCAGCAGTCGATTCTTCATCGGTGTTGTCCTTGTGTATGGGCGTGAGGCGCCGCGGCCGGCGGCGCGATGAGCCTGAATCGGGGAATCGCCCGGAGCCCGGCTGGCGCTCCGGTGGAGCGGGTCAGCGCGGGCGCCGGGCGGCAGCCTGCGGAACGGTGACGTGAGCGCCTCGCGAGCCGGCCAGGCGCGCGCCGACGCCGATCTGGCGGCGTCGAAGGGCATGGGGGCGAGCAGGAGGGCGGCGCATCACGGATGGGCGGGAAAGTATGACGAAACGCTTTCCATTATAAGCACGACCACAGGGCGGCACGGTGGCGGCGGTTAGCCAATTGTCAGTAATTGTTGTGAGAATATGCAAACTGATCGATTTCCGGGGTCGATTCGAGCCGTGATATTTGCTATCCGTGCAACGGTCTATGTCTAAACTAGGGGTTTTCCCTTGGTGATCCGAAGCCTAGACTTGAGTCGTTCGCTTCAGGCAGAAATCAACGCCGGGAGCGACGCAAAACCACAAACATCTCGGAGGTAACATCATGAAATCGCTCGTCTATGCAGCAGTCGTCGCTTCGGTCCTTGCCGCTCCGGTCGCATCGTTCGCCCAGTCGAACCAGCCCGTGACGCGCGCCGAAGTCCGTGCGCAACTGGTCCAGCTCGAACAGGCCGGCTACAACCCGGTCGCCAGCGACGCCCAATATCCGCGTGACATCCAGGCCGCCGAAGCGCGTGTCCAGCAATCGCAGCAGACGCTGACGCATGCCGACACCAGCGGCTACGGCGTGCAGCCGGTGGCCGGCGCGCAATCGGGCCGTCGTAACGACACCGCGCCGAACCCGGTCGACAGCGTCTACTTCGGTCATTGAGCAGCAGGGTGACGGCGGGCCGCGCCAGGCGCGGCCGCGCGATTGAGACGTGACGAGGCGGCGCCTCGTCACGCATTGAACAGATCAGGTCTGATGCCCGCGCGAGATCCGCGGGGCAGGGTTCGACCGAACAGGACCTCCGTCGCCGCAACCCGGCGGCTTTGCCCAGACGCTCGAGCGTTTGGGCATTTTTTGCGCCTGTCGGGCCGGGGCTTATTCCGAATCGATCGGGGTGCCGTGGATGTAGTGCTCGAGCTGCTTGATGGTGTCCTGCTGCTCGGCAATCACGCTCTTGACCAAATCGCCGATCGAAATCACGCCGATCAGCTTGCGGTTCTTGTCGAGTACCGGCAGGTGGCGCATGCGATGCTCGGTCATCAGCGCCATGCATTGGTCGCTGGTTTCCGACGGTTCGACGTAACGCACCTTGACGGTCATGATTTCCTCGATGCGCGTGTCCTTGGACGAGCGCTCGAGCAGCACGACCTTGCGCGCGTAGTCGCGCTCGGTGACGATGCCGACGATGTCCTCGCCTTCCTTCACCACCAGGGCGCCGATGCCCTTGATGGCCATCAGCTTCAAGGCGTCGTAGACGGAATCATTCTTGCCGATCGTGTGCACCGTTTGGCCGGCATCGGGCTTTGATTTGAGAATATTCGCGACGGTTGTGCTCATACGATCTCCGGAAACCGGGCGCAAGCCATGCCCGGGGGAAGCGGCGTGGAAGTGCCCGCGCGGGCGGACACCGTGAAGAACGCATTGCGTAGATTAGCGGTAAACTCCGGCTGCGCGCCACTCAGAACATTCCTTAACTCCGATTTTTCGATGCTTTCCATGTCTTCGCAACCTTCCTCGCCGTCCGCGGACGAGCCTCAAGCCGACGAATGCGTGACCCTCGTCGCGTCGGCCTCGCTCCCGACCCGCTACGGCACCTTCATGTCCCATGCGTTTCGCGTGGCCGGCAGCGAGGCCGAACACCTGGCGCTCGTGGTCGGCGATGTCGCAGGGCAGCAATCGGTGCTCACGCGCCTGCATTCGGAGTGTCTGACGGGCGATGTGTTCGGATCCTACCGCTGCGACTGCGGCGAGCAACTGGACCTCGCTCTGCGGTATATCGCCGCAGAGGGCTGCGGCGTCCTGCTGTATCTGCGTGGTCACGAGGGGCGCGGCATCGGCCTGAGCAACAAGATCCGCGCCTACGCGCTGCAGGAACAAGGGCGCGACACGGTCGAGGCGAATCGTGACCTCGGCCTGCCCGACGACGCACGCGAGTACGATTCGGCGGCCGCGATCCTGCGCATCCTGCAGGTCAACTCGGTGCGACTGATGAGCAACAACCCGAAGAAGTTCGACACGCTCGTCGCGCACGGCATTCCCGTGTGCGAACGCGTCGCGCTGGCGGTGCCCGTGCGCGACGAGAACGAACGCTACATCCGGACCAAGCAAGTCAAGTTCGGTCATTATGTTTTCGACGAGAACGAGTGAATCGCCGAACCCGCAAGAACGGCCGGTGCTGAAGCAGCCCGGCCGTTTTTTCGTTTACCGCCCTGGTTCGATGTGCGCCGCAGCATATATTTCGCGCGGTGGCGATGCCTGATCCGAGTCGTCATGAACGCGATGGGCGCGCTGTCGCGTCGGTGGGCGATCGCTTGGATGTGCAGGAACCTGTATCGATCAAGGCAGGGAATGCCGGCGAACCGCTACGCGTCATGCCTTACTGCGGCATCCGTGATGCGTCGCGATCAGGTACGCGAGATAGACATGGGCGTTAGCGTTCTTTCTCCGCCAGCCTCGGACATGGTGGCGGGTCGCCCGTGTCGTTTGCGTCTTGCGCTCAAGGCAGCCGGGGCGTGCCGACCCACAGCACCACGGCTTCCTGCCGATGCGGATTGGTCCAGCCGCGCGACCAGGCGGATTTGTAGTGGGCGCTGTCGCCGGCCCGCAGCAGCACGGTGCCGGAAGCCAGCGCGAGACTCAATTCGCCGGACAGGACGTGCAGGAACTCCTCCCCGGCGCGACCGGGCGTGTCGCCCGGTCCCGGCTGGTCGGGCGGCAGCCTGAGCAGCCGTGCCTCGAGCTCCTGGTGGGGCGAACCGCGCGTGAGGGCCGCGAAGCGGGTCGCGGAATCGGGCAAGGGCTGGAAGCTCAACTGCTCGCGACGATGGATCTGGTGCTGTTCCTCGGGCGCGTCCAGCAGATAGCCGACCTCCACGCCGAGCGCGCCGGCGATGCTGTTCAGCGAGGCCGCCGAGACGCCCGCCAGGCCGCGCTCGACCTGCGAGAGAAACGGCTTGGAAAGATGGGCGCAGGCCGCCAGGCGGTCCAGCGTGTAGTTGAGCCGCTGCCGCAAGGCGCGGATTTTCGCGCCGAGCCGGATGGCCGGCGTGAGCGGGTCGGATGAGACGTTCATGATCGGGGGCGCCAAGGCCGTGCCGGCTGGCAGCGCAAATCCTCAGGCATGCCAAAGATGTCGGACCTGGCGCCAGATGCGATCGCTCGGTTCGAATTGCTCGCCGGCGGCCGGGACGGACTCCTCGGTATCGGTGTTCGCGGCGCGGATCGAACGGCACGGCAGCGATCTGCCGGGGCGGGTTGCCTGGCGAGCGCGGGCGGCGCCTGGGCAGGGCGGATGGGCGGCGGAGGACAGCGGCGTCATGAAGGAGTGTCCGTGGAAGAGGGCAGGCAGGACGATTCTGCGCGGCGGCCCGGCGCGCCGGTAGCCTCAGACGGCGACGGCGCGACGGACTCACGGCCGTTGCATGCGCATCTGTATTCCTGTTTCGATCACGACAGCGGCAGCCGCCCGGCATCCGCGGGGCACCGCGGCTGTCTCTATCGCAACAGGGAGACAGATGCGGCAAGCCCGGCGTTGCGACGGTGCAAATGGCCCAGCCTGAGGCTGGTGCCCGGCAGGCACGGGGCGCAAAATGACCGGCCCGGCGCAGCGCGACCGGGGCAGGGAGCCGGCGCAGGCGCGCTCGGCGGCAGCGATCAAGGCAATCAGGTGGACCGGTACATGTGGGATCGATCGACTCGCTACGGCGAGCTGGCTTTTCAATTGCAGGAGGAAATCTGCTCGGGACCGCTGAGCCCCGGCGACAAGCTGCCCTCGATTCGCGCCCTGTGCGCGCGTTTCCAGGCCAGCAGCGCGACGGTTACGCACGCGCTGTATCTGCTGGAGGATGCCGGCATGATCTCGGTGCGCCCGCGCAGCGGTTTCTACGTGCGCGAGCGCTTCCATGCCGTCGAGCGCCGGCCGCCGGCGCGCGTGCCCGAGGCCTGCCTGCAGCCGGCGCTGCCGGCCCAGCGCGCCCTGCTGCGCTCGCTCGAGGTGCTGGCCGCGGCGGACCAGCCGATGCTGTTCGCGCGGATCAATCCCGAGCTTTATCCGGCGGTCGCGCTGCAGCGGATCATGACCGAGCAGGCACGCCGCAACCCGGCCTTCCTGACCGGCTGCCTGATCGGTCCGGACTCGCCGCTGCATCGGCAGCTCGCGCGCCGCGGACGAATCATGGGCTGCGACTGGCATGCCGAGGACATCACCATCACGCTCGCCAACTACGAGGTCTACCGGACCCTGTTCCGCTCGCTGACCCAGCCCGGCCAGACGGTGGCGATCGCCTCGCCCGCGCCCATGAGGCTGCTGGAGGAACTGGACGAGCACGGTCTCAAGGTGCTGGAGATCCCCTCGCATCCCGAGCATGGCCTGTCGATCGACACGCTCGAGTTCGCCCTGCGGCGCGAGAAGGTGGCCGCCTGCGCGTTTTCCGCCAACTTCCCGCATCCGACCGGCGGCCAGATGAGCGACGCGGGCAAGCGTCGCGTGGTCGAGCTGCTGGCCGAGCACGGCGTGCCGCTGATCGAGGACGACCGCAACGGCGATCTCCATTTCGGCGAGAAGCGCCCCTTGCCCTTCAAGGCCTTCGACCGGACCGGACTGGTCCATTACTTCTCCGATGTCAGCGGCCTGGTCGGGCACGGCCTGTCGATCGGCTTTGCCGTCACCAACCTGCGCCACGAGTTCGAGCGGATCGCCCAGCCGCCCGAGCTGTTCCAGTACACGCTGTCGAGCTTCATGGCCAGCGGCCTGTTCGAGCCGCATCTGCGCCGCCTGCGTCAGGCCCTGGCCAGTTATTCCAGCCAGTACCAGGCGGCGGTGCGCGCGCATTTCCCCCGCGAGGCGCGCAGCTTCGCCGTGTCGGGCGGCCACTGGATGTGGATCGAGCTGCCGCGCGGGTTCGATACCACGGCCCTGCTGCGGCGCGCCTTGCAGGACGACATCGCGTTTTCGCCGGGCCAGTTGTTCTGCACCGACGGCAGCCTGAACCATTGCCTGCGGCTCAATACCGGCATGCCGGTGACCGAGGCGGTGGAACGCGATATCGCCGCGCTCGGCGCGATGATCGCCGAACAGCTCACGCAGATGCGCAGCGCTCCGCGCGAGGCCGACCGGGCCTGACGGCGGCACGAGAGGCACGAGAGGCACGAGCGGCACGAGCGGCACGAGCGGCACGAGCGGCGCCGGCGGCACCATGCCCGGCATCGTGCCGAAGTTGTCGGATACGCCCGGCGCGGTGAACTGGCAGGGCCCGGCGCTCGGCGAGCACACCGCCGACGTGCTGGCGGGCCTGGGCTTCGGCGAGGCCGAGATCGCGCGGCTGCGTGAACAGGGGGCGGTGCAGTGAGCGCGAATCTCAACCCGAACCTCAACCCGAACCTCAACCCGAACCTCAACCCGAACCTCGACGCCAAGGACCTGCATCCGGTCAGCCTGCGCATGGCGGCCGATACCCTGGTGGTGCAGGAAGTGTCACCGCGCGACGGCCTGCAGATCGAACCGAAATGGGTCGAGACGGCCGACAAGATCGCGCTGATCGATTCCCTCTCGCAGCTCGGCTTCACGCGCATCGAGGCCGGCTCCTTCGTCTCGCCCAAGGCGATCCCGGCGCTGCGCGACGGCGACGAGGTGTTTCGCGGCATCCGCCGCGTGCCCGGCGTGACCTACGTGGCGCTGATCCCGAACGCGAAGGGTGCCGAGCGCGCGCTGGCCGCGCGCGCCGACGAGCTGAACCTGGTGATGTCGGCCAGCCAGACCCACAACCGCGCCAACATGCGCATGAGCTGCGAGAACTCGCTGGCCGGCTTCGGCGACATCGTCGGCCTGGTGCAGGGCGCGCGCGTCTCGCTCAACGGCACGGTGGCGACCGCCTTCGGCTGCCCCTTCGAGGGGCGCATCGACGAGAACCGCGTGCTGCACCTGGTCGACGCCTATCGCGAACTGGGGATCGGCGGCATCACGCTGGCCGATACCACCGGCATGGCCAACCCGCGGCAGGTCACGCGGCTGGTGGCGCGGGTGCTGGACCTGGTGCCGGCCTCGGCGCTGACCCTGCATTTCCACGACACGCGCGGGCTCGGCCTGGCCAACGTGCTGGCCGCCTACGAGGCCGGTGCGCGCCGCTTCGACGCCTCGCTGGGCGGCCTCGGCGGCTGCCCGTTCGCGCCCGGCGCGTCCGGCAACATCTGCACCGAGGATCTCGTGAACCTGTGCGACGAGATGGAGATCCCCAACACCATCGACCTGGCGCGGCTGCTGCCGCTGTCGCGCACGCTGCCGGCCCTGGTCGGCCACGAGGTGCCGGGGCAGGTGGCGAAGGCGGGCCGCAACACCGACCTGCATCCGGCGCCGGCCTACGTGGCGGAAATCGCCTGAGGGCTGGCGGCGCCGGCGCCGCCAGCGCCAGCCGGCCGATCGTTTCAGATGAGCTGAAGTCCCGACGTTTCACCGTATCAACGAGCTACGGCATCCCAACCAATTCGACCGGACGGCCCTCCGCCAGTCCGGCCTGGAGACAAACATGGCAAGCAGCAGCGCAATCGCATCGGACGGCCGCGAGGCCGGCAGCGAAACCGGCATCGCGGTAATCCGCAAGGTAGCCTGGCGGCTCATGCCGCTGATCATGATCTGCTACCTGTTCGCGTTCTTCGACCGCATCAACATCAGCTTCGCGAAGTTCCAGCTGCAGGGCGACCTCGGCCTGTCCGACACCGCCTACGGGCTCGGCGCGAGCCTGTTCGTGATCGGCTACGTGCTGTTCGAGGTGCCGAGCAACATGCTGCTCTATCGCGTCGGCGCGCGGCGCTGGATCGCGCGGATCATGATCTCCTGGGGCATCGCCACCGCGGCGATGGTGTTCGTCCATACCGAATGGCAGTTCTACGGGCTGCGCTTCGTGATCGGCGCGATGGAGGCCGGCTTCGCGCCGGGCGTGCTCTATTACCTGACGCTGTGGTTCCCGCCCAGCCATCGCGGCCGCATCACCTCGCTGCTGTTCCTGGCCTCGGCCTTCTCGGGCCTGGTGGGCGCGCCGGCCGCCGGGCTCGTGCTCGGCCATCTGAACGGCGCGCTGGGCATGCCGGGCTGGCACTGGCTGTTCCTGCTCGGCGGCGTGCCCTGCGTGCTGCTCGGCGTGCTGGTGATGGTCCAGCTCAAGGACCGCATCGAGGACGCGTCCTGGCTGTCGGGCAACGAGAAGGCCTGGCTCGCCGGGCAGATCGCGCAGCAGAGCCGTCATCCGCAGGGCGGCCATTCGCTGCTCGGCGCGCTCAGGACGCCCGGTTTCCTGATGCTGGGCCTGGTCTACTTCCTGATCCAGATCGCGTCCTACGGGCTCAACTTCTGGGCGCCGCACCTGATCCGCACCGCCGGCACGCAGAATCCCACCCTGATCGGCCTGCTGACCTCGGTGCCCTATATCGCCGGCGCGATCGCGATGGTCACGGTGGGGCGCCTGTCGGATGCGAGCGGCGAGCGGCGCAAGTACGTGGTGGCCTTGCTGTTGATGGCGAGCGTCGGCTTCTTCGCGGCCGGCTACTTCGACCGCCAGACCACCTTGCTGCTGGTCGCGCTGGCGGTGATCGGCGCCGGCGTGGTGGCCTCGATCCCGGCCTTCTGGGCGCTGCCGCCCAAGCTCGTGACCGGCGCCGGCGCGGCGGGCGGCATCGCGGTGATCAACACGCTCGGGCAACTGGGCGGGATCGTCAGCCCGGTGATGGTCGGCCGGGTGCGCGACCTGACCGGCTCCACCACCCCGGCGCTCTACGTGATCGCGCTGCTGAGCCTGGTCTGCGCGCTGCTGGTGGCCTATGCGCTGCCGGCCTCGCTGCGCGAGCGGGATGCGCGCCTCGAGCGCTGAGGCGCCGTCGATCGATCGTGCTCGAAAAAATGCCGCCCCCGAAGGGGCGGCATTTTTGCATGTCGAGCCGGCGACTCACTGCGCGGCGCGGCCGGCCACCAGTTTGACGCGCGTGATTTCCGAGGGCGCGCCGAAGCGCTTGGGCGGGCCCCAGTAGCCGGTACCGCGGCTGGTATAGACCCACAGTCCGTTCAGGCGCGCCAGCCCCGAGACGAAGGGCTGCTGCAGCGGCACGAAGAAATTCCAGGGGAAGAACTGCCCGCCGTGGGTGTGGCCCGAGAGCTGCAGCGTGAAGCCGGCATCGGCCGCCGCGTTGGCGCTGCGCGGCTGGTGCGCGAGCAGCACGCGCAGCCGCACGTCGGCGGGCGCGCCCGCCAGCGCCGCGCTCGGGTCGCTGCGATGGGCGGGATCGAAGCTGCCGGCGGAGTAGTCGGTCACGCCGGCCAGCACCAGTCGCCCGTCGCCGTGCTCGATGGTGCGATGCTCGTTCATCAGCACGTCCAGGCCGATGCGGCGGAATTCGGCCACCCAGGCATCCGCGCCCGAGTAGTACTCGTGGTTGCCGGTCACCACGAAGGCGCCGTGCCGCGCGCGCAGCGCGCCCAGCGGCGCGGCATGGCCCGCCAGGCGCGCCACGCTGCCGTCCACCACGTCGCCGGTGACGGCGATCAGGTCCGGCTGCAGGCGGTTCACCGCGTTGACGATCGCCTCGACGTAGCCGCGCTTGATGGTCGGCCCGACGTGGATGTCGCTGATCTGCACGATCGTGAAGCCGTCCAGCGAGGCCGGCAGGTCGTCGATCGGCACCTCGACCTCGACCACGCGCGCCAGGCGCCGCGCGTTGAAGAAGCCGATCGCGCTGGCCGCGAAGGCCAGCAGCGGCACGGCGTCGGCGGTGAGGGCGCGCCAGTGCGCGAGCGAGACGGTATGTGGCGCCAGCGCGTCGAGCGTCAGCAGCGAGGCGAGCAGCAGGTCGCGCGCCAGCGTGAGCACCAGCAGCGAGGAGAAGAAACCCATCTCGAGCAGGCCGATCCAGGCCACGCGGTCTCCGAGCGGCTGCCGCTCGAAGGTGCGCGAGAGCATGCCGAGGGGGATCACGAGGCAGGAGGCGACCAGCCAGAGCACGGCGGGAATGCGCGCGGCGCTCGAGCTGAAATCGGGAATCAGGCGGAAGCCGACATAGACGTGGAACAGCACGCCGAAAGTAATCAGCCGCAGCAGGAAGGCGGAGATGCGTCGCATGGTGGCAGCAGCGGAAGTGAGGCGGGGAACGGGGCGGCGCCGCAGCGGGAGCGTCGGCGCCGGGGGCGAAGCGGGAAAACGGGCGCCTCGCGCGAGGGCGCGGCGCCTGGGTGGGCGAGCCGGTCGAGCGGGGCGGGCGGCGTGGCTCGGGCGGGCGAGGGCGCGTGGCGCATGCGCGGGCGAGGACGGCCGCCAGGTGGCGCGTCGATGCCCGCGCCCGGCGTCGTCGTGCCAGCGCTTGCGCCGCGGATTCCGAAGCCGGTTCCGCGGCGGCCGATGCCGAATCTCGTGCCGCTCGTCATGGTGTGCCGCCTGCCGTCGCCTGCCGGCGGCGGCGCGCGCTTACTCGATCCGCGCGGCTTCGTCGAAGGCGAAACGCGGGCTGCGCGGGAACAGGCCCTTCTCGTCGCCGTAGCCGAGGTTGACCAGGAAGTTGGCCTTGATCCGCGTGCCGGCGAAGAAGGCTTGCTCGACCTTGGCGGCATCGAAGCCCGACATCGCGCCGGTGTCGAGGCCCAAGGCGCGCGCGGCGAGGATCAGGTAGGCGCCCTGCAGCGAGGAATTGCGGAACGCGGTGGCCTCGATCAGCGCGTCGTTGCCGGCGAACCAGCTGCGCGCGTCGGCGTGCGGGAACAGCTTGGGCAACTGCTCGTGGAAGTCCATGTCCATGCCGACGATCACCGTGACCGGCGCGCTCATGGTCTTGTCGATATTGCCCTCGGCGAGCGCGGGCTTGAGCTTGGCCTTCGCTTCCGGCGACTTCACGAACACGAAGCGAGCCGGGCTGGAGTTGGCCGAGGTGGGGGCCCACAGCGTCAGTTCGACGAGCTGCCTGAGCAGGGCGTCGTCGACCGGCTTCGGCAGCCAGGCGTTGTGGGTGCGGGCGGTGCGGAACAACTGGTCCAATGCGGAATCGGAAAGCATCATCGATCGATCTTGAAAGGGATGGGCTCGATGCCCGGTTGACGGGATGCCGGGGCCGCGCGGCAGCTTGCGGCCCGGGCGCCATCCCGCGATGATAGCCGGATGCGAGGATTCTCACCGATGGACGATCTGTTCGACACGCCGCCCGAGCCCGAACTCGACTGGTATCCCGACTGGCTGCCGCGCGAGCGCGCCGACGCGTTTTTCGCGCGCCTGCTCGCCGAGGTGGACTGGCGGCAGCAGTCGATCCGCACGCCGCGCGGGCCGGTGCCGATGCCGCGGCTCACCGCCTGGCAGGGCGAGCCGGAGGCGGTCTATGTGTATTCCGGCATCCGCAACGTGCCGGCGCCGTGGACCGAGGCGGTGGCCGAACTGCGCCGGCTTGCCGAGGCCACCTGCGGGGCACGCTTCAACAGCGTGCTGCTGAACCGCTACCGCTCGGGCAGCGACAGCATGAGCTGGCACAGCGACAACGAACCCGAGCTCGGCGAGGCGCCCGTGATCGCCTCGCTGAGCCTGGGCGCCACGCGCGTGTTCGACCTGCGCCACGACGCCAGCCGCGCGCTGCGCGCCTACCGGCTCACGCACGGCAGCCTGCTGGTGATGCGCGGCGCCACCCAGCGCGACTGGCGCCACCGCGTCGCCAAGGCGCCGGCGGTGCAGGGCGAGCGCCTCAATCTCACCTTCCGCCTGGTCGGGCCGCGCCGCGCGCTGGCGGCTAGCTGACGGCGCCGTCAGCGAAACGTCAGTCGCGCGACCCGCGCCGGCCGGTATGGTGGCCCGATCCGGCCCGAAGGCCCGTCCGGGAACGGCTGGGAACGGCCAGCGGCCGGCCCGCCGATGGCCGAACGCGCAAGGATGCGCGCAACGCGCGAGAATGCAGGCTGCGCTGCTGCGGCGAGAACGAACCCGGCGCGCGAGCGCCACCGAATCACCACCCGAGGATTTCATGAAGACACGGATCAGCATCGCCCTGGCCATCGCCGGCCTGACGATCGCCCTGACGAGCCGGGCGGACGACCCGCCCCCGCCCACCCTGGACGCCGCGCAGGTCGCGCGGGTGCAGGCCGCGCCCGCGATCGTCGAGGGCGCGAGCGGGGCCAAGGTCAAGTCGACGCTGTACGTGTTCATGGACCCGAACTGCATCTACTGCCACCTGATGTGGCGCGCGCTGCGGCCCTACGAGGCGGCCGGGCTGCAGGTCCACTGGATTCCGCTGGCCTTCCTGAAGCCCGATTCGGCCGGCAAGGCCGCGGCGCTGCTCAAGGCGCCGGACGGCCCGGCCCTGCTCAACACGCTCGAGACCAAGTATTCGGAGAAGGACGAATCGGGCGGCATCGCGCCGCTGATGGTGGTCCCCGCCGACGCCAAGGCCAAGCTCGACGCCAACGCGGCGATGTTCCAGCAGCTCGGCTTCACCGGCACGCCCACCGTGGTGTTCCGCACCAAGGAAGGCAAGTGGCTGGGCCTGAACGGGCTGCCGCGCCTGAGCGCGCTGCCCGGCATCCTCGACATGGCCGAGCAGCCGATCACCGATCCGGAACTGCAGCGTTATCGCTGACAGGCGGCTGTCCCGGGCAGGCCCGCCCGCCAGGCGGGCCGTATCGTCGCGCGTTCGAGGCATAATTCGGGGAAATCGTTTCCGCCTTCCCTGAATCCTTTCGTCTGCGTTGTCGACCATGGCCAAATCCACGACCGATCCGGCATCCCCAGCGAGCGCGCCTGCCGAGGCGCCCGGCGATGACGACGCGGGCAATCCGTCGTCCTACCTGGTGCCCGGGCTCGAACGCGGGCTGCGCATCCTCGCCGAGTTCTCGGCGCGCGAGCCGGTGCTCGGCGCGCCCGAGCTGTCGAAGCGGATCGGCATTCCGCGCACCACCACCTTCCGGCTGCTGCAGACCCTCGAGGCGCTCGGCTTCCTGGAGCGCGTGCAGGGCGAGAAGAGCTTCCGGCTCGGCGTCGGCGTGTTGCGGCTGGGCTTCGAGTACCTGAGCTCGCTGGAGCTGACCGACCTCGGCGCGCCGGTGCTGGAGCGGCTGCGCGACGCCACCGGCCTGACCACCCATTTGCTGATCCGCGACCTGCAGGACGTGGTGTTCGTGGCGAAATCGCAGAGCCACGCCACCCTGTTCGGCTCGGTGAAGGTGCATGTGGGCACGCGCCTGCCCGCGCACGCCACCGTGCACGGCCACGTGCTGATGGGCGACCTCACGCGCGACGCGATGCGCCAGCTCTATCCCGGCGGCAAGCTCGAACGCTTCACCGAGCACACGCCCGGCGGTATCGACGAGCTCTACGAGCGCGTGCGCCAGTACGCGCGCGCCGGCTATGCGATCAGCGAGGGCGCCTTCGAGTCGGGCATCTCGGCCGTCACCGCGCCGGTGCGCGATCATTCGGGCGCGATCGTGGCGGCCATCACCGCCACCGTGCCGCGTTCCGAGATCGGCGACGCGGCCGAGAAGGAGCGGCTGGTGGAGCAGGTCTGCGGCGCGGCCGTCGACCTGTCCTCGCGGCTCAACTACCGGCCGCTGGAGAACGATCCCACCGTCGCGCACGCGCGCCATCGCGTGGCGATGGTCTGAACGGCGGCGGCGCGGCTCGCCCGAAGGGGATGCCGCGCCGCGCCGCGATGCATGCCGAGTTCCATTCCCGATGCTTTGCATTCCTCAGGATAATGGCGGCGCGCCGGCCGCCACGAAGCCTGTTGTCCCTCAGAACGAGTGATGGATGCCGGCCAGCACCACCAGCTGGTTGGCGCCGCTCGACACGCCGGCCGTGAAGAACGCCGCCTGCGCGCCGCCGTTGGCGTGCTCGTAGAGCAGGTTCGCATAGAGCTGGGTGCGTGCCGACAGCGCGTAGATGTCGCCGAATTCGAGCTGGGTCCAGCGCCGCCCCGACAAGGTGGTGGTGGCCACCCCGCCGGCCAGCGTGTTGGCCGGCGTGATCCGGTAGTTGGCGCCCGCGTCGTAGCTCTGGAACGTGTCCGAATAGCCGTTGGACTCCATCTTCACGCGCGTGTAGAGCGCGTGCACCAGCCAGTCGCCGAACGCGTAGGAGGCGCCCGCGCCGAAGTTCTCCACCTTGCTGGCGGTATAGCCGTTGGCGGTGTTTTGCCCCTGGAAGCTGGCGATGCCGGCCTGGCTGACCAGCAGCGAGCGGTCGTGCTCGTTCGAGTAGACCGCCGCGGCCTTGAACGAGCCGTTCGCGTAGTTGAGCCCGAAGCCGGTCGAGCGGCCCGTGCCGAAATTGGTGGTGTTGCCCAGCGCCAGCGTCGCGGCGGCCGTGAAGCCGCCCCAGCTCGGCGACTTCAGCTTGATCGCGTTGTTGTAGGGCACGTTGCCGGTGGCGGCCAGCCCGTCGATGTTGCCGGGGTGGAAGGCGTACCAGCTCATCGCCAGGTAGGCGGTGCTGAGCGGGTCGAGCCAGTCGAACTGCAGCGGCGTCTGGCGGCCCAGCGTGATGGTGCCGTAGCGGTTCGAGGCCAGGCCGACATAGGCCGCCCGGTTCCATAGCGTATTGGCGGTCGCGAACGCGCCCGTGTTGGTGTAAAAACCGTTCTCCAGCTGGAAGATCGCCGCCAGGCCGCCGCCGAGGTCCTCGCGCCCGCGCAGGCCCCAGCGGTCCGGCTGGGTATTGCCCTGGATCATCAATACCTTGGTGCTGCCGGCCACGTTGCTGACGTAACCGACCCCCGCATCGAGGCTCCCATACAGCACCACGCTGCTCTGCGCATGAGCGGCCGTGACCGCGCCCGCCGCCATGCATGCCGCTGCTACCGCTCGCTTGACCATCTGATCTCCTGAAACTCCGTGCGGACGAGCCGTGCCGCCCGCGTGCCGGTGAGACGGCGGAACGGGCGCCGTCTTACATTTTCATGTTGTTTGTTCCATACAAGGAACAATGTACCGTTCATGGAATGAGTATAGGAGCGCTCGCCAAGCGAAAAAAAATAAATCTGAGCGTGAGACGGAACGGTCCACGCGAGGCCCGGCGATTCGCGTTCCTTCGGACAAATTTGGAAATTACCGTGAAATACAGGTGCTGAACGGCAATCGAGCCGAACCGGAGCAGGGAGGCTCGGTGTTTTCCCTAGCTCGCGCGGTTTTTTATTTTTTCCTGGCGCGGCTCGATCCTATAATCACCATCCATAAACCAACGTTCCTTGTATGGAACAAAACGCAACTGATCTGAAGGAAGGCCAGCAGATGTCTGAACAATGGGTTTGCGCCGGACATGCCGGCGCGCTGTCCGAGGATGCGCCGCTCGAGTTCAAGCGGACCGATGGCGTCGAGATCGGCATCTACCGGGTGGGCGACGCGCTCTACGCACTCGAGAACGTCTGCCCGCACGCCTATGCGCTGCTCACCCAGGGCTTCGTCGACGAGGGCACGGTGGAGTGCCCGCTGCACGAGGCGGTATTCGACATTCGTACCGGGCAATGCCTGAAGGGGCCCGGCGGCCGCGCGCTGAAGCAGTACGCGGTGCGGCTCGCCGGCGAGGAAATCCAGTTGAAGGTGGAGTGAAGATGGAAACCAAGGTCGTGAGCTTCAATCCGGATCTGCAGCCGTGGCGCGCGCCGGAACCGAACCAGGTCGCCGGCAAGGGGCGCATCGAAATCCCCGGGCAGGTGCCGAACCTGGTGTGGCAGACCCGCAAGGCCGAGCCGACGCCGTACGAGAACGATCTCGGCGATGCGCTCGAGCGCGTGTTCGAGAGCGGCGCGGTCGAACTCGACGAGGTGGTGGCGGCGCTGAACCGCGTGGGTTCGCGTGCCCCCGACGGTTCGGCCTGGACCCTCGAACGCTTCCGCGCGGAGATGGCCGCGCTGGCCGAATAAGGCATGACGGCCCTGTCTTCCCCGCATTCCGGAGCATAACCATGACGTCCCCCACCCAGTCTTCCCAGGCCGCTCCCGCCGCGGATCCGATCCGCGCCTATCTGGACCGTGGCATCCGCAACTATTGGTACCCCGTGGCGCCGAGCTGGCAGGTGTCGAGCGCGCCGGTCGGCCTCACGCGCCTGTCCGAGCAGATCGTGCTGTGGCGCGATCGCGAGGGCCGCGTGCATGCGCTGGAGGATCGCTGCCCGCATCGCGGCGCGCGCCTCTCGCTCGGCTGGAACCTCGGCGACCACGTCGCCTGCTGGTATCACGGCATCGAGGTGGACGGCAGCGGCACCGTCGCGCGCGTGCCGGCCGTCGCCAACTGCCCGCTGGAAGGGCAGGCCTGCGTGAAGTCCTACCCGGTCGAGGAACGGGCCGGCGCGATCTTCCTCTGGTTCGGCGACGAGGCGCATCGCGAGCCTGCGCCGCTGGTGCTGCCCGAGGAACTGAGCAGCGACGCGTACGCGCATTTCGTCTGCGTCTCGAACTGGACCTGCAACTACCAGTACGCGATCGACAACGTGATGGACCCGATGCACGGCGCCTACCTGCATGCGAGCTCGCATTCGATGGCCGAGGGCGACAAGCAGGCCGACATGCGCGTGCGCAAGACCGAAACCGGCCTGATGTTCGAGAAGGTCGGCCAGCGCGACGTCAATTTCGACTGGGTCGAGCTGGGCGAGACCGGCTGCCTGTGGCTGCGCCTGGCGATTCCCTACAAGCAGAAGTTCGGCCCGGGCGGCAGCTTCGGCATCGTCGGCTTCGCCACGCCGGTGGACGAGGATCACTGCCAGGTCTATTTCTGGCGTACCCGCAAGGTCGACGGCTGGCAGCGCGACGTCTGGCGCTTCCTCTATCGCAATCGCCTCGAGGGCCTGCACTGGGCCGTGCTCGAACAGGATCGCTACGTGCTGGAAAGCCTGGCGCCGAACGCGCGCGATCACGAATACCTCTATCAGCACGATATCGGCATCACGCGCGTGCGGCGCCTGCTGCGCCAGCGCGCGCAGGAGCATGCCGCCGCGCTCGACGCGCATCGCGCCGCGCAGGCCGCCGCGGAATCCACCCAGGCGACCCAGCCCGCCACGGAGCACGCGCATGGCTGAGCTTCCGGTTTCGGTTCCGCTCGACGGGCGGCGCGTGATCGTCACGGGCGGGGCGCGCGGGCTCGGCGCGGCCTTCGTCGACGCGCTCGCGGCGGCCGGCGCCAGCGTCGCCTTCGGCGACGTGCTGGTCGAGGCGGGGCAGGCGCTGGCCTCGCGTCATGCCGAGGCGGGCCGCGCGGTGTTCTTCTTCCCGCTCGACCTGGCCGATCCGGCCAGCGTGGCGCGCTTCGTCGCCGAGGCGGCCGGCGCGCTGGGCGGCATCGACGGGCTGGTCAACAACGCGGCCATCACCAACTCGGGCGGCCGCGACGCGGCCGAGCTCGAGATCGGCACCTGGGACGCGGTGATGGACGTGAACGTGCGCGGCGTGTGGCTGGCCTCGAACGCGGCCTATCCGCACCTGGCGCGCTCGGGACGCGGCGCGATCGTCAACATCGCCTCGGACACGGCCCTGTGGGGCGCGCCCCGGCTGCTCGCCTACGTGGCCAGCAAGGGCGCCGTGATCGCCATGACGCATGCGCTGGCGCGCGAATACGGCGCCGCCTCGGTGACGGTCAATGCGATCGCGCCGGGCCTGACCGAGGTCGAGGCGACTCGCTACGTGCCGGCCGAACGCCATGCCTATTACCTGCAGGGCCGCGCGCTGCCGCGTGCGCAAGGGCCCGAGGACGTGACGGGTCCGGTGCTGTTCCTGCTGTCGGACGCCGCGCGTTTCGTGACCGGGCAGTTGCTGCCGGTGAACGGCGGTTTCGTGATGCATTGACGCTTCAATCATCAGCATGCCGAATCGACGAATACGGTCGATCCGGCGCTTTGGAAAATTGCGGACCCGAGGGTCCCTGAAGTCTCTAGGAGAACACCATGGAGCAGCTCGATATCGAACGCAAGTCGTGGGACCAGCCCGCCGACGCGAGCTTCGCGGACTGGATGGAAGGGCGCGTCGCGCGCCTGTCGACGCGCCGCTACGACTGGGACGCGCTGAAGTTCCAGGCCGACTACGACCCGCAGTACCGCCGCGCGCAGATGCGCTACGTCGGCACCGGCGGCACCGGCGTGTCCAAGGACATGAACACCGTGCCGGCCGGCGGCTTCACCTTCTCGACCATGGTGATCCCGGCCGGCAATATCGGCCCGAGCCATATCCACGTCGACGTCGAGGAAATCTTCTTCGTGCTGCGCGGGCGCATCAAGGTGATCTGCGAGCGCGACGGCGAGCGCTGGGAAGCCGTGCTCGGCGAGCGCGACCTGATCTCGGTGCCGCCCGGCGTCTATCGCACCGAGATCAACATCGGCGAGGAGGATGCGCTGATGTGCGTGATGCTCGGCGCGGCCAAGCCGATCACGCCCACCTATCCGCCCGATTCGCCGCTCGCGAACCTGAAGCGTTGAGCGAGCACGGAACCAGCATGAGCAGCATGAGCGAAATCGATCCGCGCGGGGCCGAGGCAGAGGCTGGGCCCGACGCGGCCCTGGCCGCCCGACTCTGGCAGTTTCCGGCGCGGCGCATCGCCATTCGCGAAGCCGGGCTGATCGGCTGGCGCGAATCGGGTCCAGCGCAGGGGGCCGGCGATTCGACGGCACGCGCGGCCGCTGGCGAGCGGGCATTGCCGGTGGTGCTGCTGCACGGCATCGGCTCGGGCGCGGCCTCGTGGCTGGCCCAGCTCGACACGCTCGGCGCGTCGCGTCGCGTGCTGGCCTGGGACGCGCCCGGTTATGGCGAATCGACGCCGGTCGCGCCGGCCTCGCCGCTGGCGGCCGATTACGCGGCGTCGCTGGCCGGCTGGCTCGACGCGCTCGCCATCGAGCGCTGCGTGCTGGTGGGGCACTCGCTCGGCGCGATCGTGGCCGGCGCCTTCGCGCGCCGGCATGCCGGGCGGCTGGCCGGCTTGCTGCTGGTTTCGCCGGCCGCCGGCTACGGCGCGGCACCGGCCGCCACGCGCGACGAACGGCGCGATGCGCGGCTCGCGATGCTGGCCGCGCTCGGGCCCGCGGGCCTGGCCGAACAACGCAGCGCCAACATGCTGTCGGCGCATGCCGGCGAGGCCGCCCGCGCCTGGGTGCGCCGCGTGATGGCGCAGGTGAAGCCGGCCGGCTACACGCAGGCCACCCACCTGCTCGCGAACGCCGACCTGGCCGCCGATCTCGCCGCCTGGCGGGCGATGACCGACGCCGCCGGTGCCGCGCGCGTGGAGGTGATGGTGGGCGCCGAGGACGGCATCACGCCGCCGAACGCCTGCGAACGGATCGCGGCGGCGGCCGGCGTGGCGCTGCGTATCGTGCCGCGCGCCGGCCATGCCGGCTACGTGGAGGCACCCGAGCGCTACTCGGCGCTGATCGGCGCGTTCTGCGCGCGCTGCGACGAATCATGGAGACAGGCATGAACCCGACCCAACTCGCCCTGCGAAGCGAGCCGGCCGACAGCGGCGCGCCCGAGGCGGATGCCGCGAACGGCGCCTACGTGGTACCTGGCCTCGAACGCGGGCTGCGGATCCTCGCGGAATTCTCGCCGCGCGAGCCGGTGCTGGGCGCGCCGGAATTGTCGAAGCGGCTCGGCATTCCGCGCACCACGGTGTTCCGGCTGCTGCAGACGCTCGAATCGCTGGGCTTCCTGGAGCGCGCCGACAAGGACCGCAATTACCGGCTCGGCGTGGCGGTGCTGCGCCTGGGCTTCGAATACTTGAGCTCGCTGGAGCTGACCGACCTGGGCCTGCCGGTGATCGAGGGCCTGCGCGAGGCGACCGGCTTCACCACCCATATCGTGATCCGCGACGGGCGCGACGTGGTGTTCGTCGCCAAGGCGCAGAGCGCGGCGCCGGCCTTCAGCTCGATTCGCGTCAACGTCGGCACGCGGCTGCCCGCGCATGCCACTACCCACGGCCACGTGCTGATGGGCGACCTGAGCGAGGCCGAGCTGCGCGCACTGTACCCCGAGCGCCAGCTCGAACGGGCCACGCGTGCCACGCCCGACAGCCTGGAGGCGCTGCTCGCGCTGGTCCGCGAGGATGCCGCGCGCGGCTACGGCATCAGCAACGCCTCGTTCGAGCGCGGCATCTCGGTGGTCACCGCGCCGGTGCGCAACGACACGCAGCGCATCGTGGCGGCCGTCACGGTGACGGTGCCGAAACCCGAGATCGACGCGGCGCTGATCGCCGACGGCCTGGTCGAGAAGGTCGTGAGGGCGGCCAATGAACTGTCGCGGCGGCTCAATTACCGCTCCGATGATGAGAACTCCTATCTGAAGGCATTGGGATTGCGATGATCGAAATCGATCTGACCGGGCAGGTGGCGGTGGTGACGGGCGGCTCGTCCGGCATCGGCCTGGCCACCGCCGACTTGTTTCTGCAGGCAGGCGCCTCGGTGGCGATCTGCGGGCGCGACGCCGAGCGGCTGGCGCGCGCCGAAGCCGGGCTGCGCGAGCGCCACCCGGGCGCGCCGCTGCTGGCCGCGCGTTGCGACGTGCTCGACGCGGGCCAGGTCGAGGCCTTCGCCGGCGCGGTGGCAGCCCGTTTCGGCCGCGCCGACATGCTGGTCAACAACGCGGGGCAGGGGCGCGTGTCGAGCTTCGCCGACACCAGCGACGAGGCCTGGCGCGAGGAGCTCGACCTCAAGTATTTCAGCATCATCCGCCCGACGCGCGCCTTCCTGCCCATGCTGCGCGAGGCGCCGGCGGCCTCGATCAGCTGTGTGAACTCGCTGCTCGCGCTGCAGCCCGAGCCGCACATGGTGGCCACCTCCTCGGCGCGCGCCGGCGTGCTCAGCCTGGTCAAGTCGCTGGCCACCGAACTCGCGCCGCAGGGGATTCGCGTCAACTCGATCCTGATCGGCATCGTCGAGTCGGGGCAGTGGCGCCGCCGTCACCAGCGCGAGGCGCAGCCGGGCCAGGACTGGGCCGCCTGGACCCAGGGCATCGCGCGCGCCAAGCGCATTCCGCTCGACCGGTTCGGGCGGCCCGAGGAGGCCGCGCGAGCCCTGTTCCATCTAGCCACTTACCTGTCCTCCTATACGACGGGCAGCCATATCGACGTTTCCGGAGGCTTTGCACGCCATGTCTGACATCCAACGCACCACGGTCGGCGAACTGATCGCGGCCTTTCTCGAACACTGCGGCGTGAAGACCGCCTTCGGCGTGATCTCGATCCACAACATGCCGATCCTCGACGCGATCCACCGGCGCGAGCGGATCCGCTACGTCGGCGCGCGCGGCGAGGCCGGCGCGGTCAACATGGCCGACGGCCTGGCGCGCGTCTCGGGCGGCCTGGGGGTGGCCTTCACCAGCACCGGCACGGCCGCCGGCAACGCGGCCGGCGCCATGGTCGAGGCCCTCACGGCCGGCACCGCGCTGCTGCACATCACCGGGCAGATCGAGACGCCCTACCTGGACCAGGACCTCGCCTACATCCACGAGGCGCCGGACCAGTTGACCATGCTCGGCGCGATCTCCAAGGCGGCCTACCGCGTGCGCACCGTCGAATCGGTGCTGCCCACGCTGCGCGAGGCGGTGCGCGTGGCGCAGACGGCGCCGAGCGGCCCGGTCTCGGTCGAGATCCCGATCGACATCCAGGCCGCCGAGATCGAGTGGCCCGCCGATCTCGCCCCCGCCCACGTGGCGCCGCGCGAGCACGACAGCGCGCGTGTCGCGCAACTGGCCGAGCAACTGGCCGCCGCGCGCCGGCCGCTGCTGTGGCTCGGCGGCGGGGCGCGGCACGCGCGCGCCGAGGTGGAGCGGCTGGTGGCGCTCGGCTTCGGCGTGGTGACCAGCGTGCAGGGGCGCGGCGTGCTGCCCGAGGATCATCCGGCCACGCTGGGCGCCTTCAACGTGCACGGCGCGGTGGAGCAGTTCTATCGCGGCTGCGATGCGCTGGTGGTGGTCGGCTCGCGGCTGCGCGGCAACGAGACCCTGAAGTACAAGCTGGCGCTACCCGAGCCGCTCTACCGCATCGACGCCGACGCGCTGGCCGACAACCGCGGCTATCGCAACGCGCTGTTCGTGCATGGCGACGCGAAGCGCGTGCTGGCCGAGCTGGCCGACCGCCTCGAAGGGCGCATGCAGGTCGATCCGGCCTTCGCGGCCGAGCTGGCCGCCGCGCGCGAGGCGGCGGTGGCCGACGTGGCCGAGGGGCTCGGCCCGTATCGGCGACTGGTCGAGACGCTGCAGGCCGAGCTCGGCCGCGACTACAACTGGGTGCGCGACGTGACCATCTCGAACAGCACCTGGGGCAACCGGCTGCTGAAGATCTTCGAGCCGCGCGCGGGCGTGCATGCGCTGGGCGGCGGCATCGGCCAGGGCATGCAGATGGCGATCGGCGCGGCGCTGGCCGGCAGCGCCGCCAAGACGGTCTGCCTGGTCGGCGACGGCGGCCTGATGGTCAATGTCGGCGAGCTGGCCACGGCCGTGCAGGAACGCGCCGACCTGATGATCGTGCTGATGAACGACCAGTGCTACGGCGTGATCCGCAACATCCAGGACGCGCAATATGGCGGCCGGCGCTGTTTCGTCGAGCTGCACCAGCCCGACTTCGCGCAGTTCTGCGCGAGCCTGGGCCTCAGGCATCACCGCATCGCCTCGCTCGACCAGGCCGAGGCGGCGATCCGCGACGGCCTGGCCCATGCGGGGCCGGTGCTGGTCGAGGTCGACATGCTGTCGGTCGGCGCCTTCACCACGGCCTTCGCCGGGCCGCCCGTCAAGCAGCCGCTCGACCAGGAGCAGCAATATGCATAAGCCGGCGGCGCAGGCGGGCGGCGGCGCGCCGCTCGAAGTGGCGATGATCGGCTTCGGCGCGATCGGCGCGGCCGTCTATCGCGCGGTCGAGCACGACACGGCGCTGCGCGTGGCCCACGTGATCGTGCCGGCGCACCAGCGCGAGGCGGTGCGCGCCGAGCTGGGCGAGCGGGTGGACGTGGTGAGTTCGGTCGAGGCGCTGTCGAGCCATCCGCGCTTCGCGCTCGAGTGCGCCGGGCACGGCGCGCTGGTCGATCACGTGGTGCCGTTGCTGCAGGCCGGTACCGATTGCGCGGTGGCCTCGATCGGCGCCTTGTCGGACCTGGCGCTGCTCGACACGCTCTCGCAGGCGGCCGACCGGGGCCAGGCCACGCTCACCCTGCTGTCGGGCGCGATCGGCGGGATCGACGCGCTGGCCTCGGCCAGGCAGGGCGGCCTGGACGAGGTGAGCTACATCGGCCGCAAGCCACCCACCGGCTGGCTCGACACGCCGGCCGAGGCGGTTTGCGAGCTGCGCACGCTGACGGTCGAGCAGGTCATCTTCGAGGGCAGTGCGCGCGACGCGGCGCGACTCTACCCGAAGAACGCCAACGTGGCCGCCACCGTGGCGCTGGCCGGGCTCGGGCTCGATCGCACGCGCGTGACCCTGATCGCCGATCCGGCCGTGACGCGCAACGTGCATCGCATCGTGGCGCGCGGCGCGTTCGGCGAGATGTCGCTGGAGATGTCGGGCAAGCCCTTGCCGGACAACCCGAAAACCTCCGCGCTGACGGCGTTCAGCGCGATCCGCGCGCTGCGCAACCGCGCCGCGCGCTGCGTGATCTGAGCGAGCGGCGGCGCCGGCCTGGCCGCGCCGCCGCCCGGGCACGCGATGCCTTGTTGAGGATGACCGAGGACAGACGATGACAGTATTCGATTTTCCGCTGGTGCCGACCGGCGAGATCCTGATCGGCGGCGAATGGCGGCCGGGCCGCGGCGCCGCCACGGCGAGCCTGTATCCGGCCGACGGCTCGCTGAACCGCGAGATCGTGATGGCCGACGCGCAGGACGCGCGCGACGCGCTGGAGGCGGCCGACGCCGCCTGGCGACGCGACGACTGGGCGGGGCTCAAGCCGCATCAGCGCGCCGCTGTGCTGCACCGGATCGCCGATCTGGTGCAGGCCAACCACGAGCAGCTCGCGCAGATCCAGCGGCGCGACAACGGCAAGCCGATCAGCGAGACGCGCGCGCTGGTGACGAGCGCCGCCAATACCTTCCGCTACTTCGCGGCGGCCGCCGAGACCTTCGAGGAAGCGCTCACGCCCTCGCGCGGCGACTACCTCACGATGAGCGTGCACGAGCCGCTCGGCGTGGTGGCCGCCATCACGCCCTGGAACTCGCCGATCGCCTCCGACGCGCAGAAGCTCGGGCCGGCGTTGGCGGCCGGCAACGCGGTGGTGCTCAAGCCCGCCGAGGTCACGCCGCTGGCCTCGCTGGCGCTGGCGCGGCTCTGCGAGCAGGCCGGCGTGCCGCGCGGGGTGATCTCGGTGCTGCCGGGCAAGGGCTCGGTGGTGGGCGATGCGCTGGTGCGCGACGCGCGCGTGAAGAAGGTGTCGTTTACCGGCGGCACCGAGGTCGGGCGCGGCATCGCGCGGCTCGCGGCCGAGCGCTTCATGCCGGTGTCGCTGGAGCTGGGCGGCAAGTCGCCGACCATCGTGTTCGACGACGCCGATCTCGACCACGCCGTGAACGGCGTGCTGTACGGCATCTTCAGCTCCTCGGGCGAATCCTGCATCGCCGGCTCGCGCCTGTTCGTGCAGCGCGGCCTCTACGACGCCTTCGTCTCGCGCCTGGTCGAGCGGGCCCGCGCGCTGCGGGTCGGCGACCCGGCCAGCGAGCGCACCCAGATGGGGCCGCTGATCACCGCCCAGCACCGCGCCTCGATCGAATCCTATGTCGCGCTGGGGCGCGAGGAGGGCGGCCGCGTGCTGTGCGGCGGCGAGCGCCCGGGCGGCGCCGGCCGCGAGCAGGGCTACTACTACCTGCCGACCATCCTCGACGGGCTGTCCAACCAGGCGCGCATCTGCCAGGAGGAGATCTTCGGGCCGGTGCTGGTGGCGATGCCCTTCGACGACGAGGCCTCGCTGCTGGCGATGGCCAACCGCAGCGTGTTCGGGCTCGCCGCCGGCATCTGGACGCGCGACTACAAGCGCGCCTGGCGCGTGGCGCGCGCGCTCGAGGCCGGCACGGTGTGGATCAACACCTACAAGCAGTTCTCGATCCCGACGCCGTTCGGCGGCTGGAAGGACAGCGGCCAGGGCCGCGAGAAGGGCCGGCTCGGGATCGTCGAGTACATGCAGCAGAAGAGCCTCTACTGGGGCCTCAACGACTTGCCGCTCGCGTGGGCGAATTGAACGGGAGCACGACGCGATGACCATCCTTGGAATCGAACAGATCACCTACGGCGTGACCGACCTGGACGCCTGCCGGCGCTTCTTCGCCGACTGGGGCTTGAAGGAGGTGGCGCACGACGCTGGGCACGCGCGCTTCGAGACGCTCAATGGCTGCACGGTGCGGCTGGTGGCGGCCGACGATGCCTCGCTGCCGCCCGCCTTCGAGGCCGGCCCGACGCTGCGCGAAGTGACGTGGGGCGTGGCCACGCGCGCCGAGCTCGACGCGCTGCGCGGCCGTTTCGCCGGCCAGCCCGGCCACTTCGAAACGGATGATGCGGTGGGCTGCCTGGACCCGATCGGCATGGCGATCCGGGTCGAGATCACGCGGCGCCGGCCGCTCGACCTGCAGGGCTCGCCCTCGAACGTCTGGGGCCTGCCGGCCGCGCGCGTCGACCAGCCCAGCCCCGTCTACGAGCGCGCCGAGCCGATCGAGGTCGGGCACGTGGTGTTCTTCACCGACCGCCTCGCCGAGCAGGCCGCGTTCTACCAGGCACTGCTCGGCTTCGAGACCTCGGACCGCTATCCGGGGCGCGGCGCCTTCCTGCGCTGCGCGCCGCACGGCGGCCATCACGACCTGTTCCTGCTGCAGTTGCCCAGCGGCAAGCGCGGCCTGAACCATGTCGCCTTCGCCGTGCGCGACATCCACGAGGTATTCGGCGGCGGCCTGCATATCAGCCGTTGCGGCTGGACCACCCAGCTCGGCCCGGGGCGCCACCCGGTGTCGTCGGCCTACTTCTGGTACTTCCAGAACCCGGCCGGCGGCCTGATCGAGTATTACGCCGACGAGGACGTGCTGACGCCCGAATGGCAGCCGCGCGATTTCGAACCGGGCCCGACCGTGTTCGCCGAGTGGGCGATCGACGGCGGCATCGACGGCCATACGCGCCGCCAGAAGCAGGCCGAGGCGCCGGCCGGCGCCTTCATGACGGAGCGCAAGCATGGCTGAGGATCGCATCGAGACCGTCGTCGTGATCGGCGGCGGGCAGGCCGCCGGCTGGGTGGCGAAGACATTGCGCGCGGAGGGCTACACGGGGCGGCTGGTGATGATCGCCGATGAGACGCATCCGCCCTACGAGCGCCCACCGCTGTCGAAGGCGGTGCTGGCCGGCGAGGCCGACGCGGCCAGCACCCACCTGCTGAAGCCGGACGAATTGGCCGGGCTCGCGATCGAGCGGTGGCAGCCCGAGCGTGCCACGGCGATCGATCGCGAGCGGCGCATCGTGCGTACCGAGTCGGGCCGCGAACTGCGCTACGACCGCCTGGTGATCGCCACCGGCGGCACGGCGCGGCGGCTGCCCGAGTCCATCGTCAGGACGCCGGAGCTGCATTACCTGCGCACGCTCGACGAGGCGGCCGAGCTGGGCCGCACGCTGCGCGCGAGCCGCCGCGTGCTGGTGATCGGCGGCGGCTGGATCGGCCTGGAGGTGGCGGCCACCGCGCGCAAGCTCGGCATCGAGGCGGTGCTGGTCGAGGGCGCGCCGCGGCTTTGCGCGCGCTCGCTGCCGCTGGCCGTGTCCGACTTCCTGCTCGAGCTGCATCGCGCCCGGGGCGTCGAGCTGCGGCTCGGCGCGCAACTGGCCGCGCTCGACCCGCATCCCGAGGACGCTTCGCGCGTGCGCGCCACGCTTGCCGACGGCAGCGTGATCGACGCCGATTGCGCGGTGGCCGGCATCGGCCTGGTGCCGAACCTGGCGCTGGCGCGCGAGGCCGGCCTGACGGTGGAGGACGGCATCGTGGTCGACGAATACGGCGCCACCAGCGATCCGGCGATCTTCGCCTGCGGCGACGTGGCAAGCCACCCGAACGCCTGGCTGAAGCGCCGCACGCGGCTCGAATCCTGGGCCAATGCGCAGAACCAGGCGATCACGGCGGCCCGGGCCCTGCTCGGCACGCGCGTGCCCTATGCCGAGATTCCCTGGTTCTGGTCCGATCAGTACGACGTGAACCTGCAGATCCTCGGCGACCCCGGCGACGCCACCACCATGCTGGTGCGCGGCGACCTGGCCGCGCGCCGCGCCACGCTGTTCTTCGTCGACGGCGTCACGCTGCGCGGCGTGATCGCCATCAACACGGCACGCGAGCTCAAGCTCGCGCGCAAATGGATGAACCAGGGCCGCGCGGTCGATGGCGCGGCGCTCACCGACACGAGCCGCGCGCTGGCCTAGCGACGCTGCCGCCCACGCCACCCGCTATCGCAGGCCCCAAGGAGAATCCCCGCATGAGCACCTATCCCAGCGTCGTCGCCAGCCCGGCCGTGTCGGCCGCCTCGGCGCCGGCCACGCCCGGCGCCGTCGTCGCGCGTCTCGAACGCCTGCCGACCAATGCGCTGCAGATCCGCGCGCGAGTGCTGATCGGCACCGCCACTTTCTTCGACGGCTTCGACGTGATCACCATCGCGGCCACCTTGCCGTTGCTGATCCACAAGTGGGGGCTCGGGCCGGCGCAGATCGGCTGGCTGATCGCCTCGGGCGCGATCGGGCAGTTGATCGGCGCGATCCTGTTCCCGATGCTGGCCGAGCGGCACGGCCGCGTGCGCGCGATCGCCTGGAGCTCGACCGTGATCGGCGTGACCAGCCTGGCCTGCGGCTTCGCGCCGAGCTTCGCTGCCTTCGTGGCGCTGCGCGTGCTGCAGGGCATCGGCCTGGGCGGCGAGCTGCCGGTGGCGGCCACCTATATCAACGAGATCACGCGCGCCCACGGACGCGGACGCTTCGTGCTGCTGTACGAGATCGTGTTCCCGATCGGGCTGCTGGCCTCGATGGCGCTGGGTGCCTACCTGGTGCCGCGCTACGGCTGGGAGATCATGTACTTCATCGGCGGGCTGCCGCTGCTGCTGGGCCTGGTGCTGACGCGCCTGGTGCCCGAGTCGCCGCGCTGGCTGGCCTCGCGCGGGCGGCTGGCCGAGGCCGGCGAGGCGCTGTCGCGCTTCGAGGCCTCGGTGCGCGGGACGCTGCCGCCGCCGGCCGGCAGCGAGGAGTTCGACCAGGTGCTGGCGCGCCATCCGCGCCGCCGTGCGCTCGACTTGTTGAGCCCCGCCTATCGCCGGCGCACCATCGCGGTGGCGACGCTGTGGGCCACCTGCGGTTTCATCCAGTACGGGCTCTCCACCTGGCTGCCGACCATTTATCGCGACTTCTACCACGCGCCCTTGCAGCTCGCGCTGAACCTGGCCGTGATCGGCTCGGTGCTGGGCGTGCTCGGTTCGCTGGTGTCGGCGCTGCTGGTGGACGTGGTGGGCCGCAAGCCCGTGATCAGCGTGTCGTTCCTGCTCTGCGCGCTGTCGCTGGCGGCGGCGGGCTACTGGCACGGTGCCTCGGTCTACGTGGTGGCGATCTGCTGCTCGCTGGCGCTGGGGCTGATGGCCTCGGGCTTCATCACCGCCTACGTCTACACGCCCGAGCAGTACCCCACCAGCATCCGCGCCTCGGGCTGCGGGCTCGGCAGCGCCTGGCTGAAGATCGCCTCGTTCGTGGCGCCGATGGTGGTGCCGCACGCGATCCTCGGCGGCAACCTGGCGCCGGCCTTCTACCTGCTCGGCGCGGTGCCGCTGATCGCGGCGCTGACGGTGCACTTCATCGGCATCGAGACCAAGGGGCAGGTGCTGGAGCGGCTGGAAGCCTGAGCACTCCTCGCGCGGGATGCGAAACGGCCGGCATTGTCATGCCGGCCGTTTTGTTTTGGTGCGTTACGCAGGTGCCCTGGACGCGGCTTCGGCGCCGCGTGCTCAGTGCACCGCCGTGACGGGTAGCTTGGTGAGCCGCAGCAGACGATCGTGCAGGCCCAGGCCGAACACGCGCGCGAGCCAGTGCAATGGATTGCGGCGCGGCGCGGTCAACACGATCTCGTCGCAGCGATGCTCCAGCGCGCAGCGCGCGATCGCGTCGGCCGTGGCACCGAACTTCATGGTCAGCGAGTAATGCACGCCGGCGTCGCGCAGGATCGTGATGGCCGCGGCCAGGTCGTGCTCGGCTGCGGCGCGGCCGATCTCGTCGAGTTCGCGATGGGTATGGAAGGCGTCGGCGCGCGAGCCGCCCAGCGGCGGTTGCACGTTGACGAGCACCACCTCGGAGGCGCAGCGCTCGCGGTAGAGGAAGGCGGCATGGCGCACGGCCTGCAGCGCGCGCGGGGAGTGGCCGACGGGGACGAGCAGTTTGAGCATGTGGGCGGCAAGCAGTTCGGATGCGATGCCCGCAGCGTAAACAACCGGTGGTGTCGATCTCGTAAAGAGTGGGCGCTGGGGCATAAAAATCTCGTCAAGATCGGGGTTTGCCGGGTCGCCGATTCGATGCGCCGAATTATCAGATTTGGAAAGGCATCCGAATTTTCGAGATATTTTTGAAGATCGGATAACCCGTCCTGTCAAAGTTGACAGGCCTCTTTGATTAATCCCCGGCTGCTCGTGCATTTGACATTCCTTAACCCGTTTTGAGACAAAACGGGGCATCTTCTGCGAGACAATGCGCCGGTCCGTTGATCCGTAGTGCTCAGTAGCGCGATTCGCGAGTAGACCAGAACCATGAACAAGAATAATTACCGACTGGTATTCAGTCGTATTCGAGGGATGCTGATTGCTGTCGAAGAAACAGCCAATGCGTCAGGCAATGCCGGCCGAGGGGAGATGGCGGCAGCCGCGCAGGTGCAGCCGGGCTTCGCGAGGTTCGCCTTGCGCCACGCGGCGTTCGCCGCGCTGGTCATGGCGGGAGCGGTGCCGAGTTGGGTCAATGCGCAGATCGTCGGCGGCGGCGCGCATGCCCCGTCGGTTATCCAGACGCAAAACGGGCTGCCCCAGGTCAATATCAACAAACCCGGCAATGCCGGCGTTTCGCTGAATACCTATCGTCAATTCGACGTGCAAAAGCCTGGGGCGATACTCAATAATTCGCCCGTGATCGTCAACACGCAGCAAGCGGGCATGATTAATGGCAATCCGAATTTCGGGCCCAACGATGCCGCGCGGATCATCGTCAACCAGGTCAACAGCAACAACCCGTCCGCCATTCGCGGTTTCGTCGAGATCGCCGGGCAGAAGGCCGAACTCATCATCTCGAATCCGGCCGGCCTGCAGATCGACGGCGGCGGCTTCATCAATACATCCCGCACCGTTTTGACGACGGGCGTCCCGTATTACGGCGCGGACGGTTCCGTCGCCGGATTCAACGTGAGTCGCGGCCTCGTCACCGTTTCCGGATCGGGCCTGAATGCCGCCGATATCGACCAGGTCGACATCATCTCGCGCGCGGTCCAGGCCAACGCGGCAATTTACGCCCGGAACCTGAACGTGATCGCGGGGGCGAACCAGGTCAATCACGATACCCTCGCGGCGACGCCGATCCAGGGCGACGGCGCGGCGCCCGCGGTTGCCATCGACGTGGGCCAGCTCGGCGGCATGTACAGCAACCGCATCTTTCTCGTCAGTTCGGGCAATAGCGTCGGCGTGCGCAATGCCGGCAGCATCGCCGCGGATGCGGCCGGCCTGACGCTCACCACGGACGGGCGATTGATCCAGGCGGGGAAGATCAGTTCGCTCGGCAACGTCGCGGTTACCGCTGCCGGCGGCATCGACAACAGCGGCACGACCTACAGCCAGCAATCCGTGTCGATGAATACCGGCGCGGACATGACGAATAGCGGCATGCTCGCCGCGCAACACGATGTCGGCGTCGATGCCGGCTCGCTGACTTCCACCGGCGGCATGGGCGCGGGCGTGGACGGCAATGGCACGGTCACGCAAGCCGGTGATCTGCGGGTGACGACCACGGGCCAACTGACCGCGACCGGCCAGAACATCGCGGGCGGTAGCGCGATGCTGAGCGGCGATGGCGTCAGTCTGGCCGGCAGCAAGACGGCGGCGAACGGTTCGTTGGGGGTGAATGCGACGGCGGGCGACGTCGATCTGTCGAATGCGACCACGAGTGCGCAGGGTGCGTTGAGCGCGACCGCCGCGGGCACGCTGGTCAATGATCATGGCAGTCTTTCCAGCCAGCAAGGCATCACGCTGACGGCAGGCAGCCTGTCGAACCAGGGAGGCACGGTATCGTCGCAAGGCGCGCTCATGGTGCGCACGACGGGGGCGCTGTCGAATCAGGCCGGCACACTGGTGTCGCGGAACACCGCGGACCTCGAAGGCGGCGCGATCGACAATCAACAGGGCATCATCCAGAGCGCGGGCCGGATGACGGTGGCCGGCGCTTCCCTGCAGAACACCGCCGGGCGCGTGACGTCCCTGGGCCAGGATGGACTGTCGATCACGACGAGCGGCCAGCTCACGAACGTGGCGGGCGCTGTCGCGAACGGCGCGCAATGCGGCGTAATTGGCGGCGACGGCAGCGTCGAGCTGCAGGCCGGCGGTATCGCGAACCATGGATCGATCAGTGCCGCCACCGACCTGCGGGCCAACGCGCAATCGATCGACAACGGCGGCGGATCGATGACGGCCGGCAAAGACAGCTCGATCGACGCCGGCTCGCACCTGAGCAACGCCGCCGGCAGCATTGCCGCCGGTGCGCTGGCGGCGGTTCGCGCCGGCAATCTGGACAACAGCGCGGGCTCGATACAGGCAAGCCAACTGTCGCTGACGGCGACCGACCTTGAAAACCGGGCGGGCTCGATCGTCCAGACCGGCATGAATTCGACCACGATCGCCGTTTCCGGCACGCTCGACAATAGCTCGGGCACGCTGCAGGCGAACAGCGCCGAACTGAGCCTGAGCTCGGCGACGCTGATCAATGACCGCGGCAGGCTTGCGCATGCCGGCAGCGGAACGATGACCATCGCCACCGGCGCCTTGTCGAACCAGGGCGGTTCGATTGCGACCAACGGCGGGCTGGCGCTGACCGCCGCGGCCTTGTCGAATCGGGCCGGCACCTTGTCGGCGCAACGACAGGCTACGCTCGGCGTCCAGTCGCTCGATAACAGCGCGGCCGCTTATATCGGCGCGGATAGCGTGACGATCAGGTCGCAGGAAGCGGTCGATAACAAGGCCGGCACGATCGAGTCGAATCACGCCTTGACGATGACGGCCGACAGCCTGGCGAACGACGGTGGCGTCGTTAAGGCGCTCGGCACGGAGGCGCTATCCGTCACCACGGCGAATGCCTTGAGCAACACGGCGGGCGGCGTCATCGGCGGCAACGGCGACGTGTCGATCCAGGCGGGCAGCGCCGACAATTCGAACGGCTCGCTGCTGGCGACGCAATCCCTGTCCGTGCAATCTAATGGTCAATTGAGCAACGCGGCTGGCCTGATCCAGGCCAGCAACGGCAAGCTGTCGGCCGGCGCACGAGGTGCGATCCTCAACCAAGGCGGCCAGATCGAGGCCAATGGTGCGGCCTCCACGTTCGAGCTGTCCGGCGCCAGCATCGACAACAGCGACGGTCGCATCGCGAATATCGGCACCGGTGAGACGACGATCGACGGCGGCGCATCGATCACGAACACCGCCGCATCCGGCAAGGCCGGAGCGGGCACGATCGGCGGCAACGGCGACGTGAGCCTGATGGCACGGACACTCACCAACGCCCAAGGCGGCCAGGCACTCGCCGGCCGCGACCTGAGCCTGACTATCGGCAGCCATGCGAGCAATGCCGGTGGCGTGCTGTCGGCAGCCAACAAGCTGACATTCGACGGGAAGAACGCCGCGCTGGACAACGGTAGCGGGTCCGTGCGAGCAAACGGTGCGTTGTCGCTGACGGCCGCATCGATCGACAACAGGTCCGGCAGGATCGGCAACGACGCGGGCAGCGGCGGTAGCGTGTCGATCCAGACCGGTACGCTGCTGAATCAGGGCGGCGCGATCGGTAGCGACCAGGACCTGACGCTGGGCACCGGCAGCTTGTCCGGCGACGGCTCCATCGTCGCGGGCCGCGATGCGTCGATCACGCTCGCGAGCGACTACACGCAAACGGCGGCCAACAAGCTTCATGCGAACGGGAAGCTGGATTTCACCAGCTCCGGCAAGCTGACGAACCAGGGCGTGCTGGATGCGAACGGCGCGCTGACGGTGAATGTGTCGAACCTCGACAACCAGGGCGGCGCGGATCTGAATTCCGCGGCGACGACGATCAACGCGAACGGCGGCACGATCGATAACGCCGGCCGCATCGAAGGCGATTCGGTCACGATCAACAGCGCTACCCTGAACAACACGGGCACCATGATCGGCGCCGATGTGACGGCGAACGCGAGCACCATCACGAATGCCGGTGCCGCCGCCGTTTTCGCCGCCGCCAGGCAATTGAACCTGTACGCGACGAACCGATTGTCGAACACAGGCGGTGCGAACCTGTTCAGCATCGGCGATATCCATATCGCGGCGAACGGGCAGCGCGACGCGAGCGGCCTGCTGGCCCACCGCACGCGGAACGTGCTGAACGACCAGTCGACGATCGAAGCCCAAGGCAATATCGAAATCGCCGCCGGCACCTTCACCAACAGCCGCCCCGCGCCGACGGTCGAGACCGAAACCACCGATACGACCACCACGCACCAGACCAAGCGGCAGCAGTTCATCGGCTGCCCGACCGGCAACGCCGCGCCGAATCACGGCGTGTGTTCGTATGCAAGCTGGTCGGGGCCCTACAAGACGCCGCAGACCGCGACCTATTCGGCGAGCCAGGTGGTATCGCAATCGAACGGGGCCAATCCTGTCGATCGCGTGCTGGTGGTCGACGTCAACGGACAGCAGCAGACGCTGTACTACAACACCCTGACCGTCAACGGCGACGGCAGCGTCACGGCGGTCTATTGGGCGGGTTACGATCCGCACGTCAATTACGCGCCCGATACCGAATACGCGACGCGCAGCGACGGCCATAACGGTTACCAACGCGTCGAGATCTGGCGCGACACCACCTCCACGGTTCAGCAGGACAAGATAAGCAGCCAGGCGCCGCAGGCGCAGCTCGTGGCGGGCGGCGGCATCACGTTGGCGAATGTCGGCACGATCGACAACGACTACAGCGTGATCGCGGCCGGCAAGTCGATCCAGATCGGCGGTTCGCAGCAGAACGGCGCGGTGGGCAGCGGAAGTTACGGCGGCACGGTCGTGAACAATGTCGGCCAGACGCTGTATCAATACCAGACCGACAATATCGTCTCGATGTATGCGTGGAACGAGAATACGACGCAGGATCGCGGCACGATCGTCGAGCCGCCGCTTGTGCATGCACCGATCGCGATCGGCGGGACCGGTGGCACGATCATCGCGAATCAGTCGGTGTCGATCGACGCGCAGGACGTCAATAACCAGAACGTCGCCGCGCAGAATTCCGCGACCGGCGCGACGGGCGGCACGCTGGGCAACAACGCGGCCAATCGAGGCGTGTCGGGAGGCGGCCAGGCCAAGGTCGGCGCGGCCAGCGGCACGACGACCGTCCCGGCGCTGCAATCGGTTGCCAGCGCAACCGGCGCCTTGTCCATCAGCTTGCCGGCGAACGGCATGTATTCAGTCCAGCCCGCACCAGGCCAGCCCTATCTGGTCGTCACCGATCCGCGCCTGACGAGCTATACGAACTTCATTTCCAGCGACTACATGCTCGGCCAGTTGAACCTGAACCCGGCGAGCATCGAGAAACGCCTGGGCGACGGGATGTACGAGCAGCAGATGGTGCGCAACCAGGTCACGCAGTTGACGGGTCGCACGTTCCTGTCCGGCTATGCCAGCGCCGAAGACGAATATCGGGCGCTGATGACGAACGGCGCGAACTACGCGAAGTCGTTCGGCCTGGTGCCCGGCATGGCGCTCACGGCCGCCCAGATGGATGCGCTGACGAGCGATATCGTGTGGCTCGTCGACCAGACGGTGACCCTGGCCGACGGCAGCACCACGCATGTGCTGGCGCCGGTCGTCTACATGGCGCGGACGCACGCGAACGACCTGCAGCCGACCGGCGGGTTGATTGCCGCCGACGACGTCGAAATCCACGCGCTCGGCAGCACGACGAACTCGGGTGTCATCAAGGGCGGCACGAAGACCGTGCTTGCCGCGGCCGATATCCTGAATCGTGGCGGAACGGTATCGAGCAACGGCACCAACGGCACGACCGTCGTATCGGCGAGCCATGACGTGGTGAATGCGTCCGGGATGATCACCGGTAACCGCGTAGCCGTGTCGGCGGGGCGGGATATCGTCAACACGACGCTGGTCGACGCGGTCGACGCGGTCGACGCGGTGGGCGCGACGGGAGCGTCGGGCGCGAGCAAGGTCAGTACGAGCTTGATCGGCCGGCAAGCTTCGATCGCTGCAACTGGTGATCTGTCGGTCGAGGCCGGTCGAGACCTGGCGCTGCATGGCGCGAATCTGTCGGCCGGCGGCGATGCGCTGGTCACGGCCGGCCGCGACATCAGCGTGGATACGGTTCAGTCCACCACGAACCAATCGATGTACCTCAACGATCAGCATCATTGGGAGGAATCGAATACCACGAATGTCACGAGCGGCATCAGCGCCGGCGGCAGTTTGGGGATGCAAAGCGGCAACGATACGACGTTCGAAGGCGCGACGGTTTCGGCCGGCAAGGATCTGTCGGTGCTGGCGGGCGGAAATCTCACGGCGACGGCGGTCACGGATACCGCGAAGCTGGACAACGTCGCGGCCGACAGCAAGACGCGCAAGGAAGTCGATCACGATTACGACGAGCATGCGGTCGGCACGCAATTCACGGCGGGCGGCAATGCCACACTCGCCGCAGCGAGCAGCGATACGTCGAAGGGCAATGTGAGCTTCACGGGGTCGTCCGTCATATCCGGCACGACGAATGGCGTCGACAACGGCGGCGGTGCCACCAGCGTCGCGGCGACGGGCAATGTCACGATCGACGAGGCACGCGAGGAACACGACAAGTATCAGTCGGTGCAGGTGAATCGCGGCAGCTTCGTCAGCAGCACCAGGACCGATTCGATGCAGGATACGCATGCGAACGTCGGCATCGGCAGCACGGTGTCGGGCAACACGGTCAACATTCAATCCGGCCGCGACCTGAACGTTCAAGGCAGCACGGTGGTTGGTACGAACGATGTGAATCTTGGCGCGGTGAACGACGTCAATATCACGACGTCGCGGGACACGGTCACGCAGGACAGCTATTACCACGAAACACATTCGGGCCTGGGAACCAGCGGCCTGAGCATCAGCATCGGTACGCAGTCGAGGAAGGACACGGATCACGCCTCGTCCGTCACCAACAACGCGAGCACGGTGGGGTCGATCGGCGGCAACCTGAATATCAAGGCCGGCGATACCCTGCATGCAACGGGCAGCGAGCTGATCGCCGGGAAGAACCTGACCGGCACGGCCACAAACGTCGTGATCGACTCCGCCGCGGATACCAGCAACACGACGCATGGCGAGACGACCAGCAGCAGCGGCATCACGCTCGGCTTGTCGGGCAGCATTGGCGACGCGCTCAACGGGGCCTATCAACAGGCGCAGGCGGCAAGAAGCGGCAGCGGCGACCGCCGCGCGACTGCCCTGCATGCGATTGCAGCGGCAGGTGATGCCGCGATCGGCGTGGCGAGTGTCACCGGCGGCTCGCTGGCCGGCAAGGGCGCGCCCAGCATCGGTATCCAGGTCAGTGTCGGATCGAGTCATAGCCAGCTCGACAGCTCGGAAAACCAGACGACGCAGCGCGGTTCGAGCCTCACGTCGGGCGGCGCGACCTCGCTGATCGCGACCGGCAACGGCACCGCGGGCAGCGGCAATATCACCGTTGCCGGCTCGAACGTGTCCGGCAACGATGTGTTGCTGGCCGCGAAGAATCAGATTGACCTGCGGAACACGACGAACACCGATTCGACGCGCAGTTCGAATTCGTCGTCGGGCGGCAGCGTCGGCGTATCGATCGGCACGAACGGGATCGGCGTTTCGGCGTCGATGTCGCGTGCGCATGGCGACGGCAACAGCGATGCCGCGATGCAGAACAACTCGCATGTCAGCGGCGCGAATAGCGTGACGCTGGTCAGCGGCGGCGATACGAAAGTGATTGGCGCGACGGTTTCGGGGCGTACCGTTGCGGCCGATGTGGGCGGCAATCTGAACCTGCGCAGCGTGCAGGATACGACGATCAGCAAGGCGAATCAGAGCAGCGCGGGCGGCGGGTTCGGGATCAGCACGGCTGGGGGCGGGAATGTCAGCGTCAGTGCCCAGCACGGGAAAGCGGACGGCAATTACGCGGGCGTGAACGAACAGGCCGGGATCCAGGCGGGCGATGGTGGCTTCAATGTGACCGTCAAGGGCAATACCGACCTGACGGGGGCCGCGATCGCCAGCACGGCCGATCCGTCGAGGAATATCTTGACGACGGGGACGCTGACTTATCGCGACCTCGAGAACCATTCGAGCTATAGCGCGGACAGCAGTGGATTCAGCGCGGGCGCCGGCTTGGGGATAACCGGCAAGGCCACGGGGCCGGGATCCGTCAGCGGGGCGGGCGGCTTCACGCCGATGATTTCGCAATCGGATAGCGGTAGCGAACACGCCGTTACGCGCAGCGGCGTGAGCGCGGGCGCGATCAATATCACGAATCAAGCGGGGCAGGCGCAGGAGGTAGCAAACCTGAATCGTGATACGTCGAGCTTGAACGGAACGGTGTCAAAGACACCGGATGTTCAGAATCTGCTGAATCAGCAGGCGGACACGATGAATGCGGCGCAGGCGGCTGGTCAGGTCGTTGCGCAAGGTATCGGCGCTTACGCAGATACGAAGCAGAAAGACGCACAGCAGGCGGCCGATGCCGCCAAGCTTGCCGGTGATACCGCGGCGCAAGCGGCCTATCAAGCCGAAGCCGATTCGTGGGATGAAGGTGGTAGCAACCGGCTTTACCTGCACATAGCTGGCGGCGCACTCATTGGCGGCCTGGGCGGCGGCGGGATCGGGAGCGCGGCACAGGGAGCGGCAGGAGCGGGATTGGCGGCCTTGCTGTCCGCCCAGACGGCGCAGGCTGCTGGAGAGGTGGCCGAGGCGACGGATTCGACACTCGCAGGAAAGATGTCGGGCAACTTGCTTGTCGGCGCGCTGGGTTGGTTGGTCGGTGGAACTGCCGGCTCGGCCACGGCTTCGAATGTGAACCTGTATAACCAGTGGAATCACACGGATACCGACACGCTGGAAGAGGCTAGCGGACAAGGCACGTTCCGGAAGAAAACGACAGCGCTTGGTCTGATATTGCAGGGTATCGCCAATGGGCTGAACGCGATTGTCGGCATGGGTGGCGGTAAGCCGCCTGCGGCGAGCCCGGGGGTGGTGCTGGTGGATGCCGCAGGAAGTGGCCAATTCATCAAACCGAGTAATCCGGGATATGTTCCTGACGACGCCTCACTTGCGAGCGGCGATAGGGATAGCCGGCTTCCAATTCCGGAAAAAACGACTGCAGACAACGGGTTGCAAGTCGAGTCAAATCCGAAGCATACGCCAGGCATGCGAGGGAATCGCGCAAATGCTGGTACTGAGCCTAAGGATTCGCTTGATTTGTTCAATTCCTCTATCTCGGATGGCGGAAGTGCAAGATATGCGATAGATTCGAGTGGTAATATCAATAGGTTTTATTCGGACGGGAATGGGGTGTTTCATTGGACTGGTTCTACGGGGGATGGTAGATCTCCTATAGATGTGTCGACTATTCCTATTAAAATTAAGCGTGCTTTGGGGTTTAAAGGGAGGTGATATGTTAATCGGAAATCCAGATGGGTTTGCGGTTTGGTATGATTCGGTTGATTCGTGGTCAACTGATAATTTTAAAAACGGCTGCTTTTCCTATTTCATCGGAGGGGATCTAATTTGGTCGTTGGATGCAACTATCGATGTTGACGTAAATTTGCTGTCGTCACTGAGTTGTCTTGAGAGCGATGTGGAAGATGCGGAGCTATTTAATTTGCCCGCATCTGTTTCCTACGAACGTCTCGTTGAAAAGGCGTTTCCGAAAATGGACTCGAATGTGGAAATGAATGATTACAGAAATTTGGTCTCCGTTGGCAGTTTGCTGGATGCTGGATTTCAAGTTTTTATTATCGAATTTGAGGATCAGGCAAAATTGGTATGGGGAAGGAGGGGGGAGGGTGATGCTGTTCGTGAGTTAATTTTAAAGCGAGGCGAGTTTCAGGAGGTGGTGCGAGATGTAATTTCAAGATTTGGTTTTCTGGTGCGGTAGTGTTGAGTTCAATGTGGTTGATGGTTTGATTGTGAGGGTTGGTGAAGGTGGTGTATCTGGGCGTGTGTCGATTTTGATGAATTTGTTAATAAATTTTCATGAAATTTTCTATTGTAGATTGTTTTTTTTGAGGAAATTTATATGTAAGTCATCTTGGTCAGAGGTTCTCGTATTTGCGTGACGAATTTGTTCTCGGAAGTGATGGTGTTCGGCTGAGTTGTCGTTGTTGTGGATTGGTTTGGTGGCGAAAGATACAAAGAGTGCCGAGGTTGCGGGGTGAGTCTGCTGCAAGCATGATCATGATTGAGGTGAAAAATATTTTTAAAATAATTTATCTTTTAAATAGATTGTTGATGATCTCATGGTTGTAGTGTGATGTGCTTAAATGAGCGTGAGCTTGTGGGGGGCTTGTTCAACGGTTGATTTCTGATTTTTCCTATAGAACCAGGGATCTTGGTGGGCTAGTATCAGGGCAATAGTTGAATGTTTCGAGATTAATTTTGGTGTGAATGGATTTGGGGGGTGTGAAGTGAGTTGGTTTTTAAAATTCAATATATCAACTCACTGGCCAAGCAATCTGTCATAAATGAAGATAAAAATTCCAATGCCAACATCGAATAAATCCTTGACGGAGATGCCAAGTATCCGAAAGCTGCCGCTTGTCGTCGACCTCGACGGCACGCTGACGACGACGGACACCTTGATGGAATCCGTCATCCGCGCGATCAAACGCAAACCGGGGACTCTTCTACGCATGCCTCTCTGGCTTGCTGGCGGCCGCGCGTCATTCAAGGCCAAGGTCGCGGAACACGCCGATTTTCAAGCAGACGCGCTCCCATACCGCGAATCGCTCATCGCCTATCTCGCACACGAGCGCGAAAGCGGCCGGAAGATCGTGCTCGCCACCGCGACGCATCGCTCGATCGCCGAGCGTGTGAGTCGCCATCTCGGCTTGTTCGATCTCGTTATCTCGACCTGCGGCGAAACGAACCTCAAGGGCGAAACCAAGCTGGCCGGCATCCGTGAACAGGTGGGCAGCGACTTTATCTACGCAGGCGACAGCAAGGCCGACCTGCCGGTATGGGCAGGCGCGCATGGCGCCATTCTTGCCGGCGTAACACCTGGCGTGGCCGCGAACGTCCGGGGCCGCATTCCCATAGAGCAGGAATTTCGAAATGCCGGTGCGGACATCTCGACGTGGTGCAAGGCGCTGCGCGTCCACCAGTGGCTGAAGAACCTGTTGCTTTTCGTGCCCTTGCTGACCGCATTCGCCTTTTTCGACACCGACAGGATTGCAACCGTCGCGCTCGCCTTTCTATCCATGTCGCTCGGCGCATCCGCCACCTACATCGGCAACGATCTCTGGGATCTCGACAGCGATCGCCGGCATCCCCGCAAGCGCAACCGGCCTTTCGCCAGCGGTGCCTTGTCGATCACCGAAGGTCTCGGTTGCGCGGCGCTGCTGCTGGTGCTGGCGTTTGCACTTGCATTCGCGGTATCGCGTGCATTCGCGGGCATGTTCGTGCTCTACCTGCTGATCACGACGGCGTACAGCTGGCGCTTCAAATCGATCGTCTTGCTCGATGTGCTCGTGCTGTCGCTGCTGTACACCTACCGGATCGTGGCGGGTGCCGTCGCGGCGCAAATCACGGTCAGTCGCTGGCTTCTCGCATTCTCCGTGTTCGCGTTCCTGAGTCTCGCGCTGGTGAAACGCTGCTCCGAACTGGTCCTCCTTCGCCAGAGCGACAGGCGCGCATCGGCAGGCCGTGACTACCGCGTGAGCGACCTGGAAGTGCTGTGGCCATTCGGTATCGGTGCCTCGCTGGCCGCGGTGGTCGTGTTCGGACTTTTCATCAACGCACCCGAGACCGCGGCGCGCTACGCGGTCCCGCACTTGCTCTGGTTCGTGCAGATCGGTCTGATCTACCTGTTCGGGCGGCTCTGGATCACGACGGTGCGCGGCGCGATGCACGACGATCCGATCGTCCATATCCTCGAAAACCGCGGTAGTTTCGGCACGCTTTGCGCCATGGTGGCGATGGTGCTGGCTGCTCATTTCCTGCCGGCGCCGTGAGCGGCGAAATACCATGACGGTAATCAACCAGAACCGGTTGCGTGCTTTCTGCCGCTTCGCCATCGTCTACGTGATGCTGTTCGTATGCGCGGGCAACATCACCAACAGCATGCTGCTGAAATGGGGTTTTTGCGACGACCAGAAGGGCAGCTTCGCGACGAGCTACAGTCTTGTCGGGATGATGAACGGCGATGCGCCGAAACCCTATGTCTACCGTTCGGCGTTCCCTCGCGCGGGGAAATGGATCGCCGGGCAACTCGGCCAGCCGACCCAGGACAAATTGTTCAGCTCGATCAAGCGACATGATTCGCTGCGCAAGGCCTATTTCGCGAACGTGCCGGACGAATACTGGACGCCCATCACGGCGCTCGTTTATCACATGACCTACATCGCGATCGTCCTGGCGACCTTATTCGCACTCCTGCTGATCTACAAACTGGCCAGGCTGCATGGGCTGAGCTTCGGACATTCAGTCGGTTTTCTGGCGGCCTTCAGTTTCATCTATCCACTGACGTTTCAGCAGGGCGGCTACTACTACGATTTCTTCGAGTTGCTCGGCGTGCTGGGCGCATGCTATTTCCTGCTGAAGAAGCGCATGGCGGCCTGCACGCTGATGATTGCCGTCTTCTCGCTGAACAAGGAAACCTTCTTTCTCGTTCCGCTCGCCTTGTTCGTGTTGCACGAGCCTGGCGTGTCGATGCGCAAGCGCATCGCGTGGCTCGTGTTGCAGCTTGCAATCTGTATCGCGACCCGGCAGATCATCATGAGCGGATACGGTGCGAACGCAGGTGGCATCGTTGAATTCCATGTCTGGGACAACCTGAAGTTCTGGCTGCATCCTAAATCCTACCTGTCGTTCTACAACCTGATCGGCAAGGGCATCTTCACGCCGAGCCTGGAAAATCCCTTGATGCTGGTGCCGCTCGCGGTGTTCTTCCGCGCGGCCTGGCGTGCGACGCCAACTCGCTACCGGCACTACTTCCTCGCGGCATTCCTGCCGATACTGGTGTTGTTCCTCTTCTTCGGTTATCGGGACGAGGCACGCAATTTCTCGGTCGTATTTCCGGCCATCGTGTTGATCGCGTTGCACGGCGCGAGCCGCTTCAACATGATTTTCGGCGCGATCCAGGATGCATCGGATGACGCTCGGATCACGGCGGCCTGTCGTTCGAATGCAGCGACATCGAGGGCAGCGGCTCGATGAACTGGCTGATCGTCATCGCCAGCGGGATCTTCGGCGGCATCGCCAGCGTCCTGCTCAGGATCGCGGCGCTCAAGGGAATCGCGCTCGGCGAGTCGAGCGTGTTGCCATGGCTCATGCGTGGCGCCGCGGTTGCGGCCTATGGCGCCGGCTTCATCCTCTACGCGCTCGCGTTACGCAGGACCACGCTCGGCATTGCCTATCCCACCATGGTGGCGGTCTCCATGATCGTGGTCCTGTCGTTCACCGCACTTCATGAAAACCTTCTGCGGCCAGTGCAGGCGGCCGGCGCCTTCGTCATCCTGATCGGGGTCTGGATGCTCACGCGTTACGCATGATGATGAGATGAAAACAAACATGAACAAGAAAATCCGAGGGACCAGGGTCGTGGCAAGCTCGCTGCTCCTTGCATCGGCCGGTGCATGGGCACAATCCGCGCAGCAGTTTGGCAACGAACAGCAGGTCCGGCAGCAGGAAGAGGCGAGAGAACGCGAGCGAACCGTTTCAGCGCCAGGCGTTCGATCGCGTGTTGCCGCAAGCGTCGGTTATCCGGTGCTTCCGGCTGAAACTCCATGCTTTCCGATTCGCCGCTTCGCACTCGATGTCCCCGATTCGTTACCCGCTTCCGCGAGGTCGGCAGGCGCGTCCGCGCTGCCGATGGATCGCTTCGCCTTCGCCCGCGAGTGGCTCGCTCACTACGCGAACCAATGCGTCGGCAGGCAAGGCCTCGACATGATCGTCAAAGGTCTTTCCCAGGAAATCCTGGCGCGTGGCTACATCACGACGCGCGTCTTGCTGCCTGAACAGGACTTGACGGGCGGCACGCTGGAACTCGCCTTGATCCCCGGCACGATCCGGCACCTGCGTTTTGCCGACGACACATTGCGCGGTACCTGGAAAACCGCGTTTCCCGCTCGCGACGGCGAGGTGCTGAACCTGCGCGATCTCGAGCAAGGCCTGGAGCAGATGAAGCGCGTCACCAGCCAGGACGTGTCGATGCAAATCGTCCCTGCCGAGCAGCCGGGCGAAAGCGACGTGGTACTGGACGTGAAGCGCGGCAAGCCGTGGACCCTCGTTGCCTCGATCGACAACTCCGGCACGCGCGCGACCGGCAGGCTGCAGGGCAACCTGTCGATCGGCATCGACAATCCACTCGGTCTCGACGACATCTTCAACATCGGCGTGAGCCAGGATCTCGAATTCGGCGACAAGCGCCTCGGCTCGCACGGCTGGAACGGTTTCTACTCGATCCCCTGGGGCTATTGGACCGCCACGATCGCGGCGTACACGAACACCTACTACCAGCAGATTGCCGGCGTGAACCAGACCTTCATCGCGAGCGGCAATTCAAAGACCCTGGATTTCAAGCTGGCCCGCGTCCTGCTGCGCGGTCAGAACGACGTGTTCAGCGGATATGTCCGTCTCTCGCGCCGCTTCGGCGAAAGCTTCATCGAGGACACCGAAATCACCCAGCAGCGACGCAACAACACGCTTGTCGAACTCGGGCTGACCGATCGCCACTACGTCGGCGGCGCGCAATTCGATGGTGCGCTTGCCTATCGGCAGGGCATCGGCGGATTCGGCGCGCGCGACGACATCCTCGCCGAAGGGGGCGGGCCGACCTACCGCTACAGCATGGCGGTGCTCGATGCGAACCTGTCGGTGCCGTTCGCGATCGCCAGGCAGCCGTTCCGTTACGTGACGAGCCTCCACGGCCAGTACACGGGCAACACGCTGTACTACATCGACGACCTGACCATCGGCAGCCGCTACACGGTGCGTGGCTTCGACGGCGAAACGATGCTGGCGGCGGCGCGCGGGTTCTACTGGCGCAACGAACTGCAGATGCCGATCGTGCAGACCGGGCAGGCGATCTATGCCGGGCTCGATTACGGTCGCGTGTGGGGGCCACAGCCGGTTCTGCTGGTGGGCACGCAGCTGGCTGGCGCGGTGGTGGGCCTGAAGGGCAGCGTGGCGACTCGATTCGGCGCCTATGCCTACGATCTGTTTGCCGGGACGCCGGTCTACAAGCCTTCGGGGTTTCCGACCGCGCGCGTCACGCTGGGGTTTCAATTGACGGCGCAGTTTTGATCGCAGCCTGCGGCGTCGCGCACTCGAATAAAAAATCTAAGAATTTTATGTTTATGCGCATAAATGACACATCGGGGCCGCCTGTTGTCACCCGGGCCGCACGCGGCGGGCCGTCATGCCGGCACGCGAAACGATGGCGCGGATTCAGTGCGAATCGCACTGGATTATGCGAAAAAAATCGAAAATCGACGGCGAAATCGCGCAGACCGCTCGGCTTGCCCTTCATATAATTGTCGGCGTTCCCTCGCTTCAGGAGTGCCTCATGAGCGTCAAGCCCGCCCCGTCGTCTCCCATCTCCCTCGATCCGATCGTCGCGATGCCCGCTCATGAGCTATCCGACGCGATCCGCGGCAAGGCCGTGTCCTGCGTCGAGACCATGCGCGCCTACCTCGACCATATCGAGCGCGTGAACGGCCGCGTCAATGCGATCGTCGCGCTGCGCGAGCGTGAAACGCTGCTGGCCGAGGCCGCGCAAAAGGATGCGGCGCTGGCGCGCGGCGAGTGGCAGGGCTGGCTGCACGGCATCCCGCAGGCGCCCAAGGACCTGGCGATGACCAAGGACATCGTCACCACCATGGGTTCGCCGATCTTCCGCGATTTCCGCCCGGCCGAGGATTCGGTGGCCGTGGCGCGCATGCGCGCGGCCGGCGCGATCTTCATCGGCAAGACCAACACGCCCGAGTTCGGGCTCGGCTCGCATACCTTCAACGAGGTCTATGGCGCGACGCGCAATCCGCACGATCTCGGCAAGAGCGCCGGCGGCAGCAGCGGCGGGGCGGCCGCTGCGCTGGCCGCGCGCCTGCTGCCGGTGGCCGACGGCAGCGATTTCGGCGGCTCGCTGCGCAATCCGGCCGCGTTCTGCAACGTGCTCGGCTTCCGGCCCTCGGTCGGTCGCGTGCCGCGCTGGCCCGCCGTCGACGTGTTCTACCAGCAGTTCGGCACCGATGGCCCGATGGCGCGCACCGTCACCGATCTGGCCCGGCTGCTGGCGATCCAGGCCGGCCGCGACCCGCGCGACGCGCTTTCGCTCGACGACGATCCGGCCCGCTTCACGCAGCCGCTCGACGCCGACCTGCGCGGCAAGCGGATCGCCTGGGTCGGCGACTGGGACGGTTATCTCGCGATCGAGCCGGGCGTGCTCGCGCTGGGCGAGGCGGCGCTCGGCACGCTGCGCAGCATCGGCTGCGAGGTCGATGCCGCGCTGCCTGCCTTCGATCCGGCGCGGATCTGGCGTATCTGGCTCGCGCATCGTCACTTGCTGGCCGGCGGCGCGGCGCTGGTGCATTACCGCGATCCGGCGCGGCGCGCGCTGCTCAAGCCCGAGGCGGTCTACGAGGTGGAAGGGCTGCTGGCGATGAAGGCCGAGCAGGTCTACGAGGCGAGCGCGGCGCGCACGGCCTGGCTGCAGGCCCTGATGGCGATGTTCGAGCACCATGACTTCATCGCCGCGCCCACCGCGCAGGTGTTTCCGTTCGATGTCGAGGAGCGCTGGCCGAAGGCGATCGCGGGCCGCGAGATGGACAGCTATCACCGCTGGATGGAAACCGTCACGCCCTGGACCCTGGCCGGCTGCCCGGTGGTCAACGTGCCGGCCGGTTTCAACGAGGCGGGGCTGCCTACCGGCATCCAGCTGATCGGGCGCCCGCGCGACGATTTCGCCGTGTTGCAGCTCGCGCATGCTTACCAACAGGCCGGCGATTGGGTCGCCGAGCGCCTGCCGGGCATCCTGCGGGCTTAGGGCGGCAGGGCGGAGCGGAACGATTCCTGGGCGCGGCGCTTGCTGTCGGGCGCCGCGTTTCCGTCGCCGCCGCGTGGGCTCCGCCAGGCGCGAAGCCGCGCCGCGCACCGGCGCCCGGATTGCTCATACGTTTCCAGTTGTATCGATCGTTGCATCCCGCGTGGCGCTGCGCGGACAATTTTGTCCATGAAAGCGCTGACGACATCCCACAAGGTAAGAGCGATCGCGAAGAGGCATGCCCGGGCGGCCTTCATGGCCGCGGCGGGCTTCGTCGCGAGCGCCGGCGCGCATGCGCAGCAGGGCCACGCGCATGCCGCGGCGCGCCCGGCCGCCGCGCAATATGTCGCGCAATACGCCGCGATTGACGGCCGTGGCAACGACTCGGCCAGTCCCGATGGCGCCACGCGCCGCGCTTCAGCCTCTCCCGTTTCCCCTTCTTCCGCCGCCTCCGCTTCGCCGGACTGGACCGCCTATGTCGACGCGAATCGCCGCGTGCTGGCGGGGCAGGCCGACCTGGCCGTCGCGATGGGCCTGTCAGGCGCGGCGGGCCAGGCCGCCAGCGCGGCCGGCACGCTCGGCGACGACAGCGACGCCTCGCGCGTCTCGAGCAGCACGCTCGCCGAGATCGGCGGCGCGCAGCAATCGATCGCGCTGGCGCTGTCTCAGGCCTTTGCGTCGGCATCGTCGGCCTCGGCCCTGCCGGTCGATCGCGACAGTTTCAGCAGCGGGCTCGCCTCGCTCGGCGAGGGCCTGCAGCGTTTCGAGGGCCTGCCCAGCGGCGCGCAGGCGGCCGCGCCCGATGCGGCCTCGTCACGCTTCGCCGAGCACGCGCCCGACCAGATCGACGCGGCCGCGGCCACGCTGAACGACGCGGTGCGCTACGCCTCGGTGCATGGCATCGAGGTGCCGCCGGTCGCCACGCTGGCGCTGCGCCGCATCGCGCATTGACGGGCGCAACGCGGCGCCGTCGTCTCGCCGAAGCCTGCCGTCTCGCGCCTACCGGCGGCGATCGCATGGCAGTGCTAAGGTAGCGCGCATTCGCCGCCGCGCGCGTTCCCTTCCACCGGACCTCCTGGCATGCACGACGATCTCGATCTTCCCGCCTATCTCGAACGCATCGGCTACCGGGGCGAAGTCGCGCCGACGCTCGATGCGCTGCGCCGGCTGCATCGTCTCCATCCTGCCGCGATCGCCTTCGAGAATCTCGATTCCCTGACCGGCGCGCCGGTGCGGCTCGACCTGCCGTCGCTGGGTGCCAAGCTGGTGGCGCGGCGTCGCGGCGGTTACTGCTTCGAGCAGAACCGGCTGTTCCAGGCGGTGCTGGAGCGCTTCGGCTTTCGCGTCACGCCGCTGATCGCGCGCGTGCGCTGGCAGCGTCCCCCCGAGCTGGTGGCCGCGCAGACCCACATGCTGCTGCGCGTCGAGCTGGACGGCGCGACCTGGAACCTCGACGTCGGTTTCGGCGCGGTCACGCAGACGGCGCCGCTCGCGGCCACGCCCGGTGTCGCGCAGCGCACGCCGCATGGCGAGTACCGGCTGGTCGAGGCGCCCGGCGCCGACGCGTTCGACCTGGAATTCCGTGCCGCGAAGGGCTGGCAGCCGGTCTATCGTTTCGTGGCGCGAGGCGTCGAGCAGATCGATTACGAGGTGGCGAACTGGTACACCTCGACGCATCCCGATTCGAAGTTCGTGAACGACCTGATCGTCAGCCGCGTGCTGCCGGAGGGCCGTGCCGCGCTGCTCAACGACACCCTGACGCTGCGCGATGCGAGCGGGGCGGCGACCCGTCATGAGCGTCTCGCCGACGCGGCTGCCTGGGCCGCCTGCCTGGACCAGCGCTTCGACCTCGACCTGGATGGCTTCGATATCGAGCAGTTGTTCGCGCGCGTGCAGGCGCGCAGCGCGGCGCTCGACGCGCTGGCCCAGGCGCAGTCGCAATCGCGCTGAGGTGCGGCGCGGGAGTATCGAAGCGAAAACGCGGATAGGGCGAGGCTCGCGCGCGCTGCCTGCCGCGCGACCGGCGTCGCCATCCAGGGCTCAATCGGCCTGGGCCCCGCTCCCGCAATCGCCCGTTGCGGCCTCGCGCATCAGCCAGTCGCGGAACGCCACCAGCCTGGGCAGTGTCGCCGCCTCGGCGCGATAGACCACGTAATAGGCCAGCGCCGAGGGATAGGCGATCTCGGGGAACAGCGGCACCAGCCGGCCCGCGGCCACGTCGTCGCAGGCCATCACGCTGCGCGCCAGCGCGATGCCGTGGCCGTCGATCGCCGCCTGCAGCACGGCCGCCGAATTGTTGACCTGCATGCCGCGCCGCGCTTCCACCCCGGCCGCGCCCGCGTGGGCGAGCCAGGCTTCCCAGGATGCGAAGCCCGCATCCGTCTCCACCGACCGATCGTGTATCAGCGGCTTGCCGGCCAGCTCGCGCGGCGAGCCCAGTGCGCCGTGCCTGGCCAGCCAGGCCGGCGAGCAGACCGGGAAGATGCGTTCCTCCATCAGCTTCTCGGCGGCGAGGCCGGGCCAACTGCCGCGGCCGTAGCGCACGCCGATGTCGATGCCTTGCGCGACGAAATCCACCGGCTTCAGGTTGGTGTCGAGCCGCACGTCGGTTTCCGGGCATTGCGCGTGGAAGCGCTCGATGCGCGGCAGCAGCCATTTCGCGGCGAACGCGGGGCTGACCGCGACGGTCAGCACGCCCGAGCGCGTGCCTTCCTGCAGGCGCGCCAGGCCGATCGACAGGCGGTCGAAGCCGGCGCGGATATCGGGCAGCGCGCGCTCGGCCGTCTCGGTCGGCACCAGCCGCGCGCGGCCGCTGGTGCCGCGCACGAACAAGGGCGCGCCCAGCCACTCCTCCAGCGAGCGCACCAACTGGCCGACCGCGGCCGGCGTCACGTTCAGTTCGGCCGCGGCGGCCGAGAAGCCCTGGTGGCGAGCGCTGGCCTCGAAGGCGCGCAGGGCGTTGAGGAAGACGGGTGTTTTCACGGTGGCGGGGGAGGAAGGGAGCGTGTCGAGCATACGCCAAGTGCCGGAAAATGCCGTTACAGACAAAGATTTTCTTTCAGAACGACACACAATATCTGATTTGCGGCACTTCCGCGATCGACGAAGAATGCAGTCATCCAGTCACGAACTGCCGAACCAACCAAGCAGACCGTGGCCCATTCAACGTCACGAACGGGAGTCATCATGCATAGTTTTTCTTCCAAGGTTGCGATCGTCACCGGCGGCGGCTCGGGAATCGGCAAGGAAGTCGCGGCGCGGCTCGTCAAGGCGGGCGCCAGCGTCGTGATCGGCGGGCGCGACGCGGCCAAGCTGAAGCAGGCCGCGGCCGAGATCGACGCGAGCGGCGAGCGCGTGCGCTGGCAGGCCGGCGACATCGCCAGGCCGGCCTCGGCGGCCGCGCTGGTCGCGCTGGCCACCGAGGCCTTCGGCGGCGTCGACATCCTCGTCAACAACGCCGGCGTGTTCCGCCCCAAGTCCTTCCTCGAGGTGGACGAGGCCGAGTACGACGGCTTCCTCGACATCATCCTGAAGGGCAAGTTCTTCATGGCGCAGGCCGCGGCCAAGGCGATGCAACTGCGCGGCGGCGGCGCGATCGTGCAGACCGGCTCGCTGTGGGCGCTGCAGGCGATCGGCGCGACGCCGTCGGCCGCCTATTCGGCCGCCAATGCCGGCGTGCATGCGCTGACGCGCAACCTGGCGATCGAGCTGGCCGCCTCGAACATCCGCATCAACACGGTCGCGCCGGCCGTGGTCGAGACGCCGGTCTACAACACCTTCATGTCCGACGACCAGGTCAAGGAAACGCTGCCCGCCTTCAACGCCTTCCATCCGCTCGGGCGCAACGGTCAGCCGGCCGATATCGCCGAGGCGATCCTGTTCCTCGCCTCGAACAACGCCTCGTGGATCACCGGTACCGTGCTGCCGGTGGACGGCGGCGTGATGGCCGGCCGCCAGGGCTGAAACCCCTCGTCGACCCGAATCGGTTCCGCATGGTGCTGACGATGCGGCGCTGAGGCGCTCGCCGCCGCGCCGCCCGCTTCAGACCTGCATCGACGGCACGTCCTTCACGCAGCGCAGCGCGAACATCGAGCGGCTATGGCGGATGCTGGAGATCTTGTAGAGCTTCTCGCGCAGGAAGCGCTCGTAGCCGGCCGTGCCGTCCACCGCCACCTTGATCCAGTAATCGTATTCGCCCGACACCAGGTAGGCCTCCAGCACCTCGGGCAGCGCGGCCAGCTCGGCGCCGAAGCGTGCCAGCGCATCGTCCTCGTGGCGGTCGAGGGTGACCTCGAGGATCACGATGTCGGCGTAACCGAGCAGGCGCGGATTCACCAGCGCGACGTAGCCGTCGATATAACCGTCGGTCTCGAGCTGGCGCGTGCGGTTCCAGCAGGCCGTGGTCGACATGCCGACCTGTTCGGCCAGTTCGGCGTTGGACAGGCGCGCATTGGACTGCAGCGCGCGCAGGATCTTGCGGTCCTGGTTGTCGAGCAATTTGGGCGAGCGTTCGCGGGTGGCCATGAGGTTCTGGAATTTTGTTCGCGGAATGGCGATTCTATCTGAAGAAGCTTCCGGTTCCTGGCGGAAATCACGGGATAAGCGGAAGCCTTTTCAGCGCCTCGCCGCGTATATTTTCCGTATGCCTTGTTGCCCGGCATGACCGATTCGGCCACCCCCCGTTTCGATCAGCTAGCGCGATCACGAGTCGCGAGGCCGGGCAGGACGGGCATCCGTCACCCTCGTTACCGTCCGAAACCGGCGGCGCTGCCGCCGCCGGGTCGCATCACGGAATTACCCGAATTCGCCCGCTCCGACATGTCGTTCCAGCTCTACCTGTCCTTCCTCGCCGCCGCGCTCGTGCTCGTTTATGCCCCCGGTCCCGTCAACCTGCTCACCATGAGCCATGCGCTGCGCGCCGGCTGGCGGCGCGCGCTGCCCTGCGTCTGGGGCGGCACCGTGGCGGTGCTGCTGCAACTGGTGCTGACGGCGTTGTGCCTCAATTCGCTGCTGCACGTCGACGAACGCGCGCTGGGCGTGCTGCGCTGGGTCGGCGCGGCCTACCTGGTCTGGCTCGGCTACCGGCAGTGGCGCGGCGGCGCGATCGTCGCGCCGGCCGAGGGCGAGGCGCCTGGCACGGGCGAGGCCGAAGCCGAGACGGCTTCCTCGCGGCGCGGCCTGTTCTGGCGCGGCCTCGCCACCTCGGGCTTCAATCCGAAGACGCTGCTGTTCTTCCCGTCCTTCTTCCCGCAGTTCATCAGCAGCGAGGCGAGCTGGAGCGTGAATCAGCAGTACCTGGTGCTGGCCGCCACGTTCGCGCTGCTGTTCGCGCTCGGGGTGGCCTCGATGGCGCTGTTCTCGCAGCGCCTGAGCCGCCTGCTGCAACGCCCGACGCGCGTGCGCGCGCTCAATCGCCTGATGGGCGGCCTGCTGGCGGGGATGGGGGCGATGATGGCCGGCTGGGGTTGAACCTCGGCCGAAGCGAGCGGGACGCGCCGGATTCGAGCGCGGTCCCGCGCCGGAAAGCAGAACGCGCCGCGATATTCGCGGCGCGTTGCGTTTTGGCGGGGCCGAGCGGGTTCGGGCGCGGCGGCGCAGCGCTCAGCCGGCGTCCGCGTCGGACCACAGCTTGCCGCCGGTGGCCCAGTTCTCCTTCTTCACCTCGTGCAGGATGATGTCGACCGCCGAGGGCGGGCAGTCGAGCGTCTCGCAGGTCACGCGCGTGATGGCCTCGATGAAGCGGCGTTTCTGCTCGGCGCTGCGGCCTTCGAACAGATCGACGTGAAAGGTGGGCATGGCAGGTCTCCAGGTCAGGGGTGCGGGCAAACAGGGCGATTCAGGACGATTCAGGGCGGGACGAGTCAATCGCGATACGACGCCTCGCCGGGACGCGCATGACGTTCGTGGCGATCGAGACGGCGCAGCATGGCCGGCCATTCCAGCTCGCCCTCGAGCGCGCCGCCGTCGCGCAGTTGTTCGGCCGCGCGCGCGATCACCTCGGGCGCGGGCAGCACCGGCGCGAGGCCGCCGGCCTGGGCGGCCAGCTGGATCTCGCAGGCCTTCAGCAGCGTGGCGGTGCGCACCCAGGCTTCGGCCACGGTGCGGCCGACCGTCAGCGTGCCGTGATTGCGCAGCAGCATAGCCGACTTGTCGCCGAGCCGCTCGACCAGGCGCGCGCCTTCGGCCGGCGTGAAGGCCAGCGCCTCGTAGTCGTGGCAGGCCAGGTCGTCGTGAAAGCGCAGCGCGTGCTGCGAGGCCGGCAGCAAGCCCTGCGGCTGCATCGAGACGGCGATGCCGGCCTTGGCATGCAGGTGGATCACGCAGACCGCATCGGCGCGCGCCGCGTGCACGGCCGCATGCAGCGCGAAGCCGGTGGCGTTGACCTGGTGCGGGCCATCGCCGATGCGCCTGCCGGCCAGGTCGATCTTGACCAGGCTCGAGGCACGCACCTCCTCGAAGGCGAGCCCGAAGGGATTGATCAGGAAATGTCCGGGCTCGCCGGGCACGGCCACCGACAGATGCGTGTAGATCAGGTCGTCGTGGCCGTCGAGCGCGACCAGGCGATAGGCGGCAGCGAGGTCGAGGCGGACGCGCTGCTCGGCCGCGGAGATCGGGCCGGCGGCGGCGCGGGTGTCAGCGTGGTGGACGAAGCTCATGGTGGGTGGCGGTGGTGAGGGGCGGTGCCGGCGCGCGGGGCGCGGCTGGCGCGGCGGGTGAAGATGGCGCGACGCTCTCGCGCGACGCGATGCGCAGGAGATTGGCGGCGATCGCGAACGGCGCGCTGAACGGCGGCAGCCCGAGACGCAGCGCGAGCAGGTGCAGCAGCGATGCGCCCAGGGCGCCGGCCAGCGCGATACGTGGCCCTCGGGCGGCCAGCGCGATGGCCGCCAGCGCGCCGTTGTAGCCGAGCAAGCCGGCCGCGCAGGCGCCGGCCGAGCGCGTGTCCGTGCCGCCGGCCGCGAGCAGCAGGACCGAGCCGAGCAGGGCGCCGAGCAGGCCGAGCCCGGCCGCGCGCGGCGAGGCCAGCGCGAGGCCGGCCAGCAGGAACAGGCCCGGCAGCGTGCCCGAGGCGAACGCGGCCTGGGCGAACGCGGCGAGCGCGGCGCCCGACAGGACCGCCGGCGCGCCCGGCCACGCGCCGGCATGACTGACGGCGAGCGGCATGAACCACGGCAGCCAGCATGCCGTCGCGATGACGGCCGGCAGGGAATAGGCGCCGCCGCCGCGGCGCGCGAGGCCATGCGCGATGGGGCGGTACAGCGCGCCGGCCAGCATCGCCGCGATCAAGGCGATCGCGAAGGCCTGCGAGCGATCGGGAATCAGCGCGACGGCCGCCAGCGCCGCGAGCGCGCCGCTGTAGCCGTGCAGGCCGAGCGCCATGTCGGCGAGATCGGTTTGCCGCGCGCTGCCGCCGGAACCATCGGCGGCGCGTGGGGCGGCATGCGTCGACTGCGTCGCCGTCGGCACCGCATCGGTCATCCCGACCTGCCGCGAGCCGCTCCCGAGCACGCTCGATCCCACCTTGGCGCCGCCCGTCAACAGCGCCGCGATATTCGCGGCGGCCGTGCCGGCCAGCGCCGCGCAGCCGAGCGCGGGATCGGCCAGCAGCAGCCCGGCCAGCACGCCGGCGCCGGTGCCCGCATGCGGCTGCAGCAGCACCTGGCCGAGGCCGCGCAGCAGCGTACGCAGTTCGATCGGCAGCGCGAGCGGAACGAGGTGGGAGCGGGCGGGCATGAGCGGGGCAGCGGGGGAGCGGGGCGCAGGCGGACGCGAAGCCGCGAGCATAGAAGATCGCCGCGCGGCGCGACATGGGCGGGCCCGGATACCGGCTATTTGCGCTACGATCGAGCGCACCGCGCGCGGCCCCGCCGCGCGGGCCGCCAAGGGAAGGCATCACGATGCGCGAAGTGCGCTGGGCGTCGCTCGACAGCGACGGTATCGAACACCTGACACTCTCGCGCGACGGCGACGGCTATCTGGCCGAGAGCGTGATCATCGGCCGCCACGACGACGGGCGGCGCTACGGGCTGGCCTACCGGCTCGCCTGCGACGGCCACTGGCGCACCACGCGGGCCACGCTGAGCGTGATGGGTGGCGCCACGCAGAGCCTGCTGCGCGATCGCGAGGGCCGCTGGCAGGACGGCGAGGGGCGCCCGCTGCCGGCGCTCGAAGGCTGCGTCGACCTCGATATCGCCGCCACCCCCTACACCAACACCTTGCCGATCCGCCGCCTCGGGCTGCGCCGCGACGAGCGGCGCGCGATCGAGGTGGCCTATGTCAGCGTGCCGGACCTGGCGGTGTCGCGCGCGACCCAGGCCTATGTCTGCATCGAGCCGGGCCGGCGCTATCGCTACGAAGGGATCGACGGCCGCTTCACGGCGGGCCTGAGCGTCGACGACGACGGTCTGGTGCTCGAATACGACACCTTGTTCAGGCGCTTGCCCGCGGCTTGAGCGGCGCGCCCGGGACGGCCTCGGCTGCGCTCGGGCGCATGGCGAGATCGGCATCGTTGGCGCCGGGCTGTCCCGCGCGTGCCGTGGCCGCCGCCGCTGTCGCGGCCGCCGCCGGCGACGCGAAGGCCGGCTCGTGGCTGGCCGCGAAGCTGTCGATGCGCTGCGCGATCAGCGCCGCGTCGCGCAGCACCGTCCAGTGCGAGGCGTCGATGATCTCGCGCCGATGCGGCCCGAGCCAGCGTTCGAGGTTCTCGGTCAGGGCCGGCGTCACGTAGCGATCGCGGCGCGGCACCAGGATCTGCACCGGCGCCTGCGCGTAACGCTCGCGCGGCTGGCGTGCCCGAGCGATGAAGTTGGCGCGATACAGGCGGATGCCGTTCACGCCGTTGCGCAGTTGATGCGGATCGGCCTCGGCGCGGATCCGCTCGGTGCGGCGCAACCACAGCGGCCAGAGCGCGGCGCCGCCGAGCCGCCAGAACAGCGGCGGCAGCACCGGCAGGTGGAAGAAGGCGATGTACCAGGACTTCAGCGACTGCCGCAGCTTGAGCCGCGCGCGGAACACATGGTCCAGGCAGGGCCCCGAGATCGAGGTATAGGAGAGGATCCGGCCGCGCATGGCCGGATCGGTGACGGCTTCCCAGCTCTGGATCGAGCCCCAGTCGTGCCCGACCAGGTGGAACGGCCGCGTGCCGCAGGCCGCCCGCGCGACCGCCGACAGGTCGCGTTCGAGCTGCGCCATGCGATAGGCGGCGGTGGCCTTGGGCGCGTCGGATTCGCCCGCGCCGCGCACGTCGTAGGCGATCACGCGATAACGCTTCTCCAGCGTCTCGCGCACGCGATCCCAGACTCGTGAGGAATCCGGATAACCATGCACCAGGATCAGCGGCGGCGCCTCGCGCGGCCCGCTCAGGTGGACGGCGAGCCGCACGCCGTCCGAATCGACCGTCAGCGTCTCGCGCGCGCTCGCCATAACCGATCCCCCGCTCAGTGCGCGGCGGCCGGCGCGGCCGCATGCAGCGGCACGCGCCGCGGCGCGGCCTCGGCGGCGTAGCGCGCATTGGTCTCGTCGATCTTCGCGAGCAGGCTGTCGAGTTCGCCCAGGTAGCGGCGGTTGTCGTAGTCCCAGGGATGGAAGTTCGGGCGGAAGAAGCCGAACCACTCGCGCGCGATGCCGGGGAACACGCCGCCGCGCGGCGCGTACAGGTACTTCACCAGCGTCCACATGCCGGAGAAGCGGCCGTGATGGCGGCGGTGCGCGAACATCAGGCGCAGGTGGTAATCGAACACGATGGCCCAAAAGATCGCGGTGGTCATCAGCATGGTGCCGGTGCGCAGCAGGTAGCGGCCCAGGCCCGGCTTGATCACGCGCAGCCACACGTCGTAGGACACCGACTTGTGCTCGGTCTCCTCCATCGCGTGCCACATCCACATCTGCGTGTAGCCGTCGACCGAGCCGTCGATGCGCTCCTTGTGGCCTTCCAGCAGCAGGTTGGCGAGCATCGCCGTGTAGTGCTCCAGCGCGATCGTGATGGCCAGCTGCATCGAGGGCGGCAGGTACTTCTTGAACAGGCCGAGAATGAACCACAGACGGCGGTCGAGCTTGTGCGCGGGCAGGCCGGCGGCCTGCAGCAGGTCGTTGTACTCGATGTGCTCGCGCGTGTGCATCGCCTCCTGGCCGATGAAGCCGATCACCTGCTTCTTGAGTTCGGGATCGTGGATCTGGTCGCGGTAGTGGCGCACCGAGTCCATGAAGAAACGCTCGCCGGCCGGGAACAGCAGCGACAGCGCGTTCATGAAGTGGGTGACGGGCACCCCCTTCACGTGCCAGTCGCACGCGCGGTCGGGGGGCATGGCGAAACGGATGTCACGGCGGACGGGCATCATGACGGTTCTCCCTGATTACCTGCGTTGTTGTAGCTGGAGTGGGCCGGCGCGAGCTTGCCGCCGCGCGCGGCGCGGCGGCGCGCCTTGGCCCGTTCGCGCTTGGTCGCGAGCACGACCAGCGCCTGGTAGGCGGCGGGCAGGGTGCGCGCGAGCCAGTCGGCGCCGCGCGCATCGCGCCCGATCAGCACGCGGCGCTTGTTTCTGCGCACGCCGTGCAGGATCACGCGCGCGGCTTCCTCCGGCGTCGTGATGAAGAACTTCTCGAAGTCGTCCTTGCCCTGCTGCTCGCTGTCGACCATGAAGCCGAGCATGTTCTGCGAGATCCGGCTCGACTGCGCGATGTTGGTCTTGATGCCGCCCGGGTGCACGCAGGTGGCCGACACGCCGCACTTCATCATGTCGAGTTCCTGGCGCAGCGATTCGGTGAAGCCGCGCACCGCGTACTTGGTGGCGTTGTAGGCGCTCATGCCCGGCTGCGCGAAGATGCCGAAGATGCTCGAGGTGTTGATCACGTGCCCGTCGCCCGCGGCCTTCAGGTGCGGCAGGAAGGCCTTGGTGCCGTGCACCACGCCCCAGAAGTTGATGTTCATGATCCATTCGAGGTCGGCGTAGTCCATGCCCTCGATGGTGCTCGACAGCGCCACGCCGGCGTTGTTGAAGACCAGGTTGACGCGGCCGAACTGGCGCGCGGTGTCGTCGGCCCAGCGATGCACGGCGGCGCGGTCGGCCACGTCGAGCAGGCAGGTGGTGACGCGCACCGAGGGCGCCAGCGCCCGCACGATGCGCTCGGTCTCGGCCAGGCCGACGCCGTTCTTGTCGGCCAGCGCCACGTGGCAGCCGTCCTGGGCGAGCTGCAGCGCCAGCGAGCGGCCCATGCCGGAGCCGGCGCCGGTGATCGCCGCAACCTTGTCGTGGAAGGATTTCATCTGCTTCGCTCCTGGTCGTCAGACGGCTTGCGCGCGGCGCGCCGGCGCGTCGGTGGCGGGGGCGCCGGCCACGGCGCTGCCGGCCTCGGCGTGTGTCTCGCGGCGCGCGGCCGCGTAGGCGTGGTAGTCGGCGATCGAGAACTGCGCGGTGGCCTGCCGGAAGCGCCAGGTGAAGCCCGGCCACAGCGTGGTGTTCTTGCCGGTGCGCGGGTCCAGGTACCAGCTCTTGCAGCCGCCGGTCGACCAGATCGCGCGTTTCAGGCGCTGCTGCAGCCGCGTGTTGTATTCGGCCTCCACCAGCGGGCGCACCTCGATCGCGTCGGCGCGCTCCTGGTCCATCGCGTCGAGCGCGCCGAGGATGTATTCGATCTGCGACTCGATCATGAACACCATCGAGTTGTGGCCGAGCCCGGTGTTCGGGCCGACGATCATGAAGAAGTTCGGGTAGCCGGGCAGGGTGGTGCCGAGGTAGGCATGCGCGCCGTCGCGCCAGGTATCGACGATGTCGACGCCGCCGCGCCCGCGGATCACGCCGCGCGGGAACGGGTCGGCCACCTGGAAGCCGGTGCCGTAGATCAGGCAGTCCACCTCGTGGCGGCGGCCGTCGGTGGTGACCACCGCGTCGGGCTCGATGCGCGCGATGCCGGTGGTGAGCACGTCGACGTTGGCGCGCGTGAGCGCCGGGTAGTAGTCGTTCGAGATCAGCACGCGCTTGCAGCCGAGCGTGTAGTTCGGCGTGACGGTGGCGCGCAGCGCCGGGTCGGCGATCTGCTTGCGGATATGGCGCTCGGCCAGCTTCTGCACGTTCTTCATCAGCGCGGGATGGATCGCGAAGCCCAGCACGCGCGATTCCAGCATCCAGTAGCGGCTGGTGCGCGCCAGCTTCTGCGTGAACGGCAGGGCGCGGAACAGCCATTGCTCGAAGCGGCCGAGCTGGCGGTCCGGCTTGGGCATGATCCACGGCGGGGTGCGCTGGAACAGCGAGAGTCGCGCGACCTTCGGCGCGATCTGCGGCACGAACTGGATGGCGCTGGCGCCGGTGCCGATCACCGCCACGCGCTTGCCTTCCAGGCGATAGTCGTGGTCCCAGTGCTGCGAGTGGAAGGCGTGGCCGGCGAAGCTGTCGAGCCCTTCGATCTGCGGCAGCGCGGCCCGCGACAGGCCGCCCATGCCCGATACCAGCACGCGCGCCGAGACGCGGCGGCCGTTGGCGAAGCGCAGTTGCCAGCGGTGCGCGACCTCGTCGTATTCGGCGCTGGCCAGCTCGTGGTCGAAGCGCAGGTAGGGCGCGATGCCGAAGCGCTCGACGCAGCTTTCCAGGTAGGCGCGGATTTCCGGTTGCGGCGCGAACATGCGCGTCCAGCGCGGGTTCGGCGCGAACGAGAACGAGTAGACATGGGATTGCACGTCGCAGGCGCAGCCGGGGTAATGGTTATCGCGCCAGGTGCCGCCCACGCTCGGGGCCTTCTCGAACACCGCGAAGTCGCCGCGCCCCTTCTGGCGCAGCCGGATCGCCATGCCGAGGCCGGCAAAGCCGGTGCCGATGATCGCGATGTCGACGGCTTCGCTGGCGCCGTCGCCATCGGGCAGGGTACGCGCATTCATGCGGTGTCTCCGTTCCGGTTCATTTTTAAATGTGACATTGACGGATGTAACGATAGTCGGTGACGCGAGAAATCGCAAGCGAGTAGATGGCGGCCTCTAGCGCGGCCCGGGCTTGCCGTCGTGATGCAAGTATTTGATTCGAAATGGGTAATTTATTCGTGGCCAAAGGCTCGCCGAAGCTGTCGGTGAAAACACGGAGCCCCTCGCGGCGCCGGGCGCGCGATCGGCCGGGCCGACTCGGGCTGCCGGCGAACTGCCGAAACCGCCGCGCGAGCCCCGCCCGGCAAGGCTTTGCCGCCTTCCGCCAATCGCCGGCCGGCCGCCGCGATTGCTCGCGGCACATGAATAATCGCCGTCAGGCTTGAATCGCGATGCCGTGCCGCTCTATCCTGTTCCGTTGGCCGTTCGAAAGCAGAGAAAGGGGAAATTGATGGACCGATTACAGGCGATGCAGGTTTTTACGCGCGTGGTCGATGCGAATAGCTTCACGCGCGCCGCCGAGACGCTGGCCATGCCGCGGGCCTCGGTGACGACGATCATCCAGAACCTCGAAGCCTTGCTCGGCGTGCGCCTGCTGCACCGGACCACGCGCCGGCTCTCGCTGACGCCCGAGGGCGCCGGTTACTACGAGCATTGCATCCGGATCCTGACGGAGATCTCGGAGGCCGACGCGAGCTTCCAGGTCGGCAACCGCAAGCCGCACGGCGCGCTGCGCGTGCACATGCCGTCGCTGCTGGGGCGGCGCGTGGTGCTGCCGGCGCTGCCGGAATTCCACGAGCGTTATCCCGACATCGAGCTGCAGTTCGGCATGTCGGACCGGCCCGTCGACCTGGTGCGCGACGGTTTCGATTGCGAGATCCGGGTGGGGCCGCTGGAGGATTCGTCGATGGTGGCGCGGCGCGTGGGGGTGATGAACCGCGTGAGCTGCGCCTCGCCCGCCTACCTGGAGAAGTTCGGCGAGCCGCGCAGCATCGAGGAACTCGAGAAGCACCGCGCGGTGAACTTCGCTTACGCGCTGGGCCGGCCGATGCCGTGGATCTTCCTGATCGACGGCAAGCTGCAGGAGATCCGCATGAACTCGATCGTCACGGTCAACGATTCCGATGCCTACGTGACCTGCGCGCTCGAGGGTTTCGGGCTGATCCAGCCGACCCTGTTCTCGGTGATCCCGCACCTGATGGACGGCTCGCTGGTGGAGATCCTGCAGGGCGTCTATCCGAAGCCCAAGCCGATCTCGATCGTCTATCCGCACAACCGCCATCTGTCGATGACGGTGCGCGTGTTCGCCGACTGGATCGCCGAGCTGTTCGCCTCGGTGCCGGCGCTCGAGAACGATCCGGCCAAGCGCGTGATGCCGGGCGTGAAGAAGGAGCGCAAGGCGGTGGAGGCTTGAGGGGGAGGGCGCGGCGGCGCGTTGTCTGGGTGGGGCCCTCGCCGCGCCGTGCCCGGGAGCGTCATCCCGGGATCGTAGAATGAGGGGCCGCCCCGGCGCGGCTCCGACAACTCAATTGCCCGATGCGAGGACCCCGATGCGTCTGCTGCTTGCCATCCTGATTCCGTGGTTCCAGTTCTTCACGATCGGCCGCCCGTTCGCGGGCATCATATGCCTGCTGCTGCAGATCACGCTGATCGGCTGGATTCCGGCCGCGATCTGGTCCGTCTATGCCCTGAGCCAATACAAGACCGATCGCAAGATCGAGCAGGCGCTCGGCAAACGCGGCTGAGGTCGCCGCGCGAGGCGCCGCCGTCCTGGCGGCGCCCGATCCTCCCTTCCGGCTTTCCGCCGACACGGCTTCCGAATTTCCCGCCGAATCTCCTCCCGAATTTCCCGCCAAATTTTCCCCGGTTCAGCCCGCCCGCTCGAAGGCCTTGAGCCGCGCGCGCTCGACGCCCTGCACGATCGCGCCGAGCAGCACCGCGTCGGTGCCCGTCGCGGAGATCGCGAATTCGGGCGCCGGGATCGGCAGCCAGGCCTCCACCTGCTCGCGGATCGCCGGCAGCAGCGCCGCGCCGGCCAGGCCGATGCCGCCGCCCAGCACCACCAGGGCAGGGTCCAGCACCGGGATGATGGCGGCCAGGCCCCAGGCGAGCTGGCGCGCCTGCTCGGCCAGGCAGGCGCGCGCGCGTTCGTCGCCCTGCAGCGCGGCGGCGAATACCGCCTCGGCGTCGTCCACTTCCAGGCCGATGCGCCGTGCATGCGCCACGATGCCCTTGGCCGCCGCCGATTCCTCGAAGATCGCCGCGCGCGGGCTGTCGTCCCTGGCGTTCTCGCCGCGGTCTTTGCCGCGCTCGCGCTCGCTGTCCAGCCTTCGATCCTGCGCGGGCGGCGCCGGCCGCAGCACCGCGATTTCCCCCGCGAAACCGTGCGCGCCGCGATAGAGCTTGCCGTCGGTGACGATGCCCAGGCCGATGCCGGTGCCGATCGACATGAACACGAAGTTGTCCACCCCGCGCCCGATGCCGTGCGCCTGCTCGCCGAGCGCGGCGAGATTGATGTCGTTGTCGAACAGGGTGTCCTCGCCGAGCGCGGCGCGCAGCGAGCTGACCAGATCGGCGCGTTCCCAGTCGGGCAGGTTGGGCGCGAGCCGCAGCCGGCCGCTGGAGGGATCGAACACGCCGGGCGAGCCGAGCACGGTGGCCAGCACCGCCTCGCGCGGGAGCGCCTGCGCCTCGGCCAGCGCCTGCGCCATCTCGACGATGCGCGCGACCAGCAGCGAGGCGCGCGCCGGCGAGCGTTTCTCCAGCCGCGCCAGGATATTGCCGGACAGGTCGGCCAGCGCGCCGCGGATCCAGGCCGCGCCGACGTCGATCGCCACCACGTAGCCGGCCCGCGCGCGCGGCTGGTAGAGGCGCGGCTGGCGCCCGGCGCTGCCCTCGCGCACGCCCACCTGCTCGACCAGCCCGAGCCGTTCCAGGTTGCCGAGCGCGCCCGTCACGGTGACCTTGGAGAGGCCCGTGCTCTGCGCGAGCTGCGGCGCGGTGGCCGGCGCGAGCGCCAGCAGGTGCTGGTAGATGGCCCATTCGTTGCCCTGGCGCACGAAGGCGGGGCCGCGGGTGACGGGAGCGCTGGGGGGCGGAGCTTTGCGGGAATGCGGATTCATGCGTGGCCTGTCTGCGGGTGTCCGATCCTATCAACGAGATGTCGCGCGAGGCAAGGCGGGGTTCCGAAGGATTATTTTTGAATCTGTTGAATTCGTAAAGAACCTTTCCTATCATTCGACCACGATGCCGCCATCGACGAAGCGGCACGGCAGCCTCGCACGGCAGTTCCTTGGCAACGAGATCGCGGCCCCCGGCCGCTAGGAGACAGGCATGAGCGATTCCACCTGGCAGGACCCCGGCGCCAGCCGTTCGGACGGCGCCGCCGCCGCGGACGGCGCGGACGACGCGCAGCAGGCGCAGCATTTCCGTCGCTCGGTCGGGTTGTTCCCGGCCATCGCGGTCAACATGATCCAGATCTGCGGGGTGGGGCCGTTCCTGACCATCCCGGCCATCGTGGCGGTGCTCAACGGGCCGCTGGCGGTGATCGGCTGGGTGTGCGGCGCGCTGCTGGCGATGGCCGACGGCCTGGTCTGGGCCGAGCTCGGCGCGGCCATGCCGGGCGCGGGCGGCACCTACCTGTATGTGCGCGAGGCCTTCCAGTACCGCACCGGCAAGCTGATGCCCTTCCTGTTCGTGTGGACCGCCATGCTGTCGATTCCGCTGATCATGAGCACCGGCATCATCGGCTTCGTGCAGTACCTCGGTTTCTTCCTGCCGAACCTGAGCCCCTGGCAGTCGCATGCGATCGGCATCGCCGCGGTGGCGCTGGTGGTGTTCGCGCTGTACCGGCGCATCGAGTCGATCCGCACGCTGGGCGCGGTGCTGTGGATCGTGATGGTGCTCGCGGTGCTGCTGACCACGGCCGCCGCCTGGAGCGACTTCCACCTGCCGCTGGCGTTGTCGATGCCGCCCGACGCGTTCGACGCGGGCAAGTTCTTCACCGGCCTGGGCGCCGGCCTGATCATCGCGATCTACGACTACGCGGGCTACAACACCACCGCCTACATGGGCGACGAGCTGAAGAATCCCGGCCACGTGATGCCGCGCTCGATCATCGTGTCGATCCTGGCGATGATGGTGTTCTACCTGGCGATGAACATCGGCGTGATCGGCACCGTGCCCTGGCAGGAGGTGGCGAAGTCGAGCTCGGTGGCCTCGCTGGTGGTGGAGCGCAACTGGGGGCACACGGCCGCGGCAATCATCACCGCGCTGATCCTGGTGGCGGCGCTCGCCTCGGTGTTCGCGGGCCTGCTCGGCGGCTCGCGCGTGCCCTTCCACGCGGCGCGCGACGGCGTGTTCCTGGCCGCCTTCGGGCGCCTGCACGCGAGGCACGATTTCCCGCACGTGGCGCTGCTGGTGATGGGCGTGGTGACCGCGATCGGCACCTTCTTCGACCTGACCACCGTGATCAACATGCTGGTGGCCGTCGCGGTGCTGCTGCAGTCGGTCGCGCAGATCGCCGCGCTGACGGTACTGCGCCGCCGCCAGCCGGGCCTGCGCCGGCCTTACCGGCAATGGCTCTATCCGCTGCCGAGCCTGCTCGCGCTGGTCGGCTGGCTGTATGTGTTCTACGCGACCGATGCACGTTCGCAATGGATGTCGACGGCATGGATCGCGCTCGGCGTGATGGCGTTCCTGGTCTGGGCGCGCGTCGCGAAACAATGGCCGTTCGGGCCCAAGCGCGTGCGGGAAGTGTTCCTGGAGCGCCAGCAAGGCCGGCCGCGAACCGGCGTGGAGCAGTCATGAGCGAGGAAGCGGCAGGGCGGATGGGAGCGGGCGGCAAGGGCGGGGCAGCGGCGGCGGGCTGCCTGCTGGCGATCGACTTCGGCGGCACCAAGATCGCCATGGCGACCGCCACGCCATCGGGCGAGCGCCTCGGCGAGGCGGAAATCCCGACGCTGGCCGCCGAGGGCGCGGCGCGCGTGCTGGCGCGCACGCGCGAGGCCAGTCTCGCGTTGCTGGCGCGCACGCGCCGCGATCAGCGAGGGGCGGGCGATGCGGGCGCATTGCCCTTGCTGGCGGTGGCGGCCGTCACGCCCGGCATCGTGCAGCCCGACGGGATCCGGTTCGCGCCGAACAATCCCGGCTGGGAGACGCTCGCGCTCGAACCGGCGCTGCGCCGGATGTTCGAGGTGCGAGTGGTGGGCGTGGCGACCGACGTGAAGGCCGCGGCCCTGGCCGAGGCGCGCTTCGGCGCGCTGGCCGGGGTCGGCACGGGGCTCTACGTGAACCTCGGCACGGGGCTCGCGGCGGCGGCCGTGATCGACGGGCGCGTGCTGCGCGGCGCGCACGGCGCGGCCGGCGAGATCGGCTACCAGTTGCTCGGCGCGGCCGGCGAGCGCGCCTGCGCCGAGGGCGGCGCGCCGCTGGAGGAACACGCGGGCGGCGGCGCGCTGGCCGCGCGCGTGTCGGCGCTGCTCGGGCGCGAGACCAGCGCGCGCGAGGCCTTCGCGCTGGCCGCCACGCAACCCGCGGTGGCGGCGCTGCTCGACGAGGCGCTCGACACGCTGGCGCGCCATGTCGCCAATCTCGCGCTGATGATCGATCCCGAGCGCATCGTGCTGGGCGGCGGCATGGCGCGCGTGCCGGCGCTGGTGGAGCGGCTTCGCGCCGCCGTGGCGCGCGCCGCGCTGTTCGAACCGCAATGGCAGCGTGCCGCCTTCGGCCACGGCGCGGCCCTGCAAGGGGCGATCGTGGTCGCGCTCGATGCCTTGCGCGAGTCCGCGCAGGAGGCGGCGCAGCCGGGTGCTGCGATCGTCGCGGCCTGATCGGCCGATTCCCCGCATCATCGCGGCTCGCGTCGCATCGCTGCGCCCCCCGGCGAGGCGAGACGCGAGCCGCCATCGTCGAGCGCCTCGCCCGCTCCACATTGATCCGATCTTTGGCGCGCCTCGCGCCTTTCATCGAGGCACCTCAGGGATATCCCGCCTGCGCCGCGCGCCTCGCGCTGCCGTCAAACACTGGCCGGTTTGAAACACGGTCCAGTAACCTGAGCGAGACTTCGAGATGCGCACCCTTACCCTGAACCGGAAACTGACGTCGATGATCGCGATCCTGTGGATCGGCCTGCTGCTGATCGCGGGATTCGGCGCCTGGCATGCCCGCCAGTCCATGCTCGAGGCGCGCCGCGCGGCGCTCGCCTCGCTGGTCAGCGAGGCCTATGGCGTGGCCGAGCATTACTACCAACTCGCCCAGCAGCACACGCTGCCCGAGGACGAGGCCAAGCAGCGCGCGCTCGATGCGATCGCGGCGATGCGCTACGGCAGCGACGGCTACATCTCGATCAACGATTCGCAGCCGGCGATGATCATGCATCCGATCAAGCCGGCCCTGAACGGCACCAACCTGGCGAACTTCGCCGATCCGAACGGCGCCCACCTGTTCGTCGACATCGTCAAGGCCGGCAAGGAGGGCGGCGAGGGCAGCAGCGCGCCGGGCTACGTGCGTTACCTGTGGCCCAAGCCCGGCGCCGACGCGCCGGTCGAGAAGACCAGCGTGGTGCGCCGCTTCGCGCCCTGGGACTGGTTCCTGGTGACCGGCATGTACATGGACGACATCCGCGCGGCCATGTATCGCGACATCCTCATCTGGCTGGCCGTGTCGGGCGCGCTGGGCATCGTCGCCTCGCTGCTGATGGTGCTGGTGCTGCGCAGCGTGCGGCGCAGCCTCGGCGGCCATCTGGAGTCGGCGGTGGAGACCGCGCAGCGCATCGCGCAAGGCGACCTGACCGCCCATGTCGCGCTGCGCGGCGACGATCGCGGCAGCCTGCTGCACGCGCTGCACACCATGCAGGCGGGGCTCATCGAGATGGTCTCGCGGGTGCGGCTCGGCACCGAGAACATCAACGTCGGCGCCACCGAGATCTCGGCTGGCAACACCGATCTCTCGCAGCGTACCGAGCAGCAGGCGGCGGCCCTGGTCGAGACCGCCTCCAGCATGGACGAGATCACCTCGCACGTGCGGCAGAGCGCGGAAAGCGCTTCGCAGGCGGCCGCGCTGGCCGGGCAGGCGGCCAACGTGGCTACCCGCGGCAGCGAGGTGGTGGGCGACGTGGTGCGTACCATGGCGGCGATCACCGACAGCTCGCGCAAGATCGCCGACATCATCGGCGTGATCGACGGCATCGCTTTCCAGACCAATATCCTGGCGCTGAACGCGGCGGTGGAGGCGGCGCGCGCCGGCGAGCAGGGCCGCGGGTTCGCGGTGGTGGCCGCCGAGGTGCGTTCGCTGGCGCAGCGTTCGGCCACCGCAGCCAAGGAGATCAAGTCGCTGATCGAGACCTCCACCGACACGGTCGAGCAGGGCGCCTCGCTGGTCACCGACGCGGGTTCGACCATGCAGGAGATCGTGCAGTCGGTGAAGCGCGTCAACGAGATCCTCGGCGAGATCAGCCAGGCCGCCACCGAGCAGAGCACCGGCATCGAGCAGGTCAATCGCGCGGTGGGCGAGATGGACCAGGTGACCCAGCAGAATGCCGCGCTGGTCGAGCAGGCCGCGGCCGCCGCGCATTCGCTGAAGGACCAGGCCGATGCGCTGCGTCACGCGGTGACGCAGTTCGCCTTGCCGGCCTGAGCCGGCGGCGCCCGCCATCGCGGCGGGCGGCAATGAAAAACAACGAAAAAGGGAGCGTCGCCCGACGCTCCCTCGACGGCCCCGGCCTATTCCAAGGCGCCGGGCCGAGCCATGTTCGGCATTCTTACTTCTGCGGCAGCGGCACGGCCTGGCGCGCCAGCAGGCGCCAGCCGTCCGGATGATGCTTCCAGACCTGCAGCACACCGATGTGCGAGGTGGTGACCTTGCCATCCGGCTGGTTGTTCTCCGAATCGAATACGTGGCGCACGATCGCGTTGTCGCCGACCACCTTGACGGTCTGGTCCGACAGCGTCACCGACTTGAACGCGCCGGTGCCCACCAGATCCTTCAGGAATTCCGCGCGATCCTCGATATGGGCCGAGGAATGGCCGTAGCTCAGTTCCGGCTCGGTCAGCTTCTTCAGCGTGGCCTCGTCGCCGGCCACCATCGCCACGCGCAACTGCTCGACCGCCTTGGCGACCGCCGCGTCGCCGCTCGCGTGCGAAGTCGCCGCGCCGGCCATCAGGCTGGCGATGGCCAGCGCGACGCCGAACGCGGCGCGCAGGGCGGTATGACGGGTTGTCTGGAACGGCATCTGTCGTCTCCTGTGGTGTCGATGGGGGTTGGGCAAGCGGGATATCGAACGCGCGCGGCCGTGCCGGCACGGCTATTTATCGGTTGTCCGATATCATTTCGGAACGTTATTCCATTTATGAAGCTGGTCCCATCGCGGTTAACCCTGCAAGCGCGGCCAAATAAGGCTTGTATCGGAAAATTCGGCAGCCGTGAGATGCTCATTACGGAACGATATTCCGAACTCATCTGACGTGAGACTTTGCTACTCGCAAAACGGCGCGCGGCGCCTCGCGCGAGCCCGGATCGGGGTTGACCCGGCGGCGGGTTAGCCCCTAAGGCGCGATAAGCGGATGGAATCGCTCCCCCGCAAAATTTGATTGGATTTCCGTCGGGCCGCGCCTGTATGTTGTCGGAACCGGTACCTTGGCTGGCCACCCCGCCGCGCGTGCCGGCGCGGTTGCGGTCGTTGTCGAGTTTCGAGCGGGCGCGCCCATCCTCGCCATGGGGCGCGTCGACACCTAGAACGTACAGAACGAGACCCCAGCAAGGAGACACCCGATGAAGCCCACCACTCCCGACGCGCTGCCGGCCGAGGCCGGATCCGCCCAGGCCGGCACGCGCGACGCGGCCTCGCCGCGCGTGCGCCGCATCCAGCGCACCGCGCTCGCGCTGCTGCTGATGAGCGGCGTGGTCAACTACCTCGACCGCTCGACGCTGTCGATCGCCACCCCGCTGATCCGCCAGGATCTCGGCTTCTCGGTGCCGCAGATGGGCCTGCTGCTGTCGGCCTTCCTGTGGGCCTATGCGTTCGCGCAATTGCCGGCGGGCATGCTGATCGACCGGCTCGGCGCGCGCCTGACGCTGGCCATGAGCCTCGCGCTGTGGTCGGTGGCGCAGACCTTTGGCGGCGTGGTCAACGGCTTCTCGCAGTTCTTCGCGGCGCGCATGGTGCTCGGCGTCGGCGAGGCGCCGCAGTTCCCGACCAGCGCGCGGATCGTGCGCGACTGGTTCGCCAAGCACGAGCGCGGCACCGCCACCGGCATCTGGAACAGCTCGTCGACGCTCGGCACCGCGATCTCCGCGCCGCTGCTGACCGTCCTGATGCTGAACCTCGGCTGGCGCTGGATGTTCGTGGTGATGGGGGTGGCGGGCCTCGCGCTGGCGCTGGCCTTCTACCTGCTGCATCGCGACCCGCGCCATGTCTCGCTGACCCAGCGCGAGCGCGAGTATCTCGACGATACCGAGGGCCTGGCCAGCACGCGTCCGACCTGGGCCGACTGGCGCCACCTGCTGCGCTATCGCACCACCTGGGGCATGCTGCTGGGCTTCTTCGGCACCATCTACGTGCTGTGGCTCTACAACGCCTGGCTGCCGACCTACCTGCAGATGGAGCATCACCTGACCATCGCGCGCACCGGCTGGGTGGCCGCCGTGCCCTACCTGTTCGGCGTGATCGGGAGCCTGTCGGGCGGGCGCATCTGCGACGTGCTGGCCCGGCGCGGCGTCTCGCAGATCAACAGCCGCAAGTACCCGATGGTCGCCTCGCTGCTCGGCATCGCGGTGTTCACCACGCTCACGGCGCTGACCGACAACACCGCGCTGGCGGTGACCTTCATCTCGGTGTCGATGATGCTGATGTACATCTCCTCGAGCGCGGCCTGGGCGATGGCCTCGGTGGCGGCGCCGGCCAACTCCACCGCCTCGATCGGCGCGATGCAGAACTTCGGCGGCTATTTCGGCGGCGCGCTGGCGCCGGTGGTGACGGGCTTCATCGTGCAGGCCTCGCACTCGTTCAAGCCGGCGCTGTATGTCGGCGCGGCGGTGGTGGTGGTGGCGATGATCGGCTACTGGACCCTGGTGGGCGAGCCGGTGCCGGTGCGCGGCAGCGAGGAAGCGGTTTAGGCGCGGGCGCGGCGCGCGCTCCGGCCGGGAGGCCGGTGCCGCCGCGCCGCGGCCTCATTTCCAGAGTAGCGCGCGTGGCGAGAATCCCAGCTTCTCCCTGGCGCGGGGGTTCGACGCGCCGCTCAGCCGGGTGTGGTAGTAGACCGCTTCCTCGCCGGCGGTATCGAGCGCGTCCTCGGCACTCAGCCGTCGGGACGCCGGCGCGTCGACCCAGCGGGCGAAGGCCGGCATCCATTGCGCGACCGGCAGCGGATCGTCGTCGACGATGTTGTAGACATCCGGATCTCCGGTGATCGAGGCAACCGTCGCCGCGAGCACCTCATCCTCGTACTGACCGATGGTTCGGGTGCTTTCGCCGATTTCACCGGGCGCATCCTACCGAAGCCGGCTCGACGTGGGCTCGATGCCGGCCATGAATCCCGCGCGTGGCGGAGCCGCCGGATATCGAGCGCCAATCACTCGGTATTACTCGAAATGAATTCGGTTGAATTTGCCGACTTCATTTCAATAAAGAGTAATTTTTCCTTATTCGGCCAAAATGACCGAAGCCGTCGGCACCCTTTACCAGCTTGGCGTAGCGCCAAGGGAGCGGATCGTTGATTCGATTTTTCCGATGGGACGAATGATTGCCTATTTCGAATCAATACCCTACTGCTTACGGCTTGAAATGTATTTATACTGCGCAGGCTAAAAATAAGCTTACAGGTTCGTCGTGAATAACTTGAACGATACCTTGCACGCGTTTGCGACGGGGGCGGTGGACTGGAACAACCGGCCGGTCGCGCTGAACTTCGGCAAGGCGCAGGATACGCTCGGCCACCTGCTGGCCCTCCAGCACGCGGATATCCGCGAAGGCCTGATGACCGGCGTGCATGGCTACCTGACCTGCGTGTGCGCGCGGCGCGACCTGGCGCCGACGCTGTTCATCGGCGTGCCCGTTTCGGTGCGCCTGGTGACCGATCGCGGCCAGCTGCGCACCATCAACGCCATCATCCGCGACGTGCAGATCGGTCAATCCGACGGCGAGCTGACGGTCTATCAATTGACGATCTGCGACGCGCTCTCGTTGATGGACAAGCGAATCAACTCGCGCATCTTCCTGAAACGCAGCGTGGTCGACATCCTGGCCGTGATGCTGGACCAGTGGCGCCAGCGCAGCCAGACGCTGGCCTCGGCGTTCGAATACGACCTGTCCCTGCTCGATACCTCGCGCTACCCCGCGCGCGAGCTGACCCGGCAGGTCAACGAATCGGACGCGGCCTTCCTGCGGCGCCTGCTGCGGCGCGAGGGCATCAGCGTGTTCGTGCGCGCCGGCGCCGCCCAGAACGGCGGCGCCGAGACGCCGGTGCATACCCTGGTGTTCTGCGACGACCCGATGCGCCTGCCGCAGGCTTCCGCCGGCACCGTGCGCCTGCACCCGCGCGATGCGGGCACCGAGCAACGCGACACGGTCACGCTGTTCGCCCTGCATCGCCGCCTGATTCCCGGCATGACGGGGCGCCCGTCGTGGGACTACAAGAAGGCCCGCATGGACGAGTCGACCGCGGCGGCCGCCATCGACCAGGGCGCGGCGGGCAACGACCTGGCGAAGCTGCTGACCGACGTGGCGATCGAGATCCCGCACGTCGGCGATTCCTGGGACGACCACGACCGCATCACGCGCGATCGCATGCTCGCGCACCAGTTCGAGGCCGAGCGTCACGACGGCGTGAGCAGCGTGCGCGACATGCCGGTCGGCTACTGGGTCACGCTCGCGGGCGACGTCGATCTCGACATGCAGCCCGCCGAGAAGCGGCAGTTCCTGATCACCTCGGTCCATCACGAGATCTGGAACAACCTGCCGAAGGACTTGACCGGGCGGGCCCATGCGCTGTTCGCGGCGAGCCGCAATCTCGCCAACGCGGCGCCGGCCGCGCCGGCCGGGCTGGCGACGGAATCGGACACGCGCTACGAGAACCGCTTCACCTGCGTGCAGCGCGGCGTGCCGCTGACGCCGGCCTACGACCCGAACACCGACCTGCCGCCGGTGCACCTGGCCACCGGCGTGATCGTCACGCGCGACGGCGAGGAGGTGGTGTGCGACGCGATGGGGCGCGTCTACGTGCAGCTCCAGGGGCTCGATCCCGACGACCACGCGCATGCGCAGGGCGCCGGCACCAAGGGCGACGCGGGCGACAGCGCGCCGATCCGCCTGGCCTCGAGCCTGGCCGGCACGAACTTCGGCGATTCCTTCCTGCCGCGGGCGGGCATGGAGGTGCTGCTCGGCTGCATCGGCGGCGACCCCGACCGGCTGGTCATCATCGGCGTGCTGGGCAACGGCACCACGCCGCCCGCGACCTTCACCCATACCGGCACGCTGCCCGGCAATCGCCACGTATCGGGCATCAAGACCAAGGAAATCAAGGGCCAGCGCTACAACCAGCTCAGGCTCGACGACACGCCCCAGCAGATCAGCGCGCAACTGGCCAGCGAGCACGCGCACACGCAGCTGAACCTCGGCTACCTGACCCAGCCGCGCCAGGACGGCGTCGGCCAGGACCGCGGCGAGGGCGCCGAGCTGCGCACCGACGCGGCCGCCGCGCTGCGTGCCGCGCAAGGCATCCTGCTGACCACCTACGCGCGCACCCAGGCGAGCGGCGGCCAGCTCGACCGCGACGAGCTGCTGAAGCTGCTCGGCGAATGCACGGAGCTGTTCAAGTCGCTCGGCGACTATGCCGGCCAGCATGGCGGGCAGGCCGCGGACGGCGCGGGCCAGGCCGATGTCGCGCAGCGCTTTCGCGGCTGGTCCCCGGGCGCGGGCGGCGGTGCGGGCGAGGCGGGCGCATCGCCCGCCGGCGACGCTCCCTCGCTGATCGCCTTCGGCGCGCAGGCCGGCACGCTCAACGTGACGCCGAAGACGCACCTGAGCTATGCCGGCGAGAACATCGATCAGGTCGCGCAGCAGCACGTGCAATTGATGAGCGGGCAGCGCCTGAACGCCACCGCGGGGCAGGGCATGCAACTGTTCGCGCGCGGCGCGGGCGTGCAGGCGGTGGCCGGCGAGGGGCCGATGCTGCTGCAGGCGCAGGCCGACACGCTGACCGCCAACGCGCAGAAGGGCCTGCGCATCGCCAGCAACGAGGGCGAGGTGCTGGTCACGGCGCCGGTGATCCGCCTGGTCGCGGAAGACGGCAGCTACATCCGGATCGGCGAGGGCGTGACGCTGGGCACCAACGGCGACATCAAGCTGCTGTCGGCCTCGCACCAATGGGGCGGGCCGTCCACGCAGCAGGCCGCGAAGACCAGCTTCGCCAGCCGGCCGACCGACCAGCAGTTCCGCCTGCATTTCCCCGGGCACACGGCCGATGCGCCGGCGCCCGCGGCCAACCAGGCCTATCGCATCACGCTCAACGACGGGCGCGTGGTGGAAGGCAAGTCCGACGCGAGCGGGCTCACGGACATGGTGAAGGACGACGTGATGCGCATCGCGAAGATCGATATCTTGAAGCCGTCGCTATAAGACGGCAGGGGGAGAAACTCAATGGCAGACGACAGCAGCGGCTATCGCGTGCACGCGCAGGGCGCCGGCGTGACGATGACCGACCGGCCCGACGCGCGCAACGTCCCCTTGCCCGGCAACCTGCCCGGGATCGTGATCTTCATCCACGGCGTGAACGATACCGGCGCCGTGTATTCGTTCGTCGAACAGGGGCTGTGCCAGGGGCTCAACGAGCGTCTGTCGCGCGCCGACCTGAAGCCGGGCAGCTACGGCGACCAGTACCGGCGGGCCAAGGCGCAGAGCCGCAACGGCGCCACCGCGCGCAACAACGAGGTGCTGTCCGATCCGGACACCTACCTGTATCGCCGCACGGTGGGCGACGCGACCCACAGCATGTTCCTGCCGTTCTACTGGGGGCTGCGCGCCGACAACAAGGACATCGCGAAGATCCACAACGCCGGCATCGTCTCGAGCACCTCGCAGGACGAGAACCACAACCTGATGACGCGCGGCCAGTACCAGGACGTCTACGGCAACCGGCTCGACGCGCATTTCGCCAAGGCCGGCGGCTTCTTCGCCAACGCCACCAACAACATCCCGCAGATGTACGGCGAGGGCTTCAAGCCCGACTGGGTCACGCGGCGCGTGATGCACAACGCGCTGGGCGGCAACACGCTCTATGCCGGGCAGGCGCCGCAGCGCCGCTACTTCGTGCTGGCCGCGGCGCGCCTGGCCAGGTTGATCATGACGATCCGCACCATCCAGCCGAGCGCGCTGGCCCTGGCCGCGGGCATGAACCCCGAGCACGAGACCATCACCGTGATGGGCCACAGCCAGGGGACCATCATCACGCTGCTGGCGCAGGCGATGCTCAAGCAGAAGGGGCAGCGCTGCGTCGACTGCATCATCATGGTCGACACGCCCTACAGCTTCCACGCGACCGACGACGGCAGCAACCAGACCGGCCACGGCAAGCTGAAGACCATGATCGACATCACCAACGCGGTCACCAGCCAGCCGCACACGATTCCCGACCTGGCCGAGCTGATGATCAACGCCGACAAGTCGCACGGGCGCGCCGGCAAGGACTGGAGCAAGGCGAACGGCAAGCGGCTCGACAAGGGCGGCAAGAACTGGATCACCTTCGACGAACGCGACAATCGCGGCAAGGTGTACCTGTATTTCTGTCCCGAGGACACCGTGGTCGGCCTCAAGAAGGTGCAGGGGATCGGCACCTTCGGCGTGCCCGACCAGGTGCCGGCCGACGGCGCCGCGGCGCGCCAGGGCAAGACCATGCCGGCCATGACGGCGCTCGCGCCCAAGCGCTTCTTCCAGCGCATGTGGACGCGCATGGAGCGCGATCACAACGGCGACGGCAAGTTCCGCAAGGTGCCGGTCGGCACGGCGCCGGCCCGCGTGCCGGTGCGCGACGCGTACGAGCGGCTGTCGCCGGGGCCGGACACCGACGGCTCGATGGTCGGCACGGCGCTCGGCATGGGCACCAACGCGGCGCTGCAGTCGTCGTTCTCGCGCAACGACATCCGCTTCATCAACGGCGAGGAACTGAAGCCGCCCTGCGTGCCCGACATGTATGGCGGCGAGATCCAGAAGGGCGGACCGCGTCCCGGCCACGCCGATGTTGCCGGCCTGATGACGCCCGACGACGTCACCAAGGACGTCGGGCTCGGCAACCAGTACGCGAGCTTCAAGTGGGTCGACGTCGATACCACGCGCAATCCGTTCGCCGGCACCGATTCGTACAAGGCCGCCTTCAATCGCGGCAAGGACGTCGACGACCAGTCGCAGAACTGGCGCATCACCACCTCGCTGAGCTCCACCCTGCTGACGCCGGCGCTGCCCCAGCGCGTGGTCCAGCGCGAGGAAACGCCGAACGAGGCGCGCGCGCGCATGGAGAAGGATCCCGCCGCGCGCGAGGCCAACAACTATCACTCGGGCCTGCTGCACAGCGCCGAGAACCATCGCTGGGTCACCGCGATGGACGTGGCGATCGGCCAGGCCGTCACGCTCGACGATCCGGCCTGGCGCGAGCTGCTGACCCTGATGGCCGACTGGAAGATGGACGCCGCCACGATGGCCAAGATCCAGCGCAATGCGGCCTATTCACGCCTCGATACGGACACGCGCAATTTCATCAAGGCCGTTTCGGATTACTACCAGAACGGCAGCTTCCCGGCCGAGCACTTCGTCTCGTCCACCATGCCGCCGCTGGTGACCAGCGAGCTGACGCCGAGCGCGGTGGCCGCGCAGAAGAAGGCCGAGGAAGAGTACTGGCGGCAGGAATCGCAGAAGGCCCAGGCGATGTACGGCAACAAGACGATGGGCGAGATATTCCAGGGCTTTCCGCGATGATCACGAGACCGCGTATTTGGCCGTATGCTATCGCCTTCGCGGTGGCGGCGATCGCCTGGCTTCTGCTGGTGATGGCCAGACACTACAGTTATTGGGAAACGACGGGCCGGGAGATGCCGGATATGGCAAGCAGTATTCGCAATGGCGTGGTGGTGGCCTTGGGGCTGGCGGTGCTCGCCTACGGACTGAGCGTGGCATGGGTGCATCGCAGTGCCGCGAAGACGCCCGCCGAGCCGGCCGCGCAGGCCCAGGCCGCCGCAGGCGGGGCAGCGCCCGGCGAGAGCCACGCCGCGCTCGCGCACGGCTTCAACGGCGCGAGCGCTTTGCTCGCGCGCAAGGGGCCGCAGGCGGTGCTCGAGGTACGCGGGCTCGGCGCCGTGACCGGCTACGAGACCAACCAGGAAATCTGGGCGAAGATCGTCCAGAAAGCCGACAACCACGCCAGCTATTTCTCGAGCAATCCCGAGGATTATCCCGACAGCGAGGATGCGCGCCTCGACGACATGCGCGTGTCGATCACCACCAGCTTCAAGCTCGGCGCGCGGCATGCCGTCGAATACTGGCCGGTGCCGGTGATCGTGTGGGGGCCGGCCAAGAACGCGCACAACGCCTATCGCGCCGCGATGAACATCGCCGACAGCCGGCAGAAGGCGGGGCTCGGCGTCACGCTGTTCCTGTGGCAGGAGGATGCCAATGGCGACGACGGCGCGGCCATGCTCGAGAAACTGTTCGACTTCTTCGACGCGCATCCCGACGTGCCCGCCGCGCTGGTCTACAGCCTCGACGGTTCGACCATGCGTTCGCTGCTCGGCGCGCCCGGCAGCGGCGGCGCCGCGCCGGCGGCACACGCGAGGCCGGCGCTGCCGGACAGCATCGTCGCGATGCTGGTGTCGCGCTCCGATCGCGTCGATCGGCTGGTGCGCCCGTTCGCGGTCGAGCAGACCGAGCAGATCGATCGCACCCACGGCGAATACGATGTCGTGAAGCTCTGGAATTTCTACTGGGACAAGAACGACGATCGCGGCCCCGAGGGTTTCGATGCCCACTATCGCAAGCAGGCCAAGGCGGCCGGCGTCGACGATCCGGACTCGATCGGCACCATGACGGCGAGCTGGTGGCAGGCGCAACTGCCGGCGTTCTGGAAGACCATCGGCAACCAGGGCCCCGGCCAGTTCACGACCTCGTCCTACCTCCCGGTGCGCTGGACCAATTGGCAACTGCGCCAGTTCGACGACGCGCCGCTGCTGGGCTACCTGCATCGTCCCGTCGACGTCAAGCTGACCGACGATCATGGCCAGCCGCTGAAGACCGCAGCGCAGGCGGCCGCGCTGAAGGCCGGCTGGGAGCAGGCGGTCGCGGCGCTGCCGCAGGGCCGCGAGCCCAGGCGGGTGTTCTACGACACCACCGCGGACCGGCTGTGGGTGGTGCCGCTGAACCAGGCGCTGGCCCAGGTCGGCGCGGGCGCGCCCAGCCTCGACGACGTCAAGGAGGGTTACGACATCGGCGCGCGCATCGGCAATACCGGCGTGAGTTCGCCGCTGGTGCAGATCGGCCTCGGCCTGATCGCGGGCTACGACGACGGCGGCGCGAGCGCGACCGTGAACCGGCGCCCGAACGGCACCGCCAGCATCGTGATGGTGAGCCCGCCCGAGGACGGCAACAAGGCGGCGTGGCAGCAGAAGACCGGCGGCAGCCCCTTCAAATGATGGCCGGCACGCCCAAGGTATCGACTCGCGCCGCGCGGCTGCGCCTGGAAGCAGGGAGCCGGCGATGCGCGGCGTGATCCGGATCGGCGACGCCACCTCGCATGGCGGCAAGGTGGTCACGGGCCGCGATACCTCGACCGTGATGGGGCGCGCGGTGGCCTGTGTCGGCGATCGCTGCACCTGCCCGATGTCGGGCCACGAGCATTGCGTGATCGTGGAGGGCGACCCGCAGGTCCTGATCGACGGCGTCGCCGTGGCCTTCGACGGCCACCACACGTCGTGCGGCGCCACGCTGATTTCCTCGGTGCCCAGCTCGGGGCGGACCTAGGCTCCCGCGCGGCGCGCCGCTCATTTCTTCTTCTTGCCGCCGCCGCTCGCGGCCGGGTCCTTCAGCGTCGCGGCGTTGGGCTTGTCCTGCGTGGAGCGGAGATTGACCGTCTTCATGTTCTCCATGTCCTTGCAGAAGAAGTACGGCGCCAGCAACTTGGCCATGTCCTTGGACGCGGGCGCCTTCTTGCCGCCCGTCGGCAGCAACAGGCCCTTGGTCTTGGCGTCGTCGTAGGCCTTGCTGAGCGCCTTGTTGGCGGCCTTGTCGGGGCCGAAGGAATTGCTGGAACTCAGGCCCAGCCCCCACGACAGATCCCCGGATTCGGCCTTGCCGCTCTTGAAGCCGACGCTGCGCATGTCCGTGACGAAACCCGGCGCATGCACCTCGATCAGGTGCGTGTAGCCGTTCTTTTCGCTCAGGTATTCCTCGGAATATTTCCGGTGGCTGGCCCAGCCCTGGTGGCCCTCGATCTGCAGGGCCTTGAGTTCCAGGTATTTCTTGGCGCGCAGCTCCGGCGTGCCCTGCTTGAAGACGGTCTGCCAGGCATCGTATTCGTCGCGGTGCATGGCGCGATAGAAATAATCCTGCTTTTCCACCAGCCGGTAGTGGTTGTCGTCGGTGCCGATCAGGCGGTCGGCATCGGCCGAGCTGTCGACTTCGACCGGGCGCTCGTAGTAGCGATCGCCGTTGCCGCTCTCGCGATCGAATTTCATCGTGGTGCTTTCCGCCTTGTCCGCCGGGTTGTAGGGATCGGGGGATGCGTCGGCGTCGTTGCTGGATGTGGCCATGAATCGCTCCGTGCCTCGAATGGGGTGTTGCAACATCAGCCACAACACCCGGGCATCGGGTTTTATTCCAACTGGCGGGACGAGGCGGGGAGCGGGAAAGGAAAGGCGGCAGGCGGGGCAGGCCGTCCGCGCCGAAGACGGGGCGGACGGTAGCGGGGCGATGCGCGATCAGGAAGCCGTGCCCACCCGTGCCGGCAGCTTCAGGCCGTAACGCTCGCCGCAAGCGCCCAGCGCCGGTGCGATCGCCGGATGCAGCTTCACGCCCGCCTGCAACTGCTCGCGCTTGCGCGCCAGGCCCCGGTCGCCCGGCATCCGCACCTCGGAAAAGCCGGGGCGCGGCGGGTTGCTGCGGCAGGCCTCGGCGATCCAGTCCATCTGCCGCCTGAAATCCGCCTCGCCGCCGAAGGCCGAGGGATCGTGCAGCGTCAGGTAGACCGTCGCGCCCCAGCCGTCGGGCGGATCGGCTCGGCCGTGGCCGGCCAGGCCGCCGGTGAGCGCGTCGATCAGCAGCGCCAGGCCGAAACCCTTGTGCCCGAACGGCAGGCCGCCGAGCGGCAGGATGGTGCCGGGCGGCTCGGTGTTCAGCACCCCCGGGTCGCGGCTGGCATTGCCCTCGGCGTCGAGCAGCACCGGCTCGTCGAACTGCTGGCCGGACTTGGCCAGGCGCGCGCTCATGCCGTTGGTGACCAGCGAGGCCGAGATGTCGATCAGGAACGGCGTGCCCGAGGTGGGGATGCCGGCCGCGATCGGGTTCGGCGTGAACACCGCGCGCGTGCCGCCGAACGGCGCGACGCTGTGGGTGGCCGGGTCCGAGCTGCCGAGCAGGATCATGAAGCCCTCGGCGGTGGCGCGCTCCAGGTAGCTGGCCAGGCAGGCGATATGGTGGCTGCGGCGGATCACCAGGGTGGCGCTGCCGTATTGCCGGGCGCGCGGCGCCAGCGTCTCGATGCCGGACATCACCAGCGAGGGCCCGGGCAGGCGGCGGCCGTCCCACAGCAGGCTGGCGCCGCGGTCGGACAGCACCTCCGGCTCGCCCGAGCGCGTCATGGTCCCGCGCTCGAGTTCGCCCACGTAGGGCGCGAGCAGCGCGAGGCCGTGCGTGTCGTGGCCCATCAGGTCGCCGTCGACCAGGGTGGCGGCGACGGCCCGCGCATGCGGCGCGTCGAGCCCGGCGGCGGCGAGTAGCGCCTCGGCGAAGGCCTGCAGTTCGGTGGCGGCGTAGCGGACGTCTTGAGTCATGGCGTGATCGGTTCGGGTTGTCGGGAGGGCAAGCGGGGCGCGCGGTGCGCGGCTCAGAGCGTCGCGCCGAGCTGCCAGGGCACGAACTCGTTCTGTCCGTAGCCGTGCAGTTCGCTGCGCGTCGGCTGGCCCGAGGCGGTGGCGAGCATCTGCTCGAAGATCCGTTGGCCGAGTTCGTCGATGCTGGCCTCGCCGTCGAGAATGGTGCCGCAGTTGATGTCGATATCCTCGGACTGGCGGCGCCACAGCGCGCTATTGGTGCCGAGCTTCAGCGAGGGCGAGGGCGCGCAGCCATAGGCCGAGCCGCGCCCGGTGGTGAAGCACAGCAGGTTGGCGCCGCCCGCCACCTGGCCGGTCGCCGAGACCGGGTCGTAGCCGGGCGTGTCCATGAACACCAGGCCGGCGGCGCGCACGTTTTCGGCGTAGCGATAGACCTCCACCAGGTTGGTGGTGCCGGCCTTGGCGACCGCGCCCAGCGATTTCTCGAGGATGGTGGTCAGGCCGCCGGCCTTGTTGCCGGCCGAGGGATTGTTGTTGAGGTCGGCATTCATGCGCCGGCAGTATTCTTCCCACCAGTGGATCCGCGCCATCAGCTTCTCGCCGATCTCGGGCGAGACCGCGCGGCGCGTGAGCAGGTGCTCGGCGCCATAGATCTCGGGCGTCTCCGACAGGATCGCGGTGCCGCCGTGCGCCACCAGCCTGTCGACCGCGGCGCCCAGCGCCGGGTTCGCGGTGATGCCCGAATAGCCGTCGGAGCCGCCGCATTGCAGGCCGACGATCAGGTGGCGCGCCTCCACCGGTTCGCGCCGCACCGCGTTCGCGCGCGGCAGCATGGCCTTGATCGCCTCGACCCCGGCCGCGACCGTGGCTGCCGTGCCGCCGTTGGCCTGGATCGTCATGGCCTGGAGCGCGGCGCCGGTCTCGATCGCCTGGTCGCGCAGCAGCGCGTCGATCTGGTTGGTCTCGCAGCCTAGCCCGACCATCAGCACGCCGGCGAAATTCGGGTGCCGCGCATAACCGCCCAGCGTGCGGCGCAGCACCGCGATCGCCTCGCCGTCCGAGGCGATGCCGCAGCCCAGGCCGTGGGTCAGCGCGATCACGCCGTCCACGTTGGGGTAGTCGGCCAGCGCCTCGGGGCGGATGTCGCGGCGAAACTGGTCGGCGATCGCGCGCGCGGCGGTGGCCGAGCAATTCACCGAAGTCAGGATGCCGATGTAGTTGCGCGTCGCCACGCGTCCGTCGGCGCGCACGATGCCCGCGAAGCGCGCGGGCGTCGCGCTGGGCCGGGTCGGCTTGGCGTCCACGCCGAACGCGCCGTCGCGCTCGAACTCGCCCATCGACAGGTTGTGCACGTGGACGTGCTCGCCGATCTCGATCGCGCGCGAGGCGAAGCCGATGATCTGGCCGTAGCGGCGCACCGGCGCGCCGGCCGCCACCGCGCGTCGCGCGATCTTGTGGCCGGCGGGGACCAGGCCGCGCGCGATCACCCCGGCCTCGATCGATGCGCCCGCAACCAGTTGCCGGCGCGCGATCAGCACGTCGTCGTCGGGATGCAGCGCGACCACCTGGGAGGCGGGCTGGGAGGATGCCTCGGGAGCGGAGTCGGAATGGGCGGGGGCGCTGTCGAGCTTCATCGATCGTCTCGTTGGTCTCTTGGATATCGGGGGCCTGGCATGCGGCGGGCAGGGCAGGTCGAAGCACTTTAGGCAGACGCGCGATAAACGTCCAATCGAAGAATTGTTAGACTCGATTCCATTCGGTTATCGCCGCACTGAGGTTTACCCTATGGATCGCCATCGCCCCCTGTTGTCCGCGACGCTGCCCTCGAAGCTGCGCTTTCGCCACCTGCAGTTGCTCGAACTGCTGGGGCGCACCCACAACCTGCGCGCGGCGGCCGAGCAGATGCACGTCACGCAGCCGGCCGCCACCAAGATCCTCGGCGATATCGAGGCGATGTTCGGCGAGCGCCTGTTCGAGCGGCTGCCGCGCGAGATGCGGCCCACCGACCTGGGCCTGCTGGCGATCCGCTACGCGGGCAGCGCGATGTCCGGGCTCGGCAAGTTCGCCAATGAATTCGTGACCCAGCAGGGCGGCGGTTACGGGCACCTGACGGTCGGCGCGATCTCGGCCTCGGCCGCGCAGATCGTGATCGCGGCGATCCGCGAGATCCAGGCGCGGCGCCCGCGCCTGGTGATCAAGCTGGTCGAGCAGAGCAGCGACCAGCTCGCGATCTGGCTCGAGCACAAGCAGCTGGACCTGATGATCGGCCGGCTCACCGAGCCGCGCCAGCGTGCCATCTTCGATGCGGTCGAGCTGTCGGACGAGCCGGTCTGCTTCGTGGTCGGCAGCCATCATCCGCTGCTGCGCGCGCGGCGCGTCGACATCGCCGATCTCGGCCATTGGCCCTGGATCCTCTATCCCAGCGCCACCGCGATCCGCCAGCTGTTCGAGGAGACCTTCGCCAGCGCGGGGCTGGTCGCGCCGGTCGGGATGGTGGAGACGCCCTCGATCTTCTCGACCATCGAGCTGCTCCGCTCGACCGAGATGATCTCGCTGCAGCCGCGCGCGGTGGTGCAGCAGCGCATCGACGAGGGCCTGCTCGGCTGCCTGCCGATCGAGGTGCGCCGCAGCATGAGCCACTACAGCGTGATCACCCGCAAGAACGAGCTGCCCTCGCCGCAGATGGAGGAATTCGTGGCGATCCTGAGGCAGCGCGCGGCGGGCTAGCGGCGGCGGTTCGGGCTGAACCGGCGGCCTGCCCGGCGTACCCGGCCATCAAGCTTTCGGCGTGACTCGCCGGTTTCACACATTCGCCGGAACGAGTGGTGTACGTTACGGTGAACTATCCGATCGACTCATTTTCCTTTTCCGGTGACATCGTCATGCAAGATCGATTCGCGTCCGCCTTTCAGCATGCTCCCTCGCCCACCGACCGGCCGGCGTTCTACCCGCTCGCGCAGTTCCCTCGATTGCAGGAGCTCGCCCTGAACTGGGAGGTGATCCGCGACGAGTGCATGAACCTGGATGCCCCCTTGCTCGAAATCGATCGCGTGGGCAAGAACCATGACCAGGTGCATGCCGAGATCATCGATCACGTCAGGAAGGGCGGGCGATACGGCTGGCTGCTGGGATGGAAGTCGGACGGAAGCTTCAATCGCGACTGGACGCAATACGGCCTGGTCGTGCGCGACCAGGCGATCCCGTTCGCCGCCGAGGCCATGCCGCGGACGATCGAGATGCTGGGCAGGATCAAGGGCATCAAGGTATGTGCCCTGTCGCGGATGATGCCGAACGTGTTGCTGAGCACGCATCGACATCCGGAGTTGCTCGAGCAGGGCATGCTGCAGATGCACATCACGCTCGACGCGGCGGTCGAGGGGAATTATGCCTACCTGAACGTGGCCGGCCATTTCAACCAGAACCAGGTCGGCAATGCCATCGTGTTCGACGGCTCGCTCGATCATTTCGCCCTGAATGCCTCGCCCGTGCCGCGCACGATCTTCTACATGGAGTTCGAGCGCGACAAGCAGATCCAGGGGTGATCCACGCGGCGCGGCGCCGGGCGGCACGGCGCCGGCAGGCGGCCCGCCGATGCTCAGGAGACGTTCGCGCTGCAGCTCGGATACGGCGCCTTCTCGCCCGGCACGATCGGGCAGACCTTCAGCGGCATCAGGTTGCGCACGCGCTGCAGCCACATGGCGGCGTCGATATCGAGCGGCTTGGTGGACAGCGGGCCGCGCTGCGCCCATTGCAGCGTGTAGAGATCCTTGGCACCCTTCACCACCGTGATCGCGGTGGTTTCGCTGTGGCCCGCGCTGGCCGCGGCATTGCCGCAACTCACCACCATCGAGAAGGCGTCGCTGCCGTTGAGCTTGCCGTCGTAGATGCCCTTGGCCGAGAAGCTCTGCGGGCAGGCCTTCTGGAAGCCGGCGGCGATGCCGGTGGCATAGCTCTTGGCATCGGCTTCCGGATGCTTGGCGATCACGTTCTGCGCGCCCGTCAGCGTGATCATCTGCGACCAGTTCGCGTTGGTTTCGCCGGGCAGCACCCATTCGTGCGCGTAGTCGTCGCCGCGCGTGCCTTCGTAGATCGACACGAAGCGCGTCGGCAGGCGGAAGTAGACCAGCTGGTTGTAGATCGGCGCGATGGTCGCGATCACGGGCAGCACCGGTTGGCTGGCCGAGGCGGCCGGAGCGGCAGCGGGGGTTTGCGCCTGGGCGCCGGCGGCGAGTGTCAGGGTCAGCAGCGATCCCGCGAGCAGCGCGGTGGAGCGGATAACACGCATGATGTCCTCGTGGATGTTTTGGGCGTCGGTGTCGATGGCGTCATATGCACCATCCTAGGCTGCGAATGTATCGCAAACCTCCCGTTCTGGTCGATGCTTTTACGCTCTGCAACATGTTGTGACGATGATCGCCGCTGCGCTGCGACATCGCGCGTTAACAGTCTTTCACGAGCGCGAATTCGCGAATGCGTATGCACCTATGCAAGCGCGACGCATCGCCCGTGCCCGACGGAAACCGGCGCCGGTGGCAGGCCCGCGTATCGCCTCGATTTGGTTGCGTGCGCATCCATTCGGCATTTGATTCGGATCGCGAACGAAGCGCGTGATCGGCTGGGTCATTGCCGGGCCTCGAAGGGCGGGGCGCGAGCGCGAGGCGGCCGGTGATCGTGCGGGCCCTATGCGGGTCGAGGAGGATTGCCGTACCGGCACGTGAGATATACGATGTCGCTCAACTTGGGATGTGAAAGACAGATTCAAGCATGAATTAGCTGGGATCGATCTATTTTAAGTTGTCAGACGACATATAAGGAGGTGGGATGAAACAGGTGCGTACGCTCCGTGCCTTCACGCTCGCGGTCTCGCTGGCGGCAGCCGGGCTGGCGATGGCCGTCGAGGCAGCCACCTACGCCTATGTCTCGAATGCCGATAGCGGCAGCATCTCGGTGCTGCGGCTCGATACGGCCAGCGGGGCGCTCACGCCGGTCGAGACGGTCGAGGCGGGGGGCACGGTGATGCCGATGGCGCTCTCGCCGAACCATCTGCGGCTCTACGCCGGGATCCGCTCGCAGCCCTATCGCGTGCTCAGCTTCGCGCTCAATCCGCTCGACGGCCGCCTCACCGAACTCGGCAGCGCGCCGCTCGCGCACAGCATGCCCTACCTGTCGACCGACGCGACGGGCCGCTACCTGTTCTCGGCCTCCTACGACGGCAACCTGCTGGCGGTCAACACGATCGGCGCGGACGGCCTGGTCGGCCCGGTCAGGCAGACCGTTCCCACCGGCCCGAAGGCGCACGCGATCCTGCCCGCGCCCGACAACCGCGTGGCCTTCGCCTCGGTGCTCGGCGCCGACGCCTGGCTGCGGCTGCGCTTCGACGCCGGCACCGGCGAGCTGACGCTGGACGACGCGCCGGCCTATGCGCTGCCGCCCAAGTCCGGCCCGCGCCATTTCCGCTTCTCGCCTGACCAGCGCTTCGTGTACCTGATCGACGAACTGGACGGCAAGCTGCACGTGCTGGCCTTCGATCGCGAGCACGACCGCGTGAAGCCGGTGCAGACCGTGTCGATCCTGCCGCCCGGTTTCGGCGCCCAGACGCCCTGGGGCGCCGACCTGCACCTCACGCCGGACGGCCGCTTCCTCTATGCCTCGGAGCGCACCTCGAGCACGCTGGCCACCTGGCGCGTCGATCGCGCCAGCGGCCGTCTCACGCGCATCGCCACCACGCCGACCGAGAAGCAGCCGCGCGGTTTCGCGATCGATCCGTCGGGGCATTACCTGCTGGCGGTCGGGCAGTTGTCGACCTCGCTGCGCGTGTACCGCATCGATACGCGCAGCGGGGCCCTGGCGCCGCTTGGCGAGGCGCCGGTCGGCAAGGGCGCGAACTGGATCGAGATGGTCGATTTCGACGGTTCGAACGGCGGCTGAGCGGCGAGGCGCGGCGCTTGCCCGCTCGCTTGCCCGGCGGCGATCGGGTGGGTTTCCCGATGGCGGCGCCGGTGCCGCTCGTGAGATGATTGGCGCCGATCGCCGGCGCGCGTCGCGCTGCCGGCCAAACCACGAGACCTGCGCCGGGCGTGATGCCCGGCGGCCACCCGAGCGCCCCGATGGAAGCCTTTCCCCACCTGCTCACGCGGCGGCTGGTGCTGCGCGAGCTGAGCGCGGCCGATGCGCCGGCGCTCTACGCGATCCATGGCGACGCCGAGGCGATGCGCTGGTACGGCGCCGATCCGCTCACGGCACCCGCCCAGGCGGCGCGCCTGATCGATACCTTCAGCGCCTGGCGGATCGCCGGCAGCGGCCTGCGCTGGGGCCTGGAGCGGCGCGCCGACGCGCGCCTGCTGGGCACCTGCGGGCTGTTCCGCTGGAGCCGCCCGTGGCGCAGTTGCACGATCGGCTACGAGCTGGCGCGCGAGGTCCGGGGGCAGGGGTTCATGCGCGAGGCGCTGGGTGCCGTGCTCGAGCACGGTTTCGAGACGATGGCGCTCAATCGCATCGAGGCGCGCGTGCATCCCGACAACGCGGCTTCGCTGCGTGCGCTCGAGGCGCTCGGCTTCGTGCGCGAGGGCTACCAGCGCCAGGCGGGTTACTGGGGCGGCGCATTCCACGATCTCGCGCAATACGCGCTGCTGCGCGAGGACCATCGTGCGCGCGGCGCGGGGGGCGCGCCCCCGATCGCGCGCCGCGCCTGAGCGGCGCGCTCGCGCTCACGCCGGCGGGCGCTGGACGCGGCCGCCCGGCGGCAGGCCACCGGCGCTGCCGGCGGCCATCCTCGGCATCGATCAGAAGGTGTGACGCAGGCCCACCGTCACGGCCACCTGCGTGTCGGTCGACGACGGCGACAGCGTGTTGATCATCGCGTGCGACAGCACCGAGCCGGCCGGCGCGCCGTGCACGTTCTGATAGACCCCTTCCAGGTAGATGTCGGTGCGCTTGCTGAAGGCGTAGTCGGTCTGCAGCATGGCGGTGTTCCAGCCCGGCGACGAGCCGTTGTAGGCGCCGCGCGTATAGGTATAGGCGCCTGACAGGCTCAGCGCCGGGGTCAGCGCGTATTTCGCGTTGACCTCGTAGTTGTCCAGGCGCAGCGTGCCGCTCAGGCTGCCCGAGGAGCCGTCGGCGGCGCCCAGGTAGGTGCCGGTGCCGAACGAATACACGCCGGTGGCGTTGTCGATCTGGGTGTGGCTCCAGACCAGGCCGACGGTGGCGGGGCCATAGGTGTAGTTGCCGCCCAGCGACCAGATCCGCTGCCGCTCGGCGACGAAGTTCGCGCTGGTGTCGCCGGTGGTGACCGCGCCGCTGCCGCTGCCGGCATCGTTGAGCTGCAGGTAGCCGGCCGCCAGGTTGACCGGGCCCTGCGCATACGACAGCGCGAAGCCGTAGGAGCGGTTGTTGGCGAAGTTGCCGGCCTGGTTGCTGAAGCTGTACATGGTCTCGAAGGTGAGGCCGCGCCAGGTCGGGCTCGCGTACTTGACCGAGTTGTTGATCACCACCGAGTTGGCGGCCAGGTTGTCGTTCTCGAACGGATGCGCGGCCAGGCTGCCGCCCCAGGTGTTGAACTCGGCCGACAGCGGGCCCACCAGGTCGTTCATCACGTCGAACTGGCGGCCGAAGGTGAGGGTGCCCGCCTGGGCGCTCTGCAGCCCGACCCAGGCCTGCGAGCCGAAGCCGTCGCCCGAGAAGGCCTGCGCGCCGTTGTTGAGCAGGAAACCCTGCTCGAGCTTGAACACCGCATGCAGGCCGCCGCCGAGGTCCTCGTCGCCCTTCAGGCCGAACACCGTGTTCTGCGTCGAGCTGCTGTTCTCCTGCCAGTTGCTGTGGCCCTGCTGGTTGTTGGTGTAGACGAGGCCGGTATCGATCAGGCCGTAGAGCGTGACGCTGCTTTGCGCGTACGAGGACGTCGAGACGGCAAGCGCGCCGAACAGCGCGACGGTGATCAGGGTGGGTTTCATCGAATGGCCTCCGCAATGGACGATGAGTGTGGTCGATTGATTTGCTGCCTGATGCATGTCGATCGGAAAAAGCGGCGCCGCGAATCGGGCGCGCGGCAATTCGGATCGGTCGAATCGATGTCGTGTCGAGCTTCGCGCCGATGGAAATCGGTCGAAATCACCGGCTGCGAGCAACCGGTGCGACGAGCTTGCCGGGCGGCCCTGGCGGGGCGGCCCGGCGATCAGGCAACGGGCCGCATCATAGAACGCCGAAAATAAAAATGGCGTCGAAAAGGCCCCTGCGTGGTATTAAAAAAACAGAATTATTTTTTATGTGAAGCAAGCTGTCATTCAATCGGCGATCAGCGCGATTAAAATCCGATGCGCAAGGAAAGTGCAATGAAAAGCGCCTGGCTTTCCATTGATTTGATAATCGATTACCGATGGCTTTCGGCATTGCGGATAAGCGGGGGCGATGCGATGATGGCGCGCGGTGCGTTGCGCATTCCGGTCGAATCCGCGAGGCGCGCGTGCCCCGATCGTCCACCCCTGCACCGAAGGAGCGCACGCTTGCGTCTCGTACCCGTTCTCGCGCTGGCCGTCGCGGCGCTGCTGTCCGCCTGCGCCGGTTCCGGCACGCCCCGCCAGAGCGCGCCGGTCGCCGCGCCGCGGCCGCCGGGCGCCACCGGCGCGCAATTGCTGCCGCCGGGCTACGTCTGCCAGGATTGCTCGATGAGCTTCATCGTCAGCGCGATCCGTCCGCCGCGTCATGGGCTGATGCTGGTGCGCGGCGGTTTCATGACGCCGCAATCGATGTGGATCGTGGTCGACTACGACCAGCAGCGCATCTCGCGCGTGGTCACGGCCGCCTCGCGCGACGCGGCGGGCAACTTCGCGTTGAGCCCGGTGGCCGGCGACGCGGCCGCGCTCGACAGCACCGAGCTGGCCGGCATCCGCGCGGATGCCGACGATGTCTGGGCCGCGCTGCGCACCATGCGCTCGAAGTCGGCCACCGACGTGACCTGGAGCCTCTACCTGCTCGACGGCGGGGCGGTGCGCCACGAATTCGGCATCGGCCTGCCCGGCGACGAGGCCGCCAAGCTGGCCGGGCGGATCGACACGGTGGTGGAACGGCGCTTCGCGCACTGAACCGTCGGCGGGCGGCGAGGGCAGGGGCCCGCGCCGGCGCCGGCTCGCCCGATGTGGTGACGCGTTTCGGGTAGCGCCCGCCGCCCGCGGCGCGGCCTCCCCGGCGCCGGGCCGGTTTGCGCGTTCGCGGACGATCCGGTTAAAATTCGCGGCGCGCGGCGGCCGATGCTCTCGCGCCCGCCCGCCGGGTGCCGCTCAGGCGCCGCTGCCCGGCCGGGCCATCCTCCTCGACGAATTCATTCCGCTACCCATGTAATCGCTCGCGAACTCCCGTCAGTCCATTTCGCCCGACCGATCGGGGGTTCGCGGACCGATGCCGCCTGCCTGCGCGCGCGCCTTGCGCCGCCCCGGCCAGGCGTCGTCCCGTCTACCCGTGTTCCACACGAAGCCAGCCGGCAGCGCGCCCGGGATCCGCCCCGCGCCGTCCATGCCGGCGGCATCCGAGCCGGTCCGCGCCCACCCACGGCCGGGCAGTGCGCGCCGGCCCGACGCTCATCGGGCCGCGCGGCGCTGTCCCCAACGATTCAACACGGAATCCACCCATGCACGCCCGTACGCTACGCGACGAGTGGTTCGGCAACCCGCGCGGCGACATGCTCGCCGGCCTGGTCGTCGCCCTCGCGCTCATTCCCGAAGCGCTCGCCTTCTCGATCATCGCCGGCGTCGACCCGAAGGTCGGCCTCTATGCCGCCTCGGTGATCGCCGTGGTCTGCGCCTTCGCCGGCGGCCGCCCCGGCATGATCTCGGCCGCCACCGGCGCGGTCGCGCTGCTGCTGACCTCGCTGGTGCGCGAGCACGGCGTCGAATACGTGTTCGCGGCCGGCATCCTGGCCGGCGTGCTGCAGATCGCCGCCGGCCTGCTGCGCCTGGGCGAGCTGATGCGCTTCGTCTCGCGCTCGGTGATGACGGGCTTCGTCAACGCCCTGGCGATCCTGATCTTCCTGGCCCAGCTGCCGCAATTGCGCGACGTGCCGCTCTACGTCCACGGCCTGCTGGCGCTGGGCCTGGCGATCATCTACCTGCTGCCGCGCGTGACGCGCGCGGTGCCCTCGCCGCTGGTGTGCATCGTGGTGCTGACGGCGATCGCGATCGCCCTGCACCTGCCGCTGCGCACGGTCGGCGACATGGGCGCCTTCCCCGATCGCCTGCCGGGCTTCGCGCTGCCGCACCTGCCGTTCACGCTCGACACGCTGCGCATCGTGCTGCCGTACTCGATCGGCATCGCGGTGGTGGGGCTGCTCGAATCGCTGATGACGGCGGCCATCGTCGACGACTACACCGATACGCCGAGCGACAAGAACCGCGAATGCCGCGGCCAGGGCTGCGCCAACATCGCCGCCGGTTTCCTGGGCGGCATGCCGGGCTGCGCGATGATCGGCCAGACGGTGATCAACATGAAGTCGGGCGGGCGCGGGCGTCTGTCCACCTTCGTGGCCGGCGCGGTGCTGCTGGTGCTGGTGGTGTTCCTCGGGCCCTGGGTGCGGCAGATCCCGATGGTGGCGCTGGTGGCCGTGATGGTGATGGTGTCGATCAGCACCTTCAGCTGGAAGTCGATCGCGAACCTGCGCACCCATCCGCGCAGCTCCTCGCTGGTGATGCTGGTGACCGTCGCGATCGTGGTGGCGACCGGCAACCTGGCGATCGGCGTGCTGGTCGGCGTGTTGCTCTCGGCGCTGTTCTTCGCCTCGAAGGTGCGCCGCGTGCTGCAGGTCGAGGCGCTGCGCGATGCCGGCGGCGAGCGCCGCTACCTGGTGCGCGGGCAGGTGTTCTTCGCGTCCTCGGAAGCCTTCGTCGCGCAGTTCGATTTCCACGAGCGCGTCGAGCGCGTGAAGCTCGACGTCTCGCATGCGCACTTCTGGGACCTGACCGCGATCGACGCGCTCGATCGCATCGTCAACAAGTTCCGGCGTCACGGCGTGGCGGTCGAGATCGTCGGCCTGAACCGCGCCAGCGCGACCATGATCGAGCGCTACGCGACGCACGACAAGGGCGATGCGGGCGCGGCGACGCTCTCGCATTGAGGCGCGCCGGCCTCGGCGCATCGCTCGCAATGGGGCTGGTGCGCTAGGCACGGAGCGCGAAGCGGCGCGGGGCCGTTCGACGGCCGCGCGTCGCTTCATGCTTGCCGCCGGCGCCGGCGGCGCGCCTACTTCGCGGCCAGCGCTTCTTCCACAGCGCGATCGCGCCAGACGTTCTCAGCCACCTCGAGCTTGCGCGGAATCAGCTTCACGCCGTAGAACGCGTCGGCCACCGCCTGCTGCGAGGCGACGATCCGTTCGTCGATCGGCACCGCGCCGAACGGCACGCGCTTGAACCAGGTTTCCACCAGCGCGGTGTCGAGTCCCACCTTGGGCGCGATGATGGCGGCTGTCTCGGCAGGATGCGCATTGACCCACAGGCCGGTCTCGCGAAGCTGGCGCAGCACCGCGCCCACCACCTCGGGATGCGCGGCGGCGAAGTCGCGGGTGGCCTCGTAGAAGTTGTAGGTGGCCGTGAGCCCGGTGTAGTCCGACAAGGTGCGCACCTTCAGCGAACTCTGCGCGGCCGCGTAGTAAGGATCCCAGACCACCCAGGCGTCCACGTCGCCGCTCTCGAAGGCGGCGCGCGCGTCGGCGGGCGCGAGATAGACGGGATGGATCTCGTCGTAGCGCAGGCCGGCCTTGTTGAGCGCGGCCAGCAGCAGGTAGTTCGAGCTCGAGCCCTTCTGCAGCGCGACCTTCTTGCCGCGCAGGCCCGCCACGTCGCGGATCGGCGAGCCGGCCCTCACGAAGATCGCCTCGTTGTGCGGGGCCGGCTGCTCGGCGCCGACATAGACGAAGCGCACGCCGCCGGCCTGCGCGAACACCGGCGGCGGCGCGCCGGTATAGCCGAAGTCGATGCTGTTGGCGTTGAGCGCCTCGAGCAGTTGCGGGCCGGCCGGGAACTCGAACCATTTCACCGTGTAGCCGAGCGACTTCAGCTTGTCGTCGAGCGCGCCCTGCGCCTTCACCACGGCGAGCAGGCCGGCCTTCTGGTAGCCGATGCGCAGCAGGTGGTCGGCGCCGGCCTGGGCGCTGGCGGCGGTGGAACCGAGCAGCGCGGCGGCGCTGAGGAGGGCGGCGGGCAGCCAGCGGGTGAAGCGGGGCATCGGGCAATCTCCGGGAGGGTGGCCGGCGGGCGGCGCAATTCGACGAAGCGGCAGCCCCCTTCTGGCGAGGGCCGCCCCAGTCGAAAAATCGTCGCACGGGCATCCATGCGCACCAACCAAGCATTGCCGATATCAATATGACGGCGCGCCGACTATGGTCTTCAGCGCGCGCGGCGATTGCCTTCGAGGGCGCGTGGCGCGTTGGGGACGCCACGCGGGAATGGGGTTTCAGCGCTTGCCGCGCTTGTCCTTGCCGCTGCCGTCTCGCGGCGCCGGCTGGCCTTCGCTGCGCGCGGCTTCCTCGCTGAGCTGCTTGTCGAGGATGGTGGCCACGCGCCCGCCGAGGTAGGCGCCCGAGGCGGCTTCCAGCGCGCGGTTCATCTCGCCCTCGACGAAGGTGGCCGACAGCGGCCGCAGCCGCCAGATCGCGTCGACCAGGGCCGGCACGTCGGTGGCCGGCGGCAGGCTGCCTTCGTCGTAGCGGTCGAGACGGCGCACCACCAGGTCCACCAGCACGCGCGCGATCGCGTCGAAATGCGGCCGCGCGATGCTCATCGCGTCGACCAGCTCGCGCACCGGGATGCCCTCGCGCACCAGCGCGCCGGCCGCCTCGATCAGGCCCGGCGTCTTGGCGACGAAGGACAGGCCGCGCCGCTCCAGCAGGCCCAGCTCGGTCACGCGCATCAGCGAGGCCGGCGTCTGCGGGCCGAACATCGAGACCAGGTCGGCCAGCGAATAGGTTTTCGGACGCTCGTGCGACCAGCGTCCGCCGATCGCGTTCTCCAGGCCCAGGATCGAGCGCAGGTCGTGGCCATCGTCGATCGCCTTGATCAGGTCCTGGATGTTGGACAGCGTGTAGCCGCGCGCCAGCAGGTGGTTGATCACCTTGAGCCGGGCCACGTGGGTGTCGTCGTAGATGCCGACGCGGCCGCGCTTGCGCGGCGGCGTGAGCAGCCCGCGATCCTGGTAGGCACGCACGTTGCGCACCGTGGTGTCGGTCACGCGGGCGAGCTCGTCGACGGTGTACTCGTTGGCATGCGCGCCTTCGGGCGGCAGCTCGGCGGGAGAGGTCGGGGTCGGTGTCGGCATGCGCGGATTTTAGCCTGTGTGCGGGCCGGCGTCGCCCCTGGCGGGCGGCGCGTCGGCGCCGGGGCCCAGCGCGCGCTGCATCAGCGCGATGTCGAGCCAGCGGCCGTGCTTGTAGCCGACCGCGGCGAGCGTGCCGGCCGGCGCGAAGCCGAACGCGGCATGCAGCGAGGTGGAGCCGCCGCGCCCGCCGTCGGCGATCACCGCGATCATCTGGCGCCACGGGCCGCGCTCGCAGCGCGCGATCAGCTCGGCGAGCAGGGCGCGGCCGATGCCGCGGCCGCGAAACGCCTCGTCGAGGTAGATCGAGTCCTCGACGGTATGGCGGTAGGCCGCGCGCGGCCGATAGGGCCCGGCATAGGCGTAGCCGGCCAGCCGGCCCTCGACGCTCGCCACCAGCCAGGGCAGGCCGTGGCCGAGCACGGCGGCGCGGCGCGCGCGCATCTCGTCGAGCGAGGGCGGCACCTCCTCGAACGAGGCGACGCTGTGCAGCACGTGGTGCGCATAGATCGCGTGGATCGCGGGCAGGTCCGCGTCGCGGGCATCGCGGATCTCGCAGGCGGCGTGCGGGGTGGTGGCGGAGGCGGACGAGGCGGTGGCGGGGCTGGACACGATCGGGATCAGGGGCGGAGGAGGCGATGAATCGCCACTATGCGCGAGATATTGCGCTGGAGCAAAAAAAGCCGGCGATTCCGATTATTCGGGAAAACGCAATGCTCAAGTTTGGCCCGATCCCTCCGTAAACATCCTCAGCAATGACCTTGCGCGCGAGCGCTCCTGAATCCTGTCGACCGGCCCGCCATGAACGCCCTGTTTTCCCGCTTCTCGATCCGCACTCGCCTCTATTCGACGCTCGCGCTGGCTGCCCTGATCCTCTGCGTGACGGGCGTGGTGGGCCTGGCCGGCATGCAGAACTCGAACGATGCGCTCAAGGATGCCTATGCCTCGCAGCTCGCCGCGCAGACCGCGCTGGCCAGCGCCAACCTGAACCTGACGATCGTGCGCACCACGCTCGATCGCGCCATCCTGCATCCGGATCGCCCGGACCTGCAGTCGGTGCTGAACAAGGCCGAATCCTACCTGGCGATTTCCGACCGGGCCTGGCGCGACTACACCGCGCTGCCGTGCCACGAGGGCGAGCAGCCGCTGGCCGACGCGGTGGGCGCCGCGCGCGGCGCCTTCATCGCGCAGGCGATCCAGCCGATGATCGACGCCATGCGCGCCGGCCATCCCGAGGAGGCCGACCACCTGATGATGAAGGTCTCGCCGCCGCTGTCGGTGGCGCTGACCAAGGCGGCGGGCGAGCTCGACAAGTACGGGCTGGACCGCGGCAAGGCCGTCTACGACGGCGCGCAGCGCAGCTTCTCGCTGCTGCGGCTGGTGTCGGCCGGCACCATCGTGTTCGGCCTGGCGGCCTGCCTGGGCTGCGCGATCGGCCTGCACTACGCGATCACGCGGCCGCTGGCGCGCCTGCTCGAGCATTTCCGCAGCCTGTCCGACGGCGACCTCACGCACGAGCTGCACTGGAGCTCGCGCGACGAGATGGCCGAGCTGGTGAGCGGCGTCACGCGCATGCAGCGCAACCTGGCCGAGACGGTGCGGCGCGTCTCGCGCGGCTCGGAATCGATCGCCACCGCCACGCGCCAGATCTCGGCCGGCAATACCGATCTGTCTCAGCGCACCGAGGAGCAGGCCGCCGCGCTGGAGCAGACCGCCGCCAGCATGGCCGAGCTGACCACCACGGTGCGCCAGAACGCCGACCATGCGCGCGACGCGCGCGAATCGGCCGACGACGCCAGCCGGATCGCCTCGCAGGGCGCCTCGGTGGTGGGCGAGGTGATCGGCACCATGAACGACATCGACCGCAGCTCGCAGCGCGTGGCCGACATCATCGGCACCATCGAGGGCATCGCGTTCCAGACCAACATCCTGGCGCTGAACGCGGCGGTGGAAGCCGCGCGCGCCGGCGAGCAGGGCCGCGGCTTCGCGGTGGTGGCCGGCGAGGTGCGCACGCTCGCGCAGCGTTCGGCCACGGCCGCCAAGGAGATTCGCGACCTGATCGGCGAATCGGTCGAGCGGGTGGCGGCGGGCTCGCGGCTGGTGGGCTCGGCCGGTAACACCATGACCGAGATCCGCCGCGCGATCACGCGGGTGAACGACAGCATGGCCGCGATCGCCGCGGCTTCCGACGAGCAGCGCGACGGCATCGAGCAGGTCAGCCGCGCGGTCTCGCAGATGGACCAGGTCTCGCAGCAGAACGCCGCGCTGGTCGAGCAGGCGGCGGCTGCCGCCGCCTCGCTCGAGGAGCAGGCCGACGGCCTGCGTCACGCGGTGCGCACCTTCCGCGTCGCCATGGCCTGAGCCCGCGAGAGTCGGCGGCGGGCAGGGCGGCGGCGCGTGGCGGCGCCGAACGTGCCCGGCTGCCCGCGCTCGACGCCACTGGCCGCGACTCGCCTCGGCGCACGAATTCGAGCCTGAACCCGCGCATGCGCCCCGGCCTCAGTCGGCCGGCGCGATCCTGGCCGTCGCGCGCTGCGAGGCCACCACGATCAGCTTCATGGTCGCGCGCGTGGCGCCGACGAACAGCTTGCGCGCCGCGCGCGCGTCGAATGCCTCGAAATCGACCTCGGTGAGGATCACGCAGGGCGCGGCCTGGCCCTTGAAGCGGTAGATCGAGTCGAGCAGCACGTCGCCGTCCTGGTACTCGGGCGTGCCGAACAGGTCGTACTTGCCGGTGAAGCGGCGCACCCGATGCGGGCCGAGCTGGTCTAGCGGCGTCAGCACCGAATTCTCGCGGCCGCGATACGAGAGCACCGCGATGTCCTGCTTGCGGAATCCCAGCGAGAGCGCCTGCGTGATGGCGCGCTTGGTGGCGTCGATGCAGGCCTCGCCGGTGGCGTCGCCGTCGTCGTAGGGATTGAAGGCGATCTCCGAGCCGTCGAACGGGCTGCCCGATTTCAGCTCGGCCGCCAGCGGCTCGAATTCCCCCACCAGGTTGCGCAGGTAGGCGAGCACGTCGCGCGGGCTGCGGTAGTTGGTCAGCTCGCGCAGCGTCACCCAGCCCTCGAAGGGCACCTCGTCGCGCGTGTAGAGCGCCTGCAGCGGATCCTCCAGCCACCACCACGCGCCGCCCGGGCGCAGCACGCGTTCCAGCGAGGCCGCCCAGGCCGGCTGGAAATCCTGCCCCTCGTCGACGATCAGCACGTCGAAATGCCAGCGATCGGGCACCGGCGTGGCCTCGAAGCGTTCCGCCAGCCGCGTGAAGGCGTCGGGCTCGCTGAAGTCGGGTGTATGGCCCGCGTCGCGCAGCACCGAATCGCAGAACTGGTGGTAGTTGGCGATGATCGCGCCCTCGGGCGCCAGCCGCTTGATCGAATCGGCCAGCGGGCGGTTGAAGCAGACATAGAGCACGCGCTTGCCGGCCGTCACGGCATCGCGCATCACGCGCACCGCGAGCTGGGTCTTGCCGGAGCCGGCGGTGGCCACCACCCGCAGCCGGAACGGCGCGAATTCGAGCCGGCGCGCCCAGGTGGCCAGCCCCGCCGAGAGCCGCGTGACCAGCGTGTCGGCCTGGCCGACCAGGGCGCTGGTGTCGGGCGCGAGCGACAGTTCGTCGGCCAGTAAGTGATGGATCTTGGCGGCGCTCGCGAACGGCGTCTCGTCGGCCGGCAGCAGCGTGGCGATCACCGCCGCGAGCTTGTCGCGCCGCGTGGCATCGACGATCCGATCGGGCGGCAGCCCCGCGATGGCCGGGTTGGCGACCGTGTAGTCGGGGCAGTAGAGCAGCGCGTCCACGCCGTATTCGCCGGCGCCGAAGGCAGCCGTCAGGCGCCGGTGCAGGGTCTCCTGCATGCGCGCGAGCTGGATCGCCACGTTGCGTTCGGTCTTCATGTAGACCTTGGCGATCCCCTTGGGTGTCTCGCGCAGGAAACCGGCCTTCTGCTCGACCAGCAGCACGCGCCCGGAAGGGCTCACCACCACGAAGTCGGCCTCGCCGAACACCGAGAAATTGTGGTCGGGACGCGTCCAGTGGACGCCGTGATAGACCGTGTAGGCATCGGGCAGCGCGCTTTCGAGCATCGCGAGCGTGTCGCGTTCGCGTTGCGCGGCGCCGGTGGCGGCCAGGCTTTGCCAGTCGTCGGGAATGATGCGGGCCATGAAGGGACTCGAAGGGGAGGGCGCGGCTATTGTACTCAGGCGCGCGAGCGGACGGCGGCCGGGCTGCACGCTGGCTGCGGGCCGCCCGCGCGGGCAGGAAATTTCGCGGATCGACGGAATAGTCTCGCGAAATCCGTGTTCGCCTCGGTGACAGGATTGGCTGTCCATCGAGGAGACGAACCATGCGAGCGATACCCCGCCCTTCATCCCGACGCGCGCGCCGCCCGGGCATCCTTGCCGCGCTCGGCGCCGCGCTGCTGATGGCCGCCGGTGCCGCGGCCGCCGCCGGCGCCCCGGTCCAGGACGAGCGCGCCTTCCTGGCCGAGAACGACATCGCCATGAGCCGCATGATGGACGACATGAGCATCAAGTCGTCCGGCGACGTCGACCGCGATTTCGTCGCGATGATGGCCCCGCATCACCAGGGCGCCATCGACATGGCGCAGGCCGAGCTGCGCTACGGCCACAACGAGCAGTTGCGCCGCATCGCGCAGGAGATCGTGGTCGAGCAGCAGCAGGAGATCGTCGCGATGCGCCTCGCGCTCGGCCAGCCGCTGCCGAGCGCCGCGCCCGCACCGGACCAGCAGCGGCCGGCGTCAGCCTCGCCCGCCTCGTTCGCTTCTTCAGTTCCATCGCAGCCGTCGGCCACGATGTCGATGCACCACCACTCGTCCATGTCCATAAATAAGGAATCCCAATGAAAAGCTCGCCGCGCTTTCCCTCGCTGTTTCCTTCGCTGCGCCCGTCCCCGCGTCCATCCCCGCGTCGATCCCTGATGTCGGCCGCCGCGGCCGCGATGCTGGTGCTCGCCTCGCAGGCCGCCTGCGCCGGCCAGGCCCCCGGTGCGCTGGCCGCGCCCGACGTGCCGGTCAGCCATCGCGACCGCGTCTATGCCGCCGAGCAGTTCTCGAACACGGTGTCGGTCACCGATCCTGCCGACAACCACCTGGTGGGCGTGATTCGCCTGGGCGATCCCTCGCCGGGCAACTTCAGCCCGCTCTACCGCGGCCAGTTGCTGGTGCACGGCATGGGCTTCTCGCCCGATCATCACACGCTGGCGGTGGTCTCGATCGGCTCGAACTCGGTCAGCTTCATCGACACCCGGACCAATGCCGTCAAGCACACCACCTATGTCGGCCGCTCGCCGCACGAAGCCTTCTTCACGCCCGACGGCAAGGAGGTGTGGGTGACCGTGCGCGGCGAGAACTACGTGTCGGTGATCGATGCGCGGAGCTTCGAGGAGAAGACGCGCATCACGGTGCCGGCCGGCCCGGGCATGACGATCTTCTCGCCCGACGGCCAATACGGTTACGTGTGCTCGTCCTTCAACCCGGAAACCGAGGTGATCTCGGTGGCCGACCATGCCATCGTCGGCCATGTGCCCCAGGCCAGCCCGTTCTGCCCGAACATCGCGGCCACGCCCGACGGCCGGCAGGTCTGGTTCACGCTGAAGGATGTCGGCAAGACCCAGGTGTTCGACGCGCGCCCGCCGTTCGCCCTGCTCAAGACGCTCGACACCGGCCCGATCACCAACCACGTGAACATCGTGCACAACGCGCGCGGCAGCTTCGCCTACGTGACGGTGGGCGGCCTGAACCAGGTGAAGGTGTTCCGCACCGACGATTTCTCGCAGGTCGCGACGATCCCGGTCGGCAACCTGCCGCACGGCATCTGGCCGTCGGGCGACGGCACGCGCGTGTATGTGGGCCTCGAGAATGCCGATGCGCTGGCGGCGATCGACACGGCGAGCAATCGCGTGATCGCGACGGTGCCGATCGGCCAGGCGCCGCAGGCGGTGGCCTATGTGCCCGACGCGGTGCCCGAGGGCGACGGCCGCGCCAATACGCAGCCGCTCGGCGTCTCGGGCGAGGCCGCGCACCTGGCGCTGGTGCCGGTGGGCGGCGCGGCGGCGGCCGGCACCGCGCCCACCAGCGTGGCCCTGTTCGACCAGGGGCTGCTGCAGGTGCTGCAGGCCTCGGCCACCGGCCTGCAGCCCAAGCATCCCTATGTGCTGGGCCTGGCCGGCGCGCCCGACGGCAGCGGCGCGATCGAGCCGCTCGCCAGCTTCATGACCAACCCGGCCGGCTCGGCGATCGTCAATGCGCTCGGGCAGATCCGGCGCGAGGTGGCGCCCGGCACGGACGCGGCGAACGGCACGCCGGATCGGCGGCGCTACCTGGTGATCGCGCCGCAGGTCGATGGCAAGCCGGGCGCGCCGGTGCAGGTGCAGGCGCTGTAGCGGGGAAACGGTAGCGGGAGACGAGGGAGGGCGGGGCGGAGGATCGCCCCGCGAGGATGGGCGGCGCGGGCCGCCTGGTGCTGACCGGCTGGTTCCAGCCGGCCCGGGCGGGCCGGCCGCGCGCCTTCGCGCCGTGGCGAATTCAGTGCTGCGACAGGCGCTTGGCCAGGTCGGCGCACATCAGGCTCAGGCGCACCGGCTTTTCGTAGCAGACCACGTCGAAGGTGCGCATCGCGTCGCCGATCTCGGCTTCGCTGGCCTGGCCCGACAGCAGCGCGTCGGTCAGCACGAAGATCGGCGCGCTGGGGTTGTCCGAGGCGCGCACCGAGCGGATCACCGGCGTGGCCGAGCGGCCCTCGAACAGCCATTCGGTCAGCACCGCGTCGAAGGCCTGGCTCTGCAGCGCGTCGAGGAAGGCCGGCAGGCGCTCGAAATGCGCGGTCGCGAAACCCTGCTCGTCGAGATAGCGGCATACCGACTCGGCGCTGACGCGATCGCCGTCCACCACCGCCACCAGCATCCGGTCGCTCTCGGCGCGGCGCGGGTAGATCTCGATCTTGTGGACGTCGTAGGCGCTCTGGTAGAGCACGCCGGTGTGGCGCAGCACGCGCCAGCGGCCCTGGTGCTCGTAGGCGACGAACTCGGGGCGCGCGCCCGGCTCGAGCTGCGCGCCGATCCATACCGTGCAGGGAATCTCGCTCACGCCGGCGAACAGCACCGCGTCGTGCGCGCTCGCGCCCACCATGCCGGGGTCGAGCGATTGCGCGCTGAACAGTTGCGCGGCGGGCTCGCCATAGGCTTCGGCGACCTTGCGGATCTGGGAGAGGGTCCAGGGGCTGCTGCCGCGCAGCTTGCGATGCCCTTGGGAGAAACTGAGATCGAGAATCCGGCACAGCTCGGTGGTCTGCTGCCGTTTGCCGATGCCGTTGCGGCTCATCAGCTCGCGCACGCGTTCGGCGACGGCTAGGGAGTCCGTGGTCACTGCTTCGTTGGCCATGCTGCGGGTGCGATCGGGTCGAGAAAGTCGCTTTACGACGTGTGGTTCATGTCGGACGAAGCCGTCTGTACTAGAGCGAGCCGACCGGCCACGCACGCAAACGTTAACTTTACCGCAAATCAGAAATGGCTCCGCCGACATTTACACTGGTGGATGTGAAAGCTGTAACCAAACATTGCGAAAACTCGCGCCGGGCACGGCTTGTGGCTCGACCGGGCGGGGCTCGCGAAAGCCCGGCGAACGTCCTCGGTTACCCACCTCCGGCGGTGCGCGGCCGATCGTGGGCGGCGGGTTTCAGCCTGGTCGTGGCGGTTCGTCGGTCTTGTCCCTGGCCCGTGGTCATGCCGATCCGGCGCGAGACGGCACGCGGCTTCAAGCGCATTCGCGAAAAATCCCGTAGCCGCGCCCGGTAGAATGGCCGGTTTCCTCCCACTCGATCGATTCGCAGCACGCCGCGCATGACCACCACCTATCCGCTTCACGGCGCCTTCTCGCGCCCCGACGACACTTTTCCCGAACAGGCCGACGTGGTGATCGTCGGCGCCGGCATCATGGGCTGCGCGGCCGCCTACTACCTGTCGCGACGCGGGCTCAAGGCGGTGGTGTTCGACAAGTCGCGGGTGGCTGGGCAGCAATCGACGCGCGCCTGGGGCTTCGTGCGCCAGCAGGGCCGCGAAGCGGCCGAGGTGCCGCTGATGATGGCCGGCATGCGGATCTGGGAAGGCCTTGAGCGGGAGCTCGGCACCGATCTCGAATGGCGCCAGGGCGGCTGCCTCTACCTGGCCGACCAGGAGGACGACTGGGCCGCCTACCAGGACTGGCTCGAAGTGGCGCGCCAGCACGGGCTCGACACGCGCACGCTGTCGCGCGACGAGGTCGGCCGGCACGTGAAGGGGCTGGCCGCGCCGGTGCTGGGCGGGCTCTACACCGCCAGCGACGGCCAGGCCGAACCGCGCCGGGTGGCGCCCGCCTTCGCGGCGCGCGCGATCGAGGGCGGCGCGCGCTTCTTCGACGGCTGCGGCGTGACGGCGATCGAGACCGCCAACGGCGCGGTGACGGGCGTGCTCACCGAGCGCGGCCGGGTGAGGAGCGCGCGGGTGATCTGCGCGGCCGGCGCGACCAGCTTCCGCCTGCTCGACGGCATCGGCATCCGCCTGCCGCAGCAGACCGTGCGCGGCACCTGCATCCGCACCAACGCGCTGCCGGCCGTCTCGGCCGCCACCATCTGGGGCCACGGGCTCGGCATCCGCCAGCGCGCCGACGGCGCGATCAATCTCGCCGACGACATGACGGTCGATCTCGACTTTAGCTTCGGCCATCTGCGCGGCCTGTCGCTCTACCTGCCGGAATTCTGGAAGCACCGCGAGAAGTTCCGGGTGCGCGTGAACGGCGCGCTGCTGGCCGACCTGAAGCGCCGCCTGGCGGGCGGCCACGACGCGATCGAGCCGCGCGAGCCGCTGCCGCGGCCGAACCCGGCGCAGGGCCCGCGCGCGCTGGCGCGGCTCAAGCGCATCTTCCCGGCGCTGGCGGCCGCGCAGGCGGTCGAGAGCTGGGCCGGCCTGATCGACGTGCTGCCCGATGGGATCCCGGTGATCGACGCGCCCGAGGATGTGCGGGGCCTGGCGATCGCCACCGGCTTCTGCGGCCACGGTTTCGCGATGGGGCCGATCGTCGGGCGGCTGCTGGCCGAGCTGGTCGACAGCGGCCAGCCCTCGCTGGCGCTCGGCGAATTCCGCGCGCGCCGCTTCGTCGACGGCACCATGAAACGGCCGCGCAGCATGCTCTGAGGGCAAGCGCGGGCCAGCGCGGCGCTTGGCAAGCGGGGCGCTTCTCGGCATGATGCAGGGCTGTCCTGCCGCGCCGTGCCAGCGCGCGGACGAGACCCCAGAAGGAGCGCAGCGAACGCTGCTACGATGAACCACCCGCGCCGTTTCACCCCGCCGGCATCCCTGTCCGGGCAGGCTCCGCATCGGGCGCCGGCCGCGCCGCGCCGCGCGCATCCCCGGGTCGCCCGGGGGGGCTGGGCCGCGCTCTGGCTGCTGGCCGTCCTGCCGGCCGCGCATGCCGCGCACGCCGACGGCGTGGACCTCGCTGCCGCCCGTTTCCAATCCCTGCTGAGCTGCCAGCCCGGCGCGCGTTCGCCCTTGCCGGCCGAGCGCGCCGCCTGGCGCGAGGCGGGCTTGTCGATCACCGGCTACGCGCACGACGGCGGGGTGCTGATCGACGATCGCCGCGAGGATCCGGCCGACCGCTGGGAGGAGATGCGGGTGCGCTTTCCGCGCCCGGTGACGATCGAGGGCAACCCCGTCAGCGTGGTCCATCTGGCGCGCCAGCAAAGCGGCGATACCGACGCCGATCTCGACCTGAGCATCTACGCCGAAACCAGCGGCGACGTCGCCGCCTTCGCCGCGGCGCGCCGGCTCGCGGCGCTGCCCTCGGCGGTGCCGGCCGGCCTCGATATCTCGAATAACCAGGAAGACGGCCATGTCGCCGGCTTCCACGCCGGCTACCTGCGCTGGAGCGCGCCGCTCTCGAAGCGCCAGGCCGACGCGCTGGCCGAGCCGGGCAGCACCTACCTGCCGGGCGCGCACCGGCTGCCGGCGGTGCGCTTCGCCGGCGCCATGGCCGCCGAGCCGGGCCGTTTCGCGTTCGGCTGCGTGGTCTTCGGCCCCGACGTCACGCCGATCGACGGCATGTAAGTCCGCCGCCGATCGCGGGCCGCGCCGGCGACGGGATGCGGTGCGCCCCGCCTGGGCGAGCACGCGGCTTGCTCGCCGCGCGACCGGCGCGATCCTGCCCCGTTGCGGGCCGGCTCCCGGGGGCCGGGGCATGAACCGCGAGCAAGCCGCAAGGGCAGGCTCCGGCGCTCGATCCGCCATCGATCCCGGGGCCTTGCGCGAGCCGCCATCGGGCGCCGCGAGCCACTGCGAACGAGACGCGGATTCAGACGCAAAACACGACGAAAAACCAACAAACTTCACGTTCCCGCCCCTTTCTCCTTACGCCTGCGTGACAAGTTGAAAAACATCGTGTCGCACTCGCCAAATCCCGCCCGAAACTCGTTACCATTCAGCGTTTTTTGAAATATCCGGTAAACATGAAAGTTCGGAATGCGAGTCTCTGGGCGCCCGCGGGGATGCGGCGCTGGGCATACGCGGCGGGGGCCCTGGTGCTTGCGCTGGCGGTGCGGCTCGCCCTGCATCCGCTGCTTGGGCCGGTGATGCCCGGCACCGCCTTCGCGATCGCGGCGGTGCTGGTCGAATACTATCTGGGCCTCGCGCCCGCGCTCACCGTGATGCTGCTCGGCCTGGTGATCGCCGACTTCCTGTTCGTGCCGCCCTATGGCTCGCTCGACAACTTCCTGGTGATCGAGCGCGGCGACGTGGTGCTGCTGATCTCCTATCCGCTGGTGACCCTGCTGGTGATCGTGCTGGTCGAGCGCCTGCGCCGCGCGCAGTATCGCGCCGGGCTGGTCACCGCGGTGGCGCAGTCGCGCTACGAGATGCTGCTGCGCCAGGACAACGAGCGCGCGCTGGCGCGCCGCGCCGTCGACGAAACGCATCGGCTGCTGCGCTATCTCGCGCAGTACCAGCAGGCGCTGATTCTGATCAAGGCGCTCGAGCGAGACGCCGTGCAACGCGCCCAGGTCGGCCAGAGCGTCGACGCGCCGCTGCCCTTCGACGGCGAGGTCGCCCCCGGCCCGCTGCATGCCGAGCTCCATCCCGACGATATCCAGCGCGTCACGCATGCGCTGTCGGCGGGCAGCCACCGCGTGCGGATCCGCTCGGCCGCGCTGGGCGGCGATTTCCGCCTGGCGCCCTGCATCTGCGAGCGCTTCACCACGCATGCCGGCGACTTTCTGGTGCTGCGCACCGAGGAGGCCTGAGATGGGCGCGAGCGACAGCGGCCTGACCCGGGCGACGGCCAAACCCTCCGCCGCCGCGCCGATCTTCGCCGAGGGCGACGGCCACGCGGTGCTGCTGCTGCACGGCCTGTCCAGTTCCCCGCTCGAGTTGCGCTATCTCGCGCGCTACCTGCAGGACGAGGGCTTCACGATCTGCGCGCCGGTGATCGAGGGCTACAGCGCCGGCTCGGCCGAGCTGCCGATGGAGCGCTGGATCGAGGGCGCGGTACGCGAATACGATGCGCTGGCCGCGCGCTACGAACGCGTCTCGGTGGTCGGGCTGTCGATCGGCGGGGCGCTGGCGCTGCGGCTGATCCAGGAGCGCCCCGACGCGCAGGCGCTGGCCCTGCTGTCGCTGACGCTGACCTACAACGGCTGGGCGATCCCCTGGTACCGCTTCATCCTCGACCTGGCCTACTACACGCCGCTGCGGCACCGCTATCGCTATCGCGAGGCCGAGCCCTTCGGGCTGCGCAACGAGGCGCTGCGCGCCAAGATCGCGCGCGCCATGGAGCGCGACGCGTTCAGCGAGGTCGGCCCGTCCGAGATCTCGCTGCCGGCGCTGCACCAGGCGAACCGGCTGGCGCGGCTGGCGCGCCGGCAGCTCGGCGAGATCGAGAACGACACCCTGGTGATCCACTCGATCGACGACGAGACCTCCAGCCCGCGCAACCCGAACACCATCATCGAGCGGATCGGCGCGAGCTTCCTGCGCACCATCTGGCTCGACGATTCGTATCACATGATCACTTCCGACAACGAACGGGAAATCGTCGCGCGCGAGACCGCGCTGTTCCTGCGCGAGAGCGAGATTGCGCACGGCGCCGGCGCGGGGGCGCCGCCGGTCGTGTCGAAAGCGCTCGCGAGGCGGCTGCGCCAGCTCGCGGCGGTGGCCCGCAAGACCAAATGAAGCCAGTCCTTTCCCGCTCCGTGCCGGGCGCCGCGAGCCGCGCCGCTACCATCACCCTGGCCGCCGCGCTCGCCTGCGCGGCGCCGCTCGCCCAGGCCGATACCGATGCCGAATCCGGCAGCGGCGCTGCGGCCGTCGCCGGCTCCGCAGCGAGCGGCGCCTCGCCCTGGAAGATCACGATCGGCCCGGGCGTCTACGTGGCGCCGCAGTATCCGGGCTCGCGCCACCTGAAGGCCTATCCGTTCCCGGCGCTCGACATCTCCTACCGCGACCGCTTCTTCTCGCAGGGCCCCGACGTGCTGGGCTGGAACGTGCTGTCCAGCGGCGACACCTACCACCTCGGCATGGCCGTCAGCTTCGATTTCCAGTCGCGCGACGCGAAGGACGACGCGCGCCTGCGCGGGCTGCCCGACGTGCACGACGGCCCCAAGCTCAAGCTGTTCGCCGACTACACGATCTGGGCCTTCACCGGCGCGCTGGCCGTCTATCGCGACGTGCTCGGCTACGGGCAGGGCACCACCGCCAGTGCCGATCTCTATGCCTCGCTGCCGCTCAATGGCTGGCTGTTCTCGATCGGGCCGGGCCTGACCTGGGCCAACGGCGCCTACACGCGCACCCTGTTCGGCATCTCGCCGGCCGAGAGCGCGGCCTCCGGCCTGCCGTCCTACGGCACCGGCTCGGGCGTGCGCGACGTGCACCTGAACTTCTACATGACGCACGATTTCTCGCGTCACTGGGTCGGCACCCTCAATTCGACGCTCGGGCGCCTGCAGCGCTTCGCGGCCTCCAGCCCGATCACCGAGCGCCGCACCGAGTGGACCACCTTCGCCTCGCTCGGCTACCGGTTCTGAGGCGGCGCGCGCCGCGCCCGGCAGGCGCGGCGATTCGCCGGTAGCATGTGGCCCTGGCGGCAGCGCGTCCGCCATCCCCGGCCACCACCTGATCCCCGCGATGAACGACTCCCTTTCCCTTGGCCGCCTGCTCGCGCAGGCGAACGCGAACCACCAGCCGATCGAGGCGCTGCCCGCGGCCCTGCAGCCGGCCGATGCCGATGCCGCCTACGCGGCGCAGCACGAGCTGATCGCCGCGCTCGGCGGCGGGATCGGCGGCTGGAAGGTCGGCGCCAAGTCGCCCGATGCGCCGCCCGCGGCCGCGCCGCTGCCGGCGCATGGCGTGATGCATGGCGATACCGCCGTCTATACCGCCGACGCGCGGCGGCCCTTCGGGCTCGAACTCGAGATCGCGTTCCGCCTGGGCCGCGTGTTCGAGCCGAGCGAGACCGCCTATGGCGAGGCCGAGGTGGCGGCGGCGATTGCCTCGGTGGGCGCGACCATCGAGGTGGTGGCGAGCCGCTTCGCCCGGTTTCCCGACGTCGAGCGCCTCGCCCAGCTCGCCGACCTGCTCAACCACGCCGCGCTCGCGGCCGGCGAATTCGTTCCGTATCGCGAGGACCTGCCGTTCCTCGCGCCCTCGCTGTCCTTCACCTTCAACGGCCAATCGCTGTTCTCGGGCACGCCGGGCAACCCGGTGGGCGACCCGCGCCGGCTGCTGGCCTGGCTGGTCAATCACGCGACCGTCGCGCGGCGCGTGGCGCTCACGCCGGACCAGGTGATCACGGCCGGCACCTATGTCGGCCTGGTGCAGGTGGCCGGCAGCGGCGTGGCGGTCGGCCAGATCGCCGGCCTGCCGCCCGTGACGCTGACGATTGCCTGAACGCCGTTTGACCACCGCCTGAACGCGCCCCGATCTCGCCCGGGTTCGCGTTGTCGAGCGCCGGCGGCGCTCCCGCCCGGCGCTGCCGGCGATCCAGCCGGGGCAGGGCGGGACGACCGTGTCCAGCCGCTATCGCATCGCCTCGATAAGCATTGCAGCAATCGGGATTTGGCTTGCGGGCCGCCTTGATTACCATCGGCGCTCCGGCCGCGCGCCCTGGCTCGCGGCCGCCGATCAACCGCACTGCGCGAACCCCGGACACCTGACGATGCGACACGGCCACCCGATCCCCCCCAACCACGACAGCACGGCGGACCTGCCGGACGACGGCGCGCGCCGCCGCGACTGGCTCAAGGCGGCGGCCGCCGCCGCGCTCGCGCTGGCACGCCCGGCGGGGCTGGCCGGCGCCGGCCTGGCGGCGCTCGGCGCGAGCGGCGCGGCGCTCGCGGCCGGCGAGACCACGCTGCGGATCGGCTACCAGAAGTACGGCAATTTCGTGGTGCTGAAGGCGCGCGGCACGCTCGAGAAGCGGCTCGCGCCGCTCGGCGTGACGGTGCGCTGGATCGAGTTCCCGGGTGGCCCGCAGTTGCTGGAAGGGCTGGCGGCCGGCGCCGTCGATATCGGCACGGTCGGCGAGACGCCGCCGATCTTCGCGCAGGCCGGCAAGGTGGACTTCGTCTATATCGGCGCCGAGCCGCCCGCGCCGAAAGGCGAGGCGATCGTGGTGCCGCACGATTCGCCGATCCGCTCGGTGGCCGAGCTGCGCGGCAAGAAGGTGGCGCTCAATCGCGGCTCGAACGTCCACTACCTGCTGGTCAAGGCCCTGCAGGAGGCGAAGCTCGACTATCGCGAGATCCAGCCCGTCTACCTGGCCCCGGCCGACGGGCGCGCGGCCTTCGAGCAGCGCGCCATCGACGCCTGGGTGATCTGGGACCCTTACCTGGCCGCGGTCGAGCGCCAGACCGGCGCGCGCACGCTGCGCAACGGCGAGGGCATCGTCAGGAACACGCAGTACTACCTGGCGAGCCGTGCCTTCGCCGGTGCGCATCCCGAGCTGGTGCGCGCGGTGCTGGCCGAGATCGACGCCACCGACGCCTGGGCACGCGAGCACGTGCCCGAGGTGGCCGCCCAACTCTCGCCGCTGGTCGGGCTCGATGCGCCGACGCTGGAACTCGCGCTGGGGCGGGCCACGTACCACGTCGAGCCGGTCGGCGACGCGACGCTGGCCTACCAGCAACAGATCGCCGATGCCTTCACGGCGCTGAAGCTGATTCCGGGCAAGCTCGACGTCACGCAGGCGCGCTGGGCGGGGCACTGAAGCGAACCGGGCCGCCCCTTGACGGGTGGCGGCCCGGCATGCGGCCGCGCCGTCTCAGGCGCTCAAGCTCCCACCGCCACAGCGCGACGCGCCGCGAAATCCCAGCGCAGCGCCTGCCGCGTGTCGACGCGCGCCGGCAGCAGGCCCGCCTTCAGGAAGGTATCGGCGATCTTCTGCTGCTCGTCGAAGTGGGCGGCGGTCACGGCGCGCACCGCGTAGCTGCGCCGCGCGTTGGCGCGCTCGATGGTGGCCGCGTCGAGCCCCCAGATCGGCGCCAGCACGGCCGCGCCCTGGTCCGGATGCGCGCGCAACCAGTCGCCGGCCTGCACCAGCGCGTCGAACACCGCCTGCAGCACCGCCGGATGCGCGGCCGCGTAGTCGCTGGCCGCGAGGTAGTAGCGCTGGTACGAGGCCAGCCCCGTGCCGTCGGCCAGCACCTTCACCTCGGGGCGGCGATCGACCGAGGCCACGTAGGGGTCCCAGGTGATCCAGGCGCCGACGCTGCCGCGCTCGAAGGCGGCGCGCCCGTCGGCGGGCGTCAGGTAGTGCACCGAGACGTCGGCGGGTGCCAGGCCCGCCTTGGCCAGCGCGGCGAGCAGCAGGTAGTGGCTGCCGGCCGCCTTGGTGGTCGCGATGTCCTTGCCCTTCAGGGCGGCCAGCGTGTTGATGCCGCTTTCGCGCTTGACCAGGATCGCCTGCGCCGAGGGCGACGGCGCTTCCTGGGCCAGGTAGACGAAGCGGGCCTGCGCGGCCTGGGCGAACACCGGCACGGTATCGGCCACGTCGGCGCTGAAGTCGACGGCGCCGACGTTGAGCGCCTCGGTCAAGGGCAGGCCGCTGGCGAACTCGTGCCATTCGACGCGCGTGTTCAGCGGCGCGAGCGCCTTTTCCAGCGTGCCGCGCGCCTTGAGCAGCGTGATCAGCGTCGAGGATTTCTGGTAGCCGATGCGCAGCACGCCTGGCGCGCCCTGCGCCCGCGCGAGCGGGCCGGCGGCGGCCAGCGTCAGGGCCAGCAGGGAACGGGAGAAGGCGCGGCGCGTGAGTCGGGACATGAAGCGGATTCCTGGAGACGGGAGACGGTGGGCAATCCGCTAACGTACCGGTTTTGCCTGCTGCAGCGAACCGATCATTTCAGCTATCGATTTGAGCGCCAGGACTATCTCGCGCGGCGTTGCGCGGCGCGAGCGCCGGCGCTTCAGATATCGACCTGGAAGGCCTTCCAGCGATGCATGCGCTCGCGCAGGTCGAACACCTCGCCGTCGGCGGCGAAGGTGCCGTCGCCGCGATGGTGGAGCACGCGACGCTCCTCGCGCGCGTCGTTGACGGCGGCGGCCACCGCGCGCAGCACGAACAGGTCGTGGCGCTCGGCCAGCGTGTCGTCCTCGATCACGCATTCGATGTTGTAGAGGCAGTCGGCCAGGCGCGGCGCCGCCACCTGCTTCGAGGGCGCGGTGGCCAGGCCGAAGCGTTCGAACTTGTCGAGCTCGGCGCCGCTGCAGTTGCCGATCTCCACCAGGGTGGCGGCCCAGTCGGCGCCCGGCACCGCCAGCACGCATTCGCCGGTTTCGCGCAGCGCCGCGTGGCTGTGGTCCCAGGGGCCGATGATTGCGCCCACCAGCGGCGGCGAGTGGCGCATCACCATGTGGAAGCCCATCGTCATCACGTTCGCGCGCCGGCCGTCGTGGGTGACGACCAGCACCACCGGGCCGGATTCGAGCAGGCGATAGGTCTTCGAGGGATCGATGTCGCGCAGGGCGGGTTTTCGCATGGAAGTCTCCGAAAACGAGGGGCGCCGCGCGGCTGGCGCGCGGCGTGTCGCGGGATGCCGCCTCAGCGTGCCGCGCGCAGCCGTCCGGCGTCCTGCAGCGGCGTGAGCCCGAACTGCCGCTTGTACTCGCGATGGAACTGCGAGAGCTTGTCGTAGCCGACCGAGGCGGCCACCACGCCGAGGTCGCGCGAGCGGCGCAGCAGCAGGCTGCGTGCCTCGTAGAGCCGCAGCCGCTTCTGGTATTGCAGCGGGCTCATGGCGGTGGCTTCCTTGAAGTGGTGATGCAGCGAGGACACGTTCATGTTGGCGTGGCGCGCGAGATCGTCGATGCGCATCGACTCGGCGAAATGCGCCTGGATCCACGCCACCGCGCGCGTGATGCGCGAGGCGCGGCTGTCATCCGGAGAATCGTGCACTGATCGCGGAGCATCGTGGAGTTGGAGGGCGGCCGGGGCCGGATCGGGAGGGGGCTTGGTGGCTGCGGTCGTGGTCAGGACCCGTGAGGCTTGTTGGTCTTGTTGGCTGCATCGGCTGCATCGGCTGCATCGGCTGCATCGGCTGAATCGGCTGAATCGGCTGAATCGGCTGAATCGGCTGAATCGGCAACATCGGCAACATCGGCAACATCGGCAACATCGGCAACATCGGCAACATCGGCAACATCGGCAACATCGGCAACATCGGCAGCGCCGCCGCCCGGCGCCGAGGCGCTGCGTGGCGCCCACCGGCGATGGTACATTGGAGCGTTCGCGACTTCGCCGCCACGGCCGGCTCCAGCATGACAGCTTCGATCCTTCCGCCGGGCGGGCGCGCCGGCGAGGCTGCCCCGGCCATCGCGCGCAAGACCGAGGTGCGCATCTGGCAGGCGCCCGAGCTGGCCGCCGAACTGCTGCGCGGCGATTTCCACGATTTCTCCTACGACGTCCACACTCACGACACGGCCTGTTTCGCCCTGATCACCTCGGGCGCGATCCGCATCCGCATGCGCGGCAGCGAGTTCGTGGCCCGCCAGGGCGACCTCTACGCGATCGACGCCGACGAGCCGCACGCGGGCGGCCCCGTCGATCCGGGCGGCTGGCGCCAGCGCACCGTCTATGTGCGCACCGAGCACCTGCGCTCGCTGCTGTCCGATGGCGAGGCGCGCGGCGGCGCGGCGATCCGCGGGCCGATCATCGGCGATGCGCGGCTCAACGCGCTGTTCTATCGGGTCCACCAGGAATCGGAGGCGCAAGGCGACGCGCTGCGGCGCGAGGAGCGTTACCTGCGCTTCGTCGCGCGGCTGTTCGAGCGGCATGTGCATGAATCGCCGTCGCTGGCCGCGCCGGGCGCCGAGCCGCGCGCGGTGCGCCTCGCGCGCGAATTCCTCGACGCGCGCCTGGACCAGCAGGTCCATCTCGAGGAGATCGCCGGCGCGGCCGGCTTGCCGGTGTTTCGCCTGTTCCGCGCCTTCGAGCGCCATCTCGGCATGACGCCGCATGCCTATCAGCGCCAGGCGCGGGTGCGCGCGGCGATCGCGCTGATCCGGCTCGGGCGGCCGCTCGGCGAGGTGGCCGCGGCCAGCGGCTTCGCCGACCAGGCGCACCTGACGCGCTCGTTCCGCCGCATGATGGGCGTCACGCCGGGCGTGTTCCGCGACGCCACGCGCGCTCGGGCGCCGCGCGCCTGAGCGTGGCGGCGCCGGTCGCTATCGATTCAAGGTCCGGCGCGATTCCCGATCCGGCGCCCGAGCCACCATCATGCGGTTCCAGCCTGTCTCACTTCAACAAGCCGAGATTCGAGACGATCTTGCGGATCGCCTTGCGCGGGCCCACCAGCGCCACGCCGAGATAGGCGAGCTCGGCGGTGGCCACCTGCGCGACCGCGTCGCGAAACGCCGAGTAGTCGGTGGTCTGCTGGCCCTGCACCGGGAAGTCGGCCACCTCGCAGCCGGCTGCCAGGGCCTTGTCGCGGATCGACGGCAACCGGGCCGCCTCGGCCGAGAGCACGGCGATGCCGATCGGGATCAGGCCCGGATGCGAGACGCCGTCGGCGTCGACCAGCGGCGGCCCGACCAGGGCCGGCTGGCGCTGGCCGATGGTCAGCGCCAGCACGGCCGCGGCATTGGCGGCGCGCCCGGGCGGCAACTGGCTGTCGACCACGATCACGCAGCGTTCGGCCACCGGCGCCGCGCTGTGCTCGGGAATCACTGGGTTCATGCGGAAATCCTCCTGGAAAGCGATGAGGACCGCATTATTCGATCGCGCGCGGCGGGTGTCTTGAACGCTATTGCAGGGCAGTCGGCGTTTTTCGTTTCTTACGAACTTTTGACTGATTCGGCGGAACCTTAAGAAAATATTGCGTAATGAAGCGGTATTTTTGATTAATTGCAACGTTTGCGATCGTCACGTAGGATTCAACCCAGACCAAAAATCTTATAACTGTCGAATCCGAGGCTTGAAGTGATCCGATTGTATTTGTCACATGCATCGAATTCTGATGCGCCGTCCCGGTTTTATGTAAGTCGGGAGTTGGCTAGGATCACCTCGATGTGAAGCGTTGAGCCCAGCTCAATCCTCCGATATCGGAGTTTCATGTAACCGCTTTGTTGCTTCGATGAAAGTCGGGTGCGGTATTAATTTTTATTCTCGTTGACGCCTGCATTCTTCCATTCTTTGGCATGGGCATGGGCGGATGCATTGCCCCATTGCTTGAGATTCGTTTTGCAGACAGCGCACGACGGAACATACCGGCATTCATAAGCCGGTATCGAATTCAGTAAAGGTGCTGCCATGAATACGCTCCAAGAAGCTCGACCGGCTGCCGCATCACGGCGACCCGGAGCCGCTTCCGGTTCGCATACGCGAGCCGCGCTCTGTTATTGGCTTACCGGGTTGCCCGGCGCGGGCAAGACCACCCTGGCCCGTGCCTTTGCCGCGCAGTTGCGCGAGCGACATCGCGACGCGCTCGTGCTGGACGGCGACGAACTGCGTGCTCGTCTGAATCGAGATCTGGGTTTCGATCGCGCCGGCCGTGCCGAAAGCGTGCGCCGTACCGCCGAAATCGCCCGTGTGGCAGTGGATGCCGGCCTGGTGGTGCTGGTATCGCTGGTTTCGCCATTTGAAGAGGACCGGCGGCAAGCCGCGGAGATTGTAGGTGTCGATCGTTTCGTCGAGGTGTTCGTGGACGCCTCGCTCGACTGCTGCATGCAGCGTGATCCGAAAGGCATGTACCTGAAGGCACGCGCGGGTTTGATTCCAGGCTTCACCGGCATTTCCGCTCCTTACGAACGTCCGGTCTCGCCCGGTTTGCATATCGTCACCGATCAGGGCACTTGCGCGGATGGCATCGATCGCCTGATGCGTCATTTCGAGCTCCAGCGCCCCGGGTGACCGTAGCCCCGGCGCCGCCCATGCGCCGAGCGCGATATCTCGCGGCGTGGCGGCGGGGCATCGAACCATGTCCTGTCGATCCGTATCCATGCCGGATCGGAGAGACGCAGCCTCCAGCCACCGCCGTAGCCGCATTTTCATGCTGTGTCTTGCCATTTATCGATCATGTTCATTCTTTTTGGGTCCCCTCGTTCCGGCACCACGCTCTTCAAGGAGGCACTCAATCTTCACAGCGGGATCTTCATTCCCAATCAAACCACCTTCATCAGTCCGATTGCCCATGTGCTCGGCTGCATCAGCGACTGGGCGGTCGCGCGCCGGCTGATTGTCGAGATCATCACTTCGGCCGACGATTTCGCCGAGGTCCTGCAGCCTTATATTTCAGCAGCGGAGGTCGAAACCGCCGTCACCGGTGCCGAACCGACCCTTGCCGGGGTGCTGAGCGCGATCTACGCGCGGATGGCGCACAACACTGGCCGCCGCATCGGTGGGGACAAGACGCCCGACGATCTGCTTTCGATCCGCAAGCTCGAGCAGGTCGGCCTGCTCGACAGCGATCTGCGTTTCCTCCATATCGTGCGTGACGTACGCGGTGCCCTGTCTTCGCTGAAGCATGTCAGCTGGGCGCCGACCGGAATCGAGGAGTATTTCCCGCGGCTTTGGAACTACACGAACCTCCATCTGTTCAAGACCATGCACGCGCGGGACAACTACCTGCTGGTTCGCTACGAGGATTTAGTCGACGATCCGCGGCGGATGCTCGGCCAAGCCAGCGAGTTCCTTGGGCTGCCATTCGAGGAGGTGATGCTCGACTGCACGAATCGCGCTCCGGCGCTGCGCTACGACCAAAGCCACTTGAATCTCTCGCGCCCGTTCCTGGCGGAGCGGGCCAACTCATGGAAGCACGAGTTGGCTCCCGATTTTCAGTCGCACTGCGAAAACACCGCTCACGAGGCCTTACAGGAATTCGGCTACCTCTGAGGTCGAGCCGACGCGGCACGACGCTGGCAACAATCGGCTGGCGCTGGTTGGCAGACTCGTTTGCGGTCGGCCGTCGAAGCAGTTGGCTTGGCGCTGCTTCCTCGCGTCAGGCCACCCACAGCTGCCACAGCAAGGCCACATTGAGCGCGAGGATCAGCGCCGTGCTGGCCCAGGTCGCGGCGAGCACCCAGCCGCGGATGCGCCAGCGCCCCATCAGCGCCGGGCTGGCGGCGAACAGCACCAGCGGAATCACCGCCAGCGGCAACTGCAGGCTCAGCACCACTTGGCTGGCCACCAGCAACTGCGCCGAACCGTGATCGCCGAACGCGATCACCGCCACCAGCGCCGGGCCGATCGCCAGCGCGCGGGTGAGCAGGGCGCGCCGGGTCGGCCCGATGCGCAGTTTCAGGAAGCCCTCCATCACGATCTGCCCGGCGAGCGTGCCGGTCACCGTCGAATTGAGCCCGCAGGCCAGCAGCGCCGCGGCGAACAGCAGGCTGGCCCAGTCGGTGCCGACCAGCGGCGCGAGCAGGCGATGCGCGTCGGCCAGGTCGTCCACGTCGGTATGGCCGCTGGCATGGAACACCGCGGCGGCCACGATCAGCAAGGCCGCGTTGACCAGGAAGGCGAAACCGAGCGAGCCGAAGGTGTCGTAGCTGACGCCGCGCATGGTGTCGGCGATCGCCGCGTCGCGATCCTCACCGGCCGGCACGTGGCGCTTGACCAGGGCCGAGTGCAGGTAGAGGTTGTGCGGCATCACGGTGGCGCCGACGATGCCGGCCGCCAGCCAGACCATGCCGGCGTTGCGCACCAGCTCGGTGGACGGCACGAAGCCGCCCAGCACGCCGAGCCAGTCGGGCCGCGCCAGCGCGACCTCGGCCACGAAGCACAGCGCGACGAACAGGATCAGCGCGGCCACGCAGATTTCCAGCGTGCGATGGCCGCGCCGCTGCAGCGCCAGCATCGCGAAGGTGCCCACCGACGAGAGCAGCACGCCGGTCAGCAGCGGCACGTGCAGCAGCAATTGCAGCGCCACCGCGCAGCCCACCACCTCGGCGACGTCGCAGGCGATGATGGCCGCCTCGGTGGCCAGCCACAGCAGCACCGTGGCGCGCCGCGACAGCCGCTCGCGGCACAGCTCGGCCAGGTCGCGCCCGGTCACCACGCCCACGCGCGCCGTAACCCATTGCAGCAGCATCGCGATCAGGCTGGCCAGCGCGACCACGCTCAGCAGCCGGTAGCCGAACTGCGCGCCGCCGGCCAGCGCCGTGGCCCAGTTGCCGGGATCCATGTAGCCGACCGCCACCAGCGCGCCGGCACCGGCGAAACGGGTCCAGGGCGTGGGCGGGCGGAACTGGCCGGCTGGCGAGGGAAGGGAGGGGATCATCGGATCGGGCATCGGTCGCGGTCCTGCTGCTGAGCAAAGGATAGGCGGGAAAGGCGATTCACATCGGACATGTCAGACTCACATTCACGAATGATAATTATTCTCATTCGTGTTTGGCAATTGAAAATGGCGATAAAACCCATAGCGGGCTGTCCTGGAAAACGGGGGCGGGTCGCTCGGGCCCGTGGCAAGGGCAGCGAGCCGCCGCACGCGGAAAACGGCCGGGGCAGCCGGCCGATGTGGCGCCGGAGCCATGCCGCACCGGCCACGCAAGGCGCGAACCCGCTCGCGAAGCGCCGTGGCGCCGGCCGCAAGCCGCGCGGGGCGCGCCATACGCGGCGCCCGAGGGCGTGATAAGGTCCCGGTTTCGCCGGCCCGCCGGCCCCGAGTCAAGCGGAAACCGTCGATACGATGCGCATTTTTTCCCTGTCCGATATCCACGTCGATTTCGAAGGCAATGCCGAATGGGTGGCGTCGCTGTCGCGCAGCGAGTACCAGCGCGACGTGCTGATCCTGGCCGGCGACGTATCCGATTCGCTGGAGCGGCTGGAGCGCTGCCTGAGTACCTTCGCGAGCTGCTTCCGGCGCGTGTTCTTCGTGCCGGGCAACCACGAGCTTTGGGTGATGCGCGACCCGCCGGGCACCACTTCGCTCGACAAGTTCGAGCAGGTGCGGCGGGTGGCCGAGGCGAGCGGCGCGACGCTGCGCGCCGAGCTGGTGGACGGCGTGGCGATCGTGCCGCTGCTGGGCTGGTACGACGAATCCTTCGGCGTGCCCGGCCAGGAGCTGCGCGATGCCTGGATGGACTTCCATGCCTGCCGCTGGCCGCAGGGCTGGACCAGCCGGCATGTCGCCGAGTATTTCACCGGCCTCAATGTGCTCGACGACCTGCCGCGCGGCCGGCCGACCATCAGCTTCTCGCATTTCCTGCCGCGCATCGACGTGATGCCGGCCTATATCCCCGCCTCGCGACGCATGCTCTATCCGGTGCTCGGCAGCAGCCTGATCGAGGCGCAGGTGCGCCGGATCCGTCCCGACCTGCATCTCTACGGGCATAGCCACGTCAACCGCGAGGTGGTGCTCGACGGCATCCGCTATCTCAACAACGCGTTCGGCTACCCGCACGAGGAGCGCATCACCAAGAAGGCGCTGCACTGCGTCTACCAGGCCGACTGAAGCCGCTTCGGGCTGCTTCGGGCTGCTTCGGGCTGCTTCGGGCTGCTTCGGGCCACCTGCGACAGGTTCGACGAGACGGTTCCGAAAAATAATCGTGTAACCGTCAAAATATCACTTGAAAAGTTACATTGCATCGATAGAATGAGCGCTGTCGATGGCGCACGGCATGCGCGCGGAGCGATCCGCAGCATCCAGGGCGACATCGAGCAGGACGGCCACAAGCGCCGCGTACGCATCGTATTCATGAGGATTGCGAAGCGATGCGTGGTGCGCGACGCCATGCGATCCGTCCCGCATCCATCAAACCGAGAGACGGACGGAGGACAGCGAGATGAACGGCAACGACACGGAGCAGGCAGGCGAGGCGGCGCGGGTGGCGATCGTGACGGGGGCGAGCCGCGGCATCGGCCGCGCCACGGCGCTTCGTCTCGCCCGCGATTTCGATGCGCTGGTGCTGGTCGCGCGCAGCGGCGAGCTGCTCGAGGGCACGGCCGAGGCGGTGCGCGCGGCGGGCAGCCAGGCGCTCGTGCTCGACCTGGACCTGCGCGAGCCCGACGCGGCGGCGCAGACGGTGGCGCGCACCCTGGCGGCCTTCGGGCGCATCGACGCGCTGCTCAACATCGCCGGCGCGGTGCCGCAGATCGACCTGCTCGAGATGACCGACGCGCAATGGGACGATGGTTTCGCGCTGAAGCTGCACGGCGCGCGGCGTCTCACGGTGCATGCCTGGGAGGCGCTGAAGGCGAGCGGCGGCTCGGTGATCTTCACCTCCGGCAACTCGGCGCAGGCGCCGAAATCGGCCTTCGCGGCGGTGGCTACCGTCAACGCGGCGATCGTCGCGCTCGCCAAGGCCTTCGCCGAGCGCGGCGTGGGCGACGGCGTGCAGGTCAACAGCGTGCTGCCGGGGCCGGTGATGACCGACCGGCGCCGTTCCTACCTGGAGAAATACGCGCCCGCGCATGGCATGAGCGTGGAGCAGGCGATCGAGCAGTTTCCGCAGCAGGCCGGCATCACGCGTTACGGCACGCCCGAGGACATCGCCGAGCTGTTCGCCTTCGTGCTGTCGCCAGCCGGGCGCTGGATGGTGGGCTCGACGCTGCGCATGGATGGCGGCGAGATCAAGGCCGTCTGAGGTAGATCGAGGCCGCTGGCCGCCGCGACGGCCCCGCGGCAGCGCATAGCTGCTATGCACGCCGCTTCATGGCTCGCCGCGCGTTCGCCGTCGATACTGTCGCGGCGGCCCGGCGGGCACGGCGCGCGACGGCGCCGGACGAACCACCGAACACGACAGACAACCAACCCAAAGTGACCCCCATGCGTGGCGACAGACAGACGACGGAACAGATGGCGGGGCGCGGCGGCGCCGGCTCCGCGCAGGAGGCGAGGACCGCGGCGGCGCTCGCCCGGGCAGGCGCGGCAAGCGCGCCGGCAGCACCCGCGAAACCCGGCCTGGCCGGCGAGTGGCCGCTGATCGTCGCGATCGTGCTGGTGGCGATCAACCTGCGGCCCGGCATCGTGTCGATGGGGCCGCTGCTGCCGCAGATCCAGCAGACCTTCGCGATCTCGCATGCCACTGCCTCGCTGATGACGGCGATCCCCGACCTGCTGATGGGCCTGCTCGCGCTGCCCACGCCGTGGCTGGCGCGCCGCTTCGGCCGCAACGCGGTGCTGATGGGCGCGTTGCTGCTGCTCTCGCTGGCGACCGTGGCGCGCGCCTTCGCGCCGAACACCTTCGGCCTGCTGGCGACCACGGTCGGCGTGGGTGCCGGCATAGCGATCGCCGGCGCGCTGTTCGGCGGCCTGATCAAGGCGAAATTCCCCAGCCGCGTGGCGCTGCTGATGGGTATCTATGCCACCGCGCTGTCGTTCGGCAGCACGCTCGCGGCGGCCGCCACCGGCTTCGTGGCCAGCCACTCGGCGTTCGGCTGGCGCCTCGGCGCGGGCGTGTGGGGCGTGCTCGGCATCGTGGCGATCCTCGGCGCGCGGATGGTGGCGCGCTCCGATGCGGGCGCCGCGCCTGCCGCCACGGCACCGGCACGCGCCGCGATCCGGCTGCCGTTGCGCGATCCCAAGGCCTGGCTGGTGGCCCTCTATTTCGCCTGCGACAACCTGCTGTTCTACGCGCTGCTGTCCTGGCTGCCGCCTTCGTATCACGAGCACGGCCTGTCGCCCGAGCGCGCCGGGCTGGTGCTGGCCACCTTCATGGCGGTGTTCACGGTCGCCAACCCGGTGATCGGTTCGCTGAGCCGCCATCACGACCGGCGCGGCTGGCTGCTGCTGTGCGCGGCGCTGGCGGTGGCCGGGCTGGCCGGCATCGCCTGGGCGCCGATGCAGCTCACCACGCTGTGGGTGGCCCTGTCCGCCTGCGGGCTGGCCGGCGGTTTCACGCTCGGCATGACGCTGCCGCTCGACAACACGCACAGCGCCGAGGAAGCGAACACCTGGAACGCCTTCTCGCTGCTGGTCGGCTACCTGATCGCCGCCTGCGGCCCGTTCGCGGTCGGCCTGCTGCGCGACCTGACCGGCAGCTTCGACGTGCCGATGGCCTGCCTGGTCGGCGTGGGCCTGGCCATGGCGCTGCTCTCGCCGTTCCTGAAGCCGCGCGAATTGCGCGCCGGCGCCTCGCACTGAAGCCAGGCGATCGCGCGGCGCCGGTCGCCCGCCGCGCGAAACCGTTGCATCCGCAACCACTTCCGCGCATCCCGGGCGTTGCCGCGCGTGCCGCGCGTGCCGCTCGTTCCCGCGCGTGCCGGCCGATAGCCCCGTTTCCCGCCCGTCCGGGCATCCCTGTCGATTGCCTCCAGACCTGCAATAATCCGAGCGCGTTCGGCGCGCCGGTGTCGGCGCGCGCGCCGCTACCGATCCGGTTTTCGTGTCAGGCAGGGTTCATGAAGGGCAATATCGACCATCCGCTGCGGCTGTTCCTCGAGATCGCGAACCGCGGGTCGCTGTCGGCTGCGGCCGAGGCGCTGTCGCTTTCGCAATCGGGATTGAGCCGGCAACTGGCCGCGCTCGAGCGCCATGTCGGGCAGCCGCTGTTCGTGCGGCACGGCCGCGGCGTCGAGCCGACCGACGCGGGGCGCCGCCTGCTCGAAGCCGCGCGGCCGGCCTACCAGGCGATCGACGATGCGGTGATGCAGTTGCGCGAGCGCCACGGCCTGACCGCCGGCAACCTCAATGTCGCCACCGTGCACACGCTCGGCCACGACTTCGTCTCGGAGATCGTCGCGCGCTTCATGCGGCAGCGTCCCGCCGCCAGCGTCTCGCTGCTGGAGCGCAGCTCGCCGGGCGTGGCGGAGATGGTGGAGGGCGGCGGCGCCGAGATCGGTTTCGTCTACGACGCGGCGGTGGCCTCCGACCTGCTCGAGATCACGCCGCTGTTCGACGAGGAGATGGGTTTCGTGGTGCACCAGAGCTCGCGCTTCGCCTCGCTGGCGGCCATCACGCTCGACGCGCACACGCCGCCGCTGATCGTGTTCCCGCCCAGCTACGCGCTGCGCCGCATGCTGCACGGTCGCGCCTTCGATGCCAAGGTAGCCGCCGAGGTCGACTCGATGGACGCGATGCTGAAGCTGGTCTCGCTGACCAACGGCCAGTGCATCCTGCCGATGCGGATCCCGTCGCGCCTGCTCGGCGAATACGGGCTGACGCGAATCCCGATCGCCGCGCCGGTGATGCGCCGGCGCATCGTCGCGGTGACGCGGCGCGAGCGGCCGCTGTCGGCGCTGGCCGCGCTGCTGCTGGCGATCGCGCGCGAGCTGGCGGCCGCGGCCTGAGCGAGCCGGCCTGGGCGCCCACTCAAGCGCGTCCACTCAAGCTCACCGGCTCAAGCTCACCGGCTCAAGCTCACCGGCTCAAGCTCACCGGCTCAAGCTCACCGGCTCAAGCTCACCGGCCCAAGCTTACCGGCCCAAGCTTACCGGCCCAAGCTCACCGGCTCGAGTGCGTCGGTTCAAGCGCGTCGGGTTCAGCGGGTGCCGGCCGGCTCGGCCTCGGCCGCGCGCGGTGTGTCGGCCGTCTTGGCGGCGCCGTCCGCCTGCATGGGCGAGGCGGCCGGCTTGGCCGCCCGGGCCGCGCCCGCCGCCGCGGATTCCGCCTCGCGCCGCGAGGCCGCCGCGGCCTCCATCATGCCGCGCATGTCGAAGCCCGAAGGATGCTGGTAGACGCGCAGCCCGAACTCGGGCAGCACGGCGAGCAGGTGATCGAAGATGTCGCCCTGGATGGTCTCGTAGTCGAGCCAGGTGGTGGTGTCGGTGAAGCAGTACAGCTCCATCGGGATGCCCTCGGCCGTCAGCGGCAACTGGCGCGCCATGCGCGTCATGCCGCGATGGATGCGCGGGTGGCGCTGCAGGTAGCTGTCGCAATAGGCGCGGAAGGTGCCGAGGTTGGTCAACTGGCGGCGATTGCCCATCCACTCGCCGTCGGCGCCGAGCGCGCCGTTCCATTCGGCCAGCGTGTCGCGCTTGCCGGCCAGGTAGTCCTTCAGCAGCGTGAAGCGCTCCAGCCGCGCGATTTCCTCGGTGCTCAGGAAGCGCACGCTGCTCGCGTCGACGAACAGCGCGCGCTTGATGCGTCGCCCGCCCGATTCGGTCATGCCGCGCCAGTTCTGGTAGCTCTCGGTGATCAGCTTCCAGGTCGGGATGGTGATGATGGTGCGATCGAAGTTGGCCACCTTCACGGTGTTCAGCGTGATGTCGATCACGTCGCCGTCGGCGCCCGCGCTCGGCATGGTGATCCAGTCGCCGATCCGCAGCATGTCGTTGGAAGACAACTGCACGCCGGCCACCAGGCCCAGGATGGTGTCCTTGAAGATCAGCATCAGCACCGCCGACATCGCGCCGATTCCCGACAGCAGCAGGCCGATCTGCTTGCCGGTGACGGTGCCGATCACCACCAGCGCGGCGGTGATGTACATCACCAGCTTGATCAGCTGCATCGCGCCCTTGAGCGACAGCGTGGGCCGCTCGCGCGGCTGGGTGCGGTGCAGGTGCTCGGCGGCCGACAGCACCGCGCCGATCGTCATCGTCACCAGGAACACCACGATCGCGAACAGCAGCTTGTCGACGATCTGCGCGGCCGATTCGGGAATGTTCGGGATTGAGCGGAAACCGAGCTGGAACACCACGAAGGGCACCAGGCGCGAGAGCCACTTGAAGGCGCCGAACTGGAACAGCACGTCGTCGAAGCGGGTGGGGGTGCGCGCCGCGAACTTCGCGACCACGCGGAACAGCACGAAGCGCACCGCCAGGGCGATCGCGCAGGAGGCGGCCAGCAGGATCAGACAGCCGACGAGGGGGGCAAACCAGATGGCATTCATTGAATCGAGGAAAAACGGTGAACGGGTGGTGCGGTAGTGCAGGGAACCTGCCTGGCGCCGGCTCGGCCGGCTTGGCGCAGGGCGTCTGTAAGGGACCGCGGATCCGGCGCCGGGTTCCGATACTTTTTACCGATCGCCGCCGGGCGCGGCTTCGCGCGCCGTCTCGCAGGCGCCGGGCGCGATCGTACCCGTTTTTTTGACGCCGCTTGCCGCCGGTGCCGGGCTCGCTTAACGTGAGCGCTTCCCGCGCGAGCGCGACGCCTGAGAACAGGCGGTGCGCGCCGGCAATCACGAGGAGGCGTTTCGATGACTCTTGCGGTATGCGATGCGGCGCAAACGGCGGTCTGCCTGCCGTTCGGGCCCCTGGTGGATGCGCTGGCGGTGGCCGCGCGCGAGGCGGCCGAAGGCCGGATCCTGAGCCCGGCGCGGCTGGCGGTGCCGCTGCGCGAGGGCGGCGTGATGCTGTCGATGCCGGCCGCGGCCGACGACATCGCGATCCACAAGCTGGTCAATGTCTGCCCGGGCAACCGCGAGCGCGACCTGCCGACCATCCACGGCCAGGTGGTGGCCTACGATCCCGGCAGCGGCGAGGCGCTGGTCTCGCTCGACGGGCCGACCGTCACCGGGCGGCGCACCGCCGGCATCACCATGCTGGGCGCGCGCACCTTCCTGGCGGCCGCGCCGCGCGAGGTGCTGCTGTACGGCATCGGCACCCAGGCCGCGCATCACCTCGACGCACTGGCCGAGCTGTATCCCGAGGCGCGCGTGCGCGTGAAGGCGCGCTCGGTGGAGCGTGCCGAGGCGTTCTGCGCGCGCTGGCGCGAGAGCCTGCCCGGCATCGAGCCGTTCGGCGAGGCGCCGGTGCCCGATTCGGTCGACCTGGTGATCGCCGCCACCACCAGCGCCACGCCGGTCTATCACGAGGCGGCGCGCGCCGGGCGCCTGGTGGTGGGCGTCGGCGTGTTCACCGCCGATCGCGCCGAGATCGCCGCGCGGACCGTGAACGGCAGCGCCCTGTTCGTCGACGATCCCGACGGCGCGCATCACGAGGCCGGCGACCTGATCCTGGCCGGCGTCGACTGGGCGCGCGTCGGCTCGCTGGCCGGCGCGATCGTGGCGGCGGAGCAGGCCGGCGGCCGCGCCGAGGCGGAGCAGCCGGTGCTGTTCAAGAGCGTCGGTTGCGCGGCCTGGGACCTGGCCGCCGGCCGCGTCGCGCTCGCCACGCGCGCCGGGGCGCAGGACTGAACGCCGGCGCCCTGCCAGTGCCTCCGCGCTTTCAGCGCCGCGCGCGCAGGAAGGGCAGGCGCGCGGCCAGCGGCCCGTAGAGCTTGGCGACCAGGTAGAGCAGGCCGATCGCGACCGCGTCGGCGGTCAGCCCGAGCGGCACGTCGAGATAACCGTCGGTCTGCCAGTACAGCACCGAATCCACCGACAGCGAGATCCCCGTGCCGGCCACGAAGCAGAGCAGGCCCTGGCGGCCGATCGTGCCGATCCAGGGCATGGCCCGCGCCACCTTGTGCATCCAGCCGAGGTGGACCAGCTTGGCGGCCAGCCAGGCGATCGCCAGGAAGTTGAGCAGGCGCACCGCGCCGAGGTTCTGCTTGATGGCCGGATCGGTCGGGAACGGCTCGATGCGCAGCCGGTAATAGGCGCCCGCGGCCACCACGGCCACCGCCAGCGCCGTCACCAGCACCCCGCGCGGCTGCCGCGAGAGCGCCGCGTAGACCGGCTGGCAGCGGCACAGCGCGCCGAGCACGAACAGGAACTGCCAGGCGAAGGGATTGAAGTCCCAGGGCATGCCGTCGACGCCCGGCAGGTAGCCGGCGATGCGCCGCGCCGAAAGCCAGCCCAGCAGGCTGATGGCCAGCAGCAGCCAGGGCTTGCCGCGCGCCAGCGGCAGCGCCAGCGGCACCAGCGCCGCGAAGATCGCGTACATCGGCAGCACCGAGGCGAGGTAGGGCTGGCGGCGGAACAGCAGGATGTCGCGCAGCGCCGCGAGCGGCTTGTGCAGCAGCCCTTCCAGGTCGTTGGTCGGCATGTTCGGGCCGTCGATCGCGAGCGCGTTGAGCGCCGCCGTGATCAGCAGCATCAGCCCGGCGGTGATCAGGAAGGCGCGGTAGATCTCGAAGGCGCGGCGGATGAAGCGCTGGCGCGCGACCGCCTCGGTCTGGCGCTCGGCCAGCGAGTTGTAGGCGATCGCGGTGGCGAAGCCGCCCAGGAACACGAACACCTCGGCCGCGTCGCACAGCGCGTAGGCGTGCAGCGTCACGCGCGACAGGATGCTGCCGCCGATATGGTCGACCACGATCACCAGCAGCACCAGCCCGCGAAAGAAATCGAGCTCGGCGAAACGGCCGGCGCGCGGCGCCGGCGCATGGACGGACGCGTTCATGCGCGAGGGCGCCGGCGGGCGCGGAAACGGGCAGCGGAAGAGGGCGCGCGGACGATGGCGGCGCGCGACGGAAAACTCGGCATGAAGCGGACGGCGGGGAGCGGAAACGGACGTGATTGTGCCATCGTTGCGGGGGCACCGACGGTTCGCGCGGCGCGGCTCGATCCGCACCAGCCTGGCGCATCGCCGGCGCGCCGCACCGCGACTCGCGGGGGGCCGCGCCGGCAGCCCGCGCGGGCGCCCCCGGCGGCCCTTCCCGGCGCTTGCCCGAAAGGGCGCGGCAAGCGTTGCGCAAGCCGGGCCGAAGCGCTTGCGCAAGCCCGAGTTGGTAATGCGCAACGACCACGTTTGCCGCCCCGAACGACGTGGACGGCGTGATTCGGCCGTGACACACTTTGCTCCGTGATTCGCGCAGCCGGCGTGCCGACCGGGCCGCGCATCGCCAACTCGAGGTCCAACGGACGACGCTCGCGTCGAGCGCTCCGGCGGGCATTCCAGTTTTCCGGTTCGGAGACTGTCGACGATGAACAAGTTCCTGCTGCCCGCCGCTGCCGTCGCGATGACGCTGGCCGCACCCGCCTGGGCGCAGTCCAGCGTCACGCTCTACGGCGTGATCGACGAAGGCGTCAACTATACGAACAATGTCGGCGTGAACGGCACCAACCGCAGCGTCTACGCGCTGGCCAGCGGCTTTGCCCAGCGCAGCAGTTGGGGCCTGCGCGGCGCCGAGGACCTGGGCGGCGGCCTGAAGGCGATCTTCGCGCTCGAGAACGGTTTCGACCTCAGCAACGGCACGCTCAGCGACGGCGGCCGGATGTTCGGCCGCCAGGCCTTCGTCGGGCTCACCCACGCGCAATACGGCGCGCTGAGCTTCGGTCGCCAATACGATTCGGTGGTCGACTACCTCGCGCCGCTGACGGCGGCCGGCAGTTGGGGCGGCATGCTGATGTCGCATCCGTTCGACAACGACAACGCCGACAACACGGTGCGCGCCAACAATGCCGTCAAGTACGCCAGCCCCGATTTCGGTGGCCTGAGCTTCGGCGGCGTCTACAGCTTCAGCAACGAGACCGGCTTCGCCAACAATCGGCAGTACAGCGCCGGGGCGCGTTACGCGTTCGGCGGCCTGCAGGTCGGCGCGGCCTATCTGCAGGCCGACAATCCCGGCCGCACGGCCGACGGCGCGGTGGCGAGCAACGACGCCAATTTCACGGCCGATCGCCTGCGCATCTTCGGCGGCGGCGTGAACTACACCTTCGGCGAGACCACGGTCGGCTTCGTCTACACCAAGACCGACCTGAAGAACCCGGTCGCCACCGCCTACCTGCCCTCGGGCACGCTGTCGGGGCTCGGGCTGACCGCCACCAAATTCGACAACTTCGAGATCAACGGCAAGTACCAGCTCACGCCGGCCTTCTTCGTCGGCGCGCAATACACCTACACCAGCGGCACCTTCGACGCGGCCGACGGCAGCGCCAAGCCGCATTACCACACGGTCGGGCTGATGGCCGACTACAGCCTGTCCAAGCAGACCGACGTCTACCTGCAGGGCGCCTGGCAGCGCGTGGGCGGCGCCGCCTCGGGCAGCGTGTTCGACGGCGCCTACCTGGTCGGCACCGACGGCCCCTCGGCCTCGTCGAGCCAGTTCTCGGTGCGCGCGGCGATCCGGCACAAGTTCTGATGCCGAAGGCGGCGGGGCGCCGGCCGGCGCCGTTTGCCGCCTGCCGCGCCGATTTCCCTTTCCTCTGACGCGTCGTTCCGGCGAAGCCTGCCGGCGACGCGTTTTTGTTTTCATCTCGATCGCAACTAACGGTCTGCCGCGCCAAGCCACCGCCAACGGCGCTGCGCGCCGGCCGATCAGTCCGGCAAGCCGGCCGCCCAGCCTACCCGAGCCAGGCTCAGGCAAAACCAGATGGCCGGGCCGTGGCGATGCCCTCACCATCGCGGCATTCGCCCCTTGAAAACCCAATCCCTGCGCAGGATGTTCCATGATCGATGATGGTTCGACGCTCGCGATCGTCGTCGCGGTATTCGCCCTGGCCGGGGTGGTGAAGGGCATGATCGGGCTGGGCCTGCCGACCATCGCGATGGGCCTGCTGACGCTGGCGATGCCGCCCGCCGCGGCCGCCAGCCTGCTGGTGGTGCCCTCGCTGGTCACCAATGTCTGGCAGTTGCTGCGCGGCCCCGCGTTCGGCGCGCTGGCCCGGCGCCTGGCCACGCTGCTCGCCGGGCTCGCGCTTGGCACCTTCGCCGGCGGCCTGCCGTCGCTGGCGCATGCCGCCCCGTGGACTCGCGACGCGCTCGGCGCGGTGGTCGCGCTGTATGGCCTGTGGGGCCTGGCCGCCGCGCGCCTGCCGGCGCCGGGCCGCCACGAGCGCTGGCTGTCGCCGCTGGTCGGCTACCTGACGGGCGCGGTGACGGCCGCCACCGGCGTGTTCGTGATGCCGGCCGTGCCTTACCTGCAGGCGCTGCAGCTCGGCAAGGACGAGCTGGTGCAGGCGCTCGGGCTGTCCTTCACGGCCTCGACCCTGGCGCTGGCCGCGCAACTGGCCTGGAGCGCCAGCCTGCAACCGGTCGACTTCGGTATGTCGGCATTCGCGCTGGTGCCGGCGCTGCTCGGCATGGCGGGCGGCCAGGTGCTGCGCGGCCGGGTGGGCGAGCGCGCCTTCCGCCGCGTGTTCTTCGCGGGGCTGGTGGTGCTCGGGCTCTACATGGCGGTCGCGCCCGCGCATGCCTGAGGCGGCTTGCCTGAGGCCGGTTGCCTGAAGCCGGTTGCCTGAAGCCGGTTGCCGGTCCGGCGAAAACCCCGCATCCTTGTCGGCGCCCGCGCTCGCGGGCGCATCATGGCAGGCTGCCGCCGCCGACTTCATCGCGCCGCGCGCGCCGCCGAGATACATGGGACATCACGCCAAGCCTCACCCCGACGACTCCGCCCGCGCTACCCCGCAGGTCCTGCACCGCGCGCTCGCCGAGCATCTGGCCGGCGAGATCGGGGCCGGCCTCTGGAGTGCCGGGCAGCGCCTGCCCTCGGTGCGCGAGCTGGCGCGCAGCCGCTCGGTCAGCGTGACCACGGTGCTGGCCGCCTATCGGGCGCTCGAGGATCGGCGCCTGATCGAGAGCCGGCCGAAGCAGGGCTATTTCGTCAGCGGCCCGGCGGGCGAACCGCGGCAGGTCGCGACGCGCGCGAGCGAGGCGGCCGGCCAGGGCGCCGCACCCTGGCCCGGCGTCGATCGCGCGTGGCTCGGCGATGACGGAATCGAGCACGACGCGCTCGACCCCATCGCGCTCGGCGACATGGAAGGCCGTCCCGGCGTGGTGTCGTTCGGCACCGCCTTGTGCGGCGAGGCGCTGTTCCCGGTCGAGGCGCTGGCGCGCAGCATCGCCTCCACGGCGCGGCGTCACGGCGGGCTGCTCGCCGCGGTGTCGTTCTCGCCCGGCGCCGAGCGCTTGCGCGCCAGCCTGGCCTCGCACGCGGCGAACTGGAATTGCCACTTCGGCGCCGACGAGGTGCTGGTCACCAACGGCTGCGTCGAGGCCTTCGGCCTGTGCCTGCAGACGGTGGCGCGGCCCGGCGATGTGGTGATCGTCGAATCGCCGGCCTATTACGGCTTCCTCTCGACGCTGGCTCGGCTCGGCATGCAGCCCCTGCCGATCCGCTTCGACGGCCGCGCCGGCGAGGCGCTGGCCGAGATCGAGCGGCTCGCCGGCGAACGGCGCATCGGCGCCTGCCTGTTGTCGACGGCGGTCAGCAATCCCACCGGCGCGAGCCTGGACGACCCGACGCGCGCCGCGCTGGTCACCTTGCTGGCGGCGCGCGCGATCCCGCTGATCGAGGACGCCACCTTCAGCGACCTGCATTTCGAGTCCGTGCAGCGCGCGGCCAAATCCTACGACCGCGACGGCAACGTGCTGCTCTGCAGTTCGCTGTCGAAGACGCTGGCGCCGGGGCTGCGGCTCGGCTGGGTCAGCGGCGGGCGTTTCCACCGCGAGATCGTCGAACTCAAGCGCACCATGAGCGTCGGCCAGCCGCTGATCATCCAGGAGGCCGTTGGGCAGTTCCTCGACGGCGGCGGCTACCGGCATCATTTGCGGCGGCTGCGGGCGCGTTGCCGCGCGCAGGTCGACGAGACGGTCGAGCACCTGCGCGCTCGCGTACCAGAGGGCACGCTGGTGGCGGCGCCGGAAGGCGGTTACCTGTTGTGGGTGGGGCTGCCGGAAGGGGTGTCGTCGGAGGCGCTGGCGCGGCGCGCGGGCCGCGAGGGGATCGCCTTCGCGCCCGGCACGCTGTTCGCGCCCGAGCGCGTCCATGACGACCGGATCCGGCTCAATTGCGGCTACCCGCTCGACGATGCGCGGCGCGCGGCGCTCACGCGGCTGGCCGCGCTGATCGGGGAGATGGCGGGCTAGTTCTTCACGCGCCCGCGCCGCCGGGCACTCAGAGGTTCAGCGAGCCGCGCGAGACTAGCACCGCGTGACCGCCGATCTCGAAGCGCGGCCCATCCTCGGCGCGGCGCCAGAAGAGGCTCGCGTCGCGGCCGAGATGGCGCCCTTGGGAAGCCGTCGCGACCGCGCCGTTGCCACGTGCCGGCCATCGCCCCTTCGCCGCCAGCATCGCGGCCGCGCAGGCATTGCCGCCGCCGCAGGCAGCATCCTCGTCGACGCCGATCGCCGGGCCGAACGAGCGGAGCTCGAAATCGGCCGCGCCGTGCCGGCCGGGCGCCACCGCCGTGATGCCCGACACTTCGTGGCGCCGGCTCAGCTGCTCGACGGCATCGAGCTCGGGCGCCAGCGCGTCGAGCCTTTCCGCCGATTCGAACCAGACCACCAGCCAGCGCGCGCCGGCCGCCACGCAAGCCATTTCAGCGTGTCGGCCGCTTGCGCCGAGCGCACCGAGCACCTCGCGCGCGCCTTGCGCATCGAGCGGCTCGATACGCGGTTCGGGCGTCTCGAACCAGATCCTGCCGTCGTCGCCGTCGTCGACACGCATCGTCACCTGGCCATGAGGGCTCTGCTGCACCAGCCGGCCCGCGCGCGGTGTCACCAGCCCGGCGGCGAGCAGCGCCCGCGCGGTGCCGATCGAGGGATGGCCGGCGAAGGGCAGTTCGCGTCGGGGCGACCAGATCCGCACGTGGTAGTCCGCGCCGCCGCGCGCGGCCTCGCCATCCGGCGCCGACATCGCGAACACCGTTTCCGGCATGCCGTTCCAGGCGGCCAGCGCCTGCATGCGCGCCGTGTCGGGCATCGCGTCGGGCAGCACCACGGCGACCGGATTGCCGAGCAGCGCGCGCCGCGTGAACACGTCGACGAGAAACAGCGTGGCGTTCACGACGCGGCCTCCTCGGCGAGTTCCACAAGCCATTCGCCAGCCCGTTCGCAATCCTCACGGCTCACGTCGAGATGCGTGGTGACGCGGATCCGCGTGTCGTCGAGCGCGCGAATCCGCACGCCGCGCGCGAGCGCGCGCTCGGCGAAGGCACGCGCGCCGATCGGCAGCCCGGGCAGCGCGAACAGCAGGATATTGGTTTGCGGATGTGCCTCCAGCCGAAGGCCGGGCGCGGCCGCCAGGCGCGCCGCGATCAGCGCGGCATGCGCGTGATCGTCGGCGAGCCGCTCGACGTGATGGTCGAGCGCATGGAGCGCCGCCGCCGCGAGGATCCCCGACTGGCGCATCGCGCCGCCGAGCCGGTACTTCCAGGTCCAGGCCTCGCGCACGAAGCGCGCGCTGCCGCCCAGCACCGCGCCGACCGGGCAGCCCAGCCCCTTGCTGAAATCGAGCCAGGCGCTGTCCCAGCCTTGCGCGTAGGTGGCGGCGGCGATGCCGGTGGCGACCGAGGCGTTCAGCAGGCGCGCGCCGTCCAGGTGCGCGACGAGGCCGGCTTCATGCGCCACGTCGCGCACCGCGCGCAGCGTGTCGAGCGGCCAGATCGCGCCGCCGCTGAAGTTGGTGGTCTGCTCGATCGACACCATCGCCGAACGCGGCGCGGTGCGCGAGGGCGCGCGGATCGCGGCGCGGCATTGCTCGGCCGTGAAGATGCCGTCACGCGTGACCAGCGGTGCGACCGCCACGCCCGCGATGGCCGAGGCGCCGGCCGCCTCGGTCGCGCAGAGATGGGCGCCAGCGTCGGCGATCAGCTCGTCGCCGGGACGCGTGTGGACCAGGGTGGCGACCAGGTTGCACATGGTGCCCGACGGCATGAACACCGCCGCCTCGCAGCCGAGCAGGGCGGCCACGCGTTCGCATAGCGCGCGCGTGGTAGGGTCCTCGTCGGCCTGCTCGTCGCCGACCGGCGCGGCGGCCATCGCCGCGCGCATCGCCGCGGTGGGGCGCGTCTGGGTATCGCTGTAGAGATCGATCATCGCGACGCCTCGGCGGGCCAGGCGGCACCGGCGCCGGCATCGGCACCTGGCACGACATCCCGCGCAGCATCCGGCGCAGCATCCGGCACGAAGGGCGCATACAGCGCCTCGTCGGCCGCGCCCGATGCGCCCGCTACGCTCGCCACGCCGTCGAAGCCGTCGTGGAAGCTGGCCGGCGCCAGCGCGCGGCGGTTCACGCGCAGCTCGAACACGTCGAAGCGGTTGTAGTAGCCCACCACGTCCTGGAACTGCTTGGGCACCACGCAGCCGGCCAGGTCGATATCGGCATAGACGATGCCTTCCTCGTCGCGCAGCACCTCGCTGATCACCGTGCCGTTCGGCCCGAAGATCATCGACACGCTCTTCGGCGACTCCTCCAGCAGGCGCCGCGCGCGGGCGTCGTCGCGCGCGATCAGGTCGATCGCCTCCGGCGGCAGGAAGCCCGAGGCGACGATGTTGAACAGCTTGCCCTCGAAGGCGTGGGCGCCCGCGCGCAGCCGGATCGCGGCCTCCAGGTCGTAGCCGCCCTCGCCGGGCGGGTGGGTCGGCCAGCGCGGCGAGAACGAGGAGATATGGACGTTCTCGCCCTGCGCCAGCAGCGCGAAGCGCGCCAGCGAATTGGTGTTCTCGCCGCATACCAGCGCGCCGATCCGGCCCAGCGGCGTATCCACCACGCGCAGCCCGCTGCCGTCTCCGTTGGCCCAGGTCAGCTTCTCCCAGTAGGTCGGCACCAGCTTGCGATGGCGGTTCAGCAGGCGGCCGTCCGCGCCGATCAGCAGGTTGCTGTCCCAGATGCAGGCCGGGCTGACATGCGTGCCTTCGTTGATGCCGATCGAGACGATCACGCCGTGGCGGCGCGCGGCCTCCTGCAACTGCCGCACCTCGGGGCCGGGTACGCGGATCGCGCTGGCGGCCAGGCGCTCGAAGAAGGGATGCACGTCGACCGGCGCGAACACGCCGGACCAGACCGGGAAGGCCGACACGAAGGCTTCCGGGAAGGCCACCAGGGCCGCGCCGTTGGCGGCGGCCTCGGCGATCAGCGCGCAGGCCTTGTCGACGGTGCGCGGCGTATCGAAGTAACAGGGCGCGACATGGCAGGCGGCCGCGCGAAATGCCGGGTAGGAATTCATGATCGACGGGAGTGACGAGGGAGCGGCCATTGTCGGGCGCGCCGCCGCGGCGTGTCGATGCACAGAGCCCGGCGATTCCGCTGGAACAGGGCGGCGGGACGGGCCGCTGCCGAGCTTGCTCGATGAGCCATGCAGTCGGCCGCTCGGTCAACCGCTCGGTCAACCGCTCGATCAGCCGCTCGGTCAGCCGCTCGATCAGCCGCTCGATCAGCGGCTCGACCGGGCGGCTCAGCCGCCCGCCGCTTCTTCCGCCGGGCCGCCCTCGCTGAGAAAATCGACGAACTCGCGCGTGTATTTCGGCAGTGCCTCGAAATCGCGCGCGCAGAGCACCAGCCGCCGGTAGGCCCAGGCGTCGGTCAGCTCGACGGTGGTCAGCTTCATGCTGGCCATCGCGCGCTGCGCGGCATGGCGCGACACCACGCCGATCCCGACCCCGCTCTCGATCACGCGGCAGATCGCGTCGAAGCTGCGCAACTGGGCGCGGTAGGTGATGCGCTTGCCGAGCGCGCGGGCCTGGTCGGCCAGGTGCACGTGCAGGGCGCTGCCTTCGGTCAGGCCGATGAATTCCGCGTCGACGATCTCGTCGAACGACACCGAGCCGCGCCGCGCCAGCGGATCCCCGGCCGCGGCGACCACCAGCAGCCAGTCCTCGCGGAACGGCTTCTGTTCCAGCCCCTCCAGCCCGACCGAATCGGCGACGATGCCGACCTCGGCGGTGCGGCTGCGGATCGCGTGGACGATCTCCTCGCTGGAGCGCTCCTCGACGCTGACCGACATGCGCGGATGGCGCGGCAGGTAGGCCGCGAGCGCGTCGGGCAGGTACTCGCTGAGCGAGGCGGTGTTGCAGAGCAGCCGGATCCGGCCGCGCAGGCCGTCGCCGTATTGCTGCAGCTCGCCGTGCATCTGGTCGATCTGCTGCAGCACGGTGCGCGCGTGGTGCTCGAGCGAGCGGCCCGCGTCGGTCGGCTGGGTGCCGCTCTTCGTGCGGTGCAGCAGCGGCACGCCGAGCGTGTCCTCCATGCCGCGGATCCGCTCGCTGGCCGATTGCAGGGTGATGTGGGTGCGCTCGGCGCCGCCGGTGATGCTGCCCGCCTGACAGACGTTCAGGAACAGGCGCAGGTCGGTGAGATCGAATCGCATGTGGGGTTCCGTTGCGGGGAGGGGCGGCCGTCGGGCGCGACGCGCCGCGGCCGGCGATACGGTAGCAGGCTTCGCGCGGCGCGGGCGTCAGTCATTGCCTGAGGATCGCTTCGACAGATCCGCATGGTCGGCGCGGCCGCGCTCGCCGATCATGCGCCTCATGGCCCGGCCACGGGCTTTCCTCGTTTTCCGTCCATGCCAGGAGGTGGGTATGCAGGTCGGTCCCGACTGGTTCGTTTCGCTCAAGCTCGCGCTGCATATCCTGATGCTCTGCATCGGCCTGGCGACGGCCTGGCACACGCTGCTCGAGCGGCTCGGCTGAGCGCGCCGCCACGGCCTCACTTGCGGCCGACCCGGTATTCGACGCCGTCCGGCCCGTAGCGCTCGGCTCGGTTGCGGGGCATTCCCGAACGATACGCGCGGCGCCGGGCCGCCGCCGCAATTTGTCATGCTTGCTTGCATCCGGTTACAGGTCTGGGCCGCCAATTTTGAGAAGCTTGGCGGCCCCAGGACCGAGATCCTCGCCAGACATGAATTCCACCGCATGAACCCCAGGCAGACGATGTTCCGAGGCGCCGCGCGCGCCGCCGCGATCGCGGCCTTGTGCGCCGCCGCCGGCTGCGCCACGCAGCGCGAGGCGGTGCCGCCGAGCGACACGTTGGCGAGCGGCGCCGTTGCCGTGCCGGCCGCCGCGCCCTCGGCGGCCGACGTCGCGCAGATCATGCGCGCCACGCGCCGTCATGCGCAGCGCGTCACGCTGGCCTGGCCGGCCGAGGGCCCGGTGGTGGAGCCGTTCCAGCCGGGGCGCAATCGCGGCATCGGGATCTCGGTGCGCTCGGGCGAGCCGGTGCGCGCCGCCGCCGACGGCCGCGTGATGTATGCCGGCACCGGCCTGAACGACTACGGCTCGCTGGTGATCGTGCAGCACAACGCCGATTTCCTGACCGCCTATGCGCGCGGCAGCCGCCTGCTGGTGAAGACCGGCGATATCGTGCGGCAGGGCGAGCCGATCGCCGAAGCCGGCGGCGTGGGCTGGGTGCGCGGCACGGCCGTGCTGTTCGAGGTGCGCCGCGACGGCAAGCCGGTCGATCCGGTCGCCTACCTGCCGGCGCGCGAGAGTTGACCGGGTGCGCTTGGCCCGGCGTCGGCGCGGGATTTCCTGCGGCCTGGCTGGCCGCGCGGATTTCCGCGCTCAGGCCCAACCCGGCTCGGCGCCGCGCGATCCGCTGCCATTCCGCCTGATCGCGTCCGGAGCCGGGGCCGAACCATCGGCGGCGCGGCGCGAACCATTGCCGCCTCGCAGCGGTCTACCCGATCCGGCATCGTGAGCCTCGCGACCGACGATGCCCGGCGGTGGCGCCGGCCAACTCGCGCCATGCCGCCGATCCACCCCTGAACCACCGATCGAGACATCGACCCGCCATGACCCATTCCCCGCTCCGCCGTTCGCTGCTGCTCGCCGCCGTTTCCGCTCCCGTTCTTGCCGCCTGCGCCGTGGTTGGCCATCAGGACGGCAAGAAGGACGGCGTGAAGGAAGACGCCCGGACTCGCGACGCGGCCCGGCAGATCGCGGCGCTCGAAAGCGGCTTCGGCGGGCGTATCGGCGTGAGCGCGATCGACACCGGCAGCGGCCGGCGAATCCTGCACCGCGCCGACGAGCGCTTTGCGCTGTGCAGCACCTTCAAGGTGGTGCTGGTCTCGGCCGTGCTGGCGCGCGCGGCCGGCGACGCGCGCTTGCTGTCGAGCGTGATCCGCTATACGCGGCACGACCTGGTGAGCTATTCGCCGGTCACCGAGAAAAACCTCGCCACCGGCATGACGGTGGCGGCCTTGTGCGCCGCCGCGATCCAGTACAGCGACAACACCGCGGCCAACCTGCTGATCCGGCTGATCGGCGATCCGGCCGCGGTGACGGCCTATGCGCGTTCGATCGGCGACGCCAGCTTCCGCCTCGATCGCCTGGAAACCGAGCTGAACGAAGCGGTGCCTGGCGACGAACGCGATACCACCACGCCGGCCGCGATGGCCGACACGCTGCGCCGCGTCACGCTCGGCGACGGGCTCGATCCGTCCGGCCGCGCGCAACTGGTGACCTGGATGCTGGGCAACACCACCGGCGAGACGCGGATCCGTGCCGGCGTGCCGGCCGGCTGGCGGGTGGCCGACAAGACCGGCAGCGGCGACTACGGCACCGCCAACGACGTGGCCGTGCTGTATTCGCCGAGCCGCCAGCCGGTGGTGCTGACGGTCTACACCACGCGCCCGGGCAAGGACGCGAAATACGACAACGCGACCCTTGCCGCGGTCGCGCGCATCGTCACCGCCACCTTCGCCTGAACGCGTGAGCACCTGAGCACCTGAACATCCGAGCGCTTCTCCGGCGTGCCGAAAACCGGGCGCGCACGGCGCCCGGAAGCGGCCGGCGCCGGCGCGGACGAGCGCTCGCCGCGGCGGGTGCCGCAAGTCACGCCGAGCCCGCCCCGGCCGGCGCCGATCGTCCACGCCACCGCGCGCTCCTCGCGCAAAACCCCCGGATCGCTTATCTTGGCGCCTTGCGCGCCGCATCGGCCGGCGCGCCCGTCTTCCGTTCACGCCAGCCATGCATCGTCTTCCGCCGCTCAATGCCCTGCAGGTCTTCGTCACGGTCGCGCGCCACCTGAACTTCACGCGCGCGGCCGAGGCGCTGTGCCTGACCCAGGGCGCGGTCAGCCGCCAGATCCAGTCGCTCGAGGCGCATTACGGCTTTCCGCTGTTCGTGCGGCGCGCCAAGGGGCTGGCGCTCACGCCCGAGGGCGAGCAACTGCTGCCGGTGGTCAGCGAGAGCTTCGCGCGCATCGACGACGTTTCGCGGCGCCTGACGCGCCAGCGCACCGACCTGGCGCTGAAGGTGCCGACCTGCGTGATGCGCTGGATCCTGCCCAAGGTGATGCAGTTCCAGACCGAGCATCCGGACCTGCACGTGCAGATGACCACCACCTGGCGGCACGACGTCGATTTCGCGACCGAGCCCTTCGATGCGGCGATCGTCTACGGCATGGCGGCGACGCCCGAGGTGCGCGTCGTACCGCTGTTCGCCGAGCGGCTCACGCCGGTCTGCGCGCCCGAGCTGCTGGCCGAACGGCCGATCGCCTCGGGCGCCGACCTGGCGCGCCACACGCTGCTGCATCCCACCCGCGACCATCGCGACTGGCGCCAATGGCTGGCCCATGCCGGCATCGAGGGCATCGATCCGGCGCGCGGGCCGAGCTTCGACACGCTGGACCTGGCCACCAATGCCGCCATGCAGGGCTTCGGCATCGCCATCAGCGACGTCACGCTGATCGCCGACGACGTGGCCGCGCGGCGCCTTGCGAGGCCCTTCGAGGCGGTGCTCGGCACCGGCGCGCGCTACGACTTCGTCTGCCCGGCGCGCAACGCGGCCCAGCCGAAGCTGGACCTGTTCAGCGACTGGCTGGCGGCGCACCGCGACTGAGCCGCGGCGGCGGAGCACGGGATGCGCTTCGATGCGCGCTCAACGATAGTCGACCGTCACGATCATGGGGTTGCGCCGGGTGCCCTGGCCCGGGATGGCGAACGGCGCGGAGGCGATCGTCAGCGTTGACGAGCCGAGCTTGCGGCCGCTGTACAGGTCGACGAAGCCGACCTGCCCGAAGGCCGGCCTGGCACAGTTCGGTTGCACGCGTGTGGCGGCGGCATCGACCTGGAACGAGCAGGGCGGCTCGACGATGCGCCCGCTGAACTGGATGGTGCCGCCCTGCGCATGCGCGGCGGTGCCGGGCAGCGCGAGCAGCGCGCAGGCGGCGAGCGGCAGGACGGCGAGGTGCCGCCATCCTGACGGATTCGCAAGACTCGGAAAACCACGCGCAGACGATAGCGACGGCAGCGACGAACGGGCGATCATGACGGACTCCGAATCGGTGGGGTCGGACTTGTTGGCACGTCGCGGCGGGACACTCGCCGCCGACGGCCTGCTCACCCGCATTGACGGCATCCAGGGCGGTTGCCTTGAGCGGATTTTTTACATTTTTTGACAAAGTTCGCTGCTTCAATGCTAGGAGATGGTCGGGCCGATGTCAGGCCGCGTCGATCGAGCCGGCGGCGACGCGAATTCGTGTGCTGAAAGGGACGGCAACGGACGGCAAGAACGCGGATCGTCGACGATCGCGGCCCGCCGCAAGCACATGCGAGATGCCGCCGGACCTGGTGGCGGTGCCGGCCGGGCGGTGTTCTAGAGGGGATCTTCGGTCGGGAGGGGAGGCAGGCCGGCTTGGTTGTACGTGCAACGGCCGTGGCGCGGTGGAGGGAGCGGAACGCCGCCGAGCCGACGGCGTTCCGCGGGGCTGGCTCAGCCGGCGCGCTTGCGCACCGCGCCGACGATCACCAGCAGCACGATCGCGCCGATGATCGAAGCGATCCAGCCGGCGCCTTGGCCGGGCTGGTACCAGCCGGCGGCGCGGCCGACGTAGCCGGCGATCACCGAGCCGACGATGCCGAGCACGATGGTCATCACGATGCCCATCTTGTCGTCGCCGGGTTTCAGCGCGCGGGCGAGCAGGCCGACGACCAGGCCGACCACGAGCGTTTCGATGAGATGAATCACGGGCGCTCCTCTAGCAGTTGGGAAAAGGCATGGACCGGCCGGCGCGCGCGAAGTTCGGATCGGGTTCGTCGCGGTTCGGCCGGGCTTGCCGTGCGATCTTACGCCAGCCGCGATCCGGTTCGCCACTCTCGCGTACCCGGCTGGCCACGCTGCATGCTGCGCCGCGGGGTGGCCCTTGCCGCGCACGACATCGGCGGCTGCCGCGCTGCAACCGCCGCGACCGCAAGCTTCAGCCCCGGCTTCAGCCGCCGGCTCGCCGATAGCCGTCGGTGGCGCGCAGCAGGGTACGCGTGTACGCGTTCGCCACCTGTCCCGCGCGCAGCGCCTCCACAGTCAGTTGCTCGACGATCTCCCCATGCTGCATCACGGCCAGCCGTTCGCAGAGGAAGCCGACCACGGCCAGGTTGTGGCTCACCAGCAGCATGGTCAGCCCGCGCTCGCGATGCAGGCGGCGCAGCAGGTTCAGGATCTCGGCCTGCACCGAGACGTCGAGCGCCGAGGTCGGTTCGTCGAGCAGCAGCACGCGCGGCTCGACGATCAGCGCGCGCGCGATCGCCACGCGCTGGCGCTGGCCGCCCGAGAGCTGGTGCGGATAGCGGAAGCGGAAGCTGCCGCCGAGCCCGACCTCGGCCAGCGCCCGCGGAATCCGCGTATCGGCGTCGGCGATGCCGTGGATCGCCAGCGGCTCGCGCAGCGTCTCGTCCACCGTGAAGCGCGGATGCAGCGAGGCATAGGGGTCCTGGAACACCATCTGCACGTCGCGGCGGAAGGCGCGGTCGAGCCGGCCCTGCACGGCGCGGCCGTCGATCGCCAGCGAGCCGGCCGAGGCGGGGACCAGGCCCGTCAGCGCGCGCAGCACGGTGGACTTGCCCGAGCCCGATTCGCCGACCAGCCCGAAGGCGCCGCCGCGCGCCACCGCGAAGCTCGCGCCGCGCAGCGCGTCGACGTGGCCGCCGCGCGTGGCGAAGCGCACCGAGGCCTCGCGCACCTCGATCATCGGCTCGGCCGGCTCGATCGGCAGTGCCGCGCCTGCCTCGATCCCGTGTTCCGGCATCATTGCTCGGCCTCCTTCAGCCAGGCCGGATCGCGCGCCAGCACCGGCAGCGATTCGGGCGGCGCGGCCAGCGGCGGCGTCGCGCCGAGCAGCCCGCGCGTGTAGGGATGCGTCGCGTGGGCCAGATCGCGCGCCGCGCAGGTCTCCACCACGCGCCCCGCGTACATCACCGCCACGCGATCGCAGAACGACATCACCAGCGGCAGGTCGTGGCTGATGAACAGCAGGCCGCTGTTGTGCCTGGCCACCATCGCGTCGAGCACCGCCAGCACCTGCATCGACACCGCCACGTCGAGCGCCGAGGTCGGCTCGTCGGCGATCAGCAGGCGCGGCCCGGTGGAGACCATCATCGCGATCATCACGCGCTGCCCCATGCCGCCCGACAGCTCGTGCGGATAGGCATCGGCCACGCGCGCCGGATCGCGGATCTCGACCGCCTCGAGCGCGGCCACGATGCGCTCGCGCAGCGCGCGTCCCCTCAGGCCCGGCTCGCGCAGCCGGAACGCCTCGGCCATCTGCCGGGCCACCGTCATCACCGGATTCAGCGAGTACTTGGGGTCCTGCAGGATCATCGCGATCTCGGCGCCGCAGAGGCGCCGCCGCTCGGCCTCGCGCATCGTCAGCAGGTCGCGGCCGGCGAAGCGCATGGCGCGCGCGGACCACTGCGCGGCACCCGGCAGCAGGCCGAGCAGGGCGCGGCCCGTCAGCGACTTGCCCGAGCCCGATTCGCCGACGATGCCGAGCCGTTCGCCCGGCGCGAGCGTGAGCGAGAGGTCGCGCACCGCGTCCGCGAGCCGGCCGTCGTGGCCGCGAAAGCCGATCCGCAGCCCGTCGATCTCGACCAGCGGCGCGGCGGCGGGCGGGGTGTTGCCGATGGCGGGCGTCTGCATCGCGTCAGGCTCCATGGCGCGGGTCCAGCACGTCGCGCAGCCCGTCGCCGAGCAGGTTGAAGGCCAGGCTGACCAGCAGGATCGCCACCCCAGGCAGGGTGGCCACCCACCAGGCATCGAGCAGCACGTTGCGGCCCGAGGCCACCATGAAGCCCCATTCCGGGCTGGGCGGCTGCGCGCCGAGGCCGAGGAAGCCGAGCCCGGCCACCGTCAGAATGATGCCGGCCATGTCGAGCGTGGCGCGCACGATCACCGAGGACAGGCACAGCGGCACGATATAGCGGCGCAGGATGCGCCAGCCCGAGGCGCCCTGCAGGCGCGCGGCGTGGATGAAGTCGGCCTGCGCGATGCGGATCGTCTCGGCGCGCGCGAGACGCGCATAGGCCGGCCAGGCGGTGATCGAGATCGCCACCACCGCGTTGACGATGCCCGGCCCGAGCGCGGCCGCGAAGGCCAGCGCCAGCACGATCTTCGGGAAGGCCAGGGCGATGTCGGTGAGGCGCATCAGGAGGCTGTCGACGAAGCCGCCGACGAAACCGGCGGTGGTGCCGATCAGCACGCCGATCGGCACCACGATCGCGACCACCAGGATCGCGATGCCGAGCGTGATGCGCGAGCCGCCGATCATGCGCGAGAGGATGTCGCGGCCGAGCTGGTCGGTGCCGAGCCAGTGCGAGGGCGTGCCCGGCGGCAGCAGCCGGTCGTTCAGCACCTGGCGCAGCGGATCGTGCGGCATCAGCAGCGGCGCGAGCAGGGCCACCAGCACCAGCGTGGCCAGGATCGCCAGCCCCAGCAGGTTCAGCGGATTGCTTGCGAAGCGCTGCCAGCGTCGCCAGGCCAGGCCCAGCGAGGCCTGCCGGCGCGAGGCGGGCGTCTCGCTGAGCAGCCAGGCGCGCCAGCGGCCGGCGGGCGGGGAAGCTTGGGGAGGAGCGGGAGGCTGGGTCATCGGAATCCGGTGGAGGCGGCCAGGCGCGCGGGCACGGAGCGGGCCGGCGTCAGCGCGCGCGCGGATCGAACACGCGGTAGAGCGCGTCGGTCAGCAGGTTGAGGGTGATGAACATCGCGCCGATCACCAGCGTCGAGCCCAGCACCGCGTTCATGTCGCCGTTGAGCAGCGCGCCGGTCAGGTAGGAGCCGATGCCGGGCCAGGCGAACACGATCTCGGTGAGCACCGAGCCTTCGAGCAGGTTGCTGTAGGTCAGCGCGATCACGGTCAGCAGCGGCACGGCGATATTGCCGAAGGCGTGGCGCCAGATCACGCGGCGCTCGGGCACGCCCTTGGCGCGCGCGGTGACGATGTATTCCTGGCTGAGCTGCTCGAGCATGAAGGCGCGTGTCATGCGGCTCAGGTAGGCCACCGAGTAGTAGCCGAGGATCGCGGCCGGCAGCGCGATGTGCGAGACCGCGTTGCGCCAGACTTCCCATTCGCCGGCCAGCGCCGCGTCGATCAGCAGGATGCCGGTGCGCGTGTCGACCATGCCGTCCCAGGCGGGATCGAGCCGGCCCGGGCCGCCCACCCAGTGCAGCTTCGCGTAGAACAGCAGCAGGCCCATCAGGCCCAGCCAGAACACCGGTACCGAGCTGCCGATCAGGCCGACGAAACGCGCCACGTGATCGATCGGACGGTTGTGGCGCACCGCGGCGGCCACTCCGAGCGGCACGCCGATGCCGATCCCGATCAGGGTGGCGAGGCTCGCCAGTTCGAGGGTGGCCGGGAACACGCGCAGGATGTCGTCGCTGACCGGGTTCGAGGTCAGCAGCGAGATGCCCAGGTTGCCGTGCAGCACGTCGCGCACGTAGATCGCGAACTGCGTGAGCAGCGGCTTGTCCAGCCCGAGCGCGGCGCGTTCGGCCGCGTAGGCGGCGGCCGAGGCGCGATCGCCGAGCACCGCCAGCACCGGGTCGATCGGCACCTTGCGGCCGATCACGAAGGTCAGCGCCAGCAGGCCGGCGAAGGTGACGGCCAGCGTCAGCGCCCAGCGCAGCACGCGCAGCGCCCAGCGCGCGAGCGGCTGCCGCGCGGGCAGCGTGCGCAGCGAGTCGAACAGCGTGGAGGGGGACGACATCGGGCGGGGCATCTCCTGGGCGGTGAAATCGTTCGCGCGGCGAGCGGCGCGAACCCGAAGTATGCCGGATGCGCGGGGGCGCGAAAACCGGGTGAGGCTCCCGCGCCGGCCGCAGCGCGCCTTACTTCTTCAACTGCCGATACGAAACCAGGTCGTTGATCGGCCCCACCGCCAGCCCGCTCACGCCCGGCGCGGTCGCCACCTGGGCCACCTTCTCGAACAGGATCACGAAGGGCGAATTCGCCAGTACCGCCTTCTGCATCGCCTGGTACTGCTGCGCGCGCCGGGTGGGCGAGGGTTCGGCCAGCGCCGCGTCGGTCTGCCTGGTCAGATCGGGAATGTTCCAGGCATTGCGCCAGGCCAGCATCTTGAAGCTCGAGCTGTCCGAATTGTCGGGATTCCAGGCGAAACCCTGGGCGTTGCTGTGCGGGTCGATGTAGTCGGCCGACCAGTCGCCGATGTAGATGTCGTGCTGGCGCGCGCGGTACTTGGCCAGCGTCTGCTTGTTGTCGCCGGGGATCAGCGTGAGCTTGATGCCCGCCTGCGCGAAATTGGCCTGGATCGCCTGGGCGATCTCGGTGTACGGGTAGTCGTTGCGCACGTCCATCGTCACCGCGAAGCCGTTCGGCACGCCGGCCTTGGCCAGCAGCGCCTTGGCGCGCGCCACGTCGAGATGATAGGGATTGCTGTCGAGCGTGCCGAGAAAGCCGTCGGGCAGGAAGGTCTGGTGCACGCGGTAGGTGGTCTTCACCACGTTGCGCTGGATGCCCTGGTAGTCGACCAGCCATTTGAGCGCTTCCTGCACCTGCGGCCTGGCCAGCGTCGGGTTCCTGGTATTCAGGCCGAGATAGAGCAGGGTGGCCTGCGGCGAGGCCGCCACCCTGGCCTTGCCGTTCTTGGCCACCGCGGCCAGGTCGTCGGGGCTCAGGTCGCGCGCCGCGTCGATGTCGCCGCTCTCCAGCATCAGCCGCTGGGTGGCCGCCTCGGGCACGTGGCGCAGCACGATGCGCTTCATCGCCAGCGGCAGGCGGTAGCCGTCGAAGCGCTGCAGCACCAGGCTGTCGCCGGCCGTCCACTTCACCAGCCGGTAGCCGCCCGAGCCGGCCTCGTGGGTCTTGAGCCAGCCGTTGCCGTAGTCGCCGTTCTGCTGCTGCGCGAGCAGCAGCGTGCGATCGACCACCGAGGCCGGCCAGGAGCCCAGCACGTTCAGCACGAAGGTCGGCGCGTACTTGCGATCGGTGCGGATCATCACGGTGTGATCGTCGAGCTTCCTCACGTTCTGCATCACGTTGGCCTTGTTCAGGCCGATGCCGGCCAGCACCGCGGCCGGGCCCTTGTCGAGCAGCACCGCGCGCTGGATCGACCAGGCCACGTCCTCGGCCGTCAGCGCATTGCCGGAGTGGAAGCGCAGGCCGTCGCGCAGCCGGAACGTGAAGCCGGTGCCCTCGGCGTCGACGCTCCACGATTGCGCGATGTCGCCGTCGAACTTCGAGGGGTCGGCGAGGTTGACGCGCACCAGCCGGTCGTAGACGTTCGCGATATATTCCTCCGGCACCAGTTCGTAGACCTCGGCCGGGTCGAGCGTCGAGAACTCGTCGAGCAGGGTGGCCATCACGAACATGTCCTTCGGCGTGGCGGCCCGCGCCTCGCCGGCGGGCACGGCGGCCAGCGCGAAGCAGGTCGAGGCGGCGGCGAGCAGCGCGGCAAGCGAGGACAGGCTGGGCTTCATACACACTCCATGGTTCGGAACCCGAGGCTGGCGGGATGACGAGCGGAACGCGGCCTGCCCGGCGACGGCACGGGCCTGCCGTATTAAAGCAGAGAGCGGGGGGCGACCGGAACCGGCCAAAATTCGACGGGAGGGGAGCGACGGGCGCGGGGCGGCGCCGGCACGGGCCGCCCGCGTGAGTGCCGGGCCCGGGCACGCTTATTTCTTCAGCGTGCGATACGAGGTGAGGTCGTTGATCGGGCCGATCTCGGGGCCGGTCACGCCGGGGCGCGTGGCCACCTGCACCACCTTCTCGAACAGGATCACGAAGGGCGAATTCGTGAGCACCGACTGCTGCAACTGCTGGTACAGCTTCGCGCGCCGGGTGGCCGACGGCTCGGCCAGCGCCGCATCGGTCTGCCGCGTCAGCTCGGGAATGTTCCAGGCATTGCGCCAGGCCAGCATGCGGGTGGGCGCGTTGTCGGAGTTGTCGGGGTTCCAGGCGAAGCCGCGCGCGTTGCTGTTCGGGTCCATGTAGTCGGGCGACCACTCGCCGATGAAGATGTCGTGCTGGCGCGCGCGGTACTTGCCGATCGCCTGCTTGGCGTCGCCCGGGATCAGCTTGACGCGGATCCCGCCGGCCGCGAAGTTGGCCTGCAGGGCCTGCGCGATCTCGACGAAGGGGTAGTCGTTCGGCATGTCCATGCTCACGTCGAAGCCGTTCGGCAGGCCGGCCTTGGCCAGCAGCGCCTTGGCGCGGGCCACGTCGCGATGGTAAGGGTTGCTGTCGAGCGCGCCGAGGAAGCCGTCGGGCAGGAAGGTCTGGTGGACCTTGTAGGTGCTGGCGAGGATGTTGCGCTGGATGCCCTGGTAGTCCACCAGCCACTTCATCGCCTGCTGCACTTCCGGCTTGGCGAGGTTCGGGTTCTTGGTGTTCAGGCTCAGGTACATCAGCGCGGCCACCGGCGTGGCGCTGACCTGGATCTTGCCGGCCTTGGCCAGGCTGGCGAGGCTGTCCGGGCTCAGGTTGCGCGCCGCGTCGACATCGCCGTTCTCGAGCAGCAGCCGCTGCGCCGAGGCCTCGGGCACATGGCGCAGCACCACGCGCTTCATCGGATAGGGCGACGGATAGCCGTCGAAGCGCTGCAGCACGATGCTTTCGTTGGGCGACCACTTCACCAGCCGGTACGGGCCCGAGCCGGCGTCGTTGGTCTTGAGCCAGGCATTGCCGTAGTCGCCGCCGCTCGCGTGCGATTCGAGCAGCTTGCGATCGACGATCGAGGCGGGGCCCGCGCTCAGCACGTTGAGCACGAAGCTCGGCGCGGTCTTGCGATCGGTCTGCAGGCTCACGGTGGCGGCGTCGACCGCGCGCACCTTCTGCATCACGTTGTCCTTGGTGAGGCCGAGGTCGGCCAGCACGCCGGCCGGGCCCTTGCCGAGCAGCACCGTGCGCTGGATCGACCAGGCCACGTCGTCGGCCGTCACCGGGTTGCCCGAATGGAACTTGAGGCCCGGTTTCAACTTGAAGGTGTAGGTGGTACCGTCGGCGCCCACGCTCCACGACTGCGCGATGCGGCCTTCGAATCTGGTCGGGTCGCGCAGGTCGACGCGCACCAGCCGCTCGTAGGTGTTGGCGACGTATTCGGAGGGCACCAGCTCGTAGATCTCGGCCGGATCGAGCGTGGTGAACTCGCCGATCTGGGTGGCGATCACGAAGATGCCGGGCGGCGTCGCGGCGGCGGCCGGGGCGGCAGGCGAGAGCGCCGTCGCGAGCGCGGCGGTGATGGCGAGCGTGGACAGCAGACGCTTCATGCGGGCTCCGTCGGAGAAGGGGAAAGCGCGATTCTCTCATTGAATGGAGGTGGGGCCGGCGAAGCGGGGCCACGACGCCGCGCATGCGATCGCGCCTGCCTCGGCGCGAGGCTGGCGCCGTTCAGGATCTGTCCTCTCCCGGCTTGCCGTCGGGGTCGGGCGGCCGACGCTTGAACGGTCGTTCGGATTCCTGCTCCGTATCGCTCGGCGCCGGCTTTCGGGCTGGCTGGCGGGTGGACGTCGGCCGCCGGCCGAGCGTCGAGTCGAAGGGCCGCTTTCGGCCGCGCCCGTCATTGTCCGATCGTGTCGTGGTGGTGGTCACCGCCGGCGAGGGCGCGGGGGCGAGCGGCTGCTGCTGTTGCGCGTCCTGTACGGCGACGGGCGGCGGCGCAAGCGGCCCGGGCGGCGGCCACGGCCCCGGGTTCGCGAGGTCGAGCAGGTTGGCGTCGGCCAGGGTAAGCGGCCCCTCGTCGACATAGGTATAGACATAACCGTATTGAATCCGCTGCACGTGATCGTAGTCGGGCGAGACGCGGCTGTCGTCGCGGTAGCTCCAGTAGCCCGCGTCGTCGCGCGTGCTGGTCGTGTAGTGGCCGACATAAGGTTGCGCGCCGACGTGGTAGACGACCGTCTGGATGCGGTAGCGGCGCCCGTTGAGCGCGAAGCGTCGCGGCATGTCGATGGGCCGGCTGTCCTTGCGGATCCGCTGCTGCGCCTGGACCCAGCGCACGAGCTGGATCGTGATCGCGCGCGGCGCCTCGTTGCCGAGACTGATCTGGCTTTCGCCCGTCGAGGTGAATACGACATTGCGCTGCGCGCCGCCCTGGTTGACCGGCGTCACGCCGCTGATCTGCGCGATCCGCTCCCGGCTCTGATAGCTGCGCAGCGCGTCCCGCAGGCTGTCGACGCCGGTGATCGGCAGCTTGATCAGCCAGTCGGCCGTGCGCACGTCGGCGAAATTGCCAAAGCCGGTGTCCGGTGCCGGCGTGAAGGGCGAGAAGCCGGCCGGGGCCACGCCATCGCGCCGCTGGAGATCCCGGCCGAGGGAGATGCGCTTGCTGTAGACCTGGGTGAGCCGGTAATTGGCACCGCCCGCATTGGCGGTGCCGAAGTGGTCGATCAGATTGCCCAGCAGTTCGGTCGGATCGCGTTGGGCGTTCAGCGCCAGCGCGCCGTCGCCGAGCAGGCCCGCTGCGTCGAGCGTGATGAGCAGGTGGCCCACGGCGGCGGGGCCGACGGGCTGTCCGCTGCGTATCGTGGCCAGCATGACCGCGATCTGCGCGCGCGGCTCGGCGAGCGGATCGACGGCGGGCGGCGGCAGCGCCGCGAACAGGCTCCGATACGGCGACAGCGCCAGCAGGTTCAGCGCGGCCGCGAGATAGCAGGTGTTGCCGACATTGGCGATGCCGGTCGATTGCCACGAGTCGGGCGACAGGCGCAGGAACTCGCGCACGTGGGGATCATCGGCCTCCTTGGTTTTCAGCGTGGCGCCGAAGCGTCGCTCGATGCGCTGCGTCACATCGCGTCGGTCGGCATCGGGCAGCGCCCGGAGCGCGGCGTCGAGGTCCAGCTTGCTTTTCGCCGGCGCGAGCACCTCGTCGACATAAACGGCGAGCACCTCGTCGAGCACGATGCGCATGGCCCGCTGGCGCTCGCGCAGCGTCGCGGCATCGCCGTCGGGGCGCTTGTCGATCGCATTCCACATCGTCTCGCGCCCCATCAGCACCATGAACCGGTCGTATTGACCGGCGTCCTTCAGTTGCGCGGCCAGCAAGGCGGTGTTGGCGCTGTCCCTGCCGCCGTAGAAGATGCGATCCGCGCGCAGGCGGTAGGTGGCCGTCAGCCGATGGAACGCGGCTTCCTCGATCGGCTTGACCAGGGCGTTCGCGGCGCGCATGAACTCGGGCGTGCCGATCGCGCTGAGCCGGCCCATGGTGAACTTGTCGGCACTCAGCTGCTGATGCTTCGACAGGCTTTCGACGATGATGAAATTCTCGTAGCCAGCCGCGAGATCGAGCTTGGCGACGTCCGACAGCGGCGCGTTCGTCACGTCGACGATCGGCACGGTGGTGTCGTTGAGCGGGTCGGGGCCGGTGCTCGGTCCTGCCCCGCTCGCGGTCTGGTTCGCGAAGCGGCGGAACACCTCGCCGTAGGGCACGCGGTTGCGGCTTGCCTGGATCGAGGTCAGCACCGGGTTCAGGTCGGCGGCGATGATCGCGGGCGGTGCCGTGCCCTGCCGGTCCCGCTCGTCGAGCGCCTCGTCCAGGGCGGCGCTGTCGAGATAGCCCTGCGCGCCGCGATTGATCGGCCGGATGTAGAGGTTTTCCTTGTCGACCGACGAGTATTCGAAATAGCTGTACAGATCGATCGACTCGAGTGGTTCGTCAGCGCCGATGCGTTTGTGGTCGATCGCCCAGGTGCGCGCGAGCAGGTTGGCGGTCACGATCGCCTGCATGCCGCTGTCCAGGTAGAACGTCGCGGTGCCGTGCCGCGTGGGGTCGAGCGAGAGCGAGTCACGCAGATACTGCGGATACGGGTCGTTTCGCACGGCGTCTGGCGAGTCGGGGCCATGCGCGTTGAAGGCTTCGAGCAGATAGCTGTACTCCATCAGGTTCTCGATCACCGAGGCCGCCTTCACATAGGCGGCCTCGTGGTCGGTGGATTTCCTCGCCACCGGGCGCGCGAGCAGGAACTGCGCGCGCTTGAGGTTGCGTTGCAGGCGCACCATGATCCATCGCGCGAAGGCCCGGGGGCCGTCGATCGACACCACGCCGTGCAAGCTGTCCTGTGCATAGCGGACCGCCGTCTTCAGGGCCTCGCGATAGAGCGGCACGTCGCGCCATTGCGTCGTGGATGCGGCAGGCCTGGGCCGCGTGCTCCGGGTAAGGTCCGGTTTCTGGAAGCGCGAATCGTTCTCGTGCAGGATCTCGAGGGCCTTGACGACCAAGCCCTTGAAGACATTGGGCGGTGTCAGGCCGGGCCAGAGCCGCACCGGGCCGCCCACCGACGACACGCTCGGATACAGGAAACCGAAGCTGCCGCGATGGGTCGCGCGCGTTTGCAGGCCCAATGTCCCGGCGGCCTCGTTGAATGCCGCGATAAAGGTATTGCGCCAGACCGATTCGGCGAGCGGGTTGCCGCCGGCCCGATCGACCAGCTCCAGGATCAGGCTCGCGTGGGTGGGTGACTGGATCGGCACGGCCCGCCAGCCGCGCCGGCCGGCGCTCAGTATCTTCCCGACTTCCTTCGCGGTCTGCGCGATCAGCGTGCCGCGATCGAGGAGCAGCAGATCGTGATAGTTGAGCTCGGTGTCGGGCGCGAGTTGCGCGTCCGGGATCAAGGGCTGGAGCAATGGATCGACGGTCGCCTCGGACGGTTCCCGCCACGAGCGTCGCGACGACGGCGCACTCGCCGGCGCGAGCTGCGTGCCGATCTGCACGGTGCGATAGACGTTCTGGATCAGGCCGAGCGAGCCCGTATGGGTGCCGGCGACGCTCTGGTAGACCGAGATGCTGCTGGCGGGATCCTGACTCGATCCGACGAACTGCGTCGCCTGGATCTGCGGTTTCACGTAACCGCGTTCGACCAGCGCGTCATGCAGCGCGCGATTCGTGATCTGGGCCGTGAATTTTTCCGGCAGGTCGGTGCCGTCCCGTTTCGCGTTTTTTCGTACCGCTGCCTTCAGCAGGGCGGTATTGTCCCGGCGCACCGGGTCGTTGCTCGATCGGTAGTACTGACCGTGCTCGACCGAGCGGAAATCGCGGCCGAGATTGTTGACCGGCACGAAATTCGCCGTGTGGGCGAAGTAGAGCTTCAGGGCCGTGGTGACGCGCTCGGGGAAATCCTGTTCCGTCAGCAGCGTCGGAATGGCCTTCGCGAGCTTGCTGTCGGGATTCGACAATTTCGCCCACGACGGCTTGCTGAACCATGCTGCCAGGGCTTCGTCCGTCGCTTTCGCGCCTGCCACGAACGGCTCGTGGGGGCGGGGGGCATAGGTAGACAGGTTCCTTGACTGGCCGGGGACGTAGGCGAGGTCGTGAGCGTAGAGCCCGTCGTTCCAGGTCCTGATGAAGACGTGATAGAGGGGGGCGTAGTTCGCGGCCTCGCGCACCTGCCTGACCAGGGCCGACTTGATCGACTTGTAGGTTTCCTGATTGCTGCGTAGCAGCGGAAAGGTCTCGTGGATCCAGCGTGCGTTCCTCAGCGCCAGGGCCAGGCCCGCTTCGATATTCGAGCAATTGCGCAACTGGCTCAGTGCTTCGTCCGGCATGCGCTGCACCACGCCGTGCGATGGCGAGGCTCGCCAGCGGCCGATGCGCCGCGAACTGCCCGCCGCGCTCGCCCGGGACACGCCGCCCGTGCCGCCTGCATGGCTCGCTCCGTTCGTTTCGTTCGCCTCGGTCGTCCGGCCGGCTCGCAGCGCCGCTTCGCCCATCCGGTCCGCCTCGCGTTCCAGCGCGGCGTTCTCGCTGCCGGGCAGGTCGCGCTTCCATTGCACGGTGGGCGCGACGCGGCCCTGTGCCTGCTGCGCGATGTGCCAGGTTTCGTGAGGCAGATGGCGTTCCTGCCCCGGCGCGAGATGGATCTCGGCACCGAACGCATAGGCGAGCGCGCCGAGGCGGGCGGGTTGCGGCGAACCATAGTGGACGCGCACGGCGTCGAGATCGACGCCGGCGAGGTGTTCGACGCCGCGTTTCAGCTCGTCGGGCAGCCCGGTGCGGTTCGGCGGCGTAGCGGGGGCGACGGGCGTGGGCGCGCTCACGGGAGGGGGCGGTACGGCGGGCGGGGGCGAAACCGCATGCGCCGTCGCCGAGGGCGAGCCGGGCGCGCCCTTCTCGCGGACCGCGGCCGGCCAGCCCAGCGCACTGCCGCCATAGTGATACGCGGCCATCGGCACGAGCCCGGCATCGCCGCCATCGCCGGCCGCGGGCGCCGCCATCCGCCCGGGGCTGCCGGGCTCGGCCGCCTTCACGGCCGGTTTGACGACGCTCGCGCCGAGCTTGCCCATCACATCGCCTGCGCCGGTCCGCCAGGCCTAATCATCCTCGCCCCACTCGAATTCATGCGGCACGAACACCTTCCCGAGCTTGCGATACTCGCGCTCGGTGGCCTGCAGCAGATGCCGCCAGCCCACCGCCGCGCCTTCCGCGGCGGCCAGGAAGGCCGCGCCGATCGCGATGTTGTTGATGTTGCCCCCCGACAGCGGCGCGCGCTCGGCCAGCAGGGCGAAGTCGAGGTCGTCGCCGAGCGGCGTGGCGGCCGGGAAGGCGTTGCGCCACAGCGCGAGCCGCTGCGCCTCGCTCGGGAACGGGTATTCGACGATGAAGCGGAAGCGCCGCAGGAAGGCCTTGTCGATGTTCTGCAGCAGGTTGGTCGAGAGGATCACGATGCCCTGGTAGGTCTCGATGCGCTGCAGCAGGTAGCCGGTCTGCAGGTTCGCGTAGCGGTCGTGGGCGTCGCGCGTGTCGGTGCGCTTCGCGAACAGCCCCTCGGCCTCGTCGAAGAACAGCACCACGTTCATCGCCTCGGCCTGGTCGAACAGTTGCGCGAGCTGCTTCTCGGTCTCGCCGATGTACTTGCTGACGATGCTGGCCAGGTCGATGCGGAACAGGCCCAGGTTCAGCTCGTTGGCGATGATCGAGGCGGCCATGGTCTTGCCGGTGCCCGAGGGCCCGTGGAACAGCACGCTGAGGTTGCGGCTGGCCTGGTGCTTGGCGTCGAAGCCCCAGCCCTCGACCACCTGGTGCCGGTTGCGCGCGTAGTGCAGCACCTCGAGCAGCCAGTCGCGCGTCTCGTCGGGCAACACGATGTCGTCGAAGCGGTAGCGCGTGCGTACCTCCTGCGCGACCGCCAGCTGGGTGCGCTGGCTCTGCTCGCGGCAGGCGTCGAACAGCCGCTGCGTGTCGGGATCGATCGCGTTCGCCGCGTTTGCCGCGTCGGCCGCGCTCGATGCGCTCGGGGCTCCGGGCGCGGTTCCGGCCAGAGCGCGGGGAGCCGCACCGGGCGGGGCGGCCGGCGGCGCGGCGGTGCTGGCCGAGGTGGCTCGGGTACCGGCCGCCGTCGCGCCGATACGGCGCGCGGGCAGCGGCAGCCGGCCGTCGGGTGCCGGCGTGCGCCGCGGGGCGGGCGGGATGGACGCGGCGGGCGAAGTGGGCGGGGCGGACGCGACGGCCGGCCTCGACTGCGACGGTGGCGGAGACGACGCCGCCGAAGCGCGCTGCGTGCCGTCGCCGGGCTCGCTGTCATCCCCGTCGATCAGCTTCCGGCTCGCCGCGTCCTTGAGCGCCATCACGATCTGCGTTTCATTGAACGGGTACTGATTGACGAGCTGCGCCAGCGCGGCCTCGTCGACGCGGAACGGGAAATCGGGCAGGTGGCGGCGCCAGATCCGCGCGCGCAGCGCCGTATCGGGCGAGCCCACGCGGATCAGCGCGGCGATCGCGCGATGCGCCTGGTAGCCGTGCGCGAGATCGGCAAGCCGGCGCGCGGGGCCGTTCAGCACGACGATCAGACGCTGGCTGTCGAACAGCAGCGGCAGCAGCGCGTCGAGCAGGTCGTCGGTGCCGTCCTGGCTGCCGGTCAGCCATTGACCGTGGGTCAGCACGAGCACGCGGTTGCAGAGCAGCGCGTCGCGGCCGAGTCGCTTGATCCGAGCCGCCAGCTCGGTGCGATTGCGCTGTCGTTCGGCATCGAACCGCGCGATTGCGCGGCCGTCGAGCAGCGCGCCGTGCATGCCGAGCCGCGCGAGGGTGGCCGCGGCCAGGCGCTGCAGGCATTCGGTGTCGGCGCCTTGCAGGTGCAGCAGGTAGCTGCCCGCTTCCTCGTCGCCGCCGGCCACCGCCGCGAAGCGCGCGAGCTGGCGCAGCGCCTGGGCGTCCACCAGTTGTTCGTCGAGTGGGAGGCCGGCGGCGATCGTGGCGAGCGGTTCGTCGAGGCGCAATTGCGGCGCCGCGCGCGCGAGCAGATAGGCGGCGATCGGCGCGCCGAGCCGGTAGCCGCCCGTGAGCGTGCCGAGGCGCGTGCCGGTGCTGAGCTCGACGAGTTCCCAGGCGCGCAGCGCGGCATCGCCGGCGAGCCGCGCGAGCAGGCTGTCGGCCCGCATCTCGGCGTCGCCGGCGAGGCGCGCGAGGATCGCGAGCGGAACATGCGCGGCGCCGGGCTCGGGCGGCGCGGCCTCGGGCCCGGCGAGCGCCTGCAGGATCGCGGCATAACGCGGATCGAGTTCGGGCAGCAGCGCGCAGAGCAGCAGCGCCTCGTCGCGCGTATCGAGATGGAACAGCAGGCACACATGCATCCATGGCAGGAAGATCGCCGCGCGCACGCTGGCGCTCGCGCGCGCGGCATGACGCCGCCAGCGTTGCGCGACCGACGCGTCGAGCCCGGCGAGCTGGCGGGTCAGGCGCGCGCGCTCGGCATGGCGCGGCTCGGCGCGCAGCGCCAGCGCCTGGAGCCGCTCCGAGGCGCCCGGCGCGGCCTCGGGCTGCGCCTCGGCGGTGCGGCCAGGGCCGGCGGCCGGCACGCTCGTGTCGTCGCTGCCTTCGCTGCCGTCGAGCTGGCGACGCAGCAGCGCGCGCTCGATCAGGATGTCGCCGAGTTCGCGCAGCGCGTCGAGCAGCGCGGCATTGTCGGCATAGGGAGCTTCGTCAACGGCAGGCATCGGCATCGCTCGCAGCGGATTTGAGGAAGTCGGCCAGCAGCACGATGCGCGGCGCGTCGCTGCGGTTCCAGGCCGCGTGCTCGGCGGTATCGTCGAACACGAAGCCCTCGCCGGGCACCCAGCGGCGCGTCTCGCCGCCCACGCGCAGCGCGCAGTCGCCCTGCGCGCGCAAGGCGAGGTGCAGACGCAGCACGGCGCCGCTGTAGCCGACGTGCGGCGCGATCTCGGTGCCGGGCGCGAGCCGCGAGAAGCCGGCGTGCTGCAGCCCTGGCACCGTTTCGAGCAGCCGCGCCGTGGACGGGCAGAACACGCAGTTCTCGAGCAGCGGCCGCCCCGCCAGATAAAGGCCGTAGACGTCCCAGCCGCGGTTGTAGAGCTCGCGCTCGGGCCACGCGTCGAATTCGCCCGGCAGCAGGGCATCGCACTCGTCGCGAACGATCTGCCAGCCGCGCTCGAGCGTCGCGAGGAACGGGAATGCCGAGGACGGATGGAACATGCTGCCTCCGTTCAGAGGGGGAAGGGGCTCACCAGAACAGCCGCCAGGCGCCGCCGAGCCACACGCCGTGGCCCTGCAGCGTGATGCGGTACTGGCCCGGCACGACCGGAAAGCCGCGTGCCTGGTGGTAGCGCGTGCCCGAATGCACGAACAGCGCGCCGCTGCGATAGGCATGCTCGCGCGTCGGCGCATGGCGCAGCCGCGCCTGCTGGTGCGCGCCGTCGCCGACTGGCGCGGCCTCGTGCCCGAAGCCCCAGAGCCGCATGCCGGCCCCGGCCTCGGGCAGCGCGAGCGGCAGCGTGAAGGACAGCGTGGCGAGCGGCGTGGCCTCGCCGGCGAGCCGCGCGCGCGCGTCGAGACCGAGCGCGAGATGCGCGGTATCGACATGGATCGGGTTGCCGGGAAACGCATCGCCGTCGCGCTGGCGGAACCAGTCGCCATGCAGCACGTCGTGCTCGGCGCGCGCGGCGAATTCGGCATGGGCGCCGAAGATATGGAAGCCGGGCAGCGCCGTGTCGGGCTCGGTCTCGGCCAGGTAGGCCACGGCGGCGTCGAGCCGCGCGGCAAGTGTCGCGGCGACGCTGGCGTAGAGCGCGCCGAACTGCGCGAGCAGCAGCGGGTTGTAGCGCACGGCGAGCCGCGCATAGGGGCGCGCCGGGTTTGCGGTGAGATCGTAGTAGTTGGTGGCGCCGAGCGTGTGGAACGGCAGGCGCGCGTGGCGCGCGATCCAGAACGCGTCGAGATCGTGCAGCCGCTCGACGAGCGCGGCGGCGCCGGCCGCGTCGAGCAGAGCATGCTCGAATTCGAGGGGGTCCGGGGTCTCGCCGTTCATCGTCGCCTCGCCATCGGGCTCACCAGTAGAGAATGAAATGGCCGTCGTCGCGCCGCAGGCCATGCCCTTGCAGCGTGATGCGCTCGACGCTGCCGTCGCAGGCGAGCACCGCCTGGTGCGTGACCAGCCCGTCGTGGACGATCAGCATGCCGTCGCGGTACGGGAAGAATTCGGGCTCGCCCAGTTGCGCCGCTTCGCCCGCCTCGCCGCTCCATTGGTTGAGGCCGCTGCCGGGCGGCGTGGACAGCGACAGCGTGAAGCTGACGAGGTCGCCCGGCCCGGGCCGCCGGCCCGGATAGACGTCCTGGAACTGCAGGTCGCGGTGCACCTTGGCGACCGGGCCGCCGAACACGGGGTTCGGCAGGTAGATGTGGAAACCGGGCAGCGCCGCGTCGTCGGCGAGTGCCGCCGGCGCGTCGAGGCAATCGGCGAGCGCGGCGGCAACCCGGTCGAGCAGCGGCTGGAACATGCCGGCCAGCAGCGCGTTGCTGGCGCGGCGCGCGGCGCCGTCGTGATAGAGGCCGGTGCCGCCGCCGGCACAGTCGAGATAGGCGGCCAGGCCGAGCGTGTAGAACGGCACGAGCGGATGACGCTGGCGCCAGTGGGCGCGCGCCAGCATCACCCGCATCACCCACGCCTCGCGTGCGTCGTCGTCGAGCAGGTCCAGGTGGACCGGCTCCTGCCATTGCCTTGCCGGCGCGGGGGCGAAGCTGCCGTTCATGCGTGCGATTCCCTTCGGTTCAGGCCGGCGCCGTCACGCCTGGCCCTGCGTGCCGTCGCCGACGATGCGCGTCAGGGCCCGCGTCAGCAGGCGCCGCTCGTGGTTGGATAGCGGCTGGCCGACCACCTCCTGGAGGCTGTCGAGGAACAGGTCGATATTGCGCTTGATCAGCACCAGATCATGACGGTTCGCGTCGTTGTCGTTGATCTGCACGAGCGCGCGCACGCCGTCGGCGAACAGCGCGCGGTGCTCCGTCGAGATGCTGCGCCCGCTCAGTTCGACGAAGGCGGCGATCACGGACTGCAGATCGGCGTCGGCGATGCGATTATCGGCCGCCTCGCCCGGCGGCGTGGCCGAACACACGATCCGGCGTAGCGCGGATGCGAACTGACGGCGTTCGATTTCGCCGCTGGCGGGCCTGATGGTGTCGCCGAGCACCTGGATCAGGTCGTCGACGCGGCCGTCGATCACGCGCTGCGTGGAGGCGAGCATCGAGGCGCGCAGCGCGCCCGACTGGATCTCGCCGCGCAGTTGCGAGAACGCGTCGGCCATCGCGCTGACCACGCCGCCGCCCGCGCTGGCCGTGCCGCCCAGGCCGCCGTGATCGACCGGAATCCAGTAGAACTCGACCTTCGGCGCCGGCACGAAGTCGGGCACCGCGGTCAGCCGCACCGTCCAGACTTCGCCGCGGCGCACCGGCAGCGTGAACGAACCGGGCACCGGCACATAGACGTTCTGCGGTCCCTTCTTCGACGGCTGGCTCGGCAAGTGGTAGGCCACGCCGGTGGCGTAGACGAAGCTGGTGAGCGCGCCGCCGGCACCCGCCGTGGAGCCTTCGAAGGTGCCGAAATAATTGAGCGACTGGCCGCTGGCCGGCTGGCCGATGGTGGCCATCACGAAGCCGTCGGTGGCGGCGGTCTGGCTGAATTCGCCCTGGGCATTGAGGTTGCCCTGGTTGTAGGCGGTGCGTGCTCCGAACGTCATGGCTGCTGGGGTCGACATCGTAATCTCCCGGGTTGACACGGTTGGATGGTTCGCGATGGGTCGGAAAGCGCGCGGCGGCTCGCGGCCGCCGCGCGGGGTCACTCACGGTCGGCGCCCGACCCGTCGCCGACCAGGCGCACCAGCGCCCGGGTCAGCATGCGCCGCTGTCCTGTGTCGAACTGCATGTTGACGACTTTCTGCACGTTGTCGAGGAACAGCTCGATGTTCTGCCGGATCAGGTTCAGATCGTGGCGGTTCTCGGCCGTGTCGTTGATGCGCACCAGCGCGGCGATGCCGTCGGCCATCAGCGAGCGTTCGCCGCCGTCGAGGCTGCGGCCGATGGCTTGCGCGAACGCGTCGACCAGCGTCGCCACGCTGGCCTGGAAGCCCTCGGACGTGGTGTGGACCGGCGCCGTGCCGGGTGCGCAGACGATCTTCGCGAGCTCGTCGGTAAAGCGCTGGCGGGCCGCGTCGTCGGGGTTCATGTGCACGGCGTCGCCGAGCACGCGCGTGAGATCGCCCATGCGCTGGTCGATCGCCTCTTGCGAGGCGCCGATCATGCCGCCGAACTGGCCGGTATGCAGCGCCTCGCGCACTTTCGCGATCTGCGCGGCCAGGCCGCCGCCGGGCAGCGACCTGACGCCGGCGGCCATCGCCCGCGCCTGGTCGTCGGCCGTGCCGGGCGCGGCGTCGGCCGAGGCCGGCGAGGCCGGCGAGGCTCCGGCGCCGCTGCCACGGGCGTCGCCGGCCGCATCGGCCAGTGCGGGTGCGATGGCGGCATACGCCGCGTCGCCGCCGGGCAGGGGCCGGTTCGCGAGCATCGAGCTTGCGGTGCCGCCGCCGAACGGCACCCAGTAGAACTCGACCGAGGGGTCGTTGCCGTCGTCGGGCGAGGATTGCAGGTCGATTCGCCAGGTTTCGCCCTTGCGGACGAACAGCGTGAACGTGCCGGGCACGGGAATGCGCGTCTTGCCGCCCTTCTTGCCGTTGTCGACCGTCTGGGCGATACCCAGGGCGTAGGTGAAGGCCGTGGTCTCGCTGCCGTCGAGCGTGGTACCGGTGAGCAGGCCGAAGTAATTGCCGCCGCCAAGGTTCGGATTGCCGACCGTCGCGGTTACGCAGCCGTCGGTCGAGGCTACCTGGCTGAACGTGCGTCGAGTGGAGTCGCCGCTCATGCTGTGCCACGAATACGCCTGGCGCACGCCGAGCATCGCCACGGTGCCGCCCGCGACCAGGGCGTCGCTCACCGTGAGCTGCTGGGTGCCCACGCTGGTGGCGGTGAGCGAGGTGGCCGTGACGCCCGATTTGTCGACCGTCAGCGCGGGCGGGTTCTGGCCTTTCTCGCCCACGCTGAGCAGCGTCTTGCCGCTGTCGTCGCCTTGCACCGCCACGCTGACGGTGGCCGTCAGCGTCTTGACCTCCAGATCGTCCACGTCGAGGCTGCCGGTGGTGAAGTTGACGTCGCCGTCCACCTGCAGCACGTAGCGGCTCTGCACGCTGCCGAGCGGCACGTTGATCGCCACCGTGTTGCGCAGCGGGCTGTCGGGCGCGTCGCTGATCTTGTTGGCCACCACCAGCATGGCCGGCGGCTCGTCGTCAGCGTCGGGGTCGGGGTTCACGCCGAAGTAGCCGAGCACGGACGGCGTGATCAGGAACGCCGAGGTGGCCGCGAACAGCTGCTCGTCGGGCGGCGAACCGCCGTCGGGCAGCACCAGCGTGAGCGAGGTGTCCGAGTCGACCGTCTTCACGCGCATCCATTCGGGCAGCGCGACGCTCCTGGCGACGGTCAGCGTGGTGCCGGGCACCAGCGGCGCGGCGCTGCCGCCCGCGATCGTCACCTGGGTGCCGGTGCTGCTGATCGTGCCGTCGCCCTGCTTGTCGGTGCCGTCGGGCGGGCAGTACTGGTAGTCGCTTCCCGCCAGGTCGACGGCGAACGCCGCGTCGATCGTGACCGTCGTGTCGTTGACGATCGCCTTCACCGCGCGCGTCTGCTTGGCCGAGGTGGCGGCGGTGAAGCTCGCGATCACGAGCTTGCCGCCCACCTCGCACTTGGACTTGAATTTCGTGCCGATGCCGGTGATGGTGCTGCCGTCGGAGCTGATCGTGCCGTCCCCCGGCTTCGGCGCGCTGCCGTCGGTCGCGGCGTACTGATAGGCCGATTGCGTGACGATCACCGGCAACTGCTGCTGCACCACCAGTTCGGTGTCGCTGTGGATCTCGCTGATCACGCCGGTGAGTTGCATGACCGAGCCGATCGAGATCAGGTCGCCCACCGATACCTGCTGCGTGAACACGGTCTGGTAGCCCTGCAGCACGCTGTTGCTCAGCGAGGTGACATAACCGCTGCCGACCACCGAGTGCCCGCCGCCGACCGACAGCGAGCCGATCGGGTTGACGTTGCGGATCCCGACGTTGCCGTCGTTGTAATAGAGGTTGCTGGTGGGCGAGCCGACCGTCTCGAGGGTCCAGTAGCTGAGCATGGGCAGGTTCTTCAGCTTCGAGCCGTTGCCCTCGAAGCTCTGCGCGCGCACCGCGCCGTTGGCGAGGATCGAGGCGGCCGTGATCTCGCCGCCCACGTCGAGCGCCGATTGCGGATCGCGGTCGATCAGGCCGATGCCGACATAGCGGTTCGGCGCGATGCTCAGCGCGTGGCGGCCCGGGGTGCCGTCGCCGGCATTGACCGCGGCCTGCGTGCCGAGGCCGACCGAGCCGTCGAGCCCGACCTCGACGAGGCTGCTGTTCGCGTCGAGGCCGAAGCGCGCCAGCAGCGCGCGCTGGTAGGTGTAGCTGATGCGATCGAGCGCGGGGTCGAAGGCACGGTCGACCTTGACCAACTGCTTGTCGGCATCGACCGAGACGATGGTGCGCAACTGGGCGAGGCCGAAGACGGTCTTGCCGTCCCGCTGCAGGGTCACGGGCGGATCGGACCTGAGCTGGTCGCCGATCTGGAAGAACGGCGAGATGGGCACGGTGAAGGTGACGTCGATGCCGTTCGAGCTGATCGCGCCGGGCCCGTCGAAGGTGAGCGGCTGGATCTCGAGGTTCGCGTAGGGCTGGCTGGTGCCGATGCCGAGGTTGTCGAGCGTGGTGACGACGCCGTCGAACTGCGTGCGCGAGGCATCCACTTCGAGCATGACCTGCTTGGCGCTATCGTCGAGCCGGGCCACCAGGCGCGGATAGACGCCCGCGTCGTTCGGATCGACGGCATTGCTCAGCGGCGCGGCAACCGGGTTGCCCGACAGCCCGGCGCCCTCGGCGATCAGCGTCAGCGCGCCGAGCGTGGAGCTCACGTAACGGCGCGCCACCGTGCCGGCACGGTAGTTGATCGCGTTGATGGCGCTCTGGTTCGTGAAGCTGACCACCGCCAGCACGATGTTGAGCCCCGCCTCCTTCAGGTTCAGCATCGGCTGGATCAGCGGCTGTTCGACGATGCGCTTGTAGCCCGACACGCCCGAGGGCTGCTCGGTGTAGTCGGCGTAGAGCTCGGCATAGCTGATGGTCAGGTAGTAGCTCGCGCCCGGCGTGATGTCGGTGAAGCTCACCACCTGGCGCTCGGTCAGGATGATCTGCCGCCCGAGGCTGTCGATCGCCATGCCGGGCAGCACGTCGACCTGGTCCTTCACCTGCGCGGAATCCCACAGCACCTCCAGCCCCGAGGCGATGCCGTAGGTATAGAGGCTGCGGTTGTTCAGGCTCTGCACCGTCATGTGGTACTGCTGCTCGCTGACGAAATCGTCGGTCAGGAGTGCTTCGCCGGCGAAATAGTTCGGGCGCTCGATCGAGAGCTTGCTCATCGCGTCGCTCCGTCAGGCGCCGGCTGCCGGCGAGGCCGGCAGGGCGAGCCAGTTCACCTGCGTGGCCGGCGTGGTGTCGGTGCGCGTGAGCACGGCGGTCACCAGCATCTCGAACGACGAGGTGCCGATCGCCGTGACATTGATCGCGTAGGGGGTGCTGCCGACCACGTTGGTGTGGACCGCGACCGGCGGCTGGCTGAATGCCTGGCCGCCGTCGGCCAGGTAGTCGACCGTCACGGCAAGGCTCTTGCCGGGCTGGGACAACTCGCTGACGTCCACGGTGGCGGTGCCGTAACGCACGCCGCTCATGTCGGGCGCGGTCATTCCGGCGCTCGCGAGGTTCGGCTCCGGCTTCAACACCACCGGCAGCCTGCTCGTCACGCCCACGCGCACGTCCTCGACGGTCTTGATCCTGGTGGTGTTGTCCTCGAGCGTGACCTTCGCGAGCAGGATCATGCTGGTGCTCTTGTCGTCGAGTTTGGCGTTCTTCAGGACGGCGGCCTCGTCGTAGGTGACGCTGTTCTTGTCGGGGGCCGCGTCGGGGTAGCTGAGGAACACGCCGTAGGGGTTGCCGAGGCCGCTGGCTGCCGGCAGCACGTTGTTGCTGTCGCCGGGGAAGACGAGGAAGTCGCCGTCGGCGTCGAAGCCGGTGCCTTCGGTGACCTGGACCGTATCGTCCTGCTTGCTGGGGACCAGCCCGTCGAGCACGCCCGGCGTATAGAGGTAGCGGTTCTGCAGCCGGATCCAGTTCGAGAAATAGTCCTGCTCGGTGCCCATGTTCTGAGCGGTCAGGAACATGCCGTCCTGGTAGTTCAGGCGTACGGCGATGGTGGACGGAATGGTCGGATAGCTCATCGGAAGCGTCTCGTGTCGTGGGCCGTGTGTGGTGTGCCGGATGTCGGTTGGGGTGCTCAGGGGTTGCCGCCGCCGATGCCCAGCAGCGTGTTCACCCCGAGCGTCGCGCTGCTGGCCGCCTGCTTCGGCCGCGGCGGCACGACCGGCAGCTGCATGGTCGGCACGATGCCGATCGTGTAGCGCGTCGCGGCGGGCCGGACCCGGTCGAGCAATTGCGTGATCTGCCTGATCAACTGCTGGACCTGCGTGACGTTGGTGGCGGTCAGCAGGAAATCGGGGTTGTCGTCATTCGGCAGCGTGATCAGCACGTCGAATACCCACGGTGCGTAGCCGGACACCACGGGCCCCGGGTTCGTGTCGCTGTCCTGCAGCACGAACGCGTCCGGCGACTTGCTGTCGTCCCGCACCGTGATGCCGACGGGCGTCGGGTTGCTGACGGTGACCTTCACGTCGCCCGCTATCGGGTGGGTCTTGCTGCGGTCGCTGTCGTCGGTGTCGCTCTCGCCGAGCGCGACGCCCGTGAGCGTGAGCGGCAGGAACAGCAGGTCGATCAGCATGCCGATACCTTGCGGCGTGCCGCGCATGCGGTACAGCGCGAGGCTCTGCGCGATCACGTTGCGCTTCTTGTCGATGTCCCAGCTGCCGTCGGGCACCAGGTCGACCCAGCCGGCCAGCCAGTTCAGGAAGCCGTCGAGCCAGGCCTGGATGGCCGCCTCGGGCGGCTGGGTGGCATGCTGGCCGCCGCTGAAGCGGGCCGCCGGATTGGGCGGCGAGGGCACGCCGATGTAGCGGTTCAGATCGTCGAGGATCTGCACTTCCTGGCTGTGTTCGGCGCCCGAGATCGGCGGAATGAAGCTGGTGTCCTTCGGCGGGAACAGGAACGACAGGCGCGGATAGAACAGGTTGCCGATCACGGCCGAGGCGAGCAGCTCCTGGATGCCGCGCCGGCCGTCGAGCGCCTGGTCGTCGATGCCGGTCAGCAGCTTCTCGAAGATCTTCAGGTAGTCGCCGACGAAGGGCGCGGCGGCGTCGCGGTAGATCGCCGGCAGGTAGCGCAGGTATCCCGACGGATCGGTGCTCATCAGGGCGCTCCGGTGGCGGTGATGTCGAGGCAGCGCAAGCGCGGCAGGCCGGCATAGCGTTGCGCCGCGCGGCCCGAAGGCAGCTCGGCCAGCAGCGTGTTGGCGCCGAGCTGGGCCATCACGCCGGGCACCACGGTGGGCAGGTAGGTGTAGTCGAAGGCCTTGATATCCTCCACGCCGGGCGTGCCGAGCACCAGATGGGCCAGGTCGTCGGCCGACGGCGCCTCGCCGTAGCGCCAGCCGCCCACGGGGCCGCCGGTGGGCAGCAGGTAGTCGTAGAGCAGCGATACGAGCGCGCCGAGGATCGGCGCGAGATTCGAGCCGGGCAGGCAGCGCACGGTGATCGTCAGGTCGATCGGCGTGAGCTGGGCGGGCGCGACCAGCAAGGCGTTGCCGGCCACCACGCGCGGCGCCAGGTACTTGCGCACGGCGGTGAGCAGGGTGTTGGTCGCGCCGCTCGCGTCGACCGGCTGGAGCAGCAGCAGGCTGCGCGCGGTGGTGGTCGATCCCAGGTACTCGCTCTTGTTCGGCCAGCTCGGATAGGTATAGGTGACCGGCGCGTCAGCGAGGATATGGACCACGATCGCCTCGCCGCGCGTGGTGGCGTCGGCGCGTGCCACCATCAGCGGGGTGGTCGCGCCCTTGGCCTGCTGCGCGATCTGCGCGGCGATCACGCGATTGGTCTCCAGCGCCAGTTGCTCGGCATTGGGCAGGGTCAGCGCCATGTACGGCTGCTGCTGGTAGAGCAGCACGTCGCGCTGCAGCGTCGCGCGCGAGACCGGCGGCCCCGATTCGATTTGCGCGAGCGTGGCCTGCAGCGCGAGGAAATCGGCATCGTGCTGCTTCTGCGCGGCGGTGCTGTATTCGGTGACATTGTTGCTGAACGCCAGCCCCAGCACCCAGCGCAGGAAGTTTTCGTCGGTGGTGGTCGGGATCCGGTCGGCCTGGTACAGCAGCGATTCGTCGATCCAGGCGAGCATCTGCAACAGCGTGATGCCGGGGTCGCTGTCGTTGTAGTCGGTCCACTGATCGGTGTACTGCGGGATCCGCCGCACCAGCTCGGTCAGCAGCTGCGCGTAGGTCTGCGTGTCGAGTTTCGGCAGCTCGAAGCTCATGACGCGGCCCCCGTAGCCCCGGTGGCCCCGGTAGCCCCCGTGGCGGCCGCGGTGGCGGTGGCGAGCACCTGCATGGTGCCGGCCACGGGCAACTGGTCGGGCGCGAGCACGATATCGCCGCCCACGCGCCCGTTCAGGCTCAGCGACTGCACCGCGGCGACGCCCGGCAGCGTGCGCAGGAAGCGGTTGATGGTCAGCGCGCGCACCGGCGCGCCGAAGCGCCAGCCCTGCTGGGCGGGGCCGCCGAACACCGGCTGCAGGAACGCGGCGAGCTGCGAGGCAAGCGTCAGTTGCAGCGCGTTGCGCTGGTCGGGCGAACAGTTCGCGCTGATCTGCGCGATCACGTCGACGGCCACGAACGACGGCGCCACGAAGTCGATGCGCGGCGCGAGTGTGGCGAGCGTCTGCGCGCGCACGGTCGAGGCGACCGTGTCGATCATCTGCGGGGTGGTGTACGGCACCGGGTCGAGCGAGCAGGCGAGCAGCGGGATGCGGATCCGGTGGTCCGGCATCTCGATGGCGCGGGCCTGCGCGATCTGCTGGCTCGCCTCGGTCGCCAGCGCGCCGAGATCGTCGAGGTCCACCGCATAACCGTTGGCCTTGACGAGCGCGGGGCCGGTGGCGGCGATATCGTCCGGCGTGTCGCCGCCCACGCCGCCGCGCGCCGCGCTCGGGTTGGTCACGGCGTCGATGCCGCCGATGCCGGGGCGCAGCAGCGTCAGGGTGTTGGCGGCGACGTTGCCGCGCAGCCCCTGGGTGGTGTCGTAGAAGGCCGCCACGATGTTGTTGTAGCCGGCTGGCGGGATCATGCCGTTATAGCCGTCGCCGAAGGTGATCAGGCCGTTCTGGCAGTCGAGCGTGTAGACGCGATCGGCCGGCCCGCACAGCGCGAAGGTGTCGACGCAACGCCAGGTGCGCCCGATGGTGTCCGAGGCGGTGCTGCTGGCCGCCGCGGTGGTGCCGCCCCCGCGCGTGCCGCCAGCGCGTTCGCCGTAGCCGCGCGCGCCGGCCGAACCCGAGGCGTCGCCGGAGGCGGTGCCGCTGCCGGCCAGGCTGTCCGACAGCGAGACCGGGCTCGGCGTGTCCTCGATGCCGCGTGGTTCGTCCACGCGCAGCACGAGATCGGGCAGCACGGGCGGATAGGAGACCTGGAAGGTCTGGCCCGGCTGCTGGTTGCTCGAGCCGAGCACCTCCTCGACGATGCTGGTCACGTTGGCGGCCATCACCGAGTTCGGATAGAGGCCGAACACGCGGATCGTGCGCTCGACATGGCCGTTCTCGACGCGCATCCAGTACGCGAGCTGCGAATAGAGCGCGGTGGCGGGCATGGCGGGCGGCACCTGGATGCCGACGATGCCCGAGCGCGACAGCCCGTAGGTGCCGTCGTCGACGGCCAGCGGCTGCCAGACGGCGCCGTCGTAGTACTGCCAGGCGAGCGGCCGGGCCGGCTCGGCGCGCTCGCCGTCGATCGACACGTACATCTCGAGCCGGCGCCCGACGGTATCGGTGTCGAAGCCCTCGGTCGCGAATGCGAAATAGAAGCCGCTCAGTCGCGCGTCGACGGCCACGTAGGGCGCGCTCAGGAAGCGGCTGGCGGTGAGCGCGTTATAGGTCCAGAAGCGCGAGGGCGCGGCCGAATAGCGGTAGCCGATATGGAGCGTGCGGATGAACGGCGGCGCGAACTGCGCCTCGCTGAACTGGTAGGAGAAGTTCACGCCCTGCACGTTGTTGAGCCAGGCGATCACGGCGGCTTTCTGGGTGGGCGGCAGGATGCTGTCGGGCACCGTGTCGATGGTATTGGCCACGCTGGTGGTGGTGAAGCCGCCCGGCGCGCCGTAGCCGCCCGAGGCGATCATCGCGCGCAGCCACAGCCCCTCGGCGCCCGTCACGCTGACCGGCTTCATCGCGGGACACAGGAACGCGATGCCGGTGGGGCCGTTGGTGGCGTTGGCCTGCAGCTCGCTGGTGGTGTCGACCCACTGGTACTGGTTGCGCTGCGCGTCGGTCTGGTTGAGCGAATCCCAGGCGGTGCCGTTCCAGAACTGCCAATACAGCACCACCGGGTAGGCCTGGCTCACCGTGGCGAGGTCGAGGTCGAGCGTCACGCGCGCGCCGGTACGCGCGAACACCGCGTCGCTGCGGATGTAGAACGCGTCGTTGGTTTGCGGCGTCTCGCCGAACGGGTAGGCGCCGTTGGCGATATCGAGCGCGATCACGTTGCAGGCGGCCTGCTGCGGCTGGATCGCGTCGCCCTCGAAGGTGCAGAAGCAGCCGTCGATCATCGGCAACTGCGCCGACAGCGCCGAGAGGATCGGCAGGCCCGGTGCGGGGCAGGTCAGCAGCCAGTTGTCGGACGAGGGGTCGGCGAGCGCGGCGGACGGGTCGGAGAAACCCGCGCCCGGGTCCTCGCGCGCATAGAGCGTCTGCACCAGCGCGTCGATCGACATGGCCGGCGCGAGCGGCTGGTCGAGCAGGGTGATGTCGAGCCGGCGCGCGTCGTCCGTGCCGGCCAGCGTCACGGCCAGCGGGCGCAGGGTCGCGTCGAACCATTGCGCGAAATAGTCGGCATGCAGGCGCTCGCCGAGCAGGGTGATGGTGAGCCGCTGCAAGGCCGGATCGGGCTTGAACAGGGTTTCGTCGCCGATCATGAACCAGTGGCCGAGCGGCATCGCGCCGGCATCGGCATCGTTGGCGGCGACGAACACGGGCATGCCGTTGGGCACCGGCGTGCCGGCCAGCGCGGCCTGGACGGCCGGCATCGCGTCGAGGTAGCTGTCCTGCGACGGCATGATCGTCATCGCGGCCGTCAGGCGGGCCGGCACGACGGTGAAGGTCTTGCCGGTCTGGAAGCGGATGTCCTGCGCGTCGGGCGGGATCACGGCGGTTTGCGCCGCCACCTCGCGCGCCGGCTGGCCCGGCTTCAGCGTGAAGGTGATCGGCGCCTGCGCGGGCAGCGGCGGGCGCGGCGCGATGCCGAGGAACTGGAAGAACGATTGGCGGCGCTGATAGGGGATCCGGTTCTCGATCTGCGCCGTGTAGCCGGCCAGTTGCGAGAACAGGTTCAGCAGCACGAGGCCGGGATCCTGGTTGATGGCGGACGCGGTCGCGACCGGATCCGCCTGGGTCGCCGGATCCTGCAGCGGCGCCGGCCAGTTGGTGCTCCACTGCGGCGTGTAGACGGCGGCGAGCGCCAGCGCCTGCCGATAGAAATCGGCGGGCGTGCGGAAGTCGAGGATCGGGTCGTCCATGGCGGCGCTCGGTGCGGGGCGGCCTCAGGCCTGCGTGTCGTCGGGGGCCGCGGACTGGCGCATCTCCTCGCGCAGTTCCTTGAGCACCTGGATCGCGCCTGCGATGCGCAGCAGCGTCTGCTGCAATTCGCGTTGCCGCGCTTCGAGCTGGCGCAACTGCTGCTCGCCGGCGCGATGGTTGTCCTCGAGTTCCTGCAGGCGGGCGGTGATGGCGGCTTCGTTCATGATCGTGATTCGGCTTACTTGAGATAAAAGGGATAAACGAGGTTTTGCGGCTGGTTGCGCTCGCGGATCAGGTAGTCGACCTCGATGCGCAGGCATTGCGGCGTATCGGGGGCGATCGTCACCTGCACCGCGAGCGTCTGGATGCGCGGCTCCCAGCGGTTCAGGGCCTGCGTCACGTAGAGCTGCGCGAGGCTCACGGCGGTGGCGTTGCCGGCCGCGAACACCAGTTCGTTGATGCGGCAGCCGAACTCGGGCAGCATCACGCGCTCGCCGGGCGCCGTCTGCAGGATGATCAGGATCGACTGGCGGATGTCGTCGGCGCCGGCGGCCAGCATCACCGTGCCGCCGCGCGTGGCGACCGGGAAGGCCCAGCCCTGGCCGAGGAAGTCGCTTGGCGTGGCCATCTCAGCCGATCAGCACGTTCGACATGCCGGCCACCACCACGGTGGGCGGCGGCGCCTGCGGCGCGCCCGGCGGAATGTCGTGGCAGGTCTCGCAGATATCGCCCATGCGCGCCGCGCCGCGGCCGTTGATGCGCACCGTCGTGCTGCCGAACACCACGCGGCCGAGGTTGGTGGGCGGCACCTGGAAGGCGCCCGAGCTCGGGATATGGGGCGGAATGTTCTGCGCCATCGAGCCGACCGTGGCGGCCGGGCGGCTGTTGATCCGCACGTTCAGGCTCATCTGCATCGAGAGCTTGCCGTTGAACGGAAACGGCTGCGGCGTCGGCACCGGGCCGCCCGGGCTCGGTACCAGCACGATATGGATGTCGGCGGCGTTGACGATGCTGTCGCCCATCTTGGCGGCGGGTTGTCCCATCTGCGCGCTCCTAGTTCAGATCGATCATGGTGGCCGTCAGCTTCAGGCTCTGGCCGCCCTGCAGGGCCAGGCTGGCCTCGCCGAGGCTGGCCTTCACGTTGCCGGCCGTGTTGCGCACCGTCACCTGCGAGCCGGTCAGCGTGAGCGTGCCCTTCGCGGTGATCGACAGGTCGCCTTCGCTGCTGAGGCTGATGGTATTGCTCGAGGTGTCGATCTGGATGCGGTTCTGCTTGGCGTCGACGATCGTCACGCCGCCGCCGTTGGGCGAATCGTCGAGCGTGATGGTCTTGCCGTTGCGGGTGCGGATCACGCGCACGTCCTGCTGGCTGTCGGTCGGCACCGGCGGCTTCTGCGCGCCGTTCCAGAGGAAGCCGATCACGTAGGGCTTGCTCGGGTCGCCGTTGGCGAACGCGAGCAGCGCCGAGTCGCCGATCTGCGGCAGGAACAAGGCGCCGGTGTTCGGGCCGGCGAAGAAGCTGGTGATCTGGGCCCAGTCCGATTCGATTTCCGCGCCCTTGAGCACGAAGCTCACCTTCACGCGCCCGTAACCTTCCGGATCGCGCGTGTCGGCCACCTTGCCGAGCGTCACGCCGAGCGCGAGCGAGTCGAGCGCGAGGGTGTGGTCGGGAGTCATATGCCGGTTCTCCGCAGTGTGAATTCGGTCTGGTAGCCGTCCTCGACATCGAACGTGTGGGTGCTGGAGGTGATGTAGTAGATGCCGTTGAAGCGCTGGCTCAGCCCGGTCAGGCGCACGTTGATGCCGGCCACCAGGCTGGCGTCGCCGAGCACGCTGGTGCGGCCCTCGATGAAGCCGGCCAGGTTGCGCTGGTATTGCGCGGCGGCCACGCTTTGCAGCGCCTCGGGCGTGACGATGTTGGGCCGCTCGTAGCGCACCGACGAATCGGGGAAACTGCTGGCGGCCTGGTAGCCCGTCTCGCTGCCGCCCATCCGGTCGCGCGCGGTGCCGCTCGACACGGTGGCCGACAGCGGCTGGTTCGAGACGATGTCGTAGCTGCTGACGCTGACCTGCTGGCCCAGCGTCGGCACCCGCAGCTTGAGATCGAGATCGTCCACGTCGGCCGGGAAGTTCAGCGTGCGCACGGGGCTCGCGCCCTCGGCGCCAGGGCGGAACACCAGCGTGGTGCCGTCCATCAGCAACTCGTAGTTGAGCTGCGCGCAGCGCGCCATCAGGAAGTCGTAATTGGTCTGGTTGCTCTGCAGCACATAGTCGTTGACGATGCCGGCGCGGCCCTGCGTGTCGATCGCGAGCCCGGCGTCGGCGGCCACCTGCGCGGCGATGTCGGTATCGCTCGCCTGCTGGAAGGTACGCGTGCGCGTGCCGAACTTGAGCCGGTACATCTTGTCGAAGCCGCGCACCGTGACGGTCGAATAGCGGCTGAAATGCGGCTCGATCGCGGTGATCTCGCCGGTCACCAGCTGGGTCAGCGTATCGATGCCCAGCGAGATCGAGATCGCGTCGCCGGGGGCGAACGCATCGAGGTTGACGTCCTGCCAGGCGCCGGTGGACGACACGATGTTCAGCGTGAAGCTGAACATGGTCGGCACGTTGATCTCGTGCTGGACCGTCACGCTGCTCACCGCGGCGGATACCGCGCTCGACAGCGCCTGGCGGTTCTTCATGATCCGGAACCCGCCGGTCAGCACCTCAGACATAGGCGGCCCCGTTGAACGATTCGCCGTGTGTGTCGATGATCACGAGCGTGCGGCCGATGTCCTGGCGGCGCGGGAAGTTCAGCGGATCGTCGATGCCGTTGGTCTCGGCGATCAGCCGCCACTGGCCCGGATCGCCGAGGGTGCGCTGCGCGATCAGGTAGAGCCGGTCGTTCTCGGTCACCTGCCAGAGCCGGCGGCAATTGAAATACCCCTGCGCGCGCAGGTCTTCCTCGGGCGTGAGCACCGACTTGAGCGTGACGCTGAGCTCGGCGCGCACCGGCACGCCCGAGGACAGGAACATCGTGAACTTCTGGTCGAGCTTGCTGATCATGCCCACGAACAAGGGCCCCGCCCAGGTGAATACCACCACCGGCGGTTCGCGGCGCTCGGCCGTGCCGATGGTGGGCTGCGTGAGCGCGGCGATCCGGTTGGTGAGCGCGCGCACGTCGCTCTGCTTCTCGTAGGTGTCGAAGAACAGCGAGACAGTCAGGTCGTCGTCGTCCACGCGCTGGAACTGCACGTTCGAGCCCTGGCCCTTCAACTGCACGGTCTTGTTCAGCGACAGCTCGGTGGGGTTGTACATCACCGGGATCTCCTCGCCGGTCTTCTGCACCACGATCTTGGCCATTTCGAGCATCAGCGCGCTCCCTTTCGATAGCGTTCGGCGTTGACCCGGCCGGCCAGCGCGGATTCGATGCCGCGCACCAGCGAGCGCATCAGCGCGGGCGAGTGCAGCGTGTCGGCGACGGTGGCGCGGATCTGCTCGACATGCTCGCGGCGATGGAGGATCTCGCGGACCACCTGGGTGCGCACCGTGGTCTCGATATGGCGGATCTCGCGCTCGAGCTCCACCGCGCTGCGGCCGGCGGCGCGGCGGTAGGCATGCGCGGGCGGCGGCATGCGCGTGTCGCCGTAGCGGACCAGCACGGGCCCGGCCGGCTCGGCGGCTGCTGGCGCGGGTGCGAGGGCGGTCGATAGCGCACCGGGGGCGGCGAGCGAGGCGGCGGCCATCCGGATCGCGGCCGCGGAGGGCGCGGCGTTGCGCTCGCGCGGCACGATGCGCACGCGGCGCGCGGCGAGTGTCGCGAGGCGGCTGGCTGAAACCGGGGCGAGCGCGATGGCCGAGGCCGTTCGCGCGGCGGTGGGCTCGTCGTGCGCGGCCGGCATCACGAGCGCGGCGGCCGGCGATGCCGCCGGTATCGGGCCCGATCGCGGGCGCGGCGACGCGGCCATCCCGGTAGGGGCGGCGAGGGTACGCGGGCGGACCAGGGTGCCGACGGCCGACGGCGCGTGCGGCGTCGCTTGCCGGCGGGCCAGTTGGGCATGGACTGGCGGGCCGTCCGGCGTCGCGCGCGAGCCCGGCTGTGCCATGCGGCCGGCGGTGCCCGCATCGCGTGCCGCTATGGCAGCGGGCCGGCCCGTGATGGGCGAGTCGCGGTGCGCGGCGCCATCGGCGGCCACGCGCGGCGCTTGGCGCAGCAGCGTGAGGCTCGTGTCGACGATCGGCGAAGGTGCTTGCGGCGTGTCTTGCGCGACCGGCGCGCGGTGCCGGCGTGCGAACGTGCCGGGCGCGGGATCGGCGGCGCGTGCCGATCCCGCCGCGGCCATGCGGGTGGCCTGTCGCGCGATGCGGCCCAGCCACGCGTCAGGCGCGGTCTGCGCGCGGGACAGGTTGCGCGCCTGCTTATCGGGTTGCCGTGGGCGACTGCCGTCGAGGCGTGTGCCGGCATGCCCGACGGCCGATGCGATAGCGGCGGCCGGGTGCGCGCGCCGTAGCGACATCGCCGCCGGCGCCGGCCAGCCGCGGCTGTCCAGCACATGATCTGCTGCGTCGGTGAACACCCTCGAGCCAGATCGCGCCCGAGGCGCGGCCGGCGCGAGCGTCCCCGGCCAGGTCCGATGCACGACCGACGCCGGCGTCCCCGGCCACGCTCGATGCTCGGCCGGCGGCGCGGCGCCGGTCGAGGCAGCGGGCCTCATCGCCGAGCCGGTCCGCGCCGCGGCGTGCCGCTGCACCGCGCGTGCCGGCATGGCCGCCGCCTGCCACGCATCGGCCGGATGCTGGCGCGGCGAGGTTGCCGCTTGGTGCCCGCCGCGCGCGGCGAGACGAGTGCCGAGACGAGTGCCGAGATAAGCGGCCAGCCGCCTGTCGCCCGCCGCATCGAGCGCGGCGGGCGACAGGCCGGCTGCCGGCCCGGGCCGCGCGCGCCCGGCGCCATCGCGCGGCGCGCGGCCACGCTCGCGATCCGCCTCGGCGAGCGCCTGCCGGATCAGGCGCGGCAGCCGTGTCGAACCATGCAGATGGAGCGCGAACGCCTGCGCCAGCGTGACCGACACATGGCCCGCCGCCGGGCGCAGATGGACCAGCGGCGTCGCGAACGGCGCGAGCGACGCGCGTTGCGCGTTCGTCGCGGGCCCGGCGATCCGCGCGCCGGCAGCCGCGACCGAGGCCGCAAGCGCGGCGGCCGCGCGCATCGCGCCGAGCTGCATGCCCGCGGCCGAATCCGGCCGCATCATGTGCCGCTCCCGCGCTTGCGGATTCCCTCGTGCGCGAGCGTGAAGCTCTGCGTCGCGATGAGCGTCTGGCTCGCGTCGATCTGCGGCCCTTGCCACTCGATCGGCCAGGCGTTGACGAAATTCCAGGCCACCGTCGTATTGCCGAGATTGTCGAGCAGGTAGATCGTGCCGTTCTTGCGCGTCACCTTGCCCGCCGCGGCAGCGGTGAACCAGTTCCACAGCGGGTCGACCGCGCTCACGCCGCCCTTGAGCACCAGATCGCTGCCGACCACCTGGCCGGGCAGCTTGTACTCGATGTCGTTGACGCCGCCCTGGCGGATCGTCTTGACCTCGTTCTTCACCTGCAGCCCGTCCACCGACGTGAAGCCGCCCACCAGGATGCCGCCCATCTCGATGCAGAAGTTGTACGCCATGAACGGGTTGGCGCTGGCCGCCGGCTGCCGCGCGGAACTCGATCCCAAAGCCATTTCATATCCCCAATCGAAGACTCTTCTCGCGCTCGTCGCTGTTCATGGTGTCGTTGATGCGGCTGATCCGTTCGCACCAGCGGCGGCGCTCCGCGTGCTCCATCGCCAGGATGTCCCTGTACGACCAGTGGAAGTGATACGCGATGAACGCGATCTCCTCGTAGATCTGGTCGGGCACTACAGGGAGGCGAGTTTTCCCGCGTTGTCCGCGCCCGGCATCGCCACCACGTTGTCCTCGGACTGCACCTGGTTGATGCGGTTGTAGAGATCCTGCAGATAGGCGAAATCGGCCGAGAACAGATCCTCGATCACCTTGGTGTTGACCATGTCGAGACTGCCCAGGCGCACGATCACGCGCGACAGCACGATGATCGACAGATAGGCCGGGTTGGCCTGCACGCGATGGTCCTTGAGCGGCAGGATCTCGTCGCCGGCCGTGGCGAGACGCATCACGCCGCTGCGGTGCAGGTTGCCGTCGCCGTCGCGATAGCCGATCGGCAGCGTGAATTCGATTTCGGTGCTGATGACGCTCATGGCGGGGCTCCGTTCAGGAAACGCGTGTCATGTACTGGATGGTCAGCTCGAAGGTCTCGACCATGATCTCGGTGCTGCTGGCATTGAGGCCGGTGCTTTCGTACTTGTTCGGCCAGGCGTTGATCACGTTCCAGCGCGCGCGGGCGGTGCCGCCCGAATCGAGCAGGATCAGCGAGATGTTCTTCTGCACCGAGGCGCCTGTCGAGCCCTGCTGCACGGCGAGCTGGTGCCAGTTGTAGAGGTCCATCGAGTCGGTCAGCCCCTTCTTGAGGGTGAGCTTGCCGTAGGTGGTCAGGCCCGAGAACGACCGCTTGTAGGTCGGATCGGTGCCTTCGCGGTACTCGGTCGTCTCGATCGTGCTGTCGGGAATGGTCGCCTCGGAAAACGAGGCGATCTGGATGCCGGAGATTTCCACCTGGAAGCGGAACCCGCGGTACGGATTGGTCAGTTGTGTGCTCGCCATCGTCTGGCTCCGTCGTCAGTGCATCAGGATCCGGAATCCGGGCCGGCCGTTTTCTGCGCGATCCGGATGATCACGAATTCGGCCGGGTAGACGGGCGCGAGGCCGATGTCGATATACATCTGGCCGAGCGCACGGGTTTCGGGCGGGTTGTTCGAGGCGTCGCAGACCACGAAGAACGCCTCGGCGGCGCTCGCGCCGAACAGGCCGCCCGCCTGCCAGAGCGTGGTCAGGAACGCGTCGATGTCGCGCGTGACGGCCGACCAGGTGGTCTGGTCGTTCGGCTCGAACACCACCCACTGCAGGCTCTGCTTGAGGCTCTGCTCGACGTAGATGAACAGGCGCCGCACCGCCACGTAGGTCCATTCGCTGCCGACCGCGGCCAGCGTGCGCGCGCCGTAGATCACGTTGCCGTAGCCGATCAGGTTGCGGATCGCGTCGATGCCTTCCGGGTTCAGCACGTCCTGGTCGCTGTCGGTCAGCGGCGTCTGCGTCATCACCACCGTCTTCAGCGCGCCGTCGATCACCCCGGCCGGCGACTTCCAGACGCCGACCGAGGAATCGGTATTGGCATAGCGCCCGAGCACCGGGCCCGAGGGCGGAATCGGCACGTTGCTGCCGAGGATCGGATTCGATACCCAGACCCACGGGTAGTAGATCGAACCGAAGGTGGAGTTGAGCGCCTGCGAGGCCATGGCGCCCGTGCCGCTGCCCATGCGGAACCCGAGCATGTCCTGCGGGCTCAGGTTGAACGGCGGATCGCTGACATAGAACAGGCTCGCCTGCTGCTCGCAGTAGTTGAGCCCCGCGTTGATGGCGGTGGACTGCGCCATGATGCTCGGCGCCTTGCTCGCGTCGATGGCGTTGACGGTGTCGGGCATCGACAGCAGACCGATGTCCTGCACCGTATTGAGCAGCGCGAGCGTCTTCGCGTAATCGATGGTCTGCGACACGCCGCCCTTGAAGGCCACCGCGGAGCTGGTGTTGCCCGGCCGCGCGGGGGTCTTGGTGTCAGGCGTGGTCGCGGTGACGAACATCGAGGTGGCGTTGATCGCGGCGACCAGGGCTTGCAGGGAGTTGGCGGTATAGCCGTTGTAGCTCTCAAGCACGATCAGCTGTTTGTTGCCGGTGCCGAGCGTCTGCGGGCCCAGCCCGTTCTGCGTCACATAGGCCGCCAGCGTGCTGCCCGGCGCCTTGTTCAGCTCGGCGGGGTCGGCGACGATGCTCAGGTTGAAGACGGGCGAGGTGGCCTTGGGGTCGCCGCTCGAATTGGTGATCATCACGCCGAGCACCGTATTCGGCCATTCGCCGGGCGTGGCGGCGGTGAGCGAGACGGTGCCCGCGGCCGCGGTGGCGTTCTTGGCGGCGCCCGACGCGTCGGGCGCGCGCAGTACGTAGCAGAGCGCGCCGCCGAGCGCGAAGAACTGGTAGACGGCCCACGACACCATGCCGTTCCAGACCATGTTGCCGAACGTGCGCTGGTAGGCGTTCCAGCTCGTGATCAGCGTCGGCTGGCCGATCGGACTCGTGGCCAGCGTCTGGGTGATGCCCACGAACGCCGGGGTGGACGTGGACGCGCCCTGTATGGTGCGCGCACTCGGCACCTCCTGGATATAGATGCCGGGATGTAGATAGTTGGTGGCCAAGATCGTGCTCTCTGTCGGTTAGCCCATCGTGATGTCCAGGTACTGCGTGGTGCCCGGTGCCAGCGTCAGTTGCCGCGCCACGTCGGGGTAGCCGGCCTTGACGAAATTCAGTGTGACGACCGTGCCGGCGGCATCGAGCCGGCCGCGTACCGCGAGCGCGTAGCGGCCGTCGTAGCGACCATGGGCCGAGGTCTCGGTCGAGGCGGTGCGCGGCTCGCCGCGCGCGGTGGCATAGCGCGCGGCGAGCCGCACGCCGGCGATCGGCTGGCCGCCACGCTTGGCCAGCACCTGGCCGCGCAACAGCGTGGTGCCGGGCGGGAACGGGTAGAGCGGGCTCGGTTCGAGCACGCACGAGACGATCGCGTCGGCCAGCGGCGGCCGCGGCGGCACCTCGAATTCCACCTGGCTCGGGAAGAACGGCGGCGCCGAGGCGACCAGCCGGTAAGCGCCGCGCGGCAGGGCGCTGAACGCATAGAAGCCGTCGGCCTTGTCGAACGGGCGGCACGGCGCGCCGTTCAGCGTGAAGGCCGGGCGCAGGCCGGCCAGCGGCGCGTGGCTGAAGCCGTCGATCACCTGCACCACCGCGCTCAGTTCCATGCCGGGTCTCCCGCGGCCAGCTCGGCGCGCATCACCATCTCGGCCTGCGGCGTGAGCGTCGAGGGGATCCGCACCGGCGTGAGCGTGTACATCTTCGTCAGCTTGTAGGTCTTGTTCGGGAACACCGTCCAGATGTTGCGCAACTGCTCGCTCGAATCGTGCTCCGGCACGATGTCGATCGCCTCGTTGCCGGTGGCGCGCAGCAGCGGCGAGAGCAGCGCGCCCGAGAGCTGGCCGACGTCGTGGAACAGCTGGATCAGCCGGGCGACCAGCACCAGTTCGATCTCGGCGGACTTGCCGTACGGCACGATCAGGTAGGTCAGGTCGACCACCAGCGGCGCGGGCGTGACCGCGAGCGCCGAGGGCTGCGCGCCGGCGCGGCGCGTCAGCGAAGGCGGCAGGTTGCGCAGCGCGGCATTGATTTCGGTCTGGTACAGGTACAGCGACAGGCGCGTCTCGCCGGCCGCGTCGATCTCGCCGGGCGAGTCGTAGACGACGGCCGATTCGGCGGCCAGTTCCGGCACCTGGGCGCGGATCAGACGGCGCAGCGAATCACTGACCGCGCGCAGTACCTGTCCGCCATCGATGGCCGAAGCTGCCATGGTCACAGCGTGAAGACGGTGTCGGTGCGGCTGACCACTTGCGGCTGGCGGTTGTGCACCTGCGCGAGCACGGTGACGGAGCTGTCCGAGGCCGTGCGCAGATAGACGTAGTTCAGCTCGTCGGGCTCCCAGGTGATGAAGGCGTTCAGGTAGAACTCGAGATTCTGGGACGATGCGCTCGCCGTCACGAAGCTCAGCGTTTCGTTGGTGAACGACAGCGATTCGAGCGGCAGCGGGCCGTTCTGGCTCGCGAACAGGATGCCGCCGGCCTCGCTCATGTCCGGCCCGAGCGACCAGTTGACCTTGCCGAGCCCTTTGCGCGTGCTGATCAGGATCTCGATGCGGTTGCCCGGATGCGTGCCGCGCACGGTCAGGCAGATCGGACGGTAGTTGCCGCCGTAACCGGACAGGGTCGCGCTCACGCGGCCGTTGTACCACTGCATCGGCGCCTGCGCGCCGAAGCTGGCCAGGATCAGGGCTTCCTCGTTGAGCGTGCAATAACCCTGCAGGTAGTCGACCTCGGGATGGATCGAGAGGAACAGCGTGAGCGTGAAGCGCGCGAGGCCGCCCGAACCCGGCGCGGTGCGGATCGACAGCATCGCGTCGTTGAATTCGATGCCGCTCAGGCAGGGCTCGCCGCTCGCGCTCGACACCACCACGTTGTACGAGAATCCGATGCTGTCGCCGCCGCGGTTGCCGAGCGACCAGGCCACGCCCGCCGTGGTGAACTGGATGCCGAGATTGCTGTCGGGGGCGACATCGAAGAATTCGAGCTGCACCGGCATCAGCCGCCAGCCCGCATCGGGATCGGCGGGTGCATGGGCGGCGGTGCCGGGCGTGTCGGGCTGGCCCGGGGCGTCGGGCTGCATGGTGGACGGATCGGACGGATCGGGCGTGTCGGACGTATCAGGCGTCATGGCGGGGCATCCGGGCGTTTCGGTGGCGTCAGTCGAGGGCGAGGGCGAACGAACTGACGCCGATCACCGTGCTGCGGTCGTTGCGGCTTTGCAGCGTGACGCTCGCGCCGGGCGGCAGCATGACACGGCCGAGCACGCCGGACTGGTCGGTGCGCAGATACAGCGACGCGCGGATCTCGCGCACGTCCTGGCTCGCTTGCAGCATGATCTCGCGCGCATTGATCAGGAACTGGTTCAGATACATCACCGGGTCGCTCGTGCTGCTCAGCGACAGGCCCACCTGCTGCCGTCCGGCGCCGTCGCTCCAGATCGCTTCCTGGTCCGGGCGCAGCGTCAGCAAGGCATTGCTGTTGGCGCGCAGGTTCGCGAAGACGAGCGTGACCGGCTTGAAGCTCGCGACCTCCTGATAGACGCGCGCATTGAGCGCGTGCAGCGAATTCGCGACGCGATGCCCCTCGATCGTGCGCCGCGCCTGCGGCGGCAGCGAGGCGCGCTCGCCGGCGATCGTCGAGCGCACCGCGGCGGGCGTCACGCGCGGCGCGCGCGCCGGCGCCTCCGGCGCCGTTTCAGCGGGCATGGCGTCCTTGCCGCCCGCGGTGTTCCGGCCGGCGGCCTTGTCTTTCCTGTCCATGAAGCTGGGGCCCGTCAGTTGGGAAGCGGAATCGAGAAACTGCCCGGATTGATCGTGCCCGCATTGTCATACCCGGCGAATTGGTAATGCACGCTCGCCTGCGTGTTGCCGAGCAATTTCATGGTGCCGCCGATAGCGCTGCCGCTGGTCGAGAACGAAACGCGGACCGAAACGGTATCGCCGCCAGTCGCGCCATGGGTTTGCACCTGGATTTGCGATTTCTGGACCAGCAGGTTATCCAGCGGTGGAGTCGCTCCCATCGAGCCTGAAATCTGCACCGCGTCGTTATTGGTGAGGCTGATGTAATTGGGTGCATTAAACACCAGTTCGGCGGACAGCTTGTCCTGGGACGATTGCGTCCGGAACGTAAACGAGATCGTATATTCCATTTTCAGGTCCCCACTGATTATCCATGCCGAAATGCCATTCGTTTGCCTGAACGAATGGCCGGAACCGGATGCACGCAACCGGTTCCGAAGTGCCGAAACCGGTTGCGCGTTACCTTGCCTGAATTATCAGTTGAGGTCGAAACCCGAAAAGGTGTGGTTGACGGCTTGCGCGACCCCGCCATTGACGGAGACCGTCAGCACGATGCCCGAATCCGAGGACGACTTGAGCCTGATGCTCTCGACATCGGGCTTCGAGGCGACGAACAGCGAGAAGGTGAAGGCGATCTGGCCGCTGCCCGCATCCGACGTGCCGATGGTGATTTCGGCCGCGGTGACGCGCAGTTGCGTGAGCGGCAGCTCCGCGCCGCCCGTCATCTGGATGCTCAGGCCCGACGAACTGCTGAAATCCTGGCCGAGGCTCCACGACACGTCCTTCTTCGTCGTGTCCATGTCGATGACGATGCTCTGCGACGGCTGTGCGTTGGAGACAGTGAATTGAACGCGCGTGTACGTATTGCTCATGACTCGACCCTCTATGTTTTGTCTCTGCTGATCAATGGCCCTCGGTATCCATCTCTCCACGCGTGTTGCGAAGCAGATCGAATTGCCGTTGCCGCCCCGGAAATAGCGTTAGTTTGATTACTGAAGCGAGGGTGTGGCTTGATGCAGCTAGACAATAGCGGTTAACAAAATGGGATGCAAACTTTTTTTGGGTCGGGTTTTACCTGAATAGGCTTGATGGAAATTAGAGTCGTGACGGCATATTTAACACACTTGCCTATCTAATTTTTGTCGATGGCGGGCCGGCTGGAAATTTATTTCCTCTGTAATTGCCTTGCCATCATTCTTGATTATTGGAATGGAATTTTCATTTTGAAAGCTTGATATCAAAATGAATTGCCATGGTGCAGCGCGGCGCGTTTTCGCTACGACGCCCGATAGCGCGAGTCAGCGGGAATCTCGTCGGGCAGCGGCTCGCCGGCGATGTCGAGCAGCGAGCGCTCGATCTGGCGCGTCAGCGTGTCGAGCGCGAGATGATGCGGGCCGGTGCCGAAGGGCTCGGCGATATGCCCGGCGATGGTGTCGAGCGCGATCAGCGTGTACGAGACGAACACCGACACGAAGGGCGTGGCGAAGCCGATCGAATCGACCAGCCCGAACGGCAGCATCACGCAGTACGAATAGATGGTCCGGTGCAGCAGCACGTGATAGGGGAAGGGGATCGGCGTGGAGGCGATGCGCTCGCAGCCGGCCAGCTTCGCGCCCAGCTCGTCGAGCTGCGCGTCGAGCATCCACAGCTGCGTGTCGCCGAGCTTGCCGGCGCGCTGGCGCTCGGCAAGCTGCCGGCGCAGCGCGTGCAGGATCGCCACCGGCTTGAAATGGGCCGCCTCGATGCGCGCGAGGCAGTCCGCGTCGAGATAGCGCGCGAGATCCTCGGCCGGATCGGTATGGCGCAACTGGTGCTTCATCGCGTAGACGAAGGCGATGGTGGTGCGCGTGAAGGCGGCGCCGTCGTCGGTGCCGCCGTAGGAGAGCGCCTGCGAGACCAGCGCGCGCGTCGAGGTCAGCACGCCGCCCCACAGCTTGCGCGCTTCCCAGTAGCGGTCGTAGCTGACGTTGTTGCGGAACGCGGCGAAGATCGCCAGCGCCAGGCCGGCGAGCGTGAACGGGGTGGGATTGAGCGGCACCTTGGTGCCGAGGATGCGGCCGTCGGTGAGCAGGGCCAGCAGGCTGATCACGGTCATCACCGCGAGCTGCGGCAGGATCGATTGCAGCACCGAGCCATTCCAGACGAACAGCATCCGGAACCAGTGTTCGCGCGGGCGAATGATCATGACGGCAACTCCGGTGCGACGAGTGAGGCAGGCAACACTACCAGAAACGGGGCCCGTGCCTCAGGCCGCCGCGCGCGTGGCGGCCGTCACCGAGCGATGCATCAGCACCGGGATCGATTTCGAGGTGGGCGTGTTCGCGATGTCGGCCGTGCTGTCGAGCGGCACCAGCGGATTGGTTTCCGGGTAGTAGGCACCCAGGCAGCCGCGCGGGATGTCGTATTCGACCAGCAGGAAACCGTCGGCGCGCCGTTCGATGCCGTCGTGCCAGACCGTTTCGAGATCGATCCAGTCACCGGCCTCGAAGCCCAGCATCGCCAGGTCGTCCTTGTTGGCGAACACCACGCGGCGCTGGCCGAACACGCCGCGATAGCGGTCGTCGAGCGCGTAGATGGTGGTGTTGTACTGGTCGTGCGAGCGCGTGGTCATCAGCGTCAGCAGCTTCTCGCCGTGCAGGGCGCGGGCGCGCTGGATCGGCGTGTCGGTCGGCATCGGATGCGCCACGAAGTTCGCCTTTCCGTTCGGCGTGATCCAGTCGCGCTCGCGCGAGGCCACGCGCAGGTGGAAGCCGCGCGGCTGCGCGATGCGCTCGTTGTAGTTCTCGAAGCCCGGCAGCACCGCCTCGATCGCGTCGCGCACGCGCGCGTAATCGTCGATGTAGGCTTGCCAGTCGACGCTGTCGTGCGGGCCGAACAGGGCCATCGCCATGCGCGCGACGATCGCCGTTTCCGACAGCAGGTTCGGCGAGGCCGGCTTGTTCATGCCGTAGGAGACATGCACCATGCTCATCGAGTCCTCCACCGTCACGCCTTGCGAGATGCCGTTCTGCAGGTCGATCTCGGTGCGGCCGAGGGTCGGCAGGATCAGCGCGTCGCGGCCGTGGATCAGGTGGCTGCGGTTCAGCTTGGTGGTGATGTGGACCGTCAGCGCGCAACGGCGCAGGCCGTCCCAGGTGCGCGGCGTGTCGGGCGTGGCCATCGCGAAGTTGCCGCCCAGGCCGATGAACACGTTCAGCTTGTCCTCCAGCATCGCCTCGATGGTTTCCACCACGTCGTAGCCGTGATGGCGCGGCGGCTCGAAATCGTAGACCTGGCCGAGCCGGTCGAGGAAGTCCATGGTCGGCTTTTCCTCGATGCCGACCGTGCGGTTGCCCTGCACGTTCGAATGGCCGCGCACGGGGCAGAGGCCTGCGCCCTCGCGGCCGATATTGCCGCGCATCAGCATCAGGTTCGACAGCATGTGGATGGTCTGCACCGAATGCTTGTGCTGGGTGATGCCCATGCCCCAGGTCGCGATCACGCGCTCGCTCTTGGCATACAGTTCGGCCAGCGAATCGATCTGCTCGTAGGACACGCCGCTCTCGGCGGTCAGCGCGGCCCAGCTCTCGGCGCGCAGGTCGTCGGCGAAGGCCTCGAAGCCGGCGGTGTGCTCGTCGATAAAGGCGGTGTCGAGCACGCGCGGCCGGCCGGCCAGCACGGCCGCGTCGTCGAACTCCAGCACGCGCTTGGCGAGGCCCTTGAGCAGGGCGAAATCGCCGCCGATCACCGGCTGCACGAAGCGCGAGGAGATCTTCGTGCTGCCCATGGTCAGCATCTCGATCGGGCTTTGCGGATCGGAGAAGCGTTCCAGGCCGCGTTCCTTGAGCGGGTTGATCGAGACGATGGTGGCGCCGCGCTTGGCCGCCTCGCGCAGCTCGCCGAGCATGCGCGGGTGGTTGGTGGCCGGGTTCTGGCCGAAGATCATCAGCAGGTCGGCGTGCTCGAAGTCCTCCAGCGTGACGGTGCCCTTGCCGACCCCGACGGTGGCCGGCAGCCCGCGGCTGGTGGCCTCGTGGCACATGTTCGAGCAGTCGGGGAAGTTGTTGGTGCCGAAGCGGCGCACCAGCAACTGGTAGAGGAAGGCGGCTTCGTTGCTGGCGCGGCCCGAGGTGTAGAAGGCGGCGCGGTTCGGATCGTCGAGCGCCTTCAGGTGGCGCGCGATCAGGGCGAAGGCGGCGTCCCAGGCGATCGGCACGTAGCGGTCGCTGGCCGCGTCGTAGACCATCGGGTCGGTCAGGCGGCCGTGCTGCTCGAGTTCGTAGTCGGATTGCTCGAGCAGGGCCGTGACGGTGTGCTCGGCGAAGAAATCGGGGCCCACGCGCTTCGAGGTGGCCTCGGCGGCCACCGCCTTCACGCCGTTCTCGCAGAATTCGAAGGTCGAGGCGTGCTGGCGATCCGGCCAGGCGCAGCCGGGGCAGTCGAAGCCGTCGGGCTGGTTCTGGCGGAACAGGGTGCGGTAGTTGCCGCCCGCCACGCGTTCCTTGATCAGGTTGATCGCCACCTGCTTGACCGCGCCCCAACCGGCGGCCGCATGGTGGTAGGGCTCGATGCGCGGGACGGGGGCTTTCTTCTTCATGGCTGCTCGGCTGTCGGAAGCCGCTTCCAGCGGCGATGGAAGCAGATTAGACGCAGTGCAACATAACGTGGGTACACACCTGATCCATCGCAAAAAGAGTACAGTTTCGTTTTCTGGATAACAGATGGCGAGCACTGTGCTTGCGTTTGCTCACAAAAGGGGCGGCATGAAGCGTTACGAGAAGCTGGCCGACGAGATCGACGAGATGATCCGGCGCGGCGTCTACCTGCCGGGCGAGCGGATTCCCTCGGTGCGGCAGGCGAGCCGCCAGCACGACCTGAGCATCACCACCGTGGTGCGGGCCTACCTGGTGCTGGAGAGCCGCGGCGCGATCGAGAGCCGGCCGCAATCGGGCTACTTCGTGCGGGCCCGCGAGCAGGCCGCCGACCAGCCAGCGCTGCATGCCAGCACGCCGATCGCGGTGTCATCGACGGTCGACGTGAGCCGGCTGGTGCTCTCCACGCTGCGCTCGATCGCGCGCGACGACGCGGTGCCGCTCGGCTCGCCGTATCCGGATCCGGCGCTGTTTCCCTCGCAGCGGATCGCGCGCCACATGCACGGCATCGCGCGGCGGCGCACGCGCTGGGGCGTGATGGACGACCTGCCGCCCGGCAACCCGGAGCTGATCCGGCAGATCGCGCGGCGCTACGGCGAGCGCGGGATCGCCGTCGATCCGAACGAGATCGTGGTGACGATCGGCGCGACCGAGGCGATCAACCTGTGCCTTCAGGCGGTGGCGCGGCCCGGCGACACCATCGCGGTGGAATCGCCCACCTTCTACGCGATGCTGCACGCGATCGAGCGGCTGGGCATGCGCGCCATCGAGGTGGCCACCCATCCCGTGGACGGCATCGATCTCGATGCGCTGGCGCGCATCCTCGAGCGCGAGAAGATCGCCGCCTGCATGGTGATGCCGAACTTCCAGAACCCGCTCGGCTTTCGCATGAGCGACGAGCGCAAGGCCGCGCTGGTCGAGCTGCTGGCGCGCCACGACGTGCCGGCCATCGAGAACGACGTCTATCACGAGCTGTATTACGGCGAGGCCCGGCCCAGCGCGCTGAAGTCCTTCGACCGGCATGGGCTGGTGCTGCATTGCGCGTCGTTCTCGAAGAGCCTGTCGCCGGCCTACCGGATCGGCTGGGCGATGCCGGGGCGCTACCGCGACCAGGTCGAGAAGCTCAAGTTCCTGAATACGCTGGCCACGCCCGCGCTCGACCAGTTGGGGATCGCCGAGTACTTGCGCCACGACGGCTACGACCATCATCTGCGGCGGATCCGCAAGACCTTCGCGCAGCAGGCCAACCTGATGGGTGCGATGGTGCGGCGCTTCTTCCCCGACGGCACGCGCATCTCGCAGCCGGCGGGCGGTTACGTGCTGTGGGTGGAACTGCCGCCGGGCTGCGATGCGATCGCCTTGTACCAGCTCGCGCTGGCCGAGCGCATCACTATCGGGCCGGGGCATATGTTCTCGACCACCGGCAACTATCGCCACTGCATCCGGCTCAACTACAGTTATCCGTGGTCGGCGCAGATCGAGGAAGCGGTGCGCACGCTGGGCCGGCTGGTGGCGGCGGCGATGCCGGCGGGCGGCGAAACCAGGGCAGGCAAACGACGCGGACAGGATCAGGAGGAGACACGATGACGATCGATGCGGGACATGACGAGGCGCGCGGCGGCGAGCCGCCGGAAGGCGAGGGCGAGGACGGGCTCGATCCCGTGATCGTCGCGGTGCTGGGCTGCCTGCGCGACGCGCTGAGCGAAACGCCCGGGCGCGCCTGGTCGCTGGCCAAGCTCAGCAAGCGCTCGCAGGTGCCGATGAGCACGCTGCGGCGCACGCTCACCGAGCTCGACGCGGCAGGGATCACGAAGACCGAGCTCAACGAGGAGGGGATCGGTCATGCGGCGCTGACCGAGGAGGGGATCGGCTTGAGCGAGGCGCTGTTCGGCGGGCAGGGCTAGGCGCGGACCTTGGCGGCGGCGGGGCGGCCCTTGCGGTCGCCCCGCGCCGCGTCGCGTCGCATTGCGCTGGTGAGGCTCGCCCGGCTTCGATGGGCTCGGCCGCCCGCGCTGCTAGCCGAGCTCTTCGGCGAGGCCGACGAGTATGCCTTCGGGGCCCCGGATATAGCAGAGCCGATACACGTCCTGGTAGCGAACCACCTCGCCCACCAGTTGCGCGCCGAGCTTGCCGAGGCGGGCCAGCGTATCGTCGATATCTTCCACGGTGAACATCACGCGCAGGTAACCGAGCGCGTTGACCGGCGCTGCGCGGTGGTCCGCCGCGACGGGCGGCGCGAGGAAGCGGGACAGTTCGAGCCGGCCATGGCCATCCGGCGTGCGCATCATGGCGATCTCGACGCGCATGCCGGGCAAGCCGGTGACGCCGTCCGCCCAATCGCCCTCGATCGGGGCGCGCCCTTCGAGGTCGAGGCCGAGCTCGGTGAAGAAGCCGATCGCGGCATCCAGGTCTTCCACCACGATGCCGACGTTGTCCATGCGCTTGACTGTCATGACGCCTCCTTGCTGTCGATCCGGCTCGCGGCCGCGGCCGGCAGGTTTCGCGCAGCCCGCCTCGCTCAGCTTGCGTCGAGCGCGACCTCGAAGCCCCGTTTCACCGCGGGGCGCTCGAACAGCGCCTCGTACCATCGCCGCACGTTCGGGTAGTCGGCCAGGTCGACCTTGTGCCGCTCGTGCCGCCAGGCCCAGCCGAGGATGGCGAAGTCCGCGATCGACAGCGCGCCGGCCACGTATTCGTGCCCGGCCAGCCTGGCGTCGAGCACCGCGTAGAGCCGGCGCGTTTCGTCCGAGAAGCGCTTCAGGCCGTAGCGGCGGTCGTCTTCCGAGGCGAGCGCGATGAAGTGATGGACCTGCCCGGGCATCGGGCCGAATCCGCCCATCTGCCACATCAGCCATTCCATCACCGGTACCCGGTCGCGCAGGCTGGCCGGCAGGAACTTGCCGGTTTTCTCCGCCAGGTAGAGCAGGATCGCGCCGGACTCGAACACGCTGATGGGGCGACCGTCCGGGCCCTGCGGATCGACGATGGCGGGAATCTTGTTGTTCGGGCTGATCGCCAGGAATTCGGGCGCGAATTGCTCGCGGTTCGCGATATTCACGGGGTGAACCACGTAAGGCACGGCCATTTCTTCCAGCGCGACGCTGATCTTGCGGCCATTCGGCGTGTTCCAGGCATACAGCGCGATCGGTTCGGGGGTCATGGGTTCAGCTCAGGTCGTGGTCGATATGTTTGGTGAAACCGGCGCGCGTCGCGAGCGACGCGTACCAGCGCTCGAGGTTCGGCATCGGGGGCCGTTGCACACCCGGCAAGCCGAACCATCGCTTGGCGAATGCGCCGAGCACGATATCCGCGATCGTGAACGACTCGCCCTCGACGAAGTCGCGCCCGTCCAGTTGCGCGTCGAGCAGCTTCCACACCGTCGCCACCTTGACGATATCGGCGGCGAGCTTGTCCTCGTCGCGCTCGCTGGCAGGCGTGCGGACGATCGCCCAGAACACGGGCCGCTCGGCCGGCTGCAGGGTCGACAGCGACCAGTCGAGCCAGCGGTCGATGCCGGCGCGCTCGCGCGGCGTGGAGGGATAAAGCAGGCTGGACGCGCCGTATTGCATCGCCAGGTAGCGCAGGATCGAGTTCGACTCCCACAGCACGAGATCGCCGTCGACCAGCGTCGGTATCTTGCCGGTCGGGTTCATCGCCAGATAGTCGGCCTCGGTGTTGCGCCCGAACTGCAGGCCGGCATCGATGCGTTGGTAGGGCAGCGCCAGCTCGTCGCAAATCCACAGCAGTTTCTGGACGTTGACGGAATTGGCACGTCCCCAGATGGTGATCATGTTGGTGTCCCCAGGTTTTTTGCTGCCGATCGACGGCGCGGGGCCGGCATCGTGCAGGTTCGCCATCCGCTGGGCGCGGGATGGTGCGCGTATTCTCGGGCTTTCTTGGCGGCGCTGGCAACCGGTTCGGTGAGCCGCCGATGATGGCTCCCTGGACGAGCGGCGCCTGGCGCATCAGGCTGCGAAATCCAGGCCCGAGTGCGTTCGATCCGCCGGTTCTCGTGCGGCCTCGATTATCCATTCGGCGAACGCCCGCACCGGCCCCGCGCTCAATTCGATCGGCTCCGGAAGCACCAGGCAGAAGTTCTTGCTGACCGCCTTGCCGTCGGGCCAGGGCGCAATCAGGCGCCCTTGCTCGAGTTCGGCCTCGACATAAAGACGCGGCACCAGGGCTACCCCCAAACCGGCAAGCGCCGCCTCGATCAGCATGGCATGCAGGTCGTAGCGCGCGCCGATCGCCGAATTGCCCAGCGCGATGCCGGATTCCTGCGCATAGATCTGCCAGGCGTGCGGATTTTGCCGCCGGTGCAGACGCGGCAGGGCATCCAGCGACCGGTTCGCGCCGGCGCGAGCGAGCAGCGCCGGACTGCAGACCGGCACCAGCACCTCCTCCAGCAGCGCATGGAGGTGCATGCCCGTCCATGCGGGATGCTCGAAGTGGATGGCGGCATCGAAACCGCTGCCCGCCAGCAGGAAGGGGTCCATGCGCTCGGCGATATGCACCGTGACGCCTGGATGCCGATCCTGGAAATGCTTGAGCCGGGGGATCAGCCAGCGGGTGGCGAAGGTCGGGATGGCGGCGATATCGATGCTGGCGCCTTCGACGGGCTGTCCCATCAGATACAGGCTGTCGCGTTCCAGCCGATCCAGCGTTTCGCGAACCTGCGCCGCGTATCTCAGGCCGTTGGGCGCGAGCCGCACCCGGTTGCCGACGCGCTCGAACAGCGCGACGCCCAGAAATGCCTCCAATCGGCCGATCTGCCGACTCACGGCGCCCTCGGTACGCGCCAGTTCCTCTGCCGCGCGGGCGAAGCTGCCGTGGCGGGCCGCGGCCTCGAAGGCCAGCAGCGCGGAGTTGCTGGGGATCCTGCGTCGCATGGAAAGCTCTCCCGGCGGAATGTGATCGATAGTAGATTGAGCAAATATCACTGAAGCGTGACTTTAACTCGTTATTCACGGCAAAGATGCCGGCTTAGCATGACATCACTGCACTGAAGCCGCCACGTCGGCGCCAGGGTGCGCATCCGTCACGAAGGACGAGCCGATGATCTATACCGTCGAATGCAGCTTTGCCGATCCAGGCAGCGAAGCCGAATGGAACGACTTCTACAGTCTTGAAAAACTTCCCGCGCTCATCTCGGTCAGCGGTTTTCATACCTCGCAGCGCTTCAGGTCGATCAGCGCGGGATGTCCCGTCTACCTGGCCATCCATACGATCGAGGGCCCCGAGGTGCTGGGCGGGGAGGAATATCGGCGCAAGGGTGGCGGCAATTTCGCCAGATGGCAGCAGCACATCACTGATTGGCATCGCAATCTGCACGGCGATACCGGTCCGGCGCCGGCCGTCGATGCCGACGAAGTCCTGCTGCTTTGCGCAAGCGGTCCCGCGCCGCTGATCCGATTGGGCGTCGTGCCCTCGGCCATGCATGCCGTGGCGCTGGATCGGGTTCCCGAGCGCCGCTGGCTCGCGGTATTGCCGCGGCACGCGGCTGCGCCGGCCGCCGGCTTTCCGGAGGGCGTTCACGCCTATGTGCCGATCACGGAACAGCTCCGGCGCGTTCCCGGCTTGCCGGCCGAAATGAACGCATAGACCCTGACGAGGAGCCCCGCGATGCCGAACCTGAGCTTCCATATCCAGGCCGAGACGATGCCGCCGGCCGAGTGCCTCGCCGCGCTTTCCCTCGACTGCATCGAACTCTGCACGAAGGTGCTCGAAGCCGAACTGCGGAACGTTCATGTCGTCTATCTCGCGGTTCGGCTCGGGCACGGGCATCCCGTGTTCGCCGAGCTCCGGTATCGCCACGAGCCGTTTCGCCCGCCCGCGGTCATGAACCGGTTTCTGGACGAACTGGAGGGCGCCATCGTCCGCCATACCGGACTGCTCGCGCGTATTCGCTGTTTCGCCTATGCCGCGTCGGATATCTATGCCCGGAACTAGCCTTGGCAGGAGAAGCCTGATGAGCACACCCATTCTTCCGAGCCGGCAGGCCGGCGATTTCACGATCACCGCGATCAGCGATGGTTATCTCACCGCCAGCCTCGGCCTGCTCTCGAATATCGATGCGGCGCAGGCCGCCACGATGCAGGGCCAGGCGGGACAGCTAGACCTCGATGCCGTGCATATCAACTGCTACCTGATACGCACGGCGGCCCACACGATTCTGGTCGATGCCGGGGCCGGCGGCATCCGGCAGTGGGGCGGGCGCCTGCGGTCCAATCTGTTGCTGGCCGGCATCGATCCGTCCTCGATCGACACCATCCTGCTCACGCATGCCCATCCCGACCATGTGGGCGGCCTCGTGGATACCACCGGGCAAGCGAGCTTTCCCAATGCGGAACTGGTGGTGCATCGACGCGAACTCGAATTCTGGCGGGACGACGGCAAGCTGAGCCTCGCCAGCGAGCGGGCGCGTTCCAACTTCCTGATTGCGCGTCAAGCGTTCACGGCCTACCAGGACCGGCTCCGGGCTTTCGACTCGGCAAACGTGCTGCCCGGGATTCGCGCGATGCCACTGCCGGGACATACTGACGGGCACACCGGCTATCTTCTCGAATCCCATGACGGCGGCGTGCTGGTCTGGGGAGACATCGTCCATTTCCCTCATATCCAGATCGAACGGCCGGACGTGTCGATTGCATTCGACCAGGACCCATGCATGGCGGCGAATACGCGGTCACGGCTGCTGGACATGGTCAGCTCGGAACGACTCCTGATCGCCGGCATGCACCTGGGGGAAGCCGGTTTCGCGCGAATCGAGCGCTCCGGCGGCACGTATCGCCTGCTCGACGATGCCGAGGCATGACGCGGCCCTGAACCGGCTACTATAGCTTTCCCCTCGCGAACCGCCTCCGCCCATGACCGCCCTCGCCAATCGTCCCAATCTCGCGCTCGTCGTCATCGATCTGCAAAACGGCGTGGTCGCCCAGGCGCATCGGCGCGACGAGGTGCTCGTCGTCGTCGACGGCTTGATCCGGCAGGCGCGCGCTGCCGGCATCCCGGTGGTCTGGGTCCGTCACGCCGATGCCGATCTGGAGGCCGGCAGCGAGGCCTGGCGGATCGTCCCCGAGCTGGCGCCGGCTCCCGGGGAGGCGATTGTCGAGAAAGGCTATCGCGACGCCTTCGAGGACACCGAGCTCGAAGCGGTGCTGTCGCGGCTGGGCGTCGGCCGGCTGATGGTGGTGGGAGCGCAGACCGACATGTGCATTCGCTCGACCCTGCATGGCGCGCTGGTCCGCGGTTACGACGCGATGCTGGTGGGCGACGCGCACACCACGGAAGACCTTGCGCAGTGGGGCGCGCCGCCTCCGGACGCGGTGATCCGGCATACCAATCTCTACTGGGCCAATCAGAAGGCGCCGGGCCGCGCGGGCGGCGTGATCGAGAGCCGCGACGTCGATTTCGCGCGCGAGCGCGGCTGACGACCCTTGAATGCGGTCGAAGGCGACGCGACACGGCCCGTCACCCCGAATCCGGCGGTTTCATCGACACGACTGCCCGGCGCGCCCGCCGGTGTCGAATCTCCCCCGATCATCATGCTCAAACCGATAACCGACGATATCTGGCATCTCCAGCATGCCTTCGTGGCGGCCGGCCTGCCCATCTCCTCGCGCATGACGGTGGTGCGCCTCCGCGATTCGTCGCTGTGGCTGCATTCTCCGGTGCCGATGTCGGCGCAGGTGCGGGCTCAACTCGACACGCTCGGGACGGTGCGCTACATCGTGGCGCCCAACAAGGCGCATCACCTGTTCGCGGGTGCCTGCCTGGAGGCGTTTCCCGAGGCGATGCTGTTCGGCGCGCCGGGCCTGGCCGCCAAGCGTCCGGACCTGCGTGGCCTGCGTGAATTGACGCGTGAGGTGGAGCCGGCCTGGGCGGCCGATTTCGATCAGGTCTTCTTCGAGGGCATTCCGTTCGGCAACGAAACAGTCTGGTTCCACAAGGCCTCGCGCACGCTGATCGTGACCGACCTGTGCCAGTGGTGGCGCGGCGAGCTGAGGTTCGCGGCCAGGGCCTTCGCCTCGATGACGGGCGTGCGCAAGCGCCTGGCCGTGCCGCGAACGGTTCGCATGGTGGTCAAGGATCGCCGGGCGGCGCGCGCGAGCGCGGATCGAATCCTCGCCTTGCCGTTCACGCGCGTGATCATGGCGCACGACGCGATCGTCGACGAGGGCGCGCATCGCGCGCTCGAACAGGCGTTCGAGGCGTTTTCCGCGCGCTAGGGCCGCGAGGGCCGATTATTCCAGGGCGGTGCCCTGTCTATTCGCCGACCCAGTTGACCGCGTCCTCGAGCGGCGCGCGCGTGGTGCGATACGAGTTGGCCGGATGCGTTTCGTCGGCGTAGCCGAAGGAGATGGCGCACACCATTCGCCGTTCCTCGCCCAGGCCCAGTTCCTGGCGGACCCGCTTCGCATACGAGGACAGCGCGGCCTGGGGAATGCTGGCCACGCCGCAGGCCTGCGCGGCCAGGATGAAGTTGCTCACGTAGCAGCCGCAATCCACCGCGCCATAGACGCCGAGCGCCTCGTCGGTGGTGATCACGGCGACATGCGGGGCGCCGAACAATCGAAAATTCTCCAGCGTCTGCCGAAGATAGGCGGGCTTGTCGCCGCGCTCGATGCCCAGCGCGCCGTAGAGCTGGAATCCGCTCTCGCGCCGGCGATCCAGGTAGACGCCGCGGTATTCGCGCGGGAACACGAAGTCGGGTTCCGGCGGCGCGCCGCTCGACGCGTGCTCGTACAACACGCGCTTGAGCCGCTCGGTTCCCGCGCCGGTCGTGATCGTGACCTGCCACGACTGGCTGTTGCACCAGGAAGCGGTGCGCTGCGCCGCGGCGAGGATGGTCTCGATGATCGCGCGGGGAACCGGCTCCGGCCGGAATGCGCGACAGCTATAACGCTCGTCGAGCAGTCGACGCACGACTTCGAGCGCGTGAGGGGCGGCGTGAGGCCGCAGGGTTTCCGGTTCGGAGGCGGGCATGGAGGTTCCCGGGAGGGTTGGCGTCGCATCGATTCTCGACGATCCCGATCGGCATGTCGAACGGCCGCCGCCGTGGCCATCGAATCGCCTTCATCGGCTGGCAAATGGCTGTCGATGCGATAGGGCTCCCGGGCGTCACCGCTCAGTCGGCCTGCCGTGCCGGCCGTGAAAACACGTTCACGAGATTGCCGTCGGGGTCGCGCAGCAGCAGGGAGCGATTGCCCCATGGCATCACGGTGGCCGGCATCACGAGCTCCGCCTGCGCCGCCCTCATGCGGGCGAACACGGCGTCGACGTCGTCCACCTCGAACTCCAGGATCGCCGACCGATTCGACGCCGCGACGGCGGCGCCGGCATTGAAGCGCTCGATCAACTGCTCGGCCGAGAGCGCCAGCGTGGCTCCCTCGAAGCGTATTTCGGCGAATCCGTCGGCGAGGCGGGTGGCCTCGAGGCCGGAAAGCTGCTGGTAGAACGCGATCAGGCCTTCGAGATTCCGGGTTGCGACACGAATCGATGCGAACTTCATTGCGAGCTCCTGACAGGAAAGGGCGCCCAGTCTAGTCGGCCGCGCTGTCAGATCCTGACAGCAGGGAACGCCGATGCCGGGCGGCCCGATTATTTTCAATATTTAATATTGAAATGAACGAGCTGCGTCCGTTCGCAAGAGTGTTGAATATGATTGAATATCTGTGCCTCGCATTGAATCGAAAACTTAATGTCTTATCTTTCCCTTGCCGCGCGTTGATATTGCCGATGGTTGGCGATGTCGAATGCAGAGGCGGCAATATTAAATTACCGGAGAGAAACCATGAGCAACGATTCCCATGTTCAACCGCCGAGCGGCGGCTATATCACGGATCACACCGTCGACGGCCGGCAGCGCAAGTGCGTGAAATTCATCGCGGGCTCATTCGCCTGCTACGAGCATTACGATATCGTGGTGGAAGGCAATACCTACCAGAATCCCGAGCGGATCGACAAGGAGCTGTTGATCCTGGTGCCGGCCGACGTGGACGTCGCCTACAACAGCCGGATCGGGGTTTATGGCGCCAACGGGGCCGAAGCGAGCAAGAAGCTGTTCCAGGGCGGGGATGCGGTACGTCCGTTCGGCGGGCGCGTCGACAATACCGAGTCGCTGACGCGGGTGATTTTCGAGGGCGGCAACATCGGGCGCTACGCCAATTATTCAGCCGAGGTTTCGGGCAAGGAATATGGCGGCATCAAAATCATCCCCGAAAGCAATGCCGTTGAACTTCCCTTGAAGGTGGGCGAGAACGTGCAGGTGATCGTGTATGGCCACAACGATGCCGACAAGAAAATAACGGTATTCGATGGCCTGGCGGAGGCGCTGCCGGTTCACGGTTTTGTCGTTTTTCATGGATCCACTTCGACCTGCGTGATGTTCCAGAAAGGGGACATGACCAAGTACTCGGCGGGATACAAGCTCAGCTACGAGGACGGAAAATCGACCACGGAATTTATCGGGCTGGAGCCGATTCACATTCGTTTCGAATCGGTCGGCAAGAATATCCGCACCGAAGTCAAGCTCCACTCCCTGAAGCCCGATGGCAGCGAGGACCGTCTGCTGTTCCAGGGCCGATATAACGACGACGAGCATTTCCGGGCCGAACATTCCTGAGCCCCGCAGGTGCCGGCCACACCGCCGAACCGCGGCGGCGTGGCCGGCCCGGGCCGGCGTGAATTCAGGCCTCGCCCGAGTCGGCGCCGCGCTTGCCGCGCCGATCCGCGTCGTCGTCGGCCATCGCCTTCTGCCGCAACACGAACTCGACGAAGCGCGCCGCCGCCGGATCGCCCATCTCGGCCGGATGCGCGAGATGCAGCGGCGCGGAAAAACCGGCGTCGTCGGCCAGCGGGCAGAACACCGCGCTGCGATGGTCGTAGCGGCGCATCGAGGCCGGCACCAGCGTCACGCCCAGCCCGGCCGCCACCATGTGGATGCCGGTCAGCATGCGCGGCACCTCGCGCGCGACGTGCGGCACGAAACCCTGGCGCCGGCAGGCGGCGAGAAAATCCGCATACATCCCCGGCGCGCCGGGCCGCCGAACCAGGATGAATTCCTCGTGCTCCAGCGCCTTCAGCGAGATCGTCGGCGGCGGGTCGCCTTCGGCCATCGCCGTCAGCAGCCGGTGCCCGACCGGCAGCACCGCCACCATCGGCTCGTCGAGCAGCGGCTCGAAGGCGATGCCGGGCAGGGTGTCCACCGGCTTGCGCAGGAAGGCCACCTGTAGCTGCCCGTTGGCGAGCCGCTCGGTCAGCTCGGCCGCGTTCAGCTCGGCCAGCGTGATCTCGATGCCGGGGTGCGCGGCGCGAAAGCCGCGGATCGCGTCGGTCGTCATCGGGTGGAAACCGGCCGAACTGGTCAGGCCCACCGCGATGGTGCCCAACTCGCCGCGCGCGATCCGTCGCGCGTGTGCAACACCTTGCTGCAGGGTTTCCAGCACCAGTTCCGCGTTCTGCGCGAAGGCGCGCCCGGCCGGCGTCAGCTCCACGCCGCGCGGCTGCCGCACGAACAGGTCGAAACCGATCTCCTCCTCGAGCAGGCGAATCTGCTGCGACAGCGGCGGCTGCTGCATGGCGAGCCGCTCGGCGGCGCGGGTGAACTGGCCTTCCTCGGCAACGGCGAGGAAGTACCGCAGGTGACGCAATTCCATGCAGGGGGCTCCGGCGAGGCGGGACGATCGACCCATATTCTACATATATGGGACTACAAGGAAATCGATATTTTACATCTGGTTCGGGACTCCCTAGCATTGCGCCTGACACGTCGAACCCATATACGGCGGGGCTTTCCGGGCGACCGGGGGCAGCCGCCACGACGGCACAACAACGTTCAGGAGACCCGTTATGAAGAAGCACCACGCCGCAGCGGCCATGCTGCTTGTCGGATGCGCGTCCGCTTACGCGCAGCAGGACGAAGTCGACGAGGCCTTGCAGCTCGCGACGGGCGGCGGTGGAGGCGGCGGCAGCTCGGTCATGCTGTATGGCGTGATCGACGCGAACGTCGAATACCTGAGCCACGCGGCCAAGGGCGGCAGCGGCTCGCTGGTGCAGATGAATTCAGGCGGGATTCACAATTCGCGCTTCGGCGTGCGCGGCACGGAAGACCTCGGCGGCGGCAATGCCGCGTGGTTCGTGCTCGAATCCGGCTTCAACACCAACGACGGCACCCAGGCCACGGCCGGCACGCTGTTCAACCGCACCTCGGCGGTCGGCCTGTCGAACCGCACCTTCGGCTCGCTGTCGTTCGGCCTGCAATACACCCCGATGTACGACATCCTGCTGCGCTACGACCCGATGTCGTTCTCGCCGCAATACACCTGGTTCCCGACCACCGGCTCGTCGAACAACTTCTCGTTCCGCGCGCGCAACAGCAACATGGTCAAGTACGTCGGCCGTTTCGCGGGCGTCACTGCGATCGCAGGCTACAGCTTCGGCGGCGATGCGGCCTCGTTCCAGAGCAGCGCGGCCTACGGCGGCGGCCTCGACTACGACGGCGGCACCTTCGGCGCCGCGGTTGCCTACGACTACCGCAACGGCGCGGTCAATACCAGCGGCAACTTCACCAAGTCGCGCAACCTGAGCCTGTCGTTTCGCCAGGACATCGGCCGCGGCCAGCTGATGGCCGGCTACGAGCACTTCCTGACCAACCCGGCCAGCACCAAGACGGCCTCGTCGGCGCAGGCGCTGTGGTTCGCGGGCGTGCGCTACCCGGTGATGCGCAACCTGAAGGTGACAGCCGCCTATTACTACGACCAGGACAAGACGCCGGGCAACTCGAATACGTGGATGGGGGTGCTGAGCACGCAATACGCGCTGTCCAAGCGCACCTCGCTGTACGCGACGGTGGCCTATGCGCAGGCCACGCGCGGCAACAACGGCACGTACACGCCGGTCGGCACCACCGACGCCACGGCCTTCGGTCCGAACCAGACCGGCGTCACGCTCGGCATGTTCCACCGGTTTTGATGAATCATGATGTCGGGCCCGGGCCGCGCGCCGCGCGGCAGTCCCCAGGAGTCGTATTGATGCAAGTCCAAGCGATCACCCCTCGCGCCCTGCGAGGCGCGAGCGCCGCGGTCTTCGCGGCGCTCGCGCTCGCCGGCGGGCCGGGTGCCCGGGCCGCCGAGGCCTCGGGCGCCGCCGCGCCGCATGTCTACAACGCGCATCTGCGCCCCGTGTCGGTGATCTCCGGCACGCGGCTGCGCCTCGACACGCCGGCCGGCGCCGCCGAGTTCCCGCTCTATCTGTCGCGCGACTGGAACCAGCCGTTGCCCGAGGTGACGCGCGCGGTGATCGTGATCCACGGCAAGCTGCGCAATGCCGATCGCTATTTCGAGAGCGCGGAGAAGGGGCGCGACGCGGCCGCGGAGAAGGGCGCCGACGTCGCCGGCACGCTGCTGATCGCGCCGCAGTTCCTGGCCACGCTCGACCTGGCCGGCCGTACCGACCAGCCCGCCGACCTGCTGCGCTGGGACGCGAACGGCTGGATGGCCGGCGACGACGCGCTCGGGCCGGCGGCGGTGAGCTCCTATACGGTGCTCGACGCGATCGTCGAGCGCCTGGCCGATCGCAAGCGTTTCCCGAACCTGAAGACGGTGGTGTTCGCCGGCCATTCGGGTGGCGGCCAGGTGGTGCAGCGCTACGCGGTGGCCGCGCGCGAGACCGGCGCGTTGGCGCGCGAGGGCATCGCCCTGCGCTACGTGGTGTCGAGCCCGTCCTCCTATGCCTATTTCGATGCCGAGCGCCCCGGCGCCGACGGCAAGCCGGCCGCGTTCGACGCGGCCGCCTGCCCCGGCTACGACGACTGGAAGTACGGCATGGCGCATCGCCCGCCGTACCTGGCCGATCGCACGCCGGCCCAGCTCGAGGCCGCCTATGTCGCGCGCCGCGTGACCTACCTGGTGGGCGGCAAGGACGACGATCCGCAGCAGAAGGCGCTCGACCAGAGCTGCCCGGCCGAGGCCCAGGGCCCGCAGCGCGTGGCACGTGCCGAAGCCTATTTCCACTACCTGCAGGGCCGCCATCCGCAGGGGCTGAACCAGAGCCTGCACATCGTGCCGGGCGTCGGCCACAACGGTGCGCGCATGCTGACCTCTGCCTGCGCGCTGGCGACCATGTACGACACGCCGGGGTGTGGATCATGAGCCGCATGAACCAGGTTTCCCAACCCTCCGCCGAGTCGCTCGGCCAGGACCCACAGCACCAGCCGGCCGCGCGCCTGTCGCCCTCGATGGTGCGCCGCGCGATCTTCGCCTCGGTGCTCGGCAACGGCCTCGAATGGTTTGATTTCCTGATCTACGGCTACTTCTCGAAGATCATCGCCCAGGTGTTCTTCCCGGCCGGCAATGCGCTGGTCTCGCTGCTGCTGACGCTGGCCACCTTCGCGATCGGCTTCTTCGTGCGGCCGATCGGCGGGATCCTGCTCGGCATCTACGCCGACCGCGCCGGCCGCAGCCGCGCGATGTCGCTGCTGATCATCTCGATGGCGCTCAGCACGCTGCTGATGGGCCTCACGCCCGGCTACGCGCAGATCGGCTACGCCGCGCCCGCGCTGGTGATCCTCGCGCGCGTGCTGCAGGGGCTGTCGGTGGGCGGCCAGTTCGCCACCGCCTCGGCGATGCTGGTGGAATACGCGCCGCCGGGCCGCAAGATGTTCTACGGCAGCTTCAACATGACGGCGCAGTCGTTCGCGCTGCTGCTGTCCTCGGGCACCGGCTACCTGCTCACCACCCAGCTCTCGCATGAGTCGCTGGTGGCCTGGGGCTGGCGCCTGCCGTTCCTGTGCGGCGCGCTGGCCGGCCCGCTGGGCTTCTACATCCGCCACAAGGTGGCCGAGTCGCCGGAATTCCAGCAGTTGCGCAAGGAGAACGCCGGCGCGCGTCCCAAGGTGCCGCTGCGCGATTTCTTCCGCGACAACGGCCGCGCCGCGCTCTGCGCGATGGGCGTGATCGCGGTGGGCGCGGCCACCAACTACGTCTGGCATTCCTATATCGCGGTCTATGTCGAGCGCCAGTTGCACCTGCCGCTGGAGGTCGCGCTGCGCGGCGCGTTCTTCTCGGGCGTGCTGAACCTGTTCCTGTTCCCGTTGTCGGGGCGCCTGGCCGATCGCTACGGGCCGTACAAGCTGTTCTACCCGATCACGATCCTGTGGATGCTGTGCGCCTATCCGCTGTTCGCCTACGTGGTGTCGGAGCCTTCGGCCTCGCGCCTGTTCACCGCGCAGATCATCTCGACGGTGTTCCTGGCGGCGATGTCGGGCGCCCACCCAGGCATGCTCGCCACGCTGTTCCCGGTGCGCAGCCGCTCCTCGGGCGTGGCGCTGTCGTACAACATCGCCGTCACGCTGTTCGGCGGCCTGGCGCCGTTCACGATCACCTGGCTGACTTCGCTCTCGGGCAGCAGCCTGACCCCCGCGTTCTATCTGATCTTTGCCGGCTTCGTGTCGCTGGCGCTGGTCGGGCTGTCCCGCCGCGGACATCCCGAGCTCGGCACCGATACGCCGGCCACCACGAGGACCCCCGCTTGAGCACCGTGCCTGAACATGCGCATGACGAACGCGCGCCGAACGAACGGCCCGTCGACGTCGTCGCCCCGCAACACCTGACCGTCACCGCGCCGGCAGGCACCGGTGTGGTTCCGCTGTTCGCCACCGGCGAGTGGAACGCGTCGCAGCCCGGCGTCGACACCGCGGTGATCCTGCTGCATGGCCGGCTGCGCAACGCCGATGCCTACTTCAAGTTCGCCCATCGCGCGCGTGCCGCCGCCGGCCGCAATTCCAACGACACCGTGCTGCTGGTGCCGCAGTTCCTGGCCCAGGCCGACGTCGAGGCGCATCGCCTGCCGGCCGAGACGCTGTGCTGGGACTGGACCGGCTGGATGGGCGGCGGCGAGGCGCTGGCGCCGGCGCCGGTCAGCTCGTTCGACGTGCTGGACGCGCTGCTGGCCGCGCTGGCCGATGCCGACGCGTTCCCTTCGCTGCGCACCGTGGTGGTGGCGGGGCACTCGGGCGGCGGCCAGGTCGCGCAGCGTTATGCCGTGCTGGCGCGCGGCGAGGCGGCGCTCACGCGGCGCGGCATCGCCTTGCGCTACGTGATCGCGAATCCCTCGTCCTACGTCTATTTCGATACGCGGCGCCCCGATGCGGATGGCGGTTTCTCGCCCTTCGACGCGGCCGCCTGCGCCGGCTTCAACGACTGGAAATACGGTCTCGACGCGCTGCCGGCCTATGCCAGCGAACAGCCGGCCGCGCGCGAGCCCGGCGCCTTCGAACATGCCTACCTGAAGCGCGACGTGATCACGCTGCTCGGCGATCGCGATTGCGATCCCCGGCATCCGGCGCTGGACCGTTCCTGCGCGGCGATGGCGCAAGGCGCCCACCGGCTCGAACGCGGGCTGGCCTATGCGCGCTACATCGCCTCGCGCGGCCCGGTCTCGTGCACCCACGAGACGCATACGATCCCCGGCGCCGGCCACGATGCCGATGCCGTGTTCGGCTCGCCGGCCGGGATCGCCGCGTTGTTCGGCAAATCCGCCTGAGGCGCGCGCGCCGCACGAGCGGCGCCGTCGCGGGACGGCAGTGGAAGGAAGACTGAAAAGCAGCAGGCCGGACGGCGTCCGGGAACCATCGACAATAATCAGGAGACCGTATGAACATGCCTTACCCGAATGCCCCGGCCGACCGGCTCGCCATGCCCGGCGCGACGGTCAAGCGCCGCGTGCCGGCGGCGCTGGTCGCGCTGGCGCTGCCGGCGATCGCGCCGGCGGTGCACGCGCAGGCCTGCAACAACCAGGCCCTGCCGGGCGGCGCGGCCTGCGTCTCGACCATCTCGGCCGGCCAGACCGTGAGCGGCACCACCATCAACAACGGCGGCCAACAGACCGTGCGCGGCACCGCCGCGTCCACCACGGTGTCCTCGGGCGGCACCCAGACCGTCTCCTCGGGCGGCGCGGCCAACGGCACGCTGCTCTCGGGCGGCCGCCAGATCATCTCGCGCGGCGGCCTGGCCAGCGGCACCGTGATCGGCAACGACGGCCTGCAGACAGTGTTCTCGGCCGGCTCGACGATCAACACCGTGGTGTCCTCGGGCGGCACGCAGTACGTGTCGGCGGGCGGCTCGGCGTCCGGCACGCTGGTGGTGTCGGGCGGCAGCTTCGGCGTGTCGCGCGGCGGCCTGGCCGATGCCTCGGTGGTCAGCTCGGGAGGCTTGATGCGCGTCTACTCCGGCGGCTCGGCCACCAACAGCCTGGTGGCGGGCGGCAAGCAATACGTGTCGGGTGGCGGCGCGACCACGGGCACGGTGGTCAGCGCCGGCTCGCAGGTGGTGTTCACCGGCGGCGCGGCCACCGGCACGGTGGTCAACGGCGGCATCCAACTGGTGTCGAGCGGGGGCCTGGCGACCGGCACCCAGGTCAACGCGGGCGGCAACCAGACCGTGCTGCTCGGCGGTTCGGCCGCGCAGAGCACGGTGGCGGCGGGCGGCAACCTGACGGTCGACGTCGGCGGCACCACCGTGGCCGGCCCGGTGGCCGCGCAGACGCTGGGCGGCGTCACGCTGGCCGGCACCCTCACGGTGGAGGAGAACGCGGCCGACCTGCTGACCGGCAAGGCCGCGCTGACGATCGACAGCCTCGCCATGCAGGGCGGCTCGGTGCAGCTCGCCGCGCCCAAGGGCGGCGGCTTCAAGACGCTGACCGTCAACCAGCTCTCGGGCAGCGGCCAGTTCGTGCTGAGCACCAACGTGGGCGCGGGGCAATCCGACAAGCTGGTGGTCGGGCAGGGCACCGGCGCCTACACGCTGTCGGTGCACGATTCGAGCACGGTGCCGGCCGCCACGAACGCGCGGGTCGAGCTGGTGCAGGCGAGCGGCACCGGCGCCACCTTCTCGCTGGCGGGCGCGAGCGGCATCGACGTGGGCGCCTACAAGTTCGCGCTGCAGGACGACAACGGCAACTACTTCCTCGCCAACACCGGCCAGACCAGCGACGTGGCCTCGGTGGCGCAGGCGGCCGCCGCGACCGCGCCGATGCTGTGGATCCAGCAGCTCGAGACGGCCTTCTCCTATCTCGGCGACCTGCGCGCCGACGGCGGGCAGGGCGGCGGCCAGCTCTGGGTGCGCGCCTACGACCAGCGCCTCAAGACCAGCCCCGGCGGCACCTCGACCGAGCTGACGCTGTACGGCGCGCAGATCGGCCGCGACTGGGCCGTCGCCACCACCGCCGGCACGCTGCACGTGGGCGCCACCGGCGGCTACGCGCAGGCCAACGAAACCTTCGACGGGCTCGGCAACGGCAGCGCGCGCCCCTGGAACATCGGCGCCTACGCCGGCTTCGTCACGCCCTCGGGGCTGTTCGCCGACACGGTGGTGCGCTACCTCGGCTTCAAGCAGTCGCTGGGCGTCACCACGGCCGGCAACCAGGCCTCGGGCGACTACGCGCAATCGGGCTACTCGCTGTCGCTCGACGCCGGCAAGCGCTGGCAGTTCGGCGGTCGCTGGTGGGCCGAGCCGCGCGTCGAGCTGACCTACCAGCACGACGGCGCGGTGAACTACCAGACCTCGCTCGGCACGCCGGTGATGCTGGCCTCGAAGTCGCTGGTGCTGGGCGGCGCGGGCGCGCGGGTGGGCACCTCGTTCGCGGTGGGCGACCTGAAGCTCGACCCCTACGTGGGCGTCGAGGCGATGCACATCTTCAATTCGGGCCTGTCCGACACGATCGGCGGCAGCGCGCTCGGCGTGGCCTTGCCGAAGACCTGGGTCAGCGCCGATCTCGGCATGGGCGCCTCGCTGACGCGCCACGTGCGTGCCTGGGGCGCCTTCGGCTACGGCAAGGGCCACGACTACTCGCAGCCCTGGGCCGTGACGCTGGGGATCAGCTATGTCGACTGACGCGCTGGAAGTGCGACGCCGCACGGCGTCGATCATCGAGGCGGCGATGTCGGCCGTCTCGGCCTCGGCCGCCGGCGCACCGCCGCGCGCGGTGGCCGCCGGTTCGGTGGGCAGCCTGCCCGCCGGTGCTCAGGATCTGCCGGCAGTCCCGACCCTGGCGGCGCGCGCGACGCCCGCGGTGATCGGCGATCCGCGCATGCCGGTGGTGGCCGTGCCGGTCGGCCCGGCGGCGGCGCCGGTCGAGGCGCGCGGCCCGGCCGGTACCGCCGATGCGCCGCCCGAGCCGGTGTTCGAGGGCGGCCCGGCGGCGATCGTCGATCCGGGCGCGCCGGTGCTAGAAGGGCCGCACGGGATCCGCTACGACTTCAACTACGGCTGCCGCGTGCAGGTGCCGGCGGGGCCGTGGCGGGTGCGCCTGCTGGACCTGGACGCCGACGTGGTGCTGTTCGACGAGCTGGTGGACGACGGGGTGGTCAGCAGCACGAAGAAATATTTCGTACGCTTTCGCATCGAGGTGCTGCGCGACGAGGAACTGGTGTTCGAGCATGACTACGACGCTTGCGGCCAGCGCGTCTACATGCGCCTGCCGGTAGGCACGCTCGGCGACATCCTGGCCTGGTTCCCCTACGTCGACGAATTCCGCCGCGTGCACGACTGCCGCGTGTCGGTCTCGATGGGCGAGGCGCTCTGGTCGCTGTTCGAGGACGCCTATCCGGAGCTCGACTACGTGCGTCCCGACGAGGAGCCGAAGGCGCTGGCCGGTGCCTACGCGAGCTACTACCTCGGCATCTTCTTCCCCTGCGATGACCGCACCCACCAGCCGACCGACTTCCGCGTCAGCGGCCTGCAGAAGACCATTCCCTACCTGCTCGGGCTGATGGCCGTCGAGCGCCGGCCGCGCATTGCCGTGCGCGATACCACGCGCCTGATCGCCGAGCCCTACGTGGTGATCGCCGCGCAGTCCTCCTCGCAGTGCAAGTACTGGAACCACCCGACCGGCTGGTACGAGCTCGTGAAGTTCCTGAAGGCGAGCGGCTACCGCGTGCTCTGCATCGACAAGCAGCCGGCGCACGGCGAGAAGCTGATGTGGAACCTGATTCCCTACGGCAGCGAGGATTTCACCGGCGACCTGCCGCTGCAGCAGCGCGCCAGCCTGCTGCTGCATGCCGATTTCTTCATCGGGCTGTCGAGCGGGCTGTCGTGGCTAGCCTGGGCGCTGGGCAAGCCGGTGGTGATGATCAGCGGCTTCACGCATCCGCTCAATGAGTTCGAGACGCCGTGGCGCGTGATCAACTACCACGTCTGCAATAGCTGCTGGAACGATACCTCGGTGGAGTTCGACCATCGCGACTTCGCCTGGTGTCCGCGCCATGCCGGCACGGATCGCCAGTTCGAATGTTCGCGCCTGATCACGCCGGGGCAGGTGATCCGCACCGTCAAGAGCCTGATGACGAATCTCGATCTCGATCCGCGCCGGGTGGTGGAACCGCAGGACGCGGCGGCGAAGCAGGGCGGTCGCCGCTGATGAAGCCCCGGGGCCGGGCACGGCTCCGGGGCGATCGGCCTATACTGGCGGCTCGTTACGATTCCCAGCCAGCCCAGCCGCCGTGTCGAAGTCGCCAATCCTCCCGTCCAGTTCCGCCACCGAGCCCGCCGACGATCCGCGCCCCGAGGCGCCCGTGCCGCCCGAGCTCGAGGACTGCTGCCAATCCGGCTGCTCGCCCTGCGTGTTCGATCTCTACGACACCGCGCTCGAAGAGTACAAGGCCGCGCTCGCGGCATGGCGCGAACGCCATCCGCAAGCGCAGCCCTGAAGCGGGCCGCCGGGCGCGTCGCGCTCAGAACCACTCGCGATAGCGCCGCACGTAGATCGTCTTGACGGTCTGTGCCAGCACGATATACCCGAGCATGGTGGCCGCGAGCCACAGCCAGTAGCTGCCCGGCAGCCGCACGAAGCCCAGCGCGTTCGCGAACGGCGAGAACGGCAGCCAGCAGCCCAGCGCGATCGCGGTGACGGTCGAGAGCAGCACCGGCAGCGCGGCCGTGCTCTGCAGGAACGGGATCCTGCGGGTGCGCAGCAGGTGCACCACCAGCGTCTGCGAGACCAGGCTCTCGATGAACCAGCCCGAGTTCATCATCACCTGGCCGGCGGCGCCGCCTTGCGCGTGATATAGCGCGCCCGCGCCGAACACGAACCACATCAGCAGGTAGGTGCTGACATCGAACACCGACGAGGTGGGCCCGATCCACAGCATGAAGCGGCCGATGTTGCCGGCTTCCCACTTGCGCGGCTTCTTCAGGAACTCCGGGTCCATGCGGTCCCAGGGCAGCAGCAGTTGCGAGGTGTCGTAGATCAGGTTCAGCACCAGCAACTGGGTGGCCAGCATCGGCTCCCAGGGCAGGAAGGCGCTCGCGATCAGCACCGAGAACACGTTGCCGAAGTTCGAGCTGGCCGTCATGTTCAGGTACTTGAGGATATTGCCGAAGGTCTCGCGGCCCTTCACGACGCCGGCCTCCAGCACCATCAGGCTCTTCTCGAGCAGGATGATGTCGGCGGTTTCCTTGGCGATGTCGGCGCCGCTGTCCACCGAGATGCCCACGTCGGCGTCGCGCAGCGCGGGCGCGTCGTTGATGCCGTCGCCGAGGAAGCCGACCGTGTGGCCGTTGGCCTGCAGCGTGGTGACGATGCGCGACTTCTGCATCGGCGTGAGCTTGGCGAACACGGTGGTGCGCTCCACCGCCTCGGCCAGCGCCGCGTCGTCGAGCGCGTCGATCTGCGCACCCAAGAGCGGCACGCCGGTCGTCAGCCCGACCTGGCGGCAGACCTTCAGCGTGACGGTGGGATGGTCGCCGGTGAGCACCTTCACGGCCACGCCGTTCTCGCGCAGCGCGGCCAGCGCCGGCGCGGCCGAATCCTTGGGCGGATCGAGGAAGGTCAGGAAGCCGCGCACCACCAGGTCGTGCTCGTCGCTGCCGCGGTACTGCTCGCGCGCCTCGGCCGCGGCGATCGTGCGGGTGGCGATCAGCAGCACGCGAAAGCCGTCCTCGCTGTAGGCATTGGCCTGCGCGACCAGGCGCTCGCGGGTGGCGGCGTCGAGTGCTTGCGGCAGGCCGTGCTCGTCCTGGAAGCGCGTCGATACCGCCAGCATCTCGTCGACCGCGCCCTTGCAGATCAGCAGGTGCGCGCCATGCGCGTCGCCCACCACCACCGACAGCCGGCGCCGCACGAAATCGAAGGGCAGCTCGTCGATCTTGCGATAGCCGAAGGGCTTGGCGCGATCGCCGAGCGCATCGGCGCGCGTCACGATCGCGATGTCGATCAGGTTCTTCTGGCCGCTCTGGTGCACGCTGTTGAGCCAGGCCAGGCGCAGCACCTCGTCGTCGCGCTGGCCGCGCAGGTCGAGGTGGTGCTCCAGCAGGATGTCGTCCTGGGTGAGCGTGCCGGTCTTGTCGGTGCAGAGCACGTCCATCGCGCCGAAGTTCTGCACGGCGTTCAGGCGCTTGACCACCACCTTGCGGCGCGCCATCGCGATCGCGCCGCGCGCGAGGTTGGTGCTGACGATCATCGGCAGCATTTCGGGCGTGAGGCCCACCGCCACCGCCAGCGCGAAGGTCATCGCGCCGAGCCAGTCGCCCTTGGTCAGGCCGTTGATCACGAACACCACCGGCACCATCACCAGCATGAAGCGGATCAGCAGCGCGCTGACGCTGGCCACGCCGCGGTCGAAGCTGGTTTCCACGCGGCGGCGGCCCGTCACGTTCTTCGCCAGCGCGCCGAACACGGTGCGCTCGCCGGTGGCGATCACCAGCGCGGTGGCGGTGCCGCTCACCACGTTGGTACCCATGAAGCAGACGTTGGCGAGGTCGAGGGGGGAGCCGGCATCCGTGCTGCCTGCCTTGCCCGTATCGACAGCATCGCCGGCCGCCTCGGCTGCCGCTGCCGGCGCTTGCGCCGACTTGCCGGCCACCGCGCCGAGCGTGTCGTATTTCTCCACTGGCAGCGCCTCGCCGGTCAGCGCGGCCTGGCTGATGAAGAGGTCGCGCGAGGCGAGCAGGCGCACGTCGGCCGGCACCATGTCGCCGGCCGACAACTGCACGATGTCGCCGGGCACCACCTCGCGGATCGGGATCTCGCGCAGCATCGGCTCGGTGCTCGCGGCGGGCCGGCGCCGGACCATGGTGGTGGTGCGCACCAGCGCCTTGAGGCGATCGGCGGCGCGCAGCGAGCGGAATTCCTGCACGAAGCGCAGCACCGCGCTGATGGTGACCATGCTCAGCAGGATCGTCATGCCGACATAGTCGCGATCCTCGGGCGCGGCGAACCAGACGTCGGTGCAGAAGCTGATCGCGGCCAGCACCAGCAGCACGTAGACGAAGGGATTGTGGAACGCATGCAGCAACTGGCGCAGCCAGTGCGGCGGGCGATCGTGCGCGATCTCGTTGGCGCCGTGCTGGGCGAGGCGGTCCTCGGCCTGCGAGAAGGTCAGGCCGCGCGTGCCGGTGTGCAGGCGGGCGAGTACGTCCTCGAGCGAACGGTTCGCCTCGGCGACGATCGGCGCGGTGGCCGGGGAAGCGGCGCGCTCTCGCGCGCCGGGCTGGACGAAACCGCGCTGGCGGTTGCGGCGAAGGAATCTGAGTGTCATCTAACGCTCCTGATGCCGCGCATGACGGCGCGCGGCGAGCGTCGGGCGCGGCGATCAGCGCGCGCAGGCTCCCCGCCGCGTCGCGTCCTGCGCGTTCGGCTGCTTGGATCGGAATTCGGGGCGGCCCGCCGGCGCGACGGCCGGCGCCATCGCGAGGAGGCTCGGCATCGACGCGCCGGCGGGCCGTAATGGACCACCGGGGCTACTGTCGCTATCCATCTGGACTCCTGTCGATTGGGGCAGGGCGCGTGCCCTGCCATGGGCGGGATCGAGGTTCATGCCGCCGAAGGGCGGCTTGCCATGTGCGTGTCGGCGGGCTGCGGCGCGAGCCGCTGACCGGCGCCCCGCGACGCGCGCCAGCGGCATGCCATGGCGGTGGCGAGGACGAGCGACTGCGTGCCGGGCCGAAGGCTCGGCGGCATCATGCGCGATCTGGAAAAAGCGGGGAAATCAGGCCGGCTTGGCCCGAAGAACGCCGCATCCCGAGGCCCGGGATACGGCGGGAGACGAACTCCGTGGGTATGCCTCAGGCGATGGGGAAGCCGGTCGAGGACCGACTATGACTACTCGCATCAGGGTTCACGGAAACGCTCCGGTCGTGAGGACGGGGCGATGGTAATCGGCCCGCTTACGCAGCGTCAAGCCTTGGCAGGCAATTTGTCGTGAATCGGGGAGGGCCGGCGGTCGATCGCGGAACGCGACGAGGCAATGCAAGCGGGAGGCGAGTCTCGCCCGATCAACGCGGCGGGGCGGCGCGGCTGCCCCAGCCCGCGTGGGCGGCGCGCATCTGGTAACCACGCCGGGCGAAGCCGTAGCCGGTGCGCAGGATCATCACGCCGATCAGGGTGGCGGCCAGCTCGTCCAGGCGCGGCAGGCCGGCCCGCGCGCCGGCCAGGGCCAGCGTGGCCAGCAGCAGGGTCAGCGCGTCGGCGCGCAGATGGCAGGCGCTGGCCTCGATCAGCGCGGCGCCGCCGATCGCCCGGGCGCGCTTGAGCATCCATTGCGAGAGTCCGCCCTTGCCGGCGAGCGCGACGGCCAGCACCGCGAAGGACAGCGCGTCAGGCGAGACGTCGGCGGGGGCGTCGAGGCTGGTGGCGGCGTGCCAGATCATCTGGGCGCCGGTGGCGAGCAGCAGCGCGCCCAGGCCGAACAGCGCGACCGGCTCGTAGGTCGGCCGCTGCTCGGGCGGCAGCTTCGCGTCGAGACGGCAGGCCAGCAGCAGCAGCGCGTCGGCCAGCAGGTCGATCGCCGCGTGGATCGTGTCGGCCAGGATTCCCGACGAGTGCGCGGCGTAGGCGGCGCCGGCCTGCGCGATCATCAGCACCAGGTTGACGACGAGGCTCGTCGTCAACACGCGGCTGGTGATGGCATGGACGGACTGGGACGCGCGCGCTGAACTCGGCATAAAGGCGTGGGGTTGGGTGTTCTTGCTGGTCTAGGTCGGACTCTATCGGCGCCAGATGGCAGACCGATGACATCGGGGGATTACGAGGGAGCGGGCGGTGCGGTGGGGCGACGAGGGATGCGGGGATGCGGGAATTCACCGAGGCCGCGAGGTGGTCGGTGTCACAGGCGTGTCATGAAGCGGCTCGAAGCGCTGCAGGGCGAGAGCCGGAAAAAGCAACGCCCGCGCAACGCAGGAGCGTGACGCGGGCATCGCGGGATCGGCATCGAACCGCGATGCCGTGACAGGGATCGTTGCCGCCTGGTCGACTCAGCTGGTGCGCTTGCCTCAGTTGGTTGCGGACGCAACCGCCGCGCCGGCATCCATCAGGCCCGCGCCCGGCGCCATCGCCGTGCACGAGGAGGCGGTGGTGGCCGCGATCTGCGACGGGCGTGCGGTGGCCGCGAGCTTCTGCGAGATCTGCGCGGGCGTCAGGTTCGGGTTGCGCGTGAGCATCAGCGAGACCACGCCGGCCACCTGCGGCGCGGCCAGGCTGGTGCCGCTGTTGAGCTGGTAGGTATCGCTGCCCGGCGAGGTGGTGCCGGTGTTGCTGGTCGACAGGATGTTCGAGCCCGGCGCGCTCAGCGTGATCTCGCTGCTGAAGTTGCTGTACCAGGCGCGCTTGCCGGTGTTGTCGGTGGCGCCGACGGCCACCACGCCCGTGCAGTTGGCGGGGCGGTCCTGCGCGTTGGCCAGGCCGTCGTTGCCGGCCGCCACCACCACCGTCACACCGCGCGCGATCACGTCGTTGATTGCCGACTGGAAGGTGCTGCCGCAGGGGCCGTTGCCGCCCAGGCTCAGGTTGATGACCTTGGCCGGCGTGGCATTGTCGGGCACGCCCGGCACCGAGATGCCGGCGGCCCAGCGCATCGCGTCGGCGATGTCGCTGGTGGTGCCGCCGCACTTGCCGAGCGCGCGCACCGGCTGGATCTTGCCGAACCAGTTGGCGCCGGCGATGCCGGTGCCGTTGTTGGCGGTCGCGCCGATCAGGCCGGCCACCTGCGTGCCGTGCCAGCTGCTGTTGCTGGGCGCGCTCGCGCAGTTGTAGAACGGGCTGCTGGTGTCGCTCAGCTCGGACTGGGTGACCCAGTCGCCCGGGTCGGTGGCATCGGCGCTGCGGCCGTGGCCGTTGTTGCCGGTGTTGACGTCGCTGATGAAGTCGTAGCCCGCCACCAGGTTGCCGGCGATGTCGGCATGCGGGCGGTAGCCGGTATCGATCACCGCCGTGACGAGGTTCGAGGCGCCGGTGGTGAGGGCCCAGGCGGCCGGCATGTTCACGCCGATCGCCGTATTGAAGTCGTTCCACTGCTGCGAGTACATCGGATCGGACGGCGTGACGGGCGCCAGGTCGCTGGCGAACAGGCGTCGATCCGGTTCCGCGTAGGCCACGTCGCTGTCGGCCGCGAAGCTCTGCGCCAGCGTGGCCGCGTCCGTGGCCGCCACGCGCTTGCCCAGCGAGACCACCGCCGAGCCATCCGACATGGTGCGTTCGAGTTGCACGTTGTCGAAGCTCGGCAGCGAGCCGTCGTTGCCCGACGAGGCGGCCATGATGCGGGCCTGCGAGCGCTGGCTGTTCCATTGCGTCAGCACGCGGCCGATCAGGTTGCTGATGCGGGTGCTGTTCGGCACGGCAGCGGCCATCACGCGGGCGCCGTTGGCGCTGCTGGCGGAGGTGGCCGGCGCGAGCTTGACGATCAGGTGGTCGACCGGCGCGTCGAACGGGCTCAGCGTGCTCGGTGCGCTGCTGGTGGGGGTGCCCGTCGAGTTGCCGGAGGAGGTGCTGGTCGAGGTGTTGGTCGCGGCGGCATTGCCTTGCGAGGCCGCCAGCGTCGTGGTGCACATCTGCGAGGTGCTGCCGGAAGCGCCGGTGCCCGAGCTGGACGAGCTGGTGGTGCCGCTGCTGGTGCTGGCCGCGGCCCCCGCCGCCGGGCTGGGCGAATCACCGCCGCCGCCACCGCCGCAGCCGGCAATCACGGACGCGATCAACGTCATCGACACGACGGAGGCCAGGGTACGGATCTGGCCCGGGCGAAGCTGGGCAGGGTGGAAACGCTCGATCTTCATGGAATCACTCGTTCTTTTATCTCGCAACCGCAATCCCGCGGTCAGGGCGGCCGGTTTCCGACGAGACGGCACGACACCCCGGTCGCGCCTGCCGCCATCGCCTTGATGGAAACCAGTCCGTATCTCCTCGCGCCGCGCTGACGCCAGCGACGCGAGCTACTGATCCGGGTAACGGCGGCGTTTAACATTTCTTAATGGTTGAAGCTCGAATCTTGTCCGGCGAAACGGCGCGCTATTCCGGGGCCGGAACGCAATCCGGGAAATGCATGAAAGGATTGATTTCGATCCTTTGAAAAGGACCGCAAAGACCCCGCTACTCAAGGGATTCGAGGCCGCGACAAAAGATCGGGAAAACCGGAAAAGATTTATGAAAGTCGCTGGGGATTGGCGGGCAGCTTGTCAATCGTCAGAACAATGGGCGGGTGCAAAGTCGGCAATCGGGACGGCGGGAAGCGGGCGGGGACGGGCCGCGCCGGGGCCCGGTTCGCGGCGTATTCGCGCGACCGATGCGATCATGGCGGGGGCGCGGCGATGCCGGGCAGGGCGCCGCGATGCTTCCGATCGAACCACGCACGACGAGGAACCTTCACCGATGAACGCCAGTTCCCCTTATGGATTGAACCGCTTCAAGGCCGCGCTCGCGGCGCGACGCCGGCAGGTCGGCTTCTGGGTATCGATGGCCGAGCCCTACCTGGCCGAGATCACCGCCACGGCCGGTTTCGACTGGCTGCTGATCGATGGCGAGCACGCGCCGAACGACGTGCGCAGCATCGTGGCGCAACTGCAGGCCGTGGCGCCGTATCGGGCCGAGGCGGTGGTGCGGCCGGTGGAGGGCAGTACCGCGCTGATCAAGCAGTTGCTGGATGCCGGCGCGCGCACGCTGCTGGTACCGATGGTCGAGACCGCCGAGCAGGCACGCGAACTGGTGGCCGCGGTGCGCTACCCGCCGCGCGGCGTGCGCGGGGTGGGCAGCGCGGTGGCGCGCGCCTCGCGCTGGAACCAGCGCGCCGACTATCTCGACCTGGCCGACGAGGAAGTCTGCCTGCTGGTGCAGGCCGAAAGCGCGACTGCGCTGCGCAACCTCGACGAGATCTGCGCGGTGGACGGCGTGGATGGCGTGTTCATCGGCCCGGCCGACCTGGCCGCCTCGATGGGCCACCGCGGCAACGCGCGGCACGCCGACGTGCAGTTCGCGATCGACGATGCGATCGCGCGCATCATCCGCGCCGGCAAGGCGGCCGGCACGCTGACCGACGACGCGGCGCTGGCGCGCCACTATCTCTCGCTGGGCTGTCTGTTCGTGGCGGTTGGCGTTGATGTGCTGCTTTACGCGAACGCGGTGCGCGCGGTGGCGAACGCCTTCGAGGTGGGGCCCGGCGCCGAGCATTGAGGTGGGGGCGGCGGCGTGCCGGGCGGCTTCCGGCCCGGCACGCCGCCCGCCCGCTTCAGAACAGGTGATGGATGCCGGTGACGAAGGCCAACTGGCGCGGCGTGCCCGAGGCGCCGACCGAGAAGATCGATGCGCGCGCATCGGTCGTGCCGGTGGCCTGCTGCGCGACCGCCTGCAGATAGACCTGGGTCGACTTCGACAGCGAGTAGACGTCGCCCAGCGTGGCCGTCAGGTAGCGCCGGCCGATGAAGCCGGTGGCCGCGATGCCGCCGACGATCGCATTGGCCGGCGTGCTGAGCCAGGTCGCGCCGGTTTCCCAGGTGCGGTAGCTGTCGGCGAACGAACCCGAGACGATCCGCACGTAGGTGAACACCGCGTGCAGCCGCAGGCGGCCGAAATCGTAGCGCGCGCCCACGCCGGTGTTCTCGATCTTGTCGGCCACGTAGGACAGGGCCGGCTTGCCCTGGAAGCTGCTCAGGCCGAGCCCGGCGGTGGTATCGCCGAGCATGGGGCCGAGCGCGCGATTGTGCTCGTTCACGTAGGCCGCCGCGATTGCCAGGGGCCCGTTGGTATAGCTGGCGGCGCCGCCGGCGATGCGCCCGTTGGAGAAATCGCCCGCCACGCCGCCGAGCCCGTAGAGCAGGCCGAAGGACAGCCCGTTCCAGACCGCCGAGCGGTACTTGATCAGGTTCGCTTCCTGCGCCGAGGTGGTTTCCACCAGCCCGTCCAGGTTGCCCGGATGCGCGGCCAGCAGGTTGTTGCCCTGGAAGTTGTTGCCGAGCGGCGCGACCCAGTCGTAGTTGAACGAGCTCTGCTCGCCGAGCGTGAGCGTGCCGTAGCGGGTGGACGAGAGGCCGACATAGGCCTGGCGGCTGAACAGCGTGTTGGCGCGCGCCAGGGCGCCGTTGTTGGTGAAGAAGCCGTTCTCGAGGCGGAATACCGCGCTCCAGCCGCCGCCGAGCGCCTCGGTGCCGGTCAGGCCGAAGCGATCCGGCTGCGCGACGCCCTGCAGCATGGCGACCTGCGAATGCCCGTCGCGGTTGTTGACGTAGGCGACGCCGGCGTCGAGGCTGCCGTACAGCGTCACGCTGCTCTGCGCGAGAGCCGCCGGGCAGGCCGACGATATCAGTAGTGCGAAGGGAATGGCCGCGCGCGGGCGGCCGATGAACGGAACCATCGGGATCTCCTGGATTGTTATGGAAGGCGCGGCGGCGGGCTGCCGCCGCGTGCCGTCATTCGACGGCTTCGGCGATGCGCGGCGCGCGCAGGTAGTGCAGGCCCATCACGCCGATCGCGGCGGCGGCGCAGGCGATCGGCACGATCAGCAGCATGAACACGCTCGACAGCCCGATCGCGCTGGCGATCAGCAGCGCGCCGATGAAGGAGCCGGCGATCGCGCCGAGCCGCCCGACGCCGAGCGCCCAGCTCACCCCGGTGACGCGGCTGCCGGTGGGATAGAAGCCGGCGGCCAGCGCGTTCGCGCCGGTCTGCGAGCCCGCCACCGCGAAGCCGACCCCGAAGATGCCCAGCGAGAGCGACAGCAGCTCCTGGTAGCGCCAGGCCACCAGCAGCACGCAGAGGATGCCGGCGCCGTAGGCGCCCGCCAGCACCGCGTAGGGGTTGCGGCGGTCCATGGTGCGGCCGATCAGGACCGAGCCCACCGTGCCGCCGAGCTGGAACATCGCCGTGACGACGGCGGCCTGGGCCAGGTCGAAGCCGGCGTCGCGGAACAGGCTCGGCAGCCAGTTGGTGACCAGGTAGACCACCAGCAGGTTCATCCAGAACACGCACCAGAGCGCCAGCGTGCCGAACTTCAGCGCCGGCGCGAACAACTGCGCCACCGGCGAGCGGCCGGCCAGCCCGGCGGGTTCGTCCACCACGAAGCGGTGCCCGGCGTCGGGCGCCTCACGCGAGATGCGCCGCAGCAATGCGGCGATGGTGTCGGCCGGCGCCTGGCGATGGATCAGGAAGCGGATCGACTCGGGCAGGGCCGCCAGCATCAGCAGCCCGAGCGCGAGCGGCAGCACGCCGCCGATCACGAACATCGCGTGCCAGCCGTGGCGCGGGATCACGTGCGCGGCGACGAAGCCCGCCGCGGCCGAGCCGAAGGTGAAGCCGCAGAACATGGTGGTGACCACCAGCGCGCGGCGGCTGCGCGGGCTGTACTCGGAGGTCATGGTGATCGCGTTGGGCATCGCCGCGCCCAGGCCGACGCCGGTCAGCAGCCGGCACAGCGTCAGCAGCGTGATGTTCGGCGCGATCGCCGAGAGCAGGCTGAACAGGCCGAAGCCGAGCACCGAGCCGGTCAGCAGCCGCTTGCGGCCGATCCGGTCGCCGAGCGGGCCGGCGAAGAACGCGCCGATCGCCAGGCCCGCCAGCCCCGAGGCGACCAGCAGGGTGACGGCGGTGGTGGAGGGATGCCAGTCGCCGCGCAGCGCGGGGACCACGAAGCCGATCAGGGCGGTGTCGAGGCCGTCGAGCGCGACGACGGCGAAGCACAGCGTGGCGATCGCGAACTGGAAGCGGGAAAACCGCTGCGCGTCGAGCCAGCGCTGCACGTCGAAAACGTGAGCGGGTTGCACGGGGATGTCTCCTGGTCTGTCTTGTCGTTGTGTCGTGCGCGCGGCCCGGCGCGTGTCAGTCGAGGCGGAACAGGCGCCGTGCGTTGTCGCGGCCGATCTTCTGGCGGTCGTTGTCGTTGATTTCCGCGCGATCGAACCACTGCGCCGCTTCCTCCATGGTCTCGAACGGGTAGTCGGAGGAGAACAGCACGCGGTCGCTGCCGATCTCGTCCATCGCGTTGCGCATCGCGATGGTGCGGAAGTTGCCGCTGGTGGTGAGGTTGAAATTCTCGCGGAAGTAGTCGATGAAGGGCCGCCTGGCCTTCACGCCCAGCGGGTTCTTGCCGTTCGCCGAGGCCCAGTGCGAGGTGCGCCAGATGTTGTTCTGCACCAGCTCGCCGAGGTGGCCGAGGATGATCTGCAGCTTCGGATGCGCATCGAACAGGCCGCTGCCGATCAGGCGCAGCGCATGCACGCCGGTTTCGGGCGAGAAGGCCCAGGCCGGGCCCATCAGCCAGGGATGGCCCTCGATCGAGCGCTGCTGGCTCGGCAGCGGATTGCGCGGATGCAGGTAGAAGGGCACGCCGAGCCGCTCGACCTCGGCCCAGAACGGCCAGTATTGCGGCAGGTCGTAGTAGGTCGAGTCGTCCTCGCTGCCGACCTGCGAGAAGCCGTTGACCAGCGCGCCCTGGAAGCCCAGTTCGCCGACCGCGCGCTCGAGCTCGCGCGCTGCCGCTTCCGGGTCCTGCAGCGGCAGCGCGGCGAAGGCGCCGAAGCGCTCGGGGCGGCGCGCCACCTGTTCGGCGAGCAGGTCGTTGGCGCGGCGCGCCACGTCGATCGCGCGCTGGCGATCGGTGATCGCCTGCACGGCCGGCGCGTTCAGCGAGAGGATCGCGTAGCCGATCCCGCAGGCGTCCATGCGCTCGATGCGCTCCTCCTGGAAGTCGAGCAACTGACGGCGGCGCACCTGCCAGAGGTCGTGGGTGAAGAAGCGTTCGGAATCGCCGATCGTGTCCGGCGACGCGAAGTGTTCCTCGAGAGCAATCTTGTTGTCCATGTGAGATCCGGGAGGGTTGAGGGTAAACCACGGGGGCCGCGCCGCTGGGGCGTCTGGGCCGGGTCGATACCAGCTTAGGGATCGCGGGGGGCTCTGTTAAATTGATCGTCTGAATGCCGGCATTCAGCGCATCAATGACCCTCGTTCTCCCCGCCACGCCAATGACGCACGACACCGCGCTGCGCAATATCGATCTCAATCTGCTGCTCGTGTTCGACGTGCTGTATCGCACGCGCAGCACCACGCGCGCGGCGCAGGCGCTGCACCTGACCCAGCCTTCGGTGAGCAACGCGCTCAAGCGGCTGCGCACGCTGTTCGACGACGTGCTGTTCGTGAAGACGGCCGAGGGCATGCAGCCGACGGCGCGCGCCGACGAGATCGCGGCGCTGGTGGATCCGGGCCTGGCTTCGCTGCGGCTGGCGATGCAGGCCGGCAAGCCATTCGAGCCCGAGGCGGCCGATCGCACCTTCCATCTCTACGTCAGCGACCTGGGGCAGGCGATCTTCATGCCGCGGCTGGTGGCGCACCTGCGCGAGGTGGCGCCGGGGCTGAGGATCGTGACCAGCGATCCTTCGCTGGACGATGCGCAGCAGATGATGAAGCTCGGGCAGATCGACCTGGCGATCGGGATGTTCCAGGGGCTGCACGACGACTTTCACCAGCAGCGGCTGTTTCACGAGAGCTACGTGGCGCTGGTCCGGCATGATCATCCGGCGATCGGGGCGCGGCTCTCGGCGGAGCGCTTCTTCGCGGCGGAGCATGTGGTGTACACGCCGACGGCGGGGAGCCATGCGCGCTTCGAGGCGGCGCTCGACGCGCTCTCGGGGCCGGGCGGCAGGGCGAGGCGGGTGGCGCTGCGGCTCGCGCATTCGTTCGGGATCGAGCGAATCGTGGCGTCGAGCGATTTGGTGGCCTGCGTGCCGAGCAGGTTGGCGCGGGTGCTGACCCGGCCGGACGTGCGCGCGCTGGCGCTGCCGTTCGATATCGCGCCGACCGATATCGCGCAGTTCTGGCATGAACGGTTTCATCGCGACGAGGGGCATCGATGGTTGCGGACGCTCGTTTATCGGCTGTTTCATGATGCGAGCCCGAGTGCGCTGGACGGGGCGGCTTGAGGAGGCAGGCTTACGGTTCTTTCGGGCCGAGCCCGGCGCGACAAGGCCGTGTCGGCTTTCGGGGGGCGTTCGCGGGCGTTGGCCTGTTACGGCTGTAACGTGACGCAAACGCCGCCTGGCTTGGGTTGTGGCGGTGCCGCTCGGGCCAGCCGTACATCGCGAAAGATCCGGTAAGACACGGAAATTGCATCCGCGCCCGCAAATTCATACAGTGACGTGCACTCTTTCCCCAAAGAGTGTTATCGAAACGCGGTTGGCCTCGACTCCGGATACCCGGGTCGAGGCGTTTTTTTATCGTCGAGACTTGGACCGATCAGCGATCCTGCCATCAACTTGAACCACCGCATCAAGTGATCGAAAGTGCATAGGCAGCAAGGCCGCATCGAAGTGAGCAAGCTCGCTGGCCCGGCACCGTATTTCCCGCGGCAAAACGAGCCCGCAATCCACCCACTCGAACCGAGCTCATGGCAGACACGCGCGCCATTGAGACAAGACACGCTCTCGCCTTGCCATCGGATCCCCCCACCAAACCATGCGAAGATGCCCCTTCGCATAACCCGCACCACGCCCGCCGACCGGGCGCCAGCACGGAGACTCGATGAACGAATGGTGGACCGGCGCAGCGGCCGCGGCCTGGCGGACCGGCTTGTGGGATTTGCTCGAGCGCCTCTGGGAATTCCTGGTGCTGGTGTTCCACTTCCTGCTCTGGCTGCTGCGTTTCCTGGGCGGCGGGGGTTGAACGATCGCGATCCGGAAAGCAAGATTTCCGCAGGAATATACAAGACCACGCGTTTTGGCCCGGCTAATCTCACGGCTCCTCATCCAGCCTCTCCGCCGCCGCGCCAGCCATGCCCACCCGTAAACGCTTCTGGGACGACCCCTACCTGACCCACCTCGACACCACCGTGCTCGCCGTCGACGGCCAGCGCGTCCACGTCAGGGAAACCATCTTCTTCGCGTTTTCGGGAGGACAGGAGAGCGACACCGGCACGCTCGGCGGCTACCCCGTGCTGCATGCCGACAAGGAAGGGCTCGACCTGGTCTACACGCTGCCGCCCGATCACCAACTCCGCGCCGGCGACGGCGTGGCGATCTGGATCGACGGCGCGCGCCGGCTCGGCCTGATGCGCCACCACTTCGCGGCGGAAATGATCCTGCAACTGGTCTACCGGGCGCGCCCGGGCATCGAGCGGATCGGCGCGCACATCGCGGCCGACAAGGCCCGCATCGATTTCGCCAGCGACACCAGCCTGAGCCCGCTGCTGCCGGAACTGGAGCGGGAAGCGGCCAGCCTGGTGGCCCGTGCCTTGCCGATCCACACCGCCTTCAGCGACATCGACGCCGAGCGTCGCTACTGGCAGGTCGAAGGCTTCGCCTCGATGCCGTGCGGCGGCACGCATCCGCGCACCACGGCCGAAGTCGGCGCGCTCACGCTCAAGCGCCGCAACACGGGCAAGGGCAAGGAGCGCATCGAGATCGTGCTGGCGCCCCTTGTCGGCAGCGGTTTGAATCGAATTTGAAATTGAATCGACGGCTTTCGGTAAGCCGGCAATCGGACGTCATGAGTCATTGATGGGACGTCATTCATCCGCATCGGGCGCCGCCGAGGCGCCCGATTTCGTTTCAGGGGCGGAAACGAAACGAGGTTAACCCTCAATGATCAGTTGTCTAATGACATATCCCGAAGCACCTCGGAACGCAAAAGAATTTGTCTTCGAGGCTCGGGACTGGTCTTGTCCTGGCGATCGAAAAAATATCACAACTATATGAAATATAAGAAAAATAGTTTTTTGTGATGAACCTGCGGCATCAACCCTCTGCGGGTATGCACCAAGTGTACAAGCGTGGTTCCGCCCCGATAGACTCGCTCCCTAGTTGTACGACGTGAGACAGCGGGTGGGCTGCCTGACGGTGGTCAGACGACAACGATGCAAGATGCCGGTCGAGCCGGTCCGCGGGGTGAGCTCCGGACCGATCCTGCCGGGCCCGAGGCGGTGCCGCCCGGGCGGGCAGGCCGGCACATCCAACACGCGATATACCCAGAGGAGACTTGACCATGAAAACGATCTTCACGCGCCAGCGCGTCACCGTAGCGATCGTCGCGGCACTCGCCGCCGCCACGACGCTGTCGGCCGAGGCCCGCGTCTTCCGCTCCGCCGATGTCCACAGCGACAACTTCCCGACGAACATGGCTGTCAAGTTCATGAGCGACGAGATCAAGAAGGCGACGGACGGCAAGGATTCGATCAAGGTTTACGGCAACAGCGCGCTCGGTTCGGAAAACGAGACGGTCGACCAGGTGCGCCTGGGCGCGATCGACATGGTTCGCGCCAACGGCGCCGCCTTCAACGAGATCGTGCCGGAATCGATGATCCCGTCGTTCCCGTTCCTGTTCCGCGACATCGAGCACTTCCGCAACGTGATGTACGGCCCGGAAGGCCAGAAGATCCTCGACGCGTTCAAGGCCAAGGGCATGATCGCGCTGACCTTCTATGAAAGCGGCGCGCGCTCGATCTACGCCAAGCGCCCGGTCAAGTCGCCGGCCGACATGAAGGGCCTCAAGGTGCGCGTGCAACCTTCGGACCTGATGGTCGACGAGATCAAGGCGATGGGCGGCACGCCCACGCCGATGCCGTTCTCCGAGGTCTACACGGGCCTGAAGACGGGCCTGGTGGATGCCGCCGAGAACAACCTGCCGTCCTACGACGAAACCAAGCACTACGAAGTGGCCAACGTGTTCTCGGAAACGCAGCACGCGATGACGCCGGAAGTGCTGGTGTTCTCCAAGAAGGTGTGGGACACGCTGAGCCCGCAGGAGCAGGCCATCATCAAGAAGGCGGCCGCCGATTCGGTGCCGTACTACGTGCAACTCTGGACGGCGCGTGAGGCCGATGCGCGCAAGGCCGTGCTCAAGGGCGGCGCGACCATCGTGCCGGCCGCGCAGATCGACCGTGCCGCGTTCGTGAAGGCGATGCAGCCGCTCTGGACCAAGTACGAGAAGACCCCGCAGATGAAGCAGATCGTCGACGAGATCCAGGCGATCAAGTAATACGCGGCGCGCGGCCCTGCAAGGGGCCGCGCCAGCGCCCCGGCGGCCGCGCGAGGTTTCGCTGGCCGCCTTTTCTGTCCGATGAGGTTCGAAAATGAGGTTCATCAAGCACTCGAACGACGTGCTGTTCATGGCGCTGGCCGTCATCGCGTCGGCGAGTCTCGTCGTGCTGACGGCGCTCGTGTTCTACGCGGTCGTGATGCGCTATGTGTTCAACAACGCCCCTGATTTCGTCGAGCCGATCGCGCTGCTGCTGGTGATCGTGATCGCGATGTTCGGCGCCGCGATGAAGGTGCGCGACGGCGGCCATATCGGCCTCGACTCGTTCGTGCGCCGGCTCTCGCCCAAGGGCCAGTCGATCATCCACGGGTTCCAGCACCTCTGCCTGATGGCGTTCGCGGTGGCGCTGATCCTCGGCTGCCTGGAGATGGCCGAAACCACCTTCGAGGACCGGATTCCGATCATCGGCCTGCCCGAATCGGTGCGCTACCTGATCCCGCTGCCGGCCGGTATCGCCATCATCCTGTTCTCGCTCGAGCACCTGCTTGCGCTGTGCAAGCGCAACCGAACCTGATCCACACATGGAACTCGCAATCCTCTCCATCAGCTTCCTGCTGCTGCTTTTCCTCGGGGTGCCCGTCTCGTTCGCGCTCGGGCTCGCGTGCGTGGCCACCTACCTGGCCGAGGGCCTGCCGATCGCCACCTCGATGCAGTCGGTGATCTCCGGGATGAACGCGTTCTCGTTCCTGGCGGTGCCGTTCTTCATCTTCTCCGGCGAGCTGATGCTGCATGGCGGCATCGCGGACCGCATCCTGAAGTTCGCGCAGGCGATCGTCGGCCACTTCCGCGGCGGCCTGGGCATGGCCAACGTGGTGGCCTGCACGCTGTTCGGCGGCGTGTCCGGCTCGCCCACCGCCGATACCTCGGCGATGGGCGGCGTGGTGATCCCGCTGATGAAGCGCGAAGGCTACAGCGCCGCCTACGCGGTCAACGTGACCACCCACGCCTCGCTGGCCGGCGCGCTGATGCCGACCTCGACCAACATGATCATCTACGCGTTCGCCGCGCAGGGGATCACGGGCATGCTCAACGGTCATCCGGTGAGCGGCGTGTCGATCGGCGACCTGCTGTTCTCGGGCCTGCTGCCGGTGCTGTGGGTGATGGGCTTCGTGCTGATCGCCGCCTACTGGCAGGCGCGACGCTACGGCTTCCCGCGCCGCGAGGATGGCAGCACGGCGCTCCTGAAATTCCCGGGCTGGTACGCGGTGGCACGTTCCTTCGTGGGCGCATTGCCGGGCCTCGGCGTGATCGCGATCATCCTGGTGTGCGTGGCCAAGGGCATCGCCACCGCCACCGAGGCGGCCGCGATCGCGGTGGTCTACTCGCTGGTGCTGACCATCTTCGTGTATCGCACGCTGACCATGAAGAAGCTGTGGCGCGCGCTGTCGCACGCGGCTCGCACCACCGGCGTGGTGCTGCTGTTGATCGCCGTGTCCAACATGCTGCGCTTCCAGATGTCCTACCTGGAGATCCCGGACGCGATCGAGCACCTGCTTCTGCAGTCGAACGCGCAGCCCTGGTTGATGCTGCTGTACATCAACATCCTCCAGGTGTTTCTCGGCACCTTCGTGGACATGGCGGCGCACATCCTGATCACCACGCCGCTGTTCCTGCCGATCGCGATGGCTTGCGGCGTCGGCCCGGTGCAGTTCGGGATCATGCTGCTGCTGAACTGCTCGCTCGGCCTGGTGCATCCGCCGATCGGCTCGGTGCAGTTCGTCGGCTGCGCGATCGGCGAGGTGTCGATCGGCGAGACCACCAAGACCGCCTGGCCGTATTACCTGGCGATCTTCAGCGCGATCAATATCGTCACCTACTGGCCGTTCTTCTCGACCTGGCTGCCGAGCGTGATCAGCGGACATCCGGTGTTCTGATCCGATCCGGCTGCAATGGATGGGCCGACGGCGGGCGCGGAGCAATCCGCGTCCGCCGTCTTGTTTTCGGGCGGGCATGAAAAAGGCCGCATTGCTGCGGCCTGTCTTGCATGGCGGCGGGCTCCGTTCAAACCCGCGTCGCGATCGTCAATTCCACCAGCCTTGCCCGGAAAGTCCGCAGGCCAGTTCTTCGATGCCGCTGCGCCACCACCACGAATCGGAGCAGGAGTTGACGAGCGCGGTCTGGAATCGCGCCGGTTCGGAAACCGCTGGGCTCGGCGGTGCCGTGAAGGCGACGGCGCCTTGCAGGGGCGTGGCGCCCGCCGGCACGAGGGCCGCGGCCGCGTGAGCCGGCGAGAGGGACGCATTCACCGAAGCCATCGCCAGCGGGGCGGACAGCAGCGACACGGCGGCCAGCACCGCGGCCACATGATTTGCACAAGGAACATGACGCATATTCTTCTCCGGAAGTAATAGACGACCACTTGTCGATTTTGGAATCTCAATCCCCCATTGAGATGCAGTTGATAATTTGTTATGCGCAACAAAAAAAGCGGTCTCTCGCGCATCCGGATCGCGTTCATTCGATATTTGATTTCGGGTCCTGCGGGGCGCCGGCACGTGCATGGTGCGAACGGCGACCGTCCTTTCACGCGGAAAAAACTCTCTCCGACGTAAAAATGGTAGCAGCTACGCCGCGGAGATTTTTGCCCCAGCGTCTCCAAAGCTTGACGCTGCGTTTCGACGAAGGATCAGGAATCCAGGCGATCGAGCACGTCGCGCAACGATCCCGCGGAATGTTTCGCGAGTGACGAAGCGGGCAGGCGAGCCTCGCGCGAGGCGGCGCGTTCGCGAGCCTCGCTGGGCGAGCAGCCGAAAGCATTTCGGAAGCTTCGGCTGAAGTGGGATTCGCTCTTGAAGCCATATTGGAATGCCAGCGTCGACAGGCGCTGCCGGCTCGATCCGGCTTCCTCGAGAAGCTTGCGGATCTTCACCAGGCGGCGATGCTGGATATAGGCGGCAACGCCTGTCTCGCGCGAAAACAGCCGATACAGATGCGCGCGAGAGATGCCGATGTCGCGGCAAATCCGCGATGGCGTGAGATCCGCCGACTTCAGATGCGCATCGATATAGGCACGCACCCGCAACATCACAGCCTGGTCGATTTCCACCTCGGCCTCGCCGAGCGTGCGTGCCGTCGGCGTCAGCGCGGCCGAGACCAGCGCCAGGGTCGCGCGTTCGACGTTGGGCATGTCGGCGGGCGCGAGATGCGGCAATTGACGTTGCAGCGCGAACAGGTGATCGCCCAGCAAGGCGCTCAAGGGCCCCTGCAGGACGGCGCCGTGCAGGTTGGCGGATCGGATGGGAGCGGGCAGCAAGTCCCGCGCGATCGTCAGGATCAGCGTGTCGCCCGCGACGATTTCCGAATCGAGCTCGTAGGCCAGATCCAGTACGTAGAGATTCGACGCCTCGGCGTGAATCGGCGTGCGCGCCGCGTATCCCGACAGGGAGTGGGTGATGCCTAGGCAGAGGTAGAAGTGATCGAGGCCGTCGCGACGGATCATGGCCGGCGATCGCTTGACGCCATAATGCACCGGCTCGTGCTGGCCGATCCACTTGCCGCATCCCATCAACAGCGAGCCGACATAACCGGTGCTCAGGTCGTAGTTGAAACGATGGGCCAGCGATCGTTCGATCTCGACATCGAAGATCGCGTTGACTTCGTCTCGCCAGACCTCGAATCGTTGCTCTGCCGAGTAGGCATCGGTGCGGAATCGATAGAAAAAGGGATTCAATCTTGATTCTCCTTTTGCCGGCCCAACTGCGAGGTCCCATGCCGAATCGTGTCGTGCGTGCTGACGCCGTTATCGTGCGGCCGGCTCCGAATCCGCCGCCTTCAAGCGATCGCTTCTCACCCAGCCCTTGAGCGGGCCATTTTTTCTCGCGCTCAGGTAAACGACGGAGGTAAAGCCCCGATACGTTCGATCGGCCTGGACAGATTCGCCGCTCAGGATGAACACGCCGGGCATCCTGCATGAATCGTCGGGGGCCGAGTGGAACGGCAGTCGCCCGTCTCCGACCACGATCATCCTGCCTTGGGCCGGTGGCAGACGAGTCGATGCCTGCGAGGCTTGCTTGTCGAGAGCGTCACAGCGTTGCGTCATGCTCGGTGCCTCACGAAGACAATCCGAAACGAATTTCCGGTACTTTGCCTGATCCACCGCGAGCAGGTCCGGGTGATCGGGATCGCGCGTCATATCGAGTGCCTTCATCGCCCTGGTATCCAGGTTGACCCAGCCGATCGTCACCTGGTCGTCGGGGTTGTCCGCGCCCTTGGCGGGCAGGGACAGTCTCACACTGTAGACGCCGTCGGATTCATCGGCGATGCCCAACTGGATATCCTGCTTCTTCATCGAACTGCGCTCGAGCGGGGGCAGGATCAAGGCGCTCAGCTCGCCGCTGCAGACTTCGGGCGAGGCATGGGCGAATGCAGCGCCCGAGGCAAGCATCGCGGCGCAGAGAACAGCGTGCTTCATCGCAATCCGGTGGTTCGGCATGGTGGGTAATGTCGTCGGTGGAATGGCTGCGGATGATGCAGGATATCAAGCTCGTCGCCAACCCAGGATGCGAGTCGTGAGATGATGCGCCACGACTACGATGGGATGGAACATGGCAACGACTTTCGATGAAGCAACCGCGGCGGCGATCGCCGCGTTTGCCCAACTGGATTTCCACACCGCGGCGCAGGCGATGCGCGCCGAAGCCGACTACGATCACGAGCGTGACCTGTGGATCACGCGCTATATCGACGAACAGGGCGGCGGCGAGGACGACGACGAATACGATGCCCTGCACGAGGAAGCCCAGACCACGCCGGAGTTCATGCAGTTCATCGATGCCGCGCGCAAGGAAATCCTCGATTACTTCGGCGTGACCGACGAACAACTGGACTGGGTGATCCTGCTGCGCGAAGACGACAGCGACGAGCTGTGGGCGGAGGTCAACCGGCAGCGCAACGCGCTGGGAACCGGCGAGGTGCGGGGGGATCTTTGAGTGCTGGATGTCCGGCTCGGGCAAAGGCGGACATCCAGTCTTGGGTACCGACACGAGCGCCGGCGGCATCCCATGTAGGCCGGCAGGTCAAAGAATACGGGTGATGGCGGATAGTGTCGCAATTCCGGCTACCACGCTCAAAAGTGCATTCCTCCACTTCAGATAGCTGGTGGCAACGACGCAAAGTGCTCCGATTTTCTCAGTCAGCAGGAACCAAGCCGGCGAGGCGTTTCCACTGATCGAATGGGAGATGAGTACGACCATGACGCAGAGCGGCAAGTCGCGGTTGAGCCGGAGCACCCAGGGAGAGCGGAGCCGTGATTTGCTCAAGACCAGCGGGGCTGCGCGCAGCATGATGGTGATTCCGCTCATGACAGCGATGGAAAGCCATTGATTCAATATTTGCATGGTGCGCGATGCTCAAAAGGGCTTTTCCACGGTGTTTTTCTGCACGGCTCCGATCGATAGCAGTGCACCCAAGCCAAGAGCGAGTGCCGAGATCAATGCGTAATCGGGGAACGCCATTCTGGCGACGCAATAGGCTACAGGCCCCAAGGCGATCGGTAGCCAATTGCGCCGGGACAGGTATTGTTCGATGGCGAGGATGGTGAACAAGGCCGGAAGCGCGAAATCGAGGTTCGGAATCCAGTGCGCGATGCGCGAGCCCAGGATCGCGCCCAGCGCTGTTCCGGCAATCCAGTAGACGTGGTTGACGAGGCTGATTTTCAGCATCAGGGCTGATTTGGCTTTGTCGGGGGTTGTCACCAATACCGAATAGTTTTCGTCAGTCAATGCCGCGATGACATAGGCCTTCGGCAGCATTTTCCTCGGCAGGTGGTCGATGAGCGGTATGGCATAGAGAATATGGCGAAGATTGACAAGCACGGTCGTCAGCGCCACGGCAGCAATCCCGGATGCGCCAGCCAACATCGGTACTGCGGCAAACTGCAGTGCCCCCGCGAAGACGAAGACACTCATGCCGATGCTTATCGTTTGTGACAAGCCGGCCTGCACCGCGAGCACGCCAAATGCGAATCCCGTAGGCAGATAACCCATGCCGACCGGCAGCGTCAGCCGAAACACATGCCTCCAGGCGGCATCCTTCACGATGCGCTCTCAGTGGAAGACATGGCGTCCGACATCTTGTACACGGAGAATGCCTTGATCAATGGTCGAATCGAGGCTTCGTCGCCGAAAAGGCCGACGCAGACGATTCGGGCCACACCCCGCATGGCATGGAGCGTTGCCGCGCGTTGTTCGTCTGCGGTGCGGCCCAGCATGGTGTCGATGAATACGTTATGCGCGATCCCGGCCTGCTTCAGGCCGAGAACGAGTTTTTCCAGCTGGGGTGATTTTTTTGCGCGCAGCACGACCACGGGATATTCGCTGATCCGGCTTTCGACCTCGAAGCCGGGGCTCGGATAGTCCAACAGATTCCAGTCGCCGGCATTTCGCGCCCCGATCAGGCCAATGGCGACATGGCCCATCGCATTCATCAGGACAGGGGCCGTGAATTCGGTGTTGAGGACGAGGATGGTTTTCCGGGAATTGTTTTCGTAGGCCATTGTTCACTCACTTCGATTGTTTCGTTACCGATGGATTGCTCGGCGGGCAGTTCGTATCGGCAACTGATGCTTTCCAGCCAGCCGAACTGATGCGCGAGCATGTGTGGCATCCCCCACAGTTCGCGACGAGAGAATCCTGGTTTGTCGCCGTCGGCGATGGCGATTTCACGAAGATGGAGGCTGCGATGCCAATCTCGGGCATCTTGGCCAGCCATGTGCGCAAGGTGATGCCAGTCATGAACGGGGAGATCCGATACGAGGCAGGCAAGGCGCGTGGGCAAGTGCAGGAAGCTCATCTTCACGCTCCATAGGAAAACCTGTCCGGTGAACGTCAAGGATGGAATGAAACCCTGGCGCCTGATGGGGAATTTTTCTCCGCAGAATCGCCCCCAGCAGCGTTCCTTGTATTGCTCCCGGTTTTCGACCGGACCCGCTGATACATTCCAGGCGTGTTCGGTGAGGAACTGGAGCAAGGCACTGATGTGGTAGAGCGGGAATAGCGGAATGATGATCGCGACGGTGAATGCTTTCCATCCCGCTGCATTGAATAGAACCGCGTATCCACATGCCACCATGACAGAAAAGACAATGGCCGAGGGTTTTGCCGTGATGAAGGTCGATTTGAGTCGATTCCTGGCAAACAGGAAATGGAATGTAGGACTGAAGATTATCATCCAGAGATTCGTCCAGAGTTCCCGCTTCGTTCGGCCAGGGATGAAACCGAGAAGGGCGAGGAAGGCCGCATCGGCATCTTTCCTGGTCGTGAAGAACGTGGAGTTGTGATGCTCGAGATGTTCTTTTCGATATTCGTCTCGATTCTGGATAAACAGGAGCGCGGGGGCGAGATGCGAGTAGACCAGGTTGATCGCGGCGCGGTTGAAGAGTCGATTATGAATGGCATGATGCAGGTGAGTAACTTGAATTTTTCTTAGCAAGCCGACGAGAAGAATCCAGAGTGCGATGATTCCACACCATGCCGGCAGGGAATCTTGCCTTGAGAGAGACAGGAGAGCCAGTTCGGCCAAGCCCGCCAGGAGCAATGTCCCGACCACATCCAGCCATCGTGGTAGATGAAATTGCGATTCCTTCGCGGTCAATGGTTTCCCGGTGAGCCAGGTGAGCAAGGGCTGAATCAGTCGCGGCAATCCGGCCATGGACTCTCTCGTTTCCGTTTCAAATCGATTCCAGTTCTTCATGCTTGATTGATATTGAAGAGATGGCCCGCTAGCCATGAGTGATTGCGCTACACGCTAGCATGGCGAGCGGGTGCCTGAGTACACCCTGCGACAATAAATGCTTTTCCTTATGGGTATCTTTTCGGCTCGACAACGTGATTCTGAATTTTGAGCGCTGTCTGTTAAATGCCGACGTCGTACTTGTCAATATGACAAGTATCTTCTCGATGCGGGATGGATAGGGGAGTTAAATCGAGGATAAGCGAGTGCGGTCTGCTTGCGGCCAGGACTGGGCAAGGTTGCGCGGTAATTCTCGCGGAAAATCGAATGGCAAGCTGTATTGCCGAGTGAATCAGGAGGAGCGGGAAGGGGGATGACGATCTTGCCGGGCCAGCGCATCCGCGCCGGCCCGCCGGATCCGCGAGACTTAGTGGACCCAGTGGCAGCTGCGGTGATGATGATGGTCGAAATGGCAGACCTTGTGCGGGCGGGCTTCCGCGTTCGTCACGAGGAGGGCGAGCGTCACGGCCAGGGCCGAAGCGAGCAGAGTTTTCATGGGTGTGTCCTGAGCGGAGTGGTGTGGTTTTGATGGCCGGAAACGCGCCTTGCCGGATCGGCTCGAGGCCTTCTCGACGCGGCGTTCCGGGTTCGTCGTGGAGCGCTCACGATCATACGAACAGGCTCTATTTCAGGTGCAACGGTTTGTAACCGCGCATTTAATTCAGCATTCAAATGGCTTGCAATCGCGTCCGCCGGCATCCGTCGCGAACCGGATAACGTCGGCCGAAGGCAAGCCCCTTGCAGGTTTGCGCGAGGACGCAAGGACGGTTCCCGGCTCACACGGGAAATTGCGTGGTCGAGAGGATTTCCTTGAGCACGACGAAGGTGCGGATCTGGCGCACGCCGGGCAGGTAGAGCAACTGCTCCGCGTGCAGCCGGTTGAAGGTCTCGCTGTCGCGCGTGCGCACCAGCATGAAGGCGTCGAATTCGCCGGTCACCACGTGGCACTCCATGCAGCCCGACACCTTCTGCGCCGCCTTCTCGAATGCCGCGAACGACTCCGGCGTCGAGCGGTCGAGCACCACGCCGATCATCACCAGCATGCCGGCATTGAGCGCCTTCGGTTCGAGCAACGCGACGATGCCGCGGATCAGCCCCGCTTCCTTGAGCTTCTCCACGCGCCGCAGGCAGGCGGGCGGGCTCAGGTTCACGCGCTCGGCCAGCGCCACGTTCGAGATCGAGGCATCGCGTTGCAGCGCGCGCAGGATCGCGCGATCGACGCGATCAAGTTCGGCGCCGGCAGCCACGGCGGTGGCGGCCCTGGCGGTCGGTGATGTTCTTTTTGTTGCACACATGGCGTCGATTTCCTAATGAAATTCGGCTTGATTATCCAATGACTTCAGAAACAAAGGAAATGGGCGCCAATTTCACAACCCTGATTCGTTCGATCGCTTCTACGATATTTGCGTCGTTTCGATGACAGGCACGGAGGCCGGCACCGTCCACGTCGCGAGCACGCATCCATTCCATCAAGCCAGGAGCGAGGCATGAACCTTCAGAAATTCCCGCGTTACCCCCTGACCTTCGGCCCGACGCCGATCCAGCCGCTCAAGCGCCTGAGCGCCCATCTCGGCGGCAAGGTCGAGCTGTTCGCCAAACGCGAGGATTGCAACAGCGGCCTGGCTTTCGGCGGCAACAAGACCCGCAAGCTCGAATACCTGATTCCCGACGTGATCGCGCAGGGCGCCGATACGCTGGTCTCGATCGGCGGCGTGCAGTCGAACCAGACGCGCCAGGTGGCGGCGGTGGCCGCGCACCTCGGCATGAAGTGCGTGCTGGTGCAGGAGAACTGGGTCAACTACTCGGACGCGGTATATGACCGGGTCGGCAATATCCAGATGTCGCGCATGATGGGAGCGGACGTGCGGCTGGTGCCGGACGGCTTCGATATCGGCATCCGCAGGAGCTGGGAGGAGGCGATGGCCGACGTGCGCGCCAAGGGCGGCAAGCCCTATCCGATCCCGGCCGGCTGCTCCGAGCATCCGCTGGGCGGCCTGGGCTTCGTCGGCTTCGCCGAGGAAGTGCGCGCGCAGGAAGCCGAGATGGGCATCCGCTTCGACTACATCGTGGTCTGTTCGGTGACGGGCAGCACGCAGGCCGGCATGGTGGTGGGCTTCGCCGCCGACGGCCGCGCCGATCGCGTGATCGGCATCGACGCCTCGGCCAAGCCTGCGCAGACGCGCGAGCAGATCCTGCGTATCGCGCGCGGCACCGCCGATCGCGTCGAGCTGGGCCGCGATATCACCGAAGCCGACGTGGTGCTCGACGAACGCTTCGGCGGCCCCGAATACGGCCTGCCCAGCGAGGGCACGCTGGAGGCGATCCGGCTGTCGGCGAGGTTCGAGGGCATGCTGACCGATCCCGTCTACGAGGGCAAGTCGATGCACGGCATGATCGAGAAGGTGCGGCTCGGCGAGTTCCCGGCCGGCTCCAAGGTGCTCTATGCGCACCTGGGCGGCGTGCCGGCGCTGAGCGCCTACAGCTACCTGTTCCGCGAGGGTTGAACCGGCGGCGGCGCCTCCCGCGCCGCTTGATCACGATCCGTGATCACACGATCAGCAAAGAGCATTGGCGGCGTCCGCCAGCCTGCGGTTTACTGAGCGCCCGCCGCAGCGCGTCGATTCCCGGCCGCGCGCGGCGAGCACCTTCGGAGACAGGCATGGCAGACGTCAACAGCCTGTTCCGGCTCGACGGGCGCCGCGCGCTCGTGACCGGGTCGGGACGCGGCATCGGACTCGCGCTCGCGCGCGGACTCGCGCAGGCAGGCGCCAGCATCGTGATCAACGATCGCAATCCGGACAAGGCGGCCACGCTCGCGGCCGGCTTCCGCGAGCAGGGCTTCGAGGCCTCGCACGCGGTATTCGACGTGGCCGACTCGGAGCAGGCAACGGCCGCCATCGACGCCTTCGAGGCGGGCATCGGCGCGATCGACATCCTCGTCAACAACGCCGGCATCCAGCGTCGCGCGCCGCTCGACCAGTTCGAGGACGCCGACTGGCACGCGCTGATGCGCGTCAACCTGGACGGCGCCTTCATCGTCTCGCGCGCGGTCTCGCGCCACATGATCAAGCGCGGCCGCGGCAAGATCGTCAATATCTGTTCCGTGCAGAGCGAGCTGGCGCGGCCCTCGATCGCCCCCTATGCTGCCTCCAAGGGCGCGCTGCGCATGCTCACCAAGGGCATGTGCGCCGACTGGGCCCGCTACGGCATCCAGGCCAACGGCCTCGCGCCCGGCTATTTCGAAACCGAGCTGAACCAGGCGCTGGTCAACGATCCGGCCTTCAACGACTGGATCTGCAAGCGCACGCCGGCGGGCCGCTGGGGGCGCGTCGAGGAGCTGTGCGGCGCGGCCGTGTTCCTCGCCTCTTCGGCGGCCGACTTCATCAACGGCCAGACGCTGTTCGTCGACGGCGGCCTCACCAGCACGGTCTGAGCCGGCGGCCCGGTACAAGAACACATCCCGAATCCAGGAGCAGGAGGAAACACCATGAGACTGCGTTGCATGTGTCTCGTCATTCACGCACCGAACGATCTGCGCTACGAGGAGGGCGAGGTCGAGGCGCCGGGCGCGGGCCAGGTGCGCGTGCAGGTTGCGATGGGCGGCATCTGCGGCTCGGACCTGCATTATTTCCGTCATGGCGGCTTCGGCGCGATCCGGCTGCAGCAGCCGATGGTGCTCGGCCATGAAGTGGCCGGCACGGTGGTCGAGGTGGGCGAGGGCGTGACGGCGGTGAGCGTCGGCGATCGCGTCGCCGTCAATCCGAGCCGGCCTTGCGGCAAGTGCAAGTACTGTCTCGAAGGCCTGCCGAACCAGTGTCTCGACATGCGCTTCTACGGCAGCGCGATGCGCATGCCGCATATCCAGGGTGCGTTCCGCGGCGCGCTGGTGTGCGACGCCGTGCAGTGCGTGAAGGTGGCCGACCACGTGCCGTTCTCGCTGGCCGCGATGGCCGAGCCGTTCGCGGTCGGCCTGCACGCGGTGTCGCGCGCGGGCCCGCTGATCGGGCGGCGCGTGCTGGTGTCGGGCTGCGGGCCGATCGGCGCGCTGGCCGTGGCCGCCGCCAAGGCGCATGGCGCGCGCGAGGTGGTGGCCACCGACGTGGTGGACGAGCCGCTGGCGGTGGCGAAGGCGCTCGGCGCCGACAAGGTCGTCAACGTCGCCGCCGATCCGGAATGGACCCGGGCCTACGCGGCCGACAAGGGCAGCTTCGACGTGATGCTCGAATGCTCGGGCAACGAGCGCGCGCTGCGCGACGGGCTCGAGGTGCTGCGTCCGCGCGGCGTGGTGGTGCAGCTCGGCCTCGGCGGCGACGTGGCGATTCCGCAGAACGTGGTGGTGGCCAAGGAACTGACGATCTGCGGCTCGTTCCGTTTCCACTCGGAATTCGCGTTGGCGGTGCAGTTGATCAACGAAGGCCGGGTCGATCTCGCGCCGGCCATCACGCGCGTGTTCCCGGCGCGCGAGGCCAACGAGGCTTTCGCGCTGGCCGGCGATCGTCGGCGCGCGATGAAGGTGCTGATCGACTTCGAGGAAGCCGTCGCCGAAGCCTGAACGACGGGATGCATGGGCCGCCTCGCATGAGGCTGCCCGAGAAAAATTCGACATGGCGGCCGTCAAGCACGCCGTGCGGAATCTGGGAGAACCCCGCGGGAAGCCGCGCTAAGGCATCGCTAAAGCAGCGCCTTCGCCTTACCGGCCTTCCTCCGCCGAGCCGCCGCCATTGAGCCGCGCGGCCAGCGAACGCGCCGCCATGTCGAGCGCGAAACCGAGCACGCCGATCACCAGGATCACGGCCGCCAGCTCCGAGTAGGCGAGCCGGTCGCGCGTGTCGAGGATCAGGTAGCCGAGCCCGGAGCTCACGCCGATCATCTCGGCGGGCACCAGCACGATCCACAGAATCCCGATCGCGAGCCGAACGCCGGTCAGCACATGGGCGGCGATGCCGGGCACGTAGATGTGCCACAGCATTTCGGCGCGCGTCGCGGCCAGGCTGCGGCCCAGCTCGATCCAGCGCCGGTCGAGCTGGGCGACGCCGGCCGCCGTGCTTAGGATCAGCGGCCAGACCGCGGCGAAGGCCAGCAGGAAGATCACGGCGCGATCGCCCACCCCGAGCGACATCACCGCGACCGGCATCCAGGACAGCGGCGAGATCATGCGCAGGAACTGCAGCGTCGGCGACAGCGCGTGCTCGAGCCAGCGCAGCCGGCCGATCGCGAAGCCGGCCGGCACGCCCACCAGCAGCGCGCAGCCCAGGCCCGCCGCGATGCGGCGCAGGCTGGTGGCGACGTGCGTGAGCAACTGGTCGTCGCGGACCAGCGCCGGCAGCGCCTGCCAGGCGCGCAGCGGCGAGAATTGCGCAACCATCGCGTTGTTGCCGGCCAGCAGTGCCACCGCCAGCCACCAGATGCCGAGCGCGGCGAGCAGGCCGGCGATACCGAGCAGCGCGCCGCGCAGGCGCGAGGTGGCGCCGGAGCGTGGCGCGACGGCGCCGCCCTGCGCCGCCGGTAAGGGGTCTTCCTCGCGCCTGGCGGGCAGCACGCTAAACAAGAATCGTCTCCTTGCGCGCATAACCGGCCGGCAGGCCGAACGCGGCCATGCCGCCGGCCGCCTCGATGCTCTTCTTCACGAAGCGATCGTCCACCAGGTCGCGCGCCGCGAAGGCCGGATCGAGCTGGGCCAGGAAGCCGTTCGCGCCTTCGGTCTGCGTGGTCTTCAGGCGGCGCACCAGTTCCTCCGTGTAGCTCGGGAACGGATAGGGCTGGAAGTCGATGCGCTTCTCGTGCCAGTCGGCGTGCTGGATCGCGCGATCGCCGAGGTAGCGGCCCTCGTCGCCGGGCGGCGGCGCGAGCACTCGCCCGAGCAGGGCCGAGGCATGCGGCGTGTAGTGGTTGGCGCCTTCCCTGGACAGCAGCTTCGCCGCGTCCTGCGGATGCGCGCGGGTCCAGAGCTGGGCCTTGACGATCGCGTCCACCACCTTCTGCGACCAGCCCGCGCGCTGCGTGAGGTCCTGCTCGTGCATGAAGATCGTGCAGCAGGCGTGATTGCGCCAGACGTCGCCCGTGAAGCGCAGGACCTTGCCGATGCCGAGCTGCTCGGCCGCCGCGTTGAACGGCTCGGCCACCGTGAAGCCGGCGATCTGCCTGGCGGCCAGCGCGGGCGGCATGTCGGACGGCGCCATCACGATCAGCGCGACTTCCCTGGGGCCCGGCGCGGCACCTTTCTTCAGCACCGGCTGCAGGCCCTGCGCGCGCAGCATGTCCTGCAGGATCACGTTGTGGATCGAATACCAGAACGGCACCGCCACGGTCTTGCCGCCCAGGTCGGCCAGCGAATTCACGTCGGGCGCGACCGTGATCGCCGAGCCGTTCACGTGGTTCCAGGCCACCACCTTGGCCGGCGCGCGGCTGCCGTAGCGCGCCCACAGCGTCATCGGCGAGAGCAGATGGACCACGTTGACCTGCCCGGACAGGAAGGCCTCCACCAACTGGGCCCAGCTGCGCAGCAAGGTCGGCTTCTCGGCATGCACGCCGGCCGCCTCGAAATAGCCGTTCGCATGCGCCACCAGCAGGGGCGTGGCATCGGCGATCGGCAGGTAGCCGATCCGCACCGGCGCGTCGGGCTCGGCGGCCGCGCGCGCCGACAGCGAGTGCAGCAGCGGCGCGGCGCCGGCCACGGAGAACAGCGTGGCGAGCTTGAGCCACTCGCGGCGGGACATCGGGGTATCGCACATCGTCAGGCGTCCATCGTGTAGGCGGGCGTGGCGGCGGCCGGCTGCATCGTCGCGTGCAGCGCCGCCAGGATCGGGATGCGCAGCGCGCCGAGCGCCGGCAGTTGCGCGTCGCGCGGCGCGGGCACGTCCACCGGCCAGTCGCCGGCCAGGCGCCCGCCGTTGCCGAGCAGCAGCACGCGGTCGGCCACGCGCAGCGCCTCGTCGATGTCGTGCGTGACGAGCAGGGCGGTCGCGCCGGTGCGGCGCGCCACCTCGACGAACAGGTCCTGCATGCCGGCGCGGGTGACCTCGTCGAGCGCGCCGAAGGGCTCGTCGAGCAGCAGCACGCGCGGCTCGCGCGCGAGGCTGCGAGCCAGCGCGGCGCGTTGCGCCATGCCGCCCGAGAGTTGGGCCGGGCGCCAGTGGCGCGCGTGTTCGAGGCCGACCGCGCGTAGCGCGGCCGTCACGCGGGCTTCGCGCGTGGCGCGCGTCAGCCGCGGTTGATGCTTGAAATCGAGGCCGAAGGCGACATTGCGCTCGACGTCGAGCCAGGGCAGCAGGGCCGGGTGCTGGAAGGCGAGCGCGATGTCGGCGCGCGGGCCCTTGATGGCCTCGCCGTCGAGTTCGATGCGCCCGGCGCTGGGCGCGGTGAGGCCGGCGATCGCGCGCAGCAGCGAGGACTTGCCGCAGCCGCTGGGCCCCAGCAGCGCGACGATCTCGCCGGGCTCGACGCGCAGGCTGAGCGCCTGCAGCACCGCGCGATTCGGATAACGCAGCGCGAGGCCGTCGATCGCGAGATGGGCGCCGCTCATGCCGCGTCGGCCTGGCGATGCCGGGCGAGCTGGGTCTTCAACTGCACCAGGCTCGGCGTGACGATCGGCACGAAGGAGGCTTCGCGCACGCGTCGCGCGGTGCCGTTCGCGCCATCGGCGCCGCGCAGGTAGCCGCGGCCGCCGACGGCCTGCACCTCCAGCGCGACGGCGGCCTCGACGGTCTCGACCAGCGCGATGCGCAGCTCGAACAGCGTGGCCGGGCGGGCCAGGAAGCTGCCGGCGAGCACGCCGTTCAGCAACTGGTCGCGCTGCCGGGAAAGTTGCGCGCGCACCGTTTCGATCTCGCTGGCGATGGCGCCGCGCGAGGCCTGGCCGGCTTCGCCGGCGGCGGCCAGCGCGCGGCGCGCGAGCCCCAGCGACATCCCGCATTGCAGGCCGAGGAAGGCGGGGCGCACGCGCGCGAGAAAGGCCGGCGCGTCGGCCGCGATGCGCCACGAGGCGTCGAGCACCGTGCCCTGGACGCCGAGCGCGGCGGTATTGCTGCCGCGCATCGCCACCAGGTCGAGATCCTCGCTGCGTTGCAGGCCGGGCGCGTCGTGCGGCAGCGCGAAGATCGACGGCGCGCTGCCGTCGTCGTGCTCGAACGCGGCGGCGGCGAGAAAACCCTCGCGGCGCAGGTTGGTGATCCAGGGCAGGCTGCCGTCGAGCCGGTAAGCGCCCGATGCATCGCGCGAGGCGCGCATCTGCAGCGACTCGATCGACGACAGGTATTTCATCGCGTTCGAGAGCCCGGTGGCGCCGGCCGTCTCGCCGCCGAGCAGGGACGGCAGCCAGCGCTCGCGCAGCGCCTCGCCGTCGGCATGCAATAGGTATTCGATGAAGGTGCGATGCCCCCACAGCACGAAGGCGGCCGTCAGCGAATGCGTGGCGACCTGCGCCAGCGCGTCGATGGCCTCGGCGATATCGCCGCCCGCGCCGCCCGAGGAGGTCGGCACGCCGATCGCGGCCACCCCGGCGCGCGCGAGCCGCGGCAGTACCTGGGCGGCAAGCGTCGCTTCGGTATCGAGCGACTCGGCGTGCTGGTCGAGCCAATCGCCGAGCTCGGCGGGCGCGGCCTCGGTCGAGAGGAGGCGGGGCGTGCTTGCGTTCATGCGGCCCGCGCCTTCGGTTCCCAGCGATAGGCTTCGAGTTGCGGGTTCAACTCGTTGCGCGCGAAATTGTTCGCGAAGTTGCAGAGCGTGGCGAGGCTCACGCCGAGGATCACTTCCAGCGCGTTCGCGTCGTCGAAGCCCGCCGCGTGGAAGGCGGCCAGCGCGTCGTCGGCCACCGCGCCGCGCGTGGCGATCACGGCGCGCGTGAAGTCGGCCACCGCGTCGAGGCGCGCGTCGGCGATGGTCGATTGATCGCGGATCGCGTCGACCACCTCGCCCGGCAGTTGCGCCTTCTTCAGCGCGACGGCCGTGTGGCCGGCCACGCAGAAGCCGCAGCCATGGATCGCGGCGGCGGTGATCTGCACGGTCTCGCGCTCGGCCAGCGACAGGCCGCTGCGGCCGTTGATGCCGGCCACGGTCAGGTAGGTTTCGAGGGCGGTCGGCGCGTTCGCCAGCGAGGCCACCAGGTTCGGCAGATAGCCGTTGGCGGCCAGCGCCTTCTCGAGAAACGGGCGGCTCGCTTCGGGAGCAGTGTCGACGGTGTGCAGCGGCAGGCGGGCCATGGTGTCCTCTGAAAGGCGGAATCGTTCGGAGCAGCCATTGTGGCGGCGCGGCAGGGCGGCGGACAATGCGCGGCCGTCTGCGCTTCCTGCGGATTCGTCTCGCTGCCGGGACGAAGCTGCGTGGCCGTCAGTGAACCGGCGCGTAGACCGAGGCGTCCTGCATCCGCTCGCGGCGGCAGGCGCCGGGCTGCATGCCGGTCACGCGCTTGAAGGCCTGAGCGAAGGCCGATTCCGAGCGGTAGCCGACCTGCTCGGCGGCATCCCAGGTCGATGCGCCATGACGGAGCAACTCGGCGGCCACCTTCATGCGCAGCAGCGCGAGGAATTGCGCGGGCGGCTGGCCGCAGGCATCGGCGAATTGCTTGCAGAAGCGCGCGCGCGACATGTGGCAGAACTCGGCCATCGAGGTGGTGGTCCAGGCCTGGCCTGGCTCGGCGATGATCGCGTTGACCAGCGGCGCGAATTCGGCGCGGCGCATCACGGCCCACAGGCCGGGTGCGAAATCGTCGGCGCTGGCGACGGTGCGCAGCGCATAGAAGAACAGCACGTCGGTGAGTCGGTCGACCAGCGGCGAGGGCGCTTCGGGCGTGCGCCGCGCCTCCTCGCGGATCAGGTCGAACACCACGCGCGCGCCGGCCAGCCGGGCATCGTCGTGGCGCGCGATGAGGTGGTCGGGCAGCAGGCCATGCAGCGCGTCGCCCAGGTCGGAGCGGAATTCGAAGAAGCCGCAGGCCAGGCCCACGCTACCCGCCGAGGCATCGGCCTCGAGCGCCGTCATCGCGCCCAGGCGCGTGCCGAATTGCGGATCGTCGGGCGCGGTGGCCTCGGGCGACAGGCAGTGCGCCACGTCATGCAGCAGGAATACCGCGTCGCCGGCAAGCAGGCGCGTGCTGCGCGGCGCGCGCGTGGCCGTCGCGCGCAGATGCAGCCAGCATTCGCCCTGCAGCACCAGATGGAAGCTCGCGCGCTGGTGTCCCGCCGTCGATGCACGATAGGCGCCGCAATACCGGCCGGCATGAAACAGGGTGCTGCGCAGTTCCAGGCCGGACAGCAGCCAGTCGGCGGCGCGTTCAACGGGAGACGTCGACATGATCGGTGCAACGGCGAAGCGCGAACAAAAAGGGAAACCAGCTTAGCGCCTGGCTTCGGCCGCACCAAGGAAGCTTTGGCGGGATGCTTATGCGCCTTGCTGATAAGCCCGCGGGCCGGGCCTAGACGCGCCGATCATGCGGCGCGGCAGAGGAAGCCGTCTAGATTTCCTGTGCCGGCGCCGCGTGCCGCGATGCTAAGCTTCGCCGGATCTTGTCATTGACCAATGTAAATAATGGAGACTGGAGATGATCCGTTCGCAACTCTGCCTGTTGATCGTCGCGCTGCTGCCCTTCGTCTGGACCGTCTGCGCGAAGGGCCGCAAGGGTTATGACAATCGCGCGCCGCGTGCCTATCTGGCCAAGCTCGAAGGCTGGCGCGGGCGCGCCTTCGCCGCGCACCAGAATGCCTTCGAGGCGCTGGTGCTGTTCACGGCGGCGCTGGCGGTGGCCTGGCACAACGGCGCGAACGCCGTGCGGGTCGACCAGCTCGCCACGGCCTTCGTGGTGCTGCGCGTGTTGCACGGGCTGGTTTATGTCGCGAACTGGGCGGCCTTGCGTTCGCTGGTGTGGTTCGCGGGGATGATCTGCGTCGTCTGGCTGTTTTTGGTCGCGCCCTGAGCCTGAGGTGTGACCAGGCCGTGGCCGGATTGGATTCCGGCCACGGCCGTCGAGCGCCGACGAGCCGTTTGCGCTCAGGCCGTCTCCCGATCCGCGCCGCTCGCCACCCAGTCGCGCACGGCCTGCACGAACAGACGCAGCGGCGCGGGCGGATGCCGGTTCGCCGGGTAGTAGAGCGCGAGCCCCGGCAGCGATACGCTCCAGTCGCGCAGCAGCGCCACCAGCCGGCCGCCGGCGAGATGCTCGCTTACCAGGCTTTCCGGCGCCCAGGCCACGCCGATTCCGGCCAGCGCCGCCTCGATCATCGAATTCAGGTTGCCCAGCGTCATCGGCCCTTCCACGTCGAGGCTGCTGGTCTTGCCGTTCGACTGGAAATCCCAGCGGAACATCGCGCCGCTCTCGAAACGGTAGCGGATGCAACGATGCTGCATCAGGTCGGCCGGCCGCGTAGGTGCCGGGTGGCGCGCCAGGTAGTCGGGCGAGGCGACCGCGATGAAGCGCATGTCCGGCCCGAAGCGCACCGCGATCATGTCGCGCGGCACGTCGTCGAACACGCGGATGCCGGCGTCGAAGCCGTCGGCGACGATATCGATCAGGCGCGTCTCGGTCACGAACTCGACGTGGATGTCGGGGTAGCGCTGCAGGAACTCGGGCAGCACGTCGCGGATCAGGATCCGCGTCGAGGTTTCCGATGCGTTGATCCGCACCGAGCCGGTCGGGCGGTTCTGCGCGGTGGCCACTTCGTCCACCGCGTTCTCCAGGTCGCTGAGGGCCGGCCCGACCCGGCGCAGCAGATGCTCGCCGGCCTCGGTCAGCGCCACCGAGCGCGTGGTGCGATTGAACAGGCGCACGCCCAGGCGCGCCTCCAGGCTGCGCATCGAATGGCTGAGCGCCGACGGCGAGACCGCGAGCGCGCGCGCGGCGGCGCGGAAACTGCGCTGCTCGGCGATCGCGACGAAGGCCGTCAATTCGGAAAGACCGGCACGCAACATTGTTGAACTCGGCTCATCGGGTTAGGGGGAAGTGCACGGTATTGTGCGCGTAGCGTAGCACCGGCGATGTGGGGCGTGTTGGGCGGGAAGGGGGGCGGCGTGTCGGCGATGCGGTACAGGGCGTTCTGGCCGATGACGGCTGCCAGCCGGCCCCCGCTTGTCACCGGCGCGTGTTCATGGCGTAAGCTGGAGGACGAGCGTCGGGATTCAGGACGAATCGCGGGAGGGCGCCGAGGTGCAATCGGTGGCAAACCCGGCCCTTGCGTAAGGACAAGGATGCGGGATCAGTCGATCACGATCCCGGCTGTCTGTCGTAGTGTGGCTCTTGATGACGGCAATACGCTTCCGGTGCCAACGATTGAGGGCTTTGCGATGAATTTGATGTCGGATGGGAGGTTCGCTGTGCGTGGTTCCTACCAGTTCGCCCGCAGGCATGCTCGCGAGATCGACGAGATCGTGCGTGCTCGTCATTTCGCCTCGCCCGCTTATGTCGACGATGGCGACACCTCGTTTGACCTGAGGATCCTGATCCAGCCGGCTGGCCAGCCGACGCTGCTGGATATGGTCGTGATTGCTCTCGAGTTCGAGGCACGCTGGGGCAAACGTGTTCAGTTGGTGACGCCGGACGTGTTCGGCCAGGAGAACCGCCATCTGGTGCGGGAACTGGAGGCCGTCTGATGGTGGTTGCAAAGTCGCGGCGAGAGCTTTGCGCGTTCATTGCCGATTCGATCCATACGATCGTGCATGGGCATATCCAGGGCTACGATTTCAGCAGTTTCAAGGTTGACGATTGTGTGGGAGACGGTCGTTCGGGAGTTGACTCCTATCGCAAGCCATATCGATAAGCTGGAAGCCAGCAACAGATAGCACAAGGCCCCGTCCATCGCTGGCGGGGCCTTCATGACATTCCCTGACCTAACTCGCAGCATGTATCAACTAGGGCCGTGGTTCGTGCGCCACGGCCCCGTCAAACACCAATGCCCGCTTGCGCGGGTCAGGAAAAAACACCCTCGCCGCATGGGGGGCATGACAGGCGAGGGTCAAGGGTAGAACCGTTGAATCGATACTGCGTGGAGCCGGGCACTCCCGGCTTCGACACTCAGGCGGTGACGGCCTCGCCAGCGGCAACCGGCACTTCCACGTCCTGGCGGATCAGGTAGTCGAAGGCCGACAACGAAGCCTTCGCGCCTTCGCCGACCGCGATCACGATCTGCTTGTAGGGCACCGTGGTCACGTCGCCGGCCGCGAACACGCCGGGAATCGACGTCGCGCCGCGCGCATCCACCACGATCTCGCCGTGCTTCGACAGCTCGATCGTGCCTTTCAGCCATTCCGTATTCGGCACCAGGCCGATCTGCACGAACACGCCTTCGAGGTCGATGCGCTTGGTTTCGCCCGTTTCACGTTCGAGGTAGACCAGGCTGCCCAGCTTCTGCCCGTCGCCGAGCAGTTCGGTGGTTTGCGCGCTGGTGATCACCGTCACGTTCTTCAGGCTGCGCAGCTTGCGTTGCAGCACTTCGTCGGCGCGCAGCGTCTGGCCGAATTCGATCAGCGTGACTTCGCGCACGATGCCGGCCAGGTCGATCGCGGCCTCGACACCCGAGTTGCCGCCGCCCACCACGGCCACGCGCTTGCCCTTGAACAGCGGGCCGTCGCAATGCGGGCAGTAGGCCACGCCCTTGTTGCGGTATTCGCGTTCGCCCGGCACGTTCAGTTCGCGCCAGCGCGCGCCGGTCGACAGGACGATGGTCTTGCCCTTCAGCACCGCGCCGTTTTCCAGGTGGATCTCGTTGATCTTGCCCGGGATCAGGGCCGTGGCGCGCTGCACGTCCATCACGTCGACGTCGTATTGCTTGACGTGCTGTTCGAGCGCGACCGCGAACTTCGGCCCTTCGGTTTCCTGCACGGAGATGAAGTTCTCGATGGCCATGGTGTCCAGCACCTGGCCGCCGAAGCGCTCGGCCACCACGCCGGTGCGGATGCCCTTGCGCGCCGCGTAGATCGCGGCCGCCGCGCCGGCCGGGCCACCACCCACCACCAGCACGTCGAACACTTCCTTGTTGGCGATCGCGGCGGCGGCACGCTCGCTGGCGCCCGTGTCGATCTTCGCGAGGATTTCCTTCACGCTGCTGCGGCCCTGGCCGAAGCTTTCGCCGTTCAGGAACATGGTCGGCACCGCCATGATCTGGCGTGCCTCGACTTCGTTCTGGAACAGCGCGCCGTCGATCGCCACGTGGCGGATGCGCGGGTTGAGCAGCGCCATCACGTTCAGCGCCTGGACCACTTCCGGGCAGTTCTGGCAGGACAGCGAGAAATACGTCTCGAAGGAGAAATCGCCTTCGAGATTGCGAATCTGTTCGATGGTGTCCTCGTCGAGCTTGAGCGGATGGCCGCCGACCTGCAGCAGCGCCAGCACGAGCGAGGTGAATTCATGGCCCATCGGGATGCCGGCAAAGCGGATCCCGGCAGCCTTGCCCGGTTCGCCGATGCTGAACGAGGGCTTGCGCTCGGCGTCGTCGCGGCGTTCGATCACGGCCACGCGCGGCGACAGCTCGCCGATCTCCTTCAGCAGCGCGATCAGCTCCTGCGACTTCGCGCCGTCGTCGAGCGAGGCGACGAGTTCGATCGGGCGGGTGAGCTTGTCGAGGTACGACTTCAGCTGGTTCTTGAGATTGGCGTCGAGCATGGTGATTCGGATTCCGTAGTGTTTTTGGCACCTCGCCGGAGGCGAGGAGACGTGCGGCGGGGAAGCCGCACGATCATCGGGCGCCTGATGGCGCCCGTGTACCGCTGATGCCCGCGAAACTTAGATCTTGCCGACCAGGTCCAGCGACGGGGTCAGCGTTTCAGCGCCCGGCGTCCACTTGGCGGGGCAGACTTCACCCGGGTGCGATGCGACGTATTGGGCAGCCTGCACCTTGCGCAGCAGCTCGCCTGCGTCACGGCCGATGCCGTTGTCGTGGATTTCGGCGATCTTGATTTCGCCTTCCGGGTTGATCACGAAGGTGCCGCGCAGTGCCAGGCCTTCTTCTTCGATCAGCACGTCGAAAGCGCGTGCCAGCGTTGCCGTCGGATCGCCGACCAGCGGGTACTGGATCTTGGCGATGGTTTCCGAGGTGTCGTGCCATGCCTTGTGCGTGAAGTGCGTATCGGTCGACACGCCGTAGATTTCCACGCCCAGCTTCTGGAATTCTGCGTAGCGATCTGCCAGGTCGCCCAGTTCGGTCGGGCACACGAACGTAAAGTCGGCCGGGTAGAACACGATGACCGACCACTTGCCCTTCAGCGATTCTTCGCTGACGGGAACGAAATCGCCGTTGTGATATGCGGTTGCCTTGAACGGTTTGATCTGGCTGTTGATGATCGGCATTTGCGGTGTCCTTTGAGTGAAAAGGTGATCGGGATGATCAAGAAGCGACAGTATGACGATTGCCGCCGAGCTTGGGAAATTGCTTGTTTCAATGAGACGGATCGGGATTTTCTATGTGTCCCGATTTCAGGACGGCGCACTGCGCGGGCCGGGCTGGAAAGCCGGGCGCCGTGGCGGGTGATGCTGCGATGGGCTGGGGCTGGAAGCCTTGCCGCGCGGGCTTTCGGGCGATTCCACGTGGCCTTGGCGAGTTGAGCCCGTGGGGCAGCAGCGAGCGCGACGCAGTACCGCGTCGAAATGACACGAATGGCGAGATTTTCGCCGATTCGCGCGGGCTCGTCCAGTGCCGTTTTCGGGCAGGACGGCGTGCATCCTGCACTGTTTGACGCGCTTGTGACGGTGCGCGTCAATATCCCGACGATTGCGTCGATATACTGCGTCCATCCTTGTGCAAAACGAAATGAAACGGGGCCGGCGATGATGGAAAAAACGTGCTTGGAGCGATGGCTTGTCATCGGCATGTGGTCGCGAGGTGGGCGCGCATCGCGCATGCCTGGCGCCGCTCGATGACGGCCAATCCCCCCTCGCTCGCGATCCGCTCGCGCGCCGACGCGGTGATCGAGGCGCTGGCCGCGCACGGCACCAGCTTGGTGCCGCTGCGGGGCCGTCCCGCCGAGGCCCTCCATGCCTTCCTCGTGTTCGGCTTCCGGCAGGCCTGGGTCTGTCTGTTCGGCGGCTTGATGGTTGCGTTGCTGATCGCCACGCATGTCGTCTATCCGCCTCATGCGGCCTTGTCGCGCTACGACCTGCTGACGCTCGCGGCCGTCGCGATCCAGATCGCGCTCGTCGCGCTGCGCCTCGAAACCTGGGACGAGGTCAAGGTGATCCTGCTGTTCCACGTCGCGGGCACGGCGATGGAGGTGTTCAAGACGGCGGTCGGCTCCTGGCTCTATCCCGAGGCCGCCGTGCTGCGGATCGGCGGGGTGCCGCTGTTCACGGGATTCATGTACGCCTCGGTCGGCAGCTACCTGGCGCGCGCGATCCGCGAATTCGACCTGCGTTTCACCGGGCATCCGTCGCTGCCGGTCACGGCCGCGCTGTCGGCGGCCATCTACGCGAATTTCTTCACGCATCACTACTGGATCGACCTGCGTTACGTGCTGATCGCCCTGGTCGCCGTCGCGTTCCGGCGCTGCCAGGTGCATTACCGCGTCAGCACGCGCTATCACCGCATGCCGATGCTGCTCGGTTTCCTGCTGATCGCGCTGTTCATCTGGCTGGCCGAGAACGTCGGCACCTTCAGCCATGCCTGGCTCTATCCCGCGCAGCGCGACGGCTGGACGATGGTCTCGCCGAGCAAGCTCGGCTCGTGGTTCATGCTGACCATCATGAGTTATGTGATCGTCACGCTGGTGAGTCCGCCGCGGACGTGGCAGGGGCAGGCCGAGGCGAAGCAGGAGGAAAGCTAGTTTGGCCGCCGCGTGATGGAGACGAGATGCTTGCGAAACACCGCCGCATCGCTTTCGCCACCACCAGCCGGCAATCGTCTCGCCTCCCGTTCACGCAATCGTCGCGGCGCGCGCCCCGAGCGGCGGTAGAATGCCGGTTTTCCATTTTCCGCCGCATGGCGCGCGCAGCCGGTTCGACCCCGATCCCGCCGCTTCGCCCGCCCGCGGCGTGGTGCCCCGCAATGACCCATACCGACGACAAGACCCTCGACGAGCTCGACCAGTTCCTGATGTCCGACATCATGTCGGAAAACACCATGACGATCGAAATGCTCGACGGCTACCTGACCGCGATCGCGATCGGCCCGGCCACCATCGCGCCGACCGAATGGCTGGCCGACGTCTGGGGGCCGAGCGAGGACGACGCGCCCGATTTCGAGAGCTACGAGCAGGCCGAGCACGTCTTCAACCTGATGATGCGTCACTACAATGCGATCCTGCAGACCTTCGACAAGGATCCCTCGTCGATCGCGCCGCTGTTCAGCGTCAACGAGGTGGGCGAGGACGACGACGCGCACGAGTACATCGACGCCGAAGCCTGGGCCAACGGCTTCTTCCAGGGCATGGGCCTGCGCTGGGACGACTGGCAGCCGCTGCTCGAGCATCCCGAGGCCGACGAATGGCTGCGCCCGCTGCGCCTGCTGGGCGGCGACGAGCTGTCCGACGAGGAACGCGAACTGGTTGCGGTGCCGGCCGAGCGCGAGAAGCTGTCGGAGCAGGTGCCGCCCTCGGTGCTGAAGATCCACGAGTTCTGGCTGCCGCATCGCGCGCCCACGCAGGAGCGCCTGCTCGCGCAGACCATCCAGCGCGACGCGCCGAAGGTTGGCCGCAACGATCCCTGCCCGTGCGGCAGCGGCAAGAAGCACAAGAAGTGCTGCGGCACGGACGACGGGCAGCCGGATTGAGCGTCGCGCGCGACGCTCGATACGCCGGAGAGCGTTTGCGTCGAGCCCGTCCCTGATCGCTTCCGGTATCGTCGGCATCTTCGTCGACGATACCGCGAGCCCCGATCGCCTTACTTCAACCCGAATCCCAACTCCGCCAGCGCGCTCGCCAGCCGATCGCGTCCGGACAGCGCTTCCGCCCCGCGCACGCGGCGCGATGCCTGCCCGGTCCATCCCGATTCCGGCATCTGCTGCATCTGCTGGAACGCGCTCATCGACGCGTTGTAGTCGGCCAGTGCCTCGGCCGTCTCGGCCTGGTAACGCTCCTCGTGCAGCACCAGCGGGGCCGGCAGGCGCGGCTTCACGTCGGTGACGACGTCCGGATCGGGATAGCCGATGGTCAGCCCGAACACCGCGAACGCTTCCTTGGGCAGCCCCAGTTCCTGCGCGACCGCCTCGGGCTGGTTGCGCATCCCGCCGATATAGCAGCAGCCCAGCCCCAGCGATTCGAGCGCGACCACCGTGTTCTGCGCGGCGAAGGCCGCGTCGGCCACGCCGACCAGGAACGCTTCCAGGAACTCGAGGCCGTCGCCGGGCATCTGCTCGACGTCGGACACGCGGCGCAGGCGCGACAGGTCGGCGATGAACACCAGCAGCAGCGGCGCCTTGGCGACGTGGCGCTGGTTGCCGGCGAAGCTGGCCAGGCGAGCGCGGCGCTCGGCGTCGCGCACGGCCACCACGCTCCAGGCCTGCAGGTTCGACGAGGTCGGCGCCGATTGCGCGGCGGCGGCGATGGTTTCGAGGATGTCGTCGGGCAGCGCGCGATCGGCGTAGGCGCGCACCGAGCGGTGGCGCAGCAGGGTCGCGATGACCTCGTTGACGGCCGCGTCGTGCGCGCCCTGCGCCGGGCTCCAGGCGGCGCCGTAGCGCTCGCGCAGCAGGGCGTGGCGGGAGGCGGTGGCCTGGGTCTCGTCGAGGGCCGTGGCGATATCGTTCATGACCGGTGCATCTCCAGTACGTCGGTGAAAAAGCCGCCATGGTATGCGAGATGGCCTAGCTTTGCCGAGGCGCGCCGCGTGGGCGCCGCGCCTCGACAGCTTGGCGTCAGCGGGCCGTCAGCTCGCGTCGTGCTCCGCCTCGCGCTCGACGAAGCCGCCGCAGCGGTCGCCCGGCGAGACCAGCCGGTCGAGCTTCAGGCACAGCCGGCTGCGCCCGACGCTGGCGCCGTAGCCCGAGCTGAACGAGGCCAGCCCGCCGATGCGGGCCTCCAGCAGCGCGCGGTCGTCGGCCCAGTGCGCGCAGCGTGCGCAGTCTGTGCGCGCGGCGTCCGCCGGCTCCGGGGCAGCCCTGAATCGGCCGATCAAGGCGCCGACGCTCATTGGCCCAGCGTCGCCCAGTAAGGCGCGAACACATGCACCGACAACAGGTAGCCGATCACGATATTGACGGCGACGCCTGCCGTGAAGGCGATCAGCGGCCGGCTGCCGGCCGCCGACAGCGCGCCGAAGCGCGTGGTCAGCCCGATGCTGAGGAAGCAGAAAGTGAAGGCCCAGGTGCGCAGCGCCGTGATCGGCGCGACGAAGGCCGGCGTGACGACGCTGCGGTAGTCGGCCAGCGAGTAGTGCGAGGCGATCCAGGTAACCAGCGCGGACGCCAGCACGAAGCCGATCACGAACTTGGGAAAGCGCGTCCAGATCTCGCCGGCGCGGGCCCGCGTGGTGACTTCCGCGCCGCCGTCCTCGCGATCCCAGCGGGTGGTCGCGACGATCGCCAGCACGAAGGCCCAGATGCCGATCCAGATGTCGCGGCCGACCACCTTCATCAGCACGAAGGCCTGCAGCGAGGCATCCGGCGCGCCGGCCACCGCGCCTGGCGCGTGCCGGGCGAAATCGCCATAGGCCTGGGCGGCGGCGATGCCGGCCGCGTCGGCGAATTCGGAGGTGCCGATCCAGGCGCCGGCGATGCCGGTCGGCAGCCCGAGCGCGCGCGAGATGCCGGGCAGGGCGAACACCATCACGATCGCCCAGACCACCACCAGGGTGATGGCCACCGAGGCCTGCTCGCGCCTGGCGCGCACCGCGCCGGCGATCGCGATCGCGGCCGACACGCCGCACACCGCGCCGCCCACCCCGAGCACGGCGGCGAAGCGCCGGTCGAGCTTGAGCGCGCGCGCCACCGCGTAGATCACGAAGAAGGTGGCCAGCGAGACGATGCTGGCCTGGCCGACCGCCACCGGGCCGGCCCAGGCGATCAGCGTGAGCGGCAGCGTGGCGCCCAGCAGCACGATCCCCACCTTGATGTAGAACTCGACGCGCAGCGCCGGCGCGAGCCAGGCCGGCACCGTGAACAGGTTGGAGACGAGCAGCCCGAGCAGCAGCGCGATCAACGGGGGTTCGAGGTTGTAGGTGCTGGCCTGGGCCCAGGCGCCGATCGCGAAGATCACGCCCGAGGCCAGGAACAGCACCAGGAAGCCGGGCAGGAAGCGCGCCAGCGGCAGCTTCAGCGCGGCGATCGCGATCGAGAACACCAGCGCGAAGGCGACGAACAGGGCGACATAACCCCCCGCGTGCCTGCCGACGTCGGCGGCCAGTTGCGCGAGGCTGGACCACCTGGCCGGCGCGACCGCCAGGCCCTTGATGCTGCCGCCGGTGGCGAACAGCAGCCAGGCCGCGAGGATCGCGAACAGGCCGATTCCCACCGCCCACCAGTCCTCCGTGCCGAATGGCTTGCCGCCGGTAGTGGCCGCCGCGCGCGCGCCGTCCTGGCTGCCGCGCGTGATCGATGTGTCGCTCATCGTATTCCCCCTGATCGATTGGTCTGCCCCGCGTCGCCGGAACGCGCGCGAGGGCGCGCCCGATGCGGGGCCGGGCGCCCCTGGGCCGGTCGGCCGGCGGGTACGCCCAACGATCGAGTATGGAAGCCCGCGCGAACGCGCGGAAATGACTTATTCGACTTTGCTTATGGCTTGGCCCATGACACGGGCAGGCACGGCGCGAGGCTGAAAGCGAAGGGAAAGGCGCTCGCGCGGCGGCGATCGTCATCGCCGCCGGCAGGGCATCGATTCAATGCATGTAGGTGACGTTGCGCTCGCGGGCGCGAATCTCGAGCCCGGCGTCGAGCAGCGAGATCGAGAACCAGCGCGTGAGCTTGAGCACGCCGCTGACCGAGAACGCCGGCAGCCAGTCGTTCAGCACCCGCATCGCGGCCTCGCCGCGGGTCGACTGCAGATGCGCGATGGTCTGCAGCAGCGAGGCCTCGTCATAGGCGAGGTCCTGCGCGCAGCGGCAGCGCATGTCGAGCGGGCGCGAGGCCGAGCAGGCCAGGGTGTTCATCATCAGGTCGAAGTGCTCGAGGCCGTCGGCGTGCACGCCGGCCTCGAGCAGCACGTCGCGCCAGGTGTGGGCGGCGCGCGCGCCGGCATTGGCATTCGAGCCGCAGCCGGGATGCAGCCAGGTTCGGACCGCGCTCAGCACGACGCGTTCGGCGGTATCGGTTTCGCCCGCGAGCGGGTCGTCGAACAGCGATGGGCGGCCCGCGACAAGTCGGGTATCACTCATGGCACCTCCAGAAGCTTCCAGGGGTTCGGGTTAGGCGGCATCGGGCACGGCCCGCCGCCGCTGGGCGCCGCGTCTCGGGACGCGGCGCGGGTCGGGGACGGCGGCGCGCCTCAGCGCTCGCCGCCTTGCGCGGCGGCGAGCGGCGCTGGCCGCCATTCGCGCACGAAGGCCTCGCGCGGGGGGCGCGAGGCCGGCGCGGCGCGCTCGGCGGGTGTGCCCACGTAGATGAAGCCGAGCAACTGCTCGTTCGGCGCGAAGCCCAGCGCGTCGTGCAGCGCCGGCTCGCGCGAATCGATGCCGGTGGCCCAGAAGCCGCCGTAGCCGAGCTGGTGGATCGCGTTGAGCAGGTTCATCGCGGCCGCGCCCACCGCCAGCAACTGCTCGACCTCGGGTACCTTGCGATGCGGTACGAGTGCCGCGCCGAGCGCGATCAGCACCGGCGCGGCCTGGGCCTTGGCGGCGCGATGCGCGTTCGAGCCGGGCGCGGCGCCAGGCTCGCGCGCATCGGCCAGGCCCACCAGCACCTCGCCCAGCGCGCGGCGCGCCTCGCCGCGGATCAGTACGAAGCGCCACGGGCGCAGGTTGCCGTGATCGGGCGCGCGCAGGGCGGCGTCCAGGATCGCATCGAGTTCGGCGTCGCTCGGGCCCGGCTCGGTGAGCGGCCAGCGCGATTGACGCGAGAGCAGGCCCGCCAGGCGATCGGCGGGGGCGGTGGAGGCTGGGGCGAGGCCGGCTTGCGGCGCCGCCGGGGAGAGCAGGGCAGTCATCTCGGACAAATCCGTTCGGTGAATGGACGAATCATCGAACAAATCGAGATTAAATGCAAATAATTCTCATTTGCGATTGGTGGGTCGTCATGCTGCGGGGCGGCAAAACATGGTGGGAAAGGCGGTGTGCCGGGCCGCTGCCTGCGCTGCCGAGGCGGGTGCCTGCGGCGGTGCGGCGGGCCACCTGATACTGTTTGACAAATGCCCGGAGCGACGCATGCGGCCCGATTACCTTTCTCCGCTTCGCAAATCCTGCGTCGGCGCCTCGCATCGTTTCCGATGCGCCAGGCAATCCGCGCCTTCGACACGGCTCCGCACACGCTTGCCTGCGCTTTCTTCGTGCCGTGATCAATCCCCTCGTGCGCCGATAGGCAATGCAGCAAAACCGGCGCATGATCGATTCCGGCTTCGATGCACAGCGCCGGCGCATGTCGGCCTGCTCGATGCGCGGCAGAGGATGCGTCGCGGGGTGCCTGCCTCGTCTCGGCGCATCGCCGGCGCGCGAGTCGGCCGGGTCGGCACCGGCATGGTGCGTTATGTCATCAAACGGTGCCATATCCACGGAAGAATCAGGCTGACGGAAGGCACGGGACTTGCAATATCAGGTCCACGCCGGTCCGGCACCCGATGCCGAACACAAGAAGATGGAGAGAATCCTGAATGAAGCCATTCGATGAAATGCTGTTATCCGGCGACGCGGTACGCGCACCTTACGAGCGCCTCAAGCAATGGCTCGACAAGCAGGACCCTGCGAGCCTGGCGCAGAAGGCCCACGACGCCGAGGGCGTGTTCCGGCGCACCGGCATCACCTTCGCCGTCTACGGCGATGCCGAGGCCGCCGAGCGGTTGATTCCGTTCGACATCGTGCCGCGCATCATCTCCGGCCAGGAGTGGACGCGCCTGTCGCAAGGCATCGAGCAGCGCGTGATGGCGCTCAATGCCTTCCTCGACGACATCTACCACCGCCAGGAGATCGTGCGCGCGGGCATCGTGCCCAAGCACCTGATCGCGCACAACGAGGCCTTCCTGCCCGAGATGATCGGCTTTCGGCCGCCCGGGAACGTCTACACCCACATCATCGGCGTCGACATCGTGCGCACCGCCGAGAACCAGTTCTACGTGCTCGAGGACAACGCGCGCACGCCGTCGGGCGTGTCGTACATGCTCGAGAACCGCGAAACCATGATGCAGCTGTTCCCCGAGCTGTTCCAGCGCGTCAAGGTGCGGCCGGTCGAGACCTATCCGCAACTGCTGCGCCAGTCGCTGGCCGCGGTCTGCCCGCCGGGCGGCAATGCCGACAACCCGACCGTGGCGGTGCTCACGCCGGGCATCCACAACTCGGCCTACTACGAGCACGCCTTCCTGGCCGACCAGATGGGCGTGCACCTGGTGGAGGGCAGCGACCTGCAGGTGATCGACGGCCGGGTGGCGATGCGCACCACCGAAGGCTTCCGGCCGATCGACGTGCTCTACCGGCGCCTGGACGACGCCTTCCTCGATCCGCTCACGTTCCGCCCCGATTCGGTGCTGGGCGTGGCCGGCATCATGGACGTCTACCGCGCCGGCAACATCACGATCGCCAACGCGCCCGGCACCGGCATCGCCGACGACAAGGCGATTTACTCCTACATGCCCGAGATCGTCGAGTTCTACACCGGCCGCAAGGCGCTGCTGGAGAACGTGCCGACCTGGCGCTGCGGCGAGGCCGACAGCCTGCAGTACGTGCTCGACCACCTGGAGGAGCTGGTCGTCAAGGAAGTGCACGGCTCGGGCGGCTACGGGATGCTGGTCGGCCCTGCCTCGACGCGCGCCGAACGCGAGGCCTTCTCCGCCAAGCTGCGCGCGCGGCCCTCGAACTACATCGCCCAACCCACGCTCGCGCTGTCGACCACGCCGATCCTGACCGAGGCGGGCCTCGCGCCGCGCCACGTCGACCTGCGCCCCTTCGTGCTGGTCTCGGACCGGATCCGCATCACGCCGGGCGGCCTGACGCGCGTGGCGCTCAAGGAAGGCTCGCTGGTGGTCAATTCGAGCCAGGGCGGCGGAACCAAGGACACCTGGGTGCTGGCCGACTGAGGCCCGCGCTACCGGCACGCGCCGCGCCTCGCGCCGCGCGACAGAGAAACAAGGATCGGAGAACAGGACATGCTTCTTGGACGCACTGCAAGCGGTCTTTACTGGATGTATCGCTACATCGAGCGCGCGGAGAACACCGCGCGCATCGTCGACGCGGGCCTGCGCATGGCGCTCACGCGCACCGCGGACGCGCCGGCGGAATGGTCCTCGGTGCTGGTCAGCTCGGGCGCCGACGAGGGCTTCCGCCAGAAGTACGAGGAATACACGGTCGACAACGTCGCCGACTACCTGCTGCGCGACCGCGACAACCCCTCCAGCGTGCTGTCCTGCATCGAGTACGCCCGCTCGAACGCGCGCATGGTGCGCATCGCGCTGACGCGCGAGCTGTGGGAGACCGTCAACGACGCCTGGCAATCGGTGAAGCGGGTGCTGGCGCAGCCGGTCAGCTCCAGCCAGCTGCCGGCCATCCTCGACCACATCAAGCGCGAGACCGCGCTGATGCTGGGCAGCTTCTACGGCACCATGCTGCGCAACGAGATCTTCGATTTCGCCGAGCTGGGCGCCTTCATCGAGCGCGCCGACAACACCGCGCGGATCCTCGACGTGAAGTACCACCTGCTGCTGCCCTCGGTCTCGCACGTCGGCACCATGATCGACAACTACCAATGGGAGTCGATCCTGCGCTCGGTGGCCGCGCACCGCTCGTATCGCTGGGTCTACGACGTGCAGTACAAGCCGATCAACATCGCCGACTACCTGATCCTCAACGGGCGCATGCCGCGCTCGCTGCGCTATTGCTACGGCCGCGTGATGTCGAGCCTGAACCGGCTCGCGAAAGATTACGGCGTCACGCACGAATGTCACGAAACCGCCGCCAAAATCCTCCAGATGCTGTCCGACAATTCGGTCGAGCGGCTCTTCAAGAGCGGGCTGCACGAATTCCTGACCGATTTCATCGGGCGCAACAACAGCCTCGGCGCGGAAATCGCCCAGGCTTACAACTTCGACTGAGAGATCCGCCATGCGACTCGCCATCCGACATATTTCGCGCTTCCAGTTCGACGAGCACGCGAGCCATGCCCTGCAGCGCCTGCGCCTGCGCCCGCCCAGCGGGCCCGGCCAGACCGTGCGCGCCTGGCAGGTGACGATCGACGGCGTCGAGCCCACCGTCGGTTATGCCGACGGCCTGGGCAACCGCATCGACCTGGTGCGCCACGACCGCGGCGACAAGGCCGAGGTGGTGGTGGTAGCCGCCGGCGTGGTCGAGACCCAGGACCGGGCCGGCATCGTCGGCAGCGCGGACGATTACGCCGCGCCGTGGATCTTCGAGCGCGCCACCGAGCAGACCCAGGCCGGCGAGCGCGTGCGCGAGCTGGCCGAGGCGCTGCCGCTCGAGCACCGCAGCCTCGACGCGCTGCACTGGCTGATGACCGAGGTGCATGCGCGGATCCGCTACGCGCCCGAGCTGACCGACTCGGATGCCGATGCGGAAGCCGCGCTGGAAGCGGGCCAGGGCACCAGCCGCGACCACGCGCAGGCCTTCATCGCCGCGGCGCGCTCGCTGAAGATCCCGGCGCGCTACGTGAGCGGCTACCTGCTGACCGACGGCGCGCTGCAGCGCATCGCCGAAACCATGCAGGCCTCGGGCGGCGCGCAGCAGTCGCAGCGCATGCAGATGGACGCCGACGGCACGCTCCACGCGGTGCAGGGCGCGGCCGAGGCCGAGCCGGTCGCGCGCCTGCAGCAGAGCGCGGTGGCCACCCTCCCGCAATCGGGCCACGCCTGGGCCGAGGCCTACGTGGAAGGGCTCGGCTGGGTCGGCTTCGATCCGTTCATGAACCGCTGCCCCGACGAGCGCTACGTGCGCGTCGCCACCGGCCTGGACTGCCGCGACGCGCGGGCCGTGACGGGGATCGGCGCGCGCGCGGTGGGCGTGGAGATCAGCGTGATCCAGTCGCCGGAGCTGGTCTGAGCGCGACTGGCGGCGTGGCCTGCCGTGGCGCGGCGCCGGAACCGGCGTACCTGTCTTCCGCCTGGGGGCGCCCCGGCCGTTGCCTCGATCGCGGGTCGCGCCGCTCGCGAGCGGCGCAGCCGCAAGCCTCGTCCCGGCGGGGCTCGCTGCGTCGCGAGCGCCGCGCGGCTGCCGGATCTCCGGCCTCGAACCTCGGCACTGAACAAACCACCGCGCGCAACACCGCGAACCATTCTCGAAGCAGCACCGAAACCCTGAACCGCAGCGCCTGTCGTCCCGACCTGACCCGAACCGACCGACCCTGACATGTCCATCCACGTCGCGCTTCACCACACCACCCGCTACCGCTACGACCGGCTGGTCGGGCTCGGCCCGCAGATCGTGCGGCTGCGTCCGGCTCCGCATTGCCGCACGCCGATCCTGTCGTACTCGATGAAGGTCGAGCCCGCGCAGCATTTCGTGAACTGGCAGCAGGACCCGTTCGCGAACTACCTCGGGCGCCTCGTGTTTCCCGAGCGCACGCGCAGCTTCGAGATCACCATCGACCTGGTGGCCGAGATGTCGGTCTACAACCCGTTCGACTTCTTCCTGGAGGAAGCGGCGGAGACCTTTCCGTTCAGCTACGACGCCGCGCTGCGCGACGAGCTCGCGCCCTACCTGGTCTGCGACGCGGCCACCGGCGCCTCGCCGCTGTTCCGCGACTACCTGGCCGGCATCGATCGCGCGCCGCAGGGCACCATCGACTTCCTGGTCGCGCTGAACCAGCAGCTGCAGAAGGACATCCGCTACCTGGTGCGCCTGGAGCCCGGCGTGCAGACGCCCGAGCAGACGCTGAAGCTGGCCTCGGGCTCGTGCCGCGACACCGGCTGGCTGCTGGTGCAGCTGTGCCGCCACCTGGGCCTGGCCGCGCGTTTCGTGTCGGGCTACCTGATCCAGTTGACGCCCGACGTGAAATCGCTCGACGGCCCCAGCGGCACCGAGGTCGACTTCACCGACCTGCATGCCTGGTGCGAGGTCTACCTGCCCGGCGCCGGCTGGATCGGCTTCGATCCGACCTCGGGCCTGCTGGCCGGCGAAGGCCACATCCCGCTCGCCTGCACGCCGCAGCCGACCAGCGCCGCGCCGGTCGAGGGGCTGATCGACGAATGCGAGGTGGAGTTCGAGCACGAGATGGTCGTCACGCGCATCTACGAATCGCCGCGCGTGACCAAGCCCTATACCGAATCGCAATGGGGCGACGTGCTGGAGCTGGGCGCGGCGGTCGACGCGCAACTGGCGGCCGGCGACGTGCGGCTGACCCAGGGCGGCGAGCCCACCTTCGTCTCGATCGACGATCGCGACGGCGCCGAATGGAATACCGACGCGCTCGGGCCCACCAAGCGCGGCTACGCCACCTCGCTGATCCAGAAGCTGCGCGCCGAATACGGCGAGGGCGGCTTCCTGCATTTCGGCCAGGGCAAGTGGTACCCGGGCGAGCAGTTGCCGCGCTGGGCGTTGTCGGTGTTCTGGCGCAAGGACGGCGAGCCGGTCTGGCAGGACCCGGCGCTGTTCGCCGACGAGCGCGAGCCGTCCTCCTACACCACCGAGGACGCGCAGCGCTTCATCCGCGCGCTGGCCGAGCGGCTCGGTTTGAGCGACGAGCATGTGCGTCCCGGTTTCGAGGACGTCTGGTACTACCTGTGGCGCGAACGCCGGCTGCCGGTCAACGTCGACCCGTTCGACTCGCGCCTGGACGACGAACTGGAGCGCGCGCGGCTGCGCAAGGTGTTCGACCAGAAGCTCGACACGGTGATCGGCTACGTGCTGCCTTTGAAGCCGCTGCCGCAATCGCCCGGGCTGGCCGGCCCGCGCTGGGAAACCGGCCCGTGGTTCTTCCGCGACGAGCGCATGTACCTGATCCCCGGCGATTCGCCGATGGGTTATCGCCTGCCGCTCGATTCGCTGCCCTGGGTCAGCGCCACCGACTTCCCCTACCTGATCGACCAGGATCCGTTCGCGCCGGCCGTGCCGCTGCCGACCGCCGAGGCGCTGCGCGCGCGTTACCTCGGCGCCACCGACGCGCCGCGCTACCTGGCCGGGCAGGGCGGCTACGGCGCCCAGCGCATGGCCGCCGCGCCGCGCACGGCGCTGCAGTCGCCGCTGGATGCGCGGGACCAGGCCGGCCGCGGCGAGTTCGGCGAACCGGCCGGCGAGGGTGCCGCCCGCGCCTCGCAAGACGCCGCCGCGCACCGCTACCCCGATCGCTTCGAATCGGCCGCCTGGATCACGCGCACCGCGCTGTGCGCCGAGGTCCGCCACGGCGTGCTCTACCTGTTCATGCCGCCGCTGGCCGCGCTGGAGGACTATCTCGACCTGCTTTCCGCGGTCGAGCTGACCGCCCGCTCGCTCGGCGTGAAGCTGGTGCTGGAAGGCTACGCCCCGCCGCGCGACGCGCGCCTGGCGGTGCTGCAGGTCACGCCCGATCCGGGCGTGATCGAGGTGAACATCCACCCGGCGCACGATTTCCGGCAACTGGTGCAGCAGACCGAATTCCTCTACGACGCGGCCTGGCGCACGCGCCTGTCGTCGGAGAAGTTCATGATCGACGGCCGCCATGTCGGCACCGGCGGCGGCAACCACTTCGTGCTGGGCGGCGCGACGCCGGCCGACAGCCCGTTCCTGCGCCGGCCCGACCTGCTGGCCAGCCTGATCGCCTACTGGCACAACCATCCCTCGCTGTCCTACCTGTTCTCTGGCCTGTTCATTGGGCCGACCAGCCAGGCGCCGCGGGTGGACGAGGCACGCAACGACCAGGTCTACGAGCTCGACATCGCCTTCAAGGAGATCGAACGCAACAAGCTGCTTTACGGGCAGGACATGCCGCCCTGGCTGGTCGACCGGGTGCTGCGCAACCTCTTGATCGACGTGAGCGGCAACACCCATCGCTCCGAGTTCTGCATCGACAAGCTCTACTCGCCCGATTCCTCCACCGGCCGGCTCGGCCTGCTGGAATTGCGCGCCTTCGAGATGCCGCCGCACGCGCGCATGAGCCTGGTGCAGCAACTGCTGCTGCGCGCGCTGGTGGCGCGTTTCTGGGATCGTCCCTACACGACCTCGCTGACGCGCTGGGGCACCGCGCTGCACGATCGCTTCATGCTGCCGGCCTTCGTGAAGATGGATTTCGACGACGTGATGGCCGAGATGCGCGAGGCCGGTTTCCCGTTCGACGCGGCCTGGTTCGCGCCGCATTTCGAATTCCGCTTCCCGCTGTTCGGCCAGGTGGCGGTGAAGGGCATCGAGCTGAGCCTGCGCGGCGCGCTCGAACCCTGGCACGTGATGGGCGAGGAGGGCGCGGTCGGCGGCACGGTGCGCTACGTCGATTCCTCGCTGGAGCGGCTCGAGGTGCGCGTGAGCGGCCTGAACGACAATCGTCACGTGATCACCGTGAACGGCCGGGCGCTGCCGCTACAGCCCACCGGCACGGCCGGCGAATACGTGGCGGGGGTGCGCTACAAGGCCTGGGCGCCGCCCTCGGCCCTGCATCCGACGCTCGGCGTGCACGCGCCGCTGACCTTCGACATCGTCGATACCTGGATGAGCCGGTCGCTGGGCGGCTGCCGCTACCACGTCGCGCATCCGGGCGGGCGCAACTACGCGACCTTCCCGGTCAATGCCTACGAGGCGGAGAGCCGGCGCCTGGCGCGCTTCGTCTCGATCGGCCACACGCCGGGACGCATGGAGGTGGCGCCGGCCGCGCCGAGCCGGGAATTCCCGTTCACCCTCGACCTGCGCCGGGATTGAAAACAATGCGCGGGCAAGACCGGAGGAGACAGCCGGCCGCCCAGGTGGTCGGACCCGTCGGTCCGCAATGATAGGATTCGGGCTCGACGGGCGGCGCGCGTCGCGGACGAGGTGTCCGCGACGCTGCTCGCGCCAGGCCCAGGCTGACGAAACGACATCGTGCTTCCCCAATTTATCGACGATCTGAGCGCCGACGACGCCATGCATACGCTCTTCGACACAGGATCGATCCAGGACGCCGCCGAGCTCGGCGCGGCGCTGGCCGCGCCGGCCGTGACCGGCCGCTACGACGAGCTGCGCGGCGGCGCGGCGGCGCTGCAGACGGCCGCGCTGGCGCCGGTCTGGCGCGACTTCTTCACCCAGCTCGGCAGCGTTGGCTTCGCCGACCTCGACCGCCGCGCCGAGGCGCTCGAGCGCCGCATGCGCGAAAACGGGCTGGCCTACCAGTTGCACGACCAGAACGCCGGCGGCAGCGCCGCGCGGCCCTGGTCGCTCGACCTGCTGCCGATGATCGTCGCGCCCGACGACTGGGCCAGCATCGAGCGCGGCGTGCTGCAGCGCATGCGCCTGCTCAACGCCATGACGGCCGACGTCTATGGCGAGCAGACCATCCTCAGGCAGGGCCTGCTGCCGCCGGCCCTGGTGACGGGGCACCCCGGCTACCTGCGGCCGATGCGCGGCGCCACCGTGCCGGGCGGCATGTGGCTGCACCTGGCCGCCTTCGACCTGATGCGCGGCCCCGACGGGCGCTGGCGGCTGGTCGCGCAGCACACGCAAGGGCCCACCGGGCTCGGCTACCTGCTCGAGAACCGCGTGATCGTCTCGCGGCTGTTCCCGCGCGCGTTCCGCGGCCTGCGCGTGCAGCGCCTGGCCGCCAGCTATCGCGCGCTGCTGCACAGCATGCAGGACCTGAGCCCGGCCAAGAAGAACTCGCGCATCGTGCTGCTCACGCCGGGCCGCCACGCGCCGACCTATTTCGAGCACGCCTACCTGGCGCGCTACCTCGGCCTGACCCTGGTGGAAGGCGGCGACCTGACCGCGCGCGACCAGCACGTCTACCTGAAGACGCTGAGCGGGCTTGAGCCGGTGCACGGCATCCTGTGCCGCGTCGACGACGAATGGCTGGACCCGCTCGAGCTTCGCCCCGATTCGATGCTCGGCGTGCCGGGCCTGCTGCAGGCGGTGCGCGCCGGCAACGTGCTGCTGGCCAATGCGCCGGGTTCGGGCTTCCTCGAATCGCCGGGCGTGCTCGGCTTCCTGCCCAAGCTGGCCGAGAGCCTGCTCGGCGAGACGCTGGAGCTGCCGGCGCTGCCCACCTGGTGGTGCGGCGAGGCGGCCGCCTGCGCCGACGCGTTGCCGCTCCTGGCGCGCTCCATCATCAAGCCCGCCTATCCGCCGCTGGCGCAGGCGGGCGGGCGTTTCGACCCGGTCATCGGCGCGCGGTTGAGCAACCCGCAGTTGCTCGAATGGCGCGCGCGGATCCTCGCCAATCCGGCCCACTACGTGGTGCAGTCGGACCTGCCGCCCTCGCAGGCGCCGACCTGGCCGAGCAGCGCGCAGGGCTACGAAGGCGGCGCGCGGATCGTGCCCAAGCCGCTGCTGCTGCGCGTGTTCGCGCTGGCCGACGGCACCGGCTCCTGGCGCGTGCTACCGGGCGGGCTGTCGCGGGTCGGCACGCGTGACGAGCTGTTCAACGCGCCGATGCCGCGCGGCGGCAGCAGCGTCGACACCTGGGTCATCACCGAAGGCGCGATCGACCCGACCACGCTGCTGCAGACGCATCTCGGCCCCGACGACCTGGTGGCGCGGCCGCGCACGATCTCCAGCCGTGCCGCCGAGAACCTGTTCTGGCTGGGCCGCTACACCGAGCGCGCCGCCAACCTGACGCGCCTGGCGCGCGCCGCCTTCGAGCGGCTGCGCGGCGAGGACGACGTCGACAGTCCCGCGCATCTCGAACTGCTCGACGCGCTGTGCCGCGAGAACGGGCTGATCCCGGCCGAGACGCAATCGGCCGCGGTGTCGCCGCGCGAGTTCCAGCAGACGCTGGCGCGCGCGCTGTCGAGGCGCGCCGATCGCGGCTCGGGCATCGCGGCCTGCGTGCTCGGCATGCGCGGCGCGGCCGCGGCGATCCGCGAGCGGCTCTCGCGCGACCAGTGGCGGCTGATCGACGATGCCACCCAGTTGTTCGACGAGCCCACCAACGGCGAGGACGAGCCCGAGGAACAGCTCGGCAATGCCGCGCTGCAGTTGCTCGACCGGCTCAACCTGCTGCTCTCGGCGATCACCGGCGCGCAGACCGACAACATGACGCGCGACGACGGTTGGCGCCTGCTGTCGATCGGCCGCCAGATCGATCGCGTCGATTTCCTCGCCAGCGTGCTGCGCTTCGCCTTCGAGGACGGCGCCGTCACCAAGCAGGACGGTTTCGAGCTGGTGCTGGAGCTGTTCGACAGCACCATCACGTTCCGCTCGCAGTTCCAGCGCGGCTTCGACGTGGCGCCGCTGCTGTCGCTGGTGGTGCTGAACGGCGACAATCCGCGCTCGCTGGCCTGGGTGGTACAGAAGATGCAGGGGCGCCTGACCAAGGTCGAGCACGGCGAGGGTTATGCGCTCTCGGAGTTGTCGGAGACCATGCCCGAGATCGGCGCCTGGTCGCTGCACGCGCTCTGCGAGACCGACGAGGACGGCCGTCACGCGGTGCTGCTGGAGCGCCTGCAATCGGTCAGCCGGGCCGCCTGGGAGCTGTCGAACCGGATCGGCGAACGTTATTTCAGTCATGTGCGGGAATCAGGCAGGTCGCTATGGGGATGAGCGGAAAACCCACCGATGAGGCGGCGCGCGAGTTGCGCGCGCGTCAAGTGCAGGGACGCGAACCGGGCGAGGCGGCGGCTTCGGCGCCTCGCGCAGCGCAGCCGGCCGCGGCGCTGGCGGGACGCGAGGCAAGCGGCGTGAACGCGGCGCTCAGGGGCAGCGAAGCCGCCGCCTCGACGGCACGCGAGGCGATCACCGCGCCGGCCACTGCGGCGACGCAGCCGTGCGCGCCGGCGCCGGCGGGCGCTTGCGCTGCCACGGCAGCACCGGCATCGGTGCCGGCGGCAGCCGCGCCCGCCGCCGCGATATCGCCCATCGAGCCGCGCACGCTGCGCGTCACGCACGACACGCGCTACCGCTACGCCGCGCGGGTGGAATCGGCCCAGCACCAGGCGCGGCTCAAGCCGCTCGACCTGCCGCGCCAGCAACTGCTCGATTTCTCGCTCCACATCGAGCCCCTGCCGGAAGGCGTGGGCGTCGAGATCGACGCCTTCGGCAACCAGCGCACCTCGTTCGCCCTCAACCAGCCGCACGAGGAGCTGTTCGTGCGCAGCCGCAGCGTGGTGCGCGTGAGCCCGCCCAAGCGCTCGGCCGGCACGCGCGGCGAGCCGCCGCCCGCGGTCGCGATGCCCGCGCCGGGCACCGCCAGCGCCTGGGAGGCCGTGCGCGACCGGCTCAGCTACCAGGCCGGCCAGCCCTACGACGCCGCCAGCGAGTTCGTGTTTCCGTCGCGGCACGTGGCCAGCCATCCCGAGCTGGCCGCCTACGCGGCCAGGAGCTTCGTGCCGGGGCGGCTGCTGGTGCAGGCGGCCTGGGAATTGATGCGGCGCATTCATGCGGATTTCGCCTACACGCCGAACAGCACCGACGTGAACACCTCGGCGCTCGACGCGCTGGCCTTGCGCAAGGGCGTCTGCCAGGACTTCGCGCACGTGATGATCGGCGCGATGCGCTCGCTGGGCCTGGCCGCGCGTTACGTCAGCGGCTACCTGCTGACCCAGCCGCCGCCGGGGCAGCCGCGCCTGATTGGCGCGGACGCCTCGCATGCCTGGGTCGAGGTCTACGATCCGGCCTGGCCCGAGGACGGCGGCTGGCTCCAGCTCGATCCAACCAACGATCGCGCCCCCGGCAACGACTACGTGATGCTGTCGGTGGGCCGCGACTATGCCGACGTCACGCCACTGCGCGGCGTGATCCGCGGCGGCGGCGCCGATCAGGTGCTGACGGTGGGCGTGACGGTCGAGCCGATCGAGGAAACCGCCGGGCGCTGATAGCGGCCCGGGTCCGTCGCCGGCCGGCCATACCGGCGACCCGCGGGGCGCCTCGACTTAGCACCGGTGCCTCGATTGGCGGGCCGCATGCGGCTCGCTGCCCTGGTGGCCGGGCCGCAAGCCGGCTCGTCGGCGCCAGACGAGATTGAGCCGGTCGTCGGGAGAGCGCCTGGCGTTAGAATGGCAGCCTTTTTCTCGGGAGACGCCTATGTCCTGGTTCCTTTACGAAGTGCCGGAGTACCACGAAGATGCGGCACGCATCGAACCCTTCGGCGACCTGCGTAGCCGCGTGCTGAAGGACAGCGGCCAGGCGATGGCCGACGAACTGGAGAGCATCCGCGAGAATGCCGCGCAGACGGCGGACAAGCTGGCGCATCCGCTGCTCGCGCCGGACAATCCGCAGGTGTTTCCGATTCCCTATGCCGATTCGATGATCCTGGTGGGCTTCATCTTCGAGCTGAAGCGCGAGGGCCGGCAACTGGTGGTGTCGCCGGTGGAGATGCCCTGGCTGAAGGACGCCTGACGCACCGCCCATGGACGCGAGCGAGCTCGAACGCCTGGTCAGCTTCGTGATGCCCTTCGGCAAGTACAAGGGCAGGGTGATCGCCGACCTGCCCGGGCATTACCTGAACTGGATGGCCCGGGAGGGTTTCCCGCGCGGGGAAGTCGGCCGGCTGCTCGCGCTGATGCACGAGATCGACCATAACGGTTTGAAGGACATGCTCGAGCCCTTGCGCAAGCGGGGGTAGGGCCGAGGCATCCGATTCGGATGGCGGTTTGCCGAACGGGCTCGGTGCCTCGTTTCAGCGCCGATTCAGGACGGCCGTCTCCACCGGCTCGATCCACTTTCCCTGCTCCGCCCCCGCCGGCACCACGCAGTTCCTGCCTTTCGCCTTGGCGGCATAGAGCGCCGCGTCGGCCCTCGCCATCGCCGAGGCCAGGGTATCGCAGGCGCGGAACTCGTCGACGCCGGCGCTGAGGGTGCAGGCCACGCACGCGGCCGGCCCTTCGGACACCGCGCTCGCCACGATCGCGCGCAGGCGATCGACCAGGCGCAGCGCGTCTTCCTTGCCGGTGCGCGGCAGCAGCAGCGCGAATTCCTCGCCGCCGACGCGGCCCAGCACATCGGCTTGCCGGATTTCCCGCGAGATCGTCGCGGCGACATTGGCGAGCGCCTGGTCGCCGGCCGCGTGCCCGTGGCGATCGTTGATGCTCTTGAAGTTGTCGATGTCGAGCAGGGCGATCGACAGCGGCGACTTCGCTCCCTTGGCCGAACCCAGCAGCGCCTCGGCGCGCGCGATGAAGGCGCGCCGCCCGAACACGCCGGTCAGGTCGTCGATGGTGGCCAGGCGTTCCATGCGCTGGGCCAGTCGATCGTGGGCCAGCATCACCATGCCGACCGACAGGCACGGCAAGGTCAGGGTGGCCATGCCGAGAAACGCCACGTTGACGGGCGTCGCTTCCAGGAAATCGGTTTCGTGCGCCAGGCCCAGCCCATAGACGGCACATCGGATCACATGGACGAAGGCCCCCAGCAGCGCGACACCCGAGACGAAGTAATAGCCGTATCGCGGCCGGCCCGCCGGCCGGTGCCGTTGCACCAGCCAGGCGATGACGAAGCGCACATAACCGAGAAAGGCCGAGATGATCACGACCCGGGCATCGATGTCGGGCGAGAGGTAGGTCCAGTAGACCAGCCCGGCCAGGATCGCGCCGACCGCGAGGTATTCGCCGCTCAAGGAGGCACGCAGATGAAAGAAGCGCCGGAAACCCTGGAGCGCGGACAGCGAGGCCACCACCAGCAACGCGCTCGCGCCCAGGATGATGCTCGGCGAGCGCTGGAACAGCAGGAGCAGCGCGGTGACCGCGGCCAGCACGCCGCTGGCCAGGCACCAATGGCGGATTCCCGGTATCTGGGCATGGAACAGCGAGCCGAGAACGGCGACGCTCATCAGGCAGGACAGACTCGCGATGCCGATAAGCGCGGTCGGGATGGACATGGCGGCGTAACGAAAGAGGGCGATCCCCGAAGGCACTGGGCGCAACGCAAGGTCGCGCGGCTGGTTCGGATGCCTTCTGGCAAAGCGCGTATCGTACCGGAAGAAGTTTGCATCCCGATGCAATCCGGATTTCCAATTGTTCAGCCGGGTTGGGCTCGCGCGATTAGGCATCAGGGCCTCGATAAGACCGCGCGGAATTATTCAGCGTGAACTCGGTTTTGGCGTTGGGTTCGCGGTATTCGCGACGTCGTTTTACGCAAATCCGGCGGCAGCGGATGTCGGACGGATCCGAAACACGATCGTCGAAGTACGAAAACGAGGGCTGCGGGCGGGGCGCGTTCGGGCGCGTGATGCCTCAGGCCGCCGTGCAGGCCGGGCGGCAGTCGTCGTAGTCTGACGCGTCGTCGCCCGCATCCGCGCGCACGAAACGGTGCTCGAGGCGGATCCGCAGCACGCCGTCGAGCGCCAGCAACTGCTCGCGCAGCAACCGCGCACGGCGCTCGCCGATGCCGTCGAGCACGATGGTCTGGGTCAGCAGTTCGCGACAGCGTGACACGCGCGGTTCACCCAGCGGCGCGCCTTGTTCCGAAAGGAAGCTGGAAACGCGCGCGACGGCATCCTGGCTGGCGGAGGAAACGATCTGGAACAGGTGAATCAGGCGGGAGCCCGGCAGACACGGCGAGGAATCGGCGATCAGGTCGGCAAGGGGGGAAAGGCGAGGATTCTGCTGCATGCAAGCTCCGGTGACTGACTGAATTCGAACCGGTGCCGGCTGGGCCGCTCCCGCTTCGTTGCCGACTATCGGCCGCATCGCCTGGTGGCGTCCACCTTGCCCGGGTAGGCAGGTTGGCGTCGGGGAACCCGACTCTGGATGCAAGTGCACATCATAAGAAAAAACGCAGCCCTTGCCAAGCGGGCCGCATTTTGTCCGTTCAAATGACATCAGGCCCGGGATTGGCCCACGTCGGCCAGGGAGCGGGCGGCATCGCCGGGTTCGGCGGCGTGCCCGGCGCGGGATTCCGGCGGCGCGACCTCGGCCGCGTCCTCCGCCACGCGCACCCGGCTCAGGAACGCGAAGGCCGCCAGCGCGCAGAGCAGCGTGATCGCCGTGAGCCCGTCGAGCAGGTGCGCGAACGCGGCGTGATACGCGGCGCGCAGGCCCGCCGCGCCGACATCCGGCAGCCGCAAGGCCGCCTGCGCGAGATCGCCGGTGGCCAGCCGGGCGGCCGCGTCGGCCACGGCGGAAGGCGCAGACGGCATCGCGCTCAGCAGGTCACGCTGCGCGAACGCGGCCAGCACGGCGCCCGAGATCGCCAGCGCGATCCCTTCGCCGGCCACGCGCGTGGTGCTGAAGATGCCGGCCGCCATGCCCGCGCGCGATTTCGGCACCACGCTGACCGACAGCCCATCCATCAAGCCCCATGGCAGCCCCGCGCCGGTGCCGATCACCAGCATCGGCAGCAGCACGGCGCTGTCGGCGGCGCCCTCGCGCAGCGCGCCGTTCAGCAGGTGCAGGCCCAGCGCGGCAAGCGCCAGGCCGATCCCCGAGATGGTGCCGGCCGACATCCAGCGCGTCAGCGTCGCGGCCAGGAAAGGCACCACTAGCATCGGCGCCGAGATCGCCAGCATCAGCCAGGCCGCGTGGATCTCGTCGTGGCCGTCCACGCCGATGAAGCGCAGCGGCAGCAGCACCAGCAGCACGATGTAGCAGTAGCAGGTGGCGATCGGCAGCAACTGCACGCCGACGAAGCGCGGGTAGCGCAACAGCGTCAGGTCGAGCATGGGCCGCTCGCTGCGCGTTTCGATCAGCACGAACAGCAGCGCGAACCCCACGAAGCCCGCCAGCAGCGAGACCACGGCGGGCGACGTCCAGCCTAGCGAGGGCGCCTCGATCACGCCGCAGGTGAAGGCGCCGAGCGCGGCCGTGAAGCTCAGCGTGCCGCCCAGGTCGAGCCGGCGCGCCTGCGGGTCGCGCGATTCGCGCATGCGCGGCACGCCGAAGCCCAGCGACAGCGCGCCCGCGAGCGCGCTGCTGGCGAAGATCGCGCGCCAGCCGAAGCGCTCGATCAGCGCGCCGGCGATCACCGGCCCGAACGCGAGGCCGATCCCGAAGGTGGTGCCCAGCGCGCTGAAGGCGCGCGTGCGGGCATGGCCGTCGAATTCCTGGGCCAGCGCGGCGGTGCCGCCGGCCAGCGCCGCGGCGGCGGCCACGCCCTGCGCGGCGCGCAGCAGGTCGACGGCCAGGATCGAGGGGGCGAAGCCGAGCGCGGCCGAGCTGAGCGTGAAGCCGGCCACGCCGAAGGCGAACAGCCGGCGGCGGCCGAAGCGGTCGGCCAGCGTGCCGGCCGCCATCAGCAGGCTGCCGAAGCTGAGCATGAAAGCATTGGTGATCCAGGCGATCGCGGCGGGGCTGCCGCCCAGGTCGTGGCCGATCGCCGGCGTGGCGACGGCGCCGCCGGAGAAGGCCAGCGGCAGGGCCAGCGCCGCCATGCAGACGGCGCCGAGCACCACCAGCCGGCGGGTGGAATCGGGAGAGGTCGGGGAAGGCATGTTCGCTCCTGGAAGGGGCGATGCCGGCCGGTCGACATGGCCGGCATCTGGAGCGACCAACGATATTCGGGAATCAATCGACGAAAAACAGGCTGGGATTCCACAGATAAGGGATTTATATTCCGTAATGTGATCAAGCGATCGGGGTCGAAGCGACATGGACAATCTGAACGGCATCGTCGCCTTCGTGCGCACGGCGGAAACCCTGAGCTTCGTGGCGGCCGGCCGCAAGCTCGGCATCTCGGCCTCGGCGGTCGGCAAGACCATCGCGAGGCTGGAGCGCTCGCTGGGCGTGCGCCTGTTCCATCGCACCACGCGCCGCGTCACGCTGACCGAGGAGGGGCGTCATTTCCACGAGCGCTGCCATCGCATCCTGGAGGAGTTGCGCGATGCCGAGGCGACGCTCTCGGCCTCGGCGCAGACGCCGCGCGGCCGACTGCGCGTGAGCCTGCCGGTGATCGGCTATCGCTTCCTGCTGCCGGTGCTGCCGGCCTTCAGCGCGCGCTACCCCGACATCGAACTCGATCTCGACTTCAACGACCGGCTGGTGGACGTGGTGGAAGGCGGCTTCGACGCGGTGATCCGCAGCGGCCAACTCAGCGATTCGAGCCTGATGTCGCGCCGGCTCGGCCCGTTTCGCTTCGTGCTGTGCGCCTCGCCCGACTACCTGGCGCGCGCGGGCGTGCCGCGCGGTCTGGCCGATCTCGCCGCGCACGAGGGCGTGCGCTACCGCTTCCCGACCACCGGCAAGCTGCAGCCCTGGAGCCTGCTGCCCGACGGCGGCGAGCCGCCGAACCTGCGCTGCGCGATGACCTGCAACAACATGGAAGCCTTGCGCGGCGCCGTGATCGCCGGCTTCGGCATCGGCTTCATGCCCGACTTCCTGGCGCGCGACGCGCTGGCCGCCGGCTCGCTCGTCGAGGTGCTCGAGCCGCATTCGATCGCGCCGGGACAGTTCTCGATCCTGTGGCCGTCGAGCCGCCAGCTATCGCCCAAGCTGCGCGTGTTCGTCGACTTCATGTGCGAGCACCTGTTCCCGGCGCCTTGATGCATTCAGGCGGGGCGTTTCGCGTTGCCTTGCTTGCCGCCGCGCCTGGCCACCAGGCACTCGACCAGGGTCGAGACGAAGGCGTCGAGATCGTCGGGCTTGCGGCTGGTGATCAGGTTGCCGTCGCGCACCACGCGCTCGTCGACCCATTCGCCGCCCGCGTTGCGGATGTCGTCCTGCAGGCTGGGCCAGCTCGTCATCCTGTGACCCTTGACGATGCCCGCCGACACCGGCAGCCAGCCGCCGTGGCAGATCACGGCGATCGGCTTGTCGGCGGCATGCGCCTCGCTGACGAAGCGGCGCGCGGCCGGAATCATCCGGATCGCATCGCCGTTGACCACGCCGCCCGGCAGCACCACGGCGTCGTAGTCGTCGGCGCGTGCCTCGTCGAACAGGCGGTCGACCCTGGTGGGATCGCCCTTGTCGACATGCTTGAAACCCTGGATCTCGCCCGCTTTCTGCGAAATCACCTCGACTTTCGCGCCTTCGGCCTGCAAGGCGCGTTGCGGCTCGGTCAGCTCGACCTGTTCGAAGCCGTCGACGGCGAGAATCGCGATCCTGCAATCGTTCAGTTTGCCTGCCATGACATCCTCCTTGCTTGGTTGCGGCATCGACATGCCGGAACCGGTAAGGAGAGCAAACTGCGTGCCGCCGTCGTGCCCGGCGGCGCGGCCGCGCGGGGCGGTGGATTTTTCAAGCGATTGTCGTTTCGCCCGAGCGCGGCGGGCGCCTAGCGCCAGATATCGAGCGCCATCTTCGCGGCCAGCGAGAACAGCATCAGCCCCATCACCCAGCGCTGCGCCCGCAGCCAGTTCGGCCGCTTCGCCAGGAAGCCCGCCAGCGAACCCGAGCCGATCGCGACGGCGCCATTGACCGCCGCGAAGGCAATGACCAGCGAGGCGCCGAGCAGCATCGACTGGCGGAACACGTCGCCGGCCTGGTAATCGATGAACTGCGGCAGCAGGGACAGGAACAGCATGGCGAGCTTCGGATTGAGCAGGCTGGTGGCCGCGCCCATCGCGAACAGGCGGCGCGGCCGTTCGGCCTGTCGAGTATCCACCTCGAACGGCGAGCGAGCGCCGGGGCGCACCGCCTGCCAGGACAGGTACAGCAGGTAGAGCGCGCCGGCCGCCGCCAGCACCCGCGCCGCGCCGTGAATCGTCAGGAAGATCGCGGTGAGGCCGAAGGCGGCGCCGAACATGTAGGTCAGGTAGCCGAGCATCACGCCGGCCAGCGAGGTCAGGCCCGCGCGCGGGCCCTGCGAGACCGAGCGCGACATCACGTAGACCATGTTCGGCCCCGGCGTGACCGCCAGCATCCCGCCCACCGCGACGAATTCGATCATGGTTCCCATTTGCGCCTTCCCTGCTGCCTTGCATGGTGTCGATGAGGCCAGTATCGGCCAGTCGTTTCGACGCGTAAAACGGATTAAACTGAAAAAATTACTCAGCTTTTCTGACGAATATGAAACAGCTCGATCTCGATGTACTGGAAATGGTGGTGGCGATCGCCGACACGGGCTCCTTCGTGCGCGCGGCCGAAGCCGTGCATCGCTCATCGTCGGCGCTCAGCATGCAGATCAGGACGCTGGAGGAGGCGCTCGGCAAGCCGCTGTTCGTGCGCAGCACGCGCAAGCTGTCGATCACGCACGAGGGCAGGATGATCGTCGACTACGGGCGGCGCATGCTGGCGATGCGCGAGGAAGCCTGGGCCTCCGTGGTGCGGCCCGAGGTGCGCGGCCGCGTGACGATCGGCGTGCCCGACGACTATGTCTCCACGCTGCTGCCCTCGGTGCTGCGCAAGTTCGCGATCGCGCATCCACGCGTCGAGATCCGCGTGATCGGCCTGCCCAGCAGCGCGCTGGTGCCGCTGATCAAGGACAACACGGTGGACCTGGCCTGCATGACGCGCACGCGCGGCGTGTCGGCCGAGTTCATCCGCCACGAGCCGGTGGTCTGGGCGGCGCTGCCCGACAACCGCCCGATCTGGGAGGAGCGGCCCCTTCCGATCGCCGTGTTCGGGCATGCCAGCGCGGCGCGGGCGCGAGCGGTCGGCGCGCTGAACCAGGCCGGGATCCGCTACCGCATGTCCTACGAAAGCCCGAGCCTGCTGGGCGTGATCAGCATGGTGGAGGCGGGGCTCGCGATCGCGCCGCTGGCGCGTTGCAGCGTGCCGGCGCAACTGATGCAGCTGGGCGAGGCCGAGGGCCTGCCGCCGCTGGAGGACGTCGAGGTGGTGCTGGCGCGCAGCGCGAAGTCGGCGCGCCCGCCCTGCGATTTCCTGGCCGAGCAGATGCTGAGCGACCTGCGCTGAGCTGCCGGGCCGCCGCCGCGAAGCGGCGCCCGGCTTCGCAAATCGCGACGCGAACGCAGCCCGGAGATGTTTTCGGGCATTCCCTCGTGCCATACTGCGCGCTGATTCTTTTGTCAGCTCAATCGATCCCGAGGTATGCCCGAGCGTCTCACCGCCAGATTCGGCAAGCCGGCGAGCAGCATGAACGCGCCCGAGGCGGCCGTCGACCGGATTCTCGCGGCGCTGAGCGCAGGCGAATTGAAGGCCGGCGACAAGCTGCCCGACGAGGTCGAACTCGCGCAGCACTTCGGCGTGGCGCGCATGGCGCTGCGCACGGCGCTAGGCGTGCTGCGCGACCTCGGGCTGGTCAACACCACCCGCGGGCGTTTCGGCGGCACCTTCGTGTCGACCGAGATCCGCGAGCGCTTGCGCAGCATGGCGCTGGAGCCGCGCTTCAGCGCCGGGGAGCTGCGCAGCCTGTCCGACTGGCGGCGCGCGATCTCGGGCGAGGCCTGCCATCTGGCCGCGCTGCGTGCCTCGGATGCGCAACTGGCCGAACTCGCGGCGCTCGCGCAGGGCTTCGTCGACGACATCCTCGACACCGACGCGCGGCGCCTGGCCGATGCGCGGCTGCACGTGCTGATCGCCGAAACCACCGGCTCGCGTCATCTGATCGAACAGGAGCGGGCGATCCAGGAGGCCTTCGGCCGGATCTACGACTCGCTGCCGATCGTCCGGCACCCCCTCAATATCGCCTCGATGGACCACGCGCCGCTGCTGCAGGCGCTGCGCGCCCGCGACGGCGAACGGGCGCGGGCCGCGATGCTGGCCCACGTCGAATCGACCTATGCCTGGTGTTGTTCGCTGCTGCGCGTGCAGCGACTGGACTGAGCGCGGAGCGCCCGGCCGCCGGCGCTACATGATGTAGGCGGCGACGCTGATGAACTGGCAGAGGCTGCCGCCCAGCACGAACAGATGCCAGATGCCGTGGCCGTGGCGGATCCGCTCGTCATTGATGAAGAAGTAGATGCCGGCGCTGTAGAGCACGCCGCCGGCCAGCAGCCAGGCCACGCCTTCCGAGGACATCGCCACCACCAGCGGGCGCAGCGCGATCACGCCGAGCCATCCCATCAGCACGTAGAGCACCATCGAGATGATGCGCGTCCTGCGTCCCAGCGTGAGTTCCTGGACGATGCCGAACAGCGCCAGCCCCCAGATCACGCCGAACAGCGTCCAGCCCCAGGGGCCACGCAGCGTGATCAGCGTGAAGGGCGTGTAGCTGCCGGCGATCAGCAGGTAGATCGCCGAGTGGTCGCACTTCTGCAGGATCGCCTTGAGGCGCGGCTGGTGCACGCTGTGATAGAGCGTCGAGACGGCGTACAGCACCAGCAGCGCCGCGCCGTACACGGCCGCGCTGACCACGCGGTAGGGGTCGCCCTTGAGCGCGCCCATCGTCACCAGGGTGGCCAGTCCGGCCATCGACATCAGCGCGCCGACTCCATGCGTGATGCTATTGAAACGTTCACCGACCAGCACGGCATGACCTCTTGTTGCTTGAATGCTTGCAGACCAAAAACAGCCGCGATGCCGACCGGGCCGATATCCGGGATGTCGGCAACGGGCAGGCAAGGCTGAAGGGGGCGCCACGCGCTCGATCCTGACCATATCCTGCGTCGGTCAAAAAAGCGTGGCGCGTCGTGATGCGCGAAAGCCACGGCGCGGACAAAAACCCTGCGATTTTACGCGAGCCGAGGCGCCGGGGGCGGTTCGGCCGCTGCGTCAGCTTCGCGCGAAGCGGTCGGTGGCGGCCAGCAGGGCGCGCAGGATGCCCGGTTCGTCGTAGGCGTGGCCCGCATCTGGCACGATTTCCAGGCTCGCTTCCGGCCAGGCGCGCGACAGGTCCCAGGCGGTGCGGGCCGGGGTCGCGACGTCGTAGCGGCCCTGCACGATCACGCCGGGAATCCCCGCCAGCCGGTGCGCGTCGCGCAGCAACTGGCCTTCCTCGACGAAGCCGCGATTGACGAAGTAATGGTTCTCGATCCGCGCGAAGGCCAGCGCGTAGTGCGGATCGTCGAAGTGGGCGGCCAGGGCGGGGTTCGGCAGCAGGGTGATGGTGCGGCCCTCCCAGACGCTCCAGGCGCGCGCGGCCGCGAGCTTGGCGGCTTCGTCGTCGCCGGTCAGGCGGCGATGGTAGGCGGCCATCAGGTCGCCGCGCTCGGCTTCGGGGATCGGCGCGAGGAAAGCTTCCCACAGATCGGGGAACAGCCAGGAGGCGCCTTCCTGGTAGTACCAGAGCAGTTCCGCGCGCCGCATCGTGAAGATGCCGCGCACCACCAGCTCGCTGACGCGCTCGGGATGGGTTTCGGCATAGGCGAGCGACAGCGCGCTGCCCCAGGAGCCGCCGAACACCAGCCAGCGCTCGACGCCGACCATCTCGCGCAGCCGCTCGATATCGGCCACCAGGTGCTGCGTGGTGTTGTTCTCCAGGCTCGCGTGCGGCGTGGAGCGGCCGCAGCCGCGCTGGTCGAACAGCAGCACGTCGTAGCGCGCCGGGTCGAACAGGCGGCGATGATTCTCGCCGCAGCCGGCGCCGGGACCGCCGTGCAGGAACACGGCCGGCTTCGCTCCCGGCGTGCCGCAGCGCTCCCAGTACAGACGATGGCCGTCGCCGGTGTCGAGGATGCCGTGCGCGTAGGGTTCGATCGGTGGGTACATGCGGCGTGCTCCGAGGCAGGGAGGTAGGGCGATCGCGCACGCAAGCGGCCGCGCGACCGATGTGGCGCCATTATGCCGAAGCCCCGCGCGCGTCGCGTTCGCGGCCGCAACAGACTTTACAGATGCTTACCCGAATCCATGCCGATCCGGGCGCGCGGGTTCCCTATACTCATGCCGTTTTCCCGATCGCGGGCCGTCGAGGCCCGTTACGACGATGTCCTCGCGTGTCTCCCGTTTCCCCGGTCTTTCCCGCGCCTCGCGTGTGTTCGCGTTGCATCCCGCTCCAGCGCTGATCCGTGCCGCCTGCTGCGTGCCGCTCGCGGCGGCCGCCTTGCTGCCGATGCAATCGGCCTTGGCGGCCGGGCTCGACGGCGGCACGAACGGGTCGTGGCTGCTGGCGCAATCGGCCTATGGGCAGCCTGGTTACGGCAGCGATCCGTCGGCCTATCCGCCGCCGGCTTATCGCCAGGACGATGACAATGAGCCGCCCGTCTATGGCCAGCCGGTGAATCCTGCGCAGCCTGCCTATCCGCAGCGCGGCGCCGACGCGCCGGGTTATCCGCAACCGCCTGACGGCGGCCAGGCGAATCCGTTGTACGCGCAACCGAATGGACAAAACGGCGGGCAGGCCTATCCGCCGGCCACGCGGCAATCCGATGGCGGCCAGGCTTATGGCGGCGCGCAGCAGGCGCCTTATGGGCAGCCGACCGGCTATCCTCCGCCCGATGCCGCGCCGCCGCCCGATGACGGCGCCTATGACCAGGGGCAGCAAGATGGCCAGCCCGGTTATGGCGGGCAGCCCGCGTATCCGTCGCGGCAACCCGGTTACGGCGGGCAGCAGTCGGGCTATGGTGCCCAGCCTCCCGGTTATGGCGCGCAGTCGCCGGGCGCGGATGGGCAGAGGCAGGCCTATCCGCCGCCGAGCCCGCCGCCCGGTTATGCGCAGCCGCCTTATGGCGCACCTTCGGCACCGGCGTCGGGCGCCCAGCCCGGCTATGGTCAACCCGGTTATGGCCAGCCCGCCTATCCACAAGCCGCCTACGGCACCCAATACGGCACCGTGGCCGCGATCCGGCCGATCGGCGGCTCGACCAGCCCTTCGGGTGTGGCGGGAACCGTGGTCGGCGCGCTGGTGGGAGGCGTGCTCGGCAACCAGATCGGCCATGGCCGCGGCCGCGGCGCGGCGACCGTGATCGGCGCGCTGGGCGGCGCGGCGCTCGGCAACCAGGTCGGCCAGCAGATGAATGCGCCGGGCGGCTACCGGATCGACGTGCGGCTTTCCGACGGCTCGATGCGCGGCTTCGACGTGCCCGGTGCCGGCGACTGGCAGCCCGGCGATCGCGTGCGGATCGACGGCGGGAATCGCTTGTCGCGGTATTGATATCGAGCGGGACGGGGCGCCGCCGCGGCGCTTATGGTTGGCGCTTAACGCGGGCGCTTCGGCCGGGTTTTCCTCGCCTCGGCGGCCGCGGCGTTGAGCGCGGCCGCTTCGCGTAGCAGGGCGATGAAGGCAGCTTCGTCGATGCCGGCGCCTTCATGCAGGTCGATCGCGCGCCGCACCTTGCCGTCCAGGCTGGCGTTGAACAGCTCGGCCGGATCCGGCAGCGAGGCGCCTTTCGCGAAGGTCAGCTTGACCACGGCCCGGTAGGATTCGCCGGTGCAGACGATGCCGTCGCTGGACCAGACCGGCGTGCCCATCCACTTCCATTCCTCGACCACCTCGGGCAGCGCCTGCCGGATCAGCTCGCGCATACGCGCCAGGGTTCGGCCGCGCCAGTCGCCGAGTTCGGCGATGCGCGCGTCGATCAGGTCGGAGGCGCGGGCCGGGGCCGCCTCGGCTGGTTTCGCTGCTCGATTCATGGCGTTCCTCCAGGTAGCCGGCGCGCCCGCTGGTGGCGTCGACCGTCTCAGATATTCCACTGCATCGACACGTCCTGCAGCCGCTGGCGCATCAGGTCGCACTCGCGCGCGATCTTGTCGTCGATCGAGACGAAGCCCGAAAGTTGGGCCGGCACCTCGGCGCCTTGCGGCACGCTGATCGCCGGCAGCGGATGCAGGCGCGCCAGCGTGCCGAACTTCAGCGCGCGGCTGGGCCCGATCAGCAGCCCGTGGATGCGGCGGTTCAGGCCGCGCAGCGTGGTCTGCACGTAGCGGCGGCCATCCACGTCGCCGTCGGCCGGCTTCACGCTGGCCAGCATCTCGAGCGAGCTGATCACCAGCCGCAGCGAACGCTGGATCGCGTCGAGCTGGGCCATGGTGATGTCGGTCTCCTTCGACACCCAGGGCATCAGCGAGCGCATCTGCACCAGCAAGGCGTTCAACGCGGCCATCTCCTTCAGGTGGGCGGTATCGCTGACGGTCTTGTCGGCGACGATCCGCGCATGCACCACGGCGCAGGCGCGCAGGGCGTCGGCGAGCTTGTAGCGCCACGAATAGGTGGCATAGAGCGGCAGCGCGAACGAGAAGGCCAGCGCGATGCCGATCCCGACGATCACGTTCACAGCGCGCCAGAGGCCGTCGACGATCTCGTTGTCGCCGTGGCCAGCCACGATCAGGATCGTGATCGCCGACAGCAGGGCGATATAGCCGGCCTTGCCGATCGCGTAGTAGGCGCAGATCCCGCACAGCACGCTGATCACCAGGTAGGTGAGCAGGGGCCACTGCAGGGTGGATTGCAGGACGATCAGCGCGAGCCCGGCCACCGCGCCGATGGTGGTGCCGAGCGCGCGCTCGGCGGCTTTCTTGCGGATATTGCCGTGATGCTGGAGGCCGCCGATCACGATCAGCACGGTGATCGAGGACCACTCGCCATGTGGGATGTCGAGGCCAGTGGACAATGCGATCGACACCAGCACGCTGAGGGCCACGCGCGCAGCATGGATCAGCTTGGCGTGGCGGTAGCGGCGATAGGGATCGAGCAGCGGGCGGAACAGCGTGCGCAGCGCGGCGGGCAGACGGAGCGTCGGGGAAGCGGTCATGGGATGCGGCAGGGATACGACTGGGATGCGGGCGCTCGCGCGGATGGCCGTGGCGCCGGCCGCGGCCGGTACCACACGTTTCGTGATTCTAAAGGATGGTGTCGGGGGCGCACCCCCGTGAAAACGCGACGGGGGCGTCGATGCGAACCGATGATGCGTGTAGTGACCGGCGTGCCGCAAAACAAAACGGGTGCCGTTCGGCACCCGTTTTATCGCGACTTGCGCCCGGCGTCGCGCGCCGCTCGGACCTCAGCGCGTGAGCGCGCCGAATCCGTCGAGCAGCCGGTCGACATCGGCCGGCGAGATCGCGCCCATGGTCGAGACGCGGAACAGCGAGGCCGACAGGCCGCCCTGGCCGGCGTAGATCACGAAGCCGCGTTCCTTGAGGCCGTCGTGCAGCGCCTCGTAAGCCACGCCCGCCGGCAGCTTGTAGGCGCGCAGCACCACCGAGGATTCGCCGTCCGGCAGCACCAGCGGCATGCCGCGCGCGGCCAGGCCGTCGCGGACCTGGTCGGCCAGCGCCTGGTAGCGCGCGTGGCGCGCCTGCCAGCCGCCTTCGTCCTCGAACTCGCGCAGCGCCTCGACCAGCGCGTAATAGGCATGCACCGAAGGCGTGAACGGCGTGTTGCGCTGCGCCTGCAGCTTGGCCAGCCGGCCCAGGTCGAGGTAGTAGGTGCGCGAGGCGGCCCGCGCCAGCGCCGCGCCGCGCACGATCACGAAGGCCGCGCCGGGCACGCCGTGCAGGCACTTGTTGGCGGTGGCGGCCACCGCGTCGGTCACGCCGTCGGCGAAGTCGATCGCCTCGGCGCCGAAGCTGCTGACGCCATCCACCAGCAGTCGCGCGCCATGCCGGCGGCACAGCTCGGCGATCGGGCCCAGCGCGTTGAGGCGCCCGGTGGTGGTTTCGTGATGGATCACCGCGACGTGCGTGATGGCGCGATCGGCGGCCAGCGCGGCCTCGACGCGGCCGAGGTCGGGCGCTTCCATCCACTCGTGCTTCAGCACCTCGTGGGCGATCCGGTATTGCCTGGCGATCTGCGCGATGCGGTCGCCATACACGCCGTTCTCGATCACCAGCAGCTTGCCGTCCTCGGGTACCAGGGCCGCGATCATGCTTTCGACGGCGGCGGTGCCCGAACCCGTCATCAGCACCGCCTGCCATTCGGCGGGATCGAGATCGTAGGCGGCCACCAGGCGGCGGCGCGCCTCGTCCTGCAGGTCGAAGAATTCGCTTTCGCGGTGACAGAGATCGGTCTGCAGCAGGCTTTGGCGCACGCGCTCGGTCAGCGTGACCGGGCCGGGGTTGAGCAGCAGCATCATTGGGCTCCCGCGCCGATGTGGCGCATCAGACGTTCCTTCACTTCGACCGGCGTCACGGTCGGGCGCGGCAGGCCATCGGGCACGCCGGCGCGGATCGACAGGCTGGCGAAGCGCGCGCCGTCGGCCGGCTCGGCGAACAGCGCGTCGATCACGCCCAGGTCGCCGCCTTCGCGCGCCGAAGCGTAGCCGCAGGCCGCCGCCACGCCCGCGAACGAGACGCAGGGCGAAACCGTCGACTGGCCGCCGGTCGATTCGTGCGCGCCGTTGTCGAGCAGCAGGTGGACCAGGTTGCCCGGGCCATAGGCGCCGAGCGTGGCGAACGCACCCATGCGCATCAGCGCGGCGCCGTCGCCGTCCACCGCCACCACGGTCAGGTCCGGGCGCGCCAGCGCCAGGCCCAGCGCGAGCGGCGTCACGCAGCCCATCGAGCCGACCATGTAGAGCTGGTTGGCGCGATCGTCGAGCGCGTAGAGCTCGCGGCCGCAGAAACCGGTCGAGGCCAGCACCACGGTGGAGTCGAGCGGCGTGCGCTCGATCACGGCGGCCAGCGCCTGCTGGCGCGTCGGCTGCTCGGCGGCCGCGGCGCGGGCCGAGACGGGCGTCGCCGCCTGCGCGCGCGGCGCCGGCATCGGCGCATCCTTGAGCGGATACGAGGCCACGCTGCCTTTTTGCATCACCAGTGCGTAGGGCCGGCCGGTCTCGTCCATGTGGCGGATCGCGCGCTCCAGCGCCGGGGCGATCTGGTCGGCCTCGGTCGGGAACAGCTCCCACGGGATCTCCATGGTGTCGAGCATCTGCGGCGTGATCGGCCCCATCAGCGCGTGCTGCGGCTCGTCGTGCTCGCCCGGCTTGCCGCGCCAGGTGACGATCAGCAACTGCGGCAGCTTGAAGGTCCAGGTCAGCGAGGTCAGCGGGCTGACCGCGTTGCCCAGGCCCGAGTTCTGCATCATCGCGATGCCGCGCCGCCCGCCCAGCGTGGCGCCCGCCACCAGGGCGACCGCGTCGCCCTCGTTGGCGGCCGACACGTAGTGCAGCGTCGGGTCCTGCAGCACGTAGTTGATGAACGGCGTCAGGTACGAGCAGGGCACGCCCGCGTACCAGTCGAAACCGCGCTCGCGCGCGGCCTCGACGAACTGCGCTGCCTCGATCATTGCGCGTCCCCGGCGGCGGCGCCGTTGGCCAGCGGCGTCTGGCCGTGGGCGAAGTCGCCGGCGCGACGGAATTCGTCGAGGTCGTTCACGCCGCGCCAGTGGCCGTGCACGTATTGCACCGAGATCTGCTCGCCGGCTTCCACCAGCGCGTTGAGCAGGGCCGGGATGTCGAGCTGGTCGAAGTCCGGGCGTGCCTGCAGCTTCGCGATGGTCGCCTTGAGGCGCTCCACGCCGGCGCCGCGCACGTTCAGCAGGCCGACCCAGCGGCCGTGCGGCGCGCCGTTGCCGGCGTCGCCCGCCACGCGCTGCAGCGTGATCTTCTGGCCGAACAGGCCACGGTCGTCGGGCGCCGAGCACAGGGCGAAGTCGCGCACGCTCTGGTTCGGCGAATCGGTCAGCGATGAATCGACCACCACCGTGAATTCGGCATCGCTCTCGGCCAGGTCGCGCACGATGTAGCTGCGGAACAGCAGGTCGCCGTAGGAGACGATGGTGTCGCCCTTGATGCGCTCGAGCGCGCAGGCCAGCGAGCTCAGTTCGCCGGTTTCGGCGTGGCGCTCGTTGACCACCAGCTTGATGCCGGCGGTGTCGATCGCGTCGGCGCGATAGCCGCCCACCACCGTGATGTCGTTGACGCCTTCCTTCTTGAAGCCGTCCACCAGCCAGCGCAGCAGCGGCTTGCCGGCGATCGGCAGCATCACCTTCGGCTTGTCCTCGGTGACGGCCTCCAGGCCCTTGCCGCGGCTGGCGGCCAGCACGATCGCCGAGTTCGACGAACGCGAGGAGGAGGACAGGTAGATGCGCTCGGCCGCCGAGTACTCGTCGGCGTCCTGCAGGCGGAAGATCTCGTTGACGGTGGCGACGCGGTCCTCGACGTTGACCAGGGTCTGGTTCTCGAAGATGTCGCGCGCGGTGGCCTGCATCGAGGCCGCCGCCGAGCGGACCAGGTGGTTCGCCCAGATCACGGTGCTGATGCCGGCCTGGCGGAACACGTCGGTCGGCGTGCTGTAGTACTTGGTCGGCACGATCACGATCGGCGCGCGGTTGTTCCACTGGCGCGCGAATTCGAGGATCTCGTCCGGACGCGACAGCTTGCTGTGCATCAGGATCGCGTCGGCGCCGGCATCGGCGTAGGCATGCGCGCGGCGCAGCGCCTCGTCCATGCCCCAGCCGGCGATCAGCGCCTCGACGCGCGCCACGATCGAGAAGTCCGGATCGGTCTGCGAATCCTTGCCGGCCTTGATCTTGCCCGCGAACTCGTCGATCTCGGCCAGCGGCTGGCGCTCGCCGTCGATGAAGCTGTTGGTCTTGGGGAATTGCTTGTCCTCGATGCACACGCCGGCGATGCCGCGCTGCTCGAGCTTGCGCACCAGGCGGCGCATGTTGTTGAAGTTGCCGTAGCCGGTGTCGCCGTCGAGCAGGATCGGCAGGTCGCTGGCATCGGCCATGAACTCGAGCACGTCGACCACCTGGGTCCAGCTCGCCTCGTTGTTGTCGCGCACGCCGAGCGCGGCCGAGATCGACAGGCCCGAGCCCCAGATGCCCTTGAAGCCGGCCTCGCGCACGATGCGCGCCGACAGGCCGTTGTGCGCTTCCATCAGGAATTCGAGGTCGCTGCTGGTCAGCATGCGGCGCAGCCGCGCCGCGCGGGATTCGGTGAAATTGGGTTCGCGTGCGTTCATCGTGCGGCTCCTACGGTATTACGCTGAATCAGCGGCAGAACTTCGTCGCGGGCACGCGCGACGTCGTTGGGGAAGTCGATTTCGATCCACGGGGCGCCGGTCACGTCGGCGACGTCGAAGTCGCGGCCGCCTTCGAGCAGCAGGTCGCGCACGGCTTCCTCGTGGGGCAGGTTGGCGCGGCCGGAATCGACATAGCCGGCCACGATCTCGGCGAGACGGCGGGCGGTGCCTTCGCTGAAGCGGAAGAAACCGACCGATTCGCCGATGGTGTCGTATTGGAGGTCGACGGCCAGTTGCTTGCGCAGCTCGACCGGCACGCCGTCCTTCACGCAGAGCTTGACCGGCTCGTCGCCGGCCTCGAAGTCGCGGTCGATCAGCAGGCGGTCGACGGCCTGCTCCGGGTTCGCGACCAGCGCCTGCATGATGCTGTCGTCATAGAGCACGTCGGCGTCCATCAGCAGCACGTCGCCGCCGCGCGTGAGCGCCTCGGCCGCGGTATGCACCGTCAGCACGCTGCCGAGGTCGAAACGCGGGTTCAGGACGATCTCGGCCTGGCGGCCGAGGCGGGCCAGCTCGGCCTCGACCTTCTCGTGCTGGAAGCCCAGCGCGAGCACGATCTCGGTCACGCCGAGCGTCTCGAGCAGGCGCAGGTGGCGCTCGAGCAGGCTCACCTCGTCGAAGCGCAGCAGGCACTTCGGATATTGCGCCTCGGGGGGCAGTTGCAGACGCAGGCCGAGGCCCGCGGCGAGAATGATGGCTCGCATTGATTACTCCACGCAATGATTGTCACATGGCCGGAAGCGGGTCCGGCCGAGGGGCCGCCTGACGTCGATATCGGGTCGAACGGCTCCTAATCCGCGAGCTGCGGCGAACGGCGCCGCTGCCAGTTTCTTTCGCTGAAATGCAGGTACAGGATGCCGGGCAGGCCGAACGCGAGCTCGCGCGCGCGCTTGGCGAGCGAGAGCGCGAGCGCGGCATCCGGCGGCAGCCCGACGAGCGGGGCGAGCAGCAGGTAGCCGCCCTCCTGCGCGCCGAGCGAACCGGGAATCATGAAGGCGGCGCCGCGGATCGCCTGGCCGACGCTTTCCAGCAGCAGCGCGTCGACCCAGCTGACCGGGTGGCCCAGGAAATGCAGCGCGAGCCACACCTCGCCGGTGCCGAGCACCCAGCCGGCGAAGCTCAGCCAGAAGGTCGAGATCACGCGATCGCGCTTGCCGTACAACTCGCCGACCGCCGCGTCGATCGCGTCGGCGCGGGTGGCCAGCGAGGGCCAGTCGCGCGGGCCGAGCGCCTTCGAGACGATGCGCAGGCCCCGGCCGAACAGGCCGCGGCGCTGGGCGAGGTAGAAGCCGAACGCGCAGGCCGCCAGCAGGGCGGTGGCGATCAGGGCCGGGGTGCGCAGGTGCGTGGCGGCCGCGCTCTGGGCGCCGAAGCTGAAGATCGCGATGCCGGCCAGCGCGAACACGATCTGTGCGAGCGCCTGCATGGTGGTGCTGACGGTGACGGCCGCCGCCGCGCGCGGCATCGGCACGCCCTTTTGCGACAGGTAGCGGGCCATCAGCACCGGGCCGCCGATCTGGCCGGCCGGCAGCAGGCTGTTGACCGATTCCAGCACCCAGCGCGCGAACAGCGTGTCGCGCAGCGAGACGCCGGGCGTGCCGCGCGGGAACATCACGGCGATCGCGCGCGCGTCCACCACCAGCGGGATCAGGTGAAAGGCGGCCACCAGCAGCAGGCCCCAGCCGGCCGTGGCGAGCGTCGACACGACCGCGCCGAAACCCTGCCAGGACAGCAGGGCAATGAACAAAGCCGTCCCGATGGACAGCAGGATAAGGCCGGCGCGAGTCATTTCTGCTGGGGCGGACGGCGCGTGGCGAGTTGCTTGAACACCTGGCGGAAGCCGAAATACGCGATCGCGTCCTTCATGTTCGAGATGAAACGCTTCCAGGGCCGCATGCCGGGGTCGGTCACGTATTCGAAGGTCAGCGACACGCGGAGCTCGTTTTCCAGCATAGGCGTGATGCGGTGGCGCAGCTTGTCGCCGTCGAACAGCACGATGCCGCCGTCGGCGATCTGCACCGAACCCGGTTCGTCCTTCACCGCCGGGTTGCGCGTGTGCAGCTCGTAGTCGAGCCGGCACGAGGACTGGTCGATCACGCCGATCAGCAGCGTGTAGCGGCGGCCGTCGTAGTAGGAGGTGTCGTAGTGCCAGCCGATATGGTCGCCCGGCTTGGTGTAGTAGTAGAGCGCGTAGGCGTGCGGGTCGTCGGCCGGCGAGACCTGCAGCGTGTCGCCGGTGAGCTTCTCGAGGAACGAGATCAGCGCCTTCGAGCGGTACAGCTCGGCGATGAAGGGCGCCTTCTCGTCGATCTTGTGACGGCTCACGCTGCCGCCCTGCTTGTGGCCGGGCAGGTAGTTACGGTTCAGCTCGGGCAGCAGTTCGCGCGCCAGCTCGGCCAGGCGCGCGTGGGCGTCCTTCGGCAGGAACTGGTCGAGGTAGATGAAGGCGCCCTGGCGGTCGAATTCGCCGCGCAGGCGGGCGGTGTCGAGTTGGGCGACCACCGAGGCGACGGCGCGCTCGGCGTCGGGCGCGGGAGTCGTGGCCGGGGCCGCCGCCGGGGCGCGCGGCGCGAGGCCGGCATCGATCTGGGTACTCATGGCTGGGGCTGGGTGGGGTTGGCGGCCGGCGCGCTGCCGCGGCGCACGATGCGCCAGTAGTCGATCACGACCCAGGCGGCGAACAGCGGCGCGCCGATCGCGGCGGCCAGCACGAAGCGCTCGACGCCGTCGAGCAGGGTCACGATCGGCAGCAGGTAGAGCACGTCCTCGGTCTCGAAGCCGCCCACCGATGCCTGCTTGGTGCCGGCCTTGCCGGCGAAGGATTCGATCCGCATGCGCAGGAAGAAGATCAGCGCGACGGCCGCGCCCGCCACGGTGCCGAGCAGCACCGGCGAGGCGAACATGTGGCCGCCCTGGGCGACGATGCCCGCGCCCATGCAGACGAACAGCGCCACGGTGATCACCGCGTCGCTGGCCAGGTCGTAGAAATGGCCGATCTTGCTGGTCTTGCCGCTGATGCGTGCCAGTTCGCCGTCGGTGTGGTCGACGAAGTTCGACAGCACGATCAGCAAGGCCCCGGCGTTGATCCAGCCGAAACCGCCCTGCGCGAGGCACACGGCGCCCGCCAGGCCGATCAGCAGGCGCAGCGTGGTCAGGTGGTTCGGGGTGACGGGGGTATCGACGAGCGGCGTGACGAGCCGGCGCGCGAGCCGCGCATCCCAGGTGCGGGGCGGCGGCGGCGCGATGAGTTTTCTTTGGTCCATCGGCGGATGTTATACGGATTTGTAACGATTTGCTTTTTCCAAGGCTCAATTTTGACACGGGGATGTCGAAACCGGGTTCGACCAAAATGCCCGGCGCGCCTGGGTGACCGGAAGCGCACGATGGATTTTGAGGCGTTTAGTCGCGTTTCTTGGCGTCGAGTCCGTGTCGAGCGCGTCCGCGGATGCCGTTGGCGCCTTGTCAGGATTGGCCCGAGGCGCAATTCTACAGGCTCGTGGCGGGAGCTGAATCGGCTGTATTCATCTGGATACGACCGATTTGTGGGCGCCTCGGAAATGTTGCGCGGATGCCGGCCCAGGATGCCCGGTGGAACGCCTGGTTCGCATACCAATCGATTCGGTTCGCCTGGCGGTGCAGGGCGTCGGGCCGCCGGCCCATCCGTCCCGGAATAATCGACGGCCGCCGCCTGTTCTTTGCTGGCGGAGCGGACGCGCCGATGGCGCCGTCCAGACGATTCCGATCTCAATCCATTTCAATTCAATTCCCGGGTAGATCATGAACATCCTGAAAACGAGCGCATGCGCGCTGCTGCTGGCCAGCTCGTCGGTTTTCGCCGCCCAGCCCGGCTGCATGGACAAGGCCACCACGCAAGCGGCGATGAACGCCTGCGCGGCCGGCGCCTACAAGCAATCGGACGCGGCGCTGAACAGCACCTACCGCGCCCTGGTCGCCAAGCTCGGCGAACCGGGCAAGACCCGGCTGAAGGAGGCGCAGCGCCGCTGGCTGGCCTGGCGCGACGCCCAATGCGCCTTCGAGGCGAGTAGCGTGGACGGCGGCAGCGCCGCGCCGATGGTCACGAGCCAGTGCCTGGACCAGCTCACCCAGGCCCAGACCAAGCTGCTCGACAGCCATCTCCATTGCCAGGAAGGCGATATTTCCTGCTCCAACTGAGGCCGATCCGGCGCGCCTGCCCGGGCGAATCCGCGTCGCCCGCCGCGCAGAAAGCTGCAGATACAGCGCCGCTTTTCGTCTGATCAAAGTAGACTGTCGAACCCCGTGGATCCGTCCCCGATGGTCTCGCCCATCGGCCGGATTCGCGGGTGCCGTCGCGCGCTCCGGCAGCGGCTGGCCGATCGGCTCTGGCCGAGCCCGGCGCCGCCGCCGGAGCGCGCGACACCGCGTTTCATTCCTATTCCACCGGAGGAGCAAATCCATGAAGCAGAACCACACGATCGACACGCGCAAGAAAATCGTGATCGGCGCCGCCGCGCTGTTTGCCCTGGCGGCCGCCGGCAACGCGATGGCGGACCAGATCGTGAAGATCGGCAGCGTCGAGCCGCTGACGGGCGGCATCTCGCACCTCGGCAAGGACAACGAGAACGGTGCCCGCCTGGCGATCGAGGAGATCAACACGAAGGGCCTGACCATCGGCGGCCAGAAGATCACGCTGCAACTGGATGGCCAGGACGACGCGGCCGACCCGCGCACCGCCACCCAGGTCGCGCAGAAGCTGGTCGACGACAAGGTGGTCGCCGTGGTCGGCCACCTGAATTCGGGCACCTCGATCCCGGCCTCGAAGATCTACAGCGACGCCGGCATCCTGCAGATCTCGCCCTCGGCCACCAATCCGGCCTACACGCAACAGGGCTTCAAGACCACCTACCGGGTGGTCGCGACCGACGCGCAGCAGGGCCCGGCGCTGGCCGCCTACGCGCAGAAGGCCGGCGTCAAGACGGTGGCCGTGATCGACGATTCGACTGCCTACGGCCAGGGCCTGGCCAACGAGTTCGAGAAGAAGGCGAAGGCGCTGGGCCTGAAGGTGGTCTCGCATGACGCGACCAACGACAAGGCCGTCGACTTCCGCGCGATCCTGACCAAGATCAAGGGCGAAAACCCGGACGCGATCATGTACGGCGGCATGGATGCCACCGGCGGCCCGCTGGCCAAGCAGGCCAAGCAGCTCGGCCTGCGTGCCAAGCTGTTCGCGGGCGACGGCGTGTGCACCGAGCAGCTTTCCGACCTGGCCGGCGCCGCCGCCGACAACGTGGTCTGCTCGCAGCCGGGCGCGGCGCTCGAGAAGATGCCGGGCGGCGCCGAATTCCAGGCCAAGTACCAGAAGCGTTTCGGCCAGATCATCAAGTTCGACGCGCCGTTCGCCTATGACTCGGTGTACATCATCGTCGACGCGATGAAGCGCGCCAACTCGGTCGATCCGGCCAAGATCCTGGCGCAGATGCCCACCACCGACTACAAGGGCGTGATCGGCGAGACCGTGTTCGATGCCAAGGGCGACCTGAAGCACGGCGTGATCTCGCTGTATGGCTACAAGTCGGGCAAGAAGTCCTTCGTGGATGAAGTGAAGATGTAAGGACGATGCCCGCCCCGGCTTTGACGCCGGGGCGGGCATTGTTCACTCCCGGTACGCGTTGCGCTGCCCGGATTCCGATGTTTCGAGGACGAACGGGCCGACGCCGCCGCTTCCGTCCCGGTTGCCGTGCAGGGCCCGCTGACCACGATCGCCATCGAGGCACGCCGCGCGCTTGCCGATACGCATGCCGGTCGAAACCGACGGCGATTGCATGGCGGCGCCTGGCGCGGCAGCTTCCCATCCAGATGCGCGCGCGAGGGCGGCCCCCGCCCCGACAATGCCGAGGAACTGCTGGCGGCGATCGGCCGAACGCGCCTCAGCGTGCCCCGCGCCGCGCCGACACCAGCATCATCATCGGTCGCTCGCGTTCCTCGGCCAGCGCCGGCTGCGCCTCGACCTGGGCCGGCGACGGCCCCCATTCGTCCAGGTGCGCGAGCGCGAAGCCCGATTCGATCAGCAGGTTGAGCAGGGTGCCGATGGTGCGATGCTGCTTGATCACGCCCTTGGCGAGCCAGTCGGTCACGCGCGGGCCTTCGTTCTGGTAACCGTCCAGCGGCCAATGGCGCCAGCCCTCGGCATCGGTGCGAAAGCCCTGCCGGCTCGGCGCGGTCAGGATCGGGTGCTCGATCGAGAACACCAGCCGCCCATCCGGCACCAGCGCGCGATGGATCGCCGCGAACAGCCCCGGCAGGTTCTCGATGTAGTGGAAGGCCAGCGAGCTGTAGACCAGGTCGAAGGCGGCGGCCGGCAGGTCGAGCCGTTCGAGGTCGGCGCGCCGGTAGGCGATGCGCGGGTTGGTGGTGTCGACCCGGGCGCGCTCGAGCATCCGCTCCGAAACGTCGAGCCCGAGCACGCTGGCCGCCTCGTGCTCGGCGGCCCAGCGGCAGAACCAGCCATAGCCGCAGCCGAGATCGGCGATGCGCAAGCCGCGCGGTTCGGGCAGCAGCGCGCGCAGGGCCGGCCATTCCGGCGCGCCGTCGAGGCCCTCCACCGAGCGCCTGAGCTTCGCGTAGTTGTCGAAGAAAGTCGGATCGTCGTAGATGTTCTGGGTCATCGATGCGCTCTCTCAGTGCCGTGGTCGACGGCCTGCGGCGCGAGGCCCGGGCACGCCGCGCCCTCGCGCCGCGAGGCGGCAGGCCGGCGTCATGCGGGGCCCGGCGCGCGCGGCATGCGCGACGGCGGTTGTCATGAACGAATTCGACGATCCTAGCGCGTAACGGGCGTGCCGCGCGAGCCCCCGATGCGTCGAAGCGGCCGCTTGGCGCCGCCCCTTGCGCGCCTGTCCCTCAATTCCCGGACAACAGGCCGCCCGCGGCGCGCAAGGCATCGGTGACGATCGCGGCGGCCGGCGTGGGCAGCCGATCCGAGCGCGTGATGAGCCCGTAGTCGTCCATCTGGCATTGCATCGCCAGCGGCAGGATCTCGACCACGCGATGCGCCGCGTAATACTGCGCGACGTCGGCGGCCAGCACCGCGATCATGTCGCTCTCTTCCAGCAGCCGCGTGATGAACAGCAGGGCGGCGGTCTCCACGATGCGCGCCGGCGGCGCCAGGCTGGCGCGCTGGAACATGCGCTCGAAGCGATGGCGCAGCACGCTGCCGGCGGGCGGCACCACCCAGTTGGCCTCGCGCACCTCGGCCAGCGTCAGCGCGGAGCCGCCCAGCAGCGGATGGCCCTGGCGCACCACCGCGTGGACGAATTCGTCGGCCAGCGTCTCGTAGCGCAGCGGCAGCTTGTCGTGCTCGGCGGACAGCCGCCCGACCACGATGTCGAGCTTGTCTTGCGCGAGCCGTTCCAGCAGCACGTTGCTGGTCTCGATCTCGACCGAGATCCGCATCGCCGGATGTTGCTTCTTGACCGCGGCGATCGCGGCCGGCAACAGGCGCACGCCGGGCGAGGTGATGGTGCCGATCGCGACATGGCCGAGATGGCCGGCCTTGAGCGCATCGAGCTCCTCCTGCGCCTGCTCGAGGCTGCCGAGCACGGCGCGCGCATGGCGGATCAGCGCGTCGCCGTAGAGCGTGGGTTTCACGCCGCGCGGCATGCGCTCGAACAGCACCGTGCCGAGCATGTCCTCGAGCTCGCGCAGCAGCTTGGAGGCCGCCGGCTGGGTCATGTTCAGCACCGCCGCGGCGCGATGGATATTGCCCTCCTCCGCGAGCGCGACGACCAGCAGCAACTGCCTGGTTTTCAGTCGCGTGCGCACGTACCAGGGGTTCGCGTCGAGCATCGATTCAGTGTTTACGAGGATATGGAAACGTGTATCGGAGACGTCCGATTTTTCATTAGTAGGTTATCAACGATCTGACTAGACTGCTCGCAAATCCTGCTACCTATAAACGAGCATGTCGGACTCCAAACCCAAGCTGCGCTCCCAACACTGGTTCGGTCCCGCGGACAAGAACGGCTTCATGTACCGAAGCTGGATGAAGAACCAGGGTATTCCCGATCACGAGTTCGACGGCCGGCCGATCATCGGCATCTGCAATACCTGGTCCGAGCTGACGCCCTGCAACGCGCACTTCCGCAAGCTCGCCGAGCACGTCAAGCGCGGCATCTACGAGGCGGGCGGCTTCCCGGTGGAATTCCCGGTGTTCTCCAACGGCGAATCGAACCTGCGGCCCACCGCGATGCTCACGCGCAACCTCGCCAGCATGGACGTGGAGGAGGCGATCCGCGGCAACCCGATCGACGCGGTGGTGCTGCTTGCCGGTTGCGACAAGACCACGCCGGCGTTGCTGATGGGCGCGGCCAGCTGCGACGTGCCGGCCATCGTGGTGAGCGGCGGGCCGATGCTCAACGGCAAGCTGGAGGGCAAGGACATCGGCTCGGGCACGGCGGTCTGGCGGCTGCACGAGGCGCTCAAGGCCGGCGAGATCGACCTGCACCATTTCCTCTCGGCCGAGGCCGGCATGTCGCGCTCGGCCGGCACCTGCAACACCATGGGCACCGCCTCGACGATGGCCTGCATGGCCGAGGCGCTCGGCGTGGCGCTGCCGCACAACGCGGCGATTCCCGCGGTCGACGCGCGTCGTTACGTGCTGGCCCACATGTCGGGCATCCGCATCGTGCAGATGGCGCTGGAGGACCTGAAACTGTCGAAGGTCCTCACGCGCGCGGCCTTCGAGAACGCGATCCGCACCAATGCCGCGATCGGCGGCTCGACCAATGCGGTGATCCACCTGAAGGCGATCGCCGGCCGCATCGGCGTGCCGCTCGAGCTCGAGGACTGGATGCGGATCGGCCGCGATACGCCGACCCTGGTCGACCTGCAGCCCTCGGGGCGCTTCCTGATGGAGGAGTTCTATTACGCGGGCGGGTTGCCGGCGGTGCTGCGCCGGCTCGGCGAGGCCGGGCTGCTGCCGCATCCGGATGCGCTGACCGTCAACGGCCGTTCGCTGTGGGACAACGTGCGCGAGGCGCCGAACCACGACGAGGAAGTGATCCGCCCGCTCGACAGGCCGCTGATCGCCGACGGCGGGATCTGCATCCTGCGCGGCAATCTCGCGCCGCGCGGCGCGGTACTGAAGCCCTCGGCGGCCACCCCCGAGCTGCTGCGCCATCGCGGCCGCGCGGTGGTGTTCGAGAACTTCGACCACTACAAGGCGGCGATCAACGACGAGGCGCTGGAGGTCGACAAGGACTCGGTGTTGGTGATGAAGAACTGCGGGCCGCGCGGTTACCCGGGCATGGCCGAGGTCGGCAACATGGGCCTGCCGCCCAAGCTGCTGCGCCAGGGCGTGAAGGACATGGTCCGGATCTCCGATGCGCGCATGAGCGGCACCGCCTACGGCACGGTGGTGCTGCACGTGGCGCCCGAGGCCGCCGCGGGCGGGCCGCTGGCGGCCGTGCGCAACGGCGACTGGATCGAGCTCGATTGCGAGGCCGGCCGCCTGCATCTCGACATCAGCGACGAGGAACTGCAGCGGCGCCTGTCCGACGTCGATCCGACCGCCGCGCCGGGCGTGGCCGAGCAGCAGGGGCGCGGCGGGTATGCGCGGCTCTATGTCGACCACGTGCTGCAGGCCGACGAGGGGTGCGACCTGGACTTCCTGGTCGGCATGCGAGGCGCCGAGGTGCCGCGCCATTCGCACTGAAGTCGCGAGGCCGGCCCCCGGGCCGGCACGTCGCATGACCGGGCCGCGCCCACGAGGCAGCCCGGCGGCCGACAGGGATGAGGGGGCCGTGAGGGCGCGAGGCGATCGGCAGGCCGGCCAGGGCCACCGGGCTCGCTTCGCGAATACGTTCGGCGGCAGCGGGCGGGGCGCCGTCGAGCGGCGCCCGACGAGATCCGCGCGAGCGCGAGCGCCGGGCGCCGCTGCACGACGCGGGCAGACGACATGGTGGAAGGAGACGCAATGACGAAATCGCAGGCAGCGCGTTCCGGCGAGACCGGTGCACGCGCAACCGATCCGGCGGCCGACGGCGAGGAGAAACGCGTGGTCGGCCTGGTCGCGCGCCGGCTCCTGCCGTTCCTCGCGCTGATCTACGTGGTGGCCTATATCGATCGCACCGTGGTCGGCTTCGCGAAGCTGCACATGAACGCCGCGATCGGCCTGAGCGACGCCGCCTACGGCCTGGGCGCGGGCCTGTTCTTCATCGGCTACTTCCTCTGCGAGGTGCCGAGCAACCTGGCGCTGTCGCGCTTCGGCGCGCGCGTCTGGTTCGCGCGGATCCTGTTCACCTGGGGTGCCATCACCATGGCGACCGCCTTCGTCACGGGGCCGAACGGTTTCTACACGCTGCGCTTCCTGCTCGGCGCGGCCGAGGCCGGGCTCTATCCCGGCATCCTGTACTTCCTCACCCACTGGTTCCCGATGCGCCACCGCGCGCGCGTGATCGGCCTGCTCGTGCTGGCCCAGCCGATCGCCGGCATCATCACCGGGCCGATCTCGGGCCTGGTGCTGGAGATGCACGGCGTGGCCGGGCTCGCGAACTGGCAGATGCTGTTCATCCTGAGCGGGCTGCCGGCCGTGCTGCTGTGCTGGCCGACGCTGCGCGTGCTGCCCGACACGCCTGCCCAGGCCCGCTGGCTGGCCGAACCCGACCGGCGCTGGATCGAGCAGGCGCTGGCCGCCGATCGCGGTCGCTACGCGCTCGACCCGCACCTGAGCCCGTTCGCGGCGCTCAAGGATCGGCGCGTGCTGCTGATGGCGCTGCTCTACCTGCCGTTCCCGATCAGCATCTACGGCTTGTCGCTGTGGCTGCCCACCATCATCAAGGCCTTCGGCGTGAGCGATTCGACGGCGGGCCTGATCTCGGCCGTGCCCTACATCTGCGCCGTGATCGGGCTGCTGATCGTGCCGCGTCATTCCGACCGGCATCGCGAGCGCCACTGGCACATCGTGGCGGTCACCGCCTTCGGCGCGCTGGCGATGGCGGCCAGCGCCTGGTTCCGCGCCCCCGCGCTGCAATTGCTGTTCATCAGCCTGACGGCCTTCGCGGTCTATTCGATCCAGGCCGTGGTCTGGGCGCTGCCGGGGCAGTTCCTGAGCGGGCCCAGCGCGGCGGTGGGGATCGCGACCATCAACTCGATCGCGAACCTCGGCGGCTACTTCGGCCCCTACAGCGTCGGCCTGATCAAGGACGCCACCGGCAGCCTGGCCGCCGGCCTGTACTTCCTCGCGGCCACCCTGCTGGTGGCCGTGCTGATGGCCTTCGCGGTGCGTGCCGCCTTGCGCGCGAGCACACCGGCCGGGGCGCTGGCGGCAGACGCGCTCGCTCATCAAGAATCCTGATGTGCCCGCGCGGCGCGTGCCGCGCGACTCAACCGACAACCGAAGCAGGACCGATGCCATGACTTCAAGCCGTCCCCCTCGCTACCGCGGTGTGTTCCCCGTGGTGCCGACCACCTTCAGCGATACCGGCGAACTCGACCTGGCCAGCCAGAAGCGCGCCGTCGACTTCATGATCGACGCGGGCTCGGACGGCCTGTGCATCCTCGCCAACTTCTCGGAGCAGTTCTCGCTGTCCGACGAGGAGCGCGAGATCCTCACGCGCACCGTGCTCGAGCACGTGGCCGGCCGCGTGCCGGTGATCGTCACCACCACGCATTACGGCACGCGGCTGTGCGCGGCGCGCAGCCGGCGCGCGCAGGAGTTGGGCGCGGCGATGGTGATGATCATGCCGCCGTATCACGGCGCCACCTTCCGCGTGCCCGAGACGCAGATCCACGAGTTCTACGCGCGCGTGTCCGACGCGATCGACATTCCCATCATGATCCAGGACGCGCCGGCCAGCGGCACCGTGCTGTCGGCACCGTTCCTGGCGCGCATGGCGCGCGAGATCGAGCAGGTGTCCTACTTCAAGATCGAGACGCCGGGTGCCGCCAACAAGCTGCGCGAGCTGATCCGCCTGGCCGGCGACGCGGCCGAGGGCCCCTGGGACGGCGAGGAGGGCATCACCCTGCTGGCCGACCTGAACGCCGGCGCGACCGGCTCGATGACGGGCGGTGGTTTCCCCGACGGGATCCGCACCATCGTCGACGCGCATCGCGAGGGGCGCCTCGACGAGGCCTTCGCCGCCTACCAGCGCTGGCTGCCGCTGATCAACCACGAGAACCGCCAGGCGGGCCTGCTGGCCTGCAAGGCGCTGATGAAGGAGGGCGGCGTGATCGACTGCGAGCTGCCGCGCCATCCGCTGCCCGCCATGCATCCCGAGACCCGCGCCGAACTGGTCGCGATCGCGCGCCGGCTCGATCCGCTGGTGCTGCGCTGGGGCCATTGAGCCGCGAGGAGATCGAGCAAGCATGAACGCTACCTATACCCTCGGCATCGTCGGCGTCGGCAAGATCGCGCGCGACCAGCACCTGCCCGCCATCGCCGGCAACGACGGTTTCGCGCTGGTTGCCAGCGCCAGCCGCAACGCCCGGGTCGAGCAGGTCCGCAACTACCCCGATATCGACGCGCTGCTGGCCGCCGAGCCCGAGCTCGACGCCGTCTCGCTCTGCGCGCCGCCGCAGGTACGCTACGCGCAGGCGCGCGCGGCGCTCCTGGCCGGCAAGCACGTGATGCTGGAAAAGCCGCCCGGCGCGAGCATCAGCGAGGTGGAGGCGCTGCACGCGCTGGCGAAGCGCCAGGGCCGCACGCTGTTCGCCACCTGGCATTCGCGCTGCGCCAGCGCCGTGGAGCCGGCGCGCGACTGGCTCGCCACGCGCGTGGTGCGCGCCGTGCAGGTGCGCTGGAAGGAAGACGTGCGGCACTGGCATCCGGGGCAGCAATGGATCTGGGAGCCGGGCGGGCTCGGCGTGTTCGATCCCGGCATCAATGCGCTGTCGATCGTCACGCGGATCCTGCCGCACGAGCTGCTGCTGCGCGCGGCAACGCTGCACGTGCCGGCCGATTGCGCCACCCCGATCGCGGCCGAGCTCGACTGCATCGACGCGGCCGGCGCCCCGGTGCGCGCCGAGTTCGACTGGCGGCACGGCCCGGTCGAGCAATGGGAGATCGCGGTCGAGACCGACGACGGCCTGCTGCAGATCGCCGAGGGCGGCAAGCGCCTGACCATCGCCGGCCGGCCCGTGACGCTCGCGCCCGAGCGCGAATACGCGACGCTCTACGAGCGCTTCCACTGGCTGATCGCGCACGGCACCGACGAGGTCGACCTGAGCCCGCTGCGGCTGGTCGCCGACGCCTTCCTGCTCGGCCGCCACGTCGAGGTCGAGCCCTTCGGCCACTGAGATGAACGAGATCCATACCGGCAAGCGCCATCAAGAGGCCATCGCCAATATCAGAGGAGACAGCAAGATGACCGGATTCACCCGACGTACCACCCTGCGCGCCGTCCTGGCCGGCCTGTGCCTGGCCTCGTTCGGCGCCGCGCTGCCTGCCGGCGCCGACACGCCCGTCAAGATCGGCTTCCTGGTGAAGATGCCCGAGCAGGCCTGGTTCATCAACGAGCAGAAGGCCGCCACGGCGCTGGGCCAGAAGGAGAACTTCTCGGTGGTCAACATCGGCACGCCCGACGGCGAGAAGGTGCTGGCCGCGATCGACAACCTCGGCGCGCAGGGCGCGCAGGGTTTCGTGATCTGCGCGCCCGACGTGCGCCTGGGGCCGGCGATCCAGCAACGCGCCAAGCACTACAACATGAAGTTCGTGACCGTCGACGACCAGTTGGTGGATTCCTCCGGCAAGCCGCTGGCGGGTGTGCCGCACCTGGGCATGTCGGCCTTCAAGATCGGCAACCAGGTCGGCCAGGCGATCAGCGACGAGATGAAGAAGCGCGGCTGGAAGCCCGAGGAAGTCGGCGCGCTGCGCATCACCGACTACGAACTGCCCACCGCCAAGCTGCGCACCGACGGCGCCACGCAGTCGCTGCTGGCCGGCGGCTTCAAGAAGGAGAACATCTTCGACGCGCCGCAGAAGACCACCGACGACGAAGGCGGCTTCAACGCGGCCTCGCCGGTGCTGGCCCAGCATCCCAACATCAAGAAGTGGGTGATATTCGCGCTCAACGAGGAGAGCGTGCTGGGCGCGGTGCGTGCCACCGAGCAGTTGCACCTGCCGTCGGCGGACGTGATCGGGGTGGGCATCAACGGCGCCGGCGAGGCCTTCGCCGAGTTCCAGAAGAAGCAGCCGACCGGCTTCTACGGCACCATCGCGGTCAGCTCGACCAACCACGGCAAGGACAGCGCGCAGAACCTGGTCGACTGGATTCGCTCGGGCAAGCAGCCGCCCGCCGACACGCAGACCACCGGCAAGCTGATGACGCGCGAGAACTGGCAGGCCGTGCGTGCCGAGCTGGGCATCTGAGGCGGGCATGAGCGAGCGGAAGACGGAACCGATGAGCGATACCCTGGACACCCTCGAGCGCTCGCCCGAACCGGGCGGCGCGCCTGCCGCCTGGCTCGAGCTGGACGGCATCGGCATGAGCTTTCCTGGCGTGCGCGCGCTCGACGGCGTGTCGCTGTCGGTGCGCGCCGGCGAGGTGCACGGCCTGATGGGCGAGAACGGCGCGGGCAAGTCGACCCTGCTGAAAGTGCTCTCGGGCGTGAACCAGCCGCAGCAGGGCCGGCTGCGGCTGGGCGGCGTCGAGCAGCGCTTCGCCGGCACGCGCGCGGCGATCGACGCCGGCGTGGCGATCATCTACCAGGAGCTGCACCTGGTGCCCGAGCTGACGGTGGCCGACAACCTGATGCTCGGCCAGTTGCCGAACCGCTTCGGCGTGCTCGACGAACGCGGCCTGGTGCGGCGCGCCACCGAGGCGCTGCAGCGCCTGGGCGAGCGCATCGACCCGCGCACGCCGGTCAAGGAGCTGTCGATCGGCCAGCGCCAGATGATCGAGATCGGCAAGGCGCTGATGCGCGACGCGCGCGTGATCGCCTTCGACGAACCGACCAGCTCGCTGTCCGCGCGCGAGACCGAGAACCTGTTCCGCATCATCGACGCGCTGCGCGCCGACAGCCGCGCGATCATCTACGTCACGCACCGGATGGACGAGGTCTACACGCTGTGCGATCGCGTCACCGTGTTTCGCGACGGCCGGCATATCGAGACCTTCGAGTCGGTGGCCGAGCTCGACCGCAACCGCCTGATCGCGGCGATGGTCGGCCGCTCGATCGCCGACGTCTACGGCTACCGGCCGCGCGAGGCCGGCGAGGTGCTGCTCGAGGCCAAGCAACTGCTGGGGCCGGGGCTGGCCGAGCCGATCTCGTTCGCCGCGCGGCGTGGCGAGATCCTGGGCTTCTTCGGCCTGGTGGGCGCGGGCCGCTCCGAGCTGATGAAGCTGATCTACGGCGCCACCCGCGCCAGCGCCGGCCACGTCGAGCTGGCCGGCCGGCGCGTGGCCTTCGCCAGCCCGCGCGACGCGGTGCGGGCCGGCGTCGCGCTGTGCCCCGAGGACCGCAAGCAGGAAGGCATCGTGGCGATCGCCTCGGTGGCCGACAACCTCAACATCAGCGCGCGTCGCCACTTCAGCCCGGCGCGCTTCCTGCTCGACGAGAAGCGCGAGCGCACGCTGGCGCGCGACTACATCGAGAAGCTGGCGATCAAGACGCGCGACGGCGATACCGCGATCGGCACGCTGTCGGGCGGCAACCAGCAGAAGGTGATCCTGTCGCGCTGGCTGGCCGAGCGCATCGAGGTATTCCTGATGGACGAGCCCACCCGCGGCATCGACGTGGGCGCGCGCGCCGAGATCTACGCGCTGCTGTACGGCCTGGCCGAGGCGGGGCGCACCGTGCTGATGGTGTCGAGCGACCTGGCCGAGGTGATCGGCGTGGCCGACCGCATCGTGGTGATGCGCGAGGGGCGCATCGCCGGCATCGTGCCCAAGGCCGAGGCCACCCCCGACCAACTGATCAAGCTGGCGCTGCCGCGCTGAACCGACTCACCGCGGCCGGCGAGCGCCGACGCGCCCGCCGCCGCACCGAACCGATGGACCCGAGATGAACCAAGCCATGCCGAAGGGAACGCCCGCCAGCAACGACACCGCGCCGATCACGCCGTCGCGCGCGCGGATGTGGGACATGATCAACAAGTCGGGCATCGTGGTGGTGTTCGTGGTGCTGTTCGCGGTGTTGTCCGCGACGGTGCCGGACTTCCTCACGGTCCGCAATATCCAGGGCCTGCTGTTGTCGGTCACGCTGATCGGCTCGATCGCGGTGACCATGATGTTCGTGCTCGCGCTCGGCGAGGTCGACCTGTCGGTGGCCTCGATCGTCGCCTTCTCGGGCGTGGTGGCCTCCACCGTGATCACCGCCTCGCACAGCGTGCTGCTCGGCGTGGCGGCCGGCATCCTGGCCGGCGGCGCGGTGGGCCTGGTCAACGGCGTGCTGATCGCGCGCTTCCGGATCAATTCGCTGATCGCCACGCTGGCCATGATGGAGGCGGTGCGGGGCCTGGCCTTCCTGACCTCCAACGGCGATGCCGTGATGATCTCCGAGGAGCGTTTCTTCGAGCTCGGCAGCGGCGCCTTCCTCGGCATCTCGTTCCCGATCTGGAGCAACATCGTCGGCTTCGTGGTGTTCGGCTTCCTGCTCAAGAAGACCGTGTTCGGCAAGAACGTGCTGGCGGTCGGCGGCAACAGCGAGGCCGCGCTGCTGGCCGGCCTGCCGGTCACCCGCATCAAGGTCGCGGTGTTCGTGCTGCAGGGCCTGGTGACCGGCTTCGCCGGCGTGATGCTGGCCTCGCGCATGAGCCTGGGCGACCCCAAGACCTCGGTCGGGCTCGAACTCGGCGTGATCTCGGCCTGCGTGCTCGGCGGCGTGTCGCTGACGGGCGGCGTGGCCACCATCGCCGGCGTGCTGGTGGGCGTGCTGATCATGGGCGCGGTGCAGGACGCGATGAGCCTGATGAACGTGCCGACCTTCTACCAGTACCTGATCCGCGGCGGCATCCTGCTGCTGGCGGTGCTGTTCGACCAGTTCCGCCGCAGCAAGCGGGCGGTCTGAGCCGCGCGTGCCTAGCGCGCGTCGCGGATCAGTTGCACGAGGCGCCGGCAATCCTTGGCCAGCCGCGCCTCGTCGAGGTTGGTCACGCTCAGCAGCAGGCCCTGCGGTCGCGGCGCCCGGCTGTACCAGGGCGACAGCGGCGTGGGCGCGATGCCGAAGGGCAGCGCCTGCAGCGCCAGCTCGGTATCGACCACGGAATCGGGCAGGCGCGTGACCACCGCCGTGCCGGCCACCGCCAGCACCGACATCACGTCCGCCGGCACCGCCCGCAACTGGCGCAGCAAGGCCTCCCGCTGCGCGGCGTAGAGGCGCTTCATGCGGCGCAGATGGCGCAGATAGTGGCCATCACGGAGGAATTCGGCCACCGCGTGCTGGATCGAGGCCGCCGGGGCCGGCGCCAGGCAGGCCGCGATCTCGCCGAAACGGGCCGCCAGCTCGAGCGGCACCACCAGGAAGCCCAGGCGCAAGGCCGGGCTGATGGTCTTGCTGAAGCTGCCGATATGCAGCACGCGGCCGTGCTCGTCGAGCGAGGCCAGGGCGGGGGCGGCGCGCCCTTTCAGTTGCAGCTCGCTCAGGTAGTCGTCCTCGACGATCCAGCCGCCGCTGCGCCGTGCCCAGGCGAGCAGGGCCAGCCGCCGCGGCAGCGAGAGCGTCATGCCGAGCGGCGCCTGCTGGCCCGGCGTGACCACCGCCAGGGCGGCGCGCGGCGCGAGCGCGATGCCGGCTTCCACGTCGATTCCCTCGGCATCCACCGGCACCGGCTGCGTCTGCATCCCCGCCAGGTCCAGCGCGATGTGCGTGAGCGAAAAGCCGGGATCCTCGATCCAGGCCGGCCGGCCCTCGATGCCGAGCCCGCGGATCGCCAGCCCGAGCGCGCCGGAAAAGCCGGTGGTGACCAGCACCTGGGAGGGCTGGCAGCGCAGCCCGCGCGCAACGCCCAGGTAGGCCGCGATCTCCTTGCGCAGTGCCGGGTCGCCGCGCGGATCCGGGTAGCTGACGGGCGCCGCCGCGGCCTGGCGCGCACCGCGCGTCAGCACGCGCGACCACAGCTTGAAGGGGAACTCGGCCTGCGAGGGCACGCCCATCTGGAACGCCAGCGGCGCCGCGCCGAAGTCGCGGAACAGGCCCGCCAGCGGCAGCGCATCGGGCGAGCGCGCCGGCGCCTGGGCCAGCGGCGGGCGTTCGGCCACGCGCGTGCCGGCCGGGCCGAGCACCACCGCGAACTGCTCGTCGACCAGCCGCTCGTAGGCCACCCGCACCGTGCCGCGCGCCACGCCGAGCTGGGCCGCCAGGTCGAGCCAGGACGGCAGGCGCGCGCCGGCGGCGAGCTGGCCCGCCTCGATGGCGTGGCGGATCTCGCGGTAGATCTGGGTGGACAGGGAGGCGCCGGCGGCGCGGTCGAGTCCGATGCGGAGCTGGGTCATGGGCGCCATGGTACAGCCGGAATCCGCATTCTTGGGTCTGTTTTCTGGTCCGGGCCGGACGTAATCTGGCACGCCTGCGCCAGTGCCCGCGCGAGCAGGCGCGCGCGGCGGGCGGCGCCATCACCCGACAGGATCCGACCATGACAAGCCATGCCGCCTTCGGCATCGACCTTCCCGACAGCCAACTGGCGCGCGAGGCCACCCAGTTGATCCGCGATACCGCGAGCGAGTTGCTGTTCCGGCATTCGACGCGCGTGTATTGCTGGGCCGCGCTGCTCGGCGGCCAGCGCGGCCTGGTGTTCGACCGCGAACTGCTCTACGTGGCCGCCATGTTCCACGACATCGGCCTGTGCGAGCACTACCACCACAGCCCGCTGCGTTTCGAGGTGGACGGCGCGAACGCCGCGCGCGATTTCCTGCGTGGCCACGGGATCGACGCGCACGATATCGACAAGGTCTGGGCCGCCGTCGCGCTGCACACCACGCCAGGCATCCCCGAGCACATGCACCCGGAGATCGCGCTGATCCAGGCCGGCGCCGGCATGGACGTGGCGGGGCGCGGCTTCGAGCAGTTCAGCGATGCGCAGCGCGAGGCCGTGGTGGCCGCCTACCCGCGCGAGAGCGGTTTCGCCGAGCGGATGATCGAAGTGTTCTACCAGGGGCTCAGGCACCGCCCGGCCACCACCTTCGGCACCTTCAACGACGATTTCCTGGGGCACAAGGATCCCGGCTTCGCGCGCGTGAACCTGTGCAGCGTGATGCTGAATTCGCGCTGGGAGCGCTGAGCGCCCCCGTGGCGACGCCGTTCTACACGGCTTCGAGCGCCTGCGCGAGATCGGCCAGCAGGTCGTCGAGATGCTCGATGCCGATCGACAGCCGCACGGTTTCCTCGCGCACGCCGGCCTTGGCCAGTTCCTCGGGCGAGAGCTGGCGGTGGGTGGTCGAGGCGGGGTGGGTGGCGAGCGACTTCGCGTCGCCGATATTGACCAGCCGCGTGAACAGCTTCAGCGCGTCCTGGAAGCGGGCGCCGCCGGCGCGGCCGTCGCGCACGCCGAAGGTCAGGATGCCGGGGCCGCGCCCCGACAGGTAGCGCTGCGCCAAAGCATGGTCGCGATGCTCGGGCAGCCCCGAGTAGTCGGCCCATTCCACCTTGCCGTGGCCTTGCAGGAAGCGCGCCACACCCAGCGCGTTGGCGCTGATCCGGTCGATGCGCAGGCCGAGCGTCTCGATGCCCTGCAGGATCAGGAAGGCGTTGAAGGGAGAGATCGCCGCGCCGGTATTGCGCAGCGGCACCACGCGCGCGCGGCCGATATAGGCGGCCTCGCCGAAGGCTTCCGTGTAGACCACGCCGTGATAGCTGACGTCGGGCTCGTTGAGGCGGCGAAAGCGCTCGGCGTGCTCGGCCCAGCGAAAGCGCCCCGAATCGACGATCGCGCCGCCGATCGCGGTGCCGTGCCCGCCCAGGTACTTGGTCAGCGAGTGCACCACGATGTCGGCGCCGTGCTCGAAGGGCCGCAGCAGGTAGGGCGAGGGCACCGTATTGTCGACGATCAGCGGCACGCCGTGGCGATGCGCGATCTCGGCCAGCGCGGCGATGTCGGTGATGTTGCCGAGCGGGTTGCCCACCGATTCGACGAAGATCGCCTTGGTGCGGGCGTCGATCAGGGCGGCGAAGCTGTCCGGCTCGCGCGGATCGGCGAAGCGGGTGCCGATGCCGTATTGCGGCAGCGTGTGGGCCAGCAGGTTGTAGGTGCCGCCGTAGAGCGTGCTCGACGAGACCAGGTTGTCGCCGGCCTCGGCGATGGTCAGGATCGCGTAGGTCACGGCGGCCTGGCCCGAGGCCAGCGCCAGCGCGCCGACGCCGCCCTCGAGCAGGGCGAGGCGCTGCTCCAGCACGTCCTGGGTCGGGTTCATGATGCGCGTGTAGATGTTGCCGGGCACCTTCAGGTCGAACAGGTCGGCGCCGTGCTGCGTGTCGTCGAAGGCGAACGCCGCCGTCTGGTAGATCGGCACGGCGGCGGCGCGCGTGGTCGGGTCGGGGCGGTAGCCGCCGTGCACGGCGATGGTGTCGAGATGCCAGTCGGCGGGTTCGCGAGCGGTGGTCATGCGGGCTCCTCCTGGTGGTTCGTCGGTTCGGGGTCCCGACGATTATAGGAAGCGCCGTCGCGCCGGCTTAGCGCGATTTCTTCGATCGATATGCCTGCCGCGCAGCCGCTGCGGCCCCTCGCGAGCTTGCCTGCGAAGGGCCGCGACGGATCATTGCGCGTAGCCGGGATTGTGGCGGTCGAGCTTGCGCAGCAGCGACGGCCAGACCAGGGTGCCCGGGCCCTGGTTGGTGGTGACGGTGGCCATCTGGCGGGTGATGCCGTCGAGGATCGGTTGGCCGATCGTGCGCAGCTTGCCGCCGCCGGCCTGCGCACGCACCTGCATCATGCAGGCGGCCTCGAAGAAGTACATCGCGACGAAGGCCTCGGCCGGCGAGGCGCCCACCGTCAGCAGGCCGTGATTGCGCAGCATCAGGTGCGTGTGGCGGCCGAGGTCGGCCACCAGGCGCGGTTTCTCCTCGTCCTCCAGCGCGATGCCCTCGTAGTCGTGGTAGCCGAGCGAGCGCAGCACGATCAGCGAATGCTGGGTCAGCGGCAGCAGCCCGTCCTCCTGGGCCGACACCGCCGTGCCGTTGATCGAATGCACGTGCATCACGCAGTGCGCGTCCTCGCGCGCGGCATGCACGGCGCTGTGGATCACGAAGCCGGCCGGGTTGATCTCGTAGGGCGAATCCGACACCTTGCGCCCGTCCAGGTCGACCTTCACCAGCGAGGAGGCCGTCATCTCCTCGAAACCCATGCCGTAGGGGTTGATCAGGAAGTGATGCTCGGGGCCCGGCACGCGCGCCGAGATGTGGGTGAAGATCAGGTCGTCCCAGCCGAACAGCGCCGTCAGGCGGTAGCAGGCCGCGAGGTTGATGCGCATCTCCCATTCCTCGGGGCTGATGTCGGAACGGCGGGCGGATACGATGGCGTTCATCCGTGTCTCCTGGGGTTCGTCGTCTCGTGAGGGGTCGGCGCGGCAGGGCGCGCGCGGCGGCCATGCCGCGATCATCGGCAATCGCGCCCGGCCTGGCTGTCGGCTCGCCGACACGGCAGCTGGTTTGCGCATTCTGCCGCGAAACGGGAGCAAGCGAGATGGAGCGGTCTGCTTGCCGCTTCCGGCCCCGCCCGGCCGCCGGCGCGCTCTCGAGCGACCTGCTACACTGACTCGCCCCGATTTCCCCCTCAAGCGCCATGACCCTCGCGCCAGCCGGCATCCTCGCCGGCGCCACGCCGCTCAATCCGCAATGGCTGCGAACCTTCGAGATGCTGGTCGAGACCGGCAACTTCACGCGCGCGGCCGAGCGGCTCGGGCTCACCCAGGCGGCGGTCAGCCAGCACCTGCGGCACCTGGAGGACCAGCTCGGCCTGCTGGTGATCCGGCGCCCGCGCGGCATCGACATCACGCCGACCGGCCGCGTGGTGCTCGACTACTGCGCGGAGCTGGCGCGCGCCGACCAGCGCCTGCGCAGCCGCCTCGCCGAGGCCGACGCCGATTGCGGCGAGATCAGCCTGATCACGCCGGGCAGCATCGGCCTGGTGATGGCGCCCTGGCTGCTCGACATGCAGCTCGCCACGCCGGGCCTGGTGGTGCGCCATCGCTTCGCGCCCGATCGCGAGGTGCTCGACGCGGTGCTCTCGAATCTCTACGAGGTCGGGCTGGTCACGCTCAAGCCCGACGACGAGCGGCTGGCCGTGAGCCGCTTCGCCGAGGAGCCGCTCGAGCTGGTGGTGCCGGCCGACGACTACGTGAGCAACTGGGCGGACCTGGAACGGCTCGGCTTCGTCGATCATCCCGATGGCCTGGCGATGGCCAGCCGCCTGCTGAGCCGGCGCTTTCCCGACAATCCCGGCGTGCGCGGCCTGCCGCGCCGGGCCTTCACCAACCAGGTGGGGCTGATCCTGGAGCCGGTGGCGCGCGGCCTGGGCTTCACCGTGATCCCGCGTTACGCACGCCAGGCCTTTGCGCGTCAGGAAGCGATCCGCGTGATCGAGTGCGGCGCCTCGGTGGTCGATACGCTGTGGCTGATCCACCGCTCGGAATGGACGCTGTCGGGGCGCATGCTGCGCGCGGTCGAGGCGTTGCGGCGTCGGCTGCACACCACCTGCCCCTGTCCCGAGCCGGGCAGGACGGCGGCGCGCCTGGCCGGGGAAAAAGGTTCCGATCGCGCCGCGACGCTAGAATGAGCGATCCCGCCCGCGAGCGAGGCGCGTCCGGCGCCTCGGGCATCACCGGAACAGGAGAGTCCATGCAGCGATCCCCGCAGCGCGCCGCCCGGCGCCACGACGTCCGCGATTTCTTTCGCCGCCCCGAGCGCACCGGCTTCCAGCTGTCGCCGGACGGCCGTCACCTGTCCTTCCTGGCGCGTCATGAGGGCCGGCTCAACGTGTTCGTGCAGGCGATCGACGAGCGCGGCCGCCCGCTCGGCGAGGCGCGCGCACTCACGCATGAGTCGCAGCGCGACATCGGCGGCTACGCGTGGAAGAACAACGATCGCGTGCTGTTCGTGAAGGACTTCGGCGGCGACGAGAACTACCACGTGCTGTCGGTGCCGATCGACGGCGGCGAGATCCTCGACCTGACGCCGTTCGAGCGCGTGCGCGCCGGCATCATCGACGCGCTGATCGAGGACGAGCGGCACGTGCTGATCTCGCACAACCAGCGCGACGCCAGCGTGTTCGACGTGTTCCGCGTCGACGTGGCGAGCGGCGAGGCCACGCTGATCGCCGAGAACCCCGGCAACATCCTCGGCTGGATGACCGATCACGACAGCAAGCTGCGGGTGGCGGTGGCCGGCGACGGCGTGAACCAGACCCTGCTGTATCGCGAGCGCGAGGACGAGCCGTTCCGCCCGGTCGTCACCACCAACTTCCGCGAGACGCTCGCGCCGCTGATGTTCAGCTTCGACAACCGCAAGCTCTACGTGCTGTCGAATCGCGGGCGCGACCGCGTCGCGATCTACGAATTCGATCCGGTCACGGGCGAGGAAGGCACGCTGCTGTTCGAGCACGACAAGGTCGACGTGAAGGGCATGGGTTATTCGTACCAGCGCCGCGTGCTGACCACCATCTGGTACGAGGAAGCCAAGATCTGCTGGCATCACCTGGACCCGTTCACCGAGCAACTGCATGCCGATCTCGACGCGCGCGTGCCGAGCGGCGAGGCCAGCATCGTCAGCTACACGCGCGACGAATCGCGCATGCTGGTGCGCAACGCCTCGGACGTGTCGACGGGTTCGATCTGGCTCTACGACGTCGCCTCGCGCGAGCTGACCGAGCTGGAAGCCCTGACGCCCTGGCTCGACGCGGCCGACATGGCGCCGATGCGGCCGATCGAATACCGCTCGCGCGACGGGCTGACGATCCACGGCTACCTGACGCTGCCGGTCGGCCATGAACTCGACGGCGGGGCGCTCGCCGACGCGGACAAGCTGCCGCTGATCGTCAATCCGCACGGCGGCCCCTGGGCGCGCGACCACTGGGGCTTCAACCCCGAGGTGCAGATGCTGGCCAACCACGGCTACGCGGTGCTGCAGATGAATTTCCGCGGCTCGATCGGTTATGGCCGCGCGTTCTGGGAGGCGAGCTTCGGCCAGTGGGGCCGCACCATGCAGAACGATATCGACGACGGCGTGGACTGGCTGGTCGGGCAGGGCATCGTCGACCCGAAGCGGATCGGCATCTACGGCGCCAGCTACGGCGGTTACGCCACGCTGGCCGGCGTGACCTTCACGCCCGAGCGCTACGCGGCGGCCATCGACTACGTGGGCGTATCGAACCTGTTCACCCTGCTCGAATCGATGCCGCCTTACTGGAAGCCGCTGCTGGAGATGATGTACGAGCAGATCGGCGACCCGACCACCGAGGCCGGGCGCCAGCAACTGCACGACGCCTCGCCGCTGTTCTTCGCCGATCGCATCGTCACGCCGCTGTTCGTCGCGCAGGGCGCCAACGATCCGCGCGTCAAGCAGGCCGAGAGCGACCAGATCGTCGAGGCGCTGCGCTCGCGCGGCATCGACGTGCAGTACATGCTCAAGGCGAACGAGGGGCACGGCTTCGCCAACGAGGAGAACCAGTACGAGTTCTACGAGGCGATGATCGCCTTTCTCGACACGCACCTGGGCGGCAAGCGGGGCGCCTGAGGCGCTTCGCTTGCCCGGCGAGCCTGCCCCCGCTGTCTAGGCCCCGGCCGCGGCGCGTTTGGATGCGCCGCGAGCCGGTTTGGCCGACGCGGCTGATGCGCCCGCGTCGCCCGGCGCCACGCCGCCTTTCTGGCTCTCCCCGCCGGCCTTCGCGCCGGCTTTTTTTTCGCCCGCGTGCGCCGCGCCCAGGCATTCCTGGAACAGCAGCGCGGCCCGCGACGGCTGCGGCGAACGGCGGAACAGGCTGACGAAGCGGCAGCGATAGTGGAAGCGCCGCGGCGCGATCGCCTGCATGCGCCCGGCGCGCTCGAAGCTCTCGGCGTAATGGTCGGGCAGGAAGCCGAGGAACTTGCCCGACAGGATCAGGGTGGCCACCGATTCCTGGTCCGAGGCGGTCGCGCTGCGCGTGAGCCTGGCGCGATGCGTGAGCTTGAGGTTGGGCGAATGGAAGCCGAGCCCGGCGAAGGCGTGTTCGCGGATGCCGTCCCAGTTCAGCTTGTCGTGCGCGGCGCCGAACAGCGGATGGCCGGCGCCGCAGTAGAGCAGCATGCGCTCCTCGAACAGCTCGGTATAGACCAGGCTGCCCGAGCTGCGATGCTCGGGGATGATGCCGATCTGGTAGCTGCCGTCGATCACGCCGCGCTCGATCTCCTGGATCGAGGCCACGTGCAGGTTCAGCACCACCTCGGGCGCGGCCTCGGTGAAACGGCGGATCGCCTCGGCCACGCGCGCCGCCGGATTGGTGGCGGTCTTGTCGAACATGGCCACCTGCAGCTCGCCGCCCATGCGGTCGTGGATGCCGTCCACGCGGGCGCGGAACGCCTCCAGCGAGACCAGCAGGCGCAGGGTTTCCTCGTAGACGGTCTGCCCCTCGGGCGTCAGGGTGAAGCCGGCGCGGCCGCGCCGGCACAGCACCAGGCCGAGCCGCGTTTCCAGGTCCTTGACGTGGCGGCTGATGGTGGAGATGCCGATATTGAGTTCCAGTTCGGCGGCGGCCATCCCGCCGCACTGCACCACCACCTTGAAGACGCGCAGCAGGCGCAGGTCCATGTCGCTGAGCTGGCCGAGCAGGGCGCGATGCTTGGGGTTTCTTACTTGCATGAATGCTCAAGTGAACATTGATATTGCGATATTCACAAGACTATCTGGCGACCCAACAATGCGCAACACACTGACCCCACCGAGGAGCGCCGCGCGCCTGCCGACATGACCGACACCGTGACCACCCCGCAAGCGGACGCGATCCGCACCGATGCCGCCTGGCTCGAGGCCCACTGGATGCCGTTTACCGGCAACCGCCAGTTCAAGCGCGACCCGCGCCTGATCGTGGAGGGCAAGGGCGCCTATTACACCGACGCCGAAGGCCGCAAGATCTTCGACGGCCTGTCCGGCCTCTGGTGCTGCGGGCTGGGCCATGGCCGCAGCGAGATCACCGAGGCGGTCAGCCGCCAGATCGCCAAGCTCGATTATTCGCCAGCCTTCCAGTTCGGCCATCCGCAATCCTTCGAACTGGCCAACAAGATCAAGGACCTGACGCCCGCCGGCCTCGACTACGTGTTCTTCACCGGCTCGGGCTCGGAAGCCGCCGATACCTCGCTGAAGATGGCGCGCGCCTACTGGCGCGCCAAGGGCAAGGGCAGCAAGACGCGCCTGATCGGCCGCGAGAAGGGCTACCACGGCGTGAACTTCGGCGGCATCTCGGTGGGCGGGATCGGGCCGAACCGCAAGCTGTTCGGCCAGGGCATCGAGGCCGATTTCCTGCCGCACACGCAACTGGCGCAGAACAAGTTCTCGCGCGGCCTGCCCGAGCACGGCGCCGAGCTGGCCGATCGCCTGCTCGAGCTGATCGCGCTGCACGACGCCTCCAACATCGCCGCGGTGATCGTCGAGCCGTTCTCGGGCTCGGCCGGCGTGGTGGTGCCGCCCAAGGGCTACCTGAAGCGCCTGCGCGAGATCTGCACCGCGCACGACATCCTGCTGATCTTCGACGAGGTGATCACGGGCTTTGGCCGCGCCGGCGCGATGACGGGCGCGGACGCCTTCGGCGTGTCGCCCGACATCCTGAACTTCGCCAAGCAGGTCAGCAACGGCACCCAGCCGCTGGGCGGCGTGGTGGCGACCAAGGAGATCTACGACACCTTCATGGCCGCGGGCGGCCCCGACTACATGCTGGAGTTCCCGCACGGCTACACCTATTCGGCGCACCCGGTGGCCTGCGCGGCCGGCAACGCCGCGCTCGACCTGCTGGTCAAGGAAGACGGCGTGGGCCGCGTGCGTGCACTGGCGCCGCATTTCGAGAGCGCCGTGCATGGCCTGAAGGGCGTGCGCCACGTGGCCGACATCCGCAACTTCGGCCTGGCGGCCGGCATCAGCATCGAGGGCGCGCCGGGCGAGCCGGGCCGCCGCCCGTTCGAGGTGGCGATGCGCTGCTGGGAGAAGGGTTTCTACGTGCGCTACGGCGGCGACACGATCCAGCTCGCACCGCCGTTCATTTCGGAGCCGCGCGAGATCGACAACCTGGTCGGCGCGCTGGCCGAGGCGCTGAACGCGACGGCCTGAACCGGCGTCGACAGGATTCGAGGCACGAGGAGACATCGGTCGGCGCCGCCAGTGCGGCGCTCGCCCGGGCGGAAACGAAGCGGCACCGGTCATGCATGGCCGGTGCCGCTTTTTTCATGGCGGCGGCCTATCCGCCGGCGGCGATAAGCAATTGCCGCCGGCGCCGATAAGGTTTGCCGGAATCGATATTGGTCGCGATCCAGGCCATTCGATAGATTCGACGGATTGTCGTCCGACCGCGCGGCGGCTGCCTGGCGCGGTCTTTCCGAGCGGAGATATCGAATCATGAGCAAACCCATCCGGTTCAACGCCTTCGAGATGAACTGCGTCGGGCACCAGTCGCCGGGGCTGTGGGCCCATCCGCGTGACCGCTCCTGGCAGTACAAGGACCTCGAATACTGGACCGACCTGGCCAGGACGCTCGAGAAGGGCATCTTCGACGGCATCTTCATCGCCGACGTGATCGGCTATTACGACGTCTACCAGGGCAGCAACCATCACGCGCTGCACCAGGGCGTGCAGATCCCCGTCAACGATCCGATCCAGCTCGCCGCGCCGATCGCGCTGGCCACCGAGCACCTCGGCATCGGCATCACCGCCTCGACCTCGTTCGAGCATCCCTATACCTTCGCGCGCCGGCTCTCGACGGCCGACCATCACAGCAAGGGGCGGGTGGGCTGGAACATCGTCACCTCCTACCTGGAAAGCGGCGCGCGCAACCTGGGCCAGACCGGCCTGGAAGGGCACAACGACCGCTACGAGATCGCGGCCGAATACCTGGAGGTGCTCTACAAGCTGTTCGAGGGAAGCTGGGAGGACGGCGCCGTGCTGCGCGACCGCGAGCGGCGCATCTTCGCCGACCCCGCCAAGATCCACCCGATCCGCCACCGGGGCAAGCATTTCGACGTGCCCGGCTACCACCTCTGCGAGCCCTCGCCGCAGCGCACGCCGGTGCTCTACCAGGCCGGCGCCTCGGGCTCGGGCAAGGCCTTCGCGGCGCAACACGCCGAATGCGTGTTCGTGGCCGCGCCCACCCGCGCGACGCTGCGCGACTACGTGGCCGACATCCGGCGGCGCGCGATCGAGGCGGGCCGCGATCCGGCCAAGCTGCTGATCTACACGCTGGTGACGATCGTGGTCGACGAGACCGACGCCAAGGCGCAGGCGAAGTTCGAGGACTACCAGCGCTATGTGTCCTACGACGGCTCGCTGGTGCTGATGTCGGGCTGGACCGGCATCGACTTCGGCCAGTACGCGCCGACCGACCTGGTCAAGCGGGTCGAGACCAATGCCATCGTCTCGGCCGTCGAGCATCTGGCGGGCGGCGACAAGAGCTGGACCATCGACGAACTGGCGCGCTTCGGCGGCATCGGCGGGCTGGGGCCGGTGTTCGTCGGCTCGCCCGCGACGGTGGCCGACATCCTGCAGGAATGGGTCGAGGAGACCGGCGTGGACGGCTTCAACCTCGCCTACGCGCTGGCCCACGAGAGTTTCGAGGACGTGGTTGGCTATCTGGTGCCGGAACTGCAGCGGCGCGGCGTGTACCCGAACGCCTACCGGCCCGGCACGCTGCGCGAGAAGCTGTTCGGCGAGGGGCCGCGGCTTGGCGAGGCGCATCCCGGCGCGGCGTATCGCGACTTGTCGCGGTTCGCGCCGCCCGAGGCGGGCGGGGAGGCCAAGGAGGATGAGGCCGCCGGCGCCGAGGCGCTCGCGAGATAGTTAATTGGAATCCGTTCAATGGAATGGCGGTGACTTTCCTTCAGTCCCGGGGTAGGTCGGGAGCGGATATGCCGGGAGCGTTGGTCGATGTGAGGACTTGCCGCGTTCCAACGCCGCATAAAAAAAGCGGACGCCACGCGTCCGCCAAGAGGTTTGAGCAAAACGAACTACGGTTGCCGGCGGCAGGGCACCGCCGGCAAGCGCATGATACCGAATTCGATACGTTATATCATCGCCGATTCCTCAAGAATCAGCAGCGATTGATCGACATCGGGCAGGCCGAAAAAGACCAAGCCCGGCGCCAGGCAGGGCCTGGCGCCGGGCTTGCGGACCACCGCTTCTGGGCAGCTTGGCGGCGGTTTAGACGCGGCGATCGTTGCGCACGGTGGCGCGAACCGGGCCGCGCGCGTAGCTGGTGGCGGCCTTCAACTGGAGTTGCGACTGGAGTTCGAACAGCGCCCATGCGTCGCGCAGCATCGCGCCGACCTGGGACAGGAACGAAGGCTTACGGGTTTGGGATTGCTTGGCGTTCGACATGATGATCGTATGTGCAAGAGTGACTAGGGTTACTGCTTAGGTGTTAACCCTAACGATAGGCCTGGGGCACGCCGAAGTCAACGGTCGCGATGCGAGGCTTGACTCGAATTGACGAAGCGTTGCGAAAACGCCGCGACGGGAAATGTCGTGCCGGATCACCGGCGCGGGGGGAGGGAGACGGGACGGGGACGGCGGCGTCCCGCGGCCGGGCTGGCGCGCCGGCCATGGCCCACGGCGTGGCTCACAGGTAGCCGTAACAGGCCTTGAGCCTGGCGTAGTCGTAGAAATGGCTGCCGGCCGAGAGCTTGGCGCCGTCGCAGGCGGCCTGGAAATCGGTCTCGCGCTCGTTGTAGAGCATGCGCACCGCCAGGCTGGCGCCGTTGCGGTACACGTCCCATTGCACGTTGGCCGCCATCGGCGAGACCTGGTCGCCGCGCCAGGGGTTGCTGTCGTAGCTGTAGGTCTGCGCGGCCGGCACCGGCACGAACACGTTCTTCAGGTTCATCGCTGAGGCTAACGGGATGATCTCCTCGGCGTGCGTGAAGCGCAGCTTGGCGGCATTGCCCAGGTCGCCGCGCGCCACGGCGTCCACCTGGGCGAAGAAATCGTCGCGCAGGACGGCCGCCATCCGGTAGGTGACCGGGTTGGCCTCCTGCACGCCCGGCCCTTTCTGGTAGAAGTCGGCCGCGTCCTGCAGATAGGCGAGATAACGCGCCTGCGGCGCCGCGATGTATTTCTCCATGCTCACGCCGCCGGTTTCGCTCTTCATCGCCGGCGCCACCTGCAGCAGGTTGTAGAGCACGTTGGCGGCGTCGACGGCCGACTTGATGGTGGTCTTGCCGTCGCCCTTGAGCGTGTTGCTGAACAGCGCGTCGGCGGACGCGAAGCTGTAGGTGCCGGTGTTCGCGAAGGTATAGCCGCTGGTGCCGAGCCTGGCGAGGAAGGCCGGCGTGACGAGCGCCGACATCACCGTCTGCGCGACTTCGCCGGCCTGCGGCGAGGCATTGATCTCGGCGAGCTTGGCGGCGACGGTCGCGTCGCTCGAATAGGCCTGGTAGGCGAGGCTGTCGCGGTAGGTGGCGTAGTTCGCGTCGCTGGTGGTGCTGACCAGGTCGGTGGCCGCCTTCAGCGAGTGGAAATACAGCAGGAAGCGGTTGGTGCCCGCCGGCTGCGCGATGGGCGCGCCTTCCGGATAGGGTGCCGGCGCGGCCGGCAGCGTGATGCTGGCCGCCAGCACCGGTCGCGCGGCCACCAGCGCGCCGGAGAAATAGGTGGAGCTGTCGACCGCGCGATCCTGGCCGGAATTGACCACCACCACCTTGCGCGAGCCGTCGAACAGCGGCGACATCCGCTGCAGCAGGCGCGCGGCGAGCTGCTGGTGCTCGCGGATGCCGGCTTGCGTGAGGTTGCCGTAGCCGGGCGTCGAGATACCGGCCACGCCGTAACCGAGCAGCGCATTGGCCTTCATCATCGCGAAGGTATCGACCTTCAGTTGCTTGCCGAGCTCGGTCAGCGCGCCGTCGGCCTCGGCCTTCTGCAGCATCGCGTAGATCGCGCCGTCGTACTTGAAACCCGACAGGCCGCGCGAACCGTGCCGCGCCACCAGTTCCACGTAGATCGGTGCATAACCTGCCGGCGGCGCCTCGTAGGTCGAGGCGTCCTGCTGCGGCTGGTAGGGCGTCTTGGTCTGGTAGAAGGTTTCGGCGGCCGCCGCGGGCGGCGTGGCCGGCGGGGTGGCGGGCGATGATGGCTGCTGCGCGGCCGGGCTGGCCGGCGTGTCGGTCGAATCGGAGCCGCAGGCGGCAAGTAAACAGGCGGCGGCGACCAGGGTCGCGCGGCAGGTCAGGGCAATCATGTTCGCGGGCGGGCTCGCTGCTGGCCGTCCCGCGCGGCGGCGCGGGACGGCGGTGGAAAAATCGAGCCGCGAGTGTCGCAGAGGATTTTGACAGCAGAAAGTCGGCGAATGGAAAGCTTGGCTTAGATGGCGCGCCGCGAGCTGGCCGCGCCGGCTGCCGGCGGGCGATGCTCAGCTGCCGAAATAGATGTTGCAGAAGCTGGCCGGGCCGACGCAATCGGGCTGAGTCCGCGCGGGTACCTGCCGCGTGTGGCGGGCTTGATGGGCCTGCGCCTGCGAGGCCGGCACGGCGCTGCCGTCGTTCGGGGCGGCGGGAGCCTGGGCCTGCGCGGCACAGGCGGCGGACAGGGCGAGCGAGGCGAGGGCGAATTGCAGCGACTTCATGATGTGTTCTCCTGAACAGATGCCGTTGTTGCGGCGGTGAAGTCACTATAAAAGCAGGCCCTGGCGCGATTAAGCCGTCCGCCTGGAGAGCATCTTTCCATTTCGTGGAGAGATCGACGCGCGATCAGCGCCGCGGTTCGCGGAAGCGCCGCCGCGCACGCACGAACGGCGCGTCGCGGTCGAGCAGGGCGGTGCGGATGAAGTGCAGCCCGACCAGCAGCCTGCGCATCCGCCGTCGTTCGCCATCGATGGCGTCCCAGGCAGGTCGGGCGCGCAGGATCGCGCGGATCGCCAGCTCCACCGATCGTTGCGCCCGCAACAGCCGCCGCGCGTCGGGCGCCTCGAACAGCTCGGGCAGCAGGCGCAGCGCGCGGCGCACCGGCGCGAGCCAGCGCAGCGCGCCGGCCGCGCGCGCCGTCGCGAACGGCGCCAGTTCGCCGCGCAGGTCGATCACGGCATGGCCGATCTCGAGCGTGACGAACAGCCAGCGCAGCGCCTGGCGATGCCGCGCCGAGCGCTTCATCAGCAGTTGCCGCAGATGCGAGGCCAGCTCGTGCGCGCCGCTCTGGAAGCGCGCGTGCAGGCCGTCGAGCGGCGCCTCGCAGGCCAGCCTGACGCGGCCGCGCAGGTCGTGCTGGATGCGCGCGATCAACCAGGGCATCTCGGTCGGGAAGATCACCGCGAACACCAACGCCGCCGTGAGCATCGCCGCGACCACCGCGATGCCGTTGTTGAGCAGCAGCTCGGGCTGGTAGACGGTGAGGTTGTCGGGGCCGGCCAGCAGGCAGAAGAACACGATGAAGCCGACGCCGACGCCCGACAGGGCGGGCCGCGTCGTCAGGTAGACGCCGGCGGCGAGGATCGGCGCGAGCGTCGCGCAGAGCAGCGCGAAGCCGTCGATGTTCGGATAGAGATGGCAGGTGACGAGATAACCGGCCAGCGTCGCCAGCGCGGCGCCGGCCGCCATCTGCGCGACGAAGCGCGGCGCGCGGGGCGAGGTGGAGCTCAGCGCGCAGGCGATCGCCGCGGCGATGGTGGCGAGGCCGCCGCTGGGCCAGGCCGTCGCCAGCCAGAAGGCGCCCACCACGGCGAGCACCACCACGCTGCGCACGAAGGTGAAGGCGACGAACACGCCATTGGTGCGCAGCGTGTAGCGCGGCACGTCGCCGTCGGTTTCGAGCACGTGCGTGTCGTGGGCCAGCGAGGCGCGGGTCTGCGCGTAACCGAGGAACTCGTCGGCGAAGCGCGACAGTAGTTCGATCGCGGTATCGAAGTCGAGCAGGTCGTCGGGCGTGCCGGCGGCGATCGCGAGCCGCGACTCGCGCGCCTGCGCCGGCAGCGTGGCCAGTTGGCGGCTCAGATCGAGCAGAGCGCCGGCCGGCCGAGGCGCGGCGTCTCCCATGCCTTCCGCACCTTCCGCCTGCAACGCGCCGAGCGCGGCCGCCAGCCGTTCCAGGTGCGGGGCCAGCGCCGCCAGCACGGCTTGCGCGCGCCGATGCACCAGCCGCTTGTGCAACTGGCGCAGCGCATGCAGCCGCGTGCAGGTGCTGACGAACTCGCCGTTCAGGCGCGCCAGGCGCCGGCTGCGCGCGCGGATGCGCGGATCCTCGAAGGAGGCGTAGGCGCGGATCGCGTCGAAGCCGACGATATCGTCGACGAAGTCGGCGAAACGCCGCTCGAACTCGCCGCGTTCGAGCCGGCCGCCCAGCGCCGCCGCCGCGAAGGCCACGAAGCGCGCGTGCCGCGCGTTCAGCGAGCGCATCAGCGCGCGGCTCGAACTGAGCGGCAGCACCAGCGCGCTGACGGCCGCCGAGCAGACGATGCCCACCGTGACCTCGGCCGCGCGCGTGAGCGCCGACAGGAACAGCGCGTCGGGCGTCATCACGGCCGGGATGCCGATCAGCGCGGCGGTGTAGCCGGCCAGCACGTAGCCGTACCAGCGGAAGTGGCGGTTGCGCACCGCGCAGGCGATGCACAGGCCGATCCACAGCGTGATGCCGGCCATGTAGAGCCCGGGCTGCTGGGCGAACAGCCCGCCCAGCGCCAGCGCGGCCGCCAGGCCGACCACCGTGCCGATCGTGCGATAGAAGGCCTTGGCGAACACCATGCCGCTCATCGGCTGCATCAGCACGAACACGGTGGTCATGGCGATGCGCGGCTGGGACAGCTCGAAGCGCATCGCGATGCCCATCGCCAGCAGCGCGGCGCCCACCGTCTTGGCCAGGTGCAGCCAGACCAGGCCGTCCGAGAGCGCCCAATCGCGCGCGAGGCGCCCGAGCGGCGCGAGTCGTGCCGGCGCGCGACGGATTTCGGCGGCGGCACGGGGGGAGGCGGATGCTGATTTCATCAAGGCGACGAGAGGCTGGTGGGGCGCAGGCGCGGCGGTTCAAGGAGGGATGGCCGGCGCGCCGCGGCGAATCGGAACGATGCGGCGCAGATTGTAGAAGTCCGATAAACGCCCATTAACGCGGGTCAGGGGAAACCAGAGTTGCTGTACCGGTAACAATCGGATAAGCGCGCGGTAGGACAATGGCGCCTTCCCTGGCCGTCCCCCGATAAGCATGGACACCTTGCAAAACATGCGGGTCTTCGCCCGCGTGGTGGAAGCGGGCAGCTTCACCGCCGCCGCGCTGTCGCTCAACTCGACCACCGGCGCCATGTCGCGCGCCGTCTCGGAGCTGGAGGCGCGCCTGCGCACGCGGCTCATGAACCGCTCGACGCGTCGCCTCTCGCTGACGCCGGCCGGCGAAAGCTACCTGCTGCGCTGCCGGCAGATCCTCGCCGACGTCGACGCGGCCGAGGAGGAGGCGAGCTGCGCGCACGAGCGGCCATCGGGCCTGTTGCGCCTGCACAGCTACGCCAGCATCGGCCAGCACTACGTATTGCCGGCGCTCAACGCCTATCGCGAGCAGCGTCCCGAGGTCTCGGTCGAGCTGACCCTGTCGCAGCGCGTGCCCGACCTGTTCGACGGCAGCAGCGACATGGCCGTGGTGACGGCCTCGTCCCTGCCCGATTCGGAGCTGGTCTCGTATCGGCTCGGCGAGACCTTCAGCATCCTGTGCGCCTCGCCCGCCTACCTGCGTTCTCGCGGCGCGCCGGCCACGCCCGCCGAACTGGCCGCGCACGACTGCCTGACGCTGCAGACGCCCGCCTTCCCGACCCACGACTGGCTGCTCGAGACCCGCGAAGGCCAGGTCGAGCAGATCCGCGTCAGCGGCCCGGTGCAGACCAATACCGCCGAATCGCTGGCGGTGGCGATCGGCGAGGGCGTGGGCATCGGCATGCTGCCGCTGTATGCCGCGATCGGCCTGCTGCGCGATGGCTCGCTGATGCGCGTGCTGCCGGCGCATACGCTGCAGCGCATGAGCATCTACGCGCTGTACCCGTCGCGCCGCTTCGTCGACGCGAAGGTGCGCACCTGGGTGGAGTTCCTGCGCGCCGACCTGCCCGATCGCATCGCGCGCGACGAGGCGATGCTGGCCTCGCTCGACGCGCGCATGCGCGCCGCGCTCGACTCCACGCGCCGCAGCGGCGTCACGCCCTGAAGCCGCGGCGCTCGCGCGCGGCCAGGCCGAAGCGCGAGCGCGGGATTGGGGCGTTGTCATCTTCGACAGCCGAGGTTCGACATGGCGGCAGGCGGCCGAGGTCATGGCGCGCGTGCCGCCCGAATGCGGGCCGCCCGCGCGCCGGCCGTCTTACTGCGCGGCCTTGCCGGCTTCCGACACGGCCTGCCCGTTCGGGCCGTAGGCCTGCTTCGCGGCCTCGGCCTGCGCAAGTCGCTTGGCCTGCAGGCGCTGCTGCGCGGCCAGCACGTTCTCCGGATAGTTCGCGTCGTTGCCGCTGGCCGGCGAGTAGCCGACCGATTCCAGGTCGACCAGTTCCTGGATCACCTGGGCGCGCGTCAGGCCGTGGTTGGCGGTCTGGGCGAAGGCAAGGGCGGGGGCCGCGATCACGAGGGCGGCGGCGGTCGAGGCGATGAACGTTTTCATGGTTTGGCTCCTTCTGGCGTTCCGGTTCGATGTCAACGCAACGATCGAATCCATGCAGGCAGTGTAGGGAGCGGCCGCGGCAGGAAACACCGGGCCGGCTGGAGGGCAGCCTTCCGGATTTCGCAACAGTGGCGCGGCTCGACGCCCGCTGCGCGGCGGTGATTTTGGTGGCGCGGGCGTTTGATTAGAATGAACGTCGGCCGGTGCCTGCCTCGCGCGCCCGGCACCCGCGATATCGCCCGGCACGCGTTTGCGGCGCCGGTTGCCCACCACAGGAACGACCATGAAGATCGTCAACGCGACGCTGCGCCGGCGCAGCGGCCTCCATACCCTCGAACTCGACGGCGCGAGCATCGCCCGGATCGTCCCGCAGGAGGCACGCATCGCGCCGGGCCAGCCGAACGCGCCGGCCACGCCGGACCTGATCGACGCCGAAGGCCGCCTGGTGATCCCGCCGCTGGTCGAGCCGCATATCCACCTCGACGCCGTGCTGACGGCGGGCGACCCCGAATGGAATCGCAGCGGCACGCTGTTCGAGGGCATCGAGCGCTGGAGCCAGCGCAAGGCCACCATCACCCACGAGGACACCAAGACGCGCGCCCACACGGCGATCGCGATGCTGCGCGACCACGGCATCCAGCACGTGCGCACCCATGTCGACGTGACCGATCCGACGCTGGCCGCGTTGGCGGCGATGCTGGAGGTCAAGGAGGAAGCGCGCGGGCTGATCGACCTGCAGATCGTCGCCTTCCCGCAGGAGGGCATCGAGTCCTTCGACGACGGCCGCGCGCTGATGGCGCGCGCGATCGAGATGGGCGCCGACGTGGTGGGCGGCATCCCGCACTTCGAGAACACGCGCGAGCAGGGCGTGAGTTCGCTGAAATACCTGATGGAGCTGGCCGAGCGCAGCGGCTGCCTGGTCGACGTCCATTGCGACGAGACCGACGATCCGCATTCGCGCTTCCTGGAGGTGCTGGCCGAGGAGGCGCGCGTGCGCGGCATGGGCTCGCGCGTGACGGCCAGCCATACCACGGCGATGGGCTCCTACGACAACGCCTATTGCTCGAAGCTGTTCCGCCTGCTCAAGCGCTCGGGGATCCACTTCATTTCCTGCCCGACCGAGAGCATCCATCTGCAGGGGCGCTTCGACAGCTTCCCGAAGCGGCGCGGCGTGACGCGCGTGGCCGAACTCGACCGCGCCGGCATCAACGTCTGCTTCGGGCAGGACTCGATCCAGGACCCCTGGTACCCGCTAGGCAACGGCAATATCCTGCGCGTGCTCGATGCCGGCCTGCATATCTGCCACATGATGGGCTACGACGACCTGCAGCGCTGTCTCGACTTCGTCACCGACCACAGCGCGGCAGCCTTGTCGCTCGGCGAGCGCTACGGGCTGGAGGCGGGCCGGCCTGCGAACCTGGTGGTGCTCGATGCAGACAGCGATTACGACGCGCTGCGGCGGCAGGTCAAGCCGCTGCTGTCGATTCGCGCGGGGCGCGTGATCCTGCGGCGCGAGCCGGAACGGATCGCCTATTCCTCGCAAGCCGCGGCGCGGGCCTGAACGGGCGGCGGCGCCTTGCGCGCCGAAGCCACCAAGGTATCTCGTCCATTGCCCCCGCGGGTAGTCGTTGCCGCGGGCTTCTCGCACAGGCAAGATTCCGCCATCGTCGATTTCCGCCGGACCCCAGACAGTCGTGAAGATAACGGACGCCCCCACGCAGTGGCAATTCAGGACATCCAGCGCCGAGGACGTGGTGAGTTCGGCGCTGGCCGCCGATTTCCCGGTGCGCTTTTCGTGCCGCGAAGGCTTCTGCGGCCAGTGCCGCGGCGAGGTGCTGGCCGGGCGCTACCGCAGCGGCCGCGACGGCGAACCGCGCGAGGTCGCGCCAGGCGCCCGCGCCGAACCGGTGCTGCTGTGCCAGACCTATCCGCAGGCCGACCTGCTGCTGCGCGTGCCGCGCGCAGGCGACATCGCCTCGGGCGTGCGCGCCGCGCGCATCGAGTCGGTCGAGCTGGCGGCGGCCGATATCGCGGTGGTGCGCTTCACGCTGCTAGACGGCGAGCCCCTGCGCTACGAGGCCGGCCAGTTCATGGCGATCCGCTGGTCGGCAGCCGGCTACAAGCCTTTCTCGCTGGCGCGCGCCTGCGAGGGCGGGGCGGGCTTCGAGATCCATGTGCGCAAGGCGGCGGGCGGCGAATTCACCGAATGGCTGTTTGCCGAGGACGGTCGGCACGCGGTGGGGGCGATCCTCGGCGTCGAGGGGCCGCTCGGCGAATTCGGCTGGCAGACGCCGCTGGACCGGCCGGCGATACTGGTCGCCACCGGCACCGGCTTCGCGCCGCTCGAGGCGATGATCGAGGCGCATCGGCTGTGGGAGCGCGCCAGCCCCGTGCATCTCTATGTCGGCGCGCGGACGGCCGCCGATCTCTACGCGGATGCGCGGTGCCGCGCCTGGGCGGCGGCGCCCGGGCAGGCCGGCCTGCGTTACGTGCCGGTGCTGTCGGGCGAGTCGCGCGAGGGGATGCGCAGCGGCAGGGTCGACGCGGCCGTGATGGCGGATTTCCCCTCGTTGGCGCAGGTCGACGTCTATGCCTGCGGCGCGCCGGCCATGGTCGAGGCGGCGCGGGCTGGTTTCGTCGGCGCGCGTGGCCTGCCGGCCGGGCGTTTCTTCGCCGATCCGTTCGCGCCGCCGCGCCCCTCGTCGACGCGGCGCGACACGCTGCTGCGCATGAACCTGCGCCTGCCCGACGGCCGGCAAGGCCACTTGATGGCGGTGCAAGGGCGCCCCCTGCTGGGCGAACTGATGCGCGCCGGCATCGCGCTCCAGCATCTGTGCGGCGGCCATGCCGTCTGCGCGACCTGCGCGGTCCAGATCCAGGCCGGCGCCGACGCGCCGCCGCCCGCCGAGGACGAAGCCGAGCTGCTCGACTTCCTCGGCGCCGCGCCCGGCACGCGCCTGGCCTGCCAGTTGCGGCTCGCCGCCGGCTTCGAGCATGCGCAAGTGAGCTTGCCGCGAGGCCTGCTGCTCGACGGCCCGCAAACGGAGGCGGCGCGATGATGAAGCGCGAGGATTACGAGGACGTCGGCCCGCATTTCGACATCGAGGGCATGCTCGAGGTGCGCCGCCGCAGTCGCGAGGCGGTGCACGCGATCGCGGCGCACATCGAGCCGGGCATGCGCGAGGAGGACGCGACGCGCCTGGCGCGCGTGGTGCTGCGCGAGCGCGGGCTGCTGCGCGGCTGGCACAAGATCGTGGTGCGCTTCGGCCCGAACACGCTGCGCGAATACGGCAACCCCTCGGCGCCCGACGTGGTGCTGGGCGCCGACGACATCTTCTTCATCGATGTCGGCCCGGTCTGGCAGCGCTGGGAGGGCGACGCGGGCGAGACCTTCGTGGTCGGCCACGATCCCGAGATGCATCGCGCCCGCGCCGAGGTGTTCGCGCTGTGGAAGGCGGTGCATGCGCAATGGCGCGAGGCGCGCGTCAGCGGCCGCGCGCTCTACGAATTCGCCACGCGCGAGGCCGAGGCGATGGGCTGGGAGCTGAACCTGAAGCGGATGTCGGGGCACCGGATCGCCGACTTCCCGCACGAACCGAAGTTCGCGGGCACCTTGTCGACGGCCGATATCGTGCCGAGCGCGCATGTCTGGATCCTGGAGATGCATATCCGTCATCGCACGCGCGGCTTCGGCGCCTTCTACGAGGACCTGATGCTGGAGCGCGAGGTGCTGGCGCGCTGAATCATGAGGCAGGCAAGCGGGCCCGGCCGGAACGATCGGCCGGGCCCGCCGCGTTTCAGTGGCGCAAGGCCTGCGCGATGCCGGCCGCCACGCGCAGCACGCGCGCATCCTCCAGCGCGAGCCCGCCGACGCTGAGCCCCACCGGCGCGCTGCCGGCCGGCGTGCAAGGCAGCGATACGGCGCAGCCGTCGAGGAAGTTCACCACCGAGGGATTGCGCAGCACCAGCCCGTTGGTGCTGGCGAAGCGCGCCGCGTCGGCTTCGAGCGGGGCGATCGCGGGCGGCACGATCGGCACGGTCGGCATCAGGAAGGCGTCGAAGCCCTCGAACGCGGCGCGCGCCTGTTCGATCGCCTCGGCGCGCGCCGCCTGCAACTCGATGTAGTCGGCCGCGAGCGCCGGCTCGCCGATCCGCAGCCGCGCCAGCACGCGCGGGTCATAGGCGTCGGCGCGCGTCGCCAGCGTCTCGCGATGCAGCGCATAGGCCTCGATCGGCGAGAAGCCGAAGCGGTTGATCGAAGGCAGCATGTCGAGCACCGGCAGGCGCACCGGCACCAGCTTCGCGCCGGAGCGCGACAGGCGGCCCAGCGTCTCGTCCCAGGCGCGCGCGACGGTCTCGTCCATCTGTTCGGTCACGTAGTTCGACAGCACCGCCAGGCGCAGGCCGTCGAGCGGTGCCGCCGGCTGCGAGAAACCGCCGGCCTCGACGGTCTCGCCGGCCAGCAGCCGGTCGATCAGCGCGCAGCAGGCCACGCTCGGCGCGATCGCGCCGGTTGAATCGAGCGTGGTGGAGAGCGGGAACATGCCGCGCGTCGAGATCCGCCGCGCGGTGGGCTTGAAGCCGGTCAGCCCGCAGAACGCGGCCGGAATCCGCAGCGAGCCGCCGGTATCGCTGCCCAGGCCGGCCGCGGCCATGCCTTGCGCGACCGAGGCCGCCGCGCCCGAGGAGGAGCCGCCCGCCACGCGCGGCTCGTCGGGCTGCCAGGGCGAGCGCGGCGTGCCGCGCCAGGGATTGACGCCGAGCCCCGAGAAGGCGAACTCGCTCATGTTGGTGCGGCCCACCAGCACCGCGCCGGCGCGGCGCATCAACGCGATCGCGGGCGCGTCGGCCGCGGCGGGCGGCGCGTCGTCGAGCACGCGCGAGCCGGCGCGCGTGACCTGGCCCGCCACGTCGTAGAGATCCTTGACCGAGACGGGCAGGCCCGCCAGCGGCGACAGGCGCACGCCGGCGCGACGCAGCGCGTCCTGCGCATCGGCCTGGCGGCGCGCGTCGTCGGCATCGACTTGGCAGAACGCGTGGGCGCCGTTGCCGCCCTCGGCGTCGATGCGCGCGAGCGCGATATCGACCAACTCGCGGCTGGTGGTGATGCCGGCATCGAGTTGCGCGGCGAGAGTCAGCAGCGGGGTGGCGGGCGTGAAGCGCATCGGGGTGTCTCCTGCAGGTTGGTAGGGAGCGCGCATGCGGGCCGCTCAGGCGACCACGGGCAGCGCCTGGATCGCGTAACGGTGGCGCAGGCTGCGGCCGAGCACGGGATCGTGCAGCTCGAGCTCGAAGGCGTCGCCGCTCTTCATCGCGGCCATCTCCCCGAGCACGGCCAGGGTGCCGCTGTACATCGCGCTGCCGGCTGGCAGGGCCTCGATGTCGATGCCGCCGTGACGCTGCCACAGCGTGGCGGGCGGCAGCAGGCCGTCGACGCTGCCTTGCTGGTAGGTGCGCGCGCTGCCGTCGGCGGCGACGAAGCGCGCGCGCAGCTCCAGGCGGTCCCAGTGCGCGGCCACGTCGGCGTAGCGCCAGGCCTCGCGCGCCACCGGCTTGACGCAGACCTGCTTGGAGACGGCCACGCTATAGGCCTCGGTCTTGCGGTCGGTGTGATCGGAGCCGATCGTCACCAGGGTGCCGAGCGGGCTGCCGAACAGCACGTATTCGATCTCGCCGCTGGTGTCGGTGCCGAGCACCTCGACCGTGTCGGCCTGGCTCAGTTGCTGGGCGGCGACGCGGTAGAAGCAGGGCGTGCTGGAGGGCGGCGCCACGCCGAGCGCGGCCAGTTCGTCGATGTGGTGCTGGATCGCGGCCGCGTCGCGGCCGGCCCAGCCGGCGATGACGAGCGTGTCGAAGCCGAGTTCGAGCGTGCGAGGGGCGCCGTCGGGCGAGGAAACGGTGAAGGAAAGCTGGGTCATGTCGGGTTCGGGTCGTGCGGGAGCCGGCGTCGCGCCAGGCGCGCGGCCGGCCTCGCGCGGCGCCCGGGCATCGCGGCCCGCGCGTCGGCTAAGACGGCCGCGCCGGCATGGCGCCGGCGGGGAGCGTGGCAAGAAGCGCGGCGGCTGCCGCGCGGGAGTTTCATGGGCGAGGCTTCAGTCCTCGAGCGCGCGATGCGCGGTCTCGCGCGCGGCGAGCAGGGCGATCGCGGTGATGATCAGCGCGCCTGTCACGTACAGCGAGACGGCGATCGTGGTGTGCCAGTTGCGGAACAGCGCGACGATGATCAGCGGCGCGAATCCGCCGCCGAGGATGCCGGCCAGCGTGTAGGCCAGCGAGGAGCCGGCGTAGCGCACGCGGGTCGGGAACTGCTCGGTGACGAAGGCGGCCTGCGGGCCGTACATCACGGCGTGGATCACCAGGCCGATCACCACCGCCAGCACGATCAATCCCGGCTGCGAGGTGTTGACCAGCGAGAAGAACGCGAAGGCCCAGACGATCGCCGCCAGCACGCCGCCGAGATAGACGGGGCGCCGGCCGAAACGGTCCGACAGCGCGCCGAACAGCGGCACCGTCAGCGCGTTGCAGGCGGTGCCGCACAGCACGGCGGTGAGTGCCAGCGAACGCGACAGGTTCAGCACCGTGGTCACGTAGGTCAGCGTGAACACCACGATCAACGCATAGAGCACGTCCGAGCCGATCCGCGAGCCGCCGGCCACCAGCAGGCGGCGCCAGTGCTGCGAGAACACCTCGGCCACCGGCACCTTGGCGGTGTTGTGCGATTCGCTGAGCTTCTCGAAGGCCGGCGTCTCGCCCACGCCGCGGCGCACCCACAGCCCGAAGACCACCAGCAGCAGGCTGGCCAGGAAGGGCACGCGCCAGCCCCAGTCGAGGAACGCGTCGGAGGACACCGAGATGGTGATCAGCGCGATGAAGCCGGTGCCGAGCAGGGTGCCGAACGAGGGCCCGACCTGGGCCCAGGAGGCATTCAGGCCGCGCTTCTTCTGGTTGCCGTGCTCGACCGAGAGCAGCACCGCGCCGGCCCATTCGCCGCCCAGCGCGATGCCTTGCACGAAGCGCAGGCTCACCAGCAGGATCGGGCTCAGGATGCCGGCCGACTGGTAGGTGGGCAGCACGCCCATCAGCGCGGTGGTGATGCCCATCAGCAGCAGGGTCAGCATCAGCACGGCGCGCCGGCCGAGCTTGTCGCCGAGGTTGCCGAACACGAAGCCGCCCAGCGGCCGCGACACGTAGCCGACCGCGTAGGTCGAGAAGGCCAGCAGGGTGCCGGCCAGCGGATCGACCGAGGGGAAGAACAGGTGGTTGAAGACCAGCGCGGCGAGCGTGTTGTAGACCGTGAAGTCGTACCACTCCAGCGAGGTGCCGATCATGCTCGCGGTGGCGAGGCGTCCGCGTCCGGCGCGCGGTTGCTCCAGCGTCGGTGACGTGCTGGCGAGAGCGTTCATCTTTTTCTCCATCAGGTGGGGCAGCGGTGGCACATCGGGTTTCAGGCCGCCAGGCGCCAGAGCAGGTCGAAGGCGCGCACGTTCGCGGCTTCGACGTCGGCGAGCGCGGCCAGGCGCGTGGCGAGGGCGTGCGCGGCGGCGGCCGAGCTGCCTTCGACCAGCACCAGCGCGTCGCCGAGCGCGGCGCCGGGTGCGCCGGCGCCGGTGGCGATCGGCGCCGACAGCGAGGCGTCTGTCGCGAACACGCGCACCGCGTGCACGCCCGGGGTGGCCTGCGCGGCGGCGCTTGCCGCCTCGCGCCAGGCGGCGCCGGCCAGCGCGGCAGGCGCGGCCACGAACAGCGCCAGCCGGCCGCCTTCGCCGGCACCGGCCGCGAACGCGAGCTCGCCGACGCGGCGCTGGTTGTCGCGCATGCGCTCGAAGCTGCGCAGCGACCACTCGGTCTGTTGCGCGAAGGCCTGGCGATAGGCCTCGCTGCGGAACACCTCGAGCGAGACGGTTTCATAGAGCGCCAGGTAGCGCCGCGTTGCGCCATCGCTGGCGAGGAAGCGCCGCGCATGACTGAAGCCGGGGATTGCGACGCGCTCCTGCATGTGCTCGCGGTCGTACCACGCGTTGAAGTCGTCCTCGGTACGAGGGTCGGTATCGGTCCAGATGCAAAGCTGGCCCGGCCGTTGCGTCGGCTGTTCGCTCATCGTGGCGTTCCTGCGTAAGGTTTCGGACAGGCGCAGTTTGGCGAGGGCGGGCCGGATCGGTCCAACAAGAAAAAAAATACGGACTGAACGGGTTTTCTTATCGCTTGCGGGCGCGCCGCGGCGCCGCCGGGCCGGCTTCGGCGGGCGGGGCCGGTTCGGGCGCGGGGCCGTGCTCGGCGATGAAGTCGCGCGCCGTCTCGGCCGCCAGCTCGGCGATCCGCGCCGACAGCGGGTGCGCCAGCCGGTGGCTGGCCACCAGCGGCATCGGCGTGAAGCGGCTGTCGGTATCGAGCACCAGCAGCGAAGCCTCGCGCAGCTCGCGCTCGATGATGGCCGGCGGCAGCGCGGCCACCCCGAAGCCGTCCACCACCAGGCGCACGATCGCCGCCACCGAGCTGATGCAGTTGATCCGCACCGGCCGCTCGACCGCGCGCGAGAATTCGCGCTCGATCGCCGTATGCGGGCCGGAATGCCGCGAGAAGCTGATCACCGGGTGCTCGGCCAACTGGCCCAGCGTGACGCCCTTGCCGCCCAGGCCCAGCGAGGGGCTGGCCACCCAGCGCATCGGGAATTCGCAGAGCGGTGCGTTGACGAATTCGCGGTCGGCCAGCGTATCGGTATGAAGAATCAGGTCGACCGCATCGGCGCGCAGCCACTGCACCAGGTGGATGGTGGTATCGCTGGTGACCTCCACCTCGAGGCGCGGGAAACGCTCGCGGATGCGCGCCATCAGCGCCGGGAACCAGCTATGGACAATCGATTCGATCACGCCGAGGCGGATCAGGCCCGCATCGGCATCGGTGTCCTCCACCTCGCGGCGCATCTCGTCGCCCAGGCGCACGATCCGTTCGGCATAACCGAGCATCTTGCGTCCGGCCGGCGTGAGCGTGGCCGAGCGCGAGTTGCGGTCGAACAGGCGCACGTCGAAGCTCTCCTCGAGCGCGGCGATGCGGCTCGACACGGCGGCCTGCGTGGTGTGCAGCTTCTCGGCGGTGAGGCGGAAGTTCTGCAGGCGGGCCAGCCAGATGAAGGTCTCGAGGAAGCGGATGTTCATGATGCGGGTGGGGAGTCGCGGAATCGAGCCCGATGATAACGCGGCGCTTTTTTGAGAAGGCAGGCGCCCGCGCGGGCGACGGCGGCCACGCCGGGCCTGGGTCGCGGCGATAGCAAAAAGTGTTCGGCGCGAATTTATTTTCTTGTTGGAGCGAAGCGGGGCGGCTGGGCAACACTTCGGCATCCGAATGCGCGGTGCCCCGAACCGGCGTCGCGCCGCGGCCGGCCCGGCCCGACCCAGCGTCGAGGCGAGCCTGATCAATCGCAGTCCTGACGATACGAAACGGTTCAAGAGGAGCCAGCATGACCCCTTCGCGCTACCTGCGCCACGCGCGCGACGCACGCCATCCGCAATCCCTTCGCACCCGCGCCCGACGGCGACTTGCCTTGTCGCTGCGTTCGCCACTGGCTTCGGGCCTGGCCGCCGGCGTCGCCGGCCTGGCGCTCGGCGCCGCGGCCGGCCCGGCGCAGGCGCAATCGAGCGTGACCTTGTACGGCACCATCGACACGGCGATCGTCTACGCCAACAACGCGGGCGGCAAGCGCCAGTTCGAGATGAACAGCAGCAACGTGCTCGGCAACCGCTGGGGGCTGCGCGGTAGCGAGGATCTCGGCAACGGCCTGCGCGCCGTGTTCGATCTGGAGAACGGTTATTCGTCGACCACCGGCGGCTTCCAGCAGGGCGGCGACCTGTTCGGTCGACAGGCCTGGGTGGGGCTCGCCTCGCAGCGCGCCGGCACGCTGACGGCGGGCCGTCAATACGACGCGGTGGTCGATTTCATCGGGCCCTTCATCGCCGGCACGCAATGGGCGACCTACCTCGGCGGCCACCCGGGCGACCTCGACAACACCAACAACGACTACCGCTCGAACAACTCGGTGAAGTACACCACGCCGACTTATGGTGGCCTGCGCGCCAGCGGCCTCTACAGCTTCGGCGGCACGCCGGGGCAGTTCGGGCGCAATTCGATCTGGTCGCTCGGGGTGGGCTACACGGGCGGGCCGATCGTGCTCGGCGCGGCCTACGTGCACGTCAAGGACCCGAACTTCTCCTACTTCGGCAACAACTCGAGCTCGAGCGCCACCGGCAGCAACATGGCCGCGAGCCGCGTCTATTCGGGTTACGCCTCGGCCGGCGACGAGCAGATCGTGGCGGTCGGCGGCACCTACACGGCGGGGCCGGCGATCATCGGCGCGGTCTATACCAACACGCGCTTCGGCGAACTGGGCGCGCATGCGAGCCTGGACCCGCTCGGCTATCGCGGCTCGGCCAGCTTCCACAACGCCGAGCTGAACCTGCGCTACTACCTCACGCCGGTCTGGTTGCTCGGCGCGGCTTATGACTACACGCGCGGCTACGGCGTCAACCACGTGACCTACCAGCAGGGCGACCTGGGCATCACCTACATCCTCTCCAAGCGTACCCAGCTCTACCTGGTCGGCCTCTACCAGCACGCGTCGGGCACCGATTCGAGCGGGCAGGCGGCGGTGGCCAACATCAACGGGCTGAGCGCCTCGTCGACGCCGAACCAGGTATCGGTGCTGGCCGGCATCACGCATCGGTTCTGATCAAGCTGTCGTCATGCAAAAAGGCCATCGCGAGGATTCGCGATGGCCTTTTGTTTCGTCTCGATTCAGCGAGCTTGCCGCGCGATGCTCATTCCCCGCCGTGCCTCAACCTTAGCGCGACCACCGCCGCGATCGCCAGTGCCACGGCCAGCAGGGTGAGGCCGTTCTTCGCGTCGCCGGTGGCCTGCTCGATCGCGCCCACCACGGTGGGCCCGACGAAGCCGCCGAGCAGGCCGCAGGTATTGACCAGCCCCAGCCCGCCCGCCAGCGCATTGCCGGACAAGCGCGAGGCCGGGAAGGTGAAGATGATGGCCTGCACCACGAAGAACATCGCGGCGGCCACGCACACGCTGAGCAGGGCCAGCCCCGGCGAGGCATGGGCGGCGCTGACCAGGCCCGCGGCCATCACCAGCAGCCCCGCGCAGAGCAGCGAGCGCGAGCGCTTCGAGTCGCGCGCCAGGCGCGGCAGCGTCGAGGCGCCGAGCGCGGCGGCCACCCAGGGCATCGCGCTCAGCAGCCCCACCGCGAACGATGAGAACTGCCCCGAGGCCGAGATGATGCCGGGCAGGAAGAAGATCATCGTGTAGATCGTCAACTGGTGGCAGAAGTAGACGAAGATCGCCAGCCAGATCTGCGGATCGCGTACCGCCAGCCCGAACGAATGGCCGCCGTGCGAGGCGCTGCCGGCCTGCTGCTCGGCCGCCAGCGAGCGCTCCAGCGCGCGGCCCGTCTCGGCGTCGAGCCAGGGCGCGCTGCTGGGCCGGTCCGGCAGCTTGCGCCAGACCACGAAGGCCAGCAGCACGGCCGGAACCCCCTCGATCGCGAACAGCCACTGCCAGCCGTGCCAGCCGAAGGCGCCGTCGAGTTCGAGCAGCGCGCCGGCCAGCGGCCCGCCGACGATGTTCGCCACGCACACGCCGAGCAGGAAATAGCCGGTCGCGCGGGCCCGCTCCTCGCGGCCGAACCAGTAGGTCAGGTACAGCATCACGCCCGGGAACAGGCCGGCCTCGGCCGCGCCCAGCAGCAGGCGCATCACGTAGAACGAGGTTTCGCCGCGCACGAAGGCCATCGCGATCGACAGCAGCCCCCAGGTGATCATGATGCGGGTGATCCAGAAGCGCGCGCCGACGCGGTGCAGCACCAGGTTGCTGGGAATCTCCAGCACCGCGTAGGTCAGGAAGAACAGGCCGGCGCCCAGGCCGTAGGCGGCCGAGGAAATGCCGAGATCGATGCTCATCGCGTGCTTGGCGAAGGCGATGTTGGTGCGATCGAGGAAGCTGATGACGTAGGCGACGATCAGGATCGGCATCAGCTTGCGGAACAGCAGCCGGTTCAGCGCGACGCGGGCATCGCCGTCGACGGCGGACAGGGTGGCGGGTTGGGACGACATCGAATGGACTCCATCGGCAAGGGTCCGGCGCGCGCCGCAAGCCGGGCGCACCGCGAGGTTCGGACGACAGGCGGGGGCGCCCGGCGCGTGCTCGCGCCGCGCCGGCCCGGCTTGCCGTGCGCTCCCTTCATCTCATGGAGCCCGGCCTTGCTCGGGGCGGCGCGCGCGACGGCGTGCCAGGGGCGCGGAGCCCGCGCTTGCTTGTCGGTCGTGCGTCAATACAGGAACGATTGCTTGGGGCTTCGGTTCAGAACCTGACCGCGTCGGGCCCCTTCAGGCCGAGCATCGCGCGGGCCTCGGCCGGGGTGGCGATCTCCAGCGACAGCCCGTCCAGCACCTGGCGCATCTTCAGCACCTGGGCGGCGCTCGATTCGGCCAGCTTGCCGGGGCCGATCCAGAGCGAATCCTCGAGCCCGACGCGCACGTTCGCGCCCTGCGCGGCGCCGATCGTGGCCAGCGGGATCTGGTTGCGGCCCGCGCCGAGGATCGACCAGACGTAGTCCGCGCCGAACAGCCGGTCGGCGGTGCGCCGCATGTGCATCAGGTCCTCGGGATGCGCGCCGATCCCGCCCAGCAGCCCGAACACGCTCTGCACGAAGAACGGCGGCTTGGCCAGGCCGCGATCGACGAAGTGCGCGAGGTTGTAGAGATGCGAGATGTCGTAGCACTCGAATTCGAAGCGCGTGCCGTTCGCGCCGCAACTGGTGAGGATGGTCTCGATGTCGGCGAAGGTGTTCTTGAACACCAGGTCGCGGCTGTTCGCGAGATGCTCGCGTTCCCAGTCGTGCTTCAGCTCGGGGAAGCGCTCCAGCATCGGATAGAGGCCGAAGTTCATCGAGCCCATGTTCAGCGAGGCGATCTCGGGCTGGAAGTGATGCGCGGGACGCAGCCGCTCGGCGATCGTCATGTGCGGGCTGCCGCCCGAGGTCAGGTTGATCACGGCATCGCAGCGCGCCTTGATGCGCGGCAGGAACTCCGCGAACACGGCCGGGTCCTGGGTAGGCTTGCCGTCGGAAGGGTTGCGCGCGTGCAGGTGCAGGATCGCGGCGCCGGCCTCGGCGGCCGCGACCGCGGCGTCCTCGATCTCGCGCGGCGTGACGGGCAGGTAGGGCGACATCGACGGCGTGTGGATCGCGCCGGTCGGGGCGCAGGTGATGATGACTTTGCGGGCGGAGGCCATGTGGGTTCCTCGTGAAGCGTGGATTCGGATCGAGCGGGAGGGCGGGGTGCGTGGGTGGGCTTAGAGCACCTCGACGTTGCCGCACACGGAGATCGCCTGCCCCGAGATGCCATGGCCGCCCGGCGAGCAGAGGAACAGCGCGGTGGCGGCGATTTCCTCGGGGTCGGTCATGCGGCGCAGCGAGATCTTCTCCAGGTAGCGCGCCTCCATCTCCTCGTAGGCGAGGCCGAGCTGCTTCGCGCGCGCCTCGATCACGCCGCGCATGCGCGGGCCGCGCACGATGCCGGGCTGGATCGCGTTGACGCGGATGCCGGTCGGCCCGAGCTCGATCGCGAGGCTCTTGACCAGGCCGACGATCGCCCACTTGGTGGCCGCGTAAGGGGTGCGGAACGCGTAGCCGAGCCGCCCGGCCACCGAGGACAGCGCGATGATCGAGCCGCCTTGCGGCGAGGCGCGCAGCAGCGGCACCGCGCGCCGCGCGAAACGATATTGCGCGTCGAGGTTGATCGAGATGGTGCGTTGCCAGTCGCCCGGGTCGATCTCGTCGATGCCGCCGGTCGGCCCGGCGATGCCGGCGTTGTTGACCAGCACGTCGAGCCCGCCCAGCGTTCGGCCGAGGTCCGCGAACACGCGCTCGATCGCGGCCGGGTCGGCCACGTCGGCCAGCGTGGCGCCATGCACGGGTTTGCCGGTGCGCTCGCCGAGCGCGGCGATGGCCGCCTCGGAGGCGTCGCAGACGTGCACGCGCGCGCCGGCCTCGGCGAACGCGTCGGCGATCATCAGGCCGATGCCGGAAGCGCCGCCCGTGACGAGCACGCGCAGGCCGGGGAAGGGTTTGAGCAAATCGAGGATGGCCATGCCGGTTTGTCTCCTGTTTCGTTCTACTGAGAGTTGTGCTTGCAAGCGCACCTTGGTGGGCCGCGCTTTCCGTGTTGCGGTGTTGCCGTGCCGCCGGTGCGTGGTTCAGGCGCGCGCCGGTTTGAGTCGTGCCGCTGCTTCCTTGTTCGCGTGTTCGGCGCCATCCTCGGCGTCCCGCGCAGTGCCGAGCGTGGTCGCCAGGTCGTGCGCGGCGCCGTCGATGTCGAGCGCGATGCCGGCTTTCGCGCCGGCGCCGTCGCCGCGCGCGATCGCCTCGACGATCGCGCGGTGCGCCACCATCGAGCGGCGCATATGCGGGATGTCGGGCGCCACCATGTTGAGGAACGGGCCGATCCGCATCCACAGGTTCTCGATGATGGCCAGCGTGCTCTCGCTCGCGCCGTGCCGGTAGATCGCGCGGTGGAAGGCGAAGTTGGCGCGCAGGTATTCGCGCGTGTCGCCGGCCTCGGCGTGCGTGTGCATGGTCTCGCAGAGCGCGCGGACCTCGCCCACCTGCGCCTCGTCCATGCGGGCGGTGGCACGCGCGGCCACGCAGCCCTCCAGGGCGATGCGCACGTCGCGCAGCTCGTCGAGCATCTCGAGCGTCATCGGCGGCACCACCAGGGCGCGGTTCGGGCCGTCCACCAGCGCGCGCTCGGCGGCCAGCCGCGTGAGCGCGGCGCGCACCGGCATGGTGGACGAGCCGACCGCCTCGGCCACGCCGCGCAGGCTCAGCGCCTGGCCCGGCGCGAAACGGCCGCTCATCAGCGCCTCGCGCAGTTGCTGGTAGACCTTGTCGGCCATCGTTTCGGATTCGACGAGCTGCAGGGCGGGCGGGGTGATGCGCGGTGACAAGGCGGTGGGCTCCGGGTTTGATGTGTGATCACACTGGAATGGAGTGCAGTGTTGTCGATTCGCGTGGGCGAGTCAAGACTAGCGCGCTCAGGGAAAACGCGGGGGCGCCGGCATGTCGCGGGGAGCGGGGCAGGTGCATGATCGAGGCGGGCGCGGGGCGGTTGGGATCGCGCTCGGGATCGCTGGCGGATCGGATCGACGTCGGCCATGCGCGACGGGAATGAATCAAGTAGAAAAATCTATTTGTCTCATGAGTTTTCGCTCACTAGGATGTCGCCATGGCGGGCCCACGTGGTCCGCGCCTTCCTGACTCGCAGGCTCATTCCAAGACTCACCCACCACCGCCCATCATGTCCTCGCCGACCACTCCCTCCGCCGCCCAGGCCGTGGTGCCGCCCCAGCCGGCCGCGCCCGCTTCGGCCACGGCCGCCACCACCGCGACATCGTCCCAGGCCGCCAGCCGCCCGCTCGCGAGGCTGGCCATGGTCACCGTGCTGACGGGGATCGGCGCCGGCATCGGCGGCATGCTGCTGGCGCTGCTGCTGCACGAAATTCAGCATCTCGCCTATGGCTACAGCGTCGGCCAGGTGATCAGCGAGGAGAGCTTCCTGCACGGCGTGAGCGCGGCCTCGCCGCTGCGCCGGGTGCTGGTGATGACCGGCTGCGGGCTGGTGGCCGGCTTCGGCTGGTGGGCGCTGTACCGCTGGGGCAAGCCGCTGGTCAGCATCAAGCGCGCCGTGAAGGCGGCCGACCCGCGCATGCCGATCCTCAGCACCACCGTCCACGCGCTGCTGCAGATCGTGACGGTGGCGCTCGGCTCACCGCTCGGCCGCGAGGTGGCGCCGCGCGAGATCGGCTCGCTGTGGGCCGGCTGGATCGCGCATCGGGCCGGGCTGTCGGCCGCCGACCAGCGCCTGATGGTGGCCTGCGGCGCCGGCGCCGGCTTGGCCGCCGTCTACAACGTGCCGCTGGGCGGCGCCGTGTTCGTGCTGGAGGTGCTGCTCGGCAGCTTCGGCTGGTCGGCCGCGGTGCCGGCCCTGGCCAGCTCGGCGATCGCCGCCGTGGTGGCCTGGATCGGCCTGGGCAACGAGCACCAGTACACGGTCGCGCCGCTCGCCATCGACGCCTCGCTGGTGGTGTGGTCGGCGCTCTGCGGGCCGGTGTTCGGGGTGGCCGCCTACGGCTTCACGCGCCTGACCACCGCCGCGCGGGCCAGCGCGCCGCGCGACTGGCGGCTGCCGGCGCTGTCGGTGCTCAATTTCGCGATCATCGGCGGCCTGTCGATCGCCTTGCCGGCCCTGCTCGGCAACGGCAAGGGGCCGGCCTCGCTGGGCTTCGACAGCGCCCTGACGATCGGCATGGCCGCCGTGCTGCTGGTGGCCAAGGTGGCGATCGAGTGGGGCAGCCTGCGGGCCGGCGCCGAAGGCGGCCTGCTCACGCCGGGCCTGGCCAACGGCGCGCTGCTCGCGATCGTGCTGGGCGGTCTCTGGCACTTCGTGTGGCCCGGCACGGCGCCCGGCGCATTCGCCATCGTGGGCGCCGCCGCCTTCCTGGCCGCCTCGATGCAGATGCCGCTGACCGCGATCGTGCTGGTTGTCGAATTTACCCGCGTCGGCCACGATTTCCTGGTGCCGGTGCTGATCGCGGTGGCCGGTTCGATCGCCGCGTTCCGGCTGGTCTCGACGCGCGCGCAGGGCTGAGCGGCACGCCGGGCGCGTCGCCCGGCATGGGTCGAAGCACGACATGAGCCGGCGCCGCCTCGCGCCGGCTTTTCCTTTCTTACAGGCACGAAGCCTGCCGCACTCGATATCGATGGAGCGATTCACGGCGAATGCGCGCGGCGTTCGCCGAATCGGCGCCTTTACCTTTGCCGAGGATGGTTTATTGTTGAGGCGTGCCGGCCGCCGTCGCGCGCTCGGCATGGTGCATTCGTCCGGCATGCACCGCGCCGCCACCCAGTCATGTTTCTCGGGCATCATGCCGGTTGGTTCAATCGATGCGCGAGCAACCATCGACGTGCCGCCGGCGAAGCGGGCCGTCGATGCCTGTTCCGCGCGTCGCCCGCAAGCCCAAGGCAGGAGAGGCCGCATGGAGATTTTCGACGCATTGCATCTGGCGCGCCTGCAGTTCGCGTTCACGGTGTCGTTCCACATCGTGTTCCCGGCGATCAGCATCGGCATGGCCAGCTTCCTCGCGGTGCTCGAAGGCATGTGGCTCAAGACCGGCGATTCGTCCTACAAGGACATGTTCCTGTTCTGGTCGAAGATCTTCGCGGTCGGCTTCGGCATGGGCGTGATCTCGGGCGTGGTGATGGCCTACGAGATCGGCACCAACTGGGGCGGCTTCTCGCGTATCGCCGGCAGCGTGACCGGGCCGCTGCTGACCTACGAGGTGCTGACCGCCTTCTTCCTCGAGGCCGGCTTCCTCGGCGTGATGCTGTTCGGCTGGCAGCGCGTGAGCCCGCGCGCGCATTACTTCGCCACGCTGATGGTCGCGCTCGGCACCCTGATCTCCACCTTCTGGATCCTCGCCTCCAACAGCTTCATGCAGACCCCGCAGGGTTTCGGCATCGAGAACGGGCGACTGGTGCCGGTCGACTGGTGGAAGATCATCTTCAATCCCTCGTTCCCGTATCGCCTGTTCCACATGACGATCGCTGCCTTCATCGTGGCCGGCTTCCTGGTGGCCGCCTGCAGCGCCTGGCACCTGCTCAAGGGGCGGCGCGACGCGGCCGTCACGCGCAGCTTCTCGATGGCGCTGTGGCTGCTGCTGCCGCTGGTGCCGCTGCAGATCGCGATCGGCGACGCGCACGGCCTGAACACGCGCGAATACCAGCCGGCCAAGATCGCGGCGATCGAGGGCATCTGGGAGACCGAGCACGGCGGCACCGCGCTGAACCTGGTGGGCCTGCCCGACATGGACGCCGAGGTGACGCGCTACGCGATCCAGCTCCCGCACCTGGGCAGCCTGATCCTCACTCACAGCTGGGACGGCGAGATTCGCGGCCTCAAGACCTTCCCGCGCGAGGACCGCCCCTATTCGCCGATCATCTTCTGGACCTTCCGCGTGATGGCCGGGCTCGGCTTCCTGATGCTGTTCGCGGTGCTGCTGGGCTGCTGGCTGCGGCGCGGCGCGCGGCTCTACGATTCGCGCGTGTTCCAGCGCTTCATGCTGTGGATGGGCCCGTCGGGCATCGTCGCGCTGCTGGCCGGCTGGATCACCACCGAGGTGGGCCGCCAGCCCTGGACCGTCTACGGCGTGCTGCGCACCGAGCATTCGGTCTCGCCGCTGAGCGGCCAGCAGGTCGGCGTGACCCTGCTGCTGTTCGTGATCGTCTATTTCCTGGTGTTCGGCACGGGGGTCTACTACATGCTCAAGCTGATGCGAAAGGGCCCCTCGATCGGCCATGACGAAAGCCAGGCCGCCCATCCGGTGCTGCAGAACCGGGCGCTGTCGCGCCCCCACGACGCGATCGACGAGGAGTGACGCGATGAGCCTCTATCTTCCCGTGCTGTGGGCCTTCATCGTCGGGCTCGGCGTGTTCCTCTACGTGATGCTCGACGGTTTCGACCTCGGCCTCGGCCTGCTGTTTCCGTTCTTCGATGCGCGCAGCGAGCGGCAGGTGATGCTCAACACCGTCGCGCCCGTGTGGGACGGCAACGAAACCTTCCTGGTGCTGGGCGGCGCGGTGTTGTACGGCGCCTTCCCGGTGGCCTATGCCACGCTGCTGCCCGCCAACTACCTGCCGCTGGTGCTGATGGTGATCGGCCTGATCTTCCGGGGCGCGGCCTTCGAGTTGCGCGCCAAGGCACGGCGTACCCAGAACCTCTGGGACCTGGCCTTCATCGGCGGTTCGATGCTGGCCACCTTCTGCCAGGGCGTGGTGCTCGGCTCGCTGCTGCAGGGCACCACCATCGTCAACGGCGCGTTCGCCGGCGACCCGTTCGGCTGGCTCTCGCCGTTCAGCGTGTTCTGCGGCTTCTGCCTGCTGATCACCTATGCCACGCTCGGCTGCGGCTGGCTGATCTGGAAGACCGACGGCGCGCTGCGGGAGAAGGCGTATTTCCTGATGAAGCCGCTGTGCCTGATCCTGCTCGGCGCGATCTTCCTGATCAGCGCCTGGACCGTGATCGGGCTGCCCGCGGTGGCCGAGCGCTGGTTCGGCGGCGGCCGGCTGATCGTGTTCTCGCCGGTGCCGATCCTGGTGCTGGCCTGCGCCACCGGCATCCTGCGCGCGGTGAACCATCGCCGTCGCGACCTGCAACCCTTCGTGCTGACGCTGGCGATCCTGTTCCTCGGCTACACGGGCCTCGCGATCAGCATCTGGCCCAACCTGGTGCCGCCCTCGCTGTCGATCTGGGACGCGTCCTCGCCGGCCGAGAGCCAGTGGTTCATCCTGGTCGGCACGGTGATCGTGCTGCCGATCATCCTGGTCTACAACTTCATGCAGTACCGCGTATTCCACGGCAAGGTCCGCGAGGGCGACGCCGGGTATCACTGAGCGCGGGCACGCGCCTTGCCCCGCCCTGGAGCGAGGCTCCGGCGAGCCGGGCGATTGCATCCGGGACGGCGTTCTATCGCATCGTTTGTTGCGCGATTGGCGCGCGCCGCTTGAAGATCGCGATGGCCCGCCAGGCCCGCGAACGTGCAGTCCGACGGAAAAAAAGATATATTTGCGACCCTAAACGAAACGAGCCGAATGTTTCAGAAGTCTTTCATGCCGTGATGGTTCGCGCCTGAGATGCGCCCCGTAGCGGCACTCGATGTGCATGCCATGCATTCACGTGACGGGAAGGACATGACAGCCAGGCAAACCGGGTGGGCGTTTCTTCGGGCAGTCGGGCCTCGCGCCGCGTCAAGCGCGCAGCGGGCCGGGCTCCCGCCGACATGATGCACGCGCCGTCGTCGCAGCGATTCGAATTCGCGCGGCCGGACGCGTCGCACGCTTCGTGGTGTGTTCCCAGAATCCTGCCGTGCCGCACGCGCCCGATCGCGCCTGCGTGCGCGGTCTTTCCGGTCTTTCGTATTGCACCCGTGGCCGCCGGACGCTCGGCGGCGCGGGTGCTGGCGTCGCGCGGGCAGGCCGTCCCGCGCGACGCGAATCCGTAGCGCCATAACAAAACAAGGATGGAGGATGACCTGCGTGTCTCGCGCACGCAGTCTGTTGATAACCGTCTCAAACAAAAGGTTGGGATCATGACAAAACAATCCTCGTCGCTCGGTGTCGTCGGCGGGCTGACATTGCTGTTCGCCGTGCTGGCCGGGCTGTACCTGCTGGTCGGCGGCGCGTGGCTGGTCGCCATCGGCGGCTCGGCGTACTACGTGGTCGCCGGCATCGTGCTGCTGGTCTTCGCCTGGCTGGTGCGCGGCCGCCGTGCCGTCGCGCTGACCCTCTACGCGCTGCTGCTGGTGGGCACCGCGATCTGGGCCGTCGGCGAATCCGGTTTCGATTTCTGGGCCCTCGCGCCGCGCTCCGGCGTGCTGGTCATCTTCGGCGTCTGGCTGCTGGTGCTGGTCACGCGCAAGCTCAACGGCGCCCGCGCCGCCAACGGCTGGGCCCTGGCGATCTCGCTGGTGATCTGGGGCGGCGTGCTGTTCTACGCGAACTTCAACGATCCGCAGGAACTGAACGGCACCCTCGCGGCGCAGACGCCCGCGCAGACCTCGCCGATCCCCGGCATCGCCGACGCCGACTGGCCGGCCTATGGCCGCACCCAGGACGGCACGCGCTACTCGCCGCTCAAGCAGATCACGCCCGATAACGTGAAGAACCTGCAGGTGGCGTGGACCTTCCGCACCGGCGACATGAAAGGCCCGAACGATCCGGGCGAGATCACCAACGAGGTCACGCCGATCAAGATCGGCAACCTGCTGTACCTCTGCTCGCCGCACCAGATCCTGTTCGCGCTCGACGCCGCCTCGGGCAAGCTCGCGTGGAAGTTCGACCCGGGCCTGAAGGCCGATCCGTCGTTCCAGCACGTGACCTGCCGCGGCGTGTCCTACGTCGACCTGTCGGCTTCCGCGCAAGGCGCCGCCGCCAGCGCGGCACCGGCCGCCGATACGGCTGCCGCCGCGTCCGCCGCCTCCGGTGCCGCCGCCGCTAACGCGGCCACCGACGCCGCCAGCGCCACCGACGCGGCTGCCGCCGCCAGCGCCCCGGCCGCGCCGGCGCCGATCACGGCCGATGCCGCCACCGGTGCCGCCTGCGCGCGCCGCATCTACCTGCCGGTCAACGACGGCCACCTGTATGCGCTCGACGCGCAGACCGGCCAGCGCTGCGCCGACTTCGGCAACAACGGCGACCTGGACCTCCAGCATCTGCAGCCGGTCACCACGCCGGGCATGTACGAGCCGACCTCGCCGCCGATCGTCACCGACAAGGTGATCGTGGTGGCGGGCTCGGTCGAGGACAACTTCTCGACGCGCGAGCCTTCCGGCGTGATCCGCGGCTTCGACGTGCGCACCGGCAAGCTGCTGTGGGCATTCGATCCGGGCGCGAAGGACCCGAACCACATTCCGGGCCCGGGCGAGCACTACACCTGGAACTCGCCGAACTCGTGGGCGCCGGCCGCCTACGACGCCAAGCTCGACATCGTCTACCTGCCGATGGGCGTGACCACCCCCGACATCTGGGGCGGCCATCGCACGCCGGAGCAGGAGCGCTACGCGAGCGGCCTGCTGGCGCTGCATGCCTCGACCGGCAAGCTGGCCTGGTTCTACCAGACCGCCCACCACGATCTGTGGGACATGGACCAGCCCTCGCAGCCGACCCTGGCCGACATCACCGACAAGAACGGCAACAAGGTGCCGGTGGTCTACGCGCCGGCCAAGACCGGCAACATCTTCGTGCTCGACCGCCGTACCGGCGCCACCGTGGTGCCGGCGCCCGAACTGCCGGTGCCGCAAGGCGCCGCCAAGGGCGACCATCTCTCGCCGACGCAGCCGTTCTCGGACCTGAGCTTCCGTCCGAAGAAGAACCTGACGGACGCGGACATGTGGGGCGCGACGATGTTCGACCAACTGGTCTGCCGCGTGATGTTCCACCGCCTGCGTTACGAAGGCACCTTCACGCCGCCGTCGGAGCAGGGCACGCTGGTGTTCCCGGGCAACCTGGGCATGTTCGAGTGGGGCGGCATCGCCGTCGACACCGACCGCCAGATCGCGATCGCCAACCCGATCGCGCTGCCCTTCGTGTCGCGCCTGATCCCGCGCGGCCCGGGCAACCCGATGGAACCGGAACCGGGCGCCAAGGGCAGCGGCACCGAATCCGGCATCCAGCCGCAGTACGGCGTGCCGTTCGGCGTGACGCTCAACCCGTTCCTCTCGCCGTTCGGCCTGCCGTGCAAGCAGCCGGCCTGGGGCTACGTGTCGGCGATCGACCTGAAGACCAACGAGATCGTCTGGAAGCGCCGCATCGGCACGGTCCGCGACAGCTCGCCGATCCCGCTGCCGTTCCGGATGGGCATGCCGATGCTGGGCGGCCCGGCCACCACGGCGGGCGGCGTATTCTTCATCGGCGCCACCGCGGACAACTACATCCGCGGCTACGACACCAACAACGGCAAGCTGCTGTGGGAACAGCGCCTGCCGGCCGGCGGCCAGGCCACGCCGATGACCTACGAGGTCAACGGCCGCCAGTACGTGGTGATCGCCGCAGGCGGCCATGGCTCGTTCGGCACCAAGCTCGGCGACTACGTGATCGCCTACGCGCTGCCGGACGGCAAGTAATCCGGCAGGCGAGGGCGCGGCGCGCGATGCAGCACAGCGCGCCGCGCCCGATCCGATGCGCCGGCGGGAAAGGGCTCCTGGATGGGGGCCATGTCCCGCCGGCGTTTTTCGTGGCTGGCTGTTTTTCGGCCGGTCGCGTATCCACGGGCATCGACTCGATGCGCCGGCGTCGCCCGTGGATACGCGTGTCGGCGAAGTCTCTTTCCCTCCTTCGCTCATGCGTGATGAATCCGTTGCGCGCGCAAGCTTCGGCGCGCGTCGTCTCGCGCTGCCGTTGCGGGCGGCCCGGCAGCTTGCCTTGGCCGCCTTGTGCGGCGGAGCCGCCGCGCCCGCCTTCGCGCAGGGCTCGGTCACGCTCTATGGCGTGATCGACACCAGCATCGAGCTGACCAATCCCGGCTCGGGCTGGGTGCCGCGGCTCGATTCGGGCGCCTATCGCGGCTCGCGGATCGGGCTGCGTGGCGCCGAGCCGATCGGCGGCGGCATGCGCATCCTGTTCGACCTGGAAAGCGGCTTCGGCTCCAACGACGGCACGCTTTCCACCGCGGGCACGCTGTTCAACCGGCAGGCCTGGGTGGGACTCGGCGCGCCCTGGGGCGAGATTCGCGTGGGCCGGCAGTATTCGCCGATCTACATTCCGTTCAAAGGGCAGGTCGATGCCTTCGGGGCCGGCACCATCGCATCCGGGCTCAACAACCTCTCGAAGATCACGCCCTACGAGAGCAATGCGATCACCTACCTGTCGCCCGATTTCCATGGCTTCTCGAGCACGCTGATGGTGTCGATGCGCGACCCGTCGGCGGGCGGCGCGAACGGCCTGGGCGGCACCATCGCGACCTTCGCCTATCGCCGCGGGCCGTTCCGGATCGCCTTCGCGCACCAGCAGACCAACGATTCGGGCGCGCTGCGCTCGAACCTCGGCGGCGTGTCCTACACGCTGGGCCGCGTGACGGGTTTCGTCTCGGTGTTCAACGGCGACGGCGGCGGCACGCCCCGTTATCACGACGACGGCGCGGCCGTGTCGCTGCGCTACGCGGCGACGTCGAGGCTGCGCGCCATGCTCGGTTACGCCTACCTGCGCGATCGCTCGGGCGCCGGCAACGATGCCGACCAGTTCAGCGCGATGGGGGAATACGACCTGTCGCGGCGCCTGCTGCTGTACGCGAGCGCGGGCTGGCTGCGCAATCGCGGCAAGGCCAGCTTCACGCTGCGCGGCGTGAACGTGACGGGCCTGCCGCCGGCTTATCCGGGCGCGACGGTGAAGGGCGTGCAGATCGGCATGATCGAGCGCTTCTGAGGCTGGCGGCTCAGGCGCGCCGCGCCGGCTTTCGCTTGCCCGTCGTCTTGCGGGCCGCCTTGGCGGCGGATTCGACACGCGGCGGCTCGCCCGAATGCTGGGCCGCTGCCGCCACGATCCAGCTCCTGAACGCCTTGACGGCGGCGTCCTCGATGCGATCGGCATTCACCACCAGGGTGTAGTCGGGGCCGCGCCACACGGGCTCCGGGATCGGGCAGACCAGGCGCCCGGTCGCCATCTCGCGCTCGATCAGCGGCAGCGAGGCCAGGGTCACGCCGAGTCCTTCGGTGGCTGCGCCCAGTTGCAGGAATACGTGATCGAAGTACTGGTGGCGCATGCCCAGCAGGCCCGGCGCGCCGGCTTCCCTCATCCAGTCCGACCAGGCCGTGCGCGTGCTGGAGGAGTGCAGCAGGGTGTGCCGGCGCAGGTCGGCGACGCCGCGAATCGGCTGGCTTTGCAATAGCGCCGGGCTGCAGGCGGGCAGGCGCAGGTCGGGCATCAGGCTCGCTGAAATCAGGCCGGCGGCGTGCTCGGGCCCCGAGCGAACGCCGACGTCGAAGGCGTCGCCCACATAGCGCAGGCGGCGCGAGGTGGTGGACAGCCGCACTTCGATATCCGGGTAGCGGGCCTGGAAGTCGCTCAGGCGCGGGATCAGCCAACACAGCGCGAAGCTCGCCAGCGCGTTGACGCGCACTAGCCCCGTGATGCGGCGCCTGATGGATTCCTGGCGCAGCCGGGTGACCGAACTGCTCAGCCGGGCGAACGCGCCATTGACGTCGCCGAGCAACGCCGCGCCCTCGTCGGTCGGCACCACGCCGCGTGGGCGGCGCTCGAACAGCGGCACGCCGAACCAGTCCTCCAGCAGGCGGATCTGCTTGCCGACCGCCCAGTGCGTGACGTGCAGTTCGGTGGCCGCCGCCGCGAAACTGCCCAGTCGCGCGACCGCCTCGAAGTGCCGCAAGGCATTCAGCGGCGGCAGGTGGTCGGCGTCCTTCTCGCGGTGCTCGTTCATGTCCATACGTGACTTTTTCTCCCGGCTGGCGCAATTTTACGTCAGTTGTGGCGCCCGCCGGGCGAACCTAGACTCAAGGCATTCCGAAACCGAACCTCGAGCAGCCGCCAGGGACTGCCTTGGCGCGATCCAGCCTATCCATGAGACTTTCTTCCTTTTCCTCCCCAAACGCGGCCGTATCCGGCGGCCCCGAGCAAGCCGGCCCCGTCTCGCGCAAGCGGGTACTTTGGCTCTCCTGCACGGCGCATGCGCTGCACGACGGCTACACCGACATGATCTACGCCCTGCTGCCGGTCTGGCAGGCGGATTTTGGCCTCAACTACGGCGCGCTGGCGATCCTGCGCGGCATCTATGCCGGCACCATGGCGACCCTGCAGTTGCCCGCGGGGCGCATCGCCGCCATGTTCGGCACGCGCGCCACGCTGGTGCTCGGCACCTTGCTGGCCGCGCTCGGTTATGCCTTCGCCGGCATGTCGGGCAGCCTGCTGGGCCTGTGCGTGGCGCTGGCCATCTCCGGCAGCGGCTCGAGCACCCAGCATCCGCTGGCCTCGGGTGCCGTCTCGCGCGTGTATGGGCGCCAGGCGCGCGGGCCGCTCAGCATCTACAACTTCTCGGGCGACCTGGGGAAATCCGCGCTGCCGGCGGCCATCTCGCTGCTGATCACCTTCATGCCGTGGCGCCATGCCTTGTGGGCGATGTCGGCGCTCGGCATGGTGGTGGCGCTGGTGATCGCGCTGTGGCTGCCGAACGTGCAGCGTGACGCGGCTCCCGCCGACGAGGCGTCGAGCCGTCACGCGGAGGGCTCCGGCTCGGGCTTTTCGCTGCTGTTCACGATCGGCATGCTCGACACGGCGGTGCGCATGGGGCTGCTGACCTTCCTGCCGTTCCTGATGAAGGCCAAGGGCATCTCGACGCCGATGATGGGCACCGCGCTCGCGCTGGTGTTCATCGGCGGCGCCGCCGGCAAGTTCGTGTGCGGTTGGCTCGGCGCGCGCATGGGCGTGATCGGCACGGTGCTGTCCACCGAAGGCGGCACGGCGCTGCTGATCCTGGCGGTGATCTACCTTCCGCTGGCGCCCGCCATGATCCTGCTGCCGCTGCTCGGGGCGATGCTCAACGGCACCTCGTCGGTGTTGTATGGCACGGTGCCCGAGCTGACCACGGTCGAGCGCACCGAGCGGGCCTTCGCGATCTTCTATACCGGCATCATCGCGGCGGGCGCGCTGGCGCCGGTCGGCTACGGCTTGCTGGGCGACCGGATCGGCGTGGTCGGCGCGACCATCGCCACGGCCGCCACCGCGCTGGTCATCTTCCCGCTGGCCTTGGCGCTGCGGCCGCATCTGCGCGCGGCTTGATACCGCCGGGCACGATTTCATCCTCTTTCGGAGTTTCACCACATGAATACGGATTCGCAGATCCCGTTGATCCTGATAACGGGGGGCGGTCGCGGCGTGGGCGCGGCCACCGCGCGGCTCGCCGCCGCGCAAGGCTACGACGTGGCGATCAGCTTCGTCTCCGACGAGGCGGCCGCGCGGGCGGTGGCCGCCGATGTCGAGGCGGCCGGGCGCCGGGCCCTGGCGATCCGCGCCGACAGCGCCGATCCCGGGCAGGTTGCCGGCTTGTTCGAGGCGATCGACCAGGAATTCGGCCGCCTCGACGTGCTGGTGAACAATGCCGCGATCATCGCGCGGCAGTCGCGGCTGGAGGATCTCGGCTTCGAGCGGATGCAGCGGATCTTCGCGGTCAACGCGATCGGACCGATGCTCTGCGCGCAGCAGGCGGTGAAGCGGATGTCGACCCGGCACGGCGGCCGCGGCGGCGCGGTGGTCAACGTGTCGTCGGCTTCGGCTCGGCTTGGCAGTCCGAACGAATATGTCGATTACGCCGCGTCGAAGGGCGCGCTGGAGACGTTCACCACCGGGCTCGCCAAGGAAGTGGCGCGGGAAGGCATTCGCGTGAACTGCGTGCGCCCGGGGCATATCTACACGGAGATGCATGCCAGCGGCGGCGAGCCGGGGCGCGTGGATCGCGTCAAGGATTCGATCCCGATGGGGCGGGGCGGGCAGCCCGAGGAGGTGGCGAGGGCGATCCTGTGGCTGGCCGGCGCGGAAGCCTCGTTCGTCACGGGGACGTTTCTCGATGCCACGGGCGGCAAGTAGGCGGTAAGGGCCTGTAGTGGTGATTGTCCGCAACCCGCCGCCTGGGGAGCGTCAAGCGCTGCCGCCGGGCTTGGCCTCAGGATCGGGTTGTCAGGCCATCCAGTACGTCAGCGTGTAATCGTGCCTCCCGGCTTCGCGCCGGATCTGCAACTGCCCCTTGATCCCGGCCAGCTCGCCGGTCCCGGAGCCGGGCACGATGCCGATCCGCAGGAACTCGCTGCCCGCATCCATCTCGCCGAGATGGGCCAGCGCGAATCCGCCGGATCGGCCATCCAGGGTGCCTTCGAAGGACTCGATCGCCACGTAGCCGGCCTTGCCCTGTTGCGGCTGTCCGGCACTCAGCATTTCGCCGAGCGAGTGGCCCGCCAGGCCGCCGTGGTAGGTTTTCTCGATCGCGTGACGGCCGATGGCGGACGCGCCGGGCGCAACGGCGACCGGCTCGGGGGGCGAGATCTTCACGTCGAATCCGCCGGTGGCGACGGACGAGGGCGAGTCGGAAAGAGCAAGGTTCACGGGATGCCTCACAAGGGGATGCGATGGATCGCGGCCATTCGGAATCGCCGGATCGGAAGCGAGCCAGGCCTGATGATCGACGAAAAGGCCTGCCCCGGGTTGCCGTCTTGAACGCCGGGCAAGACAGCCTATGCTGTCTGGGGCGGCTTACGGAATCCGAATCATGGGGCGAGCGACGAAGACAATGATCGCGACCGTATTGGTCATTGTGTCTCGCCAGCCCCTCAAAACCCCACCTCCCGCTGCAACACCGCCGCCACGAACCGAACCCCGTTTCCCGCCAGGCTCTCGCGCCCCGCGCCGAGCTGCACCGTCCCCGGCACCTCCCGCCCGATCCCCGGATCGCCGTCGCAACCGGCGAAGCGAACCTGCCAGGTCGCCTGCAGCGGCACGATCTGGCGCGTCTTCATATCCTGCTCGGCCGGAATCGGCCCGCCATAGACGCTCGCCACGGTCGGCTCGTCGAGCGTGGCGACATTGACCTTGTCGATCGCGTCGATCCGGCAGCGCCGCGCCTCGAGCTCCGGCAGGTTCGCCACGAAGCTGGCCGACTGCCCGGCCTCGAGCCGCGCGATATCGTTCTCGCCGACATAGGCATCGCCCTTCACGCCGCCCGGCGCGACCAGGTCGTAGAGCCGCTCGCCGCGCGGCAGCCAGGTGCCGGGCGCCTGTGCGTCGTCGTTGGCCTGCACGGTGCCGTCGAAGGGCGCGCGAATCGTCAGTTGCGCGATCTCGGCCCGCAGCCCGTCCACGGTCTGGCGCGAGGCATCCCAGCGTCGCGCCAGCGCCGTGCCTTGCTTCTGCAGGCGATCGTCGAACGACTGCTGGTCGACCTCCCAATGCAACTGCGTTTCCTCGGCCGTCGCGGCGGCCAGCTTCGCCTCCAGGTCCGGCGAGACCAGCACCGCCAGCGTGTCGCCCGCGCGCACGCGCTGGCCGTCGCGCGCCGGCGGCGGCGTCTCGGCCAGGTAGCCGGCCGCGACGGTGTACAGCCCCTGCGCGCGCTGCGGGCCGAGCACGGCCGGCGCGCTCACGCCGGCATGCCAGGGCAGCACCAGGAAGGCCAGCAGTGCACCGCCGAGCAGCGCGCTGCGCCGGGTCTCGCGGCGCCAGTGCAGCTCGTCGCGGCGCTGCCAGCAGACCTGCGCCTCGCGCCAGACCGGTCGCGCGATGAACCAGCCAAACTCCACGCAGAACAGCAGCATGCCCAGCAGCTTGAAGAAGGCGTGATAGACGATCAGCGCGATCGACATGAACACCACCACGCGATAGAGCCAGGTGGCGAACGAGAACGCGATCAGGAAGCGCCGCCGCTGCGTGCTGCAGGGCTCGGGCTGCGGGTCGCCCAGGCCGAACAGCCATTCGCGCAGCCACCAGCGGCCCAGCGCGAAGGCGCGGTCGTGCAGGTTCGGCATGTCCAGCCAGTCCGACAGCAGGAAGTAGCCGTCGAAGCGCATGAAGGGGCTGGCGTTGATGCCGAGCGTGGCCACCCAGGTGGTGGTGGCCAGCAGGAACGCGCCGGCGCGCAGCGGGCCGTCGGGCAGCACGGTCCAGGCCAGGGTGGCGAAGGCGGCCAGCGCGATCTCGCTGAGCATGCCGGCCGCGCCGATGCGCAGCCGGTCGCGCCGCGCCGGCACCTTCCAGGCCTCGGTGGTATCGGTATAGAGCACCGGCACCATCACCAGCAGGGCCACGCCCATGGTCGGGACGCGGCAGCCGTGGCGCTGGGCCGTGTACGCATGACCGAACTCGTGCAGCACCTTGGCGAAACCCAGGGCGATGCCCACCCCCACCAGGCCGCGCCAGTCGGCATAACCGTGGAAGGTGTGCAGGAACTCGTCCCAGCGCCGCGAGACCAGGAACAGCCCGAGCAGCGCCACGGCGGCCACCAGGTACCAGAACGCCGGACGGAACGCGAAGGCGACATGGCGGGCGGTGGCGCGCAGGAAGGGCATCGGGTGCCACAGCGGGATCCGCACCATCAGGTAGTGCTTGAGCAGCCACATGCCGCGCGAGGTATGGTGCGCGGCTTCGTGCTGCTCCAGCCGCGCGGTGTCGGCGGCCGAGTTCGAGACCAGCAGGTTCTGGTGGCGCAGCAGGCGCAGCAGCGCGTCCAGGTCGTCGAGCGTCACCGTCAGCGTGGTATCGCGGTTGACGGCCTCGACCATCGCGCGCGGATCGTCGAGCGGCCAGCGCGACAGCAGCTCGAAGGCGGGCCAGCCGAGCTGGAAGAAGCGGTTCGCGGCGGGGTCGTGCAGCATCCAGGTGGGCGCGCCCTCGGGCGTCGCGGCGCCGGGCGAGAGCGTCAGTTCCTGGCGCAGTTGCGGAAGTCGTGGCATGGAGCGCGGGCGCCGGCAATCACCAGCCGAGCCACTGGCGGGCCAGTGTCAGCGGACGGCGCAATACGTAGTAGATCGACGGCACCCAGCCGCCGCGAATCCGCGCGGTGCCCATCGCGCCGAGCGGCGCGCGGGCCTCGCCGGCGTCGAGCGTGGCACGCACGCGGTAGGCCAGCACGCCCTCGGGCGTGGGCTCGGCGCGCCAGGCCACCGAGTCGATGCGCGCGTCGTAGCTCGACAGCGGCGAACTCTTCGGATAGAGCGTGAGCGACATGCCGGGCTTGACGTCGATGTTGTCGGCCACCGGCAGCCAGGCGGTCACCTCCACGTGGGCCGGGTCGGCCAGCACCAGGATCTTCTCGCCGACGGCCACCGCCTTGCCGGTCCACTCGTTCGGATCGCTGAAGATCGCCACGCCGGCGCGCTGCGCGTTGACGCTCACGCGCGCGAGCTGGCGCGCCGTGTAGTCGAGCTCGACGCGGCTCTGGTCGAGCTTGCCCTGGCGCTCGGCCATGTCCAGCCGGGTCTTGTCGTCGGTGACGGCGAGCTGGGCGGTCTGCCGGTATTCCTCCTGGGCCGTGTCGTAGTCCTTGCGGGCCAGCGCGTAGCGCGACTGCAGCGTGGTGGCGTCCAGGCCGAGCAGGGGCGTGCCGCGCTGCACCGGCTGGTTCGGCTGCACGTAGAGGCGGTCGATCACGCCGTCGAGCGGCGCGCGCACCACGAACGGGTCCTTCGGCGTGACTTCGGCCGGCGCCAGCACGGTCAGCCGCACGGGGATCAGGCACAGCACCGCCAGGCCGATCAGCACGCGGCGCTGCTGGCGACCGGGCCGCAGCAGGGCGCGCGCGCGTTCCTGCCACGAGGCGCGCGGCGCGAAGGATTCGAAGGCATGCGCCCAGACCTGGCCGAGTTCGGTCAGCAGGGCCGAGTCGGTGGCGCTCCAGGCTTCCTCGCGGGCGAACACCACGCCGCCCACCGCGTGCCCGCCGCGATCGGTCAGCGGCAGCCAGGCGCCGTGCGCCGGCCACCAGGCGCTCCATTCCTCGGCCACGTGCGGCGCGCCGGCCTGCAGGTCGGCGGCCGTGAAGGTCCGCACCTGCGGCCGGGCCGGCAGCACCGGCGCGCCCTGGCCTTCCACGCGCGCCGCGGCGTCCTTGGGCGGTGCGTCCTGCAGGCCGCGCGCGAGCGCCTTGCAGAGCGCGCCGAGCCACTGCACGTAGGGCGCGTTCGGGTCGCTCTGCGGCAGGCCCGAGACGGCCGCCACGTGGCCCGGCGCGTCGCCGCGCCACCAGGCGGCCTGGCGATAGGGCACCAGGGCCAGCGTCTCGTTGACGATCGTGAAGCCGAGCGTGGTCTCGCTGGCGGCCGCGCGGGCGCGGGCCGACAACTGCCAGAGCAGCGCGAGCTGCTGGCCGTCGATGCGTACCTGCTCCTGGGTCGCTTCTTCCGCCATGCGGGTTGCCGTCACCGTCATGACATCACCGCGCGAAGCTGGCCCAGCCGCTCATGCCCGGCAGCAGCTCGGGCGCGCCGGCGTTCAGCGCGGCGGTCACGTCGACGGTCTGCGTGACCGGGTCGACGCGCGCGCCGATCCGCGCCACCTTGGCCGGGTAGGTCTTGCCCACCTCGTCGACCTGCACGCTCAGCGCATGGCCGGGCTTGAGCCAGGCCAGCCATTTCGACGGCACGATCATCTTCAGTTCGAGATGGCCGGTGTCGACGATGGTCAGCAGCGGCTTGCCGGGCTCGGCGAACTGCTGCGGCGAGGCGCTGCGCTTGACCACGCGCCCGTCGAAGGGCGCCGCGATCGCGCACTTGTGCACGGTGGCCTGCATATAGGCCACGTCGGCCGCGCTGGCCTTCTGCTTGGCCTGCGCCTGCTGCACCTCCAGCTCGCCGATCGAATGCAGGGCCAGCAGCTTGCGGTTGGTGTCGAGCAGGTCGCGCGCGCCGTCGGCGTCGGCCTGGGCCTTGCGCAACTGCGCGCTGTACAGCGAACAATCGAGCGTGACGAGGGTCTGCCCTGTGCGGAAGCTGTCGCCCTCGCGGAACGGCAGCGAGGCGATCTTGGCCGAGATCTCGCTCGACACGTCGACCTGGTCGCGCGCCACCAATTGGATGCGGATCCGGGAATCGGGGCTGTCGGCGGCCGGGGCCTGGGCCGCCGCCGGAGCGGGCGCGGCGGCGGGAGCGGGAGCCGGCGCCGGCGGTGCCGCCATCGCGAAACCTGTTGCGACGAGCAGCGCGATCGCGCCGGCTGCCCGGTAGTGCCTGGCCTGCGTCATTTCTGGGTGGCTCCCGCTGCGTCGAGCGCGGCCGCGGCGGCCAGCGTCGGGCCAGGCTGGGCTGGCGCGGCGGCGCTCGGGTCGCCGCCCTGGGCCAGCACGTCCCAGCGTTGCTGTTCCTCGCCGATCGACTTGCGCAGCGAGGCGAGGTCATGGCCGTTCAGCTTGTCGCCGACCGGGTCCAGGCCCAGCGTGGCGAGCATCTGCCCATAGGCGCTCTCGAGTTCGCCGTAGCTCTGGTAGAGGCGCAGCTCGGACATCATCGCGGCGGTGGCCACGCGGATCTCCTCGAGCTTGCCCTGCGCGTTGGCCGTGGTGGCATTGTGGGTGTGTTCGAGGATCTGCTGGTCGACGTCGTTCATCTGCTTGAACAGGTCGAACTGGCGCGTCTTGGCGGCCAGCTCGCTGCGTGCCACGTGCACCTGGGTGAGTACCGCCATGCTGAGCGCCATGCGCTGCATCTTCGCCACCTCGAGCTGGGCCTGGGCGGTGCCGCGGATATTGCGCTCGTTGAGCAGGTTCAGCAGGTTCCAGCTCACGCTGATGCCGGCCGAGCGCCAGGCGTTGTAGACCAGGAAGCTGTTGCTGTCGTAATGCGCGCCGAGGCTGAACTCGATGCCGGGCAGCAGCTTGGCGATCGCCTTGTGGGTCTCGTTGACGCTGATACGCTCGTTGTAGCTGGCCTCGACCAGCTCGGGCCGGCGTTGCAGCGCCATGTCTTCCATCTTCGGCATCGGCATCTCGAACACCGGCACCTTGAACTCGTCGCCGGCGGCCAGCGTGAAGTCGCGGCCGGGCTCCAGGTTCATCAGCGAGGCCAGGCGCGGCTTGGCTTCCTCGAGCTGGTCGCGCACCGCCTCGAGCTGGCGCATCAGGTCGAGCAGCGCGTGCTGGTAGTTGAGCGTCTCGATCGGCGAGCGCAGGCCCTGCGCCTGCGTCTTGCGCGAATCGTCGAGCGCGGCGCCGGCCTGTTCGAGCAGCGGCCCGATCCTCTCGCGCAGGCGCTGCGCGCCCACCGCCTGCCAGTAGGCCTCGCGCACCTGCTGCATCATCAGTTGCACCACCTTGCGGCGACGTTGCTCGAGCACCAGCACGTGGTCGGCCTGCTCCTTGGCCTCGAAGTAGCTGACGCCGAAGTCGAGGATGTTCCAGGACAGGTTGAGGTCGGCGGTGCGGCTGTTCTTGTCGGTCGAGTACGAGGGAATCAGGGATTCCTCGTGCGTGAACAGGCCTTCCGAGGCCGAGGCGAGCTCGTGGTTGCGGTTGGTGTAGCCGGCTTGCGCGGTCAGCTTGGGCAGCAGGTCGAAGTTCGACAGGTCGAGCTGCCGCTGCGCGAGCGCCTCTTCCATCATCTTCAGGCGATGGTCGAGGTTGTAGCGGATCGCGCGCGCCATCGCCTCGTCGAGCGTGATCGGGCCGTTCACCGGCTGCTGGTTCGTGAACATCGCCGCGCGGTCGGTGCGGGCCGTATCGGCGCGCTCCGCGTCGGTGAACGGGACCGGCTTCACGGCGCAGCCGGACAGCCAGATCACGGCGAGGGCGGCGGCGAGCAGGGCGGGACGCGGCGCGCGTCCCCGGAGCGTCTTGTTGTTCACGGCGAGTGGTCTCTTGGAGGAATGGGCAAAGGGAAAGGCGAGTGCGGATTTCATGAGCGGCGCTCCGGGGTGACGGCCGCGACGGCGGACTGCCGCTCGGCGAGGGCCGCGTCGTGGCGCGGCACGTGCAGCGTGGCCACCGCATTGGCGAATTGCGCGGTGAGCGAAGCCTTGGCGGGCGGCACGGCGGCGTGCGGCGCCGGCTTGGCTGCCGGTTTCGGCGCGGCATGCGCGTTGGCGGCGGGCTTGCCGTGCGCGTCGAAGCGCACCACCACCTCGCGGCGCACCACGTTGCCGGCGGCATCGCGCGAGACCAGCGTGACGCGGATCTCATGCACGCCGGCCGGCGGCGTGCCGCTCAGCGTGCCGTGCGTGGCGTCGTAATGGAGCCAGGCCGGCAGGGCCGCGCCGTCGGCCAGCGTGACGGCCACGCTGGCCTGCTCGTGCGCGGCTTCGGCATTGGCCGGCGCGCGCAGCAGCGGGGCCACGTTGAGCGCGAAGGCGCTGCCGGGCTGGTGCATGGCATGCACGTCGGCGGCAGGCAGCAGATGCGCGGCCGCCGGTGCAGCGGCCGCCTCCTGCGGCACGATTGAATCGAGCGAGGTGACGGAGGTGTCGCCCAATGCGTTTCCGCGCGCGTCGTGGGTGGCGAAGGTAAAGGTGTCGCGCGGCACGATGGTGCTGATCTGGCGCGGTGCGTCGAGCGCCGTCAGCACGATCAGGGGATTCGACACGCCGTCGTTGCGCTCGTGGGCATCCGGTGCGATCAGCATGGTCGAACGCGGAATCTCGACCTGCGGCGGCGCGATCGGCGGCGTCGGCTTGTGATCCGGTTCCACGGTAGTCGGCAGGATCGGCACGCCGACCGGCTGCGGCACGCCCACGATCTGCAGCGTGCGCGTGAGCGGCGCGCTGCTGCGCGTGCCGTCGCCGACCGTGAACACCAGGGTACGCGAGCCGTTGGCGTGCTCGGCCTGGGTGTCGGTGTAGGTCACCGCGTTCAGCGCGGCCTGCCACTGCGCGGTGGTGGCCGTGCCGCTGGCCGAGCTGAAGGTCAGGGTGCCGGTGGCGGCGTTGTAGCTGGCCGTGATGTCGCCGCTGGCGGCGCTGGGCGTGAAGCCCAGCACGTCGTGCTTGGCGTCGAAGCTGCCGCCGAAGGCTACCGTTGCCGTGGTGGGCGGCGTGTTGTTGCGATCGCCCAGCGTGATGCCGTCGCCGACCGTGATCGTGGAGCCGCTCTTGCCGTCGGCCGTGTAGCTGAGCCGGGCATCGCCGCCGCCCAGTTGCGGCGTCTGGTGCGTGGCCGTGACCGACACGCTGCGCGTGAGGGCGGCGCTGGTCTCGGTGCCGTCGTTGACGGAGACGATCAGCGTGCGCGCGGCCGTGTTGGGCAGCACCGCCGTGTCGGTATAGGTAACCGAGCGCAGCGCGGCCTGCCATTGCGCGAGCGTGGCGGTGGCGCCGGCCGAAGTCAGCGTCAGGGTGCCATGCACGGCGTCGTAGCTGGCCGTGATGTTGCCCATGGTGGCGCCGTCGTTGACGAAGGCGAGCAGGTCCTCGTTGGCGTGGAAGCCGGCGCCGATCTGCACCGTCGCCGAGGCGAAGGTCGTGTTGTCGCGGTCGGACAGCGTGATGCCGTTGTCGATCGCGATCGGCGTGGAGGGGGCGTTGTCGCCCGAGACGAAGGCGGCCGGCCCGGTGTTGCTCGACGAGATGAGCGGCGTCTGGTCGACATCGGTGACGGTCACGCTGCGCGTGATGTCGGTGCTGGTCTTCACGCCGTCGTTGACGGAGAAGCTGATGCTGCGCGTGGCGGCGTCCGGCGTGATGGCCGTGTCGGTGTAGGTGACCGAACGCAGCGCGGCCTGCCATTGCGCCAGCGAGGCGATCGCGCCGGACGAGTTCAGCGTCAGCGTGCCGGTGGCGGCATCGTAGCTGGCGGTGATGTTGCCCATGGTGGCGCCGTCGTTGACGAAGCCGAGCACGTCCTCGCCGGCATGGAAGCCGGCGCCGATCTTCACAGTGGCGGAGGCGAAGGTGGAGTTGTCGAGATCGCTCAGCACGATGCCGTTGTCGACCACCACTGGTGTGGACGCGACGTTGTCGCCTGCCGTGAAGGAGACCGAGCCCGTGTTGCTCGACGAGATGATCGGCCTCTGGTCGGTATCGGTGACGGTGACCTCGCGCGTGATGGCGGTGCTGGCCTTCACGCCGTCGCTGACGGCGAAGCTGATGACGCGCGTTGTCGAATCGGGCGTGATGGCCGTGTCGGTGTAGGTGACCGAGCGCAGCGCCGCCTGCCATTGCGCCAGCGAGGCGGTGGCGCCGGCCGAGCTCAGCGTCAGCGTGCCGTGCACCGCGTCGTAGCTGGCCGTGATGTTGCCCATCGTGAGGCCGTCGTTGACGAAGCCGAGCAGGTCCTCGCCGGCGTGGAAGCCGGTGCCGATCTGCACCGTGGCCGAGGCGAAGGTGGAATTGTCGCGATCGGTCAGCGTGATGCCGTTGTCGACCACGATCGGCGTGGACGCCGTGTTGTCGCCGGCCACGAAGGCGGCCGGGTCGCTGTTGCTCGAGGAGATGAGCGGCGTCTGGTCGGTATCGGCGACCGTGATGTTGCGCGTGATGGCCCCGCTGGTCTTCACGCCGTCGTTGACCGAGACGATCAGGGTACGCGTGGCGGTGGCGGGCGTGACGGCCGTGTCGGTATAGGTGACCGAGCGCAGCGCCGCCTGCCATTGCGCCAGCGTGGCGGTGGCGCCGGCCGAGCTCAGCGTGAGGGTGCCGTGCACGGCGTCGTAACTGGCCGTGATGTTGCCCATGGTGGCGCCGTCGTTGACGAAGCCGAGCAGGTCCTCGCCGGCATGGAAGCCCGCGCCGATTTGCACGGTGGCTGAGGCGAGGGTGGGGTTGTCGCGATCGGTCAGCGTGATGCCGTTGTCGACCACCACCGGCGTGGAGGCGACATTGTCGCCTGCCTTGAAGGGCACCGAACCGGTGCTGCTCGACGAGATGAGCGGTGTCTGGTCGACGTCGGTGACGGTGACGTCGCGCGAGTAGGTCGTGCTGGTCTGGGTGCCGTCGTTGAGCGAGAAGCCGATGCTGCGGGTGGTCGTGTCGGGCGTGATGGCCGTGTCGGTATAGGTGACCGCGCGCAGTGCGGCCTGCCATTGCGCCAGCGTGGCGATGGCGCCGGCCGAAGTCAGCGTGAGGGTGCCGTGCACGGCGTCGTAGCTGGCCGTGATGTTGCCCATGGTGGCGCCGTCGTTGACGAACGACAGCACGTCCTCGCCGGGCTGGAAGCCGGTGCCGATCTGCACCTTGGCCGAGGCCAGCGTGCTGTTGTCGAGGTCGCCCAGGATGATGCCGTTGTCGACCACGATCGGCGTGGAAACGGTGTTGTCGGCGGCCTGGAAGGCAGCCGGGCCGCTGCTGGTGGAGCCGACGGTCGGCGTCTGGTCGACGTCGGCAACCGTGACGGTGCGCGCGAGCGAGAGGCTCGACTGGGTGCCGTCGTTGATCGAGAAGCTGATCGTGCGGGTGGCCGTGTCGGGCGTGATGGCCGTGTCGGTATAAGTGACCGCGCGCAGCGCCGCCTGCCATTGCGCCAGCGTGGCGCTGTTGCCCGAGGAGCTCAGCGTCAGGGTGCCGGCGGCAGCGTCGTAGCTGGCCGTGATGTTGCCCATGGTGGCGCCGTCGTTGACGAAGCCGAGCAGGTCCTCGCCGGCATGGAAACCCGCGCCGATCTGGAAGATGGCCGAAGCCAGCGTGCCGTTGTCGAGATCCGAGACGACGATGCCGGTGTCGATCGCGACCGGCGTCGACGCGACGTTGTCGCCGGCCGTGAACGCCACCGAACCCGTGCTGCCGGTGGTCAGGATCGGCGTCTGGTCGGTATCGGCGACGGTGACGTCGCGCGAGTAGGTCGTGCTGGTCTGGGTGCCGTCGCTGACCGAGAAGCCGATGCTGCGGGTGGCCGTGTCGGGCGTGACGGCCGTGTCGACATAGGTGACCGAGCGCAGTGCGGCCTGCCATTGCGCCAGCGTGGCGCTGGCACCGGCCGAGCTCAGCGTCAGGGTGCCGTGCGCGGGGTCGTAGCTGGCCGTGATGTTGCCCATCGTGGCGCCGTCGTTGACGAATGCCAGCAGGTCCTCGCCGGCATGGAAGCCGGCACCGATCTGCACGATGGCCGAGGCGAAGGTGCCGTTGTCGAGATCGGACAGCGTGATGCCGTCATCGATCGTGACCGGCGTGGATGGGGCATTGTCGGCGGCCTTGAAGGGGACCGAGCCGGAATTGTTGGAGCCGACGACGGGCGTCTGATCGACATCGGCGACGGTGACGTCGCGCGAGTAGGTCGCGCTGGTCTGGGTGCCGTCGTTGAGCGAGAAGCCGATGCTGCGGGTGGTCGTGTTGGGCGTGATGGCCGTGTCGGTATAGGTGACCGAGCGCAGCGCCGCCTGCCATTGCGCCAGCGTGGCGCTGGCACCGGCCGAGGTCAGCGTCAGGGTGCCGTGCACGGCGTCGTAGCTGGCCGTGATGTTGCCCATGGTGGCGCCGTCGTTGACGAACAACAGCACGTCCTCGCCGAGCTGGAAGCCGGTGCCGATCTGCACCTTGGCCGAGGCCAGCGTGCTGTTGTCGAGGTCGCCCAGGACGATGCCGTTGTCGATCGCGATCGGCGTGGAAATGCTGTTGTCGCCGGCCTGGAAGGCAGCCGGGCCGCTGCTGGTGGAGCCGATGACCGGCGTCTGGTCGACGTCGGCGACGCTGACGTTGCGCGTGATCGGGGTGCTCGTCTTGGTGCCGTCGTTGACCGAGAAGCTGATCGTGCGGGTGGCCGTGTCGGGCGTGATGGCCGTGTCGGTATAAGTGACCGCGCGCAGCGCCGCCTGCCATTGCGCCAGCGTGGCGATGCTACCGGCCGAGCTCAGCGTCAGGGTGCCGTGCACGGCATCGTAGCTGGCCGTGATGTTGCCCATGGTGGCGCCGTCGTTGATGAACAACAGCACGTCCTCGCCGGCATGGAAACCCGTGCCGATCTGGACGGTCGCCGAAGCCAGCGAGCCGTTGTCGAGATCCGAGACGACGATGCCGGTATCGATCGCGACCGGCGTCGATGCCGTGTTGTCGCCGGCGGTGAACGGCACCGAGCCGGTGCTGCCGGTGCTCAGGACCGGCGTCTGGTCGGTGGCCGCCACCGTGATGGTGCGCTCCAGCGTGTTGCTGGTCTGCGCGCCGGCGCTCAGCGTGATGTCGACCGTTCGCGTGGCCGTATTCGGCGTGAGGGCCGTGTCGGTATAGGTGATCGAGCGCAGCGCGGACTGCCATTGCGCGAGGGTGGCCGTGCCGCTCGACGAGCTCAGCACCAGCACGCCGGTCAGCGTGTTGTAGACGCCGCTGATGTCGCCCATCGTCGTGCCGTCGTTGGTGAAGCCGAGCACGTCCTCGCCGCTGTGCAGGTTACCGGTGATCGCGATCACGGCGGTGTCCACCACGTTGCCGAGCGGGTCGCCGACGGTCATGCCGGCATCGATCGTGATCGGCGTGGCAGGCGCGTTGTCGCCGGCCTGGAAGTGCGCGCTGCCGGTGCTGCTGGTGGCCAGCGACGGCGCGGAACTGATCACGTCGATCGAGTAGGTCGCGGGCGTGCTGGTCCTGGTGCCGTCGCTGATGCTGATCGAGATTGCGCGCGTGCCGAGCGGCGCATTGGAGCCGGTCTGGAACTGCAGATTGTCGAGCACGCTCTGCCACTGCGAGAGGGTGCCGCCCGTGGAGGTGATCGTCAGGGTGCCCGTGGACGGATCGTAGGAGGGGGAGATGCCGTTGACCGGAATCTGGCCCAGCCCGCTGAAGGACAGGACGTCGCCGATCTCGAAGCCGGACGTGATTTGCACCGTGATCGTCAGGGAGACCAGCGCGGATGGGCTGCCGACGTTCAGGTCGGTCAGCGCGAGGCCGCTGTCGATCGTCGTGGCCGAATTGCCGGGCAGGAAGTCCTGGCTGGTCGAGGTACCGCTGGTCAGGACCGGCGTCTGGTGGGTCGCGACGATGCCGAGCGACTTGGTCTCGGTGGCGCTGGCCTTGGTGCCGTCGCTGACCGTAAACGAGATGGTGCGGGTCGTGCCGGTCGGCACCGCCGCCAGGTCGGTGTAGGTTACCGAGCGCAGCGCCGCGATCCACTGCGCGGTGGTCGAGGCGCCGGCCGAGCTCAGCGTGAGCTTGCCGTTGCTGGCATCGAAGCTCGCGGTGATGTCGCCGAACGAGCCGCCGAGTGCAAGCACATCCTCGCCCGCAACGTAGTTGCCGGTGATCTGCACGGTGGCCGAGGCCATCGTGGCGCTGTCGCTGTCGGTCAGGATCAGGCCGGTGTCGATGGCCACCGGCGTCGAGGGGGCGTTGTCGGCCGAGGTGAAGGTGCTGCTGCCGCCGCTGGTGTCGAGTAGCGGCGTCTGATCGGTCAGCGCCACGTCCACCGTGCGGCTCCACGTGCCGCTCGTCTTGGTGCCGTCGCTGATCACGAAGGTGATGACGCGCGGCGTGGTGGTCGGCACCGACGAGAAGTTCTGGAATTGGATCGAGCGCAGCGCGGCCTGCCATTGCGCGACCGTGGCAGCGCCGCCGGCCGAAGTCAGGGTCAGCACGCCGTTGGAGTACGAGCCGTTGATGTTGCCCATCGTCGACGGATTGCCGATGAACAGCAGGACGTCGCTGGGGTCCTGGAAGTTGCCGATCGTGATGGTGGCCGAGGCGAGCGTGCCGTTGTCGAGATCGGACACCACGATGCCGCTGTCCACCGTGACCGGCGTCGAATTGGTGTTGTCGCCCTGGGTCAGCGTGACGGTGCCGCTGCTGCCGCTGATCAGCGGCGTCTGGTCGGTATCGGCCACGTTCACCGTGGCCGACACGGTGCCGCTGCTCTTGGTGCCGTCGCTGATGCCGAAGGTGACGGTGCGCGACAGGTTCGACGGCGTGATGGCGGTGGAGGTATAGGTGACGGCGCGCAGCGCGGCCTGCCATTGCGCGAGCGTGGCCGTGGCGCTGGACGAACTCAGCGTGAGCACGCCGTTCGAATAGGTCGCCTGGATGTCGCCGTAGAGCGCCGAATTATTGTTGTTGAACGCCAGGACGTCGGTGGGCTGCAAGTTGCTCGAGATCGTGACGGTGGCCGTGTGCAGCGGGCCGCCGTCGGCGTCGGCCACCGTGATGGTGTTGTCGATCACCACCGGCGTGGAGGCGGTGTTGTCGCCTGCCGTGAAATTGACGGTGGTGCCGCCGCCGCCGATGATCGGCGTCTGGTCGACCGCCGTGACGCTCACCGAGCGGTTCGCCGCCGGGCTGACCAGGGTGCCGTCGTTGATCCGGAAGCTGACCGTGCGCGTCGCGTTCGACGGCACGACCAGATCGCTGGTGAAGGTCACGGCGCGCAGCGCCGCCTGCCATTGCGCCAGGCTGGCCGTGCCGCTGGCCGAAGTCAGCGTGAGCAGGCCGGTGCTGGTGTTGTAGCTGGCGCTGATGTCGCCCATCGTCGCCGGGTTGTTGGTGAACAGCAACTGGTCGTGATTGACCTGGAAGTTGCCGGTGATCTGCACCGTGGCGCTCGCCAGCGTGCTGCTGACGCCGTCGGAGACGACGATGCCCGCGTCCACCACCACCGGCGTCGAGGCCGTGTTGTCGCCGGAGATGAACGCGGCCGAGCCGCCGTCAGTGGTGACCGTCGGGCCGGCCGTCACGACCACGCTGTGATGCAGCGCGCCGCTGGTCTTGGTGCCGTCGCTCACGGAGAACGTGATGTCGCGCGTGCCGCCGGTGGTGCCGCTCGATGACGCGAAGGTGACCGCATCGAGCGCGGCCTGCCACTGCGCGACCGTGGCGGTGCCGCTGCCCGAGAACAGCGACAGCGCGTGCGAGCTCGGGTTGTAGCTGGCCTGGATGTCGCCGTACAGCGTGGCGTTGTTGTTGACGAAACCCAGCGAATCGCCGCTCACGAAACCGCTGGAAATGGTGACGGTGGCGGCGGCCAGCGAGGCATTGTCCGCATCGCTGACGTGAATGTTCGTGTCCACCGCGGCGGCGGCACTGCCGGCGAGATAGCTGGTGCTGGTCGCGCCGCCTTCGCTCAGCACTGGGCTCTGGTCGACCGCCGTGACCGTCACGTTGCGCGTGGCGATGTTGCTGACGAAGGTGCCGTCGTTGAACGAGAACGAGACGGTGCGCGTGGTGGTCGAGAGATTGGGCGAGGTCAGAGAGCTCGAGAACGTCACCGATTCGAGCGCGGCCTGCCATTGCGCGATGGTCGCCGTGCCGGAGCCGGTGCTCAGCGTCAGCGTGCCGGTGGACGTATTGTAGACGCTGCTGATGCCGTTCTGCGCCACGAAGTTGAGCATGTCGCCGGCCTGGAAATTGGTGATCTTGACGGTGGCCGTCTTGGCCGTGCTGGAACTGCCGTCGCTGAGGATCAGGCCGGAATCGACGCTCACAGCCGTGCCGCCCGTGCCTGTGCCGTTGTCGGCCGAACTCCAGGCCGCGTTGCCGCTGCTGGTGGTGACGGTCGGGCCGGTGTCCTGGTAGGTCAGGTTGTCCAGCGAAGGCTCGAAGGCGCCGCTGTCGTTCTGGTCGATCAGCGAGAACGAGACGATATTGTTGAAGGCGCTGCCCAGCTGGCTCGACACGGTGGCGCCGGGGAAGCCGCCCACCGCGGCCGTGGCGAGCTGGATCAGCGCGCTGCTGGTGCCGTTGGCATAGTGCGCCTGGATGTAGAGGTCGCCGTTGAAGGAGCTGAGGTCGAAGCTCTGCAGGTTGAAGGTATGGCCGTTTGCCAGCGAGATGGTGACGTTGCTCATCGCCGAACCCCCGTCCGCATTGATCTCGAGCACGCCGTCGGTCTGCGAGTCGGTGATGTCGGTGGGGCCGTTCGGCGAATTCGAATCGTTGTAGGCGAAGGTGTTGGCGGCCTGGTCGAGCGTGTAGACGATGCCGTCGAGCGTGAACTGGGACGAGCCGAGCGCCTGGAAGTTGTTGGCGGCGGCGGTGTCGTAGGTTTCCACCGTCACGCCGAGCAACTCGTTGAACTGCGCCTGGGCAGCGGCCGATTCGTTCAGCGCCGTGTGCACCTGGCCGACCTGGTATTCGAGCGTCCAGTTGCCGCCGAGCGCGGCGGCGCCGGTCGCGTCGATCGAGGCCGCCACGTTCAGGTGCGTGAGGCCGGCGATCTGCTGCACCAGCGCCTGACCATCGGCCCGCTGGGCGACGTCGCAGCCGTAGATCAGGAAGTCGCCGCCCGGCTTCATGGCCGCGCCGATCTGCGCGAGTTGCGCGCTGTAGGCCGAGAAATCGGAGGCGGTCAGCCAGGTCGAACCGGCCTGGATCGCGCCGTCCGTGCCGTGCGAGATCAGGCTGATCGATTCGACCCCTTGGTGCGATCGCAGATAACTTGCGATCTGCGCGAAGCCGTCGCTGCCGGCATCGAGCACCACGTACTGCGTGCCGGCGGGCAGGCCGGCGATCAGCGTCTGGTAGTTCGCCACGCTCGGGTCGATGAAGACCACATCGGTCTGGCCGACGGCCGGCATCGCGATGCCGACGTCGTTTGCCGTGGCGTGCTGCGTATCGGTGTTCCCTTGGGTGGCCGATCGCGATTGGGCTTGCGCCGAGGTGTCGGTGCCTTCGGCGGTTGCACGCGAGGCGCTGCGTACCGGCTTGTCGACCGGCGCCGAGGACACTTGCGGCGGGGTGGCGTTGCCGGCCGTCGCGGTATCGGTCTGCGCTTCGGTGCGATGCGTTTCCGCATGCGCGTGTTCATGGGCGTGCGTCTGCGCGGCGACGGCAGCCACCGACGCGTCGTAGACGACGCGCGGTTCGAGTGCGAGCAACAGCGGGGAGGCCGCGACGCGCGAGCCGGGCCGTTCGGCATCCCGCTGCTTCCGGCTCTGGCGTGCGAACCACTGCTTGACGATCTTCATGACGATACTCTCCGTGCTGCTACCGGCCCGACGCCGTGCTCGCGTGCCCGGGCGGCCGATCCGCGCCGGGCGATGTTTGAAGCTGCCGCGCTTAGCCCCGCGTCGGGTAAACCCCTTGCAGCGCGATGATGAACGTCAGGCCGATGTAGGGATTGCGAATGTCGAACGGCAGGCTGCCGCCGGCCACCGAATTCGTGATGCTGGGGGGGGCGGTGGTCACGCTGGCGTTGAACGGCAGCAGGTTCGTGTTTGGCGTGGCGGTGCTGTACACCGTGGCCGTGTGGCCGCTCGATGCGCCCGGGCCGAGCACCATGTTGCTGCCCGGCACCGACTGCGGACTCGTGGTGGTGGTGGTGGCCGGGATCGAGATCGACACCGTGCTGGTGCCGCCGCCGCCCGTCACGACTGCCGCGTGCGTATGCATCGGCATTTGGGAGCTGGTCAGCGTGATCTGCTCGGCGCCACCGGTCTCGCCGAGCACGATCGGCGCGAGGCCCGCCCCGGTGCCGACGCCGACCGGCGAGCGGCCCTGCAGGTTCGGCAGGCCGAAGGTGCTCACGCCGGTGCCGCCGTAGTTGGTGCCGAGCAAGGCGAACAGCGCGTTGTTTTGCGAGATCGGCAGCAACTGGCCTCCGCACAGCGCCCAGCCATAGGGCGCGAAGTCGAAGGCGACCATGCGGATTTCACCAAGGTACTGATCGGACATGTTGACTCCTGAGGGAGATCGAGTGGGGAAACGGATGCGCTGCGGATGCCGATGGCGGCTCGTCGGCGTCAGGCATGGGGCGTCGCCAGGCCGGTGGCGGCCTGGTCGTCGGATTTCTTGCGGTGGATGACGGCGCAGACCATGCCCGCGCCGCTCGGCAGCGGCCGAGTCGGCGAGACGAACAGCAGCCAGTGGCGGCCGTCCGCGACGCGAAAGCGGTAGGTGTCCTGCGGCAACCGAACGTTGGCCGGCAGTTCGAAGTGCGCCAGGTAGCAGTCGTAGCTGCTGTCCATCGGCAGGCCGGCCGGCGCGTCCGTCAGGCGCGTCTGGGTCAGCGGCAGCGCGGCTTCGTCGGCCGTCTCGATGGTCAATACCTGTCCGAGCAATTGCACGAGCTCGTCGTGAGTGGGTAGAACTGACACGTTGTTTCCTAGGCGTTTGGTCCATACGCCCGCCGGCCGCCCCACCCCCCCGGGTTGTGCGAACCAGCGATCCCTGTTGGCCGTCCTGCATTCCGGGCTGCGGTAAAAGCTTCCACGCTCCGCGCCCGGCTTCCTTGAATTTTCCGCTTCACGATTTCAAACGATCGTATGCGGGATATATTAAATAGGTAGTTATACGGAGTGCGAGCTTTCCCGGCTGCTTCCGCTTTCGCTGTTAACGGCAGGCTCCGGATTTCCTGAAGTCGAAAATCGCGCACTTAATATATTGAGTGGCAGAGGCCGCGTCGCGGCCGCCGAAGCGGGCAAATCGCCGGCGCCGCATTCGCGGCGCATCGTGTCATAAATGCCGCTGTTTCCGATTTTCGAAAAACCCAGCCGCCTATATAAAGCCTGCACCGGATTGTCGACTTCCACCTGCAGGCTGACGGGCAGGCCCTGGTGGTCGGCCTCGGCCACCACCGCCTGCATCAGGCGGGTGCCGATACCGCGGCCGCGCCAGGCCGGCAGCAGGGCGATGTCGATCACCCGCGCCTCCTCGCCGAGCTGTTCGGGGCGCCAGGCGTGGTAAAGCCGCCCGATCGGTTCGCCGTCCAGGCGCACCACGTCGAACCGACCCTGCCCGTAATGCTGGCGGTAGTAGCGGTCCTGCATCCGCGATTGCTCGTGCAGGAAGGCCTCGACGCGCTCGCTCGGCCAGCCGGTCCGCATGAATTCCTCGCGGCGCGTGGTCACGAACACGGCATGCAGGAAAGCCTGGTCCTCGGCGGTCGATGCCTGCACGGTCAATTCCGCATTCGCGTGAATTGACGCGGTACAGCTTGTCGAGGTATGCGCCGATTCGAGTGCCATGGAGCAGGAAGTGTCGAAAAATCAGACTACAAAATTAACAATCGAGATCCTAACCAAATGTCAGACCAGCAGCAACAGAATTTCAATTCCCCCTTATTCAGTAATTGCCCGAATACGTTTGCGCGGCGAGTATCTAAATTTTTTTGATCGATTGCGCGGGGAATTACACACTGAGGAATTGTTAAAATGTGTGGCGAATTTGAAATGAAATTGAAAGGCGTGGATATTTTGCAATACCGGATCTTCATGGCAACCGCTATCGCCGGGATCAAAAAAACGCCCCGGAAAATCCGGGGCGTCGCGGCCGGGCTGGAGCGCCGGCCGGTGCAGGCGAGGGCGGGGCTCAGTGGCTCGGCAGCGGGTCGTCGTCGAGCGTCTGCAGGAAGGCGATGATGTCCTTGATGTCGTCCTGCGTCATGGCCGGCTGGTCGCCGAACTTGCGGTCGAACGGCGCGTCGGTCACGTCGACGTTGGCCAGGTACCTGGCCGGGATGTCGTCGTATTTGTGGACCTTGCCGTCGGCGCCGCGCGGGTAGAACTTGCCCGGGTTGGTATTGCGCTCGTTGTAGAAATCCATCACGTGCTGCAGGTCGTGATAGATGCCGTTGTGGAAGAACACGTGGCGCGTGGCCGAGTTGCGCAGCGTCGGCGTGAGGAACATCGAGCAGTATTGCGACTGGTCCTTCAGGTCGCTGCGGAACGGGCCGCACACGCCGATATCGTAGAAGGCCGGGTCCTTGTTCTGGGCCAGCGCGGTGTTGCGCGGCACCGCCAGCGCCTCGTACTGGTAGTCGGTGAACATCGGCGGCAGGCCATCCTGGCTCGGCTTCGAGAGGTGGCAGCCGGCGCAGTTCGCCTTGTCCGGGTCGTTGAACAGGCGCAGCCCGTGCAGCTCGGCATGCGTGAGATGGGCCTTGCCCTCCAGCCAGCGGTCGTATTTGCTGTTGTAGGGGTGGAAGGATTGATCCTCGATCTGGTAGCGCGCGATCGCGAACATCACCTCCGAGATCGCCAGTTGCGGATCGTTGAACAGGTTGGCGCCGAACAACTGCTTGAGCGGGCCCGCGTAGCGGCTGTTCTCGACGCGTTTGGCGACGTCGGCGCCGTTGGTATTGGCCATTTCCACCGGATTGAGCAGCGGGCCGAAGGCCTGCTGCTGCAGCGTGTCGGCGCGGCCGTCCCAGAACAGGCCGCCTTGCGGCACCATCTGCGGCGCGGCCGAGACGCCGGCGGTCTTCTGGGCCTTCACCACGCCGGCGTTCTGGCTGGCGAGCTGCTGCACGGTGGGCGCCGCGTCGTTCTCGCCGGCATCGGGGCCGATGCTGAAGTTCGGTTGGCGGTACAGGTACATCAGCGAGGGCGGCGGGCGATAGCCCTCGAGCTTCATGTTCTGGCCACCGAGCTGCACGTCCAGGTCGTTCGGCGGGCCATAGGCATGCGAGGCGCTATGGCAGGAGGCGCACGAGAGCTTGCCGGACGCCGAGAGCATCGGATCGTTGAACAGCGACTTGCCGAGCAGGGCGACCGCCGACAGCGGCTGCACCGCGGGGCGTTGCAGCACCACCGGGTGCGGATTCGCGCCGGTCAGGTTCTCGACGATCTCGCCGACGGCCTCGGGCACGTCGGCCGGGAACGCGACCGCGTAGCCGGCATAGCCGATCGCGGCGGCGAGCGCCGCACCGAGCACGGTGTACGCGAAACCGCGCAGCGCGCGACGGCGCGGTGCCGGGGGGGAGGGAGGGACGGCGGGCGTGGCGGAAAGCTCGTTCATGCTGGTGTGGTCGATTCTTCCAGGGGGCCGCGAGGGCCACCGCACAGGCAAAAGGCCGGCGCTTGCGCGCCGGCCGCTTGTTTCGGTTCGTCGATCAGATCGCGATCAGTTCGACGGAGCCGTGGCGACTTGCGTGCCGAGCGTCGGATCGAGGAACAGGGCCGTGGTATTGGCCGAGCCCGTCGTGTTCAGCATGTCGGTGATGCTGCCCGCCGACGCGTCGAACGAACCGCCGCCCAGGCGTGCGCCGCCCAGCCAGTTGTCCTCGATGAAACGAACCACCGAAGCCTGCGTGATCTGCGTGTGGCTGACGAAGTTCGTCTTGGCCCACGGCGAGATCACCAGGAACGGGATGCGAGTGCCCGGACCGCAGCGGCCGTTGACCGGCTTGCCCGTCACGCCGTTCGGCTGCGAACCCGAGGTGCCGCACAAGCCGTTGCCGTTGACCTGGTCGACCGCGTCGAACGAGCCGTGCGTCGGTGCCGTGTAGGCGTGGTCGTACCAGCCGTCCGAGTCGTCGTAGGTGACGATCACGGCGGTGTTCTTCCAGTCAGGCTGCTGCATCAGGAAGTTGACCACCTTGGTCACGAACTGCTGCTCGTCGAGCGGATCGGAGTAGCCGGCGTGCGCGTCCTGCGCGGCCGGTGCCTTCAGGAAGCTGACCGACGGATAGTTGCCGGCCTTGACCGCCGCGAAGAAGTCGTCCGAGTCGTACTGGTGGTTCGCCGGCTCGGGCGTCTTGCCGTCGGCTTCGACGCTGGAGCCGATCGCCGCGATCGAGCTCGGGCGCGTGTGTTGCGGGTTCGAGGTCGAGGCGAAGTACTGGAACCAGTTGTGGTGCGGGATGTAGTCGGCCGTCGCGGCATTCACGGCGGTGGCGATCGTGCTGCGCGCGCAGCCCGTGGTGCCGTTGCCGTTGGTGGTCGACAGGTTGAAGCCGCCCATGAAGCCGCCCCAGGTGATGTTCTGCGCGTTCAGCAGGTCGCCGATGTTCCTGCCCTGCATCATTGCCTGGTCGGTCTTGCTTGAGCAGACGTCGTAGCCCGGGTCGACGTCGTTGATCATCGTGTAGCCGCTCTGGCCGTCATTGATGAAGTACGAGCTGGCGGCCAGCGTCGAGACCTGCTTCGAGGTCTTGACGATCTGCATGCCGTTGGTATTGCCCGATACCACTTCCAGCGCGCCCGGCGTCGACGGACCATAGGTGTCCGTGTACGCGTTGTCGTTCATCGAGAAGTGCTGCGCGTAGTTCCAGAGCGCCGTGACGGTGTTGCCGTCGAAGAAGCCCATCACCTGGCCCTTCGTGCCGAAGGCGCCGGCGCCGCCGGCGCTTGCCGTGCCGGTGAAGAGCGGGAACAGGTCGGCCGCGCCGTTGTCGTAGGCCTGCTGCTCCGCCGTGTAGGCGTGGTTCTGGTCGGCCGAGGCGGCTTGCGTGCGGTCGAGGCGGAACGGGTTCGCGGCATTCGTGCCGTTCTGGGTGTTCGTGAAGTTGCCGTTGGCCGTCAGCAGCGCGCCGGTCAGGCCGTTGATGCCCGGCGTGCCCGCGGCCGGCGTGAAGGCCGGTTCGCCCGCCGGGTTGGTCGCGTTCGGGTAGGAACCGAAGTAATGGTCGAACGACACGTTCTCGCCGTAGATCACCACCAGGTGCTTGATCGGCGTCGCGGTCTGCAGGGCGTCCTGCGACGACACCGTGCTGGCCGGCGGCGTGGTGGTCGTCGAGGGCGGCGTGGAACTGTCGGAGCCGCCACAGGCGTACAGCGCCAGCGCGGACGCGGCACAGGCAGTGGCGATCAGGGTTCGACGAAGCATTGTGTGAGACTCCATTGGAAAGGCCGTCTGTGTGTTGCGGACACCCCCGTGCGGACGGCGCGGACCATTGTTGGTAGCGGGCGGGGTCTACGCAGGGGATGGTCCCGCTGCGAAGTGCGTGCATTGAATCAGGTCGGTATGAAGCTGGCGGGAAGAGTTACTTTCGCGATCGTTACGCGCGTGTGACTCGATCATTACGACGGATTCGGAGGGGAAAGAGAGGTGAAGGCGGGGGCGGGCGACATCGTTTGCGAGGCCGCGCGTGGTCGGCCCGAGCCGAATTCGATCGATGACGCAGGCGTGATGAACGGATGACGATCGTGGGAAGAAACGCTTTCGTTGTTATTCTTTTTTCATAAACGAAGCATTTCATTTCGCGGCGGCAGCGCGCGTGGATCGCATGGATCGATGCCTCGGCCGCCTCGGCCCGAACCGGGCGGGGCCAGATCCGGCGCGGCTCCGATGTGACGGCGCGATGTCGGCCTCGTGAAAAAAACGGCAATCGGCTTCATGCCGGCGGCGCGCAGGGCAATGCCGCGTGCCGACAATCAATCGAAAGAATGAAAAAAGTTCGGTGAAAGCAATCCGACGCGATCTCAGGACTCGAGCGGCAGCGCACTGGTGCACTTGATTTCGTCGAGGCAGACGCTCGATTGCACGCCGCTCACGCCGGGAATCCGCATCAGCGTGTCGAGCAGGAAGTTCGACAGCCCCTTGAGGTCGCGCGCCACCACCTTCAGCACGTAGTCGATATCGCCCGTCACCGAGAAGCACTCCTGGATCTGCGTATGCTCGGCCACCAGCTTCTGGAAGGTCGCCAGGTCGCGGATATGGCCGCGCTCCATCTTCACCTGGACGAAGGCGGTCACGCCGAAGCCGAGCATCGCCGCGTCGAGCCGCGATTCGTAGCGGCGCACCGCGCCGATCTCCTCGAGGCGGCGATGGCGGCGCAGGGTCTGGGCCGCCGACAGCCCGACCGCCCTGGCCAGCTCGAGGTTCGAGATCCGCCCCTGCTGCTGGAGCACGCGCAGCAATTCCCGGTCGAGACGGTCGAGGCGCCCGCCGGCCTCGGATGAGGGTTCATGCATGTTGGTTTCCTGATTACCGCGATTCGCGAAATCCTATCTCGCCAAAAAGGGTAAATACGGGTTTCCGGCACAACCCCATTTCATCGCGCTGCGGCTACACTGCGTGCACGATTTTCGTGCGTGATGCCGTGGCCGGGCGAACCGGCGGCGGCCGCCGCGAGGATGGACGACCGCAAACCGTTACAATTGCGGATTTTCGGCGCGCAGCCAGCGCGCCCCGGGTGGTCCGGGGCGTTCGCCAGCCGGCGCCTGCATGGGGGACGACACGTGCCGCCTGGCCAGGGCGGATCGTACGGAGACGATATGGTTGAACACACACAGAACGAGAACGGTGGTCTGAAGCGAGGGCTCAAGAACCGCCACATCCAGTTGATCGCGCTGGGCGGCGCGATCGGCACGGGCCTGTTCCTGGGCATCGCGCAGACCATCCAGGCGGCCGGGCCGTCGGTGCTGCTCGGTTACGCGATCGCCGGCATCGTGGCCTTCTTCATCATGCGGCAGCTCGGCGAGATGGTGGTGGACGAGCCCGTGGCCGGCTCCTTCAGCTACTTCGCCGACAAATACTGCGGGCACTTCACCGGCTTCCTGTCGGGCTGGAACTACTGGGTGCTCTATATCCTGGTCAGCATGGCCGAGCTGTCGGCGGTCGGCCTCTACGTCCAGTACTGGTGGCCGGGCGTGCCGACCTGGGTCTCGGCGCTGGTGTTCTACGTGGTGATCAACCTGCTCAACTTCGTCAGCGTGAAGTCCTACGGCGAGACCGAGTTCTGGTTCGCCATCATCAAGGTGGCGGCGGTGGTCGGCATGATCGTGTTCGGCGGCTGGCTGCTGCTGTCGGGGCACGCCGGGCCGCAGGCGAGCGTGGCCAACCTGTGGCGCGAGGGCGGTTTCTTCCCGAACGGCGTGAGCGGCCTGACGATGTCGATGGCGGTGATCATGTTCTCGTTTGGCGGGCTCGAGCTGGTGGGCATCACCGCCGCCGAGGCCGACGATCCCTCGCGCAGCATCCCGCGCGCGACCAACCAGGTGATCTATCGGATCCTGATTTTCTACATCGGCGCGCTCGGCGTGCTGCTCTCGCTCTATCCGTGGCAGAAGGTGGTCACCGGCGGCAGCCCCTTCGTGCTGATCTTCCACGCGCTCGGCAGCGACCTGGTGGCGACCGTGCTCAACGTGGTGGTGCTGACGGCCGCGCTGTCGGTCTACAACAGCGGCGTCTATTGCAACAGCCGCATGCTGTTCGGCCTGGCCAAGCAGGGCAACGCGCCGCGCGCGCTGCTCAAGGTCAACCGCCGCGGCATCCCGGTGGCCGCGCTGGCCGTGTCGGCGGTCGCCACCGGCATCTGCGTGCTGCTCAACTACCTGATGCAGGGCAAGGCCTTCGGCTTCCTGATGGGGCTGGTGGTGTCGGCGCTGATCATCAACTGGGGGATGATCAGCTACATCCACCTGCGCTTTCGCGCCGCCAAGCGCGCGGCGGGCCAGCCCACGCAGTTCCGCAGCCTCGGATATCCGCTCACCAACTACCTGAGCCTGGTCTTCCTGGCCGCGATCCTGGTGGTGATGTACCTGACGCCCGAGCTGCGCCTGTCCGTCTATCTGATTCCGGTGTGGCTGATCGTGCTCGGAATCGGGTATCGTTTGCGGTCACGCCCCGCCAACGGTGCCACGCCCGGCGGCGTGTCGGCACATTGAAGCGCACCAGGGCGCATCCGTTTCCTCCCGATTGACCAGGACTTGCCATGTTCGAACACATCGATGCCTTCCCGGGCGACCCGATTCTCTCGCTGAACGAGAATTTCCAGAAAGATCCGCGCGAGCGGAAAGTCAACCTGAGCATCGGCATCTATTTCGATGAACAGGGTCGCATTCCGGTGATGGGCGCGGTGCGCGAGGCCGAGAACCGCCTCGCCGCCGCGATCGGTCCGAAGCCCTACCTGCCGATGGCCGGCATCGAGGCCTACCGCGAAGGCGTGCAGACGCTGGTGTTCGGCAAGGACTGCGCGGTGCGCGACGCGGGCCGCATCGCCACGGTGCAGACGGTGGGCGGTTCGGGCGCGCTGAAGGTGGGCGCCGATTTCATCAAGCGCTATTTCCCGGATACGCCGATCTGGGTGAGCGACCCGAGCTGGGAGAACCACCGCTTCGTGTTCGAGCGCTCGGGCCTGAAGGTCGAGACCTACCCGTATTACGACGACGCCACCGGCGGGCTGCGTTTCGACGCGATGCTGGCCGCGCTCGATGCGCTGCCGCCGCGCAGTGCCGTGCTGCTGCACGCCTGCTGCCACAACCCGACCGGCGTGGACCTGGACGACGCGCAATGGCTCAAGGTGATCGACGTGCTGCAGGCGCGCGAGCTGCTGCCCTTCGTCGACATGGCCTACCAGGGTTTCGGCGCCGGCCTCGACGCCGATGCCTTCGCGGTGCGCGAGATCGCCCGTCGCGGCATCCCGGCGCTGATCGCCACCTCGTTCTCGAAGAACTTCTCGATCTACGGCGAGCGTTGCGGCAGCCTGTCGGTGATCTGCGAGGACGCCGCCACCGCCGGCCGCGTGCTGGGCCAACTGGCCAGCAACGTGCGCGCGATCTACAGCAACCCGCCCACCCAGGGCGCGAAGCTGGTCACCGCCGTGCTCGGCTCGGCCGAGCTGCGCGCGCAATGGGAAGAGGAGCTGGCCGTGATGTGCCGCCGCATCGCCAAGATGCGCGCCGCGATCCACGACGGGCTGAAGGCGCACGTGAAGGGCGAGGCGCTGTCGCGCTACATCAAGCAGCGCGGCATGTTTACCTACAGCGGCCTGACCGAAACCCAGGTCGACGTGCTGCGCGAGAAGTACGGCGTTTACATCCTGCGCTCGGGCCGCATGTGCGTGGCGGGCCTGAACGAGTCGAACGTCGGCATCGTCGCCGACGCGATCGGCGAGGTGATTGCCAGCGGGGTCTGAGTCTCGCGCGCCCGTTATCGTGGGCGCGCCTGGCAGCCTGGCGGGGCCGTGGTTCGTCGTTGCCTTCTGGCGGCGGCGCGCCGCGGCCCCGTTTTCGTTTGATGGCGGGTCGATAGGCGCATCCGTGTCGATCGGCGTATCGTCGATCCGGATCCGCTCGACGCAAGGGAGGCAAGGATGAGTATTCGCGTGGTTCGGCTCGGTTCGCCGCGCGCGCCCGACGAGGGCGTGCGGATCGGCGCGGTGCGGCGGCCGCCGCGTGGCGTGCCCAGGAGCGAATTCGCGACGCGAGATTATTACGACGTCTGGCTGCCGGTGCTCGCGCCGAGCGAGCCATTGGTCAAGGCCGCGCACGCGGCACAGACCGATGCGCAGTGGCGTGCCTTCCAGCGTGCCTTTCGCGCCGAGATGGCCAAGGGCGAGGCGGGCAAGGTGCTGGACCTGCTGGCCGCGCTGTCGCATGGCAGCGATTTCTCGATCGGTTGTTATTGCGAGGACGAGGCGCATTGCCATCGCGGCGTGCTGCGCGGCCTGCTGGAGTCGCGCGGCGCGGCGGTGCTGCCTGCGGGCAGTTGATGCCGGCCAGCTTGTTCGCGACGCGCGGACAGCCGACGGCGGCAGCCCGGCCAGCCGGCTAGCCAGGGCCTCCAATCGAAGCCGGCCGAGCTCGCTTGCGCGGGCTGTCGAAAGCGGCGGCCCCGGCCCGGCATGCCAGGCGGGTGCTCGTGGCTCGCCTCAGATGCCCGCGCGCGCGAGCCAGGCTTCCAGTCGCGGGTCCGTGAAATCGCGGATCGTTTCGTGAGCGCCGGCCTCGCACAGTTGCGCGTCGTCGAGCGCGGTGCGCATGCCGAAGGTGTGGATGCCGGCGGAACTGGCCGAGCGCACGCCCGAGGCCGAATCCTCGAAGGCCACCGCGTGCGCCGCGTCGCCGCCGATCGATTCGAGCGCGGTGAGGTAGGGCAGCGGATGCGGTTTGCCGTGCGCGAGTTCGCCGCCGATAACGAGCGTCTCGAAGCGTGTCCCGAGCCCGAGTGCCTCCAGCATCATGCGCGCGTTCTCGCGCGGCGCGTTGGTGACGACGGCGCTGCGCAGGCCGGCGCGCGCGATGCGCTCCAGCAGCGCCTCGGTGCCGGCCGTCGGCGTGAGACGCGCGCCGAGCTGGGCGCGAAACAGTCGCTCCTTCTCGGCGGCCAGTTCGGTGAACTCGGCGGCCGGCATGCCGGGAAACAGCCCGCCGAAGATCATGTCGTCGGGAAAACCCATCACGTGGGTCTTGTAGTAGTCGAGATCGATCGCGCGCTGCCAGCGCGCGAGCAGCGTGTTGTAGGCGTTCAGGTGCAGCGCGTCGGTATCGACGAGCGTGCCGTCGAGATCGAACAGGAACGTGATGTCGCTCACTTCGTGGACACTCCTTCGGGGGCAGGGGAATGGGCGGCGCCGGATCGGGTCTCGCGAAGCCCGGGCAGGAACGGCGGCATCATGAGCGGGCACGCCACCATGGCGCAGTGGGAGGTGGGCGCCAGCGCGCGAGATCGATGATGCCGATATTCATCGGGGCCATCGATGTCTCCGACACGAATGGCAATTAACGAGAATCGGGCGGCATCTTTGGGGTTTCGTTGCCGCCGCCGCGTGGGGCGCAAAGTTATCAGAATATTTTGCATCGACAACCTGATATAAATCTCAGTGTCCGCGGGAGCGATCAAATGCCGGAAATGCGACGGATGAGGCGGCGACGCGCTCCTCGATCTGCCGGTAAAGCGTTTTGGCGTGAAGCCGCTGCGCATCCTGGCAGCAATCCTCCGGCGGAATATCCGCTTGCAATAAATACAGATTCCGACCGAGCGTTTCCCGTCCTTGTTCGATCGAAAGCGTGGCATGCGGATTGCGACCCCACCTGTTCCGCACCCGACGTCAGCGCATGGCGTGCGCCTCGCTTGATCGCGCGCAAGCACGGCGCCGTTTCGCCGACTATCTTGAATAGTCGGGTGCATTCGCACCGCCCGAACAGGAGGACGTCATGCAAATCTCGTTTCCACAGGATCCCCCGCAATTCACCCCGGCCGATCCGGCCATCGCATTCCCGGTGCTGGTCGACGCCACGCGCCTGCGTTGCGAGATCAGCGCCGAGGCGCTCGAAAGCCATTACGGCGCGGCTTCGTGCGGCGAGGGTGATCTGCGCCACGCCTTCGCCGCGCATCGCGACGAGATCGAGGAAGCCGCGCGGCGCATGATCGAATCGGCGGGCGGCAAGCCGATCAAGCTCACCAGCGGTTTTTTCCGTTTCTGCGGCTGAGGTTTTTCGACCGAGGCTGCGAACACGGCGGCTGCCAGTCGCCAGTTGCCAACCGCCGGCCTTCGGGCCGGCTCCCCCTAATTCGATGCCGGACCATCGTCCGGCATTGTCTTTTCCGCCCGGCGCTCAATCGTCCGGATCGTCGACCAGGCGATGCCGCAACGCATAACGCACCAGCGCCGCCTCGTGCGGCATCTGCATCTTCTCCAGGATCCGCGTCTTGTAGGTGCTGACCGTCTTCGCGCTCACGCATAGCGCGTTGGCGATCTCGGTCAGCGTCTGGCCGGTGGCGATGCGCCGGAACACGTCGAATTCGCGATCCGAGAGTCGCTGGTGCGGCAGCGTATCGGCCGGCTCGTTGAGACTCTGCGCGAAGCGCTCGGCCATCGACAGGCTCACGTACACGCCGCCCGAGGCCACCTTGCCGACCGCGCCCACCAGCTCGGCGCTCGCGCTCTCCTTGGTCAGGTAGCCCGAGGCGCCGGCGCGGAACGCGCGCAGCGCGTATTGCTGCTCGGCGTGCATGGTCAGCACCAGGATCCGCAGGGTCGGTTTCTCGTCCTTGATCTGCTTGATCAGCTCGACGCCGTTGCGGCCCGGCATCGACAGGTCCAGCACCAGCACGTTGGCCGGCGTCGAGCGGATCAGCGCGATGGTCGAGGCGCTGTCGTGCGCCTCGCCCGCCACCTCGAAGCCGGTGGCGTCCTTGAGGATATGGCGCAAGCCGTCGCGCACGAGGGCGTGATCGTCGGCAATCAGCACATTGATCATGGCGAGTTCGGGTCCTGTTGAATCGAGGGAAGGGGGATCGTGATGGTGATCGCGTAGCCACGGTCGCGCGCGGTCTCGATGCGCACCGCGCCGCCCAGCATGTGCGCGCGCTCGCGAATCCCGAGCAGGCCGAAGGACTTGTCGTCGGGCGTGCGATGGCCGTCGGCCTGGGGCGCGCCGACGCCGTCGTCGACGATGCGCAGCACGCACTGGCGCTCGTCCACGCTCAGGGTCAGCTCGACGCGCGAGGCGTCGGCGTGGCGCGCGACATTGGTCAGCGCCTCCTGCACGATGCGGAACAGCGCGGTGGCGCTGGCGTTCGAGAACTGCACCTCGCCGGGCTCGATGCGGCGCTCCACCTCGATCCCGTAGCGGTTGGTGAAATCGTTCACCAGCCATTCGATGGCCGGCACCAGGCCGAGGTCGTCGAGCATCACCGGGCGCAGGTCGGCCGCGATGCGCCGCACCGAGGCGACCGTCGCGTCGATCAGGCGGCGCATCTCGCGCAGCGGCTCGGTCACGCTCTCGTGCACCTCGTCGGCCTTGTTGCGCAGCAGCCGGTGCTCGACCGCCGAGAGGTCCATCTTCAGCGCGGTGAGCTGCTGGCCGAGGTCGTCGTGCAGTTCGCGAGCGATGCGGGTCTTTTCCTCCTCGCGCACGCGCTGCAGGTTCGCCGACAGCTCGCGCAGCTCCTCGCGCGAGGCCTTCAGCGCGTTCTCGGCCTGCAGGCGCTCGGTCACGTCGCGCATCATCACCGTGTAGAGCTTGCCGGCGCCGTCGTGGATCTGCGAGATCGAGGCCTCGATCGGGAATTCGTCGCCGTTGGCGCGCAGCCCGTAGAGCAGGCGCTGGCTGCCCAGGTGCCGCTCGGACTGGCCGGTCACGCCGAAACGGTTGATGTGCTCGCTGTGCGCGTGGCGAAAGCGCGGCGGGATGAAGCGCGTGAGCGGCGCGCCGATGGCGTCCATCGCCGACACGCCGAACACCTTTTCCGCCATCGGATTGAAGATCACCACGCGCTGCTCCTCGTCGACCGTGATGATCGCCTCCATCGAGGAGCGGATGATGCCCATCATGCGCGCCTCGTTGAGCCGGCTGCCGCTGGGCGCCGCGCGCACCGCGGCCCGCGCGCGGGCCCAGCCGGCCACCGCGGCCGCCAGCGAGAGCGAGGCCACCAGGCCGGCGGCCAGTACCAGCGAGGCCAGCGTGCGCGCGCCGGCGGTGGTGTCGAAGGTGGTGTAGGCGAGCCTCAGCGTGTTGCCGCCGAAGCCGAGCGCCTCGCTGCGGCGGTAGCGGCGGTGCGCGATCGGCGTTTCGTCGGCCGGCATGTCGGTGTTGTAGAGCGAAGCGTCGCCCGGCTCGGCATAGGCCTGTAGACCGAGGTTGCGATCGTCGGCGGTGGCCAGCTCGAACAGCCGCGTGGTGTCCAGCGGCGCGAACAGGAAGCCGGCCAGCGAGCGTCGCCGCGCCTCCAGGTCGAGCGGCTCCGGATCGGTGTAGACCGGCAGGTAGAGCGTCAGCGCGGCCGGCGCGGCATTCGCGTTGTCGGCGGGGGCATGCACGGCCAGCGCGACCTGGCCGCTGTCGGCGGCGCGGCGCAGCGCGTCGGCATCGTCGGCGGGCAGGTCGGGCGTCTCGCCGTAGGCGATCGGGGCGAACAGGGCGATGGTAGCCGCGGCCGGGGACGGCGGCTTGACGGCAGCGGCCGAGGATGCCGGCGCGCCGAGCATCGACGGCGCCCGCGCCGTATCGGCGGCCGAGCCGGGAAGGATGGCTGCCGGGCCCTGGGCCGGGGGCGCCACGATCGCGGAAGCCGGCCCCTGCCGGGCCGGGGACGCATCGAGCCGCGCATAGCCGAGCCCGCGCAGCGGCGCGCGGGCGTTGGCGAGATCGAGGCTGGCGACGTAGGCGCGCCAGGCGTCCGGCGCGATGCCGGGCGTGAGCTGCAGCAGGCCGCGTGCGCCGTTCAGCATCGCGCCGCTGGCCAGCAGCTCGCGATGCAGGTTGGCGGTGACATTGCCGGCGCGCCGCGCGAAGCGCGCGCCGACGGCGTCCTGCCAGGACTGGCCGACGAACCAGGCCAGCCCGGCGGCCAGTGCCGCGCCCACCACGAAGGCGCCAAAGCCCACGCTGGCCGGGCGGGACAGCTCGACGGCCAGGCGCGAGCGCGGGCGGGCGCCGGACGGGCCGGAAGAAGGGCGGGAAGAGCCGCTATCGGTCATGACGTTATAGGTGTGAGCCGCGCCGCGAGCCGTATCCGCGCGCCCACTGCGGCGCGCGTCCATCGGCCGGCTCGCCGCGGTAACGAGCGTTCGTTCTTTTCAATGTGAAATTGTGATCGGTTTACCTATTTTTGGCTAATGGCAAGAGGCAATCGAGCACAGTTTGTTAAATCGCAACGATGCTCGCCGTCGTATCGCGCGCGCGAGGCGGCGCTGCGTCTGGCTGTATCGATGCAGGCGATCGTGATGGCCGTCTGCGTGGCGACGCATCCCTCCGGGCCCTGATCCGGGCAATCCTGGGGGCGGGCACGCGACGCGGTGTGCCGCTTGGCCCCAATGCCGATGGGGTCGTTTGGGCACGTCCGTGCATTTAGTGCACCGCATCGATTCCGCCCGAGGGGCTTGCGTCCGGCCGCGAGCCGCTTCCGGCGGGGCTCGCGCCACCTGGATCGCTTTGCGCAATGATGCGTTGCCTGCGTGCTGTAACCGAAACCGTCTAAAATGCGGCCATCCCGGTCATGCGGCCGGATGCCGCAACCGGCGCGCTCGACGCTGGTCGGTTCCAGGCCGCGCAGCCCGGCTCGATCTGAAGAATCAGGAGCGGCGCCGTGTGGCACTTTCCCGTAGCAATCCCCTCGTCGCTCGGCCCCTGGGCCGTGTTCCTGAGCGTGCTCGTCACGCAGCTCGGGCTGCCGGTGCCGGCCGCGCCGATGCTGATCCTGGGCGGCACGATGGCGGCGATGGGGCAGGCTTCCTACGCGAGCATGTTCGCGGCCGCAATCGGCGCCACCTTGCTGGCCGATTCGCTGTGGTTCAGCGCGGGGCGCCTGCGCGGCCGGCGTTTCCTGAATGGGCTGGTGCGCTATTCGCTGTCGCTCGACACCACGCTGCGGATCGCGCGCAAGGTGTTCGAGCGCTACGGCGCGCCGATCCTGGTGATCGCCAAGTTCCTGCCGGGGCTCGGCCTGATGTCGGCACCGCTGCTCGGCACCACGGCGATCGCGGTGCCGGTCTTCCTGTTCTGGGACCTGACCGGCGCCACGCTGTGGGCCACCGTCTGGCTGCTCGGCGGCGCCGCGCTCGACCATGAGATCGTGCGCATCGTGCTGTGGGTACGCAGCAGCGGCGGCACCATCTTCGACGCCTTCGCGGCGATCTTCGTCACCTTCCTGCTGTACCGCTGGGTGCGGCGCCTGCAGTTCCGCCGCTGGCTGGCGAAGGTGCGCATCGAGCCGGCCCAGCTCGACGCGATGATGAAGTCCTCCGATCCGCCGCTGATCTTCGACGCGCGGCCGCGCGCGATCCGCCAGAAGGATGCGTATCGGATCGCCGGCGCATATCCGCTCGATCTCGATTCCTCCGATCAAATCGATCCGGCGCTGATGACGCGCCCGCTGGTGGTGTATTGCGTGTGCCCTAACGAGGCCACGGCCAAGAAGATCATCCAGCAGCTGCAGCGCAAGAATATCCACCATGTGCGGGCGCTGAAGGGCGGGCTGGATGCCTGGGAGAAGCATGGTTATCCGGTCGAGGCGCTGCCGGTGGATTTCGATGCGTCGAGGTATACGGTGAAGCCGGAGCTGGAGATGGATGGGGAATATACGGTTCGGGCGCGGTTGTCGGATACGTGATTGGGCCGGCCGTGGACGTTTATCGTGGCGATGCCGGAGCGCAATCCCATTAATCCGCCAAAAGCAGAATGAGATAAACCCCGCGACTCATCAATCGCGGGGTTTATCTCATTATTTGCGTTTTTGCAATTCCTGATACTCGTCGGATTGCAGCCACGCTCTCGTCATACGTAAAATCGCGCAACTAGCCGGGATAACGAACGAGAGAGGCGCTATGGACGCGCGGAGCGTGGTCGGGGTCATCATGGGCGGGCTGTCGCAGCAGGACCGCCTTCTGAAACTGGATACGCCTGCCGGCAGTAATGTCCTGCTGCCGCATCGGGTGATTGGCCGTTCTCGCATCGGCCGCGACTATCTGTTCATGCTCGACTGTGTATCCACGTCGAGCGACGTGCAACTCAAGACCCTCATTGCGCAGGCAGCCACGCTCTGGATACAGCAGGCGAACGGCTCATACCTGCCACATCATGGCTACGTGCATACGGCACGCCGATTGGGAAGTGAAGGCGGTCTCACGAGCTATCAACTGGCGTTTTCCTCATGGATGTATTTCCTGAGGTTCCGGCGCGACCAAAAGCACTGGCAGGATAAAAGCGTCGAAGAGATCGTCTCCGACGTATTCAACGAACATCCGCAGGCACGCGGGATGTTCCGTTTTGTCGTGTCGAAACCGTTGCCGACACGCTCGTATTGTCGGCAGGATGAAACCGACTGGAACTTCGTGCATCGACTGCTCGAGGCGGAAGGGTTGTATGGCGTGTGGCAGCAGGCGAACGACGGCAAATCGCACACGCTGGTGATTACCGACCGCCTTCAGACGCTCGAGCCGCTCGCCCCCGAGGTTGTCAGTTTCTATCGAGCCGGCGTGGGCAGCGAAATCGATGCGCTGACCCAGTGGTCGGGCACGCGGACGCTGCAATCCGCGCAGTTGTCGACTCGCACGTTCGACTACAAGAATCCGCCAACGCCGGTCAATCCGAAAGCGACGTCGACGCCGACGATGGCGAATCAGGGCGCGTTGCCGGCCCAGTCAGAAGTCTATGAATACACGGGCGCCTATACCTATCCGGAACAGGAGCGTGGCGACCACCTGTCGAAAATCCGCATGGAGGAATGGGAATCGCAGGCCAAGCGGTTTCATGGCGAGGGCGGTCTGCGAGCGATGGATGCGGGGCGACGCTTCACGATAGCGGATCATCCCTTGCACGATGGCGATGCCGCCGAGCAGCGTGAGTTCGCCGCGATCGAGGTCGCATGGACCATCGAGAACAATCTTCCGCTCGCGGGGTACGAAGCGCATTACCCGCATAGCCTGGGCAATCAGCTTGCACGAGCTCGCGCCGACGATCCTGGCAAGCAGTCCGACGTCACGCATGCGGATGGCTCCACCGGTTTCTACAGGGTGTCTGTCGAAGCACAGCGCACGAGCGTGCCATATCGCAGTCCGTTCGAGCACCGGAAACCCGAGGCCCGGCTGGAGTCTGCCATCGTGGCGGGCCCGGACGGGCAGGAAGCCTATACCGATGGGCTGAACCGGATCAAGGTGCTGTTCGTATGGGATCGGCTGAACCAAGGTGACGAGCGCGCATCGTGCTGGGTTCGTGTGGCGCAATCCGATACCGGCGATGGTTACGGCAGTGTCCACATGCCGCGTGCCGGCGAAGAATTGCTGATCGGCCATATCGGCAACGACATCGACAGGCCGATCGCGCTGTATCGCGTATACAACGGCACGGCGACGCCGCAGTGGCATTCGAATGGGCTGCTCTCCGGCTTCCGTTCAAAGGAATTCTCCGGTAGCGGCTTCAACCAGATGGTGATGGACGACTCGACCGGCCAGAACCGCCTGCAACTCTATAGTTCAAGCACGAATGCGCAACTCCATCTCGGGTACCTGATCGATCACACCGGCAATACGCGTGGCAACTTCCTTGGCAGCGGGTTTGACCTGAGTTCGGACGCATATGGCGCGTTGCGTGCAGGGCATGGATTGTATGTATCGACCCATCCGGCCGGCAGCCAACCGCTCGATGCAGGTGAGGCGAGCAATCAACTGGTCGGCGGGGAAAGCGTGATGGAGGCCTTGTCGCAGGCCAGCGAGACGGCGCAGGCCGAGAGTCTGAGCGACGGGTATGAGGCGTTGAGGACCTTTACGGACGCGACGCGGCACGGCCAGGCAGGCGCGTCGGGCAAGGGTGGCAACACGGCTGGAGGGGGAACCGGTAGCGCAAATGTATTCGCGCAACCCGTCATGCTTTTCGCCGCGCCTGCCGGCGTGGCGCTTTCCACTCAAGATTCGATCCACGTCGCGGTGGACCATCATGTCAATCTGGTGAGCGGGCAGAGCACGCATGTCGTGGCGGGTAAATCGTTGCTGGCGAGCATCGCCGAGAAACTGAGCCTGTTCGCGCAAAACGCGGGAATGAAACTTTTTGCCGCGAAGGGAAAGATCGAGGTTCAGGCGCACGACGACAATATCGAACTCACGGCACAGAAGACGGTGCGGCTCGTGTCCGCCACGGAAACGATCCAGGTTGCCGCGCAGCAGGATGTGCTGTTGACCTCGGGCGGTGCCTATATCCGCATCAAGGACGGCAACATCGAGATCCACGCGCCTGGCAAGGTCGACTTCAAGGGCGCGTCGTTCAACTTTTCCGGGCCGGTCAGCGAGACTTATGCGCTACCGCAGTTCAAGCCGTCATATCAGGCCCAGTACATTCTGAAAAACCAGGCGGATGGTACGCCGCTGGTTCAGCACGCCTATGAACTGAAGTTGCCGTCGGGGCGAACGTTGCTCGGGCATACGAACGATCTTGGCGAAACGATCCCGGTTTATACGCCGACCGCGCAACCCGTGAGCCTCAAGGCGTTCGAGCAGGACAAGGAGGATATGCAGCCATGGAAATACGCGGGCGGCGGGGAACCGGATATCTGGGCCGACTACCTGAAGGTCGACCCCGACGAGCGCACCTGAGTGCCGATACGCTACGGAGAACATGATGGGTGGATCACTTCAAGCGGCAGGATCATGCGAGACGATCAGGGAGCGGGTGCCTGAATATGCGTTGCTGCCGCCGGGAACCAAGGGGTATTTGCAGGAGAAGGTCGAGGTTGCGCTGAAGACGGCGAAGTACATTCCGGTCAGGTTGCGCGATGGTTCGATCATTTACCGCTTGCTCATGCAGGTTGCGATGAGCGGGCCGATGATAATCGAAGAAAAGGCGAGGAATTGGCTGTTCCAATACAAGGCGGAGGTGAGTTTTGACATGGAACCAAGCGTTCTTTCCGGGGGGATAGAAGCACCGATTCCTTTTTTAAGCACTGACAGGCCGCAAAGGGGAGAGCGTCGTCGTAGCCTGAACCCGTTTCCAGTGGGAGCGACTCCCGGTCAATTACGGCGTCCCGATGTGATCATCGTGGAAAATCCCGCTATTCTTTGGCCCGGTCGCGGCACCATTGATCGTGAGGGCGGACACCATGCCAGTAATTTATTACGGCTTGTCGAGGTAAAGTTTCCAGGAGATACCTTGGGTAGGGAGCAGGAAGAGGCTTATCAAATAATATCCGGGAATTTTAAGAATCGCATGACAGTGATTGATGTGACGGATTGTAATGGGGATTTGCAAAAAATTCCGGTTCCAGCTCCAGTTCCAGCGCCGAAGACGGAAAATGAGCAGCAGAGGCAGACTGTGCCTATTCGGACTGTGCCTGCCATCCCTCATCATGTCTGGTATGAAGACTGGTGGCAAAAAATGCAGGAATATGGTGAAGACGTCGAAGCAGCCGTGACGCCAGTTTGGGATGCCGTTCAGCGCGGATATACGTATTTGTCCGCTGAGACGAACACCTTTCTGCATAAGCATGCGGCTTGGATGTTTACGGCTGGGCGATGGATGGCTGATACCGCGCATAGTGCATGGGTATGGATTGACGAAGCAGGAAAAGAGGTATTCCGTTACACAGCTGCCGAGCTTAAAGCGGGATGGGACGCCATCGTTCGAATGACAGATATGACATGGGACGTACTCACGCATATCGACTGGGCGCAAGTCGGGGTAACTCTGATGAAGGATGTCGCCATAGCGATAGCCGTGGTCGCCGGTGTGGCTATTGTGATTTTGCTCCTTCCAGAGCTGATTGCAATATTTGCAGCGCTTTGCGCCATCGTTGCGGCTGGGGCGGAGGCCGTTGCTGCGCTGGCTGCTACACTCGGCGTGGTGCTCGGAGGCGCAAGTGCAGTTGAAGCACTGGCTGCTGGTTGAGTGAGTTGGTTAACGATAAATTAGCAAATTATGACTTTGAGTGATCTCAAGCCAGCGTTGACTCCGTTTCAAGCGCTCGCTCGTTATAAAGAGGATTTGAGTGTGCGACTCGCCGACAACACGTTGGGAATTCTGCCCGGTGTGATCGGCACGATATTTTTTGAACGAGGTTCGCAACCGCAGGTGCGTCAAGCAATTCTCGATTGCTTCGATCAATTCAATAAAATGTTTGGCGAAAAACTGAATGGTGGAAAAGATTCCGATAGAGGTAAATTCACGAAGCGTAACGTGAAAGGCGTCGAGAAGATCCATCGCGCAATCATCGATACACCATCGAATCTGGCAGTAAGTGTGTTGCATTCAAGTGCAGTCGATCAGGATGTGGCCGCCGATTATAATATTGAAGTGTTGACTGGAATTGCGAATCCGAAAGACTATGTGTCTCCGAGAGGATGGGCAGCACCGAAGGGGCAGGAGTCTGGATTGTCGCACCTGAAATTCAACGTTCCAATGGACTTGATTACCACTGACGCAGGTCTGTCGAAGTACGAAGAGTTTTTGCACCTGGTGTGCAATAAGCTTGTGGTCCGAGGTGGCTACGGAGGGCTTGCCCCGATTCTGCCATTCAGCTATCACCGATATATGCCGCAAGAGTGGGTGCTCGCCGAGCGATTTAGTGGATTGGAAATTGACAGTACAGCGCATTTGCAGAAGCGGGACTATGACCCGGTTTCGTATGAAGGAGATTCAACGGAGGCCATGACGGCTTTTTATCCCGATCTGCATCCCGGTGCCAAGGTCGCGCGCTGGGGCTTCATCAAGGGCGTGAACTGGTACACGATCCTCGGTGAACTATTCATCGATCGCCTGGGCGGAGAGGATGCGATCCGGGAGAAACTCGACCGCCCCGACATCCATATCAAGCGTGCCAATGCCTGCCTGATGATCCGCGCTGGAGACTTCCCGCGCCTTGGCGCGCCCGAGGAAGGCTTACCCGAGCCATATGTCTTCGTGAACAGCGTATTACGTGTACTGCGTGATCCGAAACCCGACGCGCTGCATACCTACATCCCCGACTTGCCGAGCGCCGACGTGAAGAATGCGCGCGCCTGGGCGGCTCGTTTCGATTTGCCGGACGCTCCGCCGATTCCCGAGCCGCCGACCATCGTTCCTCAACCGATGAAGCGTGAACCTGCCCGTCGTAGTGTGCGAGGCGGCAGTCCATGTCCGGAAGCAGGCTGGTGGCTTACTCCGGCAAAACCGGGAAGTCGCCGTTACTTTGAAGCGGGCGAAATCATGCCGGTGATTGAAGGAAGCTCTTGGGGCACGACAAGTTGGCATTGGTCGCCGGACGAGAACCGTTGAAGCCGACTTTGATCGTCGGGTTTGATAGAGGGATGTTCAAGGACTGTCATGGAGATCGACTACGTTCTCGCCTTACTGATGATGAGGCGATCCGGCTCGTCGACGCGGTTGTGAACTCGATTCGACTACGTTCGCCTAGCGGAAACTAACTTGGCCGATACCGACATACCACCTATGAGTCTGGGCGGTCTGAAAATGAAACTGCGCCACATGGCTACTCGCGACTCGGCGCGCGGTGGTTGGAGGCAGAGGAGAGCTATTAGGCGGCGAGCCCGGATCGTCATTGTGCTTTCGCTTCTGATGGGGGCCTGCCCGAAAAAGGAACCTCCGGTGACCTCATTACCCGACATGAGCGCCGTTCGCGTCAATCTCGCCTTTACCTGCACCCATCAGGCCGATCATTTGCCGCCGCTGGACCCTCAGGCTGACAGCCTGTTTCGCTATGCGCGCTATTTGGAAAAAAGGGAGGGGGCCAAGGATTTCAACCAGGTCGCCCGCTACTACAGGATCGCGGCGGCCTACGATCACTACAAGGCCAACCAGAATCTGCAATCGCTTCTTTCGCAAGGCTTGGCGGATTCCCCAGATGCTCCTGCCGAGACGGTCGATCTCGCCATGCAACTAATCAAGCAAGGCATCCCCAGCGGTTATTACGACATTGGCCATTACCTGGAAACGGGTTATGGATTGAAGCAGGACCCTGAGGCTGCTTTGAGCTACTTCCGGAAAGCGGCTGATCTCGGCAATCCCGAGGCGCAGTCTTACGTGGCACTGAAGCTTTTGCCCAAAGAGGCCGCTCCCGAGATAGCCCGGCAGATGTGGCAATGTGCCAGCGCTCAGGGCTACGGTGATGCGGCCAACATGCTCGGGATTGATTTTCAAACCGACAAGAATTATCACGAGGCAATAGCGGCATTTCAGCTTGGCGCGGCGGCTGGAGATTCCACGTCGATTTCCTATCTGAGCCATGCTTTCGAGGGACCGCCGCCTTCCAAGGAGCTCTATTACCTTGGTCTTCCGAACGATCCGGAGCGATCGCGGCGCTATGAACTCATCGCGAATTTCGTCAATGCCAACGACGGCCGCAACCCCAAAGTCCCCGATCTCGACAAGATCGTGCCGCTGCCGCCCGCGAAGCTTCCGCCGTGGGACGGCAGTTTCCAGTGGCAAAAGGAGCAGGACGCGGCCGTGCCGCCGCAAAAACCATCCGACGAGACCATCGACCGGATGGCGAAAGCCAGGCAACTCGATCCTGCAACCGGGTTGCCGCTGGCCGGCCTGTCGGGCAAGACCTCGCAAGCCGACGAGCCGGCATCGCCCACCGCCGCCAGCCGCGTCCCGCTGGGCACGCTGGCGAATACCGGCGACACCTGCCCCGAAGATGGCGTGTGGCACGCGAGACTCGAAGCAGGGCAGGCCGCGGACGCGCAACGGCGTTTTCTCAAGGGCGATACCTTGCCCTCGCTGCTCGTCCATGAGCCGCGCGCGGCGGCCTTCCTGGATCGCATGACGGGTACGCGCCAGCAAGTCGTGCACGTGGCCTGGGAACTGGTCGCCTATATCGACCAGGCCTGATTGTCCGACAAGGTGCTGGCACGGGGCCGACAGACGCTGACGCCATCATGGCAGCCCGCCCTCACTGCGCATTTCCCCGCAACCGTGCACAATCACCCGCAGATTCCGACCCGGATGCGCGGGGCACAACCCCCAGCATCCTCCTCGCGCGCGCCGCTGGCCCGTGGCGGCGCGCCATCGATCTCACCCAAGTAGTGGAGGACTCATGGCAAGCAAGACCATTGCGGACTATCTCGCTAGCACCCTGGCTCAGGCCGGCGTCGAGCGAATCTGGGGCGTCACGGGCGACAGCCTGAACGGGCTGTCCGACAGCCTGCGCCGGCTCGGCAAGATCAACTGGTCGCATACGCGCCACGAGGAAACCGCCGCCTTCGCGGCCGGCGCCGAAGCCGCGGTGACGGGCAAGCTCGCGGTCTGCGCGGGCAGCTGCGGCCCGGGCAACCTGCACCTGATCAACGGCCTGTTCGACTGCCAGCGCAACCATGTGCCGGTGCTCGCGATCGCGGCGCACATCCCGTCCTCGGAGATCGGGCTCGGCTACTTCCAGGAAACGCATCCGCAGGAGTTGTTCCGCGAGTGCAGTCACTTCGTCGAGCTGGTCAGCAACCCGAAGCAGTTCCCGCGCGTGCTCGATCGGGCGATCCGCACCGCGATCGAGGAACGCGGCGTGGCCGTGATCGTGCTGCCCGGCGACATCGCGCTGGAGGCGGTACCCGAAGCGACGCCGGGCCAGGTCAGCTACGAGGTCACGGCCGGCGTGCCGCCGGCGGCCCAGCTCGACGCGCTGGCGGCGCTGCTCGACGGCTCGAAGCGCGTCGCGCTGTTGTGCGGCAGCGGCTGCGCCGGCGCGCACGACGAGGTGGTGGCGCTGGCCGACACGCTCGGCGCGCCGATCGTCCACGCGCTGCGCGGCAAGGAGCACGTCGAATGGGACAACCCGTTCGATGTCGGCATGACGGGCCTGATCGGCTTCAGCTCGGGTTACCACGCGCTGAAGTCCTGCGACACGCTGGTGATGCTCGGCACCGATTTCCCGTATCGCAATTTCTACCCGGCCGACGCCAAGGTGGTGCAGATCGACCATCACGGCGCGGCGATCGGCAAGCGCGTATCGGTCGACCTGGGCCTGGTCGGCGACGTCAAGGCGACGCTCGCCGCGCTGCAAGGGCGTCTCGCGCGCAAGACCGAGCGCCACTTCCTGGAAGCCGCGCGCAAGCACTATGCCGACGCGCGCGAGGGGCTCGACAGCCTCGCGCGGCCCTCGCCGGGCGACGCGCCGATCCATCCTCAATACCTGACGCGGCTGGTCAGCGAGCTGGCGGCCGACGACGCGGTGTTCAGCGTCGACGTCGGCACGCCTACGCTATGGGCCGCGCGCTACCTGAAGATGAACGGCAAGCGCCGGCTGCTCGGCTCCTTCAACCACGGCTCGATGGCCAATGCGCTGCCGCAGGCGCTGGGCGCGCAGGCGGCGCTGCCGGGGCGCCAGGTGGTCGCGCTGTGCGGCGACGGCGGCCTGTCGATGCTGATGGGCGAGCTGCTGACGGCGCGCCAGTTGAAGCTGCCGCTCACGCTGGTGGTGTTCAACAACAGCTCGCTGGGCTTCGTATCGATGGAGATGAAGGCCGGCGGTTACCTCGACGACGATACGCGGCTGGCCGATACCGACTACGCGGCGATCGCGCGCGGCGCCGGCATCGACGGGATTCGCGTCGAGCGTTCGGATGAACTGGAGGCGGCGCTGAAGGATGCGTTCTCGCGCCCGCATCCGGTGCTGGTGGACGTGCGCATCGCGCGCCAGGAGATCGCGCTGCCGCCGAAGATCGAATGGGCGCAGGCGAAGGGCTTCAGCCTCTACATGCTGAAGGCCGTGCTGAACGCGAAGGGCAACGAGGTGGTGGAGCTGGCGACGACCATGTTCCGCTGAGGCGAAAACGACGACGCGCCGACGGCTTTCGCCGTGGGCGCGTCGTGGGACGTTCGGGCAGGGCCCCGGTCGGCCGGAAACGGCGCCGGGGCCTTGTCGTTCCTGCTGGCCTCGGAAGAGACCAGCAGGGCGAGCGTCCTTACTTCGGTTCGGTTGCTTCGGGCGCGGGCTCGCCGGCATGGGCTGCCGGCGCCGCCTCGATGTCCGCCGGCGCTGCCGTCTCGGCCTCATCCGCTGCCGCAGACGTCTCGACCAAGGCCGGCGTGCCGGCCTGATCCTGCGCCGTCACGGCTTGAGCCGCGCCGGCTTCGTCGCGGGCCGCTGCGTCCTTGGCTGCCTCGCCGTCCTTGCCCGCTTCGCCGCGCTTGGCGGCGTCGCCGGCCTTGGCCTTCGCAGCCGCGCGCGAGCGTCGTGCCTGGTCCAGGCGCACGGCGCCGGCGGCCTGCTGGGCCGTCACGTCACCGGCTTCGGCACCGTTCAGGTCGACCCGCTTCGCGCCGTCGACCAGGCAGGCCCAGTAGCGGCTGCCGCGGCACCATTCCTTGATGGCGTCGCGCAGTTGTGCTTCGTCCAGGCCGAGCTCGGCGGTATGCGCGACCAGGTCCTTGAAGATGCCGATCTTGAGCGGCAGCTTCGGCGCGGGACTCTTGGGGAAGGCGGCGGGAAAGCGGCGCTGCAGCTTGCCGATGGCCAGCACGGTCGGGTTGACCGGCTTCGCGTCGGCGGCGGGTGCCGGCCGGCGCGTCTGCGCGTGCGCGGGCTTGCCCGACGACGGCTTGCCGCCGGCAGCGGCAGGCCGCCCGCCCGGCTTGTGCGCCGGCTTGCCGGACGACTTGGCGGGAGCTTGGGTGGAGGACTTGCCTTGCGGCTTGGCGTCGGCTCGCTGTTTGGCGAGCTGCTTCTTCAATTCTGCGAGTTGTTCGAAACCCATTTCGCACGATCATTCAGGTTGGACGGCGATTGTAGCAGCCCGGCGCCCTGTTTCGTCCCGATCGACTGAAAGTTCTTTGCCGGGCGGGCGTCGGCGCGACAGTGCCTCGACGTTTCGTCGCGCGGCAGGGGCAAAAGTGTCGACCCGCGGCGCGCAATCGTCGGATCAAACCGGATCCATCGCGCCAACCCGGTGCAAGAGGCGCGATAAGCGCGATCCGCTCATCACTTTCCAGAGCCAACTCTCAATTTTTGGCAGCAACCCTCAAGTTTTATCCACCCCATCCGTTTACCGGTCCATCGATCAATCGGGCCACAAGCCCGTCACTGTCAGACAGAGCTTTCACCATGCTTTCGTCCCTACGCGCCCGTATCGTCGCCGCCTGTGTCGCCATCGTGGTGTTCGCGCTTTGCGCGAGCACCGTGATCGGTTATGTCGTCACCCGCGCCGCGAACCTCGAGGACCTGAACCGCAACCTGAGCGCCACGGCGATCGGCAATGGCAACGGCATACGCGACTGGGTCGCGTCCAAGCGCCAGATGATCGAGTCGCTCGGCGACACCGCGCTGTCGGCCGATCCGGTGCCGGGCTTCCTGCAGATGGCGGCGGCCGGCAGCTTCCTGAACGTCTATGCCGGCTACCCCGACAAGACCTCGAAGTTCTCGGACCCGACCGGCATCCCGGACGGCTACGACCCGACCGCGCGCCCCTGGTACCGGCAGGCGGCCGAGGCCGGCCGCTCGGTGGTGACCACGCCCTATGCCGATGCGCGCACCGGCAAGGTGGTGGTGACCTTCGCGGTGCCGGTGATGCGCGACGGCCAGTTGAAGGCGGTGGTCAGCGGCGACGTGACGATGGACAACGTGATCGCGAACGTGAAGTCGATCCGGCCGACGCCGGGCAGCTTCGCGATGCTGGTCGACGGCAGCGGCCAGATCGTCGCGCATCCCGATGCGGCGCTGACCGGCAAGGCCTTGTCGACGCTGTCGCCCGATCTCGCGAACCTGCCGCTGGCCGCGCTCGACGCGACCGACAAGCCGTTCGTGGCACGCATCGGCGGCGGCAACAAGTTGTTGCGCGCGCAACCGATCGCGGGCACCGACTGGCGGCTGGTGGTGGCGATCGACGAGGCCGAGGCGATGGCGGGGATCCGCTCGCTGCTGGTGACCTTCGCGATCGTGTTCGTCGTGATCGTGCTGCTGGCCTCGGCGGTGGTGGTGGCCCTGACGGGCACGGCGTTCCGCCGGCTCTCGCAGGTGCGCGAGGCGATGGCCGCGATCGGCTCGGGCTCGGGCGACCTGACGCAGCGCCTGCCGGCCGAGGGGCGCGACGAGGTGGCCGACATCGCGCGTTCGTTCAACGCCTTCGTCGGCAAGCTGCACGACGTGATGCGCGAGGTGCGCGATGCCAGCGAATCGGTGCGCGCGGCGGCCGACGAGATCGCGGCCGGCAATGCCGACCTGTCGTCGCGCACCGAATCGGCGGCGGCCAGCCTGCAGCAGACGGCGGCCTCGATGGAGCAGATCACGGCCACCGTGGGCCAGTCGGCGAGCGCCGCCACGCAGGCCGACGAACGGGCCGGCGAGGCCTCGCGGATCGCCACCCACGGCGGCGAGGCGGTGTCGCGCGTGGTGGCGACGATGGAGAAGATCGAGCAGGCCTCGAGCCGGATCGGCGACATCATCGGGGTGATCGACGGGATCGCGTTCCAGACCAACATCCTGGCGCTGAACGCGGCGGTCGAGGCGGCGCGCGCGGGCGAGCAGGGGCGTGGTTTCGCGGTGGTCGCGCAGGAGGTGCGCAGCCTCGCGCAGCGCAGCGCGCAGGCCGCGCGCGAGGTCAAGGCGCTGGTCGAGACCACCGTGGAGCGGGTCGGCGACGGCGCCTCGCAGGTGCGCTCGGCCGGCGCGACGATGGACGAGATCGTCGGCAACGTGGCGAACGTGACGACCATCATCTCGGAGATCCGCCACGCCGCCAACGAGCAGACGCGCGGGATCCAGGAGGTCAATCACGCCGTCACGCAGCTCGACGAGATGGTCCAGCAGAACGCGGCCCTGGTGGAGCAGTCGACGGCGGCGGCCGCCGCCTTGCAGAGCCAGGCCGGCGCGCTGGCGGCGACGGTGGCGCGATTCCGCGTGGCGTGAAGCGGTAGGCGATGCCGGCGCGATGTGCCGGCGAGGTGCCGCCGCGTGGCTAGGTGGGCGTCACGAGCCGGACATGATGCAGACATGAGGCATCGCGATGCGCTTGCGATGCAGGACAAGAGATCAACGGGTTCGGCGCGAGCCGGGCGATGCCGGGTGCCACGGCCGTCGCCCGCGCGAAAACGGGCGGCCGAGCCCGCGGCAACACCGTGGTTCGACGCGTGACGTACGGCGATCGATGCATTCGCCGCGCGCCACGCGTCCCGTTTTCGCGAACAGTTCGGGTCGGTCGTACACGGTTTCGCCAGTTCGCGGCAGCGAGGACGGCGCCGGCGGATAATCGCGCTGGCCGCCGTGGTCGGGCTCGCGTCGCGCAGACAGGCGCGTCGCGGGCGGGGCCGACCGTCTGCCTTCACGTGGCGTCGCATCGCGTGCGCGGTTGCGGCATCGAGGTGGCCGGATCGACCCGGCAATTCCCGCATCGGCATCACAGGGGGGCGGGGACAGGAGCATGTAAAAAAGCGAGCCACTATCTCAAAATAGTGGGTTGAGACCTGTTTGAGCATTACCAACCGTCGCGCGCGCATCGACTCGACACAACCCATACAGGGCGAGCGGGGACGACGGTGTTCTACGAGGAAGCTGTCATGTCGAATTACCACGAGCTGCTCGCTCAGCTCAACGAGCTGACCCGCCAGGCCGGCGAGGCCCGCGAGGCCGAGCTCAAGATCGTGATCGCCGATATCCGTCGCGCGATCGCCGAATACGGGCTGACCGAACGAGACCTGTTCCCGCCGCGCCTGGGCCGGCCGCGCAAGGAAGACCAGAAACCGAAGCCGCGCTATCGCGACCCGGAAACGGGCGCCACCTGGACCGGCCGCGGCCGCGTGCCGGGCTGGATCGCCGGGCAGGATCGCGAGCGCTTCCTGATTTCCTGAGCGGCGCCGGCGGGCGCGCCCGCTGCCGTGGCGGATGATGCGGCGGCAGCGTTCCGCCGTCCCGCCGCGGCGGCCGTCAGTCGAACCACGGCCGGCAAGAGGTAATCGACGCTGCAGGGGAGGTTTCGGTGCGATTCGCGCGCCGGATTTTTTTTCGAATGACAGGTCAAACGTTTGCGCCTCGCCTGAATCGATCGAATTGAGGTTCCCGGCGCCGATCCGGCGCGAAACCACCGGCACCGAAGCGCAGCCGGCGCCCACCCGACCGACGCGGTCCACGATACCGCGTGACACCAGCCCCCCCGCCCGCGCCCCGCCATTTCCAGGCACGCGCCCCGACCAGAAACGTGACAGATTTTCCCGTTTTCGTGCATTGAGGCCGCGCGCCCATGCTTCTAGACTGGCTTGCCCGGTCCGATCCACGGCGCCGTCCGGCGCTGGCGCGAATCGCGAGGCCATGCCCAATCCAAGGAGACAGCCCGATGCTGCGAGCTTCACTACTGATCGACAACCAGGACCGCCAGGCCGCCAACGGCGCGAGCTTCACGCGCGCCAATCCCGTCACCGGCGAGGCGCGCACCGAGGCCGCCGCGGCCACCGTGCAGGATGCGCTCGATGCCGCCAACAGCGCGGCGGCCGCGTTCGCCGGCTGGTCCGCCACCACGCCGGGCGAGCGGCGCGCGATCCTGTTCCGCGCGGCCGATCTGATCGACGCGCGCGGCGAGCGTTTCGCCGAGGCGATGGCGGCCGAGACCGGCGCGGCCGCGAGCTGGGCGCATTTCAATTGCCGGATCGCGGCCGACATGCTGCGCGAGGCGGGCGCGATCACCACCCGCATCGTCGGCGAGGTGATTCCCTCGAACCTGCCGAACACGATGGCGATGGCGCTGCGGCAGCCGGCCGGCGTGGTGCTCGGCATCGCTCCCTGGAACGCGCCGGTGATCCTCGGCGTGCGCGCGCTGGCGATGGCGCTGGCCTGCGGCAATACCGTGGTCCTCAAGGGTTCCGAGCTGTGCCCGATGACGCATTGGCTGATCGGCGAGGCGCTGCGCGACGCGGGCCTGCCGCCCGGCGTGCTGAACGTGGTGTTCAACGCGCCCGAGGATGCCGCGCCGGTGGTGGAGGCGCTGATCGCGCATCCGGCGGTGCGGCGCATCAACTTCACCGGCTCGACGCGGGTCGGCCGCCGCATCGCCGAACTCGCCGCGCGGCATCTCAAGCGCTGCCTGCTCGAGCTGGGCGGCAAGGCGCCCTTCGTGGTGCTCGACGACGCCGATCTCGACGAGGCGGTGAAGGCGGCCGCCTTCGGCGCGTTCTTCAACCAGGGGCAGATCTGCATGTCGACCGAGCGCGTGATCGTCGATGCCAGGCTGGCCGACGATTTCGTCGAGCGGCTCGCCGCGCGGGCGACGGCGCTCAAGGCCGGGTTGCCGGGCGAGCCGGGCGCGGTGCTGGGCTCGATGATCGGCGCCGAGGCGGCCTCGCGCGTGCGCCAGATGATCGACGACGCGGTGGGCAAGGGCGCCGTGCTCGCCGCCGGCGGGCAGTCGCAGGGCAGCGTCATGCAGCCGGCGGTGGTCGACCGCGTGACGCCGGCGATGCGGCTCTACGGCGAGGAGTCGTTCGGCCCGGTGGCGGCCGTGACGCGCTTCAGCGATATCGAGGAGGCGATCTCGATCGCCAACGATTCGGAGTACGGCCTATCCTCGGCCGTGTTCGGGCGCGACGTGCAGCGCGCGCTGGCGGTCGGCCGGCGCATCGAGGCCGGGATCTGCCATATCAACGGCGCCACCGTCCACGACGAGGCGCAGATGCCCTTCGGCGGGGTCAAGGCGAGCGGTTACGGCCGCTTCGGCGGCACCGCGGCGATCGACGAATTCACCGAGCTGCGCTGGATCACGGTCCAGTCGGGGCCGCTCGCGTATCCGATCTGAGGTCGAGGTCGAGGTCGGCATGCGGCGGCGGCAGGCGACGCGCCTTGCCTGTCGCCAACGCCGCCCGGGCCGCCGGCGTCAGGGCCAATCGGCGTAGCTGCGTGTCGCGTCGTGGGCGACATCCGGCCCGTCCTGCGCCTGGCGGCGAAAACCGGCCGGCGTGAGGCCGGTCTTGCGGCGGAAGAAGCGGCTGAAGTGCGTGGTCGACTTGAAGCCGAGGTGGTCGGCCACCTGCTCGATGCTCAGGCCCGAGCGCACCAGCCGCAACCGCGATTCGTGCACCACCCGTTCGTGCAGCAGGGCGAGCGGCGTGCGGCCGAGGCTGCGCGTGCAGAGATCGTGCAGCCGGTCGGCGGAGATGCCGAGCTGCCGCGCATAGTGCTCGACGGTCCAGTGCGCGCGGAAATGCAGCTCGACCAGGTGCCGGAAGCGCAGCAGCAGCGAGGCGCCCGCGCCCTGGCCCTGCTGGCTCAGGTCCTCGCAGCCGGTCAGGCGCCAGCACTGGATCAGGATCAGCGCGAGATGCGCCGACAGCAGGTTCCACGAGCCGCGTTCCTCGCGGCGGATCTCGCGCAGCAACGCGTCGAAGCTGTGGCGCAGGTCGCCCAGCGCCTCGGCCGAGCCGATCGTCTCGATCGCCGTCGGCCGATCGGCCAGGTAGCGCAGTTGCACGGCCTCGGCGTTCTGGCCGAGCGCCTCGCGGGCGAGTTCGCCCGATACCGCCAGCAGGATGCCGGCCGAGCCGGGCGCGAGGCGCAGATGATCGTCCGGTGTGGCGGGTGTCCACAGCAGCGCGGGTGCCTGCAATTGATGGATCTGCCGGCCGGCGGCAACCTCGGCGCGGCCGCTGAGCAGCAGCAGCGCGGCGCGATCGAGGCCGGCTTCGCCCTGCGCGAGCGGGTAACGGCGCGATTGCAGCGCCGCGTCAAGCTGGCGGGCGGCCGCGTGCGCATGCAACTGGCTGCTGGATCGAGGAGCAGGGGGCGAGGTGTGGTCCATGCGTGGCGCGTCGGATGCAGGTGGCGCGTCGCGGCGCCGCCCGCCGGTGGGAAATGCGGCCGGCGTCGCGCAGTGTACCGCGCCGGTTGCTGCGGTTGCGCATCGCCGCGTCCTGGCCGGCCCGAGGTGATTGCGCGCAGGCGATCGCGGCACATGGTTTGCTCCGGCTGGCCCCGCGCCGCCAGGTCGCTCGGCCGCCTTGCGCTTCGCCGTCGGCGGCGCGCTCGCCTTGCGCGAAGCCACGCGCGCTCGAATCTCACCGAACCCCCAAGTCCGCCGTCGCGCCCCTGCCGTCGTCGCCCGGCCATCCCCCTGTCAGTTCACGCATTACAGCGCGCTTCCGTTTGCTTTACGCTCACGCGATCAATAACCGGGCCACATCGCATGGCTTCCCGCATCCGCCGCATGGCGACGCGCCGGCAATCCGAGGCAGCCGGCATCCGCACGTCGCCTTCGCGCGTCAGTCCGCTTGAAAAAACATCATCAGAACTGGAGGGGGACATGGCAACACATCGGGCAGCACGTCGTTTCGTGAAATCGCTGATCGCATCCTGTCTGTGCGCGGGCCTGCTGGCCGCGTGCAACGACGACGGCACGCAGTCGGAGGGCGTCGGCAGCCAGCCGGGCGCCGCCGCGCTGGCGTTCCGGATGGATGCCGGCGGCCAGGTCAACGCATTCTTCCGCCAGGACAAGGTGGCCGCGCACCTGCTGATGCGCTCGTCGACCAAGCCGCGCCTGCTGGTGGTGTTCCCGGCCGGCAACAGCGGCACCGGGCTGTGGTTCGACGACACGGCGCAGGCCGTCAACTGGAACCTCGACACGGCACCCTCGGCGATCTCGAACCAGGACCATCTCGGCCGGCCCTTGTACGGGATCGCGTCCGACGTGTCGGTCGACACCGGCACGCTGACGATCCGCCAGGGCCTGCTCAGCAACGTGCGTTTCCTGCGCGACTACAACGGCGGCGCCACGGTGCCGGCACAGATCGTGGTGGCGCCGGGCGTGCAGGGCAGCACCGCGCAATGGCAGCGCGACCGCGTGGATGGCGCGCCGGGCCAGGCGCTGCGGATCACGCTGCGCGACGGCGGCAGCATCAATACGACGGCCGACGGCAAGCTGGTGCTGCAGGCGCCGGCCGGCAGCCAGCGGCTGCGGCTGCACGTCGAGGCGCTGACCGGCGAGACGCCGCTCTCGGCGATCGGCCACGACGATCTGTTCGAGGCCTCGGTGGGCGCCGATCCGGTCAGCCAGGACGTGGTCGAGTTCCTGAGCTTCAACGACAAGCTGCTGGCCGGCTCCTGGCAATACGACACCTACTTCGGCCGCGACACGCTGATCTCGGTGCAGATGCTGATGCCGGTGCTCAAGGCGCCGGCCATCGAGGCCGGCCTGCGCTCGGTGCTGAACCGGCTCTCGCCGGATGGCAAGGTGGCGCACGAGGAGGGCATCGGCGAATTCGCGCTGATCGACAACGCGAAGAACGGCCGGCCCAACGATGCGACGCCCACCTACGACTACAAGATGATCGACGGCGACTACCTGCTCGCGCCGGTGATGGCTGCCTGGCTGCTCGACGACACGCGCGGGCAGGCGCGCGCGGCGGCATTCCTTGCGCAGTCGGCTGGCGCCGGCGCGACCAACGGCAGCCTGTTCGTGAGCAACCTGCTGCATGTGGCCAGCACCGCGCAGCCCTTCGTGCAGCAGCCCACGGCCGCCAACCTGATCCACCTGAGGAGCGGCGAGATCGTCGGCAACTGGCGCGACAGCACCGACGGGCTGGCAGGCGGCGTGGTGCCGTTCGACGTCAACGCGGTGCTGGTGCCGGCCGCGTTGCGCGCCGCCAGCAACTTCCTGGCGCGCGGCCTGCTCGATCCCTACCTGAGCGCCGACCAGCGCGCGGTCCTGCAGAACGCCGCCAACCAGGCGAGCGCCTGGGAGCAGCAGGCGCCGCCGCTGTTCCGGGTCGGCGTGCCGGTGGCCCAGGCCGCCAGCGACGCCTCGAGCTATGCCGCCTCGGCCGGCGTGCCGGCCGGCGCCGCGCCGGCCGCGCCGCTCGATTTCTATGCGCTGTCGCTCGACGCGCAGGGCAATCCGATCCCGGTGATGAACTCGGACGGCGGTTTCGCGCTGCTGCTCGGCACGCCGTCCGAGGACGAACTGCAGCGCATCGTCACCGATGCGATCCAGCCGTTCCCGAATGGCCTGATCACCGACGTCGGCATGCTGATCGCCAACCCCGCCTATGCCGATCCCGCGCTCTGGCCGAAGTTCACCAGCTCGGCCTATCACGGCACGGTGATCTGGTCCTGGCAGCAGGCGATGTGGGTGGCCGGGCTCGACCGGCAACTGGCGCGCCAGGATCTGTCGGACGCCACGCGCACGCTGCTGAGCCAGGCGCGGCAACGAATCTGGCAGGTGATCTCGAATGCGCGCGAGATGCGGACCTCGGAGATGTGGACCTGGTCCTGGGCCAACGGCCAGTACCAGGCCGACGCGTTCGGCACGCGCAGCGCCGACGCGACCGAGGCCAATGCCGCCCAGCTCTGGAGCACCACCTACCTGGCGATCCAGGATCCCGGCACGCGCGCCGGCAAGTTCTGGTGGCAGGCCTCGTCGGGGCCGCAGGCGGTGACGATGCCGACCGTCGCGCGGGCGGGGAGCCGCGGCGTGGTGGCGATGGGCGGGTCGTGAGGCACGGCGGCGAGTAAAAGCCGACAAGGCGAGCCAACACGACGAGCCGACACGGCGCGGCGCTGACCGCGTCGTGCTCGATGCGCGCGCAACCATCGCCGGCATCGATTCCTCAGATATGAACGCTCGCGCCGACGCAGGTTTCGTGCCGCGCCGGCGCGCGGCCCGCGACGCGCGGAATCGGCGCGATCCCGTGTTTTCCCGTCCTGCGCAAGTCGCGTCGAGCCGCTATAACGGGCAAATCGACGTTCGCACGGGAGAGGGCCGGGATGAGATGGCTGACAGGACTGCTGATCGTGCTGCTCGGCACGGCGCTGGTCGCCGCGCGGCGGCCCGATATCGATACGTCCGTGGTGCTGGCGGCCGGTTATGGCGCGACCGTGGTGATCGGCGTGATGGCCGGGCGGCTGATTCGGGCGCGCGCGGCTCGCAACCGGCGCTGATTCCGGCTGGTCAGGGCTGGTTCGCGTGGAGCCGCGTCGCTCGATGCCGGGCGGCGCGGCCGAGCCTCGCCGTGCCGGCTTGCCTCGTTCAACGGCTGCCGCGTGCGTTCGCGCCGGGCCGGGCCACCGCGCCACGTACCTCGAAGGCCACGTGGTCGACCGGCTTGCCGCCCGCGTCGAGCAGTTCCAGTTGATGCCGCCCCGGCCAGGGCAGCCAGGCCAGGCGCTCGCCATGGCCGATCACGCGGCCGTCGAGCCGCCAGCTGCCGCGCCCCCCGTTACCCGTTACCCGCTCGAACCAGACGCGCTGGTTGTGCGGCGGGATGTCGGGATCGAGCGCGAAGATGGTGCCGTCGGTCGGCGCGGCAATCGCCAGCGGCGCACGCGCGTTCGAACCGGCGCCGGTCGAGACGTTGCGGATCCGCGCGGTACCGGCGCGTGACTGAGCGGCCGCGGCGGGCGAGCCGCCTGCGCCGGCCGCCAGCCGCACCTGGCTGGTTTCGGTGCCGCGCACGAACCACTCGTCGCGCGAAGGCTCGATCGCGCGCTCGAAGTCCACGCGCTCGCGCACCACGCCGGCCGGCGGCCGCGGCGCGACGCTGCCGCCGTCGCGATGCAGGCGAGCGACCAGCGCCGCCCACACGGGAGCGGCACCCGTCACGCCCGATACCTCGCGCATCGGCGAGCCGTCGGCGTTGCCGACCCAGACGCCGATCGTGTAGCGCGAGGTGAAACCGACCGCCCAATTGTCGCGCATGTCCTTGCTGGTGCCGGTCTTGACGGCCGAGAACACGTGCGTGGCGAGCGGGCTGTCGAAGCCGAAGGTGCGCGTGCGCGCGTTGTTGTCGGCCAGCATGTCGGTGACGATGAAGCTGGCCTCGGGGCTGAACACGCGCCTGGCCGCCGGGCTCGCGCCCGCTTGCGTGGCCGCTCGTGAAGCCGCTTGCGGCGCCGCTTTGGAGGCCGCCTGCGCGGGGTCGCGCGGCAGGTCGTGGGTGGGCAGCGCGAGGCCGCCGTCGGCCAGCGCGCGATAGGCATTCGCGAGCGTCAGCAGCGACACGTCGGCGCTGCCCAGCGCGAGGCTGTAGCCGTAGTAGTCGCCCTCCTCGGTCAGCGGCAGGCCCAGCGAGGTGAGGGTGCGCGAGAAGCGATGCGGGGTGACCAGCACCAGGGTGCGCACCGCCGGCACGTTCAGCGAGGAGCCGAGCGCGCTGCGCACGCTGACCCAGCCCTTGAAGTCGTGATCGTAGTTCTGCGGCACGTAGAGGCCGCCGCCGGCGGCCAGGTCGACCGGCGAATCGTCGAGCAGGGTGGCGCCGGTCAGGCGCCGCTCGTCGATCGCCTGCGCATAGAGGAAGGGCTTGAGCGTCGAGCCGGCCTGGCGCAGCGCCAGCACCGAATCGACCTCGCGCGCCGCCGACAAGGCGCCCGAGGAACCCACCCAGGCGCGGATCTCGCCGCTGGCGTTGTCGATCACCACTGCCGCGCCGTCCTGCACGTTGCGCGACTGCGGCGGCGCGTTCAGCTCGGTCAGGGCGCGCGTGAGCGTGTCGCGCGCATAGCGCTGCAGTCCCGCGTCGAGCGTGGAGCGGATTCGCGCGCCGGGCAGGGGATGGGTTTCGGCGGCCACGCGGCGCGCGAAGTGCGGCGCCAGCGATTCGCCGTCCTGGAACGCCGAGGAGGGCGGCGCGGGCCGCGCGAAGGCCAGTTGCACGAAGCCGTCCAGGCCCTTGCAGCCGGCGCTGCCCTGCTGCATGTCGCGCAGGATCCGGCAGGCGCGCTCGGCCACCTTCGGATAGCTGGCGTTGGGCGCGCGGATCAGCGCGGCGGCCACCGCCGATTCGCGCTCGTCGAGTCCCGAGGGCGCCTTGCCGAACAGCGACCAGGACAGCGCCGAGAGGCCCACCGTCTCGCCCCGGAACGGCACCAGGTTCAGATAGGCCTCGAGGATCCGGTCCTTGCGCCAGGTCCGTTCGAGCCACAGCGCGTCGATCGCCTGGCCCGCCTTCTGCGGCAGCGAGCGCTGGCCCGAATGGCGCGAGCTGTCGCCGAGCAGGCCGGCCAGCTGCATGGTGACGGTCGAGGCGCCGCGCGTGCGCGAATTCCACAGGTTGGCCCAGGCTGCGCCGGCGATGCCGCGCCAGTCCACGCCGCTGTGCTCGTAGAAGCGCTTGTCCTCGGACACCACGATCGCCTCGCGCAGCGCCGGCGAGACGTCGGCCAGCGCGACCCAGTCGCCGCGCCGTTCGCCGGTGTCGACGCGGGTGCGCTGCAGGGGCGTGCCGTCGCGCGCGAGCAGGACCCAGTCGGAACTGCGAAAGTCGCGCCGCACGCTGTCGTAGCTCGGCACCGCCTGCGCGGTGCAGGCGGTGCCGAGCAGGGCGCCGGCCAGCAGCAGGCGCAGCGCGCTCGGCGCGCGCCGGAAGCCGTGCAGGGCGAGGCGCTGGTCGAGGCGCGCGGGCCGCGGCGGCATGCCGACGCTCATGGCTGCTGGCCCGCCACCGGCTGCACCACGATCGGCGCGTTCGGCAGCATGCCGTAGGCGGACGGCGCGTAGAGCGCTTCCACGCGCGTCGGCGGCAGGCCGAAGCTGCCGACCGCGTTGAGCCGCATGGTGTACTCGATCGAGGTCTTGCCGGCCGGCAGGTAGCTGTAATAGGCGCGGTAGCCGTCGAAGTCGCGCTCGATGAAGCTCGGCCAGGCGCCATCGCGATTGTTCTCGCCCTGCGTGGCGGTTTCCGAATCGCGGCCCAGGCCCGAGCCCATGATGCTGGTGCCGGCCGGCACCGGATCGTTGATCACCACCCAGGTCATGGCCGCCTGCGCGTCGATGTCGAGATGCACGCGCACCAGGTCGCCGCGCGTGTAGGCGCCCTTCACGGCAGGCTCGAGCGGGGTGAGCGTCTTGGTGATCCGGTAGCCGGACACCACCGGGCGCTTGAGCGGCACGGCCGCGAGGCTCTGGATCGTCGCCCAGGGCTTGCCGGTGCCGTCCTGGGTCAGCGACAGCGTGAGCGGCGCATGCGGCGCGGCCGGCCAGGGCAGCAGGGTCGAACGTGCCGCCGCGTTGCGCGTGGCGGCCGGCGTCGAGGCGGCCGCCGAGGGCGCGGCGGTCACCGCCGTTACCGGTGATGCGGCGCTGGCCGGCGCTGCCGCCGCCGCGCTGCCGCCCCAGGCGATGCTGCGTTCCACGTCGCCGAGGCGCAGCGTGGTGCGCCCGGTGACCGGCGTGGTCTCGTAGGTGCGCGAGAAGCGTTCGACGGCCAGCTCGCCGAGCAGGTTCGAGGTGGTGGTCTGCCAGGCGCCGTTGCGTTGCAGCGCCAGCAGCCCGGCCACGATCCTCGGCATCTCGTCCTTCCAGGCCGGGTTGCCGTTGAAGGCCAGGGCGAGCCGCGCGGCATTGCTGTCGTTGCCGCTCATCAGCCACCAGAGGTCGTCGTCGCGCGCGGTCGAGAACACCAGCTGGGTGCCCTGGTAGGCCAGCCGCGCGCGCAGCAGTTGCTCGACCTGGGCGCGTTTGTCCTCGCGCTGGGGGATGTCGGCCACGCGCGACAGGATCGCGTAGTAGTCGAGCAGGGCCGAGGTCGGCCAGCGCTCCGGCGTGATCGCGATCGAGCCGAGCATGCGCGCCTGGGCCGCGTCGTGGCGCGACAGCGCCTCCAGCGCCGCCAGCTTGCGTAGGTCGCGATCCTCGCGCGGCGCCCAGCTGTCGCGCGTGATGCGGCCGTCGACGAAGCTGGCCAGCCCGGCCTCGAGCTGCGTGCGCAGCGCGTCGGGCAGGGCGAAGCGCGGGTCGAGCTTGCCGGCCTCGTCGGTCACCGACAGCAGGTAGGCGGTCAGCGCGGTGCTGCCCTTCTCGCCGCTGTCGGCCGACAGCGGGAAGTAGCCGGCCAGGCCGTCGGCATCGAGATAGGACGGCATCTGCGCGATCACCGACTGCCACAGCGCCGCGTCGTGCAGGCCGAGCGCGCGCGAGGTCTGCTGCTCCAGGCAGCGATACGGATACTGCTGGAACCAGCGCGTGACGCCGGGCAGGCCGTCGGCCAGCTTCGACTGCAGGGCGACCGAGATGCCGCCGCGCGGCAGGCCGGCGCGATCGGCGGCCGCGTCGGCCGGCGCCGCGACCGGCAGCGAGAAGCTGCCGTCGACTTGCGTGAGGGTGGCCTGCTGGACCGTGACGGGCACGGCCGGCACGATCTTCTGGGTGATCTTCAGCGCATCGGCCGCGTGCGCGCCGCCCTGTTCGGCGGCCGAGATCGACCACGGCAGCGCGCCGCCGCCGTCGGCCGCGCCCACCGGGATCGCGACGCGCCAGCTCAGCTCGCGCGAGGCGCCGGCCGCCAGCTCGACGGTCTGGGCCGCAAGCGCGAGCCCTGGCGCGTTCGGCGTGACCAGCACCTTCATCGCGCGTGAGGTGGTGTTGCGCAGCGTGAACGGCGCGACCAGCGCGTCGCCCTCGCGCGCCAGCGGCGGCAGGCCCGAGATCAGCTGCAGGTCCTGGGTGCTGCGCACGCTGGCGCGGCCGGTGCCGAAGCGATCGGCGCCGACCGAGGCGATCGCCACGATGCTGAAGCGCGTCAGCGCGTCGTTGAGCTTGACGTCGACGCGCGCCTCGCCGTTCGCATCGAGCGCGACGCGCGGGCTCCACAGCAGCAGGGTGTCGAACAACTCGCGGGTCGGCGCGGTGCCGCCCCCGCCGCCGGCCGGCACGGCCTTGCGGCCGAAGTGACGGCGCCCGACGATCTCCATCTGCGCGGTGGCGGTTTCCACGCCGTAGCCGCGCCGTTGCAGCATCGCGCCCAGCAGGTCCCAGCTGTCGTTCGGCATCAGCTCGAGCAGGGCTTCGTCTACCGCCGCCACCGCCACCTCGGTGCCGGCCGGCGCGGGCTTGCCGTCGGGCAGCTTCACGGCGATCCGCACGTGGGCGGTGCCGCGCACCGGGTAGCTGCCCGCGTCGGGCGTGACGCTCACCGCGAGCTTGTGCGGCGCGGTGCCGACCTTGATCTCGGTCAGGCCGTAGCGGAAGGCAGGTTTCGACAGGTCGACCAGCGGCGTGGGCGGCACGTAGCGGCGCCCTTCGTTCCAGAAGGCGCGGGCCCATTCGACCGGCGTCTTCCAGCCCCAGGTGAAGAACGAGTACCAGGGCACCTCGCGCAGCCGGCCGCGCAGCGCCAGCACCGAGACATAGACGTTCGGCCCCCAGCTCGCGTCGACCTTCAGCTCGATGCTCGGGTCGCGTCCGTTCAACTGCACCACGTGGGTTTCCATCACGCCCGAACGCTCGACGGCGACCAGCGCGGTGGCTTGCCGGAACGGCATGCGCACCTGGAAGCGGGCGGTCTCGCCCGGCTCGTAGGACGGTTTCTCGGGAATCAGGTCGATGCGATCGGTATTGTTGCCGCCGAACCAGAGCTCGTCCTCGCGCACCACCCAGATCGAGGTGCTGCCGGTGGCGGCGCGGCCCGAGCCGTCCTTGACCTGGGCCACCAGGGTGACTTCGCCCGCTTCCTTGAGCTTGGCGTCGCAGGCCATGCGCCCCTTGTCGTCGGACTTGCCGCTGCACAGCGCGCCCAGGTCGCGCGTCTCGCTGCGGTTGTCGTAGGCGTAGAAGCCGCCCACCATGCGCTTGCGCGAGGAGGTGGTGACGCGCGCGTAGCCATGCACCTCGATCTCGGCGCCCGCGTGCGGCTTGCCGTCGAGGTCGACCGCCAGCGCCGTGACCGGCACCGAATCGCCCACCGCCACCCAGTGCCCGGCCTTGATGCCGGCCGCCAGCGCGGCGGGCCACAGCGTGGTGTCGCCGCGGATCGTCTGGATCTCGCCGTTCGGGTCGGCGAAGGTCGCCTCCAGCGCGAGGCGCTTGGGCGCGTCCACCTTGGGCAGCGATTTCAGCGAGACGGTGCCGCTGCCGTTGCGATCGAGCGTGACCGGCAGCTTGTCGGCCACCAGCTTCGGCGCGTCGGGGTCGGCGCTGGAGGCGGCGGTGTCGCCGCTGTCGTCCTCGTCGTCGCTGGCGCCGGCATCCGAGCCGGGCTGCTCGGCGCGCCAGGGCGTGAAGGAGAAGTCGGGATAACGGTCGCCGAAGGCCGGCGAGGTGGGGCGCAGCAGCGCCGAGACGCGCACCGGCTGGTTGGCGGCCGGCCCGCCCGACAGGTAGTCGAGCTGGACCGCCACCGCGGCCTCGCTGGCGCCCACCAGCGGGCTGGTCCTGGTATCGCGCACGTTCACGCTGCCCTTGAAGACGGGCAGGCGGAACGCCTCGACGCGGAACGAGCCGCTGCCGTAGCTGGCGCCCGAGCCGCCGCTCGAGTCGTCCTGGTCGTCGTCGCCGTTGTTGGCTTCGGAATCGTCGGATTTGTCGCCGGCCCGGCCAGTGTCGAGCGTGACAGTGTATTCGCCCAGCTTGGCGCCGGGCGGCAGCGTGAAGCTCGAATCGGCCGTGTGGTCGGCCGCCCACACGAGCGGCTGCCGGTAGACGTCGCCGCTGCCTTCATGGCGGATCGTCACCCGGTTCGGGTACTGCTTGGGGAAGGCCAGGCCGTCGAGCTTCTCGACGCGCAGGTAGTGCTTCATCGAGACCGTCTCGCCGGCCCGCACCAGGGTGCGGTCGAACACGGTATGCGCGATCGTGCCGGGGCGCGTGCCGTAGTCGCTCGGCACGTCGAAGCGCCAGGACTCGATGCCGCGATTCCAGTCGTCCACCACGAAGGCCATGTCGGGGCCGGTAACGGGATCGTTGACGCGCGCCGACACGAAGATGTTGCGATAGCTGGTTTCGTAGTCGCAGCGGCGGTGCTCGGCCAGCGGCCCGTCGATCTTCAGCAGCCCTTGCGCATCGGTGCGCCCCGAGGCGAGCGGCTCGCCGTTGCAGTCGGACACGCGGATCTCGGCGTTCGGCACCGGCTTGCCCTTGTCGAGCGTGGTGACCCACACCAGGCTGTTGTCGCGGCCGCGCTTGAAGTGCACGCCGAGATTGGTGACCAGCACCGTGGTGCGCACGTACATCGAGCCGGGCTTGGCCATCAGCGAGCGGCCCAGCGCCGGCGAGGCGAGTTCCAGCACGTAGAAGCCCGGCTTGGCGATCGGCACGCCGACCACCTCGAACGGGCGCAGCGTGGCCGGATCGGCCTTGGGCAGCACCAGCCGCTCGACGTGCTGCTGGCCGTCCAGCAAGGACAGCGAACGCACGTCGACGATCCGGTGCACGCCCACCGGCGGTTTCTCGCCGGCCGCGGGCGGCACGAACACCGGGTGCTTGGCGCGCTCGAACAGGCCCGGGCGCAGCGCGTCGATGCTGGCCACCGACATGCCGATGCCGTCCATCTGGTCGACCACGCGCATCCATTCGCGGATCGCGCTGTCGTCCTCGACGCGGATGTTCGAGAATTCGGCCTGGCCGGCGTTGAGCCCGGCGATCTTCAGGTCGGCCTCGACGTTGCGCAGCGTGACCGGCACCAGGGCCGGCGAATCGGGCTCGGCGTAGCGCTCGATGATGCCGAAGGTCGAGGACGAAAACTTCGCCAGCGGCGGCATCGAGGCGGTGCGCGTCTTGAGCGGGAACAAGTCGGCGTTGGACAGCGGGCGGCCGCTGTCGTCGGTCAGGCCGTCGGGCAGGGTGACGCTGAGCTCGGCGCTGGCCGGCAGCGGCGCGGCGAACTCGACCGTGCGCGTGTCGCTCGATTTGTCGTCGGGCTTGAAGCTCGGCGAGATCGCGCCGTCGGGGCCCTGGATGCGCAGCTTCTCGGCGTTGGCGCGCGAGATCGGCGCGTTGAATTCGATGCGCAGCGGACGCAGCGGCGTGCAGGGCGCCTTGGCGTTCTCGCGCTCGCAACTGAAGGAGGCCGCGAAGGGCTCGCGCACGCGGAAGTCGAAGCGCTTCTCGCTGCCGTTGGCCACCCCGCTGGGGCTCTGCACGCCGGCGCCATAGACCAGTTGCACCGGCTGGCCGGGCGGCAGGGTCTGCGCGCAGCCGAGCGTCAGCACGCGCGCCGCGTCGGCCTTCCAGTGGAAATGATCGAGCAATTGCGCGCGCGTGGCGGCATTGGCGAAGGTGATCGGGATGCGGTTGCCGATCCCGGTCGCCTCGCACCAGATGTGCTCGCGAAGCGAGTCCTCGGTGGCCGGGCCGGTCAGCTTCAGCACGAACAACTGGCGTTCCTCGATTTCGCTGCGGCCCGGGCGGATCTCGACCGGGTAGGGGCCGCTGGTCTGGAAGGCGAAGCGGCGCGGGCCCGTCACGGCATGGCCGGCCGAGGACTTGAGGCCGTCCTCGAGCGTCAGCGTGCAGCGCGTGCCGGCCGGCAGGGCCTGCTGGAACTGGGCCAGCCAGGTGCGATCGTCGTTCCAGACCGCGTCGAATTTCGCGGCCGCGGGGTTATCGCATTGCAGGCGGGCCGGGGCGGGCAGCGAGGGCGAGCCGAAGGCCACCATCGGCTCGTCGAACTTGAGCGTCACCTGCCGGATCTCGGGCGCCGAGCCTTGCGGCGAGACGCTGACGATCTTCGCCGCGTCGGCCGGCCAGCCGACGCCGCCGATCATGACCGCCGCGAGCGCCGACACGGCACTCCAATACAGGATTTTTTTTGATGTGCTTTGCTTCATCGCTCGCCCGCCCTCGGAGAGATGCTTTTCGGAATGCCTGCGATTCTAACCGAGCCCTTACGTCGGTCAGGCGCGATTTTGTCCTGTCCTGGCGCCTGTCCATGGCGCGCGACGGCGCCAGCCATAGCATGATTGCGTCGTCGCGGGAAGCACTGTGGCTTACAGCCGACAGACTATGCGTCGATTCCGTTTATCGAGGAGAGCGTAAGAATTCATATCCTATAAAGACATTGTCCGGCGGCTCGCAAACGCGTACATTTCCGGTCCGCGTCGACGCGCGGGGCCGGAACGGCACCCGGTGCCGGGCGCGAGGCGCCTGCCGCCCTCGCGCCGCCGGGGAATCGGCGAAACAGCCGGATCGTCGACGACTAAACAACAACAGCGCGTGCGCGAACCGTTTCGCGCCACGCGCCATGCGTGGCCCGGGGCACCTTCCTTGCCGGTCGCGAACCACAAGCGGGCCGCACGGAAAGTGCCAGTCAAATCTGAGAGAGATCTACAGGCAGGGGATATGAAACTTCGAATCAAAACCATCGCGGCGCTGAGCGTGGCCGTGCCGGCCGCGGCCTTCGCGCAATCGAGCGTCACGCTCTATGGCCGTATCGACGGCGGCGTCGAGTACCTCAACCACGTCGCGAACGCGACGCGCACCGGCAGCGCGACGCGCTGGAGCGCCGAGAGCGGCGACTGGGGCACCAGCATGTTCGGCCTGAAGGGCACCGAGGACCTGGGCGGCGGCAACACCGCGATCTTCGACCTCGAGACCGCGTTCCAGGTGATGAACGGCACCACCGGCGGCGGCCGGATGTTCTCGCGCCGCGCCTACGTGGGCTTGAAGAACAACGAGTGGGGCACGCTGCAGGCCGGTCGCAACCTGTTCATCGACAGCGACGGCGTGTGGGAATTCGATCCCTTCGTGCAGCAGGCGTTCTCGTCGGCCTCGCTGGTGCGCGGCCGCAACTGGCAGCAGACCAGCAACAACATCGAGTATCACAGCCCGGTGTGGAACGGCTTCGACGTGCAGGGGCAGTACGCCTTCGGCAACCAGACCAATTTCAACACCGGCCCGGCCAACGACTTCGGTCGTTCGGACGGCATCATGCTGTCGTATCACTCGGCGCTGTTCGACGTGCGCGGCATCTATGACGAGCTGCGCAACAACAACGGCAAGATGGACAACATCTTCACCGCCTCGCGCGAATACTTCGTCGGCACCAACATCTACGTACAGAAGTTCAAGATCCAGGCCGCCTACACGCACTACCAGGCACCGGACACGCCGCAGGGCCTGGCCGACCGCGCCGACCACGTCTGGCTGGGCGCGACCTACACGGCCACGCCGGCCTGGGCGGTGACGGGCGGCGGCTACTACGTGCGGGTCGGCAGCGGCAACGGCGATGCGACGCACGACGCGTCGGGCCACGCGATCATGTACGTGCTCGGCACCACCTACAACCTGTCCAAGCGCACCTTCCTGTACGGCACGGTGGCCTACATGCGCAACAGCGGCAACTCGAACTTCTCGCTGATCGCCTCCTCGCGCGACGCCACCAACGGCACCAACCCGCTGACGGGCGAATCGCAGACCGGCGCCTACGTCGGTATCATGCACAACTTCTAAGCGGCGCAACGGCCGGCTCGGTTCGAGCCGGTTCGCTCGGCGCCGAATGCCAATCAGCCCGGCATGGTGTCGACCATGCCGGGCTGATTGTTTTTGGGCGCGGCGCTGTGCTTCAGTCGCCGGCGGTCCACTCCACGTTGGCGCCGACCGAACGCAGGTTCTCGACGAAGTGCGGATGCGCGCGGCGGATCGGCTGGGCGTTGAGGATCTCGGAGCGGCCCTCGATGCTGGCGGCCACCATCAGCAGCGCGATCGCCACGCGGATGATGTAGGGGCTCTCGACGCGGGCCGGCGACAGCGGCAGGCCGCCGAAGGTGATCAGGCGATGCGGGTCGGACTGGAACACGTGCGCGCCGAACTTCGAGAGCTCGCCGGTCCAGCCCATCGCGCCGTCATAGACCTTGTTCCAGAACATCACGCTGCCCTCGGCCTTCACGCCGAGCGCGATGAAGATCGGCAGCAGGTCGACCGGCAGATAGGGCCAGGGTGCCGCCTCGATCTTGGTCAGGATGTTCTGCGTGAATGGCTTGCGCACGCGCATCACGCCGTCGCGCACCGCGCGCGACCAGCCGTTCTCGTGCGTGACCTGCACGCCGAGCTTGGCGAAGGTGCGGTCGATCAGCGGGAACATCTCGGGGCCGCTGTTGCGCACCGCGATGTCGCCGCCGGTGATCGCGCCGAGCGCGAGGAAGGTGGCAATCTCGTGGAAATCCTCGGCGAAGCGGTGCTCGCCGCCGCCCAGTTTGCCGCCGCCCTGGACCCGGATATGCGAGGTGCCGATCCCCTCGATCGGCACGCCGAGCATCGTCAGGAAGCGGCAGAACTCCTGCACGTGCGGCTCGGAGGCGGCATTCACGAGCGTCGAGACGCCGCCGGCGGCGGTCGCGCACAGCACGAAGTTCTCGGTGGTGGTGACCGAGGCGTAGTCGAGCCAGTGGTCGTTGGCCTGGAGCGGGCCGGCCACGCGCAGGATCAGCGAGTCGGAGGTCTGCTCCAGCGTCGCGCCGAAGCGCTCGAACACTTCCACGTGCGGGTCGATCTCGCGCACGCCGAGCGTGCAGCCGGTCACGTCGCTCTCGAGCCGCGCCACGCCGAAGCGGGCCAGCAGCGGCGGCACCAGCATGATCGAGGAGCGCATCTCCTCGGGCAGGCGGTGCACGGCCGGGTCGAACTGGGTGGCGCGGTGATGCAGGTCGAGCACGCCGGTGGCGTAGTCCATCGACACATCGCTGCCGAGCGTGCGGAAGATGTCGAGGATCTTGCGCACGTCGGTGATGTCGGGCACGCCGATCAGCTTCAGCGGCTGGTCGGTCAGCAGGGTCGAGCAGAGGATCGGGAGGACGGCGTTCTTGTTGGCGGACGGCGTGATTTCCCCGCGAAGCGGGGTGCCGCCGTTGACTAGCAGATTCGACATGGTTCGGCGCGTTTGGAATGAGAGATGGCGCAAGGTTCGTATCATGCCATCGTTTCGACGCCGGGGCGCGCGCAATCGCTGCCCGGCGGCCCCAGGCGCGGCGCGGACCGGCCCGCGGTTCCGACCCCTTGCGGAAGACGCCGAGCGGCGGATCGGCGCGTCGCCGCGCCCTGTCAATCGAGCCGCTTGCCGGCGCGTTCCTCGATGCTCGCTAGAGCGGCGAAGCTGAGCATGCCGCAGGCGATCGCGTACCAGGCCGGCGCGGTCGGATCGCCGGTGGCGGCGATCAGCCAGGTCACGATGAACTGCGCGAAGCCGCCGAAGATCGCCACGCCGAGGCTGTAGACCAGGGCCCCGCCGGTGGCACGTACCGCGCGCGGGAACAGCTCGCCGAGCATCGGCGCGGTGGCGCCGCAATAGAGCGCGTGCACGACGCTCAGCACGGCGATGGCGCCGAGCAGCGAGGCGGCGCCGGGCCAGCGGTTCAGCGCGACGAAGGCCGGGTAGATCGCCAGCGTCAGCACCAGGCGCGACCAGCCCGCCACCGGCTTGCGGCCGATGCGATCGGCCAGCGCGCCGCCCAGCGGCGAGACCAGCATCAGCGCCATGCCGGCCACGCAGCCGGCCAGCATGGCGATCCAGGCCGGCAGGTGCAGCGTGCGCACGCCGTAGATCGCCATGTAGAAGACGATGATGTAGTGCGTGGCGGTGCCGCCGATGGTCAGGCCCAGGCCCGCGAACAGCGCGCGGCGATGGCGCCGCAGCACCGCCGCGAGCGGCAGCGGCGCGGGGGCATTGCCGGCGCCGCTGCCGCTGACGCTGGCGGCGGGTCGATGCGCCTCGTCGATGCCGCGCCGCAGCCAGTAGCCGAGCGGCACGAACAGGGTGCCGATCACGAAGGGCACGCGCCAGCCCCAGCTGTCCAGTTGCGGCGCGCTCAGCGTCGCGTTCAGCACCGCGCCGGTCAGCGCGCCGGCCAGCGCCGCCAGCCCCTGGCTGGAGAACTGGAACGAGGCATAGAAGCCGCGCCGGTGCGGTGGCGCCTGCTCGATCAGCAGCGTGGTGGAGGCGCCCACCTCGCCGCCCGAGGCGAAGCCCTGCAGCAGGCGCGCGAGCACCAGGATCACCGGCGCAGCCAGGCCCGCCTGCGCGTAGGTGGGCGCCGCCGCGATCATCGCGGTACCCAGCGCCATCAGCAGCAAGGTCAGGATCATCGCGCTGCGGCGGCCCGCCCGATCGGCGTAGATGCCGATCACGATGCCGCCCAGCGGGCGCGTCACGAAACCCACGCCGAAGCTGGCCACCGCCAGCATCAACTCGCCGAAGGCCGAGCCGACCGGGAAGAACAGCCGGCCGATCAGCAGCGCGAAATAGCTGTAGACGGTGAAATCGTAGAACTCGAGCGCATTGCCGACGGCGGCCGCCGCGATCAGGCGGCGGGCCTGGCGGCGCGAGGCGCGGGCGGCGGGCAGGGCGACTTCGACGGCGGGCGATTCCATCGGCACCTCGGAGCGGAAACGGAAGCGAGGGAAGAAACGGAGCAGCAGCGGAGAAGCAGCGGAGCAGTCGCGCAAGGCAAACGGCTCGCGGCGCTCGGCCTGTCATCCCGCGGCGAAGCGGGAGCAGGCGGCGCCGCGCGCCTTGCTTGCTCAGTCGACCAGCCAGCCCTCGGCGACGCGCACCCAGTAGCTCGCGCCGATCGGCAGGATCGCGTCGTTGAAGTCGTAGCCGGGGTTGTGGACCATGCAGCCGCCACGGCTGCCGGTGCCGTTGCCGAGCAGCGCGTAACAGCCGGGGCGCTGCTCCAGCATGTAGGCGAAATCCTCGCTGCCCATCAGCGGTGCCGCGTCCATCTCGACGCGCGCCTCGCCGAGCATCGCGCGCGCGATGCTCGCCGCGAATTCGGTCGGCGCCTCGTGGTTGACGAGCACCGGGTAGCCGTGGTCGTAGTCGATCTCGACGCCGAGCCCGTAGGCGGCCGCGTGGCCGCGCACCAGCTCGCCGATCCGCGTTTCGAGCTGCGCGCGCACGGCGGCGTCGAGCGCGCGCACCGAGAGTTTCATCACCACCGTCTCGGGAATGATGTTGAAGGTCTCGCCGGCCTGCACGCTGCCGACCGTGATCACGGCCGCCTGCTGCGCGTCGATCTCGCGCGCGACGATGGTCTGCAGGGCCAGCATCAGGCTGCCGGCCGCCGACATCGGGTCGCGCGCCATGTGCGGCATCGCGCCGTGCCCGCCCACGCCCTTCAGGCGGATCGTGACGCGATCGCAGGAAGCCATCGCGGGGCCGCTGCGGAACGCCATCTCGCCGGCCGCGCGGCCCGGCATGTTGTGGAGCGCGAAGATCGCGTCGCAGGGAAAGCGCTCGAACAGGCCGTCGTCCATCATCGCCTTGCCGCCGCCGAAATTTTCCTCGGCGGGCTGGAAGATCAGGTTCAGGGTGCCCGAGAAGCGCCGCGTGGCGGCCAGGTGGCGCGCCGCGCAGAGCAGCATCGCCGTGTGCCCGTCGTGACCGCAGGCGTGCATCTGGCCGGCGCGGCGGCTCGCGTAGGGCAGGCCGGTGGCTTCGTGGATCGGCAGCGCGTCCATGTCGGCGCGCAAGCCCAGCGTGCGCCGGCCGTCGCCGGCACGCAGCACGCCGACCAGCCCGGTGCGGCCGATCCCGCGATGCACTTCGTAGCCCCATTGGGCGAGCAGCCCGGCCACCAGTTCGCCGGTGCCGGTTTCCTCGAAGGCGAGCTCGGGATGGGCATGGATGCGGCGGCGGATCTCGACGAACTCGGGGGCGAGGTCGGCGATGCCGGCGAGGACGGGCTCGGTGGCGGTCATGGAAACTCCGTGGGTGAGCGCCTGGAAGCCGCCCGGAGGTGGGCTCGGATCAGGCGAAATATCGAACGATCGCGCTCAAGCATAGGGATTTCCGACGCTCACCATAAGCTGATAAATTGCGTCGATGACAACCCGTGGTTGCCTCGGGAAAACCCTCGATACACGCGCCGGCCCAACCGCCGGATGCGCCTCCCCGCCATGAAATATCACCAGCTCAAGGCCTTCCTCTCGGTGGCCGACGAAGGCAGCATCCGCGCCGCCGCGCGCAGCCAGAACCTGTCGCCGGCCGCGCTGACCAAATCGCTGAAGGAACTGGAGCAGGCGCTGGGCGTCTCGCTGGTGCTGCGCACCGCTCGCGGCGTGCAGTTGACCGACTTCGGGCAGCGCCTGCTGGTGCGCGCGCGGTTGATCGTGGCCGAGATGCAGCGCGCCCGCGAGGACATCGAGCAGGCGCTCGGCGCGAGCCATGGCTCGGTGGCGGCCGCGATCACGCCGGCGGTGGCGCTGTCGCTGCTGCCCGATGCCTACCGGGCATTCCGGCGCCGCTTCCCGCTCACGCGCGTGAGCCTGCAGGAAGGTTTCCCGGGCGTGGCGCTGCCCAGGCTGCACGACGGCACGCTCGATTTCGCGGTGGCGGTGGTGGTGCCCGAGCTGCTGGCCGCCGAGTTCGACCACGACACCCTCTACACCAGCCGCCTGGCGATCGCCACGCGCCGCGGCCATCCGCTGGCGGGCGCCACCTCGCTGGCCCAGCTCGTCGAGGCCGAGTGGCTGCTCAATCCCTCTCCGGAAAGCTCCTCGCAGATGCTTTGCGACTGCTTCAGCGCGAACCGCCTGCCGGTGCCGGCGCGGATCGTCGAATGCCCGAGCTTCGGTGTCGCGCAGACCCTGATGGCCGGCACCGACCTGGTAGCCGCGCTGCCCGTGCAACTGCTCGATGCGCCGCTGGCGCGCGAGCGTTTCGTCGAGTTGGCGGTGCGCGAGACGATTCCGGCGCTGTCGATCCAGGTGGTGCGGCGGCGCGATACGCCGCTCACGCCGGCCGCCGCGATGCTGATCGACTGCCTGCGCGATGCGGCGCGCCGTGCCGGGTTGGCCCCGCCGCCTGCGCCGGCATCGTGAAAATGATCGGAATCCTCATGAATGTGAGGTGCGGGCACGCGTGATGCTACGCGCCAAAACAAAAAACCTCGCCGAAGCGAGGTTTTCGAGTGCCGGGCGCGGGCGACCCGGAAGACCCGGCGCCCGGCGAAGCCGATGCGGCTTACAGGCAGGTGCTGAGATCCGCGGCGGCCGGATTCGCGGCATCACCCACCGAGCGGAAGCCTACCCAGGTCGCGGCGCCCGAGACGCGGGCCGGACGCACCATCGCGGCGGCGCCGTTCGGCGGCTGCTGGCCCGGCACGTAGACGTCCATCGCCATGTCGTTGGCGAGCACGTCCTGCGAGATCACTTGCTGCTGGGACTTGTCGGCCCAGGTCTTGGCGATGCAGGCGGCCACCTGGTTCGCGGGCTTCTGGCTCTGACCGATGTTCTGGATGGTCCATTGCGGTTGCTGTTGCGCAAAGGCGGAAGCGGCGACGGTCAGGGCGATGAGCGGCAGCAGTTTCTTCATGTTCTCTCCTTGTTCGGTCGTTGGGACATGCCGGGCATCTTGTACGTCGATGTCGGCAGGGACTACGAAAGTGTCAGATCGCCAGTTTCCCATCATGTTCCGGTCGATTGCGCAACAGTTTGTTAAGTTGCTTGCCGAAACGTGACGAGACGTTTCCAGGTGTTTCGGAAAACGGGGCTGCCCTGGTCGCTGGTCTTGCGAAGTGGCATGGAGGGCCGGTCGGGAGGCTGCGTCGAACCGGCGGTGACGATCGGCTCGGCAGCGGCTGCGCCGGCGCGATCGATCGAGGGAAGCGAGGTGGCCGTCAGCCTACGCCGCGGTTCTGGGATCGCTGGCGTAGTGTCGGTGCTGAACGGTGGCCCCGTCGCGTTTGACTGCATGATCGCAAAAAAACGCGGGGAGGATTGTTAAGCACATTTAAATCCATCACGTCGATTGTGACGCTTCGTGCTCGGGGCCGGACGGGATTTTCGCGCGGCGCGTCGCGTGCCTGGCCAGGCCGCTCGCGCGCCGTTCATCGCGCCCGTGCGGCGCGGCGCGCGGGGCGCATCGGGCGCATCGCATGGAAGCGCTCGCGCTTGTGCTCCTCGTCGAAATGGCGCAGGGCCGGCTTGACTAGGTCGCTGCGCGAGACGATGCCGAGCAGGCGCCGCGAAACCGGATCGTCGAGCACCGGCAGCCGCTCGAGCCCGTGCACGGCCAGCCGCGTGGCCACCAGCCGGCAGGTTTCGTTCGGCTGCGCGCAGGCGCCGGGCGAGACGCCGCGCAGCGCGGCCTCGAGCGTGGCTTGCCCGCCATGGGCGGCGTCCAGCGCGTCGAGCCGCGCGCGGTCGAGCATGGCCAGCAGCACGCCGTCGCGCAGCACCGGATAGGCGCGATGGCGCTGGTCGGCGCCGAACTGGGCCAGGCGCGTCGCGGCGATCGTTGCGTGCGCATCGATCGCCGCGGCATCGCGCGTCATCACGTCGGCCACGTCGTGGCGTTCGAGCGGATCGACGCCGTATTCGCGGTAGATGTGATAACCGCGTCGCGCGATCTTCTCGGTCATGATCGAGCGCCGCATCACCAGCGCGGAGAAGCCGTGCGCCACCAGGGTGGCGGCCAGGAGCGGCAGCAGCGCGTTGGCGTCGTGGGTGAGGCCGAAGGCGAACACCACGGCCGTCAGCGGCGCGCCGAGCGTGGCGCCCAAGGTGGCGGCCATGCACACCAGCGGCCACAGCGCCGGATCGGTGCCGGGCAGCGCCGCGCCGAGCAGGGTGCCGAGCCCGGCGCCGAGCATCAGCAGCGGCGCCAGCACGCCGCCCGAGGTGCCCGAGCCGAGCGCGACCACCCACATCACCGCCTTCACGGCCAGGATCGCGACCACCACCTGCAAGGCCAGGTGGCCGTGCAGCAGGTCGCCGATCACGTCGTAGCCGACGCCCAGCGCGCGCGGCTCCAGCCAGCCGCCGATGCCGACCACGACGCCGCCCAGCGCGGGCCACCACATCCAGTGCAGCGGCAGCTTGCCGAACGCGTCCTCGGTGCGATAGAGCGCGGCCGAAAGGCCGCTGGCCAGCGCGCCGGACAACAGGCCCGCCAGCAGGCAGACGCCGAGCGCCGAGGTGGGCGGCGCGGCGGTGACGAGCGGGAACAGCGGTTCGCCGCCCAAGCAGAGCGCGCGCGCGAAGCCGGCCACGGCGCAGGCCAGCGCCACCGGCAGGAAACTGCGCGGGCGCCATTCGAACAGCAGCAGCTCGACGGCCAGCAGCACGGCCGCCACCGGCGTGCCGAACACGGCGGTCATGCCGGCCGCGGCGCCGGCCACCAGCAGCGTCTTGCGCTCGGCCGCGGTGAGCTTGAAGCATTGCGCGATCAGCGAGCCGAGCGCGCCGCCCGTCATGATGATCGGGCCTTCGGCGCCGAACGGCCCGCCGCTGCCGATCACGATTCCCGAGGACAGCGGCTTGAGCACGGCCACCTTCGGCGACATGCGGCTCTTGCCGAACAGGATCGCCTCGATCGCCTCGGGGATGCCGTGCCCGCGGATCTTCTCCGAGCCGAAGCGCGCGATCAGGCCGACCACCAGGCCGCCCGCCACCGGCACCGCGATCACCCAGGCGCCGAGCGTGTTGCCGGCCGGCGAGCGGTCGGCGAAGGACCAGTGGCCGAAGAAGAACAGGTTGGTGAACAGGTGTATCAGGTTCAGCAGCACCACGGCCGCGAGCGTGCTGGTCACGCCGATCACGGCCGCGAGCAGGGCGATGCGGGGCAGGCGGACATTCGGCGCGAAATCGCGCTTGTGCGGGGCGGCGAGGTGCATGGCGGGCAGGAGAAGAAGGGGGTAGTCAGTAGTCGATCCGCGGCACCTGGAAGGCGCCGCGCAGGGATTTCAGCTCGGCGCGGTGCAGCGCGGCCAGCCGCGTCAACACCGCTTCGCCGGCTTCGAGCAGATGGACCTCGACCTGGCGGCGATCGCTCGCGCTGCTGCGCCGCTCGACCAGGCCGGCGGCCTCGCAACGCGACACCAGCGCGACCACGCCGTGATGCTGGGCCTGCAGCCGCTCGGCCAGCTCGCCGATGGTCGCCCAGGCGCGCGCCGGGAAGCCCTTGATGTGGAGCAGCAGCAGGTATTGCAGCGGCGTCACGCCTTCGCTTTGCGCAGCGCGCTCGGAGAAGCGCTCGAAGCGGCGCATCTGGTAGCGGAATTCGGACAACTGCTCGAAGTCGCGCTTGTGCAGGACGTGGTTCGGATCGGTCATCGAAGCTCTGGCCAGTAAAGAATCGGCGAATATATCACAACATGATATATGTGACCGAAATCCAGGCTGGAAACGGCGAAACACGATATGAAGGATTGGTTTGCCGCTCAGGCGGCCTGCAGGACCTGGGTGCGCCGGTACAGCGCCGAGATCAGGTCGGCCTGCGTGACCAGCCCGACCAGGCGCGCCGCGGCGTCGACCACCACGATCACCGGCTCGCCGGCCTCGGCGAACAGCGGCACCAGGTCGGTGACCGGCTCGGTCGAGAGGATGCTGGGCACGCCGGTGAGGATCGCCTGCTGGATGGTCGGGTCGCATTTCGCGTCGAGGATGGCCGGATCGCGCCGGGATGCCGGGCTCGCGGCCGCGGCGAGCGGGGCCAGCCGCGCGCGGGTGACGATGCCGAGCACCCGGCGCGCGGCGTCGACCACCGGCAGCGTCTCGGTGCCGTGTCGATCGAACATGGCGAGCGCGCTCGACACGCGGGTTTCCGGGCCGAGGCTCGCCGCCGGCCGGGCCACCAGGTCGGCGCAGCTCATGGCGCCGAAGGTGCGCGCGTAGGCGTGCAGCTCGGTTTCGCGCAGCAGCGCGTCGAGATCGTCGGTGGAGACGTCGAGCCATTCGGTGCGACGCTTCAGGACCGCCTCCAGGTCCTCGCGCGAGAAGCCGCGCGCCGATGGCCGCCGCGCATCACGCGGGGCTGCCGCGCGATGCGGATAACGATGGCCGGTGAGGGCGTGATAGACCAGCGCGGCGGCCAGCAACGCGGCCGATTGCACGGCGATCGGCTCGAGCACGAAGCCGAAGCCGAGCGCATGCACCGAGGGGCCGCCGACCACCGCCGTCAGGGCCACCGCGCCCGAGGGCGGATGCACGCAGCGCAAGGCCAGCATCGCGCCGATCGCGAGGGCGATCGCCAGCGAGGCGGCCAGCACCGGGTCCGCGATCCAGCGCGCGCAGGCCACGCCGACCGTCGCTGCCACCAGGTTGCCGCCCATCAGCGACCACGGCTGCGCCAGCGGGCTGGCCGGCACCGCGAACAGCAGCACGGCCGAGGCGCCCATCGGCGCGACCAGCAGCGGCACCGCCTCGGGGATACCGGGCAGCAGGCGCATGCTGATGCCCACGCAGGCGATCCCGACCAGCGCGCCGAGGCAGGAGCGCAGCCGCTCGCGCGCGCCGAGCGTGACCGGCGAGGGCGCGAAACCCAGCAACCAGGCGCGCAGGCGGGCGGCGAACGACGGGGACGGTGAGGGCGGCGATGGCGGCAGGGAAGCGGGCGGCATGAGTCAGGCGAAGGGCGGCGATCGGTAGCCGCGAATTATATCGCAACATGATATTTATCATGGTGCGATCAGGGTGATCGTGGTGCGTACATGTGCGGATTCGGGGCGTCATGCGGCCATGGTGGTGCGTATCGTGACGATGGCCGGCGCACCCGTCACGGTCCTGTCGCCTAGCTGAACAAAATGAAATCGTGATGCGCCCATGCACGATTTCACCTGCTCAGGCGTACAATTCGCGCCAACTTCGATTGTTTCAGATCAAATTCCACAAACATGCCGCCCGCGATCCCGATCCCCAGCCTGCTTCACCGGCCGAGGTCGAGCCATCGCCGGACGTGCCGCGCGGCCCGGGCCGTCGCGGCTTTGCTCGATCCCTCGTTTCCCTGATCCCCCATGGACATGCTCGAAAACATGCGGCTGTTCGTGCGCGTCGTCGAGGCCGGCAGCTTCACCGCCGTCGCCAAGGAAATCGCCGCCACCACAGCGCAGGTATCCCGCGCCGTCTCGAACCTCGAGGCGCACGTTCAGACGCGCCTGCTGCATCGGACCACGCGCCATCTCGGCCTGACCGAAAGCGGGCAGCGCTATTTCGAACGCTCGAAATCGATCCTCGCCGAGATCGACCACGCCAATGCCGAGGCGCGCAACGCGCTGCTCAAGCCGAGCGGCAGGATGCGCATCCACGCGATGACCGGGCTGGGGCAGAGCCACGTGGTGCCGGCGGTGGTCCGCTACCAGGACGACAATCCCGAGGTATCGGTGGACCTGACGCTCGCGCAGCGCATGCCGAACCTGGTCGAGGAAGGCTACGACGTGTCGATCGTGACCGCCGCGCAACTGCCGGATTCGGGTTACGTGGCGCAGACCTGCGGGGAGAGCTGCAGCGTGCTGGTGGCCTCGCGCGATTACCTGGCGCGCCACGGCACGCCGAAGACGCCCGACGACCTGCTCAAGCACGTGTGCCTGCGGCTCGACACGCCGTCCTCGCCGGGCGGAGAGTGGCGGCTGGAGCGCAACGACGGCGAGGAGCAGCATTTCGACCTGCCGCCCTCGCCGTTCCAGGTGAACGTGCCGGATGCGCTGGCGGTGGCGCTGCGTGCGGGGCGGGGGATCGGCTCGATCGCGCTGTACACGGCGATCGACGACCTGCGCTCGGGGCGCCTGGTGCGCGTGCTGCCGAACTACCGGCTGCACACCATCCACGTGTATGCCGTCTACGCCTCGCGTCGCTACCTCGACGCCAAGACGCGGACCTTCCTCGACCACCTGCGCACCACCCTGACGCCGGCGCTCGCCCACGACCTGGTCGAACTGGAGCGCCTGGCCAGCCCCGTCGCGACGGGCGCCTGAGGAACGCGGCGGCGCGGGAACGCCGCGCCGCCGCTTGCGGGTTCAGTGCGTGATCGACAGGAACAGATAGGCCGCGAACAGCGACAGGTGGACCACGCCCTGCAGCACCGTGGTGCGGCCGGTGCCGAGCGTGAGCGTGCTGACCAGCAGCGTGAGCGCGAGCAGGGCGGTTTCCATCGGGCCGACGCCGAGCGTCAGCGGCTGGCCGGTCCAGACGAACACGGCGGCCACGGTGGGGATGGTCAGGCCGATGCTGGCGAGCGCGGAGCCCAGTGCCAGGTTGAGGCTGGTCTGCAGCCGGTTCGCGCCGGCCGCGCCGACCGCTGCCAACCCTTCGGGCAGCAGCACCAGCGCGGCGATCACGATGCCGACCGTGGCCTCGGGCGCGCCCAGTTGCGCCACGCCGCGCTCGACCGCCGGCGACAGCAGCTTGGCGAGCAGCACCACGGCCACCAGGCTGATGAACAGGAAGCCCAGGCTGGTCAGCGCGGTTCTGCTGCTCGGCGGCACCGCGTGGACCGATTCGTCGGCCGTGTCGGGCACCAGGAAATAGTCGCGGTGGCGCACTGTCTGCACGAACACGAACATGCCGTAGAGCACCAGCGAGGAGACGCCCGCGAAGGCGAGCTGGGACGTGGAGAACTGCGGGCCGGGCGCCGCGCTCAGGTAGTTCGGCATCACCAGCGAGAGCACCGACAGCGAGGCCAGCACGGCCAGCGCCTTGTTGGCGCCGCGCCCCTGGAAATCCTGCTCGCCGTGCTTCCAGCCGCCGACCAGCAGGCACAGGCCGACGATCCCGTTGCAGACGATCATCACCGCGGCGAACACCGTGTCGCGCGCGAGGCCGGCCTTCTCGGGGCCGGAGGACAGCATCACCGAGACGATCAGCGCGACCTCGATGATGGTCACGGCCACCGCCAGCACCAGGGTGCCGAACGGCTCGCCGACGCGGTGCGCGACCACCTCGGCATGGTGGACGGCCGCGAACACCGAGCCGGCCAGCGCCACCGCGATCAGCGCGATCGCGAAACTCTCGCCGGGAATGAAGCGCGACAGGCCGAGGATCAGCCACGCGGCAATAGGCGCCCAGAGGGTCCAGCGAGGCAGGGCATTCGAGGAGTGCGGCATCGGGGATCCTTGGGGCGGTGTGGAGGCGGGGGAAATTCTAACAGGCGCGGGCCGGTGTTCCGGCCCCGCGATACCCGGATGCGACGAATGGAGCGGCCGGCTCCGGCTCAGGGCGCCGCGCCGGTGGAGCGCGCATCGACCTTGCGGTCGATCTCGTCGCGGTTCGGCAGGGTCTTGATGTCGTAGTCGGCCTGCAGGGCCAGCCAGAACTCCGGCGTGGTGCCGAAGTAGCGCGACAGGCGGTAGGCCGTGTCGGCGGTGATGCCGCGCCGCTCGTTGACGATCTCGTGCATGCGGGTGGCCGGCACCATCAGCGCCAGCGACAGCGCGTTGACGCTGAGCGCGAGCGGCACCAGGAACTCCTCGCGCAGGATTTCGCCGGGGTGGATGGCGGGCATCGCGTTGACGGGCTTCACACTCTTGGCATTCATGCGGACCTCGCGGCTGAATCAGTGGTAATCGACGATCTCGACGAGCTCGGGCCCCCGGCTGCTCCAGACGAAACAAAGGCGCCAGCGCTCGTTGATCCGGATGCTGTATTGCCCCGCGCGATCGCCGAACAGGCCTTCGAGTTGGTTGCCGGGCGGCACGGCCAGGTCGCGCAGCGCCTGGGCCGCATCGAGCATGGCCAGCTTGCGCCGGGCCACTTGTGCCACGGCACCCCAGGCCGGCGGCGATTCGCCGGCGAACAGCGCGGCGGTGCGCTTGCATCGGAATGACTGGATCATAATGGAGTGGGTATAACGTGTAAAGTAATACGCGACCCAATCCGCGCAGATGTGCGGATTTGCCCGCGAGCCCCCTCGACTGTGAACCCCGCGCTCGCCGCGGCCCATTCGTCCAAATGGCCAGCGCGGGCGCGCGGCGCTGCACTACAATGGCGCCGGCCCGGGATTCGGCCGCCTTCGCGAGCGGCCCCGAGGCTCGATCCGCATCCCGCTTTCGCACGATCCCTTGATCCTTCCGACCGATGATCATTGACCGCCTGATTTCCGAGATCCTGTTCGGCTTTACCGGCCTGATGGGCATCATCAACCCCTTCGGCATCGCCTTCCTGTTCCTCGAGCGCACCGATTCGCTCACCGAGCGGCAGCGCGCCGTGCTCGCGCGCAAGGTGGCGATCAACGCCTTCATCGTGCTGCTGGTGGCCTTCTTCCTCGGCACCCCGGTGCTGCATTTCTTCGGGATCTCGATGGAGGCGCTGCGCATCGGCGGCGGTTTCGCGGTGGCCGTGTCGGGCTGGCAGATGCTCAACGCGCCCGACGTGCCGGGCGGCGACGCGGCCGTCAAGCCGATCGACCCGCGCAACGTGATGGCGCGCGCCTTCTTCCCGCTGACGATTCCGCTCACGGTCGGCCCCGGCTCGATCGCCACCGCGATCGCGCTGAACGCCAATCGCACCCACAAGCTCTCGGAATTCCTGCTCTCGAGCATCGTCTCGGTGGCCGTGTCGGCGCTGGTCGCGCTGGTGATCTGGCAGACCTACAGCCGCGCCGAGGTGCTGGCCCGCTATCTCGGCACCGAGGGCACCAAGGTCGCGCAGCGCGTGTCGGCCTTCCTGCTGTTGTGCGTCGGCGTGCAGATCATGCTGACCGGCTTCTCGGCCTTCCTGCAGCCGCTGGCCGACCAGATCAAGTAAAGCCTCGGGAGGGCAGCGCGCCGGCCGTTGGTGGACGCGCGGCGCGCGCCGGGGCCTGGAATCGAGCCGCGGAGGATGACGGCGCCGCGCCGCGCGGGCGGGCGCCGGGTTGATGCGTCAGGCGCCGGTGGCGGCGCGCAGCGGGTAGGTGAACAGCGCGAAGTGGATCAGGTCGAAGCCCGCATGGGCGAGCCAGGCCGCGCGCAGGCCGCCGAAGCGGTAGGCCAGGCCGTAGCCGATGCCGGCCAGCGTCGCGAAGCCGATCAGCGCGATGCCGCCCGAGGCGTGGGTGGCCGCGAACAGCAGCGAGGCGACCAGCACCGCCAGCCATTGCCCGCCGCCCACGCGGGCCAGCGCGATCTCCAGGCCGCGCTGCACCCAGCCGCGGTAGAAGGCCTCCTCGGCCAGCGCCACGATCAACAGGTTGTTGACCAGCCAGAGCCAGCCGAACGCCGGCCATTTCGGCGCGAAACCCACCGCGCCGGCCGTCAGCGCGACCGCCAGGCAGACCAGCGCGGTGCCCGCGGCCGAGGCCGCGCCGATCGGCACCGCCTTGCTCCAGCGCGCGGCGCGCACCGCCGAGGGCAGCACCCACAGCAGCCAGAGCCCGACCAGCGCCTTGTCGGCGTTCAGGTACATGGTGAACGGCACCGCGTCCGGCGTGACGCGCAGCGCGTGGATCACGCGCAGGTTGTGGAAGCCGGGCAGCCAGTGTTGCGACAGGGCGTAGCCCAGCACCGTGAACAGCACGCCGCCGGCGATGCGCAGCGGCCAGGCGCGCGTGCCGGCGATCGCCCAGGCGGCGAGCGCGAGACCGGCCAGCGGCGCCAGCGCGATCGGCGCGAGCTGGCCCAGCGCGAAGGCCGCGCCATAGCCGACCAGGGCCAGGATCAGGCTCGCGATTCGGAGCCGGGGACACCACGCGAGCAGCGCGGCGGCGAAGATCGCTGCCCAGGGCAACAGCATCGTCGTCGGGAAATCGGACATTTCGGGGAAGGATGAGCCAAACGGGCGCTCATCATAGCCTGCGTCGGGCGGTTTCCGCGTCGAGGAAATGTAGCGAGGACGGCGGCCGGCAGGGCGCGCGGCCGTCGCGGCCCGTCGATCGAGGCCGGGCGATGCGGGTCAATGCAGCCTGAGCCGCCCGAGCGGCCGGCATGGCGGACGAGCCCCGTCAGGCCGCCGCTGCGGGCCCGCCGTCGTCGGCAAGGCGCCGGCGCTGCGGCGGGCTCGCCGCGCGGGTCCGCCGGGGCTCGGTTTTCAGGACGCCGATTCGGGTTTCGCGCCGATCGTGAACTCGAACGAGGCCACGCCGTCGACACCGCCCGCGACGCGGTCGCCCGGTTGCAGCGCGCCCACGCCGGCCGGCGTGCCGGTGAAGATCAGGTCGCCCGCCTGCAGCTCGATGGCCTGCGACACGTAGGCGACGATATCGGGCACGGGCCAGATCATGTCGGCCAGGTCGCCTTGCTGGCGCGCTTCGCCGTTGACGGTCAGCCAGATCCGGCCGTTTTGCGGATGGCCGAGCTTGGCGGCCGGATGTAGCGGCGTGACCGGGCCCGAGGCGTCGAAACCCTTGGCCCAGTCCCAGGGGCGGCCCAGCTTCTTGGCCTCGGCCTGCAGGTCGCGACGCGTCAGGTCGACGCCCACGCCGTAGCCCCACACGTGGTCGAGCGCGTCGGCCGCCGCGATCCGGCTGCCGCCCCGGCCGATCGCGATCACCAGTTCGATCTCGTGGTGCAGCTCGGAGGTCAGCGTCGGGTAGGGGATCGTGCCTTCGGCGGGTACCACCGCGTCGGCAGGCTTGCCGAAGAAGAACGGCGGCTCGCGGCTCGGATCGGCGCCCATTTCACGGGCATGTTCCGCGTAGTTGCGGCCGACGCAGAACACGCGGCGCAGCGGGAAGCGGGCGGACGAATCGGCGACCGCGACGGAAACGGGGGCCGGCGGCGTGACGACGTAGTCGGCGGAATGGGCGCTCATGGCGTAACTCCTGGCTTGGACGGTTGGCGGGGGCCGCGGCTCGCGGCACGATGCAACGATAACAAGCCGCCGGCGGGCGCGATGCGACGAAGCTGTCGAGATTCTGGACAAATCTACGTTTCGCGCGGCCGGCGCGCCGGCCGCGGGTTCAGGCGCCGCCGGGGGCGTCGGATGTGTTTTCGGCCTTGGTTTCGGCGCCGCCGGCGCGAGAGTCGCCGGCAGGGGTGTTGTCATCGATACCGGCCGCTGCGGCGCCGGTTTCGGCATCGACTTCGGTTTCGCGCTCCGAATCGGCCTCGGCACCGGCCTCGGCAGCCGCCAATCCCGCCGCGCGCGCCTCGGCATCCTCGCCGTTGGCTTCGCGATAGTCCTTCGGCGACATCCCCACGCAGGCACGGAAGCGCCGCGAGAAATACCCCTCGTCGCGAAACCCGACGTCGTGCGCGATATCGGCGATGCGCCGCGTGGTGTGCGCGAGCAGCGACTGCGCGAGCGCGATGCGCCGCTCGGTCACCAACTCGGTGAAGGTGCTGCCGGTTTCCTTGCGGATCAGGTGGGCCAGGTAGTTCGGCGACAGGAAGGCGGCCTCGGCGGTGCCGGTCAGCGTCAGCTCGCCGCTGGTCAGGTTGGCGCGGATGTGGCGCATCACGCGGGCCAGCGCGTCGCGCCGGCCAGCCTTCTGGGCGCCGTGGCTCTGCGCCAGCTTGCCGAGCGCGCCCGCGTACTGGGTGCTGACCAGGCCGATCAGCTGCAGCAGGTAGCCGCGCAGCAGGGTCACCGAGCCGAAGCTGCGTTCCCGGTTCACGTCGAGCATGCGCTGCGCGAGCCGGCGCGCGTCCTCGAAGGCGTCGCCGGTCAGGATGTAGTCGAGCCGCTCCTGGAAGCGGAACGGCGCGAGTTCCGGCACGCGCTGCACCGGCACGTCGTCGAGGTCGAGCGGATCGACGTCGAGATCGCTGCGCAGGAACTGCTGCGAGAAGTTGATGACGATGAAGTGCGCGCCCGGCGGATGCGGGATCAGGTGCTCGCGAAACGGCAGGATGAAGGCCAGCGCGCCGCGCGGGAAGGGGCGCGTGACGCCGCCGATGCGTTGCTGCGTGTCGCCGCCGAGGTTGAACTGGATCTGGAAATAGGCGTGGCGATGCGGCTCGGTGATCGGCTGCCGGGTGGTCTGGTCCCGGATGTAGAAGTCGAGGCGGTCGCTGCGCTCGGGCATGGCATAGGTGCGCGGCTGCGAATTGGCTGGCATGGCGGATGATGCTGGGTGGTGCGGTTCGAGCCGCGATGGTACAGCGGTTGGGCGCCGCGCGTGACACTTCCGTTACGCGCGGCGGCCATGCCGGGCCGAACCGCGCCGGGCGGGAGCGGTTCCCGCCGACGTTCGGCCGGTGTTCCGGGCGGCGTCGCGGCCCGCTTTCCAGGCCACGCTCCGGGCCACGTTTCAGGCCGGCGCCGCCGCTGCTCGACGCGGGCGCACCAGCATCGCCACCAGCGTGCGCGCATTGTCATGCAGGCGCCGCGGCTCCTGGTAGACGCGCTCGATCACGACGATGCCGCGCGTGAAGGTGATGATCAGCGCCGCCGCTTCCTTCGCGGGCACGCTCGGCTCCAGCTCCGGGTCGGGCTGCGCCAGGCGCGCCGCCAGCACCGCCTCGAAACGGTCCAGCATGGCCGCCAGCGCCTGCCGGATCGGCTCGTCGATGCGATCGCCGGCCACCGCGGTCTTGGTCGACAGGCAGCCGCGGGTGGGCGTGCCGGTGGTCATCGAGGCGATCACGTAGGCGAAGAAGGCCTCGAGCGCCTGGTCGAGGCGCGGCGCCTCGAGCGTGCGTCGCGCGCCTTCCAGGAAGCGTGCCGCATAGACCTCGAACACGCGCAGGAACAGCGTTTCCTTGTCCTGGTAGGCGTTGTAGAGCGAGCCCCGCTGCACGCCGGTGGCGGCCGCCAACTCCTGCATCGAGGTATCCGCATAGCCCTTCTTCCAGAACAGGGCGAGCGCCTTGTCGAGCATCTCGCCCTCGTCGAACTGTCTTACGCCGGCCATGGTGGTCCTCCCGATTCCTGCTTGAAACGACTGTCGGGCGCCATTAAACAAATCTTTGACGGCACTGTCAAGTTTGACTAGAGTGTCGAACTTGACATCGATGTCAAAGATAAGCCGGCATCCATGCTTTCCCTGGTTGTTTTCCGTCATGCGCGGGCGCGAAGCTCGCGCGGCGTCACAGGAGTCCTTGCCTCATGTCCACCCCATCCTTGGCCGGCGCCCAGGCCGCGCCCGGTGCCGCCGCCATCTGGCGAGCCATCTTCGCGGGTTTGTGCGCGAGCCTGGTCGGCATCGGCCTGGCGCGTTTCGCCTATACGCCGCTGCTGCCGTCGCTGATCGAGGCGCATTGGTTCGCCGCCACCGACGTGGTGTTCCTCGGCGCCGCCAATCTCGCCGGCTACCTGCTCGGCGCGCTGGCCGGGCGGCCGCTGGCGCGGCGCTTCTCGAACCGCGCGGTGCTGCGCGCGATGATGCTGCTGGTCACGCTGGCCTTCGCCGCCTGCGCGTTCCCGGTTTCCGAAGCCTGGTTCTTCGTCTGGCGGCTCGCCTCGGGCATCGCGGGCGGCGCGATCATGGTGCTGGTGGCGGCCACCGTGCTGCCGCACGTGCCGGCCGCGCGCAAGGGCACCGCGAGCGGGGCGGTGTTCCTCGGGCTGGGGCTCGGCATCGCCGGCTCGGGCACGCTGGTGCCGCTGCTGCTCGGCTTCGGGCTGCGCGACACCTGGCTCGGCCTGGCGCTGTTCTCGGCGCTGCTCAGCGCGGCGAGCTGGTTCTGCTGGCCGGGCTCGGGCGTGGCCGCGACGGCTGCGGGTGCTGCCGGCGGCGATGCCGGTGCGCAGGCCGCGCTGCCGCCGCTGCCGGCGGACACGCCGCGCACCGTGCTGCTGCTCTATGTCGAATACGGGCTGATGGCATTCGGACTGGTGCCGGCGATGGTGTTCCTGGTGGATTTCGTGGCGCGCGGGCTGGGCGCGGGCGCCCATCTCGGCGCGCTGTTCTGGATCCTGTACGGGATGGGCGCGATCGCCGGGCCGCCGCTGTATGGTTTTCTCGCCGACCGGTTCGGGCCCACGCGCTCGATGCGCGCGGTGATGCTGGTGCAGGCGCTGGTGGTCGCGGGGCTCGCGCTGTCGACCAAGCTGGTGGCGGTGGGCCTGCTGACGATCGTGATCGGCAGCTTCCCGCCCGGCATCGTGCCGCTGATGCTGGCCCGCGTGCACCAGACGCTGCCCGAGCGGCATGCGCGGCAACATGCGATGTGGAGCCGGGCGACCACCGTGTTCGCGGCCTCGCAGGCGCTTTGCGGTTATGCCTATTCGGCGATCTTCGGCCTGAGCGGCGGCCGGCACGCGTTGCTGTTCGCGATCGGCGCGGCGGCGCTGGCGATCGGGTTCCTGGTCGATTGCGCGATCCGCCGCGCGCCCGCCGGGCCGCAAGTCGAGACGGTGCGTTGAGCCAGGCCGCCTCGCGCGCCGCGAGGTGATCGTCATGGTGGCGCGGCTTGCCGTCGATAGCGCGAGATGGCGGCGGCGCCGCGAAGAGGGGTGGATTTTCGAGCCGGATCGCCACGCGCGATGCCGCGTGGCGATTCTTCAGTGGTGACTCGATACCCCGGCTGCAAGACGGCGGCGCAAGCCGCGCCGCCGTCTTGCCTCGGAATCAGCGCGCGGCAGCCGAGGCCGGCACCGGCGCCGCGGCGGGCACCGACGTGCCGCTCGCGCCACTTGCGCTGCTCGCGCCGCCTTCGGCGCCCGCGACCGTCTCGCCATCCCAGCCGCCGCCCAGCGCCAGGAACAGGCGCACCTGATCCGCCGCCACCTGGCCCTCGGCCGCGGCCACCTGCGCATGCACGCTGGTCAGGGTGCGCGTGGCATCCAGGTCCGAAATGAAGGACTCGCGCCCCGCCGCATAGAGGCGATGCGTTTCGTCGGCCGAGTCGCGCGCCGATTGATACGCGGTGCGCAGCGCGTCGGCGCGCTGCGTATCGGCGGCGTAGGTGGCCAGGCTGCTCTGGGTCTCGCGCAGCGCGTTCAGCACCACGCCGTCGAACTGGGCCAGCGCGCCGCCGGTGGCGGCCTCGGCCTCGCGCACGCGGGCCCGCTGGCCGTTGGCGGGAAAGGTCCAGCTGATCAGCGGGCCGAACGACCAGCGGTTGGTGGTCGGCGAGAACAGGTCGCCGAAGATCCCGGTGGTGCCCACCGAGGCGCCGAAGCTGACGCTCGGATACATGTCGCCGATCGCCACGCCCACACGCGCCGTCGAGGCGGCCAGCTTGCGCTCGGCCTCGCGCACGTCGGGGCGCCGCCGCAGCAGCGCGGTGCCGTCGCCGACCGGGATCGGCTGGTTCAGCCGGGGCAGCCGCTGGCAGGCCAGGGCGGCGGGCGGCAGTTCGGCCGGCGCACGCGCGAGCAGGGCCGCGAGCTGGTATTGCGCGACCTTGCGGCGGCCCTCGAAGCGCGGGATGTCGGCCGCCAGCGTGCGCACCTGGGTGGTGCCGGTGGTCACGTCGGTCTGGCTGCCGCGGCCCGCGTCGCGCAGCCTGCGCGACAGCGACACGCGCTGCTGCTGCAGCGCCAGCGACTGCTTCGCGATTTCGAGTTCCTCGGCCGCCGAGCAGGATTCGACATAGGCGCGCACCACGTCGGCCACCACCGTGATACGGGCCAGGTCGCCGGCGGCCTTGACCGCGTCGGTATCGGCCCGCGCCGCCTCGACGCCGCGCTTGAGCTTGCCGAACAGGTCGAACTCGTAGGACACGTTGATATTGAAGGCGCCTTCGTTCACCACCGGCAGCTTCTCGGTCAGCAGGTATTGCTCGGCCGATTCCTGGGCGCGCTGCGCGCCACCCGCGAAACCGCCGGAGAAGCCGCCCTGGGCGTTGGCCACGTCGAGCGCGGCGCGCGAGCGGGCCAGGTTGGCGGCCGCCACGCGCAGGTCGGTGTTGGACTGCAGGGCCAACTGCACCAGGCCGTCGAGCACCGGGTCGTCGTAGAGCCGCCACCAGTTGGCCGGCACCGCGCCGTGAGAGACCAGCGAGCTGCCGTCGCCGGCGCCGTCGAGCGGCGCGTTCGCCAGCGGCGCGTTGACCAGGGCCTGTTTCGGCAAGCGGTAGTTCGGGCCGACCGTGCTGCAGGCACCCAGCGCCACCGCCAACGCGGCGGCGGCCAGCGGCGCGAGCGCGGCGCGCCGGCGCGATCGCGGGCCGCTCATCGCGAGGCCCCGCTGGCGGGAGCCGCCGTCGCCTCGGCCGGCGAAAGGGTGTTGATGGCGGCGCCGGAGCTGGGCGCGCCAGGGGCGCCGCTGGCCGTCGCGCCTGAAGCCGCAGCCGGGGTCGAAGTTGGGGGCGAAGTTGGCGCGGCGCCGCCGGCCGGCTGCGCCGCGCCTTGCGCCTTGCGCTGGTCGCGCGCATCGGGCGCGCGTATCGCCACCGTGGCGGTGCGGCCCGCGATCATGCGGAAATCGTCGGGCACCTCGTCGAGCGCGACGCGCACCGGAATCCGCTGCGCCAGCCGCACCCAGCTGAAGGCCGGGTTGACGTTGGGCAGCAGGTTCGCGCTCTGGGTGCGGTCGCGATCCTCGATCGCCGCCACGATGCTCTGCACATGGCCGCGCAGCGGCCGCGGCTCGCCCATCACGCTGATGTCCACCGCCTGGCCGATATGGATGCCGTGCAGCTTGGTCTCCTCGAAATAGCCGTCGACACGGAACGAATGCTGGTCGACCACCGACAGCACCGCGCGGCCGGCCGGCACGTATTCGCCCACGCGCGGCGCGCGGTCGTTCAGGTAGCCGTCCACCGGGCTGACGATGGTGGTGCGCTGCAGGTTCAGCCTGGCGGTATCGACATTGACCTGCGCGTCGGCCAGCGCGGCCTGGCCCTGGTCGACGCGGGTGCGGCTTTCCTCGAGCTGCTCGCTGGCCACCAGGTTGCCGAGCTTGAGATTGCGCGCGTATTCGCGCCGCGCCTGGGCCAGCGTCGCCGCGCGCTGCTCGAGCGTCGCCTGGGCCAGGCGCAGCGCGAGCGTGTAGCGCGCCCGGTCGATCACGAACAGCACCTGGCCCTGCGAGACGGCCTGGTTGTCGACCACCCGCACCTCGGTGATCAGCCCCGACACGTCGGGCGCGACCTGGATCACGTCGGCGCGCACGTGGCCGTCGCGGGTCCAGGGCGAGAACATGTAGTAGTTGATGATGCGCCACAGCACGAGGCCGGCGACGACCACCACGATCAGGGTCAGCAGGATCTGCCCCGCCGAAAACCAGGTTCTTTTCGCGTTCACGTTATTGGGTTCCTGGTGTTGTCAGGTAGCCACGAAATGATGGGAGGCGATCACGACGCCGGCCAGCACGAACACGTAGATGCCGAGGTCGAAGATCGAGCGATGCCAGACGAAGCGGTAGATGCCGGTGCGCGTGAGCAGCGCGCGCACCGCGATGTTGATCAGGTAGGCGATCAGCATCAGCACCAGCGGTGCCGGCACGAACACGCCGAAGATGTCGAATTCGCCGATCATGGTCGCGAGGAAATGGGCATGGTGTCGTCGGGATCAGGCGCGCGGGGTGCCGGGCGCGGTGGCCGGCGGCAGCGCCTGCATCAGCGCGGGATTGAGCGACAGGCGCAGGCCGACCAGCGCATGCAGCGCGTCGCGCAGCCCGCGCTGCAGCGCGGCGGCGGGGCGCGCGGCGCGAGACGCGGCAGGCGAGGCCGACGCGTCGGGCGCAACCGGAGTGGCAGGCGTTGCCGGCGCGGCGGGGCCGCCGGCTTGCGCGTCACCCGGGGCGCGTTCGCCGCGCGGCGGCGTGCCCTGCTGCGTGGCGCCGATCAGGTGGCGGATCGCGACCGCGTCGAGCGCGTCGTCGATCGATTCGAGCAGGGCCGGCGAGGCCGGCTGGCGCGCATTGGATTCGGCGCAGGCGGTGTAGTGCGCGTTCACGCCGGCCAGCACCCGGTCGATCGCCTCGGGCACGTCGCCGTCGAGGCGGCGCAGCGAGCGGTGCAGGTCGAGCGCGTTGAGCGCGACGCGCAGGTCGCGGAAGGTTTCGATCGAGGGATGGCGGTGATCGTCGGACGCGGACAGGCGCGGCAGCAATTGCGTGACGCGGTCGAGCATGCGCGAGGCATGGTTGCGCTGGTCGGCGATCGGCTGGCGCGAGGCGGACTTGGCGACGTCCTCCCAGCTCGAGCGCAGCAGCCGGCGCGCCGCCAGCTCGGCGCCGAACGGGCGCGTGGCGCGGGTCCAGACGAAGGCATAGAGCAGCCCGGCGACACCGGCGATATTGCTGTTGAGGAACACCAGGAAGTCGGCCGAGTAGGCGTCCTGGATGCTGATGAAGGTGGCGGTGTTGACGGCCACCAGCATCGTCACGAGATTGAACTGAGGGCGCGGGATCAGCGTGCCGATCAGGATGAAGGGCCCGGCGAAGATCAGCACCAGCATCACGAAATCATGCACGTGCGGCAGCACCACGAACAGGTAGAGCCCGGCGAACACCACGCTCGCGCAGGTCGAGAGGAAGAAGCGGAACACCAGGGGCGCGGGCTCGTCGAGCGCGGCGAAGAAGCAGCAGGCCACCGCCGCCAGCGTGACCGCCCCGGCGCCGTCGTTCCAGCCAGAGGAGATCCACAGCCAGCAGGCGAGCACGATCGCGCCGGCCGCCGTCAGCGTGGAGAACAGCATCATGCCGCGATCGTAGAAGCGCTCGGTGCCGCCGAGCCGCCAATGGCGGTAGCGCGGCTGCCAGACGCCGGCCTCGTTGTCGATCAGCGCGCGCAGCGAGCGGCAGTCCTGCCACACGTCCACCACCTGGCGCAGCCGCCACAGCGCGTTCGACAGCAGCGCGCCGTCCCAGCTCATCATCGCGTCGCCGGTCGGCTGCAGCGCGGCGATGCGCTCGCGCAGCCGGTCCGCCACCGGGTCGGCGATCGCGCCCGTGGCATCGGCCGGCGCCGGCAGCGGCGCGTCGAACCAGCGCGCCGCGTCGGCCAGCAGCGATGCCAGCTCGGCCGGTAGTGTCTCGAGCTCGCGCATCAGCGCGACCAGCGGATCGGCGAGCGCCGACATCAGCGGCATGAACAATTGCATGCGGCCGTGCAGGGCCTCGGCGCGGGCCAGCACGCGCGGATGGGCGTGATCGTAGCCGAGCTGGCTGAGCAGGAATTCCAGCGCGTTGAGGGTGGCGGCCAGCCGCTGCCGGCAGGCCGACAGCGCCTTGCCGGCCAGGTGGCCCGAGAGCGTTTCGCGGCCGTAGAAGGCGGCGTCGCGGAACCAGCCGTCGGCGCGCTCGATCAGGGTCGGCGCGAGCCGGTTCGGCAGGATCGCGCTGCCCACCACGCTGGCGCAGACGATCCCCAGGATGATCTCCTCGGTGCGCGCGATCGCCACGTCGAACACCGTGGTCGGATCGGTGACGGTGGGCAGCGCGATCAGCGGCATGGTGTAGCCGGCCAGCAGGAACACGTAGCTGCGCGCGGTGCGGTCCGACATCGCCAGGTAGAGCAGGGTGCCGGTCCACAGCGCCACGATCACGCTGAACAGGAAGGGCGTCTCGACGAAGGGCGGCACCAGCAGGATCGCGGCCGAGGCGCCGAGCGCGGTGCCCAGCGCGCGGTAGAGCGCCTTCGAGCGGGTCGCGCCGACGAAGGGATTCGAGACGATGTAGACGCTGGCCATCGCCCAGTAGGGGCGCGGCAACTGGAAATAGAGGCCGAGGTAGAGCGCCAGCATCGAGGCGGCGAAGGTCTTGCCCGAGAACAGCCAGTCGCGCAGGCTCGGGTAGGTCATGGCGCGCCCCGATCGCCGGCATCGCCCGAGTCGTTGAAGGCGTTCAGGACTCGCAGCGTGGCCTCGAGATCGGCGCGACTGACCGACTTCAGCACGCGCGAACGCAGCACGCGCAGGTCTTCCTCCATCTTCGCCGTGACGGCGCGGCCCTCGTCGGTGAGCGTGACGGTCTTGGCGCGGCGATCGGCCGGGTCCTCGTCGCGGCGCGCCAGGCCCGCCGCGCAGAGCTGGTCGAGCAGCCGCACCAGCGAGGGCCCCTCGATGCCGACGTGCTCGGCGAGCGTGACCTGGCGGACCGCCTCGCCCAGCCGGCCGGCGATCAGCAGCGGCGTGGCGCAGGCCTCGGACACGTTGTAGGCGGTGAGCAGCGAGTCGCTGGTCCGGCGCCACTTGCGGGCGGCGGTGACCAGGGTGCTGCTGACGGCCAGGCGCAGGGCATGGAGATTCGACATCCGGCGGATGATATCGGAATTCCATTCGATAGCAAACTATCGGTTTGAGGTAAACGCTTTACGAGTCGATCGGGGAGGGCACGGGCGGCGCCCGTCGAGGCGATCGACGCAGCCGGCAGCGTAGCGCGCGCTCGATGTCATGCCGATGTCGTCCGCCGCCGCGAGCATGACGCGATTCGATTGCTTCCCGGGCGCGACGCGGCACGTTTCATGCTGCGTCGCATGAAACGCGCGGCGACGGCGCGCCCGCCATCCAGGCCGGCGGCCGGGCCGGCGAGGACGGCGCGTCATGCTGCGGCGCATTCGAGCCGCGCCTCGACTTTCGAATCGGGTCGGATGTGCTTAAATTTCCAGATTGCAGCCGGCACGCGCCCCGAGCGGGCCGGATTTCCTTCAGCCCCGAGAGCCGCGAGGAGCGCGCGTGAAGAAGCCACCGGTCGTCACCTATGTTCGTCCGCGCCAGCGTGCCCAGACGCTGGCGATCCGCCGCAACCGCAAGATGGCGCGCTCGGTGCACGCCTATGTTCGCGGCAACACGGCACGCTATTACGAGTGGCTGGCCGACGCGAAGGTCGGCACGCTGCCCGAGGGGCCGGCGATCTGGATCTGCGGCGATTGCCATACCGGCAACCTCGGCCCGGTGGCCAACGATGCCGGCGAGATCGAGATCCAGATCCGCGATCTCGACCAGACCGTGATCGGCAATCCGGTGCACGACCTGATCCGGCTCAGCCTGTCGCTGGCCACCGCCGCGCGCAGCTCCGACCTGCCGGGCATCGTCACGGCGCGCATCATCGAGCAGGTCCACGAGGGCTACATGCATGCGCTGGCCGCCGGCAAGCGCAAGCGCGCGGCGATCCCCAAGCCCGACGTGGTGCGCATCGTGATGCGCACCGCGCTGGAGCGCACCTGGAAGCACCTTGCGCGCGAGCGGCTGATGGGCGTGAAGCCGGTGCTGCCGCTCGGCAAGCGCTTCTGGCCGCTCTCGCGCGCCGAGTCGAACGGCATTGCCGCGCTGGTCGACACGCCCGCCATCGCCGAGCTGGCCGTCGGCCTGCGCGGCAACCGGCTGGCCGAGCATGTCGAGCTGCTCGACGCCGCCTACTGGGTCAAGGGCTGCAGCTCGCTGGGGCGGCTGCGCTACGCGGTGCTGCTCGACGTCGACGGCGCCGCCAGCGAGGGCGACGATCTGTGCCTGGTCGACATCAAGGAGGGCACCACGGCGCTGGCGCCGCGCTATCGCGACAGCGAGATGCCGCGCGACAACGGCAAGCGCGTGGTGGAAGGCGCGCGCCATCTCTCGCCCTATCTCGGCAACCGCATGTGCGCGGCGACGCTGTCCGAGCGTTCGGTGATCGTGCGCGAGTTGCTGCCGGCCGACCTCAAGCTCGAGATCGGCAGCGTCGACGAGGCCGAGGCGCTGCGCATCGCGCGCTACCTGGCGCACGTGGTGGGCCTCGCCCACGCGCGGCAGATGGATACGAGCACGCGCGCGCGCTGGCTGGCGGAACTCAAGCGGGTGCGCTCGAAGACCATCGACGCGCCGTTCTGGCTGTGGCGCAGCGTGATCGAATTGATGGGCAACCACGAGGTGGGCTACCTCGAGCATTGCCGCCGCGTGGCGGCGCAGCGGGCCGGCAAGCGCTGAGGGCGGCCGTCGGTGAACCGGCGCAGGGGCCCACCAGCGGCGGGACCGGACGACAACGAGGACGAGGCGAGGACGAAAATCGATGAAGACCTTTCATTGCGGCAATTGCGGGCAGTTGGTGTTCTTCGAGAACGTGCGTTGCGAGCGCTGCGAGGCACCGCTCGGCTACCTGCCCGAGGTGGGCGAGGTGGGGGCGTTCGAGATCGACGCCTCCTCGGGCCAGTGGCGCAGCCTGCATCCCTCGGTGGCCGGGCAGCTTTACCGGCCCTGCCATAACTATTCGGTCGAGAACGTCTGCAACTGGATGGTCCCGGCCGATTCGCCGGCCAGCTATTGCGAGTCCTGCGTGCTGACGGAAACCATTCCCGACCTCTCCAACCCGGACAATCGTCCGCTCTGGTATCGCACCGAGGCGGCCAAGCGGCGCCTGGTCTACACGCTGACGATGCTGGGGCTGCCGGTGGAATCGCGCCTGCTGGCGCCGGAGCGCGGCATGAGCTTCGCCTTCAAGGCGGCCACCGAGAGCGAGCCGGTGATGACGGGTCACGCCAATGGCCTGATCACGCTCAACCTGGCCGAAGCCGACGATGCCGAGCGAGAGCGCGTTCGAGCGGCCATGCATGAGCCCTATCGCACCCTGGTCGGACATTTCCGCCACGAGATCGGCCATTACTACTTCGATCGCCTGATCGTCGGCAGCGCCTGGCAGGAGGCCTTCCGCGAACGTTTCGGCGACGAGCGCGCCGACTACCAGGCCGCGCTCGACGCGCATTACCAGAACGGCGCGCCGGCGGGCTGGGAGGACAGCTACATCAGCGAATACGCGAGCATGCATCCCTGGGAGGACTGGGCCGAAACCTGGGCGCATTACCTGCACATGGTCGACACGCTCGATACCGCGAATGCCTGCGGGCTGGTGCTCGATCCCGACGACGACAGCCTGCCGCATCTCGACGACCAGACCTCGGTCGATGAGGCCAGCTTCGGCAACCTGATGCGGCGCTGGTTTCCGCTGACCTATGCGCTGAACAGCCTGAATCGCAGCATGGGCGTGGCCGATGCCTATCCGTTCGCGCTGTCGCCGGCGGTGGTGGCCAAGCTGCGCTTCGTGCACCGCGTGATCAGCGCGACGCGCGAGGCGGCGCCGGACGAGGCGAGCGGGGCGCGGGCGGCCGGCAGCGAGGAAGCACGCGACGAGGCGGCGGGAAAGCCGGGCGGATCGACTTCCTGAACGAAGCCGCCCGGCGCCGGTCGCGTCAGTCGCCGGGGCGGGGAGAGTAGAGGCGAATCAACCGATCGAGGTTGACATGCGCCAGCGTCGTGAGCGGCGCGAATTCATCGGACAGGAACAGCGGCGTTTGCGAGCGTAGCTGCATCAGCGCCCGAAGCCGGCCGTCACGGAACGGCGCCGAAGGCGCCGCGGGCGCTTGCTCCCATTCGAGCGCGATCTCGCGGTCATAGGCCAGCAGGCGCTCGGGCGTCGCGGCCAGGATCGCCAGGTCGGCATCGAGGAACAGCGCGGCCGCCTGCCGGCGCGACGGATCGGCAAGCGCCGAAGCCGGCAGCCGATGCGACTTGGTGGCGAGCACCAGTTCGCAGGCGAAGCGCAGCGCGTCGGCATGCTCGCGCTGCCAGGCGGGCGGGCACAGCGCCGCCGCCGTCGCGGCCAGCCACGAGGCGCTGCGCGCTTCGTTGTCGGCGTAATCGGCAAGCGTGGTGGCGTAGACGATGTCGTGCGCCCAGACCGCCAGCTCGATCGCCAGCCGATGTGGCGCGTCGCGGTAGGGCGCGAGCTGCTCGAACAGCTCGGCCAGGTGCGCGAGCGTGTGGTAATGGCGCTGCGGCTCGCGATAGGCCTGCTCGACCAGCGGCCAGACGGCGGCCGTGCCGAAGCAGGCCGCGCATTCCTCGCGCAGGACGTCGAGCGTGGCGTCGTCGATCATGCCCGAGCCGCCGCGCCGATCTCAGGACTCGTTGCCGGTCCCGGCCGTGCCGCGCGGGCGGCGTGCCCGCGTGGTGCCGCTGCGCGTGGCGCGGGCGCGCTTGGCAGGGGCGGCCGGTGCCGCCTCGTCGTCGGCCGCCGCTTCGCCCGTGCCGGACAACAGGTCCTCCGGCGCCGCGGTTTCGGCCGCGGCATTCGTTTCCACCGCCGCCGCCGCGGTTTTCTTCGCGGCTACCTTGCGTGCGCGAGCCGGCGTCTTCTTCGCGCGGGTCGACTTGGCGGCCGTGGCCGGGGCTTCGTCGGCCTGCGTCGTCGCCGGCAGGTCGTCGCCGTGATCGGCGAAGGCCGGCACCACTTCGTCCGGCATGGCCGGCGTGCTCTCGACCACCACCGGCTCGGCCGGCGCGGACGCTTCGTGGGCCGGCGCGTCCTCGATCAGCGGCATCTGCTCCGGCTTGCGCGAGCCGCGTCCCTTGCCGTGCCTGCCTTCGTCGCGCTTGTTGGCGTGGCGGCGCTCGCCGTCGTGCCGCGATTCGCGCTTCGCCTCGGCCTGCAGCGGCTGGGCGAGCGCTTCGGCTTCCGCCTCGCTTTCCTGGCGACGGCCGCCGTCCTGGTGCGCGCGGCGCTCCTTCTGCTGCTTGTGCTCCTTCTGGTCGCGATGACGCGAGCCGCCGCCATGCCGCGCCGGCTGCTGCGGTACCGCTGCCGGGGCTTCGCCGCCGCCGAGCGCCTCGTCGGCCTTCGCCGCTTCCACGCCGAAACCCGGCTCGGCCGCCGCGCCCTGGGCCGGACGCGACACATAGGTGCCCGACTTCTCGTCGCGGCCGATCTCCAGCAGCCCGTGCGCCTGCGCCTCGTCGAGCAGGTTGCCGAAGGCGCGGAAGCCGTAGTAGGTCTCGTTGAAACCCGGCTTGCGCCGCTTGATCGCGCTCTTGAGCACCGAGGCCCAGATCTTGCCGCTGTCGCTGCGCTCGGAGGCGAGCGCGTCGAAGGTCTCGACCGCGATGGTGATCGCCTCGAGCTTGCGCGCGTCGCCGTCCTGCTTGCGCTGCTTGTCGTCGGCCGCGCGCTTGCTGCTGTCGGCGCCGGCGCGCGACTCGCGCTTGGCCTGGGCGCGCTGCAGTTCGCGGGCGAGGTCGTCGTAGAAGATGAATTCGTCGCAGTTGGCGACCAGCAGGTCCGAGGTCGAGTTCTTCACGCCCACGCCGATCACGCGCTTGGCGTTCTCGCGCAGCTTCGAGACCAGCGGCGAGAAATCCGAGTCGCCGCTGATGATCACGAAGGTATCGACATGCGATTTGGTGTAGCAAAGATCGAGCGCGTCGACCACCAGCCGGATGTCGGCCGAGTTCTTGCCCGACTGGCGCACGTGCGGGATCTCGATCAGCTCGAAGCTCGCCTCGTGCATGGCGCCCTTGAAGGTCTTGTAGCGATCCCAGTCGCAATAGGCCTTCTTGACCACGATGCTGCCCTTGAGCAGCAGTTTCTCGAGCACCGGTTTGATGTCGAATTTCTCGAACTTCGTGTCGCGCACGCCGAGCGCGATGTTTTCGAAGTCGCAAAAGAGCGCCATGTTGACGCTGTCCTGAGGCAAGGCCATGAGTTCTCCAACCGTAGGCTCGCCGAATCGGCGAGCGCTGAAATTGCGCACATGATAGCGGGCTTGGGTGGGCGATGACCGCGCGCGGGTGAAAAAGGCCGGCCGAAGGCGGCCGTCGAGCGGGGGGCACGTCGCGCGTCGGTCGCTGCCTGCGCGTGCTCAGGCGCGCGGTTCGCGCAGCCGGCGGATCGCCTGCCAGGCGCAGCCGGCCGCGGTCGCGGCCAGGCCCGCGAAGCTCACCATCACGCCCAGCGCGAAGCCGGCCGGCATCTCGCCGCTGTCGGGCGTGTCGGGGCGCGCGAACACCGCCGCCAGCGTGCCGGCCGCGATCAACGCGAGGCAGGCCACCCAGTAGAGCCGGCCGCGCGTGGCGCGCAACGCGTGCCAGCCGGCCCAGCCCAGGCCGAGCAGGTAGAGCAGCGCGAGCGTGCCGAGCGCGATCAGGTCGGTGGCGGTGGCGGCTTGGGCGAAGCTGGAGGAGGCGGGCATGAGGGAAAAGTCAGGCGGGACGGGAAGCGGATAAACAGCCGGCGACAGGCAGATAAACGCCGGTGGCTGGTGGACCAGCGCGGCGGACACGCACCGTGGGCGGGCACGACAGGCAAGCACGACAGGCAAGCGGCGCCCGGGGTGAATCTCGTCCGCGAGCCGGCAGCCAGGCGGCGTCGAGCCCGAAGCGTGACTGTATCGGCGGCGCGGGGGCGAACGCAAGCCCGATGCAAGCCGGGGCCGCTCTGTCTAGAATCGGGACTTTCCGCCATCGGACCTCGCCATGACCGCTGCCTCGCTCGACCCGACCGCTTTCTCCCTCGATGCCGCCTCGCTGGCCGCGCGTCTCGATGCCGTGTTCGACCAGGCGCTGCGCGAACGGCGCCTGGTCGGCGCGGTGGCGATCGTCGCGCGGCACGGCGAGATCCTGTATCGCCGCGCCCAGGGCCTGGCCGACCGAGAGGCAGGTCGGCCGATGCGCGAGGACACGCTGTTCCGGCTCGCTTCGGTGACCAAGCCGATCGTCGCGCTGGCGGTGCTGCGGCTGGTGGCGCGCGGCGAACTCGCGCTCGACGCGCCGGTCACGCGCTGGTTGCCCGAATTCCGGCCGCGGCTGGCCGACGGCAGCGAGCCGCTCGTCACGATTCACCACCTGCTCACGCACACGTCGGGGCTCGGCTACTGGCTGCTCGAGGGCGCCGGCTCCGTGTACGACCGGCTCGGCATCTCGGACGGCATCGACCTGCGCGACTTCGATCTCGACGAAAACCTGCGCCGCCTCGCCTCGGCGCCGCTGTCCTTCGCGCCGGGCAGCGGCTGGCAGTATTCGCTGGCGCTCGACGTGCTCGGCGCGGTGGTCGAGCGCGCCACCGGGCAGCCGCTGGCCGCGGCGGTGGACGCGTTGGTCGCCCAGCCGCTCGGCATGCGCGATTGCGGTTTCGTCTCGGCGGAGCCCGAGCGCTTCGCCGTGCCTTACCACGACGGCCAGCCGGAGCCGGTGCGCATGCGCGACGGCATCGAGGTGCCGCTGCCGGAAGGCCACGGCGCGGCCGTGCGTTTCGCGCCCTCCCGCGTGTTCGAGCCGGGCGCCTATCCCTCGGGCGGCGCCGGCATGTACGGCTCGGCCGACGACGTCCTGCGCGCGCTCGAGGCGATCCGCGCCAATCCCGGTTTCCTGCCCGAGACGCTGGCCGACGCGGCGCGCCGCGACCAGGCCGGAGTCGGCGCCGAGACGCGCGGCCCCGGCTGGGGCTTCGGCTACCTGAGCGCGGTGCTCGACGATCCGGCCGCGGCCGGCACCCCGCAGCACGCCGGGACGCTGCAATGGGGCGGCGTCTATGGCCATTCCTGGTTCGTCGACCGCGCGCTGGGACTCAGCGTGCTGCTGCTCACCAATACCGCCTACGAAGGCATGTCGGGCCCGCTGACGATCGCCTTGCGCGACGCCGTCTACGCGCGCTGAGCGGCACGGCATGGCTGGGGCCGCCCCCAGCCCCCGCCGGAGCACGAAAAAAAGCCGGGGCATCGGCCCCGGCCTTCATCGCCTTGCCGAGCCGGCCACGCCGGCCGGTCATGTCGGCTTCACAGATCGAAGAACACCGTTTCCCGCTCGCCCTGCATGTGGATGTCGAAGCGATAGACGCTCACGCCGTTCGCCGTGCTTTCGCGACGCGCGATCAAGGTCTGGCGGCGCGCCGCCGGCACCGTCTCGAGCACCGGGTCCGCCGCGTTGGCGGCCGATTCGTCGTCGAAGTAGAGGCGCGTGAAGGCATGCGTGAGCACGCCGCGCATCATCACCGTGACGTCCACATGCGGCGCGCCGGCGGCGGTTGGGGCCGGTTTCACGGTGCGCACCACGAAGCGATGCTGCGCATCGGTGCCCGTGCCGACCCGCGCGAAACCCGTGAAGCCGCTCGTCGCCGCCTCGGCGCGCGAGGCCGGGAAGCGACCGCTCGCGTCCACCTGGGTGAATTCCAGCATGGCGTCGAGGATGGTCTTGCCGTCGCCGTCGAACACCTGGCCGATCAGCACGATCTGCTCGCCCGCCGCGTGCGGCTCGGCGATGTCGGGCGAGAACAGGCTCTTCATGTCGAAGTTGTACTGCTCGGGGCAGAGGCCGTAGGCGAAGTAGGGGCCGACGGTCTGGGAAGGGGTCTGTTTCAGCGTCGTCATGATCAGCGCTCCATCGGGGTGGCGTCGCGGCCGCGCAGCACGATGTCGAATTCGTAGCCGAGCGCGTAACCTTCCTCGGTGACGTCGAGCGTGAAGCGCGAGACCAGTCGATCGCGCGCCTGTTCGGGCGTGCCCTGGAAGATCGGGTCGTATTGCAGCAGCGGGTCGCCGGGGAAGTACATCTGGGTGACCAGGCGCGAGCCGAAATAATCGCCGAACAGCGAGAAATGGATATGGTTGGGGCGCCAGGCGTTCGGGTGGTTGCCCCAGGGATAGGCGCCGGGCTTGATGGTCAGGAAGCGGTAGCGGCCCTGGTCGTCGGTCAGGCAGCGGCCCGCGCCGAGGAAGTTCGGGTCGAGCGGCGCGTCGTGCTGGTCGGCCTTGTGGACGTAGCGGCCGGCGGCATTGGCCTGCCAGACCTCCACCAGGGTATTGCGCACCGGCTTGCCGCCCTCGTCGAGCACGCGGCCCGTGACGATGATCCGCTCGCCCAGCGGCTCGCCGTTCTTCACGGCATTGCGCGTCAGGTCGTGGTCGAGCGCGCCGAGGTCGTCGGTGCCGTAGACCGGCACGAACTGGTTGCGCAGCTTCTCCTTGAGCGGCACCAGCGGCTGCGTCGGGCCGCGCTTGACCGAGGAACGATATTCGGGGTGCACATAGGCGGGATGCGAGGGCCAGTCGCGCGGGCTGAGGATGGAATCGTCCATCGCGGGGTCTCCTGTCTGGTATTGGCGGGGATGACGAGACTTTAGCCAAGAGCGAAAGTTATGCAAAATGACGTTTCGTCTTATCTCGTATAACCAGACGTTATGGAAAACCGTATCGCCGACGGCCGGGTCAAGTTCCGGCACCTGCAGTGTTTCCTGGCCGTGGCCCAGCTGGGCGGCGTGCAGAAGGCCGCCGAAAGCCTGTCGATCACGCAGCCGGCGGTCTCGAAGACGATCGCCGAGCTCGAGTCGCTGCTCGGCGTGAAGCTGTTCGAGCGCGGCCGGCAGGGCGCCCGGCCGACCCGCGAGGGCCAGCTGTTCCTGCCTCACGCGAGCGCCTGCGTGCTGGCGCTGCGCCAGGGCGTGGGCCTGCTGGCCGGCGAGAGCGGCGAGGCGGCCGCCACGCTGGAGATCGGCATGCTGCCGACCGTGGCCGCCTCGCTCGCGCCGGCCGTGATGAAGGCGCTGACCGCCCGCCTGCCGCGCGTGATCGTGCGGATCGCGACCGACCCCAACGCGCGGCTGCTGGAGCGCCTCAAGTCGGGCGAGATCGAGTGTGCGATCGGCCGGCTCTCCGAGCCCGAGCGCATGGTCGGCCTGTCCTTCGAGCAGCTCTACAACGAGCCGCTGGTGGCGTTGGTGCGCGCCGGCCATCCGCTGGCGGGCCATCCCGCGCCGGCCGGCGAACTGGGCCGCTACCCGGTGGTGGTGCCGCCTTACGGCACCCTGATCCGGCAGTCGGCCGAGCAGATGCTGGCCGCCTGCGGGGCGCCGCCGCTGGAAGCCTTCGTCGAGGTGCTGTCGGTCTCGGTGGGCCGCGCGCTGGCGCTGGAGAACGATGCCGTCTGGTTCGTGCCGCGATATGCGGCCGAATACGACCTGGCTGCTCGCACCCTGGTGCGCCTGGCGTTGCCGGCCGAGGGCGCCGACGAGCTGGTGGGGCTGATCCTGCGCACCGACGCGCGCCCCTCGCCGGCCGCGCAGGCATTGATTGACGCGGTGCGCAATGTTGCGCGCGATCGTTTCGCGCGTTTCGCGACACGGCGTACGGGAACCCGCAATCGACGTGGTTCCGCGGCGCCGCATCGGTGATAATGGCCGCTCGGCACACTTCACGGATACCGCTCCGCTCGGCGGTCCGCACGACAACGATGGATGACAGTACTGCCGGACGGCGCGGATGGAGAGATCCGTCGCCCCGGATGCCGCTGGGATATCTGGTGATCGCGGGCGGCGTCGCGATCGCCCTGGTGATGATGACGATCTGCGCAGCGATCCTTCGGGACAGCCGCGTGGACGCATTCGAACGCGCGCAGGACGGGGCGCGCAACACCCTGCTGATGATCGAGCGCGACGTGGCGCGCAGCCTCCATATCGACGACCTGGTCCTGCAGGGCGTCGCGGCCGGCCTGCGCGACCCGGCGCTGGCGGGCTTGCCGGTCGGCATGCGGCGGCGCCTGCTGTTCGATCGCGCGGCAGCGGCCAACGACATCGGCGGCATCTACGTGCTCGACGCGAACGGGCGCATGACGCTGTCCTCGAACGATATCGACACCGGCGACGAGCGCTTCGACGACCGCGATTTCTTCTCCGTGCAGCGCGACGATCCCGATGCCGGCCTGTTCGTCAGCAGCCCCTACGCGACGGTGATGCACGGCGAGGATCCCAGCATCGCGCTGTCGCGGCGCCTGAACGGCCCGGACGGCAAGTTCGCCGGGGTGGTGGTGCTGTCGGTGCGGCTGGAGTATTTCCGGCGCCTGTTCGCCGGGCTCACGCTGGGCCCGCACGGCGCGATCGCGCTGATCCACACCAATGGCCGCCTGATCATGCGCGCGCCCAGCGACGCCACCCTGATCGGACGCGACCTGCGCGGCACCGGCCCCTACACGCGGATGCTCAGCGGCGGCAGCTCCTTCGTCGACACCGCCTCGATCGACGGCGTGCGCCGCAGCTACCTGTTCCAGCGCCTGCCGCGGCTGCCGGTGATCGTGCAGGTGGCGGTGGCCGAGCAGGACGTCTATGCCGAATGGCGCCGCCGCGCCTGGCGCTTCGGGATCCTGACCGGCGCCTTCGGCATCGCATTCGTGGTGCTGAGCGCGTTCCTGGCCCATTCGCTGTGGCGCAAGTCCGAGGCCGAGGCGGCGCTGGCGCGCCTGGCCGGCACCGACAGCCTGACCGGGCTGCCGAACCGGCGCTCGCTGGATGCCTCGCTGGAGCGCGAATGGCGCCGCGCGGTGCGTGCGAGGCGGCCGCTTGCGATCCTGTTCGTCGATATCGACCACTTCAAGCGCTACAACGACGAATACGGGCACACGCTCGGCGACGAGGTGCTGGCCTCGGTATCGGCCCGCATCGCCCAGCAGGCGCTGCGCTCGCACGACGTGGTGGCGCGCTACGGCGGCGAGGAGTTCGTGGTGGTGCTGCCTGACACCGACAGCGCCGGCGCGCGCACCGTGGCCGAGCGGATCCGCGATGCGGTGCGCCAGCTCGGGATCGAGCATGCCGGCGCCGAGTCGGGCTACGTGACGGTCAGCGTGGGCGTGGCGACCTGGCGCCCCGATGCCGGTTACCCGACCAACGTGGCGGTGGTGATCGACGCGGCCGACCAGGCGCTGTATCGCGCCAAGGCCAGCGGGCGCAACCGCGTGTTCGAGGCCGAGATGGCCTGAGCGGCGCGAGCGCGTCGTCTTGCTCTTCGAGGCCGGCTCCGGCCTCGTTTTCCCTTCAATGCCCCAGCGCGGTGCCGAGGCTCGTGTCGAGCCGGTGACGCTGCTGCAGTTCCGCCAGCCGCGGCAGCGCGATGCCGAGTTCGGCGGCCGCCGCGGCCGGGTCCTCGCCGTGCCGCCGCAAGGCCGCGTCGAGCGCCTGCCGCTCGGCCGCCTCGAGCGTCTCGGCCAGCGTGCGGGGCGCCTGCGCGGCGTAGTCGCCGAGATCGAGATCCTCGGCCGACAGCACCGGATGCTCGGCCATCACCATCGCGCGGCGGATCCGGTTGATCAGTTCGCGCACGTTGCCGGGCCAGGCATAGCGGTACATCGCGTCGATCGCGCAAGGCGAGAAGCCGCGGATCCGGCCGCCGCCGTCGGCATCGAAGCGCTGCAGGACATGGCGTGCCAGCACCTCGATGTCGCCGCCGCGCGCGCGCAGCGGCGGCTCGTCGATGCGCAGCACGCAGAGCCGGTGGAACAGGTCGGTGCGGAAGCGTCCCTCGCGCATCGCGGCGTCCAGGTCGACATGGGTGGCCGACAGCACGCGCACGTCGATCGCGATCGACTCGCGCCCGCCGAGCCGCTCGATGCGGCCTTCCTGCAGGAAACGCAGCAGGCTCGCCTGACTCTCGTGGGGCATGTCGCCGATCTCGTCGAGGAACAGGGTGCCGCCCTGCGCGGCCTCGATCCGGCCGATCTTGCGCTGGGTGGCGCCGGTGAAGGCGCCGCGCTCGTAGCCGAACAGCTCCGATTGCAGCAGCGCCGGCGGGATCGCGCCGCAGTTGATCGGCACGAAGGGCGCCAGGCGGCGCGCCGAGCGTTCGTGGATCGCCAGCGCGGTCAGCTCCTTGCCGGTGCCCGATTCGCCGGCGATGAACACGCTCGCGTCGGTATTGGCCACCTTGCGGATGGTGCGGAACAGCGCCTGCATCGCCTCGCAGGTGCCGACCATCTCGCCGCCGCCAGCTTGGCCGGCATCGGCCTTGCCGCCGGGGCGCGCGCCGGCCGGCTCCGCGTCCTGCGCCGCGGGTTCGTCGAGCCGGGCCATGCCGTAGGCGTGGCGCGCCAGCAGGTCGAGCGTGGCGGGCGGGGCGCCCGACTTCAGGTAGTCGAAGCAGTAATGGCGCACCAGCCGCCGCACCTCGGGCTGCTCGAAACGGGCCGCCTCGGCCAGCGCGATCCAGGCGGTGGCCGGGCAGCGCAGGGCGCCGTCGAGCGCGGCCAGTTCGTCGTCCGCCAGGTCGTCGAGCGCCACGATGCCCGCCTGCGCGCGCCGCGGCGCGGGCCGGCGCGCGAACTCGGCCGGCGAGGCCGCCAGGCTGACGCTCCAGCCGTGCTGGGACAGGAAGGCGACCAGCACCGGATCGGGCCGGCGTGCCAGGTAGACCAGGGCGCGCGCGCCCTCGGCCGTCTCGGTGGCGGCGCGGCGGCGCCGGGAGAAATCGGCGGCGATGACGCCGGGAGGAACGCGGGATTCGTGCACGATGGGCTCCGGCGCGACGATCAGAACGTGTACGGGAAACGCACGCCGACCACGAAGTTCGGCGCGTCCGGCGTGAGGCCGACCGCCACCGAGGCATTCATCGTCAGGTGCTTGTTGAAGACGTGGTTGAGGCCGAAGTTCAGCGTCGACGCGGTGGTCTGGCTGCCCGGCACCTTCTGCCACGATTCGCCGGGCGCCTTGGTCTTGGTTTCCGGCTCGAAGGCGAGCGTGTAGGCGATGCTGGCCGAATCGCGCTCGGAGAAGGCCAGCGCCACGCCGCCGCCGATCTGCACGATGTCGCCGAGCTTGACCTTGGCCGGCTGCGTCTGGCCGACCACCGAGGAGATGTCGGAGAACGAGCGCGCCACGTTGTAGGTGTAGGACAGGCTGCCGAACAGCACGATCGGATCGTAGGTCTTCAGCACCGACATGCCGGCCGTGATGCTCCAGAAACCGGTGCCGGTGGGCAGCGTGTCCGGGGCGACCAGGTTGGTGTTGTTCGGATCGATCTGGCGCAGCTTGATGCCGAACGGCGAGGTGCCGGTGGGTGCCTTCACGCGCAGGCTGCCGACCACGTCGGGCAGGTTCTGCGTCTCCTTCAGGAACTGGTAGTAGATCCCGAAGTTGACGTCGCCCAGCGCGTGCGAGGTGCCGCTCGCATCGGACAAGGTGCTGGCCGCGCCGCCCGCACCGCCGACGATGAAGCTGCTGGTGCGGTAGACATAGGGCACGTCGACGTCGACGTTGATGCGGCTGGTCAGCCCGTAGCGCACGTCGACGTCGCTGGAGAGCTGGTGCGACTTGGTCTGGCCGAGGTTGAGGTTGCCCAGGAAGATCGCGTCGAGCGCGAGGAAGCCTGATAACTGGAGCTGCCGGCGATCGTAGTAGGTGTCGTTGATGCCCCAGTCGATCGTCAGCTTGTGGTCGAACAGCGGCGCGTGCTCGCGCTGCACCACGGCGTTCTCGGCCTCGGTGCGGATCGGCTCGGCGGCGCGGTTGTCGGTGCCGATGGTGCCCGGCGCGGGCGCGCTGGCATTCGCGCCGGCACGCGAACCGCCGCCGCCCGAGCCTGCGCCATTCGAACCGCTCGACGCGCTGGATCCTCCGGAGCCGGAGGCGGGCGGTATCACCGGCACGCCGGTGGCCGTGCCGGTGCCGTCGCCCGGCGCGGGCGACAGCGGCGTCGCCTGGGCGAGCGTGACGGTGCCCGCCGGCGCGTCGGACAAGCCGCGCCCGCGCTGCGCCATCTCCAGGTCGACCACCTGGGCTTCGAGCGACTGGATCTTGCGCTGCTGCGCATCGACTAGTTTCATCAAGGTGTTGAGCCGATCCTCGATCGACTGGTTCGCGAGCGATTGCGCCTCGACGCTGCTCGCGATGGCGAACAGCAGCACCGCGGCCGGAATGGCCGCGAGCGTGTGACGCGGTAACGATGTGGCCTTCATGGTCTACCCCCCCGGGTATGGTTTATGTCAGGAAGCGAGTTCGGCGTGCCGCTCGCCGGGGCAATCGCCCGGCGGCAAAAGGCGCGGCACATCCCTTGTGCTGTCATCGGCGTCCGTCGCGCGGGTCTGCACGCGGGCGCCATCGTTATCGATCGATCAGCGGCTTGCGCGCCGCCTCATTTCCTCACCGGGAAGGCAGCCTGCAGCGCCTGCAGCACGCCAGCCTGACGCAGCGCGCCGGCCGACATCTGTTGCGTGCGCAACTGCAGCTGCAACTGGTTGGAGACGACCTGCTGGTTGCCGGTGATCTGCAACAGCTGGGCGATCGAGCCGGCCTGGGCGGCTGCGGCCGGCGCGATGGTCTGGGTGGCGAGGCCGGCCGGCGTGTTGAGCGCGAGCGTCACGCCGTTGGCGCCGAACGAGATGGCGGCGCGGATCGAGCCGTCGGCATTGGACGCGCTGGCCGAGGGCGCGTTGCTCGCGCCGGCCAGCATGGTGAGCAGCTTGCCGTTCGAGCCGAAGTCGATCGACATGCCGTTGTTGCCGGCGTTGCCGTTGCCGGCCACCTGGGTGACCTGCGAGACGCCGTTGACGCGGATCGACTGGCCGCCGCTCGCGCCGTTGCCGGGTTGGGCGCCGGTTGGGCCGGCGTTGTCGCCGCCGACCACGCTGGCCAGCGTCTGCACCTGCGCGGAGAGCTGGTTGGCGGCATTGGCGACGATGTTGAGGGTGCCCTGGGCGACCGCCAGCGCGCCGTTGGGCAACTGCCATTGCGAGAGCAGGTTGACGACCACGCCGGAGATCATCGTCGCGTCGGCGAACTTGCCGGTCTGACGGGCCAGCACGTCGTCGTCGACCGCGACGACCGGCAGCGCCGCGGCGCCGGGCTCGCCGGCGAACGGCAGCGACATGCCGGCGGGCGAGACAGCCAGGGCGGCGCTGCCGGTGAGTGCGCAGGCGGCCGCACAGGCCGCATCGCGCAGGAACGAGAGTGAGCGATTCATGATGGGTCAGAACAGGTCTGCCTTGATCAAGCCGTACTCGACGAACGGAATCGCGGCGGAGCCGGTGGACAGCGCCTGTTCGCGCAGTTTCAGCGCCAGCGATTCGTTGTTTTGCAGCAGTGGGGAATCCTCCCTGAAAGGTTTGCCGACCACCGCGAACACCAGCCCGTTCCAGGACTTCGCGAAGTCCTGCTCGAACACGATGCGGTTGCCGAGCGCGGGATCGGCGATGAAGATGCGGCCTTCGGCGGCGCGCTTGACGATCACGAAGTGCTCGTAGCCGTCGATGTTCATCAGCACGATGACGGGGATCTGCAACTGGTAGAGCGCTTCGGTGCCGACCCGGAAGCCGCGGCCGCGCAGGCCGAGCGTCTCGACGAACTTCTTCATGTCGAGCATCGAGAAGCCGTGCTTGACGACCACCTCGGGGGTGGAAAACTCCATCATCCGGGCGATCATCTCGGGTTCGGGGATATCGATCCCGTAGCCGTACTTGAGCAGGGTGGCGAGCGCGGCCGAGCCGCAACTGAAATCGAATTGCTGGTTGACGATGTCGCGATGACGCAGCTCGTACATCGAGCGCACCGGCTTGTGCAGCGGCACGCCGGCAAACGGCAGCGTTTCCACGCTGGCTTGCGCGACGGCTGCCGGCACCAGGGCCCAGCACGCGCACAAGGCGACGAGCCGGGCCGGCCAATGATCGGATACCGCTGACATGGGCGTCTCCCCCGAGACTGCCGCGCGGTGCAACGAGCGCGGCGATGCGACTGGCGCGAACAGCACAAGGCGACGTCCCGCGCCGCCGTGATGGGCGATGCGGGACGTCGTGGCAGCGATCAGTGACCGCTGTTCAGTGCTGCGATGGCCAGGCCGTTGTGCTGCAGGTTGCCTACACCGCCGGCGATGTTCACCCCGATGTTGCCCGTGGCGCCGGTGAGGGTATAGCCGCCGAGCGCGGCGGTGCCGACGAAGCGACCGCTGACCTGGGCGTTGGCGATCTGCGTGTTGTCGTCGGTGGCGACCATCGCGACGGTCCGTGCATGCGCTGCGTCAACCGTGGTCATCGAGCCGGCCAGGCTGTTGTTCTGCACGTTGCCGATACCCGATGCGACGTTCACGCCGATGTTGCCGGACACCTGCGCGAGCGAGCCGTCGCCGATCGAGGCGTTCAGGATGAAGTTGTCGATCCTGGCGTGACCCATCGACGACTGATTGCTGAAGATCTGCGCATTGCCGAACACGTTGCCGACGTCGACCGAGGCCAGGGCCACGTCGTTGCTCTGCGCGTTGTTGATGCCTTCCGCGATGTTCACGCCCAGGTTGCCCTTGACGCCGGTGGCGGCATCGAGGCCGGTGGTTGCGGTCAGCGAGCCGGGCTTTTCGGTATCGATGTAGTGTGTGACGCTGCCCGTGGTCGAGACCGTTGACGAGTTGTAGTCGTTGCTGAAACCCCACAGCGTGGTACGCCATGCGGAGGAGGTTTCGTGAGCGGAGATCGACGCGCTTTGCGAGGATTGCGACTGGCTTTGCATGCCGCCGGCGCTCCAGGCCGTGCCGAATTGCGAATTGGTGCGGCTCGCGCTCGCATCGACATGCTGATGCGCCGATCCCGTGGCATTGGTGTAGGAGGTTCCGCCCCACACCGCGCCGGCGGCGCCGACGATATAACCGCTCTGATTCTGCGAGGCGCTGCCGCCGGCGACGAAACCGAACAGGCCTGGCAGGAAATAACCGCTGATCTGCCCGGACTGGCTGCTGCCCGAGGCGCCAGCGGCTCCGCCTGCGAAGAAGGCCGAACCGCCGGTATTGCCGGACTGATGCAGACTGGCGGACTGGTTGACCGTTGCGCTTTGATGCGACGAGGCGGTGCTGTACGAGCCGCCGGCAATCCAACTGCTGCCGCTGCGCGACATCGATTGCGAGGCGTTCGTCTGCATCGACGCATCAAGCGAGGAACCGTGTCCCGTGGCGAAATAGGATTGGCCGTAGTCGCTGGTCGACGAGTGGACGTTGTCGACCGTGGTCGTCACGGCTCCCTTGGTGTAGCTCTGGGCGAGCGGGTGCAATGACACATGATTCAGCGAGACCGCCTGGTTGTTGTTGATCACGGCGCCGGCCGTGCTCGATACGCCGACCGCGCCATACAGGCCGACGAAGCCGAAGATGCCGACCGCCTCGGTGACCCCGGTGACGTTGTAGAGGAAAGCGTCTGCTGCGTGGACCGAGCCGGTGGCCGCCGATGCGAGAACCGCGGCTGCAATGACAGTGCGTTTCATGATGCGCTCCGATACAGAAGTGGCTAGTTGATAAAAAGCGTGCCCGCCGGGGGACGGAGCACAAAACTATTTGCCGTGGAGTTACCGGCGCCGGCTGTCTGGTTGACTTGTACGATTCCGCTGATATGCTTGAATGCGTCGCCGCTAATCGACACATCCCGCCTATCCCGGCCCCCCGCCGGTATTCCCAGGCCTCCAGCCTTCGGAGCCGTTTCGGACAGTTCGCTGTCCGAAACGGCCTCGATCCCAACGCCCAGCGTGCCGATGGCCATGCTGTTGCGCTGAAGATTCGCGCTGCCCGCGCTTTGATTCACCATCGCCGCACCGGACAGGTTTGAGAGGGCACCGCCCTCGATTCGCACGCTCGTGTCGCCGGTATGCGCGGCGGCGCCGGCCGCCTGCAGCGAGGACACGCCGGCACCGGCCGCCGAGCCGATGCCGATCGCGAGCTGGTTGGCCTGGGCGTTGTCGAGCCCGGCCGTTTCGTTGATGCTCAGCACGCCGCTGATGCCGCGCGCCGCGTTGGCGCCGATCACGGCGGTGCCGGACACGTCGGGCACCGCCTGCGCCTGGGCCTGCGGCATCGCGGCCGCGACCAGCGCACAGACCAGCATGGCGCGAGCATCGAAAACGATTCGGATGACGAAACGATCGTTCGATGCGAAGGCGCGTGAAGGGCGGCGGCTCATTTGATCGCTCCCAGTGCCGTGACCAGCGGCGAGATCGCGCCGGTGATGGTGGTCGAGATGGTGTTGCCGAGCCCACCCAGGCCGGCGGTCGGCACCATCACGCCGGCGTTGCCGCGCCCGATCGGGCCGGCCAGGTCGGAGGTCAGCACCTGGGTGACGGCAGCCACCGTCGCGTTGGTATTGCCGACCGTGCCGGTGACGACGCCCACCGAGCCGCGTGCGTTGGTCAGGTCGAGATCGGAGACGACGGTCGCCATCATCGGATCGAAGGTATTGGCCGGGAAGGTGGTGGCGCGCACCGCCACCGGATCCTGCTCGACCGGCACCGGCCGGTAGGCGATGCGCGGCGTGACCGTGCGCAGCACGATGATGTCGCCGGGGTTCTGCACCTGCTGGGCTTGCGCGCTGCCCGCGGCGCAGGCGAGCGCGGCGAGTGCGGCAAGCAAGGAAGCGGTCGAGCGGTTCATGGCGATGTCCTCGCGGCGGGCCGGATCAGCGGCGCGTCAGGGTAAGGCTGTTGCCCTGCATCGGGCGGGGCGCGTCGGCCGGCATCGGCAGCGGCGAAGGCAGGGCCGGCGGCGCGAGTTCGTCCCACAGCGTGACGTGGTTGCCGGCGCCGGCCAGCATCGTCGGCGAGGCCGAGACCATCATCGTCATGCCGGCCGCGCGGCCGCGCTGGGCAGCCAGCGTGGTCTCGTCGAGCGGCAGCTCGCGCAGGCCGGCGAACATCTCCGGCGCGGCTTCGTCGCCGATCGCGGCGGCCAGCGGAATCACCTGCGCCTGCGCGGCCGGGATCGAGGCCAGGGCGAGCAGCGCGGCGGTGAGCATCAGGCAGAGGTGGCGGTTCAGGGCAGGCATCGCGGTTCTCCGTTGTGCGAGACATTCAGCGAATAGCGTGCCAGCGGCGCGAGAGGCGCGCCGTTGCTGGGTCGATGTCGAGATGAGCGGCGTGGCGCGGGGGAGCGGCGCGCGAAAACGTATCAGCGACGTAACACGGCAGGGGGCGCGACGTCGCCGAGGCGATACGAGCCGGCCCGGTTCGCATCGCGGGCGGCTCGGACACGGCCGGCAAGTCTTTCCGAATGGCTCGTCGAGGTGCCGTAGAATCCGCGCGGGTCGAGGCTTTCACCGGGAGACGACGAACCCGGGGCAAGGCTTGGCGCGGCGCCATGGGGCGCGCCTGAACGTATCAGCGAGGAAACGATTGTTAAACGCGCTGTTGCCAAATCGTAAGGAAAGGGCTGAGGAATCGGGGAAACCACGCAGGGCCGCCGAGGCGAGGCGGCGCGGCGCGCGGCACGCCTGGCTTGAAAGGGCCCGGCATGAAAAAACGCGGCGGCTCGCCGATCGGCAAGCCGCCGCGCTGTCATCGGCGCGGGGATCGACAGCGGCTCAGGAAGGCCGCAGCGCCGCGTTGTGCGGCAAGCCCTTGAGCGGCGAGCGCGCGTCGGCCGGCGTGGCGGCGGGGCGCGCCATCACCGAGAAGCCGAAGGTATTCCAGCCCTCGTCGCAGGCCACGAACACCGAACCGCCGTGCATGTCGGCCACCGCCTTGACGATCGACAGACCCAGCCCGTGGTTCTCGTTGCTGTTGCTGCGCGCTTCCTCGAGCCGGTAGAAGCGCTCGAACATGTGCGCGCGCACGGCGGGATCGATCGGCGTGCCCGGGTTCGACACGGCGATCATCACCTGCTCCTCCGCGGCGCGGATCTTCACGCGGATCGTGTCGCCGGGCCGCGAGTGCTGGATCGCATTGATCAGCAGATTGGTCATCGCGCGGCCGAACAGCGAGGTATCGACGCTGGCGCGCGCGTCGCCCGTCAGCTCGGCGCGCAGTTGCGCATCCTCCAGCGAGACCTCCAGGAAGTCGAGCATGCGCGACACCTCGATGGCCAGCGAGACGTCGCTGAGATTGGTGGCGCGCTCGCCGCGGTCGCTGCGCGACAGGAACAGCATGTCGTTGACGATCACGCGCAGCCGCTCGAATTCCTCGAGGTTCGACTGCAGGGTGCGCTGCATGCGCTCCACGCTGCGATCGCGCGAGCTGAGCGCCACCTGGGTCTGGCCGATCAGGATGCTGACCGGCGTGCGCAGCTCGTGCGCCACGTCGGCATTGAAGGACTCGAGCCGGTCGTAGGCGTGCTCGATGCGCTCCAGCGCGCCGTTGAACGAGCTGGCCAGGTCGTGCAGCTCGCTGGGCAGCGCATCGGTCTGCAGGCGCTGCTTGCGGTTGGCCGGGCTCAGCGCGGCGGCCTCCTTCGAGAGCCGCGCCAGCGGTTCGAGCCCGAAGCGCGTCACCGCGCGGCTCAGCAGCAGCGCGATCACGGTGGCCGCGCCGATCAGCCCGGCCAGCGTCAGCGCGATGAAGCGCAGCATCTTCTGGGTCCGGTCGCAGGTCGCGGCCACGATCAGGGTCAGCTCGGGGCGCACGCCGTTGGTCGGGATCACCGTGGTGCGCGTCATCACGTTGTAGCTGCTGCCCACGCAGTGCACCAGCTGGAACGCGCCGATCGGCATGCCCACCGGCTCGCCGTCGATCGGCGTGCCGAGCCGGAAGGCCGGATCCTCGCTGGTGACGATGTAGCGCGTGGAGCCGTCCAGCGGCTGCAGGTCGGTGAGCTTTTCCTGCGTGATGTGCCAGCGCGCGGCGGTGGTGGCGTGCGAGACGATCATCTCGGCCACCTTGGCGCGCGTCTCCAGCGTGGCGCGCAGCTCGGCGAACAGTTGCCGCTCCATCATCGCGAACAGGCCGATGCCGATCAGCGAGAACACCAGCAGCGAGGTGATGCCGAACATCACCGACAGGCGCAGCGAAATCGAACGTTTCATCGCAACCTCAGCGGCGCAGGTCGGGTTCGGGCTCGTCGCGGACCTCGAGCACGTATCCCATCCCGCGGATGGTATGCAGCAGTTTGTCGGAGAACGGGCCGTCGAGCTTGGCCCGCAGACGCTTGATGGCGGTTTCCACCACGTTGGCGTTGCTGTCGAAATTGACGTCCCAGACCAGCTCGGTGATGGTGGTCTTCGACAGCACCTCGCCGCGCCGGCGTGCCAGCACGCCGAGCAGTTGGAATTCCTGGGCGGTCAGGTCCAGGCGGATGCCGTTGCGGGTGGCGCGGCGGCTGATCAGGTCGACCCGCAGGTCGCCGATCGAGATCAGCGTCGATTCCTGCACGCGCGCGCGGCGCGTCAGCGCGCGCAGCCGCTCGATCAGCTCGAGGAAGGAGAAGGGCTTGGTCAGGTAGTCGTCGGCGCCGCCGCGCAGGCCGCGCACGCGGTCGTCGACGCGGTCGCGCGCGGTCAGCATGATGACCGGCGTGTCCTTCTGCGCGCGCAGCGCGCGCAACACGCCGAAGCCGTCGATCTTCGGCAGCATCACGTCCAGCACGACCACGTCGTAGTCGTATTCGACGGCCTTCCAGGCGCCGTCCTCGCCGTCGGTGGCGGTGTCGACCACCCAGCCTTCCTCCGACAGCCCGCTCTTCAGGTAATCGACGACCTTCGGTTCGTCTTCGACGATCAATACTTTCATTCGGCTTTCCCATTGGCTGGCCCGGCGGCGAGATCGGCCGCGCCCGCTCCGGCGCGGGCCGGCGTGTCGCGGCCGCCTGCCGGATCGGTCGCGGACCAGCCGCCGCCGAGCGCTTTTGCGAGATATACCACCAGCGCGGCACGTTGGCCACGAATCTGCACTTCCTGGCGTTCGCTGGTGAGCAGCTGCTGTTGCGCGCTGATCACGTCGATATAGGCGGTCAGGCCGCCCGCGTAGCGGTCCTGCGCCAGCGAGACCAGCCGCCGCGCGTCCTCCAGCGCGGCGCGGGCGCGCCGCTCGGCCTCGTCCAGCGTGGACAGGCCCGTCACCGCGTTCTGCACTTCCTCGAAGGCGCCCAGCACGGTCTGCCGGTAGTTCGCCTGGGCGGCCTGGTAGCCGGCCTGGGCGAAGTCGACGCCGGCCTTGAGGCGGCCACCCTCGAACAGCGGCTGCGAAACCGAGGCGCCCACCGACCACAGCAGCGACGGCACCGTAAACAGGCTGGCGAAGTTGGTGGCGTCCCAGCCGATGTCGGGCGACAGCACGATGCGCGGGAAATAGGCCGCGCGCGCCACGCCGATCTGGGCATTGGCGGCGGCCATCGCGCGCTCGGCCGAGGCCACGTCGGGGCGGCGCTGCAGCAGGTCGCTGGGCAGGCCGGTCGGCAGGGCCGGCGCGATCAGCGGCTGCACGCGCGGGGCGATCGAGAACGAGGGCGCCGGCGTGCCGACCAGGGTCGCGATCGCGTGCTCGTATTGCTGGCGCGTGTTGAGCAGCAACTGCGCCTGGGTGCGCGTGGCGTCCAGCAGCGAGCGCTGCTGCAGCAGGTTCAGGCCCGACACGGCGCCCAGCTCGTGCTGCGCGCTGACGAAGTCGAGCGCCTTCTGCTGCAGCGCCACCGAGCGGTTCAGCACGTCGATCTCGGCATCGGTCTCGCGCAGCGCCAGGTAGGCGGTGGCCAGGTCGGCCGTCAGCACCAGGCGGGCATTGGCCAGGTCGTCGGCCGATTGCTCGGTGCTGGCGCGCGCGGCATCGACGTTGCGGCGGATGCGGCCGAACAGGTCCAGCTCGTAGCTGGCCGTCGCGCCGATCTGCGTGTCGTTCTGGACCGTCGACTGGTTGCGCTGCGCGTAGTTGGTGAGCGGGCGGTCGGCCGAGATCTTCTCGCGGCTCGCGCCGGCGTTCAGGCCGACCGAGGGCAACTGGGCCGCCGCCGTCGAGGCCAGGGTGGCCCTGGCCTGGGCGTAATGGGCCGCGGCCGCGGCCAGCGTCTGGTTGGCCGCCAGCGCGCGCGTTTCCAGCTCGTCGAGCCGCGGGTCCTTGAAGGCCTGCCACCAGTCGGGCGTGAGCGAGGCATGCGAGGGGCGCGCGCGCTGCCAATAGGTATCGCCCGCCGACTGCTGCCAGGCGGCCGGCGTCTCGACCTCGGGGCGGTGATAGTCGGGGCCGACCGCGCAGCCGGCCAGTAGCGCGGCGGCCAGCGCCGGCAGCGCCAGGCCGATGGCTGCCGGCCGGCGCATCGCGGTGCCGGCGCGGGGCCCGGACGAGGCGCGCGGCGTCCTCACGATCCGGCCCCCGGCGCGGAAGCGCCCGATGCCGACGCTGCTGCCGCCGATGCGGGGGCCGGCGTTGCGGCCGAATTTACGGCTGGAGTTACAGCCGAATTCGCGGCCGGATTCGATGCCGGCTTGCCCGCCGCCTTGCCGGCGACCTGTTCCGGCGCGGTCGCCTTGGCGATCACCACGTCGCCGGTGGCGAGCGAATCGCTCGGATTCAGCACGATGCGGTCTCCCGGCGACACGCCGGTGTCGATCTCGAGCGTCTTGCCGAGCGTGCGCGCGATCTGCACCGGATGCAGGTCGACCTTGCCGTCGGCGCCCACCACCGCCACCGTCGGCCCCTCCGCGCGGAACAGCAGCGTATTGGCGGGGATCGTCAGGGTGCCGACCGCGGCCATCGGCAGGGTGGCTTTCACGTAGGCGCCCGGCAGCAGCCGGCCGTCGGCGTTCGGCAGCGTGATCTCGATCTGCAGCGTGCGGGTAGCCACGTCGATCGCCTGCGCGGTATGCGTGACGGTGCCGTCGAAGGCCTGGCCCGGCAGCTCCGATTGCGTGACCGCCACGTGCTGGCCGAGCCTGACCTGCTGCGCGTAGGTCTGCGGCACGCGCACGTAGAGCCGCAGCCGGTCGGCCTGGGTCACCACGAACAGCGCGCGCCCGGCGCCGCCGTTGCCGGCATTGACCAGGTCGCCGATATCGATGTTGCGCTGGGTGACCACGCCGTCCACCGGCGCGACGATCTTCTGGAAGCCCTTCAGCTCGGTGAGGCGGCGCACGTTCGCGTCGGCCGCCGACAGGTTCGCCACCGCCTGGTTGTAGGCGCCCTGGCGATCGTCGAGCTCCTGCTGCGAGACCGCATCGCGCTGGCGCAACTGCTGGGCGCGATCGAAGGAGGTCTTGGCCAGGGCCAGCGAGGACTGCACCTGCTGGCGCTGCGCCACGGCCTGCGCGTATTCCTGGTCGACCTCGGGCGTGTCGAGCTCGGCCAGCACCTGGCCGGCCTTCACGCGCGTGCCGATATCGACGTCCCAGCGGCTCACGTAGCCGTTGGCGCGCGCGTAGATCGGCGCCTCCACGTAGCCGCGCAGGGTGCCCGGCAGGGCCAGGCGCGTATCGCCCTTCGAGGGGCTCGGCTCGACCACGCTCACGTACTGGCGCGCGTTCTGCTCGGCCAGCCGGTCGAGCCGGCCGCGGTTCAGATAGTCGGCCACCAGGGTGCGCGCCGCGAGCGCGGCCAGCACCACGGCCACCACCACCAGGGCGAGCCGGGTGCGTCGGCGGACCTGCGCGCGGGCGGGCAGGTCGAGCCCGGATTCGTCGACGTGGAGCCCGACGGCGCTGTGACGTTTGTCTTCCATGAGTTCAACCGGTCTATACGAATCCAGGGGTCATGACACTTAGGCGCGATGCGCGCGCCGCTTCGCCAGGCGATGATGAACGCCCGCGAACACGAGCGGCACGAAAAACAGCGTCGAGACGGTGGCGAACAGCAGGCCGCCGATCACCGCGCGGCCCAGCGGCGCGTTCTGCTCGGCGCCTTCGCCGAGCCCGAGCGCCATCGGGATCATGCCGATGATCATCGCCAGCGCCGTCATCATGACCGGGCGGATCCGCGTGGCGCCCGCTTCCAGCGCGGCCGACAGCGCCGGCACGCCGGCATCGAGCCGCTGCCGCGCGAAGGCCACCACCAGGATCGAATTGGCGGTCGCCACGCCCACCGTCATGATCGCGCCGGTCAGCGCCGGCACGCTCAGGTGGGTGCCGGTCACGAACAGCATCCAGGCGATCCCGGCCAGCGCCGCGGGCATCGCGCTGATGATGATCAGCGGGTCGATCCAGGACTGGAAGTTCACCACGATCAGCAGGTAGACCAGCACGATCGCCATCGCCACCCCGGCGCCCAGGCCGAAGTAGGAGCTGCGCATGGTCTCGACCTGCCCGCGCAGCGTGATGCTGGTGCCGCGCGGCAGCGTCGCGCGCGCCTTGCCGACCAGCGTGTCGATGTCGGCGGCCACCGCGCCCAGGTCGCGCCCGTCGACGCTGACGTAGAGATCGGTGACCGGCCGGATGTTGTAGTGCGTGACCACCGCCGGGTCGACGCTGCGGCGCAGGTCGGCCAGGTTGGCGAGCAGTTGGTAGGGTGTGCCGAGGTTTCCGTTGGCCGCCACCGGCGTGCTGAGCAGGTCGCCCACCGAGTGGATCTGATATTGCGGCGTCTGGATCGTCAGCGGGTACTGCACGCCCGTTTGCGGATTGACCCAGAAGGTCGGGGTGGTCTGCGAGGTGCCGGCCAGCGAGATCAGCAGGTTCTGCGCCACGTTCTGCGCCGACAGGTTCAGTTGCTGCATGCGCGTGCGGTCCATGTAGGCGGTCAGCATCGGCTCGTCGATGCGCTGCAGGATGTGCGCGTCGACCGCGCCCGGCACGGTGCGGATCTGCTTGAGCAGGCGGCTGGCGATCGCCATGTTGGAGACCGCGTCGTTGCCCTGCAGCTGCACGTCGATCGCCGCCGGCTGCCCGAAGTTGAGGATCTGCGTGACGATGTCCGACGGCTGGAAGAAGAATTCGATGCCGGGGAAGCGCTGCGGCAGGATCCGGCGCAGCGTCTCGATGTAGCGGTGCGCGCTCGGGTGGCCTTCCTTCAGCGCGATCATGATCTCGCCGTCGAGCGTGCCGATCGTGCCGGCGTTGCTGTAGGACAGGTTGATGCCGCTCGAGGGCAGGCCGAGGTTGTCGACGATGGTGTCGAGCTGGTCCGGCGGCACCACCTCGCGCACCACCTGCTCGACCTGGTCGGCCAGGCGCGCGGTCTCCTCGATGCGGATGCCGGTCTGGGCGCGCATGTGCAGGCGGATGTTGCCGGAATCGACGCTCGGGAAGAAGTCGCGGCCGAGCGCGAAGACCAGCCCGGTCGACAGCAGGCAGAAGCCGAGGAAGGCGATCGCGGCCACCCGGCGGCGCACGATCAGCATGCCCAGCAGCACGATGTAGCCGGCGCGCAGGCGCTCGAAGGCGCGGTCGAAGCCGTGGTGGATGCGCGCGAAGCGCGACGCTCGCCGCGCCTGGGCCGGGTCGGTGTCGCCCGGATGCGGCCCGGCGCGGCGGAACAGCAGCATCGCCAGGGTCGGCACCAGGGTGCGCGACAGCACGTAGGAGGCCAGCATCGCGAACACCACCGCCTCGGCCAGCGGCACGAACAGGTAGCGCGCCACGCCGGTCAGGAAGAACATCGGCACGAACACGATGCAGATGCACAGCGTCGACACCAGCGCCGGCACCGCGATCTCCCCGGCGCCGTCGAGGATCGCCTCGCGCAGCCCGGTGCCCAGGTGCAGGTGCCGCTCGATGTTCTCGATGGTCACGGTGGCGTCGTCCACCAGGATCCCGACCGCCAGCGCCAAACCGCCCAGGGTCATGATGTTGATGGTCTGGCCGAGCGCCGAGAGCACCAGGATCGAGGTGAAGATCGACAGCGGGATCGACACCGCGATGATCAGCGTGCTGCGCCAGTTGCCGAGGAACAGCAGGATCATCATCGCGGTCAGCAGCGCGGCGATCAGCGCCTCGTGGATCACGCCCTGCACGGCGGCCTTCACGAACACGGACTGGTCGAACAGCGAGGTGATCTTCAGGTCCGCCGGCAAGGTGGCCGCCACGCTCGGCAGCAGCGCCTTGAGCGCGGCCACCACCTGCAGCGTGGAGGCGTCGCCGTTCTTCAGGATCGAGATCAGCACGCCGCGCTGGCCGTCCTTGCGCACCACGTTGGTCTGCGGCGTGAAGCCGTCGCGCACATGGGCCACGTCGGACAGGTAGAGGGTCGCGCCGTTCTGGGTGCGGATCGGCAGCCGGTTCAGCTCGGCCACCGTGTCGGGCGAGGCATTGGTGCCGACCCGGTACTCGGTGGGCCCGATCTTGGCGGTGCCGGTCGGCAGGATCAGGTTCTGCACGCCCACCGCGTTGACCACGTCGGAGGGCGTCAGGCCCTTGGCCATCAGCGCCTGCATGTCGAGGTCGACCGAGATCACGCGGGTGCGGCCCCCGTAGGGCGAGGGGATCTGCACGCCGCGCACCGTCACCAGTTGCGGGCGCAGGAAGTTCTGCGCGATGTCGGCCAGCGACTCCTCGCTCAGCGAGGAACTGGACAAACCCAGCTGCAGCACCGGGATGCTGGACGCCGAATAGCTGATCACCAGCGGCGGGGTGGCGCCGGGCGGCATCTGCCGCACGATCGACTGCGCCGAGGACACCGTCTGCGCGATCGCGGTCTGGGTGTTCGCGCCCGGCTGCAGGAACACCTTGACGATCGCGATGCCGGGCAGCGTCTGCGATTCGAGATGCTCGATATTGCTGACGGTGGTGGTCAGCGTGCGTTCATGGACCGAGGTGATGCGCTCGGCCATGTCGCGCGCCGAGAAGCCGCTGTAGCTCCAGATCACGCTGATCACCGGGATGTCGATCGACGGCAGCACGTCGGTCGGGGTCCGCATCAGCGCGAGCGGCGTCGCCAGCAGGATCATGATGGCCATCACGATGAACGTGTACGGGCGGCGCAGCGCGAGATTGACGATCCACATGGGGGAGGCGGGAGGGGCGGCTCGAGGGGCGGGGCGAGGATTGGGACTGGATGATAGTCAGGTGGCCGGGGCGCTTTCCTGACACCAGAATGGCCGAATTGTCAGGAATGGCCGGCTATTCGTCACAGGAATGCGGATTTGGCCCGGTTTCGGTGCTCAGATCTGGTCGGTGCCGATCGCGCGCAGGCCCGCGAGGTCGGTCACGGCGATCTGGTTGTAGGCGAGTGCCAGCAGGCCCAGCCGCTCCAGTTCGCGCAGCGCCTGGTTGACCCGCTGGCGCGACACGCCCACCAGCATGCCGAGTTCCTCCTGCGAGATCGGCAGGGTCGGGCCGGTATCGGGATAAAGATCGGGGTTGAACAACTGCGCGAGCGCCTGCGCCACCCGCGCGTCGACCTCGAGCAGCCGCGCGTTCTGGATCGATGCGATGAATTCGCCCATGCGATTGTTGAGCTGGCGGATCACGAAGCCGGTGAAGGGCAGGCTGCTGTCGAGCAGGGCATGGAAGGTGTCGGCCGGCACGAACAGCACCAGCGAGCGGCGGATCGCGACCACGTCGTACTTGCGCAGCTCGCGCTTGATCACGCTGCCCTCGCCGAACCAACCGCCCGAGGGCACGCCCGAGAGCGTGCAGCCGCGCCCCGAGGCGTTGTGGATCGACAGCTTGACCAGCCCGTCGTGCACGCCGATCCAGTCGCTGGAGGGCGCGTTGCGGCGCGCCACCCAGTCGCCGGCCTCGCGCTGCTCGGCGCGTGCATCGGCCAGCACGCGAGCCTGGTGCCCGGGCGCCAGCGCGCGGAACCAGCCGCAGCGCGCGAACAGCGTGGCCAGCAGTTCCGGCGTGATGCGCTCGGGCCAGGCGAGCGCCGCCACATCGCTGAAATCGGCATCGGCGGTGGCCGGCGAAGCCGTCTCGGCGAGGGCCGGCAGGGTGACGGAAGCGGCGTCGGACATGGACAGGGTTAGCGAGCTTAGGGATAACGCGGGTTCGCGGCGGGCGAGTCTGTCGTTTCGATGACAGACGGCTCACAATGCGCCGAGTAGCCTAGCGCAATTACGATCGGATCGATATCGCCAATAACGAGCGGGCGCGCCCGCGGGAGACAGCACATGACGCAATTGTTCGAGACGGGACTGGAGCGGCGCGAGGCCAACTACGTGCCGCTCACGCCGACCGATTTCATCGCGCGCGCGGCGGAGGTGTATGGCGATCGGCTCGCGGTGGTGCATGGCGAGCAGCGCTACACCTGGCGCGAGGCCTATGCCCGCGCGCGGCGCCTGGCCGGCGCGCTGAAGGAGGCCGGCATCGCGCCTGGCGACACGGTGGCGGCGATGCTGCCGAACATTCCGCCGATGCTCGACGCGCACTTCGGCGTGCCGATGGCGGGCGCCGTGCTCAACGCGATCAACACGCGGCTCGACGCCGCCTCGGTGCTGTTCATGCTGCGCCATGGCGAGGCGAAGCTGCTGATCGTCGATACCGAATACGCCGAGGTGGCGCGGCGCGCGGCCGAGGAACTGCCGGGGCTGCGCATCGTGTGCGTGGCCGACGCGATGCCGGCCGATCCCGCCAGCTTCGGCGGCGCCACCGACTACGACGCCTTCCTCGCCGGCGGCGATCCCGACACGCCCTGGGCGCCGCCCGCCGACGAATGGCAGGCGATCGCGCTGAACTACACCTCGGGCACCACCGGCGACCCGAAGGGCGTGGTCTATCACCATCGCGGCGCCTACCTGGCGGCGATCTCCAACCTGCTGGAATGGGACATGCCCAAGCACGCCGTCTACCTGTGGACGCTGCCGATGTTCCACTGCAACGGCTGGTGCTTTCCCTGGGCGATCGCGGCGCGCGCCGGCGTCAACGTCTGCCTGCGCAAGTTCGATCCGCGCACCGTGTTCGAGCTGATCCGCCGCGAGGGCGTCACCCACTACAGCGGCGCGCCGATCGTGCACGGCGCGCTGGCCAATGCGCCGGCCGAGTGGCGCGCCGGCATCGAGCACCGGGTGCATGCCCAGGTGGCGGGCGCCGCGCCCGCGCCGGCGGTGATCGCCAAGATGAAGTCGATCGGCTTCGACCTGATGCATGTCTACGGGCTGACCGAGATCTACGGGCCGGCCAGCGTATGCGCCACCCAGCAGCACTGGGCCGAACTGCCCGAGGAGGAACTCGCGCAGCGCACCGCGCGCCAGGGCGTGCGCTACCACCTGCAGGCCGGCGCGACCGTGCTCGATCCCGACACCATGGCGAGCGTGCCGGCCGACGGCGAGACGCTCGGCGAAATCATGTTCCGCGGCAATATCTGCATGAAGGGTTACCTGAAGAACCCGCGCGCCACCGACGAGGCCTTCGCGGGCGGCTGGTTCCATACCGGCGATCTCGGCGTACTGACGCCGGACGGCTACATCCGCATCAAGGATCGCCGCAAGGACATCATCATCTCCGGGGGCGAGAACATCTCGAGCATCGAGGTGGAGGATGCGCTGTACCGGCATCCGGCCGTCGCGGTAGCCGCCGTGGTGGCGCTGCCCGATCCGAAGTGGGGCGAGGTGCCCTGCGCCTTCGTCGAGCTGCGCGAGGGCATGCAGGCGAGCGAGGCCGAGATCCTCGCGCATTGCCGGACCCTGCTGGCCGGCTACAAGATGCCCAAGGCGGTGCGCTTCGGCGAATTGCCGAAGACTTCCACCGGCAAGATCCAGAAGTTCCAGCTGCGCACGCTGGTGCGGTCGGACAGCGCGATCGACACGGCGCCGGACGGCAAGAACTAGCCGGCGGCGGGTCAGCCGCTTCCCGGCGGGGGGGGGGGGCGGCCGGGCCCGCGCGCCGGGTTCAGCGCGTGACGAAAGGCATCGCCGCCGACGGCGCGCCGCGCGCATGCCGCCGCTGCCGCAGCAGCGCCACCCGGCAGTTCTCGCGCGCCACGTCGTGGCCTGCCTCGTCGAGCAGCACCAGGTCGCCGCGCATCACGTTGAAGGTGATCACGTCACCGCTCGGCGAGGCCAGCGTCTCGGGCGTGTGCACCGAACCGGCCGGCTCCAGCACCGTGCTGCCGGCGCGCGCCACCCAGTCGTATTCGCGGTAGCGCCATTCCCCTTCCAGCGTGTAGACGAACACCGTGCCTTCGTGGCGATGGCGCGGCAGCGTGGTGCCGACCGGCATGCGCAGCAGCACGCTCAGCTCGTCGCGGGCGACATCGATATGCAGGTACTTGATGGCGAGGCCGGGCAGCGCGTCGGCCATCGGCAGCCACGGCAGGTCGTCGTGCTGCAGGCAATGGATCGGCGGCAGCGCGAGGGGCGGGGCGGAGGCGGGGGAGCTCATGGGCGCGCGGGGTGGGTGGTCCTGGTGCGCGATTATGGCAGAGGCGCATGGCTTGAGCGCGGCGGCACGATTTGCTAGCATCGCCCGGGCGCTGGGCCGGCGGCTTGCCGGCCCGCCCGCGGAGCCGTCGCGCGATGGCTTCTCAACCGATCCGATGCCCTCGATTGATTCGCCATGCAGACGAATCAATCGAGGGCATCGGCGCAACCGGACCGACCACAACAATGACACGATTCACTCGCTACGGGATCGCGATGCCGCTCGCCTCGCTGATCCTCTCGACGTCATGCCTGGCCGTGCATGCCGCCGAATACCGCGCCAACTCCACCATCCTGTCGAACGACATCGTCTACGACGTGCATGCCGACGGCAGCTATACCAAGGACGTCACCGAACTCGATCGCATCGACACCGAGCAGGGCGTGCGCGAGGGCGGCGAATCCTCGCTGGGCTACAGCACCTCGCTGCAGGCGCTCGAGATCGTCGAGGCCTACACGCTGACCCGGGACGGCCGCCGCATCGACGTGACGCCGGACCAGATCCGCGAGCAGCAGAGCCCGGCCAGCGCGCGCGCGCCGATGTTCGTCGACCAGCGGCTCAAGGTGGTGGTGTTCCCGGCGGTGGAGGTCGGCGCGAAGCTGATGCTGCATTACCGCCTCACCCAGAAGACGCCGCTGTTCCCCGGGCAGTTCTCGGCTCTCGAGCAGTTCAGCGACGGCGTCCCGCGCGAATCGATGCAACTGACGGTGCGAGCCCCGGCGGCGATGCCGCTGCAGGCCGACGCGGTCGACCTGCCGGGCGGCCGCCAGCCCGCCGGCGAGGCCGGTGGTGAGGCGGGCGTCCAGGTCTGGCGCTGGTCGCTGTCGAAGCAGCCGGCGCGCACGCCGGAGTTGTATTCCACCGCCAGCCTCGATCGCAGCCCGCGCGTGGCGATCACCAGCTTCGCCGACTATGCCGCGATCGGCGCGGCCTACCAGCAGCGCGCGATGCCGAAGGCGGCCGTCACGCCGAAGGTGCAGGCCCTGGCCGATTCGCTGACCGAAGGCGTGAGCGACCGGCGCCGCCAGGCCGAGATCCTCTACGACTGGGTCAGCACGCACATCCGCTACGTGGCGCTCTATCTCGGCCTGGGCGGCGTGGTGCCGCACGACGCCGATGCGATCCTGGCCGCCGCCTATGGCGATTGCAAGGACCACGTGACCCTGCTCGAGGCCTTGCTGGCCGCCAAGGGGATCGCCAGCCAGCCGGTGCTGGTCAATCTCGGCAACACCTACTGGGTGCCGAAGGTCGCGCTGCCGCTCGGCGTGTTCGACCACGCGATCACCTATCTCCCCGAGTTCGACCTGTATGTCGATTCGACCGCCATGCTGGCGCGCTTCGGCGTGCTGCCGTCCTCCGAGCTCGGCAAGCGCGGCCTGGTGGCCGGCACCGACAAGCAGGCGGGCAGCCTGCGCACCCTGCCGCTCGGCGATCCGGCCCACGACACGGTGCGCGTGACCCGGCGCGTCGCCATGGAGGCCGACGGCACGCTGCAGGGCAGCGGGCAGATCGACAACGAAGGCATCTTCGACCTCAACGCGCGCAGCGTGTTCGCCTCGCTGCCGCCGGGCATGGAGGCCCAGGTCGCGGAGCGCATCCTCGCCCTCACGGGGCAGGACGGCACCGGCACCTATCACTACGCCGACGTGCGCGATCTCGGCAAGCCCTTCGTCTATGGCTCGGCGTTCCGCCTGCCCGAGTACGCGCTGCTGCCGGGGCCGGGCGCGATCCCGGTGCCGGTGGGGCTGGGCAGTATCAACGGCATCGCCTCGACCTTCGACGCCGCCGGGCTGGAGACGCGGCAAACCTCGATCGCGATGGCGGCGCGGCATGTTGTGGAGACCACCATCGTCACCTTGGCGCCCGGCGTGCGGGTTCCGCGCCTGCCCAAGCCGGTGGCGATCGATTCGCCGCTGGGCAGCTACCGGGCCAGCTATCGTCAGGACGGCAGCGACGGCGCGGTCGTGACGGTCACGCGGGACCTGCTGCTGAAGCCCGCGGGCCCGCTGATCACGCCGGCCGATTACCCGGCGTTCCGCAAGTTCGCGCTGGCGGTCAAGCGCGAGTTGCGCACCCAGTTGGTCTACTGAGCGGCTTGCGCCGCTTCGCCCCGTCCGACGCGGGTTCGGATGAGGGCGCCGCCCCCTGGCCGATCGGCGGTATACAGCAGGGCAGGCGCGTGATGGCCGCTTTGGCGGCCCGCGCGCGGCCCGGCCCGCCATCCAGACGATGACCCGCATCCCATCCCATTCCGTGCTGCCCGATTTCGCGCTGCCGGCCCGTGAGGGCCCGGCCGGCGCGCGCCCGGCCTCGGCCGGGCCGTCGGCGGCGCCCTCGGGCGCTGCCGACGCGCCCATCGCCGGGCTCAGGACGCTGGGCGTCGACGGCAAACGCTCGCGCGGCGGCCTCGACCCGCTGCGCCGGGAGGAGACGCGGGAGCGCCTCGGCCGGCTGCGCACCGAGCTGGCCCGCATTCGGCCGCTGCCCGACACGGCCGAGGCGGCACGCGAGGCGATCCTGATGGCGATGGCGCGCGCCGGCCTGACGAGCTGGAGCCTGCCCGGGCTGCAGGATGCGGCGACCCTGGCCTACCGCGACGGTTCCCGCCGCCTCGCGCTGATCTCGCACGCGATCATCCTCAATCCCTGGGGCGCGTTCCGGATCGTCGACCTGCGGGCCGGCGCGCAGGTCTATTTCGAACTGGCCGGCGCGGGGCCGCGCGATTTCGTGGCGCCGCGCGACCGGCAATCGATTGCCGGCGTAGCCGTGAAGCTCGGCCGCAAGGGCGCCTGAGCGGGGCCGATGCCATCGCGTCGGGCTCGTGCCCGAAGGCCCGCGAATCCTTGCTCGCTCGTCGGAACCCACCACCAGGCCATGCCTACCTGACTATCTGCGTCACCACGCCATCCTTGCCCGGTAGGTCACGCGACTGCGCATAGGCCTCGTCGAGCAGGCGGCGCCCGGCGTCGATCCGCGCCGACGCGCTCGGCGCGCCGAGCACCACCGCGAACACGCGACGCGCCATCGGCGGTGCCGCCTGCCGGCGCCGCGCGGTCGCGACGATGCAGTAGCCGGCCGCCTGCGTATGTCCCGTCTTCAGCCCGTCGACGCCCGGCGCACTGCCGAGCAGCCAGTTCTTGTTGCGCTTGTGGAAGCTGCCATGGACGAATTGCTGCCGCGCCGAGTAACGGTAGTAGACCGGGAAATCGGCCGTCAGGCGGCGCGCCAGCGTGGCGAGATCGCGTGCCGTGCTGTGGTTGCCGGGCGTGGTGATGCCCGAGGGCGTGGTGTAGTGCGTGTGCGTCATGCCCAGGCGCCGCGCGGTGTCGTTCATCCTCTGCTCGAAACCGGCGCGCGAGCCGCCCACCCGGCGCGCCAGCACCATCGCCGCGTCGTTGGCCGAGGCGACGATCAGGCCGCCGACGAGGTCCTCGACCGTGACGCTCCGGCCGGCCACCAGGTACATGCGCGCCTCGTCCTGGCCGAGATCGGCGAGATCGGCACCATCCACCCGCAGCGTCTCGTCGAGCCGCAGCGCGCCGCGCCGCAACGCGTCGAGCACCACATAGGCGGTCATCAGCTTGGTCAGCGAAGCGGGTTGGCGTTCGGCATCGGCATCGTGTTCCCCGAGGACGCGGCCCGATTCGCCATCGACCACCAGCCAGGCGGCGGCATGGATCGCCGGGTCGGCGCCGACGGCATTCGCGTGGCGAGGCGTTGCCCGCGAGGGCGCGGCGCCGATCAGCAGGCCGGCAAGGGATGGGAGCAACAGCTGAGGCAGGCGGCGGATCGGTTTCATCGAAGTCGGTCGGGCTCGATTGCTGGTGTGAGGGAATCGGAGCGCCGCATCATAAGCGTGACGGCCGCACCTGCCGATGCCGTATCGGCATGCCTTGATGCCGCAATGGCATGAGGCGCCCGCGCCGCCGCGCAGCCGGCGGATGACAGCCCCGCCGATGTCGGCGATACTGCGCCGCTTCGCTTTCCGACTTCGCCCGCCACCATGAGCCCGATCCTGCTCGATCGCGTCACGCCGGCCGATGCCGCCGACCTGATCGCCGCCAACCGCGCCAGCCAGGCCCATCACCTGCCTTGGGTCGCCTCCTTCACCGACCAGGCCGGCTTCGACGCCTGGTTCGCGCGCTGCGAGAGCGGGCCGCAGCTCGGCTTCGTCGCGCGCGAGCGCGCCTCGCGGCAGGTGGTCGGCGTGATCAACCTGAGCGAGATCGTGCGCGGCGCATTCCACAACGCCTATCTCGGCTATTACGGGATGGCGGCCTTCGCCGGGCGCGGGCTGATGCGCGAGGCGTTGCGGCAGGTGCTGGGCCGCGCCTTCGGCGAAGCCGGCCTGCATCGCCTCGAAGCCAATATCCAGCCCGGCAATACGGCCTCGATCGCGCTGGTCAGGCGGCTCGGGTTTCGCCTCGAGGGTTATTCGCCGCGTTACCTGCGCATCGACGGCGAATGGCGCGACCACGAGCGCTGGGCGCTGCTGGCCGACGAATTCGGCGGCGCCTGAGCGCGTCGCCCGCCGACCCTCCCGGCCTGCCAGCCGCGCCGCCAAAGCGGGTAGACTGCGCGTTTCCCGTTTTTCGACTTCCTGGAGCCGCGTGTGAAACACGTCCTCATCATCGGCATCGGCGCCGGCAATCCCGACTACCTGACCCTGCAGGCCATCGACGCGCTGCGGCGCGCCGACGTGTTCTTCGTGATGGACAAGGGCGCGGTCAAGGAGAAGCTGATCGTCCTGCGGCGCGAGATCATCGAGCGCCATGCCGGCCAGCGGCCCTGGCGCATCGTCGAGTCGGCCAGCCCCGAGCGCGGACCCGACGGCGACAGCTACGTGGGCGCGGTCGAGCAACTGAACCGCGACAAGCAGCAGGTGTTCGAGCGCCTGATCGGCGAGGAGCTGCGCGACGGCGAATGCGGCGCCTTCCTGGTTTGGGGCGATCCCGCGCTCTACGACAGCACCATGCGCATCGTCGCCGCGATCGCCGCCGGCGGCCGCCACGACTTCGAGCACGAGGTGATTCCCGGCATCAGCAGCGTGCAGGCGCTGGCCGCGCGGCACCGCATCGCGCTCAACGAGATCGGCCGCGCGGTCGAGATCGTCAACGGCCGCGGGCTCGGCGCGCGCCTGCCCGAGGCGGTCGACAGCGTGGTGGTGATGCTCGACGCGCACAACGCCTTCGAGCGCGTCGAGGACGATGTCGACATCTACTGGGGCGCCTACGTGGGCACGCCCGACGAGATCCTGGTGGCGGGGCGTCTCGCTGAGGTCAAGCCGGAGATCGTGCGCGTGCGGGCCGAGGCGCGCGCGTGCCACGGCTGGATCATGGATACCTATCTGCTGAAGAAGCGCGCGAGGCCGCAGGGCTGAAGCCGGGCGCGGCGCCCGCCTGTTGCGCGCCTCCCGCGCGGCGCCCCGCGATCAGAAGCGATGGCGGATGCCGCCGGCGACCAGCAACTGGCTGCGCCCGCTCGACGTATCGGCGCTGTTGATCACCGCCAGCGCGCCGGACGAGGCGCGTTGCAGCAGCGTCTCGGCATACACGTCGGTGCGCTTCGAGAATTGGTAGACGGCCTGCGCGGCGCCTTGCTGCCAGTGCGCGGCATTGCCGTGCGTGTAGGTGAGCATGCCCGCCAGCGCGAGCGCGTCCGTTGCCTGCCAGACCGCATTGACCTCGTAGTTCGAGAACGCCATCGAGGGCAGCGCAATGCCGCTGTCGGTGTTCGACACCCCCGTGTAGATCGCCCGCGACCAGGCGGCGCCCAGCGTCACCTGGCCGATCGCGTAGCTGGCGCCGGCCGCGACGATGTCCTGGCGCTGCGCGCCGAGCGGGGCCGGCGTGCCGTCCTCGCCCGGCAGGCTGGCCGGATCGTAGGCGCCGCCGGCGGCGAGGCCGCGCCCGTCGTGGTGCATCCAGGCCACGCCGGCGCTGAGGGCCTCGTGCGTGTAGTTCGCGGCGATCCCGTAGGCGCGGTTCCGTGCGAAGCGGCCGGCGCCGTTCGACAGCGCATAGAGGCCGCCGAAGCTGAAGCCGCCGTAGCTGGCGCTGGCGTATTTCACCGCGTTGGCGGCCAGGTAGGTGTTGTTGGCGTTGTCGTTGTCGAAGGGATGGGCGAAGGCGGTGCCGCCCGTGCCGCCGGTCAGCGTGAACGGCGCGGCGTAGTCGTGGATCAGGTCGTATTGATGGCCGAGCGTGAGCGTGCCGAGTCGATCCGATTGCAGGCCGACATAGCTCGGGTGATCGTTCAACTGGCTGCCGGCGGTGACGGTGAAGCCGCGCTCCAGCCGGAACAGTGCGTTGGCGCCGCCGCCGAGATCCTCGCTGCCCTGCAGGCCCCAGAAGCTGCCGTCGATCAGGCCGGAGGTGGCGAGGTACTGCGCATGGCCGCCGACGTTGCTGAGATAGGCCAGGCCGCTGTCGAGCTCGCCGTAGAGGGACAGGCTCTGGGCCGAGGCGGCGCTGCCCAGGCCGGCGAGCAGGCAGGCGGCGAGGGCGCGCGAGGCGGCGAGCGGCATGGCGATGCCGGGGATCGGGCGCACGTCGGGCGCCCGGTTTCGCGGGCGCGACGGCAGGCCTGGCCGGCGCGCGGTCGGGTTGGTTGTCATGGTGGCTCCACGGGGTTGCGCGCCCCGATCGGTCCGATCTTCACGACGAAGGGAGGTCTGGCTTACGTCGCGCGGGCGCGAGGCCGACGCGAACGGTCACAGTGGCGCGATCGCGCCGGATTCGCGCCGGCTTCCACGATTCGTCGTTCGTTTATGGGGATCCGTCTGGTTTTGTGTTGCTGCTCTGTATTGCTGTTTCGGGTCGCTTCAGCGCGGCTGGCCGCGGCGAAGCGGGGACAGCATAACGGAGGCCGGCGGGGAAACCAAGGGGCGGCCGCGGGCGCTTCGGGGCGTACCACGGCGCGGCGTGCCGGGGCCTGGCGCCGCGCTTGGGTTGTCCGTGAAAGCCGCGCTCAGCCGAACCAGCGATGGCTGCGCGCCCAGCGCTCGAACAGCCCCGGCCACGAGGCCGGCTCGCTGTCGGGCGTGCCGAGCGCCCAGCCGTGGCCGCCGGTCTGGTAGACGTGCAGGGCCGCCGGCACGCGCGCGTTGCGCAGGGCGGTGTGGGCCAGCAGCACGTTGTCGACCGGCACCACCGGATCGTCGACGGCTTGCGCGAGGAAGGTCCTGGGCGCGTTGGCGTCGATCCGCAGCACCGGCGAGAGCGATTCGGCGGTGCCCGGCAGCGGCGTGTCGCCGAGCAGGTGGCGGTGCGAGCGCGTGCGGTCGAAGGGCGGCAGCAGCGTCAACACCGGATAGAGCAGGGCGGCGAGGTTGGGGCGCGCCGACAGGCGGTCGATGCCGTCCGCCTCCGGATAACGGCGCGCGTTCGGGTCGAAGGCGGTCATCCCGGCCAGATGGCCGCCCGCCGAAAACCCCAGGATCGCGATCCGGTTGGGATCGAAGCCGTCGCGCTGCGCGCGCGAACGAATCACGCGCATGGCGCGCTGGCCGTCCTGCAGCGGCGCGGTGCGCACCCAGCCCTGCTCGGGCAGGCGGTACACCAGCTCGAAGGCGATCACGCCGCGCGAGGCGAGCCAGCGGCACACGGGGCCGCTTTCATGGGCCAGTTCGACGCGTTCGTAGCCGCCGCCGGCGATCACCAGCGCGGCGGCGCCGTTCGGCGTGGCCGGGCGGTAGACATGCAGGCGCGGCGCGACCACGCCCGTCACGGCGCCGTGACGGACCACCTGCTCGCCGTCGAACACCGCGGCGGGCAGCGCGTCGGGTGGGTTGCCGGGCCACAGCCGGATCGCCTCGTCGGACAAGAGGCGCGGGGCGCCGGCCGGCGGCGCGGCCGGGGCAGACGGCTCCTGGGCCCGCGCGCCGGGCAGCATGGCCGTGAGCCAGCCGCCGACGGCGGCGCCGAGCAGGTTGCGACGGGAGTCATCCATGACGCGGGCGAGATTCGTTCTGGTTTGGCAGATACCACGCATTTAACCGCATCGCGGCGCACGCGATGTGACGGAATGTATAAATCTCGTGTCGGTTCGTGCGCCCCGGCGCATTTCGGCGCCGCGCTCCATCGGCGGCGACCGTCCCGCCAGGCTAGTCCATGCGCGGCGCGTTCCCGTGTCATCATGGCGGGCGCGCCAAGCCGTTCGGGGCGGCCGATCCGGTATCCAGATCCGACCCCCGTCGAACGGCACGCGCTCCCAAGGACCTGCCCCAAGCCATTCCGTGTCATCCGCCGTCGCCTCTCCACCGCCTTACGCGTTCTACTACCTCGACAACTTCGAGCGTGCGCTCGGCTGGCTCGCCGAACGCTACGACGACCTGTTCGACATCGCCGAGCGCGCCTTCCTGCGCGATTTCGCGGCCTTGCCGCGCCCCTCGCGCGCGCTGCTGGTGCGCATGCTGATGCGCAGCGGGCCGTATTTCCGCCAGAGCAAGCTGAATTACCAGGAGATCGGCGCGACTGCGGCGGCGGCCGAGCCGCTGGTGACGCTGGGCTGGCTCGACGCGGCGCCGCTGCTGACGCTCGACGGCGTATTCGCGCTGGCCACGCGGCCCGAGCTGGCGCAGCGCTTCCCGGCGCCCAGGGGCGCGCGCAAGGGCGACTGGCTGGAGGCACTGCGCGAGCAACACGAGGCCGAGCAGCCCTTCGAGGCCTGGCTGCCGGCCACCGGCGATCGCGTGTTCGAGGTTCGGATCGACGCATTGTGCGACCGGCTGCGGCTGATGTTCTTCGGCAACCTGCACCAGGACTGGTCCGAATTCGTGCTGGCCGACCTGGGCGTGTTCCAGTACGAGACGGTGGCCTTCGAGCCGTCCTCGCGCGCCTTCCAGCAGCGCGCCGACGTCGATGTCTACCTGGCCTTGTTCCTGTGCCGCGAGGCGCTCGGCGCCTGGCCCGAGGATCGGCCCCACGACGAGCTGACCCGCCACGTGAACGCGATCGACTGCGCGCAGGCCTGGCTGGCGACGCGGCGCGCGAAGCTGCTGCACCAGATCGGCAATGCCTGCGAGCGGCGCGAGGACTGGGCCGGCGCGCTTGACGCCTATGGCGCCAGCGCCTGGCCCGGCAGCCGGCACCGGCGGGTGCGCGTGCTGGAGCGCTGCGGGCGCGACGCCGAGGCGCTGGCGCTGGCCGAGGCGGCTGCCGCCGGGCCCGAGAACGAGGAGGAGCGCCAGCGCATCGCGCGCATGCTGCCGCGGCTGCTGCGCCGCGCCGGGCGGCCCGTCGTGCGTCTCGCCGCGCTGGCGCCGGCCGCGCGCGAGACCCTGGTGCTGGCGATCCCGCAGGTCCCGCATTCGGTCGAGACGGCGGTCGGCGCGCACCTGAGCGGCGCCGGCGCGGTGGTCCATTACGTCGAGAACACGCTGATCAACTCGCTGTTCGGGCTGCTGTGCTGGGACGCCGTGTTCGCGGCCGTGCCCGGCGCCTTCTTCCACCCGTTCCAGCGCGGCCCGGCCGACCTGCACGCGCCCGATTTCCGCGCGCGCCGCGCGGCGGGTTTCGAGGCCTGCCTGGCCGAACTCGAGAGCGGCGCCTATCGCGACACGATCCGGCGCCGCTATCGCGAGAAAGCCGGGCTGCAGTCGCCCTTCGTGTTCTGGGGCGCGCTCGACGACGGCCTGCTGGCGCTGGCGCTCGACTGCATCGACGCGCGCCATCTGCGCCGCTGCTTCGAACGCCTGCTCGACGACCCGCGCGGCAACCGCTCGGGGCTGCCGGACCTGATACGCTTCTGGCCGGCCGAGCGCCGCTACGAGCTGATCGAGGTGAAGGGTCCCGGCGACCGCCTCCAGGACAACCAGATCCGCTGGCTCGACTACTGCGTGGCGCACGGCGTGCCGGTGCGCGTGATCGATGTCGAGTGGGCGGATGCCGAAGCGGAGCCGGGCGCATGAGCTACACCGTCGCGGTGCGCGCGATGTGCGAGTTCACCGCCAAGAGCGGCGATCTCGACCTGCGCTTCACGCCCGCGCCCTCGTCGCAGGAGGGCATCATCGGCCACGGCATCGTCACCTCGCGCCGTGACGACGGTTACGAGCGCGAGATCGCGCTGGCCGGCGAGCATGGCGAGGTGGCGGTGCGCGGGCGCGCCGACGGCTACGATCCGGTGCTGAACCGCCTCGAGGAGATCAAGACCTATCGCGGCGACCTGAACCGCATGCCGGCCAACCATCGCGCGCTGCACTGGGCGCAGGCGCGCGTCTACGGGCATCTGCTCTGCAAGATGCGCGACCTCGCGAACCTGACCGTGGCGCTGGTCTATTTCGATGTCGATTCGCATCGCGAGTCGGTGTTGACCGAGACGCACAGCGCCGACTCGCTGCGCGACTGGTTCGAGTCGCAGTGCGAGCGCTTCGCCGCGTTCGCGGCCAGCGAGGCCGCGCATCGCGAGGCGCGCGACGCGGCGCTGCGCGTGCTGCCGTTCCCGCATGGCAGCTTTCGCAGCGGCCAGCGCGCGCTGGCGGCCGACGTCTATCGCGCCGCGCGCGACGGCCGCGCCTTGCTGGCCCAGGCGCCGACCGGGATCGGCAAGACCGTCGGCACGCTGTTCCCGATGCTGCGCGCCTGCGGCGATGGTTATCTCGACCGCGTGCTGTTCCTGACCGCCAAGACGCCGGGGCGCGCGTTGGCGCTCGATGCGCTGGCCTTGCTGCGCGCCGCGCACGAGGGCGCGGCGGCGGGCTCTCCTGTCGGTGGTGCCTCCGCGTCGGCGGCTGCATCGACGGCTGATTCACCGCCTGGCGGCGCGTCATCCGAAGCCTCGGCCGATTTGCCGTCTGAAGCGTCGTCATCCGAAGCCTCGGCCGATTTGCCGTCTGAGGCGTCGTCGCCCGAAGCCCCAGCCGACCCGTCGTCCGAGGCAGCGCAGCCCGAATCCTCGCCCAATGCGCAGGCCGAGGCGGCGCCTTCCGCCGCCGTGCCCGGTGCAGCGCCGCTGCCGCTGCGCACGCTCGAACTGGTGGCGCGCGAGAAGTCCTGCGAGTATCCGGACCGCGCCTGCCACGGCGAATCCTGCCCGCTCGCGCGCGGCTTCTACGACCGGCTGGGCGGCGCGCGCGCCCAGGCGCTGGCGCTGCGCACGCTGGATCGCGCGACGGTGCGCGAGGTGGCGCTGGCGCACCAGGTCTGCCCTTATTACCTGGCGCAGGAGCTGGCGCGCTGGAGCGACGTGATCGTCGGCGACTACAACTACTACTACGACGGCAGCGCGCTGCTGCACTCGCTGGCGGTGCAAAACCAGTGGCGGATCGGCGTGCTGGTGGACGAGGCGCACAACCTGCTCGACCGCGCGCGCGGCATGTACAGCGCGACGCTCGACCAGTTCGTGCTGGCCGACGCCAAGCGTCACGCGCCGCCCACCCTGGCCGCGCCGCTGGAGAAGCTGAACCGCGAGTGGAACGCGCTCAACCGCGAGCAGGAAGCCGCCTATCTGGTGATGGACACGGTGCCTTCGGCGCTGCTGCTGGCCGCGCAGCGCTTCATCGGGCGCGTCAGCGAGGTGATGGCGGATGCGCCGCTGTCGATCGAGCCGAACGTGCTGCAGTTCGCCTTCGACGCGATGCACTTCGTCAACCTGGCCGAGCAGTTCGACACGCATTCGATCTTCGACGTCACGCGTGTCGAGGGCGAGGCGGCGCGCCAGCGTGGCTCGCGCGGCGGGCGCGCGAAATCGGTGCTGTGCGTGCGCAACGTGATCCCGGCCGATTTCCTCGCGCCGCGCCATGCGCTGGCGCGCGCCACCGTGCTGTTCTCGGGCACGCTGACGCCGTTCCATTTCTACCTCGACACGCTCGGCCTGCCCGAGGCGACTCCGGCGCTCGACGTCGAAGGGCCGTTCCGCGCCGCGCAGCTCAAGGTGACCGTGGCCGGGCACGTGTCGACGCGCTGGCGCGACCGCGAGCGTTCGCTGGCGCCGATCGTCGAGCTGATCGCCAGGCAATATGCCGAGCGACCCGGCAACTACCTCGGCTTCCTGAGTAGCTTCGACTACCTGCGCCGCATCGTCGAGCTGATCCGCGAGACCCATCCCGAACTGCCGGTCTGGATGCAGGAGCGCGGCATGGACGAGGCCGCGCGCGACGCCTTCCTGGCGCGTTTCCGGGAAGGCGGGCAGGGCATCGGTTTCGCGGTGCTGGGCGGCGCGTTCGCCGAGGGCATCGATTTGGTGGGCGACAAGCTGATCGGCGCCTTCATCGCCACGCTGGGGCTGCCGCAGGTCAACGAGGTCAACGAGCAGATGCGGCGCGCGCTGGAGGCGCGCTTCGGCAGCGGCTACGACTACATGTACCTGTTCCCGGGCATGCAGAAGGTGGTGCAGGCAGCCGGCCGCGTGATCCGCACCGAGCACGACGAGGGCGTGGTGCACCTGATCGACGATCGCTACCGGCGCCGCGAGGTGCAGCGGCTGCTGCCGCGCTGGTGGCGGGTGGAGTGACGATCGCCGGAGGCCCGCCCGGGCTCAGGCCGCCTGCTTGCGATCCGCCGAGGCCGATGCGGCGCCCGCGGCCGGCGTCCCCACCTTCCAGACGAAGGGCGGCTCGGTGCCGTTGACCGAGCGATCGCCCACGATGCGCGCCTTGTAGACCACCGGATTGTGCGAGGACACCGTGCGCGCGTTGCGCCAGTGACGGTCGAGATCGGTCGCCTCGCGCGTGGCCGAGGCACCCAGCGCGTTGAACAGATGGGTGGTCGCGCGCAGCACCAGCTCGGTCACCACCACCTGCCCCTGGGCCGATTCGAGCTCGGCGGCGAGGTTGGCGGCATGTTCCCCGGCGCTGTCCGAACCGTCGTGCAATGCATAGGCGAGTTGCGCCGGCTCGGCCGCGCGCAGCGCGATCGCCTCGGCGGCATAGGCCCAGGACGCCACCTCGCCGACCACCTGCAGGATCTGCGGATCGTCGCCGGCGCGCGTGCCGTTGCCGTGGCTGTAGACGCGCCGCCGCTCGCGCACCAGCCGCGCGGCGTCCTGCTCGGCCGCGTGCGCGATGCCGGCCAGCGTGGCCAGGTGGAACAACTGGTAGAAGGCGGTCTGGTAGCGGAAGCGCCGCGAGAATTCGACCAGCCCGTGCGGATCGACGCGCGCCGCCTGGAAGCGCGTGGTGCCGCTGCCGGTGGTGCGCTGGCCGAAGCCGTCCCAGTCGTCGACCAGGCTCACGCCGGGCTGGGCCGTGGCCACCGCCGCGATCACCGGGCTCAGGTCGTCGGCGCGCTGCGCGTAGACGTCGATCCAGTCGGCGAACAGGCTGCCCGTCGTATAGAACTTCTCGCCGTCGACCACCCATTCGCCATCGCGTCGCGAGACCTTGGTGCCGGCCTCGCCGAGCGCCGCCTCGCCGATCTCGCTCCAGGCATTGCCGACCAGCTGGCCGTCGACGAAGCGCGCCAGCCAGGTGTCGCGGGCCTCGCCGGGCTCGGCGTTGAGCCAGTCCTCGACGAAGGCGAAATGGCCGCGCAGCGCTTGCGGCAGGTTCGAATCGGCGGCACCCAGCTCGATCAGCAGGCGGAACAGTTGCGGGATCGAGGCGCCGGCGCCGCCGGCCTCGGCCGGCACGCGAATCGCGCCGAAGCCGGCCTGCTTGAGCCAGCGGATCGGTTCGACCGGCAGCTCGCGCCGGCGGTCGCGCGCCACGGCGCCTTCGGCGATGCGCGCGAAGATCGGCCGGAAGCGCGCGGCCAGCGTCTCGTAGTCGGTGCCGGTGGACAGCGCGGGAGGGGCGGTGCGGGACATGGGGCTTTCCTTGCGGGTGGACCAAGCCCGATTTATACGAAGCCGCGCGCGGCGCTGGCAACCAAGCAGTTCGGGGATCGATATTCCGGGCAAGGGAAAAGCGTCGGCCAGGGACCCGGCGCGGGCTCCGGGATGGATGCCGCCGTCGCGCCCACCCCGGCGGCAAGCGCCCGTTCAGCCGCGGCGTTGCACGGCCGGATCGGCCAGCAACTCGCCGAGCGTGCGGATCGCGCGCTCCAGCTCGTCCGACCAGGGATGGCCGAAGTTCAGGCGGATGAAGTTGGCGAAGGCATGCGAGGCCGAGAAGATCGGCCCCGGCGCGAGCCCGACGCCACGCGCGAGCGCCCGCGCGTGCAGGGCCATCGCGTCGATCTCCTTGGGCAGCTCGATCCACACGAAGTAACCGCCTTGTGGGCGGGTCCAGCGCACCTCGCGCGGCAACCAGCGCGCGATCGCGCGCGCCAGCGCTTCCAACTGGGCGGCCAGCGCCGCGCGCAGCCGGCGCAGATGGCGGTCGTAGCCGCCGTGTTCGAGATAGTCGGCCAGGCCCGCCTGCACCGGGATGCTGGCCGAGATGGTGGTCATCAGCTTGAGGCGCTGCACGCGCGCCGCGTAGCGGCCCGCCGCCGCCCAGCCGATCCGGTAGCCCGGCGCCAGCGTCTTCGAGAAGGAACTGCAGTGCATCACCAGGCCATGGCGGTCGAAGGCGCGCGCCGGCAGCGGCGCGCGGGAGCCGAAATGCAGCTCGCCATAGACGTCGTCCTCGATCAGCGGCACCTGGTGGCGCGCCAGCAGCTCGACCAGGGCGCGCTTGCGCGCATCGGCCAGCAGCGCGCCGGTCGGATTCTGGAAGCTGGTCATGAACCAGCAGGCGCGGATCGGATGGCGCGCCAGCGCCTCGGCCAGCGCGTCGAGGTCGAGGCCGCGTTCGGGATCGACGGGGATCTCCACCGCGCGCAGGTCGAGCCGCTCGATCGCCTGCAGGGCCGCGTAGAAACCCGGCGCCTCGACCGCCACCACGTCGCCCGGCCGCGTGACCGCCATCAGGCACAGGTTCAGCGCCTCCAGCGCGCCGTTGGTGACCACGATCTCGTCGTGGGGCTGGGCGATGCCCAGGCCCAGGTAGCGCAGCGCGATCTGGCGGCGCAGCGCCTCGTTGCCGGGCGGCAGGTCGACCACCGTGCTCCACGGGTCCAGCTCGCGCGCGGCCGTCGCCAGCGATTTCGCCAGGCGCGGCAGCGGGAACAGTTGCGGGGCGGGGAAGGCCGAGCCGAGCGGGGCGATGTCGGGGCGCTTGACGGCGTCCAGCACCGAGAACACCAGTTCGCTGATGTCGACGCGGGTGGAGGGCGCATGCGCGCGGGCGTCGTCGCCGGCACCGGCCTGGGGCCCGGCCGTGGCGGCGGAGCGGGCCGCAGCCGCCGCCAGGCGCGCACCCGGCGCGACGTAGTAGCCCGAGCGCTCCTGGGCGCGGATCAAGCCCCATTCCTCGAGCAGGTAGTAGGCGCGGAACACGGTCGACTGGCTCACGCCGTGCTGGGCGATGATCTGGCGCAGCGAGGGCAGGCGCGCGCCGACCGCCACGTTGCCCGAGCGGATCTCGTCGGCGAGCGCTTGCGCGAGCGCCTCGTAGCGCGTGGTCGCGGCGCTCGGGCCGGCGCGGCGGCTCATCGGGAACGGGCGCGCTGGAGGCAGGGCGCGGGCAGGCGGGGCATGGCGTGGAGGCGGAAACGTCGGTCGGCGCATTGTAGGGGATCGATCGCCGATCGAACAACGCGGAATCGATCGAGGGGGGCCGCCGCGGGGCGCGACGTCGGGCTTGAAAGGGGACTCGGATCGGGGCGGCACGACGAACCAAGCCGGTCGCGAGTCGAGCCGGCGCGAACCGGATGTGGCCCGAACCAATCGCGGCTCGAACCAGGCATGGCGCCGAACGAGCACGGCCCGAACCAAGTGCAGCCAGAACCAAGCATGGCCCCAAGCAAGCACTGCCCCAAGCAAGCACCCCCAACTGCTCTCCGCCCTTGCGGCGCGGGCCGGCCGAACGCTATGCTGATCGCCCAAGCGCCGCCGGCCCGCCCGGCCCGATCGATCTTCCAGGGAGACACCTCCATGCCGTTTTCCGCCGGTTCCTTCGACGCGGTCACGGCCGCGCTGCTCCCTGCGGTCGCGCCCTCGCGCGTGCTCGATATCGGCTGCGGCGCCGGCAAGTACGGGCGGATGGTGCGCGCGGCGCTGCCCGGGGCGCGGCTCGAAGGCGTCGAGATCGAGCCGTCCTATGTCGAAAAGTACGGCCTCGACCGGCTCTACCACCCGCTGCACCTGATGAGCGCCACCGAGATCCCGGCGCGCATGGTCGACGAGATGTTCGACCTGACCATCATCGGCGACTGCATCGAGCACCTGCCGAAATCGGCCGGCCTCGACCTGCTCAACTTCCTGACCTATCGCTCGGCCTACACCGTGATCGTGCTGCCCGAGGCGGCGATCCAGAATTCGGTCGACAACGTGCTGTCCGAGGCGCATGTCTCGGTCTGGTCGGAGCGCGACTTCGGCTGGCACGACAACTGGGCCTGGGCCCAGGTCTGGCAGATGCAGTATTTCATCCTGCGCGGCTACGCGCCCGCCCGCATCAGCCTGGCCGACCTGGTCGCGACGCTGCATGCGCGCCAGTTCGTGCTCGAATACGACTGGGTGCGCGCGCCGCTGGCCTTCACCCACGTCAACCACACCAAGCTGGTGCCGACCGAAGACGGACGCAGCGTCTACTGGCGGCAGCAATAGCCGCGAGGCCGGCCGCGTCTCGACAGGCGGCGATGCTTCTCCGCGCCGGCTGCCGGCGGCGAGCTCGCCGGCCGGCCTTCCCAGCGCAGCCCATTTCCATTTCAGGTTTAATCGCTTGGTCGCGCCGATGCGCGGCACTAGCATGGCGCATCGGCTCTCATCGCGCCGCCTGCCGCGCCTCGCGCGCGCCCGGCGGCTTCAACGACTCCATGGAGGACAGGCAGATGGCAAGGCGTTCACTCGGCAACTCGGAGATCCAGGTCTCGCCCATCGCGTTCGGCGGCAACGTGTTCGGCTGGACGGCCGACGAAGCCACCTCGTTTTCGCTGCTCGACGCGCTCGCGGACCACGGCATCAACTTCATCGACACCGCCGACGTCTACTCGGCCTGGGTGCCGGGCAACCAGGGCGGCGACTCGGAAACCATCATCGGCAAGTGGCTCAAGCGCAGCGGCAAGCGCGACAGCGTGGTGATCGCCACCAAGGTCGGGCTGCTCGAGGCGCGCGCGGGGCTGTCGCGCGAGAACATCCTGAAGGCGGCCGACGATTCGCTGCGCCGCTTGCAGACCGATTACATCGACCTCTATTTCTCGCATCGCGACCTGGCCGACACGGCCTCGCTGGAGGAGACGCTGGGCGCCTATCGCAGCCTGGTGGAGGCGGGCAAGGTGCGCATCATCGGCGCCTCGAACTACAGCGGCGCGCGGCTGCGCGAGGCGGCCGAGATCAGTCGTCGCGACGGCCTGCCGGCCTACCAGGTGTTCCAGCCCGAGTACAACCTGTACGACCGCGCCGAGTACGAGAGCGATCTCGAGCCGGTGGTGAAGGAGCTGGGCCTGGGCGTGATCAACTACTACGCGCTGGCCAGCGGCTTCTTGAGCGGCAAGTATCGTTCCGAGGCCGATTTCGGCAAGAGCCAGCGCGGCTCGCGCGTCGAGAAGTACCTGAACCCGCGCGGCCTGCGGATCCTCGAGGCGCTCGACGCGGTGGCCGGGCGGCATCGCTCGACGCCGGCCTCGGTCGCGCTGGCCTGGCAGATCGCGCGGCCGAGCATCACCGCGCCGATCGCCAGCGCCACCTCGCTCGAACAACTGAAGGCGCTCGGCGAGGCGATCCGCCTCGAACTGAGCGCCGCCGACGTGCGCGAGCTCGACGAGGCCAGCGCCCCGGCCTGAGCCGCCGAGGCCGATCCTCATCCGCCGTGGCCGGCCCGCATGCGCTCGCATGGGGCCGGCGCGGTGTCTTTCCCGGCGCTTCAGCCGCCCGTTCTCGAGTCCGGCCCGGGCACGGGAACTGCTCGTCGCCCACCCGAACATCGCGCATCGGGCAAGGCTCGCGAGCCGGTCATTCGTCAGCTTTATCGCCGACGATGCGCGCGGAGTTGCATGCGCAACCATCCCGTCATCTGGATGTTTCCCAGGCGAGCATCTCGAATCACGCGAGGATCGGTCAGCCCGCCACGATGGCGATATGTCCTTGGCTATTTTTTACCGATCGCCATGAATGATTTATCGAATGCCGGCTGAAATGATTCATTCGAAATCGTTGAATTGCAGAGACCAATCATTTCATTCGCGTCGATACCGGCGCTACGCGCCACCGTACCGGGATTCGCGGATTCGGCGACGACCTGCTCGGCAATCACGCAGCATCCATCGCGTTCGGCAAGTACCGGACAACATTGTGTCGTCACTGTGACGCTTTCCGGCAAATGGATTTGCCAGCATTCGTTATTTGGCTAGAATCGCCGTATTCAAAAAAAGGGCGGTCCAGTGGCGCCATGCCATGACCTTGTGGTTTGCCCGCTTGCCGATCGACGCACTGGAAATCGATGACGAGACGCCGCCTGTTCGATAAGCGGGAGCCAGACTCCCGCAATGACGACGCCGATACGAGACACGCCCGAGCCGCACGGATGGCGCGCATCATGCGCCGCTGGTTCGGCGTGGCCGCGTTGCTGGCGTCGGGCCTGGCGAGCGCGCCTGCCGCGCTGGCTGCCGACGATGCACCGGCGGCCCAGGCCGCCGCGCCCGCGGCATCCGTTCCCGCCGCCTCGCCGCTGAAGTCCGCCGCGCAACCGTCCTTCGCGCTCTATTACGGCAAGCAGCCTCCCGTCGAACTGCTGTCCGCCTACGACGCGGCGGTGGTCGAGCCCGACAGCGGCTTCGATCCGCTCGCGCATCCGCTGCCACACACCACCTGGTTCGCCTACGCCAGCGTCGGCGAGGTGCTGCCCTCGCGCGACTATTACGCGAGCATCCCGAAGAGCTGGTTCGCCGGCAGCAATGCCGCCTGGGCCTCGCGCGTGATCGACCAGGGCCAGCCCGACTGGCCGGCCTTCTTCGTCGATCACGTGATCCGCCCGCTGTGGGAGAAGGGCTATCGCGGCTTCTTTCTCGACACGCTCGATTCCTACCAGCTCGCCGCCACCACCGACGAGGCGCGTGCGCGCCAGCAGGCCGGGCTGGTCGCCGTGATCCGCGCGATCCGCGCGCGTTATCCGGCCGCGAAGCTGATCCTCAACCGCGGTTTCGAGATCCTCCCGCAGGTGCACGACCAGGTCTACGCGGTCGCCTTCGAATCGCTCTATCACGGCTGGAACCAGGCCCAGCAGCGCTACGTGGCGGTGCCGCAGGCCGATCGCGACTGGCTGCTCGGCCAGGCCAGGACGATCCGCTCGCAATACGGCCTGCCGGTGATCTCGATCGACTACTGCGCGCCCGGCGATCGCGCCTGCTCGCGCGACGCGATCGAGCGGATCCGCGGCGACGGCCTGGTGCCCTATGTGACCGACGGGGCGCTGGCCACCATGGGCGTGGGCGCGGTCGAGCCGCTCAAGCGCCGCATCCTGGTGCTGCAGGACCCGCCCGCGCGCACCGACCTGAACGTCTCGCCGGGCGTGCGCTATCTGGCCATGCCGCTCAACTATCTCGGCTACCAGGTCGACTACGTGGACGCGCGCGGGGAACTGCCGGGCGGCGCCTTGTCGGACCGCTACGCCGGCATCGTGCTCTGGCTCAACAACGACGTGCCGCGCGGCGCCGCCTATCGTGCCTGGCTCGAGGCGCAGGTCGACGCGCACATGCCGATCGCCGTGTTCACCTCGTTCGGCACGCCGATGGACGTGCAGCTCGCGCGCAAGCTCGACCTGACCATGGTGGACGGCGCGCCGGCCAAGGGCCGCCTCGAGGTGGAGAACTACGACCCGCGGCTGATGGGCTTCGAGATGAAGCCGATGCCCGATCCGCGCGACTACACGGCGGTGCGGGCCGGTGCGCACAGCCGCTCGCTGCTGCGGCTACGCTCGGGCGCCTTCGAGATCGACGGCGCGGCGCTCACGCCCTGGGGCGGTTATGTGATGCGGCCGTTCGGCGTCTACTCGCTGGGCGCCGTCAACCAGTCGCGCTGGGTCACCCAGCCGCTCGAATTCCTGCGCGCCGCGCTGCGCCTGCCGGCCGACATGCCGGTGCCCGACACCACCACCGAGAACGGCCGCCGCCTGCTGATGTCGCATATCGACGGCGACGGTTTCGCCTCGCGCTCCGAATATTCGACCGCGGCCATGCCCAACGCCCCGGCCACGCCGCTGTATTCCGGCGACGAGCTGTACCGGCTGCTGCGCGATTCGGGCATGCCGACCACGGTTTCGCTGATCGAGGGCGAGGTGAGCGACGAGGGCCCGTATCGCGCCTTCGCCGCGCATCTGCGCGGGATCGGCCGCAAGCTCTTCGAGCTGCCGAACGTCGAGGTGGCCACCCATACCTACACGCACCCGCTGCAATGGATGCGCGTGACGGGGCTGGGCGTGTCCGACGACGACGCGCCGGCCGAGGGCGGTGGCACCGCGAGTGCGAGCGGGCTGTCGATCGACATCCCCGGCTACCGCTTCAGCATCGACCGCGAGGTGGGTGGCTCGATCTCCTATATCGACCGCGAGATCGCGCCGGCCGCCAAGCCGGTGAAGATGGTGCTGTGGAGCGGCGACTGCCAGGTGCCCGCGCCGGTGCTGAAGGCGGCCTACCGCGCCGGGGTGCTGAACATGAACGGCGGCGACACGCTGATCACCAAAAGCTACCCGAGCTGGACCGCGATCGCGCCGCTGGGCGTGATGAAGGACGGCTACTACCAGGTGTTCGCGCCGAACCAGAACGAGGAGCTCTACACCGACCTCTGGCACGGCCCGTTCTACGGCTTCACGCGCGTGCTGGAAACCTTCGCGATGACCGACGCGCCGATCCGCTTCAAGCCGATGGACATCTACTACCACATGTTCTCGGGCACCAAGCTGGCCTCGATGAAGGCGCTCGAGACCATCTTCAAGGCGGTGCTGGCGCAGCCGGTCACGCCGGTGTTCTCGTCCGATTACGCGCGCAAGGTGCTCGACTCGCTGGACATGAGCATCGCGCGCGACGGCGATGCCTGGGTGATCCGCGATGCCGGCCGCCTGCGCACGGTGCGCCTGCCGGCTGGCAAGGTGCCGGACCTGCGCGGTGCCACCGGCGTGGCCGGCTACGCGCCGGGCCCGGGCGGCACCTACGTGCACCTGAGCGGCAGCCAGGCGCGCTTCGGCGTGATCGACGTCGCCCAGGCGCCGCGCATCCCCTACCTGGCCGACGCGAACGGCTCGATCGAGAACTTCGAACGCAACGCGCGCGGTTTCTCCTTCGACCTGCATTCGCTGATCGCGCCGCAGTTCCGCCTGGCCAATGCCGGCGCCTGCCGAGTCACCCGCCATCCGCTTGCTTCCACCCCTTCGAGCCTGCATGTTGACGTCGCCTGCGACATCTGAGCGCCAGCGGTTCTTTCCGCTGCCCGTGGTGCTGGTCCTCGGCGTGCTGATCGGCGCGCTGCTGCTGCTCGCCTATCCGCGCAGCAAGCTCGACGTGCGCGTGCTGGCCGGCACCGACAGCCTGTCGATCGCCTACCTGGAAGCCTGGCTGCGCATCGAGCCGAACAATGCCGAGGTGCAGGCGGTGCTCACTCGCGCCTACCTGCGCGGCGGGCGCAGCGCCGACGTGGCGCGCATGCTCGACCGGCTCGATGCCGCGCGGGACGCGTCGGCGCGCCAGAACGCGCTGGCGATCCGCATCTCGATCGCGCAGCGCAAGCTCTACGCGCTCAAGCCCGACGATCCGGCGCGCCCGGCACGGATCCGCGAACTCGACGCGCTGCTTGCGCAGGCGGTGGACCGCCCCTGGGACCTGGAGGCGCTCGGCGCCCTGGCGAGCCAGGCGCGCGGGCTCGGCGACAACGCGCTGGCCGGCCGCTATTACGCGCGGCTCGCGCAGCAGGATCCGGCGCATGCCGATGCCTGGCTCGCCGAGCTGGCGGCCACCCGGCTCGGCGGCCAGGACTATCGCGCGGCCGCCGATGCCTGGTTCGCGCTGCAGGCGCGCGCCGCCACCCGGGCGGCGCGGCGCGATGCCTTCATCGCCGGCGTCAAGGCGCTGCAGTCGGGCAACGACATGGGCGGCGCGATGGCCGCCGCGCAGGCGCACCTGGGCGATCTCGGCGACGATCCCGACACGCTGCGCTTCCTGTCGAACGTGGCGCTCGCGGCGGGGCGGCCCGATCTGGCCGCGCAGTATGTGAAGCGCTTGCTGCAGGTGCTCGGCGATGCCGGTGCGCAATCCGGCGCGATGCGTCTCGCGAGCCTGCGCCTCGATGGCGCCATGGGCAGGGCGCTTACGGTTCAGCGCTCGGGCGATAGCGCCGGCCCGGCGGCCGTGCACGCCGGCGGCACCGAGCACGACCAGCCGCTGATCGCCCATCGCAACGACCAGGGTCTGTGGCTGCGCGCGGCCTGGCTGCCGGCCGTGAAGCGCCGCGCGCTGCCGTTTCGCGACGCGGCGGCGCGTTCGGGCGAGGGCGTGCAACGGCTGCGGATCGCCTCGACCACCGCCTCGGCCTCGAGCGCGGATGGCAAGGTGGTGACGGGGCCGATCTCGGGTAGCGCGCCGGTTTCGGCGAACGCGCCCGCCGCGCCAGCGGACTCGGCCAGCACCACGCTCACGCCAGCCGTGCCGGTTTCGCCGCCTTCCGCCGCGGCGACCGACGCAGCCCCGAAGCAGAAGGCCGGCGATGCCGATTTCGCGCTGGCCTATCGCGTGTTCCTGGCCGCCGGCGATGTGGCCAGCGCCGAGCGCGTCGCGAACCAGGCGCTCGAGCGCGACCCCGGTGCCGCGAGCTGGCGCGAACGGCTCGCCCAGGTGGCGGAATGGAACCACCATCCCGACGTGGCGCTGGCCAACTATCTCGCGCTCGCGCAATCGCGCGGCGACGCCCATGCCTGGCAGCAGGTGGCGCGGCTCGCGCCGGGCCTGAACGACCAGCGCGCGATGCTGGCGCTGACCCTGCACCAGGCCGATACCAGCCCCGGCGACATCAAGCGGCTCGACGCGGTGGTCAACGCCTACGAGCTGAACGGCGACCCCGACGGCGCGCTGCGTTTCCTGCAGGCGCGCTTCAAGGGCCCGCTCGGGCGGCTCGCGCGCGAGCGCTACGCCACCGAAGCCGAGCGCAAGGGCGACGACGACCTGGCCCTGCGCAGCTGGCAGGACCTGGAGCGCGACTACGGCCCGAACGCCGGCTACGCGCTGAAGATCGCCACCATGCTCTACACGCGCACCCGCTTCGACGCGGCGCTGGCCGCGATGAACGAGGGCAAGCGCGGCGCCACGCCGGCCGACCAGGATTTCTGGCGCTTCTACGCGCTGCTCGGCACCACGACCCAGCAGCAGCACGACACGGGCGCCGGTTATCGCGAACTGCTGGCCAGCGGCAAGGCCGGCCGCGACGACCTCGAGGCGATGATCGGCTTCTACGACGACACCCCGATCGACGCGGCGCGCCTGGCCGAATACGGCTACCGGCAGACCGGCAACGTGCGGATGCTGACCCAGGCGATCTACTACTACGAGCGCGCCCACGCGCGCGGCCGCATCGCGCCCTTGCTGGCCTCGTTGAGCGCGGAGCAACTGGCGGCGGCCGAGCAGTCGGCGCCGTTCCTGCTGGCGCGCGCCCAGTACGAGCGCGACGCGGGCCGCCAGCAGGACGTGGCGCGCGACGTGCAGCGCGCGCTGGCGATCGCGCCCGACAGCACCGAGGCGCAGGTCACCTGGCTCTGGTACCTGAACGATCGCGGCACCGAGGCGCAGTTGCGCGACACGATGAGCCGCTACGGCGCCCATGCCGAGAGCGACGCGCCGCTGTGGCCGCCGATGATCGCGGCCGCGCTGCGGCTCGGCGACGGCCGCATGGCGCTGCATTACCTGCGCAAGCAGGCCGACGCGAACCGCCAGGATCCGCTCTGGCGCCTGACCTTCGCCGATGCGCTCGAGCTCGAGGGCCGCGCCGACGATGCCTGGCAGTTGCGCAAGTCGACCTGGGTCGAGCTGGCGCGGCGCCGCCGCGACCCGAACGCGGCGCCGTTGCCCGAAGCCGAGCGCGAGGACCTGGCCGGCCGTTTCGTTTCGTTGACCACCCAGTTCGCCAACGGCGACCAGTCGCGCGCGGTGCTGATCGCGATGCTGCGCGCCGACGCGGCCGGCGACGGCGCCGGCGACGATGGCAATGGCGGGCCGGGCGGCGCGGCCTATCCGTCGCAACTCGGCGATTTCGCCATGCTGCCGCCGCTCAAGCAGCAGGCGATCCGGCGCGAGCAGCGCGTGGTCTCGGCGATCGCGCGCGAGGCCGCCGTCTCCTGGGCGCAGGCCCAGCAGGAACCCGATCTCGAACATGCGTGGCTGACCAAATTGTTCATCGATCGCAACACTCGACCGGTCTATGCCGAGGCGCAGCTGGCGATCGACGAGGGCGACGTCGATACGCTGAACCGCCTGCTCGACACGCTGCCGGACCTGATCCCGCGCCAGAACCGCGTCGACGCCCAGGCCCTGACGGGGCGCCTGACCGACGCGCAGTCGACGGCCTACCAGTCGCTGATCGCCACCCCGCACGACGACGTGATGCAGCAGCAGTTGCGCGACAACCTGATGAAGAGCGCGCAGTCGGTCGATGTCTCGACGCGCTACAGCAACCAGGGCGCGCTGCGCTACAACGAGCAGAGCGCCTCGGTGGGCGCGCGGCTGACGCCCTCGCAGAGCGTGCGCCTCACTTACCGCCAGCGCGAGCAGTCGAGCGACGCGGCCACGCTGCCGCACATCCCGAGCCAGGACCGCGTGCTCAGCGCGATGTACCGCCACCAGGGCCAGGACGACCAGGAAACGCTGACGGTGGGCCGCCGCGAGGCGCTGCGCGATATCACCACCGCGCGCGTCGACGGCCGGGCGCGCCTGAACTCGAAGCTCACCCTGAGCTACGCGGTCGGCTACAACCAGGACGCGACCGAAACCACGCAATTGATGGTGGCCGGCGTCAAGGACCTGGCCTCGGTGGGCTTGAGCTACCAGTTCGATCCGCACTGGTTCGGCAGCGGCCGCTACGAATACTCGCGCTTCCACGGCCAGGACCGCACCTACTTCGGCGACGGCCACCTGCTGGAGCTGAGCGCCGGCTACAAGATCAAGGCCGACTATCCCGACTACACGATCCGCGCGGTCTTCACGCACGGGCAGTACAGCAACGCCGGCGGCGTGCCGGGCGCGCGGCTGGCGGCGATCCTGCCGGCCGGCACGCCGCCCACCGCGGCCGCCTTCATGCCGCAGACCTTCACGCAGGGCGCGCTGCTGTTCTCGTTCGGCGACGACCTGCCGGAAACCTATTCGAAGGGCTGGCGGCCGATGTTCTCGGCCGGCCCGGTGCGCGACTCGCGCGCGGGCTGGACCGGGCAGGTCGAACTGGGGCTCGCCGGCAGCGTGTTCGGCGGCGACCAGGCCTTGCTGTACGGGCTGTATCAAGGGGCATCGTCGAACAGTTCGACGTCCGTGAAGGAAATCGGCGCGCGGTACCGCTGGCTGTATTGAACGCAATCTGAGGAGAAACGCATGAACACGAAGCACGCATCGCGGCACCTGCGGGCCGTCGCGCTGGCCGGCGCGGTCACGCTCGCGGCGGCCGCGCTGGGCGGCTGCGCGGTGCTCGACCAGAGCGCGGCGATTCCCGCCGCCAAGGGCGAGACCTGGACCGTCCTGCCGATCGCCAACCACACCGAGACGCCGCAGGCCGGCCAGCGCGCCGGCTCGATCGCGCAGAGCCTGCTGCGCACCTTCGGCTACCAGAACCTGGTGGCCTACCCGGGCGGCGGCGACGACGAGACCCTGTTCGACCCGGCCAAGTCCGATGCGCAGCAAAACGCGCTGAACTGGGCGCGCCAGCAGAACATCCACTACGCGCTGACCGGCTCGGTCAACGAGTGGCGCTACAAGGTCGGCGTGGACGGCGAGCCGGCCGTCGGCCTGAGCTTCGACGTGATCGACGTGCAGACCGGCAAGGTGGTCTGGACCGGCACCGGCAGCCGTACCGGCTGGAGCCGCGACGCGCTGTCGGGCGTGGCGCAGAAGCTCGAGCGCGAGCTGCTCGCGCCGCTCGGCCGCTGAGCCTCCATGGGTTCGTGGGCGAGGGCGGGGCGGTGATGAAACCGATATCGACATCGATCAGGCGGTGGGCATGAATACCCAGGCAACCGGGCCGGACCCGGGCGAGTCGCGCGCGGCGCCGCGGTCGCGAACCGTGCGCGCGACCGGCGCGGCGGCATGGTGGAGCACGCTGATCGCGCCGCCCGAGGGCAGCGCGCGGCGGCGCACCGTCGCGCTGCTCGAGACGCTCGGCTTCACGCTGATCGCGATCGGCCTGTGCCGTGCCTTCTCGGCCGACGATCCGCTGCTGATCCACAGCGGCTTCGGGTGGATCTGGCTGGTGCCGGTGGTGGTCTCGCTGCGCTACGGCTCGGTGGCGGGGCTGGTATCGGGCTTCGTGCTGCTGGCCGCCTGGTATCTGCTTTATCCGGCCGTGCCGGTGCCGGTCGTCACCGCGGTGGCGGCCGGCACCGGCGGCGCGAGCGCGGTGTTCACCGGCGACACGGTGCTGAGCCGGCCGTTCCCGGTCGGCTTCTTCTTCGGCGGCTTTTTCCTCACGCTGCTGACCGGCCAGTTCGGCGACATCTGGATGTCGCGGCTGCGGCAGAACCGGATCGCCAACGACTACCTGTCCGAGCGCCTGTCGATCCTGACGCGCAACCAGTTCATGCTGCGGCTCTCGCACGAGCGGCTCGAGCAGGACCTGCTGAGCCGCCCGGCGACGCTGCGCGATTCGCTGGCGCGGTTGCGCGCGGTGGTGTTCGAGCAGTTGCCGACGCCGGCCGAGCAGGGCGATCTCGCGCTGCGCGGCGCCCAGGCCTTCCTCGACGCGGCCGCGCAGGCGGTGCAGCTCGAGGTGGCCAGCGTGCACGCCTGGCGGCAGGGCGCGCCGGCGGCCGAGGCGGCCGCCTCGGTGGGCGGCGCCGGGCCGCTCGACGTGCACGATCCGCTGGTGCGCGAGGCGATCGAGACGCGCCGGCTGGTGCATGTCGACGCGCAGGCGCATGCCGGCGCCGCCGCGATCGGCAGCCGCTACCTGGCCTGCGTGCCGCTGCTCGACGTGAAGGGCGAGCCGGTGGGCGTGGTGGCGATCGAGCGCATGCCGTTCCTGGCGCTCACCCGCGACAACCTGCAGTTCCTGCTGGTGCTCTGCAGCTTCTACGCCGACGGCGTGCGCCATGCCGAGGTCTCGCACGAGATGCTGAGCGCCTTCCCGGCCTGCCCGCAGCGCTTCGCGCTCGACTACGCGCGGCTGGTGCACCTGCGCCGCGATTCGAAGGTGCTGTCCTCGGTGGTCACCCTGGTGTTCGACAACGACGAGCAGGGCGCCGCGCTCAGCGAGCACATCGTGCGCACGCGCCGCGCGCTCGATTCGCAGTGGGAGGTGATCGGCAGCAAGCGCCGCGCCGTGCTGACCCTGATGCCCTTGTCCGGCGCGAGCGGCGTGGACGGCTACCTGCTGCGCATCGAGGACAACCTGCGCGCGCAGTTCGGCGTCGATTTCGAGGCGGCCCACGTGGCGGTCTATTCGATGAACGTGCCGGCCAGCGAGCCGATACGCCCGCTGGTCAAGCTGATGGAGCATTGCGGTGTCGCCGGCTGAGCCGCGCCGGTCCGATCCGGCCAGCCCGCGCGCGCCGGCCGGCGACGCGCTCGGCGCGCTGCTGGCCGCGCTGACGCTGGCGCTCGGCATCGCGCTGCAGCTGCTGGCCTGCCTGCTGACGCTGCGCAGCCTGCCCGATCCGTCGGCGCAATGGCTGAGCGGCATGCCGGTCGATGCCGGCGCCGCGGCCGCGGCGGCCGAGGCCAATACGCGAGTCTTCGCGCTGTGCCTGCTGGTGCAGCTGCTGGCCGCGCTGTTCGCCGCCACCGGCAGCGCGCGGTTGCTGCCGCGCCGGCTCAGGCCCGTTACCTGGCGTGGCCTGCTGCTGCTCGGCTTTCTCGACTTCGCGGTGCCGCTGGGCGGCGTCCTCTGCACGCTCGGCGCCTTCGTGCTGTCGCGCGTGCTGCCGGCCAACCGCGCGAGCCTGGCCGTCAACACGGTGGAGGAGCCCGAATTCGCCGAGTACCTGATCGGCTCGGTGTCCTACGGCCGCGGCGCGCGGCTCAAGGCCGAGCTGCGCAATGCCGAGGCCAGTGTCGATTTCCGCATGACGGCGCTGCTCGCGATGCAGTCGCTGCCGGTGCGCACCGTCTCGCCGATCCTGCAGGAGATGCTGGCCGACCCGCTCGACGACATCCGCCTGCTGGCCTACGGCAGCCTGGAGAGCAAGGAGAAGGCCCTGACCCAGCGCATCACGGCCGAGCGCGCCGTGCTCGACGCGCCCGGCGGCGCGGCGCGCTCCGGCGTCGAGCGGGCCCGCTCGAACAAGGTGCTGGCCGAGTTGTACGGCGAGCTGATCTACCAGCAACTGGTGACGGGCGACGTCTACGACAACGCGATCTCGCAGGCCGAGCGCTACGCCGAGGCGGCGCTCGCGCTGATTCCCGAGGACGCGGCGCTGTGGCGGTTGCGCGGCCGGCTGGCGCTGCTGCGCCGCGACCTCGACGCGGCCGACGCGATGCTGCAGCGCGCGATCGACTGCGGCTTCCCGCGCGACCGGCTGCTGCCCTACCTGGCCGAGGCCGCCTACTGGCGCCGCGATTTCCCGCGCGTGCGCAGCCTGCTGGGCGCGATGGACCGGCATGCCGTCACGCCGACCCTGCAGGCCGCCCTCGATTTCTGGCAACCGGCCGCCACCGCCGCCGGCGCCCCCCGCGTATGAGTTCCACCATGACCACACCGGCCACGCCCGCGCTGCCGCGCGCCACCTCCGCCGACGTGCTGCTGCTGCTAGAGGGCACCTTTCCCTATGTGAGCGGCGGCGTGTCGAGCTGGGTCAACCAGATGATCCGCGCCTTTCCGGAGCACAGCTTCGCGCTGTGCTTCCTCGGCAGCCGCCCGCAGGACTACGTCAAGCAGCAGTACGCGCTGCCCGACAACGTGGTGCACCTGGAGACCCACTATCTCTACGATTTCGCGCCGCCGCCGCTGGTGAAGAAGATGGGCGGCGACGCCCAGGCCTTCGCGCGCTCGGCGCAGCTGCACGAGACCATGCGCAACCCGGCGATGCGCGAGGTGGGCGCGCAACTGCTCAAGTCGATGCTCGAGGACCTGAAGCCGGGCGGCGCGCTCGGCGAGGACGCCTTCCTGTACTCGAAGCAGGCCTGGGATTTCCTCACCGACCAATACCGCAAGCACTGCACCGACCCGTCCTTCGTCGACTACTTCTGGACCGTGCGCATCATGCACAAGCCGCTCTGGCAGCTCGCGCGCGTGGCCGAGGGTCTGCCGGCGGCCAAGGTGCTGCATACCGTGTCGACCGGCTACGCGGGTTTCCTCGGCGCGCTCGCGCATTACCGCAGCGGGCGGCCGCTGCTGGTCTCCGAGCACGGCATCTACACCAAGGAACGCAAGATCGACCTGTTCCAGAGCGAGTGGATTCGCGACAACCGCAGCATCTTCGAGCGCGACGTCTCGCAGGTCGGCTATTTCCGCGATCTCTGGGTGCGCTTCTTCCAGGCCCTGGGCCGCGCCTGCTACGACGCGGCCAGCGACATCATCGCGCTCTACGAGGGCAACCGGCAGCGCCAGATCCTCGACGGCGCGCCAGCCGCGCGCACCGGCACGATCCCGAACGGCGTGAACCTGGCGCGTCTCGCGCCGCTGCGCGCGCAACGCGCCGCGACGGTGCCCAAGACGCTGTGCCTGATCGGCCGGGTGGTGCCGATCAAGGACATCAAGACCTTCATCCGCGCCATGCTGACCGTGCTGCGCCGCATGCCCGAGGCCGAGGCCTGGATCGCCGGCCCCGAGGACGAGGATCTCGCCTATGCGCAGGAATGCCGCGCGCTGGTGGACAGCCTCGGGCTCGCGGACAAGGTGAAGTTCCTCGGCTTCCAGAAGATCGACGAACTGCTGCCCAAGTGCGGGCTGCTGGTGCTCAGCTCGATCTCGGAGGCGCTGCCGCTGGTGGTGCTGGAGGGCTTCGCGGCCGGCGTGCCCTCGGTGACCACCGACGTGGGCTCCTGCCGGCAGTTGATCGAGGGCCTGCCCGGCGAGGACGCGGCGCTCGGCGCGGCGGGCCGGGTGGTGCAGATCGCCGACCCGCGCGCGCTGGCCGAGGCCGCCATCGAGCTGTTCCAGGACGATAACTGGCACGCCGCGCAGCGCGCCGGGGTGGCGCGCGTGGAGCGCTACTACACGCAGGAGCAGATGATCGGCGCCTATCGCACGCTGTACCGGCGCCTGGCGGATGCGCCGGCGCAGCCGGCCGCGGACGGGCCGCCGGCCCGCGCGGCGCACTGAGGAGGGCGGCGAACCATGGCCGGAATCGGATTCGAGCTGCGCAAGATGCTCCGTCGCAACACGCTGACGGGGCTGATGCAGGCCTATACCTACGCGGGGCTGATCGGCGCCGGGCCCTGGGTGCTGTCGATCGTCGGGATCCTGCTGATCGGCGTGCTGAGCGTGCCCTTCGTCAAGCCGAACGGCGCGGTCACGCAGTTCCAGGTGTCGGTCACCTACCTGATCGCGGTCTCGCTGGTGCTGACCGGGCCGCTGCAGCTCTGGTACACGCGCTTCACCTCGGACCGCCTGTTCGAGAAGCGCCGCGAGCTGGTGCTGCCGAACTTCCACGCGGTGATGCTGGTGGTGACGGCCGCCTCGGCCCTGATCGGCGCGCTGCTGGCGCTGTTCGCGTTCGGCGGCCAGACCGCCGGCTACCGGCTGCTGATGCTGGCCGGCTTCGTGGTGATGAGCAATATCTGGATCGCCACCATCTTCCTGTCGGGCATGAAGCGCTACGTGGCGATCATCGTGGTGTTCTTCGTCGGCTACGCGGCCACCGCGCTGGCCGCGCTGGCGCTCAAGGGCTTCGGGCTGACGGGCCTGCTGGCCGGCTTCGTGGCGGGCCAGGCGGTGCTGCTGTGCGGCCTGCTCGGGCTGATCTACCGCGATTTCGACAGCGACCGCTTCATCTCCTTCGAGATCTTCGAGAAGCGCTACCGCTATCCCTCGCTGATGCTGATCGGTTTCCTCTACAACCTCGGCATCTGGATCGACAAGTTCATGTTCTGGTACTCGGCGGGCACCGGCCAGCCGGTGATCGGGCCGCTGCGCGCCTCGATCATCTACGACATCCCGGTGTTCCTCGCCTACCTGGCGATCATCCCGGGCATGGCGGTGTTCCTGCTGCGCATCGAGACCGACTTCGTCGAGTACTACGACGCGTTCTACGACGCGGTGCGCGAGGGCGCCTCGCTGCAGCACATCGAGCGCATGCAGCGCGCCATGGTGGAGGCGCTGCGCGAGGGCGTGTGGGAAATCCTGAAGATCCAGGCGATGGCCGCGCTGATCCTGTTCGCGGCCGCGCCGACCCTGCTGCGCTGGCTGGGGATTCCGGCGCTCTACCTGCCGCTGCTCTACATCGACGTGATCGCCGCCAGCATGCAGGTGGTGTTCATGGGCATCATCAACGTGTTCTTCTACCTCGACAAGCGCCGCATCGTGCTGTGGCTGGTGGGCGCCTTCGTGGTGCTGAACGTGCTGCTGACCGCGCTGACGCTGGCCTCGAATCCCGCCGCCTACGGCTATGGCTTCGCGCTCGCGCTGTTCGTGGTGATGCTGGCGAGTCTCTACTGGCTCGATCGCAAGCTCGACACGCTCGAATACGAGACCTTCATGCTGCAGTGAGCGCTGCCGTCAGCGCTTCGTGCGGGCGGGCCCGGCCTGCGCCCGGGACGCCCGCCTCGGTGCCTCAGCCGACGGCGCCCGGGTGGAACGCGGACAGCGACACCACGCCGTCCGGCGCCAGTTGCAGCACCGCCTGCCGCGCGCCGTGCTCGATGCGGAACGAGCAGGTCGCGCCGTCCTGGCCCATCACGCCGCGCTCGACCGGGTTCGCCGCCAGCAGCTCGCCGGCCGCCGCCAGGTAGCGCTCCACCAGGTGCCGCGCCTCGTGGGCGGCCTGGTCGCGGTAGCCGCCATGGCGGACCATCTGCTGCGCGCCGCGCGACAGGCGCGCGAAACCGAGCATCCGCCCTTGCCGCAGCCAGGCCTGCACGGCGGCGGCCACCGCCGACGGACCGACCAGCCCGCCGACCTGCGGGCAGTCGAGTGCGCCAAACAGCAGCGGCAGCAGCGTCTGCACCGCCGTGCGCGCCGCGTCGCGGCGCTGCGCCGCATTGGTGGCGGCGTGGTTGCCGAGGCCGTCGACGCGGTCGAGGTAGAGCCGGAAGTAATCGCAGAATTCCTGGGGCGTGCGCGCCATCTCGATGCCGAAGGCCGCCGCCTCGCGCTGCAGGTATTCGGCATGGCCCGCCAGCTCCGGCAGTTGCCCGAGCGCGGCCAGCGCCAGGCTGCCGTCGAGGTCGAGGGCCTGGAACAGCGGCGCGGTTTCCACCCCCAGCTGGGCCAGCCAGCCGGTGCCGGTGGCCAGTTCCTCGCGCGGCAGCAGGTGATGCGCATCGAGCACCGCGCGCGAGCGCGACACGGCGAGGTCCGAATCGTCGCCGGCCTCGACGATCGCCAGCGCGCGCAGGTCGGCCAGGCTCAGCGTCAGCAGCTTGACCGGGCTGACCAGCAGTTGCAGCGTCGGCAGCAAGGTCAGCGGCGAGGCGTGCAGGCCGCGCTGCACGCCGTCCAGCAGATGCGTCTCGTCGGGGAACTCGTAGCGGGCGCTGGGCGAGGCGACGGCCCAGGCGAGCCACTCGATGCCGCCGTCGACGAAGGCGAGCGCGATCCGCGAGGGTTCCGACAAGCTGCCGAGGCCTTGCTGCAGCCGGCCTGAAACGATGACGGTCATGGGTGACTCCTGCTGGATGGAAAGGTGGACGGCAGGCCCGCCCGAGCGGACCTTGCCGCGTCCGTCATTGGAGGATGTGCGCCGTGGCTTCGCCGGTAGCGGCGGTGTCGATCGAATACAGCGTGGCCACGCCCATCACGGTGGCGGCCTGGGCGGTGATGTTCTGTTGCTGCTGGGCGCTGGTGGCGTTGTGGGCGGCGTTCGAGAGTGCCTGCGCAGTCGCCACGAAGAGATTGCCCATCGCCACGGCCGGGGCGTCGCCGAGCACCTCGGTATCGGCCTGGGTGACGGCATCGGTGATCTGGGTGTTGACGGCGGTCGGGAATGCCATGGTCGCTGCTCCTCGGTGAGGCGGCGCGAGCCAATGCGCGTCGCGCGCACATGGTGGCACGTCGGCCGGGGCCGCGCCAGCGTGTAAACCTGGGCCTGGACTTGGGCTTGTGCGCCGGGACGGCTTCCCGCCTTCAGCGGCTGCCGTCGTCGCCCTTGCGCTGGCGCTTGGTGGCGTACATGGCCTGGTCGGCGCGGTCGATCAGGCCCGTCATGTCGACCCCGTCGTCGGGCAGAATCGCGATGCCGACGCTCACGCCGAGATCGAGTTGGTGGCCCTCGAACTCGAAGGGCTCGGCCACCGTTTCGGTCATCCGCTCGCTCTGCCGCTCGGCATCCCGGCGGCCGCCGATGCCGGGCAGGATCACACCGAATTCGTCGCCGCCGACGCGCGCCACCGTATCCGAGCGCCGCACCGAGCGGGCGATGCGCAGCGCCGCCTCGCGGATCGCGGCGTCGCCGGCGCGATGTCCGAAGCGGTCGTTGATCGGCTTGAGGCCGTCCAGGTCGAGGTTGAGGATGCCGAGCGCGCCTTCCGAGTGCTGCGCCACCTGCACCGCCTGGCGCAGGCGGTCGTAGAACAGCGCGCGGTTGGGCAGGCCGGTCAGCGCGTCGTGGGTCGCGCGCAGGTAGAGCTCGTTGGTCTCGTTGTGGGCGGCATGGAACATCGCCGCCGCGATCAGCTCCGACATCAGCTTCAGCACCTGGATGTCGGCCTCGTCGAAGGCGCCGACCTCGGGCGACATCACCTTGAGCACGCCCACCGTGGTGTCGAGATGGCGCAGCGGGGTGACCAGCATCGAGCGCAGGCCGACGCGGCGGCAAGCTGCGCGATCGACGCGATCGTCGGTTTCGGAATCGTCGCAGCGCATGATCTCGCCGGTCTGCACGCACAGGCCCGACAGGCTGCCGGCGCGCTTCAGGCGCAGGCCGAGCAGGTCGGCGGCGATGCCGGCGGTGGCGCGGTAGACCATGTCGTCCTGCTCGGCGAGTTCGATCACCGCGCCCTGGGCGCCGGTCAGGCGTCGGCCGCGTTCGGCGACGAAGGCCATCACGCTGCCGAGATCGAGGCCGAGTTTCGCGATCTCGGTCTGGGCGTGAACGATTTCGAGCAGCGTTTCGGCCGAAGGGGAGGACGAAGGCGGAGGCTGGAGTGACACGGAGCTTTCCTGCGTGGGATGCCTGGGCGTGGCGGCCGATCGGCGGGCGCGGCCGGCATCGGGTGGAACCGGAGCAGCGATCGCGCGATGCTCGCCGGTGGACTGGCGCCGCGCTTGCGCGAAGCATAATGCAAATCGGGACGCTGGTGAGCGCCCTCGGCGCGAATGTATCGATGCAGCCCAGGCGGTTCGATCCCGGCTTCGGCCTTGCTCCTTTTTGTGACGATAGTTCCCGCCGCGAAGCCGTCCCGCAAGGCGTTTTCGAAAGGCCGGTGAAGTGGCCTCGAAGGCTTCGGGCACGGCTGCGTTTTCCTCATACGTGACACCGCCGCGACGCTTCGCACGCCGATGCATCGGTTCGCGAATTCACATCCGATTGGATCCTTGGGTGTCATGCCGGATCGATTCGTGCGGCCGGCGGGGCGGCTCGGCAAACGGGGGGCGACGCCATTGCGGTGTGCAGCGGGCGGGCCGCGGCGCCGGGTGCGGTCGCGCCGGGCTCACAGCACGTTGAGCATCGCCAGCGCGGTTTCCTGCAGCGAGGGCAGCACGCGCGCGAGGGCGGCCTCGGCCGTCTCGCCGCCGATCGGCATGTTGGTGCTGAGCGCGGCCACCACCTCGCCCTGGCGGTTGCGCAGCGGCACCGCCACGCCGCGCACGCCTACCTGCAACTGCTGCTCGATCACCGCGTAGCCGTCGTCGCGGGCCTGCTCGATCTTCTGCCGCAGCCGCGTCTTGTTGGTCAGCGTGTGCGGCGTGTAGGGCGGCAGCTCGGTGGTCGCGAGCCAGGCCGCCACCTCGTCCGGATCGTGCCGGTGCGCGAGCAGCACCACGCCGGCGGAGGCCAGCGGCGCCGGCACGCGCGCGCCGAGCACGAAGCCGGTGCTCATCACGCGCGACACGCCGTTGCGCGCGATCACCACCAGCTCCCAGTCGTCGAGCACGCTGACATAGGCCGATTCGTTGAGCGTCGCGCTCAGTTGCTGCAGGTAGGGCTGCACCATGCGCGGCAGCCGCGCCGAGTCGAAGTAGGACCAGCCTACCCGCAGCACCCGCGGCGTGAGGCCGTAGAGCCGCCCGTCGGTCTGCACGTAGCCGAGCGACTCGAGCGTGAGCAGGTAGCGTCGCGCGGCGGTGCGCGTGAGGCCGGTGCGCGCGGCCGCCTGGGTGGGCGTCATGCGCGCGTGCTCGCTGTCGAACGCCTCCAGGATCATCAGGCCTTTTTCCAGGCCGGCGATCCAGTCGCGTTTGTCGAGAGGGGCTTTCTTCATGGGCCGGGTCCGGGAGAGGCACGGCGGCCGGCGCGAGGCCGGGCCGCCGTGGCGGGCGCGCGCGTTTCAGGCGGCATTCAGGCGTGCTTCAGGCCGGGCGCATGCGCGCCGCGACGATCACCGAGATCAGGCAGCCGGCGGCCAGGTAGCCGGCCACCAGGTGCCAGGAGCCGCCGCCGACGCTGACCAGCGCCACCGCGATGAAGGGCGTGAAGCCGCCGCCCACCACGCTGGCGAACTGGTAGCCCACGCCCGCGCCGCTGTAGCGGTACTCGGCGCCGAACAGCTCGGTGAAGAGCGGCTGCTGCACGCTCACCACCATGTCGTGCGCGATATTGGCCAGCATCACCGCGAAGATCACGATCCACACCGTGGCGCGCGCCTCGAGCGCGACGAAGAAGGGCACCGCCGAGGCCAGCCCGATCAGCGCGCCGGTGATGTAGACGCGGCGCAGGCCGAAGCGGTCGGCCAGCCAGGCGAAGCAGGGGATCGTCACGCAGCTGATTGCCCCCACCAGCAGGCCGATGTTGAGGAACAGCTCGCGCGACATGCCGAGATTGGCGGTCGAGTAGCTGAGCGCGAAGGCGGTGACGATGTACATCGTGAACAGCTCGGCCAGGCGCAGCGCGACGATGTAGAGGAAGGCCTTCGGGTGGCGCGTGAGGGCCTCGATCACCGGCATCTTCAGCTTGCGATGGCCCTGCTCGACCTTCTCGACGAATTCCTGCGACTCCTCCATGCTGGCGCGCACCCACAGCCCGATCAGCACCAGCACCACGCTCATCAGGAACGGGATGCGCCAGGCCCAGGCGCGGAACGCCTGCTCGCCGAGCGTGTGGTTGAGCAGCGAGACCAGGCCGGTGGCCAGCACCAGGCCCACGCCGTAGCCGACCTGCACGCCGCTGCTGTAGAAGGCCTTCTTCCTCGCCGGCGCGCTTTCCACCGCCATCAGCGCCGCGCCGCCCCATTCGCCGCCCACCGCGAAGCCCTGGAGCGCGCGCAGCACCACCAGCAGCACCGGCGCCCACCAGCCGATGGTCTCGAAGGTCGGCAGCAGGCCGATCGCCACGGTCGAGATGCCCATCATCATCACCGTCAGCACCAGCATGCGCTTGCGGCCGAGCCGGTCGCCGTAGTGGCCGAACACCACGCCGCCGAGCGGGCGGAACAGGAAGCCCACGCCGAAGGTCGCGAACGCGGCCAGCGTGCCCATGGTCGGGCTGACCTTGGGGAAGAAGGCCGCGTTGAACACCAGGGCGGCGACGATGCCGTAGAGCAGGAAGTCGTACCAGTCGACGACGGCGCCGACGAAGCTGCCCAGCGCCGCCTTGCGCGCCTGGTTGCGGGCGCGGCGCGCGCCGGCCTGATCGAGTGAATCAAAAGCGGGGGTCATTGGCTGTCTCCTGTCGTCCCGGGGCCGGCCGCGGGCCTGGCCGGCTGCATCGCGTCGCGCCTGACTGTCGTCGCGACGAAAATGCTCGCAGCATAGGGGCGCGGCGTGCTCGCGACAATGCGTGGCGAACGCCGGCGCGCGATTATCGTTCAAATCCGTGCGATGATCGATCGTTTTCCGGGTTAGCACTAGGCGCGCGGGGAGGTGGCGGGAGCCAGCGTGGCCTTGCTGCTGGATGTGCCCGATTGCCGGACGAACCCGTCGCGCCGCAGACTGTCGGCTGCGAGACATGCGGCCCGATCGCCGGGAAGGCTTGGGTCGAAGTGAACGATCTGGTTAAAATTGCGGCTGCGACGGAACCAGCCGTCGCGCCACGCAGCCCCGCAACACTGTCTGTTCCTGGAGACCACGGATGTCCAGCCACTTTCCCGCGTCGACGGCCTCGGCGCGCCCCGTCCCGTCGGACGCGAACCCGCTCGGCATGGCGGGGCTCGAATTCATCGAGTTCGCGGCGCCCGCGCCCGACGCGCTCGCGCACCGCTTCGAGCAACTGGGTTTCAAGGCGATCGCGCGGCACGTCAGCAAGGCCGTCACGCTGTACCGGCAAGGACAGATGCACTTCCTGCTCAACGCCGAACCCGATTCCTTCGCCGCGCGCTACGCCGGCGAATACGGCATGGGGATCTGCGCGATCGGAATCCGCGTCGACAGCGCGCAGCGCGCCTTCGACCGCGCGCTCGAACTCGGCGCCTGGGCCTTCGAGGGCGAGCGCATCGGCCAGGGCGAGCTGGCGATTCCGGCGATCCAGGGCATCGGCGATTCGCACATCTATTTCATCGATCGCTGGCGCGGCCGCGGCGGCCTGTCGGGCGGCGTCGGCGACATCTCGATCTTCGACATCGATTTCCGGCCGATCGACCCGGCCACCGCCCACGCCGACCTGCAGTACGCCGGCACCGGGCTGGTCCAGGTCGACCACCTGACCCAGACGGTCGGCGCGGGGCGCATGCAGGAATGGCTCGATTTCTATCGCGACCTGCTGCATTTCCGCGAGATCCACGAGATCAACGCGAACTGGCATGTGTCGGAGGAATCGCGCGTGATGGTGTCGCCCGGCGGCGAGGTACGCATTCCGCTCTACGAGGAAGGCACGCGGCGCACCCAACTGATGCACGACTACCTGCCCGATCATCCGGGCGAGGGCGTGCAGCACATCGCGCTGGCCACCGACGACATCCTCGCCTCGGTGGATGCGCTGGTCGCCAACGGCGTGAGCTTCGTCGAGCCGCCGGCCGCTTATTACGACTCGATCGATACGCGCCTGCCGGGCCACGGGCTCGACGTGGCGGCGCTGCGCAAGCGCGGCGTCCTGGTCGATGGCGAGATCGTCGACGGCGTGCCCAGCCTGTTCCTCCAGACCTTCGTCAAGCGCCGGCCCGGCGAGATCTTCTTCGAGATCGTCCAGCGCAGCGGCCATCATGGTTTCGGCGAGGGCAACCTCGGCGTGCTGGCCAGGGCCAGAAAGGCAACGGGCGCCTGAGGCGCCCGCCGACCGGGATTTCCGCTACCCGGATTTCCCGCTTCATGGCGGCGCGCGGTTCTCGCGCGCCGTTTCGTTCTTCTCGCCCGGTTTCCTCGGCCTTACGCGACCTGCTTGTAGCGCGGCGCGGCGTGCACCTGCGAGATGTTCGGCAGGATCGCCTGGCGCGCGCCTTCGTAATTGCGCCACTGGCCGTCGTCGTGCAGGGTCGGGATGGTCACCGCCTCGTGCAGGTCGTAGCCCGCCAGCGCCGCGTCCACCAGCTCGTCCACTTCCATCACCGCCTGCAGCGAGTTCACGTCGGTCCCGGCGTGATCCCAGATCTCGGTGCGCGTGGCCGCCGGCAGCACCGCCTGCACATACACGCCCTTCGGTTCGAGCTCGAGCCGCAAGCCATGCGACAGGTAGGTCAGGAAGGCCTTGGTCGCGCCATACACGGTCAGGCCCAGTTCCGGCGCGAAGCCGACCACCGAGCTGATGTTGACGATCGCGCCCTGGCCCTCGCGCGCGAAACGCGGCGCGACGGCCGCGGCCAGCCGCGCCGGGGCGGTGGTGTTCAGCGTGATCAGGGTTTCGACCGCGTCGGGCGTCTGCTGCACGAAGCCGCCCGGGATGGTGGTGCCGGCATTGTTGACCAGCACGCCGATCTTGGCGTCCTCGGCCAGGCGCGCCTCGACGCGGCGCAGGTCCTCGGGCTTGGTCAGGTCGGCGTTGAGGATCTCGACGTTCACGCCGTATTCGGCGCGCAGGCGGTTCGCGACCTCGGTCAGGCGCGAGAGATTGCGCGCGACCAGCACCAGGTCGTGGCCGCGTTTCGCGAACCGGTCGGCATACACGGCGCCAATGCCGGTGGAGGCACCGGTGACGAGCACTGCGGGAAGCTTCGACATGCTGTTTCTCCAGGAAGGAAATGGGGGTAAGACCGGCATCGATTTATTCATGATGGCCGTCATGTTTTTAATCATGATGTCGATCATGTATCATGTCAAGCATTGGATGGGAGGTGCGTATGAGAGTGAGTCGGGAGCAGGTCGCCGAGAATCGGCGGCAGATCCTCGCGGCAGCCAGCCGGCTGTTCCGCGAGCGCGGTTTCGATGCGGTGACGGTGGCCGAGGTGATGAGCGCGGCCGGGCTGACGCACGGCGGTTTCTACGGCTACTTCAAGTCGAAGGAAGACCTGATTGCGCAGACCCTGGCCGAGGTGGTGAAGGGCAGCGAGGACCTGCGCGGGCTGAACGTGCTGGAGTACGCCGCCACCTACCTGACGCCCGACCACCGCGACCATCCGGCCGCCGGCTGCCCGCTGGCGGCGCTCGGCGCCGAGGCCTCGCGCCAGGCGCCCGAGGTGCGTGGCGCGTTGGGCGGCGGGCTCGGTCGGCAGGTGGCGCGCTTCGCGGCGAGCATCGAGGGCGCCGACGAAACGCTGGCACGACGCGCCGCGATCGGCAGTTGGGCAGCCATGGTGGGCGCGATGATCCTGGCGCGCCTGTCCGACGATCCGGCGCTGTCCGATGAGATGCTGCGCGAGACGCGCGCATGGATCGAGCACAACGTGCCGCATGCCGGGCCGGTGCCCGAAGCGTCGCCGTCGGCTGTTTGAGATCTGGTAGGCAGGCCGTCATCCCTTGCGGATTGACGGCCTTATTTTTGTCCGGGTAATATTCTGCGCTAATCCGATCACCCTGCCTGGCAACCAGGCCTCGATGTAGACGCCATGTCCGATCCAGTCTTTCTTCCACGCTATACCGGCTTCGATGGCGTGACCCATCTCGTCTCCGGGGATCTCGCCACGGTAGCGGTGGCGATCCGGCACGCGACGCGGACGCCGGCGCCGGGCCCGGTGCTGCTGTTCGACAACGCGACCGGCCGCTCGATCGATGTCGATCTGCGCGGCAGCGACGAGGAAATCCGCGCGCGTTTCACCGCAGCGGACCAGCAACCCGAACCGATTCCCGTGACTGAGCCGTCGCCGGGTGAGGCGGTGGCTCCCGATAGCGGCGAGGCCGGCAGCGCGCCGCGCGGGCGCGGCCGGCCAAGGCTCGGCGTGGTGGCGCGCGAGGTCACCTTGCTGCCGAGGCATTGGGACTGGCTGGCCGCCCAGCCGGGCGGCGCGTCGGTGGCCTTGCGCAAGCTGGTCGACGAGGCGCGGCGCGAACATGGCGAGCGCGATCGCCGGCGCCTCGCCAACGAGCGTGCCTACCACTTCATGTCGGCGCTGGCCGGCGATCTGCCCGGCTTCGAGGAAGCCTCGCGCGCGCTGTTCGCTGGCGACATGGCGGGCTTTCACGATCGGATCGAGGCCTGGCCGCGCGACCTGCGCGAGCATCTGCTGCGGCTCGCGGAGCCCGGGGCGCAATGGCGCTGAAACCTCAGGATCACGGTCGAGTGGCGGCGGGCGGCGGCGCAATCGTCGTCGGGCGCGGTGCCTCGGTGGTGCCGGCCGATTCCGCGGCCTTGCCGATCGGCTCGCCGTCCAGGGCCGCACCGACCAGCTTGAAGAAATCGTCATAGCTGGCCGCATCGGTCAGCGTCCAGGTTTTCGAATCGCCATTGCTGTCGTAGACGGTGTTCTCGAAGCGCGCGCGCACCTCGGCGCCGCCGTGTCCGTCGGCGCGCACGCTGACCAGCGCGGTGGTGTACTGGTGATCGGGCTTGGCCGGCAGGGCGCCGAACTTCTGCTTCAGCGCGCCGCGCAATACCTCGTGCCATTTCGCGATCAGCACCTTGCTGCGCCCGCCCTCGACGATGCCCGACTCGACATCGCTCGTCACCGGCGAATAAGCTTCCGCCTTCAAAGCCGCAGCTACCGCCTCGATGGCGTGGTCTGGCGTGGCACGCGCGAAGCCGTGATGGCGTACCTTCTCCAGCCTCGCGCGTTCGGCGGGGGTGAGATCGACGGTGACCTGGCGCGAGCTGTAGCGGATCATGCCACCGCCCGTGCCGGTGATGCGCTCGTTGGGATTCTGGTTCGCGCAGGCGGCCAGCACGAGGCTGGCCAGGGCCGCGCCGAGCAGGACGGCAGGGCCTGCGCGCATCAAGGCGAACCTCGCAGTAAAACTCGCATGAGGGAAGCGGAAATCGGGATGAGATCCCGATTTTAAGGCGCGGTGAAGCTTCCTCCAATTGAAAGATTCTGCTAGATATGCAAGAAAATCTTGGAAATGGAGCCGCCGATGCGCCGCCTGCCGCCCTTGAATGCCCTGCGCAGTTTCGAAGCCGCCGGGCGCCTGAAGAGTCTCGCCAAGGCCGCCGACGAGCTGTGCGTCACGCATAGCGCCATCACCCAGCAGATTCGCGTGCTGGAGGACTACCTGGGACAGAAGCTGTTCGAGCGCAAGGGCCGATCGCTGCAGATGACGCCGCGCGCGCGCCAGTACCTGGCCGACGTGGCGAGCTGCCTGGGGCGCCTCGGCGAGGCCACCACGCAGATGACGGGCGAGGCGGCGGCGCGCGTGATCCGCGTCAATACCTCGGCCTCGTTCGCGCACGGCTGGCTGGTGCCTCGGCTGGCGGCCTTTCAGGCGCGGCATGCCGATATCGACGTGCAGATCGTGGTGTCGGCCGAGATGAGCCTGGACCAGATCGAGGAGTCGAACGACGTGATCGTGCGCCGCTACGAGCCGAACCTGCGCCGTTACGGTTATGTCTCGCGGCGGCTGATGGCGAACCAGGCGGTGGCGGTCTGCTCGCCGCGCCTGCCCGACCTCGACCGCCTGCGCGAGCCGGCCGACCTTCGCAATGCGCGGCTGCTGCACTACACCGGCATCGTCGAGGCCTGGCGCTTCTGGTTCCTCAATGCCGGCGTGCCGACCGGCGAGACGCTCGGCGGCCGCTATTTCGAGCAGTTCTTCCTGCTGTTGCAGGCGGCCGTCTGTGGCCTCGGCATCGGGCTCGTGCCGCGCGCGATGGTGGCCGGCGACATCGAGCAGGGGCGGCTCGTGCAGTTGTTTCCCGAGGTCCGGCTCGAAGGCGCGCCGTTCCACTGCCTGTATCGCGATGCCCCCAACGACCGCGAGTTGACGGTATTCCTCGACTGGCTGTTCGAGAGCGCGGCCTGAACGCCGCGCACTCGTGCCTGTTTCAGGCGGTCGCCAGCGCGGCCGCGAGCCGGTCGAATTCCGGGCCCCAGGCGGCGCGCCAGGCCTGCCGCGTCGCCTCGTCCACCCAGGCGCCGTCGATCCCGTTGAGCATGAATTCGCGCAAGGCCTCGATGCCGAAGCCGAAATGGCTGTGCATCAGTTCCCAGGCCTCGCTCGGGTTGACCTTGTGCAAGGTCGGGTCGTCGGTATTCGGGTGGATCTTCAATCCGAGCCCGGGCATCCGGCGGATCGGGTGCCGTTCGGCCCACTGCTCGGGCGGCAGCGTGCGCAGGTAGTAGGAATTGGTCGGCACCACCGTGAACACCGTGCCGCGCGCCGCATGGCGCTCGGCCAGCGCCGGGTTGTCGACGATCGTGTAGCCGTGGTCGAGCCGGTCCACCCGCAGCAGCTCGAGCGCGGTCTCGACGTTGCGCCAGGGCATGCCGAACTCGCCGGCATGCGCCGTGGTCCGGAAGCCGGCCTCGCGCGCCTCGCGATAGGCCTTCCAGAACAGCTCGGGCGGGCGGTCGTTCTCGCGGTAGTCGATGCCGATCCCGGCCACTTCCTCGGCGCGGCAGGCCTTCATCCAGTCCACCATCTGCACCGCCTCGTCGGGATCGGCCTCGCGGTCGATGCTCGGGATCAGCCTGGCGCTGATGCCGAAATCGCGCGCGGCGTCGCGGATCGCGGTGACGATCGCGGCCTGCGCGTCGGCATAGGCGATGCCCGACACGCGCACCGTGCCGGTCGGATTCCAGAAGAACTCGCTGTGGCGCACGTTGTGCGCGGCCGCGTCCTCCAGGTATTCGTAGGCGAGGCGGCGCAGGTCGTCGGCGCGCGTGAGCAGGTGCTGGTCGAGCGCGCGCAGCACGCGCAGCACGCCCACCGGCTTCTCGCCACGCGTGTAGAAGGCCTCGATCTCGGCGCGCTCGATCGGCGCGCGGGTGCGCTCGGCCAGCTCGATGAAGGTCTCGCGCCGCACCGCGCCCAGCAGGTGGCAGTGCAGCTCGACCTTGGGCAGGGCGCGGAAGAAGGCGCGATGGGCCGGCGTCAGGACGATGCCGGTGCGCGCGGCCGGCACGTTGCCGGGTGTCTCGTTCATGGGAATCTCGTTTCTCGTTATCGGTATTGCCTGGATCCTGCAGCAACAGCGGGTGATGAAGGTCGTGAACCCGCAGCTCTCAATGCGGCTTCACGACGGTCCAGAAGTAGTAGCCGAGCGGGACCGCCAGCAGCACCAGCCCCAGCGGCACCTCGCGAAAACGCCCGGCCAGCAGCTTGACCAGCACGTAGCAGAGCAGCCCGCCGGCGATACCGGTGCCGAAGCTGTTGGCCATCAGCGTGAGCAGCACCATCGACAGCACCGGCAGCGCGTCGGTGAAGTCGTCGAAGCGGGTCTGGCGGATGGTGCCGAACATCGACAGGCCGATCAGGATCAGCGCCGGCGCGGTGGCCTCCTTGGTGACCATCAGCGCCACCGGCACGAACAGCAGCATCAGGGCGAACATCGCGGCGGCCGCCAGCGAGGACAGCCCGCTGCGCCCGCCGGCCTCGACTCCGGCCGCCGACTCGACCAGCGCCGTCAGCGCCGGAATGCCGAGCAGCGGGCCCAGGGTGGCGGCGATCGAGTCGACCAGGAACGGGCGATTGATGTTGGGCAGGTTGGCGTGTTCGTCGAGCAGGTTGGCCTTGGCGCCCACCGCCAGCGTGGTGCCTAGCGTCGAGAAGAACTCGGCGGCGAAGAAGGCGAACAGGTAGGGCAGCGAGGCGAGCGTGAGCGCGCCGGGCAGGTCGAGCTGGAACGCCACCGGGGCGATCGGGTGCGGCCAGGAGAGCCAGGCCGCCGGCAGGTGGGTCACGCCGAGCGGCACGCCGGCCGCCGCCGCGATCAGGATCGCCCACAGGATCGCGCCGGGCACCTTGCGGCCCTGCAGGACCACCGCGGCGGCCAGGCCGATCAGGGCCACGCAGGTGCCGGGGCGCGTGAAATCGCCGAGCGCGAGGGTATTGGTCCTGGCGTTGACGATCACCATGCCCGCGTTGCGAAAGCCCAGCACGGCGATGAACAGGCCGATCGAGGCGCCCAGGCCGAGCTTGATCTGCGCCGGCACCAGCCGCATCACCAGGCTGCGCGCGCCGGCCAGGGTCAGCGCCAGGAACAGCAGCCCCGACACGCAGGCGATGCCGAGCCCGGTCTGCCAGGGCACGTGCTCCGCGCCGGCCAGGGTCACGCCGACGATCACCGAGCCGCCGATGCCGGGCCCGACCAGGAACGGCAGGTTCGCATACAGCCCCATCAGCACGCTGGCCAGCACGAACACGATGATGGTGGCGGTGGTGGCGGCGCCGCGGTCCATCCCGCCGCTGGCCAGCAGCGAGGGGATCACCACCAGCAGGTAGGCCGCCGCCAGGAAGGAGGTGAGGCCCGCCAGCACCTCGGTGCGCACGCTGCTGCGGCGCTCGCGCAGCGCGAAGCGCCGTTCGAGCCAGTTGTCCGGCGCCGCTGCCTGCGGGCCCTTGCTTGCTGCCATGTTCGTCTTCATCCTGTCTGAATTATTTGGCATCGCCCATCCCGCCTATACTGCGGCCCATCCCGTTCAACCGCCGGCCTGCCGCGCTTTCCCGACGATGCCGTCCAACCGTTCTCCGCTGCTGCCCGCGCTGACCCTGCGCCAGGTGCAGTACTTCGTGGTGCTCGCGCATGCGCGCAGCTTCACGCAGGCCGCGCAGTCGCTGTCACTGACGCAGCCGGCGCTGACCGCCGCGATCCGGCAGATCGAGTTCCTGCTCGGCGGCCCGCTGTTCGCGCGTTCCTCGCAGGGGCTCACGCTGACGGCCGCCGGCGCGAGCATCCTGCCGCTGGCCGAGCGCCTGCTGAACCAGGCGCGCGGCAGCTTCGACGACATGGCGCGCACCTTCAGCGAGCGCACCAAGACCGTGCGCATCTCCTTCATTCCTTCCGTGGCGGGGCGCCTGCTGCCCGCGCTCAAGGCCTTGCGCTCGCGCCATCCCGAGCTGCGCTTCGCGCTGACCGACAGCCCGAACCCGGCGCTGACGGCCGCCGTGCGCGACGGCTCGGCCGATCTCGGCATCGGCGTGCACGAGCCCGAGGACAGCGACGAGACACTGCGCTACGAGGACCTGTTCGAGGACGAACTGGTGGCCGTGCTGCGTCGCGACGATCCGCTGGCGCGCCGCAAGTCGGTGCCCTGGGCGCGGCTGGCCGATCGCGAGCTGGGCGGCTTCGTGCGCGGCAGCGTGATCGATGCGCTGGCCCGCACCGGCGGCGCGCAGAAACTGCCGCTGGAGCTGGCCTACCGGATGGAATACACCGAGCCGCTCTATGCGCTCGCGCGCAACGGCCTGGCGGTCGCCATCCTGCCGAGCCTCTACACCCTGCACCTGCACGATCCCGAGCTGGTCGCGCTGCGCCTGGACAAGCCGCGCGTGACGCGCGCGATCTCGCTGATCTCCCTGCCCGGCGACGATCGCGGCCCGCACGTGCGGCTGTGCCGCGAGTGGCTGCGGCGCGGCTTGTAGCGCGTCGGCTGGCTCGTCGCGATGATCCGCATGGCGAACCGTGCCGGTCGCCCTCGGCCGTCGCCGAGCGGGGCTCGCGTTCCACGCAATGCCCCCAACGTTCCGCGTGACGCGCCCTCAGGGCAGCGTCGCGATCTTCTCGCGCAGCGTCGCGTAGAAGCGATCCGCATCGACCTCGGTGATCCAGGTCGCGTTCGGCTTGCGGCCGCTGTGCCCGCTCCAGTCCACCACCGTCTCGCCGAGCGTCCACTGCCCGGTGGTCTCCACCTCGACATTGACCAGCTTGCCCTTGAACAGCGAGGGATCGACCAGGTAGCCGGTCGCGCTCGGGTCGTACATCGGCGCCGATTCGACACCGCGCCGCTTGTTCTGGTAGGCCACCTCGGCCGCCATGATGTCGGCCACGACCTTGCCGCAGCGATTGCCGAGCGCGCGGAACGGCTCGATGCGCGCCGGCGTGATCGGCGCCTTGACCGCCACGTCGCGCGGCAGCACCACGATCGGCACGCCCGAGGCCAGCACGATGCGGGCCGCTTCCGGGTCGACATAGACATTGAACTCGGCGGCCGGCGTGATGTTGCCGCGCTCGAAGAAGGCGCCGCCCATCAGCACGATCTCGCGCAGCGCGTCGCGGATCTCGGGCGCCTCGGTCAGCGCGGTGGCGAGATTGGTCAGCGGGCCCAGCGCGCAGATCGTCACGCTCTGTTTCGGCGCCGCGCGCAGCGTCTCGACCAGGTACTGCACCGCGTGCTGCGGCGCGACCGGCGCCTGCGGCTCGGGCAGCTCGACGCCTTCCAGGCCGGTCTTGCCGTGCACGTTGGCGGCCGTGATCAGCTCGCGCATCAGCGGCCGCGGGCAGCCGGCGTAGACCGGCAGCGTCCGGGTGCGTCCCGCCCAGTCGCGGATGATGCGCGCATTGCGTTCGGTCAGCTCGAGCGGCACGTTGCCGGCCACCGCCGTCAGCGCGCGCACGTCGAGCCGGTCGCTGGCGCCGAGCGCGAACAGGATCGCGATGGCGTCGTCCTGTCCCGGATCGCAGTCGATGATCACGCTGCGCCGTTCGCCGGCGGCAAAGCCGGCGAGCGGCAGCAAGGTGCCGGCCGCGAGCGCGGTGCCGGTCTTGAGGAAGGAGCGCCTGCTGGTGTTGGACATGGTTTTCCGGAGTTAGAAGACGTGACGGATGCCGAGCGTGGCCACCATCTGGCGATTGGTGGTCGAGCGCGCGAAGGCGAAGATCTGCGCATGGGACGCGTCGCCCGCGGCCTGCTGCACGATCACCGTCAACGCGATGTCGGTGGCCTTCGACAGGAAGTAGTCGGCCTGCAGGTTGACCTGGTGCCACTTGGGCTTCTGGTTGATCACGTCGTAGGTGCCGCGCGTGAAGCCATAGGCCGCGCCCAGGAACAGCGAGGGCGTCATGGTGTAGACCACGTTCACGCCCATGTTCTGCAGATGCAGGTGCGAATTATCCAGGTAGTCGTAGTGCACGTCGGTAAACAGCGCAGCGAACTGCGCATGGCCGATCGTGTAGAAGCCGCCGGTGCCGGCGATGCGCTGGCGCTTGGCATAGACAGACGGGTTGGTCGCGCTCTTGTCGAAGATCAGGATCGGCGAGGCGTAGTCGTTCGAGATCGCGCCGTCCGGGTTGCTCGGGCTGAACGGGTTGTTGTACTGCGCGTAGACGGCGCTCCAGCGCAGCGGGCCATGCTCGTAGCCGAGCCCGAAGCTGTAGGCGTTGTTGTTCGCGAAGCCGGTGGCGTTGCTGAAGCCGTATTGCGCGGTGCCCTTCAGGCCGAACCATTCCGGGCTCACGTACTTCACCGAGTTCTGCACGCGGATGTCGTTGTAGCCGTTGTCGTTGTCGCCGATGTTCACGCCGTTGCTGGCGATGATGATCGGGCCGATGTAGTCATGGATCGCGTCGTACTGGCGGCCGAAGTTGAGGGTGCCGTAGCGCTTGTCCGCCAGGCCGACCAGCGCGGTGCGCCCGAACATGCGGCCGTTCTGCGAGGCGGTGCCGGTCATCACGTTGAAGCCGTTCTCGAGCTGGAAGATCGCGCTCAGCCCTCCGCCCAGATCCTCCTTGCCCTTCAGGCCCCAGCGCGGATTCTGGTTGGTGCCGGACAGGGCTTGCCAGGCGTTCTTGCCGCCCTGGTTGGTGGCGTAGCCGACGCCGGCCGAGATCAGGCCGTACAGCGTCACGCTGCTCTGCGCCGATGCCTGGATCGCGACCGCGCCGAGCACCGCGAGCGGGGCGAGTTTGAGAGAGGTCTTCATGCGTGTGGTGGGTGCGAGTCGTTCGAATGATTGGGATTGCTTGGGAACGGGCTCGACTATACGAAGCCGGGTTGAATAAAAAAAGTTTGTGATTTTTATGAATCCATCAATTCGATTTATGGGGATGGCGGAGGATGCACGGTGCCGGGCATGGCGACGTCGTGCTGGCGACGGGCGGCCCGAGCGAGGCCCGGTGAGGGCTTGCGGGCGGCGAGGCGGTTTGCGGTGGGAAGGGGAAGCGAGCGCGCCGGCGGCCTGGCCGCTGGCGGGCGCCCGAGGATGGTGCGCGGCGCACGTGGATGGCGCAGCCAGGCGCGTCGGGCCGGGGTGCCCGACTGTGGTTCGATGACAACGCCCGCCGCCGGCGGCGGGCATGCACGATCTTCGTCGGTGCCGGAGCGAGGCAGCAGGCGGGCAGCGGGCGCCGCCTCGCCGTCGCGATCAGTTCAGGCGCTTGAGTTCGCCGTCGTCGGCATACCAGTCGACGGTCTTGCCGCTGGTATTGACGGTCACCGCGCGCGGCTCGCTGAACTGGTCGAAGGACTCGATGCCGGTCTCGCGGCCCACGCCGCTGTTCTTGAAGCCGCCCCAGGGCGAGGCCGGGTCGAGCCGGTGGTGGTCGTTGATCCACACCATGCCGAATTCGAGCTTCGAGGCAACCCGGTGCGCCCGCGCGACGTCCTGCGTCCACACTGAGGCGGCGAGGCCGAACTGGGTGGCGTTGGCGATGCGCAGCGCGTCGGCCTCGTCGTCGAAGGGCATCACCACGGTCACCGGCCCGAACACTTCCTCCTGGCCGATCTCCGAATACGGGTCGACGTCGTACAGCACGGTCGGCTCGATGAAGAAGCCGGCGCCGAGCCCGGCCGGCTTGCCGCCGCCCGTCAGCAGCTTCGCGCCGGCTTGCTGCGCGCGCTCCAGCATCGCCAGGATGCGCTGGCGCGAGCGCTCGGAGATCACCGGCCCGAGCTGAGTCTTCAGCTCGGCCGGGTCGCCCACGCGAATGCCGGCCGCCTTGGCGCGGAAGCGCTCCAGGAAGGCCGTGTAGATCGATTTCTGCACCAGGATGCGCGCGCCGCACACGCAGGTCTGCCCGGCGCCGATGAAGGACGCGAAGGCCGCGCCGTTCACCGCGCGCTCCAGGTCGAAATCGTCGAACAGCATCACCGCGCCCTTGCCGCCCAGCTCGAGCGTGGTCAGCGCGAAGTTGCGCGCGGCCGCCTCGCCGATCGAGCGGCCCACCTCGGTACCGCCGGTGAACACCACCTTGCGGATCAGCGAGTGATTGGCGAGCGCGGCGCCGGCCTCGCGGCCCTCGCCGTTCACCACGTTGACCACGCCCGGCGGCACGCCGGCTTCCTGCAGCAGGCGCACCAGCCGCACGGTGGTCAGCGGGGTCTGCTCGGAGGCCTTGATCACCACGCTGTTGCCGGTGGCCAGCGCGGGCGCCAGGCTCTTGGAGAGGATCATCAGCGGATGGTTGAAGGAGGTCATCAGCGCCACCGTGCCGAGCGGCACGCGCTGCGTGTAGCAGAGGTAGGGGCCCTCGATCGGGATCACGTCGCTGCGGCGCGTCAGCGCGAGCGCGGCGAAGTAGCGATAGAACTGCGGCAGCCGCGAGATCTGCGCGCGCGTCTCGGTGATCGGCCGGCCGTTGTTGAGCGTCTCCAGCTTGTAGAACTGCTCGAGATCGGCCTCGAACAGGTCGGCGAAACGGTTCAGGATGCGCGCGCGCTGCTGGATCGGCAGGTCGCGCCAGGCGCCGCCCTCGAAGGCGCGATGCCCGGCCTGCACCGCGCGATCGACGTCGCGCGCGCTGGCCGCGGCCAGCACGCCGATCTCGGCGCCCGTGGCGGGATTGAGGATCGGCAGGGTGCGGCCGCCTTCGGCGGTGGTCCATTGGCCGTCGATGAACAGTGGCGCGTCGAGCGAATTCGGGTTGGAGGTGTCCATGAGTGTCCTTGGGGCAAAACGATTCATTTCAGGGAGGCGGCGCGCGCCTCGACGTGCTGCGCGCCGGGCGCGTCGGGCATGTCCGGCGCATCGGGCAGAAGGTCCTCGAGGCGTTCGCCGCTCGGCTCGACGCCGAGCCAGGCGACCACCACGATCTGGATCGCCAGCAGGCCGATCATCAGGGCCAGCACGCCGACGATGCCGTAGCGCGAGAACAGCGCCACCACGATGAAGGGCGTGACGATGGTGGCGCCGCGTCCGAGCGTGTTGCACAAGCCGGAGGCGCGCAGCCGCACCGCGGTGGGAAACAGCTCGGGCACGTAGACGGCGAACAGCAGGGCCACCAGCACGTAGATCGGTATGGTGAGCAGCAGGCCGATCACCGGCAGCAGCGTGGGGCTGGCGACGAAGGGGTAGATCGCGCCGAACAGGATGGCCGCCAGCGAGGCGCCGATGATGGTCGGCTTGCGGCCCCAGGCATCGGCCGTGAACGCGCCGATCGCGCTGCCGATCGGCGCGCCGACCGACATCACCAGCGCGAAGCCGAACGATTTCGCGATGCTCATGCCCTGGTGCACGAAGAAGGTCGGCAGCCAGGTCACGAAGCCGTAGAGCAGCGTGTTGATCACCACCAGGGTCACGCAGCCGACGATCATGCGCGGCAGCAGCGAGCCGGCGAACAGCGAGCGGAACGAGGCGGGCGAGGGTGCCGCGGCGCGCGCGGCGACCGGCATCGGCAGCGGCTGGCCGCCGCGCGAGGCGGCCACCTCGGTCTCGATGCGCGTCATGATCGCCTCGGCCTCGTCGTCGCGGCCGACCGACTCGAGCCAGCGCGGCGATTCCGGCAGCGACTTGCGCGCGTACCAGACGCCGAGCGCGCCCAGCCCGCCCACCACGAACATCGCGCGCCAGCCCAGCGAGGGGATCAGCAGCAGGCCGATCAGCCCCGCCACCGGCAGGCCGCTCACCACGAACACGGCCATCAGGCCCTGCAGGCGGCCGCGCCTGGCCGGCGGCACGAATTCGGCCAGCGTCGAATAGCCGACCACGTTCTCGGCGCCCAGCCCCAGCCCCATCACGAAGCGGCAGGCGATCAGCAGCGTCATGTTCGGCGCGAGCGCCGCGCCCAGCGAGGCGATCCCGAAGATCGCCAGGTTGGCCTGGTAGGTGAAGCGCCGCCCGAAGCGGTCGCCCAGGAAGCCGGTGACGAGCGAGCCGAGCATCATGCCGAGGAAGGTCAGCGAGACGAACAGCGCGTTCTGCGTCAGCGTCGAGAAACCGGATTGCAGCGTCGCGCCGAGCACGGTCGAGGCGACATAGATATCGAAACCATCGAAGAACATGCCGATGCCGATCAGCCACATGATGCGGCGATGAAACGGCGACATCGGCAAGCGGTCGAGCCTGGGGCCTGCATTGACGATCATGCTTGTCTCCATCCGGCGCGGTGCCAGCGGCCCGCGCCTGTTTCGTTGCGGCGAACCTCGCGCGGGCGGCTCAGCGGGACTGCATCAGTCGCAGGCTGCTGACCGTCAGCATGTCGGTGGCGGCCCGGAAGTTCTCCTCGATGCTGCTCTCCAGCGCGCCGTGGAAGAAGGCCTTGCACTGGCGCGCGCCGGTGTCGTCGAGCGCGCGCACGCGTTCGACCAGCCGCTCGGCTTCGGCCGCCAGCGCCTCGCGTTCGCACACGCGCGTGACCAGCCCGGCGCGCAGGGCTTCCTCGGGCGTGATCGCATCGCCGAACAGCAGCATCGGGAACAGCGCCTTCGGCAGCGCGTAGCGGCCCGCGTAGGCCATGATCGCGGCTGGCGGCAGGCCCTTGCGCATCTCGGGGAAGGCGAGTCTGGCGCCCGCCGCCACCAGGGTGAAATCGCACAGCATCGCCAGGCCCAGGCCGAAACCCATCGCATCGCCCTGCACCTCGGCGATCGAGATCAGCGAGCTGGCCCGCAACAGGCGCTTCATCTCGATCAGCCGCGCCACTTCCCGGCGGATCGACACGGCATCGGTGCCGGCGCGTTCGCGGCCGAGGCAGAACGGCTCGCCGCTGGCGCGGATCCGCAGCACGCGCGCGCCCGGCTCCAGCGCCTCGGCGCGCAGGGCCGCCGACATCGCCTCGAACATCGCCGCGGAAATCTCGTTGCCGTGCTCGGGGCGGTTCAGCGTGAAGCTCAGCACGTCCGCCTGCCGTTCGATCAAAACCGGCTCGGACAAAGGGTTTCGGTCCATCTCGTCTCCATGTGTATAATCTGTATACAGCGTATTCAGTAAACTCTCGAGGTGTCAATGCCCAATCCAAAAAGCGTCCGAAAGCCGTCTGCGAGCGGCGAATCCGAAGCGGCGGCCAACTCGCTCGGCTCGATCGCGAAGCGTCACCATGCGCGCCTGCGCATGATCGAAGCCTCCGGCGATTCCCTCAGCGAGGGCCTGGTGGTGCCGGCCTTGCGCGAGGCGATCGTGGAGGGCGTGCTCGCGCCGGGCAGCCGGTTGTCCGAAGTCCAGGTCGCCAGGCAGCTCGACGTGAGCCGCACGCCGATGCGCGAGGCTTTCGCGCAACTGGAGCGCGAGGGGTTGGTGACGATCGTGCCGCGCGTGGGCGCCTATGTGCGCAACGTGACGCCGCGCGACGTGGAGGAGATCTACACGGTGCGCGCGGCGCTCGAATGCCTGGCGGTGCAACTGGCCGCGGAGCGCATCACGGCGCTGGGCGGCGCCCAGCTCGACGAGGTGATCGCGGCGATGCGGGCCAGCGTCGAGGCGGATGACGCCGGCGCCTATGTGGACGCGCTCGATCGTTTCTACGCGATCGTCATGACCATCGCCGACAACCGCACCTTGCAGGCCAACCACGCGGCCCTGATCGGGCCGGTCCGACGCCTGCGGCGCATCGCGATGGCGCGCGGCGGGCGCATGCGCGCTTCGTTCGAGATGGCGCTGAGGATCCGCGAGGCGATCGTCGCGCGTTCGCCGGAAGGGCCCGCGCTGATGCGCGAGCAGTTGCGCGGCGCCTGCGCGGCCGCGCTCGAGGTGCTCGGTCAGGGAGATTCGGCCGAGCTGGGCTGAGGATGCGCGCTGCGCGGCGCGATTCATCGATGACGGTCTCTTCGGCGGACCGGCAACAGCCGGGTTCGCCTCAAAAAACCTGGGCGCCTTGGCGCCCGGCCTGGTCAAGGAAGCCGGATCGGCTTCATCCCCATCTTTTTCGCGATCAGAACGGCAGGGCCGGCAGGCTCGGCAGCTTGATCGCGTGCACGCCGATCGCCGAGGCGTCGTAGCGCTCGGCACCACCGCTCGGCGTGTTGACGATGAAGGGCACGCCGGTCTGGTCGGCGCGCACCAGTTCCGTCGAGCCGCCGCCGTCGAGGTTGATCGCGTCGTCCGCGCCGATCGCCTTCATCAGCTGGGCCGATTGCGCATTGGTGGTGCCGGTCGAATAACCGGGCAGGCGCCCGTCGATCACCACGAAGTACAGATAGCGGCCCTGGTGCGAGAGGCCGACCAGGGTGCGCGGGTTCGGATTGAGCGGGTCGCCTTCGTTCGGGCTTTGCGCGCTGAGGTCCTCGCCGTTCTTCAGCAGGATCGCCGAGCCGGCCACCGCGGTGTCGATCAGCTTCAGGTCCTGCGCCGAGATCTGCGGCGCCTGCGCGATATAGGCGCGGCCCTGGCGCGTGATCGCCAGCACCGCCTCGCTCTGGGTCGGATCGCTGGTGAGCGGGCTCACCACCTGGCCGTGCGAGACCAGCAGGCCGATCACCGTCTTCGGCTCGGGCGTGGCGGCGCAGCAGGGCGCGAAGAAGTTCGCGTTGATCGCAAGGCGCACGCCGGTGCGGGCCGCGAATTGCGAAATGGTTTCCGCGGTTGTCATCAGCGGGCCGCTATGGCCGGTGGTCTCCACGCTCACGCCCGGCGCGCGCAGGTCGATGCGCATCACGTAGGCGCGGCTGAGGGTCGGCTTGCCGCCCGCCGTGGCGGGGTTCGAGGGCACCGTCGCGGTTTCGGCGTCGACGCCGAGATAGACGGTCGAATAACCGCTTTGGGTGATCTGGGTGGTGGGATCGGGCAGGGCGGCCTGCGCGCCGGCCGAAGCCAGGCCGAGCAGGGCCGCGGCGGCGAGCGACTTGAGGATCATCGAAACGGGGAATCGAACACGGGGCATGTCGTTAATCTCCATGGACGGCAGCGGCGACGAGCGTGCCGCCGCTTGCCGTGCCCCAGACCTTAGCGGCGCAGCATTACTGCGATGTGATTTCTTCCGATCATTCGGCTTTCGGAATCGACGTGCATGTCGGGTAATGCGAAGCGAGGGGCGATCTCGGGCGAGTGAGTTTGTTCTCTCAATCGCGTCGTTGAGATAAGAAAACTTATCTGCGTAGTAACGAGATGCAGCCGGCACGGCAAGTCGACCAGGATTTGACCTGCTTTGGAAACTCAATCAGACGAATCAAACAGATTCGTCTGAAATTCAGAACTTAGGCGATTTTGCGTCAAGAACTTGGCAATTGTTGATAGTTATCTTTCATTGCTTCGGTAAGCTCGCGTCCCATAACTAACGAAATGGACGCGGGCCACGTCGAAGAGAATGAACAAGAATGCGCATCGCCTGGTGTATTCCAGGCTTCGGGGTATGGTGATGGCCGTCGCCGAGACGACCACGGCCGAGGGCAAATCCGCAAGCGGCGAGGCGCGGCGGGTCAAGCGATCGTCAGGCATGCGTGCTGCCGCGGTACTGGCCACCTCGGCGGTGGCCGGCGCTCTGTCGACGCCGGTCCAAGCGCAAATCGTTGGGGTGGGGCCGAGCGCGCCGGTGGTGATCCAGACGCCGAACGGGCTGCCGCAAGTCAATATCAACAAGCCCGGTGGTGGCGGTGTGTCGGTCAACACCTACAACCAGTTCGACGTGCAGAAGGCCGGCGCGATCCTGAACAACTCGGCCACGATGGTCCAGACCCAGCTTGGCGGATGGATCAACGGCAACCCGAACTTCGGGCCGAACGATGCGGCGCGCATCATCGTCAACCAGGTCAACAGCCCGAACCCCTCCCAGATCCGCGGCGCGCTGGAGGTCGCCGGCGCCCGCGCGGAGCTTGTGCTGGCGAATCCCTCGGGTATCTATCTCGATGGCGCGGGCTTCATCAACACAAGCCGCGCGACCCTGACCACGGGCGTGCCGTTCTACGGAGCCGACGGCTCGCTGGCTGGCTACAACGTCAACCGTGGCCTCGTGACCGTTGCCGGGGCGGGCCTCAATGCCTCGAATCTCGATCAGGTCGACATCATTTCTCGTGCCGTGCAGTCCAATGCGGCGATCTACGCGAAGAATCTGAACGTGATCGCCGGCGCGAACCAGGTCAATCACGACACGCTTGCCGCGACGCCGATCGCCGGTGACGGTCCTGTTCCCGCTGTCGCGATTGATGTGGCCCAGTTGGGTGGCATGTATGCCAACAGGGTGTTTTTGGTTGGCAACTCGGCAGGCGTCGGTGTCGCGAACGCAGGGACGATCGCGGCGCAGGCAGGCGATCTGACGCTGCAATCGAATGGCCATCTGGTGCTCACGGGCAAGACGATGGCGAGCGGCAACCTCGCGTTGTCGGCCGCGAACGGGATACAGAATAGCGGTACGACTTACGCTCGGCAGTCGCTGTCGGCCAGCATCGGCACCGATCTCACGAACAGCGGGACGCTGGCGGCGCAGCAGAATACGAGCGTGAATGCCGGCAGCGTCAATTCAACCGGCACGCTCGGTGCGGGCGTGAACAACGATGGGGCGGTCGGCCATGGCGGCGACCTGAACCTGACGGCCTCCGGTCAGTTGAGCGCAACCGGTCAGAATGCTGCCGGTGGCAATGCGTCGTTGACTGGTGCCAGTGTGAATCTCGCCGGCAGCCAGACGACAGCAAACGGCAATCTGTCGCTGAACGCGACAGCCGGCGACGTGAACCTGTCGAGCGCGACTACCAGCGCACAAGGTACGGTCAACGCGAAGGCTTCCGGCTCGATGATCAACGACCACGGCAGCGTGTCGAGCGGCGCGGGCACGATGCTGAGCGGCGGTGCCTTGTCGAACCAGGGCGGCAAGGTCACGTCGCAAGGCCCGCTATCGGTCGACGTGGCCGGCCAGATCGCCAACCAATTCGGCGAGCTGGTTTCCGAGAGCACGGCGGATATTCGTGGCGGCGCCATCGCGAACAACCAGGGCACCCTGCAAAGCGCGGCCGGCATGACGGTGATTGGCGCGTCGCTGGACAACACGGCAGGTCGGATCACGTCGCTCAATGGCGATGGCCTGTCGCTGACGACCAGCGGTAAATTGACCAACGCAGCCGGCACGACGGCGAACGGCGCGCAAGGCGGTGTCATCGGCGCCAATGGCGATGTTAGCGTGCAAGGCGGCAACATCGCGAACCACGGGACGATCACGTCCAACACGAATCTGCGTGTCGCGGGCCAGTCGATCGACAATGGCGCTGGCGCGCTACGAGCTGCGCGGAGCATCGCAGTCGATGCCGGCGCGCATCTCACGAACAACGGCGGCTCGATCGGCGCCCAGGTGGCAACGGTCAGCGCAACCACGCTCGACAACAGCGCCGGCACGGTACAAGCCGATCAGGTTTCGCTCACCGCGGTCGATCTCGCGAACCACGGCGGCACGATCACGCAAACCGGCACCGGCGCGATGCGCGTGAGCGTTTCGGGCACGCTCGACAATGCCAAGGGCACGCTGCAAACCAACAGCACCGACGTCATGCTCGCCCCGGCCTCGCTGGTGAACGACGGTGGCACGATCACGCATGCCGGCACCGGCAAGTTGACGCTGGGAAGCGGGACAGGCTCGATGTCGAACGTCGGCGGCTCGATCGCGAGCAACGGGCGCGTCGTCGCGCAAACCGCCACGTTGGACAACACGTCGGGCTCGATCAATGCGCAGAACGGGCTGATGGCAAGCGTCGCCGGCACGCTGAACAATGCGAGCGGCAAGCTGTTGTCGAACACAGATCTGAACGTCGCGAGCGGTACGCTGGCGAACGACTGCGGCCAGGTCGGTGCGGGCACGAGCGCAACAATCCACACCGGTTCGATGACGAATCAGGGTGGCTCGATCGTCGCGCCGAACCTGTCGGTCACCGCCGATTCGAGGCTCAACAACAGAGGCGGCAGGCTCGAGGCCAATCAGATGGCGCTGACGGCCGCCAATCTCGTGAACCACGGCGGTACGATCACGCAGTATGGATCGTCGGCGATGGCGATGAACGTCAGCGGCACGCTCGATAACTCGGCGTCCGGCGTGATCCAGACCAACGCCACCGACCTGACGCTCACGCCGGCCGAGCTGGACAACGCGGGCGGTACCATCACGCACGCCGGGACCGGGACGTTGACGATCGCACCGGGCAATGGAGCCAATGCGCTGAACAACGCCTTGGGCACCATCGTGACGAAGGGGCTAGCCATTGTCCAAGCGGCTGCCTGGAACAACGGGAGTGGCATCCTCGCCGCGCAACGCGGCATCGACGCGACTATTTCGGGCGATGTGAACAACGCACAGGGTTTACTCCGTTCTGACACGTCGCTGTCGCTGACGAATGGCGGTGCGCTGTCGAACCAAGGCGGGCACGTCCAGGCCGGACAATCCAGCGCGGGTGACACCAGCACGCTCGCCGTTCAATCGGCATCGATCGACAACGCGGATGGCGACATCGTCGACCTCGGTACCGGCAAGATGACGGTGCAGGGAGGCAGCCAGATTGCCAACAGCCATGCTGGCGGCGTGGCGGGCATGGGCGCCATCACCGGCAACGGCGATGTGACGGTCAGCGCGGCGTCGATCAGCAACAGGCAAGGAGGCCAGCTCAGCGGCGCATCGCTTCATGTCCAGGGCGGCGCCCTGGACAACAGCGGCGGCCGCATTGGCAACATCGTTGGCAACGTCGCGAATTCGAGCGGCGACGTGAACGTCACCACAACCGGCGCGATCACGAATACGAACGGCCAGATCAGCTCGACGCACGATCTGGCGGTCGCCGCGGCCATGCTGAAAGGCGGCGGCACCTACAGCGCGACGCATGACGCCAAAGTGCATCTCCAAGGCGACTACACGGCGGCGTCCGATACCCAGTTCAATGTCGGTCACGACCTCGCTTTCACCTTGCCCGGCACCTTCACGAACAACGCGAGCCTGCAGTCGGTCAACATGCTGAGCGTCGACGCAGGCAACATCGTCAATGCAGGCGCCTTGACTGCCGGCGGCTTGCTGCACACGCAGTCGACCAACCTGACCAATACCGGCGCGCTGGTGGGCGCCAGCGCCTCGCTGAACGCGACGAATACGATCTCGAACCTCGGGCCGACCGCGCTGATCGGGGCGTCGGACAGCAACGGCACGCTCGACATCCTCGCGCGCGACATCGAAAACCGCGACGACACGACCGCGACCGACTCGATGGCGACGGCGGCCATCTTCGGCATGGGCAAGGTCGTGCTGGCGGGCGGCAAGGACGCGAGCGGCAGCTATAGGAACGCCGCGCTCGTCAATAACGTGTCGGCCCTGATCCAGTCCGGCGGCGACATGGAACTGCACGCGGACAAGGTGACGAACACGCGCCGCGAGGTGAAGACGTCCACCAGCCAGATCGACCCCGCATCGCTTGCCCAGTTCGGCATTCCGATCAGCGGTCGCACAGGCCAGATCAATGTGAAGGATCCGGACAACATCGGCGGCGTCTACACCGAGCCGCCCCATGGCGGTCAGTGGAACAGCGATTATCAGTTCACGACCTATTATGCGGACAGCGCGACAGCGACAACCGTGACGGACCTCAGCCCGGCCGCCCAAATCGTGTCGGGCGGCAAGATCGATGCGTCGTCGGTCGGTACGCTGCAAAACTACTGGAGCGACATCGCGGCGGTCGGCGACGTCAAGATGCCAGCCCGCTACGACGCCGACGGCTGGGCGGCCTCCGGCCAGAAACTGCCGGGCGTGACGGTCTCCTACTCGGGGCAATATCACTACAACAACTACGACAACACCGAGCACGACTGGCAACTGCCGTTCGGCAACGCGCCGTTCGTCACGGGGCGCCCGGGCGGCTACACACAGGCGGCGCCAGCCTCCCTCAAGGATTACACGCTGCCGGGCTATTTTTCGACGCTGAGTTCGAACGGCACGATCTCGGGCACGGGCGTCAGCGTCAATAACACGGCCGGTAACGCATCGATTCCGCCGCTTGGCCTGCTGCCGGGGCAATCGGTGCCGGGACTCACGCCGACCAAGCTGAGCGGTAACGCGAGTGGCGCGAAATTGGGGGCGTCGTCGGTGCACGGCGGGCCGTCCGCGCCGGTCGATCCGATCCTTCCCAGCGCGACGGCACTGAACGTCCTAAACAACCTCACCATTCCGCAAGGCGGCTTGTTCAAGCCGACCGCCGCGCCGAACGCGAGCTATGTGATCGAGACGAACCCGGCGTTCACGAACCAGAAGAACTTCATCTCGAGCGACTACTTCTTCAGTCAGATCGGTGTCGACCTCACGCATATCCCGAAGCGCCTGGGAGACGGCTTCTACGAGCAGCAACTGGTACGCAATCAGGTGACATCGCTGACGGGCAAGGCAGTGCTCGGACCATATGCGGACCTGCAGACGATGTATGAGTCGCTGATGGCGGCCGGCGCCGATCTGTCGAAGTCGCTCGATTTGCCGATCGGCGCGAGCCTGTCGGCCGACCAGGTCGCCAAGCTGACCAGCAACGTGATCCTGATGGAAACGCGCGTGGTCGACGGCCAGTCGGTGCTGGTGCCGGTCGTGTATCTGGCGCAAGCCAGCCAGCAGAACATGAATGGCCCGCTGATCGCCGCAACCAATATCGATCTCCAGAACGCGCAGACGTTCACGAACAGCGGCACGGTCAAAGCGGACAATACGCTCGCGATTCAGGGCAAGCAGATTGACAACGCATTCGGCGCGCTGCAAAGCGGCGGGCTGATGTCGCTTTCGACCGAGAACAACATCGATCTGACGTCGGCGAACGTGAAGGCCGGCAGCCTGCAGTTGGACGCGGGCAAGGACCTGATTCTCGACACGGCGACGAAGACGAACACACGCGTGAGCCGGGACGGCGCGACGAGCGTGGTCACCACGCTCGGGCCGACTGCCAAACTCGACGTTGCGGGCGATGCATCGATCACGACCGGCGGCAACTTCCAGCAGAGCGCGGGCGATCTGTCCGTCGGCGGTAATCTCGGCATGAATGTCGGCGGCAACTGGGATCTCGGTGCCGTGCAGACCGGCGAGCACAAGATCGTGCAGCGGGCCAATGGTGTGTCGAATACCGATATCAACAAGGTCGCCGGCAGTTCGATCAGCGTCGGTGGGCAATCGAATGTCGTCGTGGGTGGTGACCTGACGGCGAAGGGCGCGCAGATCGACCTCGGGCAAGGTGGGACGCTTGCTGCCAAGGGAAACGTCACGCTGGAGGCGGCGAGTGCGACCTCGACCGTGAACAGCAACAGTTCGGGCAGCGAAAGTCACGGCAGCTATGCAGAGACGCTGCACACGTCCGACCAGACACTGACCGGCACGACGCTGAAGGGGGGCGATACGGTCACGCTTGCATCGGGCAAGGATCTCACGATCAGTGGCAGCACGCTCAGCTTGAGTACAGGTAATGCGAATCTGATGGCGAGCGGCGACGTGAATATCGGCGCGGCAACCGAAACGCACGAGCTGAACTCGCACGAAACGCATAGCCATAGCAATGTGGTGAGCGGTGTGAAGATCGCGAGCGGGATCGACCAGACGGCGACTTATAGCCAGGGCAGCACGGTGTCGGCCGACGGCATCAACGTCGTTAGCAACCGCGACATCAACGTGACGGGCAGCAACGTGGTGGGCACGAACGACGTCACGTTGCAAGCCAAGCGCGACGTCAACATCACGACCTCACAAGACACGACTCAATCGTCGAGCTATTTCGACAAGAAGGAATCGGGCCTCCTCACGAACGGCGGTCTGTCGGTGACGGTGGGTTCGCGCTCAGCCGCGCAGCAGGACCAAAGCAGTTCCGTGATGAACAAAGGGAGTGTGATCGGATCATCTGAGGGCAATGTCACGATCCAGGCTGGAAAGGACGCGACGATGACGGGGAGCACGATTGTGGCGGGCCAGGATGTCGGAGTCGCCGCGCAGAACGTGACCGTGAATGCCGCGTACGACACCTACAAGGACGCGCAGTCGCAGCAGTTCAGCCAGTCGGGTTTGAGCGTCGGATTGGGCGGCGGCCTGGTCGGACTCGGTCAGTCGATGGCAGGCGCCGTCCGCCAAGGCCAGCAGTCGGGCGATTCGCGCCTCGCGGCGGTACAAGGCGTGGCGGCAGCCGAGCAGGCATACCAGAACCGCGGCGGGATCAAGAGTGCCGCCAATGCCCTGTCGAACGGTAACGTCAGCGAGGCCGCCAAGGGCGTTCAGGTACAACTCAGCATCGGGTCGAGCCATAGCAGCAGCAATTCGACGACATCGCTTTCGGATGCGAAGGGGGCGTCGATCATCGGCAATGGCAACGTCTCCATTGTCGCGACCGGCACCCCGGACGCGAACGGAAATGCCCAAGCAGGTACCGGCAACATTGCGATGACCGGAGCGTCGGTACTCGGCAAGAACGTCGTACTTGATGCCAACAACGCGATTACGTTGCAGAGCGCGCAGAGTACCGAGCAGAGCACCAGCTCGAACAGTTCGACCGGCTGGAATGCGGGCGTGGCGATCGGCGTGGGCAAGAACACCGGCATCAGCGTCTTCGCGAATGGCTCCAACGCACATGGCCAAGGCAATGGCGATGGCGTCACGCAAACCAACACCACGGTGGCGGCCGGCAACAATCTGACGATGACCTCGGGCGGTGACACCACGCTTACCGGCGCACGGGTCTCGGGTGATAAGGTCAAGGTCGACGTCGGCGGCGATTTGACGATGACGAGTCTTCAGGATACATCGAACTACAGCAGCAACCAGCACAACACGGGGGCGAGCGGTAGTTTTACGTTCGGCTCAGGTGGCGGTGTCGACGCATCGATCGGCCATACCAGTATCGACGCGAACTATGCGTCGGCGAACCAGCAATCCGGCATCGTGGCAGGCAAGGGAGGGTTCGATGTCAACGTGGCGGGCCACACGCAACTCAACGGCGCGCAGATCGCGAGCGCCGCGCCGGCCGATAGCAACACGCTGACGACCGGCAGTCTCGGATTTACCGACATCCAGAACAAGATGTCGTATTCCGGATCATCGGAGGGTTTTTCGACCTCGGGAGGGCCGACTTTCGCACAGACGGGTGACAGCGCGAGCGGCGTCACGCACGCGTCGGTAAGTCCGGCGCAGATCGTTGTGAAGTCGGACGAACAGAACGGCACGGATAGCACGGCTGGCCTGTCGCGCGACACCGCGAACGCGAACCAGACGGTGGAAAACACCTTCAACCTGCAGAAGGTCCAGAACAACCTGGCGTTTGCGCAGGCGTTCGGCAAGGTCGCGACTTTCGCGGTGGCGGAAGCGGCGACGCAGTTGGAAAACAGTAATCCGCAGATGAAGGCGCTGTTCGGCGAAGGCGGGGCGGGGCGCGACGCGCTGCATGTAGCCGTGGCGGCGATCGGCGCGGCGCTGTCGGGTGGCAACATTGGCGGAGCGGTTGCTGGTTCGTTGGCGGGCGATGTGCTGCAGTCCCTGGCGCAGCCGATCATCGATCAGACAGTGAGCCAGTTGCCGCTGAGCGCACAAGCCGCCGCGCGCAATGCACTGAACGAGATCGTGGCGACTGCCGGTGGTGCGGCGGCTGGTGCTGTCGCGGGTGGCGGTAGTGCGTTGGCCGGTGCAGGGTCAGCCATCAACAACGAGCTTTACAATCGGCAGCTTCACGTAGAAGAGGTGAAGGTCGTCGAACAACTCGCGAAGGAGAAAGCGCAAGCGGTATGCCGCGGCGACTCAAGCTGCGTGACGCAGGCGACGACCTACTGGACCGACATGCTCGAGCGCGCGGCGAAGGGCATGGTCGACGACACGGCGAACAAGGAGAACATGGCCTATCTGCAGACGCTGATCCAGACGGCGAACAATCCGACCAGCGAAGGCGCAATGGGCGGCCTCAGCTCCTACCTGATGAACCTTCAGACGGCGCAAGACATGTTGTCGCAGTATATGGGCAAGCCGATTCTGGTGCGCGGTTCGCCGATGATCTCCGATGGGTCGGCACAGACGTATTTCAGTGCGACACCCGCGCAGCGTTCTGACCAGTATTTGAACTCTGTACTGGGTTCGCTCCCAGGCTCGATCGCGCCAGGCGCAAGCCAGCGTGATCAGGATCGGTTGAGTAACTTCGCCACGCAAAATGGTTCAGTGAGGCCCGATTACACGATCGAAGAAACGGTCATCGGCGGTATTCTTACCAGCAAGATCGCGTCAACGGTAGCGCGCGCAGGTGAGTCGATTGATGTTTGGTTGGCGGGGCCAGTGAATCCGACAGGCAAAGGGTTCATCAGCACTGGCAAGGTAACGATGGAGAGCATGCCGGTGAAATTGAATACTGCGGAACAAGGCGTGCTGTCACAACTCGACCAGCTTCCGTCGAAGGATTTGCAGGGGCAGGCCCGTGAATATGTGGCGAACAACTACTTCGTACGCAACGGCTTTACTCCATTGGATGGTAAGTGTGGCGTCAATTGCTTCGACGGCGTCTACATCAAGGGGGACACGGTATATATCAACGAAGTCAAGCCATTGAACGCGAACGGATCGGTCCAACTTAATGGCCCATCCGGTAGCTTGCCGACGCAAATGACTGATGGATGGATTGATAGCGCAGTTGCCCGTCTTCGAAGTGGAGATGCAAATCAAAGGGTAACTGCCGACCTGATCCAGAAGGCAATTGATAGTGGCAAACTCGTAAAGGTCGTTACGGGTGTTAATTCGAATGGCGCAACACTTGTGAAGATAAAATAAGGTGTCGAAATGGATGCAGAGGCGATTAAGCGAAAATCTTTTGGATTTTATGCGGCCATGCTGCATATTCCGGAGGTTTCAGGCAAGATCCGCAATCGGATCAAGCCTATTGATTTGAGGCGCTGTTATGATGGACTTTCGAGAGATCACTCTGTGGTCGGACTTTATGATTATTTTGTCAATGGCGATATGCCATCGCTCAAAAATAATTTATACGTCTCGTGTGTTCTCAAGTTGACTTCCCTCGCCATAAGCGAGGATCGCTTCGAGCTGCAAACACCAGATTACTTATTGTACGCGATGATGTCCGACTCCAATGCGATGGTCCAGGCGTTCTCGGTCGTCTCACCTCAGGGGTTCGTGAGTGCAAGAGAAGATCCATTAAATAATCAGTTCTATGTTCACATGCTTCAGTTGGCTATGACGGGCGACGATGTTTCTCTAGCTGACAAGATTCGCCGAATGGCGAAGAACGGGCGGAAGCCACTGAGAACTGAATGCGAGTGTGGTGAGGATTTTTTCTCGAGGTTGATTCGTGGCGATAAAGAAGGGCTTGAGCAAATCATTCGCACTGACGCTTTACGCAAGTCGGAGCACGTGTATACAGAGGATTATTTTTCATTCTTGGCTGTACTGGAGGCGAAACTGTGCTGGCGCCGAGGTGTTTTTGTCGAAGTCGATCATCCGCTGGTGCCAATGGAACTGATGCCGGTGAAGCCTCTCGATCACTACGATGACGTCTACGACTTTCTGAAACCCGGTTGGGTGCCTCCTCCTCAAGGACTGATCGGCCGCGTTTCCCGGTGGTTTAAGACATGATCGATCGACGTCCCGTGACGCTGAGGTAATGATGAAGAAAGCCAAATGGTCGGCGGCTCTGATGTTTGCTATGTCAGCGCTTCTCGCGGCATGCGAGACCGTGCCACCTGATGCTCCGCCGCGTCCTCCGCCGAAACCGGAAATGGAGCCCGTGTTGCCGTCGTGGTCCAGCACGATCTGGGTTATGGGCTTCTGGAAATGGAGCGGTACCGAATGGGTTTGGATTCCGGGGCATTTAGCACCCAAGCCATAAAATCGAACAAACAAGACCACATTTATGACAATCCGTATCCCGGTCGCGTTGCTGTCGGCCGCCTGGCTGATACCAATGACCGTGTCAGCACAAGAGGCACCACGCCCAATCATTCCAGGCAACGATCAGCAAACCCGACAACAGGAAGAGGCACGAGAGCGCGAACGAGCCGTCTCCGCGCCGGGGGTACGTTCGGCCGCGACGGCGAGCGCCGAGTTTCCCACGCTGCCATCGGAAACGCCGTGCTTTCGCATCGATCGTTTCTCCCTCGACGTCCCCGATGCGCTGCCCGCTTCCCTGAAATCGCAAGGCGCATCGGCATTGCCGATGGACCGCTTCGCCTTCGCGCGTGAGTGGCTCGCCCACTACGCTGGGCAGTGCGTCGGTAAGCAAGGTCTCGACATGCTGATCAAGGGCCTGTCGCAAGCCATCCTGGCACGCGGGTACGTCACGACGCGCGTGCTGCTGCCCGAACAGGATCTCTCCACCGGCACGCTGAAGCTCTCGCTGATCCCCGGTGTCATCCGCCATGTGCGCTTCGCCGATGAAAAGCTCCGCGCCACCTGGAAAACCGCCTTCCCGACCGGCGACGGCGAACTATTGAACCTGCGCGACCTCGAACAGGGCCTCGAGCAGATGAAGCGCGTGACGAGCCAGGACGTGTCGATGCAGATCGTTCCCGCCGACGTGCCGGGTGAGAGCGACGTCGTACTCGACGTGAAGCGCGGCAAGCCGTGGACAGTCGTGACCTCGATCGACAACTCGGGTACGCGGGCGACCGGCCGCCTGCAGGGCAACCTGTCGCTCGGCATCGACAATCCCCTGGGCCTGAACGACATCTTCAATATCGGCGTGAGCCAGGATCTGGAGTTTGGCGACAAGCGCCTGGGCTCGCACGGCTGGAACGGTTTTTATTCGATCCCGTGGGGCTACTGGAGCGCGACGCTGTCCGCTTACACGAACACCTACTACCAGCAGATCGCCGGCGTAAACCAGACCTTCATCGCGAGCGGCAATTCGAAGACGATCGATTTCAAGCTGAACCGTGTGCTGTCACGCAGCCAGAACGATGTATTCGGCGCGCAGTTTCGCTTGTCGCGCCGGTTCGGGCAAAGCTTCATTGAAGGTACGGAAATTCCGCAGCAGCGCCGCAACAACACGTTCGTCGAACTGTGCATGACCGATCGGCACTACTTCGGTCATGCACAGTTCGACGGCACGCTCGTGTACCGGCAAGGTATTGGCGCACTCGGCGCACGGGACGACAGCCTCGCAGCCGATGGCGGCCCGACCTACCGCTACCAGATGACCGTGCTCGACGCCAACCTGTCGGTGCCGTTCGCGATCGCGCGGCAGCCGTTCCGGTACGTGACGACGTTCCACGGCCAATACACCGGCGACACGCTGTACTACATCGACGACCTGACGATCGGCAGCCGCTACACGGTGCGAGGATTCGACGGCGAAACGATGCTGGCGGCGTCGCGCGGCTTCTATTGGCGCAACGAGCTGCAGGCGCCGATCGGGCAGAGCGGACAGGCGATCTACGTGGGCCTCGACTACGGTCGCGTGTGGGGGCCGCAGCCGATCGTGCTGGTGGGCACGCAGCTCGCGGGCGCGGTGATCGGCATCAAGGGCAGCGTCGCGACACGCTTCGGCGCCTACGGCTACGACCTGTTCGCTGGCACGCCGGTCTACAAGCCGTCCGGCTTCCCGACCGCGCGGATCACGGTCGGATTCCAGGCGACGGCGCAGTTCTGATCTGACGGCGAGCGATCCCATCGTTCAAGATCGCGCCTGCCCGGCTGCACCGAGCCGGCCGCCGCCGCCCGTGGCCTGATTTTGTTATCCCCATCATTTTGTTCGATTCCGGAAAATGAAAATCAATCCAATCCGGCATTCGCTTTATCGAATCAAATATTGGGGGAAATGATAGCTATCAGGAATGCCAGTGCGCAGTTGACGGAAAGCTTTCTAATCACTCAATCTGAACCCGTCATCTGGCCGCGATTATTTCCGTGATAACGAAATGGATAGCTCGCGGACGCCGTGCCGGCCGCGTCGGGCGGCTGACGGGTGGCCCATGTCGGCAATTCGCGCGCATTCGCGAATCATCCGTTTTTCATCGACTCCGCATTTCGAATAAATCATGAAAAAATCACGGTCTCTGAAAGCAATCGTCTGCATCCTGGCTTCCATCGGTGTTTGCCTGATCGCCAATCAGGCGCACGCGCAAGCCGCCACCGGCGCCCCGATCCTGAAAGCGGCGGCGGCCTGCAATTTCAAGGTCTGGAGCCGCGGCGTCAATTACCAGAAGGGCGACATCGTGCTGTACCAGGCCAACGGCCAGTACTACAAGCTCGTCAACGTGGGCACCAACGGCAGCGACGGCACCGATCCGACCATCAGCACCTGGTACTGGGCGCCCACCACCTGCGACGGCGGCAGCTCGCCCGGCAACGGCACCGATTTCCCGCTCAGCCGCGCGACCTTCGAGCAGATGTTCCCGACCCGCAACAGCTTCTATACCTACGACGGCCTGATCGGCGCGCTGAAGAGCTATCCCGATTTCGCCGGCGAGGCCAGCCAGGACGTGCGCAAGCAGGAAATCGCGGCTTTCCTGGCAAACGTTTCGCATGAAACGGGCGGCCTGGTGTACATCCGCGAATCGAACCAGGCGAACTGGAACAGCTACTGCAGCAGCGGCAATTGCGGCGGCAAGCAGTATTACGGCCGTGGCCCGATGCAACTGAGCTGGGACTACAACTACAAGGCCGCCGGCGATGCGCTGGGCCTGAACCTGCTCGGCAACCCGGATTGGGTGGCCACCGACGCGACGATCTCCTGGGCCACCGCGATCTGGTTCTGGATGACGCAATCGGGCGCCGGCACCATGACACCGCACCAGGCCATGGCCAGCGGCCGCGGCTTCGGCGAGACGATCCGCTCGATCAATGGCTCGCTCGAGTGCAACGGGCGCAATCCGGCCCAGGTGCAGAGCCGGGTCGATGCCTACAAGCGCTTCGTCGGCCTACTCGGCACGACCACCGGCAGCGGCCCGACCGGCTGCTGAGGCGAATCTCCGGCGAGCGGCGCCGCATTCGCGCGGCGCCCGCCAGCCGGTTACGGGTAGCAGATACAGGGCCGGGCTGCTTGCAGCGCCGGCCCTTCGTCCGTCATGGCGCGCCGCGGCGATCTTGCGGTTCGTGACAAGTCGTTGACGGTCGCGCCGATTTTCAATAAAAAGGGATCGCTGAAGCCACCGTGTCCATTTCCCACCGGGCCACCATGACAACGACTCGAGGCATCTTCGTCGCGACACCCGCTTATGGTTCGAGCTGCTTCATGCCTTACGTGAACGGCCTGCTGTCGCTGCAGCGTGCCTGCCTGGAAGCCGGCATCGCCTTCGAATTCTTCTACGTGAGCGGGACCGCGCTGCTGCACGAGCAGCGCAACGTGCTGATCCAGCGCTTCCTCGGCGAATCGACGCTCTCGCACCTGCTCTTCGTCGACGCCGACGTCGGCTTCGAGGGCCGCGACGTGCTGCGCATGTTCGAGCTGGGGGCCGAGATCGCGATCGGCCCGTATCCGGCCAAGCAGATCAACTGGGAGGCGGTGGTGGAGACGGCGCGGCGCCGTCCCGAACTGTCTGCGCAGCAGGTCGCGCGGGTGGCGGCCGATTATCGGCACACCGTCTTCGCGATCGGCGAGGGCGCCTTGAGCCAGGGCGAGCGGCCGGTCGAGGTATCGGCGGGCGGCGCCGGCATGATGATGATCGAGCGCGCCGTGTTCGGTCGGCTCGCCAGTGCCTATCCCGACAAGCGTGTCGTGATCCCCTCGAACTACCGGCATCTCCTGCCGCATTCGACGCACCTGCACGAGCACTTCGAATTCCTGCATGCGCCCGACGACGGGCGCCCCTTGTCCGAGGACCTGTCGTTCTGCCGGAAATGGCGCGACCTGGGCGGGGCGATCTATGCCTGCCCCTGGTTCCATACCACGCATACCGGCAGCTACGCGTTCGACGGCGACCTGCCGGCGCTGCTCGGGAGTCTCTGAGGCGGGGTTAGCGCAGGCCGATCGTGCCTGCCGCGCCCGACGGCGAGCCCGGCTCGCGCCAGACTCAGGCGAGCCGGAACACCGATACCGCCGAACGCAGCCTGCCGGCCTGCTCGTCCAGCGAGGTGGCCGCGGCCGCCGCCTGCTCGACCAGCGCCGCGTTCTGCTGCGTGACCTCGTCCATCTGCGTGACCGCACGGCTCACCTGGTCGATGCCCGTGCTCTGCTCGGCGGAGGCCGCCGAGATCTCGCCGATGATGTCCGCCACCTGCCCGATCGAACGGTCGATCTCGTTCATCCGTTCGCCGGCCAGTTGCACCAGCCGGTTGCCGTCGCCCACCTTGTCGACCGACACCTGAATCAGTTCCTTGATGTCCTTGGCGGCCGAGGCGCTGCGTTGCGCCAGCGAGCGCACCTCGGCGGCCACCACCGCGAAACCGCGGCCTTCCTCGCCGGCGCGCGCCGCCTCGACGGCCGCGTTGAGCGCGAGGATGTTGGTCTGGAACGCGATGCTCTCGATCACCGAGGTGATGTCGGCGATCCGCGCGGACTGCTCGGCGATGCTCGACATCGTATCGACCACCTGGCGCACCGCCTCGCCGCCGAGCGAGGTCGCCTCGGTGGCGCTGCCCACCAGGCCGTTGGCATGCCGCGCGTTGTCGGCATTCTGCTTCACCGTGCCGGTGATCTGCTCCATGCTGGCCGCGGTTTCCTGCAGCGAGGCGGCCTGCTGCTCGGTGCGCTGGGACAGGTCGAGGTTGCCCTGGGCGATCTCGCCGGCGCCATGCGCGATCGCCTGGCTGGCGGTGTGGATCTCGGCGATCATCGCCGCCAGGCGCTCGCGCATCTCGGCCAGCGTGGCGATCAGGCTGCCCGGCGCGGCGCGCGAGACGTCGAACTCGAGCTGCAACTGGCCGTTGGCGATGTGGGTGGCGATCTCGGTGGCATGGGCCGGCTCGCCGCCGAGCGTGCGACGCACGCTGCGCACCATCATGTAGGCGATCGCCGAGACGAGCAGGGCGATCAGCACCGTGATCGCGGCGAGCAGGCCGGCGATCCGGTAGTAGGCCCGATCGATATCGTCATAGAAGAAGCCGGTGCCGACCAGCCAGTTCCACTCGGGAATCCGCACCACGCCCTGCAGCTTCGGCTCCGGTTCGGTGTTGGCGTTGCGCTTGATCAGCAGGTCGACCAGCGCGAAATGCGACTTCGCCAGCGCGGCGGCATAGGCCTCGCGATCGCTCAGGCCGCTGGCGGTGTGGTTGTCGGTGCTGCGCTTGCCGACGAAGTCGGGGTTGATGTGGACCAGGTTGACATTGTCGGCATCCTTGACCCAGTAGTAGCTCTTCTGGTCGACGTTCAGCGCGGCCAGCGCGTCGCGCGCGCCTTGTCGTGCCTGCTCGGCACTGAGTTGGCCGCGCGCCTGCCGCTGGCGGTAGCTGTCGACCAGATGCTCGGCCTTGCTCAGCAGGATCACGATCTGGTCGCCGCGGCTGTCGATCATGGCCTCGCGCATCACGCTCAGCGCGGTGGCGGCCATCAGGAGGATCCCGGCCAGCGCCGCGATCACGAGTACCGACAGTTTGGTGGACAGCTTCATGCGTTCACGCCTCGCCTGGATGATGTGGTCAGCTTCTATAACGACCCGGAGGCGAGGCGCCTTGAGACTTGGCGATCCTATGTAAACCCGTACTGGGCGCGGGAAATGGCGATTTCTCCTTAGACGTATGACGAAGGTGGACCGGTTTGTCCAGTCTCAGGACGCGGCTTGCCGGCGCCGTATCCAGCGCGCCTCGAGCGACCACGCGCCGCCGCCCGACAAGACGATCGACAGCGCCACGGCGCCCATCAGCACCGGATATTCGATGCCGCGTTCGAGCCAGGGCCAGGTGGGGCCGAGCACCCAGGCGATGCCGATCATCTCGGCGCAGATCGCGCAGGCCACGGCGCGCGTGCCGAGCCCGAGCATGAGCAGCACCGCGCCCGCGGTCTCGATCAACATCACCAGCACGGCGAGCTGCTCGGCGAAGGGCAGGCCGGCGCCGTCGCGGATCAGGCGGATCGAATTCGCCATCGGATCGGCCATCGCGCCGTGCGCGGTATGCAGCAGCTTCGGCAGGCCGTGGGTGAGCAGGATCGCGCCGAGCGAGATGCGCAGCACGGCGCGCGCGCCGTCGGAGGACGGCGAGGGGGAGGTGGGGGTGGTCGGCATCGACGGCTCCAGGCGAGGCGAGCATGGCGGGCGCGCCGGGATGACGGCGCGCCCGCCATGGCGATCTGCGGCTCGGAATGCTCAGGCGGGCTGCTTGGGCGGGATGCCCATCTTCGCCAGCGTCAGCGTCTCGTCGGCGCGGCCCCAGCCGCCATCGACGACCTCGTCGACGAGCACCATCGAATACGGGCGCACGCCCTCGCCGAAGTATTCGACGAACATCGCGGTGGTGCGGTGAATGATCTCCTCCTTGGTGGCGGCATCGAGGATTCCTTCGGGGAACTTGAAATTGGCGAATGGCATGGTGGCAGTCCGGATGGGTGGGCCGATCGCTCGGCCGGGATGCCGCGCGAGGCGCGCGGCGTGGAAGGTGCGCGGCGGATCGGGCCGCCGCGCGTCGAAGCAGTCGAGACAGTCGAGACAGTCGAGACAGTCGAGACAGTCGAATCAGGCGTAACCGCCGTTCACGCGCAGCACCTGGGCATTGACCCAGGCGCCGTCGGGGCCGGCCAGGAAGGACACCGCCGAGGCGATGTCCTCCGGTTCGCCGAGCCGCTCGAGCGGCGCGAGCTTGGCCAGCTTGGCGACCTGCTCGTCGGTCTTGCCGTTGAAGAACAGCTCGGTGGCCACCGGCCCCGGCGACACCACGTTGGCGGTGATGCCGCGTCCGCGCAGCTCGTTGGCGAGCACGCGCACCAGGCCCTCGACGCCGGCCTTGCTGGCGATATACGGCCCGTAGCCGGGGAACGAGAGCGCGATCACGCTGGTGGACAGCGCGATGATCCGGCCGCCGCGCTGCATGCGCCTGGCCGCCTGGGCCAGCACCAGGAAGGTGCCGCGCAGGTTGGTGGCGATGGTGCGATCGAAGGCCTCGAGCTGCTCGGTGTCGATGGCCGCCATCGACATCACGCCGGCGCTGTTGACCACCACGTCGACGCTGCCGAAACGCTCGACGGTGGTGTCGAACAGGCGCGCGACATCGGCCTCGCTGGCCACGTCGCCCTGCACGGCGACGGCGGTGCCGCCGGCCTCGACGATCGCGCCTACGGTTTCCTGCGCCGCCGCCGCGTTGCCGGCGTAATTGACGACCACGGCGAAGCCGTCGGCGGCCAGGCGGGTGGCGATGGCGCGCCCGATGCCGCGCGAGCCGCCGGTGACGATCGCGGCGCGGGTGGGGGATGCATTCATGCTTGGGCTCCTGGGTTCGAGAGGGCTGGCTTGCCCGTCAGGAATGCATTCTTCGCCTTTTCCGCGCCCCGATAAATCCACGCGGCTTGCGAACACAATTCAACCGGCATCAATAATTGCGCGGTCATTTGGGGGGAATTACGGCAATTTCTCGGTGACGATGCTGATAAAGTGACGCTCACATTCAACCCGAATCAACAATCGCGCCCATGGACCGTCTCGATACCCTGCAGTTGTTCACCCGGATCGTGGAGACGGGCAGCTTCAGCCGCTCGGCCGACATGCTCGGGATTCCCCGCGCCAGCGCGACCCACGCGATCAAGCAGTTGGAGGCGCGGCTCGGCACGCGCCTGCTGGAGCGCACCACGCGCCAGGTGCGGCCCACGCCGGACGGCAGCGCGTTCTACGAGCGCTGCGTGCTGGTGCTCACCGAGCTCGACGATGCCGAAGCCTCGCTGCGGCAGGTGGCCTCGAATCCGCGCGGGGTGCTGCGCGTGGACATGCACGGCACGCACGCCACCACGATCGTGATCCCGCGCATCGACGACTTCCATCGCCGCTATCCCGAGATCGAGCTGGTGGTCAGCAGCGGCGACCGGCTGGTCGACCTGGTGCGCGAGGGCGTCGACTGCGTGGTGCGCGGCGGCCGCCCGCACGATTCGTCGCTGGTCGCGCGGCGGCTCGCGATGATGCCGCAGGTGATCTGCGCGAGCCCGGCCTACCTGGCGGAATTCGGCATGCCGAAACATCCCGACGAGCTGCCCGGGCACCGCGCGGTGCGCTTCTTCTCGAGCAACGGCAACATCGACTACCCGTTCTCGCTGGTGGTGGACGGCGAGGTGCGCGACTACGACATCGGCGGCTGGATCTCGGTCAACGACGCGGAGAACTACGTGGTGGCCGCCGAGCGTGGCTGCGGGTTGATCCAGGTGCCGCGCTTCCACCTCGAGGGCGCCTTGCGCGACGGGCGGCTGGTGGAGGTGCTGCCCGAGTGGCGCAGCCCGGACCTGCCGCTCACGGCGCTGTACCCGTATCGGCGGCAGCTCTCGCCGCGCGTGCGCGTGTTCGTCGACTGGCTGCGCGAGATCTACACCGAGCTGTTCGGCCCGGCCTGAGGGCGCGGCGGGCCGGCGGCGGCCTTATTCCCGGCGCGTTTTAGCATCGAAAGAATCGGACTTTGGCGGCCCCGGTCGCGCGGATAAGATCGCGGCTCCCGCAGCCTGAGCGTTCCGCGCACGACAATAATGAATCGATCCGCCGCCTCGACATCCCCCGCATCCTCGTCCAGCCCGCGTTCCCGTGTTCGTCTCCCACTGCTCGCCGCGGCCGTCGCCGGGGCGGTGGCGCTGGCCTCCTGCGGCGGCAGCGACAGCGAGGTGGCGAGCGGCCCGAGCGCGCCTTCGACACCGCCGCCGGCCGCGCAGAAGCGTGCCAACATCCTGTACATCATGGCCGACGATCTCGGCTATTCCGACATCCACGCCTTCGGCGGCGAGATCAACACGCCGAACCTCGACGCGCTGGTGGGCTCGGGCCGCATCCTCGCCAACCATCATGCCGGCACGGTCTGCGCGATCACGCGCTCGATGCTGATCTCGGGCACCGACCACCACCTGGTCGGCGAGGGCACGATGGGCGCGCCGACCGACGAACGTCGCGGCCTGCCCGGCTACGAGGGTTACCTGAACGACCGCTCGCTGTCGGTCGCGCAACTGCTCAAGGATGCCGGCTATCACACCTACATGGCCGGCAAGTGGCACCTCGGCTCGGGCATCGTCGGCAGCGCCAGCGGCGGCGGGCAGACGCCCGACCAATGGGGCTTCGAGCACAGCTACGCGCTGCTCGGCGGCGCCGCCACCAATCACTTCGCGCACGAGCCGGCCGGTTCGAAAAACTACACGGAAGACGGCCGCTACGTGCAGCCGGGCCAGCCCGGCCAACCGGGCGGCGCCGGCGGCAGTCCCGCGGTGTTCTACTCGACCGACTTCTACACGCAGAAGCTGATCGCCGATATCGACGCGAACCACGGTGACGGCAAGCCCTTCTTCGCCTACGCCGCCTATACCTCGCCGCATTGGCCGCTGCAGGTGCCGGACCCGTGGCTGCACAAGTACGCGGGCGTCTACGACGCCGGCTACGACGCGATCCGCAACGCGCGCATCGCGCGGCAGAAGGCGCTGGGCCTGATCCCGGCCGACTTCCAGCCGTTCGGCGGGTTGCCGGAGACGCTCACGCGCTCGCCCGCCACCGCCAACAACGGCACGCCCGCCGCGCAGTACATCAGCGCGGTGCATCCCGCCTCGGCCGGCTACAGCGACTACGGCCAGGGCAAGGTGGACAAGGCCTGGGCCAGCCTGTCGCCGGCCGAGCGCCGCGCGCAGGCACGCTACATGGAGATCTACGCCGGGATGGTCGAGAACCTCGACTACAACATCGGCCTGCTGATCCAGCACCTGAAGGACATCGGCGAATACGACAACACCTTCATCATGTTCCAGTCGGACAACGGCGCCGAGGGCTGGCCGATCGACTCGGGCGCCGACCCCACCGCCACCGATACCGCCAACGCGCAGGACCCGGTGTATTCGGCGCTCGGCACCGACAACGGCCAGCAGAACGCGCAGCGCCTGCAATACGGGCTGCGCTGGGCCGAGGTCAGCGCCACGCCGCTGCGCCTCAGCAAGGGGTATTCGGCCGAGGGCGGCGTGTCGGTGCCGGCCATCGTGCACCTGCCGGGGCAGACGCGCGCCTTGCCGACGCTGAACCTGTTTACGCACGTCACCGACGACACCGCCACCTTCCTCGACGTGGCCGGCGTCACGCCGCCCTCGCAGCCGGCGCCGCCGCTGATCAACACGCTGACCGGCGTCGACGCGAATCGCGGCAAGGTGATCTACGGCGATCGCTACGTCTACCCGGTCAGCGGCAAGTCGCTGTTGCCGGTGCTGGCCGGCACCGCCACCGGCGAGGTGCATACCGCGCCGTTCGGCGACGAAGCCTATGGCCGCGCCTACCTGCGCAGCGCCGACGGCCGCTGGAAGGCGCTGTGGACCGAGCCGCCGCTGGGGCCGGCCGACGGCCACTGGCAGCTCTACGACCTGAAGGCCGACCGCGGCGAAACCAACGACGTCTCGGCGCAGAACCCGTCGATCGTGCAAACCCTGTTCGATCAGTGGAACGCCTACATGGCCAGCGTGGGCGGCGTGGAGCCGCTGCGCCCGGTCGGTTACTACTGAGCCGCGATCGATGCGCTTCGTGACGAAAACCGCGCTGGCCGGCGTTGCGCTGTTCGCCGCCGCCTTCGCGCTCTCGTATGCGGCCGCGGGCTGGCAGGCCGCGCCCGATGCCGCGTTCGACGCGGCCAATCGCGGCCGGCCGCTGGCGCCGCTCGGCAGCGAGTCGCGCTGCGAGCGTTATGGCGGGATTCCCGCCGGCTGGCGCGAGGATCCCAAGGCGGGCATGGTCCACCTGCATGCCGGCGCCTTCGTGTTCGGCAGCCCGCGCGGCTACCCGGACGAGCGGCCGGCCGGCGACGGGCGCACCCGCGTCGGCGGTTTCTGGATCGACCAGACCGATGTCACGGTGGCCCAGTTCGACAGCTTCGTGCGGGCCACCGGCTACCTGACCGAGGCCGAGCGGCAGGGCGGCGCGGCAGTGTTCCACGTGCCCTCGCGCGAGGAACTGGCCGCGCGCGACCTGGCCTGGTGGAGCTGGGTGAAGGGCGCCTCGTGGCGGCACCCGAACGGCCCCGGCAGCAGCGTGGACGGGCGCGGCAACCTGCCGGTGACGCTGGTCACGCTGCACGATGCGCTCGCCTATGCGCGCTGGCTCGGCCGCGATTTGCCGACCGAGGCGGAATGGGAATACGCGGGCAAGGCAGGCCGCGACGGCGCCGATCTCGATGCCGCGCCGGTGGGCAGCGACGGCAAACCCGCGGCGAACTACTGGCAGGGCGTGTTTCCGGTGATCGACACGGCCGAGGACGGCCATGCCGGGCTCGCGCCGGTAGGCTGTTATGCCGCCAACGATTTCCGGCTCTACGACATGATCGGCAACGCCTGGGAATGGACCCGCGATGCCTACGGCGGCCCGCATCAGTCGCATACCAACGGCGACACCGCCGCCGTCGCGCCGGCCTCGCGGCCTCGCGATACGCCGATGGTGATCAAGGGCGGCTCCTTCCTCTGCGCGCGTGATTACTGCGTGCGTTACCGCGCCTCGTCGCGCGAGAGCCAGGAAGCCGACCTGGCCGCCTCGCATATCGGCTTCCGGACCATCCTGAGGGACGCCTCATGAGCGGCCTCGGCAAGCCGGCCTCGCGCCGGCGAATGGCGGCGCGCGTGCTCTGCATCGCCTTGTGCTGCGGCTGGAGCGCTGCCTGGCCCTTGCCGCCGGTGCCGGCCGTCGCCTCCGCCACGGCCGGGGCGACAAGTCCGGCGGCGCCGCTGCGCATTGGCGTGACGCCGGGCCCGCATGCCGAGATCGCCGAGGAAGTGCGTCGCATCGCGGCCGCGCGCGGGCTGGCCATCGAGGTGCGGCGCTTCGACGATCCGGCGCGTATCGACGCGGCCCTCGCGGCCGGCCGGCTCGATGCGGCGAGCTTCGAGGACGCGCGCCAGCTCGAGGCCGCGCGCCGCGCGCACGGTTACGCGCTGAGCAGCGTCGCCCCCACCGTGACCTTGCCGCTCGCGCTCTATTCGCGACGGCTGCAAGGCCTGAACCAGCTGCGCCCCGGCGCGACCGTGGTGATCCCGGCCGACCGGCGCGGCGCCTCGCGCGCGCTGGTGCTGCTGCAGAACGAGAACCTGCTGAAGCTGCGCGAGGCGGCCGGGCTCGATGCCACGCGGCGCGATGTGACGGGCAACCGGCTCGGGCTGCGCCTGGTCGAGCGGCCCGCCGGCGAGCTGTATGCCGCGCTCGATCATGCCGACCTGGTGGCGATGGATCGCGAGACCGCGCAGCGCGCCGGCCTGCAGCCGGGGCGCGACAGCATTGGCACCGAGGATGCGCGCTCGCCCTATGCGAGCGTGCTGACGATCCGCGATGCCGATCGCGGCCAGCCCTGGGTCGGCGAACTGGTCGCCGCCTATCACGCCGAACCGCTCGCGCACTTCCTGCTGGTGCGCTACCAGGATTCGGTGCGGCGGCCCTGGTGATGCCCGGCGTGCCCGCGCGATCCTCTGTTGCGCCGATCCGGCTGGTGCCGCGCGGCGCCTCGTTCGCGCTGGCCTGTCATGCCTGCGGACGCTGCTGCAACAGCCCACCGTCGCTGTCGATGCGCGAGCTGTTCCGGCATCGCGAGCGTTTCGTCGCCAGCATCGCGATCGCGCGCGTGCCGAGGCGCCGGCTCGGCGAGCGGATCCGGATCGGCGAACTGAGCCACGAACTCGATGCCGAGGATCTGGCCGCGCACGACGCGCTGGCCGATCGCCTCTATCCACGCGTCGCGCCCGATGGCGACTGGTTGTCGATCAGCTTGCGCGGCCACGACTATCCCTCGCGCCAACGATGTCCCGCCTTGTCCGACGAAGGTCGTTGCAGCTTGCATGCGACGGGCAAGCCGGCGATCTGCGAGGCGGTGCCGCTCGATCCGCTGGCGCCCGATCGCCTGCAGGCCTTCGTGCTGGGCGCGCGTCGGGAGCAGGCGGAATGGATCGGCGCCGGCTGCCTGGTCGAGCCGGGCGAGCCCGATGTGACGGGCGTGGCCGAGCCCTTGGTCGAAGCAGGGCGCGTGCTGGCCGGCGCGGCGCTGGCGGCTTGTCGGGAGGCGCTGGAGGTGGAGCGCGCGATCTGGCGCGATGCGATCGCCGCGCAATTGATCGCGAGCGGCCCGGAATGGGCGAGAAGTTGGGCGCAACTGCCGCCGGGCGCGCACCTGACGATCCCGGTCGTGCCCGCGCTGCTGGCGATCGCGCGGATTTCGTCTCGATGCCGCGCCGCGTCGATCGAAGTGCTCGACGGCCAGCAGCGCCTGATCACGAGCATGGTCGAGGCCGCGCTTGCACGGCGCCTGCCCGAGGATCGCGCCACCACGCGCGAGCTGCGCGCGCATGCCGAAGCCTGCGGGAAGGCGCGGCGCGAACTGACACAGCCGGCGGCCTCGGCAGCGCCATGTCGGGATCTCGCCGCCGTCGAGGCCTGGCTCGGCCTGTCCTGATCCAGGCAAGCGACTATCGCGATGATCGCGCCGAGGCGCGGATGGTTCGAAGCCCGGCGCCGATATCGATATCAGAAAGGCTTGGTTGTTGCGCCGCCGGGTGCTGATTACGCTAGTCCGTTCAGCCTCGGGAACCCACGCATGATTCGCTTCGCTTCATCCGTTTCGCGACCGGCCGCGCGCCCGTCGCCCGCTTCACGGTTTACACCTTGCGGCGTCGCCCGCGCCGCGCTGCTAGCAACGGCCACGCTGGCGCTGGCCGCCTGCGGCAAGTCCGGCGGCGACGCCGTGGCCAGCGCCTCGGCAGCCGCGCAGCAGCCGGTTTCGGGCGGCACCCTCACCTGGGGCGTCACGACCGAGCCGGTCTGCTTCGACCCGCATCGCGCCTCGCAGCAGAATGCCTTCTGGGTGATCCGCAACGTGGTCGATTCGCTGATCGACAAGCGTGCCGACGGCAGCTACGCGCCCTGGCTCGCGAAGTCCTGGAGCGTGTCCGGGGATGGCAGGGTCTACACCTTCGAATTGCGCGACGACGTGCATTTCACCGATGGCACGCGATTCGACGCGAACGCCGTCAAGGCCAACTTCGACTACATCCTCGCGAACGTGGCCACCACCTCGGCATCCTCGTCCTTGCTGGTGCATTTCGACCACGCCGAGGTGGTGTCGCCGACTGAGGTGAAGCTGGTCATGAAACAGCCCGATTCGACCACGCTCGAATCGCTGTCGAGCGTCAAGCTCGGTTTCCTCTCGCCCAAGGCGCTGGCCTCCAACCACGATCTCTGCGCGGGCGGCCCGGGCTTGGTAGGCACCGGCCCCTTCGTGTTCAGCGCCTATCAGCGCGGCCAGTCGGCGACCTTCACACGCAACCCCGACTACCGCTGGCAGTCGGGCCGCGCCGCGCACCAGGGCCCGGCCTGGCTGGAGCGCGTGGTTTACCGCTTCCTGCCCGAGGCGGCGGTGCGCACCGGCGCGCTTAGCTCCGGGCAGGTCGACATGATCGAGGGCGTGCAGCCGACCGACGCGCCGGTGTTCGACGGCGTCGAGGGGTATGCCTATTACACGGGGCCGTCCGCGACCACCTCGTTTACGCTCAACGTCAACTACACGGCCGCGCCGGCCGACGACGTGCGGGTGCGCCGCGCGCTGCGCGACGGCTTCGATCTCGACGCGATCGTCAAGAGCGTCTACCTCGGCACGGTGCGGCGCGCCTGGTCGAACATCGGCCCCGACAATCCCGATACGAACGCGGCGCTCAAGGGCAGCTGGGGCAACGACGTGAAGGGCGCCAACCGCCTGCTCGACGAAGCCGGCTGGACCGGGCGCGACGCCGACGGCTTCCGCACCCGGGACGGCAGGCGCCTGACGATCGAGGTCGGTTATCCGCAGCCCTACGTGCGCGACAGCCGCGACGTGCTGATCCGCGCGATCCAGTCCGCGCTGCGCCAGAACCTCGGGCTCGACCTGCGGCTGCGCATCACCACGGCCGGCGATTTCGCCAACCAGAAGGCGACCGGCATCTGGTCGATCTACCCGAACACCGACAATCCGTCCGACGTCGCGATGGAGCTGTGGGACATGCTCGGCGACCAGGGCTTCCTCTACAACGCGATCCCGAAGTCGGATCCGGTCATCACCGGCGCGATCAACCGCGCGCGGCGGCTGCCGGTCGGCGAGGAGCGCCGCGCGCTGCTGGCCGAGATCCAGCGGCGCGCGGTCGACCAGGGCTACATCGTGCCGCTGTTCGCGCCGGCCTATCACATCGCGGCTCGCTCGGACGTGCACGGCATCGGCTTCGAACCGCAGCTCGACGGGCCGAACAGCGCCTACGAGCTGTGGCTCGGCAAGCCGGCGGGCCAGGGCTGAGCCATGCTGCGCCAGATCGCGACACGCCTTGCGACCGGGCTGCTGGTGCTCTGGCTGGCCGCCAGCGCGGCCTTCCTGACCATCCATGCGTTGCCCGGGCGGATCGAGGACATCCTGGCCGGCGACCTCAGCTACCCGGGACTGCGCGAGGCGATCGCCGCGCAGTGGGGGCTCGACCGCAGCCTGCCGGTGCAATACGGCCGCTTCCTGCTGCGGCTCGCGCAGGGCGACCTCGGCACCTCGTTCGTGATGCAGCAGCCGGTGGCCGCCGTGCTGCTCGGCCAGCTCTGGCCGACCGTGCAGCTGGCCGGCTCGGCGGCCCTGCTGGCGATGCTGCTCGCGCTCATCGCCGCGGCCGCGACCGCCGGCGCGCACGACACGCATGGCGCCTGGCCGCGCCGGCTGGCCTCGGCCACCGAGCTGACGTTCACCTCGATGCCGGTGTTCTGGCTCGGGATGCTGCTGCTGATCGCCTTCTCGTTCCACCTGCGCTGGTTCCCGGTATCGGGCGGCGGCGGTTGGCGGACGCTGGTGCTGCCGGCCGTGACGCTGGCCTTGCCGACCGCGGGCGTGCTGGCCCAGGTGATGCGCGAGGCGCTCGACGAGGCCTTCGAGAGGCCCTTCGTCACCACCGTGCGCGCGCGCGGCGTGTCGGCCTTCGGGCTGCGCGTGCGGCACCTGCTGCGCCATGCGCTGGTGCCGGTGGTCACGCTGGGCGGCTGGCTGGTCGGCGGCCTGCTCGGCGGCGCCGTGATCACCGAGAAGATGTTCGGCCGGCCCGGGCTGGGCAGCGTCACGCTCGACGCGGTGACCTCGCAGGACGTACCGGTGGTGCTCGCGGTGGTGCTGCTGGCCGCCTTCGTCCATGTCGCGATCTCGACCCTGCTCGATATCGCCTATCTGTTCATCGACCCGAGGCTGCGCAAATCATGAGCGACCTGTCCATCGCGCCGGCGGCGCATTGCGTCGCGCCGCGCTCGCGAGTCCGGCACCTCGTGCGCGGCCTTGCGGGCTGGCCGCCGTCGGCCTGGCTGTCGGCCGGTTTCCTGTTCCTGCTGGCCCTGGCGCTGGCCTTTCCCGGCTGGTTCACGCCACACGATCCGCTGCTCGGCGATGTCGCGCACGCGATGCAGCCGCCCGGCGCCGGCCACTGGTTCGGTACCGACCGGATCGGCCGTGACGTGCTGGCCCGGGTAGTCTACGGCGCGCGCTACTCGCTCGTGATCGGCCTGGCGAGCATGCTCGTCAGCCTGCTGGTCGGCCTCGTGATCGGTCTGACGGCGGGGCTCGGGCCGCGCGCGCTCGACGAAGGCGCATCGCGGATCTTCGACGTGCTGTCGGCCTTTCCGCCGATCCTGCTGTCGCTGTTCGTGGTCTCGTTCGCGGGCCAGGGGATCGTCAATATCGCGGTGGCGGTGGGCATCGCCGGGATTCCGAAGTTCGGCCGCGTGCTGCGCGCCCGCACGCTCGGCGTGCGCCGGGCCGACTACGTGCGCCATGCCCCCAGCTACGGCTATTCGCGCACGCGCGTGTTCCTGCGGCATCTGCTGCCCAACGTGCTGATCGCGATCCCGGTGGTCGCGACCATCGACATCGGCAGCGCGATCCTGGCCGTGTCCGGGCTGAGCTTTCTCGGCCTCGGGCCGCAACCGCCCACGCCGGAATGGGGCGTGATGCTGGCCGAGGGGCGCGACGTGCTGCGTGTGGCCTGGTGGCCGAGCGTGTTCCCCGGTCTGGCGATCACCCTGACGGTGGTGGCCTTCACCGTGCTGGGCAAGACCCTGTCGCGGCAGCGGCAAGGCTCGTCTCGATGAGTGCGGAGGAGGGCATGAAGACATCGCGTGAGGGTTTGCCGCGGGTGCTGGTCGAGGTGCGGGATCTCTCGATCGGTTTCGAGCGGGCCGCCGGCGGCGCGCCGCTGGTGCGCGGCGTGGATCTGAGCATCCGCGCCGGGGAATGTGTCGCACTGGTGGGCGAATCGGGCTCGGGCAAGAGCCTGACCGCGCGCAGCCTGCTCGGCCTGGCCGGCGCCGGCGCGCGCATCTCGGCGACGCGTTTCGAGATCGACGGGCGCGATGCGCTCGGCTGGCGCGAACGCGACTGGCGCCGGGTCCGCGGCGCCTTCGCGGGCCTGGTGATGCAGGACGCGCTGGTCTCGCTCGATCCGCTGCGCACCATCGGCGAGGAGATCGCCGAGTCGCTGGCCCTGCACGGCGGCCCACGTCGCCGCGGCGAACGCGAGGCTCGCGTGCTGGAGGCGATGCGCGCGGTCGGCATCCCCGAACCGGAGCGGCGTGCGCGCCAGCATGCGCATGAATTGTCGGGCGGCCTGCGCCAGCGCGCGCTGATCGCCTCGGCGATCGCCGCGGCACCGTCCTTGTTGATCGCCGACGAACCGACCACCGCGCTCGACGCGACGGTGCAGGCCCAGGTGCTGGCGGTGCTGGCCGAACGCCTGCGCGCGGGCGCCGCGCTGCTGCTGATCAGCCATGACCTGGCGCTGGTGGAGGGCATCGCGGATCGCGTCCTGGTGATGCATCGTGGTGAACTGGTCGAGCAAGGCGTGACGCGCGAGGTGCTGGCGCGCCCCGCGCATCCCTATACGCGTCGCCTGCTGGCTGCGCGGCCCGACGCGGCCTCGCGCGGCTACCGGCTCGCCACCGCGCGCTTCGACGACGAGCAGGGCACGAGCGGCAAGGGTGGCGACCAGGCCGACATGCCCGGCGCCCCACGTTCGCGCATCGTCCGCGAACGCCTGCCGGTGCGGCCTCCCGTGTCGTCGGCCCACCCGGTGCTCCAGGTCGATGGCATCGGCAAGATCTATCCGCAGCGTGGCGGCGCACCTTTCGTCGCGCTCGACCAGCTATCGTTCTCGGTCGCGCCGGGCGAAGTGCTGGGCATCGTCGGCGAATCGGGCTCGGGCAAGAGCACCACGGCCAACCTGGTGCTCGGACTGCTCGAGCCCAGCGCCGGCGAGGTGCGTTTCCTCGGCAGCCGCTGGAACGGCGCGGGCGTGCGCGAGGCGGCGCGGCGCGCCTTGCGGCCGAAACTGCGCTACATCCCGCAGGATCCGCTGAGCGCCTTCGATCCGCGCCACACGGTGCGGCAACTGCTGGGCGACGGCCTGCATGCGGCCGAGCTGGATCCGGTGCGACGACTGGCGCGCAGCGTCGAGCTGCTCGAACGCGTCGGCCTCGATGCGGCCATGCTCGAACGCCGCCCGCTCACCCTGTCGGGCGGCCAGCGGCAACGGATCGCGATCGCGCGCGCGGTGGCCAGCGAGCCGGCGCTGATCGTCTGCGACGAACCCGTGTCGGCGCTCGACGTGCAGGTGCAGGCGCAGGTGCTCGACCTGCTCGCCGAGTTGCAGGCCCGGCTCGGCGTGGCGCTGATCTTCATTTCGCACGACCTCGACGTGATCCGACATGTCAGCGATCGCGTGCTGGTGATGAAGGAGGGGCGGGTGGTGGAGGCGGGAGAATCCGGCGCCGTGTTCGACGCGCCGCGCGCGGCGTATACGCGGCAATTGCTGGCCGCCTCGCCGTCGTGGCGCCGGGAAATGGGAGAGCCGGTGGCGGCTTGAGGACGGGCACGCGCCTGGCCGAGGCGCCGCGCCTGCCGTTCAGCCTTGCGCGCCGGGCGCGTGCTCCGGCATGGCGCGTTCGAAATCGCCGGCCAGCGCCCCCAGCGTGACCTGGCCCAGCTTGGCCAGCAAGGCCGCCTCGGCCTCCGCCAGCGTCGCGCGCAGATGCGCGTTGACGGCGCGCTCCACCAGGCATTGCGGGTGATCCTCGGACACCAGCTCCGAGAACAGCGGCGGCTCGCCCACCGCGCGATAGACGTCGAGCAGGGTGATCGCATCGAGCGAGACCGCCAGCGTCCAGCCGCCGCCATGTCCCTTTTCCGATTGCACGTAACCCGCATCGCGCAGGCCGCCGAGCAGGCGCCGCACCACCACCGCATTGGTGCAGAGCATCGCGGCGATCGCCTCGGAGGTCAGCGGTCCCTCGGCGCGGTTCATGTGGATCAGCGCGTGCAGCATCCGTGACAGGCGGCTATCGGTTCTCATGGTTCTCCGGGTTTGATCACGTAACATGGCGAGTTGCAAGATGGATGGTACACGCCTATCATGCAACTCTTGATGTTCCATGAGATGGCCGTCGATGTCGGCGGCAACGGGAGGCCCCATGCAGTCACACCATGAAGTCGTCGTGATCGGCGGCAGTTTCGCGGGCCTGTCGGCCGCGATGCAATTGGCGCGTGCGCGCCGTCGCGTGCTCGTGATCGACGGCCGGCGGCCGCGCAACCGCTTCGCCGCGCATTCGCACGGCTTTTTCGGGCAGGATCGGCGCGCGCCGGCCGACATCATCGGCGACGCCACCGCCCAACTGGCCGAGTACCCGAGCGTCGAGATCCGGCTCGGCGAGGCGCATCGGGCGAAGCTTGACGAGGGCGGCGAGGGCGGCTTCGTGGTCACGCTCGAGGACGGCGCCACGGTCACGGCCGAGCGCCTGATCCTCGCCACCGGCGTGCGCGACGAGCTGCCGGAGGTGGCGGGGCTGGCCGAGCGCTGGGGCGTGAGCGTGCTGCATTGTCCGTATTGCCATGGCTACGAGATCGGCGAGGGGCAGCTCGGCGTGCTGGCCACGCACCCGATGTCCTTCCACCAGGCGATGCTGGTGTCCGACTGGGGCCCGACCACCTGGTTCACGCAGGGCGCCATCGAGCCCGCCGCCGAGGAGATCGCCCAGCTCGAGGCGCGCGGCGTGCGGATCGAGACGAGCCCGGTGGCCGAGCTGCTCGGCGCGGCCCCCGCGCTCGACGGGTTGCGCCTGGCCGACGGGCGCGAATTCTCGCTCAAGGCCCTGTTCGTCGGCACCCGCACGCAGATGGCCAGCGACCTGGCCAGGCAGCTCGGCTGCGAGATCGAGACCACGCCGTTCGGCGAGATCGTGCGCGTCGACGCAATGAAGCAGACCAGCGTGCCCGGCGTGTTCGCGGCGGGGGATGCCTCGAACATGATGACCAACGCTACCTTCGCCTCGGCCTCGGGCGTGATGGCCGGGGTGGCCGCGCATCGCTCGCTGGTTTTTCCGGAAGGACAGTGAGGGCAGGGTGGCGATTCGGCAAATTCGACCGGCTTCGCCGCCTGCCCGCGTCGCGATCGCGTCGGATTCGATGCCAGGGGCGGCCAGGATCGCGGTTGCCGCGTCCCTGGCCTCGTTATGACCGCCACTCATATTCGTATCCGATTTGCTTCGTTGTTTTGTGGCGCGCGCGGTCGTAGATTCTGGTTTTTGTTAGCCAGGAATCGTCGAACGTGTCCGTTTCCGCCGCTGTTGCTTCCCCCATATCCGCCCCGGCCGCGCACGCGGTCGCGCCCCAGCATTTCGAGATCCTGCCGTTCGACGGCGCGCTCGGCGCCGAGATCGTCGGCCTCGACCTGTCACGGCCGATCGGCGAGGACGATTTCGCCCGCATCCACCGCGCCCACCTCGACCATCACGTGGTGGTGTTTCGCGACCAGCGCATCACGCCCGACGAGCACGTCGCCTTCAGCGCGCGCTTCGGCCCGCTGCAGCGGCATGTGCTGGCGCAGTTCGCGCTGCCCGGCCATCCCGAGGTGCTGATCGTCTCGAACATCCTCGAGAACGGCCAGCCGATCGGGCTCGGCGACGCCGGCCATTTCTGGCATTCCGACCTGTCCTACAAGGAAAAGCCGAGCCTGGGCTCGCTGCTGCACGCGCAGGAGCTGCCCGTCGAGGGCGGCGACACGCTGTTCGCCAACATGCACCTGGCCTGGGACGCGCTGCCCGAGGCGCTCAAGCGCGAGGTGGAAGGGCGCCGCGCCGAACATACCTACCTGGCGCGTTATGCCGAGCTGCAGGCGCGCAGCCCGTGGCGCCCGAACCTGACGCCCGAGCAAATCGCCCAGGTGAGGGCCGTCGATCATCCGATCGTGCGCACCCATCCCGAGACGGGGCGCCGCGCGCTGTTCGTCAGCGAGCACTTCACCACGCGCATCGTCGGCCTGCCCGAGGACGAGAGCCGCGCGCTGCTCGACGAGCTGTTCGCGCACAGCGTGCGCGACGAGTTCGTGTACCGCCATCAATGGCGCGAGCACGACCTGGTGTTCTGGGACAACCGCTCGCTGATGCACCTGGCGGCCGGCACGCCCGATCACCTGCGCCGCAAGCTCTATCGCACCACGATCGAGGGCGACGCGCCGCGCTGAGGCCGGTCTCGGCGCCGTGCCGCGCCTGCTTGCACCGATCCATCGCGGCGTGGTTCGCGTCGCGATGGGGGTTCGTGCACCCGCTTTCCGCTTTCATTTCCCCGCCAAGAGGTTCCCGATGCCGTCTCCGTTCCGCGCCGCGTTCGCGCGCTCCCGTTTCTCCGCGCGCCGCGCCGGCGCCTCGCTGCTGGCCGCGACGCTGGCCGTCGCCGGCTTCGGCGCCGCCGCGCCGGCCCATGCCGAGGGCAAGATCCGCATCGCCGAGCAGTTCGGCATCGTCTACCTGATGCTGAACGTGGCGCGCGACCAGCACCTGATCGAGCAGGAAGGCAAGAAGGCGGGGCTCGACATCCAGGTCGACTGGGTCAAGCTGTCGGGCGGCGCGGCCGTCAACGATGCGCTGCTGTCGGGCGCGGTGGACATCGCCGGGGCCGGCGTGGGGCCGCTGCTGACCGTCTGGGATCGCACCCACGGCCGGCAGAACGTGAAGGGCGTGGCCTCGCTCGGCAACCTGCCGTACTACCTCGTCAGCAACAACCCGGGCGTGAAGACCATCGCCGATTTCACCGACAAGGACCGCATCGCGGTGCCGGCCGTGGGCGTCTCGGTGCAGTCGCGCGTGCTGCAGTACGCGGCCGCCAAGCAGTGGGGCGACAAGTCCTACGACCGTCTCGACAAGCTCACCCAGGCGATCCCGCATCCCGACGCGGCGGCCGCCATCATCGCCAACAGCAGCGTGATCACCGGCCATTTCGGCAACCCGCCGTTCCAGCAGCAGGAACTGGCCGGCAACCCGAAGGCGCACATCGTGCTCAATTCCTACGACGTGCTGGGCGGCCCGAGCTCGGCCACCGTGCTGTACGCCACCGAGAAGTTCCGCGACGCCAACCCGAAGACCTATCGCGCCTTCGTGGCCGCGCTGAACGACGCGGCCAGGCTGATCGCCGCCGATCCCGAGCGCGCGGCCGACATCTATATCCGCGTCAACCAGTCGAAGATCGATCGCGCGCTGCTGCTGAAGATCCTGCGCGACCCGCAGGTGCAGTTCAAGACCGCGCCGCAAAACACGCTGGGGCTCGCCCAGTTCATGCATCGCGTCGGCGCGATCCGCAACGAGCCGAAGACGGTGCACGACTACTTCTTCGACGATCCCGCCACGCAGGGCGGCAGCTGATCCGGGCGAACCGGCCGGCGTCGCGCTTATCCGCCGCCGGCATTTGCATAGCCGCAATGATTGGTTGGGATCGCCGGGCGCCGCCGGTATGTTGATGTTTTATCCGTTGCACCGTCGAGGTCGAGCATGAGTCTGTCGAACGCCTGGTCCGCGCCGCATGTCGCGCGCGCCGGAAATGACGCCCAAGCCGCGCCGCGCGCCGCCCGGCGCGGTGAGGCCGGCGCCGCTGCCGAGCCGTGGGCCGGCGAGGCGCCGCTGTTGTCGGTCGATCGCGTCACGCTCGAATATCGCAGCGGCCAGCGCATCGTGCGCGCCACCCAGCGCGTGAGCTTCGAGGTCGATCACGGCGATCGCTTCGTGCTGCTCGGGCCCTCCGGCTGCGGGAAGTCGACCTTGCTGAAGGCGGTGGCCGGCTTCGTCGAGCCGGCCTCGGGCGGCATCTCGCTCGACGGCCGGCGCATCGACGGCCCGGGCGCCGATCGGGTCGCGGTGTTCCAGGAATTCGACCAGCTTCCGCCCTGGAAGACCGTGCTCGAGAACATCGCGTTCCCGCTGCGCGTGGCGCGCAAGCTGTCGCGCGCCGAGGCGCGCGAACGCGCCGGCCACTATCTCGACAAGGTCGGCCTGTCCTCGTTCGCGAACGCCTATCCGCACACGCTGTCGGGCGGCATGAAGCAGCGCGTGGCGATCGCCCGCGCGCTGGCGATGCAGCCGCGCGTGCTGCTGATGGACGAACCCTTCGCCGCGCTCGACGCGCTCACGCGCCGCAAGATGCAGGAGGAACTGCTGCGGCTGTGGGACGAGGCGCGCTTCACGCTGCTGTTCGTCACGCATTCGATCGAGGAGGCGCTGGTGATCGGCAACCGCATCCTGCTGCTGTCGCCGCATCCGGGCCGCGTGCGCGCCGAGCTGAACAGCGAGCGTTTCGCGCTCGACAGCATCGGCAGCGACGATTTCCAGCAGAGCGTGGCGCGCATCCATCACCTGCTGTTCGACGCGCCCGACGCGACGGCCGAGGACGCGGCACCGGCCCAGGAGCAACCTGCATGAGCACGCCATTCCCGCATTCCGGCGCCGGCGCGCCGGCCCGCCCCGAATACGAGCTGCCGCTGGAGCCGGCCGATGCCGGCACCGACAGCGTGCGCGCCTCGCTGGCCTCGCGCGTGCTCGGCTCGAGCGCGCTGCGCCGCGTGTTGATCGGCGCGGTGCTGATCGCGGCCTGGGAGATCGTCGCGCGCGTGGTCGACAACGACCTGCTGGTGCCGACCTTCGTCGCCACGCTGCGCGCCTTCGTGGAGGGCATCGCCTCGGGCGAACTGCTGGTGAAGACCGGCATCTCGCTGTCGGTGCTGCTGCGCGGCTACGCGATCGGCGCGGTGCTGGCCTTCGCGCTGACCTCGGTGGCGGTGTCCACCCGCATCGGCCGCGACCTGCTGTCGATGCTGACCGCCATGTTCAATCCGCTGCCCTCGATCGCCTTGCTGCCGATCGCGCTGCTCTGGTTCGGGCTGGGCACCGGCAGCCTGCTGTTCGTGCTGGTCCATTCGGTGCTCTGGCCGCTGGCGCTGAGCATGTACACCGGCTTCCTCGGCGTGCCGGCCACGCTGCGCATGGCGGGCCGCAACTACGGCCTGCGCGGGCTGCGCTTCGTCTGGCTGATCCTGGTGCCGGCCGCGCTGCCCTCGATCCTGTCGGGGCTGCGGGTGGGCTGGGCCTTCGCGTGGCGCACGCTGATCGCGGCCGAGCTGGTGTTCGGCGCGAGCGCGGGACAGGGCGGCCTGGGCTGGTACATCTTCCAGAACCGCAACGAGCTGTACACCGATCGCGTCTTCGCCGGCCTCGCGGCGGTGATCGTGATCGGCCTGCTGGTCGAGCATCTGGTGTTCGATACGCTCGAACGCCTGTCGATCCGGCGCTGGCACGCGTGAGGGCGAAACCGACCGCCGGCGGGTCGCGGCGGCCGTGCACGCGTTTTCGGCGATTGTGATAAATTTTCGCCGCGGCGCACTTCGGTGCGTCGCAACGTTCTCAGGGCGGGGCGAAATTCCCCACCGGCGGTAATCGTGCCTCGTGCACGTAGCCCGCGAACAGCTCGCGCCAGGCTCACCTGCGCGATGCCTGCCGACCCGGTGCGATCCCGGGGCCGACGGTCATAGTCCGGATGAGAGAGAGCGGGGTTTTTGCCGCACGCGCAAGGCGTGCGGTGTGGCCCTGTGCGCCCATTCAACCCGAACACAGGACCTGTCGATGACTCAGCCGTATTCCGTTTCCCAAACTTCCCCCCGCCGTATCGCCTTCATCCAGTCCTGCTGGCACAAGGACATCGTCGACCAGTGCAAGACCTCGTTCGTCGCCTCGCTGGCGGCCGCGGGCATCGACGAGTCGGAGATCGACTTCTTCGAGGTGGCCGGCGCCTTCGAGATCCCGCTGCACGCCAAGCTGTTGGCGAAAACCGGCAAGTACGCGGCCATCGCCTGCGCCGGTCTGGTGGTGGACGGCGGCATCTACCGCCACGAGTTCGTCGCCCAGGCGGTGATCTCGGGCCTGATGCAGGTCGGCCTCGAGACCGAGACGGTGGTGCTCAGCGCGGTGCTGACGCCGCATCATTTCCATCACGGCTCGCACGAGCACACCAGCTTCTTCCACGAGCACTTCGTGGTGAAGGGCAAGGAACTGGCGCACGCCTGCGCCGATACGGTGGCCAAGGTCGCCGCGCTGCGCGGCGCGGCCGAGGCCACGGCCATCAAGCAGGCGGCGTAAGCCGGCAATCGGCCCGGCAGCAATGAAAAAGCGGCCTTTCGGCCGCCCGTGGTTCGCGAGCGCCGCTCAGCGCTCGCCGGCCCGCCAGCGCAAGGGCGTCCCGCGCCGACGCACCTGATAGACCAGCCACAGCCACACCAACCAGCCCAGCCCGGCATAAAGGGCGACGCGCGTGTCCTCGAACCAGCCGATCATCGCCACCACGAACAGCATGAAGGCGATCGCCAGCGCCGGGCCGAGCGGCCACAGCGGCACGCGGAACTTCAGCGCCTCGACCTCGGCGCGCGGCAGCCGGCGCCGCATCGCCACCTGCGAGAGCAGGATCATCAGCCAGACCCAGACCGTCGCGAAGGTGGCGATCGCCGCCACGGTCTGGAACACGTCCTTCGGCGTCAGGTAGTTGAGCACCACGCCCACCAGCAGCGCGCCGGCCATCACCAGCACCGTCATGTAGGGCACGCCCTGTTTCGAGGTGGCGGCCAGCAGGCGCGGCGCCTGGCCCTGCCGGGCCATGCCGTAAATCATGCGGCCCGCGCCGAAGATGTCGCTGTTGATCGCCGAGATGGCGGCGCTGATCACCACCACGTTGAGGATGCTGGCGGCCGACTTCACGCCGAGCGCCGAGAAGATCTCGACGAAGGGGCTGCCGCTGGTGCCCACGCCGGTCCAGGGGAAGATCGACATCAGCACGATCATGGTCAGCACGTAGAACAGCAGGATGCGCACCGGCACCGCGTTGATCGCGCGCGGGATCACCTGCTCGGGGTTCTTCGCCTCGCCGGCGCTCATGCCGATCACCTCGATGCCGCCATAGGCGAAGATCACCACCGACAGCGAGGCCACCAGCCCGCCGAAGCCGTTCGGCAGGAAACCGCCGTGCGACCAGAGATTGGCGAGCGAGGGCGCGGCCGCGTCGGCGCTGCCCAGGTGCATGCCGACCGCGAGGATCGCGATGCCGCCGACGATCATCGCGCCGATCGCCACCACCTTGATGATCGACAGCCAGAATTCGAGCTCGCCGAACACCTTGACCTGGCAGAGATTGAGCCCGCAGATGATGGCCACGATCGCCAGCACCCAGATCCATTGCGGCACGCCCGGAAACCAGAAGCCCATGTAGATGCCGAAGGCGGTCACGTCGGCGATCGCCACGATCACCATCTCGAGCGTGTAGGTCCAGCCCGTCACGAAGCCCGCGAAGGGGCCGAGGTTGTCGCTGGCGTACTGGCCGAAGGAGCCGGCCACCGGCTCGCGCACCGCCATTTCGCCGAGCGCGCGCATCACCATGTAGACCGCCGCGCCGCCGATGATATAGGCGAGGATCACGGCCGGGCCGGCCAGGCGGATGGCGGAAGCGGAACCATAGAACAGGCCCGTGCCGATGGCCGAGCCGAGTGCGAGAAAACGGATGTGACGCGCGCCGAGATGGCGTTGCAAGTGCTTCATCGTGTCTCCGTGATTGGATTGACGGGCCGGCATCATGGCCGGCCGTAGCGCCCGAAGTTGTCTAGTCAAGTTGGGTCGGGCGGGGATCATCATACCAATGCTCGGCGCGCGGAAAAAGGGGCTGGGGAAGCAAGAATGCCGCGTCCTTTCGGACACTCGAATCAAGCCGAGTCATGCCGGTCAGGTTGATCGGCTTATTCACAAATCACTTGAATAAACAATTGGAGGATTCTGATTTTCTTTAATTGTTGCGAGTTCCCCGCATCCGGCCCCTGATGATTCGCGTTTGATGCTACCGTTCGCCACGAGAGAAAAATTCGTAAGAATGATAATGACGAACGACCAGACCAGCCGCCAAACCGGGGGGATGCGCGCAATGACGCGCGTCAACGTGTCCATCGCAGACATCCTCATACCGTGCCGCATCGCCGATGCCGCCGCGCGCCGATCCCGGCCGCCGGCCTCGATCGTCGGCGCCGGCGCCTCGGGCTAGTTAGCCGCCTCCAGCGCGGCGCTACCGAAGCCGTTTCCTCTCCAATCCGATTCGCGCGAATCGCGTGCGCACCGGCCAATGCCGGGGCCCGCGCGTGCGCGCGGCCGTGCCGGCCTGATCCCGCGCCGGCCAACCGTTCCACCGATGTTTTTCAACCGATGAGGAGCCCCTCGATGACTCAACCCCTTCGTTCCCGCGCCTGCGTGGCGGCCATGGCCGTCGCGCTCGCGCTCGGCCTCGGCGCCTGCGCGACCGAATCCTCGCGCAGCCTGCCGGTGGCGCCGACACCGAGCGCCCAGGTGCCGTTCGCCGGCAAGCCGGTGGCGATCTCGGTCGGCAAGTTCGACAACCGCTCCAGCTACATGCGCGGCATCTTCTCCGACGGCATCGACCGCCTCGGCGGCCAGGCCAAGACGATCCTGATCACGCACCTGCAGCAGAGCCGCCGCTTCAGCGTGCTCGATCGCGACAACCTCGACGAGATCCGCCAGGAATCGGCCTTCCTGAAACAGCAGCAGGCCGTGAAGGGCGCGCGCTACGTGGTGACCGGCGACGTGACCGAGTTCGGCCGCAAGGAAGTCGGCGATCACGAGCTGTTCGGCATCCTCGGCAGCGGCAAGCAGCAGGTGGCCTATGCCAAGGTGAACCTCAACATCGTCGACACCGCGACCTCCGAGGTGGTCCTGTCGAGCCAGGGCGCCGGCGAGTTCAGCCTGTCGAGCCGCCAGGTGATCGGCTTCGGCGGCACCGCCAGCTACGACTCGACGCTCAACGGCAAGGTGCTCGACCTGGCGATCCAGGAGGCCGTCGAGCGCCTCGTCGCGCAAGTCGACGCCGGCGCCCTGGGCGCCACCAAGTGAGCCGTGCATAAACGGCCATCCCGCGTTTCACCCTCGACCACACGACCACGATGAAGACCATCACGTTCATCCGCGGCGCCGGGCTGTCGCTCGCCGCCGCCAGCGCGCTGCTGACCGGCTGCGCCGCCCCGAGCACGCCGCCGCTCTACCAATGGGACGGCTACCAGCGCGGCGTCTACGACTACTTCAAGGCTGAGAAATCGCCGCAGGAGCAGATCGACGCGCTCGAGAAGTCGCTGCAGAAGATCCGCGCGCAGGGCCATCGCCCGCCGCCGGGTTTCGAGGCGCAGCTGGGCGTGCTCTACGCCACCGTCGGCAACGACGAGCAGGCGATGCAGGCCTTCCAGGCCGAGAAGGACTCGTTCCCGGAATCGGCCTTGTACATGGACTTCCTGATGAAGAAGAAGGCCGGCGGCAAGGATGCCGGGCCCGATCCCAAGCCGGCCGTCCAGCCCGCCACGGCGCCCGCCGCCGCTTCGGCGGCCCATCCCGACACCACCGCGCAGGCCGCGAACCACTGACCGGAGCTCCCCATGTTGCAACGCATTTCGATCAAGCTGCTGTCGGCCGTCGCGCTGCTGGCCATGCTGGCTGCCTGCGCGGGCCCCGTCCAGCACCCCGACTACACGGCCTTCAAGCGCAGCCAGCCGAAGTCGATCCTGGTGCTGCCGCCCGTCAACAACACCAACGAGGTGAAGGCGAGCTTCGGCGTGCTGTCGCGGGTCACCCTGCCGCTGGCGGAGTCGGGCTACTACGTGGTGCCGGTGGGCCCGATGGAGGAGACCTTCAAGTACAACGGCCTGACCACGCCCAACGACATCGCCGAGGTGTCGCCCGCCAAGCTGCGTGAGATCTTCGGCGCCGACTCGGCGCTCTACATGACGGTCACCCGTTACGGCACCACCTACCAGGTGATCGACAGCGTCACCGTCGTCTCGGTGAGCGCCAAGCTGGTCGACCTGCGCACCGGCGACGTGCTCTGGACCGGTTCGCAGAGCGCCACCGACAAGGAGCTGGGCGGCATGCACGGTGGCATGCAGGGCGGCGGCATGGTCGGCCTGTTCGTCAACCTGGCCCAGGCGGCCGTCAAGCAGATCGCGAAGACGGTGACCGACGAGAGCGTCGACGTGGCCGGGCTGACCAATGCCAAGCTGCTGTCGGCCGGGCCGCCCAACGGCCTGTTGTACGGGCCGCGCTCGCCGAAGTACGGCACCGACTGAGCCCGCGCGGCGGCGGGTGGCGGCCCGGGTTTCGGCTCGGGCCGCCGTGGCGCCGCCTTGCCATGACCCGTCGGACGGATCCGGTTTTCCGGAGCGTCCGACGGGTTTTTGTTGTTTACGGTGTCGTTCACGGCACCGCCGGCACCGGCTCCCACGGCTGTTACAAATTTTCCCGTCCCCGGCTGTCCCGTTTTCCGTTCTCGCGGGTCATGGCTGCAAGGACGGCTGTGAATGGGCGGTATGATCGCGGCTTCGTCCGCGTGCCGCACTGCCGCAAATTCCTGGAGGATTCGCGGCGGCGCGGCGTATCACGTGACTTTCGGAACCTGGATGGACAAGCTGTTGAAGCCTTACCCGACCTCGATCGCCGCGCCCGCGGCGCTGACGGCATGAGCGCCGGCCTCGAGCGCTGGCGGCGGCTGGCGCCGCTGGTGTCGCGGATCGTCTGCGCGATCGGCGGCGGTTACGCGCTCGGCGCGCTGGCCAGCGTGGCCGCGCTGGCCTTGCCGATCGCGGCGCCCCAGGCGGTGCTGACCGGCATGCTGGCCAGTTTCGCGTTCTACACCGGCGCGGTGATCTGGGTGTTCCTGGCGCGCAGCGCGACCCGCGCCTGGGCGGGGTTGCTCGCGGCGGCCTTGCCGCTCGCGGTGGCGGCCGCCTGCGTCGGCGCGGGAGTGATCGCCCGATGAGCATGGCACCGAACCCGACGACGCAACACGCCGCGAACCAGGGCGCGAAATCGGACATGAAGCCGGAAGCGAAACCGGGCGCGAAGCGCGCCGCCCCCAAGCCGCGCGGCGTGCGCCAGAGCATGTCGGACCTGCATACCTGGGCCGGGCTGCTGTGCGGCTGGATTCTCTACGCGATGTTCCTGACCGGCACCGTCAGCTACTTCAAGGACGAGATCTCGCAATGGATGCGCCCCGAACTGGCGCACCAGCAGCACACGCCCGACCCGGCCGAGGTGGCCAGGCGGGTGGTCGGCACCATGGCCACGCTGGCGCCGCAAAGCACGCAATGGGGCATCACGCTGCCGACCGATCGCAGCAACGTGGCGAGCGCGTTCTGGCGGCTCACGCCGGCCGAGATGGACAAGGGGCGCTTCTTCGGCGAGGCCGCCTTCGATCCGGGCAGCGGCCGCGTCACCGCCGCGCGCGACACGCTGGGCGGCGAATTCTTTTACCGCTTCCATTTCCAGTTCTATTACATGTCGCCGATCTGGGGCCGCTGGATCGCCGGCTTCTGCGCGATGTTCATGCTGGTGGCGATCGTCAGCGGCGTGATCACGCACAAGAAGATCTTCGTCGACTTCTTCACCTTCCGCTGGGGCAAGGGCCAGCGTTCCTGGCTCGACGCGCACAACGTGCTGTCGGTGTTCGGCCTGCCGTTCCACCTGATGATCACCTACACGGGCCTGGTCACGCTGATGACCCTGTACATGCCCTGGGGTAACCAGCTCGCGAGCAGGACGCCCGGCGAGCAGGCCGCGTTGAACGCGCAGATCAGCGCCTTCATCCAGCCGGCCGCGCCGAGCGGCCGGGCGGCGCCGCTCGCGCCGGTCGACGCGATGGTGCGCGTCGCGCAGGCGCGCTGGGGCGAGCACGGGGTGGGCATGGTGACGGTGGTCAACCCCGGCGACGCGATCGCGCGCGTGGCGGTGGCGCGCGCCGAGGCCGGGCGCGTGTCCTCGAGCCCGCAATACCTGGTATTCGACGGCGCTACCGGCAAGCTGGCCGAGGTGCACGACCGGGTGGGCGGCGCGGCCGAGACGCGCGGCGTGTTCTACGCGCTGCACCTGGGCCGCTTCAGCGACCTGCAACTGCGCTGGCTGTACTTCATCGTCAGCCTGGCCGGCACGGCGATGGTCGGCACCGGGCTGGTGATGTGGACCGTCAAGCGCCGCCAGCAACTGCCGGATCCGACGCGGCCGTATTTCGGCTTCCGGCTGGTCGAGCGGCTCAATATCGCCAGCATCGCCGGCCTGTCGATCGCGATGACGGCTTATCTGTGGGGCAACCGCCTGCTGCCGCTGGACCTGCCGCATCGCCAGGACGGCGAGATCAAGCTGTTCTTCGCGGTGTGGGGCATGGCCCTGCTGTACGCGCTGCTGCGGCCGGCGCGGCGCGCCTGGATCGAACTGCTGTGGCTGGCGGCCGGTTTGCTGGCGCTGCTGCCGGTGCTCAACGCGCTGACCACCGCGCGGCCGTTCTGGCGCAGCGTGGCCGAAGGCGATTGGGTATTCGCCGGCTTCGACCTGATGATGTGGGCCTTCGCGGCGCTGCATGCGCTGCTGGCGATCCGCGTGAGCCGCCATCGCGGCCGGGCCCGCGCCGCGGGCAAGGGCGGGGCGGCCGGCAAGGCGGGCTCGCGCGCCCCGGCCGCGAAACCCGACGAGGAGCGACTCTGATGGTGCCCGCGATGCTGATCGTTTGTCTTGCCGCCTTCGCCTGCCTCGCGCTGGCCATGGAGCGGCACCAGGAAACCGTGTTCGGCAAGGTGCTGGCCGCCGCGCCGACGCGCCTGCTGCGCTGGCTTGGCTGGCTCGGCCTGCTCGCCGGGCTGTGGCTGGCGGTGGCGGCGCGCGGCTGGGCGCTGGGGCTGGTGACCTACAGCGGGGTGACGAGCCTCGCCGCCGGAATCGTGATCGGGGCGCTGATCGTTCGCGAGCGGCGGGGCGCGGCGCGTTGAGCCGATCGCCGGCTCGTCGCGGGATTCATCCAATCAACAAGTCGATAAGAGAGAGGGCGCCATGAAGTGGCTGAAGCGGTTGTTCATCGAGTTCATCGTGCCGATCGCGATCATCATGGCGCTCAATCTCTTGGTCAATTTCGTGCTGACCTGGAGCGACGTATACGGCAGCTACATCGAGGATGGCGGGACGAAAGCCATAATCAACAGCGTCGGTGGCGTGCTGCTGTACTACCTCGGCAAAACCGTCCACGACGTGCGGCGCGCTCGCCGCTGGCGGAATCGAGGCGATTCCATCGACTGATTTCAGGGCCGGCGAGCCGCCCCTTTCAGCCCGCCTCGACGATCAATCCCGCCCGCACCGCGCGAATCCGCCGATCCACGAAATACCCGCCGCTTTCCACATAACGCAGCATCAGCCTCCCGCAATCGCGGCAGGCCCAGACATCGCACTGGTTGTACGGGAAGTAGCGCGGCGCGATCGGCGCCTCGGGCGACCAGTATTGCAGGCCGTCGGGCAGGTATTCGTCGTAGGACGGTTCCGCGCCGTCGTCGGCGCGCAAGGTGCCGACCTGCTCCAGCCGGCTCTCGTCGAGCGAGAGCGGCTGCGATTGCCAGCCCTCCAGCGGCGTCCTGCTGCAATCGCAGGCTGCCGCCTGCCGTGCTTCGGCGAGTTCGGCCAGGGCGCGCAGCGCCTTCGCGTCGAGGATGGAGTGAGTCATGGGCCGGGCAGGGGATCGGGAGCGGAGCGCCAGTGTAGACGGATTCACCGCGCGGCGCGCTCGGGTCCCGGCGCTCGGCCCGAGCGAATCCCGAGCCGCCCTCAATCGCCGCCGAGCTGGCGGTCCATGCGCGTCATCGCCTCGCGCACCTCGCGCTGGAACTGCGCCAGCGCCTGCGCGGCCGGCGCCGGCGGCTGCAGCGCCGCCCACAGCACCTCGATCAACTGGTCGGCGGTGCGCTCGGTATCGAGCGTGCGCCGCCCCAGGATCGCATCCCACAGCACATGCTCGATCGGCCCGAACACCAGCGAGCGCAGCAGGCTCAGCGGCATGTCCTGGCGCACCTGGCCCGATTCGCGGCCGCGCGCCAGCACCTCCATCAGCGGCGCCGTGTAGCGGCGCTGCAGCTCGCCCAGCTCGTCGCCGAGCATCTGCTGCTTGGCGCGGCCCTCCGACAGCACCAGCGCGCACAAGCCCGTGCCGTTCACCAGCATCAGCCGCAAATGGGTGCGCACGATGAAGGCGAACTGCTCGCGCAGCGGCGCGCCGGCCGGCAGCCCGGCCTCGAAGGCGGCGATGTTCTCGTCGTACCAATCGGCGATCACGCGCGCGCACAGCTCGCGCTTGCCGCGGAAATAGCTGAACACGGTCGCCTCGGACACGCCCACGCGCTGCGCGATCTCGGCCGCCGTCGCATGTTCATACCCCTTCTCGGCGAACACATCCCGGCCGGCGCGCAGGATGTCCTGCACGCGCTGCTGCGACTTGCGGCCGGCGGGCGCGCGGCTGCCCTCGGCGCGATCGGGTCTGACGGGCGTATCGGTCATGGCGTGAACGGGCAAGAACGGAGCGGTGCCGCCGATGATAGCCGAGATCCCGATGAAATTTGAGTGACACTCAAAAAATCGTTGACGCGCCCTCGACGCCCGCGCGACACTACGCGCCATCAATCCACATCAAATGACCTGGTTCGATCGATCGACGTCCGGGAAAAATTCTGAGCACAACTCAGATCGAGACACCCCACCGGATCGGCCGAACGCACTTTCTGGAATCGGAGGACACATGAGCAACCTGCCCGGCGTGCAATTCATGCTTGGAGAGGACATCGAGATGCTGCGCGACGCGGTGGCCGCGTTCGCCGCGAAGGAGATCGCCCCGCGCGCGGCCGAGATCGACCGCAGCGACCAGTTCCCGATGGACCTCTGGCGCAAGTTCGGCGAGCTCGGCGTGCTCGGCATGACGGTGAGCGAGGAATACGGCGGCACCGACCTCGGCTACACCGCCCACATGGTGGTGATGGAGGAAATCTCGCGCGCCTCGGCCTCGATCGGCCTGTCCTACGGCGCCCATTCCAATCTCTGCGTCAACCAGATCAACCGCAACGGCAACGAGGCGCAGAAGCGCCGCTACCTGCCCAAGCTGATCTCCGGCGAGCACATCGGCGCGCTGGCGATGAGCGAGCCGAACGCCGGCTCGGACGTGGTCAGCATGAAGCTGCGCGCCGACAAGCGCGGCGGCCACTACGTGCTGAACGGCACCAAGATGTGGATCACCAACGGCCCCGATTGCGACACCCTGGTGGTCTATGCCAAGACCGAGCCGGAAGCGGGCGCGCGCGGCATGACGGCCTTCATCGTCGAGAAGGGCATGAAGGGCTTCTCGGTGGCGCAGAAGCTCGACAAGCTCGGCATGCGCGGCTCGCACACGGGCGAGCTGGTGTTCCAGGACGTCGAGGTGCCCGAGGAGAACGTGCTGGGCGAGGTGGGCGGCGGCGTGAAGGTGCTGATGAGCGGCCTCGACTACGAGCGCGCGGTGCTGGCGGGCGGCCCGACCGGCATCATGGCGGCCTGCCTCGACGCGGTGGTGCCCTACATCCACGATCGCAAGCAGTTCGGCCAGTCGATCGGCGAGTTCCAGCTGATCCAGGGCAAGGTGGCCGACATGTACACCAACTTCCAGGCCTGCCGCGCCTATCTGTACGCGGTCGGCCGCCATCTCGACGCGGCCGGCAGCGGCCATGTGCGCCAGGTCCGCAAGGACTGCGCCGGGGTGATCCTCTACACCGCCGAGCGCGCCACCTGGATGGCCGGCGAGGCGATCCAGATCCTCGGCGGCAACGGCTACATCAACGAATACCCGGTCGGCCGGCTGTGGCGCGACGCCAAGCTCTACGAGATCGGCGCCGGCACCAGCGAGATCCGCCGCATGCTGATCGGCCGCGAACTGTTCGCCGAAACGGCCTGAGCCCGCGCCACGGAGCCCACACGATGCCGATCCTCGAATCGAAACTGAACCCCCGCTCGGACGAATTCCGCGCCAACCAGGCCGCGCTCGACGCGCTGGTGGCCGACCTGCGCGACAAGGTCGAGCGGCTCGCCCAGGGCGGCGGCCAGGCCGCGCGCGACAAGCACGTGGCGCGCGGCAAGCTGCTGCCGCGCGAGCGCATCGCCTTGCTGCTCGATCCGGGCACGCCGTTCCTGGAGCTCTCGCAACTGGCCGCCTACGGCATGTACAACGACGACGCGCCCGGCGCCGGCATCATCACCGGCATCGGCCGGATCGCCGGCCGGGAATGCGTGATCGTCTGCAACGACGCCACCGTGAAGGGCGGCACCTACTACCCGGTGACCGTCAAGAAGCACGTGCGCGCCCAGGAGATCGCGGCCGAGAACCGGCTGCCCTGCGTCTACCTGGTCGATTCGGGCGGCGCGAACCTGCCGAACCAGGACGAGGTGTTTCCCGATCGCGACCATTTCGGCCGGATCTTCTACAACCAGGCCAACCTGTCGGCGGCCGGCATCGCGCAGATCGCGGTGGTGATGGGCTCCTGCACGGCAGGGGGCGCCTATGTGCCGGCCATGAGCGACGAGTCGATCATCGTCAAGGAGCAGGGCACCATCTTCCTGGGCGGCCCGCCGCTGGTGAAGGCCGCCACCGGCGAGGAAGTCAGCGCCGAGGACCTGGGCGGCGGCGACGTGCACACGCGCCTGTCCGGCGTGGCCGACCATCTCGCGCAGAACGACGCGCACGCGCTGTCGATCGCGCGCTCGATCGTCGGCAACCTGGGCGGCAAGGCGCCGCCGCCGCTGGCCCTGGCCGAGCCGCTGCCGCCGCGCCACGACCCGGCCGAGCTGTCGGGCGTGATCCCCAGCGACACGCGCAAGCCCTTCGACATCCGCGAGGTGATCGCGCGCATCGTCGACGATTCGGCCTTCGACGAATTCAAGGCGCGCTACGGCACCACGCTGGTGACCGGCTTCGCCAGGATCTGGGGCCACCCGGTCGGGATCGTCGCCAACAACGGCATCCTGTTCTCGGAATCGGCCGTGAAGGGCGCCCACTTCATCGAGCTGTGCTGCCAGCGCAAGATCCCGCTGGTGTTCCTGCAGAACATCACCGGCTTCATGGTCGGCCGCAAGTACGAGAACGAAGGCATCGCGCGCCACGGCGCGAAGATGGTGACGGCCGTGGCCACCGCCAAGGTCCCCAAGTTCACGGTGATCATCGGCGGCTCGTTCGGCGCCGGCAACTACGGCATGTGCGGGCGCGCCTACTCGCCGCGCTTCCTGTGGATGTGGCCGAACGCGCGCATCTCGGTGATGGGCGGCGACCAGGCCGCCTCGGTGCTGGCCACGGTGCGCCGCGACGGCATCGAGTCGCGCGGCGGCAACTGGTCGGCCGAGGAGGAAGCGGCCTTCAAGGCGCCGATCCGCGAGCAATACGAGCAGCAGGGCCATCCGTATTACGCCAGCGCGCGCCTGTGGGACGACGGCGTGATCGAGCCGGCGCAGACCCGCGACGTGCTCGGCCTGGGCCTGGCCGCCGCCATGAACGCGCCGATCGAGGACACGCGCTTCGGCGTGTTCCGCATGTAAGGAGGCAGGGATGCGATACGAGACGATCCGGATCACCGAGCAAGCGCGCATCGCGACGGTCACGCTGGCGCGGCCCGAGGTGCGCAACGCCTTCAACGAAACCATGATCGCCGAGCTGACGGCCGCCTTCGTCGAGCTCGACGCGCAGGCGCAGGTGCGCGCCGTGGTGCTGGCCGCCGAAGGTCCGTCGTTCTGCGCCGGCGCCGACCTGAACTGGATGCGCAGGATGGCCGGTTACAGCGACGACGAGAACCGCGCCGACGCGCGGCTGCTGGCGCGCATGCTGGAGGCCGTGTATCGCTGCGGCAAGCCGGTGATCGCGCGCGTTCACGGCGACGCCTATGCCGGCGGGGTGGGCCTGGTCGCCGCCTGCGATATCGCCGTCGCGGCCGCGCCGGCGCGCTTCTGCCTGTCGGAGGCGCGGCTCGGGCTGATCCCCGCGACCATCGCGCCCTACGTGGTGCGCGCGCTCGGCGAACGCGCCTCGCGCCGCTACTTCACCACCGCCGAGGTGTTCGACAGCACGCGCGCCGCGCAACTCGGCCTGATCCACGAGGCCGTGCCGGCCGAGGCGCTCGACGCCACCATCGCGCAACTGGCCGAGACGCTGCGCAACAACGGGCCCGACGCGGTGCGCGCCTGCAAGCGGCTCGCGGCCGAGGTGGCCGGCCGCGCGCTCGACGACGCGCTGATCGAGCAGACCGCCGACTGGATCGCGGCCACCCGCGCCGGCGCCGAGGCGCGCGAGGGCATCGCGGCCTTCCTCGACAAGCGCTCGCCGTCCTGGCGCGAGTGAGCCGACCGAGCCGCACGCGCCAAGGCGCCTCCGAACCCGATTACCGACATCCGACCACCATGTTCGACAAGATCCTGATCGCCAATCGCGGCGAAATCGCCTGCCGCGTGGCCGCGACCTGCCGCCGGCTCGGCATCGCGAGCGTCGCCGTCTATTCGGACGCCGACGCGCGGGCCAAGCACGTCGAGGCCTGCGACCAAGCCGTGCCGATCGGCGGCGCCGCGGCCGCCGACAGCTACCTGCGCTACGAGCGCATCATCGAGGCCGCGCGCGCCACCGGCGCGCAGGCGATCCATCCCGGCTACGGCTTCCTGTCCGAGAACGAGGATTTCGCCGAGGCCTGCGCGGCCGCCGGCATCGTCTTCATCGGGCCGCCGGTCGCGGCGATCGCGGCGATGGGCTCGAAGGCCGCCGCCAAGGCGCTGATGCACGAGGCCGGCGTGCCGCTGGTGCCCGGCTACCACGGCGACGACCAGGACCCGGCGCTGCTGCATCGCGAGGCCGACGCGATCGGCTACCCGGTGTTGCTCAAGGCCAGCGCCGGCGGCGGCGGCAAGGGCATGCGGGTGGTCGAGCGCTCGGCCGATTTCCCGGCCGCGCTCGCGTCCTGTCAGCGCGAGGCTGCCAGCAGCTTCGGCAACGACCGCGTGCTGATCGAGAAATACCTGCAGCGCCCGCGCCACGTCGAGGTGCAGGTGTTCGGCGACACGCTGGGCAATATCGTCTACCTGTTCGATCGCGACTGCTCGGTGCAGCGCCGCCACCAGAAGGTGCTCGAGGAGGCCCCGGCGCCGGGCCTGTCGGACGCGCAGCGGCGCGCGATGGGCGATGCGGCGGTGGCCGCCGCGCGCGCGGTGGGCTACGTGGGCGCCGGCACGGTCGAGTTCATCGTCACCGGCGAGCAGTTCTACTTCATGGAGATGAACACGCGCCTGCAGGTCGAGCACCCGGTCACCGAGATGATCAGCGGGCTGGACCTGGTCGAGTGGCAACTGCGCGCGGCTTCGGGCGAGCCGCTGCCGCTGCGCCAGGACGAATTGCGCGTCAACGGCCATGCCATCGAGGCGCGTCTCTACGCCGAGAATCCGGCGCGCGGCTTCCTGCCGTCGACGGGCACGCTGCGCCATCTGCGGCTGCCGCGAGGCGCGGAATTCGCCATCGGCACCGCCGTGCGCGTCGATAGCGGCGTGCGCGAGGGCGATGCGATCACGCCGTTCTACGACCCGATGATCGCCAAGCTGATCGTGCACGGCGCCGACCGCGCCGAGGCGCTCAAGCGCATGGCGCGCGCGCTGCGCGACTGCGAGACGGTCGGCCTGTCGACCAACGTGGCCTTCCTGCAGCGGATCGTGGCCAGCGAGCCCTTCGCCACGGCCGATCTCGATACCGGGCTGATCGAGCGCAACCACGAGACCTTGTTCGCGGCCCGGCCGCTCGCGCCGGTGGCCGTGGCGCTGGCCTGCGCGGCGCTGCTGGCGCGCGAGGGGGCGACGGCGGCGTCAGCAGACAAGGGCAAGGGCGGAATCGGCAGCATGACCGCGCAGGCGGCCTCGCCCTGGGGCGCGCTGGGCAACTGGCGCCTCAACGGCGACTATCGCCGCAAGCTCGACTGGCAGTTGCCCGAGCGCGACACGGCGCTGGCGGTTCGCTACGAACATGGCGCTCACGGCGGCGCATCGCTCGCGATCGGCGAGGACGAAGCCCTGGCGTTCAGTTGGGCGGCCGGCGCCACGCCGCTCGACCTGGTGGTGACGATCGGCGGCGAACGCGGCGCGGGCCGCGTGGTGGCGGACGGCGACAACTTCCACGTATTCGTCGACGGCACGGCCGAAAGCTTCGTATGGGAGGACCCGCTGGCGCACGCCGGCGACGCCGAGCACGGCGGCGGCAGGCTGACCGCGCCGATGCCGGGCAAGGTGATCGCGGTGCTGGTGGAAGCCGGGCAGAAGGTCGAGGCCGGCGCGCCGCTGATCGTGATGGAGGCGATGAAGATGGAGCACACCATCGGCGCGCCCAGCGCCGGCGTGGTGGCCGAGGTGCTGTATGCCGTCGGCGACCAGGTGGCCGACGGGGCGCAGTTGATCACGCTGGAAACCGCGGCCTGATCGAGGGTCGCCGTTGCATGTAAGGGAGGCGGGACGCAGCGATGCGTCTCGCCTTTTTCGTTGCGGCGGGGCCTCAATGCCCGCGATACAGCGCGCGCAACTCGGCGGCCGAAACGGCCGGCCGCGCCCCCGATTCCGACGTGCCGCGGGTTTCGCTGCCCATGCCGTCCATGTCCTCGGCGGCGGCCACGCGTGCCTGCGCCGCCTGGAGGGCTTCGGGGTAATGATTCTTGTCGCCGTTCGGGCTGAAGCCGGCCTTCTCGAGCTGGACCAGCTCGGCGATGACCTGGGCGCGGGTGAGGGACGGGCCCGGTTGCGCGGCGAAGGCGATGGCAGGCGCGGCGACGAGGGCGGCCAGCAGGAGGTTGGCGACAGGGTTCTTCATGATCCGGATTCCTGAGTAAGAAGGCGATGGATTGGCTGGTGAGGTAATGCCTGGCGCCGCGCTCAGCGCAGCGAACGGAAGCTCGTGCGCAGTTCGCCGGCCAGCGCCAGCGGCTGCTCCCAGGCCGCGAAATGGCCGCCCTTGGGCATGCGCTGGTAATGGATCAGCTTCGGATAGGCCTGCTCGGCCCAACTGCGCGGCGCCGCGTAGATCTCGTCCGGGAACACGCTGACGGCCACCGGAATCGCGACATGCTTGGGCTCGAAGAAGTTGAGCTTGTTTTCCCAGTAGAGCCGCGCCGAGGACACGCCGGTGCGCGTCAGCCAGTACAGCGTGATGTTGTCGAGGATGTCGTCCTGCGTCAGGCCCTCCTGCGCGCCCTGGAACACGCGCGCGATCAACGCCTGGCTGGCCGCGTCGTGGTCGAGGATCCAGGCCGCCAGCCCGATCGGCGAATCCTCGATGCCGTACAGCGTCTGCGGGCGATTGGCCATTTCCTGCGCATAACCGAGCCCGTGCCGGTAGAAGCTATCGAGCTGTTCATAGGCATGCCGTTCCTCGGCCGAGAGGCTCGCCGGTGCCGGCTTGCCGTCCTTGAGCGCCTCGGCGATCCCGTCCGGCACGGTGGCGGGCATGTTGGTATGGATGCCGAGCAGCCCCGGCGGCGCGAGCAGGGCCATCTGCTCGGTCACCGCATTGCCCCAGTCGCCGCCTTGCGCCACGTAGCGCGTGTAGCCGAGCCGCTGCATCAGCACCACCCAGGCGCGCGCGATCCGAACCGGGTCCCAGCCCGTCGCGCTCGGCTTGCCCGAGAAGCCGTAGCCGGGCAGCGAGGGGATCACCAGGTCGAAGGCGTCGTCGGCGCTGTCGCCGTGGGCGGTCGGATCGGTCAGCGGGCCGATGATCTTCAACTGCTCGATGATCGAGCCGGGCCAGCCATGCGTGACGATCATCGGCAGCGCGCCGCGATGCTTCGAGCGCACATGGATGAAGTGGATGTCGAGGCCGTCGATCTCGGTCACGAATTGCGGCAGCGCGTTCAGGCGCGCCTCCATGCGGCGCCAGTCGTAACCGCCGGCCCAGCGGCGCGCGAGCGCCTGCATGGTGACGAGCTGCACCCCTTGCGAGGCGTCGTCGACGGTCTCGCGCTCGGGCCACTGGGTGTCGCGCACGCGGCGGCGCAGTTCAGTGAGCCGGGCTTCGGGGACGTGGATGCGCAGCGGGCGGATCGCCTCGGGCTTGCCGCCCGCGGCCGGTGCCGCGTCGGCGATCGAGGCGGCGGCCGGATCGGTATCGGCGAAGGCCAGCCGGCTCAGCGAACCGGCGGCGAGCGTGGCGGCGGCGACGCCGATGAAACGGCGGCGGGCAGGGATCGAATGGTCTTGCGGCATGGCGGGCTCCTGTCGTGCCGGCGGGGGGGCCGGTCGGTGGTGAGGCGGTAACGAGGCTGGTGCGGCGGCGGGTGCCGGCACGCATCGATGCACGGATTCGGATGCGCCGGCGACCTGGCCTTGCCTGCGTCGTCGATTTGAATCGCATGCGATGTGATCGAGTGCGTCGCATTCTAATCAAGTGGCTCGCCGTGTCAAGCGGTTACGACTGAATCGCATGCGATATTTATCACGATGATTTCGACTGAGGATTGGCGGTGGATTCGCCCGGTTCCAGGGCCGGCCGCCGCCGGGCAGGGCGGTGGAACGTATCGAGCGCGCCTTGCGCGGCACGGGCCGATGCGGGCGGGACAGCGCCGATCGGCCCATCGCGCGCAAAAATGTGGCGCCCCGGCCTCACCGGGCCCGGCCGGCGGTCGGAAGCCGGGCGCCGCTGCGCTATGATCACGCCTTTTGATCGCGCCGCCCGGCGCGAGCGCTTTTCCGACTTCCCGATGAAACGACGACTGTCCGCGGCTGCGCTGCGCCCATTCCCGCGTCCGCGCGCCTTGCAACGGCAACTGGGCCTCGGCCTGACCGTGATGGCCGCGCATGCCGCCGCCGCGCCCGCCGACACGCCCGTGCCGGCCCCGGTTCCGACTTCCGAGGCGCGCGCCGGCAAGGACGCCGAGCCGGCCGTGCGCGTGCTGCCGACGGTCGACGTTTCCGGCTCGGCCAATGCCGGCTGGCGGGCCCGCAGCGCCTCGGTGACGGGCCGCGACGACGCCTCGATCCTCGATACGCCGGCCTCGGTCACGGTGGTGAGCGCCGCGCGGATCGCCGACCAGCAGGCCAGGACGCTGGCCGACGTGCTGCGCAACGACGCCTCGATCAATGCCGACTACACGCCGGTCGGTTATTACGGCAACTTCACGATCCGCGGCTTCCCGCTCGATCCGGCCAGCGCGATCCGGCTGGACGGCCTGACGCTGTCCGGCGAGCAGAACGTGGCGCTCGAGAACAAGCAGCGCGTCGAGATCCTGAAGGGGCTGGCCGCGATCGACAGCGGCGTGCTCTCGCCGGGCGGCATCGTCAACTTCGTCAGCAAGCGCCCGGAAAACGTCTCGAGCGTGACGGCCGGCGTCGACAGCCGCGGCTCGACCTCGGCCGCGGTGGACCTGGGGCGCCGCTTCGGCCCCGACAAGCAATTCGGCTTCCGTATCAACGCGGCGAAGGAGAACCTCCATTCCTACGTCGACGACGCCAACGGCCGCCGCTCCTTCGCCTCGCTCGCGGCCGACTGGAACATCACGCCGCGCGCCAGCCTGCAGGTGAACGCCGAGTTCCAGCAATGGATCCAGCGTTCCGTGTCGGGCTACCAGTTGCTCGGCGGCACGGTGGTGCCGCCGGCCGCCTCGGCCTCCAAGCTGCTCGGCGTGCAGCCCTGGGCCAAGCCGGTCACCACCGACGCGCTCAACCTCAACGCGCGCTTCGACTACGCCTTCAACGACGACTGGCGCGCCTACGTCACCGGCGGTCGCAGCCGCACCATGATCGACGACAACGTGGCCTTCGCCTATGGCTGCGCTTACGTGCCGAGCTGCGGCGCCGGCGGCACCTCGCCGTTCTTCTTCGCCTCGAACGGCGATTTCGACGTCTACGACTATCGCAGCCCCGGCGAATACCGCCGCAACGACGAGGTGCGCGCGGCGCTGGCCGGCAAGTTCAGCACCGGCGCGCTGCGCCACGACGTGCTGTTCGGCGTGGGCGCGCTGCACCGCGTGGTGCGCCTGTCCACCTCGGTCTACGACTATGTCGGCAGCGAAAACATCTACGGCCCGGACCTGAGCTTCGATCCCTCGCCGAACAGCGCGAGCCAGTCATATCCGCAGCTCGACGCCTGGCAGGTCTCGCTGTTCGCCTCCGACAAGATCAGCCTCGGCGAGCACTGGCAAGTGCTGGCGGGCGGCCGGCAGGTGCTGCTGCGCCAGCGCGCCTGGACCAGCCAGGACGGCGAGCCGACCCGCACCGACCGCAGCAAGTTCCTGCCGCAACTGGCCCTGGTCTACAAGCCGGTGGCGCCGCTGACCTTCTACGGCTCCTACAGCAAGGACCTGTCGCTGGGCGACCAGGCGCCGGTGCGCGCCAGCAACGCCTACGCCTTCCTGCCGCCGCTCGAATCGAACGCCTACGAAGTGGGCGCGAAATACGACTGGGCCAACCGCCTGACGCTGACGGCCGCCGCCTTCACCATCAGCAAGCCCTTCGAGTTCGCCCAGCCCGATTCGACGGACGCCGGCTACACCTTCGTGCAGCGCGGCCGCGAGCGCCACGACGGCATCGAGCTCGGCGCCTCGGGCCGCCTGACCGAGCGGCTGTCGCTGAACGCCACGCTCGCGGCGATCCGCGCCCGCGCGTACGATTCCGGAACGCCCGCCTACGAGGGCCACCAGGTGATCAACGTGCCGGCGCTGCGCGCCACCCTGAACGCCGATTACGCGGTGCCGGGCCTGCCCGGTTTCGACCTGCTCGGCGGTCTCGAGTACAGCGCCAGCCGCACCGCCAACGAGGAGGGCAGCGCGCGCGTGCCGGGCTGGATCGTGGTGAACGCCGGCGCGCGCTACAGCACCAAGCTCGGCGGGCACCGCGTCACCGCGCGGCTGTGGGTCGACAACCTGTTCAACCGCTATTACTGGCGCGATGCCGGCGAACTGCAGGGCGACGCCTACCTGTTCATCGGCGCGCCGCGCACGGCACGCTTCTCGGTCACCTACGATTTCTGACGCGGCACGGAGCCCCGGCCTTATGTCACCTCTCGAAATAGCCGGCGTGGTGGTCAGCGCGCTCGCGATCTGGCTGACCGCGCGGCGCCATCTGCTGTGCTGGCCGGTCGGGCTCGCCTCGGTCGCCTTGTACGCCTGGATCTTCCTCGATGCCAAGCTCTATTCGGACATGCTGCTGCAGGGCGCCTTCGCGGCGCTGCAACTGTATGGCTGGTATCGCTGGCTGGCGCAGCGGCGGCTCGATGCCGGCCGCGTGGCGGGCGCCGATGCCGCGCACGTGGTGCCGGAGCGCGGCGTCGGCTGGCGCCGCGTGGCGCCCGACCTGCTCGCGGCTGTGCTGCTGAGCGCCTTGCTGGGCGGCGCGATGGCGCGCTGGACCGATGCCTCGCTGCCCTATGTCGATGCCACGCTGACCGCCTTCAGCCTGGTCGCGCAGTACTGGACCGCGCGCCGCTACATCGCCTCGTGGCAGCTGTGGTGTGTGGTCGACGTGATCTACGTGGGCATGTTCGTCTACAAGGCGCTGTACCTGACGGCCGGCCTGTATGCGCTGTTCGTGGTGCTGGCCGCGATCGGCTGGCGCGACTGGGCGCGTGCGCTGGCGCGCGCCGAGGCCGAGACCGAGACAATCGCGCCGCGTCTCGACGCCGCCGGGCGCGCATGAACACGATGCCGTCGGCCGGGGCCGCGCGATGAGCGCCGATTCCCGTTCCCGATCCGGGCCGCCTACGCAGCCAGGCCCGCCGCCCGCGCCGCGCCCCGGCGCCGAGCCGGACGATGCGAGCGCGCCGCCGCAGTTCACCGTCGACGGCGAGAGCACCGAGCGCGACTGGCCGCTGATCACGCGCGACGAGGTGGCCGCGCTGCTGGCCGCTTATCCGCGCCTCGGGCCGGTGGCGAGACTCGCCTGGCACAGCCCGCGGCCGTTCTCGGCCGCCGTGTTGGCCGGCATGGCCGACGGCGGCGAGGTGTTCGTCAAGCGCCATCACGCCAGCATTCGCGACGTGGCCGGGCTCGAGGAGGAGCATCGCTTCATCGCCCACCTGCGCGGGCAGGGGCTGCCGGTGGCCGAGGTGCTGGCCGATGCACTCGGCAGCACGGCGACGCGGCGCGGCGACTGGACCTACGAGGTGCACGCGGCCTCGCCGGGCGTGGATGTCTATCGCGGCGTGATGTCGTGGAAACCGTTCCTGCATGCCTCGCACGCGGCGGCGGCCGGGCGCATGCTGGCCACCCTGCATCGCGCCTCGGCCGGCTTCGACGCGCCGGCGCGCCAGCCCAAGCCGCTGCTGTCGAGCTTCCGGGTGCTGGGCGAGCCCGACCTGGGCGCCGCGCTCGACGCCTGGGTGGCCGCCCAGCCGCGCCTGGCGCGCGCCCTGGGCGGGCGCGACTGGCACGGCGACGTGCTGCGCGAGATCGGCCCCTTCCATCGCGAGCTGGTGCCCTTGCTCGATACGCTGGCGCCGCTCTGGACCCATGGCGACTGGCATGCCTCGAACCTGCTGTGGAGCGGCGAGGGTGCCGAGGCGACGGTGGCCACCGTGCTCGACTTCGGCCTTGCCGACCGCACTTGCGCGGTGCTCGACATCGCCACCGCGATCGAGCGCAACCTGGTCGACTGGCTCGCGCCCGAGGCGACGCGGCGCGTCGAGTACGAGCATCTGCATGCCTTGCTGGATGGATATGAGTCGGTGCTGCCGCTGTCGGATGCAGCCTATCGCGCGCTAGCGGCGCTGCTGCCGATCGTTCATACCGAGTTCGCGCTGTCCGAGGTCGAGTACTTCAACGGCATCCTCGCCTCGCCGGCCGGCACCGAAGCCGCCTACGACACCTACCTGATCGGCCATGCACGCTGGTTCGCCGGGCCGCAAGGGCAACGCCTGCTGGGCGTGCTGCGCTCGCGGCGGCCGGGCGCCTGAAGTCCGGGCGGAGTCGGCCAGCGGCCGAACCCGAGCCGCCCGGCCGGGTTCGCGTAGCTAGCGCGCCGCTCCGGCATCTCCCAAGCGTTCCACCACCAGTTCCACGAAGCGGCTCAGGCGCGGCTGGCGCCGCATGTCGCGGTGATAACCGAGCCAGGTCTCGCGGCTGGGCGGCGCCTCGCCGAGATCGAGCCGCACGAGGCCCGGCGTGGCCTCGCCGAGGGGAATCGGCAGCACCGACAGGCCCACGCCCAGCGCGCAGAGCCGCGCCTGCGTCTCGCGGCTGTTGCTGCGCGCGGCCACCGCCGCCTCGGGCAGGCGCCGCTGGATCCAGCCCACGTCGGGCATCGCGCCGAACGCGGTATCCATCAGCACCAGCCGGCAGCCGCGACCGCGCGCGGGCAGCTCGACCGGCGCCCCGGCCGCGGCGTAGACGGCATAGGCGGTGCTCAGCAGGCGGCGGCTCACCACGTCGGGCTCGACGAAGGGCGCGATCCGCATCACGCAGTCGGCCTCGCGATGCGGCAGGCTGTAGAGCCGCGGATCGGCCAGCAGCTCGACCGTCACGCCCGGGTGCCGCGCCGTGTATTCGGCGATCACCGGCGCGAGACGCAGCGAGCCGAACCAGTCTGAACAGGAGACGCGCAACAGGCCCGAGAGCCGAGTCTCCGCGCCCGACAACTCACGCAGCGCCGCCAGCGCCTCGATCTCCATGCGCTCCGCATGCACCAGCAGCGCCTGGCCCTCGTCGGTCGGGATGAAGCCCTGCTGGGTGCGCTGGAACAGCCGCTGGCCGAGCTGCTGCTCGAGCGCCTTGAGCCGGCGGCCCATTGTCGGCTGGGTCTGCCCGAGCCGGCGCGCGGCGGCGCCCAGGCTGCCCTCGCGGGCAATCGCGAGGAATACGCGCACGTCGCTCCAGTCGATGTCTCCCATCGCCTTCCATCCATTCATTTATGCATGAACAAGATGCGATCTTAGCGAGTTCTCATGCGTAATTGTTGTCGATAGAGTGGCGTCCAGATACCGAACCTGCCCAGGAGAACGACGATGAACCCCAATCCCAAGACCATGCGCGCCTGGATCGTGGACGCGCCCGACGCGCCGTTTCGCGAGACCGAGCTGCCGATTCCCGAGCCGCGCGCCGGCGAGGTGCTGGTACGGGTCGAGGCGAGTGGCGTCAATCCGCTCGACACCAAGATCCGCGCCGGCAGCGCCGCCCATGCGCGCCATCCCTTGCCGGCCGTGCTCGGCATCGACCTGGCCGGCAGCGTCGAGCGCGTCGGCGAGGGCGTGAGCGGCCTCGCGCCCGGCGACGCGGTCTGGGGCGCGGCCGGCGGCGTGGGCGGGATCGGCGGCAGCATGGCGCAGTGGGTGGCCGTCGACGCGCGGCTGCTGGCGCGCCAGCCGGCGGCCCTGTCGATGCGCGAGGCGGCCGCGCTGCCGCTGGCGGCGATCACCGCCTGGGAAGGGCTGGTGGACAACGCCCGGGTGCAGGCCGGTGAGAACGTGCTGGTGATCGGCGCGGCGGGCGGCGTCGGGCATGTGGCGACGCAACTGGCGCTGGCGCGCGGCGCCCGGGTGTTCGGGGTCGCGAGCGAACGCGATGCCGGCTACCTGCGCTCGCTGGGCGCGCACTTCGTCGACCGGGCCGCTGCGGTCGACACCTGGGTGGCCGAGCACACCGGCGGACGCGGTTTCGACGTGGTCTACGACAGCGTCGGCGCGCTCGACGCCGCCTTCCAGGCGGTGCGGCCGTTCGGCCGCGTGACCAGCGCGCTCGGCTGGGGGACCGTGTCGCTCGCGCCGCTGTCGTTCCGCTCGGCACAGTACGCCGGCGTATTCACGCTGCGGCCGCTGCTGACGGGGCAGGGCCGCGAGGCGCATGGCCGGATCCTGGTGGAGACGGCGGCGCTGGTCGAGGCGGGGCGACTTTCGCCGCGGCTCGAACCGCGCCGCTTCGCGATCGACCAGGCCGATGCCGCCCACGCGCTGGTGCGCGAGGGCCAGGCGCGCGGCAAGGTGGTGCTGGAGCTCGGCTGAGCCGCCGGTCCGCCGTGTAATCCGCGATAAGACAAGGCGCTGCATCGATCCGGAATAAAGCCCTGCCGCCGCCGTCTTTCCATCGCCACGGGAGCGCGTCTGCCGTGGCGAGCCGTGCTTGCGGCGATTGTGCCGGCAAACACCGACACAACAGGCCGCCCGGCCGCTTGCCGTTTGGCTAGGGCCGGGCCGGATCGGCGTCCAGCGTCACGAGGCTCGACTGCTGGGCGGCCGGCAGCCAGAAGGCCAGCCGCGCGCGGAGTTCCGCCTCGCTGCCGCCGGTGCGGCGCGCCGCGGCGCGGGCGCAATCGGCCAGCGAGGCCGGCCCGTTCGCGGCTCGGCGCAGCGCGTGGAACTGCCAGTCGGCCAGCCGCTCCATCGACACCCGAAACCGGTGGCGACGGATCGCGACGCGGTCGATCTCGAACTCGGGCGCCTCCGCCGGGCGTTCGCCCCGCAGCCAGGGGCGCAGGCTGTCGGCGCGATGCCGCAGCGCGATCAGCCGCGTGGTGGCGGGCAGGGCGAGCTGCCAGCCCGCGCCGGCCAGCAGCGAGAGCGGCTCGGCCGGCGCGGTGGGCTCGCGATGTTCCAGGCCCGCGGCGCGGCCGCTTTCGGCGATGGCCCGCTCCAGCGTCGCCAGCGCCAGCGCGAAGCTCTGCATGGCCGGGCGCGGCCCGTTCGCCATGCGGCGCTGCGAGCGCAGCAGGAAGGCCGGGAATTCGGCACCCAGCGTGTGCAGCGTCGGCGAGCGCGAGGGATGCCGGGCCAGGTAGGCCCTCGCGAAGAAGCGAAACAGCGAAGGGCCCAGCAGGCGCAGCAGGGCCGGGAATTCCGCCTCGAGGCAGGCGATCAGGCGCATCCAGTAGCCGTCCGCGTAGACCGCCAGCCGCGCGCGCGGGTCGATGCCGGCGGGCGTGGCGATCACGCGCTCGATGCCGGCGCCATGCAGCGCCCGGGCCTGCGCGAGCCCGGCGCCGAGCCCGCCGGGGTGCGTGGTGGCGGCCTGCATCCAGTGCTGGATCGCGGGCAGGTCGAGTTCGGCGACCAACAGCGTGTCATCCATCGATCGCCTCCGGCACCAAGTAGTGGAGCGGGGTGGAGAGCGCCATTTCTCCCGTCTCCACGGTTTGCGGTGCCGCTTCGGCAAGCGCTGCTGTTGCCTCGCCGCGGGCCGCGCGACGCGCCTTGTCGAGCTCGGCCAGCAGGCCCTCGTAGTCGGGCAGGTTCGCGTCCCATTCGAGCAGGGTCGAGACGCCGCCCGTCAATTGCTGGGCCAGGCGATACAGATCCCAGACGCCGGGCGGCACCGGCTGGTCGTGCGTGTCGACCAGGCAGTCGCCGCATCGCGTGTGGCCGGCAAGGTGCAGTTGCACGATGTGCTCGGGCGGCAGCGCGCGCAGGTAGGCCTCGGCATCGAAGCCGTGATTGAAGGCGCTGACGAAGACATTGTTGACGTCGAGCAGCAGCCCGCAGCCGGTGCGTTCGGCCAGCCGCGCCAGGAATTCGCATTCGGGCATCGTCGAGGCCTGGAACTGCACGTAGCTCGACGGATTCTCGAGCACCAGCGCGCGCCCCAGCACCTGCTGCACGGCATCGACGCGCGCGGCGACGTGGTCGAGCGAGGCCGGGTTGAGCGGCAGCGGCAGCAGGTCGTGCGAATTGTGCGAGCCCAGGCCGGTCCAGCACAGATGATCGGAAACCCAGACCGCGCGCAGTTCCTCCATCAGGCGCCGCAACTGGCCCAGGTAGGCCGTGTCGAGCGGCGCGTCCGAGCCGATCGACAGGGACACGCCGTGCATCACGATCGGCACCTCGGCGGCGATCCGGTCGAGCATCGCGCGCTGGTAGCCGGCGTCCTCGAAGTAGTTTTCGGAAATGATCTCGAACCAGTCGACGCGCGGGCCGTCGGCGAGGATCGCCGGCAGGTGCTGCGCACGCAGCCCGACGCCGAAGCCGAGATCGGGCAGGCCCAGGCGGGGCGGCCGCCCCGGCCGGGACGCGGCGCTCGCCGCATCCCGGCCCGAGGGCAGCGCCCGCGGGCCGCGGCCGTCAGGGGTGACGGTGACGGACATGCGAGGCTCCGATCAGGTCGACGGCGGCAGGGCGATGCGCAGCGTGGTCGGCAAGGGCTTGGCCGGCGCCGGCTGGCCCGGGTTGCGATGCGCCCAGACCTTCTCCAGCGCGCCCCAGGCGACGTCGTAGACCGAATCGCCGACCGCGAAGTCGAGCGTGACGATCACGGTTGCGTCGCCCTCGGTGCTGGTGAGCGGCTCGGGCGTGCCGTCGGCCTTGAAGTCGAACAACTGCATGGTGCCGCTGCTCGGGTAGAGCTGCGAGGCCGAGATCGGCACCGCGCAGCCGCCGAAGCCGTTGCAGCGGTTGTCGGCCGGCGCGCTGTACAGCGTGGGCGCCCCGCAGCCGCCCTTGCCGGAAGCCATGGTCGCGGGATGGCCGCAACTGCCCGCCGAGCCGGCCGATTGCGAGCAATTGCCGCCGCCGCTGACCGACTGGACGAAGCCGCATCCGCCTTGCGTGGCGCAATGGTTCGAGCCCTTGCAGCTGTGATAGACCGCCTGCGCCGCGCAATCGCCGCCGCCGGAGCCGTCGAGCGCGAGCGACTGGCAGGCATGCATCAGGGCCTCGCCCTGGGTGCCGGTGCCCGACGAGGCGCTCGCCTCGCGCAGGCTCGGCGCGCTGCCGTACACGGCCCAGTACAGCGCCATCCGGTCGCCCGAGCCGACCATCGACGGGAACGGGAACTGGACCGTGGTGTCGCCCCAGGAGCTCGACAGCACCGTGGTGATGCCGGCCAGCGCGCCCTGCACCACGTTGTCGAGCGTGGCGCTCGGCATGCCGGTCTTCAGCTCGTTGAGCGCCGCGGCGACCGCCTCGGGCGTGGGGATGTTGGTGGGCGCCTTGGCCGGATCGTAGTCGGCCGTGGTCAGCATCGAGGCCGACCAGCTATTGCCGGCCTGGTGCCAGTGCTGCCAGGTCCGCAGGCTGCCGAGCTGCTCGGCGATCTTGTGGAAGCGCTCGAAGTGGTTGAGCGTGCCGTTCGGCACGCGCGCCGTGGCGTCGTCGCTATGCGGCTCCTGCGTGCCGGTATCGCTGTAGGACGGGTAGTCGGCTTCCAGGGCCGGCTGGCTCGGCTGGAACTGCAGCAGCACGTTGGCGTTGGCCGCGGCCAGCGCCATGCGCCGCTGGTTGGCGCGCTGCTGGACCTTGCCGATGAAGGCCTGGATGGTGTCCCAGTCGATGCCGCCTTCGCCCTGGTCGCAGATGGCCCACATCATCAGCATCGCCTGGATGTGGGCGTCGAGCGCGCCCGTGAAGGTGATCTGCGACGGCATGCCGGGATACTCTGCCATCGGATGGCCCGAGCTCTTGCTGTTGAACAGGTCGCGCTGGCCGACCGCGCCCGCGAAGCACTTCTCCCACAGCGTCTGGCCGTCGGTATAGGCGATGTTGGTGTATTGCAGCAGGCAGTAGTACATCCAGCCGATGGTGCCGAACATCGGCAGGTCGACTTCGGTGCTCTGCGCGGTCCAGCCGTCGAACGGGACGGCCGGGAAATAGCCGGTCGAGGGCTTGATGCTGGCCAGCGCGGTGGCGTGATCCTGCTCGATGATCTCGAACAGCGCCGTCTGCGAGGGCGTCAGCGCGGTGAGGTCGACCGCGGCGGGAACCGGGTTCACCGGGTTCGGCTTGAGGTCCCTGAGATCGATGATGTGCGGGATCACCGTCTTGTCCGGGCCGTAGCAGATCCAGTTGTATTGCTCGTCCTGCAGGGCCGGGCTGTTGAAGTTCGGCTTGACGCCGAGCGCCGAGCACAGGTTGGCCGCCATCTGCAGGTGCAGCATCTCGTCGATGAACACCGAGAACAGCAGGTTGTAGGCGGTCTGGTTCGCCAGCTCGACGGGCGGTGCCGCCGGGATCTGGCCGATCGAGCGGCCCGGCCAGACGCGTCCCTGGTAGTAGGAGATGTCCTTGGCGTTGATCGCATGCGTGCCCTGGATCGACTTCATCGCGCACATGTAGATCGGGACGGTGAACAGCTCGACGTTCACCGCCGCCTGGACCAGCGCGCGCAGGGCGGCCTGGTCGGCGGCGAGATGGGACAGGTCGCGATCGCTGATGAGGGGCGGGTTCTGGGGAATGCTGCCTGAAACGTGCACCGGCGTATCCATACAGGCCTCGATGGGGGACTTGATCCATGCTTTCCCGAATACGGAAAAGACGGACTGCATTTTTTGAAATCTTCCGGCCGACAGGCCATATCGGCCGACTTCACCCGCGCTCGATCCGGAAGCTTGTTTTCGATTCGACGAAATCATGCCGCGGGCGCGCATTCGCGATGAATGCGCCGCCAGCTTAAAATCCCGGAAAATCGATTGCCGATCGGCTGATTTACTGGCTGGTGGTCTCCGTCCAGCGCGATGGCAAGCGCAAGACTACAGCAGAAAATATCAATTTGTGTGACATTTTTACAGCGGCTGGTTTTAACGGAATGCTTATCGACTATTATCCTGCTGCCTATTGAATTATCGATTGCTTAATCGCCATGACAGGCCGGTTGTCGATTCGGGTTGTCCATGAGTCGATCGCGAAACATCCCGTCCCGGAGCTCGCCCATGAATCCGCTGCGCATCGTCGTGCTGTGTCTCACGCTGGCCGGTTTCGCCGCCGGCATGATTGCCGCCTTCTGGTGGTATCGCGCCAGCGAGGTGGGAGTCGATCCCGCCTGGAGCAAACACGAGGGCGGGTTCGAACCGGTCGACGCCTTGCAGTCGCAGGCGGGCTGGCTGGTCGGCCTGCTGCAGGCCGCCGACGTAAACCAGCGCGCCGCGCAATGGACCGCCGTGTCGGTCCTGCTGACCGGCTTCGCGAGCCTGCTGGGGCTGTTTGCCTGAGCGCCGGCCGGCGCGCGGCCTGTTTATCGATTTTCCCGAAACAAGCCGAATATCCGGCCCGCCTGAAAACAATAAAACAAGCCGTTTGACAAGGCATCGGGCCTATGTTCATATCGCCGGCGGCTTAATCGATGAGCCATTCAATGGCTGTTGCCATTTATTGATCAGTCTTCGTTTCAGTTTTCACATCCTGAGCATTGAGCGGCGAGCCGCGGTAGCGCAGGGGTATATCAAAAAGACATTCTCGGCCGCTCTTTGTCCTGTTGTCACCAATACGGAGAAAGAGATGAAAAAAGCAAAATCCCAATTAGTGGTCAAGCTGCTGGCCGCCATGCTATTCGGTGGCGTGGCGGCGTCGCAGGCCATGGCTGCCGGCACCACCTTCAACCTGGTCAACGGCACCAACGGCGCCTACCCGGACAACCAGGTGTACTGGACCCTGGTGGGCATGGACCCGGCGCACAACAATGCCTATGTGCATGTGAATTGCGCCGGGAACCTGATTCCGATGAGTTCGAACGACAATTCCGCGCAAACCAAGAACGGCATCGGTTACGCGAATTACTCGATTCCCTTTTCGCAATGCAAATCGGTGACGGTGGCGGCCATCACCTCCGCGCGCCTGTATCTGACGGTGGGCAGCACCCTGTATCTGCAGGCGGTCGGTAATCCCGCCACCGGTTATACCGGTCCCAATATCGAGAATCCGACCGATCCGAATATCGACGTGGTATTCGATTTCGTCGAATTCGACAGCAACGGCGCCAATTTCTTCGGCAATACCACGCGGGTCGATCAGTTCGGCTTCCCGCTGCGGCTGCGCCTGCAGGGCCAGGGCGGCTTCGACCAGACGGTGGGCGAGACCGAATCGCGCGCGGCGCTGTTCCAGGCCTACCAGAACCAGGTGCCGGCGCCGTTCCAGGGCCTGAGCCAGGCGCCGTACCGGATCGTCGCGCCCGCGCACGGCAGCTTCAAGGCGGGCGGCGCGAACGCCAACTACCTGGACAGCTACATCCAGTCGATCTGGAACCTGTACAGCACCCAGACCCTCACCTTCACCGACGCGCAAGGCACCTTCAGCGGCCATGTGGTGAACGGGCAGTTCCAGTTCACCGACGGGCAGGGCACCTACTACATCAACCACAAGCCGACCACCAGCGAGGTACTGCTCGGCAATGGCGTGTTCAACGACGCCTCGAACGCGGCGCCGGGCGTGCCCACCGCCAAGCAGTTGCAGATCCAGGCGCAGGTCAGCGCGGCGATCAACCGCCATGTCGCCGAGAACGCGGCGCTGTGGACCAACCCGAACGCCTTTTATGCCTCGCAGCCGACCAACTCGTATGCGCAGTTCTGGCATGCGCATGCCATCAACAAGCTGAGCTACGGCTTCTCCTACGACGACGTGGGCGGTTTCAGCTCCTCGCTGGTCGGCACCAACCCGACCGTGGCGACGGTCACCGTGGGCTGGTAAGCGCGGCCTGATCGGATCGATGGCGGCCGCTCGAAGCGGCCGCCATGTCAACGACGAGGCCGGCTACCTCGCCACCGATCCGGCCCGGCGCCGTGCCGGGCGCGAGTCCCGCTTCCGCTTCACAGGCCAGGGGCGCACCAACGCGAAGACCATGCCACCGGATTGCGCGACCGAGGAATGGCCGCAAGCGCAGAGCGAATACGAGCAGGTCGGCGCCCTGATCAACGGGAAAGCGCCGGGAACATGCCTGCTCCCGGCGCTTGCTTCATTTCATCGAGACATCCAGGCGATCAATCCGATTCCGTGAACTGGATCGCCGGCGAGCTCGAACCCGAGCCGGCCGAGGCCGTGCACTTGCCGAGGCTCAGGTTGTTGGTCTCGCCGGTGCTGCCGCCGTTGTTCGGGCCGATGCAGCTCGGCGCGGCCGAGGAGCCGTCGGTGACGGCCAGCTTGACGGTGAGCGAGGCGCCCTTGTTGAAGTCGGCGCGCGAGCCGCCGGCGTTGCCGACGATGTTGAACTCGGCCTGGGTCCAGCCATTGGCGATATCGGAGACGCTGTCGCGCACCGAGGAGCTGAAGGCCTGCGTGCCGAAGGTGACGGTGGCCGTGTCGGTGCCGTTGGCCGTCGCCGTGCCCGAGAGCTTCAGGCTGGCCAGTTGCGTGATCGGGATCTGGTTGGCGACCACCACCGACGGGCTGTTGCGGTAGCAATCGTCACCCTGGCCGCTCTGGTCGGCACCCGCGTCGGTGTAGCCGCTCGGGCAGATGTTGGTGTTGCCGCCGTCCACGTCCTGGCCGTAGTTCTCGAGCCAGGTCTGGATGAACACGTCGGAGGTGCCGGTCAGCGCGGTGCCGGCCGAATTCACGTCGTCCGAGACCAGGATGTATTGCTGCCAGGCCAGGCAGCCCGAGAAGCCGTTACAGGCGGCCGACTGGTCGACGAAATTGGTGTTGAGCTGCAGCGTGTACTGGTTCGCGCCGGTGATGCCGTCGCTTTCGCCCGAGCCGAACGGCACGTTGGCGCCTTTTTCCGAGGTCACGCCGCTGACCGTCGGGAAGCTGCCCACCACCTCGCTGATCAACTGGCCGCCGGGCGCCTGGATCGCGTAGTCGAAACCGTTGCCCACCACCTGCTGGCCGCTGCTGCGCAGCTTCTGCTCGCCCAGCCGCGCGGCGCTGCTGCGACGCGAGGAGCGATAACCCGATACCGGGCCGCAGGCCACCTTGTCCCATTTGAGGTTGGGATAGGACGCGTGATAGCAGCCTTCGCCGCGCGGCGCCGATTGCCGGACGTTCTCGCGCCACGATGCCTGCGCCGCCGTGTCGGCCTGGACCTGCGCCTGGTCGACGAACGCATTGGCGGCCTGTCCCGCGTAGGCGGACGAGACCGGCACCGCGCCGATCAAGACGGCCGCGCTCGTCAGCAGCGTTGCGCGAACCACGTATTGCATGTCAAGCCATGTCCTCGATCGCATCTGTATCTCCAGTGGAAGCTAGGTGTGTTGGGTTCGGGCCTTGTGGGCCCGGGCCACGACTTCTCGAACGACAATCCGCGGCAGGACGGATGGTGGAATGCCTGCCGTGGACCACTTGCCTGAGCGGCGAAGTTCTTTTTCGATGGCTTCACATGGATTCGACGAGAGCCCCCCTCGTCGGGCCGTCACGGCCCGTCTCCCGCGAGACCAATCGGTAATTCGGTAATTGCTGAATCGGGCTTTTATTGAAAAAACAGAGCCCCTCGACAATATCGATTGTCGAAAATCATTTTCAATCAGGATTCAATTCATCCAATTCGATTGATCGATTCAAGGCGTGCAAATGCCGCGCCGAAAACAATCGACGAAAATCGTTGAATCGCGGATTCGGCGGATTCGGCAAATGCGGCCGATCGGGCGGAATACCGCCCCGCTGCGCCGTGGCTTAACGGCGCAGCGTGTATCGACAGGCGTTTGAAAACATCGGAAGCGGCCCTCTCCATCGAGTAATTCTATTTACATGCGATTGTCGGCTATTTGTCGGAATTGCAACAATTAATCCGCAACACCTCGATTGGCAAGCAGAGTGCCGTGAAATATTTCGTAAGTCAAACTTTTTTTGATGGTTTCTAAAATGTTTTGCCGTCGGCAATATTTGTCGAATTCAGCCGATATGCGGATGTAAAAATTCCGCGAGAATCCCAATCAAAATGGAACGGAGTGCGGCTTCATTCAAGATTACCGATCGATTTGGCGATAATGCGAATCCAATTGTCGGCAGGTGGATGGGGAAATGAAAGGCGCCGGATAGGCCCGCGCGCGCAAGGGCCCGGGCGCGGGGGCCCGGCCGGCCGGTTCGCGGCGATGCGTTGCCTTTACGGCTTCACGAACTTCAGCGTCATGCGATCCGATTCGCCGATCTCCGCGTATTGCGCGCGATCGGTGTCGCCGCCCGCGTAAGTCGGCGGCAAGGACCAGACGCCGTGCGGATGATCGGTGGTGTCGCGCGAGTTGGCGTTGATCTCGCTGCGCCCGGCCAGCACGAAGCCGGCGGCCCGGGCATGCTCGATCACATAGGCCTCGGTCACGTAACCCGAGTCGATCATGCGCTGCAGGGACGTTCCCGGGCGGGCGCGATGCTCCTCGACACCCAGCACGCCGCCGGGCTTCAAGGCGTCGTAAAAGGCGCGCAGGTTCGCGTCGATCTGGCCGTCCTTGATCCAGTTGTGGATATTGCGGAAGGTGAGCACGGTATCGATATGCCCTTGCGCGTCGAAGCCGGAGAAGCGGCCGTCCCGCAGGCTGCCGATCACCACCGGGCCATAGATTTCCGGATGCGCGGCCAGCTTGCGCGCATAGGCGAGATCGCCTCGGCGCTCGGCTTCGGGCTCGGGCGCCGGGCCGATGTATTCGGCCTCGTACAAGCGCCCCTTGCCGCGCAGCACGGGCGCGAGGATATCGGTGTACCAGCCGCCGCCCGGCGCGATCTCCAGCACCGTTTGATCGGCATCCAGGCCGAAGAAGCGCAGCGTCGCGCCCGGGTGGCGATAGCGGTCGCGGGCGCGCGCGGCATCGCTGCGCTGGGTGCCGGCGATGGCGGCGTCGAGCGACACGGCGGGCGGCACGGTGGCCGCCGTATCCACGGCGCTGGCGTTCGCCGCGGGCGGCCGCGCGCAGGCGCCCAGGCCGAGCGCGATCAGCGCGGCGGCGATCGATGCCGCCGCGAAGCGTGGGAAGGAGGAAAGCTTGGGAGCAGGGGCGGAGAGGGGCATGGTCGATCGGCGCAGTGACGGGTAGGCGACACGATACGCGCTTGCCCGACGATCTGCCCGATCCCGGTCTTGGCGCCCGCGGGCGTTCCGGTTCAGTGCCGCTGCGGCACGGCGGGAGCCTGCCCGACCGCCGAGGGCATCAGCCACAGCGCCAGGGCGAGCGAGACCAGGCAACCCGCCAGGACTTCCTCGATGCGCAAGCGCGCCAGCGGCAGGATGGCGAAACCGAGCTGACCATAGACCAGCCCCACCAGCGTGGTGATGAAGAACACGCCGCGCGTATAGGCATGCAGGATGTGGTACGCCCAGCCGAACACCGACAAGGCCATCGCGGCGATCAGCAGCCAGGGCTGGTGCCCGCACCAGTTCACGCACAGCACGCTGGCCGCGGCGCCGGCCAGGGTTCCCGCGATCCGCTTGAAGACGCGCACGCGCGTGCCCTGGCGCGAGGTGGTGCCGAGAAAGACGACGAAGGTGCTGATCACCGCCCACATCGAACGGTCCGCCGACAGGCTGCCGCCCGCGAGCATGGCGAGCAGGGCGGCAGCGGTCGCCACCAGCGCCGGGCGCCATGCCAGGCGGTGCAGGCGATGGGCGAGCGAGGGGCCGAGCGGCTTGCCGGTGAGCCGTCCGCTGACGACGAGCTCCGCCAGGCGATGCAGGGCCCGGCGCCAGCCGGAGCCGCCGGCCTCGTTGCCGTGGCCCAGCGGCTGGATCTCGTCCGCCGGACCACCTGGCGCGACCGGAACGAGGATGCGCCCGACCACGGTCACGATCCCCGCGGCAAGCGTCATGATCCCCAGCATCTCGACCAGCAGCGCGCCGGACGGGTGCAGATAGAGGCCCAGATAGAAGCCGACCAGGCCGAGCAAGCCGGCGCCGACCGCGCGTGCGCCCAGCGTCTGGCACAGCAGCCCGACGAAGACCACCGCCAGCGAACCCGCGATGCGCAGCGCGGGATAGGGGGCGAGCGCCGCCGCGGCAGCGAGGCACGCGCCGGCGCAGAGGCAAAGGGTGATCAGCGAGACCAGCCAGCCCGACCAGCGCGGCTCGCGCAGGAACAGCGGGGCGATCATCGCGAACAGGGCGCCCGGCACGGCGACGGTCGGCATCATCTGGTGGTGGAGCGCCCAGCCGACGCCGAGGCCGGCGCTCAGCAGGCAGGCGAGCGTGGAGCGCGAGGCGGCGCGCAGGCGGGTGAAATCGGGATCCTGGAGGCGGGCGCGGGTCAGCGCGCGTGAGCAGGCGGCGGCGATCATGGTCGACGATATCCGGGCATATCGACAAACCGGCTTGTGGCCGGCATGTCGATGGCCGGGCGCGAGAGGCCCGGCGTTGAACGAGCCTGCGGCGCGCCTTGGCCGGGGTTGCCGGCGGCGGGCGGCGCCTGGTCAGGCGTGTGTTCCGGGCCGCCAGCGTGGCGCCCAGGGTAGGGCTCGCGGCGGGCGGCTCGGGTTTTCCCGGATCATAGCCGATCAAAATTCCGGCGCGCCCATTGGCGACATGTGCCGCGAGGCGTGGCTCGCAGCCCTTGTCCTCGTGCGTTTACGTGTTTATACGCATGCCGGAAACGATATCGCTGCGATCCAAATTTTCATTGGAAGGTTATCGGACGCACTCCTACACTGATGCCGGGCGAACGCCGGTTCCAGCCGGTTTTCATCCCGCGCCCGCCGAATCGGCAGCGGCGAAGCCAAGAATTCGATCGGCAGGGCACCAGGCGCTGCATCCAATAACGAAACTGGCGGAGACAACAACCATGAAATGCTTCGGAAAGCTGACGCTCGGCGCGCTGTTCGCCGCCTCGGCCCTGCTGGCGGCATCGAGCCCCGCGTCGGCGCAGCAAAAACCCATCACGCTCGGCTTCTCCCAGGTCGGCGCGGAAAGCGCGTGGCGCACCGCTAACAGCGTCTCGGTGAAAAGCGCCGCGAAGGATGCCGGCATCACGCTCAAGTTCTCCGACGCGCAGCAGAAACAGGAAAACCAGATCCGCGCGATCCGTTCCTTCATCGCGCAGAAGGTCGACGTGATCGCCTTCTCGCCGGTGGTGGAATCGGGCTGGGAACCGGTGCTGACCGAGGCCAAGGCCGCCCATATCCCGGTGATCCTGACCGATCGCGCGGTCGACGTGAAGGACCCGTCGCTGTACGTGACCATGATCGGCTCGGACTTCCTGGAGGAAGGCCGGCGCGCCGGCCACTGGCTGGAGGAGCGCTACAAGGCCGACGCCGGGCCGATCAATATCGTGGAACTGCAGGGCACGGTCGGCTCGGCGCCCGCCAACGATCGCCGCGCTGGCCTGCTCGAGGTGATCAAGAACAATCCGAAGTTCAAGATCATCGCCTCGCAGAGCGGCGATTTCACGCTGGCGGGCGGCAAGCAGGTGATGGAGGCCTTCGCGAAGACCTACGGCAAGCAGATCAACGTGGTCTATGCCCACAACGACGACATGGCGCTCGGCGCGATCCAGGCCATGGAGGAGGCCGGCATCAAGCCAGGCAAGGACGTCAGCGTGGTGTCCTTCGACGCGACCAAGGCAGGCTTCGAGGCGATGGTGGCCGGCAAGATCAATGTCGACGTCGAGTGCAGCCCGCTGCTCGGCCCGCAACTGATGAGCGCGGTGAAGGACGTGGTGGCCGGCAAGTCGCTGCCCAGGCGCATCGTCACCAACGAAACCGTGTTCCCGATGAACGTCGCGGCCCAGGTGCTGCCCACCCGCAAGTACTGATGTTCCGCCGGGCGGCACCGCTGCCGCCCGCCTCCGTCCTCCAGGGAGCATCCATGACGAATCCACCGGTGGTCGAGATGATCGACATCGACAAGGCTTTCCCGGGCGTGAAGGCCTTGCGGCGTGCCGGCCTGAGGCTCTTTCCGGGCGAGATCCACGCCCTGATGGGCCAGAACGGGGCAGGCAAGTCCACCCTGATCAACGTGCTGACCGGCGTGCATGCGCACGACGCCGGGGAGATTCGCGTGGGCGGCGCGCCCGTGCGTTTCGCCGCGCCGCGCGAGGCCGAGGCGGCCGGCATCCAGACGCTCTACCAGGAAATCAATCTGTGCCCGAACCTGTCGGTGGCCGAGAACATGTTCGCCGGCCGCCAGCCGATGCGGCGCGGCGCGATCGACTGGAAGACCATCCATGCGCGTTCGCGCGAGGCGCTGGCGAGCCTGAGGCTGCAGATCGACGTGACGCGCTCGCTCGATGCCTACCCGATCGCGGTGCAGCAGATGGTGGCGATCGCGCGCGCCATGTCGGTGGACGCGCGCGTGCTGATCCTCGACGAACCCACCTCCAGCCTCGACGACGGGGAGGTCGCGCGCCTGTTCGACGTGCTGCGCAAGCTCAAGGCCGCCGGCATCGCGATCCTGTTCGTCACGCATTTCCTCGAGCAGACCTATGCGATCTCCGATCGCATTACCGTGATGCGCAACGGTGAGCGTGAGGGCGAGTACCTGGCGCGGGATCTGCCGGTCGACGCCCTGGTGGCCAGGATGACCGGCCGCGAATCGATGCCCGAGGCGCTGCGCGCGGGCGCCGTCGCGCAGGCGCGCACCGGCGGCGACGCCTCGCCGGTCCTGTCGATGCAGGGCGTCGGGCGGCGCGGCATGATGAACCCGCTCGATCTGGCGCTGCGGCCCGGCGAGATTCTCGGACTGGCCGGCCTGCTCGGCTCGGGCCGCACCGAAACCGCCCGGCTCGCCTTCGCCGCCGAGCGCGGCGATACCGGCACCATCGAGATCGAGGGCCGCCGCACGCGGCTCGCTTCGCCGCACGAGGCGGTCCGGCACGGCATCGCCTATTGCCCCGAGGATCGCAAGAAGGAAGGGATCGTCGCCGCGCTGTCGATCCGCGAGAACATCGTCCTGGCGCTGCAGGCGCGGCGCGGCTGGTGGCGGCTGATCCCGCGCGCGCGCCAGCGCGAGATCGCCGACGACTACATCGCGCGGCTCGGCATCAAGGCGCGCGACGCGGAACAGCCGATCGGCCTGCTCTCGGGCGGCAACCAGCAGAAGGTGCTGCTGGCGCGCTGGCTCGCCACCGACCCGAAGCTGCTGATCCTCGACGAGCCGACGCGCGGCATCGACGTGGCGGCGAAGTTCGACATCATGGAGCGCGTGCTGTCCTTGTGCGCCAGGGGGCTCGCGATCCTCTTCATCTCCTCGGAGATCGGCGAGGTGGTGCGCGTCAGCCATCGGATCGCGGTGCTGCGCGACCGGCGCAAGGTCGCCGAGCTGACCGGCGCCGAAGCCTCGGAGGAACAGGTCTATCGCCTCATCGCGGGAGGCCAGTCATGACCCGCCTGCGCATGCTGTTCGGCCATCCGCTGGCGTGGCCCGCCTTGACGCTGTGCCTGCTGCTCGCGCTGGACGTCGCCTATCGCCCGGGCTTCCTGTCGATCAGCCGGCTCGACGGGCATCTGTTCGGCGCGCCGATCGACATCCTGAACCGAGCGGCGCCACTGGTGATCGTCTCGCTCGGCATGACCCTGGTGATCGCCACGCGCGGCATCGACATCTCGGTCGGCGCGATCGTCGCGATCGCCGGCGCGGCGGCCGCGATCGTGCTGCAGGCGGATCCGTCCCGGCTCGGCACGGCGCTGGCCGCCGCGCTCGGCGTCGGCCTGCTGGCGGGCGCCTGGAACGGGCTGCTGGTGGCCTGCGTCGGCATGCAGCCGATCATCGCGACCCTGATCCTGATGGTGGCGGGCCGCGGTGTCGCGCAACTGCTCACGGGCGGCCAGATCATCCCGATCGCCGCGCCCGGCTACCTGGTGCTCGGCGGCGGCTACCTGGCCGGCGTGCCGTGCTCGGTGTGGATCGCGATCGCCACCACCGCCGCGCTCGCGCTGCTGGTGAACCGCACCGCGCTCGGCCTGTTCATCCGCGCGATCGGCGTGAATCCGGTCGCCACGCGCCTGGCGGGCTTGCGCGCGGGTTCGGTGGTGTTCGGCGTGTACCTGTGCGCGGGCGCGATGGCCGCGATCGCGGGGATCCTCGCCAGCTCGAACGTGCGCAGCGCCGACGGCAACAATGCCGGCCTGCTGCTCGAGCTCGACGCGATCCTAGCCGTGACGCTGGGCGGCACCTCGCTGCTCGGCGGCCGGTTCAGCCTCGCCGGCACGGTGCTCGGCGCGCTGATCATCCAGACCCTGACCTACACGACCTATTCGATCGGCGTGCCGCCGGAGGCGACCCTGGTGGTCAAGGCGATCGTCGTGATCGTGGTGACCCTGATCCAGTCGGACGCGGCGCGTGCGCGGGTGCTGCGCCTGGCCTCCCGGCTGCTGTCCCTCGCGCGCGCACGCGCCACCACCGGAGCCCCGCAACCATGAACCGTTTCCTCGGCCGGCTGGTCGACCCGCGCACGCTGCCGATCGTGGTGACGATCGTGCTGTTCGTCGCGCTGTTCGGTTTCGGGTCCGTGATGTATACGGGCTTTTTCTCGATGCAGGTGCTGACCGGCTTGTTGGTCGACAACGCCTTCCTGCTGATCGTCGCGATCGGCATGACCTTCGTGATCGTGTCCGGCGGAATCGACCTGTCGGTCGGTTCGGTGGTGGCGCTGTCGACCATCCTCTGCGCGGTGGGGGCCGAATGGCTGCATTGGCCGATCTGGATCATCGTGCCGCTGGTGCTCGCCTTCGGTGCACTGTACGGCGCGGCGATGGGCGCGCTGATCCACGCGTTCCGCCTGCAGCCTTTCATCGTCACGCTGGCCGGGATGTTCCTGGCGCGCGGCGCCTGCTTCCTGATCACCACGCAGTCGATCACCATCAACGAGCCGGGCTTCCACGCGATCGCGAGCCTCAACGTGCCGGTGGGCGGGGGTGGAACCTTGAGCGCCGGGGCCCTGATCGCGCTGGCCACGCTGGCCGCCGCGATCTATGTCGCGCATTTCACGCGCTTCGGCCGCAACGTCTACGCGGTGGGCGGCAACGAGCGCTCGGCACTGTTGATGGGCCTGCCGGTGGCACGCACGAAAATCGGCGTGTACGCGCTCAGCGGCCTGTGTTCCGCGCTCGGCGGGGTGGTGTTCACGCTCTACGTGCTGTCGGGATACGGGCTGCAGGCGCAGGGCATGGAACTCGACGCGATCGCGGCCACCGTGATCGGCGGCACCCTGCTCACGGGCGGCGTCGGCTACGTGATCGGCTCGGTGTTCGGCGTCGGTATCCTCGGCACGATCCAGGTGCTGATCACCTTCGACGGCACCCTCAGCTCGTGGTGGACGCGCATCGTGATCGGCGCGCTGCTGTGCGTGTTCTGCCTGCTGCAGCGCGTGATCGAGCGGCATGCCGCGCGGCGCCGCGCCGGCGGCACCGGGCTCGGTTCGCGATCCATGCCGGCCGAGCGGGCGCCTGCCCGCGCGGCTGGGCAGGGAGACGACGCGGCCTTGGTGTCGAGCTTCCCGAGCCATCGAGCCCTATCGAGAACCGGAGGACAACGATGAAACCGAATCCTGTACCGAGCGTCGAATCCGATCGCGAGCCCGGCCGGCCGCCAATCGAGGCCGAGCCTGGGCCCGTGCTCGACCTGGGCGACGCGCGCGATCGCCGGATCGTGGCCGATGCGCTGCGGGTGCTGCTCAGGGAGCGTTCGGACGCGCTTGCCTACGCGATGCGGGTGGCCGACGAGCATGGCCGGGCGCGGCCCGACGCAGGCGATTTCCTGCTATCCGACATCATCCGCCTGGCCAGGCTGGTCGAACGCGCCGAACATCGGCAGGCCGCCGTCATGCACCGCGGCAACTGCGGGGCGGGCAGGGCGCGCATCGAGCGGGCCGGCGAATCGATCCAGTCCGGCCAGCCGTCGGCACTCGAGTCTCGCCTGGCGTGAGAAGCCGAGCCCCGGCCGGCGCGCGTCGCGGCCGGGACGGGAAGGCACATCAAACCGCCTCCGCGCACTCGCGCGGCACCGGCGCCGCGCCGGCGACGACCGCCGCCTGGGGAAGCTGCGGAGAAGCAAGCCGATACAGCAGCACCAGGCCGAGCAGCGCGAGCGCCAGGCCCGGCACGAAATCGGCCCGCACGCCGGCGCGATCGACGATGCTGCCGCCCGCGGCCGAACCCACCGCGATGGCGACCTGGATGATGCTGACGAACAGCGCCGAGCCGACTTCCGGCAGGTCCGCCGCCGCGCGCTGGATCCAGACGCTGAAGCAGAGCGGCAGGGCGCCGAAGGCGATGCCCCAGAGCAGGATGCCGGCGGTTTCGCCGATCCTCGAATGCTCGAGGAACAGCATCGCCGCCATCGCGCCCATCAGCAGCACGATCATCAGCATCGACGAGCGCTTCAGGTGGTTCGACACCACCATCGACATCAGCGCATTGGAGACGAAGCCGATCAGGCCGAAACCGAACAGCAGCAAGGTGAGGCCGTTGACCGAGAAATCCTGCTCCAGCAGCGGCGCGATATAGGTGTAGGTCGAGAAATGCGCGCCGAACACCAGCGCGACCATCAGCATGCTCGAGCGCGTGTGCGAGCGGCCCAGCAGGGTGCGGAAATCGGCGATGCGCAGCGCCGAGGCCGAGAGCAGCGACGGCACCAGCACCGTCTGCGCCACCAGCGCCAGCTCGACCAGGCCCGCCGTCACGGCGAACGAGGCGCGCCAGGAGGCGAACGAGGCGATGAAGGTGCCCAGCGGCACGCCGATCACCGTCGCGCAGGTCACGCCGGTCAGGATGATGGCGGTGGCCTTGGCCGTGTCCCTGGGCTGCACGAGGCGCGGGGCCGCCGCCGTCGCGAGCGTCCAGAAGCCGCCGAGCGCGGCACCGAGCAGGGCGCGACCCACCAGCATCACGCCGAGATTGCCGGCCAGCGCGCAGACCAGGTTCGCCACCAGCAGCGCCGCGGTGAGCATCAGGAAGGCATAACGGCGGTCCAGGCGGCCGGCGCCGATGATCAGCGTCGGCGCGAAGATGGCTGCCACCACGCCGGGCGTGGTCACCATCAGCCCGGCCACGCCCGAGGACACGCCGAGATCGTGGGCGATCGCCGGCAGCAGGCCCACCGGCAGGAATTCGGAGGTCACGAAGGCGAAGGCGCTGATCGCCACGGCGATCACGGCCAGCCACTGACGCAGGGAGGTCGGGGTCTGATCGGTGCCGGCGGAATATGGGGGAGTATCGACTTGCATGATGCGGCCAGGCTGAAGGGAAGTTCGAGAGGCTAAACGGAGTTTCCTCGCGGACCAAGCCCCTGGACTTGAAAACAATGAACGGCCTGGCTGAACAATTTACGAATGAGGCCCTGGCCGAGGCCTTTTCATAGCCGTTCACCGACCCAAGCGCACCGATGTCGAAAAACCACAAATCAAAGTCGGACGCGTAGCGGCACCGCCAGCGCTTTTTCACTACCGTGAAGGCCTTCCCACCAGCCCGTTTGGACCCACACGACATGTCTGACTTCATTACCGTTCTGCGCGAAACCTGCCCGATGCCGGTCGTTGATGCCACGAAGTGGAAGCGCATCGGTGGCGATCCGCACACTGTGAATCTCAACGCCTACCTGTCCAAGGACGGCAGCAAGATCATGGGCACGTGGATCTGCACGCCGGGCAAGTTCGAGGTGAACTACGAGAAGTGGGAATTCTGTCACTTCCTCGAAGGCTATTGCATCATCACGCCGGAAGGCGAGGCGCCGGTGCATCTGAAGGGCGGCGACGTGTTCGTGATCGAGCCCGGCATGAAAGGAACCTGGGAGGTGGTGGAGACGGTGCGCAAGTACTTCGTCTTTGCCTGAACGAACACGACGCGGCGCGGCGCGGTCCAGGCGAACCGCGGATTCTCGCGGCATCGCTTCGGTCGCCGCGTGGTTGCGCATCGTCGATCGCGATACGGTCGAATCAATAACCCGCTTGTAGTTTTTTCCGCATGAAGCGTCGCGGGATGTCAGGCCGGCCAACGCCGCGCCGCAAGGCTTCCCAAACCCATCAAGCGCCCATTCCTTTCAGGTATCCGGCTTGCTTTTCCGTCCAGTTCCACCCCGCCTCGACGAGATCATGCCGACCCACGATTCCACTCCCCAGTCCTCCGATCAATCCGGCGCGTCCGCGAGCGCCAAGCTGCCGACGCCGGCGGCCGGCGCGCCCGCCTCGGCGGCCGGCCGACACCGCGCGCCGCCGTGCACGCTGGTGATCTTCGGCGCCGGCGGCGACCTGACGAGCCGCCTGCTGATGCCTGCCCTGTACAACCTCGCGGTGGACGGGCTGCTCGACGACGGCATGCGGATCGTCGGCGTCAATCACGGCGAGCGCGAGACCGACGCGTGGCGCGACGATCTGCACACGGCGCTACAGAAACTCGCCGCCGACAAGGCGAGCACCTTCCACACCGGCAAGCTCGACGACAAGGCCTGGAACTGGGTCGCGCAGCGACTGGAGTACATGGCGGGCGATTTCGAGGACGACGGCGCCTACCAGCGTCTCGCGAAACGGCTCGGCGCAGGCAAGGACGAAGGCGAGGGCGGCCAGGGCAACGTGGTGTTCTACCTCGCGGTGAGCGGGCGCTTCTTCAAGCCGATCGTCGAGCGCTTGGGCCACGCCGGCCTGCTGGAGGAACGCGGCGACGGCGACGGCCCGTTCCGCCGGATCGTGATCGAAAAGCCGTTCGGCGACGACCTCGCCTCGGCGCGCGATCTGAACCAGCATCTGCTGAGCTTCGTGCGCGAATCGCAGATCTACCGGATCGACCACTTTCTCGGCAAGGAGACGGTGCAGAGCATTCTCGCCGTGCGTTTCGCGAACGCCTTGTTCGAGCCGATCTGGCGGCGCGAATACATCGACAGCGTGCAGATCACCGCGTCGGAGGTGATCGGCGTGGAGCGGCGCGGCAGCTTCTACGAACAGACCGGCGCGTTCCGCGACATGGTGCCGAACCATCTGTTCCAGTTGCTCGGCATGGTCGCGATGGAGCCGCCGAATTCGTTCGACGCGCACGCCGTGCGCGACAAGAAGGCCGAGATTTTCGACGCGCTGAAGCCGCTGACGCCGCGCGACGTGGTGTTCGGCCAGTACGCGGCGGGTCCGGCCGGCGTGGCTTATCGCGACGAGCCGGACGTCGCGGCCGACAGCGGTACCGAAACCTACGCCGCGGCGCGCGTGCAGATCGACAACTGGCGCTGGGCCGGCGTGCCGTTCTATCTGCGCACCGGCAAGCGCCTGCGCGAGCGGCGCACGGAAATCTCGGTGCAGTTGAAACAGGTGCCGTTCCGGCTGTTCCGCGACACGCCCACCGACGTGCTCACGCCGAACGTGCTGACGCTGCGCATCGACCCATCGCACGGCACGAGCTTCGATTTCAACGTGAAGACGCCGGGGCCCGTCATGCAGATCGGCGCGGTGCGCTCGTCGTTCGACTACGACGCGTTCTTCCCGGAGCGCGCGAACGTCGGTTACGAAACCTTGCTCTACGATTGCCTGCTCGGCGACGAGACGCTGTTCCAGCGCGCCGACAGCATCGAGGCGACCTGGGCGGCGGTGGAGGGTGTGCTGCATCCGGCCGACGGCGAGGCGATCCCGGTGCACGCCTATCCGGCGGGCAGCGACGGGCCGGCCGAGGCCGACGCGCTGATCGAGCGGGACGGCCGCGCGTGGCAGCCGCTCACGCGGCCCGAGCCGGACAACTCGGGCGAGCCGGACAAGCCGAAGGCGGAGCAAGCCGGCCAGCACGCCCCGTCGTGAGGCCCGCGCGCCGCGCGCGCATGCATTCGCCGAGGCAGGGCGAAACGTGCGGCGAGGCGAACGGGTGTACAAATCCATGGAGACGAACAGCGAGACGCATTTCATGAAACCAGGCAAGAAACCGAGCACCAAGCCGCATGACGCGGCCGATTCCACCGGCGCGCGCGACGCCGGGCCGACCCTGTCGATCGACATCGGCGGCAGCGGCCTCAAGGCGGCGATCGTCGACGCCGACGCCACGCTGCGCTCCAAGCGTGTGCGGGTGGCGACGCCGCATCCATGTCCGCCGGACCTGCTGGTCGAGACGCTGCACGGGCTGGTCGCGCCGCTGCTGGCGCGCGATCCGGTCGCGCAGGTCTCGATCGGCTTTCCGGGGTTCGTGCGCGACAACCACGTGCTGACGGCGCCCCATCTGGGCGGCCCCGAGTGGCGCGACGTGCCGCTCGCGGCGAGGCTGGGGGAGCGGCTCGGCATCGCCGCCGTGCGCATGATCAACGATGCCGAGATGCAGGGGCTCGCGGCGATCGAGGGGCGCGGCCTGGAGTTCGTGCTGACGCTCGGCACCGGGGCGGGCACGGCGCTGTTTCGCGACGGCGAGCTGATGCCGCATCTCGAACTCGCCCATCATCGCGTCAGCAAGAAGCACGCGTATGACGAGTACATCGGCGACGCCGCGCGCCGCAAGGCCGGCAACGCGCGGTGGAACCATCGCGTCGAGAAAGTGATCGGCATCCTCGAATCGCTCGTGCATTTCGACAAGCTCTGGATCGGCGGCGGCAACGCCGCGCGTCTCAAATTCGGGCTGCCGGCCAATGTCGCGACCGTGCCGAACGATCGCGGCATCGAGGGCGGCGCGCTGCTGTGGCATCCGCGCTCGATGCGCGAGACGCGCTGAGCCGTGGTCTCGCGGGGAACCGGCTAGCATATCGAGGTCGAAACACGACATTTCAACTTAGCGGAAACACGACATTTGAACTTAGGACTAACACGCAAATTGTCGTTAATTCGCGTTATGTCAAATAACAACGACGACAAACACAAGCCACGAGGAAATGTCAGTGGCAAGCCGGCCAGGCACGGATAGCGCCTGGCCGGCCACCTCGCCACCCTTACTGCACGGCCGTGAACACCTTGCTGCCGTTCACCCAGGTTTCCAGTACACCGATGTCGCGCATGCCGGCGGCATTCGGCTCGCTCCATCGCAGCGGGTTCTTCGCCAGGATCACGAGATCGGCCTGCTTGCCCGGCAGCAGCGAACCGATCTGGTGATCGAGATGGCATTGCCACGCCGCGTCGATGGTCACGGCGCGCAGCGCCTGGTAGACGTCCAGGCGCTCGCGCGGGTTGAGCACGTTCTCCGTGCCGCCGGACGACGGCGAGCCGTGCTCGAGCGCCTCCATCACGCGCCCGATCGACTGCTCCATGCAGCGCAGCGGCCCGAACGGCGTCACGAAGTGGTCGCTATGCAGGCTGATCCTCAGGCCCGCCTTCAATGCCGAGGCGCCGCGGTCGAGCAGTTGCGCGCGCTCGGCACCCAGGATGGTGTCGCGGAACGCGGCGCCCCAGTAGCCCACGTGGCCGATCAGGAAGCTCGGCGAGATCGCCATCCGCCGCATCTGGCCAATCGCGTCGTCGTGCAGTAGCGAGGCGTGCTCGATACGGTGACGCTGCGTGGCCCAGGCCGGCTGGGTCGGATACGGCTGCTTCGGCGGCGGAGGCGGCGGCACCTTGCTGAGCGCGGTCTGGTAGGCCGCCAGCACGTTGGCGATGCCCTCGTCGCCGTTGGCGTGCGTGAGAATCGGCCAGCCGGCGTCGGCCACCATCGCCATCAAGTCGGCCAGCTTGCGCACCGGGTCGAAATTGAACAGGCCGTAAGCCCCGACGCCGGGCACCGTGTGCTCGTCGCAACACTGGTACGGGCGGCTCTGGAAACCCGTCAGCCCCTGGTTCGAGCCGTCGGCGATCAGCTTGACCGCGCGCAGCGTGAACAGCGCGTTCGGGTCGCTCTCCAGTTCCGGCTTGTAGGCGTTGAGCCAGGTCATCAGGTCGTTGCCGTTGCCGTACAGCGCGCCGCCCACCCGCACGGTCATGGCCGGCGTCTTCGCCAGCGCCTTCATCATGGTGACTTCGTCCGGCCCCGCGATCAGCCCGACGCTCGCATCGAACACGGTGGTGATGCCGCGCTGGTTGGCCTGCTGGAACACGATCGCGAGTCCCGCGAGGATCTGCTCGGCGGTGACGGGCGGCATGGCGGCCAGCACCGCCGCCGACTGCTGCTCGGTCAGCACGCCGTCCTTATGGCTGCCGTCCAGGCCGGCCGCCTTCAGCGCGGGCGTGTTGGCATAGCTGATATGGCCGGACGCGTTGAGCAGGAAGATCTTGACGTCGGTGCTGATGTCGTCGAGAAATCCGGCGTCGACATCCTGCCAGACCGTCATCAAGGACGGATCGACGCCGTAGCCCGTCACCCATTTGCGCGGCGGGGTCGCCGCGTGCGCCGCCGCGACCGCGTCCTGGAGCCGCCGCGCGATCTCCTGCCGGTCATAGCGCGGGTTCAGGTTCTGTCCGTCGAACGGCGACAGGTCGGCCCAGGTCGTCATCAGGGCGCTCGTCACCAGATGCGCATGCGGGTCGATCAGGCCGGGCAGCAGCGCCTCGTCGGCCGTGAGCGGCCGCTCGATAACCGGTGCGTAGTCGGCCATCGCCTTACGCACCCCCGCCAGATCGCCGCTCGCGATCACCTGGCCATCCGCGATGCCGAGCGCCTTGACGCGCTGCTCGGGATGCTCCGGGTCCGGGTGGATGTGCCCGCCATGGAAGATCACGGACTGCGACGGTCCCCGGGAAGCCGGCCGAGACACGGCGCCATCGAGCGCGGCCTGCCATTGGTGGTGATCGTGGCGGTAGGACGGCAGCAGATGCGGGCTGCAACAGGCACAACCGAATTGGAGACGTTCCGACATAGGGTTCCTCTTGGTTTTTCACCGCGGTCTCGATAATCACGATCGATATCGCGAGACGCGGATTCGATAAGCTCGGCATTCGCTTCGAGCGGCGCATCGATATTCGAACGCCCTGCTCTTCCCGACCGCCGCTGCGACGTGTCGAATAACAGCCGTCAACGCCGCGTCATTCCTCCGACAACGCTGCACGCCGCGGCGGCATGATTTAACGATGGCCGAAACACAGCCAAGGGTTCGGCAAAACGATGCTGTCAATATCGAAAGCGAATGCCGAGCTTATCGAATCCGGGCCTCGCGATATCGAGAATGGGAATGGAGACGTCCACGTCGAGCGTGACGGGCAATGTCACGTCAGGCTTCCACTCCGTTCCGATGAAATCCAAAATCCTCGCCATCACAGCTACCCCGGAGATATTTATTCGTTATTTAAATGCCGAATGATGATTTCGGCTTGCAAGGAAGCATCTTCACCGCGCGAACCGAATGACTCGATCTCGGCATCTTGCAAATGGCACGACACCGATTGCTTTCGCGGGCAAGTGCGAAACTAGCACGGAAGTCTCAGTGGATTGATGTAGATATTATTATTTCGGATGCTGCTTTGATCTGCATCATTGACGCGACGACTCTTTATAAATAAGGCCTCAAGTTTTTGGCATCGTCGCCGATCGAATTCGCAACCGTCCAAGAGCGCAGGCGTTCGGCCCGGCGTCCGTCACTGGCTTGGCTCGGCGGCCCGGCCGCGGGCTGCCCCGGACCCGGGCCCGCCGCCCGCCTACTTGTAGCTGAACGCTCCCGGATGATTCTCCAGGCTTCCTGTCAGCGCCGCGTACAGGATCGTGCGGCCGTCGATCGACTCGTTGTCGCCGCCGATGTTCAACCATGTCAGCTTTTCGACATCATGCTTCGGATCGACGACCGACAGCACGCCGACCATCCGCTTCGCCTGCGGGTCGTACATCACGGCAATTCGCTGCGCGCCGCAATCATGCGGCTTGCAGGCGCTCATGACATAAACGTCGTGGCCGCCGAACGACACCGTGTTCGCCGGCGATTCGGTACCGCCTCGCGCCACCCAGTCGGGCAAGCGATGCCCTTTCTTCATGGCGGCAAAGGCCGCCGCCGCATCATGATTGCTGGCGATCGCGCTGAACGACTGCGGATCGGCCTTGGCGGCCTCGTCGGCCCACGCGAACTGGCCGACCTGGCCGCCGATGCTCAGGACGGCGACGGCAAGCAAGGAAATCTTCAATGACATGCGGAACCTCCTGGATCCATTCGATATCGGTGCCGTCTTAGTGCCGAAAGTCAGCCGTAAGTTTCTTGCCCAGGCGTTGCGGAACGCGCCGGATTGCGTCGCGCCCCCCCGCGCCGGCTCGGCTCACGAATGCTGCCGGATCAACCATCTCGTCGGCGCGAACGACACCTCGAACCGCGACAGGAACGATTGCCCGAGCAGTCCGTCGATGCCCTGCCCGAACGGCGCCTTGCCGGCCGGATCGACCGATACCGGCACCGCGGAAGCCTCGACCTGGCCGAGCTTGACGGAATCCGCCTGGGCCAGCAGGCCCTCGCGCGGGCCATTGGCGGTCTGCAGGCGAATGTGCCGGGCCTGCGCGGTGTCGATCCGGGCCCGCTGCGCGAACGCCTGGCTCATCACGACATAGCTCGCCCCGGTATCGACGATGAAGGTGCCTTCCACGCCGTTGATGCGCGCCTTCACCTGGATGGTATTGCTGCCCTTGCGCGCGAAGCTTTCCTGCCCGGATGCATAACTCGTCGGGCAACTGGCATGCGAGGCATAACGGGCGATGATGCCCTTGGCCTGCGCATTGTCGGCGCGCTCGGGATCAGCCGACACCCACATGCGGATCGCGCTCACCGCGTCGCAGTAGCGGCCGGCCTTGGCATGCAGGTCCGCGATGCGGATGAACAGGTTGCTGGTGATCGAGGCGCGGTCCGGCGACAAGGCCAGCACCTGCATGTAGTCGGCCAGCGCCGCCTCGTCCTGCTGCGCGCCCTCGTAGGCGCGGCCGCGATCGAAATAGTATTGCGGCTCGGTGGCATCGTTCGCCAGCAGGCGGTTGGCGATCGCCACCGCGCCCTGGTAGTCGCTCGCGGCGATCAGGTCCTCGATGGCCGCGCCGAGGAAGCCGTCCGCCTTGCCGCAGCGATCCACGAAGGCGACCAGCGCGTCGGCGCTCTCGCGCCGGTAGCCGAGCGCGTCGATTTCGGCGGCCAGGCGGCCCATGGCGTCGCGATTGCAGGCCTCTCGGCTCAACTGCAGCAGCGGGCGCCGGATATCGGGCTTGCTCAGGTCGGAAATGGCAACGCTCGACAGTCGATAAGTGTCGACAGCGGGTTTGATGTCCTTGGGAATGGGTACCTTGAATTCGTCGCAGGCAGCCTGCGAGAGCAGGATCGCGCAAAGAACGAACAGCTTGGCCGGCCGGGCCATCATTCTCGTCATCTTATTGTTGGAGCGAGCAAGGAGATCGGAACACACGGCGCTGACGAACAGCGCTCGAATTTTTCGAAAGCCTAGCATGGAAGTCGCGACGTGAATGCGCCAGCTCGGCCATGCGGATCGCGATTGACTACTCGCGATCAGGAATACCGGCGCCAGGGCCTCGCTTTCCCATCCAATCCGGGCCGGGCCGCGAGTATCGGGACGCGCGGCCCGGCCCTGCTTCACCGGATCCCCTTCCCCCGGCTCACAGCCCCAACGAGGAAATGAACTGGTTCGTGTAGCCGAGCGTCCCGGCCTTCCCGTAGTTGTTGCAGGTATCGGACGAGTTGTTGTCCGAGGTGGCCGGCTTGCAATCGCGATCGCGCGAGAAGGCCCAGAAGTGGATCCCGGCGATCTGCTTGGACAGCGCGTAGTTCGACACCGCCACCGCGTCGGCCAGCGTGAAGGTCTCGTCGATGCTGTCGTTGCCGCCGATCATCGGCGTCACCTCGATCTGGTTGTACGGCACCTTCCAGTGGTTGTGCAGGTTCTCGGCCGCCGCGATGGTCGACTTGCCCATGTCGCACTTGCCGCTGCTGTTGAGCGTGCAGAGCGAGGGATCCTCGTCACCCGAATCCGCGAAATCCATGGTCATCAAGTTGATCGTGTAGTTCTTCAATCCGTAGTTCTGGATCGCCGTCATCACCTTCACGCCGATGTCGCCGAGGCTCTGCCCCGCATTGCCGCCCTCGGTCGCGATCGTGAAGCTGAAGCGCAGGTTCGGGTAGGTGTTCTGCGCGTTCGCCACGCGCGCCACCAGGTTGTTGATGTCGCTCTGGCTCTGGCCGTTCTCGACGTCGAAATCCACGCCGAGCATGTTGGCGCTGTAGTACGTCTGGATGAACTTCAGGAAGTTGGCGTCCGAGGTGCAGAGGAAGCTCGCGCCGGCGCCGCCGGTCGAGACGATGTATTTCTTGCCGGCGTTCACGAAGCCCTGCACGTTCGCCTTCGCGAACGAGGAGGCCGACACGCCGCTCCAGTCCTCGCTGCCGCAGTTGCCGGTCGCGAAGGCCCAGGTCACCGCCTGGAGCTTGGCCGGCATCACGCTCAGCAAGGTCTTGGAACTGCCGGTGACGGTGGTGTTGAGCTGGGCGCCGCTGAAGTCGCCCGAGTAGAAATACGGGCTGTAGATGAAGTTGGCGGCCACCGCGGCGGTGGCCGCCGATTCGGCCAGCACGGGCGCGGAAGCGGCGAGACAGAGCAAGGCGGCCAGGCCCTTGAGTCGAAGCGATTTCATCTGAATTCTCCTGAAGAGAGGGTGAGACGACGATGCGCGGGCGTGGATTCGCCCGCTGTTGGTGACGCCACCATCCTGCGTGGCGCGACTTCCCTGCCCGGCCTCGCCTATCGAGGCCGGACCAGCCGGCCGGCGCCCCGCCCCTCGCGGCGGCGGCGGCCCGCAATCGAAAAATCCTCACGTCGAACTGCAATCCAGATGCTGCGAGCGCGCCTTTCCGATCGACTCGCGGGTCGACCGAAGGCTTTGTAAGAATCGAATCGCGATACCTGTCCCGCGAAACGTTTATCAGGCAAATGATTGTCGTGAAATCGAAAAGGCGGAATCGAGTATGCGTAACGCCCATGGCGAACGCAATTCGATATTCATTTAGATATGGAGATTTCCGCGCCGGAGATCGAGATCAAGCCGAAAGCCTGTCCAGCAAAGGATTTCGTTCCGAAAATCCGGAGCATGCAAAAATTTACGGAACGATATTCGATGAATTTATTGGATGATTTTTTCGAATCCGGAAACACCATGATCGCCATCGGGCCATTCGATTCCGGCCATCAGCCGCGACTCGGAATGTAATGAATTTGAAATAAAATCAGTAAAACTGATGAGCCGACGGCGCCGCCATCGACAATTTTTATCATTTCTCAATGCATTAAATTTATTGGAATTTCAATAATCCGGCTTACCGATTCATCGGATCCCTATATAAAACATTGCGATACCAGGGCGGCACCCACCCATTCGCCTTTCCGGCCTGGTGGTCCCAACAATAAGGATCTCGCGATGAAAACACTCCCCCTTGCCGCGGCATGCGCTTGCGCCTTGCCATCGCGACGCCGACCTGCGGCGATGGCTATGTCGGCTTCCGGATCGATAGCGTCACGATCGAGATGTCGGCCGTTTCGAACCTGTCTCTCAGCGGCGGCGCCGGCCTGTCGATCCCGGCCACCGTGAAGCCGAACCTGAGCGGCACGCTGTCGACCACGCATTCGGGTTCGAACAAAGTCACTTATGCCTATTTCCCGCCCACCAGCCAGGACTATGAAAAGCAATTGAACGCGCTGGGAGAGGCCGGCGCGAACGACCCGGCGATCCGCGACGATGCCGTGCTCACGCCCCTGCTCGACAACCTGCGCGACTCGATCATCCGCGCCACCGCCGTGAGGCCCTGTTTCCACGCCACCGACGACGCCTACAAGGGCGACAGCATCTCGGTGGACGTCGGCATCTCGACCGAATCGAAGGCCGGCGGCGGCATTTCCTTCTACCTCGTCGACCTGTCGGCATCGCGGGACAAGAAGCTGAACCGCGCCACCACCCTCACCATCCACTTCACGCCGGTCGACGATCGCAAGCCGGCGCCGGCCGAGGAGCGCAAGCGCCCCGCCGCCAAGGCGAAGTCACGCGGCTGACGCCGCCGGGCCGCGGCGAACCCGGGCGCCCCGGGCACGCGCCCCAGCCCGCTTTCCTCTGCCCTTTTCCCCTCCTGGCGGCGCCGAGCAGGCCGCCGGGGAACGCCTGCCTGACGGGAATCTGGCAGCATTGACAGCAAACAAAAAACCTGTTGGCTGGGCGGAAATTGAGCCGGTAGTATCCCGCCGATGCGACGGGCGCGACGCCCGCTGCGGCGGACTTTTCCTCAATTTGTCGCGATTTTCGGAAGATACATGCTCGGCCTAGTACGCGTTGCCTTGCGAAGACCGTATACGTTCGTGGTCCTCGCAATCCTGATCCTGATCATTGGGCCGCTCGCAGCACTGCGCACGCCGACCGACATCTTCCCGAACATCCGCATCCCCGTGATCGCGGTGATCTGGCAGTACACGGGCCTGTCGCCGGACCAGATGGCCGGGCGCATCTCCTCGCCCTTCGAGCGCACGCTGACCACCACGGTCAACGACGTCGAGCACATCGAGGCGCAGTCGATCACCGGCTTCGGCGTGATCAAGATCTTCTTCCAGCCCGGCGTCGACATCAACACGGCGAACGCGCAGGTCACCGCGGTCTCGCAGACGCTGCTGCGCCAGTTGCCGCCCGGCACCACCCCGCCGCTGATCCTGAACTACAACGCCTCGACGGTGCCGATCATCCAGCTCGCGCTGTCGGGCAAGGGCCTGTCCGAGCAGAACCTCGCCGACCTGGGCCTCAACACGCTGCGCCCGGCGCTGGTGACGGTGCCCGGCGCGGCGATCCCGTTCCCGTTCGGCGGCAAGACGCGCCAGGTCCAGCTCGACGTCGATCCGGCCGCGCTGCAGGCGCGCGGGCTGTCGGCGCAGGACGTGGCCAACGCGCTGGCCGGCCAGAACCTGCTCACGCCGATCGGCACCGAGAAGATCGGCGACTATGAATACACGCTGAACCTGAACGACGCGCCCGGCGACATCCGCGAGCTGGCCAACCTGCCGGTCAAGGCGGTGAACGGCACCACCATCTACATGCGCGACATCGCCAACGTGCACGACGGCAGCGCGCCGCAGACCAACATCGTGCACGTCGACGGCAACCGCTCGGTGCTGATCACGGTGCTCAAGAACGGCGCGGCCTCGACGCTGGCGATCATCTCGGGCATCAAGCAGCACGTCGAGCAGGGCAAGGCCGGCTGGCCGCAGAACCTGCAGATCGCCCCGATCGGCGACCAGTCGCTGTTCGTCACGGCAGCCATCAGCGGCGTGGCGCGCGAGGGCGTGATCGCGGCGGTGCTGACCAGCCTGATGATCCTGCTGTTCCTCGGCAGCTGGCGCTCGACCCTGATCATCGCCACCTCGATCCCGCTGGCCGTGCTCGGCTCGATCATCACGCTCTCGGCGCTCGGCGAGACGCTCAACATCATGACCCTGGGCGGCCTCGCGTTGGCGGTCGGGATCCTGGTGGACGACGCCACCGTGACCATCGAGAACATCAACTGGCACCTGGAACAGGGCAAGCAGGTGGAGCCGGCGATCCTCGACGGCGCCGCGCAGATCGTCACGCCGGCCTTCGTCTCGCTGCTGTGCATCTGCATCGTGTTCGTGCCGATGTTCTTCCTGCAGGGGATCGCGCGCTTCCTGTTCGTGCCGATGGCCGAGGCGGTGATGTTCGCGATGATCTCCTCGTTCATCCTGTCGCGCACCCTGGTGCCGACCATGGCCAAGTACCTGCTCAAGCCGCACGCGCATGCCGAAGGCGGGCACGGCGCCGAACGCGCGCCCAGCCGCAACCCGCTGGTGCGCTTCCAGCGCGGTTTCGAGGCGCGCTTCGAGCGCGTGCGCTCCCGCTATCGCGCCCTGCTGGAGCTGGCGCTCGCGCATCGCAAGCCCTTCGTCTCGGTGTTCTTCGGCTTCGTGCTGGTCTCGTTCGCGCTGGTGCCGCTCCTGGGCCAGAACTTCTTCCCCTCGGTGGATGCCGGCCAGATCGTGATGCACGTGCGCGCGCCGGTCGGCACGCGCGTGGAGCGCACCGCCGAGATCCTCGCCAGGGTGCAGCAGGCGGTGCGCGGCATCATCCCGCCCGCCGAGCTCGGCACCATGGTCGACAACATGGGCCTGTCCTCGAGCGGCATCAACACCGCCTACAACAACACCGGCACCATCGGCTCCCAGGACGGCGACATCCAGATCACCCTGAACGAGGGCCACGGGCCCACCGCCGACTACGTGCGCCGCATGCGCGAGGAACTGCCGCGCCGCTTCCCCGGCGTGACCTTCTCGTTCCCGCCGGCCGACATCATCAGCCAGATCCTGAACTTCGGCTCGCCGGCGCCGATCGACCTGCAGGTGCGCGGCAACAACCTGGCCGCCAACTTCGACTACACCAACACGCTGCTGCGCGAGATCCGCCGCGTGCCGGGCGTGGTGGACGCGCGCATCCAGCAGTCGCAGCAAAGCCCGGCCTTCTCGGTCGACGTCGATCGCACCCGCGCCCAGTTGCTGGGCATCACCGAGCGCGACGTGACCAACAGCCTGGTGGTGAACCTGGCCGGCTCCAGCCAGGTGGCGCCCACCTACTGGCTGAACCCGGCCAACGGCATCTCCTACCCGATCGTGATGCAGACGCCGCAGTACAACCTCGACACGCTGGCGGCGCTGCAGAACCTGCCGATCTCGGCCACCGGCGCGAACGCCGCCGCGGCCGGCAACGCCACCCAGATCCTCGGCGGCCTGGCCACCATCCGTCGCGCCGACATCAACTCGATCGTCAGCCAGTACAACATCCAGCCGATGGTCGAGATCTTCGCGACCACCCAGGATCGCGACCTGGGCTCGGTCTCGCGCGACATCAACCGGATCGTCTCGGCGCATGCCAAGGAACTGCCGCGCGGCTCCAGCGTGGCCCTGCTCGGCCAGGTGCAGACCATGAACGCCGCGTTCGGCGGCATGCTGTTCGGCCTGCTCGGCGCGGTGGTGCTGATCTACCTGCTGATCGTGGTGAACTTCCAGTCCTGGTCGGATCCCTTCGTGATCGTCACGGCGCTGCCGGCCGCGATCGCCGGCATCATCTGGATGCTGTTCGCGACCCACACCACCATGTCGGTGCCGGCGCTGACCGGCGCGATCATGTGCATGGGCGTGGCCACCGCCAACTCGATCCTGGTGGTCAGCTTCTGCCGCGAATCGCTGGCCGAGCACGGCGACCCGCTGCGCGCGGCGATCGAGGCCGGCTTCACGCGCTTCCGCCCGGTGCTGATGACGGCGCTGTCGATGGTGATCGGCATGGCGCCGATGGCGCTCGGCCTCGGCGAGGGCGGCGAACAGAACGCGCCGCTCGGGCGCGCCGTGATCGGCGGTCTGATGTTCGCCACCGCGGCCACGCTGTTCCTGGTGCCCGCCGTGTTCTCCATGATTCATGCGCGCCCGCGCCAGGCGCCCTCTTCCGATATTTCTGAGCAAGGAACCGGCCATGTCGTCTGAAGCTTCCCGTCCACGATCGGTCTCCCGCCGCCGGCTGCGCACCGCCGCCGTGGCGGGCGTGGTGATCGCCGTGGCGATCGTGGCCGCCGGCATCGCGGTACGCGCCCATGACGCCTCGCGCGTGCGCGCCTGGACCGACACCAATGCCGTGCCGACCGTGCGCGTGATCGCCGTGTCGCGCGCCGACGCCGGGCCCGCGCTGAACCTGCCGGGCCGGCTCGAGGCCTGGTCGAGCGCGCCGATCCTGGCGCGCGTGAGCGGCTACCTGAAGTCCTGGCAGTACGACATCGGCTCGCACGTGAAGAGCGGACAGGAACTCGGCGTGATCGAGACGCCCGAGGTCGACCAGCAACTGCTGCAGGCGCGCGCCGACCTGGAGAGCGCGCGTACCAATGCCTCGCTGGCCGAGATCACCGCCAAGCGCTGGCAGTCGCTGCTGGGCTCGGATGCCGTTTCCAAGCAGGACGTCGACCAGCGCACCAGCGACTACGCGGCCCGCCGCGCCGCGGTGGACTCGGCGCTGGCCAACGTCAACCGGCTGGTCGCGCTGAAGGGCTTCGCGCGGCTGGTGGCGCCGTTCGACGGCGTGGTGACCGCGCGGCGCACCGACGTGGGGGCGCTGGTCAATGCCGGCGGCTCGACCGGCGAGGAACTGTTCACCGTGTCGGACGTGACGCGGCTGCGCGTCTACGTGCAGGTGCCGCAGAACTACGCGCCGAGCGTGCGGCCCGGCACCGACGCGACGCTGACCGTGCCCGAGTACCCGCAGCGCAAGTTCGTCGCCAAGGTGGTGGCCGCCTCGGGCGCCGTCAATCCGCAATCGGGCACCACGCTCGTGCAGCTGGTGGTGGACAACCGGGACGGCGCGCTGCTGCCGGGCGCCTTCGCCAACCTGGCCTTCGCGCTGCCGGCCTCGGCCGATACGCTGCGCGTGCCGGCCAGCTCGATCCTGTTCGACGCGCAGGGCACGCGCGTCATGACGGTGGGCGCCGACGGGCATATCCACTACCGTCGCGTGAAGATCACGCGCGATCTCGGCACCCAGGTGGAGATCGCCGACGGGATCGGGGCCGGCGAGCGGATCGTCGATACGCCGCCCGACGGGCTCGCCGACGGCGATGCGGTGCACATCGCGACCGGCGGCAACGCAGGCAATGGCGGCAACGCCGACGGCGGCGCCCAGAGGGCCCGTTCATGAAGCGGCCGATGTCCCGTCTGACGCTGCTGGCGGCCGCGCTCGCGCTGGCCGGCTGTTCGCTCGCGCCCGACTACAAGGTGCCGCCGGTGCCGGCCTCGGTGGCCTATCGCACGGTGGGCCCCTGGGCGCCGGCCCAGCCGTCCGACCAGATCCCGCGCGACGCCTGGTGGCAGGCCTATCGCGAGCCGGCGCTCGACGCGCTGGAAACTCGCCTGCTGGCCAGCAACGCCGACCTGGCCGCCGCGCTCGCGCATTACGCGCAGGCGCGCGCCTTCGTCTCGCAGCAGAGCGCGGCGGAGCTGCCGCGCGTCTCGGCCACCGCCAGCCCGACGCGCAACCGCCAGTCGGACACGCGGCCGCTGCGCGGCGCCGGCAGCCCGAACGAGTACAACGCCGTCTCGCTGGGCGGCGAGATCGACTACGAGCTCGATTTGTGGGGCCGCGTGCGCAACACGGTGGCGGCGGCCAAGGACGAGGCGCAGGCCACCAAGGCCGATCTCGCCTCGGTGCAACTGAGCCTGGAGGCGCAGCTCGCGCAGAGCTACCTGCAACTGCGCGGCCTGGATCGCCAGACCAAGCTGCTCAATGACACGGTGGCGGCCTTCCAGCGCGCCCAGCAGCTCACGCAGCGGCTGCACGACGCCGGCGCCGTATCGGGCCTCGACGTGACGCGCTCCACCGCGCTGCTGGCCGACGCGAAATCGCAGCTCACGCAGAACCTTGCCCAGCGCGCGCTGAACGAACACGCGATCGCGGTGCTGGTGGGTGCCTCGGCCTCGGACTTCCGGGTCGAGACCTCGGCGGCCGACGTGGTGCTGCCGCCGGTGCCGGTGGGCGTGCCCTCGACCCTGCTGCAGCGGCGCCCCGACATCGCGGCGGCGGAGCGGCGCGTGGCGGAGTCGAATGCGCGGATCGGGGTGGCGCGCGCCGCCTATTTCCCGCAGATCACGCTCAGCGCCCAGGGCGGGCTGCAGAGCTCGAACTACACGAACTTCTTCAGCGCGCCGAACTTCTTCTGGTCGGTCGGGCCGTCGATCGCGCAGTACCTCTTCGACGGCGGGCTGCGCCGGGCCCAGCTCGATGCCGTCAAGGCCGCCACCGACGAGGCCGCCGCGCGTTACCGCGGCGTCGCGCTGGCCGCCTTCCAGCAGGTCGAGGACAGCCTGACGCTGCTGCACGACCTGGGCACCGCGCTCGACCAGGAGCGCGAATCGGCCGATGCCGCCCAGCGCGCCGTCGAGCTGGCGCTGACGCGCTACCAGCGCGGCATCGCCAGCTACCTGGACGTGGTGCAGGCGCAGACCACCGCGCTGAGCACCGAGCGCAGCGTGCTCGACATCCAGACCCGCCAGTGGGTGGCCAACGTGCAGTTGGTGCGCGCGCTCGGCGGCGGCTGGTCGGACGGGGATCTGGACGACCTGTCGAAGCCGGAGGCGGCGCCGGCCGTCGCCACGGCGCCGCCGCCCAAGGCGGGCTGAAACCACGCCGCGCGCGCCGGCGATCTCGTCGCCCGGCGCGCGCGGTCGTATCGGGCCGGGCCCGGGAATCAGGCCGGGGGCCCGGCTCGCAAGCCTCAGCGCGGCGTGCCCACCTCGTCCAGCAACTGCACCAGGTACTTGCCCCAGACCTCGGGATGCGCCAGCGTCTGGTGGCCATAGGAACCCGCGCCTTCCGGAATCTCCACGAAACGGCCGCCCGGCACCTCGGGCACCAGGCGCTGCATCGCGCCGAGATCGGTGGCGTTGATCAGGTCGTCCTGGAAGTTGACGGCGAACAGCTTGGCGCGGATCCTGCCGAGCTGCGGCGCGGGATCGTAGTCGGACGAGGAGCGGAACCAGTACAGCACGTCGTTGGCGTCGTACTTCGCGTATTGCGCGACGATCGAGTCGTACAGCTTCGTGGCGGCCTCGCGATCGGGCGCGGCGAGCTGCAACTGGCGCGGGTTCTGCGTCATGATCGCGAACACCGGCATGGTGCGGATCCACTGCTGCGGCGAGCTGGCGTAATCGCCCTGCTGCCAGCCCGGATCATGCTCGATGGCGCCCACCACCATCTGCCGCCACAGCCAGTTGCGGCCTGCCATCGCGATCGGCTGCGAGGCGATCGGCATCAGCGCGTCCATCATCGCCGGGTGCTGCTCGCCCCACAGCCAGGTCTGCATGCCGCCCATCGAGGTGCCCAACACCAGCTTCAGGTGGTCGACCTTGAGCCCTTCCGTGACCAGCCGGTACTGGCCCTGCACCACGTCGTTGTAGCCGTATTGCGGGAAGCGCGCGCGCAGGCCGTCGCTGGGCTTGCTCGAACCGCCGCGGCCCAGGCCGTCCGGCACGATCACGAAATACTTGCTGGTGTCGAGCGGCGCGCCCGGCGCGAACAGCGCCTCGCGCGAACTCTTGGTGAGGAACTGCGCGCCGCTGCCGGTGGTGCCGTGCAGCAGCAGCACCGCGTTGGTGGCGTGGCCGGCCGCGTCGCGCCGCAGCCGGCCCAGGGTCGTGTAATGGAGCCTGACCTCGGGCAGCACCGAGCCGTCGGAGAAACGGAAATCGCGGGCGAGGTAGTCGCCTGCCGCTTCGGCCGCGTCCGCCGCCCCGGCGGGCGTCGGCGTCTGCGCGTGGCCCAGCGCGCAGACCGTCATCGCGGCGCAGCCCAACAAAATGCTTTTCATGGCTTTCTCTGTCATTGCAGGTTCGGGGATCCGTTCGCATCGAATCGGCGTTCCGGCCACGGGTGCCCGGCGGCATGACAGATGCCGTCCGCCCCGCCGGCCGTTGCTCCAATGTAGCGAAGGCAGGCGGCGGCGGATGGGACAATCTTCCGGTTTTCCTGTACGCGTTATCGATGCGCGACGAAGCTTTCGGATTTCAGGCCGGCACCGGGCCACGCGGCGGCACCGCCGCTCACAGCAACTCGGAAATCTCGATCAGGTTCAGGTCCGGGTCGCGCACATAGACCGAGCGGATCCGGGCCGTCGCGCCGGTTCGCTCGACCGGGCCCTCGACGATCGGCCAGTTCATGCGCGCCAGGTGCGCGATCACCTCGTCCAGCGGCACCGCCGCGATGAAGCACAGATCGAGCGCGCCCGGCACCGGCAGATGCGCCTTCGGCTCGAACTCGGCGCCGCGCACGTGCAGGTTGATCTTCTGGTTGCCGAAGCGAAACGCCAGGCGCCCGGCGCCGAAGCTCTCGAGCTGCATCTGCAGCACCTCGGTATAGAAATGCCGGCTGGCATCGGGGTCGACGCAGGTCAGCACCAGGTGGTCGAGATGGTCGATCAGCGGCATGGTCGGGCTCCTTGGGGCGAACAGGATGGCAGGACCGCCATGATGCGGGTTTTCGGCGCGATCGGCGCCGCTGCCCGCTTCCCGGCCGGGGAACGCTCGCGCCGAACCAGCGTTCCGATCCTGTATCCTTCGCAGGTTCGCGCGTCCAGCCCAATCCTTGTCAGATCGATGCCAGCCACCCGCCCTTCAGCCGACCAGCCGCTGTATGAAATCGTCCGCGCAGGCATTCTCGAGCGTCTGCGCACCGGCGTCTGGGCCGCCGGCGAGAAGATCCCCACCGAACCGCAACTGGCCGAGGCATTCGGCGTGGGCATCGGCACCATCCGCCGCGCGGTGGAGGAACTGGTCGCCGAGCGCCTGCTGATCCGGCGCGCGCGGCTCGGCACCATCGTCGCGAAATTCGCCGACGAACATGCCTTCGACCAGTATTTCAACTTCGTCGACCACACCGGCGAGACGGTGACGGTGGGCGCGCGGCTGCTGCGTTTCGGCAAGGAGCGCGCCACGCCGGCGCTGGCCTCGATCCTGAAGCTGGAGCGCGGCGCGCGCCTGGCCAGCGTCGACAACCTGCGCCTGCTCGGCGAGGTGCCGGTGATGCTCGACCATCTGTGGATTCCACTCGACCTGTTCCCGAAGCTCACCGCCGAGCACTTCGCGGCGCGGCGCGGCTCGATCTACGGCTTCTACCAGGAGCATTTCGGCATCTCGGTGGTGCGCGTGGTGGAGGACCTGGCCGGCGCGGTCGCCGACGAGAAGGTGGCCGATGCGCTGCAGGTACAGCCCGGCACGCCGGTGCTGCGCGTCGAGCGCACCGCCTATACCTTCAAGGACAAGCCCGTCGAGCATCGCGTGCGCTTCGTCGAATCGAGCCATTGCGTGTATCGCAACACGCGCGGGCTGCAGGACTGAAAGACCGCCGCCGCGATGCCTGCGGCGGTCTTCGCAAGCAACTCGCGGCTCAGGCCACCGTCGACCACCAGGCGGCCGGCTCGCCGGCAATCCGCGCCGCGTCGAAGCGATAGGCCATCAGCGCCGCCAGGCCGCGCCGCCCGTCGATCGAGGCCACCGCGCTGGTGAAGCCGTGCTTGGCCACCAGGGCCGATTCGATCGCGTCGGCGGCCGCCTTGCCGATCTCGATGGCTTCCATCGCCTTGCCCGCGTTGCGCGCGAGCCCCGCCGCCTGGGTCGCCGCCACGCCGAGCGCATGCTGCGCACGCGGCGCGTCGAGCCCCAGCAGGCGCGCCACGGCCAGCGTGGCCCCCAGCACCCCGATCGAGGACACGAGGTTCCAGCGCGCCCGGTATTCGCTGCTGTCGAGCGCGGCCAGCGTGTGCGTGGCGGCCTCGGTGCCGATCGCCACGGCTTCGGCGATGGCCTCGTCCGATGCGCCGAAGCGCTCGCCCGCCGTCAGCGCCGCCGCGACCACCGGCGTCGCCAGCGAGGGCACGGCCTGCGCCGTCAACTGCGCGCCCAGGCTCCAGGCACGCAGGCGCAGGTCGCTCGACGCGTTCGCCTGCGCCGGCAGCCCGGCGACCGCCGCATCGGCGGAGGTCGACGACAGGATCGCGCGCGCCTCGGCGATCGCCCGATGGGCCGCCGCGACGGCGGAGCGCGCCTCCTTCGCCAGCGGCGCGAGCGCGAAGCTCACCAGCGCGGCGGAAACGTCGGAATGGGTGGCGGCCTCATGCATGATTCTGGTCCTCGGTGGGAAGGCAAAGTTCGAAAAGCGCGCGCAGGTCGGGCTGGGATTCGAGATCGCGAACCAGCTCGGCGATCCGTTGCGTGGCGCCGTCGCCGAGGATCGGATCGATCAGCAGCTCGATCTTTTCCCGCAGCTCGTCGTCGGTGAGCGGGCGCGCCAGGCTGCCGCGCGCGTGCTCGACGTGATGCGCCACGGTGCTGCCGTCCTTGAGCAAGGCCTCGATGAACACCTCGTCGCGATTCACGGCGCTGTCGGGCACCAGCTTCGTGCGGGCACGCATCGCGCTGACGTCGGGCTGCACCACGCGCGCGTCCTCGTATTGCGCGATCCCGACACGACGGTCGCACAGCGCCGCCGCGACGCCGTGGATCGCGCTGAAGCGCGCCTGCAGGCCATCCTTGGGCTGCGGGTTGCCCATCAGCTCGGGCACCAGCGGATGGCAGCGCAGCGTGATCGACTCGATCTCGCCGACCTCGGGAATCCGCGCCGACAGGGCCAGTCCCGCGTCGATCGCCGGGTGGGCAACGATGCCGCAGGGATAAGGCTTGTAGGTGTTCGACAGCAGTTCCCAGCGCTCGCCCATCGCGCCGTTCATCAACTCGAAATCGACCTTGGTCGACAGCGAGTGCGAATAACCGCCCGGCGCCTCGAAGACGTCGTCCTCGGCCGGCTGCCCCCGCTGCGCGAGCTGCGCGGCGACGATGCCGTTGGCCGCGGCCTTGCCCGGGTGATAAGGCTTGGTCATGGTGCCGAAGGCTTCGCGCTGGCCGACGAACATCGAGGCGGCGATGGCCGTCGCGCGGCGAATGCCGTCGACGTCCAGCCCCAGCAGCAGGGCCGCCGTCACGGCGCAGCCGATCACGCCGCAGGTCCCGGTGATGTGCCAGCCGCGGTCGTAATGCTCGGGCGAGATCGACACGCCCACCCGCAACTGCGCCTCGCAGCCCAGCGCGAAGGCCGTCAGCGCCTGCGCGCCGCTCGGCTGCGTCGACGGCGCCAGCGCCGTCAGCACGGCGAACACCGAGGCGGCCGGGTGGATCACCGTGGCCAGGTGCGTATCGTCGAAATCGTCGAGATGGCCCGCGAAGCCGGTGGCCAGCGCGGAGAAATGCAGGTCGGTGCGCTCGCCGCGCCCCGGCACCGGCGCGGCGGGCTGCGCGCCGATCTCGACGGCGGCGGCGAGGATCGCGTCGACGCCGGGATGGCGCGAGGCGCCGATCGACGTCCCGATCACGTTGATGAGGGAACGCCGGGCCTCGTCGGCGACCTTCGCAGGCAGCGGCTGCCCCGCAAGTGTGTACAGGCCGTGCGCAAACGCGGCGGCAATGGAACTCATTCGGACGATTCCTCCAGACTTTGGCCGACGCGCCGGAGACCCTTTCCCCGGCTCGCATCGGCAAGCAAACACGTCATGAAAAACCGCGCGGGACGACGCGCTTCCCATTCAGGCGGTGAATCGCCGGATTCGCGGTTTCGTCGACACTTGGCGAAATTCTACTTGGCAACACCCGATTAAACCAAGATATTTCAAGTAAAGTGTCGACACTTTGCCGTCAATCCTTCACGCACTCGTCACGACAAACCCAGCCCGGGCGCGCGCGAGGCACGGCGCCGAGGCGAGCTGCCGCGGGACGAAAGCGGGCGTCGCGCGCGTCTGGATGCGCGCGGACCGACGGCATAGGCGAGCCTCCCGGCATGGGGAGGGATCGGCGAATCGGGATTCGCGCAGCGACCGTCTTTCGGCCTCCGGTCGGCAAACGACGCGCGCGCCGCCGTCTCCTGACTGCGGCGCGCGTCGCGTCCACGGCGGCCCGTTGGACGGCCGGCCATTTCCCTATCCTTCAGGCTGCATCGGATCCGCTCAGGAAGCATCCAGTTGCGGCGCGAGCCCGGCCGGCTGCTGCGCGCTGTCCCGGCTACCACGCTCGCCGAGATAGGGACGATCGGGACGAATCCAGTTCGCGGCGATCGGCCCGAGCACCAGGAAGAAGATCGACAGCGCGAACACCGGCTCCCAGGAATGCAGCGCATCGACCAGCCAGCCCACCAGCGGCGGCGACACCGAGGCGGCCAGCCCCAGACCGGTATTCATGATGCTGCTGGAAGTCGCCGCGTGATTCGGCGCGAGATCCATCGCCACCGCCCACAGGGGCGCCGTCACCAGCTCCGACAGGAACAGCGCCGCGGCCAGCGAGAAGCCGGCCATGGTGGCCGAGGGATGCAGGAACATCGGGATGAAGAAGATGATCGGCGCGAGAAAGCCGATCGTGATCATGATCTGCCGCGAGCGCCGGATATTGCCGGTGCGCTTGAGCAGCAGGTCGCTCAGCGAGCCGCCCAGCGTGGTGCCCACCACCCCGCTCAGGAAGATGCCCGAGCTGAAGATCGCCGAGTGGCGGATGTTCAGGTGATAGGCCTGCGCGAAGAACGAAGGCATCCAGTTCAGGAAGAACCACAGGATCCAGCCATGGCAGAAGCTCACCACCGTGGCCGGCCACAGCGCGCGCAGCAGCGGCGACCAGCGCATCGGCACGCGCGTCTTGCCGAGCTTCGCCGGCAGGCGCGCGAGTTCCTCGGCGCTGATCGCGGGATGGTCGGCGGGGTTGTCGCGGTAGTACCAGACCCACAGCACCACCCAGGCCAGGCTGGCCAGGCCGAGTATCACGAAGGCGGCATGCCACGAAAAGGCGGCGATCAGGCCCGCCACCAGGATCGGCGTCGAGGCGTTGCCCAGGCGCGCGCAGGCATGGGTGATGCCCTGCGCGAAGCCGCGTTGATCGGGCTTCATCCAGCCGGTGAGCGCGCGCGCCGAGGCCGGCACGATCGGGCTCTCGCCGAGGCCCACCACGAAGCGCGCCAGCAGCAGCGTGGCGAACCCGCCCGCGAGGCCGGTCAGCAAGGTACCGAGCCCCCACAGCACGCCGCAGATCGCCAGCATCTTGCGCGCGCCGAGCCGGTCGCCGATGAAGCCGCCGGGAATCATCGCCAGCGCGTAGGTGATCGCGAACGCGGAAAACACCAGCCCGAGCTGGGTATTGCTGAGGACCAGGTCGCGCCGGATCGCGAGCGCGGCGGTGGAAATATTCGTGCGGTCCACGTACATCAGGAAGGACATGATGCACAGCACGATCAAGACGCCATGGGTGGCGCTCAACCGTCTCGTGGGGCGAGAGGAAGCCATCGTCTGTCTCCATGCGCGCCGTTTCTGGAAGGCGCGTCGTTGGACTGCCTGTACCCGCGCCTGGCGCCTCGCCGCCGAGTGTTACGTATTCGCCTCGTCGACCTCGGGCCTTGCCTCGCGGGCCTGTCGTGCTGCGCATGTCGCCCTCGCCTCGCTGCCGGACGACCTGGACCTGCTTGCCTGCCTGCTGCCGCCCATGATGATGCAACGGCTGCAAGGCAGGCGAAAAAACCGCTGCTTACTCGAGCACTTCGCCGTGCACGCCGGCCGCGAGCGTTTCCTTCTCCCAGCGCTTCATCGGCACCACTTCGGCTACCGGGCCGTTGGGCGAGCGGAACTTGACGGGCAGGTGCCCCGGCGCGGTGAGGATCTCGCCGCCATTGGCCTTGATCTGCTCGATGAAGGCCTCGAGGTCCTCCACTTCCATGCCGATGTGGTGGATGCAGGGCGCCGGGCCGGCGAAGTCCGCCTCGTCCGAGTTCGACGATTCGTAATGGATCAGGGTCAGGTCCATGTAGCCGTCGGTCATGTGATACGACAGGTGGTCGCCGTTCTTGCCCTTGCGACGCACCGTATTGACGTGCTTGTAGCCAAACACGTTCTCGTAGAAGGCGCGTTCGCGCTCGACGTCCTCGACCTTAAATGCGATGTGCTTGATGAAATTCGGCATCGATGTCTCCTCTGGGTGGATGGCGCGCGAACCTGTCGTGCGATGAGGCCAGTCTAGGAGACTCGCATGCGAACGTCAATCGAATCATTCGAATGATTCGATATTCATTCGGCGCCCCGGGAAAACCCCGGGACAGACCTCGCCCACCTCGAAACTCAGGCCCGATGGTCGATCACGACGCATTCGGACGCCGTCGCGCCGGCCGCCGCATCGATCGCCGCCGGCAACTCGGCCAGCGGAAAATCGATCGCGCGGATCGCGTCGGACGGCAGCAGCCCCGAGCCGATCAGCGTCAGCAAGCGCCGATAGGCATCGCGCGGATACATGAACTGGCCGAGGATCTCCCAGCCGTTCATCATCAGCTCCGTGTACGGCAGGGGCAGCGGCACGGCCATGGTGCCCATCAGCACCAGGCGGCCACCGAAGGCCAGGCTGCGCAGGCTGGCCAGCGTCAGGTTCGGATCGCGCGCGTTGCCGACCATGTCGAAACCGAGCTGGATGCCGGCGCCCTGCGAGGCGGCGCGCAAGGCGGCCACGTCGCCCGCCATCTCGCCGGTGGCGGCGACCGGCGTCACGCGAGTACCGGTTGCCTGCGCGAGATGCCGCAGCTTGCCCGCGTCGCGACCGAAGGCGATCACGCGCGCCGCGCCCATCGCCAGTGCGAGCCGCACCGCGGCCGATCCGTAAGCGCCTGTCGCGCCCGATATCAGCACCGTTTCGCCGGCCGCGAGCCGGCCCTTGAGCAGGCCGCCGTAAGGCACCGTGTAGCGCATGCTGGTGGCGAGCGCGCCGGCATCCAGATCGGGCACCGCATCGGCCGGCGTCACCGCCGATGCGGGCAGCAGCGCATATTCCGCCAGCGTGCCGTCGGGCCAGTCCTGCTGCATGCGCAGGCCGGCCTCGTTCACGGTCGTGACACCGAGCAGCATCTGCGCCGGATCGACGACGTTCTCCGGCGCGACCAGATGCGGCGAGATCACCACGCGCTGCCGAGCCTGCAGATGCCAGACCCCGGCGCCCACCGCGTGGATCGTGCCGACGCCGTTGCCGCCCGGCACGAAGGGCCGCGCCGGCGCCCGATAGACGGGCAGCCTGCCCTCGACGTAATCGCGCATGTAGGACATCAGCACCGAACACTGCATGCGCACCACCACGCTGCCGGGCCGCGCCTCGGGCACGGGACGATCGACGAGCGCGAGGGCGCCGCCGAGGCGGTCGAGTTGCCAGGCTTTCATGGGTTTCTCCTTTTGACGGCTGAATGGACAGACACCATGATCCCCGCCTCAAACGGTTGTTTGTATAATCCTCCGGTCGATATTCCTATTCATTCGTACATTCATGGATGCCTTGTCGGAAGTGCTGTCGATGCTGCGCGTCTCCAGTGCGCTGTCCTCGCGTTTCGAGGGACGCGGCGCCTGGGCCTTTCATTTCCCTGCTTACCAGCACGTGAAATTCGGCTCGGTGCTGCAAGGCAGCCTTCATCTGTGGATGGTCGGCGAGACGCGGCGCTACCGCATGGAGGAAGGCGATTTCTACCTGCTGACCGACGGCGCGAGCTTCTGCGCGGCCAGCGACCCGAGCCGCGAGACCCTCGACGGCCCGCTCCACTATCGCGCCGCGCGCGGCCCCGATGGCGTGGTGCGCTGGCAAGGCCCGGGCGAGCTGCCGCTGGTCAGCCTCGCGAGCGGGCGTTTCACCTTCGAGAACGAACTGTCGGCGCTGCTGCTCGCGCACCTGCCGCCGCTGATCCATCTGCGCGCGGCCGACGTGGCCTCGCACGCGCTCGGCCACGTGCTCGCGCTGATGCGCGCCGAAACGGAGGGAGAGATGCCGGGTTCGGATGTCGCCAAGGGCAGCCTGGCCACCCTGGTGCTGGTGCACGCGCTGCGCACCTACCTGGCCACCAGCGAGGCGCCGGCCGGCTGGCTCGGCGCGCTGGCCGACGCGCGCATCGGCCGCGCGCTGTCGCGCATGCACGCGGCGCCCGGCGAGCGCTGGACCGTCGACACGCTGGCCGGCGAGGTCGGCATGTCGCGCACTGCCTTCGCGCAACGGTTCCGCCAGCGCGTGGGCAGCGCGCCGCTCGAATACCTGCAGGCCTGGCGGATGTCGCTGGCGATGACGGCGCTGGCCGACACCGACGAACCGCTCGCGCGGATCGCCGAGCGCGTCGGTTATCTGTCGGATACGGCCTTCAGCATCGCGTTCAAGCGCAGCACGGGGGAAAGCCCGGGGCGTTATCGCAGCGCGCGACGCAGGCGGGAGGGGGCGCTCGCCGCTTGAGTGTCGCTTACGCCGGGCCCGCCGCCGCCTCGACCTCCCCGCGCGCATACCGCCCCGGCGACATCCCCGCCAGTCGCGTGAAGGCCGCCCCGAACGCGCTGACCGAGCCATAACCGCTACGCTCGGCGATCTCGGCCATCGACAGCTCCCCCTGCCGCAACCACTGCTTGGCCAGCGCCATGCGCCAGGCCTGCAGGTATTCCATCGGCGCCATGCCGATCTCGCGGCTGAAGCGCTCGAAGAAGGCCGAGCGCGACATGGCCGCCTCGCGCGCCAGCTCGGCCACGCTCCAGCGCGAGGCCGGCTGCTCGTGCAGGCGCCGCAGCGCGGCGGCCAGCTTCGGATCGCCGAGCCCGCGCACCAGCCCCGGCGAGGCGGCCGTGCCCGAGGTCGAGCGCAGCGCCTCGATCAGCAGCACCTCCAGCAGCCGCTCCAGCACGATCTCGCGCGCGGGCCGCTCGGCGCGCGACTCGTCGCCGATCATCTGCACCAGGGTCGAGAGCCGGCGCTCGCCGCGCACGCAGATCCATCGCGGCAGCAGGGACACCAGCAACGCCGCATCGGGCGAGCCGAACAGGCACACGCCCACCAGCATCCGCACGTCCACCGCGCCGTGCGGATCGCCCACGCGCGCGCCGCCCGGCATCGGCACGATCGGCGTGGTGATGGGCTCGCCCTCGCGCGGCGGCTCGCGATCGAGGCTCGAGGTGGCGAAACCGCGCGCGGCGGGAATCATGGCGAAATCGCCTTCCTCCAGCGTGATCGTCTCGTCTTGGCCGGGGCCGTCCACACGCAGCCGGCAGCGCCCTTCCAGCACCACGAAATAGACCGGACGCCCCGTCTCGGCGCGGCGCACCGCCCAGGGCGCCGAGGCGATCACCTGCTTGGAGAAGGCCGCGCGAGGCTGCAGCAAGGACACGACTTCGGCGAGCGGGTCGACAGACATTCCGGACGATCTCTACAAATTCATGGATTCGGAAGTATAGTTCGTCCGCGAATAGGCGCCTATCGTGGAGGGCATCCCAACCCGCTGGAGTTCACGATGTCCCAAGCTTCCACCGTTCTCGTCACCGGCTGCTCGTCGGGCTTCGGCCTCGATATCGCGCGCCACTTCCTCGCGCAGGGCTGGCGCGTGGTGGCCACCATGCGCACCCCGCGCGAGGACCTGCTGCCCGCCTCCGAACATCTGCGCGTGCTGCCGCTCGACATCACCGACGCGGACAGCATCGCGCGCTGCCTCGCGGCGGCCGGCCCGATCGACGCGCTCGTCAACAATGCCGGCGTGGGCCTGCTCGCGCCGCTCGAAGGCACCAATCCGGCCAGCGTGCGCGAGGTGTTCGAGACCAATGTGCTCGGCACCATCGCGATGACGCAGGCGGTGCTGCCGCAGTTTCGCGAGCGGCGCGCCGGCGTGATCGTCAACGTCACGTCCACCGTGACGCTGCGCCCGCTGCCGCTGCTGGCCGTCTACACGGGCAGCAAGGCCGCGATCAACGCCTTCACCGAATCGCTGGCGCTGGAGCTGGCGCCCTTCGAGGTGCGCGTGCGCCTGGTGCTGCCCGGGCGCGCGCCCACCACGCGCTTCGGCGACAATGCGCGCCGCCTGATGGGCGACGACGTGCCGGCGCCGTATGCGGCGTTTCGCGATCGCGTGTTCGCCTCGGTGCGCGACACCAGCACGCCGACCACGCAGTCGAGCGACGTGGCAGAGGCGGTCTGGCGCGCGGTGACCGATCCGGCCGCGCCGATGCGGATCCCCGCCGGCGCCGATGCGGTGGCGGCGGCAGCCGCGGCCGGCCACTGAGGCTCGCGGCCGCCGCGCCGTCCTGGAAGGGCCGGCGCGGCGGCCCGCACATCCTCTCCCCGTCGGCTTGCTGCCCATCGCGAACGTCAGATCGCGCCCCTCAGATCGCGAACCTCAGGCCCGTCATCCGCTCGCTCAGCGTCCACAGCCTGCCCGCCTCGGCCTCGTCGATCGCCCAGGGCAGCACCCCGTCGAGCGGCTGGTGATCGGCCGGCACCGCCCGCGCCACCTCGTTGTTCTCGCAATACACGCCGCCGATGCCGTCGAGCGCCGGGCTGGTGGCGCACCAGACGGTGGTCGAGGCGCCCTGCTCCGGCGTCTTGTACAGGGCGCGCTGCGATTCGGGGATCTGCCCGTGTTCGTCGCGAAAGCCGGCGCGCTGCAGTTCCTCGATCGTCAGCGAGCGCTGCAGGTTGGTCTCGATCCGCCCCGGATGCACGGCGAAGGCGCGCACGCCATGCGCCCTGGCCAGCCGGTCGAGTTCGACCGTAAACAGCACGTTGGCCGTCTTCGATTGGCCGTAGGCGATCCACTTGTCGTAGTCGCGCCGCTCGAAGTTCGGATCGTCGAAATCGAAGCGCGCGCGGCGATGCGCGCCCGAGGACAGGTTGACGACCCGCGCCTTGCCCGAGCGCGCAAGCGCCGGCCACAGACGCGCGGTCAGCTGGAACGGGCCGAGATGGTTGGCCGCGAGCTGGCCTTCGTAGCCGCGCGCGTCGCGCTGCAAGGGCGTGGCCATGATGCCGGCGTTGTTGACCAGGCGATGCAGCGCGCGATCGCTGGCCAGGAACTGCGCGGCGAAGGCGTCGATCGACGCCGGATCGAGCAGGTCGAGCCGGGCCACCTCGGTGCGCGGCACCTCGCGCAACACCTCGCGCGCCTTGGCCGGATCGCGGGCCGGCACGATCACCGTGGCGCCGGCGCCGGCCAGCGCGCGCGTGGTCTCCAGGCCGATGCCCGAATGGCCGCCCGTCACGATCGCGGTGCTGCCGCTCAGGTCGATGCCGGCGATCACCTCGCGCGCGGCGTGGTTCGCATCGAAACCGGAATCGATCGGGGTCTGCTGGGATGACATGGGCATTTCTCCTGTGTGCTTGCGGAGCCGGTCGACATGGCCGGCTCGGTCAGGAGATGGTCGGGCATCGCGCCCGCCTTGCCCATCATCGATCGGCCGCAATTCCTCGTCGCGCGTACAGGCTGCACGGCGGCGCATCCGGCACGCGGGCACCGCCGGCAAGCGGCCCCGGATTTCCGTAGAATCCATCGGCATCGTCGATCGATCGAGGCATGACCATCGCGCCCGGTCGCGCCCCGGTCGCGCCCTTCACCGCCCGAGGCCCGCATGGATTTCCGTCATCTCGAATGCTTCTTCGTGCTCGCCCAGGAGTTGCATTTCGGCCGCGCGGCCGAGCGCCTGCACATGGGTCAGTCATCCGTATCGGAATCGATCCGCGCGCTGGAGAAAACCGTCGGCGCCCCGCTGTTCGATCGCACCAGCCGCCGCGTGGCGCTCACGCCGCTCGGCCAGGCATTGCGCGAAGGCGCCGAGGCCGCCTACATGTCGCTCAAGACCACCCTCGCCGATTGCCGGCGCACGGCGGCCGGCGAGGCGCGCAAGCTGCGCTTCGGCTTCCTGGGCGGCGGCCTCTACGAGCTGCATCGCCCGCTGGTCGCCGAATTCGGTAGCTGCTTTCCCGGCATCGAGCTCGAATTCGTCGAGCTGTCCTTCCTCGATCATTTCCTGGCCGTGGCGCGCGGCGAGGTGGACGTGGCGATCTGCCGGCTGCCGCTCGGCGCGCCGGGCCTGATGCACGGCCCGGTGCTGATGGAGGATCGGCGCATGCTGTGCGTGCCGAACGATCATCCGCTGGCCCGGCGCGAGCGCGTATCGGGCGAGGCGCTGGCCGGCGAGCCGCTGGTGCGGATGGTGCCCGGCGTGGCCAGCGAGGAATGGCTCGACTTCCACCTGCCGCGCTTCACGCCGCGAGGCGCGCCGATCGGCGACGGCCCGGTGATCCGCACGCTGCGCGAGGCGATGGCCGCGGTCGCGGCGCACCAGGGCCTGATGATGCTGACGCGCCGGGCCGCCTGCTATTACGCCACGCCCGGCATCAGCTTCGCCGAGATCGACCTGCCGCCGATCGCCTCGGCCCTGGTCTGGCGCCGCGACGACCATCGCCCGCTGATCGGCGAGCTCAACGCGCTGCTGCTGCGCCTGGCGCGCACTTACTGCACGCTGCCGAAACCGCGCGATTGACGCCGCGGCGGACGTCGCGAATCGATGCGCCAATCGATCGGATTTCCAGATCGATCGACGGCATTTTCCCCGTTGTTCTTTGCGGGTCGAGCGCGGACACTGGCGGATCCGATGCTGCCCATGGATACACGCCGACATGACCCAGGTCCCGACCTCCGCACTCGAACTCCGCTCGCTGATCACCTCGCAGGGCCAGTTGCGCCTCTGGCTCGAAACGGCACCCGTGCCGGCGCCGGCCGACGACGAAATTCTGGTGCGCATCGAGGCCGCGCCCGTCAATCCCTCCGACATCCTCGGCCTGCTCGGGCCGGCCGATATCGCCACGCTGGCCCGCGACGCGGCCGCGCAGCCGCCCGTCACCACCGCCGACGTGCCGGTCGAACTGCTGGCCTCGACGGCCGCGCGCCACGACCTGCCGCTCAGCCTAGGCAACGAGGGCGCCGGCATCGTGGTGGCCGCGGGCGACCGGGCGCGCCACCTGCTCGGCCGCGCGGTGGCGCTGCGCAGCCCGCTCGGCGCCTACGCGCAATACCGCGCGGTGGCCGCCGCCGAGGTGCTGGTGCTGCCCGAAGGCACGGCGCCCGAAGCGGGCGCCTCGGCGCTGATCAATCCGATGACGGCGCTGTCGATGCTGGAGACGATGCGCGTGGAAGGCCACACGGCGCTGATCCACACGGCGGCCGCCTCGAATCTCGGCCAGATGCTGGTGAAGATCTGCGCGGCCGACGGCGTGCCGCTGGTCAACGTGGTGCGCAACGCCTCGCAGGCGGCCCTGCTGCGCGAACTCGGCGCGCAATACGTGCTGGACAGCGGCGCCGCCGATTTCGATAGCGCGCTGGTCGAGGCGATCGAGGCCACCGGCGCGACGCTGGCGTTCGACGCGATCGGCGGCGGCGACATGGCCGAGCGCCTGCTGACGGCGATGGGCGTGGTCACCACGCGCCGCATGACGCGTTACGACCGCTACGGCTCGTCGACGCATCGCCAGGTCTATCTCTACGGCACGCTCGATCCGAGCCCGACCATCCTCACCCGGCGCTCGGGCCTGGCCTGGGGCGTGGGCGGCTGGCTGCTGACCTGGCGCCTGCGCCAGTTCGGCGAGGCCGCGGCGGCGCGCATGCGCGAACGGATCGTCGCCGAGCTGGAGACCACCTTCGCCAGCCGCTACGGCGAGCGGATCACGCTGGCGCAACTGGTCGAGCCCGAGATGATCCGGCGCTACACCCGGCGCGCGACCGGCGAGAAATTCCTGGTGGCGCCGAACCTCGACGCCTGAGCCAGGCCGAGCGAGCCGGCGGCGACACGCGCCGGCTCGCCGTGCTTCATTGCTCGATCTGCCGGTTCCAGCGCGAATCCCATTGCGCGCGCCGCGCGTTGATCGCATCCCAGTCCACCACCGTGACCTTCTTCACGAGCTGGTCCAGATCGCCGAGGCTCTTCTGCATGTCGGCGGGCATGGTCGCCTGGCGGTTGGTCGGAATCTGCTTGCCGGCCACCGCGGCCTTGGTCTGCGCCGGCGCCGACAGCAGGAACTGCGCGAGCTTCTGCGCCAGTTGCGGATCGGGGTTGTTCTTCACCACGCAGACGTCCACCAGCAGCAGCACCGCGCCCTCCTTGGGCGAGGCATAGGCCACCGGCAGCCCCTTGTCCTTCAGGTCGCCCACGGCGGTGGGCGTGAGCGGGAAGATCGCCGCCTCGCCGGTCTGCACCATCTCCGAGAGCTTGGCCGAGTTCGGGATGTACTCGACCACGTTCGGTCCCACCGTGCTGGCCCACTTCGTGAAGCCGGGCTCGACATTGGTCTCGCTGCCGCCGAGGATGCGGTTGATCGCCAGGAAGCCGTGCAGGCCGAAGGTGCTGCTCGAGGCCGACTGGAACACCACCTTGCCCTTGTATTTCGGATCGGCGAAATCCACCCAGGAGGTCGGCGGCGCCCAGCCCTTGGCGGCGAACAGCTTGGTGTTGTAGCCGATGCCCGTCATGCCGAGCTGCACGCCCGCGCCGATATCGCCCTTCATGCGCGCGAACGGATAGAGCTCCTTGAGCACCGGCGCGTCGTCGAGCTTCTCGCACACGCCCAGGCTCACCGCGCGCGCCATCACGCCGTCGTCGAGGAACACCACGTGCATCTGCGGATTGTTGCGATTGGCCAGCAGCTTGGCCAGCACGTCCGACGAGGTGCCCGGCACCACCACCACGTGCACGTTGTTGGCCTTCTCGAAATCGGGCAGCACCTGGCTGGTGTAGGCCTTCTCCATCGGCCCGCCGTTCATGCCGATGTAAATGGTCTTGGTCTGCGACCAGGCGGGCGAGGCAAGGCCGACGGCGAACAGCGCCGCGAGCGAAACGAGGGTGCGTGACAGTTTCATCGTGGATCTTCCTTGTGGCTTTCCGGGTATTGGACTGGGGATGGGAATCGATATCGATGCGAGGCCGTGCTCAGGCGGAAGCCCGCGCCGATGCGGCGGCGGCGGCGGCGGAATCAGGCGAACCCGACGAAGCAAGCGAGCCGCCGGAACTCGGTGACGCGACCGCTTGCGTGGATCCGGCCTGCGCGGCGGCGAAGCGCGCGATCGAGAACGCCTCGATCGGCGTCTCGGTCTCGCCACGCAGCACCAGGTCGGCCAGCACCTCGCCCACGCCCGGCGCCAGCAGGAAACCGCCGCCCGAGAAGCCGAAGGCGTGCAGCAGTTGCGGCGTGGTCCCGCTCGGCCCGATCACGGGATGGTTGTCGGGCGTCTCGCCCTCCACGCCGCTCCAGGTCCGGATCAGCAGCGCCTCGCGCAGCGCCGGCAGCAGTGCGCAGGCATCGCGCATCACCGCGCGCGTGGTTTCGGTCGAGGGCTGGGCGTATTCGCCGTCGCCATGGCCGCGCCCGCCGCCGATCACGCAGTTGCCGCGCGCCACCTGCCGCGCATAGATGCCGCCGCCGACCACCCCGAGGTTGTGCTCGATGAAGGGCGGCAAGGGTTCGGTGACCCACATGTTCGGGTAGATCGAGCGCAGCGGCACCGCCTCGCCGAAGCGGCCGGCCAGCGTATTGCCCCAGGCGCCGGCCGAGTTGATCAGCCAGTCGACGCTGAAGCGGCGTTCGCCGGCGCGCAGCTGGTAGCGCCGGCCGTCGTAATCGATCTCGCTCAGCTCGGTCTGCTCGAACACCTGCGCGCCCTCGCGTCGGGCGGCCGCCGCGAAGGCCGGCGAGACCAGCCGCGGATTGGCATGGCCGTCGCTCTCGCACAGCGCGCCGCCGATCGCCGCCGCGCCGAGCCAGGGATAACGACGGCGGAACGCCTCGCCGGAGATCAGCGTCGAGCTGGCGCCGTGGCCGCGCGCCATCGCCGCCCAGGCGTCGAGCACCTCCATGTCGCTGTCGCGCCGCGCGAGCCGCAGGTGCCCCGACACGACGAACTCGCCGTCGCAGCCGATCAGCTGGGGCAGCCGGTTCCAGATCCGCCGCGCGCGCATCGCCAGCGGCAGTTGCACCTCGGGCCGGCCGTGGGTGCGCACGCCGCCGTAGTTCACGCCGCTGGCCTGGGCGCCGCACCAGCGCCGCTCGAACAGGGCGACGTCCACGCCCTGCCGCGCCAGCGCCAGCGCCGCCGAGGCGCCCACCAGCCCGCCGCCGACGATCGCCACCGTCACATGCCGGATCTCACTCATCATGGGCCTCCTCCTCGAGCACGCTGACGCCGTCCTCGAACAGCATCGGCGAGATCGGGATCGGCTTGATCGGCGCCTGCCCGCGCGGGCGGCCCACCTGGTCGAGCGCGCGCCCGGTTTCCGCGGCCAGCAGCGCCGTCGCCGCCTCGCCGCACATGCGGCCCTGGCAGCGGCCCATGCCGATCCGCGTCAGCGCCTTGAGGCGGTTGACCTCGCTCGCCATGCCGGAGCGGATGCAGCCGCGCAACTGGCCCACCGTCACGGCCTCGCAGCGGCACACGATCATGTCGTCGGGCCAGTGCCGGGCCGCCTCGGTCGGCGGTGGCGCGAAGGCCTGTTCGATGCCGGCGCGGAACACGCCGATGCGCGCCAGGCGCTGCTCGATCGCGGCCGCGCCGGGGCCCGCGTCGTCGCGCCCGGCCTTCAGGCCGAGATCCTCCAGGAGCGCCAGCGCGGCGCGCCGGCCGGCCAGCTCGGCCGCATCGGCACCGGCGATGCCGGCACCGTCGCCGGCCAGGTAGACGCCCGGCACCGAGCTGCGCCCGGCCGCGTCGCGCTCCGGCAGCCAGCAGCGGTTCAGCGTGTCGAAGCGGAAGCGGCAGCCGGCCAGGTCGGCCAGTTGCGTTTCGGGGCGCAGGCCGAAACCCAGGCCGAGCGCATCGCAATCGATCCGATGCTGGGCGCCGTCGGCCGAACGCCAGCGCACCGCCTGCACGGCCGGGCCGCCATCGACGCCGTCCAGCGTCACGCCGCGCTCGACGCGCACGCCGTGCGAGCGCAGCCAGCCGAGGTAATAGAGGCCCTTGGCGAAGGTGCCCGGCTGCCGCAGCAGCTTGGGCGTGGCCGCCACCTGCCGCGCGTAGGGGCTGGTATCGAGCACCGCGGCCACCTCGGCGCCGGCCCGCGCGTATTGGTAGGCGACCAGGTAGAGCAAGGGCCCGGTGCCCGCGAACACGGTGCGCCGGCCGATCGCGCAGCCCTGCGCCTTCAGCGCGACCTGGGCCCCGCCGAGCGTGTAGACGCCGGGCCGGGTCCAGCCCGGCACCGGCACCACGCGATCGGTCGCGCCGCTGGCGATGATCAGGTGGCTCCAGCGCAGGCGCGCCTCGCGTCCGGCGCGCAGCACGTCGAGCGTGCCCGGCTCGCAGGACCAGACCAGCGTGTCGGGCCGGTAGTCGAGCCGTGGCAGCAGTTCGGCCATGCAGCGGTGCAGCGCATCGGCCTTGCCCGCCTCGAAGCCGTACAAGGCCGATTTCTCGCGCACGAAACCGGTGCCTTCGGGCGGCTGCCGGTAGATCTGGCCGCCCCAGCGCGCGTTCTCGTCGATCACCATCGGCCGCAGGCCGGCTGCGACCAGGGTCTGCGCGGCGCGGATCCCCGCCGGCCCGGCGCCGACGATCACCACGCGCGTGCCGTCCTCGTCCCGTTGGACATCGACGGCGGCCTTGCCTGCCTCGCTCATGCCTCGCCTCCCGGGTTGGCGCAGCAGGCAGCCGCAGTCGGATGAGGCTTGCCCGTCACCACTCGCATTCCCTCGCGCACGGGCGTCGAGCAGGCGCGCAGCCGCGCGCCGCCCTCGTCGCGCACCCAGCAATCCTGGCAGGCGCCGATCAGGCAGAAACCCGCGCGCGGGCCGTCGCCGAACTCGCTGACGCGCAGGTGCCGTTGCTGCGTGAGGATCGCGGTCAGCAGCGTGTCGCCGGCCAGCGCCTCGACCGCGACGCCGTCGAGCACGAAGGACAGGCTGGCGCGCCGAGTCTCGGCGACGCGGATCAGTTGCGGCGGGGAAAGCGGAAAACGATGGGTCATCGAAATCGGGCGCGAGGCGCGGTGGGCATGAAGTTGGACAAGACGACGAACGGGCGGCGAAGGCTCGCGTCAGTGCTGACCGATCAGGATCCGGTTCAGGCCGTAGACGCGATCGAGGATCAGCATCGCGCCGGCCGTGATCGCGATCACCAGGGTCGAGACCGAGGCCATCATCGGGTCGATCGATTCGGTGGCGTACATGTACATGCGCACCGGCAGCGTGACGGTCTGCGGCGAGGTGACGAAGATCGACATGGTCAGTTCGTCGAAGCTGTTGATGAAGGCCAGCAGCCAGCCGCCGGTGATGCCGGGCAAGATCATCGGCAGCGTGATGCGGCGGAAGGTGGTCCACACGCTCGCGCCGAGCGAGGCGGCGGCATGCTCGACGCTGCGGTCGAGCCCCGCCACCGAGGCCAGCACCAGGCGCATCACGAAGGGCGTGACGATGATCATGTGCGCCACCACCAGCCAGGCGAACGAGCCGGTCGCGCCGATCAGCGCGAAGAAGCGCAGCAGCGCGATGCCCAGCACCAGGCCCGGGATCACCAGCGGCGAGAGCAGCAGCGCGTTGAGGAACTCCCGGCCGGGAAAGCGCGCGCGGCCGATCGCCAGGCCCGCCGGCAGCGCGATCACCAGCGAGAAGCTGGCCGACAGCACCGCCAGCTTCAGGCTGTTGGCGAAAGCCGAAATGAAGTCGGGATAGTCGAGGATCGCGCGGAACCAGCGCAGCGACACGCCGTGCGTGGGCAGCGTGAGGGTTTCGTCGGGCGTGAACGCGACCAGCACCACGATCGCCAGCGGCGCGAGCATGAACAGGATCACGAGCGTGTGGAAAGCGAGGGCGAGCGGGCTGTTTTTGCGCATGACGAGGTGGCGGGCTGGGGGTTCGTGGGCGGCTGGGATCGTGGCGAGTGGCGGCGAATGGCAGCGAATGGCGGCCGAGGTCGGCCTCAGCCGAGGCTGCGCGTGTAGCGCCGTTCGAGCACGCGGTAGTAGGTGAGCATCACGACCAGGTTGGCGACCAGCAGCAGGATCGCGATGGCGGCGCCGAGCGGCCAGTTCATCGAGCTGAGGAACTGGTCGTAGACGGCGGTGGCGGCCACCTTGAGCCGGCGCCCGCCCAGCAGGCCGGGAATCGCGAAGGCGCTGGCCGACAGGCCGAACACCATCAGGCTGCCCGACAGGATGCCCGGCATCAGTTGCGGCAGGACGATGCGGCGCAGCACCGTGGCCGGCGAGGCCATCAGCGACAGCGCGGCGTTCTCGGTCTGCGGATCGAGCCGCTGCAGGGTGGTCCAGACGGGGATCACCATGAACGGCAGCATCACGTGGACCAGCGCGATCACGATGGCGAAGGTGGTGTATTCGAGCTTGAACGGGCCCAGCCCGAACAGGCCGAACAACTGGTTCACCAGGCCGTTGGTGTTGAGCAGCATGCTCCAGCCGAAGGCGCGCACCACCACCGAGACCAGCAGCGGCGCGAGGATCACCAGCAGGAAGGACGAGCGCCACGGATCGCGCATGCGCGACAGGATGTAGGCCTCGGGCGTGCCGATCGCGATGCACAGCAGGGTGGTCAGCGCGGCGATGCCGAAGGTGCGCAGGAAGATGGTATGGAAGTACGACTCGCTCAGCACCTCGAGGTAGTAATGCGCGTCGAAGGCGGCGATCGGGCCGACCGAGGGATCGAAGCGATAGAACGACAGCGCCAGCGTCATGGCCAGCGGCACCAGCACCAGCGCGCTGAACAGCAGCGCGGCCGGCGCGCTCATCAGCCACAAGGGCAGCCAGGCGCGCCAGCGTGGGCGCGAGGCCGGCCGCGGCGTGCCGCCGGTGTCGCGTGCTTGTCCGCCTGCGGCTCCACCCGCCTCGCCGCCTGCCGCTTTCAGGACCTCATCCACGGGCGGCCTCCCGCGGCATCACGCGCATCGCCTCGCTACGCCAGTCGATCCCGACCGGCGCGCCCTCCACCAGCGGCTCGCTGCCCTCGTTCTGGCAGCAGGCCAGCATCTCGCCGGCCTCGCTGTCGAGCCGGTACAGCCACTGGCTGCCGAGGAAGAAACGGCTGGTCACGCGGCCGGTCAGGCGCCCGGTGCCGGGCGCGCCGAGCGTGAGCTTCTCGGGACGGATGCAGAGCGTGACGGCGTCGCCCGCGCGCAGCGTCTGCATGTCGAGCTGGCCGGCCGCGCCCGCCTCGTGCAGCCGGGCGCCGAGATCGACCTGGATGCGCCCGCCCTCGAGCGTCACCACCTTGCCGTCGAGCAGGTTGGTCTTGCCGATGAACTGCGAGACGAAGCTGCTGCCAGGATGTTCGTAGGCGCGATACGGCGTGTCGACCTGGGTGATGCGGCCGGCTTCCATCACCACCACGCGATCGCTGATCGACAGCGCCTCGGCCTGGTCGTGCGTGACCATCACGGTGGTGGTGCCGAGCTTGCGCTGGATCTCGCGCAGCTCGAACTGCATCTCCTCGCGCAGCTTGGCGTCGAGGTTCGACATCGGCTCGTCGAGCAGCAGCACCGGCGGCGCGATCACCACCGCGCGTGCGATCGCAACGCGCTGACGCTGGCCGCCCGACAGCTCGCGCGGAAAGCGCTGCGCATAGGCGTCGAGCCGCACCAGCGAGAGCGCATCGCCGACGCGCCGGGCGCGCTCGGCCTTGCTCACGCCGCGCATTTCGAGGCCGAAGCCGACGTTCTGCTCCACGCTCATGTGCGGGAACAGCGCGTAGCTCTGGAACACGATGCCCAGGCCGCGCTTGTTGGGCGCCATGCGCGTGATATCGCGGCCGTCCAGCGTGATGCTGCCGCGCGTGGCCTCCACGAAGCCCGCGATCATCTGCAGCGTGGTGGTCTTGCCGCAGCCCGAGGGGCCGAGCAGCGAGACGAACTCGCCCTTCTCGACCGACAGGTTGATGCCGGTGACGGCGTGCAGGTCACCGAAGGATTTCGACACATCCGTCAACGTGAGGAACGTCATGCTGTGGCCTTCCTGTTTCCGATGCGCCGACTCTATCCGGCCAAATTTTTCGACGTCAACGCGCAATTCCGGAGAGCGACATTAATTTTTCAGTTATTCCATTCAGTAGAATTTCTGGCATCGATTGAGGCATTCGCGTTTCGTTGACCGGATTCAGGGACTTCCCTGATCGTCCAGAGGGATGCGCGCCGGAGCGCGGCGCGGTAGAGTCGAGGGCGTCCCGGCGCGGCCGGGCGAAGATTCCGTTAAATGGAATACCGAGAGGAAAAGTGGCGGGTAGAAAACAGGAAAACGGAATGTCCGGCGAGCAGCCCGGCGACAACGCTTGCGGCCCCGGCGTGCTGCAGCGCTCCTTCGCGCTGATCCGCGCGTTGGGCGAGAACCAGGCCGAGGGCAGCCGCGTGACGATGCTGGCCAAGGCGGTCGGGCTGACCCAGGCGACCGTGCATCGGCTGCTGCAGGGGCTGATCGCCGAGCAGGTGGTCGAGCAGGACGAGCGCACCAAGCGCTACCGGCTCAGCGTGGCCTTCTTCGCGATGGCGGCCCAGGCGGGCAATCCCAACGGGATGCGCACGCTGTGCCGCCCGGCGCTGCTGCGGCTGTGCGCGAGCCTGGGCGACACCATCTTCCTGATGGTGAAAAGCAGCTTCGACGCGGTCTGCCTCGATATCTGCGAGGGGCCGTTCCCGATCCGCTCCTTCACCGGCAATATCGGTGGGCGCGTGGCGCTGGGCGTGGGCCAGGGCAGCCTGGCGATCCTGGCCTTCCAGCCCGAGGACGAGCGCGAGGAGATCATCCGCTTCAACGTGCCGCGCATGCGCGGCCAGGGCGTGCTCGACGAGGTCTACCTGCGCACCGAGATCGACCGCGTGCGCGCGCTCGGTTATGCCGGGCGCAACAGCGGCGTGCTGGAGGACATGGCCGGGGTGGCGGTGCCGATCCTCGATCGCAACCAGGTGGCGGTGGCGGCGCTGAGCGTGGGCACGCTCTCGACGCGGCTCACCGAGGAGCGCCTGCCGACCGTGGTGCAGCTGCTCAAGCGCCAGGCCGAGATCATCGGGCCGCAGATGAACCCGTTCGACGCGGCGATGCGCGATCCGATCCAGGGCCTCACGCCGGTGTATTCGACGCGCGTATCCGGCACGGTGTGAGGCATGGCGCGAACGCGCGCGGCGAAGCGGCGGGCGGCCCGTTCAGCGCGTCGCGACGCGCTTGCGGCCCTGGCGCAGGACGGTATTCAGCGGCGTCGAGATGTGCCGGTAGACGACATGCGCCACCACCGCCGCGACGGCGAGATAGAGCACCAGCCAGACCGGCTTCCAGGCCGCGATGATGTTCTCGCGCGTCAGGTACTCGCGCAGCAGGCCCAGCACGACGATATGGAACAGGTAGAGCTCGTAGCTGCGTTCGCCGAAGAAAGCGATGAACGGGCGCAGCCCCGTGCGTGACACGGCGGGCGGTGAACCCGGCTCGCGGTTCGCGATGCCGTGCAAGAGCGCGCCGGTGCCCAGCGCGACCACCGACACGCCCCACACCACGTTGCGCATGATCGGCCCGGCCAGCCAGGTGGCCGCGATCGCGAGCCCGGCGCCCCAGGCGAGCGCGCGGAACGCCTCGCGCGAGATCGGCCGTGCCGGCAGCAGCGCCACGCCGCAGCCGATCGCGATCGCATCGAAGCACGACAGATAGCCATAGAGCGCGACGATCTCGTCGTTCGCATGCAGGTAGCGCCAAACCGGCGCGAGCAGCACCGGCACCGCGAGCAGCGGCAGGATCAGGCGGCGCCGTTTCAGCAGTAGGCACAGCAGCGGAAACGCCAGGTAGAACACCTCCTCCACCGACAGCGACCAGAGGATGTTCATGCTGTAGTTGAAGTAACCGACGCGCGCCATCAGCAGGTTGTGCCAGAACGTCAGCACCGACAGCACGGCGAGCGGCATGCTCGCGGTATCGGGCTTGTCGACGAAGGAGCGCAGGCCGAGCGCGCCGAGCACCACGATGATCGCCAGCAGCAACAGCAGGCACGGCAGGATGCGCGCCGCGCGGATCCGGTAGAAGGCGGCGGGGCGGATCGCGCCGAGCGAGCCGAAACGGCGCAGCGAGGTGGCGGTGATCAGGTAGCCGGACACGACGAAGAACATCGTCACGCCGTAGTTGCCGTTGCGGACCACGGCGCGGATCGCGTTCGACAGCCAGGGCAGCTCGACGGGCAGCACGTCGAGCCGGTAAGTCAGGTGAAAATGCAGCAACAGCACCGCCAGGATGGCAATGCCGCGCAGCAGGTCGACGCCTGCGCTGCGGCGCGATGAATCCAAGGAACCTCCGGGAAAGACGGGGCCCGGGCCACCGGCGGCACGCGGTGCCGCGCGGGTCCGCCCGCGCCGGAGCGCCGATTGTCGCGGATTTGCCCGCGCCCGGCCAGCGTTCGCGCGCGGCCGTGGGCTTGACGCTGGCCGGCGGGCCATCGAAGATGCTGCCTTTCGCCCCTGCCCTCGCCTTCCCGCGCAAGGCGCGCCGCCCTCGCCCGCTTCCGATGACACCCCGACTCGCCCTGTTCGATTTCGACGGCACGCTTGCCGATTCCTATCCGCTGTTCGCCGATGCGCTGAACGAGCTGGCCGCGCGCCACGGCTTCCGGCACACCGACGCCGATACGCAGCAGCGCTTGCGTGGCCTGAGCGCCACCGAGGTGCTGCGCGAGCTGGCCTTGCCGCTGTGGAAGGTGCCGGCCGTGCTCGGCGACGCTCGCAAGCTGATGCGCGAGCGGATCGACGAGGTGGCGCCGTTCGCGGGCATCGTCGAGACGCTGCACGCGCTGATCGATCGCGGCGTGGCGGTGGCCGTCGCCACCTCGAACTCGCCCGAGAACGTGCGCGCCGTGCTCGGCGACAGCCTGATCGCACGTTTCGCGGCCATCGAATGCAGCTCGTCGCTGTTCGGCAAGTCGCATCGCCTGCGCGGCATTCTTCGCAAGACCGGCATACCCGCCGAGCAGGCGATCTACGTCGGCGACGAGATCCGCGACGCGGAAGCGGCGCGCGGCGTCGGCCTGGCCTATGGCGCCGTCGCCTGGGGTTACACGCAGTTGGAGGCGCTGCTCGGAACGCAGCCGCAAGCGGTGTTTCGCGTGCCGGCCGACCTGCTCTCGCTGGCCGGGCCGATCGAGGGCGCGGGGCACGGCTGATCGCCTCGGGCTGCCGTCACTCGGCCAGCACCTCGCGCAGGAAATCCACCAGGGCCGTTTGCGTGTCGTTCAGGGCCTGGCCGTTGCTGACCAGCGCGAGCTCGGTCGGCGGCAAGGCCGGCAGCGCATCGCAGACCTCGTGCTCCGGCAGCAAGGCCGTGCTCGGCAGCACCGTCAGGCCCAAGCCCGAGGCCACGGCCGCCTGGATGCCCGTCAGGCTGTGGCTGCCGAAGGTCACGCGCCAGCGCCGCTGCGCCTGGTCGAGCGCGCGGATCGCCCGCTGCCGGTACAGGCAGCCCTGCGGAAACAGCGCGAGCGGAATCGGCTCGCCGCTCGCCGCCTCCGCCAGCGCCGCGTGCCGGCCTTGCACCCAGACCAGCCGCTCCGGCCATGCGGCCAGGCAATCGCCGCTGTCCGGCTCGCGCTTGATCAGCGCGATCTCGATCTCGTCGGCGGCCAGCTTGCGGCGCAGCTCCGTGCTCATCCCCGCCACCGTCTCGAGCCGCGCATCGGGGCGCGCCGCCACGAAGCCCGACAGGATCGCCGCCATGCGCCGCGCATCGAAATCCTCGGGCACGCCGAGCCGGATCGGCGTGCGGCGCACCCCGCTGGCGAGCGCGTCCTGCGCCTCCTGCGACAGCGCCAGCAGGCGCCGCGCGTATTGCGCGAGCAGCTCGCCATGCTCGGTCGGCGTCACCTGGTTGCCGGTGCGATCGCGCAGCAACAAGGTATGGCCGACCATCTCCTCGAGGCGCCTGACCTGCTGGCTGACGGTGGATTGCGTGCGATGCACGCGCTCGGCCGCGCGCGTGAAGCTGCCTTCGTCGACCACGCAGATCAGCGAATTGAGCAGTTCGAGGTCGAGCATGATCGGCTCCCGTTATTCGATTCTCAACTGAGGAAGCGATTTTAATTTAATTTCCCCAATGAGCAAGCGGGCCCTAGGCTATCGATTCGAACCACGATCCCGCCAGGACCCACCATGTCGCTTTCCCATACGCCCCGCCCCCAATGGCTGACCTTCGACTGCTACGGCACGCTGATCCAGTGGGACGAAGGCCTGCAGGCCGCGGTCGGCGACATCCTCGCCGGCAAGGGCGCGCAGGCCGTGTCGACCGCCGAGCTGATCGCCGTCTACGACCGCCACGAACACGCGCTCGAGCAGACCCCGCCGCATCGCTCGTTCCGCGAGCTGTCGGGCGAGGCGTTGAAGCTCGCGCTGCGGGAATGGAGGCTGGCCGCAGACGACGCCGACGCGCGGCGCCTGACCGACAGCATCTCGGCGATGCCGCCGTTCCCGGAAGTGGTCGAGGCGCTGCGCGCGCTGAAGGCGGCCGGCTACCGGCTCTGCATCGTCTCGAACACCGACGACGACGTGATCGCCGGCAACGTCGCCCAGCTCGGCGGCACCATCGATCGCGTGATCACCGCCCAGCAGGCCGGCGCCTACAAGCCGAGCCGGCGAATCTTCGAGCATGCGCATCGCGAGCTCGGCGTGACGCGCGAGCAGGTGGTGCATATCTGCGCCAGCCCGCACCTGGACCACGCCGCCGCGCGCGAGCTCGGCTTTCGCTGCGTGTGGATCGATCGCGGCACCGGCCGCGCGCTGCTGCCCGACTATCGCCCCGACGCGACGCTCGCCACGCTCGACCAGCTGCCGGCGCTGTTCGACGCGCTGGGCTGGTAAGGTGGCGAAACGCGAACGCATCCACGGAGACGACCCACATGGCACATCAACTCGATTTCGCATCGACAGGGCGCGCGCGACGCGCGGGGCTCGACGCCGATGCGGTGCAGGCCGCCCGCGTCGAACTGGCCGCCTGCTTCCGGCTGGCCGCGCTGCACGGCCTGGAGGAAGGCATCTGCAATCACTTCTCGGCGGTGGTGCCGGGGCATGAGGACCTGTTCCTGGTCAATCCCTATGGCTACGCGTTCTCGGAGATCACCGCATCGCGCCTGCTGATCTGCGACTACGAAGGCCGGGTGATCGACGGCGAGGGGCAGCCCGAGGCGACCGCCTTCCACATCCACGCGCGCCTGCACCAGGCCATGCCGCGCGTGAAGGCGGCCTTCCACACGCACATGCCGAACGCCACCGCGCTGTGCCTGCTCGAAGGACCGCCCCTGCTGTGGCTGGGGCAGACGGCATTGAAGTTCTACGGGCGCACGGCCGTCGACGAGCAGTACAACGGGCTCGCGCTGGACGGCGCCGAAGGCGACCGGATCGCGCGCGCGATGGGCGACGCCGACGTGCTGTTCCTGAAGAATCACGGCGTGATGGTGGCGGGTGCCAGCATCGCCGAAGCCTGGGACGATCTCTACTACCTCGAACGCGCGGCCGAGGTGCAGTTGAAGGCGATGCGGAGTGGCCGGCCGCTCAAGCCGGTGCCGCACGAGATCGCGCAGCGCGCCTACGAGCAGATGCGGCTCGGCGACGAGGACAGCGCGCGGGCGCATCTGGCCAGCGCGCTGCGTCGGCTGCGCGAGGCCGGCAGCGATTTCGAAGCCTGACAAGCCGAGCGCCGGACCAGCTCAATCGAAATGCATGGAATCGGCGCTCTGGCGCCGGCAGGCCGACATCACCGGCCCGATCGCGGCCGAGCTCTGCACGCCGGGCAGGTTCTGCAACAGGCATTCGTTGAAGGCCTTGTCCGACGGGGACAGCATGCTCCATTGCCGATAGAGCCGATCGCAGGACCCCCGCAGGATCTCCACCACGTTGCGGTTCCAGGTGTTCGAGAGCGAGCGCAGGATGCAGGCGTTGTAGTTGGCCTCCTCGTTGAACGCGAACGCTGGGCTGGCCGAGGCAGCCAGCGTCGACACCAGCAGGGTGCGAATCAGGGTTTGGCGGATGGTTTTCATGGCGGGTTCGGATCGTGGCGGATCGCTTCGGGCCGGGGCGACGGACCTGCATCTCGGCTTGCGCGTATTTGACAGATTGGCGACGACGCGGTTTCACCGGCTTTCGGCGGCGCCGCGCGTTTTTCGTCTTCGTGTAAACAAACCGGGGCCGAGGATTATTCCAGCGTGCCGGCCACGGGTGGTTTGCGTGTTCCGGCCAGGCATCGCGTCGATATAATGTTTTGCGCCGCACAACGCAGGCGGCATGAAAACAATTGAATCGACGGGGCTGATCAAATGAATTGGGATGAGGTACCGCGTGCGCTGCGGGATCGTTACAAAGCGATCTCGGGCGACCGTCTCGGCGGCATGACGTTGCACATACTGGAATCGACGAACACCGGCAAGCTGCCGACTCGACCCGGTATCGACAGCGAATCCTACGCCTTGTTCGCCGAGCAATTCAACTCGACCCTGCTGGCCGCGCACTTCTTCGAGAACCTGATGCACGGCGAGGACCACCGCCTGGAAACGACCGGCTACGAGGCGTTCCAGATCACGATCCCGGAACGTTATTTCCGGCACCCGGGCCTGACCGACGCCGCGCCGATGAGCAAGGAGGAAACCCGCGAGATCAGGCAGGCCGTGGACGAGACGAAAGCACGGCTGAATTTCTCCAAGGACATGTCCTTCGTGGCCGGCCAGCTCTACAAGCTCGAATTCATCTCGGTGTTCTCTTATCTCGAAGCCTATGTCGACAGTCTCCTGACAGAATTCGTCGGGATGAGCAAGCTGGAAGCCTTCAGGATGGTGCGCGACAAAGGCTTGCCGGAGGTCCTCCGCTTCGCGCTGGACGAGATCGATCCGCGCATCCTGCAATGTTTCGCGCTATTCGAGGAGGATGCGCTGAAGTTCATCGACTTCTGCCATATCGTCAGGAACCAGCACGTCCACCGGCTCGGCATTACCACGGCGCGCGCCTACAAGAACTACGAGGAAGGCGGCTTTCTCTGCCACGACCACTTCGCGGACAGCGGCGAACCCGACACGAGCTTCGCCCGCACCAATTTCCACTTCTGCGACACCATCATCCGCGTCGGCCAGCCGATCAATCTCTCGGCGATCTCCCGGCCGTTCAGGCTGTTCGTGCGCGAACTGGCCACCATCACGGAGCACTTCTGCCAATCGCGCCGCGCCTCGGCGGCGGCTTGATCCCTTGCGTGCCGATGCGCGGCGGCCTTGCCGCCTTGCATCGGCGTGACACGCAGGCTCAGACCGGCGACGGATTGCGCTCCGAGAAGCCTTCCTGGTGCCAGTACGGATACACCGGCCGCACGCGGCTCGCCTCGTCCAGCCTCGCGACCTGCTCGGGCGTGAGGTTCCAGCCCACCGCGCCGAGGTTCTGCCGCAACTGCTCCTCGTTGCGCGCGCCGATCAGCACGGTCGCCACGGTCGGGCGCTGCAGCAGCCAGTTCAACGCGATCTGCGGGATGGTCTTGCCGGTTTCGGCGGCGATCTCGTCCAGCGCGTCGACCACGCGATACAGGTACTCGTCCGGCACCGGCGGGCCGTAATCGGCCGTCTTGTGCAGGCGGCTGAGTTCCGGCAGCGGCTGGCCGCGACGGATCTTGCCGGTCAGGCGCCCCCAGCCCAGCGGGCTCCAGACCACCGCGCCCACGCCCTGGTCGATGCCCAGCGGCATCAGCTCCCATTCGTAGTCGCGGCCGATCAGCGAGTAGTAGGTCTGGTTCGCCACATAGCGCGGATAACCGTAGCGGTCGGCCACGTCGAGCGACTTCATCAGGTGCCAGCCCGAGAAGTTCGACACGCCGGTGTAGCGGATCTTGCCGGCGCGCACCAGGTCGTCGAGCGTCGAGAGCACTTCCTGTACCGGCGTCCTGGCGTCGAAGCCGTGCAGCTGGAACAGGTCGATGTAGTCGGTCTGCAGGCGCTTGAGCGCGCTGTCGACGGCGCGGATCAGGTGGAAGCGCGACGAGCCCACGTTGTTGGGGCCGTCGTCGAAGCGGAAGGTCGCCTTGGTCGAGATCAGCGCCTTGTCGCGGCGGCCCTTGAGGGCCTCGCCGAGGATCGATTCCGAGGCGCCGCCCGAATAGATGTCGGCGCTGTCGAACATGGTCAGCCCCGAATCCAGGCAGATGTCGACCAGCTTGCGTGCCTCGGCGACATCGGTCTCGCCCCATGCCTGGAACAGCTCGCCCTTGCCGCCGAACGTGCCGGTGCCGAAGCTCAGTACCGGGACCTTGAAACCTGATGCGCCGAGATGTCGATATTCCATGCCAATTCCCGAAAGAAGGTGGAGGGTCGCGAATGCGATCGCCGGCACCGCGGCCGCCGCACCGACGACGCGATGGACGCCTCGCACGCATGCGTCGATGCCTGTATCGATCCATTCGCGAAACAGCGGCGATGACGCGTCGCGTCGGCGCCGGGCCATTAACTTAACGCAAGTCCGGCAATCCCGCAGGGACCTGGTCCGCGCCTGCCTCAGGCCGGCGCGGCCAGGCCGAACATCCGGATGCGGTCGCGCCCCAGACGCTTGGCTTCATACAGGGCCAGGTCGGCATGGGACAGCAGTTGGCGCAAGCTCAGCTGGGATCCGCTGGCCACGCCCAGGCTGGCGGTGACCGGCACCGCGGTCCCATCGGCCGCGAACACCGCCACGGCCCGGATTGCCGCGAGCAGGCGCTCCGCCAGCGACAGGGCAGCCGCGACGTCGACCGCATGAAGCAGGACCACGAACTCCTCGCCGCCGAATCGGGCCACCAGGTCCCCCGGGCGGACCTGGCTCGCCAGGGCATCGGCCACCTTCACGAGCACGCCGTCGCCCACGGGATGTCCGAACCGATCGTTGATCGACTTGAAGTGGTCCAGGTCCAGCAGGATGAGAAACGGTTGCCCGGCCGGGTCCGCCCCCCTCAGCTTGATCTGGCCGAATGTCTCGAATGCGCGGCGATTGAACAGCTTCGTCAGCGCATCCGTCTGCGCCTGCCGTTTCAGTTTTTCGGCCAGGCTGGCTCGCTCGCGCATCCTGGACTCGAGAATATCGAATGCATCGAACAACACCTGCAGTTCCCTGGCGCTGTTGCGCCGCAATCCCTTGGGCATCCTCGTCTCGTCGGCCAGCGTGATGACGGCTTCGCTGACCTCGAGCAGCGGCCGCAGCACGCGAAAGTGCATGATCGACATCAGTCCGGCGACCAGCGCGACGACGACAAGCGCGAGAAGCGCCGCGACGACCAGCAGCACCAGCCGGTATCGCTCCTGCTCGACGTAGGCATCGACCAATGTCTCGAGGTAGTGACGACGCATGTCTTCGAGCGGACGCAGCGCCTGGACATAGCGCGCAGTGAAGTCGGCCACCGTCATCGTGTCGAGGCGAGCGCGGCGCCCGGCATGGGTCAGGCTGTCGATCAGGGGCAAGCCGTCTCTCGCGAATGCGCCCCATGCCTCGGCGCGACGCCGCGCGATTTCCACGGATCGTTCGTCCAGGCCGGACTGCCACCAGAACACCCTGATCCGTTCCGACAGTCGATCAATGTTCTCGAGGTTGCGTTCCGACAGCGGCGTGTGCGTCGCCATCGAGGCCACGAGACAGGAACCCAGGCGCCCGGCCGCGTCACGCACCTCCGCCAGCGCCATGGCCTGCAAGACGGCGCCTTGAAGGGACGGCGTCGAGGTGATCGTGTTCGCTGCGTGGGCCGCCACCACGTCGTGCATCGCGTCGTAAGCCGCAAACATGGCGTCGATCGAGTCCTGCACGTCCACGCCTGGCGGATCGACCTGCAGGGCGCGCAGATCAACCAGCCGACGCGCCTCGGCGAGCCGGCGCTTCACCAGGGCTGCTTGCGACGAGGAGAGATATCGGGCACTTGCCGCGTCGAGGTCGCGATCCGTCTTCGCGCGGCCTCGCGCCAGCCAGGCGACGGCGGCCGACGAGGCATGGCCGGAGGCCGTCATGACGACATTCGACGGGGCCCGTTCGGAGGAGATGTCGTTGGCGACGTCGAGCAAGACGCGCAACTCGCGCAGTAGCCTGGCGTGGTGACGTGCCTGGGAAAACGCCTCGTAGACCTGACCCAGCGCCAGTATCGCGAGGGCGGCAACGAGCAGGATAGCCAGGATCGCCCGCCACCACAGCCGCCTGCCTATGCTTGCCGAACGGAACGCGCGCATGTCGGACTTCCTAGAAACCGCAACGCCATCCCTCGTCCATGCCGCATCGAATCATGCCCTTGTCCACGCTCGCTCCCCGAGGCTCCCGTCCCCCACGACGCTGCGATTGCCGACGCTCCCGCAACGAGCTCATTGCCCCGGGGTTCTGGCCTGCCCGGCGTCGTCCCGGTCGCTGGGATATCGGTATTGGCCATAGCGGATCAGCAGCACGCCGACCGCGATCAGCACGATCGCGCCGGCCGATGCCAGCAGATGCAGCTCCGTGTTCGAACCTGAACGCAGGATCACGTCCCGCGCGATGGAAACGATGGCGATATACAGGGGAAAACGCACGGGCAACTGACCGGACTTGAGGTATTGCCCGACCATCGCGAACACTTCCAGATAGAGGAACATCAGCAGCAGATCGGTCAGGGTCACCCCGTCCGAATAGGCGATTTTCCAGACCAGGTGCCCCATCGCGATTGCCGTGCCGATCCCGATGACGAGCAGACCGAACAGTTCGGCGAACTCCATGGCTCGCTCGAGCCGCGTCTTCAACACCTTCTGCAGCGCATTTTCGTATTTCATGGATAAACCCGTCGTGGTCCGATGTGTGCGGATGGTAACGCGCCATTTTTAACGAACAAAGTCGCATCGCCGGCGCGAGCCGCCTTGCGATGAGGCGGGTTGTCGCACCCTGCCGAGGCGAGGCGCGCCGCCCATGCGCGACTACGCTCGAGGACGATCTTTCCGCACACCGAACGAAATGTCTTTCGACGCCGTCTCGTCGCGAACCGAGGATGTCATGCGCGGCTCGCCACGGGGCCGTCGGTGTCGCCGGCTTCGATTCGCGGCATCCTGATTCGTTGCGAAAGCGTCCCGTCGACGAGGCGTTCGAGCATCAGTTCGGCAAGCTGCCGGCCGGTCTCCTGCCCCGTCGGCTGTATCACGGCGGTGACACGACGAGGCAACGCGGCATCGCTCGACACGCCGTCGTAGACGATCAGGGAGATGTCGCTGCCCACGCCGAGCCGGCTGTCGACGAGTGCCCGAAACGCGCCCGCGCCCGCGATATTGTTGTCGACCAGCAGCGCGGTCGGCCGAGGTTCGCGAGCGAGCAGCGATTGTGCGGCCCGCATGCCGCCGTCGTGACTCAAGGCGGACTGGACAAGCAGTTCCGGCTCGGCCGGCACGCCGGCTTCGGACAAGCCGGCAAGAAAGCCCGCGCGCCGCTGCGCCGCGAAGCTAAACGAAAGCGGTGCGCTGATCATCGCGATTCGCCGATGGCCGAAACCGAGCAATCGACCCACCGCGAGCCTGGCGCCTGCCTCGTTGTCGAAGTCGAAGCAGGCATACGGCTGCGCGATATTCGTTCGGCCGTATGCGACGAAGGGAAAGGCCCGCGAGCGGAGATAGGCGATGCGAGGATCGTCGACCAGGGTGCGCGCCACGATCAGCCCATCGATCCGCTTGCCGTCCACCAGGCGCCGGTACGTCTCGAGTTCGGCACCGGGGCGTGCCGCTGCGACGATGAAGTCCAGTTCGTGCTCGGCGAGCCGCTCGGTCACTCCCGCCACCACCTCGCCGAAGCGCGCATCGCCGAGATCCTCTCCACCAAACGGATAGATCATTCCGATCACGTCGGCGCGGCCTGTCGCGAGTCGCCGCGCGGCCGAGTCGGCAACGTAGCCCATCTCCCGTGCAGCCGCCGCCACACGTGCACGAGTGGCCTCGCTGACATCGTCATAACCGTTCAAGGCGCGGCTGACCGTGGTGCGCGACAGTCCGAGCGCTGCCGACAGCGCCTTCAAACTCACCTTCACGCCTGCGCCTCCCCCTGGCCGTTCCCGCCGTCGCGCCAGCGAGGGCAATCATCGCCGCACGTGAAACGTAAAATTTTTTTGAAAAAACAAACGTCCAAACCGGTTTGGATGCTAAATCAAACCGGTTTGGACGTCAAAAAAATAATTCCCTCCAAGAGATCGACGTGCCGGGCAGGCGTGGCCTGGCGCGATTCGGCAGCCCGGCCGGAGCGCTGCCCTACTTCCTCGCCCCCTGCACCTTCAGCGTCAACCTCGCCTCCAGCCCGCCGCCGGCACGATTGCGCAGCACCAGCGTGGAGTCCATCGCCTGCGTCAGTTGCCGCGCGATCGCAAGCCCCAGCCCCGTGCCGCCGGTGCCGCGATTGCGCGAGGTCTCGATCCGCACGAAGGGCTCGAACACGGCCTCCAGCGATTCCTCGGGAATCCCCGGCCCGCGATCGAGCACGGCCACCTCGGCATGGCCCTCGGGGGTGAGCGTCACCTCCAGCTCGGCCGCGCCGCTGAACTTCAGCGCGTTGTCCACCAGGTTGCCGACCACGCGCCGCAGCGCCTGCGGCCGCGCCGTCACGGCGATGTCGACGCGCCTGGCGAAGGTCACGTTCTGCTCGGCGTCGATGTAGTCGCAGACGATGCTGTCGAGCATCGCGTCGAGATCGATCCGGCACGGTGCTTCGGAGGTGCTGTGCACGGTCCGCGCGTAGGCCACGCCCTCCTTCACCAATTGCCCCATCTCGGTCAGGTCCTGGCGCAGCTTGGCGGCCTGCACGTCGTCGTCCATCACGTCGACGCGCAGGCGCATGCGCGTGATCGGCGTCTGCAGGTCGTGCGAGATCGCGGCCAGGATCTGCATGCGCTCGGCTGTGTAGGTGGCGATCCGGTCCTGCATGGCATTGAAGGCCCGCGCCGCGCGCGCCACCTCGGAAGGCCCCGTCTCGGGCAGCCGCTCGCCCTTCAGGTCCGGCCCGAGCGCATCGGCCGCGCGAGCCAGGTCGTGCAGCGGCCGCGTGGCGAGGCGCACCGCCAGCCAGCAGCAGAACGCCAGCAAGGCCAGTTGTACCACCAGCACCGCCGGCAGCCAGCCAGACAGCGGCACGCTCGACATCGGATGCAGGTCGATCGTCAGCGGCGAGCCGTCGGACAGCTTCAGGTGCACCTGCAGATGCTCGGCGTCGCCGGGAATCGCGTTGGCCGTCACCGGGTAGGCGCGGCCGATGCCGTCGGTGATCGAGCGTTCGACGCGGGCCGACAGCTCCGCGTCGACCGGCCCGCCCGGCAGCCCCGGCCCCAGCTCGAAGCGGTAGCTGCGACGCGCCAGCTTGGGCAGCCAGGCCTCGCGCTCGTTCGGCGGCAGGTGGTCGAGCAGCGCGACGGAGGCCACCACCTCGCGCTCGATGTAGCCCATCATCAGCGTGGTGGTGGCCTGGTCGCGCTCGGTCAGCGTCAGCCAGAACGACAGCATCTGCGCGGCCGCCAGGCCCACGCACAGGATCAAGGCCAGGCGCGCGAACAGCGAGCGCGGCCAGTGCGCGAGAGACTTGTCGCTCATGTGGGCTCGTCGATCACGGTAACCGCCGCCGAGAACACATAGCCCTCGCTGCGCAGCGTCTTGATGTAGCGCGGCTCGCGCGCGGTGTCGCGCAGCCGCTGGCGCAGCCGGCTGACCAGCAGGTCGATCGAGCGGTCGAACGGATCGGCCTGGCGCCCTTGCGTCAGGTTCAGCAACTGGTCGCGCGTCAGCACGCGCTGCGGATGGTCGACGAACACGCGCAGCAGCCGGTATTCGGCGCCGCTCAGCGCGACCATGGTGCCGTCCTCGTCGAGCAGGTGGCGCCCGGTGGTATCGAGCCGCCAGTCGCCGAAGGCCAGCCATTGCGCGGCCTCGGTCACCTGCATGCCGGGCGGCAGCATGCGCGCGCGGCGCAGCACGGCGCGGATCCGCGCATACAGCTCGCGTACCGCGAAGGGCTTGGTCAGGTAGTCGTCGGCGCCCATCTCCAGGCCGACGATGCGATCGGTTTCCTCGTCGCGCGCGGTCAGCATCACCACCGGCACCGAGCGGAACTTGCCGGCGCGCAGCTCGCGGCACAGCACCAGGCCGTCGTCGCCGGGCATCATCACGTCGAGCACGATCAGGTCCGGCGCGCCGTATTCCAGCGTGGCGCGCATCTCGCGGCCATTGGCGGCCAACGAGACGCGAATGCCGTTCTTCTCCAGGTACTGGCCCACCAGTTCGCGGATGCCGCGATCGTCGTCGACGATCAGCACGTGGTCCGGACGCTCGCTGTTCATCAGGCACGCTCCTCGCGGCGACGCACGGCCGACGGGCCGCGCGAGGGCACCGTGGTGCAGGCGAAGGGATGGCTCAGCTCGCTGGCCACGCCGCCCGCCAGGAAGGCGAGGATCGCCAGCAGGCGCTGCAGCGGGCCGCGGCGCGGCTTCGATTCGGGCTTCATGCGTCCTCCACGACGGACAGGCTCGCGCCGTTGGCCACCGCCGCTTCCAGCGCGTAGGGATCGACGCCGTCGAGGCAGCCGATGTTCACGCGCCAGCGCAGCGGGTCCACGCGAGTCTGGTGAAACGGATAGATCCCGCAATGGCGGCAGAAGAAATGCTTCGCGACGCGGGTATTGAACTGGTATTCGGTCAGCGCGTCCTCGCCGGCCAGGATCGTCAGGTTCTCGCGGGCGAAGGCCGGCGTCATCAGCGCGCCCTTGCGGCGGCACAGGCTGCAGTTGCAGCGCGCGGCGGGCACGAGCGGCGTGCGCACCTCGAAACGGACGGCCCCGCAATGGCAGGAACCTTGAAAAGACTCGGCGTTCATCGTGCGCCCCTCCGTGGTCATCATGGAATGACGGTTTTATAGCCGATTGCAGTCCCTGATTTGTGTCGCAATGTATCTGAATTCGCCGTCGATACACAACATTGCACACCCATGGGCGGCCCGAAACATCCGCGATACGGGCGCGGGCTCCAATACCTCCATCGCCGGTCGGCCCGGCGGATCGGCCCTGCCGGCGCGCCTCGCGCGCCCCGCACCGCCGATCCCGCCCCGCCGACCGACGGCACGCCGGCGGCGCCCACCGCGCTGCCGGCGGCCCTCAACCGAAACCGATGGAAACTCCACCATGCGCCCGCTCTATCGTCTGTTTGCCGCCGCCGGCACCATTGCCGCCTGCGCCGCCGTGATCGCCGCCACCCAGCCGCCCGGCATCGCCGGCGCCGCACAGGCGAGCACCCCGACCACCGCGCCCGACTTCACCGGCATCAACCAGTGGCTGAACGGCCCGCCGCAATCGCTCGACAAGCTGCGCGGCAAGGTGGTGCTGGTCGATTTCTGGACCTATACCTGCATCAACTGCATCCACACGCTGCCCCACGTCCAGGGCTGGTACGACAAATACAAGTCGCAAGGCCTGACCGTGGTGGGCGTGCACACGCCCGAATACCCGTTCGAGCACAGCACCTCGAACGTGCGCGACGCGATCAAGCGCTTCGGCCTGACCTACCCGGTCGCGCAGGACAACGACTACGCCACCTGGCGCGCCTACGACAACCAGTATTGGCCGGCCGTCTACCTGATCGACAAGACGGGCAGGATCGTCTACCGGCACTTCGGCGAGGGCGACTACGAGCAGACCGACGCCGAGATCGCCCGGCTGCTCGCCCAGCCGGGCTGAGCCCCGGCCGGCGCGGCTTGCCGGCTGCGCCGCCGGGGCCGCGCAGCCCGATTCTCTCCCCGGTCGCCGCGATCGCGCAAAGATGCCCGCCGCACGCGGGTATCGACAAATCCCGTTGCCGCCTACAATGTCGCCCGCGGGAACGGCCGAGGCGACGCGCCCCGGGCCGGCCCGCGCGCGGGACTGACCAACCCGCGCGCGGGCCACGCCGCCTGGCAGCGCCTCGCGCGGCCGACGGCCGCCACGCCGCGGTACGTCGCGCCACGCCGACGCGCCTTTCGGCCCAGTCCTCCCGTACGCATTCATCTGCCCGGCGCGCCGCCGCTTCACGGCCGGCATGCCGCCATGGCCACGCATAATCACAACGTCGACGAGGGTATCTCGTGGTATTCAGCAGCATCGTGTTCCTGGGCCTGTTCCTGCCGGTGACGTTCGTCACCTACTACCTGGCCCCCGCCCGATTTCGCAATGCCCTGCTGGCGCTGGCCAGCATCGTGTTCTACGCCTGGGGCGAGCCGCGTTTCGTGATCCTGATGCTGGGCTCGGTCGCCATGAACTTCTGGGGCGCCCGGCTGCTGGACCGGACCCGGGCGCGCCGGCGCGTGCTGGGCTGCCTGGTGGGCCTCAACCTGCTGCTGCTCGGCATCTTCAAGTACGCCAATTTCGCGGTCGACAACCTCAACGCGCTGCTGGTGCCGGCGGGCCTGTCGGCCATCTCGATCAAGGCCGTCGCGCTGCCGATCGGCATCTCGTTCTACACCTTCCACGCGATCTCCTACCTGGTCGACATCTACCGGCGCAATGCCACGCCGAATCGCAATATCGTCGACTACAGCCTCTACATCATGTTGTTCCCGCAACTGGTGGCCGGCCCGATCATCCGCTACAAGGACATCCACACGCAGCTGGCGCGCCGCGACAGCACGCTCGACGACATCACCGCCGGCATCCTGCGCTTCACCATGGGGCTGGCCAAGAAGGTGCTGATCGCCAACCAGCTCGGCCTGATCGCCGATACCGGCTTCAACGCGCCGGCCGACCAGCTCGGCGCGGCCGCGGCCTGGTTCTGCCTGCTGTGCTACACGCTGCAGATCTACTTCGACTTCTCCGGCTACAGCGACATGGCGATCGGCCTGGGCCGCCTGTTCGGCTTCCGCTTCCCGGAGAACTTCAACTATCCCTACAGCGCGCGCTCGATCCAGGATTTCTGGCGGCGCTGGCATATCTCGCTGTCGACCTGGTTCCGCGACTACGTCTACATCCCGCTCGGCGGCAACCGCCGCGGCGAGGGCCGCACGCTGCTGAACCTGTGGATCGTGTTCCTGCTGACGGGGATCTGGCACGGCGCGAGCTGGAATTTCGTGGTGTGGGGCGCGCTGCACGGCTTCTTCCTGATGCTGGAGCGCTTCGGGCGCAACGCCGGGCTGCCGGTGCCCAGGCCGCTCGCCCAGCTCTACGCGATGCTGGTGGTGATGCTCGCCTGGGTATTCTTCCGCACCGAATCCCTGCCCCAGGCGAGGCATTACCTGCTGGCGCTGCTCGGCCACTGGCCCGCCGCGCAGCAGAGCGTGACGCTGGCATCGCTGTGGTCGACGCAGACGCTGGTGCTGCTGGTGGTGGCGGTGCTGCTCGCGCTCGGCGCGTATCCGCTCCTGCAGCGCCGTCTCCAGCCGATGTGGGCGCGCCTCGCCGCGCTGTCGCTCGACGGCTGGCTGCGCGCCGCGCTGGTCGCGCCCGCGCTGATCCTGAGCGCCATGTCGATCGCGCTCGGCCAATACAACCCCTTCATCTATTTCCGCTTCTGACGGCATGAGCACGCAGCACTCCGATCCCCAGGCCGCCTCCAACCGCCCCGGCAGCTCGCTGGCCCGCGGCTTGAACCGCGCGGCCGTGGCCATCGTCTTCTTCGCCATCCTGGCGCTGCCGATCCTGTGGTTCGGGCGCCCCGGCTTCGTGCCGGCCGCGCAGGAAAACCGCCGGCTGGAACCCTTCCCGTCCTATTCGCTGTTCTGGTTCCAGAACTTCGAGCGCTGGTTCAGCGACCGCTACGGCATGCGCGACGCGCTGCTGCATTACGGATCGCGCCTGCAGATGGCGCGCACCGGCACGCCCAGCAACCCGAACGTCGTGATCGGCCGCGACGGCTGGCTGTTCTACGACGAGTACTACACGCCGGGCCAGCCGCACTTCGCCTCGCTGTACGGCAAGGCGCCCTTCTCCGCCTCCGACCTGCGAACGATCAGCGGCAACCTGGATGCCGTGCGCGCGCATCTCGCCGCCTGCGGCATCGGCTTCTACGTGGTGCTGGCGCCCGACAAGCAGAGCGTCTATGCCGACAAGCTGCAATCGCCGCCGCCGGCCGGCACGGTCACCCAGGCCGACCAGTTCGCCACCGAGCTTGGCCGGGCGGCGCCGAAGCTGGCCTTCATCGACCTGCGCGCGCCGCTCGAAGCCGCCCGCTCGTCCGAGCAATACGACCTGTACAAGCGCACCGACAGCCACTGGAACACCCTGGGCGCCTTCATCGGCTACCAGGCCATCGCCTCGCGCCTGGTGCGCGACGGCGTGCTGGCCGCTGCACCGCGCGCCGAGCGCCAGGCCTACGCGATCAGTCGGACCCGCTTCGAGGGCGGCGACATCGCGGTGAACCTGCTCGACCTGCCGGGCTACTTCCTCGACTACATCGTGTCGCTCACGCCGCGCGTGCCGCGCCGGGCGCATGGCGTGACGGTGCCCGGCTGGCCGACGGACCCGGTCGATGCCCACAACGTCATGGAGAACCCGGGCGCCACGGGCAGCCTGCTGCTGTATCGCGATTCGTTCGCGGGCGAACTGATTCCCTTCCTCGGCGAGGACGTCCATCGGCTGTATACGCAACGCGGAACCCGCGTCGACGGCGCGCTGGTCCGCCGGGCGCAGCCCAGGGCCGTGGTGCTGGAAATCGTCGAACGCAGCCTGCCCCATCTGCTCGACGCGCCCGTCAATCTCGACCAGGCCTGCCGGCCCTGACAAGCCGGCCGCGCCAGATGCTTGAAAAACACAAGGCCCGGCAATCGCCGGGCCTTGTGCCTTGCAAGCCGTTCACCGGGCCGACTGGCGGCCCAGTCGGCGCCCTTGCGCGCCGACTTCCATCAGAAGCCCAGGTCCGGGCCGCCCGGCGCGCCCGCCGGTGCCCCGGCCGCTGCCGGCTTCGGCTGCTCGTGCACGGTGGCGTCGGTGGTCAGCAGCAGGCCCGCCACCGATGCCGCGTTCTGCAGCGCGGTGCGCGTGACCTTGGTCGGATCGAGCACGCCCGATTCCACCAGGTCGCCATATTCGCCGCTCGCCGCGTTGTAGCCGAAATTGCCGCTGCCCTCGGCCACCTTGGCCACCACCACGCTGGCTTCCTCGCCGGCATTGCTCACGATCTGCCGCAGCGGCTCCTCGAGCGCGCGCAGCACGATCTTCACGCCGGCATCCTGGTCCGGGTTCGCGCCGCGCACTTCGCGAATCGCCTGCTTCACGCGGATCAGGGCCACGCCGCCGCCCGGCACGATGCCTTCCTCGACGGCCGCGCGCGTGGCGTGCAGCGCATCGTCGACGCGATCCTTCTTCTCCTTGACCTCGATCTCGGTCGCGCCGCCCACCTTGATCACCGCCACGCCGCCCGCCAGCTTGGCGACCCGCTCCTGCAGCTTCTCGCGGTCGTAGTCGGAGCTCGCATCCTCGATCTGCACGCGGATCTGCTTGACGCGCGCCTCGATCGAGGCCTTGTCGCCGGCGCCGTCGATCACCGTGGTGTTTTCCTTGCCCACCTCGATGCGCTTGGCCTGGCCCAGCTCGGCCAGCGTCGCCTTCTCCAGCGTGAGGCCGGTTTCCTCGGCGATCACCTGGCCGCCCGTCAGGATCGCGATGTCCTCCAGCAGCGCTTTGCGGCGATCGCCGAAGCCGGGCGCCTTGACCGCGACCGTCTTGAGGATGCCGCGGATGTTGTTGACCACCAGGGTGGCCAGCGCCTCGCCCTCGACGTCCTCGGCGATGATCAGCAGCGGCCGGCCGGCCTTGGCCACCTGCTCGAGCACCGGCAGCAGGTCACGGATGTTCGACACCTTCTTGTCGTGCAGCAGCACGTAGGGGCTGTCGAGCACCGCGACCTGGCGATCGGGGTTGTTGACGAAGTACGGCGAGAGATAACCGCGGTCGAATTGCAGGCCCTCCACCACGTCGAGCTCGTCGGCCAGCGACTTGCCGTCCTCGACGGTGATCACGCCTTCCTTGCCGACGCGGTCGATCGCCTCGGCGATGCGCTGGCCGATCGACTCCTCGCCGTTGGCCGAGATCGTCGCGACCTGGGCGATCTCCTTGCTGGTGGTGGTCGGCTTGCTGATCTTCTTCAGCTCCTCGATCGCGGCCACCACGGCCTTGTCGATGCCGCGCTTCAGGTCCAGCGGATTGAGGCCCGCCGCCACGTATTTCTGCCCTTCGCGCACGATCGCCTGGGCCAGCACGGTGGCCGTGGTGGTGCCGTCGCCGGCCGTGTCGCTGGTCTTCGAGGCCACTTCCTTGACCAGTTGCGCGCCGATGTTCTGCAGCTTGTCGGCCAGCTCGATCTCCTTGGCGACCGACACGCCGTCCTTGGTCACGATCGGCGCGCCGAAGCTGCGCTCCAGCACCACGTTGCGGCCCTTCGGGCCCAGCGTGACCTTCACCGCGTCGGCCAGGATGTTGACGCCTTCGATCAGCTTCGCGCGGTTGACGTCGCCGAAAACGATATCTTTTGCAGCCATGTTGGACTCTCTCAGGTTCAGACGTTGACGACCGCGACGACATCTTCCTCGCGCAGTACCAGCAGCTCGTTGCTGTCGACCTTGACGGTCTGGCCGGCGTACTTGCCGAACAGCACGCGGTCGCCGACCTTCAGGTCGGGCTCGATCCGCTTGCCGTCGTTGTCGCGCCGGCCCGGGCCGACGGCGATCACTTCGCCCTGGTCGGGCTTCTCGGCCGCGCTGTCGGGCAGCACGATGCCGGAGGCCGTCTTGGTTTCCTGGTCGAGTCGTTTGACGATCACGCGATCGTGCAGCGGACGAAGGCTCATCGGTGCGTTCCTCTGGTGATGGTTGGCGTGGTATCTGGCACTCGCATCGGGCGAGTGCTGACAGAAGCCAGTATAAAAACCGGCCCGGCGCCGATCCAATAACGGATACGCAGAAGGTTATGAGCCGGGGATGGAAAGGATATGGCGGCGCGCGATATCCGGCGAGGCGGGCGCGCCGGCCTCAATCCCTCGCCAGCGTCGAGACCGCCCGGGGCTCGCGAGCCAGTTCGATGAAGGCCCGCACGTAGTCGATGGCGGTGTCCGTCTCGCGCGCGCCCAGGAAGATCTGCTTGGCGATGCCGCGCGCGCCCAGCCGCACGGGCACCACCTCCATCCTGGCCGCGTACTCCTCGACCAGCCAGCGCGGCAAGGCGGCCACGCCGCGGCCGCTGGCCACCATCTGCAGCATGATGTCGGTGGTCTCGATGGCCTTGTGGCGCCGGGGCGTCACGCCGGCCGGCAGCAGGAACTGGTTGTAGATGTCCAGGCGCTCGATGTCCACGGGGTAGCTGATCAGCACTTCCGGGGTCAACTGCTGCGGCTTCACGTAGGTCGCGGAGGCCAGCGCATGGCCCTTGGCCACCACGAGCACCTGCTCGTAGTCGAACACCGGCTCGAACTTCAGCCCCGGCTTGAACAGCGGATCGGGCGTGACCAGCAGGTCGATCTCGTAACCGAACAGCGCGCCGATCCCGCCGAACTGGAATTTCTGCTTCACGTCCACATCCACGTCGGGCCATGCCGCCAGATACGGCGACACCACCTTGAGCAGCCACTGGTAGCAAGGATGGCATTCCATGCCGATGCGCAGCGCGCCGCGCTCGCCCAGCGCGAACTGGCCCAGCCGCTCCTCGGCCAGGTCCAGTTGCGGCAGCACCCGGTTCGCCACCGCCAGCAGGTACTGGCCGGCCTGCGTCAGGCGCAGGCTGCGCCCTTCGCGCAGCCAGATGTCCGTGCCCAGTTGCTGCTCCAGCTTCTTCATGCTGTGGCTCAAGGCCGATTGGGTCAGGTTCAGCACGCCCGCGGCGGCCGTCAAGGACCCTTGCTTCTCGACCTGCTGGACGATGCTCAGATGGATGCGCTCAAGCATATGTATGAACCACTTTCATGGATTCGTGAAATAAAACCATTTTACTTCATTGGTCCCCATCGTTAGCATCGGCTTCCATTGTTCGTATGTATTTTTCGAAGCGGCCTGGCTTCACGGCGCCGCGCACCTTCATCCATCTGAAAACCAACATGACACGTCCACTCCGTGTAGTAGCGGTTTCCGGCGGACTGCAACGCCCGTCCAAGACAGCAGCGCTGGCCACCCACCTGCTGGACCTGATCGCCGATGAAGTGTCGTGCGAGCCGCGCCTGGTCGAGCTGGGACAGCTCGCGCCGCAACTCGCCGGAGCGGTCTGGCGCTCCCAGTTGCCCGACGCGGTGGAGCGGGAACTCGCGGCGGTCGAGCAAGCCGACGTCCTGGTCGTGGCGACCCCCGTCTATCGCGGCGCCTACTCAGGACTGTTCAAGCACTTCTTCGACTTCATTCACCAGGACGCCCTGATCGACAAGCCCGTCCTGCTGGCGGCCACCGGCGGCAGCGAGCGCCACGCCCTGATGATCGACCACCAGTTGCGGCCGCTGTTCAGCTTCTTCCAGGCGCGCACCTTGCCGCTGGGCGTCTACGCGACCGACAAGGATTTCGCCGACTACCGCCTGCAAGACGACGCCCTGATCGAGCGAGCCGGATTGGCGGTGCAACGGGCCTTGCCCCTGGTCGAATTGATCCGCCACGCGAGACCCGCCGCCGAGGAAGTCGTCGCGGCCTGAACCCGCCCAAGAGATTCAGCCTTCCTTTCGACAATCCATTCGCCGGATCATCATGGAAAACAATTTCACATTTGAAATCAAGCGTATTTGTTTCGATGAGAACTATCACCCATCGGACAATACGCGCATCACCACCAATTTCGCCAATCTGGCCCGCGGAACGAGCCGCCAGGAGAACCTGCGCAATACCCTGAAGATGATCGACAGTCGATTCAATGACCTGGCGCATTGGGACAACCCGAAAGGGGATCGCTATTCCGTCGATCTCGAGATCATTTCCGTCGAGATGAAGATCGATGCCGGGCACGGCATCGATGCGTTTCCGCTGATCGAGATCCTGAAGACGAAGATCATCGACAAGAAGAACGGCAAGCGCATCGAGGGGATTGCCGGGAACAATTTCTCGTCCTATGTGCGCGATTACGACTTCAGCGTGCTGCTGCCCGAGCACAACCGCGACAAATCCGAATTCGGCATCCCGGACGATTTCGGCGATCTGCATGGCAAGCTGTTCAAGCACTTCCTGAACTCGAGCGCTTACCGGGAAATCTCCGGCAAGCCGCCGGTGATCTGCATCAGCGCCTCGACCAGCAAGACCTATCACCGAACCGAGAATCAGCACCCGATCCTGGGCGTCGAGTATCGACAAAGCGAACTTTCGTCGACCGACCAGTATTTCGGGAAGATGGGCCTGCAGGTTCGCTATTTCATGCCGCCGAACAGTGTCGCGCCGCTGGCCTTTTATTTTCTCGGCGACCTGCTGGAGGATTACACCAATCTCGAGCTGATCGGCACCATCAGCGCGATGGAAACATTCCAGAAAATCTACCGCCCGGAAATCTACAACGCCAATTCCGCGGCGGGGAAGTGTTATCAGCCCAGCCTGAAGCATCGGGATTATTCACTGACCCGGATTGTCTACGACCGGGAAGAACGTAGCCAATTGGCCGTCAAGCAGGGGAAATTCACGGAAGAACACTTCATCAAGCCGTACAAGCACATTCTCGAGCAATGGGCTTCCAGCTGCGCTCTCTGATCAACCAAGCTTCGCGGAATCATTCGACATGAAAAAACTACTCCCGACTTCCACTGCCGGCAGCCTGCCCAAGCCATCCTGGCTCGCCCAACCTGAAAAGCTCTGGTCGCCCTGGAAACTGCAAGACGAGGAATTGACCGAGGGCAAGCACGATGCCCTGCGTCTGTCGCTGCAGGAGCAACAGCACGCGGGCATCGATATCGTCAGCGACGGGGAGCAGACGCGCCAGCATTTTGTCACCACCTTCATCGAGCACCTCGACGGGGTCGATTTTGAAAAGCGCGAGACGGTCAGGATTCGCGATCGCTACGATGCGAGCGTGCCGACCGTGGTCGGCGAGGTGAGTCGCCAGAAGCCGGTATTCGTGGAAGACGCCAGGTTCCTGCGTCAGCAAACCCGGCAGCCCATCAAGTGGGCCCTGCCCGGCCCGATGACGATGATCGACACGCTCTACGACGCCCACTACAAGAGCCGGGAAAAGCTCGCCTGGGAATTCGCCAAAATCCTCAACCAGGAAGCGAAGGAACTGGAGGCGGCCGGCGTCGACATCATCCAGTTCGACGAGCCTGCCTTCAACGTGTTCTTCGACGAGGTGAACGATTGGGGGGTGGCCACCCTGGAGCGGGCGATCGAGGGGCTCAAGTGCGAAACCGCCGTGCATATCTGCTACGGCTACGGCATCAAGGCCAATACCGACTGGAAGAAGACGCTGGGATCGGAATGGCGCCAATACGAGGAGTCGTTCCCGAAGCTGCAGCAATCCAGCATCGACATGATCTCGCTGGAATGCCACAACTCCCATGTCCCGATCGACCTGATCGAACTGGTTCGCGGCAAGAAAGTGATGGTGGGCGCCATCGACGTGGCAAGCAACACCATCGAGACGCCGGAGGAAGTCGCCAACACCCTGCGCAAGGCGCTGCGCTTCGTGGATGCCGACAAGCTCTATCCCTGCACCAACTGCGGCATGGCACCCTTGTCTCGCCAGGTGGCGAGAGGCAAGCTGAACGCGCTCAGCGCAGGCGCGGAAATCGTCCGCAGAGAACTGTCGGCCTGATCTCGCGCTGACGTCACCTCCGGCTCCCGAGCGGCCAGCGAAGCGCTCGCCCGGGAGCCGTCCTCCTCCTCAGGCCGTGAAGCCCGCCACCCGGTGCGGCACGTAAGGCGCCTCCAGCGTGGCAATCTCCTCCTCGCTCAGCTTCAGCTCGAGCGCGGCCACCGCGTCGCTCAGATGATGCGGCTTCGAGATGCCCACGATCGGCGCCGTCACCGTGCTCTTCTGCGCCACCCAGGCCAGCGCGACCTGGGCACGCGGCAGCTTGCGCGCCTCGGCCACCTTGGCGACCGCCTCCACCACGGCCTTGTCCGCGTCGGCGGTGGCCTGGTAGAGCCGCGTGCCGACGTTGTCGCTTTCCTGGCGTTCCGAGCTCTCGTCCCAGTTGCGCGTGAGACGGCCGCGCGCGAGCGGGCTCCACGGAATCACGGCGATGCCCTGGTCCGCGCAGAGCGGCAGCATTTCGCGCTCCTCCTCGCGGTACAGCAGGTTCAGGTGGTTCTGCATGCTGACGAATTCGGTCCAGCCGTGCTCGCGCGAGGTGTAGAGCGCCTTCGAGAACTGCCAGGCCGCCATCGACGAAGCGCCGATGTAACGCGCCTTGCCCGCCTTCACCACGTCGTGCAGCGCCTCCAGCGTTTCCTCGATCGGCGTGCCCGGGTCCCAGCGATGGATCTGGTAGAGATCGACATAGTCGGTGCCGAGCCGCTTCAGGCTGTGGTCGATCTCCGAGAAGATCGCCTTGCGCGACAGGCCCGCGCCGTTCGCGCCGGGCCGCATGCGATTGAACACCTTGGTGGCGATCACCACCTCGTCACGTTGCGCGTACTCGCGCAGCGCGCGGCCGACGATCTCTTCCGAGCTGCCGTCCGAATAGGTATTCGCGGTGTCGAAGAAGTTGATGCCGGCCTCGATCGCCTGGCGGATCAAGGGGCGGCTCTGGTCCTCGGGCAGCGTCCAGGCGTGGTTGCCGCGCGCCGGATCGCCGTAGGTCATGCAGCCGAGCACCAGTTTCGAGACCTCGAGGCCGGTGGCCCCGAACTTGACGTATTCCATTGCTACCTCGCTGATCGGTTGGGCGGACGGGCGCCGACGGCGAGCTTCGGTCTCGCGCCGGCCAATCCGGCATGATCCCCGATCGGCGCGGTTCCTGCTTCGAAGCGACCCGCCCGCCTTACGATTTCGTCAGCTTGCCGAGCCCGAGCTTGTCCATCGCCTCGTGCGCGTCGATCACCATGGTCGCGATGTCGCCCACCGTCACGCGCAGGCTGGTCGCCTTCGAGCGCATGTGCTCGTAGGCGTCGTTCTCGCTCAGGCGATGGGCCTCCATCAGGATGCGCATCGCCTTCTCGATCTGGCGGCGCGCCTTGATCGCCTCCTCCAGCTTGGCGATCTTGCCGTGCAGGCGCTGCTGGTAGCCGCAGGATGCGCGCGCCAGCACCAGCGTGCTGAGGATGCCGGAGGATCGATACGGCTTGGTGATGACGCCGTGCGCCTGGGTATCGACCAGCATCTTCAGCGCGGTCGGGTTCTCGTAGTCGGACAGGGCGATCAGCGTCGCGTCGGTATCGGCCGCGCACCAGTTGCCGGCGCTGCGCAATTCCGGCCCGACCAGGAACAGGATCACGTCCGCGTCGGCCGGCAGCCGCGCGGGAAACGGCCAGACCGGCCGCACCGGGCAGCCGATGCGATGCAGTTGCTCCTCGAGGATGCCGCGATCCTCGCCGGGCGGATGGATCACCACCACGCGCAGCGTGCGCAGATCGTCGAACAGCCGGCGCGCCCCCGCGCTCATGACGTTTCTCCATCGAGCCAGAAATCCGCGAAGCCATAGGCGGTGAGATAGGGATCGGGCCGCACCGGCCGGCGGCTCTCCCAGACCACCTTGAAGCGCCCGTCCGGCTGGCAGACCGCGATGCGCGGCGTGACGATCGCGTGATTGTTCTCGCGGTCGATCCGCAGCAGGCCTTCCGGCGAGTCGAATTCGACCTCGCGCACCGCCTCGACCAGACGCGCCGTGTCGAGGCTGCGGGTGCGTTCGAGCGCACGCGCGAACAACTGGACCTGGTTGTATGCCATTTCGGACCACATGCTGGCCGGCTGGTCGCCGAAGCGCGACCGCCAGGATTCGAGAAAGCGCCGGTTGCGCGGATTCTCCAGGGTGTTCACGTAGCTGGCGGAGACGATATGTCCGGCGCACAGCTCGGGACCGATCATGCCGATCTCGCCCTCCGTCATGGTCAGGCTGGCAATCGGAACCTGCCGCGGATCGAGCCCGCGCTGCCGGTACAGCGTGTAGAAGCTGCGGGCCGCGCGGCCGATCAGCGTCGACACCACCACGTCGGGCGCCTGGGCGCGGATCTCGTCGACCACCGCGGCCAGCGCGCCGTCGTCGGCGTCGCTGGGCAGGTACAGTTCCTCGACGATCTCCCCGCCGTTCTGCTCGACCACGTCGCGCATGATCCGGTTCGATTCTCGCGGATAGATGTAGTCGGCGCCAACCAGAAAAAAACGCCGCCCGTGATGACGCAGCAGCCAGGCCCCCAGCTGCATGTTGTTCTGGTTCGGCACCGCGCCGGTGTAGATGACGTTCGGCGAATACTCGAAACCTTCGTAGATCGAGCAGTACCAGAGCAGCGCGTTGTTGCGCTCGATCACCGGCAGCACCGCCTTGCGGCTCGACGAGGTCGAGCAGCCGAAGATCACCGTGACGTCGTCCTCCTGCAGCATGTGGGCGGCCAGGCGCCGGTACTCGTCGAGGCTGCAGCGCGGGTCGTGCACCACCGGATCGAGCGGCGCGCCCGCCACGCCGCCGGCCGCGTTGATTTCCTCGATCGCGAGCACGGTTCCGTAGAAATGCTCGGTTTCGGTCGCCGAGGTGGCGCCCGCGCGCGAGAACAGGACGCCGATTCGCCAGCCGGGTTCGGCGGACAAGACGGTGCTGGTAGTCATACGAATGTCCTATCGATCGTACAGGGCCTGGATCGCCGCCGGGCAGCTCGGGGTCTGCAAGGCCAGCATCAGCAGGATTCTCGCCTTGCGGGCGCCCAGGTTGTCGGCGAGCACGGCACCGGCGGCCGCGAGCGTGCCGCCGCCGCCCTCGAAACCGTAGGCGAGGCGAACCCGCCCGTTCGGCACCTGGGTGGCGATCACCACCGCCACGCCGGCGGCCAGCGCCTCGCGGATCGCGACGAACAGTTCCCGGTTGACGTTGCCGAAGCCGAGCGCCGCCACCACGATGCCGGCCGCGCCCGCGGCCACCGCCGCGCGCAGCAGCGTGCCGTCGGCGCCGGCGTACATCGGCACGATCTCCACGCGCGGCAGCTCGGCCGCCACCAGCGGCACATGCTGCCGGCGCAGCGGCGCGCGCGACATCACGAGGCGATCGTCGTCGACGCTGCCGAGCCAGCCGTGGTCGCCCGACTTGAAGGATTCTACGTCGGCCGTGTGGGTCTTGGTGGCCTCGCGCGCGGCGTTGACCTGGCCGTTGAGCACCACCAGCGTGCCCATCCCGCGCGCCTCGGGCGCCACGCACACGCGCGCCGCGTTCAGCAGGTTGCGCGGGCCGTCGGAATCGGGGAACGAGGCATTGCGCTGGGCGCCCGTCAACACCACCGGCTTGGCCGAGGCGATCGTCAGGTCCAGGAACCAGGCGGTCTCCTCCAGCGTGTCGGTGCCGTGCGAGACGATCGCGCCGGCGATCTCCTCGCGCGCCAGCGCCGCCGATACCGCCTGGTGCAAGGCAAGCCAGCGCGACGGCCCCATGTAGTCGGATGGCAGGTTGAACAATTCGCTCAACTCCAGGCGCGCGACCCGGGCGATGGCCGGCACGCTCGCCAGCAGGTCCTCGCCGGAGAGCACCGGAACCGCCGCCCGCGTCACCGGATCGAGCTTCATCGCGATGGTGCCGCCGGTGGCGAAACAGGCGCACAGCGGCAGCGTGTCCGGCAACCGCCGCGCGTCGGCGGTGCCGGTGAACGGGTTCATGTCCGCCATCGCCTCACACCCTCAGATGCTCGAAGATCGCCGCCGCCGCGCCCGGGTCCCTCGCCGCGCCCTGCTCGACGATCTCGCCCTGCTTGAGCACCGCGTAGCGATCGGCCAGCCCCAGCGCGAACGGCACGTTCTGCTCGATCAGCAGCAGCGTGGTGCCGTGGCGCTGCCGCTCCCAGCGCAAGGCCTCGGCCAGGCGCTCGATCACCGACGGCTGCAGGCCCTCGGTGATCTCGTCGAGCAGGATCAGCGAGGCGCGCATCATCAGGGCGCGCGCCACCAGCAGCATCTTCTGCTCGCCGCCGGAGAGCGTGCCCGCGTGCTGCCCGAGCCGGGTGCGAAACACCGGGAACACCTCGACCACCTCCTCGAAGCGCGCGTCGAACACCGAGGGATCCGGCAGCCCCAGGCGCAGGTTGTCGCGAATCGACAGGTCCTGGAACAGCGCATGCTCCTGCGGCGCGTAGGCCACCCCGGCCCGCGCGATACGATGCGGCGGCAAGCGCGTGATCTCGCTGCCGTTCAGGCGGATCGCGCCGCCCTGGCTGGGCAGGTAGCCCATGATCGTCTTGAGCAAGGTGGTCTTGCCCATGCCGTTCTTGCCGAGCAGCGCCAGCGTCTCGCCCTCGGCGATCGACAGCGAGAGCTCGCGCAGCACGATCGAGGCGCGATATCCGCTGGTCACGCGCTCGACCTGCAATGCCATGGCGCTCATCGGTCATCTCCTTGTGTTGCCGCGCCGGCATCGCCGGTCGGCTGGCCGGTCCCGGCGTAGATGGTGCGCACCAGCTCCGAATGGACCACCTCGTCGAAGCTGCCCGCCATCACGATGCGGCCCTGGTGCAGCACCACGATGCGGGTCGCGATCTCCTCGACGAACTCGAGATCGTGCTCGACCAGCAGGCAGCACAGCCCATGGCGATGCGCGAGCGAGGCCAGCACCGCGCCGATCCGGGTGCGCTCGGTCTTGGTCAGGCCCGCGGTGGGCTCGTCGAGCAGCACGATGCGCGGCTCCAGCGCCAGCACCATCGCCAGTTCGAGCGCCTGCTGCTCGCCGTGCGAGAGATCCCTGGCCGTCACCGCGAGCTTGCGGTCCAGCTGCGTGGCGCGCATCACTTCCAGCGCATAGGCCGGCAGCGCCAGCGTCGGCGCGCGGCGCAGCAGCGACGGCCGCTCCACCAGCGCGCCGGCGATCCGCAGGCATTCGGCCACGCTCAGCGTCTCGAAGATGTTGGCGTTCTGGAACTTGCGCCCGAGCCCGAAGCGCACGCCGTGCTCGGGCGCCAGGCGCCGGATGTCGTGCCCGCACAGCTCGACGGTGCCGGCGGAACGCTCGGCGCCATCGCTCATGCAACGCATCAGCGTGGTCTTGCCGGCGCCGTTCGGGCCGATCAGGCCGACCAGCTCGCCCGCGCGCGCCTCGAAATCGATCCCCTGCAACACCTTCAGGCTGCCGAAGCGTTTCTCGACGCCGGCCATGCGCAGGGCGGGGCCGTCAGGCGCCGCCACCCGCGCCGCGCCGGCGGCGCGCTCGACCAGCCGCGGCGTGCGCGCGGCGCGATCGAGCCGGAACGGCCAGGCCAGCAGCGGCACCAGCCCCTGCGGCAGCAGCACGATCACCAGCACGAAGGCCGCGCCGAGGATCAACTGCCAGGCGAACGGCATGCTGCCGCTCAGGTAGGAGGTCGCCACGTTGATCAGCAAGGCGCCGAGCACCGGCCCCCAGAGCGTGCCGCGCCCGCCCAGCGCCACCCAGATGATCAGCTGCGTGCCGAGCACGAAGCCGGTCAGCTCGGGCGCGACCACGCCGCTGAAGCTGGCATAGCCGAAGCCGGCCACGCTGGCGACGATCGCCGCCGCCACCAGCAGCACGATCTTGATCAGCGAGGTGCGGATGCCCAGGTAGGCGCAGCGCGATTCGTTATCGCGGATCGCCAGCAGCACGCGCGCGCCGTCGCTGCGCACCACGGCCCAGGCCAGCAGCACGATCGCGGCCAGGCCCAGGCCCGCGATCCAGTACCAGGCCGACAGCGACAGGTCGAACATCGGGTAGCCGGTCAGGCCCGAGCTGGAGCCGGTCCACTCGCCGCCCGACAACAGCAGCTGGCTCAGCACGATCGGCAGCACCAGCGACATGACCGTGGCGAAGAACGGCGAGGCGCCCCGGTAGAAGGACAGCCAGCCCAGCAGCAGCGCGACCAGCGCCGCCGCCGCGATCGCGATGCCCAGCGCCAGCAGCACGTAGCCGGGTGAGAAGCCGCCGTGGGTGAACACCAGGGCCGCCGCGTAGGCGCCGATGCCGAAGAAGGCCGACTGTCCGAAGCTCAGGTAACCCGTGTAGCCCCACAGCAGGTCGACCGTGACCGCGACCATCGAGAAGAAGAAGGCCTGGATCAGCACATTGAGCAGGTAGGTGCCGAACAGGAAGGGACCGCCGGCGAGCAGCGCGAGCGCCAGCGCGGCCAGCGCCAGCGCGCCGCCCGGCAGCGCGCCCTTGCGCCCGGGCGCCGGCGGTTCGCGATGTTCGCCCAGGCCGCGCCCGGCAAACCAGGTCTTGACGTCAGGCATGGGACAACCCCTTGGGAAAGACGCGCAGCGTCAGCGCCGCCAGCACCGCGATGGTCAGGCCGCCGAGCACCGGGCTGACGAAGGTGCTCACCAGCACCTGGCAGGCGCCGAACACCAGGCAGGTCAGCAGCAGGCCGAGCATCGAATAGCCGGACACCATCACCAGCATGAAGGCGTTGACCAGGTACGGCAGCCCCATGTTCGGATCGACGCTGGACAGCGGCGTGATCAGCATGCCGGCCAGCGAGCCGAGCGCGGCGCCGAGGCTGAAGGTGATGAAGCGGATACGCCCCGAGTGAATCCCCAGGCCGCGCGCGAGGTCCTCGTTCATGATCACGGCGCGCGTCTTCACGCCGAAGCGCGTGCCGTTCAGCAGCGCGCTCAAGGCGGCGCACAGCACGATCGCGATCGGCACCAGCAGCAGCCGGTACGCCGAGTAGGCGGTGCCGGCCACCGACAGCGCGCCGTTGACGGGCGCCTCGACGAACTGCACCTCGCGCCCGAAGCCCATCACGATCAACTGGCCGATCACGATGCCGAGCCCCCAGGTGGCCAGGATCGCGTCGAGCGGCCGCTTGTAGAGCGGCCTCACGATCGCCGCTTCGACCAGCATGCCCACCGCGACGCCGACCGCCAGCGACAGCGGCACCCCGAACCAGGGATCGAGCTTCAGTTGCGTGACGATGAAGCTGGCATAGGCGCCCATCGTGAGCAGCGCGCCATGCGCGAAATTGACGATCTTCATCACGCCGAAGATCACCATCAGGCCCGCCGTCACGATGAACAGCAAGGCGGCGGTGGTCAGGACATCCAGAGCGAGGACCATGAGCGTTTCCTCCGGGAGGTCATTGCTTGAGATTCGGGCATTGCGCGCCCGGATCGACGTCCGGGAAGGTCTGCAGGATCTTCACGCCGCCGTCGGGCTGGATCTGGCCGAGCCGCATCGAGAGCGGCGTGTGGTGGCCGCGATCCATGCTCACCTTGCCGCGCGGACCGTCGAAGCTCACCGTGCCGAGCGCCTGCACCACCTTGGCCGGATCGGTGCCGCCAGCCTTCTCGACGGCGGCCTTGTACAGGTAGAACGCCTCGTATTGCGGCTCCGACAGTTCGTTCGGCGTCTTCAGGTCGTGCCCGAAGCGCTGCTGCAGGGCCGCGAGGAACTTGCGGTTGGCCGGCGTATCGATGCTCGTGAAGTAGGAACCCGCCATGTAGATGCCGCCGGCGACGTCGCCCATGCTCTTCGCGGTGGCCTCGTCGATCGCCAGGTTGCCGTAGGGCAGCGTCATCCCCGCGCTCTTCAACTGCTTGGCGAGCGAGACGTTCGGCGCGCCGCCGGCCGTGGCGCTGATCAGCGCGTCGGGATGCGCGGCGCGGATCTTCGAGAGGATCGGCGTCCAGTCGGTGCCGTCGATCGGCAGGTATTCCTCGCCCACCACCTTGCCGCCATGCTGCTCGATGGTCTTCCTGGTGAACTCGAGCATGCCGCGGCCGAACGCGTAGTCGTTGCCGACCAGGTAGAACTGCCTGGCGCCCTTGTTCTTCATGAAGTAGTCCACCACCGGCGCGACCTGCTGCTCGGGCACCCAGCCATTCACGTACATCCAGGGGCTGCACGAGCGTCCCTCGTAGAACGAGGTGTAGATCAGCGGCTTGCGGCCGCGGGCGACCGCCGGCAGTGCCGCGTTGCGGGCCGCGCTGGTCTCCATCGAGATCAGCGCGTCGACGTTCTTCTGGAACACCAGGGTGTCGTAGGCCTTCTGCGCGCCTACCGCGCCCGATGCGTCGTCGGCGATCTCCAGTTCGAGCTTGCGCCCCAGGATGCCGCCCGCGGCGTTGATCTCGTCGACGGCCAGTTGCGAGGCCTGCACGACGGCCGGCGCCACCACGCTGTTGGCGCCCGACAGGCCGACGGCCACGCCGATGCGGATCGGCTCGGCGGCCGACGCGGCGCTGCCGAACCAGGCCAGCGCGGTGAGCACGGCGGCGATGCCGCGAAGTTTGAATGCAGACATGTGGCGCTCCTTGATGAGGATGAATCGTGTGATGATCTGGATTGCTGAATGTGGGACGCCGGCGTTCAAGGCCGGCTGGACGCAAGCGCGGCGGGCCTCGGCGCCTCGTAGACCTCGGGGCGGCGATCGCGCTGCACGTGGTTGAAGGCATTGAGCGCGCGGCCGGCTCGGATCCGCTCGACGTCGAGCGGCGCGTAGAGGATCGCGGCCTGGTCTTGAGGCGCCGGGCCCGCCAGCGGCCAGCCGTCGCCGCCGACGATCAGGCTCTGGCCGATGAACAACTGGCCGCGCTCCGAGCCGATCCGGTCCGCGCAGGCGATCATCAGGCCATTGCTGTGGGCGGCGGCCATCGCAAGCGTGGTGGCCATGGCCGGGCGATCGGCGGGCTGGGCCGGCATCGGCACCCAGTTGGTCGGCACGCAGACCAGGTCCGCGCCCTGCCCGGCCGCCAGCCGGAACACCTCGGGAAACCAGCCGTCGTAGCAGATCGCCACGGCCACGCGCCCGAATGCGGTGTCGAACACCGGCACGCCGAGGTTGCCGGGTTCGAAGAACAGGTTTTCCTGGCCCCAGAGATGCAGCTTGCGGTAGCGGCCGATCAGGCCGGCCGGGCCGATGAACACGGCCGAGTTGTAGAGCCGCTGGTCCTCGCGCTCGGCGATGCCGGCGACCAGGTGCACGCCGAGCCGGCGCGCGGCCTCCGACCAGGCGCGCACCGTCTCGCTGTCGGCCAGCGGCTCGGACAGCGCGAAGGCTTCGGCACGGCTCGCGAACACGTAACCGCTGTTGGCGAGCTCGGGCAGCACGATGAGCGAGGCGCCCTGCGCGGCGGCCTGCTCGATGCAGCGGATCGATGCCTCGACGTTGTCCCGCGTATGGCCCACGCGCGGCTCCATCTGCACGCAGGCGACCAGGGGCAAGGCATGGCTGGACGCCTCGGCGAGGCGTGATGGCTTGTCCAATTCGTTCTCCAAAAGCAAAAAGCCCCCGAACCGGCGTTCTCACGCAAGTTCGGGGGCTACGTAGCCTTCCATGTTCGGCGCGGCAACGTTGCCGCGATGGCGGCCGGGCCTTGCCCAATCACCATGGGCTCGAATGTAGGGCCGCCAAAAATAACCGTCAACGCCATCCAAGCCCTTTACGGGTATGTCCTGAACGCCCGCTTTTCCGAGGGATTCGTCGATCGGCGCCCGGGTGCGCCGTGTTACCCTGCCAGCGCCCGCGCCAGCGAGCCGTCGCTTCACCGCCAATCACAACAACATCGAATCGATAACACAATGATCGCCAACATCCTGATCGGCCTGGTCGCCGCCATTCACATCTATATCGTGGTGCTCGAGATGTTCCTCTGGACCACGCCGAAGGGCCGGCGCGTGTTCGGGCTGACGGCCGAATTCGCGCAGCAGACGCGCGTGCTCGCCGCCAACCAGGGCCTCTACAACGGTTTCCTCGCGGCCGGTTTGATCTACGGGCTGGCGGCCGTCGACGGGCAGGCCTTCAAGCTCTTCTTCCTGGCCTGCGTGATCGTCGCCGGCGTGTTCGGCGCGGCCACCGCCAGCCGCCGCATCCTGTTCGTTCAGGCGCTGCCGGCCGCGATCGCCTTGATCGCCCTGCTCGCGAAGGTCTGAACGTCGGCCAGCCGGCCCGGCATCAGCGCTCGACGAGATCGCGCAGCGCCGCCTCCAGGCCGGCGAAACGGAACACGAAACCCTCGCGCTGCAGGCGCGCGGGCACGACATGCTGGCCGTCGAGCAGCAGCTCCGCCATCTCGCCTGCCGCCCGACGCAGCGGCGCCGCGGGCAGCCGGAACCACGCCGGCCGTCGCAGCACCCGCCCCGCCGTGCGCGCGAATTCCGCCTGGCTCGGCGCCTCGGGCGCCACGGCGTTGTAGACGCCGCGCATCGCGTCGCGATGCATCGCTTCGGCGATCAGGCGCAGCACGTCGTCGCGATGGATCCAGCTCATCACCTGCCGGCCATCGCCGAGGCGCCCGCCCAGGCCGACGCGATAGGGCAGCAACATCAGCGGCAAGGCGCCGCCCGGCCCGAACACCAGCCCCAGCCGCAGCACCATCTTGCGGATCGACCAGGCATCGAGCGGCGCGGCAGCGGCTTCCCAGCGCCTGCAAAGCTCCGACATGAAGCCGCTGCCGGGGCGGCTGGTCTCGTCCAGCCGTTCCTCGGGCGCGCGCACGCCGTAGTAACCGATCGCCGAAGCCTGGATCCATAGCGCCGGCCGATGCGCGGCGCCCTCCACCCAGCGCAGCAGCGCCTCGGTCACGCCCACCCGGCTGGCCAGCAGCGTCGCCCGCCGTTTCGCGCTCCAGCGCGGCCCGAGCACCGGCGCGCCGGCCAGGTTGATCACCACATCAAAATGTTCGTGCGCATGCAACTGATCGAGCGCCGTCACGCAGCGCACGCGCCCGCCGAACTGATAGGCGGCACGCAAGGGCGAGCGCGTCAGCAGCGTGACGCGGTGGCCGGCATCGAGCAGTTGCCCGACCAGCGCCTCGCCGATGAAGCCGGTGCCGCCGGTCACCAACACGCTGCGATACGCCTGCCCCGCGAACGGATTGGCGGGCGGCGCGCGCCGCCCCATGCGCCAGGCGGCCAGCCCGTCGCGCAGGCCCGAGGCGGCCACGCCGAGCGCGAACAGGCTCAGCAGCCAGCCTCGCCATCCCAGCTCGAGCCGCATCAACGCCGTGGGCAAGGACGCCCAGTGCCACAGCTGCATCGCATAGAGCCCGAACACGGCGCCGCCGTTGATCGCGAGCAGCGTGTGCAGCACGCGCTCGGTGGCGGGCAGCTTGCGGCTGCCGTCCTCCACCACGAAGTCCCACAAGGTCAGCAGCACCTCGACCAGCACCGGCGCGGCGATCGCCAGCGTCCAGGCGCCGAGGAAGGCCAGGTGCGCGATCGACGCGAAGGCCAGGCCATACAGCAGCGCGCGCACGGCATGGATCGCCAGCTCCAGGCGCGCCTTGGGGCGATGCGCGAGATCCTCGGTGAATTCATGGTGGTAGAGCGTATCGAAGCCGCCCATCAAGCCCTGCACGATCAGCAGGCTGACGGCCCAGTCGAGCGCGGGCACGGTGTTCATGCGCGGTCCTCCTTCCAGAGCCATAGCAGCGGCGGCACCATCAGCAGCAGCGCCGCCGCGTCCGCCACGAGATGCGAGCCGACCCGCGCCTGCCAGGAGATCAGCATGTCCTGCGGCGCCCAGAGCAGCAGCCCGGCCAGCAGCCAGCCCCAGGCCGCGCGCTGCCGCAGCCGGTTGCCGAGATGGACCAGCGCCAGCATCCAGACGCCCGCGCATTGCACGGTGGCGCCGAGCAGGGCCAGCCACCATTGCTGCTGCAGGCGCGCCTCGGCCGGCGCGGCGCCCGGCCAGAAATGCGCTTCGATGCCCTGTTGGTAGCCGTCGAGCAGCGAGCTGCCGGCCAGCCAGGGCAGCAGCGCGCCGACGAGCAGATGGGCGATCGCGGCGGCGTACATCCAGGTCACGATCCAATCGCGTTTCGAGCGCCGCGGGCCCCGATCCGCGGCAGCCAGCGCCATGCCGGAAGCCTCGCCGGCAGGCGCCTCGTTCTTCAGGAAGGGATTGCCGTGGAGCGCGCAACCGCCGCTATCGCAAGCGGGCGGCAGGCGATAGCCGAGGCGGCGGGAGACGGCGTGTCGGTGACGCGCCAGCATGCGATACAGCCCCGCGAACACGCCGCTCAGCCCCGGCACGCGCAAGGGCCAGGCACGCCAGCCGCGCCCGACCAGCGTATAGGCGGCCAGCATGCAGTCGATCCCGACCAGCACGCGCCCGTCGGCCGTGCGGCTGTGCATCTCGCGATTCATCGCAGCCAGCTCCATGCCCAGCGGCGCGGGATCGAAACCCGCCGCGGCGATATCCACGAAGCCCAGCCGGCGATGCGCGTCCCAGCCTCGAAGGCGCTGCATCTGGTCGACGCAGAGCGGACAGCTTCCATCGAAGTACAGCACCAGCGCGGCGGGCGTCATGACCGGGATTCCTTTTCGACAGGCACCTCGATACGGGATGTCCAGCCGAGGTGCGAAGCGGTGGACACGAGCCGAATATTCTCATATTTCTGTAACGACAGAAATATGAGAAGCGACAGAAATTCCTGTCACGTGGCGCACCTCGCCCACGCTTTCATTTCCTTGTCGCCCAGCTCGCGCGTCACGGCCTCGCAGGCACATTCGCTGCTGGTCCGCATCGCATGGGAATCGCCTCGTCCGTCATATCCAGCAACACATATCGCCGGCTGCGGGCCGTCGCCGCGCGCTTCGCGCGCCGGCCTCGGATGCCGCGCCATGCCACCTCGCCGGCATCGCACCCCAAGCGCTTTGCATAGCGCGATTCCTCGTTTGCGGCGCATCGGCGCGTCGATAACAATCGAGCGCTGCACGCATCGACGCCCTGCACCGCCTTGCGATCGGCAAGACCCACAACACGAAACCCGCCCCACGCTGCCTCGGAGACGCCCTACATGCCAGACCCGAACGCCTCATCGAACGGCGCGCTCGATTCGCCCGAGCGCCGCGGCGCCATGCGCCGGCTCGCCATGACCACCGCCGGCGCCATGACGGCCAGCCTGCTGCCCGGCGTGGCGCGCGCCGCCGGCGACGGCACGGCCACCCCGCCCGCGCCCGCCACCGCGCCGCTGGAGGTCGCGCCCTGGACCCGCGAGCCGGGCGCGCCGCTGCTCACGCCGCCTTATGGCCTGCCGAGCCGGCACGAGGCCGACGTGATCCGGCGCAGCGCGCGGCCGGCCGCGATGCCGGGCTCCGGCTCGTCGATGACGCCGCTGGCCGAGCTGCACGGCACGCTGACGCCGAACGGCCTCGTCTACGAGCGCCATCACGCGGGCGTGCCCGCCATCGATCCCGACCAGCATCGCCTGGCCGTGCACGGCCTGGTGCGCGAGCCGCGGCTCTACACGCTGGACGACCTGCTGCGCTTTCCCTCCGAGACGCGCATCCACTTCCTCGAATGCTCGGGCAATACGCGCAGCGAATGGAGCGGCCCGAGCGGCCAGCCGGTGCAGTTCACGCACGGGCTGCTGTCCTGCTGCGAATGGACCGGCGTGCCGCTGGCCACCCTGCTCGACCAATCCGGCATCGATCCCTCGGCGCACTGGCTGCTGGCCGAAGGCGCCGACGGCGCGGCCATGACGCGCAGCCTGCCGCTCGACCGGATCCTCGATCGCGCGCTGGTGGTCTACGCGCAGAACGGCGAACGGCTGCGCCCGGAGAACGGCTATCCCTTGCGGCTGATCGTGCCCGGCTTCGAGGGCAATACCAACATCAAGTGGCTGCGGCGCCTCAAGCTGATCGCGGCGCCCGAGATGACGCGCGAGGAAACCTCGAAGTACACCAACCTGCTGGCCAACGGCTGCGCGCGCCAGTTCGTGTTCGAGATGGATGCGAAATCGGTGATCACGCGCCCCTCGGCCGGGCATCGCCTGGGCGCGCGCGGTTATTACGCCGTCAGCGGTTATGCCTGGTCGGGGCGCGGCCGGATTCGGCGCGTGGAGGTGTCGACCGACGGCGGCCGCCGATGGCGCGAGGCGCGGCTCACGGGCGCCGTGCACGATCGCGCGCTGACGCGCTTCGAGGCCGACTGGAACTGGGACGGCGGTCCCGCCGACCTGCAGAGCCGCGCGATCGACGAGACCGGTTACGTGCAGCCGACGCGCGAGGCGCTGGTGGCCGTGCGCGGCCTGAATTCGGAGTACCACTACAACGGCATCCAGAACTGGCATGTCGATGCGAGCGGCGAGGTGCGCAATGCCTGAACATCAAGGAGCAAGCCGGCCCGGCGTGTCGATCCGGATCCTGCTGGCCGCGCTCGCGGCCGCGGCGCTGGGCTCGGCCTGCACCGGCAGCGGCGGCGGGACCGGGCCGGCAGCCATGACGGCGACCACGCCCGCGCATCAATACAATCTGGGCCAGCCCGTGACCGAAGCCGCCTTGTCGGCCTGGAACATCGATATCGCGCCCGACGGCCAGGGCCTGCCGCCCGGCTCGGGCAGCGTCGCGCACGGCGGCCAAATCTACCAGCAGAAATGCGCGATGTGCCACGGCGCGAAGGGCGAAGGCGGCATCGGCGATCCGCTGGTGGGGGGCATCGGCAGCCTGGCGAGCCAGAAGCCGAAGAAGACGGTCGGCAGCTACTGGCCCTACGCGAGCACGCTGTTCGACTACATCCGCCGCGCCATGCCCTACAACGCGCCCGGCTCGCTGAGCGCCGACGAGGTGTATGCGCTCAGCGCCTACCTACTCAACCGCAACGGCATCGTGCCGGACGGCACCACGCTCGACGCGACCACGCTGCCCCGGGTCAGGATGCCGAATCGCGACGGCTTCGTGCCCGATCCGCGGCCCGGCACGCTGTAGCGGCAAGCCGGGCCGGCCGCTCATTTCAGGTGCGCGCGCAAGCGTTCGACGATGGACTCGAAGCTCGGGCGGCTGGCCACTTCTGCGCCCAGGCAGGCGGCCGTGAGCGCCGCCAGTTCGTCGAGCGCGGCCGAGCGGCCCGCCTCGGTACGCTCCAGCAACTCCTCCAGCAGGCAGCCGAAGGCCCGCACCTCGATGCGCTGCAGGGCGAAGCGGCGCGCCTCGTCCTGCGTGTCGTACAGCGAGGCCGCGCCGAAATCGCCGAGCAGCGCATGGCCGGCGCCATCGTGCAGGATGTTGTGGGCATACAGGTCGCCATGCACGATGCCGCGCCGATGCAGATGCGCGGCCGCCGAGGCGATGCCGTGCGCGATCCGCAGCGTGGTGCCGAGGCTGAAGCGTCGATCCTCGGCATAGACGTCGCGCGTGCAACTATCCAGGCTCGGCGGTCCCGCCAGGTTCTCGAAGTCGTGCTCGACCAGCGGCATCACCAGCCCCTGCTCCTGCATCGGATGGCCGCCGAGGCGGCCCAGCGCGCCGATCAGGCTGGCATGCGTGCCGGCATGCAGGCAGGCGGCCATCTCGCGGTCCGGCAGGCCGTCGCTGGTCACCGCGCCCTTGAACAGCTTCACCGCCACCGCCTGCTGCGGATGATGATCGGCCGACAGGCGCGTTGCGCGATAGATCACGCCCGAGGCGCCCTCGCCGAGCTTCTGGCCGAGCGCGAGCGTGTGCCAGGCGATCGTGGCCACCGAGCTGTCGGCCATCGCCTCGGCCTCCAGCGCCGCGGCGAACGGGTTGCCCGCATACGCGAGCCAGGCCAGGCGCGGCAGCCGCAGCAGCCACTCGGGCAGGCTCTCGAAGCGGTTGGCCGCCAGCCGCACCAGCTCGAGCCGCGTGCAGGCCGCCATCTCCCCGGGCAGCGCGGCCAGCCGGTTGCCGGCCAGCATCAGCTTCTGCAGCTCGGCGCAGCGGCCGATTTCGGGCGGCAGCGTCTCGATCTGGTTGTCGGTCAGGATCAGCCAGCGCAGGCGCGGCGGCAGGGCCGCGCCCGGCACCGAGCGGATCCGGTTGGCCTTGAAGCCGATCATGCTCAGTTGCGCGCACTCGCCGAGTACCGGCGGCAGTTCGGTGAAGGGATTGTTCGAGGCGAACAGCACGCGCAGGCGGCCCAGGCGGGGCAGGTCGTCGGGCAGGCTGGTGAGCGCGTTGCCCGACAGGTCGAGCACCTCGAGCGTGTCGGCCAGCTCGAAGATCTCGCGCGGGAATTCGGTGAGGCCGGCGGCGAGCTTCAACTGCCGGGCACCGGCGAGCTTGCCGGCTTTCAACTGTTCCACGGTGGTGGTCACGGTCGGTGGCGGCGGGCGCCGCGATAGTGGGGAACGCTTCGATTCTAGCGGCATCGATCGCGGCGCGACAGCGGATCGCAAGGCGGCGCACCGGTTCCAGGCGCCCCGGTTAACCCTGCCGGGTCGAGGCATGGCCCGCTCACGACGCGGCGCACAACGCGGCGCATCATGCATCGCCCTCGCTCCGGGCACGGGGATTGCCCCTCGCCGAGGGTAGCCGCGCGGCCGCGCCGGGCCCCGCGCCCCGCGATGCCCGTCGCACCGCCCCGGCAGCGGCGTGCCGCGCCGTCGCCGTGCTAGCGTGGGCCGGGTAATTTCTGCATGTCCCGCCCGGCCGCGCGCGGCCTGTCCGCCATCTCCGCCATCCAACGACACCGAACGAGGGCCCTTCGATGACATCCGCACCATCCCCCGCTTCCGGCTCCGCCGCCTCGGCACCGCTGCCCGCGCCGCGCGACCCGCATCTGCGCGAGCTGGCCAACTGCATCCGCTTCCTGTCGATGGACGCGGTCCAGCACGCCAACAGCGGCCACCCCGGCGCGCCGCTCGGCATGGCCGACATCGCCACCGTGCTGTTCCGCGACTTCCTGCGCTTCGACGCGGCCGATCCGCACTGGATCGATCGCGACCGTTTCATCCTCTCGAACGGCCATGCCTCGATGCTGCTCTACAGCCTGCTCTACTTGACCGGCTACCAGGACATGACGATCGAGCAGTTGCAAAACTTCCGCCAGGTCGGCAGCAAGACCGCCGGCCACCCGGAATACCGCCACGCGAACGGCATCGAGCTGACCACCGGGCCGCTCGGCCAGGGCATCGCCGAATCGGTCGGCATGGCGCTGGCCGAGCGCATCCTCAACGCGAAGTTCGGCGACGAGCTGGTCGACCACTACACCTACGTGTTCCTCGGCGACGGCTGCCTGATGGAGGGCATCAGCCAGGAGGCCATCTCGCTGGCCGGCCACCTCAAGCTGGGGCGGCTGATCGCGTTTTGGGACGACAATTCGATCTCGATCGACGGGCCCACGCGGCTGGCCGTCTCCGATAAGGAGATCGAACGCTTCCGCGCCTCCGGCTGGCGGGTGCTGGAGATCGACGGCCACGACACCGATGCGATCCACGAGGCGATCGCCACCGCGCGCGCCAGCGACGAGCAGCCCACCCTGATCGCCTGCCGCACCATCATCGGCTTCGGCTTGCCGACCCGCGCCGGCACCCAGAAGGCGCACAGCGACGCGCCCGGCGAGGAGGAGATCGCCGGCGCGCGCGAGCGGCTCGGCTGGCATTCGCCGCCGTTCGAGATCCCCGAGGCGCTGCTGCGCGAATGGCGCGAGATCGGCGCGCGCGGGCGCGAGGCGCGCATGGCCTGGGCCGAGCGTGTCGAGCAGGCGCCCGATGCGCTGCGCCGCGAGTTCGAGCGCCGCAACGACGGCAAGCTGCCGGCCGATTGGAAACAGGCGATCGCCGAAGCGCGCCGGGCCTTCGTCGACAGCGGCGACGAGATGGCCACCCGCAAGGCCAGCGGCGCCGTGCTCGACCGCCTGTTCGCGGCGATCCCCGAGCTGCTGGGCGGCTCGGCCGACCTCACGCCCTCGAACAACACCAAGGCGAAACAGCAGGTCGAGATCGCACCGGGCCGCTACGACGGCGCCTATATCCACTACGGCGTGCGCGAGCACGGCATGGCGGCCGCCATGAACGGCATCGCCCTGCACGGCGGGCTGATCCCTTACGGCGGCACCTTCCTGTGCTTCTCCGACTATTGCCGCCCGGCGATCCGCCTGGCCGCGATGATGCGTATCCGCACCATCTTCGTGATGACGCACGACTCGATCGGGCTCGGCGAGGACGGCCCGACCCACCAGCCGGTCGAGCACCTGGCCGCGTTGCGCGCGATTCCACAGCTCGGCGTGTATCGCCCCGCCGACGCGGTCGAGACCGCCGAGTGCTGGGAACTGATCCTGGAGCAGCCGCGCCGCGCGGCCCTGCTCGCGCTGTCGCGCCAGCCGCTGCCGCTGCTGCGCCGCGATGCTGCCGGCGAGAACCGTTCGGCGCGCGGCGCCTACGTGCTGCACGAGGCCGAGGGCGGCCCGCGCCGGCTGACCTTGCTGTCGACCGGCTCGGAGCTGCAACTGGCGGTGAAGGCGCGCGAGACGCTGCAGGCGCAAGGCGTGCCGACGGCGGTGGTATCGATGCCGTGCCGGCTGCTGTTCGAGGAGCAGGACGCCGCCTACCGCCGCGCGGTGCTCGGCGATTCACCCGCGCGGGTGGCCGTGGAGGCCGCCGTCGAGCTGGGCTGGGAGCGTTACCTGGGCCCCGAGGGCCGCTTCGTCGGCATGCACGACTTCGGCGAATCGGGCAAGTACGAGGCGGTCTATCGCAAGTTCGGCATCACCGCCGAGGCCGTGGTGCAGGCCGCGCGCGAGGTGCTGGATGCGTTGGACCAGCCGGCTGGCGGCCGCTAGGCCCGCCGCTCACACCGCCGGCGCCGTGACTTCCACCACCTCGCTCACGCTCTTGCGGCGCCGCGCGAACCACGACATCGCCGCGCGATCGAGCGCGGTGCAGAGCACCAGGTAGAGGAAGGCCACGAACAGGAACACCGGGATCGGATAGACCATCAGCCGATTGTTGACCTGGGTGGCGACGAAGGACAGCTCGTTGACGCCGACGATATAGGCCAGCGAGGTGTCCTTCACCAGCGAGACCCACTGGTTGACGAAGGACGGCGCCATGATCCGCACCGCCTGCGGCAGCACCACCTCGCGCAGCGTCTGCCAGCGCGTCAGGCCCAGCGACAGCCCCGCCTGCCATTGCGCGTCGCCGACCGCGACGATCCCCGCGTGCACCGAATGCGCCAGATAGGCGCCGCCGATCAGCGACAGCGCGCAGACCACCGCCGCCAGCCCCGGCACGTCGACATGGAACAGGATCGGCAGCAGGAAGTAGGTCCAGAAAATCAGCATCAGCACCGGAATCGCGCGGAAGAAGCCGATCACCACCAGCAGCGGCACGCGCGCGGCGCGCCCCGGCATCGCCAGCGCGATGCCGGCGGCGAAACCGAGCAGCCCCGAGGCGATCGCCGAGGCCACCGCCAGCACCAGGGTGAGCGCCGCGCCGCCCAGCGGGCCGTCGGGGAAGGCGCCGATCAGCAGGTAGCGCAGGTTGCCGGCGAACAGCTCCCAGGGCATCATCGGCGCGCTCCCAGGCGGGTATCGCGCAGATGCCGGATGGTGTGCAGCGCGGCCTCCAGCGCCGCGATCGCGAGGATATAGAGCAGCGTGGCCACGCCGAAGGCCTCGAAGGTGCGGAAGCTTTCGGTTTCCACCTGGCGCGAGGCATAGGACAGCTCGGCCAGGCCAATGGCCATGGTCAGCGAGGAATTCTTCACGAGATTCATGTATTGGCCGAACAGCGGCGGCAAGGCGATCCGCACCGCCTGCGGCAGCACGATATGGCGGAATGCCTGCCAGGGCGTGAGCCCGAGCGCGGCGGCGGCCTGCCATTGGCCCTCGCGCACGCCGGCGATGCCCGAGGCGAACTCGCCGGCCACGAAGGCCGCCGTGTAGCAGCTGAGGCCCAGCCAGCCCGCCAGGAATTCGAACGAGGGCCAGCGCAGCGCGCCCGCCGGCGTCGGCAGGACGTGCTGCGCGTTGAGCCAGGCGATCGCCTCGTCGGGCAGCAGCGTGGCCGCGCCGAAGTACCAGAAGAACAACTGCACCAGCAGCGGCGTGTTGCGAAAGGCGCCGATGTAGAGCCGCGCGACGCCGCGCACGGCGCGCCAGCGCGAACGGCCCGCCAGCGCCAGCGCGGCGCCCAGGCAGGTGGACGACAGGCCGGCGGCGAGCGCCAGCCCGAGCGTCACGCCGAAACCCTGCCACAGCCACAGCAGGTACTTCGGCGCGAGGAAGCTATCGATCATCTTGGCTTGCTGCCGTTACGTCGCGAGGCTCAGGTCTTGTCGCCGATCTTGAAGGTGCGCGCCAGCGGCGTCTTGGTAGTCGGCCCGAACCAGCGGTTGTAGATGGTGTTGGCGGTGCCGTTCGCCTCCAGCCCCTTGAGCGTGTCGTTGACGAAGGCCACCAGGCGCGGCTCGCCCTTCGGGATGCCCACGCCCATGTAGTCGTTGGTGATGGTGAACGGCGGGATCTCGTACTTCTGCTTGTCCGGCACGTTGGCGAGCAGGCCCACCAGCTTGGGGCCGTCCTGCGTGATCGCCTGCACGTTGCCGGCGCGCAGCGCGGCGAACGCGAAGGGCGTGTCGTCATAGGCCACCACGGTCGCCTTGGGGAACTGCTCGCGCACCGCGATCTCGTTGGTGGTGCCCTTGTCGGCGCCGATGCGCAGGCCGTCGAGCTGGTCCTTCGACTTCAGCACGCCCTTCTTCGCCAGGAACTGCTGGCCCGAGGAGAAATACGGAATGCTGAAATCGACCTGCTTGGCGCGCTCGTCGGTGATCGTGAAGTTCGCCAGCACCAGGTCGACCTTGCGCGAGGTCAGGAACGGAATGCGGTTGGCGGGGTTGGTCGATTGCAGCTCGAGCTTGACGCCGAGCTTGTCGGCCAAGGCGCGGGCATAGTCGACGTCGAGCCCGACGATATGGTTGCTGGCCGGGTCGACATACCCGAAGGGCGGGTTGCTGTCGAAGGTGGCCACGCGCAGCACGCCGGCCTGCTTGATGTCGTCGAGGCGATCGGCGTGGGCGAGCGAGGGTGCGAGAGCGGCGAAGCCGGTGAGCGCGGCGAGCGTCGTAGCGAGCAGTGTCTTTTTCATCTTGGCGTTCCGTGTGCGGTGGTGATCCCTGCACCGGCATCGATCGTGTCGACCCGGTGGCGCGCCATGTTGACATCGGCCGCCGCGCCGGCGAAACGATGAATTCTCCTGAACAAAGCAGCAAAGCTGCTAAGCGGCGCGGATTCGGAAACACCGGGAAACAACGGCCGGCACCACGGCCGGCCGCGGCGACTGGCTAGGCCGATCGCGATGATTTATCATCGGGCCCATATCGCGGGCCGGCCTTGTCGAAGCGACCGCCCGCCTCGCGCCGCGCCCGGCCCCTCCCATCGTCGAGCCCGTCACATCATGAGAAAAACCATGCCGCGCGGGCCCCTGCGCAGCGCCGCCGTCCTCGCGCCCGCCCTATCCCTGCCCCTGGCCGGCTGCGTCTCGCGCGGCGCCCCCGCCTATGAATTGTTCGGCGCCTACTTCCCGCTCTGGCTGCTCAGCGCCGTGCTCGGCGTGATCGCGGCGATCGTCGCGCACCGCGTGTTCGTCGCCACCGGCTGGGCCGCCACCGTGCCCTACCAGCTCGCCGTGTGCAGCGCGCTCGGGCTGGTGGTGGCCGTGATCGTCTGGCTGGCCGGCACGGGGCCCTTCGCATGAAGGCCGCCGGCCTCGCCCGCCCCTGCGCGAAGGGCCGCCTGATCGCGCTGGCGATCGTCGTGCTCGGCATCGCCGCGCTGGCCTATGCCTGGCATCGCACCACCGCCTATCCCTCCACCGACGACGCCTCGATCGACGCCGACGTGGTGCACGTGGCCTCGCCGGTGGGCGGGCGCATCGTGCGGCTCGCGGTGCACGAGAACCAGCGCGTCGCCAAGGGTGCGCTGCTCTACGAGATCGATCCCGTGCCCTATCGCCTGACGGTGGCCCAGGCCCAGGCCGACCTCGAACTCGCGCAAGCCTCGCTGGCCACGCGCCGCCGCTCGCTGATCGGCGAGCGCGCCAACGCGACGGTCGCCGCCGAGCAGGTCAAGCGCGCCACGCAGAACTACGACCTCGCCACACGCGACGTGAACCGGCTCGCGCCGCTGGCCGCGCAGGCCTATGTCAGCGCCCAGCAGTTCGACCAGGCCAAGGTCCGCCAGCGCGACGCGGCCGTCTCGCTCGCGCAGGCGCGGGAGCAGCAGCGCGCCTCGGCGCAGACCATCGGCGACGAGGCCGACGCGATCGCCACCCTGCACGCGCGCGAGGCCGCGCTGGCCCGCGCGCAACACGCGCTCGACGACACGGTGGTGCGCGCCCCGCACGACGGGCTGGTGACGGGCCTGTCGGTGCTGGAGGGCGAAACCCTGGCGCCGAACCAGTCGATCTTCACGCTGATCGATGCGAGCGAGTGGTTCGCGGTCGGCAACTTCCGCGAGACCTCGCTGAACCGCATCGCGGTGGGCGACTGCGCCACCGTCTACTCGATGATCGACCGCGGCCGCGCGATGACGGGCAAGGTGGTCGGCATCGGCGCCGGCATCGCCGACAGCGATCGCATCAACCTGCCGCGCTCGCTGCCGATCGTGCAGCGCTCGGTGAACTGGGTGCACGTGGCGCAGCGCTTCCCGGTGCGCGTCAGGCTCGACGAACCCGATGCGCGGCTGGTGCGCGTGGGCGCCAGCGCGATCGTCGAGGTCCGGCATGGCTCGGCCTGCCGCTGAAATCCGCGCGCCGGGCCCGCGCGAGCTGCTGCGCCTGCTCGCGCCGTTCCCGGGCCGCGCCGCGATGGCCTGGCGGATCGCCCTGATCTGCGCCGTCACGGTGCTGGTGGCCAGCGTCTACGGCACGCCCGAGGCGGCGCTGTCCGCCTACGTGGTGTTCTTCCTGAACCGCGCCGACCGCGTCACCAGCAGCCTGCTGGCCGTCGCGCTGATGCTGATCGTGACCATCGTGATCGCGCTGGTGCTCGGCGTGGCGATCCTCAGCATCGACTACGCGATCCTGCGGGTGGCCTGCATGGTGGTGCTCTCGGTCGGGCTGCTCTACCTGACCTCGGCCAGCAAGCTGCGCCCGGTCGGCGCGATCCTGGCGATGATCGTCGGCTTCGGGCTCGACGAGCTCGGCCTCGCGCCGTTTGGCGAGGCCGCCACGCGCGCGCTGCTCTATGTCTGGCTGATGGTCGCGATTCCGGTGGGCGTGTCGATCGTGGTCAACCTGCTGGTGGCGCCCTCGCCGCGCCGGCTCATGCTCGGCCAGCTCGCCCGGCGGCTGCGGCTGGCCGCGCGGCGGCTGCAGGGCGACGAGGCGGCCCGCGCCGGCTTCGACGCCGCCCTGCGCGACGGCGACAAGCCCTTGCTCACCTGGCTCAAGCTGTCGAAGCTGGAAGGCTCGACCGCCGCGGCCGATGTCGGCCCGCTCCGGCAGGCGATCGCGTCGAGCACCGCGCTGCTGGTGACGGTCGCGCTGGCCGATCGCGAGCCCGAGGCGCGCTTGCCCGACGAGGTTCGCGCGAGCCTCGCCGCCACGCTCGACGAGATGGCCGGCATCCTCGAACGAGGCGGCTACCCGGTGGAGGTAAGGCTCGCGCCGCCGCCGGCCGAGGCGCTGCCGCCGCTCGCGCGCGCCGTGGCGACCGAGCTGCACGCGGTGATCACGCATTTCGCCGAGCCTGCCGAGCCTGCCACGCAGGCCTCGCCGCCGCCCGCCGCCGAAACCGCGCCGTCGCCGAAGCCGAGCGGCGGCTTCTTCCTGCCCGACGCGCGCAGCAACCCCGACCACGTCCGCTACGCGCTGAAGACCACCGCCGCCGCGATGTTCTGCTACCTGTTCTACTCGCAGCTCGACTGGTCCGGCATCCACACCTGCTTCATCACCTGCTACATGGTCTCGCTCGGCTCCACCGCCGAGACTGTCGAGAAGCTCACGCTGCGGATCGCCGGCTGCCTGGTCGGCGCGCTGTTGGGCACCGCCGCGCTGGTGTTCGTGGTGCCGGCGCTGTCCTCAATCGAGCAACTGCTGGCGCTGGTGCTGGTGGGCGCCTGGCTGTCGGCCTGGGTTGCGTTCGGCTCGCCGCGCATCGCCTACGCCGGCTTCCAGGTGGCCTTCGCCTTCTTCCTGTGCGTGATCCAGGGCGCCGGCCCCGGCTTCGACCTGACGCTCGCGCGCGATCGCACGATCGGCATCCTGATCGGCAACCTCGTGGTCTACCTGGTGTTCACGCGAATCTGGCCGGTCAGCATCGGCAAGCAGATCGACGTGGCGCTGGCCGCGCTGCTCGGCCAATGGCGGCGCCTGGCGACGGTGGCGCAGCCGGCCGAGCGGCGCGTGCTGGCCGCCGAGGCCTTCGCGCGACACGGCGCGATCGCCCAGGAGCTCGGCCTGATCCACTACGAGCCGTCCTGGGTGCGGCCAGCCGCAGACTGGCTGAGCAGCCGGCGGCGCACGCTGGCCGAGCTCGGCGCGCTGGAAACGCCGCTGTTCCTGCTCGCCGAGCGCGAGCCCGGCGACGCGGCGATCGGCGCGCGGCTCGCGCGCGTGACCGAATTGAACGACGGCGGGCTGGGCGCTGGCGGGCTGAAGGACGGCGGCCTGAACGACAGCACGCTGGGCGACAGCACGCTGAAGGACAGCGAGCTGAACAAAGGCAAGCTGAACAACGACGAGTTGAACGACGGCACGCTGGATGGCGGCGAGCTAAACAACGACAAGCTGAACGACGTCAATGCACCCGCCGTCAGCACCTCGGCAATGCCTTCCGTCACCGCCGCCGCCCCGCATCCCGAGACAGGCACCGCCGCCACCCCGCGCGATGCCTTGCTGAACCTGATCGACGCGCGGCTGGCCCGGATCGCCGAGGCCGCCCGTCAAGCCGGACCGAAGGAGCCCGCCCCTCATGCGTCGACCTGAATCGACGGCCGCCCCCATCGCCACCGCCCTCACCGCCGCCCTGGCCGCCAGCCTGGCGCTGTCAGGCTGCGCGACCTCCTCGATCGAGCTGGCGCCGGAAGCGCCCGATCGGCCCTGGACGGCGCCCACCTCGGCACAGGGCGAGATCGTCTCGTCGCCGGCACGCGCCGTCGCCCAGGGCGCCGCGCGCGACTACACGCTGCCGGCCACGCCCGCGCTGGCCTCGGTGGCGCCGCCCGCGGCGCTCGACGCCGCGCATCCCTACACGCTGCCCGAGTTGATCGACCTGGCCGAATCGAGCAACCCGCTGACGCGCATCGCCTGGAACGACGCGCGCAACGCGGCGCTGGCGGTCGGCATCGCCAAGGCGGCCTACCTGCCGCAACTGTCGGCCACGGCGATGGGCGCCTACCAGACCAGCCACGGCTCGACCTCGACCCTGCTCGGCGACGCCTCGAGCGACAACACCGCGCACGGCACCATCTCGGCGCTATCGCTGCAATGGCTGCTGTTCGACTTCGGCGGGCGCGCGGCGCGCGTGGAGGTGGCCGAGCAGGCCTCGATCGCCTCGAACGTGGCCTTCACGGCGGTGCACCAGCAGGTGATCCACGACGTGAGCGTCACCTATTACCGCTACGACGCCGCGCGCTCGCGGGCCCGCAGCGCGCGGCAGGGGCTGGCCAACGCCGACGCGATCCTGGCGGCGGCCCGCGCGCGGCTCAAGCACGGCGTGGGCACCGTGGTCGAGGTGGCGCAGGCGACGCAGAATCGCGCCCAGGCCAATCTCGCGCTGGTGCAGGCGCAAGGCAGCGAAAGCGACAGCTACCTGGCGCTGGTGTCGGCGCTCGGCATCTCGCCGCTGTCGAGGCCGCTGATCGCCGAACTGCCCGAGCGGCCGCTGCCGGCCACGCTGGGCGCCTCGGTGGACGCGATCGTCGCCGACGCGATCGCGCGCCGTCCCGACCTGCAGGGCGCCTATGCGATGGAGAAGGCCAATCGCGCGAAGATCCGCGCCGCCGAAGCGGCCTTCATGCCGAAGGTGTTCCTGTCGGCCTCGACCTCCTATGCAAGCGGCCACACCGCGATCTCGGCGCTGCCGGCGATCGGCGACCAGTCGCCGACCGTCAACCTGAACGGCAGCCGCTACGGCAGCGGCGTGTTCCTCGGCGTGACGATTCCGCTGTACGACGGCGGCCTGCGCTCGGCCGTGCTGATGCAGGCGCGCAACGACGCGCAAAGCGCCTCGGCACGGCTCACGCGCACCCAGGATGAAGCGGTGCGCCAGGTGGTGGTGGCGCAGAACGCCGTGCAGACCAGCCTCGCCTCGCACGAAGCGGCGCAAGCGCTGGTCGAGGCCGCGCAGACCAGCTACGACGCGGCGCTGACCGCCTATCGCAGCGGCGTGGGCTCGATCACCGACGCCACGCTCGCCCAGAGCCAGTTGCTCGCGGCGCGCAATGCCGAGGTGGACAGTTACGCCGGCGCACGCTCGGCGGCCGCGGCGCTCGCGCTGGCGACGGGGACCATCGGCTCGTCGTCGCCGTGAAGTCGCCGTGAAGTCGCCATGAAGCCGGCTGGATATCGACGAGGAATCGCGCGAGCTAGCGCGCCACCGCTTCCGCGGCCTGCGCCGTTTCCTCCGCGACCGGCCGCGCGACGCGCCAGCCCAGCAGCAAGGCACCCGCCATCAGCAGCGCCGCGATGTAGTAGGCGAAACCCGGCATCGGCCGCGCCAGTTGCGTGCCGATCGACCAGGAGAAGGCCGCGCCGTAGACCAGCGGCCCGATGATCGCCGCGAGCCCCGAGAAGGCCTGCAGGGACCCCTGCAACTGCCCCTGCTCCAGTTCCCCGACGCGCCGCGTCATGAGCCCCTGCAAGGCCGGCATGAACAGGTTGAACAGCACGTAGACGGGCATGATCGCCAGGTAGGCGATGCCCGTGGCCGCCAGCCCGAAGCAGGCGTAGCCGATCACGCCGCCGGCGGCGCCCAGCAGCAGCGCGCCGCGCTCGCCGACACGCGCCACGATCGGACCTACCAGGCCGACCTGCACCAGGGTGCCGAGCGCGCCGCTCAACATCATCACCAGGCCGATCTGCGCCGGGCTCCAGCCATAGCGATAGCCGCCGTAGAGCACGAAGATGGTCGGCGCCACCATCCAGGCCAGCGGAAACAGGAAGGCCAGCAGCGCGAGCCCGAACAGGTCGCCGCGCGAGCGCAGCCAGGCGAAGGACGCGAAGGGGTTGAGGCGGCGCCAGTCGAAGCGGGCCGCGCGCGCCTCGGGCGCCAGCGATTCGGGCAGCGCCTTGAGCCCGTAGAGGAAGTTCAGCGTCGCCAGCACGCCGGACAGGTAACAGGGCAGCCGCAGGTCGATGCCGGCCAGCAGGCCGCCGAGCACCGGCCCGGCCAGGAAGCCGAAGCTGACCGCCGCGCCGATCCGCCCGAAGGCGCGCGCCCGGCCCTCGGGCGGCGTCACGTCGGCCACGTAGGCATTGGCCGTCACCAGGCTGGAGGCGGTCACCCCGCTCAGCACGCGGCCCACGAACAGCCAGGCCAGGTTCGGCGCGAGCGCCATCGCGAACGCGTCGAGGGCGAAGCCGAACAGCGAGACCAGCAGCACCGGCCGGCGCCCGATGCGGTCCGACAAGGCGCCGAAGGCCGGCCCGCAGACCAGTTGCATCGCCCCCCAGGCCATCGCGAACAGGCTGCTCCACGCGCTGGCCTGGGCGGTGTCGCCGCCCGTCATCAGCTTGATCAGGTTCGGCAGCACCGGCAGCACGATGCCGAAGGACAGCGAGTTCATCAGCGCGGTAGCCAGCAGGAAGCCGAACGCCGCGCGCGAATCGCGGCGCGGCCCGGCCTGGCTCGCCACGCTCACGACGCCGGCACCGGCGATCGGGCCTCGCAGGCGCGCAGCGCGTCGAGCAGTGCCTCCACGCGTGCCCGCTCGACCTGCGCATCGTCGTGCGAGAGCGCGATCAGCGCCGCCAGCGCCGCGCTGTCCTCGATCGCCGAACGATGCGCCGCCGACAAGGCGGCATCGGCCAGCAAGGCCGCGCGCACCGGCCTCAGTTCCTCGGCCAGCAGCGCCAGGCGGCTTCCCGGCGCGCGTTCGACACCCTGCGTCGCGAGATGGCGGCGGCCCCAGTCGTCCAGCGCGGCGATCGCGAACAGCGCGGCGCCCCAGGTCCGGCCGTGCTCCAGGAAGCGCGCGCCGGCCGCGACGAAGTCGAGCCCGGCCGGCGCGAGGAAGCCCTGGCGGAACTCTTCGAGCCGGTCGCCGGCATAAAAGCCGGGCAGCGCGCGCGTGGCGTTCGAGGCGCCGAGGATCTGCCCGAGCGTCGGATACCACCAGAAATTCACCGAGACCGACACGCCGGGCGCGCGCACGTGATGCCACCAGAACACCGGCATGAACAGCAGCTCGCCGGCGTGGATCGTGAAGCGCATCGCCTCGGCGCGCGCGTAGTCCGGGTAGGCCGCCAGGTCGGGCCGGTCCGGTTCGACATTGGACAGGTGCGCGGTAGCCGCGTCGTGGTGATACGGGTACAGGCGCGGCGTCTCGTCCGGCGCGAACAGCGCGAACTCCTTGCTGCCGTGCAATTGCGCGAACAGGTTGTTCGAGTAGTCGAAATGCAGTTGCGACGAGGTGCGGCGGCCGAACCAGAGATTGATCATCGGCCGGTTCGCCGCGATCCACTCGGGCACCACCAGGTTGTCGAGCAGCTCCGGCAGCAGTTGCGGAATCGACTGCTGCATCACGTAGACGTGGTCGTCGGCATCGGCTTCCAGCATGCGCCGCGCGGCCGTGCCGAAATCGACCTCGGCGTTCTCGAAGGTGTTCGAGCGGCGGATGTCCTGCGAGGGCTTGAGGCGGTAATAACCGTCGCTGGCCGTGCTCAGCGTCACGCGCCGCTCGCCCGCCACGTTCGCCAGGTACTCGGGCGTCCAGCGCTCGGCGATGCGCCAGTCGTGCAGCGCGTCGGTGATGATGACGGGCCGGCCCTGCTCCAGGAAGCCGCCCTCGTTGAATTCCGCGCGGGTCACGCGTGCAATCATCTTGTTTCTCCGGTTGTCATTGCGGCGCGCCGTCGTGCAGCGCGAGCCGATGGTTCAGGACTTCGCCGATCGCCCGACCCAGCACGTCGGCATGGACCTTGATGATCGTCTCGTGGTTGCCGGGCACCGCCACCACCTCGATCGCCTCGCGCTCGACCAGGGCTTCCCAGCCCAGCGCCTCGGGCAGGGCGGCATGCCCTTCGAGCGGCGTGATCGAGGCGTCGGCCGCCGCGAACACGTGCATGCGCAGCGGGGCCGGGCGCGGCCGCCAGCTGCTCATCGCGGCGCCGTGCGCCACCAGGCGCTCCAGGAACAGCCGGTTCTCGCGCGCCGTCTCGTAGGACAGGTGCCAGAGCGGCCGGCCCGCCTCGCGGCGCGCCTCGATCGCCTGCACCAGCGTGTCGATCAGCAGGCCGATATCGGTGGCGCCCTCGAAATCGATGCTGCCCGCCTCGAAATCGCTGAAGTTGTTCATCGCGAAGGAATACAGCGTCACCAGGGCGATCCGGTGCGCGTCGAATTCCGTCGCGGCCGGCGGCAGCGTGGTGTCGAACACGCCGAGGAACTCGATCTCCTGGCCCTGCGCGAGCAGCTGCGTGGCGATCTCGTAGGCGATCAGCCCGCCGAAGGACCAGCCCGCCACGCGATACGGCCCCTCGGGCTGGATCCCGCGCATCATGGCCACGAAACGCGCCGCGATCGCCTCCAGCGTGCGCGGCTGGGTTTCGCCGAGCGCGAGCGGCGGCAGCCCATACACCGGGATCGAGGCGTCGATGTGGGCGGCCAGGTGCTCGAAATACCACGAGTAGCCCTGCAGCGTGTGGGTGAGGAACAGCGGCCGCTGGCGCCCCTCGGCGTGGAACACCACGTATTGCGCGCTCGCGTCGTTCGACTGGCGCCGCGAGAATTCGCCGGGCGCCGCGCGGGCCGCCTCGACCAGGGCCGCGAGCCGGTGCACCGTGCGCGTATCGAAGATGCTGCGCACCGACAGGCTCACGCCGGTCTGCTCGCTGGCGCGCACCGCCACCTGCGCCGCCATCAGCGAATGGCCGCCGATCGCGAAGAAGTTGTCGTGCCGGCCGACCCGCTCGAGCCCCAGCGCCGCGGCCCAGATCCGCGCCAGCAGGGTTTCGAGTTCGCCCACCGGCGCCTCGTGGCGGCCCGCGGCAAGCTGGGCCGCGCCGGGATCGAGCGCGCGCAGCGCGAGCCGGTCGAGCTTGCCGTTCGGCAGCAGCGGCATGGCCGCGAGCGCCGCGAAGCGGCTCGGCACCATCGGCGCGGGCAGGCGCTCTGCCAGCCAGGCATGCAACGCGCTGGCGTCGAGCTCGGCACCCGGCCGCGGCACGTAGTACGCCACCAGTTGCAGTTCGCCGCCCAGTTCGCGCCCGATCGCGGCGGCCGCCGCCAATTGCGGATGCGAGGCCAGCTCCAGCTCGACGGCGGGCAGCTCGACGCGCTGCCCGCGCACCTTGATCTGGAAGTCCTCGCGCCCCAGGTGCAGCAATTGTCCGTCGGCCAGCCACAGGCCGAGATCGCCGGTGCGCAGCAGCCAGGCGCCCGTCGCGGGATGACGCACGAAGCGCTCGGCCGTCAGGTCGGGCCGGTTCCAGTAGCCGGGGCCGACCGGGTCGCCCTCGACGTGCAGCATGCCCACGGCGCCCACCGGCACCGGCGCGAGCCGCTCGTCGAGCAGGTGGACGCGGCAGTTGGCGATCGGCCGCCCCGCCGGTGCCACCGCGTGCAGCGCGGCCAGCTCGGCGCCCTCGCCATAGCTGATGTCGTTCAGCTCGCTGCAGCCGTAGTTGTTGTGCAGGCGAGCGCGCGGCAGCGTGGCGGCGAAGCGCCTGGCCAGGCGGCGGCTGAGCGGCTCGCCTGCGGTGGTGACGTGGCGCAGCGCGCCCAGCTGCCCGGCATGCTCGAGCAGCACGGCCAGGTGCGAGGGCACCAGGTTCAGGCGCGTCACGCCATGCGCCTGGAGGGCCGCCGCGAAGGCCGGCGCGTCCTTGACCACCGCGTCGGGCAGGATCACCTGCGGCACGCCCGCCAGCAGCCCCGACAGCATCTCCTTGATGGAGGGCACGAAGGACATCGAGGTCTTTTGGGCGACCACCTCGTCGGCCGCGTAAGGCGTGCGCTCCCAGAGGGCCTGCAGGCAGTTCATCAACTGGCGGTGCTCGACCATCACGCCCTTGGGCTGCCCGGTCGAACCCGAGGTGTAGGCGATGTAGGCGAGATCGTCGGGCCGGGTCGCCGCCGCCTCGAAGGTCGGCTGCGCGTCGAACTCGCCGGACTCGAGATCGGCTTCGAGATCGGCTTCGACGTCGAGCCGCAGCACCGGCGCGCCGCCGGCCTCGAACGACGGCGCCAACACGGCCGTGGTGACGATCGCCGCCGGCATCGCGTCGTCCAGCGTGCGCCGCACGTAGGCGGCGGGATAGCCGGGGTCGATCGGCACGTAGGCGGCGCCCAGCCGGAACGCGGCCAGGATCGCGGCCACGAAGCCGGTCGAGCGCGGGTAATGCAGGGCGATCCGCGCGCCGGCGCCGATCCCGCGCCGATGCAGCGCGCGGGCGATGCGTCCGGCCAGCCGGTCCAGCTCGGCGTAGCTCGCGACCTCGCCCTCGAACACGCAGGCCGGCGCATCGGGACGCTCGGCCAGTTGCCGCGCGAACAGCGCGTTCACGCTGGTGCCTGGATAGGCGCGCCGCGTGTCGTTCGAGCGCGCCACCAGCGCCTGCTCGGCCGGCGTCGGCTCGCGCAGCGCCGCCAGCGAGGTCTCGGGCGCGTCGGCCATGCGAACCAGCAATTCCTCCAGCACGGTCAGCATGAAATCCATCTGGCTGGCATCGAAGCGCAGGCTGTCGTAGTTGGCCACCAGTTCGAGCCCCTTGCCGTCGCCGAATATCTCCAGGTCCAGGTCCGACTGCGCCTGGCGGTTGACCACCTCCTGCTGCACCGACAGCGAGAGCCCGCCGCCCCAGTCGTGCGTCTCGACGGGCGGCACGTTCTGGTGCCGCAGCATCACCGGCACCGGCGAGCGAGCGTCGTGCTGGCGCAGCGCCGGCACGGCCGCCAGCATGTGCTCGAACGGCAGCGCCTGGTGTTCCAGCGCCTCCAGCACGCGCTCGCCCGCCCTGGCCAGCAGGGTCGCGACATCGGGCTCGCCCGACAGGTCCAGGCGCAGCGGCAGGATATTGATGAAGAAGCCGATCAACGGCTCCAGCAGCGCGTCGTCGCGCCCGGCGGTGGTGGTGCCGATGCAGAAGTCCTCGCGGCCGCTGCGGCGATGATGCAGCACGCCCAGCGCGACCAGGAAGATGGTGAACAGGCTCACGCCGCGCTGCCGGCTCAGTTGCGCGAGCCGGCCCGATAGCGCCGGCGACAGCCTGCGGCGCAACACGCCGGCCGGCCCGTGATCGGCGTCGGCGGGCGTGCCCGGCACCGTCAGGTCGACCGGCGCGCCCAGGCCGTCGAGCCGCGCCGTCCAGTGGGCCAGGTGCGGCGCGAGATCCTGCTCGCGCTGCCAGCACGCGTAATCGGCGTACTGGGCCGCGAGGGGCACGAGCGGCACCGCCGCCGCGTCGCCGTCCTGAGCGTCGCGGGCCGCGAGATAGAGCGCGCGCAGATCGCGCACGAACACCCCCAGCGACCAGCCGTCGGAGACGATGTGATGCATCACGATCGACACCACGTGCCGCCGCGGCGTGATCCGCAGCACCCGCACGTCCATCAGCGGGCCGCGCCGCAGGTCGAACTCGATGCCGCCGTGACGCTCGAGCGCCGCGTGCAGGTCGGCCTCGACGATCTCATGGACCGGCAAGGCCACCGCCCGCGGGGCATCGACGAACTGCGAGGGCGTGTCGCTGCCCGCGGCGATCTCGAAACGCGTGCGCAGCGTCTCGTGACGCGCGACCAGCCCGTCGAAGGCGGCCTGCAGCGCCGCCATCGACAAGGGCCCGTCGAGCACCAGCGCGCCGTTCATGTTGTAGGCGCGGCCGCCGTCGCGCTGCTGGATCAGCCACAGCCGCTCCTGCACGTAGGACAGCGGGAACGCCGCCCCGGCCTCGCGCCGCGCGGCCGATGCCGCCGGGGTGAAGCGCGCCGCGCCGCCGTGCTCGGATGCGCCGGCCTGCGCCGCGCTCGCGAGCGCGAGCCGCCGCGTGAAGGCGGCCAGGCTCGGCGCCTCGAACAGCGTCTTGAGCGTGGCAGCCTCGCCGAAGCGTTCGCGCAGGCGGCCGATCACGCGCACCGCCAGCAAGGAATGGCCGCCGAGCGCGAAGAAATTGTCCTGTCGCCCCACCCGGTCGACGCCCAGCAATTCCGACCAGAGCGCCGCCAGCGTGGCCTCCAGGTCGCCTTGCGGCGCCTCGTAGGCCTGCTGGCCGAACGCGGCGGCGTCGGGCGCCGGCAGCGCGCGGCGATCGAGCTTGCCGTTCGCCGTCAGCGGTAGCGCCGCGAGCGCCACATAGGCGGCCGGCACCATGTACTCGGGCAGGCTGCGGCGCAGGTGCTCGCGCACCGCCTCGACATCGCAGGCGGCGTCGGTGTGGTACACCACCAGGCGCTTGTCCCCCGGCACGTCCTCGCGCACGATCACCACCGCGTCGCGCAGGCCGCACGCACCCAGCTTCGCCTCGATCTCGCCCGGCTCGACGCGAAAACCGCGGATCTTGACCTGGCCGTCGTTGCGGCCCAGGTATTCGATATTGCCGTCGGGCAGGTAGCGCGCCAGATCGCCGGTGCGATACATGCGCGCCGACGAATCCCCGGCCGGCGCGAAGGGATCGCGCACGAAGCGCTCGGCGCTCAGCGCGTCGAGGTTCAGGTAGCCGAGCGCCACCCCCTTGCCGCCGACGTGCAGCTCGCCCGGCACGCCCACCGGCGCGGGCTCGCCGAGCCGGTCCAGCAGGTAGACGCGCGTGTTCGAGATCGGCCGGCCGATCGGCAGCCGCTCCATCGGCTCGTCGCCGGCGCGCAGCGTGTAGGTGGTGGCGAAGGTGGTCGATTCGGTCGGGCCATAGCAATGCACCAGATGTTGCGGCGCGCCGTTGCGCATGATCCGCTGCACCGCGCGCACGTCGGCCGCGTCGCCGCCGGTGAGCAGGTAGCGCAGCCGCGGGAATACCGGCGCGAGCGCGTCGGCATGGGAACTGAGCAGGCCCGCCACCAGGTGCAGGATGTTGACGCGCTCGGCCTGCAGCAGCTCGGCGAGCCGCGGCGCCGACAGCAGCGCCTCGTGCGGCACCACCACCAGGCAGGCGCCGTGCAGCAGCGCGCCCCACACTTCCATCGTGCTGGCGTCGAACGCCGGGTTCGAGGTGAAGGCGATGCGGTCGCTCGGCGCGAATTCAGCGTAGCCGTTGTTGACGACCAGGCGGTTGATGCCGCGATGCGCGATGATCACGCCCTTCGGCTGCCCGGTCGAGCCCGAGGTGTACATGATGTAGGCCGCCTGATCCCCGCCGGCCGATGCTGCGGGCGGCGGCGCGTCGGGCTGCGGTTCGGGCCGCCGGTCGGCGTCGGCGCCGGCCAGCACCGTGTCGATGTCGATGCGTTGCAGCGCCGCGAGATCGGGCGCCGCGTGCCCGCTCAGGCTCAACAGGCAGCGCGCGCCGCAATCGGCGAGCATGAAGGCCTGGCGTTCGGCCGGCGCGTTGCGGTCGAGCGGCACGTAGACGGCGCCGCATTTGAGGATCGCCAGCTCGGCCAGGATCAACTCGATCGAGCGATCGAGCAAAATCGCCACGCGCTCGCCCGCCGCCACGCCGGCGGCGGCAAGGTGGCGCGCGAGCAGGTTCGCCCGCGCGTCGAGCGTGCCGTAGTCGAGCGAGCGCGCACCGTCCACCAGCGCCGGGGCGTCGGGCGTGCGCGCCGCCTGGGCCTCGAACAGGGCATGCACGCCGGACTCGAACGGGCACGGCGCCTCGCTGGCATTCCAGCCCTCGATCAATTGCCGGCGCTCCGCCTCGGGGAGCCAGGCCAGTTCGCGCACGGGCGTGCCCGGCGCCTGTTCGAGCGCCGTCGCCAGGCTGCCGACGGCGCGCTCGAGATAGGCGCATACGCGCGCCGCGTCGAACTGCGCGACCAACTGGGTGGTCAGCCTGAAGCCCTCGCCGAGATCGTCGACGCACAGCGCGCACGGGTAGTTGGTGCGCTCCTCGCCGTCGAGCACCTCGATGCCCTGCCAGCCCGGGATGCTGCCGCCGTCGATCACGGTGCCTTCCGCGCTGTGGCGGAAGTTGAGCAAGGCGCTGAACAGCGGCGCCGGAGCGGCCACCCCGCTGCAGCGCTGCGCGAAGGCCAGCGAGGCATGCTCGTGGCCCATCAGGTCGGCCAGCGTGCGATGCGTGCGCAGCGCAGCGTCGCGCACGCCGATGCCGCCCACCTCCACCCGCAGCGGCAAGGTGTTGATGAACAGCCCCACCACGTGCTCGACGCGCTCGCCGCCCTGCCAGCGGCCCAGCAGGACGGTACCGAACACCACGTCCTCGCGGCCCGACAGCTTGCCGATCACGTGCCCCCAGGCGAGGTGGAACAGGCTCGCCACGCTCACGCCGAGCCGGCGCGCCTGCTGGCGCAGCCGCGATGCCAGCTCCGGCGCCAGCTCGCGCACGGCGTTGACGATCTCCACGCGCTCGCCCCCGTTGTCGGCGTCGAGGTTGCCGAGGCCGTAAGGCAGGGTCGGCTCGTCGACGTCGGACAACATCGCGCGGAAGAAGGCTTCGCTGCGCGGGCCGCGCCCGCCCAGCCGCGCACGGGCGACGTGGTCGCGGAACGCCGGCGGCGGCGGCAGCGTGTCCCAGCTTCCGTCGAGATGGGCCGCCACCTCGCGCAGCAGGATCGCGATATCGGTATGGTCGAGCGCGATGTGGTGGGTCAGCAGCAGCAGCACCCAGCTGTCGGCCGCCGCGTCGTGGGTATAGCGGATCGTCATCGGCGGCGCCTGGCGCAGGTCGATGCGGAAATGCCGGGGATCGAAGCGATCCTGCAATTGCAGGCCGACCTCGCCGAGCGCCGGGTCGAGCCCCGTCACCTCTTCGGCCGGCAGCCGCGCCTCGCGACGCACCACCTGCACCGGCTCGCGCAAGCCTTCCCAGGCGATCCCCGTGCGCAGCACGTCGTGCCGCGTCACCACCGCCTGCAAGGCGGCCACGAAGCGCTCCAGCGCGGCGCGGCTGCCGAAGCCGAATCGCACCCGCGACAGGTAAGCGTCGCCCTCGCTCTGCGCGAGATGGTGGTAGAGCATCCCTTCCTGCAGCGGCGCGAGCGGGTAGATATCCTGCACGTTCGCTGCGCCGCCCGGCACCGTCGCGACGACGACGTCGATCTCGGCCTGGTCCAGCTCGACCAGGCTCAGCATCGACGGTTCGAGATGGCGCGCATCGGCGGGAATCCGGTTGGGCGGCACCGCGTGGTCGGAGGCCGTATGCAGCGAGGCGGCCAGGTCGGCCAGCGTGGGCGCGCCGAACAGCGTCTGGATATCGGCCTCGAAGCCGGCCTCGCGCAGTTTCGCGACCAGGCGTACGGCCAGCAGCGAATGGCCGCCGAGCTCGAAGAAGTTGTCGTGCCGGCTCACCTGCTCGACCCCGAGCAGCGCCGACCAGACTTCGGCCAGCAGGCGCTCTGCCTCGCCTTGCGGCGCCGCATAGTCGCGTCGCGCGTAGGCCCCCGCCTCGGGGGCGGGCAGCGCGCGACGGTCGAGCTTGCCGTTGGCCGTGAGCGGCAGCGCATCGAGCGCGACATAGGCAGCCGGCACCATGTGGCGAGGCAGACGGTTCGCGGCATGCTCGCGCAGCGCCTCGGCGCCGGCCGCCTCCGCCTGGCCGTCAGCCGCGGTGTAGTAGGCCACCAGGCGCCGGTCGCCCGCCGCGTCCTCGCGCACGATCACGGCCACCTCGCGCACCCCCACGACTTCGGCCAGCCGGGCCTCGATCTCGCCGAGCTCGATCCGGAAGCCGCGAATCTTGACCTGGTCGTCGTTGCGGCCTAGGAACACCAGGTTGCCGTCGGGCTGGTAGCGCGCCAGGTCGCCGCTGCGATACATGCGCGCGTGCGGCGTCTCGCTGAACGGATCGCGCAGGAAACGCGCGGCGCTCAGCGCGGGCTGGTTCAGGTAGCCGCGAGCCACGCCCGCCCCGCCGATGTGAATCTCTCCCGGCGTGCCGACCGGTACCGGCTGGCCATGCGCGTCGAGCAGATAGAGCCGCACGTTGCCGATCGGGCGCCCGATCGGCACGGTCTTGTCGTCGAAGCCGGGCGGGCAGCGCCAGGCGGTGGCGCACACGGTGCCCTCGGTCGGCCCGTAGCCGTTGAGCAGCTCGGCCTGCCCGGCCAGCGCGCGAAACAGCGCCGCGCCGGGCGCCTCGCCCACCAGGGCCAGGGTCGGGCGCGTGGCGATCGGCGGCAAGGCCCCGCCGTCCTGCAGCAGCGCCGGCGGCAGGGTCGCGTGCGTGATCGCCTCGCGTTCGAGATAGGCCCACAGCGCCTGGCGGTCGTGGCGGATCCCGTCGGCCGGCACGTACAGCGCGGCGCCACGGCACAGCGCCATGACTACCTCGGAGATGCTCGCATCGAAGCTGGTAGAGGCGAACTGCAGCACGCGGCTGTCCTCCCGCACCTCGAAGCTGGCGATGATCGCCATGGCATGGTTGACCAGCCCGCGGTGCTCGATCATCACGCCCTTCGGCGTGCCGGTCGAGCCCGAGGTGTAGATGACGTAGGCCAGGTGGCCGGCGTCCAGCCCGATCTCGCCGGGCGGCAGATCGTCGCCCGCCTCGTCTCGCCATGAATCCGCCTGCGTGTCGAGCTCGAGCACCGGCACGGCGGCGGGCAGGCCCGCCAGGCGGGCGCGCGAGCGGCTGTCGGTCAGTGCCGCCACCGGCGCGCTGTCGGCCAGCATATGCGCGAGCCGCTCGTCCGGATAGGCCGGATCGAGCGGCACGTAGGCGCCGCCGGCCTTCATCACGGCCAGGATCGCCACCACGATGGCGGCGCCGCGCTCCATGCAGAGGGCGACGCGATCGTCGGGCGCGATGCCCAGCCGGCGCAGCCGGTGCGCGAGCCGGTTGGCGCGGGCATTGAGTTCGGCATAGCTCAGCCGTTCCTGCGCGTCGATCACCGCGATCGCATCGGGACGGCGCGCCGCCTGCTGTTCGACCAGTTGGTGCAGGCAGGCGTCCTCGGGGAACGGCATCGCCGTATCGTTCCAGTGCACCAGCAACTGCTCGCGCTCGGCGCGGGACAGAAGATCGGCGCGGCTGTGATCGGCCTGCGCGTCGGCGGCGATGGCCTCCAGCGCGGCCACGTAATAAGCGAGGATGCGCGCGCCCTGGGCAGGCGAGAAACGCGACGCGTCGAGCTTGAGATCGATGCTCAGGCCGCTCGACATGTCGCCGAAGCTCACGCCGAACGGGAAGTTGGTGGCCTCGAAACCATGGCCGCCGCGCGCCTCGAAGCCGGCATGCCGCCCCAGGGATTCGTAGACGTGGAAATTGACGTAGTTGAAGGCCACCTCGTACAGCGCGCTGCGATCGTTGTCGAGCTGGATCTGGAAGTACGGGTAATGGCGATGACGGATCACCTCCAGCTCGGTGCCGAAGGTCCGGCGGATCAGCTCGGCCCAGCTCGACGGCTTCAGTTCCTGGCGCAGCGGCAAGGTGTTCAGGAACAGGCCCAGCACCTTCTCGCCGTCGTCCTGCTCCTGGCGCACGTTCGACACCAGGCCGGTAGTGACGTCCAATTTGCCCGACAGCATCGACAGCACCCGCAGGTGCGCGGCCAACAGCACGCTGCGCATCGGCACGCCCAGGCCGTTCGCCACCGCACGCAGCCGGTCGCGCACGCCTTCGTCGACGCTCGCGCTGAGCGGCGCCGACGGCGCACCGGGTTCGGCGGGTTCGGCGGGAGGCAGTTCGCTGAAGGTGTAGCCGGATAGATAGCGGCGCCAGAATTCGCGATGCGCCTCGGAGGCGAGTGCGCCGCGTTCGCTTTCCACCGCGCTGCGCGGGGTGCGCGCGAGCGGCGCCAGGGCAAGCTCGGAGGCGTCGCCGTCGAGCAATTCCAGGTAGGCAGCGAACAGCTCGGTGTTGAGCGACGCCACGCTCCAGCCATCCAGGATCGCGTGGTGGAAGCTCAGCGTGTACTGGATCTCGTCGGCGCCTCGCACGTGGATGAACACACGCAGCAAGGGCGCCACTTCCAGCGCCACCCGCGTCTTGCGCTCCGCCTCCACGAATTCCGCGATCACGCGCTCCTGTTCCGCCTCGCCCAGCCCCGACAGATCGATGACCGTCAGCGGAACCCGCCCTTCGGCATGAACCAGTTGCATCGGCTCGTCGAAACGATCGAAGTCGAACGAGGTGCGCAGCACGGGATGGCGACGCGTCATCGCGTCGAGGGCCAGCCTCAGCTTCGCCTCGTCCCAGGCCGGCACGCCGAAGCGGTAGCTGAAGACGTCGTGGTAGATCGACGCGTCCTCGGAAGCCTGCTGGTTGTGGTAGACCATCCCGCGTTGCAGGTAGGTCAGCGGATAGGCATCCTCGATGCCCGCCGGCAGGCGCGCCTGGTCAGCCGCGCTCAGGCTCAGCGCCACGGCTTCCTGCGCCACGCTCACCTCGTCCAGCGTCAGCGCCTGGGCCAGATTGGCGATGCTCTGCCGCGTGAACAGGTCGACCAGCGCGAACTCCAGCCCTTGCGCCTTCGCCTTCGACAGCACCGACACCGCACGGATCGAATCGCCCCCGACGGCGAAGAAGTTGTCGTGGATGCCGACGCGATCGAGGTGCAGCACCTGCGCCCAGATCGCCGCCAGACGCTCCTCGATCGAGGTACGTGGTGCCACGTACTGCCGGGTGTCCACAGTTTGCGCGGGGCGCGGCAGCGCCTTGCGATCGATCTTGCCGTTCGCCGTCAGCGGGAAACGTTCGAGCGCGACGAACGCCGCCGGCAGCATGAAGTCGGGCAGTGTGCGGGACAGTTCCGCGCGCAGATCGGCGACATCATGCTGAGCGTGTGCCGCGTCCGCGACGAAATACGCGACGAGTCGCTTTTCTCCAGGTTCGTCCTCTCGCGCCATCACCAGGGCCTCTCGTACGCCCGGCAAGGCCGACAATGCCGCCTCGATTTCCCCCAGCTCGATCCGGAAACCCCGGATCTTGACCTGCGTATCGATGCGCCCCAGGTATTCCAGCGTGCCGTCCGGCAGGAAGCGCGCCAGGTCGCCGCTGCGGTACAGCCTCGACTCACCATCCTCGCTGAACGGATTGCGGATGAAACGCCGTGCCGTCAATTCCGGCTGGTTCAGGTAGCCGCGAGCCACGCCCGCCCCGCCGACGCACAGCTCCCCCGCCACCCCGATCGGCACCGGATTCAGGTTCGCGTCCAGCACATGGACCGACAGATCCGGGATCGGCCGCCCGATCCCCGCCGGCGTTCCGCCACCCTCGGCGCTCAAGGGCCAATACGTCACGTGCACCGTCGTCTCGGTGATGCCGTACATGTTGACGAGTTGGCAATCGCGGTTGCGTGCATCCTCGTACCAGGGGCGCAGCATCCCGACTTCCAGCGCCTCCCCGCCGAACACCACGTGGCGAAGCTCGTGCTCCCGATCGCTCTCGGCCTGTGCCGCGATCAGCTGACGGAACGCGCTCGGCGTCTGATTCAGCACCGTCACGCCGGTATCGCAAAGCAGCGCGTAACACGCCTGCGGCGAGCGGCTCGTCAGTTTCGGCACGATCACCAGCCGGCCGCCATGCAGCAACGCGCCCCAGATCTCCCAGACCGAGAAGTCGAAGGCGAACGAGTGGAACAGCGCCCAGGTGTCCTGAGGGCCGAAGCCGTACCACGCTTGCGTGGCCGCGAACAGCCGCGTCACGTTGCGGTGCTCGATCATCACGCCCTTCGGCTGCCCTGTCGAACCCGAGGTGTAGATCACATAAGCGAGGCTGCGCGCGTTCAGCCCTTCCACCACCGGGTTGTCGCTCGACGCGCCGCTTTCGCCTGGCGCATCGATATCGATCACCGGCACCGTCAACTCGCCCAGCACCTCGCGCGTGCCGGCCTGCACCAGCACCGCCAGCGGCGCGCTGTCGCCCAGCGTGTAAGCAAGTCGCTCGGCCGGGTAAGCCGGGTCCAGCGGCACGTAACCGGCGCCGGCCTTCAGCACCCCCAGCAGCCCGGCGATCATGCCCGGGCCGCGCTCCACGCAGATCGCCACGCGATCGTCCGGCTTCACGCCCAGCCCGACCAGGCGATGCGCAACGCGATTGGCCCACGCGTTCAGCTCGCCGTAGCTCAGGCGCTGCCCCTCGAATTCCAGCGCGACCGCATCCGGCGTTTGCGCGGCATGGGCCTCGAACAGGCCATGAAGCGTGTCTTCGCGTTCAAATGCAGCCACGTCGCGATTCCAGGCTTCCACCACCTGTTGCCGTTCATGCGCCGACAGCAGGTCGACGCCGTCATGAGCGGCTTGTGCATCGTGCGCAATTGCCTGCAAGGCATTCAGGTAATAAGCCAGGATCCGCTCGCCTTGTCCCGCCGACAAACGCGCCGGATCGATCTTGACGTCCACGGTCAGGCCGTCCGCCATATCGGCGAAATTGATCAGCAGCGCGAAGTTGGTCGCCTCGAATGCGTGCCAGTCGCGCGCCTCGAAGCCGGCATGCCGCGCCAGGGATTCGTAGACGTGGAAATTGACGTAGTTGAAGGCCACCTCGTACAGCGCGCTGCGATCGTTGTCGAGCTGGATCTGGAAGTACGGGTAATGGCGATGACGGATCACCTCCAGCTCGGTGCCGAAGGTCCGGCGGATCAGCTCGGCCCAGCTCGATGGCTTCAGTTCCTGGCGCAGCGGCAAGGTGTTCAGGAACAGGCCCAGCACCTTCTCGCCGTCGTCCTGCTCCTGGCGCACGTTCGACACCAGGCCGGTGGTGACATCCAATTTGCCCGACAGCATCGACAGCACCCGCAGGTGCGCGGCCAACAGCACGCTGCGCATCGGCACGCCCAGGCCGTTCGCCACGGTCTGCAAGCTGGCGCGCAGGCTGCCATCTACGGTCACGCGCAATTCGGGCCGCGTGATATCCGGTCCCGTACCGGGCTCCGCCGGCGGCAAGCCGCTGAACGAGTGGCCGGAGAGCGTGTTTCGCCAAAACTCGCGATGCACCTCGGAGGCGAGCGCGCCGCGTTCGCTTTCCACCGCGCTGCGCGGGGTGCGCGCGAGCGGCGCCATCGCGAGCTCGGACGCGTCGCCGTCGAGCAGTGCCAGGTAGGCAGCGAACAGCTCGGTGTTAAGCGACGCCACGCTCCAGCCATCCAGGATCGCGTGGTGGAAACTCAGCGTGTACTGGATCTCGTCGGCGCCTCGCACGTGGATGAACACGCGCAGCAAGGGCGCCACCTCCAGCGCCACCCGCGTCTTGCGCTCCGCCTCCACGAACTCCGCAATCACGCGCTCCTGTTCCGCCTCGCCCAGCCCCGACAGATCGATGACGCTCAGCGGCACCCGCCCTTCGGCATGAACCAGTTGCATCGGCTCGTCGAAACGATCGAAGTCGAACGAGGTGCGCAGCACGGGATGGCGACGCGTCATCGCGTCGAGGGCCAGCCTCAGCTTCGCCTCGTCCCAGGCCGGCACGCCGAAGCGGTAGCTGAAGACGTCGTGGTAGATCGACGCGTCCTCGGAAGCCTGCTGGTTGTGGTAGACCATCCCGCGTTGCAGGTAGGTCAGCGGATAGGCATCCTCGATGCCCGCCGGCAGGCGCGCCTGGTCAGCCGCGCTCAGGCTCAGCGCCGCGGCTTCCTGCGCCACGCTCACCTCGTCCAGCGTCAGCGCCTGGGCCAGATTGGCGATGCTCTGCCGCGTGAACAGGTCGACCAGCGCGAACTCCAGCCCTTGCGCCTTCGCCTTCGACAGCACCGACACGGCACGGATCGAATCGCCCCCCACGGCGAAGAAGTTGTCGTGGATGCCGACGCGATCGAGGTGCAGCACCTGCGCCCAGATGGCCGCCAGACGCTCTTCGATCGAGGTGCGCGGCGCGACGTACTGCTCAGCGTCTACCGTTTGCGCGGGGCGCGGCAGCGCCTTGCGATCGATCTTGCCGTTCGCCGTCAGCGGGAAACGCTCGAGCGCGACGAAGGCCGCCGGCAGCATGAAGTCGGGCAGCGTGCGGGACAAGCCGGCACGTAGCGCCGCTGTGTCCGAAGCCGCCTCGGCATCGTCCACAACGAAATACGCGACGAGCCGCTTTTCTCCAGGCTCATCTTCCCGCGCCATCACCAGGGCTTCTCGCACACCAGGCAGGGCTGACAACGCAGCCTCGATTTCCCCCAGCTCGATCCGGAAACCCCGGATCTTGACCTGCGTATCGATGCGCCCCAGGTATTCCAGCGTGCCGTCCGGCAGGAAGCGCGCCAGGTCGCCGCTGCGGTACAGCCTCGCCTCGCCATCCTCGCTGAACGGATTGCGGATGAAGCGCCGTGCCGTCAATTCCGGCTGGTTCAGGTAGCCGCGAGCCACGCCCGCCCCGCCGACGCACAGCTCCCCCGCCACCCCGATCGGCACCGGATTCAGGTTCGCGTCCAGCACATGGACCGACAGATCCGGGATCGGCCGCCCGATCCCCGCTGGCGTTCCGCCACCCTCGGCGCTCAAGGGCCAATACGTCACGTGCACCGTCGTCTCGGTGATGCCGTACATGTTGACGAGTTGGCAATCGCGGTTGCGCGCATCCTCGTACCAAGGGCGCAGCATCCCGACTTCCAGCGCCTCCCCGCCGAACACCACGTGGCGAAGCTCGTGCTCCCGATCGCTCTCGGCCTGTGCCGCGATCAGCTGACGGAACGCGCTCGGCGTCTGATTCAGCACCGTCACGCCGGTATCGCAAAGCAGCGCGTAACACGCCTGCGGCGAGCGGCTCGTCAGTTTCGGCACGATCACCAGCCGGCCGCCGTGCAGCAACGCGCCCCAGATCTCCCAGACCGAGAAGTCGAAGGCGAACGAGTGGAACAGCGCCCAGGTGTCCTGAGGGCCGAAGCCGTACCACGCTTGCGTGGCCGCGAACAGCCGCGTCACGTTGCGGTGCTCGATCATCACGCCCTTCGGCTGCCCTGTCGAACCCGAGGTGTAGATCACATAAGCGAGGCTGCGCGCGTTCAGCCCTTCCACCACCGGGTTGTCGCTCGACGCGCCGCTTTCGCCTGGCGCATCGATATCGATCACCGGCACCGTCAACTCGCCCAGCACCTCGCGCGTGCCGGCCTGCACCAGCACCGCCAGCGGCGCGCTGTCGCCCAGCGTATAAGCGAGCCGCTCGGCCGGGTAAGCCGGGTCCAGCGGCACGTAACCAGCACCGGCCTTCAGCACGCCCAGCAGCCCGGCGATCATGCCCGGGCCGCGCTCCACGCAGATCGCCACGCGATCGTCCGGCTTCACGCCCAGCCCGACCAGGCGATGCGCGACGCGATTGGCCCACGCGTTCAGCTCGCCGTAGCTCAGGCGCTGCCCCTCGAATTCCAGCGCGACCGCGTCCGGCGTTTGCGCCGCACGGGCCTCGAACAGGCGATGCAGCGGCTCGTCCCGCTCGAACGCCGCCGGGCTCGCACTCCACTCCCGCAGACGCGCGAGCTCCCCAGCCGTCGGCAAGCGCAAGTCCGCAACCGGCACGCGCGCATCCTCGAGCACCTGCCCGAGCAACTGCTCGAAACGCGCGCCGATCGCCTCGACTTCCTCCTGCTCGAAGTAGGCGCGGTTGTACATGAAGTGAATCCACGCGTTCGCATCGAAGCGGTTCTCGCGGATATGCAGGGCCAGCGGCAACTGCTCGTGCCCGTTCGAGCACATATGCACCTGCGCCGGGCTCTCGCCGAAGCGCATGTCGTAATCGTCCCGCTCGTACGACACCGATATGTCGAACAACTGCGCGCGGCGCGCCTGCAGCAGCCCGAGCGAGCGGTTCAGCTCGCTGATCGGGAAGCGCTGATGACGGTAATCCTGCTTGAGCGTCTGGCCGAGCGACTTCAGCAGTTCGTCGAAACGCTGCGCCGGATCGTAGCCCAGGCGCACCGCGCTGACGCCCGTGAACATGCCGGCCGTCTGCCGCATCCGCGCATTCGAGCGATTCAGGATCGGCAGGCCGATCGCCAGCTCGTCGCGCTGGGCGGTGCGCGAGAAATACACATGAAGCAGGCCGAGGATCACGTGGAACGGCGTCGACTCGCAGCGCTGCGCGAAGGTGGCGATGCGATCGTAGAACGCGCGCGGCAGGCACAGCGCATGGTGCCCGCTCGGCGCGACCGGCCCGTCGAAGCGCTCGCGAGAACGCGGCGCGAACAGCGGGTCGGGCACCGAACGGTACTTGTCGAGCCAGTAGGCGCGCTGCCGCTCGAACTGAGGCGATTCGCGGAACGCGCGATCCTGCTCGACGAACTCGAGATAGGACGGCGCATCGAGCTCCGGTTCCCGGCCCTGCGCCAGCGCGCTGTAGATCCGCGCCAGCGAATCGACCAGCAGGCCGATCGCCCAGCCGTCGACGATCAAGTGATGGAAATTCAGCGTGAACAGGAAGTTCGCCGCGTCGATCCTCGCCAGCTCGAAGCGGAACAGGGGCCGGCCGTCGAGCGGAAACGATTCGGCCAGCCGTTGCCGCGCCCAGGCGATCGCCGCGGCATCCGGATCCGGCTCGGCCGAGAAATCGTGCAGGGGCACCTCGACCGTGAGGGTCTTCGCGACCGCCTGGCGCGGCAGCCCCTCCCCGTTCTCGCCCGGCACCAGCACCAGGCGCAGCGCGTCATGGCGCGCCACCAGCAGGTTCACGGCGCGTTCGAAGCACGCCGCGTCGACGCTACCGGCGATTCGCGTGTATCCGCCGATCTTGTAGACCGGTGCATCGCCGTGCACGGCCTGGTCGAGCCAGATTTCTCGTTGCGCGGCCGTCAACGGATACACTTCGCCCAGCAGGACTGTCTGGTTCACTGCGCTTTCTCCTTCATGCGACCAGCCTCGTGAAGCGCCAGGGATGCGCGGGCCGGTTCGCGGATTGCTTGTTCTCGATGACGTGCGCCAGGCACGCCCTTACACCGCCGTCGCGCCGGCCGCCGCGTGCGGGGCTTCGGCCTGCGCCATCGCGCATGACAGCTCCGGCGGCGGCGCCTGCTCGGCTTCGGCGCGCTCCAGCGCAGCGAGCCGCTCGACCGCCTCGATCACGCCACGTGCCTTCACGATGGTTTCGTCGAATTCCTCGACGGGATCGGACAGCGCCGTGATCGCGCCGCCCACGCCCAGCCTCGCCCGGCCGCCCTGGATCGTCACCGAGCGGATCACGATGTTGAAATCGCAGGCGCCCGACAGCCCGAGCCAGCCCAAGGCACCCGAGTAGATGCCGCGCGGCCCCTGCTCGAGACGGTCGATGATCTCCATGGTCCGTTTCTTCGGCGCGCCGGTCATCGAGCCGCCCGGGAACGCGGCGCGCAGGCATTCGAGGCCGGACACCTCCGCCTTCAGCGTGCCGCGAATGGTCGACACCAACTGGTGCACATGGGAATAGGTCTCGACGTCGAACAGCTTCGGCACGTGCACCGAGCCGAGCCGGCTGACCTGGCCGAGATCGTTGCGCAGCAGGTCGACGATCATCAGGTTCTCGGCGCGGTCCTTCTCGCTCGCCAGCAGGTCGTCGATCAGCGCCTGATCCTCCTCGGGCGTGCGCCCGCGCGGACGCGTGCCCTTGATCGGCTTCGCCTCGGCGTGACCGTGGCGGTCCACGCACAGGAAGCGCTCGGGCGAGGAGCCGACGTGCGAGAAATCGCCGATATCGAAATAGGCCGCATGCGGCGCCGGCGACAGCTCGCGCATCGCGCGATAGAGCGCGAAGGGGGAACCCTCGAACGGGAAGCTGACCAGGTTGGTGAGGCAGATCTCGTAGCTCTCGCCGTTGACGATCTCGGTCAGCGCCTCGCGGATCTTGGCGATATAGCTGGGCCGGTCGTGGCGTATCTCGGCGTGCCGGGCGATCCAGGCTTCCACCTCGGCCAGCGAGAGTTTCCTGCGCGGTGCGCCGGCCTGGGCGGAAGCCACCGCGCCGCCGGCGTCGGCCGGCGCGCTCAGGACTGCCTCGACCGTGTCGAACCAGGCCTCGGCACGTGCACGGGCGGCCTCGCCGTCGACCAGATGCAGCAGCCAGGTCTTGCCTTCGAGATGGTCGATCGCCACCAGGCGAGTGGCGAACACGAAGGCCGCATCGTGCGTATCGGAGCGCCAGGCCAGCGAGCCGCCGGTCTCGCCCTTCAGTTCGTAGCCGAACACGCCCGCGTAGCCGAGGTTGAAGTCGAAGGGCAGTTCGGGAGGCGCCTCGATCCTTCGCTCCATCAGTTGCGTGTTCAACCAGGCGAACAGGCTCTCGACCTCGATCGTCTCGCTTCGGCCCTCACGCGCGATCGTGAGTCGCCGCGCGTGCAGATCGTAGGTGAGGATCTCGCCCAAGGGACCGTGCGCATCGCCCATGAAGCTGAAGCGCGAGAAGCCCGGCACCACCACGCTGCTCTCGAACATGAACGTGCCCGGGGAGCCCAGGAACACGCCGCGAAAAGCCTGCAAGGCATCCGCGCGCAGGTCCAGCGCCCGCCACTGAATCTGGAAGCGACCCATGATGGAAATTCCTTTCGACATACCAGTGACTGAAGACACGTTCCTCTCACGCGCGCAATCCGCGGCGACACGGCGGCATGCCGCGTCGCGTCGTCGAGCATCAACGCGAACGGAACGGAAATCCTTGAAACGAAGACGCGGCCGGGCCGCTCAGTACTTGCCGGATTGCTCGAGCTGGTCGAACAGGTCCTGCACGTTGTCCTCGAGAAAACCTTCCTCGCCGGAGCGATGGATCAGCTCGAAGCTCATGCCGGTGTTGTGGCAGCGCGAGGAAAACGCCTGGGTCAGCCCGCTGCCCTTGATCACCTTGGTGTCGAAGCCGAGCCCTCGCGACTTCAGCGAATCGACGGCCGTCTCCACGTCCTCGACGGCCATCGCGATATGCGCGATGCCGACGCCATGGTGCTCGACCAGCTTCGAGACCTGCGATTCGGGCTCGGTGCCCTGGCACAGCACGAAACGAATGCCGTTCAGCTCCATCTCGGCGGACACCATGCCGGTGCGCGCGCCCTTGATATGGCGGCGCTGCTTCAGCTCGAAACCGAGCACGTCGCGGAACAGCCGCACGCCCTCCTCGAGATCTTTCACCGCGAGCGCGATATGGTCGATGCGCTGGAAGGAAACGTTTGCGTCCGCGGCCTTGGAGCCGGACGGCTCGCCCGGATCGGCGGCACGGACTGCGTGGGGAATACCTGCGTTCATAGGGATGCGTCCTGCGAAACGGAAGCGCGCCTGATCGGCGCGTACGAGCGCATGCCGTGGTTGGCTCGATCGGCCGACCACGGCAATACGGGCGGATGACTGGCAGGGGAATGGATGGGATCGCGGGAAGAAAAGCCGCGCGCAAGGCCACGTTCGCGCGCCGTTCCGCAAAATCGGATCGGCGAGTCAATGCGCGATGGAATCACGGCGCGGTTTTCCAATGCCACCTCAGTCCGCGTGATACGGACGAAATGAATGCATCGCGACCATGGTTTGCCCTCTCATATTTTCGTTAGCGACGCATTCAACAGTGACAAATTCGAACTGTCAATACAATCGATTCGATCGAATCGATTATGCAAACGAGCGCGCGTGTTTGGGAGAGGCGTCTGCTTTATTCTGCCGGGCCGCGGCAAGCCCTGCAGTCAAGCGCCAAGGCCTTGCCGGCCGGACCTCGCAAGTTTGTCCAGCGCGATTACAAGAATTTTCAGTACTGGAATTGAAATAAATGGCGAGAGTCGGCGCTAAGAATTATTCAGGTTTTCTTGAGCTTGTTTGAGGATGTTTTGTTATTCCACCGATTGATACCGATTGTCTCCATGCGGGAATGGAAACTGCGTTTCCCTGCTTAATATCGTCGACATCGACCCATAACACAATGAATCGCGCTCAACTACCGAGCGGCATCCCGCGAGGCACGATATTCTGCCATTTCCTCTTCGAGCCAGCCGGCGAACGTGACGAGCGGCGCCGAATCCTGTTTCTGTTCCGGATACAGCAGATAGGTTTTCTGGGCATTGACCGTCGCGTAATCGCCCACGCGCACCAGCCGCCCGTCCCTCAGCTCCGTTTCGATCAGCAGGCGCGGCAGCAAGGCCAGCCCGAGCCCGGCCACGGCGGCCTGGATCGCCATGATGAAGAAGTCGAAGAAATGATCGCCGCCATGCGGCTCGGCGCGCGGCATCGCGGCGGCCTCGGCCCAGTTCATCCAGGCGCCGGGCAGGTCGCGCGCATGAATCCACGGCATCGCGGCGATCCGGGCCGGATCGGCACCCTCGACGCGGCCCGGCGCGGCCACGATCCAGAGCTCGTCGTCGGCGATCAGCACGCGACCGGCCAGGCCCGGCAACAAGGTCTTCTCGAAGTGGATCGCGGCGTCGAAATTGAGATCCTGGAAATAGGTCGCCTGATCGCGGCCGGTCAGGCGTAGCTGGATATTGGCGTGGCGCGCGTGAAAGCGCGGCAGCCGCGGCACCAGCCATTGCGCGCCGAAGGTCACGCCCACCGCCACGCGCAGCGTGGAGCGCTCGCCTTGCGCGAGCAACTGCTGGGTGTCCTGGCGGATCTGCTCGAGATGCAGGCGGATACGGTGGGCATAATCGGCGCCGGCCTCGGTCAGCACCAGCCGCTGGCTGACGCGCCGGAACAGCTCCATGCCGAGGCTGGCCTCCAGCTCGTTGACCTTCTTGCAGATCGCGCCATGCGTGAGCTGCAGCTCGGCGGCGGCCTTCGAGAAACTCTGGTGCCGCGCCGATGCCTCGAAGGCCTGCAAGGCGGTCAGACTAGGAATGCCTCGACGCAGCGACACGGCTCGTCCTCCGGAAAATCGAGCCTCATTTTAGCGCCATGCTTGCTTCGAAGGCGCGCTGCTTCGGACGATCGAGCACGATGGCCAGCGCCGAGCCGATCGTCATCGCCACCGCGACGGCGATGAAGGCGAGCCGGAAGGTGCCGGTGGTGTCGCGCACCCAGCCGATGAAATACGGCATCAGGAAGCCCGAGGACACGCCGATGCTGGTGATCAGCGCGATGCCGGCCGCCGCCGCGCGATCGGTGAGGATGCGCGTCGGCAACTGCCAGAAGGTCGAGATGCTACAGAAGCAGGCGGTGGTGCCGACCGCGAGCACGGCCACCGTCGCCAGCGGCGAGGCCAGGTACAGCGCGCTGGCCAGCGTCACCGCCGACAGCATCAAGGGCCCCGCCACATGGCCGGCATGCACGCGCCGGCGCGATACCAGGCGGCCCCAGGCCAGCACGCCCACCACCGCCACCGCGAACGGCACGGCCGAGATCAGGCCGATCTGCGTGAGCGAGAGGTGAGCGCTGCCGCTGAAGGTCTTCACCACCTGGGGGAGGAAATACAGGAGTCCGATGATTCCCGAGTTGATGCCGAAATAGACCAGGCCCAGCGCCCAGACCTTCGGATTGCCCAGCGCCTTGCGCGCGCTGTCGGGCTGCACCGTCGCGGCCGCGCTTTCCTGTTCGGCGGCCAGCGCCGCGCGCAGGCGGGCGTGGTCGGCCTCGCCGAGCCCGCGCCAGGCATGCGGGCCGTCGGGCAGCCAGAACCAGGCCACCACGCCGAGCAGCATCGCCGGCACGCCCTCCAGCAGGATCATGGCGCGCCAGCCGGTGATGCCGAACACGCTCGCGTGCTCCATGATCCAGGTCGACACCGGCGCGCCGAGCATGCCCGTGAGCGGAATCGACATGGTGAACAGCGACATCATCCAGACGCGGTTGCGCGCCGGCATCCACAAGGTCAGGTAATAGACCATGCCCGGATAGAGCCCGGCCTCGAAGGCGCCGAGCAGAAAGCGTGCCGCGTAGAGCCAGTGCGCGTTCGGCACGAAGCTGGTGAGCGAGGACAGCAGGCCCCAGCTCAGCAGGATGCGCGTCATCCAGCGGCGCGCGCCGTAGCGATGCATGAACAGGTTGCTCGGCACCTCGCAGAGGATGTAGCCGAGGAAGAACAGGCTGGCCGACAGCCCGTATTGCGCCGCGCTCATGCCGAGCTCGGCGTTCATGGTCAGCGCCGCGTAGCCGACGTTGGCGCGATCGAGCTGGTTGGCGACGTACATCAGCACCATCAGCGGGCCGATCCGCCACGCGATGCGTTTCATCAGGTCGGGCGGCAGCGCGGGCTGCGTGTCGTGGGTAGCGGCCATGGGCGGGTCCGGTGGCTGGGTCGGTGGGCAGGCGGGCGCACGCCGGGAGCGGGCGCGTCGCGCGGCTCGGGGCTGGCCCTGCCGCGTCGATGTCATTTAGCACCGGCCGAATTTCCATGGCAATCCACGAAAAGTCACCAGCCTGTGACGCTTCGGCATGATGCGCCGGCGCCTGTGAAAAAAGCTCACACGCGCTTGCCCAATCGTCGCTTTACGCTGGTGAGCGCGGCGCCGGAGAATGCATTCATCGAGGGCCAGTGACGCCCGCCGCCCCATCCTCCCCATTCCCCGAAGGCCTCGCATGACAGCAGCGGACCCGAACGACTACCAGATCCCCACCCCGATCGGCGGCGCCCTGCCGGTTGCTCATACCTATTCGACGATCGAGGCCGAGCGCCGCCACCGCAAGCTCAAGCTGGCCGCCGCGTATCGATTGCTGGCGCGCTTCGGGCTGACCGAGGGCATCGCCGGCCATGTCACGGCGCGCGACCCCGAGCATCACGATCGTTATTGGGTCAACCGCTACGCACAGCACTTCTCGACGGTCCATCCCGACGACCTGATCTGCATCGACGACGACGGCCGGGTTCATCACGGCGACGGCCCCGTCAACGCGGCCGCGGTGGCGATCCATTGCGGCATCCACGGCACCATCGCCTCGGCGGTGGCCGCCGTGCACACGCATACCACCTACGGCCGCGCCTTCGCCGCGCGCGAGCGGCTGCTCGCGCCGATCAACCAGGAAGCCTGCCTGTTCTTCGAGAACCACGTGGTGTTTCGCGGCGACGTGGTGGTGCTCGCCACCGACGAGGGGCGCCGCATCGCGCAGGCCATGGGCGACTGCAAGGCCGCGATCCTGCTCAACCACGGGCTGCTGACGATCGGCTCGAGCGTGGATTCGGCCGTCTACCGCTTCATCGCGATGGAGCGCTGCGCGCAGGTGCAGCTGCTGGCCGAGGCGGCCGGCCCGATCGAGGTGCTGGGCGACGAGGAGGCACGCGGCATCCGCCGCCATCTCGCTTCCGATTACGTGGCCTGGCTGGGCTTCCAGGGCCTGTACGAGCAACTGCTGCGCGAGCATGCCGACCTGCGCGCCTATGGCGAGGCGATTCCGCTATGAAACCAGCGGCATGCCCGGCGCCGCCGTTTCGCGCTTCATGCCGTGAACAGGCGCGCGCCGGGCATCGCCAAGCCCAGGCTCAACCCCGCCCCCAGCCCACCTCGCCCAGGAAGGCCAGCATCTCGCGATTGACCTCGGCGGGCCGCTCCTGCTGGGTCCAGTGCCCGCAACCAGGCAGGCGCACCGTGCGCGCCAGGCGCGGCACCCACCGCGCCTGCGCCTCCAGCAAGGCCGAATTGCCCTTGAAGGCCAGCACCAGATCGCGCTCGCCGGCGATATAGAGCGCCGGCACCTCCACCTTGCGCCCCTCGAAGGCAGCCAGCGTCTGCCAGTTGCGCTCGATATTGCGGTACCAGTTCAGCGGGCCGCGAAAGCCGTTGCGCGCGAAGGCGGCCGTGTAGACGTCGACATCCGCCTCGCCGAGCCAGGCCGGCAGCACCGCCGGCCCCGAATACGGCAGCCGGCCCGTGCGCGGCACCATGCCCGGCCGGCGCGGCGGCTCGCCTTCGGCCGGCGGCGGCATGTCCCCGCTGGTGGCGAACAGCAGGCCGCGCAGGTAGCCGCGCGTGTCGCGCTCGTAGTCGGCCTCGGCCACGCCGGGCTCCTGGAAATAGAGCTGGTAGAACACCTCGTGCTCCGTCTCCGGCAGCTTGCGCGAGGTGCTGACCTGGCCGCGCGGGATGAAGGGCACGCTCAGCGCGATCACGGCCGGGAAGCGATCGGCACGCAGCAGCGCGGCATGCCAGGCCACCACCGCGCCCCAGTCGTGCCCGGCCACCACCGCCGATTCGATGCCCAGCGCATCGAGCACGCCCACCAGGTCGCCGACCAGGCGCAGCACCGTGTAGTCCTCGATCCCGGGCGGGCTGTCGCTCTCGCCGTAGCCGCGCATGTCGAGCGCGATCGCCCGGTAGCCGGCCGCGGCCAGCGCCGGCAACTGGTGGCGCCAGGAATACCAGCATTCGGGGTAGCCATGGCAGAGCAGGACGGCCGGGCCCTCGCCTTGTTCGACCAGATGAAGGCGAACGCCGTCGACACTCAGCTCGCGATGAATGGGATCGCTCACGCGCACACTCCTTGGGAAACGGGGACGGGTGCCCAGTATGTCATCGCTCGCGCCCACCCGGGGCCGGGCCGGCCGAAGCCCGCCGCAGTCGCCCGAAGCCGGCAGATTCTGGCCGATGCTGGCCGTCAGCTTTTTGTCATGTCACGATGGCCGCCGGCTCGTTTCCTCATCGGTTTTTCCGCGCATGTCCGCTTCCTCGCTTCCCGTCGCCGTGCTCGGCGGCGGCATCATCGGCAGCTGTGCCGCCGCCTACCTGCGCCGCGCCGGCCACGAGGTGCTGCTGATCGATCGCGGCGACCCGCGCGAGGCCGCCTCGTTCGGCAATGCCGGCTGCCTGAACGGCTCCTCGATCGTGCCGGTCGCGATGCCGGGTGTACTGCGCCATGTGCCGCATTGGCTGCTCGATCCGGAAGGCCCGCTGGTGCTGCGCTGGCGCTACCTGCCGCGCCTGCTGCCCTGGCTCGCGCGCTTCGTGGCGGCAGGCACGCCCGAGCGCGTGGCCGCCCAGGCCCGCGCCCTGCGCGGGCTGATCGCCGGCAGCGTCGAGGCCTACCGCGCGCTGGCCGCCGAAGCCGGGCTGGGCGAACTGTTCGAGCAACGCGGCCACCTGGTCGCCTACACCAGCGAGCAAGGCCATGCCGGCGATGCCTACGCGATGTCCCTGCGGGAAGCGAACGGCATCGCCGTCGAGGAGGTGCCGCGCGCGGCGCTGCGCGAGCTGGAGCCCGATCTTGCCGACCGCTTCCTGCGCGCGCGGCTGATCCGCGAAACCGGGCACCTGAGCGACCCCGGCGCCTTCGTCGAGGGCCTCAAGCGCGACCTGCTCGCGCGCGGCGGCAGGATCGTCGACGCGCAGGTGCTCGGCGTGATCGACAACGGCGCCCGGCTCACCGGCGTCGCCACCAGCGCCGGCACCTTCGAGGTGAAGGGCGCGGTGGTGGCGCTGGGCGCCTGGTCGGCGCGCCTCGCGGCCCGGCTCGGCGATCGCGTGATGCTCGACACCGAGCGCGGCTACCACCTGGAGGTGCCGCAAGCGGCGGCCGGCCCGCGCATCCCGACGCTGTGGTCCGAGGCGAAGATCTTCAGCACGCCGATGGCCGGGCGCGTGCGCTGCGCCGGCGCGGTGGAGTTCGCCGGACTCGACGCGCCGCCCGACTGGCGCCGCTGCACGCTGCTGGCGCGCCAGTTGCGGCGCATGTACCCGGCGCTGGGCGCGGCCCCCGAGCAGGCGGCCGGGCAGGCCGAGCTGCGCTGGATGGGCCGCCGCCCCAGCACGCCCGATTCCCTGCCGGTGATCGGCCGCGCCGCGCGCTTCGAGAACGCCGTGTACGCCTTCGGCCATGGCCATATCGGCCTGACCGCCGGCGCGCCGACCGGCCGCCTGGTCGCGCAACTGCTGTCCGGCGAGCGCCCCTCGATCGATCTGGCGCCGTTCTCGGCCGCGCGCTGGCGCTGAAGCGCGAGCGCAGCCACGCCCGCGCCGAGGCCGCTATCGTCGAATCGCTGCGAAGCAAATCCGGATTCCTTGGTTGGGAACGCGCGCGCGCCATGCGAGCCTAGCTGGTTTCGACCAACCCGCCCGGGCGCGCCCCTCGACGATGACAGGAAAGCCGATCCGCCTGAACGCGTTCAACATGAACTGCGTCGGCCACATCAACCATGGTCTGTGGACGCATCCGCGCGATCGCTCCACCGACTACCGCTCGCTCGCCTACTGGACCGACCTCGCCCGCCTGCTCGAACGCGGTCTGTTCGACGGGCTGTTCATCGCCGATATCGTCGGCGTCTACGACGTCTATGGCCAGTCGCTCGACCTGACGCTGCGCGAATCGATCCAGTTGCCCGTCAACGACCCGATGATGCTGGTCTCGGCGATGGCCGCCGCCACGCAGCACCTCGGCTTCGGCATCACCGTGAACCTGACCTACGAGGCGCCCTACCTGCTGGCCCGGCGCTTCTCGACGCTCGACCACCTGAGCGGCGGCCGGATCGGCTGGAACATCGTGACGGGCTACCTCGACAGCGCGGCGCGCGCGATGGGCCTGGCCGGCCAGATCGAGCACGACGAGCGCTACGACCGCGCCGACGAGTACCTGGAAGTGGCCTACAAGCTGTGGGAAGGCAGCTGGGAAGACGGCGCGGTGCGCCGCGACCGCGAGGCGCGCATGTTCGCCGATCCGGCCAAGGTGCACCGCATCCGCCATCGCGGCCGCTTCTACGAGGTCGACGGCTACCACCTCGCCGAACCCTCGCCGCAGCGCACGCCGGTGCTGTTCCAGGCGGGCTCCTCGGGGCGCGGCCAGCAGTTCGCGGCGCGCCATGCCGAATGCGTGTTCGTGTCGAGCGGCAGCCGCGCCGGTACGCGCAAGCTGGTGGCCGAGCTGCGCCGCCAGGCGGCCGAGGCCGGGCGCGATCCGGCAGGCCTGAAGATCTTCATGGGCGTGACGGTGATCGTCGGGCGCACCGAGGCCGAGGCGCGCGAGAAGTTCGCCGAGTACGCGCGCCACGCCAGCCCCGAGGCCGGCCTCGCGCATTTCGCGGCCGGCAGCGGCATCGATTATTCGCGCTTCGATCTCGACGACGTGATCGCGCCCGACGGCACGAAGAAACCGCGCGGCATCGAATCCTCGGTGCAGCGCGTCACCGACGGCCGGCCCGATTTCACGGTGCGCGACCTGCTCGGCCAGATGGCGCTGGGCGGGCGCTACGCGACCATCGTCGGCGACGCCTCGCAGGTGGCCGACGCGCTGATCGGCTGGATCGACGAGACCGATATCGACGGCTTCAACCTGGCGCGCACCGTCACGCCGGAAAGCTACGAGGATTTCATCGAGCTGGTGATCCCCGAGCTGCAGGCGCGCGGCCGCTACAAGACCGCCTATGCCGAGGGCACGCTGCGCGAGAAGCTGTTCGGCGGCGCGGCCACGCTGCCGGCAGCGCATGCGGGCGCGGCTTATCGCCGGCAGCCCGAAGCCGCCGCCGCGCGCTGATGCCGACCTTCCCTCCGACGCGATAAGCGCGATTCCACTGCTCGAGCACCACCCCCGCCAAACCGGGAATCGATATCTGAATTGATTGGTTTGGCGGGGATTCGACGCTCCCTACACTCGTCATGTCTTGTCATGACAAGTTGACCATGTCGAAAACCAATCTGGTGCCGCTGTCCCCGCAACCGCTCTACGAACAGATCAAGGACACGCTGCGCGCGCGCATCCTCGACGGCAGCTACCCGCCCCACAGCCGCATGCCTTCCGAAAGCGAACTGTGCGCGATGTACGGCGTGAGCCGCATCACCGTGCGCCAGGCGCTCGGCGATCTGCAGAAGGAAGGCCTGGTGTTCCGCCTGCACGGCAAGGGCACCTTCGTGTCGAAACCGAAGGCGTTCCAGAACGTCGCCTCGCTGCAGGGCTTCGCCGAGGCGATGTCGTCGATGGGCTACGAGATCGTGAACCAGTTGCGCAGCTTCGGCATCGTCAAGGCCGATCGCCACGTGGCCGCCAGGCTGAACCTGCCCGAGGGCGCCAGCGTGGCCGAGATCCACCGCGTGCGCCTGCTCAACCGCGAGCCGGTCTCGCTCGAGATCACCTGGGTGCCGGAGGCGCTCGGCAAGCGCCTGGCCGGCGCCGACCTCGCCACGCGCGACATCTTCCTGATCCTGGAGAACGACTGCGGCGTGCCGCTCGGTCATGCCGACCTGTCGATCGACGCGATCCTCGCCGACGACGACATCGTCGAGGCGCTGCGCGTGGAAGACGGCAGCCCGGTGCTGCGCATCGAGCGCCTGACGCACGACGAGGCCGGCGCGCCGATCGATTACGAACACCTGTATTTCCGCGGCGACGCCTTCCAGTACCGGCTGCGCGTCGATCGCAGGAGACCGCATGAACACCGGAGGACCTCGTGATGAATACCCAAGTGCTCGACTACGACCTGGTGGTGGTGGGCGGCGGCACCGCCGGCCCGATGGCCGCGATCAAGGCCAAGGAACGCAACCCGGCGCTGCGCGTGCTGCTGCTGGAGAAGGCCGGCGTCAAGCGCAGCGGCGCGATCTCGATGGGCATGGACGGCCTGAACAATGCCGTGATCCCCGGCCACGCCACGCCCGAGCAGTACACGCGCGAAATCACCATCGCCAACGACGGCATCGTCGATCAATCCGCCGTGCATGCCTACGCGAAGCACAGCTACACCACCATCGAGCAGCTCGATCGCTGGGGCGTGAAGTTCGAGAAGGACGGCAACGGCGACTACGCGGTCAAGAAGGTCCATCACATGGGCGCCTACGTGCTGCCGATGCCCGAGGGCCACGACATCAAGAAGATCCTCTACCGGCAGTTGAAGCGCGCGCGCATCGCGATCACCAACCGCGTGGTCGCCACCCGCGTGCTGACCGACGCGCAGGGGCGCGCCGCCGGCGTGCTGGGTTTCGACTGCCGCACCGCGCAGTTCCAGGTGATCCGCGCCAAGGCCGTGATCCTCTGCTGCGGCGCGGCCGGGCGGCTCGGCCTGCCCGCCTCAGGCTACCTGATGGGCACCTACGAGAATCCGACCAACGCCGGCGACGGCTACGCGATGGCCTATCACGCCGGCGCCGCGCTGGCCAACCTGGAGTGCTTCCAGATCAATCCGCTGATCAAGGACTACAACGGCCCGGCCTGCGCCTACGTGACCGGGCCGCTGGGCGGCTTCACCGCCAACGGCCAGGGCGAGCGCTTCATCGAGTGCGACTACTGGAGCGGCCAGATGATGTGGGAGTTCTACCAGGAACTGCAGAGCGGACGCGGCCCGGTGTTCCTGAAGCTCGACCACCTGGCCGAGGAAACCATCCGCAACATCGAGCAGATCCTGCACACCAACGAGCGGCCCAGCCGCGGCCGTTTCCATGAAGGGCGCGGCACCGACTACCGTCATCAGATGGTGGAGATGCATATCTCCGAGATCGGTTTCTGCAGCGGCCACAGCGCCTCGGGCGTGTATGTGGACGAGCATGCGCGCACCACCGTGCCGGGCCTCTACGCCGCCGGCGACATGGCCGCCGTGCCGCACAACTACATGCTCGGCGCCTTCACCTACGGCTGGTTCGCGGGCGAGCACGCGGCCGAGGACATCGCCGGGCGCGAGCTGGCGCCGCTCGACCAGGAACAGGTGGCGGCCGAGCGCGAGCGCGTGCTGGCGCCGCTGCATCGCGAGCACGGCCTCGCGCCGAACCAGGTCGAGTACAAGCTGCGCCGCATGGTGAACGACTACCTGCAGCCGCCCAAGGTCACGCGCAAGATGGAGATCGGCCTGCAGCGCTTCGAGGAAATCGGCGCCGACATCGAGGCGATCAAGGCCACCCACCCGCACGAGCTGATGCGCGCGGCCGAGGTGCGGGCGATCCGCGATTGCGCCGAGATGGCCGCGCGCGCCTCGCTATTCCGCACCGAGAGCCGCTGGGGCCTCTATCACCATCGCGTCGATTTCCCCGAGCGCAACGACCGCGACTGGTTCTGCCACACGCACCTGAGCCGCGACGACCAGGGCCGCATGAGAAGCGAGAAGCGCGCCGTCGAGCCTTACGTGGTGCCGGTCTCCGACGCGGAGCTGGGCGCGTATTCGCAGTTGCGGATCCGCGAGCGCGCCACCGCCAACGCCACCGCCACCGCCACTGCCAACGCAACCACCGGCGCCGACGCTCACGCCGCCCCCGCCCTCAGCTGAGAACCCCGACCATGCCGACCACCCCGCACGACATCCTCCAGCGCAGCAGCGCCCCCGTGACCATCGACGAGGCGCTGTGCATCGCCGAGAAGGGCTGCACCGTCTGCGTCGACGTCTGCCCGCTCGACCTGCTGGCGATCGACACCTCGAAGGGCAAGGCCTACATGCAGTTCGACGAGTGCTGGTACTGCATGCCCTGCGAACGCGATTGCCCGACCGGCGCCGTCAAGGTCGAGATCCCGTACCTGCTGCGCTGAACGCGGCCCGCCACCTCCACGCTCCCTCGCCCCCGCAAGACCGATGACCGACATGCCCCCGATCCACCCCACCGACCTGCCGGCGCTGGCCGCCGGTGTCGATCCCGCCGCGCGGCCGCTGCTGGCGCGCGCCGCCGATCCCGACCCGGCCGTGCGCCGCATCGCCGTGTTCGAGCTGGCCGATCTCGGCGATCCCGAGCTGGTGCCGGCCTTCCTCGCCCTGCTCGGCCATGACGCCGACGCCGCAGTGCGCCGCGAGGCGGCCCTGGCGCTGGCCGCCTGGGAGCAGCCCGAGGCAATCGAGGCGCTGTGCGCGGCCCTGCTCGACGCCGATGCCGGCGTGCGCGAGGCCGCCGCGCAAAGCCTGTCGGAGCTGAAGGACCCGGCTTCCGGCGACACGCTGCGCCGCTGGGCCGGCCGGCCCGAACCCTTCGTGGCGCGCGCCGTGCTGCGCGCCCTGCGCGAGCTGCGCCACGCCGATGCCTACGAGCCGGCGCTGGCCGCGCTCGATTCGGACGACGCCGAGTTGCGGCTCGAAGCGGTGGCGGTGCTGGGCTGGCTCAAGGACCCGCGCGCGCTGCCCGCCATCGCCGTGCTCGCGACCGGCGATACGCGGGCCGAGGTGCGCCGCGCCGCGGCGGGCGCGCTCGGCTTCAGCGGCGACCAGCGCGATGCCCGGCCGGTGGTCGAGGCCCTGCTGGCGGCGCTGGGCGATCCGGCCTGGCAGGTTCGCGAGGAAGCGGCGACCACGCTCGGCAAGCTGCGCGCGGCCGCCGCCGTGGCCGCGCTGGGCGCCGCGCTCGAGGATCCCTACTGGCAGGTTCGCCTGCGCGCGACGCGCGCACTCGGCTTGATCGGCGAGCGCTCGGCCGGCGCCGGCATCGCCGCGCTGCTCACGTACGCGATCAGCAACCTGCGCAAGGAAGCCGCGCTGGCGCTCGGCGAGCTGCGCGATCCGGCCTGGCTGGAAGCGCTGGGCGCCGCGCTGGAGGATGGCGACCCCGAGGTCCGCAAGGCGGTGAGGATCGCGATCCGGCAAATCGAGGAAGCCCGGCCATGAACGCCGTGCCGAGCGAATTGCGCAGCGATGCCGCGACGCGCACGCTGAGCCTGGTCTGGCAGGACGGCACCCGCGGCCGGCTGGGCCATGCCGCCTTGCGCGAGGCCTGCCCTTGTGCCGGCTGCCGCGCCGCCCGGCTGGCCGGCACGCCGCCCAAGGCGGCACCGAACCTCAGGCTGACGGCCATCGAGCCGATCGGCTACGGCGTGCAACTGGTGTTCGACGACGGCCACGATCGCGGCATCTTCCCCTGGCCCTACCTGGCGGCGCTGGCCGCCGACGCCGCGACGGCCTGAACCGGGCGCCGCCGGACCTGGCCCGTCGTCACACCATCGGCGCGCCGATCCCGGCGGCATCGTGGATCAGCCCCATCAGCCGGCCCATCGCCGGCGCGCTCACGCGCGTGCGGCCCGCCACGGTCTGGTGCACCACCACCATGTCATTGAGCGGATCGACGATCAGGTATTGCCCGCCACGCCCCTCGGCCCAGAATGCGCCAGGCGGCAGCTTCAGCCCGGCCGCGCCGCTGTCGGGCAGGCCGGCCCACCACAACCAGGCATATTCGGCGTCGCCGCCGCGCGTGGGCGAGACGCCGGTGGTGCTCTCGGCCACCCAGGCCGCCGGCACGATCGCGCGCTGCCGCCACTGGCCGCGGCGCAGGTAGAGCAGGCCGAAGCGCGCCAGGTCGCGCGCGCTCATGTGCAGCGGGTAGGCCGGGTGGATCGAATCGGCGCCGCGCACGTAGCGGCCGTCGCGCGCCCGGTAGTCCTGCATGCCGATCGGCGTGGCGATGCGCTGCGCGAAACTGTCGAAGATCGAGGCGCCCACCGCGTGCTCGTAGATCGTGCCGAGCACGTTGAAATCCCAGTTGTTGTAGTACCAGAAGCTGCCCGGCGCATGGCTGCCGCGCGCCGGCCGCAGGCGCTTCTCGGTGGCCGTCTCGTAGAGCGCCGGGTGGTAGACGCCCGAGCGCGCCTGCAGCAGCTCGCGCACGGTGGCCTGCTTCTCGGCCTGGCTCAGGGCCGGTGGCCGGTCGTCGATGCCGAGGCTGCCCAGGGTGGCGTCCAGGTCGATCTTGCCCTCGGCCACGGCGATCCCGATCAGCGCGCTGAGCAGGCTCTTGCGCACCGAGTTGATCTCGCGGCGCGCCGCGATCTCGCCGAAGCTGTCGACCACGCGGCCGTGCTGGACGATCAGCAGCGAGGCGGTGCCGATCGAGGCCGCGTAGGCGTGAACGTCGTCGAGATCGTCGGGCGACCAGCCCAGCTTGTCGGGATCGATGCGCTCCCATTCGGCGCCGGGCCAGACGGGCGGATCGGCCAGGTCGGCCAGGCTCGGCGCGCTGGCCTGGCTCGCCGGCGCGGCCGCGGAAGCGGCAGCCGCGGCTGAAGGCAAGGCGGCGGAAGCGTCCGCGGCATCGCCGGCGGCGGGTGCCGCGGCCAGCGCCAGCGGTGGCGCGCCGGCCAGCCCGGCGGCCGTCAGGGCCAGGAACTGCCTGCGGCTGATCTTCACGTCGGTCTCCTCGGCAAGCATGGGTGCGCCCCGGCGGGCGGCGCCGGGATCATGGTTGTTTACGCGTAGCGGGCGGCAGGAATCCGTCGCCGTGGCCGCGGCATCGACTGTCGCACAAAAACGTCAGCATACGACAGCGCGATCCATCGAGTTTTCCTAAGGATTTCCACGGCGATGCGCAAGGACGCGCCGCGCTGTCACAAAAGTTGCACGCGCACCCGCTTTCGTCAGCATTCCGACAGAATCGGCGGCCCCGCGTCCGCGCGGCCGGCCGCCGGCGCGAAACCATCCAATCGTGCTTTCGATTCCTCGCATGATCGTTTCGCGGGGCCGCCCGCCTTCCCTAGCATCGATTCGCTTTCCACTCGCGATCACGCCAAAAAGGAATCGTATGCTGAAGAAATCCCTCGCGCTCGGCCTCGTCTCGGCCGGCTCGCTCACTGCCCACGCGCAAAGCTCGGTCACGCTCTATGGCCTGGTGGATGCCGGCCTGGCCTATACCAACAACCAGAAAGGCGCCTCGAACGTCCAGCAGACCAGCGGCAAGCTCTCGGGCAGCCGCTGGGGCCTGAAGGGCGTGGAGGACCTGGGTGGCGGGCTGTCGGCGGTGTTTACCGTGGAGAGCGGCTTTCGCACCAACGACGGCACGCTCGGCCAGGGCGGCCGGATCTTCGGGCGCCAGGCCTTCGTCGGCCTGGGCAAGAAGGGCGTGGGCACCCTCAGCTTCGGCCGCCAGTACGAGCCGCTGTCGGACCTGGTGGCGCAGTACGCGGGGCCGGGCTTCTGGTCGCCGGCCACCCACGTGGGCGACAACGACAACCTGAACCAGACCTTCCGCATCAACAATGCCGTGAAGTTTCGCAGCGACAGCATCGCCGGCTTCACGGTGGACGGGCTCTATGCCTTCAGCAACCAGGCCAATGGCGGCGCCGGCACCGGCTTCGGCAATAATCGGGCCTGGGGGATCGCGGCGAACTACGCGCACGGCCCGCTCTCGCTGGGCGGCGGCTACCTGGTGCTGAACCACCCCAACGCGGGCAGCAATACCGGCGGCGCGATCGGCGGCGCCAGCACCAGCGCCGGCGACGACTACAGCGGCGCATTCTTCTACGGCCTGAACGGCGGCGTGCTCAAGCAGCAGATCGCGGTGGCCGGCGCGAACTACAGCTTCGGGCAGGCAATCCTCGGCTTCGCCTGGAGCCACACGCAGCTCGACTACCTGGACGGCTCCTCGCGCAAGCTCAACAACTACGACCTGAACGCGCGCTACCTGATCACGCCCACCACCACCCTGATCGGCGTCTATGCCTTCACCGACGGCCGCGCCAGCAGCCTGCCCGGCGCCGGCGGCGGCACGCTCAAGCCGCGCTGGCACCAGTTCACGCTCGGCATCGACTACGCGTTGTCCAAGCGCACCGAGCTGTATCTGTCGGGGGTCTACCAGCTCGCGGCCGGCGACGCGAGCAGCGCCACCGCGGGCGGCTACCGCTCGATCGCGGCGATCGCCGACGCGGGCACGGCTTCCTCGAACAACCGCCAGGTGGCGGCCTTCGGCGGCGTGCGCGTGAAGTTCTGACGGAATCGGACAAGACGGCGGCCTGCTTCGGCAGGCCGCTGACCTGCCCGGCGCCACCGCGACCAGGCGGCGCCGGGCTTGCCCTTACTCGCCCGCGTCCGGGATCCAGGCGGCGCGCGCCACGTCGGCGCGGCGGAAGGCCGGGAATTTCGCGCTCAGTTCGGCGATGTTGTGGATATCGAACTTGCGCAGGTCGTCGCGCGTGATCAGGGTCGGCTTGATGCCGATGCGGTGCCCCGGGTCCTGTCCGGCCACCAGCAAGGCCGCGGCACGCACCGAGACGGCGCCCACCACCGCCGGGTTGGTGGCCGCCGTGGCCACCCAGGGGCTGTCGGGCGCGCGGATCGCCTGGATGTCGGCGGTCGAGATATCGGCGCTGTAGATGCGCAGCTTCGACGCGATGCCGTTTTCCTCGGCGGCCAGCTTGGCGCCGCGCGCGAATTCATCATACGGCGCGAACACCACGCGCACGCCCGGATGCGCGCGGAACGCGGCGGCCGCCTGGTTGGCCACCGATTGCGCGATCGGGTTGTCGACGCTGCCGAAGCGCGCCACCTCCTTCACGCCGGGGTTCGCCGCCTTGAAGGCCTGCCAGACCGCGTCGCGGCGATCGAGCGGCGCGAAGCCGGCCACGTAGACATAGGCCGCCTCGAAGCTCCGGCCATTGTCCTTCACCGCCTGGTCCAGCAGCAGCGTGGCGAGATCGTGGTCGCTCTGCTCGATCTGGGGCACCTTGGGATTGGCCAGGTCGACGTCGAAGGCCACCACCTTGATGCCCTTGTCGAGCGCGCGCTGCACGATGTCCTTCAGCGATTCGGGCAGCCCGTGGTTGACGATGATGGCCGCCACGCCCAGGTCGATCGCCTGCTGGATCTGGTCGCGCTGCTGGGCCGCGTCCTGGCGGCCGGCATAGATGCGCAGGTCGACGCCGAGCGCCTTGGCCTGCTTCTGCGCGCCGGCCTCGTAGGCCTGGAAGAAATCCCCGGCGGACAGGTAGTTGACGAGCGCGATGCGCACGCCGCCGTGATTGAACGGCGCGGGCGCGCCGGCCGGGGCCGGGTCGGCGAAAACCGGCGCGCTGCAGGCGAGCGCGAAGGCGAAAGCGGCGCACCGCGGCGCGAGCCGGAGCTTGCGGACGAGCTGGTCGATCATGGGCGGAATATCGAAAAGAGGGTTGAGGAAGGACGGCCGCTCGGCGCGTGCCTAGCGTATGCGCCGGGCGCCGATCCCGAAGGTGAAGGCGAGCGCGCCGACCAGCAGCGCGCCCTTGATGAAGTCCTGCATGTAATACGGCGCATTGAGCATGGTCAGGCCGTTGAGCAGCACGTCGACGAAGATCGCGCCGGTCACCGCGCCGACCACGTTGGGCCGCTTGAGGCCCCACACCGCGTAGCCGATCAGCGCGGCGGCCACCGCGTCGAGCAGCAGCGAATGGCCGGCGCCGACGTCGCCGCGCCCCACTCGCGCGGCGATCAGCGCGCCGCCGAGCGAGGCGATGCAGGCCGAGGCGACATAGGCGGCCACGCGGTAGCGCGCGGTGGGCGCGCCGGCCAGCCGCGCGGCCGTCTCGTTGCCGCCGGTGGCATAGAGCACGCGTCCCCAGCGGCTGAACTCGGTCAGCAGCACGGCCAGGATCGTCACCGCCAGCAGGATCAGCACCGGCAGCGGCACGATATCGAGCCAGCGCAGCCGCCCCAGCGCCAGGAAGGCGGCCGGGAATTCGCCGCTGGCCTCGCTGCCGTCGGGCAGGATGGTGCCGGTGGCCAGCGACCGACCGCCGGTCGGGATCAGTTGCAGCCCGGCCAGCAGGAACAAGGTGCCGAGCGTGGCGAGCTGGTCGGGCACCTTGAGCCGCGTGATCAGCAGGCCGTTGAGCAGGCCGGTGGCGATGCCGAGCAGCAGGCAGGCACCCAGCGCGGCCCAGGCGCCGCCGTGCCAGACCACCAGCACGTAGCTGGCCGCCATCTGCGCGGTGGCGGCCGTGCTGCCCACCGACAGGTCGAAGCCGCCCACCGCCAGCGTGACGGTCACGCCGATCGCCAGCAGCGCGACGATCGAGGCGGCCTGCAGGATGCTGAACAGGTTGTCCACGCCGATGAAGGCCGGCTCACGCCAGGCGAAGCCGGCCACCAGCGCCAGCAAGAGCGCGACCAGCCCGCCGCGTTCGAGCCACCCGGCGGCGCGGCGCGCGCGCGGCGGCGTGCCGCCGTCGGCGGCGAGGTTGGCGGCGCCCGGCTCGGCCACGCTCTTCATGCTGCGGTCTCCCTCAAGACATCGTGGCCGCGGCCGATCCGCAGCCGGTCGAATTCCAACACCCGGTCGGCGACCTCGAAGGCCTCCTCCGGATCGCTGACGAACACCAGGGTGGCGTGCCCGCTCGCGCCGCGCCGCAGGATCTCGACGATCTCGGCACGCGCGCCGACGTCGACGCCCTGGAACGGTTCGTCGAGCAGCAGCAGCCGCGCCGGCTCGACGAAGCCGCGCGCCAGCGCCACCTTCTGCTGGTTGCCGCCCGACAGGCGCACCACGCGATCGTCCGGCCCCTGGCAACGGATCGACATGGCGGCGATCAGCTCGGCCGCGCGGGCACGTTCGTGGCCGCGATCGACGCGGCCGCGACGGAACCAGCGCACCAGGAACGGGAAGCCGATGGTGCCGGCGATCGAGGCGAAAGGCACCGAATCGGGAAACAGCGAGCTGGTCCAGCGGTCCTCGCCGAGCATGAACACGCCGGCCGCGACCGAATCGGCCGGGCCGCGCGGGCGCCAGGGCCGGCCGTCGAGCGAGATCGCGCCCGAGGCGGGCGGCTCGACGCCGTACAGCGTGCGCGCCAGACGCGACTTGCCGCCGCCGACGGGGCCCGTCAGGGCGACGATCTCGCCGCGCGCGGCATCGAGATCGAGCGGCGGCGCATCGGCGAACAGCTTCAGGCCACGGATCGAGAGCCCTTCCTGCAGCGCGGGCATCGGCGCCGCCGCGGCCAGTGGCGAGCCAGTCACGCTCGCCGTCGAGCGCGGCCGATGGCGCGGCAAGGGCCGGCCGATCATCGCCTCGGTGGCCGCGTCGTAGTCGAACGGCGCCTCGATGCGCGCCACCACGCGGCCATCGCGCAGCACCACGGCACGATCGGCCATGCGGCGCAGGTCGCCGGGACGATGCGAGACCAGCAGGATCGCCACGCCCTGCTCGCGCAGCCGGTCCAGCGCCGCGAACAGGCGCGCGGCCTCCTCGGCCGACAGGCTGGCGGTGGGCTCGTCGAGGATCAGCAAGGCCGGCGCGGCATCGAGCGCGCGCGCCAGCGTGATCAACTGGCGCACCGCGATCGACTGGTCGGCCGCCGGCGCCGCCAGCGGCACGTCCAGGCCGATCCGCGCGGCGATCGCGGCCGCCTCGCGGCGCCGCGTCGAGGGTCTTTCGAAGCCGATGCCGCCGCGCCGGTTCATCCGGTCGAGCAACAGGTTGTCGGCCACCGAGAGGCCCGGCACGATCGCGTCGGCGATCGACTGGTGCATGGTGGCCACGCCGCCGGCCCTGGCCTGCTGCGCGTCGCCCGGCGCGAACGGCCGCCCACGCAGATGGATCGTGCCGCCGTCGGGCCGCAGCACGCCGCTCAGGATCTTCACCACGGTCGACTTGCCCGCGCCGTTCGCGCCCATCAGCGCCACCACCTCGCCCGCGCCGAGCACCAGGTCGACGCCGTCGAGCGCGCGCGTCGCGCCGAAACGCTTGAGCAAGCCGCGCGCCTCCAGCACCGGCGGCACCGCGCTCATGCGCCGGCTCCGGGCACGAATGCGCCGCGCGGGGCAAGGCTCGGCGCGGAATGCGGAACAATCGGGGAAGGTTCGTCGCGGATCATCGAAGCGTTATACGGGCCATCCCGCGCGCGGCGCAACGAATCCGTTCTGCTATGCATATCAGCGGCACGCGGCATCGCGAAAGCAAATCAGAAATGCTTGTTTGCGTTCGGCCGGCACGCACGACAAGAATGAGCCGTCACCCAGCCGTCATCGTCGATCAGTGCTCCTCTCCAATCACGCTTGCCCAAGCCGCCCTCGCCGATCCATGCCCATGCGCTTCCTGCTTCGCCTGCTGCTGCTCGCCACCCTCGTCCTGCCGGCCCTGGCCGCGCAGGCCGCCCCGCTCACCATTCGCATCGGCGTCGCCCAGCAGGGCGCGGGCGATCCGCCCACCTTCGGCGGCAGCGCCGGCGCCACGGTGCAGCAGCAGAAGCTGCTGGAGAAGGAATTCGAGCGCGACGGCATCCGCGTGCAATGGCTGTTCTTCAAGGGCGCGGGTCCGGCCGTCAACGAGGCGATCGCCGACAAGTCGATCGACTTCGCGCTGCAAGGCGACCTGCCCGCCGTGCTGGCGCGCGCCAACGGCCTGAACACGCACCTGATCGCGGCGGTGGGCGTGCGCAGCGGCATCAAGATCGGCGTGCCGACCGGCTCCGACATCCATTCGGTGAAGGACCTCAAGGGCAAGCGCGTGGGCATCTTCCGCGGCACCAACCTGCAACTCGTGATCGACAACGTGCTGGCCGCCAACGGCCTGGACGAACGCGAGCTGCGCGTGATCAACCTCGACACCGCGAGCGCGCTGGCCGCGCTGGCCTCGAAGGGGATCGACGCCTCGGTCAACGACTACCATCTCTCGAAGCTGGTCGACAGCGGGCTGGCGAAGATCATCTACGAATCGCAGAACGACGGCCCGCAGTACACGCGGCAATCGCACCTGCTGGTGCTCGACGATTTCGAGCGCGCGCATCCCGAGCTGGTGCAGCGCGTGGTGAACGTGTTCGTGAGCGCCTCGCGCTGGGCCTCGGACGAGGCCAACCGCGACGCGCTGCTCGCGCAATGGGCGCAAAGCGGCATCCCGGTGTCGTCCTGGCAGGCCGAATTCCCGGCCGGCACGCTGAAGTCGCGCAACTCGCCGCTGCTCGACCCGTTCTTCGTGGCGCGCTACCAGGCGGTCGCCCAGGATGCGCTCAAGCTCAAGCTGATCCGCCGGCCGGTGGACGTGAACGGCTGGATCGAGCCGAAGTACCTCGACAACGCGCTCAAGGCCCAGCATCTCGAGCACTACTGGCCGAGCTACGACGCCGCCGGCAAGCCGCGGGCCTGAACGCCGCCGGAGCCATCATGAGCGATACCGCGATCCCGATCGGCAAGCCCACCCGCCAGGACGACGGCGCCGCTGCCGCGCGCGCTCCGTTGCGCGCGCAAGCAAACCGGCGCCGGCTGGCCGCCCTCGCCTGGCATCTCGCGCCTTGGCTGCTGCCGGCGCTGCTGTTCGCGCTATGGCGCATCGGCTGCGAGCGCGGCTGGATCGCGCCGCAGATCCTGCCGCCGCCGGCGATGGTCTGGCAGACACTCGAGGAACTCGCGCGCAGCGGCGACCTGCTCGCCAACACCTGGATCAGCCTGCAGCGCGTGCTGCTCGGCTTCGCGGCCGGCTCGCTGGCAGGCTTCGCGATCGGCGCCTGGCTCGGCATCTCGCGCACCGCCGAAGCCTATGTGCTGCCCAGCTTCAACGCCGTCGTGCAAATTCCCGTGCTGGGCTGGCTGCCCTTCCTGCTTCTGCTGGTGGGCGTGGGCGAGCCGCTCAAGATCATCCTGATCGCGCACGCGGCGCTGGTGCCGGTGGCGATGAGCACGCTGCAGGGCTTTCGCGAGGCGCCCGTCGCGCTCGACGAGGCCGCCCGCGTGTTCGGCTACAGCCGGTTGCAGCGGATCGTCCACGTGGTGCTGCCGGCCGCCGTGCCGACGCTGGCCACCGGCGTGCGGCTCGCCTTCACCAAGGCCTGGCTGGCGCTGGTGGTGGTCGAGCTGGTGGCCTCCTCCGAAGGACTCGGTTACCTGATCGTGTATGGCCGCCAACTGTTCCAGCTCGACCTGGTGATGGCGGCCGTGGTGATCGTCGGCGCGATCGGTTACGCGATCAATCGCCTGCTCGACGCGCTCGAAGCTCGCCTGCGGCGCGGCCGCGCCTCGGCCTTTCGCGGCTGAGCCTCGTCCTTCCCCAACCGGAGCCCGGCACCGTGTCCTCATCCGCAACGCCTTCCGCAACGCCGGCCGCGCGCCGCCGGCCCGACCTGCGTGGGCTGGTATTGCCGGCGCTGGCCCTGCTCGCCTGGTGGGCCGTGGCGGCCGCCCGCCACGATCACGCAGGCCTGCTGGTCGGCCCCGACGCGGTGCTGCGCACGGCCTGGCAGCAAGTGGCGAGCGGCGCGCTCGCGCGGGCGCTGTCGGCCTCGCTGGCGCGCGAGTTCGCCGGCTTCGCGATCGGCACCGCGCTCGGCCTGCTGCTCGGCACCGCCCTGGGCCTGTCGCGCATCGCGGCGCGCCTGATCGGACCCAGCTTCGACACCTTCAAGCAGATCTCGCTGTTCGCCTGGATCCCGCTGATCTCGGTCTGGTTCGGGCTCGGCGATACCGCCAAGGTGGTGTTCCTCTCGCTGGCCGCGCTGCTGCCGGTCACCGCCCATACCTGCGACGGCATCCACGCGGTGCCGCGCGCCTATGTCGAAGTGGCGCGCACGCTGCGCTACACGCGCTGGCAGTTGATCCGCCATGTGCTGCTGCCCGCGGCGCTGCCCTCGATCTGGACCGGTCTCTACCTCGGCCTGATCTACTCCTGGCTCGCGACGCTCGGCGCCGAGTACCTGCTGGTGGCCGGCAGCGGAATCGGCAACACGCTGATCGACGGCAGCGAACAGTTCCGCATGGACCTGGTGCTGTTCGGCATCATCGTGGTCGGCGTCACGGGCTGGGCGCTCAATGCCGGCGCGCGGGCGCTGGAGCGGCGCCTGCTCGCGCGCGGCCGTGCGCCGTCTTCCGCTTCGCTCGCCTCGTCGCCTTCACCGGAAACGCCATGACCCTCGCCCTCACCTCCGATTCGCTCGAACTGCTGCATGTGCGCAAACGCTATGCGCAATCGGACGGCCGCCAGCCGGCTCTCGACGTGCTCGACGACATCTCGCTGCAGGTGCGCGGCGGCGAATTCGTCAGCATCGTGGGCGCCAGCGGCTGCGGGAAATCCACCCTGCTGCGCCTGATCGCCGGGCTCGACGTCGACTACGAGGGCGAGATCCGCGCCGGCGGCGAGCGCGTGCGCGATACCTCGCTGCAACGCGGCATCGTGTTCCAGGATCACCGGCTGTTCCCCTGGCTGACGGTCGCGCAGAACGTCGAGGCGGCGCTGCGCAATTCGCCGCTCGATGCCCGCGCGCGGCGCGCGGCGGTGGCCGAGCACATCGCGCTGGTCGGCCTGGCGGGCTTCGAAGCGGCGTATCCGAGCCAGCTTTCGGGCGGCATGGCGCAGCGCGTGGCGATCGCGCGCGGGCTGGTGAACCGCCCGCGCCTGCTGCTGCTCGACGAGCCGTTCGGCGCGCTCGATGCACAGACGCGCACGCGCATGCAGCACGAACTGCAGCGGATCTGGGAACAGGAGCGCATCACCATGATCCTGGTCACGCACGACGTGGACGAGGCGGTCTGGCTGGGCGAGCGCGTGATCACCATGGCGCCGCGCCCGGGCCGCATCGCGCGCATCACCGAGGTCGCGCTGCCGCGTCCGCGCGAGCGGCATGGCAGCGCCTTCGCCCGGCTGCGCGACGGCATCCTCGCCGAGCTCGGCGACGACGAGGCCGCCGCGCGCACGGCGCCGCCTCGCGAGGCGCCACGGCCGGCAGGCGGCTGGCGGCTCGCCTGGTAGGCGCGGCGCTTCATCGCCACGCTTCGTCGCCGCGGCGATATGGATTGCCTCGATTCGCGAGCTATCGATACGAGGATTCGTCAGTTCAGTTTTGCGCTCGCGGCTGCTTGAATAGCCGAACCGATCCCCACCCACCGAAGGAGAGCTTCCGATGTCCGACGTGCAGATTGCCCACTCGTCCCCGCGTGCCGCGCCCTTGTCCGCCCGTGCCGTCGATACGCCGCTCGCGCTGCGCCGCGTGGCCGGCCGCATCGGCGCGGAAGTTTCGGATCTCGAACTGTCGGCGGATATCGACGAGACGCGTTTCGCGGCCCTGCTCGATGCGCTGCATACCCACAAGGTGCTGTTCTTCCGCGGTCAGCATCATCTCGACGACGCGGCCCAGGAAGCCTTCGCGCGCCGCTTCGGCCAAACCGTCGCGCATCCGACCGTGCCCTCGGTGGACGGCACCGCCGCCCTGCTCGAACTCGATTCGCAGCACGGCGCGCGCGCCAATTCCTGGCATACCGACGTGACCTTCGTCGATGCCTACCCGAAGGTGTCGATCCTGCGCGCGGTGGTGATCCCGCCGGCCGGCGGCGACACCGTCTGGGCCAACACGGCCGCCGCCTACCAGCACCTGCCGGCGCCGCTGCGCGCGCTGGCCGACACGCTGTGGGCGATCCATACCAATGCCTACGACTACGCCGCCTCGCACGTGAACGCCGATGCCGACCAGCTCAAGCGCTATCGCGAGGTGTTCACCTCCACCGTCTACGAAACCGAGCACCCGGTGGTGCGCGTGCATCCGGTCACGGGCGAGCGCACCCTGGTGCTCGGGCATTTCGTGCAACGCATCAAGGGCCTGTCGACGGGCGAATCGGCGCATCTGCTGCAGGTGCTGCACGAGCACGTGACGCGCCTGGAGAACACCGTGCGCTGGAACTGGCGCGAGGGCGACGTGGCGATCTGGGACAACCGCGCGACCCAGCACTACGCCATCAACGACTACGGCGACGCGCGCCGCGTGGTGCGCCGCGCCACCGTGCACGGCGACGTGCCGGTCAGCGTGGACGGGCGCCACAGCGTGGTGCTCAAGGGCCCCGGCGCCACCCTGCAATGACGCGGCGGCCAGGCGGCCCGGGCGCCAGGCCGCGTCGCCCGGACGCTCCCGCCTGGCGCCGGCCGGCGCTGGGCTGCCGCGCCTCGATTGCCGCCGGCGGCCCGGCGCGGCCGGCACCGACCGAGCCTCGCCACCAAGCCGCCGACGACGCCCCATCCGCTGGCGGCCCGGCGCCGCGCCTCGACAGGAGACACCGCATGAACCAGGCCCTATCCTCATCGCTCGCCGTGATTCCGCTGTCCGCCCACATCGGCGCGGAAATCCGCGGCGTGGACCTCACCAGCCCCTTGTCGGCGGCCGAGATCGCGGGCATTCGCGAGGCGCTGCTGAAGTGGCGCGTGATCTTCTTCCGCGAACAGTTCCTGAACCACCAGCAGCACGTGGCCTTCTCGGCGCAGTTCGGCGAGCCGACCGTCGGCCACCCCGTGTTCGGCTACGTGGAAGGCCATCCGGAAATCTATTCGATCGCCAAGTTCCGCCAGGCCACACGCTACGAAGGCGCGCCGGTACGACGCCCCTGGACCGGCTGGCACACCGACGTGACGGCCGCCGTCAACCCGCCCTGGGCCTCGATCCTGCGCGGCGTGACGATCCCGCCCTACGGCGGCGACACGCAATGGACCAACCTGGTGCGCGCCTACGAGACGCTCTCGCCGCCGATCCAGCGGCTGGTGGACGGGCTGCGCGGCATCCACCGCTTCACGCCGCCGCCCGGCGCCGCCGCCACGCGCGACTATGCCGAGGCCGTCGAGCGGCGCAGCCTGGTGAGCGAGCATCCGCTGGTGCGGATCCATCCCGAGACCGGCGAACGCGCGCTCTACGTGAGCCCGAGCTTCCTGAAGTCGATCGTCGACGTCACGCCCACCGAGAGCCGCGCAATCCTCGAACTGCTGTGGGAACACGTGACGCGTCCCGAATTCACGGTGCGCTTCAAGTGGGAGCCGCGCAGCCTGGCGTTCTGGGACAACCGCTCGACCGCGCACCTGGCGCCCTCGGACATCTTCGATCTCGACTTCGACCGCCAGCTCTACCGCACCACCCTGGTGGGCGACGTGCCGGTAGGTCCGGACGGCCGCGCCTCGGTGGCGATCGAGGGTTCGCCGGTGGGCGCGGCGACCGCCACCGCGCTGAACTAAAGCGGCGCCCGGCTCAGGCCGCGCCGGTGGTTCGCGGCGCCGCCCCGGCAGGTGCTGGCGCCTCGGTCCTGGCCGGCGCGATCACGGGCGCGTGCTCGTCCATCAGCGCCGCGATCCAGTCGATGAACACGCGCAGCTTCGCGCTGACATGCCGGTTCGGCGGAAACGCCACGTAGAGCGGCATCGGATCCAGGCGCCAATCCTCGAACAGCGGCAGCAGCTCGCCATTGGCGCGCGGCGCCCGCGCCATGTAGTCGGGCAGCCACAGCACGCCGAGGCCGGCCAGGCCCGCCGCGAGGTAGGCATTGCCGTCGTCGACGGCGAGCACATGGCGGCCCTGCACGCTGATCCGCTCGTCCTCGCGCTGCATCGCATAGGGAAACACGCGCCCGGTGCGTGCCCAGCGAAAGCCGACAATGCGATGCGCGGTGTTCTCCAGCTCGCGCGGATGCGCGGGCCGCCCCGTGCGCTCCAGGTAGGCCGGCGCCGCATAAACCCCCAACTGCAGGTCGCCCACGCGACGCGCCATCAGCGACTGGTCGCTCAGCTCGCCGCCGCGCACCACGCAATCGACGTTCTCGCCGATCAGGTCGACGCGGCGGTCGCTCACGCCCATGTCGAGCTGGATATCCGGGTAGCGCGCATGGAAGGCCGGCAGCGCCGGCACCAGGATCAGGCGCGCCAGCGGGCTCGGCACGTCCACCCGCAGCCGCCCGCGCGGCAGCGCCGAGGCATCCGACAGGCTGGTCTCGGCATCGTCCATGTCGGCCAGCAGGCGCAGCGCGCGCTCGTAGAAGGCCGCGCCGTCGGCCGTCACGTTGAGCCGGCGCGTGGTGCGATTGAGCAGCTTCACGCGCAGCCGCGCCTCGAGCTGCTGCACCAGTTGCGTGACGGTGGTCTTGCTCATGTGCAGCGTCTCGGCCGCCTTGGTGAAGCTGCCCGCCTCCACCACGCGCACGAAGGCCTGCATCGCGTCGAAACGGTCCATATGGATCGGTGCTCCAGGGAATCGGGATTGTTTGGATTCTACAAAAAGTGATGGATGGGCTTGCCTGTTTATCGAGGCGCGGCGCGTGGCCAGAATCGCTGCATCTTCCATCCGGGCCGCGAGCGGCCCAATCATCCAGGAGTCGATCGATGACGCAGGCAGCAAGACAGCGCGAGGTGGTGTTCCCGCCGGGACGGCAGGCCTTGTACGAACGCAACCGCTATTCGCCTGCGGTGCGCGCCAACGGGCTGCTGTTCGTTTCCGGGCAGGTAGGCAGCCGCGAGGACGGCTCGCCCGAGCCCGAGCTGGAGGCGCAGGTGGCGCGCGCCTTCGAGAACCTGAACGCGATCCTCGCGGCGGCCGGTTGCAGCTTCGACGACGTGATCGACGTGACCGTCTTCATGGTCGATCCCGAGGTGAATTTCGAGCGGGTCTGGCAGGTGGTGCCGAAGTACTGGGGCGAGGCGCCCCATCCCAGCCTGACGGCGGTCGGCGTGACCTGGCTCTATGGCTTCCAGTTCGAGATCAAGGCCATCGCGCGCCTGCGCGACTGAGGCGTGCGAGCTCGCCCCGCCCCTCCCGGGAGACGGCTCAAGCGCGATCCGTGCTCCCCGGCAGCGAAAGCAATGAACGTCGACAGCCCGGGACCAGCGCCGGGCTGTCATTCGATCCGTATCGGTCATTCGACCGATACGCGTGGCGCGGGTCGGCGCGTAAGCTGGAGCGCTTCGATTGCTTCCCGTTCGGTATCGATGCCGTGCCGCGCGCTCCGCGACGGCACGGTCAAAACCCGCCACTCATGAATCTACTGCTGCGTTTGTGCCTCGTGTTCCTGCTGAGCCGGCGTCGTCGGCGGCTGCACATCCTCGACACCTGCGTCACGCCGTTCCGCGTGTGGCCCAACGACCTCGATGTGCTGCGCCACATGACCAATGGCCGCTACTTTGCCATTCTGGATCTGGCGCGGGTCGATCTGTTGTTGCGCTCGCGCGTCTGGCAACGCGTCAACGCGCAAAGGTGGTATCCCGTCGTCACGCTCGAAACGATACGATTTCATCGATCGCTGCATCTATGGGAGCGCTATGACGTCACGACGCGGGTGATCGGCTGGGACGAAAAACATGTGTTTCTGGAGCAGGGATTCATTCGCGGCGGAACCCAGGTCGCGATCGGCGTCGTGCGAACGCGGTTCCTGAAGCGCGGCGGGGGCACCGTGCCGACCCGGGAACTACTGGCTTGGATCGGCGTGACCCAGCCATCACCCGATCTGCCCGAATGGGTCGCGCAGTGGAACCGGGCCGAGGGCGGCGCGGCGGTGCATGAGCAATCCGTTGCGCAAACTTGAGCGCCGCGACGGCAGTCGCGCACGGGCATACCGTCAGCGGTCGCCATGGTTTTCGGCCGTGCCGGCGGTATGGCACTCGGCGTGACCGACGAGCCGATTGCCGCCCGAGCAGCGGGCCCGATATTCATCGACGAGACGAGGCTCGATTGCTTGCCGCGACTCGCGCGTCGATGATCGGCTTGCCCATCTCCCCGAACCACTCGTCACGACGACTCGGGTAACAGGTGTAGAGAAAGCGCGCCGCTTTCGAAACCGTCCCCAGGCCACTTCAGGCCGCGCCGGCCAGCTCGCCGGCGCTGGCCGCGGCACTCGCCAGCCGGCGCGCCGGGCGCTTCAAGCCCAGATGCTCGCGCAGCGTGGTGCCCGTGTAGTCGTCGCGGAACAGGCCGCGCCGGCGCAGTTCCGGCAGCACCAGCGCGATGAAGTCGTCGAGTCCGCCCGGCAGGGTCGGCGCCATCACGTTGAAGCCGTCCGCGCCGTAATGGACGAAGCGCTCCTCCAATGCGTCGGCGATCTGCTTCGGCGTGCCGATCACCTGCCAGTGACCGCGCGCGCCGGCGATGCGCAAGGCGAGCTGGCGGATCGTCAGGTTCTCGCGGCGCGCCAGCTCCAGCGTGAGCGTCTGGCGGCTCTTGCTGGCGTTGGTCTCGGGCAGCTCGGGGATCGGGCCGTCGAAGGGATGGGCCGACAGGTCGAAGCCGCCGGTCAGGCCCGAGACGAAGGCCAGCCCGACCACCGGGTCGATCAACTGTTGCAGGGCCTCGAACTTCTCGCGCGCCTCGCTCTCGTCGCGGCCGACCACCGGGAACACGCCCGGCATGATCTTCAGCTCGTCGGGCTCGCGGCCCCATTCGGCCATGCGGCCCTTCACGTCGGCATAGAAGCTCACCGCCTCGTCGAGCGTCTGCTGCGCGGTGAAGATCACCTCGGCGGTGCGCGCGGCCAGCCGCTTGCCGGCCTCGGACGAGCCGGCCTGCACCACCACCGGCTGCCCCTGCGGCGCGCGCGGGATGTTCAGCGGCCCGCGCACCTGGAAGAAGCGGCCGCGATGCTCGAGCACCTGGCGACCGGCCGGATCGAAGAAACGACCGGCCGCCTTGTCGCGCACGAAGGCGTCGTCGTCCCAGCTATCCCACAGCGCGCGCACCACGTCGGCGAATTCCTCGGCGCGATCGTAGCGCTCGGCATGCGCGTAATGTTCGTCGCGATTGAAGTTCTCGGCCTCGTGGCGGTTCGACGAAGTGACCAGGTTCCAGCCGGCCCGGCCGCCGCTCAGATGGTCGAGCGAGGCGAACTTGCGGGCGATGTGATACGGCTCGTTGAAGCTGGTCGAGGCCGTGCCGACCAGGCCGATGCGCTCGGTCACGGCGGACAGCGCCGAGAGCAGCGTGATCGGCTCGAACTGCGCGTTGTAGCTGTGCGCGGTGCGGCTCAGGTAGTCGACATCGTCGCCGCGCGTGCCCACGCCGTCGGCCAGGAATACCAGGTCGAACCTGGCCGCCTCGGCCGCCTGCGCGAGCCGCGCGTAATGGCGGAAGTCCACGCCCGCGTCGGCCTGCGTATCGGGATGCCGCCAGGCCGCGATGTGATGGCCGGTCGGATAGAGGAAGGCGCCCAGCGCCAGATGTCCGCTGCGGGATCGGGTCATGGATTCGGTCTCGATGAGATGGCGACGGCGGCGCGGGTTCGGCGCGGCGCGGCGTGCTTCAGAACACGCGGCCTTCGGTCAGGTGGGTGGTGGTGCCGTTCAGCTCGTAGTCGCCCACCACGCGCGCCTTGTGCAGCAGCGGGTTGTGGCTGAAGATCGTGCGCAGGTTGCGCCAGTGGCGATCGAGATTGTGGCGCCGCGAGGTGGCCGAGGCGCCGCCCACCTCGAACAGCCGCTCGGCCGCGTGCAGGGCCAGCTTGCTGACCACCAGCTGGGTGCGCGCGGTGGCCAGCGCGCCTTCGAGTATCAGCGCATCGGCTTCGGGCGCGCCGGCCTCGATCGCGTCGGCGGAACGATCGAGCACGCGCGCGTTCTCGCGCACCAGCGCGTCGATCGCGTGGCTGTGCGCCGTCAGCTCGCCCACCGTCTGCTGGATGAAATGGTCCTCGCGCGCCGAGGCGGCCGGGCTGTGCAGCACCGGGCGCCCGAATTCGATCACGTAGCGGCGCGCGTCGGCCGCCACGTTGCGCACGATGCCGGCCGCCACCGCCACCAGGTGCAGTTGCCGCAAGGCGCCGCCGTGGCGGCCCACCAGCGAGCCGCTGTCGCGCTCGACCACCTCGTCGGGCTCCACGCGCACCTGGTCGAGCACCAGGGTGCCGCTGGCGGTCATGCGCTGGCCCATGCCGTCCCAGTCGTCGTCGATGCGCAGGCCCTCGCGCGCCACCGGAATCACGATCGCCACGCGCGCGTCGTCCTCGCCCTGCACGTTGATGCGCGCGTAGTCGGAGAACAGCGTGCCGGTCGAATAGTATTTGCGCCCCGTGGCGAGGAAGTGGTCGCCCTCGCGCACCAGGTTGGAGGTGACTTCGCCGGGGCGCGAGGTATGGCGCTCGGTCAGCGCCCCACCGAAGATCGCGCCCGACAGCACGCGCTCGACCTGCAGGTCGTTCGAGGCCGAGCGCGGGGACAAGCGCAGCGCCTCGGTCACGTCGTAGTGCAGCCGCAGCGCGTGCGAGAGACTCGAATCGGCGGCGGCCAGCGTGGCGATCACCTCGAACAGCTCGACCAGGCTGGCGCCCAGGCCGCCGCGCGCGGTCGGGATCCGCAGCGCGCCGAGCTCGGTGCCGCGAAACTTCGCGAACCCCTCGAAGGGCAGCTCGCGATCGGCCTCGCGCTGCGCCGCGCCCTCGCCGATCTGCCTGGCCAGTTCCGGTAGCGCGGCCAGCGCGGCATCGAGACGGGAACGGGAGGCGATGGTGTGCGGGGCGTTCATGCGGGGCATCCTTGTGCGGGTTTCGTCAGGCGCGCCGCCGGGGCTTCCGGCGGCGCGCCTGACAGTATAGGAATCGCCTCGCGGGGCAGTTCGACCGATTTCAGCTAAGGATATGCGGGGCGAGGATAAGCTCGCCCCGCGTTGGCGGCGCCGGTTCGCGCGCTCGGATCAGACCCGCTCGCGTTGCAGCTCGACCACGTTCACCCCCGCGCCGAACACCTCGCGCACCAGCGGCAGCAGGTGATCGTGGTGCGTGAGGAACAGCACCTGGGTGCGCGAGGACAGCTCGCGCAAGGCTTCGAGGCCGGCCTTCGAGCGCGCGTCGTCGAAGTTGATGAAGAGATCGTCGGCCACGAAGGGCAGCGCCGCCTTGTGCTCGAGCTGCAGCTCGAGCGCGGCGATGCGCAGCGCCAGGAACAACTGGTCGCGCGTGCCTTCGCTCAGCCCGCCCACCTCGACCGAGCGACCGCTGGCGCGCCGCGCCGACAGCTCGGGCGGCTGCCGCTCGGTATCGACGGTCAGGCGCAGGAATTCGCCCAGCGTGAGGCCCGCGAAGATCTCGCCGGCGCGGCTCAGCATCGGCCCCTGCTTCTGGTCGCGATAGCGATCGATCGCCCAGCGCAGCAGGCGGCTCGCGGTGGCCGCCTCGATGTACTGCTCGGCCGTGTCGCCCATCGCGGCCAGCGCCTCCTGGCGCCGCGCCTCGGCCAGCGCCGCGCTCGACTGGCCGGCGATCGCCGCCAGCGCCTGGCGCGCCTCCAGTTCGCGGCGGGCCAGCTCACTGGCGGCGGCGTTGAGCCCGTCCTGTTCGCGCCGCGCCGCCTCCAGTTGCGCGGGCACCTCGGCCAGGTCGTGCCGGTCGATCTCGGCGGCAATCTCGTCCTGCGAGAGGCCATCGCCGTCGCGCAGCAGCGCGGCCTGCGCCGCCTCGATCTCCTCGCGCAGGCGGCGTTGCTGGTCCGAGCGCGCGGCCAGCGGCAGGGCCTCGTCGATCGTCGCGGCGCCGGCGCTGGCCAGCAGCGGCGCGATGCGCGCCTGCTCGGTGGCCAGCGTGGCCTGGGCCGCCTCGAATTCGCGAGCGGCCTGCGCGATCGCCTCGTCGGCACGCGTGATCGCCTCGGCCGTCTTGCGGGCGCCGTCGAGCCTCGCGGCCAGCGCCCGTGAAATGGCGGCGCCCTCGCCGGCCTCGCGCACGGCGGGGTCCTCGAGCGCATCGGCCAGCCGGCGCGCATCCGCGTCGCGCGCGTCCAGCTCGGCGCGCATCGCCTCGATGCGCCGCGCCGGCTCCTCGGCCGCCGCGAGCTCGGCCACCACCTCGTTGGCGAGATCGACGGCGCCTTGCGCCGCCGCGTCGGTGCTCGCCACCTCGGCCAGCCGCGCGTCGGCCAGCGCGGTGCGCCATTCGCGCAACCAGTCCTCGTGCTCGCGCTGCGCGCGCTCGACCTGCGCCGCGGCCGCCTCGCGCTGGTGCCCGGCCTCGGCCACGCGCTCGTCGTGGCCGCGCCGCTGTTCGGCGGCACGCTCGGCGGCCTGCACGAAGGCCTCGGCCGACATGATCCACTTGCCCAGCGAGTCCGCCTCGGTAGCGGGCGCCACCGACAGCAGCGCCGTGACCAGCGCCTGCTGCGCGTGGCTGCGCTCCGCGCGCGCGGCTTCCAGCTCGCGTGCCAGCGCGTCGAGCTTTTGCTGCGCGGCGAGTGCGGCATCGCGTTGCGCGAGCCAGGCGCCGATATCGTCGAGCGCGATGCCGGGCAGGCCGGCGCCGGCCGCGAGATCGGCCCAGGCCTGGCGCGTCGCGTCGAGCGAGCGCGTCGCCTCGGCCAGGTCCGCTTCGCGGCGCGCCAACTCGGCCTGCGCCGCTTCGCGCTGCTGGCGCAGCGATTGCAGTTCGGCCGCGGCCTGCACGGTATCGAGCTGCGAATCGACCAGCACGTCGGCATGCCGGATCGCGTCGTCGACCGCCGCCGCGCCGTCGGGCAAGGCCAGCGCGCCGCGCTTGACCTCGCCCCAGGCCTGGTCGCGCTGCTCGCGCGCGGCCCGCACCTCGCTGCTGGTGACGACATGATTGCCCTGCGCGAAGTGCTGCTCCTGCAGCGCGAGTTTCTCGAAGCGCTCGCGAGCCTCGCCCAGCGCGCCACGCGCCATGGCGGCGGCGCTCGCCGCCTCGCTGTCGGCCTTCTGGCAGGCGTTCAGGCGCTGTGCCGAAGGCAGGTCCAGCGTTCGCAACTGCGCGACGGGCATGCGCCAGCGGCCAAGCCGGTCGAGCGCCTCGTCGAGCGCATGTCCGGCTTCGGCCCGCGCCTGCTCCTGCGCGCGTTCCTTCGCCTCGCCGTGGCGATGGGCCTGGGCTTCGGCCAGCGCGAGGCGCAGCGCATCGGGCACGGCCTCGACCACGATCGCCTCGCGTTGCTTGCGCAGCCGATCGAGCGCGCGCTCGCGTTCGTCCAGCGCGTCGCGTGCGCCGGCCAGCGCCTGCGCCAGCCCGCCCTGGCGGCGCAGCAGATTGCTGACCGTCTTGAGCGCCAGCGCGGACGGCAGCGCAGCCCGCAAGCCCGCTTCCTCGCGCGGCCAGCCCAATTGCCCGGCCGCCGCCGCCGCCGCGTCGAGATGCTGCCGCCGCGCCGCCTCGACGCCCGGCAGCGCCTTCTCATGCGCCGCGCAACTCGCGCTCAGCGCCGCCAGCGCGTCGATCTCGGCAGCGAACTTCAGCGCCTCGGGATCGGCGACGATGGCTTCGCGCGCGGCCTGCCGCCGGGCCAGGTCCTCGCGATGGAATTCGAGGCCCTTGGCGCCGACCGCGAGTTTTTCCCGCGCCGCCAGCAAGTCGGCCGTCGCGCTGGATGGCAGCTCGACCACGCCGCCCAGCTCCGCCAGTTGCGCGGCCTTCTCGCGCCAGCCATGCAGATAAGGCGCGAGCCGGCGCACGCGTTCCAGCGTCGAGCGCAGCCGGTCCACCTGCCGGCGCCGTTCGTCGGCCCCGGCGATCTCGCGGCGTACCGCGTCGAGCGCGTCCTGGCGTTCGGTCCAGTCGCGGGTGCGCACCTGGACGGCCTTCAGTTCGCTGCTGGCCGCGGAGAAATCGGCTTCCGCCAGGGCAAAGCTCGTGCGCGTGGCGCGCGGCGCCCACAGGCCGGCACGCAGCGCCTCCAGCTCCTCGCGCACCGGGCCCAGGCTGCCGACGCCGGCCGCCGATTCGAACAGCACCTGCCCGAGCCGGTCCGAGGCGTCGAGCAGGCTGCGCCCGCCGGCCACCAGCCGCTCGTGGTCGAGCCCGAACATCTGCTCGAAGAACTCGCGCGTCGCGCCGTCGAGCACGGCGTCGAGGTGGTCGTCGGGCAGCTTGCCGTCCTCGGGCGTGCGCAGCGAAGTGCGCCCGCGCGCGCGATGGAAGGCCAGCGCGCCGCCGGCATGATCGAGCAGGCCGCCGAGCCGCAGCTCCGGCGTGTCGTGCAGGAAATCGAGCGGCGTGCGCTGCTTCATGCCGAACAGCAGCTCCGACACCGCGGTGCGCACGGTCGACTTGCCGGCCTCGTTGGGCCCGACGATCACGTGGAAATCCTGCGCGGCGGCCGGGAAACGCAGCGTGGCGTCGGTGAACTTGCCGTACTTGAACAGATCGAGTTGACGGATCCGCATCGTTCATTCCCCCCGCGCCAGACGGGCCAGCAAGGACTCGCCGACCTGGCCGACCAGCGCCGACAACTCGCCCGAGCGCGCCTTCGACAGCATCGGCACGTCCTCGCCGCGCACCTCGCTGCGTACCTTGCCGACGAAGGGTTTCAGCTCGCGATCGAGGCTCGCGAGGAAATCGGGATCGTCCACCGCCTCGGCGAGGATCCGCTTCAGGTCCTCCAGTGCCTCGAGCGCCTCGCCGTGCTCGGCCGCGGGGGGTTCGGTGCGCAGCTTGACCTTCTCCAGCCAGAGCCGTTCGTTGCCGATGATGCCGATCTGGTTCAGCACCTCGGCGCGCAGTTCGGCCGCGCGCCCGAACAACTGGCCGTGCAGCGGCGAGGCGCCGGTCACCGTCACGCGGACCGCGCGCGGCACCTCGCCGTCGCTGGCGAGCAAGGCTTCGAGCGCGCGGCCCGCCTTCTGCGCCAGCGCCTCGATGGTCTCGCAATCGCCCGCGTCCACCTCGACCGCCTCCCAACGCAACACGTCGATGAACAGTCGCTCGACCCGCGTGCGCGCGCCGTCCACCTCCACCAGCACCGCGCCGCGCCGGCCCGTCTCGCGGATATGGCGCCCTTGCAGGTTGCCGGGGAACACGATGGTCGAGGCCTCGTCCCATTGCTGGAATTCATGCACGTGGCCGAGTGCCCAGTAGTCGTAGCCCTTGGCATGCAGTTCGGCGCGCGAGCACGGCGCGTAGTTCGCGTGCGCCGCGTAACCCTCCAGCGCCGTGTGCAGCACGCCGATGTTGTAGTGGCCCGGCACCGGGTCGGGATAGGCGATCGCCAAGTTGTCGGTCACGGACTTGTCGCGAAAGCTCTGGCCGTGCAGCGCGACCTTCAGGTCGTCGAGCCGGAAGGTCGCCGCCTTGCGCGAGGGAAACACCGTCACGTTGTCGGGCAGCGTCAGCTTCCTGCTCATCTCGCTCTCGGCGTCGTGGTTGCCCCACAGCAGGTAGACGGGGATCCCGGCACCGCGCAGCCGGCCCATCTGCTGGCCGAAGAAGATGCCGGTGTTGTGGTCCTTCCAGTCGCCGTCGTACAGGTCGCCCGCGATCACGACGAAGGCCACGGCTTCCTCGATGGCGCGGTCGACCAGCGCGCGCAGCGCCTCGCGCGAGGCGTTGCGAAGCTGCGCGGCCGGCGCGTCGGGATACGCGCTCAGGCCATGCAGGGGGCTGTCCAGGTGAATATCGGCCGCGTGGATGAACTTCACGGCGAGTCCTCTCGTTCGAATCGGTGGGGGATGGCCGGGCCGCGCGCCGGCGCCTGAGGGACGGGCGCGGCGCGGGCCGGCACGGTTCCCGGATTGTAGAGGGCAATCGCGGCGGGAAGGGAAAACGCCGCGCGGGGATTAGCCGGGCGGCCGGGACGGGACCGGGTCGATCCCCGCGCGAGGACGGGGCGATGGCGGGTAGGCGGCCCGCCTATCGCACCCGAACTCGCGCGGTTTGAACGGGTCCCGCGTGCGATGCGGCGGCCCGTGCCGCGACGCTCAGCGCACCGCGGTGGCCGGGCGTGGCCGGTCCGGCGCGGCGGGCATCGTCAGCCGCGTCACCTGCAGTTGCGGGTCGGCGGCGATCTCGTGCTCGTCGAACGGCACGCGCAGCCAGCGACGCGCCGCGTAACGACGCGTGCCGTCGGCGAAATGCGGCGAGGCCGGATCGTCCGATTCCGAATGCGCGAGCAGCGTATAGGCATCGGCGCCATGCGCGTCGAAGCTCACCACCTGCAGATAGCTGTTGCCGCCGACCGTGTCGGCCGAGATCGGCGCGTTCGCCCGGCTCTCGCCGTAGTGGCAGATCGAGGCGAAATAACCGAGGCCCGAGCAGCCGCCATAGAGCGGCACCGGCACGCCGTCGCGCGTCAGGTAGAGCGTCTCGCCGCGCGTCGCGTCGAGCGCGTAGCCCGCCTCGCCGACGGCCAGGATCGCCGCGCCGAAGGCCTCGGCCACGGCCGGCTCGCCCGCGCGGATGCCGGCCGGCGTGTGCAGCGGATCGGCCGGATCGAAGGGCCTCGCATAGAGCTTGCCGGCGTCGATTTTCTGGGCACGCTCCCAGAACCGATCCCACAGATAGGCACCGCGCGCGTCACGTTCGGCCGCGCCGTTCCAGGCTCGCAGGATCCGACACGCATCGGCGGTCTCGACCGTGCGCGGCGGCGTGAAGCTCGCGCCGCTCAGCGGATCGCGCGCGACCGTGATCCGTGCCGTCGCGCAGACCTGGTCGAGCACCGGCCGCTTGAACAGCGCGGCGGCCAGCGTGTCGCCCTCTAGCGTGAAGCGGCGCACCTCGGCGGCCGTCAGCGGCTCGCGCGCGGCGCCCTGCTCCGGCGCTGCGTCCGGCGCGGCGGCCTGGCCGGCGAGCTGCAGGCCGAGCCGCGCGCGCAGGTCGAGCGGCGCGACGCCGATCCCCATCACGCGCGGAAAACCGGTCAAGGGCGCCGCCGGGTTGGCGAGCCAATAGCTGTTGTTCATGTTGGCCACGAAGTCGCGCCGGGCCAGTATGGGCATCGCCGCAGCCGGCATCGAGCCGCGCTGGACCGCGGCGGCGTCGCCGCGCCAGGCGCAGGCCGCGCGCGAGCCGTCGAGGAAGGGCACGCCCGGCAGCTTCGCGTCGACCACCTTGCCCAGCGGCGTGGTGCAGCGATCGGCCAGTTGATCGGGCACGTCCGGCACGTTGCCGACGTCGGCATACCAGACCTCGGGCTGCCGGCGCCCGACCACCAGCGTATTGACCCAGGGCATCGCGGCCGAGGTCTTCAAGGTGGCGACGAAGGCATCCAGCGAGCCCGCGCGCCCGAAATCGAGGAAGGTCTGGAAGATCCGGTGGTTGTCGCGGTTCACGTCGCGCAGCGCGAAGGCCTGCCCACGCGTCCAGCCCAGCGCCGGCGACCACGACGACAGGTCGACCACCGGCCCGTATTCAGTGGTGTAGAGCGTGCGCGTCACCCCGCCCAGCGTGCCGTCGGGCTGCCGCACCGGCACCGTCAGCGTGACGGGCCGCATCGCGACGCGCCGGCCGTCCATCAGGTACTGGGTGGGATCGTCGTCGGCGAGCCTGAGTTGGAACACGCCGAAGCGACGCGCGCTCGATACCGTGTGGGTCCAGGCCACCTCGTCGTTGAAGCCGATCATGATCACGGGCACGCCCAGGAAGGACGCGCCGCTGACATCGAGCTGGCCCGGAATCGTCAGTTGCGCCTGGTAGAAGCGGTCCGGGCCGCTCCAGAACCAATGCGGATTGCCGAACAGGATCGGCTCGCCGCCCGTCGCGTCGCGGCCGAAAGCCATGCCGTTGCTGCCGATGCCGTAATGGCCGCCGACATGCAGCTGGTTCGGGTCGAGCCCGGCCAGCGCGGGCGCGGCGGTATCGCGGGCGGCATGCGGGGCGGGTTGCAGAGCAGGCTGCGAGGCGGCCGGTGAAACGGGCTGCGGGACCGGTCGAGAGGCGGGCGGCCGCGCGCTCGGCTGCGCCGCCTGGGCGGCCGCCGGCGGATGCGCGTTGGCGATCGCCTCGACGAAGCGCGCCTCGCCGCCGGCCAGGTTGGCCGCGTTCAGGCGCCGGTAGATATCCGCATCGGTGATGTCCGCCAGCCAGGGCGCCGCGCGGCAGGCCAGGTGGCGCCCCGGCGCGCCGCCCGCGCGAAGCTCGCCGAGGTAACGGTCGTAGCCGGCCGCGAAACCGCGCACGAGCTGGCGGAACCGCTCGGGCTGGCTGTCGCGATAGCGCTCGATGCTGCCCGCCGAATCGGCCAGGCGGAAGAAGAAATCGGAATCCAGGTTGGTCGGCTCGCCCAGCGTCGAGCGTGCCGCGGGCTTGCCCTGGGCGCCGAAATAACGCGAACGCTCGCCGCGGTAGGTGACGAAGGCCTCGGCCATGGTGCAGAGGTTGTCGCTGGCCTGCGCATAGCCGTAGCCATAACCGAGCGCCTCCCAATCTCCGGCCTCGATGTGCGGGATGCCGTCGGCGGTGCGCCGGATCAGCACCGTGTCGCCGCCGGTCTCGATCCGGGCCATGCCGGCCGCCGGTGCCGAGCCGGCGCAGCCGGCAATCGCGGCCACGCCCGCGAGCCCCGCCAACAGCGACAGCGCGGCCAGGCCATGACGAAGCAGCCGGCCGGATCGGCCAATCGCGCCGCGCCGCTTCGTTGAAACTGATAGGAACATGCTGATTCAATCCGTAATGCCATGCCGCGAGCGAGCCTCGCGCGCGGCCGGTGATGTCGAATGCGAAGCGCCCGCGCTTGGCAGGCAGGCTTCGCCCTATCCCCAGTCGGACCATTGATTTGTTGTTATGAGACGCGTGCGATGACGCGATTGAACATCGGTGGCGGCTGCCGCGAATCCCGCCACGCGATGAATCGATCCGCATGATATATCGTTGCAGGCACAACGATCATCCTCGATTCCGGAATGATCCGCCCGACTCCCGCAGGATCATCCTCCCAGTTCCGGCAGGCCGCGAGCCGACCGTTCAGCCCGCGCCCTGCCGGTCCTCGTGCCCGGCCGCCCCGGCCAGCGCGGCCTCGTCGGGCGCCGGCCGCTGCTTCGGCCGGCAATCGGCGCAGTAGCCGTGCAGCACGAGATGGTGACCGGTCAGCAGGTAGCCCAGCGCATCGGCCGCGGCCTTCTCGCGGCCGTCGATCAGCGGGTCCGAGAACTCGTCCACCTTGCCGCAGCTCAGGCAGATGATGTGATCGTGGCGCTTGCCGTCGTTGAGCTCGAAGACGTGCCGGTTGCCGTCGAGCGTGCCGCTGGTCAGGATGCCCGCCTCGACGAATTGCGACAGCACGCGATACACCGTGGCGAGGCCGATGTCGATCTTCTCGGCCATCAGGTGGCGAAACACATCCTCGGCGCTGACGTGGCGCGGGCCCGCCGCCGCGAAGAACTCCAGCACCTTCACGCGCGGCAAGGTCGCCCGCAGCCCCGCTCCCTGCAATTGTTCGAGTACCGGCATCGGCATGGATGAATCGTCGAAGAGCGGACTTGCCGGGCCAGCCGCCACGCGCATCGGCGCGGCGGCTTCGGCGAAATCCGTGGTCCGGGAAAATCCGGCGCGGCCCGAAGGCACCACACCGGCACGGCTGCACGGCAAGCCCCACCGCGCATGGGTATTACGATAACCGACAAAAATGCAAATGAGAATCATTTGCACAAATCGAGACAGTTGCGCATCATATCGCGACCTTGAACAACGGAGCACTCCGACCATGACGCAAGCCAGTCCCGCCACCCTCGCCCATGCCGCCCCGGCCGGCCGCGCGCTCGTCGACATCCTGCTGTCGCGACAATCGCATTTCCAGCTCGCCGAGCCGGCACCGCGCGACGAGGAGATCGAGCTGATCTTCGACGCCGCGATGCGCGCGCCCGACCATGCGCAACTGCGCCCCTGGCGCTTCGCACTGATCCGCGACGAGGCCCGCGCCGAGCTGGCCGAGGTGCTGGTCGAGCTGGCCGCCGCGCGCGAGCCGCAACTCACGCGCGACGAACTCGAGTCGCGCGGCGACACGGCCCGCTCGACGCCGCTGATCATCGCCGTGGCAGCGGCGATCCGCGAGGACGGCGGCATCCCCGAGGTCGAGCAACTGCTCTCGACGGGCGCCGCGACGATGAACATGCTGAACACGATCCATGCGCTCGGCTACGGCGCGTTCTGGATCACCGGCGACGACAGCTACGATCCGAAGCTGCCCGCCGCGCTCGATTTCGAGCCCGGCGATCGCCTGCTCGGCTTCCTGCTGGTCGGCACGCCGGTGTCGCAGGATGCGCCGCCGCCGCGCCCCTCGCGCGCCGATCACGTGCGCGAGTGGCTCGGTCGTTCGTCGATCTGAATCTGAGGCCGATCCGGCTGGATGACCCCGGGGCCGCCCGGCGGCCCCGGGCATCGCGCCCGGCGTCAATGCGTGCGGGCGCTGTCGTGCGTGGCGGCCAGGTCCTCCAGGCGCGTGCTGCCGCGATCCTCGTAGGTGAAGGCATCGCCGCGCGCGGTCTGGATGATCTGGCCGCGCTCGATGCGGATCACGCGATCGGCCACGTGGAAGTAGCGATCGTCGTGCGAGACCACGATCAGGGTCTTGCCCTGGCGCTTCAGCTCCGGCAGGAACACGGTGTAGAACACGCGGCGGAAGGTCGGATCCTGGTCGGCCGCCCATTCGTCGAACATCATGATCGGGCGCTGCTCGAGCATCGCGTGCACCAGGGCCAGGCGCTTGCGCTGCCCGGTGGATAGATCGATGGTCGAGAACACGCCGTCCTCGATCTTCACCTTGTGCGCGATCTCCAGTTGCTCCAGATAGGCCTGCGCGCGCGCGACCAGCGCCGGATCGTGCACCACCAGGTCCTCGAACAGGTGATAGTCGGCGAACACCGCCGAATAGAGCTGCCGGTAGGCGTCCATGCGCTCGGCCGGCACCGGCTCGCCGTTGAACAGCAGCTCGCCCTGCCCGGCCTCGTAGAGCCCGAGCAGCAGCTTGATCAGGGTGGTCTTGCCGCTGCCGTTCTCGCCGATCACGAACAGCATCTCGCCGCGCTCGATGCGCAGGTCGATCGGGCCGAGGCGGAACGGCGGCTGCTCGCCCACCGCCGGGAATTCCCAGCACGCGCGGCGCAGCTCGATCTCGCGCAGTTCGGCCAGCGGCGCCGGCGCCTCGCCGTCGAGCAGGCGCGCCTCGCGGTTGGTGAACTGCTCGGTCAGCTCGGCGATCCGCTGGAACGAGATGCGCGCCTGGCTCAGCGCCGGCAGGCTGCTGGCGATGGTCTCGACCGGGCCGCGCACGTAGAGCAGCACGATCACGAAACCGCTGACCACCTCCGGCGACACGCCCAGGCGCTGCTGCAGCAGGAGCAGCACGCCGATCACGATGAAGAACAGCGTGGTGACCGAGGCGCTCGCGCCGTAATAGAGGCGCATCGCCTTGATCTTCAGGTCGGCCACCTGGTCGGCCGCGCCCGCCAGGCGCACGCCGAACACGCGCTGGCGCCGGTCGCGGTTGATGCGCAGCTCCTTGGCGCCCTCGGTGATCGCGCGGTACTGCTTCTGCAGGTCGTCCTGCGCGCCGCGCACGCCGCGGTAGTACTGCCCCCACTTGAGGCTCGCGTACTGGTTGATCAGCGCGCCGACGATGATCGCCACCAGCGCGATCAGGAACAGCACCGGCGAGAGCACCAGCATGTAGGCCACGCAGCCGGCGGCGACGGCCGCCGCGACGGCGAAGTTCGGGAAGCTGAAGGTGAAGGCGCTGACGGTCTCGACGTCGCTGTTCAGCGTCGAGAGCAGGCGGTGCGTCTTGTAGCGCTCGAGCGCGGCCACCGGGGCGCACACGATGCGCGCGGAGATGTCCTTGCGCAGCGCGGCGATGATGCGCTGGCCCGTGACGCTGTTGCCGATCCCGGCGACGGCGCTGCAGAACAGCGTGACGAGGCAGAGCGCGACGAAGGTGACGGCCGTCTTCGTGCCGATGCCCTCGGGCGCATGCAGGCTGGTATTGATCACCGACAGCAGCCAGGCGGTGCAGAGGCCGCCCACGATGCCGAGCAGGGTCGCGATCAGCGTGATCGGCAGGAACGGCCGCAGCAGTTGGATCAGCGTGCCGCCGTAGTTCGCGCGCTGGGTGTCGCGCTGGTCGCGAGTCATCCGTGTTTCCTCGAGTTCATGGTGTGTTCTGGTGATGCCTTGCGTGGGTCGGGGCCCGGCTCGGGCGAGTGCCATGGCGCGTAGCGTAACGCGATCCCGCGACCGCGCGAACCGCCGGGCTGCCCTTCCTGGGGCCGGCCGGATTGGGAAGCACGCTCGACTGCCGGCCGAATCCGCTCGTGGAATGCCCGGCCCGGGCGCACTGCCGCGATAATGATTCTTATTTGCAACTCGCGAATGATATTAGCTGGGCACCGAAATGGCAACCGCGCCGACGCGCCGCAAGCGGGTTTCCGCACCGGCCGGCGCGGCTTTCGGCGTCTTCGGGGCAGCCCGTGGCGGCCCCTGGACAGGCCGTTCGGCCGGAACTGTCCGGCCCCGTTTGTTTCGATTGTGCGCACCCAAAATACTGGATATATTCACAGCACTGTATTGATAACCAGTATCGAGGTGAGCCATGGAACATCGCGTACGACTTGTCAACGACACCGACCGTCAGGTCTTCGCCTGGCTGCGCAGCCAGGCCGGTGATATCCGCGTCGCGCGGGCGCTGCATCAGCTCGGGCGCACGCGCAAGCCCTATGTCTCGGCGCTGTGCCGCTATCTCGGGCTGCGTCCGCCGCTCACGATCCAGCGTCCGGTCCGCCGCGCCGCCGCCGATCACTCCGTCGGCGATCACTACCTCGCGCTGATCCGTCAGCATCTCGCCAGTCATGCGGCCCGCTGAGCCTTGCGCCGGCTGGCGCGTCTCCATTGCCACCACGCTGGCCTCCCGTTCGGGCGAGGCGTCGCGCCGCCGTGCCTTCACGCTCGGCGCACCGCAGCGTCATGCGCGGCACGCAACGTCCTATCGCGACTATCGCGACGCCACGCGCATCGGGGCCGAGGTGGATCTGGCGGAGCCGCTCGCCGGCGCGGCCTGAAGATGAACGGCGGGGAACGGCGGGGAACGGCCGGCATGAATGGATACGCCGGTTTCGCGCTTCGCGCGGCGGCCGGGGTTTGCGGCGCCGCTCGCGGGAACATGCCTGAATCGGGCGAGCGGCCTTGCACCGCTCGCCATGTCTACCGCGTTTCAGGGGCTCAGGGCTTCATGCTGCCCGTGCGCACGAAACGCTCGTGCCAGGACAACGCCTCACCCAGCAGATGCGGCGTCTGCTTGCCGAAGCTCTCGCGGCTCGCGCGTTCGAAGTAGTCGGCCAGCATCGGGCGGAAATCCGGATGCGCGCAGGTATCGATGATCTTGCGCGCGCGCTGGCGCGGCGACAGCCCCCGCAAGTCCGCCAGGCCCTGTTCGGTCACCACCACGCCCACGTCGTGCTCGGTGTGATCGACATGGCTGGCCATCGGCACGATCCGCGAAATCGTGCCGCCCTTCGCGGTACTCGCCGACATGAAGCAGGACAGGTAGCCGTTGCGCGCGAAGTCGCCCGAGCCGCCGATGCCGTTCTGGATCTTCGTGCCCATCACGTGCGTCGAGTTCACGTTGCCGTAGATGTCGGCCTCGATCATGCCGTTCATCGCGATGCAGCCTAGCCGGCGCACCAGCTCCGGGTGATTGCTGATCTCCTGCGGGCGCAGCAGGATCTTCGAGCGGAACAGCGCGATGTCGTCGGCGAAGCGCTTCACCGCCTCGGGGCTCAGCGACAGCGCGGTGGCCGAGGCGAAGCTCAGCGTGCCGTTGGCGAGCAGGTCGAGCATGCCGTCCTGGATCACTTCCGTGTAGGCGCTCAGGTTCGTGAAGCCGCCCTCGCCGAGCCCGGCCAGCACCGCGTTGGTGATGTTGCCCACGCCCGATTGCAGCGGCAGCAGGTTCGCCGGCAGGCGGCCGCGGCCGATCTCGTGGCGCAGGAAGTCGATCAGGTGGGCCGCGATCTGCTTGGAGGTGGCGTCCGGCGCGTTGAAGGCATTGCTGCGATCGGGCGCGTCGGTCTCGACGATCGCGATGATCTTCTCGGCCGGGCAGCGCAGGTAGGGTTCGCCGATCCGGTCGTCGGCGGCCACCAGCGGGATCGGCTTGCGATGCGGCGGCAGCGCGGTGCCGTAGTAGATGTCGTGCATGCCGTCGAGGCCGAGCGGCTGCCGCGTATTCACCTCGAGGATCACCTTCTTGGCCTGGTCGAGCCAGGTCTTGTTGTTGCCCACCGAAGCCGAGGGAATCAGCAGCCCGTCCTCGCGAATGCCGGCCACTTCCACCACGGCCACGTCCAGGTCGCCGAACAGCCCGAACCAGGCGTATTGCGCGACATGGCTCAGGTGGATGTCCTGGTAGTCGAGTTCGCCGGCATTGATCTTCTCGCGCAGGATCGGATCCGATTGATACGGCAGGCGCATCGAGATGCCGTCCGCCTTGGCCAGCGCGCCATCGAGTTCGGGCGCCGTCGAGGCGCCGGTCAGCACGTTGATCCGGAAGTCCTCGCCGCGCGCATGCGCGGCCGAGATGCGCGTCGCCAGCGCGGCGGGCACGGCCTTCGGGTAGCCGGAGCCGGTGAAGCCGCTCATCGCGACCGTCATGTTCGGCGCGATCAGCGCGGCGGCTTCGTCGGCGGTGCGGATCAGGGAGCGCAGGGATTCGGCAAGGATTCGGGATGTGGGCATGGCGGAAATCGAACGGGTCTGTTGGTATCGCGTCGAGCGGCGCCGCGGCGGGGGTGTCTCGGAAGCGGCGCGTGGCCTGGCGGCTTGCGGCGGCAGGCCGAGGGCAGGACACGGCGCGCAGTATCGCCCAGGCCGCCGCCGGCATAGAGGCGCCATGCTGCAAAACTGCATTGCCGGATTCGCTCGGTATCCGGGCGCCAATGGCATGCAACGCGACGCGAAACGGGTTGCTTCCGCGCCGCTTCCAAATGCTTCCATGCCGCGCCGAGCCCCGCCGGAATTGTGTCTCCGCCGTAAGCCCGCGTTGTGGACTGGAAATACTTCCGATTGCCAATTGAAATATTTTCGGCAACTATCGATCGGCGCGTTTTGCCGCATGAGACGACGCGCGGCGCCAACTCACAAAACAAATCCCTCTCGCGATCCGATGAACAAGCCCAGACTCCTGCCCTACGTTTCCGCGGTACTCGCGGCCACGTTGATGGGGGCATGCGGTGGCGATACCGAAACATCCGCCCCCGCCGCCTCCACCCCGCCCGCCACCACCGACTCCACCTGTCTGGCGATCGACAGCAGCGGCTCGACCGCCGTGGTCGGTTCGAGCCAGCCCGGCGACCCGTCCCTGCCCGAGCCCGCTTCCGGCTATCGCAAGGGCCTCAAGCCGATCACCGCGAAAAGCTACCTGGTGGCCACCTCGAACGCCTACGCGAGCGCGGCCGGTTGCGCGGTGCTGCGCAAGGGCGGCACCGCCGCCGACGCGGCGGTGGCCGTGCAGGCCGTGCTCGGCCTGACCGTGCCCGAGGCGACTGGCCTCGGCTCGGGCGGCGTGCTGCTGTACTTCGATGCGCGCAACAAGACGCTGCAGGCCTACGACGGCCGCGAGACGGCACCGGCCGCCGCCACCGAGAACTACCTGCGCTATGTCGACGACACCAGCGACCAGTCCGCGCCGGTGCCGAGCGCGCGCGCGAGCGGCCGCTCGATCGGCACCATCGGCGTGCCGCGCCTGATCGAGTTGCTGCAGCGCGACCACGGCAAGCTGCAATGGCGCGACCTGTTCGGCGATGCGATCTCGCTGGCCAGCAACGGCTTCCCGATCGGCGGCCGGCTGGCGGCCGCGATCTCCTCGAACGCCGCGAGCCTGAAGCGCGACGCCGAGGCCGCCGCCTACTTCCTCAATGCCGACGGCTCACCGAAGGCGCTCGGCACCGTGCTGAAGAACCCCGCCTATGCCGATGCGCTGACGCAGATGGCACAGAACGGCGCGAATGCGCTCTACTCGGGTGCGATCGCACAGGACATCGTCGCCAAGATCGCCACCACCACGGGCGCCGACGGCTCGAAGATCACCCCGGGCAAGACCACCCTGGCCGACCTCGCGGCCTACCAGGCCAAGCGCCGCGACGCGATCTGCACCACCTATCGCGGCAGCTACTGGGTCTGCGGGATGCCTCCGCCGTCCTCGGGCGGGATCGCGGTGGCCTCGGCGCTCGGCATCCTGGAGAACTTCGACCTGAAGTCGATGGGCCCGGCGGCGATCGACCTCGAAGGCGGCAAGCCGAGCGTGCAGGGCGTGCACCTGATCACCGAGGCCGAACGCCTGGCCTATGCCGACCGCGACAAGTACGTGGCCGACACGGACTTCATCCCGCTGCCCGGCGGCAGCGCCGACACCATGCTGAACAAGCCCTACCTGAAGCAGCGGGCGGCCCTGATCAGCACCACCAGGAGCATGGGCACGGCGCAGCCCGGCGATCTCGGCGCGATTCCGCTCGGCGTCGATACCACCCTGATCGAGCACGGCACCAACCAGTTCACCATCGTCGACGGCGACGGCAACGTGCTGAGCGCGACCACCACGGTGGAGTCGAGCATGGGTTCGTTCCACATGACGCACGGTTTCCTGCTCAACAACCAGTTGACCGACTTCTCCGCCTCGCCCACCGACAGCAACGGCGCGCTGGTCGCGAATCGCGTGCAGCCGGGCAAGCGGCCGCGCAGCTCGATGGCGCCGACCATCGTGTTCAAGGTCGCGGCGGACGGCTCGAAGGGTGATTTCGTGATGGCGACCGGCTCGCCCGGCGGCGGCACGATCCCGCAATACGTGCTGAAGACGCTGGTCGGCACGCTCGACTGGGGGCTCGACGCGCAGCAGTCGGCCGGGCTGATCGACTTCGGCGCCAGCAACAGCCCGACCACCACGATCGGCGGCGAGCATCCGAACGTCGACACCAGCAACAGCGGCGCGAACGATCCGCTGATCGCGGGGCTCAAGGCGCTCGGCCACACCGTCTCGACCTCGGCGCAGGCCAGCGGCGTGAACACCGTGCTGCGCATCCAGCGCAACGGCACGAACCTGCTGCAAGGCGGCACCGATCCGCGTCGCGAGGGGGTGGTGCTGGGGGATACCATCACGCCCTGACCGCGTGACGATGCGCTTCGCCGCGCTGCCCGACCGGCATCGCGGCGAACCGCCCAGGCATTCAGCGCCGCGTGGCAGCGGCGCGCCGAACCGGCCGGCATCGCGCCGGCCTGCTCATCTCAATACACATCGCGCAGATAACGCCGCTCCTTCGACATCTGCGCCACATACTCCCCCGCCCTCGCCTCGTCCATGCCGCCATGCGCGGCGACCACGTCCTTCAGCGCCAGGTCGACATCCTTGGCCATCCGCGAGGCATCCCCGCAGACGTAGAAATGCGCGCCGGCCTCCAGCCAGGACCACAGCTCGGCGCCGCGCTCGCGCATGCGGTCCTGCACGTAGACCTTGCTTTCCTGGTCGCGCGAGAAGGCCAGGTCCAGGTGCGTGAGCAGGCCGTCCTCGCGCATCGCGGCCAGCTCGTCCCGGTAGTAGAAATCGGTGGCCGCGTGCTGCTCGCCGAAGAACAGCCAGTTCCGCCCGCTCGCGCCGCGCGCGCGCCGCTCGTGCAGGAAGCCGCGGAACGGCGCGATGCCGGTGCCGGGCCCGACCATCACGATCGGCACCTCGCCGCTCGCGGGCGGCCGGAAGTGCGCGGACTTCTGCACGAACACCGGCACGCCGCCGTCGCCGGCACGATCGGCCAGGAAGGTCGAGGCCACGCCCTTGCGCTCGCGCCGCCCATTGCTGTAGCGCACCGCCGAGACGGTCAGGTGCACCTCGTCGCGATGCGCGGCCGGGCTCGACGCGATCGAATACAGGCGCGGCTGGATCCGCTTGAGCATGCCGACCAGCTCGGCCGCCGACAGATCAACCGGGAATTCGTGCAGCACGTCGGCCAGTTGTTGCCCCCACAACCAGTTCTTGAGATCGCCCTTGCGCTCGTCCGACAGCAGCGACTTCAGCGCGCCGTTGCTGCTGCGCTCGGCGATCAGCGCGAGCGCATCGGGATGCGGGCGGGTGATGTCGAGATGCCGGCCCAGCGCATCGGCCAGACGCACGTCGCCGACGCCGCTCACCGTCACGGGTGTATCCCCCGAGAGCCTGGTCAGGCCCAGCAGCTCGTCGACCACCGAGGGGCAGTTGGTCGGCCAGATGCCGAGCGCGTCGCCCGCCTCGTATTCGAGCGCGGTGCCCTCGGTCGACAGCGACAGGTAGCGCGTGTCCTTGGCCGCGCCGGGCTGGTTCAGCTTCAGGTTGGCCACCAGCTTCGAGGTCGCCGGCCGCGCCTTGGTGGGCAGCAGCGAGGGAATCGCGCCGCCGTCGGGCACGGCGTGCAGCGCCGCGTCGACCGCCTTGATGCGCGCGATCACGCGCTCCAGCCAGCTATCGGCGGCGGGCTGGAACTCGACGTCGCAATCGACGCGCTCGCCCAGGCGCTCGCCGCCCAGCTCGGCCAGCCGCGCGTCGAGCCGGCGGCCGTGGCCGCAGAACGCGTCGTAGTTGCGGTCGCCGAAGGCCAGCACCGCGTAGCGCAGGCCCTCGACGCGCGCCGCGCCCTCGGCCGCGAGCGCGTCCCAGAACGCGGCGCCGTTGTCGGGCGCGTCGCCGTCGCCGAAGGTGCTCGTCATCAGCAGCGCGTATTGCGCGTTCGCGAACACGGCGGGCGTGGCATCGGCCATGCAGGCCACGCGAATCTCGAACCCCGAGTTCATCAGCAGCGTGGCGTACAGCTCGGTCAGCGATTCGATGTTGCCGGTCTGCGAGGCCCAGAGCAGCACCACCTTCGGCCGCGCATGGACGATCCGCACGCCGGCCGCGGCATCCTGCGCCTCGATCGCGCCGCCCGCGCCCGGGATCGGCAAGCCGGCACCAGGCATGGCCGGCAACTCGGCGCGCGGCGCGCGGCTGTAGAGCCCGGCCAGCATGCCGTCGAGCCACAGGCGCGTGGCCGGCGCGCAAGGCGCGTTACCCGGCAGCACCGGCACGCCATCGGCGGGCGCGGCGCGCAGGCCGTTGAGAAAGCCGGCGAGATAGACTCGTTCGGCATCGCTCAGGCGCGGCGCGGCGAGATCCTGCAGGCCGAGCGCGGCCGCGAAGGTGTCGAGAGCTGCGGACATGGTCGATTCCTGGTGCGCGGCCGTCGCGATCGGAGCGGCGGCCTGCGGGTTCGATTCAGGGGCCGCGCCGGCGGCTTGCGCCGGCGCGACGGCGGCCGCGGACGCAACCCGCGTCAGCGACACCGCGCAGAATTTCAGCTCGGGTTGCAGCGAGATCGGATCGACGGCGTCGCTGGTCAGGGCGTTGACGCAGAGATCGTCGCCATACACGTCGTTCCAGTGCATCGGCGCGAAGGCCGCGCCCGGCAGCACGCGGTCGGTCACCACCGCCGGCAGCACCGCGCGACCGCGCCGCGAGCGCAGCTCGACGCTGTCGTTGGCGGCGATGCCCAGCGCGGCCGCATCCTCGGGATGCACCTCGACGAAGGGCTTGGGGTTCAGCTTGTTGAGCATCGCCACCTTGCCGGTCTTGGTCATGGTGTGCCACTGGTGCTGCAGGCGCCCGGTGTTGAGCACGATCGGGAATTCGGCGCTGGGCAGGTCCGTCGCCTCGGCATGAGGGCGCGCGAGGAAACGCGCGCGGCCGGAAGGCGTCGGGAACACCAGGGCCGGCACGCTGCCGTCCCCGGCCACGCGCAGCGGCTGGCTCACGCCGTCGTTGAGGTAGCGCAGCGGGTGGCGGTCGTTCGCATCGTCGGGCGGACAGGGCCATTGCAGCGGCGTCGCGCGCAGGGCGCGGTGGCTCGCGCCGCGCAGGTCGTAGCCCGTCCTCGGGTTCGAGAAGCGCACGATCTCGTCGAACACCTGCTCGGCCGAGTCGTAGTCGAAGGCCTCGCGAAAACCCATCTCGCGCGCCACCGCCGCCACCATCGCCCAATCGGCGCGCGCCTCGCCGGGCGGCTCGATGGCCTGCCGCGTCAGCGTCAGGTTGCGCTCCGAGTTGATCATCACGCCCTCGGCCTCGGCCCACAGCGCGCCCGGCAGCAGGATGTCGGCGTAGCGGTTGGTCTCGGTATCGAGGAAGGCATCCTGCGCGATCACCAGCTCGGCCGCTTGCAAGCCGGCGATCGCCTTGGCGCGGTTGGCCACGGTCGCCACCGGGTTGGTGCAGATGATCCAGCAGGCCTTGATCTCGCCCGCGGCCATCTTCTCGAACATGTCGACGGTGCCGCCTCCGCCGCCGTCACGGCGCAGCGTGCCGGCCGGCAGGCGCCAGACCTCCTCGACGAAGCGGCGGTCCTCGTCGTCGAGCAGGCTGCGCTGGCCCGGCAGGCCCGGGCCCATGTAGCCCATCTCGCGCCCGCCCATCGCGTTGGGCTGCCCGGTCAGCGAGAACGGCCCGCTGCCGGGCCGGCAGATCGCGCCGGTGGCCAGGTGCAGGTTGCAGATCGCATTGGTCTGCCAGGTGCCGCGCGTGCTCTGGTTCAGGCCCATGGTCCAGCAGCTCATCCAGTCGCGCGCCTCGCCGATCATGCTCGCGGCGCGGCGGATGTCGGCCTCGGCCAGGCCGGTGATGGCGGCCACCTTGTCGGGCGTGTAGTCGGCCAGGAAGGCCGGCATCGCCTCCCAGCCTTCGGTATGCGCCTCGATGAAGGCCGCGTCGGCATGGCCTTCGGCATGCAGCAGATGCAGCAGCCCGTTGAGCAGGGCGAGGTCGGTGCCGGGCTTGATCTGCAGGAACAGCGAGGCCTTGTCGGCGGTGGTGTTGCGGCGCGGGTCCACCACGATCAGCCTGGCGCCCGCCTTGACGCGATCCATCATGCGCAGGAACAGGATCGGGTGGCAATCGGCCATGTTCGCGCCGATCACGAAGAACAGCCCGGCGCGGTCGAAATCCTGGTACGAGCCGGGCGGGCCGTCGGCGCCGAGCGAGAGCTTGTAGCCGCTGCCGGCGCTGGCCATGCAGAGCCGCGAGTTCGACTCGACGTGCGAGGTGCGGATGTAGCCCTTGGCGAGCTTGTTGACGAGGTATTGCGCCTCGATCGACATCTGCCCCGACACGTAGAAGGACAGCGCCTCGGGTCCGTGCGTGTCGAGCACCTCGCGCAGCCGCCGCGCGGTCTCGACGATCGCCTCGTCCACCGCCAGCGGCACCGGATCGCGTTCGCGCGCGTCGCGCAGGTAGGCCGTTTCCAGCCGCCCGGCATGACGCAGCGCGACGTGCGCCGACGAGCCCTTGGTGCAGAGCCGGCCGAAGTTCGACGGGTGCTCGGTATCGCCCGATACCTTGACCACCTCGCCGTCCTCGACATGCAGCACCATCCCGCAGCCGACGCCGCAGTAAGGACACACCGTCTTCACGCTCGTGCTCGCCATGCCTGCTCCGTGTTCGCCCGCCTGTTCCTCTCCGATCCGTTCGGTCTCGTGCCGCCGCGCTCAGGCGGTGCCGACCCAGACCAGCCCGTCCTCGATGCGCGAGGCATAGACGCCGACCGATTTCTCGGGCGCCTCCACGCACTCGCCGGTGCGCAGGTCGAAGTGCTGCTTGAACAGCGGCGAGGCCACCACCACGCGCTCGCCGAGGCTGCCGACCAGGCCGCGCGAGAGCACCGCGGCGCGCGAATGCGGGTCGATGTTGTCGATCGCGTAGATGTCCACGGCGCCGTCGCCGGCCTCGACGCGGAACACGGCGACCTGGCCGCCGTTGACGAGCGCGCAGACGCCCGTGTTCGGCACGATGTCGTTCAGTTGGCAGACGGGCGTCCAACTCGAGGCGGACGAGGTGGACGAAACGGTCGATGGTGCTTGCATCAGGGTTCTCCGGAATTCGTGATGAGTGGGCGGCCCTCAGGCCGTCACGGCTTCGGTGGCGGCCGGCGCCTCGGCGCGTTCCTCGGGCGTCGCCGGCCGGATCTGGCCGCGTTCCTCGACGAAGGCGATGGTGGTGTCGGCCGCCTCGCTGTTGACGAAATGGCGGAAGCGGCGGCGCGTGGCCGGGTCGCTCACGGCCTTCTTCCACTCGCACTCGTAGGTCTCGACCACGTGCGCCATCTGCGCCTCGAGTTCCTCGGCGAGGCCGAGCCGGTCGTTGACCACCACGTCGATCAGGTAGTCGAGCCCGCCCTCGAGGTTGTCGCGCCAGGTGCTGGTGCGCTGCAGGCGATCCGCGGTGCGGATGTAGAACATCAGGAAGCGATCGACGTAGCGAATCAGGGTCTCGCGATCGAGGTCGGAAGCCAGCAGCTCGGCGTGGCGCGGCTTCATCCCGCCGTTGCCGCAGACATAGAGGTTCCAGCCCTTCTCGGTGGCGATCACGCCGACGTCCTTGCCCTGCGCCTCGGCGCATTCGCGGGTGCAGCCCGACACGCCGAACTTGATCTTGTGCGGCGCGCGCAGGCCCTTGTAGCGGTTCTCCAGGTCGATCGCGAGGCCGACCGAATCGCCCACGCCATAGCGGCACCAGGTCGAGCCCACGCAGGACTTCACGGTGCGCAGCGACTTGCCGTAGGCATGGCCCGACTCGAAACCGGCCGCGATCAGCTCCTCCCAGATCAGCGGCAGTTGCTCGACGCGCGCGCCGAACAGGTCGACGCGCTGGCCGCCGGTGATCTTGGTATAGAGGCCGTACTTCTTCGCCACCTGGCCCACCGCGATCAGGCCTTCGGGCGTGACCTCGCCGCCCGGCATGCGCGGCACCACCGAATAGGTGCCGTCGCGCTGGATGTTGGCCAGGTAGTAGTCGTTCGAATCCTGCAGGCTCGCGTGCTCGCGCTTGAGCACGAACTCGTTCCAGCAGGAGGCCAGGATCGAGGCCGCGGTGGGCTTGCAGATATCGCAGCCGAGCCCCTTGCCGTACTTCGCCAGCAGCTCGCCGAAGCTGCGGATGCCCTCCACGCGCACCAGGTGGTAGAGCTCCTGGCGCGAATAGGCGAAGTGCTCGCAGAGGTGATTGTTGACGGCCAGGCCCTGCTTCTTCATCTCGGCCTTCATCACCTGGGTGACCAGCGGCACGCAACCGCCGCAGGAGGTGCCGGCGCCGGTGCAGGACTTCAGCGCGCCGATCGAGGTCGCGCCATTGACCACCGCCTCGCAGAGCCGGCCCTTCGAGACGTTGTTGCAGGAGCAGATCTGCGCCGTGTCCGGCAGCGCGTCGACGCCCAGGCCCGGCCTGGCGGCGCCGTCCGATTGCGGCAGGATCAGCGCCTCGGGCTCGGCCGGCAGCTCGATGCGGTTCAGCATCATCTGCAGCAGCGTGCCGTATTCGGCCGCGTCGCCCACCAGCACCGCGCCGAGCAGTTGCTTGCCGTCGGCCGAGGTGACCAGCTTCTTGTAGACCTCGCGGCGCCCGTCCGCGTACTGCACCACGCGGCAGCCTGAGGTCTTCGCGTGCGCGTCGCCGATGCTGGCCACGTCCACGCCCATCAGCTTGAGCTTGGTGCTCAGGTCGGCGCCGGCGAACACGGCGTCGCCGCCCGCCAACTGCTGCGCGACCACCCGCGCCATGTCGTAGCCCGGCGCCACCAGGCCGAAGGTCTGGCCGTTCCAGGCCGCGCATTCGCCGATCGCGTAGATGTCGGCATCGCTGGTGCGGCAGGCGCTGTCGATCGCGATCCCGCCGCGCGGGCCGATCTCCAGGCCGCAGTCGCGCGCGAGCTGATCGCGCGGGCGGATGCCGGCCGAGAACACGATCATGTCGGTGTCCAGATGGCTGCCGTCGGCGAAGCGCATGCGATGCGTGCCAGCCTCGCCGTCGACGATCTCCAGCGTGTTCCGGCCGGTATGCACCTGCACGCCGAGCGCCTCGATCCGGCCGCGCAGCATGCTGCCGCCGCCCTCGTCGACCTGCACCGCCATCAGGCGCGGCGCGAACTCCACCACGTGCGTGTCGAGGCCCATGTCGCGCAGCGCCTTAGCGCATTCGAGGCCGAGCAGCCCGCCGCCCACCACCACGCCCGAGCTGGCGCGCGCCCCGCAGGCCTGCATCGCGACCAGGTCCTCGATGGTGCGGTAGACGAAGCAATCCTCGCGATCGCGGCCCGGCACGGGCGGCACGAAGGGCGAGGAGCCGGTGGCGAACACCAGCTTGTGGTAGGCGATGGTCTCGCCGTCGGCGAGCGTGACGGTGCGCGCGGCGCGGTCGATCGCGGCGGCGGCGGTGCCCAGGCGCAGCTCGAATTGCGGATGCGACTCGAAGAAGCCCGGCGCGACCAGCGAGAGATCCTCGGCCGACTTGCCGGCGAAGAATTCGGAAAGATGGACGCGATCGTAGGCGGGACGCGGCTCCTCGCACAGCACGACGACGCGCCAGGCTTGCCCCGGCATGGCGGCGAGCGATTCGAGCAGCTTGTGGCCGACCATCCCGTGACCGATGACGACGATAGGGTTCATGGTGCGTTTCTCCGTGTGCCGGGTATCAGTTGACGACGTTCGCGGCGAGCGCGCTGGCGCGCAGCGCGGCCTCGCGGGCCATGTGCTCGGCGCTGAAGCGCACCGCGATCGCGCACAGCGAGGTGACCAGCACCACGCCGCCGAGCAGGGTGAGCGTGGTCTGCACGTCGCCCACGCCCTTCATCAGGAATCCGGCGGCCACCGCCCCCACGTTGCCGCCCGCGCCGACGATGCCGGCCACCCCACCCAGCGCGTTGCGATCGACGAAGGGCACCAGCGCGTAGGTTGCGCCGCAGGCCATGTGGGTGAACAGGCCGAAGGCGACCATCGCCAGCACCGCCACGCCGACCTGCCCCGCATGCGAGAACGCCAGCAGGCCGAGCCCTTCGCCGGCGATCAGCACCGCCAGCAGCATCGAGCGCACCGCGAGACCACGGCGCGCGGCGATGCGATCCGACAGCCAGCCGCCGAGCGCCCGCGCGAACAGCGCCAGCAGGCCGAAGATGCCGGCCGCGAGGCCCGCGTCGCGCAGCGACAACTGGAAGTGGTTCACGTAGTAGAGCGAGGCGATGTTGTGGATGAACACCTCGACCCCGAAGCAGGCGCCGTAGGTGATGGCCAGCATCCAGACGCGGTAGTTCCGGGACGCGGCGATGAAGCTCGCCCAGCCGCCCTTCTTGCCGCTCTCGACTGTTTCGCCGCGTGCGCGCAGCGTCACGAAATCGCCGCGCGGGCTGTCCTGCGTGCCGCGCCAGTAAGCCACGGCCATCAGCAGCATGGCGATGCCGGGCACCACCAGCGCGACGCGCCAGGCCGAGCCGTCGCCCAGGCCCAGCAGCAGCGCGGCCGACACGAACAGCGGAATCAGCGCCTGGGCCGCGCCCGCGCCGGCATTGCCCCAGCCGGCGGTGGTCGCGTTCGCGGTGCCCACCACGTTGGGCGCGAACATCACCGAGGTGTGGTACTGGGTGATCACGAAGCTGGCGCCGACCGCGCCGATGCCGAGCCGGCAGAGCATCAGGCTCCAGTAGTCGTGCGCGAAGGCGATCGCGATCACCGGGATCGCGCCGAGCACCAGCAGGCCGGTATAGACGCGGCGCGGGCCGAAGCGGTCGCAGAGCGGGCCCACCAGCAGGCGCACCAGGATGGTGGCGGCCACCGCGGCAATATTGATGTCGGCCACCTGGCCCGCGCTGAGCTGGAACTGCCTGGCGATCAGCGGCATCAGCGGCGCGCAGGCGAACCACGCGAAGAAGCAGACGAAGAACGCCATCCAGGTGAGGTGGAAGGCACGCATCGGCGCGGTGCCGAAGCTGAACAGATCGATGCGGGTGGCCTTGTTTGACATGTGGGGTCTACCAAAACGAAACGGCGTCCTGCGAATCCGGTCGATAGACCGGATGCACAGGACGCCGTTGTCCAGAAAGCCCGTCGCCGGGCCGCTCAGTATTCGTTGCTGCCGGGCACGTCGCCGTTGACGCGCCCGGTCGATGCTTCGCAAGCGTCGTGCCAGACGAGGGTTTTCCTCGTCCGGCCTGGCTTTCCGGCGATTTCGCGGGTGCTTGCACCGGCCCGGCGCGTCACGCGATGACGCAGCCCCGCACAGTTGTGGTGCGGCGCAGCACTGCCGACGTGCGATCGTCGTGCACCGCCAGCGGGTGCCGCCCCGGGACCTGCCGGCCGCCGCCGGCCGCTCGGCGCCATCGGCCGCGCGCCCGCCTGCCGCGTCGCGCCGGCCTTCCAGCATCGTCGTGCCGCGCCGCAATGAAGCTGGCGCGCTTATTGCAATAAAGGAAACGCGCCGGCAACGATGTCGGCGCACGCAAGACAGACGAACCGGGCCGCGCGGCGTATCGCGGCGGCCCATCCGGACAACGGCGTCCCGAACGCCCGGCCGCATGGCCGGCGCGCGGCGTCGTGCGGTTCCGGCGGCGCGCGCCGCCTCGTGCGCCACACTGGAACTGACGAGAATGACGAACCCCACTGGCAAGGTCACCCTGCTCGGCGCCGGCCCAGGCGATCCGGAGCTGCTGACGATCCGCGCCGCCCGGCGCCTGGCGGCCGCCGACGTGGTGCTGCTCGATGACCTGGTCGACCCCGCCGTGGCCGAACTCGCGCCGCGGGCGCGCATCGTGCGCGTCGGCAAGCGCGGCGGCTGCCGCTCCACCCCGCAGGCCTTCATCGAGAAGCTGATGCGCCGCTACGCGCTGCGCGGCCTGCACGTGGTGCGCGTCAAGGGCGGCGACGCGCTGCTGTTCGGCCGCGCCGGCGAGGAGCTGGCCGCCCTGCACGCGGCCGGCGTGCCGGTCGAGATCGTCAATGGCATCTCCTCCGGTTTCGCGGCGGCCGCCGAACTGGGCGTCTCGCTCACGCATCGCCGTCACTGCCAGGGCGTGACCTTCGTCACCGCGCACCTGCAGGACCACGGCGAGCCCGACTGGGCCGCGCTCGCGGCCGGCGGCACCACCCTGGTGATCTACATGGGCATGAGCCGGATCGAGCGCGTCGCCGCCGGCCTGCTCGGCACGCTCCCGGCCGCCACGCCGGCCGCCGTGGTGCAGTGGGCCGGCACCGCGCGTGCGCGTGCCTGGCACGGCGCGCTGGGCGCGCTCGCCACCGATCCGGCCGCCGCCGGCCTCGGCAGCCCGGCCGTGATCCTGGTCGGCATGGCGATCGGCGAGGCGCTCGCCATGCTGCCGCCGCAAGCCGGCCAGCCGGCCATCGACGCGGAGCGCCTGTCCGATGCGGCTTGAGCCTGATCGCCGCGCCCCGCGCGCCCCTCGCCTTCGTCCGATGGCACCCTGCCGGTCGCGCGGGCCGGCACGCGCCTGTCCGGGGCCGCTGGCATGATGGACGCGCACGACGCCCCGCGCCCGCTGCGCGTGCTGCTGGTCACGGATACGGACAAGCCGATCGGCGCCTTGCGCGACGCGCTCGCGCGGCTCCACTACGAGATGCTCGACGAGGTGGCCACCCCGGCGCGCCTGCCGGCCGTGGTCGAGAAGGAGCGCCCGGACGTGGTGATCATCGATACCGAATCGCCCTCGCGCGACACGCTCGAGCAACTGGCGGTGATGCACGCACGCGCGCCGCGCCCGGTGCTGATGTTCAGCCCCGATGCGGACCAGCAGCTGATCCGCGCGGCGGTGGGCGCGGGCGTGAGCGCCTACCTGGTGGAAGGCCTCTCGCCCGAGCGGCTCGCGCCGATCATCGAGGTGGCGCTCGCGCGCTTCTCGCACGACGAGGCGCTGCGCCGTCGCCTGGCCGAGGTCGAGAACGAGCTGGCCGACCGCAAGCTGATCGATCGCGCCAAGCGCCTGCTGATGGAGACGCGCCGGCTCGGCGAGCAGGATGCCTATGCCACGCTGCGCCGCCGCGCCATGGACCAGGGCATCCGCATCGTCGAAGCCGCGCGGCAGATCCTCCTCGCAGCCCGAATTCCCGATGGTGAAGCATGATGAAACCGACTTTCCCGCCGCCCGAACGCCGCGAGCTGCGGCTCGGCTTCGTCGCCCTGAGCGACGCCGCGCCGCTGGTGGTCGCGCAACGCCTGGGGCTCGACAAGCGGCACGGCCTGGCGCTGACGCTGGCGCGCCAGCCTTCCTGGGCCAGCCTGCGCGACCAGCTGCTGACCGGCCAGATCGACGCCGCGCATGCGCTCTACGGGCTCGTTTATGGCGTGCAGTACGGCATCGGCGGGCCGCGCGCCGACCTGGCCGTGCTGTCGGTGCTGAACCGCAACGGCCAGGCGATCACGTTCTCGAACCGCCTGGCCGATGCCTGGCGCGAATCGGGCGAGCTGCGCGCGGCGCTCGCCACGCTGGGCCGCAAGCCGGTGTTCGCGCAGACCTTCCCCACCGGCACCCATGCGATGTGGCTCTATGCCTGGCTCGCCGCGCACGGCGTCGATCCGCTGCGCGAGGTGCGCAGCATCGTGATCCCGCCGCCGGGCATGGCCGAGGCGCTGGCCAGCGGCGAGCTCGACGGCTTCTGCGTCGGCGAACCCTGGAACGCGGTGGCCGAGGCGCAAGGCGCCGGGCGCACGGTGGCCGCCTCGAGCGAGGTCTGGCACGACCATCCCGAGAAGGCGCTGGCCTGCCGCCGCGAGTTCGCGGCGCTCTATCCGAACACGGCGCGCGCGCTGATCCGCACGCTGCTCGATGCCGGCGCCTGGCTCGACCTGCCCGGCAATCGCGCGCGGGCGGCCGAGTGGCTGGCCTCGCCCGAGGCGCTCGACGTGCCGGCCGCGCGGATCCTGCCGCGCCTGCTCGGCGACTACGGCGACGGCGCGTTCGCGAAGCCGCCGGCGCCGGTGCGCTTCCACGATGGTGGCGAGGTCAACCGGCCGCGCGCGTCGGATGGATTGTGGTTCGTCTCGCAGTATCGGCGCTGGGGCATGTTGACGGCCGAGCACGACGACGCGGCGATCGCGGCGGCGGTGACGCAGACGGCCTTGTATGAGGAAGCGGTGGCGGGGTATGTGCCGCTGGGGGACGAGCCGGGACGGTAGGCAGCCGGGGCCGCCGCGCCGAGGCCGGTTCGCGCCGATCTCCACGTGGAGATCGGCACCACACATCCCGTGGATATGAACCAAGCCGCGACGGCAGTTCGCCATCGAGCCGCCGTCGCGGCATGCCTGGCTCTCGATGCAAAATGCCGCTCGACCTGTGAACCAGATCGGGCGGCATTTTTTCGACGGCATCGACCAGCGCGACCGGCGCGCCGGCCGGGCTACAAGCCAGCCAGGATGTCGTTCAGCTCGGCCGCGATGGCCGCGTCGCTCGTTGCGGGCGCGCGCAATGCATCGATCGCCTCGGCCAGCGCCGCGAGCGGCGGATTGCGCATCAGTTCCACCAGCGCGATATCGGCACCGAGCCTGGCGCGGACCGCCGTCTGCACCTGCATCGCCGCCAGCGAATGCCCGCCCAGCTCGAAGAAGCGATCGCCGCGCCGCACCGGCTCCACGCCGAGCACGGCCGACCAGATGCCGGCCAGGGCCAGCTCGGTCTCGCCCCGCGGCAGCGCTCCCGTCTCTTCGCCGGCCTGCGCGGCCGGCTCCGGCAAGGCGCGCCGGTCGATCTTGCCGTTCGGGTTGAGCGGCAACGCCTCCAGCACCATCACCGCCGACGGCACCATGTAGTCGGGCAGGCGTTCGGCCAGCGCCGCACGCAAGGCCGCGCCCTCCACCGCCGCGCCGGCGGCCGGCGCGACATAGGCCAGCACGCGCAGCCCGCTCGGGCCCTCGCGGGTGATCACGGCCGCCTCGCGCACGCGCGCATCCTGCAGCAGCACCGATTCGATCTCGCCGAGCTCGATCCGGAAACCGCGGATCTTCACCTGATGATCGGCGCGGCCCAGATAGGCCAGCGTGCCGTCCTCGCACCAGCGCACGATGTCGCCCGTGCGATAGAGCCGCGCGCCCGGCACGGCGGCGAACGGGTCGGCCACGAAGCGCTCGGCCGTCAGCCCCGCGCGATCGTGATAGCCGCGCGCCAGCAACGGCCCGCCGATGCAGAGTTCGCCCGCCGCGCCGAGCGGCACCGGGTTGCCCTGCATGTCGAGCACCGCCAGCCTGCGGCCGGGCAGCGGGCCGCCGAGCGGGACCTGGGCCGGCACCTCGGCCGCCGCGTCCTTCAACATCGCGCTGCAATCGAAGTAGGTCGCCGTGACGGTCGCCTCGCTGGGCCCGTAGGTATTGGCCAGCGTGAGCGCCGTGAGCCCGGCCGCGCGCCAGGCGCGCACGCCGTCGGCCGGCATCGCCTCGCCGCCGGCATGCACGCAGCGCAGCGTCGCGAGCGCGGCGCGCGCCTCGGGCCGCGCGGCGAAATCCTGCGCCAGCGCGTTCCAGTAGGCGGTGGTCAGGTCGGCCACGGTGATCCGCTCGCGCTCGACCTCCTCGGCGAAACGTCCGGTGCTCCACAGCTCGGGGCCGCGCACGATCAGGGCCGCGCCCGAAGCCAGGGTCGGGAAGACCTGCTCGACGAAGCCATCGAAATTGAAGGTCGAGAACTGCAGCACGCGATCCTGCTCGCCGATGCCGAACATGCCGATCGACACCTCGGCATGGCGCGCCAGCGCATCATGCGTGATGCCGACGCCCTTGGGGCGCCCGGTCGAGCCGGAGGTGTAGATCAGGTAGGCCAGGTGGTCGCCCTGCACGGCGCACACGGGCGCGCTGGACGGATGGCCGCTCGTCTCGGCCGCCAGCTCGGCGATATCGAGCGTCGGCACCGGCATGCGGCCGCGATCGTCGGCGCCCGCGCCTTCGGTCAGCGCCAGCGCGATGCCGCTGTCCTCGATCATCATCGCCAGCCGCTCGGCCGGATAGGACGGATCGAGCGGCACGTAGGCGCCGCCCGCCTTCAGCACGCCGAGGATCGCCACGATCATGCCGGCCGAGCGCTCGATCGCGATCCCGACGCGCACATCCGGGCCGACGCCGGCCGCGCGCAGGGCATGAGCGATGCGGTTCGCGCGCGCGTCCAGCGTGCCGTAGTCGATCGTCTCGCCGTCATGCACCAGCGCGACGGCCGAGGGCCGACGCGCCGCCTGCTCGGCGATCCGCCGATGGACCGGCGGCAAGGGCGCGACTTCGGCACCGCGCCCCCAGTCGGCCAGCGTGGCACGTTGGTCCGCCGGCAGCGGATCGAGCGCGCCGAGCCGCGCCTCGGGGTCGGCCGCGAAGGCGTCGAGCAGCGTGCCGAGCTGGCCGGCCAGGCGCGCGATCTGCGCCGCCGTGAACAGGTCGCCCGCATAGGCGAATTCGATGTCGAGCCGGGCCGCCGGGCTCTCGCCGGGCGTCGCGGCATGCGCCGCGCGAGCCTGCGTGACCGACAGCGTCAGCGGGAAGCTGGTGCGGTCCTCGTTGCGCAGCCCCGAGAAACGCAGGCCGTGCGGCGAGGCATCGTCGAGGATCGCGTCGACCGGGTAGTTCTCGAACACCAGCAAGGTGTCGAACATCGGCTGGCCGCCGTCGATGCCGGCGCCGCGCTGGATCTCCACCAGCGGCAGGTGCTCGTGCTCGCGCGCGGCCACGCCGTCGCGCTGCACCACCGCCAGCCACTCGCCCACGCGCATCGAGGGCGACGGCGTGCCGATTACCGGAATCGTGTTGATGAACAGGCCGAGCATGCGATCGGCGCCCGGCAGCGCATCGGGCCGGCCTGCCACGGTCGCGCCGAAGCTCACGGTGGCCTGCCCCGTGTAGCGCTGCAGCAGCACCAGCCAGGCGGCCTGCACCAGCGCGCTCAAGGTGGTGCGCTGCGATTTCGCGAAGGCGGCCAGGCGCGCGGTGCGAGCCGCGTCGCAGCTCAGGTTCAGCACGCCGTGGCGCGCCGCGTGGGCGGCCTCGGAGCCCGGCGCCGGCAGGGCCTGGGTCAGCAAGGTCGGACCGTCGAGACGCGCGGTCCGCGCGCGCCACCAGGCATCGCTGGCCTCGCGCGGCTGCTCGGCCAGCCAGCCGATGAAGCGACGATAACGGGCCGGCGCCTCGGCCGGCACGGCGCCGCCATAGATCGACAGCACCTCGGCCAGCAGCTGCGCCGCGCTCCAGCCGTCGAGCAGCACATGATGGAAGGTCCAGACCACGTGATGCCGCGCCTCGCCCGTGCGCAGCAGCGTGACGCGCCACAGCGGCGGGCGCGCCAGGTCGAAACCGCGCGCCAGATCGTCGGCCGAGAAGCGGTCGAGCCGCTCGGCGAGCGGGGCCGGGCCGTCGCGCCAATCCTCCTGCGAGAGCGGCGTCGCCACCTCGCGTGCCACCCACTGGCGCGGTTGATCGTCGAAGCTCAGCACGCCGGTGCGCAGCACGTCGTGACGCTTGGCGACCGCCATCCAGGCGGCCTCGAAACGTGTCGCGTCGAGCCCCTCGACGTCGACGCGCAACTGGTTCACATAGGCATGCTGCTGGGCGCCGAGCAGGCTGTGGAACACGATGCCGGCCTGCATCGGCGCCAGTGCATAGAGATCGGCCAGCTCGGCGGCCGGCACCGGCAGCGCGTCGAGACGCGCCTGGTCGATCGCCGCGAGCGGCACGTCGGACGGCGTGAGGCCGGCCGCGCCGCTGGTGCAGTGTTCGAGCACGGCGGTCAGCTCGGCACGCAGCTCGGCCGCAAGCGCCTCGAGCGTAGCCGTGTCGTAGCGGTCGCCGCCCGGGTGGCGCAGCGCGATCGACAACTCGCCGTCGCGAATCTGCGCGGCAATGTCGAGCGCGTGGGTCGGCCGGTTCTCGGCGCCGACACCGCGGCCGCCGCGTTCCGCCGCCAGGCGCCAGGCGCCCGCGCCGAGCGAGCCGTCGAGCTGGCCCAGGTAGTTGAACAGCACGTCGGCATCGCGGATGTCGGCGAGCGCTGCCTGTGCGGCGGCACTGCCGGCATATCGCAGCATCCCGAAGCTGTTGCCGCCGTGCGGTACCGCTCGCCGTGCTTCCTTGACGCGCTTGATGGCCGAGCCAAGCTCGCCGCTCGCCGCCAGCGGCAGCGGATGAAGGCTGGTGAACCAGCCCACCGTGCGGCTGACGTCGAGTTCGCCGAGCGGCGCGTCGCGGCCATGGCCTTCGACATCGATGCGCAGCGCCTCGCGGCCGGCGAAGCGGCACAGCACCCGGCCCGTGGCCGCCAGCAGCAGGTCGGCAAGCTGGGTTCGGTAGGCCGCGTTGGCGGTTTGTTGCAGGGCTTGCGTGGCGGCGCGCTCCAGCGTGACGGTGGCGCTGCAGGCGCCGGCCGGCGTGCCGGCACGCGCCGGCAGCGACGCGTCGATCTCGCCGAGCGTGCGCCAGTAGTCGAGGCTGGCAGCCACCTCGTCGGCTTGCGCCGCCTCGTGCAGACGCCGCGCGAAGCCGGGATAGGACAGCGTCGGCGAAGGCAGCGCGGCCGTCTCGCCAGCCTCGAGCTGGCGATAGACGCGATGCAGGTCGTCGAGCAGAATGCGCCAGGAGACGGTATCGACCGCCAGATGATGGATCGCGATCGCGATACGCCAGCTACCGTCGCTCACGCCGATCACGAGCGCGCGCAGCAGCGGGCCGCGCTCGATGTCGAGCGCCGACTGGATCGTGTCGCAAGCCGCGTCGATCGCGGCGGGCTCGACGCCGGTCAGCGTCGCGACCAGCGGTGCCGCGTCCGGCGCCGCGAGGTGCTGCCGCCAGCCTTCGGGCGTCGAGGACAAGCGCAGGCGCAAGGCCGGATGCGCCGCCGTCACGGCACGCAGGGCCTGTTCCAGGCGCGCTGCGTCGGGGGCGGTTTCCGTGGCCAGCAGCACCGACTGGTTCCAGTGATTCGGCTGCGCGAACGCCTTCGACAGGAACCAGGCTTGTACCGGCATCAGCGGCACGGACGCGCCGTCAGCGGTGGCGGCGGCGTCCTCGGCGGCCATCGCCTGCGGATTCGCGCTGCCCTGGTACAGCGGTTCGGCCACGGCGGCCAGCTCGGCGACGGTCGGCTGCTCGAAGATCTGCCGGGCCGTCAGGCGGTAGCCGGCTTGCCGGGCGCGCGCGACGATCTGCAAGGCCAGGATCGAGTCGCCACCGAGTTCGAAGAAATCGTCGTGACGGCCGATGCGCGCGCCTCGCAGCAGCGTCGACCAGATCGACGCAAACTCGGCTTCGATGCCTTCATGAGGGGCTTCGTAATGAGCGCCCGGGTCGGCTTCGGCGGCCGGCAGCGGCAGCGCGCGGCGATCCACCTTGCCGTTCGGATTCAAAGGCAGCGTGTCCAGAACCACGATGCGCCACGGCACCATGTAGTCCGGTAGCCGAGCCGCCAGCGAGGTTCGTAGTGCGGCGACATCGGGCGTGGTGCCTGTCACGTAGCCCACCAGCTTGCCTTCATGCGCGATCACCACGGCCTCGCGCACCGAAGCATCCGCCGTCAGCGCCGATTCGATTTCACCCAGCTCGATCCGCAGGCCGCGAATCTTCACTTGATGATCGATCCGGCCCAGATAGTCGATCGCGCCATCGGCACGCCAACGCGCGAGATCGCCCGTGCGATAGAGCCGCGCGCCCGGTTCGTCCGCGAACGGATCCGGCACGAAGCGTTCCGCCGTCAGATCGGGGCGGCCCAGATAACCTCGTGCCAGCCCCGCTCCGCCCAGATACAGCTCGCCCGGCACGCCAGGCGGCACCGGATTCAGCCTCGCGTCGAGCACCCAGGTCTGCGTGGCCGCGATCGGGCGGCCGATCGGCACCGCGCGGCCGGCTTCGTCCACGCAAGCCCAAGCGGTCACGTCGATCGCCGCCTCGGTCGGCCCATACAGGTTGTGCAATTCCACGCCCGGCAGCACGGCCGCCACGCGCTCGCGCAGATCGGCCGGCAAGGCCTCGCCGCTACAGACGATACGCTTCAGCGTCTTGCCGCAAGAGGCTGCCGCTTCCGGCATCGCCACGAAGGCTTGCAGCATCGACGGCACGAAGTGCAGCGTGCTGACGTCGTGCGCCACGATCGTCTGCGCCAGTTCAGCGGGATCGCGATGCGCGCCCGGCGCCGCGATCGCCAGCCGCGCGCCCACCATCAACGGCCAGAAGAATTCCCAGACCGACACGTCGAAGCTGAACGGCGTTTTCTGCAACACCGTCTCGCCACGTTGCAGCCCGTATTCGCGCTGCATCCAGATCAGGCGGTTCGACAGGCCGTCGTGGCGGTTGCCCACGCCCTTCGGGCGCCCCGTCGAGCCTGAGGTGAAGATCACATAGGCGAGGTTCGCGCCATGCAATTCGACATCGGGATTGGTGGTTGGGAAGGACGATACGTCCAAGGTTCCAATGTCGACACGCTCGACGCCCTCTCGCGACGGCAGGTCGAGGCCGCCCTGCGCAAGCAGCAAACCAATCCCGCTGTCATCGATCATCGCGGCGATCCGATCGGCCGGATACGAAGGATCGAGCGGCACATAAGCCGCGCCGGCCTTCATGATCGCGTACAAGGCGATCACCAGTTCCAGCGAGCGCTCGGCGGCAACACCAACCCGCGACTCCACGCCGATCCCACGCGAACGCAGCCAATGCGCAAGGCGATTCGCGCGCGCATTCAACTCGGCATAACTGAGCCTGGTTTCGCCAAACACCAGCGCATCATCCTCGGGATGCGCAGCGGCATGACGCTCGAAGGCACGAAACACCGGCTCGATCTCGTCATAACGCGTGCGATTGCGGCTCCAGCCGTCCAGCATCGCGCGCTCGTCCGCGTCCGTCAGCATGACATCGGCGATACGCATCGACAGGTCGCCCTGCGCGATCGCCTCGACACAGCGCCGATAATGCGCGGCCAAGCGCGCGATCGTCGCTTCTGAAAACAATTCGCGCGCGTAGCTGAATTCGAAGCCAAGCCCGCCCTGCCCATCCTCCTGCGTAGTCAGCATCAACTCGACCTGCGCCATCGCGCTCGGCAGGGGATGCGGCTCGATACCCAGGCCCGGCAAGCCTTCAAGCACCCGCCAGTCACGTCGCTGGTGATTGAACATCGCCTGGAACAGCGGGCTGTGGCTGAGGCTGCGCTCGGGACGCAGCGCCTCGACCAGTGCATCGAACGGCAGGTCCTGATGCGCCTGCGCGCCGACCGTGGCCGTGCGCAGCCGGTCGAGCAGCATGCCGAGCGTCTCGTCGCCGTCGAAGCTGGCGCGCATCACCTGGGTGTTGACGAAGAAGCCGATCAGGCGCTCCGTCTCGACGCGGTTGCGGTTCGCCACCGGCACGCCGACGCGGATATCGTCCTGCCCCGTGTAGCGATGCAGCAGCGCCTGGAATGCCGCCAGCAGCAGCATGAAAGGCGTGGCCGATTGCTGCTGCGCGCGAGCCTTCACGGCTTGCGCCAGTTCGGCGGGCACGCCCAGGGCGTAGCGGCCGGCCGTGTAGTCGCCATGCGCGCTGCGCAGGCCATCCATCGGCAGGGCCAGCACCGGATGCGAATCGCCGAGCACGGCCTTCCAGTAGTCGAGCTGGCGCTCGCGCTCGCCGACTTCGAGCCAGTCGCGCTGCCAGGCGGCGTAGTCGGCATACTGGATCGGCAGTTCCTCGAGCGCCCGGGTCTCGCCCGTCACGCGGGCACGGTAATTCGCGACCAGTTCTTCCAGCAGCACCTGCACCGACCATCCATCGGAGACGATGTGGTGCATCGACAAGGCCAGCAGATGACGGCCGCCCTCGCCCCGGTACAGCGCCGCGCGCAACAACGGCCCCGCCGCCAGATCGAAGGCTTCGTCGGCCAGCGAGCGAGCCGCCGCTTCGAGCGCATCGCCAGCCACCGTCTCCTCACGCCAATCGAGCGAGATGACTTCATCGACGAAGGCCTCGACCTCGCCGGCCTGGTTCGCGACGAAGCGCGTGCGCAGCACCGCATGGCGCGCCACGATCGCCGCGAAGGCCTCGCGCAGCGCCGCCGCGTCGACTTCGCCCGTCAGCCACAGGCCGCCCGAGACGTGGTACGCGCGATTGTCCGGCGACAGTTGCGCGAGCACCCATTGGCGGCGCTGCGCGTACGACACCTCCACCGGCTGCCCGGCCGCGCGCGCGCGCGGCACGATCGGGAACTGCGCCGGACTCACGCCGTCAGCCTGCATCTTTTCCCAGAACAGGCGTCGTTTTTCCGGTGCCAGCTCGATGAAGCGCGCGGCGATGCGGGCGGCCGTGGTCTTGTCCATGAATGCGTTCAAAGCGTGTCCATAAAGAGATCGAGGCTGAGCAGCGCGTCGTCGCCGGGCTGGCTGCCTCGCACCTGCGCGATGGCCTTGGCCTGCGCGGCCAGCGTGCGGGCCTCGAACAGCGTGGCGAGCGGCAGGCTCGCGTTCAGTTCGAGCCCGATCCGGGCGTTCAGGCGAACGACCAGCAGCGAATGCCCGCCCAGGTCGAAGAAATCGTCATGGCGGCCGATGCGCTCGATGTCGAGCAAACCGGTCCAGAGCGTCGCGAGTTCGGTTTCGATGCCTTCATGAGGGGCTTCGTAATGCGCGCCCGGATCGGCTTCGACGACCGGCAACGGCAGCGCGCGGCGATCCACCTTGCCGTTCGGATTCAAAGGCAGCGTGTCCAGTGCCACGATGCGCCACGGCACCATGTAGTCCGGTAGCCGTGCCGCCAGCGAGGTTCGCAGTGCGGCGACATCGGGCGCGGTGCCTGTCACGTAGCCCACCAGCTTGCCTTCATGCGCGATCACCACGGCCTCGCGCACCGAAGCATCCGCCGTCAGCGCCGATTCGATTTCACCCAGCTCGATCCGCAGGCCGCGAATCTTCACTTGATGATCGATCCGGCCCAGATAGTCGATCGCGCCATCGACACGCCAACGCGCGAGATCGCCCGTGCGATAGAGCCGCGCGCCCGGTTCGTCCGCGAACGGATCCGGCACGAAGCGCTCCGCCGTCAGGTCGGGGCGGCCCAGATAACCACGCGCCAGCCCCGCTCCGCCCAGGTACAGCTCGCCCGGCACGCCAGGCGGCACCGGATTCAGCCTCGCGTCGAGCACCCAGGTCTGCGTGGCCGCGATCGGGCGGCCGATCGGCACCGCGCGGCCGGCCTCGTCCACGCAGGCCCAGGCCGTCACGTCGATCGCCGCCTCGGTCGGCCCATACAGGTTGTGCAATTCCACGCCCGGCAGCACCGCCGCCACGCGCTCACGCAGATCCGCCGGCAAGGCCTCGCCGCTACAGACGATGCGCTTCAGAGTCTTGCCGCAAGAGACGGCCGCGTGGGGCATCGCCACGAAGGCCTGCAGCATCGACGGCACGAAGTGCAGCGTGCTGACGTCATGCGCCACGATCGTCTGTGCCAGTTCGGCGGGATCGCGATGCGCGCCCGGCGCCGCGATCGCCAATCGCGCGCCCACCATCAACGGCCAGAAGAATTCCCAAACCGAGACGTCGAAGCTGAACGGCGTTTTCTGCAACACCGTCTCGCCACGTTGCAGCCCATATTCGCGCTGCATCCAGATCAGGCGGTTCGACAGGCCGTCGTGGCGATTGCCCACGCCCTTCGGGCGCCCCGTCGAGCCTGAGGTGAAGATCACATAGGCGAGGTTCGCGCCATGCAATTCGACATCGGGATTGGTGGTTGGGAAGGACGATACGTCCAAGGTGCCAATGTCGACACGCTCGACACCCTCTCGCGACGGCAGGTCGAGGCCGCCCTGTGCAAGCAGCAAACCAATCCCGCTGTCATCGATCATCGCGGTAATACGATCGGCCGGATACGAAGGATCGAGCGGCACATAAGCCGCGCCGGCCTTCATGATCGCGTACAAGGCGATCACCAGTTCCAGCGAGCGCTCGGCGGCAACACCAACCCGCGACTCCACGCCGATCCCACGCGAACGCAGCCAATGCGCAAGACGATTCGCGCGCGCATTCAACTCGGCATAACTGAGCCTGGTTTCGCCAAACACCAGCGCGTCATCCTCGGGATGCGCAGCGGCATGACGCTCGAAAGCATGAAACACCGGCTCGATCTCGTCGTAACGCGTGCGATTGCGGCTCCAGCTATCCAGCGTCGCGCGCTCGGCGTCATCGGTCAGCGCAATATCCGCAACCCGCCCATCGGCGCCGACCATCGCCTCGACGCAGCGCTGGTAATGCGCGGCGAACCGGGCAATCGTCGCCTCGGAAAACAGTTCGCGCGCATAGCTGAACTCGAAGCTCAGCGTGCCGTCGACATCCTCGCGCGTATCGAGCATCAGCTCGAACTGCGCCATCGGCGCCGGCAAGCGGCAAGGCTCGATCGCCAGGCCGGGTAGCCCGTCCAGCACCCGCCAGTCGCGTCGCTGGTGATTGAACATCACCTGGAACAGCGGGCTGTGGCTGAGGCTGCGCTCGGGGCGCAGCGCCTCGACCAGCACGTCGAACGGCAGATCCTGGTTCGCCTGCGCGCCGGCCGTGGCTTCGCGCAGGTGATCGAGCAGCGTGGCGAGCGTCTCGTCGCCGTCGAAGCGCGCACGCATCACCTGGGTGTTGACGAAGAAACCGATCAGCCCGGCCGTCTCCACGCGATGACGGTTCGCCACCGGCACGCCGACACGGATATCGTCCTGCCCCGTGTAGCGATGCAGCAGCGCCTGGAACGCCGCCAGCAACAGCATGAAGGGCGTGGCCGACTGCTGCTGCGCGCGGGCCTTCACGGCCTGCGCGAGCGAGGCCGGCAGGCTCAGCGCATGACGGCCCGCCGTGTAGCCGCCCTGGGCGCTGCGTGCGCCGTCCATCGGCAGGGCCAGCACCGGATGCGTATCGCCGAGCGCGGCCTTCCAGTAGTCGAGCTGACGCTCGCGCTCGCCCGCAGCAAGCCAGTCGCGCTGCCAGGCGGCGTAGTCGGCGTACTGGATCGGCAGTTCGGCAAGCGCCCGGGTCTCGCCCGTCACGCGGGCACGGTAATGCGTGACCAGCTCGTCGAGCAGCACCTGCACCGACCATCCATCCGAGACGATGTGATGCATCGACACCGCCAGCAGATGACGGCCGCCCTCGCCCCGGTACAGCGCCGCGCGCAACAGCGGCCCCGCGGCGAGATCGAAAGGCTCGTCGGCCAGCGAGCGGGCCGACGCTTCGAGCGCATCGGCGGGCACCGTCTCGGCGCGCCAGTCGAGCGACACGGCATCGTCGATGATCGCCTCGACCTCGCCGGCCTGGTTCGCGACGAAGCGCGTGCGCAGCACCGCATGGCGCGCCACGATCGCCGCGAAGGCCTCGCGCAGCGCCGCCGCGTCGACCTCGCCCGTCAGCCACAGGCCGCCCGAGACGTGATACGCGCGGCTCGCCGGCGCCAGTTGCCAGAGGAACCATTGACGCTGCTGCGCGAACGATGCCGGCGTGCGTTGGCGCGTTGCCTCCGGCAGGCGCGGAATCGCGGCCAGCTCGGCAGCGGATTCCAGCGGCGCGGCGGGCGCCGCCTGGATCGGCGCGAGCGCCGGCTGTACCCCGGCCGAAGACGGTACCGGCTTGCTCGCCGCCGGTTTGGCCGCCGCCGATTTCTCGGCCAGCTCGGCCAGCGTCAGGCGCTGGAACAGTTGCTTCGGCGTGATCGTGATGCCGAGCTTGCGTGCGCGCGCCACCACCTTGAGCCCCAGCAGCGAATCGCCGCCGACCTCGAAGAAATTCCGGCTGCGGCCGATTCGGGCGCGATCGATCTCGATCACCTCGGCCCAGATCGTCGCGATCGCCTGTTCCGTCTCGCCGCGCGGGGCGTCGTCGGCGCCGGGCGCCGCATCGGTCGCCTCGCCGGCAGCGGCTTCGGCTTGCGTCGGCGCATTCGCCGCTCGCGCCAGATGATCGTCCAGGCCAGCCCGCAACGCGGCGCGATCGAGCTTGCCATTGGCGTTGAGCGGCAGCGCGTCTAGCGCGATCGCCTCGGCCGGCACCATGTAGTCGGGCAACACGCCCGCCGCCGCTTCCAGCAGCGCCTTGCCCGCCGCGCCGCCCACCACGAAGGCGGCCAGCCGCGTTCCGGCCGGCGTCTCATAGGCCAGCACGGCCGCCGCGCGCACGCCATCCAGCTTCGCGAGCCCGCGCTCGACCTCGGCCGGCTCGACGCGATAACCGCGGATCTTGACCTGGTCGTCGGCACGCCCACGGTATTCGAGCAGGCCGTCGGCACCGATCCGAGCCAGGTCGCCGGTGCGATAGAGCCGCTCGCCGGCCGTGAACGGATCGGGCACGAAGCGCTCGGCGCTGAGCCCGGCGCGGCCGTGGTAACCGCGCGCCACGCCGGGGCCGCCAACGTACAGCTCACCATCCTCGCCATCGGCCACGGGCGTCATGCCGGCATCGAGCAGGTGCAGGCGCATGCCGGGCAGCGCCTGGCCGAGCGGCAGGTCGCGCTCCGCGCCGGCGCCCTGCCAGGCATGCATGGCCACGCCGACCGTGGTTTCGGTCGGGCCATAGTGATTGAACACGCGGCAGGCCGGCGCCAAGGCCGAAACGCGCGCGAGCAGCGCGGCCGGCGTGCGTTCGCCGCCGACGATCAGCGCGTCGGCCGGCAGCACCTGCTGCGGCTGCGCCGCCGACAGCAAGGCGGCCAGATGGCTCGGCACGATCTTCAGCACGCCGACGCGATGCGCCGCCATGTAGCGCGCGAAGGCATCGGGCTGGAATACGAGATCCGGCGCGATCAGGTGCAGCGTGCGCCCCGAGGCCAGCGCGCCGAACAAGGTGGTGTGACCCAGGTCCGCCGCCGGCGTCGACACCATCGCGAACGAGGATTCGGGCCGCGCATCGAGCGTCGCCAGCATGCCGCGCACATAGTTCTCGAGCGCGCGATGCGTGACGATCACGCCCTTCGGCTCGCCCGTGGAGCCCGAGGTGTAGATCATGTAGGCGGCGCGATCGGCATGGCGCGAGCGCGGCACGATATGGGCCACCGGCGCCGCCGGCACCTCCAGGCGCAGGGCCATCGGCACCGCGTTCGCCAGCACGAAGCCGTCGGGCAGCGGCACCGCGTGCAGCAGAACGGCCGCGCCGCTGTCGGCCAGTTGCGCCGCCAGGCGCGCGGCCGGCGCGCGCGGATCGAGCGGCAGCCAGGTGGCGCCGGCCTTGAGCGCGGCCAGCATCGCCAGCACGTGCTCGATCGAGCGCTCGGCCAGCACGGCCACGCGCGATTCGTCGGCGATGCCCTGCATGCGCAGTTGCGCGGCCAGCGCATCGGCCGCCGCGTCGAGCGCGGCATAGCTCAGGCCGCGCTCGCCTTCCAGGCCGTCGCGCAGCGCGATCGCGGCGCCGTCGCGCGCGACGCTGGCATCCCACATCGCCAGGAAGTCGGTATTAGCCGCGTCGTCGGCCGGATCGGCCTGCGCCGCCTCGGCGATCGCCACGGCATCGGCGATAGCGCCGGCCAGCGGTGCTTCGGCATCGGCTACCAGACGCGCCGCGAATGCCTGGAAGCGCGCGGCGAAGCGCGCCACGAAGGCGGCATCGAACACCGCGTCGTCATAGGCGAGCAGGCAGTCGATCGCCTCGCCGCGATCGGTGAAGTCGAGTGCGAGATCGAAATGCGGCGCGTCGTTGAGCAGCACGCGCAGGCGCGCCTCGAGCGGCGCGAAACCGCGCGTCTCGAACGGCCGCTGCTCGGTCAGCTTGACCTGGAACAGCGCTTCGTCGCCGCTCGCGCGATTCGGCAGCAAGGCGCTCGTCAGGCGGTCGAACGGCACGTCCTGGTGCTCGTGCGCGGCCAGCACCGTATCGCGCGCCGCATCGACCAGCGCCGCGAAGCCCTGTGTCGCGTCGATCCGCGTGCGCAGCACCTGCACGTTGATGAAATAGCCGATCAGCGCCTGCGCCTCGGGCCGCTTGCGCAGCGAGACCGGCGCGCCGACGCGGATGTCGTCGCGGCCGCTCAGCTCGTGCAGCACCGCGTCGAGCACCGCCAGCATCGCCATGAACGGCGTAGCATGACGCTCGGCCGCGAAGCGCCGCAGCGCCTGGGCGGTGCCGCCCGGCAGCGAGAATTCGAACCCGCGCTGCCGGCCGGGCGCGCCGGCCTCGCGCGGGAACAGGCGTGCCGCGGCGGACGGATCGCCGTCGGCGGCCAGTTGGCCGCGCCAGTAATCGAGCTGTCGCGCGAGGGCGGCCTCGCCCAGCACGGCGCGCTCCCAGGCGACGTAATCGGTGTATTGCCAGGCCGGCGCGAGCGAGGCATCGAGCCGCGCCGCCGGATCGACATCGGCCGCCCGGCCGGCGCGCGCCGCGTAGGCTCGCGACAGCGCGTCGAGCAGCACGTTGACCGACCAGCCGTCGGCCACGATGTGATGCAGCACGATCAGCAAGCGATGCGAATCGGGCGCGACACGCAGCAGGTGCGCCCGCAGCAGCGGCCCGGTTTCGAGATCGAACGGTGCCTGCGTGACTTCACGCGTCAAGCTGTCGAGCGCGGCCGCGCGCGAGGCGTCGGGCAAGCCGTCGAACGTGGTGACGGGCAGCTCGATCGCCAGCTCGTCTTCGATGACTTGAAGCGCCTCGCCCTCCTCGCCCAGTTCGAAACGCGCGCGCAGCACATCGTGCGCGCGCACCACGTCACCGAGCGCGAGCCGCAGCGCGTCAACGTCGAGCGCGCCGTCCAGGCGCAGCTCGCCGCTCATGTTGTAGGCGGCGCTGGCCGGATCGTGCAGCCAGGTGAGCCACAGGCTGCGCTGCGCATCCGAGGCGACGGCCACCCGGCGCGCCGCCGCGTCGAGCGGTCTGAAATCGGCGCCGGCGGCCACGCTGCCTTGCGCGAGGCGCTCGGCGACGCGCGCCGCCGAGGCGCGCAAGCTCGGCGCGGTGAACACGTCGCGCGCCGTGTAGTCGATCGCCCAGCGCGCCTGTACCGCCGAGGCGAGTTGCACCGCGGCCAGCGAATTGCCGCCATGGGCGAAGAAGCTCGCCGAGCCGGCCGGCGAAGCCGGCAAGGCAGGCAGGGCCTCGCGCCACAGCACCGCCAGCGCGGCCTCGATGTCGGGATGTGCCGGCGGCTCGATGTCGTTCGCCACCGGGGCCGAAGCCGCCTCGCCTTGCCGATCGACACGCTGCCCGTGCTCGAGCCACGCATAGGCGTCGAGCGAACGATCCCGCCAGCCGCGCACGCAGGCGGCGCGCTGCACCTTGCCGCTCGAAGTCTTCGGCAGGCCGCCCGGGTTCAGCAGCACCACCACGGCAGCCGGCTCCCCGCAAGCGAGCGCGACCGCCTCCGTCAGCGCGGCCGCGATCGCCTCGGGCGTCGCCAGCTTGCGCACGTTACGCGATACCTCGGCCGCGATGCCGACGCCTTCCTGCCCGTTCAATTCCACCGCGAAGGCGGCCACGCGGCCGCGTCGCACCAGCTCCACCTCGCGTTCGATGCCCAGTTCGAGATCCTGGGGATAGAGGTTGCGGCCGCGCACGATCAGCAGATCCTTGATGCGCCCGGCCACGTACAGCTCGCCTTGGTGGATGAAACCCAGGTCGCCGGTACGCAGCCAGGTGGCGCCCTCGCGCTCGACGAAGCTGGCGGCGGTGGCATCGGCTCGGCGCCAATAACCGGCCGCCACGCTCGGCCCGCGCACCAGGATCTCACCGATCGCGCCATCGGCCATCACCGCGCCGCTGGCCCGATCGACGATCTCGATCGCGTGCTCGCTCGGCACGCGCCCGCAGGAAACCAGCTCGGTGCCGTTCGCGTCCGCCTCCGCACGCCCGGCTTCGAGCGCCTCGACCGAGAAACCCGGCGCATGCGCGCCGCGCCCGCGGCCCACGCCGCTCACGTAGAGCGTGGCCTCGGCCAGGCCGTAGCACGGGAACAGCGCGGCCGGATCGAAGCGCTGCGCCACGAAGCGCTCGACGAAGGCGTCCAGCGTGGCCTTGCGCACCGGCTCGGAGCCCGAGAAGGCGAGCCGCCAGCTCGACAGGTCGAGCGCGGCGCGCGCCTCGTCGCCGATCCGGTCGGCACACAGGCGATAGGAAAAATCGGGGCCGCCCGAGATGGTGCCGCGATGGCGCGCAATCGCCTCGAGCCAACGCACCGGCCGTTCCAGGAAGAACTGCGGCGACATCAGCACCAGCGGAATGCCGCTGAACACCGGCTGCGAGAGCGTGCCGATCAGGCCCATGTCGTGATAGAGCGGCAGCCAGCTGACGAACACGTCCTCGGCCGTCACGCCCAGCCCTTCGCGGATCGCGATCTCGTTGGCCCACAGGCTGCCATGGGTGACCATCACGCCCTTGGGCGTGGAGGTCGACCCCGAGGTGTACTGCAGGAAGGCGATGTCGGAAGCCGCAGCGCGATAGGGTTCGAAGGCGCGAGCGTCGATGCCCTCATGCTCGATCGCATCCATCTCGATCAGCGCGGCGCCGGGCGCGATGCTCGCGAAGGCCTCGCCGAGCTTGTCGGCCAGCGCGCGCGTGGTGACCACGAAGGCCGCCTCGGCATCGGCCGCGATCGCGGCCAGGCGCGCCAGGTGCTGGCCGCGCAGCGATTCGGGCGGATAGACGGGCACGGCCACCGCGCCGGCGTAGAGACAGCCGAAGAACGCGGCCACGTAGTCGACGCCGCTGTCCATCGCCAGCAGCACGCGGGCCGCCTGCGCGCCGGCGCCGCGCTCGCGCAGCAGCGCGGCCAGCGCGGTGGCGCGGCGATCGAGCGCCGCGTAGTCGTAACGGGTGTCGCCCTGCGCGTCGACGGTCACCAGCGCGGTGTCCGCCGCGCGCTGCCCGGCCAGCGCGCGCAGCCGTTCGATCATGTTCTCTGCCATTTCCGTACCTCGCCCTACCTTCATTGCCCCGCCGCGTCATGCGCGGCGTTTCCGGGCGCCATCGCGCCCGACCCTCGTCTGGTCACGGCCGACGAATCCGACCAATCCGATGAATCCGACAATCGGCCGTCACTCCTCGCCGTATTCGTGATGCTCGTGGCTGCCGTGCGGCAGATGGCGATGCTCCTTGCCGTGCCAGGCCGGATGCGGCGCATACGGGCTGTCGGGCGAGACGATCTTGTGCTGCTGCCAGTGGCGCGCGCCGGCCTCGTCGGCGGCGGCCGGCCTCGACTGCACCACCACCGGCTCGGCCGCCTGGCGCTTGGGCGCGAAATCGGCGGCGATCACCACCTCGCGCGGTGCGTCGCCGAACGCGTTGCGCGCGGCCTCGGCATCCTGTTTCTGGCGTTTCAGGAACGGGCAGCGATCGTCGGCCGGCACGTTCGCGTCGTCGAGGAAGTACTGCTTCCATTCCAGGTTGCCGGGGTCGCCGTGGAAACCGAGGTCCGGATGCGCGCCGATCTCGTCCCAGGTCTGCAGGCGCTTGCGCACCTGGTTGCGCGCCTCGCGGCCGATCACCTTGTTGGTGATGGTGTCGACGAACACGCTGCGCGGCTGGAACAGCAGCACCATGCCGGGGCCGAGGTTGCGGCTGTGTCGCGCGCGAAACGACGGGCAGGCGCACACCACGAAGGTTTCCACGCCGGCGAACGAGAACTCCCAGGCGCCGTCCGAGGGCGGCGGCTGCTGGTCGGCCTTGGGATCGGGATCGACGTCGTGCAGGTGCTGCAGGATCCGCCAGAAGTGCTGGTGGTAGGTCTCGTGCGAGAGCGGTTCGGCGTCGGGCTCGAAGAAGATCGCGATGTTGTTCTTGCGATACTCCGGACGCGACACCAGCTCCGAGAAGGTCTGCATGGTGGCGGGCAGCTCGGCGATGTCCTTGCCGTTCACGTAGCCGTAGAACATCTCGCCGCGCTTCTCGGCCATGGTGCCGAAGAAGCACGGGTATTCCGGGTGCATCACCTGCTCGCGCAGCGTCGCGTAGGCCGCGTCGAGCCAGGCCGGCGGGTTCGCCGCGGCGCCCAGCGCGCGGCCCGCGATGATGCGGCTCTTCCAGTCGCCCGGATCAAAGCCCTCGCTGCCCGGTGTCGCCACATCGGTTTGCGGCATCACGTTGACCTCATCCTCGGTTGATCGCATTTCATATCCTTGTTCGTCGCCAGCGCGGGCGAACGTGCCGGGCCGCGCGGAATGCGCGGCCCACCAGTCAAGAGCGGACGGCGGCGCCCGCCCTCAGGCGGACGCGCCGGCCTTCGCGTTTGCATCGAGTTCGGCGACCAGCGCCTGCACCCAGTCGTTCGGGATGATCGGCTGGTGGTAGGTGCACTCGCCCGAGAGCACGGTCGAGCCGTGCAGGCGACCGTCGGGGATCAGCACCTTGTCGCCGACGTTCATCTTCAGCTGCATGCCGACGTTGCCCCAGAACAGCATCTGCCCTTCCTCGATGGTCACCAGGCGGTGGTCGTTGTGGACATGGGTGGTCGAGCACATCTCGAAGGGCTCGACGAAGGTCTCGCGATCGATGCCGGGGCATTCGACGTCGATTCGGTCGCTGATGCGATGCGCGAACTTGATGTAGTGGCGGATCGACGACAGCCACAGCAACTGTTCGCCGAGGTCCCAGCGGGCGCGCTCGCAGAGCCGCTCGGCCGCGGCCGCGCCCTGCACCGCCTGCGTGTAGGCGGGCGTGCCGAACTGCGCGGCGATGGTCCTCAGCGCCTGCTCGAAGCGCGCCACCAGTTCGTCGGCACGGCGCGCGAATTCGCCCGGCTCGCGGCCGGCCGGCACCAGGTGCGCGCAGGCGCGCTCGAGCGCGGCGCCGAAGGCCAGCCATTCGGCCTCGGCCGCGAAGGCCGCGCCGACCAGCCCGAAGGCGCGATCCGGGCGGCGGCCCAGCGCGTACAGCAGGTTGGCCTTGGCGGTGCTGGTCGGCAGGTAGAACTGCCAGTAGGCGTGCTGCTGGCGCGTCACGCCCACCGAGGCGGCCACCTTCTCGAGCAGCGCGTCGGACGGCAGGTCGCCCTGCAGTTGCGGGCGCAAGGATTCCGGCAGCATGTCGAGGAAGCCGCTGGCGGTGGCGCGGGCCAGCGCGCGGCGCCTGGACGGCGCCAGCGTCCAGCGCTGCACGGTGATGAAGCGCAGGCCTTCCTGCAGGTAGTCGTTGCGCATCAGGCGCGCGAAGTTCTCGCCCCAGAACGCCGTCTCGTCGTCGACGATGCGCTTCAGGCGCGCGGCCGCGGCGGCCGGCTCGGCCTCCAGCGCCTGTTCCTGCGACAGGTACTCGAAGGCATAGGCCTCGAGGAAGGGCACGATCTGCGCGCCGAACACCTGCACGTCGTCGCCGTAGAAGCCGCTGAAGTGCTGCCATTCCTCGGCATCGGCGCTGCGCGGCAGGCGCGCCACGCCCAGCTCGTAGATCGACAGCAGGGTGCGGCCCGAAGCCAGCGCCGGCAGGCGGCTGACGTTGTGCATGCGCACCGGCTTCTGGAACTTCAGGAACTCGAAATCCTCCGGTCGCAGCGGGCGGCGGTGGAAGTCGTCCTCGAGCAGCAGTTCGCTGACATGCGCGCTGCGGAACGCGTGCGCGGCGGAGAACTGCTTGATCAGCTCGACATAGCGTTCGCTCTGGCCGACGAACGGCGAAAAATCAAATAGCAAAGGCATGGCTTGCGTCATGACGAAGGTTCCTGTGAAGAGATCTCGGAAGCGCGCGCTCGGCCAGGCGGCCGACGGGCGCGGAAAGAAGCCGGGAGTGCCGGCGAGCGGCATCGCGCGCGGCGAAGCGGCGCCGGGCGGAATCGCGTGAGCAGCGCGACGGCGATGCCGGCGGCGCGCTGAAATCGAATACCCGGCGCGAGGCGCCCGGGTGGACTGGACGAACTGCAATCGACATCGTCATGCACACGTCAGCGAGATTCATGTTCCCTCCATTGCCCGTGCGCGGCCGCGCCCAGGCATCGTTGGCGCCGCCGCTCAAGTCAACTGCACGACCCTCGCTTCGGCCCGAAGCTGTCGTACGCGGGTAAGTTATAAAAATTCACAATGCAAATCGGAATGATTCGCATTCTATATTTCAATTTCACGACCACTTCGTGACCGCCGCTGTCACGCACACCCTCACTGCCGGTACACGCTCCCGGACCAACCGGGTGAAGCCACCCGGGCTAGCGGAGCGCCCGGGCTTGTTGCATGGCGGCGGGACCTGCCCGCCGCCGGGTGGGTTCGATCAGAAGTCCGAGCGAACCGTCAGCATCACGTTGCGGCGATCGCCGAACACGCTGTAGAAGTTGCCGGGCGGACGGATGTAGTAATCGCGATTGAAGATGTTGTTCAATGCGAGCGTCGCCTGGACATGCTTGTTGAAGCGATAGCCGACCTGCGCGTTGAAGATCGCGTAGGCGCCCTGCGAGACGTTACGGGTGATCTGGGTCTGCGCCAGCACGCCGCCGCCGATCGACAGGCCGCGCACCATGCCGCGCGTGAACTCGTAGTTGGTCCACAGCTTGAACTGGTGACGCGGATCGGTGCCGTCGGTCAGGTTGGCCGTATCGTTCTCGAACGACTCGTTCAGGTACGTGTAGCCGGCGTAGATGTTCCAGTTCTCGACCGGCTGGCCCGTGACCTCGAACTCGAAGCCCTCGTCGCGTGCCTTGCCGCCGGGCACCACGAAGGTCGGGTTGTTCGGGTCGGTGATCGAACGGCCGTTGTCGTTGATGCGGAACAGCGCCGCGGTGGTCGACAAGCGACCGCCGAGGAAGGTGTTCTTCACGCCGACTTCATACTGCTCGCCGGTGCGCGGGCCGATCGCACCCCCGCCCGCCTCCGCGCCGGTCTGCGCGGCCAGGAAGCGCGAGTAGCTGACATAGGCCGTGGTAGTCGGCGTGATGTCGTAGACGAGGCCAACCGAAGGCAGGAAGCGGTGATTGATGTCGGCATCGGTCGACCAGTCCTGGGTGGTGGGCACCAGGCTCTGCGAGCGCTGCTGGTAGAACGCCAGGCGACCGCCGAGCACCAGCGTGAGCGGATCGAGCAGCTTCACGCGCGCCTGCGTGTAGAAGCCGTACTGCACCTGCCGCACGTTCTGGCCGAAAGTGGTGGGCACCACCACCTTGTTCATCGCGCTCGGATCGAACAGATTGCCGATGCCCAGCGGCGCGAAGCCCGAATAGGCCGTCTCCGACATCACGGAATAGTTGGCGCCGAAGGTCAGCGTGTGGGTGCGGCCGAACAGCTGCACCGGGCCCGACACGTTGGTGTCGGCACCGAACCAGTCGTAGGTATTGCGCTGGGTGCGCTCGTTGAAGCGGGTCGTGCCGTTCACCAGCGCGCCGGGGCCGGTGTCCGCATAATCGGCCTTGGCCAGCATGTGGCGATAGAACAGCGTGGTCTGCGACTTCCAGCCATTCTCGAACTTGTGGACCAGGTTGCCGTTGACTTCCTGGATCGAGGTGTAGCTGTAGTTCCAGTCCGGCGCGAAGTTCTGCGAGTACGAACTCGGCACGCGCCCGACGATGCTCGTCAGCGAGTTGTTGAAGGCGGCCGATGCGCCGTAATCGAAGCCCGAGGCAGGCGCGACCTGGTAGCCGGCCGACAGCGACAGCGTCGTGCGCGGCGTGATATCCCAGTCGAGCGCGCCGTACGCCGTCACGTCCTTGGTGCGCGAGCGATCGATCGACTGATGCTGGTCGGCGCCGACGATCACGGCACGGCCGCGCAGCGTGCCGTCCTTGTTCAGCGAGCCGGTCACGTCCACCATCTGGCGCACGCCGCCGAACGAGCTGATCTGGGTTTCGGTGCCGATATGGAATTCCTTTTGCGGACGCTTGCGCACCAGATTGACGGTGCCGCCCGGCTCGCCCGCGCCGTCGAAGGTGCCCGACGGGCCGCGCAGGATTTCGATGCGGTCGTAGATGCCGAGATCGAATTGCGTCAGGTATTGCAGGCCACCCACGATGGAGGTGCCGTCGAATTCGATGCCGAGCTGCGTGCCTCGCGCGCGGAAGTAGGCCGTGCCGTCACCGTAGTTGACCGAGGTCACGCCCGTCACATAGCGCAGCGCGTCCTGGATGGTGGTCAGGTTCTGGTCGTCCATGCGCTGGCGCGTCAGCACCGAGACCGAATAGGGAATCTCCTTGATCGCGGTCGGCGTGCGGCCGCCCACGGTGGCGTTGCGAGCAACGTAGGAGCCGCTGTCCTCCGTGGTCGCATCGGCCGTGGCCGACACGGAGACCGTGGGCAGCACGTTGCTCTGCGCCGCACTGCCCGCCTGCTGCGCGTGCGCCGCGCCGGCCCAGGTCGCGCACAACGCGATCGCGATCGGCGTCAGCCGGATCGCCCCTGCCTGTCGATACGAAACGCGTCTGCCGCGTCGCCACACGTCCATCGAGATTCCCATTTGTTGACTGCGCTCCAAGTGTGGTTTCGTCCGCCGTCGCCCGGAACAACGACCCGGCGGCCGTTTGTAAGAATCACCGAATGCAAGCGAAATGCTGGCAATGACATTTCGAGATACGGTTGATCGCGTCCGGTCGGCCTACGCACCTTCCCCACGCCGGAACGCGAGACGGAATATTACCGATAACGATTCTCATTTGCAATTCATTTACGAACGCAAACACGATGAAATTGCCCTTGCGGAACCTGGCTTCCAATCGTTCGAATGCATCGGCGCCGCAGCGGAGATGCGCGGCGTGCGCGAGGCGGCAGGATGCGAGGGGCGGCGCGCATTTGCCGGGCATTTCCGGCGTATTTCGCCGGCCCTGCCGCCCTGGATGCCGCATCGACGGGATTCCTTATCGAATGGAATGGCGTAACGATGCGTCAAGCCGATTACGCGCGGCAATTCGATGAATCGACGCAGCGACGCGCCGGCCGGCGGCAAGCCGCCCGGCGCGTCACGATCGTGATAGGAAATGAGGGGGATGGCGGCACGATCGGAACCGATCGCCGCGAGCCGGGGCGCGGCACGCGCGCGCCTCGAAAGGCATGCGCGTGCCGCCCCGGCCTCAAGTCGAGGTGGCCGTCTTGCGCAGCATCAGCGCGATCAGGTAAGGGCCGCCGATCAGGGTGGCCACCAGGCCCGAGGCCACTTCCTCGGGGAATACCAACTGGCGGCCCAGCCATTCGGCGAAGGTCATCAGCAGCGCGCCGATCATCGCCGCCACCAGGATCTGCGAGGCGGGCCGGCGCGCGCCCGAGAAGCGCGCGATATGCGGCGCGATCAGGCCGACGAAGGACAGCGGGCCGACCAGCAGGGTCGAGGCGGCGGTCAGCACCGCGGCCAGCAGCAGGATCAGCAGGCGCGCGCGCCCGACCGGGATGCCGAGCCCCCCCGCCACGCCGGCGCCCAGGCCGAGCGTCTCGATCCAGCGGCTCATCAGCGGCGCGCAGACCAGGCCGAGCAGCGCGATCACGGCGGCGGCGTAGGCGATCGGCGCCTGCACGTAATAGGTCGAGCCGACGATGAAGTTGAGCAGCAGCCCCACCCGCGAATCGCCGCTCGACATCATGGCGCTGACCACCGCCTGCAGCAGCGCGCTGATCGCCACGCCGATCAGCAGCAGCCGCTCCGGCGCGAAGGCCACGCGCGAGCCGAGCCACATCAGCACCGCCAGCGTGACCACCACGCCCACCAGGCAACTGAGGAACAGCATGCCGGGCCCGGGCGTCACGCCCATGAACAGCGCCACCACCAGGCCCAGCATGCCGCCCGAGCTGACGCCGAGCAGGTCCGGGCTGGCCATCGGATTGGCGGTGATGCGCTGGATCAGGGTGCCGCCGATCGCCAGCAGCACGCCGGCCGCGGCCGCCGCCACCGTGTGCGGCAGGCGCCAGAACATGATGGCGCGGATCTGTTCGAGATCGCCGATGCGCCAGCCGTCGACCGTGCGCGTCACGCCGAAGCTGAGCGCGAGCACCACCACCAGCGCCAGCAAAGCCAGCGGCAGGCGGCGCGCGAGCCGCGCGGGCGCCGGCGCGGCGATGCCGGCCGCGTGCAGGTCCGGCTGGGCGCGCAGGCGCGGCAGCAGGAACAGCAGCAGGGGCACGCCGATCAGCGAGGTGACGGTGCCGGTCGGCAGCAGATGCGCGGAGAACAGCTCGGCGGACGACACCACGCGCACCAGTTCGTCGGTCAGCCACAGCAGCGCGGCGCCCAGCAGCGGTGCCCAGACCAGGCGTTGGCCGAGCCGGCGCGCGCCGGCCAGGCGCGCCAGGGTGGGCGCGGCCAGGCCGACGAAGCCGATCACGCCGACCGTCGAGACCACCGCGGCGGTCAGCACCACCGCCACCAGCAGCGCCACCACGCGCGTGCGGTGCAGACCGACGCCGAGGCTGCGCACGGTCGAGTCGCCGGCATCGAACACGCCGAGCGGACGGCGCAGCAGCACGGTCACGATCGCGCAGCCGAGCACCGCCAGGCCGAGCATGCGGCTCTCGTGCCAGCCGGTCTGGTCGAGCGCCCCGCCGCCCCAGATCATCAGGCCGCGCAGCAGCTCGAAGTGCGCCATCGACAGCGCCAGGCTGATCGCGCCGCAATAGAGGTTGACGATCATGCCCGAGAGCACCACCGCGAGCGGCGCCATGCGCTGCCGCGCCGACAGCGCGAACACCGCCAGCATCGCCAGCAGGCCGCCCGCCAGGGCGATCGCGGGCCGCCCCGCCACCAGCCAGGACGGGCCCCACAGATCGGCGATGATCAGCGCGAGATAGGCGCCCGGGAACACGCCGAGCGTCATCGGCTCGGCCAGCGGATTGCGCAGCACCTGCTGCGCGAGGGTGCCGGCCAGCGCCAGCGCGCCGCCGCACAGCAGGGTCATGGCGATGCGCGGCAGCATGCTGTCGCGCACCAGGATCTCGCGCAGGTTGTGCGGATCGGGGGAGCTCAGCGCCTGCCAGAAGGAGGCGCCGTCGAGTTCGGCGCGGATGCCGAGGATCGCCAGCAGCAGCGAGACCGCGATCATCGCGCCGATCACCCACCAGCGCGTGTCGCGCGGCGCGGCCTGGCGCGGCAGGCTCATCAGGTTACGCAACACCGCCGCCTCCCGCCTCGATCGTGCCCAGCGCGGCGTCGATCGCCCGCGCGAAACGTTGCATCGACACCAATCCTCCATACGGCGCGATCACCGGCAGCTCGGTCACGCGGCGCTCGCGCACCGCCGGCAGCGCGTGCCAGATCGCATTGCCGGCCAGGCCGGCACGGGCCGGCGCCTTGACCGGGCCGACCAGCAGCACGCTGGCCTCGGGCACCTCGGCGAGCCGCTGCAGCGGCACCAGCGAATAACCGGCCTGGGTCGGCCAGACCGGGCCGCCGTCGCGCGGATGCGCGGCATTGCGCACGCCGATCTTGCCGAGCATCTCGTCGAACAGGCTGCCGCGGCCATAGACGCGCAGGTGCCGGTCGTCGACCAGGTCGGCCACGATCACCGGCTTGCCGAGCCGCGCCGGCCGGGCGGCGAGCCCGGCGCGCACGGTCTCGATGGTGCGCGCGGCCTCGGCCACCAGCTCGACGGCGCGCCGCGGGCGGCCGACGCGCGCGGCCAGCTTGCCGGTCTCGTCGCACAGATCGCGATACGGCGTCTCGCTGGTCATGTACTGGCTCAGGATGATGGTCGGCGCGATCCGCTGCAGGATGCGGATCGCCGGCGCGTGGCCCGGCGTGAGCACCAGCAGGTCGGGCTTGAGCGTGAGCAGCACCTCGAAGTTCGGCTGGTACAGCAGGCCGACATCGGCGATGCCCGGCGGCAGCGGCGGCTCGACGATCGCGCTGCGATACCAGTCGGGCAGCGTCACGCCGATCGGCACCACGCCGAGCGCGAGCAGCGTCTCGGTGAGCTCCCAGTTCATGGTGACGATGCGCGTCGGGATCGCGGTGGATTCGGCGGCACCGGCGGCAGGATCGACGGCGGCCGGTGCCGCTTGCAGCATGCCGGGCCGCGCCAGCGCGCCGAGCGCGCCGAGCGCGCCGAGCGCGCCGAGCGCGGCGGTCGCGCCGGCCAGGCCGAGCGCCCCGCCGCGCGCGAGCCAGCGGCGCCGGCCCGCATCCGGGTGAAGACGAACGCGACTCATCGCGGATAACCGATGCGGTGGCCGCCGACCGGATCGGTCATCACGCCCATCGGCACGCCGTAGATCGCCTCCAGGCTGTCCTCGCGCATGATCTCCTCGGGGCTGGCCTGCATCAGCACGCGGCCGTGGCGCAGCGATACCAGCTGGGTGCAGAAGCGCGTGGCCATGTTGACGTCGTGCAGCACCACCACGGCGGTCATGCCGCGTGCCTCGCAGAGCGTGCGGATCAGTTGCAGCACCTCGAGCTGGTGGCCGATGTCGAGCGCCGAGGTGGGCTCGTCGAGCAGCACGCAGCGGCTGTCCTGCGCGATCAGCATGGCCAGCCAGACGCGCTGGCGCTCGCCGCCCGAGAGGCTATCGACGGGACGCTCGGCGTAATGCGCGACGTCGGTCGAGACCATCGCGTTCTCGACGTGCTCGTGATCCTCGCGCGTGAAGCGGCCCAGCGCGCCGTGCCAGGGATAGCGACCGAGGGCGACCAGCTCGCGCACCAGCAGGCCGTCGGTGGCCGGCGTGTATTGCGGCAGGTGCGCGACCTGCTGCGCGAAGCGCCGGTGCGGCCAGCCCGCCAGCGGTTCGCCTCCGAACGCGATGCTGCCGCGCGTGGGCGCATGCAGGCGCGCCAGCAGGCGCATCAGCGAGGTCTTGCCGGAGCCGTTGTGGCCGATCAGGCCGACCACCTGCCCGGCCGGGATGTCCAGCGTGATGTCCTGCAACAGCAGTTTGTCGCCGATCGCGAAATCGACACCTGAAAGTCGGTAGAGCGGCGTATCGCCGGCGGATGTGGTCACGGCTTCGGTTCCATCGTCTGCTTGGTCTGGCGGGAACGGCGGGCCGAGGCCCGCCGGGGCGTCATTATCCGACAGTTCGGCCGTGCCGCGCGTCGTCGCCGCCGATTTCCGCCGATTCGCCGGCCGCCGGCGCAGCGGGAACCGCCGGGGCCGCCGCCAGCGCGCGCAGGCGGCGCGCGACGCCGGCATGCACCTCCGGATGCAGCACGATCCCGCTGTGCGTCGCATCCGCCTCGATCACCTCGACCTCGGCGCTGGTATGCGGCCGCCAATCGCGCTCGCGACCCGCCACGGCATCGCGCGTGGCATGCCAGAAGCTCAGCGGCACGTCGATGCGCGGCAGCGCGTGCGCGAGGCGCAAGCGGTAATGCAGGCCGTCGATCTCGGCGGCGCGCGCGAACAGCGGCGCCAGGGCCGCGCCGTCGGGCTGCGCGGCCAGCCACGCCGGCAGCGCGGCGAGCGCATCGGCGCCGGCCACCTCGGCCTCGGCGCCCGGCTCGTCGTGCGCATCGGCGGTGCGGATCGCCGTGTCGAGCAGGCCGAGGAAATCGACCCGGTGCCCGAGCGCGCGCAGCCGCGCAGCCACCGTGAAGGCGATGCGGCCGCCGAACGACCAGCCCAGCAGCCGATACGGGCCGGCCGGCTGCGCCGCGAGGATGGCGCGCGTGCAATCCTCGGCCAGCGCCTCGAAGCTCGCGGGCCAATCGGCGGGAACCGATCCGGGCCGGGCGAAGCCGGGTGCGCGCAGCGCCACCACCGAGGCCACGCCCTGCAGCGCCGCTGCCAGGTAGCGGTATTCGCCGGTCAGGCCGAAGCCGGGATAACAGCAGAACAGCGTGACCGGCGCGCGTGCCGCGTTGAGCGGCTGCAGCCTCGCGTCGGGCGCCGGCGCGAGACGCGCCTCGGCGTGGAAGCGCTCGCGCCAGACCGCGAAGGCCGCCGCGACGGCGGCGTCACCCACGGCCACGCTCTCGCCCGGCGCGCCCTCGGGCAGATCGCCGAAGCGGCGCGGTGCCGCGTGCGTCGGATCGGCTGCGCCGTGCGCCATGCCGGCGAGCGCACGCACCTGCGCGTCGAACACCGTCACCAGGCGCGCCAGCATCGCTTCGTCGACCGAACCATCGGCGGCGCTCCAGTCGACCTTCAGGCAGCCCTCGGCGATCAGGCCGTTCAGGTCGAGCCAGTGGCGCGCGCCGGCCGCGACGCGGCCCTGCGTGCCGTCGCCGCTGTCCTCGGCGGCAAACGTGAAGCGGCCCGCGCCGAGCCGCTCCTCGAAGCGGCCCAGGTAGTTGAAGCCGACCGTGGTGGCCGGCAGCGCGGCCAGCGCCGAGCGCGACGAGGCCAGCCCTGCGTAGCGCAGCAGGTTGTAGTGCAGCCCCTCGGCCGGCAGCTCGGCGCGCGCGGCACCGATGGCGCGGCGCGTGGCATCGACATCCTCATGGGCCGCCACGCGCAGCGGATATTGCGTGGTGAACCAGCCGACCGTGCGGCTCAGGTCGACGCCGGGCACCTGGTCGCCGCGACCGTGACCTTCCAGCTCGACCACCACCGGCACGGCCGGCAGCACCTCGGCGCAGGCATGCGCGAGCGCGGCCAGCAGCACCTCGTCGATGCGCCAGCCGGCCTGGGTGAGCCGGGCGGTCGCCTCGGCGTCGAGCGTCCAGGCCTGATGCCGCTGGCCGCCCTCGGCGCGCGGCGCGGCATCCTCGGCCGCGCCGAGCCGAGCCTGCCACCAGGGGAGCTCGGCCAGCAGTTCCGGCTGCGCGGCATAGGCAGCCAGGCGCCGCGACCAGTCGCGCCAGCGCGTCGGCGGCTTCGGTAGCGCCGGCGCGCGGCCGCTGCGCAGGGCGTCGTAGGCGCTCAGCAGGTCGTCGAGCAAGATCCGCCAGGACACGCCGTCGACCACGATGTGATGCACCACGATCAGCAGCCGCGCGCCCTCGGGCGTGGCGAACGCGGCGGCACGCAGCAAGGGGCCCGCGGCCAGGTCGAGGCTGCCGTGCAGGCGATCGGCATGCACGGCCAGAGCCGCGCTCCAGTCGCCGGCCGCGGCGCCCTCATCGAGCTCGATCGTCTCGAAGGCCGCCTCGGCCAGCGCGTCGGAAGCCGGCACGATGGTCTGCGTCCAGGCCCGGTCGGCCGCCTCGCGCGTGAAACGCGCGCGCAGCGCGTCGTGCGTGGCCAGCACCGCCGCCAGCGCGCCGCGCAGGGCACCGGCATCGAGCGGCTCGGCGCTCGCCAGCAGCACTGACTGGTTCCAGCGCGAAGGCGCATCGGGGAACTGCTCGAAGAACCAGTGCTGCATCGGCACGAGCGGCACCGCCAGCGGCACGTCCGAGGCAGCGTCGTCGATCTCGCCCCCCGCACCGCCCTCGCCCGCCTCGGCGCGCTCGGCGACCCGTGCCAGCTCGCGCACGCTCGAATGCTCGAACACCTGCCGCGCCGTCACGATCCAGCCCGCCGAGCGCGCCTGGGCGATCACGCGCAGGCTGGAGATCGAATCGCCACCCAGCGCGAAAAAGCTGTCGGTCACGCCGAAATCGCCGCGCCCGAGCACGGTCTGCCAGATCGCCAGCAAGGCGGTTTCGAGCGGACCTTCGGGCGGCACCGCGCCGGTCTCGACGGTATCGTCGGGCTCGGGCAGCGCGCGCCGATCGAGCTTGCCGTTGGGCAGCGTCGGCAGCGCGGCCAGCGCGACGCAGACCGACGGCAGGTGCGAGGCCGGCAAGCCGGCCGCGAGCGCCTCGCGCACCGCCGCCGGGCTGGCCTCGCCGGTGTAGTAGGCCACCAGCCGCTTGCGCTCGCCCGCGCCGCGCAGCTCGACCACGCCCTCGCGCACGCCGGACGCGCGCCTGAGCGCCGCCTCGATCTCGCCGAGCTCGATGCGATGGCCGCGCAGCTTGATCTGCTGGTCGAGCCGGCCGAGGAAGTCGATCACGCCGTCGGGCCGCGCACGGCACAGGTCGCCGCTGCGATAGACGCGCGAACCGGGCGCGCCGGTCGGATCGGGCACGAAGCGCTCGGCCGTCAGCGAGGGCCGGCCCAGGTAGCCGTGCGCGAGCGTCGGCCCGCCGATGCAGAGTTCGCCGAGCGCGCCGTCGGGCGCGCGGTTGCCGTCCAGGTCGGCCACATAGGCATGGCGCGACGGATAACAACGGCCGATCGCGACGATCGCGCTGGAAGCGTCCGCGACACCGACCGGATGATGCAGCGCGGCCACCGTGGTTTCGGTGGGCCCGTAGAGATTGTCGATCGCCACGCTCGCCAGCGGGCCGTCGAGCCACTTCGCGAGTGCATCGCCGGGCAGGCCCTCGCCGCCCACCGTGATCTGCCGCAGCGACAGGTCCTGCGCGGCCGGCAGCGCGATGCGCCATTGCTGCCATAGCGCGGTCGGGATCCGCGCGAAGCTGACGCGCTCGTCGATCAGCGTGCGGTTGAGCGTGTCCAGTTCCCAGGCGCGCGGGCCGCGCATCACCACGCGCCCGCCCGCGATCAGCGCCGGCAACAGCTCGTGCAGCGCGACGTCGAAATTGATGGTGGAGGATTGCAGCACCGTATCGGTCTCGGCGATGCGGTGGTCGTGCAGGAAGTCCTCCAGGTGCAGGGCCAGCGCGCCATGCGCGATCGCCACGCCCTTCGGCGTGCCGGTCGAGCCCGAGGTGTAGATCACATAGGCCAGCGATTCGGGATGCAGCGTCAGCGGCGCAGCCGGCGCGGGTTGCGCGGCGCTCTCGCCCGCCGGCGCCTCGCGCCACGACCAGGCGTCGATCGCGCGCAGCGGCGCGAGCAGCTCGCCCCATTGCGCGCGCGTGGCCTCGTCGACGATCACGCGCTGCACGCCGGCGTCGGCGATCATCGCGCGCAGCCGCGCTTCCGGGTATTCGGGGTCGAGCGGCACGAAGGCACCGCCGCCGTGCCAGACGCCGAGCAGCGCGGCCGGCAGCGCCAGCGAGCGCGTCAGCAGCAGGCCCACGCGCTCGCCCGGCGCGAGGCCGTCGGCGCGCAGCGCGGCGCCCAGGCGCGCGGCCCAGCCGTCGAGTTCGGCGTAATGCAGCGTCGCGCCCTCGCAGCGCAGCGCGACGCGCTCGGGGCACAAGGCGGCGCGCGCGGCCACGCGCCGATGCGCGGGCTCGAACGGGCCGCGCGCGATGTCGGCACGCGCGGCCTCGTGCTCGCGCGGCGCGGCGAGGTCGGCCACGCGGCGCGACGGCTCGGCGGCGATCTGCGCCAGCAGCGCCGTGTAGTCGTCGAGCAGGCGCGCCACCGTGGTCTCGACGAAGCGGTCGCTCGCATAGGTCAGCGCCAGCTCGAAGCTGCCGCCCGCGCCGCGATCCTGGCCGTTCAAGGCGAGATCGAAACGCGCGGTCGGCGCGGCATTGGCCACCGGCTCGGCGCGCAGGCCGGCCGGCAGCGCCGCGGCTCCGCCGGCCCGCTCGACGGCCAGGTCGAACATCACCTGGAACAGCGGCGAGCTGTCCAGGTCGCGCTCGACCGACAGCGCATCCACCAGCCGCGCGAACGGCACGTCGCGATGAGCCTGCGCATCGAGCACGCGCTCATGCGTGGCGCGCAGCAGCTCGACGAAGGGCCGGGCGCCGTCCAGGTCGGTGCGCACGATCAGCGTGTTGACGAAGAAGCCGACCAGCGCCTCGGTCTCGCGGCGCTCGCGCCCGGCCGAGGGCACGCCCACCACCACCGTGCGCTGCGCCGCGTAACGGCCCAACACCACGCCCCAGGCCGCCAGCAACAGCGTAAACGGCGTGCTGCGCTGCTCGCGCGCGATCGCGCGCAGCCGCTCGGCCAGCGGCGCCTCCAGCACGCGGCGCACCGTGCCGCCCTCGTGCGAGCGCTGCTGGCGCGGCGGCAGATCGCGCGGCAGCGTGATCGCGCCCGGCGCGCCGTCGAGCACGCTGCGCCAATGGGCGATCTGCGCGTCGAGCTCGTCGGCGGCCAGCCATTCGCGCCGCCACATCGCCACGTCGGCGAATTGCACGGGCAGCGGCGCCGGCGTCTCGCCGCGATAGAAGGCCAGCAGGTCGCGGAACAGCAGGTCCATCGACCAGGCATCGGCGACGATGTGATGGACCACGAACTGCAGCACGCATTCGTCGGGGCCGATCTCGAACAGGCCGACGCGGATCGGCGCGCCGCCCGTCAGGTCGAAGGGCGCGCAGCCGAAGGCGTGCAAGGCGGCGGCGAGCGCCTCGGGATCGCGGCCCACCGCGTGCGCGGCGAAGCCGTAGTCGCGCCTGGGCGCCTGCTGGCCGGCCGGCGCGAGTTCGACCGGGTATTGCATCGGCACGCCGTCGCCGGCCTCGAAGCGCAGCCGCAGCGCCTCGTGGCGCTCGACCAGCGCGCGCAGCGCGCGATGCAGCGCCGCGAGGTCGAGCGGGCCGCTCAGCCGCAAGGTCTGGGTCAGGTGATAACCGGCGTGGGCCGGATCGAGGCACCACAGGAACCACAGCCGTTCCTGGGCCGGCAGCAGCGGGAAGCGCGCCGGGCGCGGCGCGAGCGGCACGGCCGGCAGCGCCGAGGTGTCGATGCCCTGCGCGCGGGCGCGGGCGCGGAACAGCGCGCGCTTGTCCTCGGGCAGCGCCGCGTATTGTGTCGCGAGCCGCAGCGCGTCGGGCCGGGCGGGAGAGGTGTTGTCCGTCACGTCATTGATTTCCAGTCTGTCGGCCGGCGCCCCACTCGCGAGGCGCCGGACCGGGGATGCGCGGCGGCCTGGCCGGGTCGCCCCGGCGGCCGCCGCGCATCGCTAGCCCTCGATCGGGCTTTGCGTGCTTACAGCGAATCGAGCAGCCCCTGCATCGCGTCGAGCGCCGAGCCGCCGCCGGCATCGCCCGCGCCGCCTTCGCGATCGAGCCGCGCCGCCAGGTCGGCCGCGCGCGGATGCGCGAACAGCAGCGCCAGCTCGACCTGCCGGCCGAGCCGCTCGCCCAGCCGCGCGGCGACCCGCACGGCCGCCAGCGAATGGCCCCCCAGCCCGAAGAAGTCGTCGTCGATGCCGACCCGCGGCAGCGCCAGCACCTCGGCCCAGGTCTCGCAGACCAGCGTCTCGGTCGGCGTGCCGGGGACGACATAGCTGTCCTCGTCATGCGCGGCGACCTCCGGCAGCGCATTGCGATTGAGCTTGCCGTTTGAGGTCAGCGGCAGCGCCTCGAGCCGCACGATCTGCGCGGGCACCTGCTGCATCGGCAGTCGCTCGGCCAGTTGCGCGCGCAGGCCCGTTATCTCGGCCTCGCCGGTCACGTAGGCCACCAGCCGCCGCGCGCTGCCCTCGCCGACGATCCGGCAGGCCGCGCCGCTCACGCCCTCGATGCCGCGCAGCGCCGCCTCGGTCGCGCCCAGCTCGATGCGGAAACCGCGCAGCTTGACCTGCTGGTCGGCGCGGCCCAGGTATTCGAGTCGGCCGTCGCGGCGCACCCGGCACAGATCGCCGGTGCGATACAGGCGCGCGCCCGGCGCGCCGTGCGGATCGGGTATGAAGCGCTCGGCGCTCAGGCCCGGGCGGCCGAGATAGCCGCGTGCGAGGTTCGCGCCGCCGATGCAGAGCTCGCCGATGCCGTTGTCCGGCACCGGCTGGCCGCTCTCGTCGAGCACCTGCAGCGTGGTGTGCTCCAGCGGCGCGCCCAGCGTGATCGGCGCGCCGGCCTCGAGCCGCGCGGCGCTCGACCAGATGGTGGTCTCGGTCGGGCCGTACAGGTTCCACAGCGTCACGCCGCGCGCATGCAGCGCCTCGGCCAGGTCGGGCGGCAGCGCCTCGCCGCCGCTCAGCGCCGTGAAGCGCCCGCGCCGGCCCTGCCAGCCGCCGTCGAGCAGCACCCGCCAGCCCATCGGCGTGGCCTGCATGACGGTGGCGCCGCAGGTGTCGGCCAGCGCCGCCAGCTTCGGGCCGTCGATCACGGTCTCGCGCGTCGCCAGCTCGATGCGCGCGCCGCAGGCCAGCGGCAGGTACAGCTCCAGCGCGGCGATGTCGAAGGACAGCGTGGTGACCGCCAGCCAGACGTCGTCGGGGCTCAACGCCAGGCGCGAGCGCAGGCTGTCGAGGAAGCGCGCCAGCGCCCCGTGCGAGACGCCGACGCCCTTCGGCCGGCCGGTCGAGCCCGAGGTGTAGATCACGTAGGCGAGCCGGGCCGGATCGAGCGGCGGCAGGTCGAGCGCGGCCTGCGGATCGGCGTCGGCCGGCGACTGCGTGGCAGCCGCGTCGATCTCGATTTGCCGATGCGCCGTGCCGAGCGCGGCGAGCCGCTCGCGGCCGGCAGCGTCCACCAGGGTGCAGGCCAGCGCGGCGTCCTCGATCATGCCGGCCAGGTGCGCATCGGGATACGCCGGGTCGAGCGGCACGTAGGCCGCGCCGGCCTTCAGCACCGCGAGCACGGCCACCAGCATCGCGCCGGAACGCGCGGTGCACACGCCCACCAGCGCCTCGGCGCCGATCCCCTCGGCGCGCAGCTTCAGCGCCAGGCGGGTGGCGCGCTCGTCGAGTTCGCGATAGCTCAGCGCCTCGCCCTCGCAGTGCAGCGCGATCGCCTCCGGCGAGCGGCGCGCCTGCGCGGCGATCCGTTCGTGCGCCGCCACGAAGGGCTGCGCCTCGAAGCTGCCGCGGCTCGCCACCGGCCGCGCGACCAGCGCCAGCTCGCGCAGGCGCGGGCCGCCGACGACGCCACCGGCCACGATCTGCCGCAGCAGCGCGCGGTAGTCGTCGAGCAGGCGCTCGACAGTCTCCCGATCGAACAGGTCGGTCGCGTAGCCGAAGGACAGCCCGATGCGCTCGCCCACCGACACGCCCAGCGTGAGGTCGAACTGCGCGGCGCTGCGCTGGCTGCCGAACGGGCTCAGGCGCAGCGTGTCGGCCACGCGCCGCTCGGTGGCGCCCTGCTGCACGTCGTAGTTGAACATCGCCTGGAACAGCGGCGTCTGGCTCGCCACGCGCTGCGGCTGCAGGGCGTCGACGATGCGCGCGAACGGCACGTCCTGGTTGGCCTGCGCGTCGAGCACGCGCTGCCGGACCTGGGCCAGCAGCGCCTCGAACGGCAGCGCGCCCGACAGCTCGGCACGAATCACCGCCGTGTTGACGAAGAAGCCGATCAGCGGCTCGATCTCGATCCGCTCGCGCCCGCCCAGCGGAATCCCGACGCGGATGTCGCGCTGCCCACCGTAACGATGCAGCAGCGCGTGGAAGGCCGCCAGCAGGATCATGAACAGCGTCGCGTCATGATGGCGCGCATAAGTCTGAAGGGCATCGGCCAGCGCCCGGTCCAGCTCCGCGCCGACCTGGCCGCCGAGGCCGTCGCGCCGAGCCGGCCGCGGCCGGTCGGCGGGCAGCTCCAGCACCGGCTGCTCGTCGCCGAGCGTGTCGCGCCAGTAGTCGAGCTGCGCCTCGAGCACGCCCGCGTCGAGCGATTCGTGCTGCCAGACCGCGTAGTCGGTGTACTGCACCGGCAGCGCGGGCGCATAGGCGCCGGCGTCGCCGCGCACGGCGGCCTCGTAGGCGGCGCTCAGTTCGTCGACCAGCAGGTTCATCGACCAGCCGTCGGTGGCGATGTGATGCAGCGTGAGCTGGAACACATGCGAGTCGCCGCCGACGCGCGCCAGCCGCGCGCGCAGCAACGGCCCATGCCGCAGGTCGAACGGCATGGCGCCGCCCTCGCGCAGCCAGGCCGTGCAGGCCGGCGCTTCCGGCGAGGCGAAGCCCGCCTCCTCCCAGCCGGCGCGCAGCGTGTCGTCGATCACCAGCCAGGGCGCGCCCTGGCGTTCGTCGAAGCGCGCATGCAGCATCTCGTGGCGCGCCACTACCGCGTCGAGCGCGGCCCGCAGCAGGCGCGCGTCGAGCGCGCCGTCGATGCGCACCGCCAGCGACAGGTGATAGGCCGGGTTGTCCGGCGCCAGGCGCCAGAGGAACCACAGCCGGGTCTGGCCGTGGGTGGGCGGCGCCTCGCGGCGGCCGGTGCGACGCACCGGCGGCAGCACCCGCGCGCCCGGCGCCGCGCCGGCTTCCAGCCAGGCGGCCAGCGCCGCCAGCTCGGCATGGTCGAACAGCGCGCGCAGCGGCACCTCGCGGCCCAAGGCGCGTTGCAGCCGCGCGGCCACCTGCAGCGCCAGCAGCGAATGGCCGCCGAGCGCGAAGAAATCGTCGCGGGCGCCGACCCGCTCGATGCCGAGCACGGCCTGCCAGATCTCGGCGACGGTCGCCTCCAGCGGCGTGGCAGGCGCCACGTAGCCGGCGCTCGCGGCGTCGAGCGCCGGCAGCGCGCGGCGGTCGAGCTTGCCGTTGGGCAGGGTCGGCAGCGCATCCAGCACGCCGATCGCCGAAGGCAGCATATGCGCGGGCAGGCGCTGCGCCAGCGCCTCGCGCAAGCGCGCCGGCTCGGGCGCCGCGCCATTGCGCGCGGGCACCACGTAGGCCACCACGCGGCGCGCGTCGTCCTCGCCCTGCACCAGGGCCAGCGCCTCGGCCACCTCGGGCAGCGCCACCAGCGCGGCCTCGATCTCGCCGAGTTCGACCCGGAAGCCGCGTACCTTGACCTGCTGGTCGAGCCGGCCGACATAGGCGACGCCGCCATCGGGCAGCCAGCGGCAGATATCGCCGGTGCGGTACAGGCGCGAGCCCGGCGCGCCGAGCGGATCGGGCACGAAGCGCTCGGCGCTCAGGCCCGGGCGGCCCACGTAGCCGCGCGCCAGCGTGTGGCCGCCGATGCAGAGCTCGCCCACGCCGAGCGGCGGCACCGGCTCGCCGTCGCGATCGAGGATCCGGTACAGGCGCGAGGCCGAGGGCCGGCCGATCGGCACCGCGAGGCTGTCGCGATGCGCATCCTCGACCGGCAGCACCGAGGACACCACGGCGGTTTCGGTCGGCCCGTAGGTATTGACCAGTTGCACCGCGCCGAGCGGGCCGTCCCGCCATTGCGCGACGGCCGTACCGGGCAGCGCCTCGCCGCCGATCGTCATGCGGCGCAGCGCGAGGCCGGGCCGCGGCCGCGCCTGCCGCGCCCATTGCTTCCAGTAGCCGGTCGGCAGGTCGGCGAAGGTGACGGCGCGTTCGGCCAGCACGCGGTCGAATTCCTCGGCGCTCCATAGCGCCGGCCCGCGCATCTCGACCGAGGCGCCGATCGCCAGCGCCGGGAACAGTTGCTCGACCGAGGCATCGAAATTGACGGTCGAGAACTGCAGCACGTGATCGTCGACGCGCAGGCCGTGGTCGGCGAGGAAATCGTCGATATGGCGGCTCAGGGCGCCGTGCGTGAGCGCCACGCCCTTCGGCCGGCCGGTGGAGCCCGAGGTCGAGATCACGTAGGCGAGCTGCTCGGGATGCGCCTCGCCGGCCGGATCGCCCTCGGCCAGCTCGGGCGCCGCCAGCAGCGGCCCGACTTGCAGCACGGTGCGGCCCGCCTGCGCCAGCCAGTCGGCGTGACGCGGCGCGGTAAGCGCGTCGGCCAGCACGATCGCGATGCCCACGTCCTCGCACAGCTCGCGCAACCGCTCGCGCGGATAGTCGGGATCGAGCGGCACATAGGCGCCGCCGGCCTTGAGCACGCCGAGCAAGGCGGCCACCAGGGCCGGCGAACGCTCGACGCAGACGCCCACGCGCGACTCGGCGCCCACGCCGAGCGCGGCCAGGCGGTGCGCGATGCGGTTGGCGGCGCGATTGAGCGCGGCGTAGTCGATGGTCTCGTCGCCGCAGCGCACTGCCAGCGCATCGGGACGCGCGAGCGCGGCGGCCTCGAAGCGCGCGATCACGCCTCGATAGGGATGCGCCCCGCCCGCCTCGCTCGTCCCGTGCGAAGCCGCCACGGCGCTGCCGGCCTCGCCGGCCGGCCCCGCGATGCGCAAGGCGGCCAGCGTCTCGACCTCGGGCCGCGCCAGTTGCGCCAGCACCGCCTGATAAGCCTCGGCCAAGGCGTCGATGCCGGCCTCGGCCAGGCGCGTCGCGTCCCAGCTCCATTCGAGGCCGATCCGCTCGCCGGGCAGGATGCCGAGCGTGAGCGGATAGTGGGTCTGCTCGAACGAGGTCGAGGCGTCCACCGTCAGGCCCAGCGATCCATCGCGCAGCGACGGGTCGATCGGGTAGTTCTCGAACACCAGCAGCGAATCGAACAGCTCGCCGCCGCCCGCCCATCGACGCACCGAGGTCAGCGGCGTGTGCTCGACCTGGCGCAGCTCGACATTGCGCAACTGGATGGCGGCGAGCCAATCCTGCAGCGGCGCGTCGGCGGGCACCTCGATCCACATCGGCAGGCTGTTGATGAACACGCCCTGGATCGCGGCGGCGCCGGGCAGGTCCGAGGGACGGCCCGACACGGTCACGCCGAAGGCCGCCTGGCGGCGATCCGCGAGGCGCGCCAGCACGATCGCCCAGGCGCCCTGGATCAGCGTGTTGAGCGTGATGCCGCGACGGCGCGCGGTCTCGGCCAGCGCGGCCGACAGGTCCGCGTCGAGCCGGGCGTCGCGATGCCGGAAGCCCGGGCCGCCTTGCGCGAGATGCGCCTGCGCCTCGGCCGTCGAGAGCGAGGGCAGGCCGTCGAGCAGCAGCGCCGGCCGGTCCACCTGGGCGAGCCGCTCGCGCCACCAGTCGGCCGGCTCGGGCTGGCGCGCCAGCCAGTCGAGATAGGCGCCGAACGGCACCACCGGTTCGAGTTCGGGCGGCTTGCCCTGGCAGGCCGCCGCGTAGCTGCGCGTGAGCTCGCCGAGCAGTTGCGACTGGCTCCAGCCGTCGGACAGCGCGTGATGGTTGAGCCAGGCCAGGTCATGCGCGCCGTCGGGACGGCGGAACAGCGCGACGTGCATCAGCGGCGCGGCGTCGAGATCGATGCGCCGCGGCGCCTCCTCGTCGAACCAGCGCGCGAAGGCTTCCTCGTAGTCGTCGCGCTCGCGCCAGTCGTGCACCTCGAAGGGCAGCGGCACCGAGGCCTGCACGGCCTGCAGCATGGTGCCGCCGTGCGCGCGCACGAAGCGCGTGCGCAGCACCGGGTGCCGTTCGACCACGGTGCGCCAGGCCTCGCGCATCGCCTCGATGTCGACCGCGCCCGACAGGGTCAGGCGCTTGCGGTTCAGGTACGCGCCCGCCTCCATCAGGCTGTGGAACAGCAGGCCCTGTTGCAGCGGCGTGGCGGGATAAAGATCGTCGAGCGCGGTGCCGGCCAGGCCCAGCGCCTCGAAGCCGGCCTCGTCGAGCGCGGCGCGCGGGAAATCGGCCGCGGTGGCACGCGGCTCGGCCTGCTCGCAATGCGCCACCAGGCTCGCGAGCTCGCGGCCGAAGGCGGCCACCAGGGCATGCTGGCGCTCGGGCGAGACCACCGCCGGATCGAAGCGCCAGGTGAAGGACAAGCGGCCCTCGACGATCAGGCCGTTCAGCTCGACCGGATAGACCAGGGTTTCGTCGGCCGGCTGCTGGCTGCCCGATTTCTCGCTCGCGAAGCCGAACGGGCCGTCCTCGGCGAGGCTGCCGTCGAACTGGCCGAGATAGTTGAAGCTGATGCGCGGCGCCGGCAGCGCGGCCAGCGCGTCGTGCACGGCGGCGTCGCCATAGCTGCGCAGCCAGCCCCAGGAGGCGCCGCCGTCGGGCAGCGCGCGCAGCCGCGCCTTGGCGCCGATCAGCGTCTGCGCGTCGTCGGCGAGCGCCGGCAGCCAGGCCGGGAAGCGCGTGGTGAACCAGCCGACCGTGCGGCTCGGATCGAGATCCTCGCGCGCCGGGCCGGCCAGGTGCTGGTACAGGTCGCGGCCATGGCCTTCGAGCGCGACCAGCGCGCCGCCGCCGCCGAAGATGCCCGCCACCGCGCGCGACAGCGCGGCCAGCAGCAGTTCGTCGATACCGAGCCGGTAGGCGCGCGGCGCGGCGCGGCGCAGCGCCTCGGTGTCCTCACGTTCGAGCTTCCAGTCGATCAGGTCGCTGGTGGCGGCCGTGCCGGCCGGCGCCTCGAGCGGCGCCACCGCGTCGGCCAGCGCCGCCTGCCAGGCCGGCAAGGCGGCGGCGATGCGCGCCGGCGTGGCCGCCTCGCGCTGGGCCGCGGCCCACACGCTCCAGGGCAGCGCCGCGTCGAGCGCGATCGCGCGGCCGGCGACGGCCGCCTCGTAGGCGGCGGCCAGGTCAGCCAGCAGGATGCGCCAGGACACGCCGTCCACCGCCAGGTGATGGATCACCAGCAGCAGGCGGCCTTCGACGGCGCCGTCGGCAAGCTCGGGCGCGCGGAACGCCACCGCCTTGACCAGCCGGCCCGCGAGAGGATCGAGCGAGCGCTGCGCTTCCTCGCCCGCCTGTTCCAGCGCGGCGGCCCAGCGTTCGCCGGCCGGGCGCAGGTCGATCGACCGCACCGGCACGGCCGGCGCGTCGGCCAGCACACGCTGCTGCCAAAGGCCGTCGGCATCGCGCTCGAAGCGCAGCCGCAGCGCGTCGTGACGCGCGATCACGGCAGCCAGCGCGCGCTCGAAGGCCGGCAGGTCCAGTTCGCCGCGCACGCGCAGCAGGACCGATTGGTTCCAGTGCGCCTCGCCTTGCGGATAACGCGTGTGGAACCACGCTTGAATCGGAGTAAGCGGCAGCGGTTCGCGGATCTCGACCTGCTCGGCCTCGCCGTCGAGCGGCCGCATCACGGCCGCCAGGCGCGCCACGCTGGGCTGCTCGAACACCTGGCGCGGGCTCAGCAGCCAGCCTTGCGCGCGGGCCTTGGCGATCAGTTGCAGGCTCAGGATCGAATCGCCGCCGACCGCGAAGAAATCGTCGTCGATGCCGAGGTCCTCCCGCTTGAGCACGGCCCGCCACCAGCTCAGCAGCAGACGCTCGGCCTCGTTGCGCGGCTCGGCGCGCGAGCCCTCGGCCGGCGCGATCTCCACGGCCGGAAGCGCGGCGCGATCGACCTTGCCGTTCTGCATCAAGGGCATGCGCGCGAGCACGGCGATCGCGGCCGGCACCATGTGGGCCGGCAGTTGCCGGGCCAGCGCGCGCTGCAGCTCGGGGCCGTCGAGCGCGACGCCCGCCGCGCCGACCACGTAGGCGACCAGGCGCGCCACGCCGCGCTCGCTGGCCAGCACCACCACCGCCTCGGCCACGCCGGGCAGGCGCCGCAGCGCCGCCTCGATCTCGCCGGGCTCGATGCGGAAGCCGCGCAGCTTGATCTGCTGGTCCAGGCGGCCGAGGAAATCGATCGCGCCGTCGGCGCGGCGGCGGCACAGGTCGCCGCTGCGATACAGGCGCGAGCCCGGCGCGCCGAGCGGATCGGGCACGAAGCGCTCGGCCGTCAGCGAGGGGCGATCGAGATAGCCGCGCGCCAGCGTGTGGCCGCCGATGCACAGCTCGCCGAGCGCGCCGATCGGCGCCTCGTTGCCGTCGCGGTCCAGCACGCGCGCGGTGCGCGAGGCATAGGGCACGCCGATCGAGACGATCGCCTGCGAGGCATCATCGGGCGTGGTGGCGCGGTACATGCAGGCCACCGTGGTTTCGGTCGGGCCATACAGGTTGGCCAGGCCGATGCGGCCCAGCGGGCCGCGCTGCCATTGCGCCAGCGCGTCGCCGGGCAGGCCCTCGCCGCCCACCGTGATCTGCCGCAGCGCGGCCAGCGCCTCGGGCGGCGGCGGCGTGCGCAGCCACTGCTGCCAGTAGGCGGTCGGCAGGCGCGAGAAGGTCACGCGCGCGTCGATCAGGTGGCGGCTGGTGGTGTCGATGTCCCAGGCCTCGGGGCCGCGCATCTCGATCCGGCCGCCCTGCAGCAGGGCCGGCAGCATCTCGTGCAGCGCGACGTCGAAATTGATGGTGGAGGACTGCAGCTGCGTGTCGGCCGCGCTGATCGCGTGCGCGGCGATGAAGTCGTCGAGGTGGGCGGCGAAGGCGCCGTGCGAGATCGCCACGCCCTTCGGGCGGCCGGTCGAGCCGGAGGTGTAGATCACGTAGGCGAGCTGGTCGGGATGCGGGTCCGCAGGCGTCGAACCGGCGTGATCGCTTTCGGCCTCGGCGGCAGCCAGCGCGCCGACGTCGATCGCCACGCGCCCGGCGAACAGCTCGCCGCAGCGCGCCTGCGCGTCGGCATCGGTCAGCACCACCTTCACGCCCGCGTCGTCGAGCATCATCGCCAGGCGCTCGGCCGGATAGGCCGGGTCGAGCGGCACGAAGGCGCCCGGCGAGCGCAGCGTGCCGAGCAGCGCCGCGACCATGCCGAGCGAGCGCGTCATGCAGATGCCGACGCGTTGGTCGGGACCCACGCCGGCGGCGGCCAGCGCACGCGCCACGCGCGCGGCATGGCCGTCGAGCTGCGCGTAGGTGGCGTGCTGCCCCTCGCAATGCGCGGCCGGCGACGCCGCGTGCCGCGCGGCGCTGGCCGCGAAGCGCGCCGGCACCGAGCGATACGGCTTGGCCGGCACGCGCGCCTGCTCGGGCGCGGCCGCGCCGAGCGCGCCGAGCGGCTGGTCCGGCGCGTCGAGCACGGCCTCGAGCAGCAGCACGTAATGGTCGAGCATGGCCTCCATGGTGGCGCGCTCGAACACATCCTCGGCATAGGTCAGCGCGACCTCGAAACCGCCGGCGCGCTCGCGGGCGTCGAGCACCAGGTCGAAACGCGCGGTCTGGGTGCCGATCTCGTGGGTCGACACCTCCAGCCCCGGCAGGCGGATCGGACCGCCATCCTCGCCGAGGTAGTTGAACATGGCCTGGAACAGCGGCGTATGGCCGAAGCTGCGCTGCGGCTGCAGCGCGTCGACCAGCTTGGTGAACGGCAGGTCGGCATGCGCATGCGCTTCCAGCACGCGCTCGCGCACCTGCGCGAGCAGGGCCGCGAAGCTCGGCACCCCCGCCAGCTCGGCGCGGATCACCAGCGTGTTGACGAAGAAACCGATGGTGCGCGCCACCTCGGGCCGGTCGCGGCCCGCCACCGGCACCCCGACACGGATGTCCTGCTGGCCGCTGTAGCGGGCCAGCAGCAGCTCGTAGACGGCCAGCAGGGTCATGAAGGGGGTCGCGTCGGCGGCCGTGGAGACACGCATCAGCGCCGCGTGCAGCCCGGGCGCGAGCACCCGCGCGATGCGCGCGCCGGCGCCGCTGCGCAGCCCGGCGCGGGTGCGTGCCTTGGGCAGCTCCAGCACCGGATGGTCCTGGCCGAGCCGCTCGCGCCAGTAGTCGAGCTGGCGCGCGAGCGCGCCGTCGTCGAGCCATTCGCGCTGCCAGAGCGCGTAGTCGCCGTACTGGATCCCGGCCGTCGAAGACGGCGCCGCATTCGCGCCGTCGCCCTTGCCGCTCGCCTCGCCGAGGCAGGCCGCATAGGCCGTCGCGATCTCGCCGACGAACACGCCGATCGACAAGCCGTCCGAGACGATGTGATGAAGCGCGACATGCAGCACGTGATCGTCGGCGCCGAGCGAGACCAGCATGACGCGCAGCAGCGGCCCGCGCTCGAGATCGAAGGGCGCGGCCGAGCGGCTGGCCAGCAGCAGGTCGAGCGCGGGGCCCTCGCCTTCGGCCGTCACGGTTTCCCAGCCGAATTCGCCGGCCACGGCGGTCTGGTACGGGATGCCGTCGACTTCGTCGAAGCGCTGGCGCAGGCTCTCGTGCGCTTCCACCACGCGCGCCAGCGCGGCGCGCAGCGCGCCGATCTCGAGCCGGCCGCGCAGGCGCACCGCGCCCGTCACGTTGTAGGCGGCGCTGGCCGGATCGAGGCGCCACAGGAACCACAGCCGCTCCTGCGCATGCGACAGCGGGAAACGCCGCTCGGCGCCGGGGAACGGCACGATCGGCAGGCGCGCGGCGTCGATGCCGCGCTCGCGCAGGCGGCCGCGGAACACGGCGCGCTTCTCGGGCGGCAGGGCGACATAGGCCGTCGAGATCGACAGCAGATCGTTCGACACTTCGCTCACGGATTCACTCTTCAGGTTCGGTTTCGGAACGGCCGACGGCCGCCTGGCAGGTGCTGCCGGCGGCCGGGCCGAGGCGCGTCGCGCGCGGCGCGGGGCGGGCTCGCTTCAGCGCGTCATCGCCACCAGCACGCGGCGCTTGCCGGCGAAGGGCGCGCGGCCATGCGACATCAGCAGGTTGTCGAGCAGCAGGATGTCGCCCGCCTGCCACGGGAACGACAGCATGGTGTCGCGATAGACGGCGCGGACCTCGTCGAGGATCGCGTCGTCGATCGGCGTGCCGTCGCCGAAATAGGTATTGCGCGGCAGGCGGTCGGGCTCGACCACTTCGAGCATGGCCTCGCGCACGCCTTCCGGCAGGTTGGTCACGTGGAACAGGTGGGCCTGGTTGAACCAGACCGTCTCGCCGGTGGCGGGATGGACCAGCTCCGACTGGCAGACCTGGCGCGTGCGCAACTCCTCGCCGTCGTCGAGCCATTCCCAGGCGATCCGGTTGGCCGCGCAGTAGCGCTCCACCTCGGCGCGATCCTCGGTGCCGAACACCTGCTGCCACGGCAGGTCGAGGCCGTTGCCGTAGTTGCGCACGTACATCACGCCGTGCTCGGCGAAGCGGCGGCGCAGCGCCGGGTCGATGCGCTGGTACACCAGCCGGCTGTCGGCCACCGGCGTGGCGCCGCCCTGCTCGGCCGCGATCTCGCAATAGAAGCCGATCGAGCCGGGCCACTTGAGCGTGTAGGACTGCTCGTTGTGCTGGTCGATCCACTGGCTGGCCGGATATTCGGTCGAGGAGAACACGCCCTTGTCGACGCGGCTGCGCGGCGTCGAGCCGAATTCGTATTCGTGGATCGGTTCGCCGAAACGGCCGGCGAAGGCCTCGAAGCCGGCCGGCCCGACCGGCGCGAAGCCGCGCACCAGCACGCCGCCGTAGCGCGTCTTCTCGCGCGCGGCCAGCTCGGCCAGCGCCTCGGCGGCGCTCGCCAGCGCGGGCGCCGCGGCCGCCTCGCCGCCGGCCCCGGCCGGGCTCAGCACCAGCACGCGCGTGCCGTTCTGTTCGAGTTCGCGGGTATCGAGCGCCAGCGCCGGGCGCGTCGTCGTCATTGCGTCCATCCTGCCTCCGTCGGCAAGGCAGCCGGAGCCGCCGGTCGCGCCAGCGCGCGGCCGAGCGATTCGGCGACGCGCTCGAGCAGGGCCGGCAGCTCGGCTTCGAGATAGAAATGGCCGCCGGCGAAGGCGTGGAAGCCGCATTCGCCGCGCGTCGTGTCGCGCCAGTGCGCGACTTTGTCGGGGTCCGCGGTGGCGCTGTCGTCGCGGCCGGTAAACACCGTCACCGGGCAGTCGAGCGGTGCGCGGCCGACATCGGCCGGGAACGCGGCGGGATAGATGCCGCACAGATGGAAATCGGCGCGCAAGGTGGGCAACAGCAGCTCGATGAAGTCGCGATCGCGCAGCAGCGCCTCGGGCGTGCCGCCGAGCGCGCGCAGCTTGTCGACCATCTGCTCGTGCGAGCAGCCAAGCCAGTGGGTTTCGTGCTTGCGCCGCGACGGCGCGACCGAGGCGGAAGCGCCGAGCCAGACCGGCAGCTCGGCCCCGCGCTCGCGCAGCGCATGAATCAGCTCATGGGCGACCAGCGAGCCCATGCTGTGGCCGAACAGGGCGTAAGGCCGGCTGCGATCGCGGCGCGCCAGCAATTCGGCGCCCAGCACGTCGAGCAGGCTGGGCCAGTCGCTCAGCACCGGCAGCGCGCGGCGCAGGCCGTGGCCTGGCAGCTCCAGCGCGATGAGCTCGACGCCGTGCGGCAGCGCTTGCGGCCAGCGCCGGTACAGCGAGGCGGCGCCGCCCGCGTGGGCGAAACAGAACAGTTGCACGGGCGGCAAGGCCGCCGGCAGGCCGGCGTGGACCGACATCGCCGACATCGATCAGTTCGCCGCGCGCTTGGCGTCGTCGTCCATCGCGCGACGCAGGCTCGCCGGGCGCATGTCGGTCCAGACCTCGTCGATCCAGGCCAGGCACTCGGCCTTCTTGCCCGACTTGCCGGCCTCGCGCCAGCCGGCGGGAATCGCCTTGTATTCCGGCCAGATCGAGTACTGTTCCTCGTCGTTCACGACCACATGAAACGTCGTATCGTCATCGCCCCAGCTCATCGCTTGCTCCGTTCGACCGGCTTGCCGGCCAGTGAAAGATTGAATAAACGAATCTCATTTACACACCTCGGTGTGACGTGGCCCATTACGTCGAGCGAATCGAGGCGGCGTCACCGGGCCCTGGGGCCGCTGCGAAGCTTCTCGTCCCGCAAATGAGAATCATTGGCATTTGGTTGCGTACTCTGACGGCCGCGCCCCGCCTTGTCAAGTGACTTCGCGCTTTGGCGAGGGACTTTTCGCCCGCCCGGCGGCCGTTTGGCGGATTTTCATCGATTCGAAACAGAATCCTGTTCGAGGCATCCCCGGCCTGATCCGGGAGCATTCCACGCAGATTCTTGCGCGCCGGTTGACGGTTACACTCTGCAAATGAGAACCATTTGCATTAATTTTCAAACTATCGGAACATAGCGCCACTTCAAAACAGAACCAGAGAGAGCCGAACACCATGCATGCCGAGATCCAACCGCATGCCGTCGCGCAAGCGTCCGTCCCGAGGGCCGTGCGCGCCAACCCGGCCCGGGAGCGGCGCGGATGAGCGCTCGCCTGCCGCCCGCCACGGCCGACGAGGGCAAGGCCGACGATGCCACCCTGCCCGAGCGCGCCATCCAGCTCGCCGCCGATGTCACCTTCAGCGCCCATGCCCTCGCCGAGCAGCCGCCGTTCTGCGCGCAGCCGCTGCGCGACGGCGAGCTGCGCCTGTGGCTGCTGCGCCCCGAATGGCAGTTGCTGTCGAAGGAGGATGCCTTCGCGCGGCTCTCGCCGTTCGAGCGCAAGCGCGCCAAGTGCTTTCCGCAGCCGGCCATCGGCAAGCGTTTCGCGGTCGGCCGCGCGGTGCTGCGCGGCATCCTCGGCGGCATGCTCGGGGTGGCGCCGCAGGCGCTGGAGCTGGCCGACCATGAAAGCGGGCGCGTCACGCTCGGCTCGCCCGCCACGGCCGAGCCGCTGGAGATCGCCGTCGCCTATGCCGGCATCTGGATCCTGATCGGCGTAAGCACGCAGCCGCTCGGCCTGGCCACCGCGTTCTCGGTCGGCGAGGCGGTCGACCGGGACGAGCAGCATCGCATCCGGCTGGCCAGCGTCGCGCATGCCGCCGGCACGCTGTCGGCGGCCGGTTATCTGTCGCAGCCGCTGGAGGAACATGCGCATCGCGTGCATACGCACGATGCCGGCAGCTGGCGCGTGCTCGACCTGCCGATGCCGGGCCGTCAATGCGTGGCCGCGCTGGCCGCGCGCGAGATGCGCGAGGTGCAGGCGAGCGGCTGGAACACGTCGGTGAAGCTGCCGCCTTCGGCGCCGGCGGTATCGAACACGCGCGCCGCCCGGCACGCGCGCGATGTCGAGGCAGGCAGCGGGCGCGGTTTCTGAAGCGCCGTCGCGCAACCATGCGCGACGATGCGCGATCCTGCGCGCCGCCGCGCATCCGCCACTCACGCCTTTGCCTTCGCCTCGACGGCGGCTTTCCATCGTTCACAAACTTACTGTCCGGCGCCTGCCACGCGGGCCGCGACGACGTTGCCACGCCCAGGGCGCGTCGATATATTACGCACCACGCCTCGCGCGACGACGCATCGCGCAGCAGGCCCGAGGACGCGATTTCGCGACAGGCCGGCCGCCTCGCGCCCCTTCATCCGAATCAGACGGTGGATCGATGACGTCACGCAAGAATCGCTTCCTGGTGTACCTGCTCGCCGCCCTGCTCGGCGTGATCGCGGTGCGCGTGGTGCAGCACATCCGCGGCGAGCCCGACGGCTCGACACCGCCCGTCACGGCGAACGGCAGGCAGGAAGACAGCGCCGAGGAGGAGGACAACCCCTTCGCCGAGAACGTGCCGGCCCACGACGCCTACGACAGCTTCATGGAGAAGCTCGGCGACGATCCGAAGTTCAAGCTGCTGCTGGCCGGCGACAAGCAGGGCAGCGGCCGTGAGAAGGGTTTCGGCCTCGCCCAGGATGGCCTGCCGCGCCTGACCGACGCGCAGCTCGAACAGCGTCTGGTGCTGATGTCGAAGGTGGTGGGCGGGATGCCCGACGGCGATTGCCAGGCCCTGTCGCGGCCCACCGTGAACACCGCCGACAAGCAGCGCATGCTCGACGACGCGATCGCGCGCTTCGACGAGGCGGATGCGACGGCCTGGTTCGATTTCTCGCTGGCCTCGGCCAAGGCCGTGCTCGACAACACGCCGTTCGCGCAGCCCGATCGCGCGGCGGTGACGGCCGCCCTGCAGAAGATCGTGCAGCAGGTGCCGCAGGCGGACCGCCAGAAATTCCTCGACGCCACCAGCAAGCCGGCCACCGCCACGCCGGCCGACACCTGCTGGGCGATGCGCACGCTGTATCGCAATGCCGCCGCGCTGGGCGAGCCGGACAAGGCGGCCATCGCGCGGGGGCTGGTGGTGGCGGTGAACTGAACGCACGCGGCATCCCCGGGTACGCCGTATTCGCCCCCGGGCTGCCGACGATGTTCCCATCGGCCACCGACGCGTAGTCGTCCTTGTCGGTCGGATTCACGAGCGGGTAGCGCAGCGTGTCGTTCACGATCCACGCCCGCTGGTCGACGATCAGGTTCCGCGGCACCACCGTGACCGACATCGCGGTATCGCGCGGCGACACCGTGCCGAAGGGCTCCAGCCGGTCCTGCTCGGCGTCCGACTGCGGCACCGAGGCGAAACCGCCGAGCGGCACCGGCACGCCGACGCTGATCTCGGGCAAGGCGGCGGCCGGCCGAGACCGCGAACATCGCGGGACGATCGCCAGTCCTTTCCTTTCATTGCGGGGTTCCCGCGAACGGAAATGCGACGCGTCGCATTCTTACCGCAATATTTCCGTAGACATGCCGAAAAACGAAAAACACTGTCTTCCCGTTTTTCGCGCCGATTTGACAATTCTTAACACCACCAAGGCGCGAGCACCCTGCGCCGGCGCCATCTGCTGCCGATAAGCAAGGCCACGGACACGGAATTCGATAGGCACCTCATCGATTCGTCTGACCCGTGCATTCCCTTGCTTCTTTTCACGGCCCAGGAACGGACCATCCCATGCGTCTCAAGCATCTCTCTGCCAAGGCTTCCCTCTTGCTCACGTTCGGCGCGCTGAGCCTGGTCGTCCTGATCGTCTCGGGCTTCTCCCTGAAGGCGCTCGGCGACGCGAACCAGCGTTTCTATCGCTACGTCAACGGCATCAACGCACGCGCCGACATGGCCCGCGCGATCCGCGCCGCCGTCGACGATCGCGCGGTGGCCGTGCGCAACCTCGTGCTGGTCAGCTCGCCGGCCGACGTGGAGCTGGAAAAGGCCGCCGTGCTCGCGGCCGAGCAGCGCGTCGAAACCCATCTCGAGGAATTCGGCCGGATGGTCGCGAACGCACGCGACATGTCGGACGAGTCGCGCCACCAGGCCGCCGAGATCGCGCGCATCGAGGGGCTGTACCGGCCGGTCGCGCTCGACATCGACCGCCTCGCGCTGGCAGGCCAGCACGACGCCGCGATCGCCGAGATCATCGAGAAGTGCCGGCCGCTGCTGGCCGCGCTGATCCAGGCCTCGAACACCTATGCCGATGCCACCAGCCGCCGCTCGGCCGAGCTGATCGTCGAGGCCGAGGCGCGTTACGCGGTGGAACGCGCGCTGCTGGTGGCGATCTGCCTGGTCGCGATCGCCATCGCGGTGGCGGCCGGCGTCTTCATCACGCGCCGCCTGCTGCGCCAGCTCGGCGCCGAGCCGGCCGAGCTGGCGAGCATCACGCAGCGCGTCGCTACCGGCGACCTGAGCCCGGTGCCGGGCGCCGGGCAGGCGCCCGCCGGCAGCGTGCTGGCCTCGATGGACGAGATGCAGCGCAGCCTGGTGACGCTGCTGGCCCAGGTACGCTCGGCCGCCGAGAACATCGCCTCCGGCTCCGGCCAGATCGCGGCCGGCAATACCGATCTGTCCTCGCGCACCGAGCAGCAGGCCGCCTCGCTGCAGGAAACCGCCTCGAGCATGGAACAGCTCACCGCCACCGTGAAGCAGAACGCCGACAACGCGCGCCAGGCCAATACGTTGTCGGCCAACGCCTCCGAGGTGGCCACGCGCGGCAACGCGGTGGTGGGCCGCGTGGTCGAGACGATGGGCGAGATCAGCAGCAAGTCCGCGCGAATCGCCGACATCACCGGCATCATCGAGGGCATTGCCTTCCAGACCAATATCCTGGCGCTGAACGCCGCCGTGGAAGCGGCGCGCGCCGGCGACCAGGGGCGCGGCTTCGCGGTGGTGGCCGGCGAGGTGCGCAGCCTCGCGCAGCGCTCGTCGAGCGCCGCGCGCGAGATCAAGGAGCTGATCGGCGGCTCGGTGCAGCAGATCGGCGATGCGGCCCGGCTCGCCGACGAGGCCGGCGCCACCATGACGGCGGTCACCCAGGCGGTCGGCCAGGTGACGGATATCGTCGGCGAGATCGCCGCCGCCTCGGCCGAGCAGAGCCGCGGCATCGAGCAGGTCAACCAGGCGATCACGCAGATGGATCAGGTCACGCAGCAGAACGCGGCGCTGGTCGAGGAAGCGGCGGCCGCCTCGACGGCGCTGGAGGACCAGGGGCGCCAGCTCAATGCCAGCATCGCGGTGTTCCGCATCGACACGGCGACGGCCCGCGCCTGAGCCCGGGCAGGCCACCGCCGCGAATCACGAAATTCGTGCGGCTCTAGCGGCTCTAGCAGCTCAAGCGGCCGGCTCGGCGTCCCGACGGCGCACCTTGCCGCCGCCATCCCCGGCCAACTTGCCGCCCTCGGCGATCGCCATCTCGACGAAGGCCTCGGTCGCCACGCTGCGATAGGCGCCCTTGCGCAGCAGCAGCGCGGCGGTGCGCTCGGGCAGCGCCGGCTCCAGCCTGACCAGGCGCAGCCCCGGCTGCTCGCGCGCGATCGCCGCCGGCAGCAGCGTGGCCAGCGTGCCGCGCCGCACCAGTTCGATGCTCGCGCCGATCGAATCGACCTCCATCGCGATACGCGCCGCGATGCCCTGCGCGCGCAGGTAGCGGTCGATGGTATGGCGCGTCGCGAACTCGCCATGCAGCAGCACCAGCGCCTCGTCCGCCAGCTCCCGCGCCGGCAGCGCCGTGCGCCGCCGCGCGCGCGGATGCGCCTCCCCCACCACCATCGCCAGCGTCTCGACGAACAGCGGCCGCACCTCGATCTCGGGCGACTGCGTCTGGCTGAAGGCGATGCCGAGATCGATCGCATCCTCGTTGAGCATCGCCTCCATCGCATCCTGGGTCGACTCCACCAGGTCCAGCGTGATGCCCGGATAACGCCGATGAAAACCGTCGAACAGCGGCCCCACCAGGTAGGCGGTGAAGGTCGGCGTGACCGCGATGCGCAGCGCGCCTCGACTCAGATCCCGCACGTCGTGGATCGCGCGCCGCCCCGCCTCGAGGTCCTGCAGCGCGCGCCGCGCATGCTGCAGATAGGCGACGCCCGCGTCGGTCAGGCCGATCGCGCGGCCCGAGCGATCGAGCAGCGGCGCGCCCAGCGCGTCCTCGAGCTGGCGGATCTGTTGCGACAGCGTCGGCTGCGAGACGTGCAGCGCCTCGGCCGCGCGCGTGAAGTTGCGGTGTTCGGCCACCGCGAGGAAATACCGGATGTGCCGCAGCAGCATGAGGGTCCCTGAACTATTGGTTTTACCAATACCGATGATAATAAACCGGTCTTGGACGCTATGGCAGCGGCGGCGCATGCTGCGCTCATCGGTTCATCACCGGACCATGAAGGAGCGACCATGCAGGACATCATCGACGGCTTCCTGAAGTTCCAGCGCGAGGCCTTCCCGCAGCGCTCGGCGCTGTTCCGCGAGCTGGCCGGCAGCCAGCATCCCCGCACCCTGTTCATCTCCTGCTCGGACAGCCGGCTGGTGCCGGAGCTGGTCACGCAGCGCGAGCCGGGCGACCTGTTCGTGATCCGCAACGCCGGCAATATCGTGCCGTCCTACGGCCCGGAGCCTGGCGGCGTGAGTGCCTCGGTGGAATACGCGGTGGCCGCGCTGGGCGTGAGCGACGTGGTGATCTGCGGCCATTCCGATTGCGGCGCGATGACGGCGATCGCCACCTGCCGCTGCCTCGACCACATGCCGGCGGTGCGCAGCTGGCTGCGTTATGCCGATTCGGCGAAGGTGGTGAACGAGGCGCGCGAGCATGCCGACGAGCGCGCACGCGTCGATTCGATGGTGCGCGAGAACGTGATCGCCCAGCTCGCCAACCTGCGCACGCATCCCTCGGTGCGGCTCGCGCTGGACCAGGGGCGGCTCGCCCTGCACGGCTGGGTCTACGAGATCGGCACGGGCTCGATCGAGGCGCTCGACGGCGCCACCGGCCGCTTCGTCTCGCTCGCCGGACATCCGAATGTGCGCGCCACGCCGGCGCGGCTCGGCGCGGCCGCATGAGCCACGCCCTTCCCCTCATCGTTCATCGACGATTTCCGTCGCCTTCACCCAGAAAGGAGTCAAGCATGCCCCAGTCGCAAACCAGCCAGGCGCCGCGCCAGGCACTCACCGACACGATCCTCGACGCGAAGATCCGCAAGGACCTGAGCTTCGAGCAGATCAACGAAGGCACCGGCCTGAGCCTGGCCTTCGTCACCGCGGCCCTGCTCGGCCAGCACGCGCTGCCCGAGGCGGCCGCGCGCGCGGTGGCCGCCAAACTCGATCTCGACGAGCACGCGGTGCGCCAGTTGCAGACCATCCCGCTGCGCGGCAGCATCCCCGGCGGCGTGCCGACCGACCCGACCATCTATCGCTTCTACGAGATCGTGCAGATCTACGGCTCGACGCTCAAGGCCCTGGTCCACGAGCAGTTCGGCGACGGCATCATCAGCGCGATCAACTTCCGGCTCGACATCAAGAAGGTCGACGATCCCGAAGGCGGCTCGCGCGCGGTGATCACGCTGGACGGCAAGTACCTGCCGACCAAGCCGTTCTGAAGCGGCGCGGGCCAGGCGCGCCCCGCGCGGCACGTCAGGGCGCCTTGGCCTTGACGGCGGCGGCGGCGCCGGCCGGCCCCGGCGTCCAGATGCGGATGTCGGTGGCCTTCACGGCCACCGGGATCATGCCGGCCGCGCGATAGGTATCGGCGATGCGCTGCTGCTCGGCGAGCTGGTCGCGACGCACCGGCACGATCTCGTAGCTGCGCCGGCTGTTGGCGAGCGTGACGGTCGCCTCGGGCAGGTTGCCCCACACGGGCGCGAGAATTTTCGCCGCCTCGTCGGGATGCGCCTTGACCCACCTGCCGGTCTGGTTCAGCAACTCGAACACCGCGCGCAGCGCATCCGGGTGCCGTTCGACGAAGGCATCGGTGGCGGTATAGAAGCGGTTGTACTCGGCCAGGCCGTCGCGCCCGTCGGCGATCACGCGAACGTGGTCGTCGCGCTGCTCGGCGGCGAGGAACGGATCCCAGATCACCCAGGCATCGACATTGCCGCCGCGAAACGCGGCCAGCGCGTCCGACGCTTCCAGGTAGCGGATATCGACGTCGCCCGGCGCGAGCCCGGCACGCTTGAGCGCGGCCAGCAGCAAATAATGGCAGCCCGAGCCCTTGGCCACCGCCACGCGCTTGCCGCGCAGGTCGGCCACGCCGTGGATCGGCGAATTGGCCGGCACGATGATGGCTTGCGCCGAGGGTGCCGAGGTTTCCTCGGCGTAGTAGGTGAGCGGCGCGTGGGCCGCCTGGGTGAACAGCGCGAAGGCGTCGGCCACGTCGGCGTTGAGGTCCACGCTGCCGCTGTTCATCGCCTCCAGCAGCCCGCTGGAGAACTCGTGCCAGCGCACGTCGTAGCCGAGCGCGCCGAGCCGCCGCTCGAGTTCGCCGTTGCGCTTGAGCAGGATGAACAGCGTCGAGGAACGCTGGTAGCCGATCGACACCGTATCGCGGGCGAGCGCGGCGCTCGAATACGAGGCGACGGCGGCGCCGACGCCGAGCGCCAGCAGCGAACGGCCGAGCAGGCGCAGCACGGCGCGACGCCGGCCGGCGAACGATGGCATGGACCACGACGACATGAACAGGACTCCGGAGCGGGTGAGCCGGAAACTATAGCGAAGCCGGGCCGGGCGGCTAACCATCGATATCGCATATCGTTAGCAGCGCGCGCGGCGCCATGGCGCGCCATGCGAACGGCTGGCGAGCGGCTTGCAGGGGTATCGCTGCGGCTTTCGATTTGTCCTGCTACATTGCATCCATCCACCGGCCCGCGGGCCCACGGATGCGTCCGGCAGAGGCGAGCCGCGTGCCTGTCTCGCCCCTGTCGTTGCGCGTACCACCAAAACCATCAATCTTCAGGAGAAAGTCAAGATGCGTACGACCCGCAAGCTGTCTCTTGCCGCGCTGACGTTGTCCCTCTCGCTCGGTATTTCCGGTATCGCCCTGGCCCAGACCGACGCCGCCGCCCCCGGCGCCGATGCAGCCGCCGCGGCCAGCACGCCCACCAAGGCCGAGAAACGCAAGGCCGCCCGTGCCAAGCACAAGGCCGAACGCAAGGCCGCCCGTGCCAAGAACAGCGCCGAGCTGAAGGAACTCGAGAAGAACGGCTACAAGCCCTCGGCCAACGATCCGAACTATCCGGACGACCTGCAGAAGGCGCAGCAGCGCGCGGCGGCCGCCAAGGCCGCCTCGGGCCAGTAAGCCAGGCGGTATCCCGCCACGACAGCACCGGCTGCACGCGCCGCCGGTGCTGGTTCCCCGCCGGACTTTCCCTTTTCTCTCTCCTCCTCCGCCGACGAACGCGTCGATCGACTCACGTCGCGATCGCCACGTGCATCGCTCTTCAGGGATGCGAAACAGGCGAATTCGCGCCGCCGTCGCGCCCTGCCGCCCGACCCGCTTCCGTCAGCGCATCAAGCCTGGCCTTGCCCCGCCGCCGTGAGACGACGCGCCGTCAACGCATGTATCGGCGCCGAGACATGTGCCGCGGCGCCGGCCCGCGAGGCACGCGCTCCGGCGAACCCGGCGCCGCCGGTCGACACGCCCGGGCGCCGCGCCGCCGTGTCGAGCGCCGCGGCCGGTGCAAGCTCGGCCGGGCCGCCACTGAAATCGGGATCGCAGGCGCCGCAACCGGAGCGGCAGGTCGCGGCCGAGAGGTCCGCGTCATCGGGCGCCGGCGCCGGTGCCACCGTGCCGCCCACCTCCAGCGCGGCGATCCCGGTGGCCAGGATCAGCGCGTGGATCGCGCGCCGCATCGCCGCCAGTTGGCGGTAACGCTGCAGATCGGCGTCGTAGGCTTCGAGCGCGACGGCCGCGCGCGGCGCGATCTCGAAACCCTCGCCCCTGGCCTGCACCAGCCCGGCCGTCACCAGCGTGCTCAGCACGCGATCGACGAAACCCTGGCGCTCCTCGAGCGTGGCGTCGTGCGGCAGTTGCGGCCCGTCGGCCAGCGCCAGCAGCGCCGAGGGCGCCACCGGCTGCTGCAGCTCGGCCGACAGCGCGGCAACCCGCTTGGCCACCTCCATGCGCGCCACGCGCATCACGTTGGCGCGCCGGAAGCCGCGCGAGGTGAAATCGTCCAGCCAAGCCGCCAGCCAGTACCAGCGCAGCCAGACCCGCAGCACCAGGCGCGCGGAATCGTGTTCGTGGAATTCGTGGCGGCGCAGGTAGACCACGTAGCGCGCCCGGCCGGCGGCGGCCTCGCTCAGCGTCAGCGCCACCGGCGCCGCCGCCTCGCCGCCCGCGGCCAGGCCCCGGCCGCTGATGGTCTCGCCGACCAGGCCCGTGACCCGTAGATGACGATCGTGGCCGGCACGCGCCGCAAGATGCGCGATCACCTGCATGCGGCCGCCGGACTGCCCCACCTGCCGCTCGCAGGCGATGCGCAGCGCCCGCCCGAGGAACCATCGATTGATCGACATGCCGGTCTCCGTGAAATGCTCGATGTCTGACGAAGCGGATCGACACGCCGGGCTGCTGCTGTAAAAACTACAATCGCGCGCGCCGGATTGTCGTCCTGGTACGCCATCGCCGCGCCGCCCGCGCCGCGATGGCGGCTGGCGGGCGGCGCGACGAAGGCGCGGGGAAAACGCGTCGGTTCGAGCAAGATACGGACCAGCGCGCCGCGATCGAGGCGCGGCGCGGCCGAGCGCGGCACCGCCGGCTAGCGCACCACCACCATCTTGCCGCCGGCCTGGTTCGCCTCCATCACGCGATGCGCCTCGTGGATCTGGTCGAAACCGAATACGCGCGAGGGCTTCACGTCGAGCCGGCCCGCCGCCGCGTCGGCCGCGATCGCCTGCAGCGGCACGTCCGAGAGCGGGAAACCGGGCGTGCCGAACACGAAGCTGCCGAAGAAGCTCAGGCACACGCCGCTGGCCATCTGCAGCAGCGGATTGAAATCGCGGATCGGATCGAGCCCGCCCAGCCAGCCGGCCAGGCAGGAGCGCCCGCCCCGGCGCAACAGCGAGAGCGAATCGAGCAGCACCGAATTGCCGACCAGGTCAAGCACCTTGTCCACCTGCCGCGCCTCGGCCAGGTGCGCCGCCAGGTCGGGCCGCTCGATCTCGCAGCGCGCGGCGCCGAGCCGTTCGAGCATCGCGAAGCGCTCGGGGTTGCGGGTGGTGGCGATCACGCGCGCGCCGGCATTGACGGCCAGCTTCAGCGCCGCCTGCCCGAACGAGGAGGTCGCGCCGCGGATCAGCAGCAAGTCGCCCGCCGCGAGTTCGAGGTTGCGGAACAGGCAGGTCCAGGCGGTCGCGTAGGTTTCGGGAATCGCGGCCAGCTCGGCCCAGGGCAGCTCGGCCCAGGGCAGCTCGGCCTCGATCAGCGCGACGTTCGACACCGGCGCGCGCGTGAATTCCGCGTAGCTGCCGTTGATGGTGCGCCCCAGCCCGCCCATCAGCGCGGCCACCTTCGCGCCCACCGGGAATTCGCCGCCCGGGCAGGACTTGACGATGCCGACGCATTCGATGCCGCTGACCGGCGCGGCCTCGGCCCATTCGCCGCGCCGCATGTGCATCTCGGCGTGGTTGATGCCGAAGGCCTTGACCTCGATGACGACATGGCCGGCCAGCGGCTCGGGATCGGGGATCTCCCGGTAGACGAGGCTGTCGAGGCCGCCGAATTTGTCCAGGACGATCGCGCGCATGATGGATTTCCTTGCAGGGGGATGAGAGCCCATCCGCTTCACCGCGACAGGACACGGCATGGCGGGCGGGACGGGGCCGGGTGCGGACCGGGATCGCGTTGTCGCGAGTAACCCGGTAAACGACGGATCGAAGGTTACTCACCACTTAGTAACCTGTTAAACATATTTTTAAAGGTTACTTTGCCGACCGCCTGCCGACGTCGATTCACGTCCTGCCGCTATACTTGCCGCTCGATCCCGCACCGGCCCCGCCGGCCGGCCCGCCAGACGCGCCCCGTCGCGTCGCCCGATCCGCTCATCCCCTCATGCGCGCCACCCTCGATCGTCGTACCGCGACCGCCCTGCTGGTCGCCGCCGTGTTCTTCATGGAAAACCTCGACGCGACCGTGATCGCCACCGCGCTGCCCACCATGGCGCGCGATTTCGGCACCGCGGCGGCGCATCTGTCGATCGGCGTGTCGGCCTACCTGGTGGCGCTCACCGTGTTCATCCCGATCAGCGGCTGGATGGCCGACCGCTTCGGCGCGCGCCGCGTGTTCGCCGCGGCGATCATCGTGTTCACGCTGTCCTCGCTGCTGTGCGCGGCCAGCGGCAGCCTGCCGGCCTTCACCGCGGCGCGCACGCTGCAGGGCCTGGGCGGCGCGATGATGGTGCCGGTCGGCCGGCTGGTGGTGTTGCGCAACACGCCGAAGGAGCAGATCGTGCGCGCCATCGCGATCCTCACCTGGCCCGCGCTGGTGGCGCCGATCCTCGGGCCGCCGGTGGGCGGCTGGATCAGCACGCACTGGAGCTGGCACTGGATCTTCCTGCTCAACCTGCCGCTGGGCGCGATCGCGCTGGCCGCCGCGCTGCTGCTGGTGCGCAACGGCGAGGCGAAGCGCGCGCCGTTCGACCTGACGGGCTTCGTGCTCACCGGGCTCGGATTCGGGCTGTTCATGGCGGGCCTGGAGGCGGCCAGCCGCGACGACGTCTCGCGCCTGCTGGCGCTGCTGATGCTGGCGGCCGGCGTCGCGCTGCTGGTGATATCGGCGCGCTACCTGGCGCGCGCCGAGCATCCGCTGTTCGGCCTGGCGCCGCTCGCGATCGATACCTTCCGCGTCACGGCCGTGGGCGGCTCGCTGTTTCGCACCGCGATCGGCACCGCGCCCTTCCTGCTGCCGCTGATGTTCCAGCTCGCCTTCGGCTACAGCGCCGTGGAGGCCGGCACCCTGCTGCTGTGGCTGTTCGCCGGCAACCTGGCGATGAAGCCGGCCACCACGCGGATCATGCATGCCTTCGGCTTTCGCCGGGTGCTGATCGGCAACGGCGTGCTGGTCGCGCTCGGCTTCGTGGCCTGCTCGATGCTGAACGCCGACACGCCGCACTGGCTGGTTTGCCTGCTGCTGTTCGCCACCGGCATGACGCGCTCGATGCAGTTCACCGCGCTCAACACGATCGGCTTCGCCGACGTGCCGCAGGCGCAGATGAGCCATGCCACCACGCTGTTCTCGGTGCTTCAGCAGATGAACGCGGGGATGGGGATCGCGGTCGGCGCGCTGGCGCTGTCGGTGGCCGGCATCATGGGCGGCTCCTCGCCGGGCAACCCGGGGCCCGGCGACTTCCAGCTCGCCTTCGACCTGATCGCGGTGCTGGCCGCGCTGGCGATCGTCGACAGCCTGCTGCTGCCGCGCGATGCGGGGGAGAAGATTCTCGCGCGAGGGCGTTGAGCGGCAGCGCCTCGGGGCCGCTTGCCTGGGCGATCGATCCCGAGGCGCCGCGCCGCTTGACTCGACGAATCGGCGAACCGGCAGCGCCGGCTTGCCGGGTCGATCTCCATCGTGGCTTCAGCGCCCCGGCTGCGCGGCCTCGGCCGACAAACCCTCGACACCCTCGCCCTCACGCCCGGCCGCGGCCGGCATCGCGCCATCCGCCGCCGAGCGATGCTCGTCCCGCAGTTCGCCGTGCAGCGCCGCGCGCAGGCGCTCGCGATCGAGCGCGCCCTCCCAGGCACAGACCACGATGGCGGCCACGCCGTTGCCGACCAGGTTGGTCAGCGAGCGGCATTCCGACATGAAGCGATCGATGCCGAGCACCAGCACCATCGCCGCCACCGGCACGGTGGGCACCACCGAGAGACTGGCCGCGAGCGTCACGAAACCGGCGCCGACCACCGCCGCCGAGCCCTTCGAGGTCAGCATGGTGACGGCCAGCAGCGTCAGTTGCTGGGTCAGCGTGAGCGGCGTGTTGGTGGCCTGGGCCAGGAACAGCACGGCCAGCGTCATGTAGAGGCTGGTGCCGTCGAGGTTGAAGGAATAACCGGTCGGCACCACCAGCCCCACCACGCCGCGCCGGCAGCCGAGCTGCTCGAGCTTGAGCATCAGCTGCGGCAGCGCGCTCTCCGAGGTCGAGGTGCCGAGCACGATCAGCAGCTCCTCGCGAATGAACACCAGGAAACGCAGGATGCTGAAGCCGGCCAGCCGCGCCACCGCGCCCAGCACCACGAACACGAACAGCAGCGCGCTCAGGTAGAAGCAGGCGACCAGCTTGAACATCGGCAGCAGCGAACCCACCCCGAACTTGCCGACCGTGAAGGCGATCGCGCCGAAGGCGCCGATCGGCGCGACGCGCGTGATGAAGCCGACGATGCGGAACATCATCGCCGCGGCGCCGTCCACCAGGTCGACCACCGGCTTGACGCGCTCGCCCAGCACCGACAGCGCCGAGCCGCACAGCAGCGCGAGCAGCAGCACCGGCAGGATCTCCTCGTGCGTGAAGGCGCCGACGAAGGTATCGGGCACCACCTGCATCAGGAAGCCGGTCAGCCCCTCGCCGTGCGCGGCGCGCGAGACGTAGCCCGATACGGCCGAGGCGTCGAGCGAGGCGATCGACACGTTGAAGCCGGCGCCCGGCTGCAGCAGATGGCCCATCAGCAGGCCGAAGCCGAGCGCGACGGTGGAGATCAGCTCGAAGTACAGCAGCGCCTTGCCGCCGGCGCGGCCCACCGCCTTCATGTCGCGCATGCTGGCGATGCCGGTCACCACCGCGCAGAACACCACCGGCGCGATCACCATGCGGATCAGCCGCACGAACAGGTCGCCGAGCGGTTTCAGCGCCTGCGCCGCCGAGGGCGCGAAATGGCCGACCGCGACACCGAGCGCGATCGCCACCAGGACCTGCAGATAAAGATGCCGCCAGAGCGGCACGGATTGCGTGCGAGTCGCCATTGTCTCCTCCGGAAGGTAGGCGTGCGTCGTCCCCGCCGCCCTGTTGACGGGCGGTCGCAGCGACGGTTTCAGGAAAACCGGCGGCCGGCGGGATGCGCCGCCGCCTGCTGCTGCCCGGTAGCGCGGGCAGCGATGGATGCCGCGGCGCTCAGGCCGCGGCGGTTGCCTGGGTCGCGTCGATCAGCGCCCAGGGGCGCGCCGCGCGATGCGCCTGCTCGAAGGCCTCGATGCGGGCCTGCATCGACAGCGTCAAGTCGATGGTGTCGAGGCCGTCGATCACCATCCGCTTGTGGCGCGCGCCGAGCGGGAACGCATAACTGCGCCCGGCGGCCGAGTGCACCGTCTGCGCCTCCAGGTCGATGCGCAGGTTGCCTTGCGGGTTCGCCCGCGCGTCGGCCGCCAGCGCATCCACCTGCTCGCGCGGCAGCGCCACCAGCAGCAGGCGGTTGTTCATCGCGTTCGAGTAGAAGATCTCGGCGAAGCTCGGCGCGATCACCGCCGCGAAGCCGTATTGCAGCAGGCCCCAGACCGCGTGCTCGCGGCTCGAGCCGCAGCCGAAGTTGGCGCCGCCCAGCAGCACGGCGGCGCCTTCGTAACGCGCGTCGTTCAGCACCGAATCCTCGCGCGCGACGCCCTGCGCGTCGTAGCGCAGGTCGTACAGCAGCCCGCGCGCGAGGCCGGCCTTGTCGATGCCGCGCAGGAACTGCTTGGGCATGATCTGGTCGGTGTCGAGGTTCTCGATCGGCAGCGGCAAGGCGCGGCCCTCGATGGTGGTCAGCAGGCTCATCTCAGCGCTCCAGGGTGCGGATGTCGGTGATGCGGCCGGTCAGCGCGGCGGCGGCCGCCATCGCGGGGCTCATCAGGTGGGTGCGGCCGCCACGGCCCTGCCGCCCCTCGAAGTTGCGGTTGGTGGTCGAGGCGCAGCGCTCGCCGTCGGCCAGGAAATCGTCGTTCATCGCCAGGCACATCGAGCAGCCCGGCTCGCGCCATTCGAAGCCGGCCTCGATCAGCACGCGCGCGATGCCCTCGGCCTCGGCCTGGCGGCGCACGCGCCCCGAGCCCGGCACCACCATCGCGCGCACGCCGGCCGCCACGCGCCGGCCCCGCACGATGCCGGCCACCGTGCGCAGGTCCTCGATGCGGCCGTTGGTGCAGGAGCCGATGAAGACGCGGTCGATCGGCGTGCCGGCAATCGGCTCGCGCGCCGCCAGGCCGATGTAGTCGAGCGCGCGGCGTGTCGATTCGGCCTCGCTCGGCGTGGCCTGCTCCTCGGCGGCCGGCAGCAGCGCGTCGATCGCGATCGCCTGATCGGGGCTGGTGCCCCAGGTCACGAAGGGCGCCACCTCGGCCGCGTCGAAGCGGTGCTCGGCATCGAACACGGCGCCCACGTCGCTGGCCAGCGCCTGCCAGTCGGCGCGGGCGGCCGCCCATTGCGCCTCGTCGAAGCGCGTATGCGCGCGCACGTAGTCGAAGGTGGTCGCGTCGGGGGCGATCAGCGCGGCGCGCGCGCCGGCCTCGACGGTCATGTTGCAGAGCGTCATGCGCGCCTCGGCCGACAGCGCGTCGATGGTGGTGCCCGCGTACTCCACCGCGTAGCCGCGCGCGCCCTGCGCGCCGATGCGCGCCACCAGCCAGATCACCAGGTCCTTCGAGGACGTGCCGAAAGGCAGCTCGCCGTCGATCACGATGCGCATGGTCCGCGCCAGCCGGTAGACCAGGGTCTGCGTCGCCAGCACGTGCTCGACCTCGGAGGTACCGATGCCGAAACCGAGCGCGCCCAGCGCGCCGTAGGTGGTGGTATGGCTGTCGCCGCACAGGATCACCATGCCGGGCCGCACGAAGCCATGCTCGGGCGCGACCACGTGCTCGATGCCCTGGTCGGGGTCGTTGGTGCCGAACAGGCGGATCCCGGCGCGCTCGCAGTTGCGCGCGAGATTGCTGGCCTGGTTGGCCGAATCCGCGTCGAGGATCACCCGCGGGCGCTCGGCGTGGGTCGGGATGATGTGGCTCACCACCGCCACCTGCTGCCTGGGCCGGCGCACCGCGCGGCCCTTCGCGTCGAGCCCGGCAAAGGCCTGCGGGCTGGTGTATTCGTTCATCAGGTGCAGGTCGACATAGAGCAGCACGTTGTCCGCGTCGAGCGGCTCGACCGTGTGCGAATCGACCAGTTTCTGGTACAGCGTCCGGATCGCCATCCCGGCTCCTTTCGTATCGTGGGTGTGATGGGTCGCGGCGCGTGGGCCGCGCCGGCTTCGTGTTCAGCCGCGCAGGAACGGCAGCGCCGCGTCGAGCAGCGCCTCGGGCGCTTCCTCGGGGATGTAGTGGCCGCAGGGCAAGGCGTGCCCCGTGACCGCATCCGACCAGCGGCGCCATTCGGCCAGCGGATCGAAGCACTGGCCGATCACGCCCTCGGCGCCCCACAGCGCGAGCATCGGGCAGGCCAGCTTGCGGCCCGCGGCCAGGTCGGCGCGGTCGTGTTCGAGGTCGATCGTGATCGAGGCGCGATAGTCCTCGCAGATGCCGTGCGCGGTGCCCGGCGCGGACAGGCAGCGCAGGTATTCGGCATAGGCTTGCGGCGTGAAGGGCTTGAGCCCCGCGCTGCGCGCGCCGATGGTCTGCTTCAGGTAGAGGTCCGGGTCGGCCTCGATCAGCGTTTCCGGGAACGGCGCCGGGCGCACCAGGAAGAACCAGTGCCAGTAGGCGCGCGCGAAGGCGAACGAGGTCTGCTCGTACATCGCCAGGGTCGGCGCGATGTCGAGCGTCACCAGCCGGCGCACCGCCTCGGGATGGTCGAGCGCCAGGCGCACCGCCACCCGCGCGCCGCGATCGTGCGACAGCACGTCGAAGCGCTCGAAACCGAGCGCGCGCATCAGCTCCACCTGGTCCTGCGCCATGCGCCGTTTCGAATAGTTCGCGTGATCGGGCAGGCCGGCGGGCTTGCCGCTGTCGCCGTAGCCGCGCAGGTCGGCGGCCACCACCGTGAAGTGCCGGGCCAGCACCGGCGCGACGCGATGCCAGATCGCGCGCGTCTGCGGATGCCCGTGCAGCAGCAACAGCGCGGGGCCGGTGCCGCCCTTCCAGGCCTGGATATGGGTTCCGTCGGTCTCCACCGAGACGGATTCGAAGTCGTCGAACATGGTTCCTCCAGCGTTTTTTGTAGTCTAATTGCTGCCTTGAACGCCATGGTATCGGCGAAAGCAAACCGGTATTAACCTGAGGGAACAAATGGACGCGATCTCCGATCTCGCGCTGTTCGAGCTGGTGGTGCGTCAGGGCAGCCTCAGCGCGGCCGCGCGCGAGCTGGGCGTGACGCCGCCCTCGGTCAGCAAGCGCCTCAAGCAGATCGAGCTGCGGCTGGGCGTGCGCCTGCTCAACCGCACCACGCGCCAGATCAGCGTGACCACCGAGGGCGAGCTGTACCTGAACAACGGCTCGCGGATCCTCGCCGAGCTGGCCGAGCTCGAGCAACTGGTGAGCCGCAGCCGCGCGGCGCCGGCCGGGCTGCTGCGCGTCAACGCCTCGTTCGGTTTCGGTCGCACCTGGGTGGCCGCGGCGATTTCCGAATTCGTCGCCCGCCATCCCTCGATGGAGATCCAGCTGCAATTGACCGACCGGCCGCTGAGCCTGCAGGAACAGGCTTTCGACGTCGGCATCCGCTTCGGCGACGTGCCCGAGGCGCGCATCAACGCCAGGCGGCTGCTGCGCAACCGGCGCATCGTCTGCGCGGCGCCGGCCTACCTGGCGCGACACGGCACGCCGCGCACGCCGCGCGAGCTGGCGCAGCATCCCTGCCTGGTGCTGCGCGAGAACGATTCCGCTTATGGAAGCTGGCACTTCACGCGCGGCAGCCAGGAGGAAACCGTGAAGGTGCGCGGCCCGCTCAGCAGCAACGACGGCGCGGCGGTACTGAAATGGGCGCTCGACGGGCACGGCGTGACGATCCGCTCGCAATGGGAAATCGATGCGCTGCTGCGCGAGGGTTCGCTGATGCCGCTGCTGGCCGACTGGAGCCTGCCCAATGCCGATATCTACGCGGTCTACCTGGAGCGCAACCAGCTCTCGGCGCGGCTGCGCACCTTCATCGATTTTCTCGGGACGCGGCTGCCGCAGATGCTCGGCATGCCGGCGGAACGCCGGCGCGGCGGGTGAACCCCGTCGAGCAATACCTCGAGCGGCGTTCGGCAGTGCCGCGCGTCGATGCCCGCCGCCGCGCAGCTTTGCGGCGCGGCACCGGTATTCGCCGCGCTCGGGGATCCGACGCGCCTGCGAATCATCGCCAGGCAGTACGACGCCATCCTCTGGTCGAACCGCTTGGCGCGATCACCTCGGCAACCGCTAGAATTACCGTTTTCGTCCGGAATATGTCCATGTCCTTCGCCTCGCTCGGCCTGATCGCTCCGTTGCTGCGCAACCTGCAGGAACTCAACTACCAGACACCCACGCCGGTGCAGGCCAAGGCGATCCCTGCCGTGCTCGGCGGCAAGGACGTGATGGCCGCGGCGCAGACCGGCACCGGCAAGACGGCGGGTTTCGCGCTGCCGCTGTTGCAGCGGCTGGTGCAACACGGCCCGGCGGTGGCCAGCAATCGCGCGCGCGTGCTGGTGCTGGTGCCCACGCGCGAGCTGGCCGAGCAACTGCTGCAGAGCTTCGTCGACTACGGCAAGGGCCTCGATCTGCGCTTCCTGGCCGCCTATGGCGGCGTGAGCATCAATCCGCAGATGATGAAGCTGCGCAAAGGCGTGGATGTGCTCGTCGCCACGCCGGGCCGCCTGCTGGACCTGAACCGCCAGAACGCGGTGCAGTTCGACCAGGTGCAGACGCTGGTGCTGGACGAAGCCGATCGCATGCTGGACCTGGGCTTCGCGCGCGAACTCGATGCCGTGTTCGCCGCCCTGCCCGAGCGGCGCCAGACCTTGCTGTTCTCGGCCACCTTCAGCGACGAGATCCGCGCCATGGCGGCGAACATCCTGCGCAAGCCGGTCGATATCAGCGTGAGCGCGCCCAACGCGACCGCCAGCAAGATCAGGCAATGGGTGGTGACGGTCGACAAGCGCAACAAGCCCGAGCTGTTCATGCATCTGGTGGCGCGCAACAAATGGGAGCATGCGCTGGTGTTCGCCAAGACGCGCAACGGCGTGGATTACCTGGCGGCCGTGCTGGAGCAAGCGGGTTACGCGGTGGACACCATTCACGGCGACAAGCCGCAACCGGCGCGGCTGCGTGCGCTGGAGCGCTTCAAGGCGCGCGAGATCCAGATGCTGGTGGCCACCGACGTGGCCGCGCGCGGGCTGGATATCGACGATCTGCCGCTGGTGATCAACGTCGATCTGCCGATCGTGGCGCAGGACTATGTGCATCGCATCGGCCGGACCGGGCGCGCGGGTGCGAGCGGCGTGGCGGTGTCGCTGGTGTGCGCGGACGAGGCGCCGCAACTGGCGGCGATCGAGGCGCTGATCCGGCAAACGCTGCGACGGGAGGAAGAGCCGGGGTTTGAAGCCGAGCATCGCGTGCCGGAAACCAGCGCTTCGGGCGAGCTCATCAAGAAGCCGAAAAAACCGAAGAAGCCGAAGGCCGGGCAGGCGGTGGGGCAAAGGGCTGAAGTGACGGGGATGGATACGATTCACACCATCGGCAGCCCGTTCAGCATGCAAAAGCCGCGTGGGAAGACTGGCGGGAAGCCGGCTGCGGGTGGTTCACGCAAGCCGGCGGGTAAGCCTGGTGGTGGGCGGGGCAAGCGCCAGGCTTGATTCATTGGGCGGGCTTATCGTGGATTGCGGCTTCGGGTCCGACGCAGCCAGATTGCGTAGACGCTCAGCAGAACGATCACTACGGCATCGACGGGCAGCAGCATGGGCAAGGGACTTTCCCATTTGTCCATGTTCGTGGTTTGGCCGTAGTATGGCGGGCCGTCTCCGTAGGCTTCCTGCAGATTGAGCACGTTGAACGCCGCGGCAAGCGCCACCACGACGAGAGCCAGCAGCCCCAAAGCGATTTTCAGACGGCGCTGCGTCATCGGTATTTCACCGTTAGCGCGAGATGGCAACCCGGCAAACTGCACGCCAGCCCAGTGAGCCTGCCGATTTCGTCGCCATATGGTTTCGACATGGATTTTTCCTCGTTTTTTGCCAGGCGAGTCTAGGCACGTGGCCTGGACGAGGTAAGTGTGTGAATTGCCGCAATCGCGGTACGTCTGTAGCAGAAGGGTTGCCGCAAAGGCCCAGCCTTACCTCGGCGGACCGGTGCCCGCGGCAGCCTCGCAAAGCAACACCTCCCACGCAGACATAGCGTCAATCACTTGTTGAGCGCTCACAACTTCTGCATGCTGCGCAATGATTTTTGTCGAGCAGAACTTCTTGAACATCGCCAATCTTCGCGAGCCGCTGCGAAACGAGGCTTTGCGGCCCGCGCTCTCGCAGCCGGCCGACCAGTCGCGGAATCTGCGGCGGCGTCAATCCGAGTCGCTCGGCCGCTCGCCACGGCTTGAGACCGCTGTCCGCGACCTCCTTAATGACCTTGAATCGGTCCAGCTCCCGTATCGTCATCGTGATCCGTTCTGTTGCAGTCATCGAAGCTCCTAGCACCGGACAACCGGCGGCCGGATAGCTTACGCGGCGCGAAAGCGGACATTTGAACTTAGCCACTACATACGAGAAATTTCGAATTCTCTTTATGTCCAACTAGTTGTTGGAGCAACTATTTAACTGCCCGGCAGTGGCGGGTTTTTTTTTGGCGCGGGATTTCACACGGCAGAAGTCGCCGCCCCGAGCCACATTCGGTGCCACTAGGCGGACCTGCACGCAGCAGCACGTTGGTTACCTCACCTTGCTGTTCCAGCGATTGCCTCTGGCAAAGTCTGTCGACCACTACGCTGCGCTGCTTCACGGGACACGCCAGCTCAGCTCGAATGAGTTATAGATTTGCTCGCAGGAAGTCCACGACCTCCTGGTCGATCTGGTGATGAATCTCCACGCGATCGATCCCGGGCGCATCCTGGCAGATCCGTGCCGCACTGACTGCGACCGAGGCCGGGCAAGGATCAATGAAAACGAAGTGGTTGCCTGGCACGATGTGGACTGCAGGCGGTGTGGGCAAGCCTGACACAACGGCAAGAGAGTTTCTCGCAGAACCAAGATAGCTATCGTCCTTCGGACGATAGAGCATCGTCGGCACGCGCACAGCGGATAAGCCGGGTGCCTCAAACATCATGGCCAGTGGATCCATCAGCACCAGGGCCTTCAGGCGGCGATCGACGGGCGGTTGCCAGGTTACCAGTTCAGCGGGTACGGCCGCTTTACCTTGAACACCGTTCGTACCATTGCTGGATGCTGAACGCGGACATGATCCCGGATCATCGTGGTTCGCGCAGTACGCACTGGCGTACGCAAAGTCGGGTTTCGCTCCCGCCAGAATCAGCGCCGTGTAGCCGCCTGCCGAGTATCCGATCATGCCGATTCGTCCGGCCTCGGCGCTTGCCGAAAACCGTGGATCTGTGAGGACTGCATTGAGCGCGGCCTCTGCCTGCCGGGGTCGATCGATCAGAATCTGGGCTTGCGATGGCGCTTGGGGATGGCCTGAAGCGTCCCCAACGTGCGTCGGCAAGACGGCGATAAATCCGGCGCGAGCCAGAGCGCTAGCCAATTCACGGTGGCTGAAGGGGCTGCCACCTCGTCCGTGTGAAATCAATACAACCGGGAAGCGGTTATCCGGCACCGGCGGAGCATTGCGCGTCGCCTCGACAGTGAACGGCCCCGCTTGCCACGGAACCTCACGCTCATGCGTTGGGTAAAAGACGACCGTGTCGAACGAGGCCGCGTCGTCCACCACCGTAAGGCGGATTACTCCTGCGTTAAAAGCGGCCGGGGCAGCTAGCGCGGAACACGTACATACAATTGCCAGTACAAGAGTCGCTATCCAACGCATAACACTACTCCTAGCCAGCCGGAATGAGAGGCGAAGGATATCAGAACGCTCTTACACGTTTGATGACTGATAGACGTCGTTTATCGATCGCTTACATTGACCGCTTCGGATCGTTCAGAGCCGTTCGCCGCGCGCCAGATCCGCCATCCGCTATCGCGTGCCCATCCCGTCGCAAACTGCGCGCGATAGCGAGATAAATCATACGGTCCCGCAGGTCAGCAGACGGCCACGGCGTTCGGCGCCGCTGACGTATCGCGGGCAGTGGGCTCCGTGTGCAGCGTGGTGCGGGAGGGAGCGCAGCGGACGACACGGCCCCGCGCGCCTCGACGCGGCAAAGGCTTGCGCTACGGTCGCGGTACTAGGGTGTCTGCTTCTGGACGCGCGTGTCGAAAGGCGCCGTGCCGTTCCGATAGGTGATGTTGGCTGCCGCCATGATGGCAGCAATGTTGCCCAGCGAACATCCGTTCTCCACCCGGCGTATATCGTATGTCCGGCGATGCGGGCCTCGGAAGTCGGGCCGGCCGGCAGCGGGGAAGACGTGCGCGACAGAAATCAACGACAAATGCGTCGGGAGCCACACATGAAGCAGACCTTTTCAGGCGTCGACATCCTGAGATTCGGGCTCGCCATCTATCTGATGGTGTTCCATACCATCGGCGCCTACGTGGGCAGCCAGCGGATGCCATTTCACGAGCTGCTCGGGCTCGGCGGCTTTGCCACCAGCACCTTCTTCCTGCTGTCCGGCTTCATCCTCTCGCATGTGTATTTCGGCGCGGCCTCGGGTGCCCTGCGCGGCGGCGCCCGCACCTTCTTCGTGAAGCGGCTGGCCACGCTCTACCCCACGCATCTGATCTCGCTGGCGTTTTTCATCGCCGTGGCGCTCGCCACGCACCAGGACATCAACCGCTTCATGCTGTCGTCGATGGAAGGCGATCCGGTGCGGGTCGTCACGCTGCCGCCGCTGGAGACGGCCTTCAACATGCTGCTGACGCTCAGCCTGCTGCATGCCTGGAATCCGCTCTATGTGCAGATCAATCCACCGTCGTGGTCGCTGTCCGCCCTGTTTTTCTTCTATCTGGTCTTTCCGCTGCTGGCGCCGCGCCTGCTGGCGATGCAGCGCAAGCTGCACTTCGCCGTGCTGCTGTGGGTGATCTACCTGATTCCGCCGATCGTCGCCAGCAGCCTGCACTGGTATTCACCGGCGGGCGTGGGCATCGTCACCACCTGGCCGCTGATGCGGCTGCCCGAATTCATGATCGGCATCCTGCTCTACGGGCTCTATCGCGACGGCGTGCTCCAGCGCTTCACGGCATCGCGCCAATGGGTGTGGGCGCTGCTGGCGTTCGCGGCGCTGGGCTTCGCGCTGGCGTCGGGCCTGCAGGCGCACGGCCCGCGCTTCTGGGCCTATGTGATCCACAACGGCGGCCTGCTGCCGGCGGAGCTGGCGCTGCTGGTGGCCTGCCTCGCCTGCCGGGCCCTCCCCGGCGGCGTCACGAAACTGGCCGCGCGGCTCGGCAATGCCGCGCTGTCGATCTTCGCGATCCATCTGCCGCTGTTCCTGGTGTTCGTGCGCGTGCAGAAGCTGATGGCGGTGGACATGACGCCGGCCGCCTGCCTCCACGACCTCGGCGCGTGCCTGGCCTCGGCCAAGCTGGCAACGCCCGCGCTGGGCGGCTATCCGCTCTATCTGCTGGCCACGGTGATGGTGGCGGTGGTGTTCCAGGAGCGCGTCGTGACGCCGGTGCGCGACCGGATACGGCGCCGCCTGCTGGCTCCGCGCGTGCATGCCGAGGTGTCGCGGGTCGGCCTGTAGGCGCGGGCCGCGCTCAGGTCAGGACCGGTTGCAGATAGCCGGTGAGAATCAGCGTGGCCTGCACCGCGCCGAACACACGATGGCGCCGGCCCCGGCGATGGCCACCGCGCGCTGCGTGGCCTGGAGCCGGGTGCGCAGGTGGATGCCGCGGCCGCTGATGAAGCGGTTCGCGCCGATCGCGCCGAGCCCGAACAGCGTCACGGTCAGGGCCACGCCGGCGGCGATCGCGAAGCTGGCCGCGATGCCGATCCACGGCGCGAGGGTGGCCACCGAGGCGATCAGCACGAAGATCGAGCCCACGCAGGGCCAGATGCCCGAGACGAAGCCGGTGGCGGGCAGCTGCGAGGCAGCGCGCCAGCGCGACGGAGTGAACGCCACGGCGCGGCTCGACCGGCGCGCACGCAGCCGCAGCTTCGCGCCCAGATAGGTGGGCGCGTCGTCCGGGGCCTCGCTCGCGTTGGGCACCAGCCGGATGGCGCGCGGGTATTTCCGCTTCCAACTGAGCCTACGCGACATTGAGGAACTGTTATTCGAGCGCGGCGTGAGCGTCAGCCACGAGACGATCCGCCGATAGTGCGACAAATTCAGCGCGACCTTCGCCCGGCGGGTCAAGGCTGCGCGACGAAAGTCGGGCCGCATCTGGCGTCTGGACGAAATGTTCGTGAATCTGCGCGGCGAGTCCTGGCTGCTGTGGCGGGCGGTCGACGAACGCGGCACCGAGCTGGGCTGCAGAAGCAGCGCGACAAGGCCGCAGCGAAGCGCTTTTTCAGCGTGTGCTGCGTTCCTTTCCGCCGCCGCGCAAGATCGTCACCGACCCGTTACGCAGCTACCCGGCTGCCAAGGCTGACATCCCGGCGCTCGCCAACGTCAAGCACGTGTTCGTGAAGGCCGCTGCGCGCGTGAACAACCGCGCCGAGAACAGCCATCAGCCGACCCGCGAACGCGAGCGACGCATGCGAGGGTTTCGCGACCCGACGCGCACTCAGGCTTTCCTCGAGAGCTTCGGCTGATCCGCCTGCACTTCGCCCTGAAGCGGCATCTGCTGCGCGCTTCGCTTTATCGCAAACACCTCGCCGCACGCTTGTCGACGTGGTGTGCATTGGCCGAGGTCACCCAGAAATCCCTCTGCCGCATGAAACAGGCAGGTCACGCTCGCCCTCTTGTGAACATACTCCGCTAACGTGACAGCGCCATCGGCAGGCATGGCAAGACCTTGGCACGGCGTTCGCCGTCGGCATCGACGAGCGTCGCGCCGCGTAACAGCAGGCGTGTTGCCGAGAGGCGACGGGGCCGTTTCGGGCCGCCGGAAGATGCGGAGCGACCCCCGTTTGTTTCAAACTTGCAACAACGCCGGCGTGTATCCCTTTTCTTCTGGTGGCTCAAGCACTTGGCGCACATTTGGCGTCGATTTCCCGGGGTCGGTCGCCAGCGCCGGAAGCGGTGTTTTCGAGTGGTTTCCTGCACCTGGATAATATGAGATTCGGGATATTTCGGGGCTCGCATCCACCTCGAAAAACGAGACGGCAATTCGAATATCTGGATATCTCGGCATACGTCAAAAAAATCATGCAACCCAAAAACCAATTCGGTAATTTTTCCCATCATGAAATGAATCGTGAATGGAAAATCTCGAAAAACGCCGGCCGTTCACACTGATTCGATCCACGTCGTCAGACAGATCGGCGTCAGGAAGTGCGGATCTGCAACGCTTCCCGGCGCGCCCTCGAAAAATGCCCGTGAAACAAGGCCGGAAAGGTTGCAAGGTAAATTTTCCGGCACCCGATCCGGGCCGGGATTTTTTCCACGTCGTGCAAGCGGCCGGCGAACCGATACCCTCCCCCGGCACCCGGCCATCATCGAATTTTCATGATCATTTTCAACATCATTATTCGTCGCTCGGATATCAAAACTCTCATCAAAAAATCAATCGTCAGATCATTAACATTGGATGACATATCGGCCCAATTTATCCGTTACATTTCGAAACACATTAAAAAACAAGCGTCAATATACTGCGATCCCTTTCACCCCAACCCGGAAGCCACCGCAGTGCCGCACACCGATAAAAACCCGTTTTCTGCCGAAATCGGCATTGACCTGACGAATCCAGAGTCTCAAAAGTCGGACACTTCGAAGTCCCGTAGAAAGTTCATGTCCTACCTGCTCGGCACCGCTAGTGGCCTGGCGGTCGCGGCGTGTGGCGGTGGCGGCAACGACGCCGAGGCCGCGATGCGCCACGGTCGCCCGAACGGCACCGGCACCACGAGTACCACCACGGGTTCGGCCGCCTCGTCGTCCACCACCAGCTCGTCCACCTCGAGCAGCACCACCACCTCCACCAGCAGCACGCCGTACTTCTACGGCCTGAACGGCCACATGGCCTACGACGCGGGCATCTATCACACGATGTCGGCGGCCGCGCAGCTCGCGATGATCAAGGACCTCGGCGCCACCATGTACCGCTGCGACGTGGCCGGCTCGGGCATGGCCCAGACCCTCGCCACCGCGCTGAAGGGCGCCTTCGCCAACAGCGGCGTGGCCATCATGCCGGTGCTGAACCCGTTCTCGGCCGGCTGGAGCGCGTCGATGAGCGAATCCGCCGCCTACACGCTCGGCTACAACCTCGGCACCAGCTGCACCACGCCGCTCAAGGGCCTCGTGCAGTACGTCGAATGCGGCAACGAGCTGGACACGGCCGTGCTGACCGGCGGCGACGGCAGCAACACCGACAACTACAGCCCCTCGGGCTGGCCGGCATTCCGTGGCGTGATCCGCGGCATGATCGACGGCGTGAAGGCCATCGATTCCACCATCAAGGTGGGCGTAAACGTGGGCGTGCCGCTCGCCTATCGTGCGCTGCAGATGCTGTGGAGCGGCATCACGCCGGACGGCAGCGCGAACGGCGTGACGGGCGCGGCCTCGGTGCGCTGGGACATCACCTGCTACCACTGGTACGAGAGCTCGGGCGACATCACCTGCGGCTGGAGAAGCAACGCCTGCTACAACGTGCTGCAGGCGCTGAAGGATTCGTTTGGCATGCCTATCTTTTTGACCGAATGGGGCTGGGCCGGTGCGACCGACACCCAGACCGGTCAATCGGCCTACGTCACGCGTGCGCTGACCGAGTACAGGCAGATCAAGGACACCTACAACATCCAGTCCGTGATGATGTACGCGATGATCGACGACCAGTACGGCCTCGTGAAGACCGATGGCGTGACCAAGATGCCGGCCTATACCACCTTCAAGAACTTCGTGGCCGCGAACCCGGTTTGAGCGGGTGCAGTGCGGGGAGACCAACCCGGTAAGGCCGACGCGCCATGCGGTATCGGCGCGGCGGCACACCGGCCCCAGTCAGTCTGGCCAAACAGAAAATGCCTTTCCTGAAAATGATTTAGCTCGTGACAAGGAAACAAAAGCATTCTGTGGGCGCTGTCACCTTGACGGTGCTGGTCGCGTAAGAGGGGCCGATGAAACCAAAATCGCTCTACCACGGCCATCGATTCCCCGCAGCGATCATCAGCCAGGCGGTGCGCTGGTATTTCCGCTTCCAGCTGAGCCTACGCGACATTGAGGAACTGTTATTCGAGCGCGGCGTGAGCGTCAGCCACGAGACGATCCGCCGATGGTGCGACAAATTCGGCGCGACCTTCGCCCGGCGGGTCAAGGCTGCGCGACGAAAGTCGGGCCGCATCTGGCATTAGGACGAAATGTTCGTGAATCTGCGCGGCGAGTCCTGGCTGCTGTGGCGAGCGGTCGACGAACGCGGCACCGAGCTGGGCTGCAGAAGCAGCGTGACAAGGCAGCAGCGAAGCGCTTTTTCCAGCGTGTGCCGCGTTCCTTTCCGGCGCCGCGCAAGATCGTCACCGACCCGTTACGCAGCTACCCGGCTGCCAAGGCTGACATGCCGCATGAAACAGGCCGGTCACGCTCGCCCCCTCGTGAACATACTCCGCTAACGTGACAGCGCCATGCCGTGGCCGCCGTTCATCCCGATGTTGCTCGCGTCGCCATAGACGCCGATCCGTCTCATGCCGTATCTCTATCCGTTCAGTTTGCCGTGGCAAGGACGCGCATATAGTACAGCCTGCCCGGCGACGGCGGCCGGATCGGGCCTGGAATCGAGTTCGGATCGGCTTCGAACGAGGGCGCCGCAGCGCGTGGCGGCGCCCGCCTCAGGACGCCACGGCGACGGCCCGGGCCTGCAGGAAGCGTTGCAGATAGGCCTCGAAATCCGCCTGCACCTCGGGATGGCGCAGTGCGAATTCCACGGTGGCCTTCAGATAGCCGAGCTTGCTGCCGCAATCGAAGCGCTCGCCGGCATAGCGGTAGGCCAGCACCTGCTCCTCGGCCAGCAGCGATTGCAGCGCGTCGGTCAGCTGCAGTTCGCCGCCGGCGCCGGGCCGTAGCGCGCGGATATGCTCGAAGATGGTGGGCATCAGCACATAGCGGCCCACCACGCCGAAATTCGACGGCGCGTCGGCCGGCGCGGGCTTTTCGACGATGCCCGACAGCTTGATCACGTTGTCGCCCCACAGGCGCCCGTCCACCACGCCATACGAGGCGCTTTGCGCCCGCTCGATGGTTTCGACGCCCACCACCGAGCTGTGATAGTGGTTGAACACGCCCACCAGTTGCTTGGTTACGGGCTGCGGGGCATACAGCAGATCGTCGGCGAGGATCACCGCGAACGGGCTGTCGCCCACCAGCTTCTCGGCGCACAGCACCGCGTGGCCGAGGCCCAGCGCCGTGGCCTGGCGCACGTAGAAGCAATCCACGTTGGCCGGCTTGATATTGCGCACCATGTCCAGCAGTTGGGTCTTGTTGCGCGCCTCCAGCTCGGCCTCGATTTCATATGACTTGTCGAAATGATCCTCGATGGCGCGCTTGCCGCGCCCGGTCACGAAGATCAGCTCGGTGATGCCCGCCTCGATCGCCTCCTCCACCGCGTACTGGATCAGCGGCTTGTCGACGATCGGCAGCATTTCCTTCGGGCTGGCCTTGGTGGCCGGCAGGAAGCGCGTGCCGAGACCGGCCACGGGAAACACGGCTTTGGTGACTTCCAGCATGGCAGGCATGTCCTCGGATTCCTGGGTGACGACGTTTTGGGGTTCCCGCAAGCCCGTTGCAGGCATTTTGCGGGCGTCATGCAAGCGGCTAATAGGCGCCGTCGCGGTGCAGCACCACGCCGATGGTCTTGAACAGGATGGAGATGTCGCTGCGCAGCGACCAGTTGCGCACGTACCAGGCGTCGAGAAACACGCGCCGCGCGTAATCGGTGTCGTTGCGCCCGCTCACCTGCCAGAGGCCGGTCATGCCGGGCTTGGCCAGCAGGTAATAGGCGGCGTCGTCGCCATAGCGCTCGATCTCCTTCTCCACCACCGGGCGCGGGCCCACCAGGCTCATCTCGCCGCGCAGCACGTTCCACAATTGCGGCAGCTCATCGAGGCTGGTCTTGCGCAGCAGCGCGCCGATCCGCGTCACGCGCACGTCGTGCTTGAGCTTGAAGTCGCGCTCCCATTCGGCGCGGGCGGCCGGATCGCGTTCGAGCAGCGCCTTGAGCACGGCGTCGGCATCGAGCACCATCGAGCGGAACTTGTAGCACTTGAACTTGCGGCCGTTCTGGCCGATTCGCGTGTGGCCGAAGAAGGCCGAGCCGCCGTCCTTCGCCACAAGCAGCGTGAGCAGCGCGAACACCGGCAGCAGCATCAGCATCAGAAAGCCGCCGGCGGCCACGTCGAAGATCCGCTTCAGCACCTTGGCGGAAAAGCGCGTGAGGTTGTTCTGCACGCGCAGCATCATCACCTCGTGGCCGAAGAAATACGACACGTCGGTGCCGCACAGCGGCACGCCACGCATCGGCGCCATCACCGTCACCTCGCGTATCCCGCTCTTGCTCAGATCGCGCACCCAGGCGTTACGCAGCTCGCGGTCGTCGGGCTCCAGCGCGATCACCACCTGGGCGCCGGGCAAGGCCCGCAGCGTGTCGGCGGACAGCCCGCGCAGCACCGGCACCTGGCCCACGAACTTGGCGTCGGCGCGCGCATCGGGTGCCACATAGGCCACCACGTCGGCGCCCAGATAGAGCTGGCCGGACATCATGCGGGCCGCCTCCAGCGCCGACTCGCCGCAGCCCACGATCAGCGTGGGCCGCTTCCACAGATGCGCCATATCGAGGATTTTCTTGGTGAGCAGGCGCAGGCTCGGCACCAGCACGAACGCGCCGCTCCAGGTCAGCGCCCACCAGCCGCGCGAGAACATGCCCTTGGTGAGCGTGGTGAGCGCCAGATGCGCCACGGCCAGCACCACCAGCGCCTCGAACACCTCGCGCAGCTCGCGCCAGAACGGCCGGCGCACGCCGTAATGGCGCACCCGCAGCCAGAACCAGATGGTGCCGGCGCAGGCCAGCAGCATGTACACCACCATCGGCTGCTGGCTGACGGTCTTCCAGATGCTCAGTTGCGGTGCGCTCGCGAAAGTGCCGAGAAAATGCGTGGTGATCAGCAGGGCGAGCGCGAAGCCCAGCACGTCCGAGGATGCGAGCGCCACCTTGATCGTCAGGGCCGGGAACGGGCGCAGCTCGACTTGCCGCGCTGACAGGCTGTCAATACCGATGGTTGAGCTCACTTTGGCTTACCTCGCAGGGATGGGTGCCGCTGGTTGAAACTCTTCGCCGATCGGCTTGCTTCGCATAACGAATCGATCGGACCGTTGAGGGAGATGCTAGGGTCAACCCGATCCCGATTCGGTACGGCGTCGCACAAAACGCCGTGCCCGATCGCGAGGCGCCGAGCCGGGCTGCGCGATCAGCCGATCACGCGATGCCGTCCTCGATCAGGTTGAACAGGTACTGGCCGTAGGCGTTCTTCTTCAGCGGCGTGGCGAGCCGCTCCAGCTGCGCCGCGTCGATCCACTGGCGGCGATAGGCCACCTCCTCCGGGCACGCCACCATCAGGCCCTGGCGCTTTTGCAGCGTGGCCACGAAATTGGCGGCCTCGGTGAGCGAATCGTGGGTACCGGTGTCGAACCACGCATAGCCGCGCCCCATGATCTCGACATGCAGGCGCTGGCGTTCGAGATAGCGGCGATTCACGTCGGTGATCTCCAGCTCGCCGCGCGCGGACGGACGGATATCGGCGGCGATGTCGCACACCTGGTCGTCGTAGAAATACAGGCCGGTGATCGCATAGTTCGAGCGCGGCGCGAGCGGCTTTTCCTCGATCGACACGGCATTGAAATGCGGGTCGAACTCCACCACGCCATAGCGCTCGGGATCGCGGACGTGATAGGCGAACACGGTGGCGCCCTCGGCATGGCGGTCGGCCAGTTCGAGCTGGGCCACCTGGTCGTGGCCGTAGAAGATGTTGTCGCCGAGTATCAGCGCCGACGGGCCGCCAGCTACGAACTCGCGGCCGATGATGAAGGCCTGCGCGAGGCCGTCGGGCGACGGCTGCTCGGCATACTGGATGTTCATGCCCCAGCGGCTGCCGTCGCCGAGCAGCGCGACGAAGCACGGCAGATCGCGCGGCGTGGAGATCAGCAGCACGTCGCGAATGCCGGCCACCATCAGCGTGCACAGCGGGTAGTAGATCATCGGCTTGTCGTAGACGGGCAGGATCTGCTTGGAGACCGCGTGCGTGATCGGATACAGGCGCGTGCCCGATCCGCCTGCGAGGATGATGCCCTTGCGTGTGTGGTGCATATGGGTCCGCCTGCGGGATTGCGTGGGTAGGAAGCCGGCATGGATCGCGCAGGCCGTCGAGTCGGCCACCTCGTCGCGCCGGCGCGCCGGCACGGCGCCGGGCGACGCGCCAGCTCAGGAGGCGGCCGAGCCCTGGCCGCCGCCGGTGCCGGCTTCCGCGCCGGGCGCGTGGCGCAGCCGCAGGCCCTCGCTGATGCCGCGCAGCACGCTGCGCCGGCCGGCCGCCGTGAAGCGCACGCACTTGGCCAGCATGGCCGCCACCGAATAGGCCTGGGCCAGCTGCGCATAAGGAAAGCCCAGGTTCTTGCGGCTGAAATACAAGCGGTTGCGCGTGCAATAGAACAGGCTGAACGGGCTTTCGCCGCCGCCGGTGGAAAAGCTCACCTTGTGCGCGACGCGCGAGGCCGGCACGTACCACGGATGGATGCCGGCGCGATTCATGCGCCACACGAAATCGGTGTCGTCGTAATAGACGAAGTAGTTCTCGTCCATCATGCCCACCCGCGCGAACACGCTGCGATGCAGCGCCATGAAGCAGGTGGGCGCGTATTCGGCGGCGCCGGGCGCATCGAACTGGCCCAGATCCTCGCAGCCGTCGCCGCGATGGGTGGTGATAGCCTTCATGCGCGAGATCGTGCCGCCCGCGCACCAGATCCGATTGGTGCCGTGATAGAGGATCTTCGGAAACGTGACGATCGGCACGGGGCTCGCCGCGATCGGCGCGATCAGGTTGGCGATCGTATCGGGCCCGTCGAACGCCACGTCGTTGTTGGCCAGCAGCACGTAATCGCAGCCCTGCGCGAGCGCGAGCCGGATGCCCTGGTTGTTGCCGCGCGCCACGCCCAGGTTGGCGTCGTTGAACACCACCTGCGCGTCGAGCCCGGCCGCCTCGGCCAACTGCCGCGACATCAGGCTGCCGCTGTCGGTGGCGCTGTTATCGATCACATAGAGCCGCAGCACCACGCCCGCCTGCGCCGCAAGGCTCGCGAAGAAATCCGCCAGCACGTCGTCGGACTGATACAGCACGGTCACCACGCCCACCCGCGGCTTCACGCGTGCCTCGCCCATCGCCGTGTCCTGCGCGTGCGCGTTCATGCCGCGACCCGGCTGGCCTGGTACAGGCCGCGCGCCTGCATCTCCACGATGCTCAGCTCGTAGTTGTCGGGCTTGACCTCCTGTTCCTCCACCCAGGCGGCGAAGCGTGCGATGCCCTGCTCGAAGCTCACCTTGGGCTCGAAGCCGAGCCATTCGCGCGCGCGCGTGAGGTCGGCGTAGTTGTGGCGGATGTCGCCCAGGCGAAACGCGCCGGTCACGTTGATCGGCACCGCGCTGCGATACAGCGCGCCAAGCCGCTCGGCCACCTCGATCACGGCCGTGCGCTGCCCGGAGCCGATGCCGAACACGCGGCCGCTCGCCTCGGGGCGCATCAGCGCGGCCTCGGTGGCGTCCACCACGTCGTCGATATAGACGAAGTCGCGGCTTTCGAGGCCGTCCTCGAACACGTTGATCTCGTTGCCATTCTTGATGCGGGTGGAGAAGATCGACAGGATGCCCGTGTACGGATTCGACAGCGACTGGCCCGGCCCGTACACGTTCTGGTAGCGCAGCGCGGAGGCGCCGATGCCGATCGAGCGGCACACCGTCATCACCATCAGCTCCTGGTCGTATTTGGTGATGCCGTATACGGAGGACGGATGGATCTTCGATTCCTCGTCGGTGGGCAGGCATTGCAGCGGCTCGCCCGACACCGGGCACAGGTAATCGAAGCGGCCGGCCAGCAGGTCGGCCTCGCTGCGCGCGTCCGGATACACGATGCCGAGCGCCGGCGAGCGATACTTGCCCTCGCCGTAAATGGCCCGCGAGGAGGCCACCACCATCTTGCGCACGGTGTTGTTGCGGTTCTTGACCAGGATGTCGAGGATCAGCCCGCAGCCGCCCACGTTCACGTCCACGTAATGCTCGACCTCGTACATCGACTGGCCGGTGCCGGTCTCGGCCGCCAGATGCACGATCGCGTCCTGGCCGCTCATCGCGCGCTCCAGGGTGGCGCGGTCGCACACCGAGCCCTCGATCATGCGCACCGAGCCGCCGAGCGAACGCAGCAGCGCGGAATCCTGGTAGGGATCGGCGCCGTGGATCTGCTGGGCGAGATTGTCGAGCACGGTCACCGTCGCGTTCTGCGCGACCAGCTTCCTGGCGAGATGCGAGCCGATGAAACCGGCGCCGCCGGTGATGAGGATCTTCATGATGTGCAGTGCTCCCAGGTTTGCGTGTTGCGGTTGTAACGCCGGATCATGCGTGCCGGATTGCCCGCCACCACGCAGTAGTCGGGCACGTCGCTCGTGACGACGGAATGGCTGCCCACCACCGCGTGGCGCCCGATCACCACGTTCGGCAGGATGATCGAATTGAAGCCGATGAAGCTGCCCGCGCCGATCACCACGCGGTTGCCGCGCATGCGCAGGCGCATGCCGATGCGCACCGGGTCGAGCACGTCCTCATACGGATGCTCGACATCCACGATCGCGCAGTTGCCGGTGATCGTGACGCCGTCCTGAATATCGATCGAGGAGCCGCACACGATATGCACGTTCTGCTCGATATTCACGTCGCTGCCGATCGCGAGCCGCGGCGGGCGCAGCGCATCGCCCACCACCAGCTCGATGCGCGCGCCGGCGCGGATCAGCACGCGCTCGCCGAGCGCGGCGTGCTGCACGTTGGCCAGCAGATACGGCGGGAAGATCACGCTGCCCTCGCCCACCCGGCCGAACACGCGCGCATACCAGAGCCGCGTCTTCAGGCCGAAATAGGCGTGCCGCAGCGCATTGGTCCGATCGATCCAGCCCATCTCGGCCAGTTGCGCGAGGCGGCGCGGCAGCACGCTCATGCGCGCACCGTGGGGCGACCGGCCAGCTGCTTGGCCGTGACATAGAGCGAGCGCAGCAGCCGCGGCGAACGGCGCAGCGCATGCAGCACGCGCTGCTTGACGCCCACCTCGGCGAAGCCGGCGCTGCGGCTGATGCAATGCTCGAACTGCTCGTAGAGCCCGCTTTCCAGATAGAGGATCGCCGAGCGCAGCAGCACGCCCGCCCGGCCCCGATCCACCACCTCGCGCTTCATGCCCAGCGCCTCGGCCAGGTTGCAGGTGCGCATCAGATCCTCGATATTGGTGGCGTGGCGCTCGGGGTTCAGGATCACGGTGGAGGTGAAGCCCTTCGGATTGACGCGATACACGCCCAGCTCCTGGTCCAGATAGGCGGCGCGGCTGCCGTGCAGGCATTGCACGAGGTTGGCCACGTCGGCCACCACCTTGAGGTCGAGATCCACGGGATGGCGGCGCCGCAAGGCCGCGCGAAACATCACCGAGCTGTTGAGAAAGAACGGCCCGTGCTCGATCAGGAATTCGGCGTCGAACACCGGCGGCTTGACGCGCGCCAGCGCGAACGCCACCGGCGCCCCGCTCACGGCGTCGACGGTGCGCATGCGGTGCGCCACCATGCCGAATTCGGGCTGGGTCTCCAGCACCTCGAGCTGGCGCGCGAGCTTGCCCGGCAGCATCATGTCGTCGCCGTCGACGGTGGCGATATATTCGCCGCGCGCCAGCGCCAGGGTATCGGCCAGGTTGCGCGAATAGCCGACATTGCGCGCGTGCGCGGCCACCCGGATCACATCGGGATGGCGGGCGCGAAATGCCTCGATCACGCCCGGCGAGCCGTCGCTGGAGCCGTCGTCGCCGATCACGATCTCGAACGGCACGCCCACGCGCTGGCTCAGGATGCTGTCCAGGCACGGGCCGATATAGCGTTCGAGGTTGTAGCAGAGCACGACGACGGAGATCACCGGATTCACGTCCGGATCGAGTTCGGCGGGATTCATTCGCGGCCCTCAGTTGACGGCGAAGCGCCTGGCCAGCGCCATCGCCTTGCGTTGGGAAATGGGCGACACCACGATCATCGCGGCCACCATCAGCAGCCACATGCAGCCGAGCACCGGCAGCAGCACGAGGCGCTCGACGGGCGGCGGCGCCGCGTAATGGAAGGCGGCGCCCAGCACCGCCACCACCAGCACGCGCGCGGCCAGGCCGCGATACCAGACGCCGTTGATGCCCGGCAGGAAGCGGCGATGCACGATGCCCACCCACACGCACAGCTGCACCAGGTTGATGGCCAGCCAGGTATAGGCCGCGCCGAGCGCGCCGTAATGGATCGCGCCCACCAGCACCGCGGGCACCAGGATCGCCACGAAGCCCAGGTTGCCCTTGATGTGCAGCGAGAGATCGCCGTCGGCGTACTGGATCAGGAAGGACAGCCCGGCGATGGCCGAGCAGGCGTTGCCGAGCGCATAGCATTGCAGGATGCGCAGCGCGTCGGGATTCATCGGCAGGCTGCTGGACCACAGCCGAAACACCAGATCGGGCACGCTTGCGAACAGCAGCGCCACCGGGATCACCACGATCATCATGATCTCGCTGGCCAGGAAGTAGCTCGATTTCAGCGCGTTGACATTGCGCGCGCTGTCGGCCGTGAAGCGCGGCGTGAACGATTGCTGCACCGGGTTGGCCAGCAGCAGGATGCCGCTCGCCAGCAGCGTGGCCATGCTGAACACGCCGAACGCGGACAGCGGCAGCAGCTTGGACAGGATGATCTTGTCGGCCTGGGTGGAGGTGGCCCACATCAGCGCCGAGAACGCGATCGACAGCGACAGCCGCGCCCGCGCGGCCAGCACCTCGCGCGAGAAGGTGCGCGACAGCACCGGCGCGCCGATCGCGCGGCCCAGCAGCACGCGCATGGTGATCGCCTCGCCGAGGATCGCGCCCAGCTGCCAGAGGAAGAACACGTCCACGCGCGGCCAGATCGTGATCAGCGGCACCACCAGCACGGCGCGGATCACGGCGAAGATCACGATCACCGTGTTGAGCGTGGCCTGGCGATCGATGCCCACCATCCCGCCGCGATAGAGCGAGGACAGCCAGCGCGCCGACACGGTCAGCACCATCAGCACGAAGGCCAGCTCGATGTCGTGGGTGGGCAGCGATTTCGCGTTGAGCCAGCCGGTGGCGAAGAACGGTGCGGCGAAGCCCGACAGCACGATCAGCACCAGGCAGATGGCCGAGACGAACTTTTCGAGCGATTGCAGCAGTACCCGCACCTCGCGATGGGCCGCCTCGCCGTTGGCGCGCGCGAGTTCGCGGCACAGGGTGGGCGACAGGCCCAGGTCCAGCAACTGCACCCAGGCCAGGAGCACCGCGTTGAAAGCGATCAGCCCGTATGCCTCCACGCCGAGATGATGCACGTACACCGGCACCATGATCATGCCGAGCACGACCGTCGCAATCTGACCCGCATAGTTGGCAATTAGGCTGCGCTTGAGCATCGTGTTGGGCGATAGAAGTCGGAGGAAGGATCGGCTCGGCATGCTGCACCGCACGCTGCGAAGCCAGGGTAGTGAGGGAAAATCGGCGGGAATGTGCGGGCTCGCACACTGCCCGCCGCTTCGCCGCGCGCGCTTCAGGGGTAGCACTCGGCCTCGAACAGCGGCTTGCCCTCGGCGTCCTTGGAGGCCAGCAGCGGCGCCTGCTCGATCGGCCAGTCGATCTTGATCATCGGGTCGCTCCACAGCAGGCTGCGCTCGTATTCGGGAAACCAGTAATCGGTCACCTTGTAGACGAACTCGGCCGACACCGACAGCACCACGAAGCCGTGCGCGAAGCCGGGCGGAATCCACAGCTGGCGGTAGTTCTTCGCGCTGAGCCTGACCCCGGCCCACTTGCCGAAGTTCGGCGAACTCAGGCGAAGATCCACCGCCACGTCGAACACCTCGCCCGCCACCACCCGCACCAGCTTGCCCTGCGGACGCACGATCTGGTAATGGAGGCCGCGCAGCACGCCGCGCATCGAGCGCGAATGGTTGTCCTGCACGAACTCGAAGCCCTGCGCCACGCTTTCCTCGAATTCCCGGGCGTTGAAACTCTCGTAGAAGAAGCCGCGTGTGTCGCCGAACACGGCCGGCTCGATGATCTTCACTTCGGGCAGCGCGGTGGCTGTCACTTGGATGGCCATGTCGGCGTGCTCCCTGTCGCGGCGTCGATCGGGCTTCTGGGGCGCACGGCCGGGCGCAGATCACGCCTGCTTCGCATACGCGTCCACCTCCCATTTCTGATATTCGCCGCAGGCCACTTCATTGACCCAGCGCTGGTGGTCGAGATACCAGCGCACCGTTTTCTCCAGGCCGGTCTCGAAGCTCTCGGTGGGCATCCAGCCCAGCTCGGTCTGCATCCGGGTGGCGTCGATCGCATAGCGGCGGTCGTGGCCGGGCCGATCGGACACCATGCGGATCTGCTCGCGATAGGAGCCGGCGCGCCTGGGCTGGAAGCGGTCGAGCAGGTCGCACAAGGCGCCCACCACGTCGAGGTTGGTCAGCTCGTTGCGCCCGCCGATGTTGTAGGCCCGGCCCGGCACGCCGCCGGCCAGCACCTGGCGCAGGGCGCTGCAATGGTCGCCCACGTAGAGCCAGTCGCGCACGTTCTGGCCGTCGCCGTAGATCGGCAGGCTGTTGCCTTCGAGCGCGCAGCGGATCATCAGCGGGATCAGCTTTTCCGGAAACTGGAACGGCCCGTAGTTGTTCGAGCAATGGGTGGTGAGCGTCGGCAGCCCGAAGGTGTGATGCCAGGCGCGCACCAGGTGATCGGAGGCGGCCTTGGTGGCCGAATACGGGCTGTTGGGCGCATACGGCGACTGCTCGGAGAACGGCGCGTCGTGCGGCCCGAGCGAGCCGAACACCTCGTCGGTGGAGACGTGCAGGAAGCGGAACGCCCGCTTCTCGGCGGTGCCCAGGCCGAGCCAGTAGCGATGCGCGGCCTGCAACAGCGTGAAGGTGCCCACCACGTTGGACTGGATGAACTCGGCCGGCATCCGGATCGAGCGGTCCACATGGCTTTCGGCGGCGAAATGCACGATCGCGCGCGGCCTGTGCTTCTCGAAGACATGATCCATGGCGACGCGATTGCAGATGTCGGCCTCCACGAAACCGTATTGCGACCGCGCCTGCAACAGGTGCAAGGTGCTCCGGCTGCCCGCGTAGGTCAGCTTGTCGACATTGACCACCGGCTCGGCCTCGCGGCTCGCCCAGTCGAGCACGAAATTCGCGCCGATGAAACCCGCACCACCCGTCACTACGATCATGACCGCTCCTCGTCCGTTGGCGCCGGCGCGCAAGACATGCGCGCACCGGCAAATTCCATCCATGCCGGCGGCGCATCCGTGCGGCCGGCCTTCGCTTGCCCTTCCCTGTTTCGACGTGCCAGGGCATTGAAACGCGTTGCACCGCATCAATCGGTGCGATCACACACATAGGCGGGCGCGCGCGTGCTATGCCACCGCGGAGCTGTGATTCAGATAGGCGGACGAATAGCCGTAGCCGAGCCGTTCGCTGCGCCGCAGCGGCACCGCGTTGAAGATCGCGCCCACCGTCCAGGCGCCGGCGCGATCGAGCTTGGTGATGGTTTCCTCGATCTCGTCCTCGGTATGCATGCCCGAGCGCAGCACCAGCACGGTCTTGCCGCCGCCGTGCGAGACGATCGCGGCGTCGCTCACGGCCAGCAGCGGCGGCGTGTCGATGATCACCAGGTCGAAGCGCTGCTTGAATTCGTCGAGCAGGCGCCGGAACGCCGGCATCATCAGCAGCTCGGACGGATTGCCCGGATAGCGGCCGCAGGAGATCAGCGACAGGCCCGGCACGCCGGCCGGCTGGATCGCCTGGTCGATCTCGATGCGCCCGGCCAGCAGCTCGGCCAGGCCGCCCGCGTTCGGCTTGCCGAAGAACGAGGCGAGCCGCCCGCAGCGCATGTCGGCATCCACCAGCAGCACGCGCTTTTGCGTCTCCGCTTCCAGCACGGAGAGGTTGGCGGCCACGAAGCTCTTGCCGGTGTCGGGCGTGGGCCCGGTCAGCACGATCACGCCGTCGTCGGGGCGCGCCTCCTGCTGGAAATGCAGGTGCAGCGCCGTGCGCAGGCCGCGCAGGGCCTCCACCGAGGCGTCGTGCGGAAAGCTGCGCGCGAGCAGGTATTGCGAGCTGGCCGGTTGCAGGCTCTCGGCCGCCGAGCCGGCGCCCGCGGCCGTGCGCGCGCTCGGCAGCAGGGCCGGCCGGCGCTGGAGGCGCGCCTCGGCGGGCTGGAACGCCAGGTTGCGCGGCATGGCCTGGTCGAGCCGCGCCTGCTGGGCGCTGTACAGCACCGAGGCCAGCATCGGCATGCGCAGGCTGCGCTCGATGAATTTCGAATCGGTCACGCCGGTCAAGTAGCGGCTGCGCAGGAATACGAACAAGGTGCCGAGCATCAGGCCGAGGCCCAGGCTGCTGGCCATGATGATCGGCACCGCAGGCGAGACCGGATCGGCCGGGCGCACCGCGTTGTCCACGATATGCACGTCGCCGGTGGTGCTGGCGCGGCGCACCGTCAACTCCTCGGCCTTGTTGACCATCGCGATATAGATCGATTCGGCCACCTTGGCATTGCGGCTCAGGTCGGCATTGGTGCGCTCGGATTCGGGCATGCGCACGAAGCGCGCGTCGAAGCGGGCCTTGGTGGCCGTCAGCTGCGCGAGCTGCTGGTCGATATTGCGCATCGGCGCGCTGTCCGGCGTGAAGTTCTGCGCCATCTGCGTGCGCTGCAGTTGCAGCATCGCGATCTGGCGCTCCACCTCGATCGCCCCTTGCAGGTAGGACTGCGCCTCGGCGGTGGGCTGCAACGAGCCGGTGGACGCCTGATAGCCCATCAGCGAGGCTTCGGCCTGGCGCAGCTCCTCGCGCAGGCGCGGCAGCTCGCGATTGATGAAGTCGAGCGTCTTGCCGTCGTTGGCGCGGCTCTCGGCGATGGTGGCCGCCACATAGCCCTGCGCGATCGCGTTGGCCACGTCGGCCGAGCGGTCGGGGCGGTCGCTGGCGAAGGTGATCTGCACGAGCCCGGTGCCGCTGCCCTTCTCCAGGATCTTGAGCTGCTTCGAGAAGCGTTGCAGCGCGTTCACGCCGTTCCAGGCCGTCACGTCGAATTCGGTGTTCGGCCGCGCATCGAGCCGGCGCACCCGGATCGACACGCCGTCCATCTGCGCCGTCTCGCCTGCCTTGCCGGTCAGCAGCACGGCGCCGCCGGGCGCGATCAGCGCGAACGCGCCGTCGCCGAGCGCGCGCAGCCGCAGCTTGCGGTTTTCCAGCTCGGGCGGCACCTGCATCGCCTCGATATCGATCCGCTCGCCGCCCCAGGCATAGGAATCGAGCCCGAACCAGGGCCGCGACGGCCGGCCCGGCGTGGCGAACTTGCGGGCGATCGCGCCGAGGATCGGCAGCGTATGGGGCGCGGTGGCGATCTCGTAGCCGTATTGATTCACCACCGGATCGAGGATCGAGCGGCTCTGCAACATGCCGATCTCGGCATCGGTGCGCCCGGTGCCCTGCCCCACCACCAGTTGCTGGCCGTCGGCGGCGAAGCCGAGCGCGTTGCGGCCCTGCGCCTCCACCCGGATCATGGCGCTGGCCGAATACACGGGCGAGGCCAGCCACACATAGATGCCGGCCAGTGCCACCACCGCCGCGGTGATGGCCGCGACGGTCCAGGCATGGTCGCGCAGCAGGCGCAGCATGCCGAGCGGGTCGGGCATCTCGTCGGGCAGGCCAACGGAATGCCGGGCGTTCAGGTTCGGAGTGTTCACGTTGATCGTTCCTCCAGGCCGGGATCGATGTCGATTTCGGTGTCGGTTGAATGGGGCTGCGCGGCGCGCGTATCGGGGCTCATCGCGTGGCGGCGTAGAACAGGTACATGCTGGTGACCGTCGGCAGCAATTGCTCCAGCAAGCGGTTGACCTGCGCGATCTGCGCCGTGCCCACGTACACCACGTCGAGCGGCTTCAGGTCGAACTGGGTGGACAGCAGGATCGAATCCACCTGGGTCATGTCGAGCCGGTAGATGCTGGGCCGGGCCGGATCGGCGGCGCTCCTGCGGATCACGAGGATCTGGCGCGGCTGCGCGCTCTGCGGATTGATGCCGTTCGCGGTGGCGATGGCGTCGGCCAGGGTCATGCGCCCCTTGTCCATGAACAGCGTCTGCGGCTTGGCCACCTCGCCGAGCATGAACACGCGGCTCGCGTTGTGATCGGGCACATAGACGATGTCGCCGGTTTCGAGCACCACGTTCTGCGAAACGTCGCCGCGGTCGAGCGTGCGTTGCAGGTCGAGCACATAGGTCTGGCCGCCGCGCGTGAGCTGCACGCGTTGCAAGTCCGCATCGGCGAGCGAGCCGCCCGAGCGGGTGATCGCGTCGAGCACGCTGAGCTTGAGGTCCGTGATCGGCAGCGAGCCCGGGTTCTTCACCTCGCCGGCAAGCTGCACCTGCTGGCTGCGGAACTGGATCACGCGCACCTCGAGCTGCGGCTTGATCGCATAGCCGCCGAGCCGCGACACCAGCATCGCGCTGATCTGCGCGGCCGTCTTGCCGGCCACCTCCACGCGGCCCACGGTGGGGAAATAGATGGTGCCGTCGGCCGCCACGCGCGAGCCGTCGGGCGTGATCAGCACGCCGGGCGAGCCCGGCGCGCCCGCGCCGTTGCCCAGCGCGGCAATGCCGTCGAGCTGCGGCAGCGGCGCGGTGGCGGCCCCCACGCTCAGCTCGGGATGGCCCCATACGGTGATGCCGAGGATATCGCCGCGCCCCACGCGGTAATCGTCGTGCGGCTGGCCGGCCGATTGCGGCGGCAGCGGCATGGCCTCGGCCGTGGCGCGCAGCTGACCGCTGATCACGTTGGCATCGATCGGATGCACCGCATAGGTGGGCGCCGGCGCGCCGTCCTTCGGCGCTTCCTGCATGCGCGACGCATCGAGCGCCGGCCCCGGGGCGTAGGCGCAGCCCGCCACCACCCAGCCCACCAACAGCGCGAATATGCTGCCCTTGTGTCTCATGTTGGTCTTCCCGTAACGATTTGCCATCGAAGGTTGACGAAGCGCCCGATATCGTTAGCACTGCGAATCCGTGATCGCGCTAGGGCGCGGATCGGATCGCGGCGCGATATCGTCGGCGAGGCCGGCGTCGGGTTCGATTCCCTCGGCCAGGTGAATCGATGATCGGCCGGGCTCAGCAGCCGACCGCGTAGACGCGCTGCCCCAGGTAGCTGCCCTGCGATTTGCCGCCGATCTCGGTCACGCGCCGTGTGCCGCCGCCTTCGGCGCCATCCTCGGAGCTGGCGCGCAGCAGGCGCTGGAATTCGCGTCGCACGATGGCATAGCACTCGCAGGCGGAATCCTCCAGGCCGGCGCGATCCACGATGGTGATCTTGCCGCGGCGCTGCGCGATCAGGCCGGCATCCTGCAGCTTGCCGGTGGCCTCGGTCACGCCTTCGCGGCGCACTCCGAGCATCGAGGCGATCAGCTGCTGGGTGACGGCCAGCTCGTCGGTTTCGAGCCGATCCTGGGTGAGCAGCAGCCAGCTGCTGACCTGGCGCACGATGTGATGGCGGCGGTTGCACAGCGAGTTCTGCGCCACCTGGGTCAGCAGCGCCTGGATGTAATGGAGCATCAGCCGGTGCACCAGGCCGTGGCGGTCGAACTCGCGGCGAAACAGCTGCGCGTTCATCGCATAGGCATAGCCGCTGTTGCGCACCTCGATGCGGGTGGGCATGGTGAAGCCGCCGGTGAGCGCCGGCACGCCGATCACCCCCTCGTTGCCCACCGCCGCCACTTCGACCGTGGCGCCGTCGGCCATCAGGAAAATCATCGAGACGATGGCCGAGGTCGGGAAATACATTTTCTTGACTGTTTCGCCGGCGTCGTACAGCAATTGGCCGAAACGCAGCGGAACGAGTTGGAGATGCGGCGCCAGCACGTCGAATTCCGACGCGGGCAAGGACGCGAGCAAATGGTTGGCAGGTTGTGTATTCATGACGTCGGCAGGAGTATTGGCGCTGGATCAACTGAATACCGAAATATTCAGGGACGAAATCGAGTTGCCATGTTGCGATGCAGTGTTCGCGGTGCATCAGGCTCAATTCGGTGCGGCACATCTGCCGACGGCGCCCGGCCGTTGACGGCATTCATACAGCGATAAGCGTGCCAACGCTCACAAGCCATTGTTTTATATGGGTAAATTTTATTTTGTTTTAACCACTCCGGCCGTTTTGGCCGGAAATGTCTCGAAAATGAGCGATTTCCCCCGGACATTTTCGGAACGCGATGCAATGCACAAGATGTTGCATTGCACCCGGCCATCCGCGCACGCATGGTGAGAAAGGACGCCATGCGCTGCGCGTACCCGGCGGATTCGCGAAAAACACGATTCGGCGGCCGGCGGGATTCGTTTCGAAACGCGTCATAACTGATACGCGCCAATCCGGGCGAAGCGCGGCGTTTTATTTTCATTACCGTGCCATGTGCACGAGGATCTTGCGTGCGGCACGAGCTTTGTGCGAATCCGAACCGAACCCGCCCCATGCGCTGCATAGCATCGCCTCACCTGTCGGCGCCGGCCGCACCGCGCCGGGCCGGCGCGCAACGATTCGATACGGAGGTGGCGGGATGAGGGTCGCACTGGTTCACGACTGGCTGGTCACGTACGGCGGCTCCGAGAAGGTGCTGGAACAGATCGCCGAATGCTTTCCGGATGCGGACATCTTCAGTCTCGTCAACTTCATGCCCGGGCACGCGTTCCTGGACAGCCGGCGGGTTTCCACCTCGTTCATCCAGAAGCTGCCGTTCGCGAAGCGCCGCTATCGCGGCTACCTTCCGCTGTTCCCGCTCGCCATCGAGCAATTCGACCTGTCCGGCTACGACCTGGTGGTGTCGAGTTCGCACGCGGTGGCCAAGGGCGTGCTGCTGGGCCCCGACCAGCTGCATGTGAGCTATGTGCACTCGCCGATCCGCTATGCGTGGGATCTCCAGCATCAATACCTGAACGAGAGCGGGCTGGCCAAGGGACCGCGCTCGCTGCTGGCGCGCGCGGTGCTCCATTACCTGCGGATCTGGGACGTGCGCAGCGCCAATGGCGTGGACCGCTTCGTGGTGAATTCGCGCTTCATCGGGCGCCGCGTCGAGCGCGCCTATCGACGCGAATCGGTGGTGGTGCATCCGCCGGTGGACGTCGAGGCGTTCGAGCCGTGCGCGCGCAAGGAGGCGTTCTACGTGACCGTCTCGCGGATGGTGCCGTACAAGCGCATGGACCTGATCGTGGCGGCGTTCGCCGGCATGCCGGAGCGGCGCCTGGTCGTGATCGGCGACGGCCCGGACATGGACAAGGTGCGCGCCCGGGCCGGCCCCAATGTGACGATCCTCGGGCACCAGCCGTTCGCCGTGCTGAAGGATCATCTGCAACGCGCGCGCGCCTTCGTGTTCGCCGCCGAGGAGGATTTCGGCATCTCGGTGGTGGAGGCGCAGGCCTGCGGCACGCCGGTGATCGCGTTCGGCAAGGGCGGCGCGTGCGAGACGGTGATCGACGAAACGCAGCCCCACCCCACCGGCCTGTTCTTCGCGACGCAGACGGTGGAGGCGATCCAGGAGGCGGTGGCGCGCTTCGAGGCCAACCTCGGCCGCTTCTCGCCGGTGAGCTGCCGTCTCAATGCCGAGCGCTTTTCGAAGGCGGAATTTCGTCGTGGCCTGCTCACGGCGATCGTCGACGCCACCGAGGGCCGCGAGCAGGTCGGCGCCATCCGTGCGATTCGCACGGCGCTCACCCAGCTGCAGCGCGCCGATCAGGAAGCCGATCGCGAAGCCGATCGCGAAGCCGATCTTCAGGCCGATGCGCAGGCGGCGCCCGCCGCGCTGAAGATCGGATGATTCGACGCTGCGTGTGCTGTCGCACCGATCGGCCGAGCCGGCCGGTTCAATAGTAGAGCAAATCGTGTGACGAACGCGAAGGCATCCGAGCCGTGGCCGTCACGCGATGTTCCGCCGGGCCCGATGATGTATTTCCCCTTTACCAAGGAGTTCGCGATGTCCAACCTCGCCGGTCTGTCCGAAGCGCCGGATCAGCAACACCAGGCTTTGCAACACGACGACACCCCCTTTCTCACCGAGCTGCTCGATGCCGGGCTGCTGATCTCCACCGGAGTGGACGGCCTGTATGGCCGCAGCGCAGCCTTCGAGGACGTGGTCGAGCGCGTCAACCAGCTGATCGGCCGATGGGGCCAGGGCAAGGACGTGGAGGTGATCCGCTTTCCGCCGGCCATGAACCGCCAGATCCTGGAGGAAGCCGGCTACTGGAAGCACTTTCCCGATCAGATCGGCAGCGTGTTCTGCTTCAGCGGCGACGAGCTGGGCCACCATCGCCTGCTCAAGTGCCTCGACAAACAAGAGGACTGGACCGAGGATCTGAAGCCCACCCGGCTGGCCGTCACGCCGGTGGCCTGCTATCCGCTGTATCCGGTGATGGCCGCACGCGGCCCGCTGCCGGCCGGCGGCCGGGTGGTGGACATCTTCTCGTATTGCTGCCGGCACGAGCCGTCGAAAGACCCGGAGCGCATGCTGATGTTCCGCCAGCGCGAATTCGTGTGCCTGGGCACGCCCGAGCAGGTGCAGGCCTTCCGCGAGGATCTGATGGCCTATGCCCAGGAAGCGATGGCCGCGCTCGGCCTGCCGGTGTCGATCGACCTGGCCAACGATCCGTTCTTCGGCCGCATCGGCAAGGTGATGGCCGACAGCCAGCGCCGGAACGCGCTCAAGTACGAGCTGCTGGTGGCCGGCATCAACCCGGGCAAGCTCACCGCCTGCGGCAGCTTCAATTACCACACCGACCGCTTCAGCGAGCTGTGGAAGATCCACACCGCGAGCGGCGAGATCGCCCACACCGGCTGCTGCGGCTTCGGGCTGGAGCGCCTGTCGCTGGGCCTGTTCCGCCATCACGGCTTCGACACCGCGGCATGGCCGCCCTCGGTGCGCGCCGTGTTGTGGGGCGAGGCCGCCTGAGCCGGAGACCGATTTCCAAGCTGTCCGGGCACCGCCCGAAAAACCACCGCCGCCTTGCCACACCACGGAGACTTGCCATGAAGAACACATTGCGCACCTTGATTGCCGACCTCAAATGCCTCGACGTACCGATCGAGATGCTGACCGACCGCACCGACCTTTACGCGGTGGGCCTGACCTCGCTGAGTTCGGTGCAGATCCTGCTCGAAATGGAGCGTGAATTCGACATCAGCGTGCCGGATTCGATGCTCACCTACGAGCTGTTCGCCAGCATCGACTCGCTGGCCGCGGCGGTGGCCGAGCTGCAGCGGGCCAAGGGGGCGCCGCCCGCGCACGAGGCCGGCGAGACCGACCGCGCCCGAGTGGAAGCGGTGGCCGTGGCCGCTCCCGCCACCGGCCGCTGAGCATGGAGGCGCCCGCCGCCGCCCACGCCCGTGCGCTCGACAATTTCGATGCGATCCGCCTGATCGCCGCGCTCGTCGTGCTGTACGGGCATGCGTATCCACTGACGGGCAGCGAACTGCCGCCGATGTTCGGCAACGAGGTGGCCACCCTGGCCGTGAAGGTGTTCTTCGCGATCAGCGGCTACCTCGTGATCGAAAGCTGGCGGCGCGACCCGTCGCCTAGCCGCTATCTGCAGCGGCGCATGCTGCGCATCTTCCCCGGCCTCGCGGTGGCCGTGCTGTTGAGCACCTTCGTGCTCGGCCCGCTGGTCAGCACGCTGCCGCTCGGCGATTACCTGCGTTCGCCGCTGCTGCCGCGCTATCTGCAGAACATCGTGCTGCGCTCCGCCTCGCTGCTGCCCGGCGTGTTCCACACGCTGCCCTATCCTGACGCGGTGAACGGCTCGCTGTGGACCCTGCCGATCGAATTCGGCATGTATCTGGTCACGCCGCTGCTGGTGCTGCGCGGCGCCGGCCAGAAGCTGCGCATCCTGGCCGGCTGCCTGGCCCTGTGCGCGGCGAGCCTCGTGCTGCTGCGCATCGAGCGGCTCGAACTGGCCGGGCACGGCCGCGCCCTGCTCGACGCGCTCAACGTGGCGCCCTATTTCCTGATCGGCGCGGCCTGGCGCATCGCCGCGCCGGCGCGCCTGTTCAACGTGCAGGCCGCGCTGCTCGCCCTGCCCCTGCCGATGCTGGTGCCCGGCAACGGCGCCGCCTACGAGCTGAGCCTCTATCTGGTGCTGCCCTACGCGATCCTCTCGCTGGCGCAGGCCAAGCCGGCTTGCCTCGGCTGGGCCGGGCGCTTCGGCGATTTCTCGTACGGCGTCTATATCTACGCGTTTCCGGTGCAGCAGACCGTGGCGTTGTGCTTCCACACAGATCGCCATCCGCTGCTGAACGCCGCGCTCTCGATTCCGCCCACTGTGCTGCTGGCGGCGCTGTCCTGGCATGGCGTGGAAAAACGCTTTCTGCATCTCAAGCCGCGCGGATCGTCCACGCGGCGGGAGGCGTCCCGCGCGAAGCCGATCGCCGGTTGAGTGGCGCGGCCGTCGCCCACCTCGAGGAGTGGCCCATGAAACGCCTGATCGATCCGTAGCGCCTGTTCTACGGCATGAACATCCACCCGCAATACAGCGGCGCGCCCTGGTTCAAGACGCCGGCCGAGGTGATCGAGGAACTGGACGAGATCGGCTGCACGGCTTGTGCCCGGCTTGTGCCCGGCTAGAACGGCCGACCCGGGCGCTCCAGCTCATCGAGCACCTCGCGCAGCCGCCGCGCCGACACCTCCCAGCGAAACCGCCGGGCCCGCGCCCGTCCGCTCGCGCGCAATGCGTCCCGCAGCGCCGGGTCGGTCATCATGACGGTGAGTTTTTCGGCGATGTCGTCCACCGAGCGCGCCTCGCAATACATGGCCGCGTCGCCGCACACCTCGGGCAAGGCCGCCTCGCGCGACGCGATCACCGGGCAGCCGCACAGCATCGCCTCCAGCGGCGGCAGGCCGAAGCCCTCGTAGAGCGACGGAAACAGGAAGCAGGCCGCGTGCTCGTAGAGCGCCTTCAGTTCGCCGTCGGACACGAAGCCGGCCGGCACCACATGCGGCGAGAGGGTGTGGCTCGCCTCGTAGCGCGATTTCGCCTTCGCGTTGAACACCCGCAGGTCGCAGCCGCCCACCACCACGAACTGCCAGTCGTGGCCGCCGTCGAGCTGCTCGATCGCCGCCATCACGCGTGCCAGGTTCTTGCCCACCGACAGGCTGCCGACGATCAGCACATAGTTGTCGTGGCGCAGGTTCAGCCGCGACAGCACCCGCATGTCCGACTCGACGCGGCCGAAATGGTCGACGCCGTTCGGCACCACCGAGATCCGCGATGCCGCGATGCCCAGGCGCGCCACGATGCGCTGCTTCGAGAATTCGGAGACGGTCACGATATGGCGGGCCGTGCGCGTCAGCACGGCATAGGCGAGCCGATACCAGAGTCGGTATTTCCACGAATAATTGTCGGGCAGGTCGTAGACGGCCACGTCGTGCACCATCAGCACCTGCCGGCGCGCGAACAGCGGGCCGATATTGCACAGGCTCAGCAGGGTGCGCCCGTCGAGCGCGAACGGCAGGCCCAGTTGCTCCCACACGGCGCCCTTCAAGCGCCGCGCGCGCGGCGTGGCACCCGGAAACGGCGGCGCCTCGCGCGCATTGGCCGGCAGCAGCAGGGCCGGCCCGGCGCCGGCTGGATAGAGCCGCGCGAACGCGAGCGCAAGTTCGTAGCCCACCCTTTGCACGCCGGTCATGCGCTGCGACGCGAATTTCCCGTTGATCGCGAAATCGGCGCCCGCGCCGCGGCCCGGCCTCGCCGCGGCATCGCCGCCGCCGGGCCCGGGCGAGGCCGGGGGGCCGTTCGGGGGCGCGGCGCGCACATGGGTTTCCTTGATCGTCTGGCTCATCGGGCGGGGCTCTCCGTGCGGGTTCGCGGCGACGCGTGTCAGCCCGCAGGGTCTCGCGCCGCGCGCCGCGCGCACCGTGCGATCGCGCACACAGGCGCCGGCCGCCGGCAAGGTGCGATGCCGAACCGAACGATTGCCGCGATGCCGCGAGCATGGGCGGGCTGCATCGAGACGCCGGCCGTGCCGCAAGGCCGTGCGGCACCCGTCCTCGCCTCGCTTCGAACCGGAACCTCATGGCCAGCACCGCCGCTTCCCATCGTCTCGATCATGTCGACGCCATGCGCGCGGTGGCCGTGCTGCTCGTGATGTGGACGCATTACGCCGAGCTGTATGCGCATCTCGCCGGCTCGCAGTTCGCGCTCGACGCCGTGCAGCGCCGCTTCGATTTCGGCCGGATCGGCGTGGTGATCTTCTTCTGCATCAGCGGCATGCTGATTCCGACCAGCTTGCGCGCGGGAACGCCGGGAGCTGCGCGCCGCTTCGTGATCCGGCGCGTGTTCCGGCTCTATCCGGCCTTCTGGCTGTCGCTGCCGATCGGCTATTTCGCCTATTGGGCGCTGTTCGGCAGGCAGATGCCGATGGCCGGCCTGGCGGCCAACCTCACGATGATCCCCACCGCGTTCGGCCGCGAGCCGGTGATGGCCCATTACTGGACGCTCGAAACAGAGCTGTATTTCTACGCGCTGTGCCTCGCGCTGCACACGTTGGGCGGCCTGCACCGGATGCGCGCGCTGTGCCTGGCCTGCCTCGGCCTGTGCGCGGCCTTCGTGGCGGTATCGGCCCTGAAGCTGCTGCCGGCCGACGCGCTCGGCCAATACAAGGGCCTGCCCTATCACCTGGCGATCATGTTCTGGGGCGCGTGCTTTCGCAAGGCATATGACGATCCGTATGCGCGCGTGAGCCTCGGCCGCGTGTCGATCTCGAACCGCACGGCGGTGCTGGCCGTGAGCGCGGTGGTGGCCGGCCTCGCCGTGCTGATGGCCGGCGTGGATCTGCTCCATCGCGACTACGCGCATGTGTCGACCTCGCTCGGCTATCTGTTCGGCCTGGCCGCCTTCGCGCTGCTCGCCACGGTGCTGCGCATCCATGCGCGCGGCTTCGCGCGGCTCGGCGAGATCAGCTATTCGGTGTATCTGCTGCACGGCGTGCCGCTCTATTTTATTTACTGGTTCTGCCGGATGCACGACCTCACCGGCGGCCCGCTCGGCCTGTACATGGCGCTGACCGTGCCGCCGGCGCTCGCGCTCGCCTGGGCCAGCTATCGGCTGGTGGAGACGGCCGGCATTCGCGCCGGCCATGCGCTGAGCCGCGCCGATGCGCGCGCGCGGCCGGGCGTGGCGGCCCGTGCGCCGGGCCCGGGCCTCGATGCCGCGCGCGACGACGCATGAGCGCGCCCGCTCCCCCCTCACCCCGTTTCGCCCCGCCGGAGATGCCGATGTACGCCAGAGCGATTTCGATGCTGTTCTATCTGTTCTTCACCTGCGTGATCTTCAACCCGCAGGTGTCGGGCATCACCATCTACCTCTATACGCTGCTGCCGTTCCTCGATCCGGACTTCGGCGCGTTTTTGCTCACCACCTCGCGGCGCTGGGCGGTGCCGATGGGCATCGCCGTTCTCGTGTGCCTGCTCAGCCATCCGATGGTGGCGGCCAAGGTCGTGTCGGTGGCCGTCTGCGTCGGCTATCTGATGTATACGATCGCCAAACGGATCGATTACCTGCATCCGTGGATGGCCGTCAACGTGCTGTTCGGCACCGCCCAGTTCGTGCTGTATTACGCCGATTACGGCCTGTCGGTGCAGCTCGGGCCCGACGCGGTGTCGAAGATGCTGTGGGGCGACGCCGCCACCCAGACCAATACCAATTACTACGAGATCCTCTATTTCGCGCGCGTCAGCGGCTTCTCGCGCGAGGCCGGCTTCTTTGCCACGCTGCTGTCGGCCTCGTTCGTGCTCTATCTGTTCCAGGGACGGCGCAACCGCTGGATGCTTGGGCTCTACTGCATCGGTCTGTTCATCAGCCTGTCGAAGGCCTCGTTCGTGCTGCTGATCTTCGCCGCCATGTACGGCATGCGGCGGCAGTTGCGGGCGATCCACCCGCTCGTCTCGCTGCTCGGCTTCTTCGTGGTGACAATGGCGATCGCGGTGTATATGGCCCAGCACGATTTCTTCGGCTCCGAAACCTTCGCGCACCGCTTCGCCGGCTATCCGTTCCTGCTCGATGCGCAGTTCGCCGACCTGGTTCGCGGCGTCACCGCCCGCCAGTTGAACGACGAATACGGCTATCTGCCCTATGTGGCCATCAATCGCCAGCTGTATTTCATCAGCGACGTGACCTTCACCAGCATTCCGGGCCTGCTGGCCGACCTCGGGCTGCTCGGCGCGCTGGTGGTGCTCGCCGTGTTAGCGTTCACGGCCAGCGACGGCTTCGTGCTGCTGCTGTGCCTGCTGATCACCGCCACCGTGGGCATGACCACCGTCACCTCGTTCGTGCCGATCGCCTATCTGGTGGCCTACTGGCCCGGCTTCGTCTCCTATCTCGCCGACCAGCGCCGGCGCGCCGAGCGCCTGGCGCTCCAGCCCCGCATGGTGACGCGGCCCAGGCCCGCACCGGGGCCCGTGACCGCCGCCGAGCACTGGCTGCGATGAGCGTGCGCCGATACGCCGGCCACGCCATGGCGCGACGGCGCGGCCGGCTCGTGCCGCAGCCGTTTTTCCCGCTGCTGGCGTGCCTGCTGGCGCTGCTGTGGCCGCTCGTCTGCCGGGCGCAGTTGCGCGGCGTCGATGCCACGGGCGGCCTGCACGGCGTGCCCGGCGAGCCGATCGTGCTGCGTTACGAGGCCAGCGTGGCCGACGCGCAGGGCGCCACGCTGTCGGTGGAGGTGTTTGCCTTCGACGACACCGGCCGGCCCGCGCCCACCCCGATCGCCACCGTCTATCGAGCGATCGGCGCGGGCCGCACGCAGGCGCTCGCGAGCGTGCCCGTCAGCGTGACGCGGCCCGGCTTCTATCGCGCCGATGCCGAGCTGAGCGGGCGCTCGGGCGCGCGGCTCGGCCGGGCCAGCACCAGCTTCGCGATGGCGGCGCCGCGCCCGGGCGTCGGCCTGCCCGATTTCGGCGTGGTGACGCATTTCGCGCAGGCCCAGGGCGCGCCCTCGGTGCTGCTGCCGCTGGTGCGCCAGGCCGGCTTCTCGTGGATACGCGACGAACTCTACTGGCAGGAGATCGAGAAGACGCCCGGCCGTTTCCGCTTTCCCCCGGCCTACGACGCCTATCTCAGGCAGGCCGTGCGGCTCGGCATCTCGCCGCTGGTGGTGCTCGATTACGGCAACGCCGGCGCCTATCCGAAGCTGTTCGGCGCGTCGGCCTTCCCGCAGACGCCCGAGGCGCGCGCGCTGTTCGTCCGCTATGTGAGCGGCGTGGTGAAGCGCTACGGCGACCTGGTTCATCACTGGGAGCTGTGGAACGAGCCGTCCTTCGAACAGATCGGCTATGCCAACTATCTGGCGCTGCTGAAGGCCTCGTACGCGGCCATCAAGGCGCTGAGCCCCGGCGCCACGGTGCTGGCCTGCGGCGGCGGCGGCACCGGCGGCGGGCCGGGCGGCGACTGCCCGATCGAGCTGATCGAGGCCGGCGGCCTGGAGGCCCAGGACGGCTTCAGCGTGCATCCCTATATGTCGCCCAACACGCCCGAATACGGCTATCCGGCGAAGGGCGGCCCGATCGACACGGTTAGCATCCCCACCACCTGGCCGTATCTGCAATCGGTGGCCGCGCGGCATCCGCGCCGCGACGGCCGCCCGCTCCAGGTGTGGGTGACCGAGTTCGGCTGGCCGGTGAACCCGAAGGTGCCTGGGCAGGACGAGGCGAGCCAGGCTGGCAACCTGGTGCGCAGCTATCTGCTGTCGCGGCGCGCCAATGCCGTGCGCGTGCTGTTCTGGTACGACCTGATGGACGACGGCACCGACCCGAACAATATCGAGCACAACTTCGGGCTGCTGCATCACGACATGTCGCCGAAGCCGGCCTTCCTGGCCGCCGCGGTGCTGAGCGCGACGCTCGGCCAGCGGCCCTGGCACGACGCGCCGGTGGACAGCGGCGAGATCAAGGTCTATCGATACGGTAGCGGCGACGACGCGGTGCTGGCGGGCTGGACGGTGGGCACGGCGCCGGGCGTGGCGTCGATCCGGCTACGGCCGGGCCGCTATATCCAGCGCGACTGGCAAGGCGTGGAAAGCCCGGTGACGGTCACCAGCCAGCCGTTCGAATGGATACTCGGGCCGCTGCCGCGCTATCTGCTCGCCGTGCGGGACACGGGTTGAGCCGCGCGCTAGCGCCGCCGGCCGTCGTCGAACAGGCGGCGCAGCCAACGTGCCGCAGCGCTCGCCGGCCGGCGTCGCTGCGCATCGGCCGGGCGGCGACGCGCCTCGATCTCCTCGCGCGTCAGCATGCGTTCGGTGCGCGTGTCGGCGCGCCGGGCCGCGATGCACAGCGCCATGACCACCACGATCGCGACGATTTCCAGTACGGCGATGACGATCATGTAGCGCATGGCGTCGAGGCAATGAGGTGGCGGAGGCGAGACGAAACCGGGTGCCGGCGCACCCGCGCCGCCAGTGTGCCACAGCCTGCGCGTGCCGCCGCCACCTTGCCCACCCCACCGAATGGACCCGACCCGTGCACTGGCTCAGCTATCTGACGAATTTCGGCGACCCCTATCTCACCGTGCCGCTAGCCGCGCTGATCGCGCTGTGGCTGGCGGCGGCCCGCGCGCTGCGCGCCGCCTGCATCTGGTCGTGCGGCATCGCGCTGAGCGCGGCGCTGGTCGCCGCGAGCCGGATCGCGCATATCGTGTGGGGCGTGGAGCTAGCCGCGCTGCACTTCACCGTGGTCAGCGGGCATGCGATGCTGGCCGCGGCCGTGTATCCCACCGCGCTCGTGCTCTGCGACAACCGCGGCCGGCGCGAGCATCGGCCGGGGCCCGGCCTGGCCGGCCTCGCCTTCGCCGCCGTGATCGGCGGCTCGCGCGTGCTGCTCGGCTATCACTCCACGGCCGAGGTGATCAGCGGCCTTCTGTCGGGCGCCTGGGTGGCCATGCTGACCTGCGGCCATCTCGCGTTCGCCCGCCCGCGCGGCTTCGCGCTGCCCGATCCCGCGCCCTTCGCGGCCGCCGCGCTGGCCGCCGTCGTCATGTATCACGGCAAGGTGGCGCCAGTGTCGGCCTCGATCGATCGCAACGCCGTACAGCTTTTGCAATGGGACAAATCACAAGCCGGTAAAAACGGCGAATGACGCCGATTCGAAATCGATTGAAAGGCACCTTGGTTTTCTATCTGCTCGAATCAATTCGATTCGCGCCGTCGAGATGCGATCGGGAATAAATTACCGGTTCGATTCGAATGCGCCGCGCGTGCATTGTGACGCTTTACAAATATTACAGACGCCTTCCTTTTCAAATGAGCACTGAGGTTTTTTTTGAAAATTCGGATCTCGCCGGGAATACGATGCAAATCGGATAATTAAAAAAATGCGCAAACGTTTTACGTAATACGAATCTTCTTGAATTTGAATCAAAAATCCCGCGCTCGATGCCGTCGCGTGTCGAGCGAGCGAGTGTTCGTGACACGCGGCAGCCATCCTGTCGGTTCGCTGCCGAGCGCGAAACGCTTGCCGGACAAGGCGATGCGCCGATCGAAGCTGGCCGACCACGGCGAGCTGCCGCGATTTGCCGCGCGTTTCTCGAGTAATCGAGGCGATATTCAATAAACTACCAATTAGAAAGTTATAATCGCCTGCACTCGCGCATCGCATCGACGATACAAGTCGAGACAAATGGAAATACACAGACACGCAAGCCAAGCAAAAAGATTGTATGTTATGTTTTATATTGAAAATCAATGGATTCCCGACCGATGTAATTGCTAAATATTCTTACATTGAAAATTGACCGGCATTGATTTCGGCAAACAATAGCCACGGTCGCCGATGGCATGGCAAGTCAGATTTCTGACTTAGTATAGATCATACCAAAGGCAATCAAAGCGCCACGATCGGCAAGCCGAATTCCGTCGAATCTCGCCGGATTCCTGCCTTGGTCAGAATCGCATGCGCCACGCCGTCGGCCCCGGTGTCGTCCGGGGCGGGCCGACGGCATTCCGACCAAGGAACGATGCAGCGTCGCGCAGGGTGCCTGGCACCGCTGCGCACCCTGCATCGATCCATATCGCTCGATGCGCGCGCCACGGCCATGCGCCGCGTGCGGTATCGAACTGAAGCGGTCGGGCCGTGCAATCACTGTGATCCCCAGTTCTCCTGATCGAGGCCTGGTCGAACCGATGAATGAAGCGGCGAAGCGTCGTCGACGCTGGACGAAGGAGCGCAAGTGGGCAATCGCGCGCGAGAGTTTCGATCCGTCACCTCCTTGAAGGCGGTGGCGGAGGGCACGGTGTGAATCCAAGCCAGTTGTCCCGCTGGCGTAGGCTGTATCGGGACACGCTGCTGGCGCAGGCACGGACGCAGGCCGACGAGGAAGCCGCGACGAGCGCCGAGCGAACGGAGTAGCAACGAAAGCGTTCAGCAAGCATTCAAAAATGGATGTGTCGGCTGCGGACGGGTCATGCCCGGCGGGCCGAACCTCATCATCGGCCTGTATCCCTGCCGCCTGACACACCTCAGGCGCGGTTACTCAACGAGGGCGATATGCAAGAACCACACTATGTTGTTTCCCCGATTTTCCGGACTTCGGCCCCGCCGGAAGCCAGCACGCGATCGAGCGAGCAGGTGCAGGCCCAGCCCGCGCGCCCGTGCATCTACCTGTCGCGCCTTCCCGACGCGACCCTGGTGGCCTACCTCCGGGAACAACAGTGGGAGGTGCTGTGCGCCAGCTCCGCGAACGACGCGCGCAAGCTGGAAAACCCCGCCGCCGCGCACGCCGGCATCATCGACGTGGACAGCTTCAAGACCCGCGACCTCGCCGCGCTGGAACCGCTCTTGCGCCACAAGCAGATCGGCTGGATCGCCCTCGTCGATCCCGCGCGCCTGGCCGAGCCCGAGGTGCGCAAGCTGATCCACCAGTGCTGCTTCGACTACGTGAAGCGCCCGCTCACTCGCACGATGATCGGTTACCTGGTCAGCCACGCCTACGGCATGGTGAGCCTCGGCGAGAGCGAGCCGGCCGCCGAGGCCGGCGCGGCCAACGGTGTGGGCTATGCGATGGTGGGCACCTGCGAGCCGATGAAGCAGCTGTTCCGCACCATCCGCAAGGTAGCCAATACCGATGCGTCGGTGTTCGTGTCGGGCGAATCGGGCACCGGCAAGGAGCTGACGGCGATCGCCATCCACAAGCAGTCGTCGCGGCGCAAGGCGCCGTTCATCGCGATCAATTGCGGGGCGATTCCCCATCATCTGCTGCAGTCCGAACTGTTCGGCTATGAGCGCGGCGCCTTCACCGGCGCCAACAAGCAGCGCGTGGGCCGGGTGGAGGCCGCGCACGGCGGCACGCTGTTTCTCGACGAGATCGGCGACATGCCGCTGGAAAGCCAGGCGAGCCTGCTGCGCTTTCTCCAGGAAGGCCGGATCGAGCGGCTCGGCGGCCACGAGTCGATTCCGGTGGACGTGCGCGTGGTATCGGCCACCCATGTGGACCTGGAAGCGGCGATCCGCAACGGCCAGTTCCGCGAGGATCTGTTCCATCGCTTGTGCGTGCTGCATATCGAGGAGCCGCCGTTGCGCGCGCGCGGCCGCGATATCGAGCTGCTCGCCAATCATGTGCTGCAGAAATTCCATAGCGATGGCGCCCGCAAGATCCGCGGATTCACCGCCTGTGCGATCTCAGCGATGTATGGCTATCCGTGGCCGGGCAATGTGCGCGAGCTGATCAACCGCATCCGCCGCGCGATCGTGATGGCGGAAAGCCGGCTGATCTCGGCTGCCGATCTCGGCCTCGACCGGTTCTCGGCGCAGCAGCATCCCATCACGTTGGCCGAGGCGCGCGAACGCGCCGAGAAGAGCCTGATCGAGGCGGCGCTGCTGCGCCATCGGCGCCGGCACCTGGAGGTGGCCACCGAACTCGGCGTGTCGCGCGCCACCCTGTATCGGCTGATGAACAGCTACGGGCTGTAACGCGGTGGCGCCCGCCAGGCCGAAAGGCCCGAAGGCCGCGAGCCCGGAAGCCCGGGCTCGCCAACGCTCACACCAGCCGGCCGTAGTTGTCCTCGAAGCGCACGATATCGTCCTCGCCCAGATAGGTGCCCGACTGCACCTCGATGATCTCCAGCGGCGTCTTGCCGGGGTTCCCAAGGCGATGCACGGTACCGAGCGGGATATAGGTGGATTCGTTTTCCGACAGCAGGAAGCTGTCCTCGCCGCGTGTGACCTGCGCCGTGCCCTTCACCACCACCCAGTGCTCGGCACGGTGATGATGCATCTGCAATGAAAGCTTTTCGCCCGGCTTCACCACGATGCGCTTGACCTGGAAGCGCTCGCCCGAATCGATCGAATCGTAATGCCCCCAGGGCCGATGCACCTTGCGATGGTTGTCGGCCTCGGGCCCGCGCTCGGCGCGCAGCCGCGACACCACCGCCTTGATCTGCTGGGCGTTGTTGCGATCGGCCACCAGGATCGCGTCGGCCGTCTCCACCACCACCATATCGTTGAGCCCCACGCAGGCGATCAGGCGCCCCTGCGAATGCGCGAAGGTGTTCGCGGTGCCCTCGAACATCACCCGGCCCTGGGCCACGTTGCCGGCCGCATCGCGCGGCAGGATCTCCCAGATCGCATCCCACGAGCCCACGTCCGACCACGGCGCATCCATCGGCACCACCACGCCGGGAATCTCGGCGCATTCGGCCAGCCGTTCCATCACCGCATAGTCGATCGAGTCGTCGGGACACACGCTGAATTCCTGCCGGGCCGGGCGCACGAACACCGGATCGTCGGCGCCGTTGCGCAGGGCCGCCCGACATGCCGCGAGGATATCGGGGCGGGTGGTGGCGATCGCCGCCAGCCACACCGAGGCGCGCAGCACGAACACGCCGCTGTTCCACAGATACTCGCCCGAATGCACGTATTGCTCGGCCAGTTCGCGGCGCGGCTTCTCCACGAAGCGGTCGATCGCGAAGGCGCCGTCCTGGCCGAGCGGCGCGCCCATGCGGATATAGCCATAGCCAGGCTCGACGCGGCGCGGCACCACGCCGATGGTGGCGATCGCGCCGTTGGCCGCGTGGCGCGCGGCGCGCAGCACCGCGGCCTGGAACGCCGCGATGTCGGGTACCGCGTGGTCTGCCGGCATCACCACCATGATCGCGTCGCCCTCGCCTTCGGCACTCACCAGCGCCGCGAAGGTCAGCGCCGGCGCCGTGTTGCGCGCGCACGGCTCCAGCACGATGCGCGCGGGCTTGCCGCACGCGCCCAGTTGCTCGGCGCTGATGAAGCGATGGTTCTCGCCGCACACCAGCACCAGCTCCTCGGCCAGCGGCCAGGCCTGCTGCATGCCGTCCAGGCGCCGCGCGGTGGCCATCAGCAGCGAATCGTCACCGAGCAGCCTGAGCAACTGCTTCGGGTAATGCTCGCGCGACAGCGGCCAAAGCCGCGTGCCCGAGCCGCCGGCCAGGATCACATGGCGGATCGGCAGCTCGGCGGCCTCGGCCGCGCTCGCGGCCTGCGTGGATTCGAATGCGTCGGGTGTGCTCATCGATGGGCTCCAGTCTCACGGGGGATACGCGCCATCCCGGGCGAGGCCCGCAATGCGGGCGCGCGAACGGGTGGGCGCGAACGGGGTGACTCAACGTAAGAGCATGGCCGGCGCGGCACCGTTCGGTGCCCAACACTCGCGCCCGCGCGACGCGATTGCGGCCGTTTCGACGGTGCCGCGTGCGTGCCGACAACAGCCCGCCTCGGCCCGCCGATCAAAGTGTGCAAGCGCACCGAACGCAGGCATGCCCACATTGCATGCTGGATTCAGCCGATGCACCGCGTAACGAAGCATTCGGGCTTGGGGGCAAGGAGCGCATTCGATCGTGGAGGGGGCACCCCGTGCGAATCGAAGCGCTTCCGTCAGTGGCCAGAGAGATTCATCCATAAGAGACCGCACACCAAAATGGAACCTGTCGTTTTCAACGGACATGCCGGGTGGCTGCACGCTGCCCGCGGCGACTACGGGGTCGTCCTTTGCAATCCCTTCGGCCACGAGGCGATGTGGCTGCACCAGGCGATGCGCCAGTTCGCCGACTGCCTGGCCCTGCGCGGCATCTCGGTGCTGCGCTTCGATTATCTGGGCACCGGCGATTCGAGCGACACCGGCGGCTGGGTGCGCCCCGAGGACTGGGTGGCCGAGGTGGTGGAGGCGGTGGGCTGGCTGAAGCGCGCCGCGCAGATCGAGCGCGTGTCGCTGGCCGGCTTCCGGCTTGGCGCGACCGTGGCCGCGCTGGCCGCGCGGCAGGCCGAGGTGGAATCGATCGCGATGTTCGCGCCGGTGGTGTCGGTACGCCTGTTCCTGCGCGAAATGAACCTGCTGCACCAGACCTGGAAGCGCAAGGCCGGTATCGACGACGGCGACGAGGTGGCGGCGCACGACGTGCGCGAGATCTTCGGGCATCGCTTCAGCGCCGAGGGGCTCGATCGACTCGGCGAGTTCGACCTGTGCCGCGAGCCGCGATCGTCGGCCGCTCGCGTGCTGATCGCGCACAGCGGGCAGCACGACGGCAGCCTGGCCCTGGCCGAGCATTTCGCGGCGCAGGGCGTGGCGGTGGAATCGATCGAATTCCCGAATTACCTGCAGGCGCTCTGCCCCGCCTGGCTGACCGAATCGCCGGTGGCGATGCTGAACCTGGCCGCCGATTGGCTGTCCGCGCAGGCCCGCATCGCGATCGGCACGGCGCCCGGCGCCGACGACGGCGCCGCGCATCCCGGCATTCCGGTGCCCGGCGCCGTCGAGCGACCGGTGAAGGCCGACGACGGGCGCCTCACCGGCATCCTGTGCGAGCCCGTGGCGCCGCGCGACGCCGGCAGGCCGGCCCTGCTGATCGCCAATACCGCGGCCACCCATCATGCCGGCGACGGCCGCTTCGGCGTGGAGCTGGCGCGCGAGATGGCCTATCACGGCTATGCGTCGCTGCGCGTGGATGCCGACGGGATCGGCGACAGCACCGGCGCCACCGCGCTCAGCGTGCCCGGCCAGCTCACCTACGATTCGATGGCCTCGGACCTGTCGCGCTGGGTGGATTGGCTGGTGGCGCGCGGCCATCGCCAGGTGGTGATCTTCGGCATCTGCGCGGGGGCCTACACGGCGCTGATGGCAGCGCGCGACACGCTGGCCGTGCGCGGGCTGGTGCTCGTCAATCCGTCCAGCTTCCTGCTGCCGGAGGGCTGCACCATCCAGCAGGCCGCGCTGCTGCCGCGCGGCTCGCCGCGCGCCAACCTGCGCTCGATGGTGCGCGCCGACAAATGGAGCAAGGTGCTGCGCGGCGAGCTGAGCCTGGTACCGGTGGCGCGCACGCTCTGGCGCCACGGCACGGCGCGCGTGCAGCGGGTGGTGGCGATGTGGTCGAACGACATGCTGTGCTCGACCAATGCCAGCCACCAGGTGCAGCGGATGTTTCGGCGCATCGATACGGCCGGGGTGCGGGTGCGCCTGCTGTTCAGCCCGCAGGATCACGCGCTCGACGAGTTCTATATGCACTTCGGCATCGGCCGCCAGCGGCTCGAACGCTTTCCGCAGCTGCTGGCGCGGGTGCTGGTGGAGATGGATCACGAGGTGCTGAACCGGCGCGCGCGCGCGCGCGTGATGACCGAATGCTTCGCGGTTCTTCAGGACGTGCACCTGGCCGCCCAGCAGGAAACGCCCTGTCCCGTCGCTCCGGGGGCCCAAACGGAGTTGACGCTGACCTGATTCCACCCGACCGGCGCCCGGCAACCTCTCGCTCATCCTACGCCACATGAACAACCCGACGATCCTCCAGTTGCAGCGGCAGCTCGGCCAACTCAATCGGCAGGTACAGGAGGCCAAGCTGCGCGAGAAACGCGCCCGGCTCGAACAGATCGCGAACGACGTCAGGGAATTCGACATCAGCGAACTCGAACTGCTGCGCGCCGGTGGGTTCCTCAAGGCGCGCCGCAAGAAGGTGCGGCCCAAATACTACAACCCGGCCACCGGGCAGACCTGGTCGGGCCGGGGCAAGCGGCCGCGCTGGCTGGTGGGCCGCGATCTCGACGAGTTTCTGATCCGGGGCGCGACGCGGGCTTGATCGCGCGGCCGTGATCAGGGCTCGCCGACGCGCGGCAGGTCGAGCGCGAGGGTCTGGGCCAGATGCGCGACGAACACGTCCAGCCGAGCGTTGCGCCTGCGCCGCGCCGGATACAGCGCGCGAATCGCCGTCGTTGGCGCGAAACGGGCCGTCCGGCCGATGCACGAGCGGCGGGCCCTTCGCCTTACTGTAGGTCCACGCATGCACCTCGCCGCCGCCGGTAACACCAGGCAGGCATGGCCGGCCAGCTCCGCCGGCTGGCGCGGCTCGCCGCGACGGGCCAGATAGGCCTGGCTCGCCATCGTCGCCAGGCGGCTCTCGGCCAGGCCCTGCATCCTCATCGAGGAATCGGGCAGATCGCCGTGCCGGATCGCGATGCACCAGCCGCCCGGCGCCAGCAGCGCATGCACGCCCGCGAACCCGGCAGCCGTCGTATGATCCCGACCAACAGCGGGCTCTCGGCCGTTGGCCGCTTGCGGCCAGCACCTGACGTTCGGCGAGTAGGGAGTCCTGCCGTTGGAACGGCTGCAGTACTCCGTTATCCGCCGGATGAGCTACGCGCACAATTCGGCCTTTGCTGAGGCTAATATGTCGACACCGCTACGCTCGGTCACTGTTTCAGACAGATTCCAATGGCCACTATGGCTGCCCGGAGTTCAGCTGTGTTCTGCTGCGCCATGCCTCGCCCTACAAAACGAAAGGGAAGCGATGACAAACGGCTTCAACGACATAGGCTTTCTTGGCGACGATCTGGATTCGTGGCGTGATAACGTCCGGGCTGAATTTCCAGAATCATTCGCGATTGCCGACCGCATGAACCGAATGGGGATGCGAATGATCCGCGATATTCCAGAAGGTGAGCGCCCCTTATCCCAAGGCCTTGCGCTTGCCGGTTTCTACCGCGCGTTGCAGTCCTTCCAGTCTGCGATCTTGCTCGCCGAGCGCGGGGCACTCGCCGAGGCTCGGGCACTCGTCCGTCTTTGCTGCGAGGCAGTCATCCTAGTCGGTGGACTGCTTAAAGTTGAAGGAACTGTCGAGAAGTTGAACGAGGACCACGAAAAGCACGTCCTGTCTATGGCGAATTCGATGATTGAATTAAACCGTCAGGCGAAAACGGGAGCGGATCTAACGCCGTTCGAGAGCGAAGTGGCGCGGGTGAAGGCCGAATATCCGGAAGAGCAGAAGCCTGCTTCGCTCAAATGGGCATCAATGGCTGCCCAAGCGGGACTTGGCCGGCTTTTCGAACTTTCCTATCGCCTCCCGTCAGGGGATGGTGCGCATGTCACGCTCAGCGCGCTTCATCGGCACTTTGACAAAGATAAAGAAGGTGAAATTGTCGGGATGATTTTCCATCCAGATAAGTCCGACCTGCAGTCTACTATGCTAGCGGCAAATGCTTCACTGATTCATGCGTTGGGACTAGTTCAGGAATTCATGGACCTTGGCCAGTATGAAGCGGAGATCCGTGATCTTTTGCTGCAATGGTCCGTCACTCGCAAGGAACTTGAACACGAATAGCGAGCCGTAGGTATTGGCTGCGATCTCAACGCTCCAAGCTGTGAAGCCGGGCCGTCCAGCCGAAGAGGAACACGACGCGCGGAGCGCGTATAGCGCGGACTACCGAGGAGCTCGTGAGTTCTTTGATGCTTAGCTACCGTCCGGTGCTCCGATGCCGCCAGGATCCTAAAAAATCGGTTGGATTGGCAGCGCTGCGACGGGTGGCCCGGTCAAAGCATAATGGTGCTCAGTTGGCCCTTCGCTTCGCTCCGTTGAAGCCACACCGATGATTTCTAGTCCTTGACATCGAGCGCAGTTGATACGTCCTTCCAGCGCTCGGCGTTATCACGTAGCGCGTCGGCCTTCGCCACAAAGACGCGATAGCCTTCTGACCCTCCTGCCAGCCAGACCGGCGGTTCGTTGTTAGAGGCTAGATTGACGATTGCCAGGGCAAATTTTTGCGGATCGCCGGCCTGTTGGTGGTTGTTGGCATCCAGCGATTTTATTCGCGCCGCCGAGAACTCCGCGTAGTCGTCGATCGTGATGTCACCGTACTGGACGGAGCTGCGATCAAGGAAATCCGTGCGGAAGCGGCCGGGGTAGATGCAACTGACTTTGATTCCGAAAGGCATTAGTTCCTCAGCCATAGCCTCAGACCATCCGCTGATCGCGTGCTTACTTGCGCAATAGATGGACGACCCTGCGCCCCCGCTCATGCCGGCGATCGAAGAGATGGTGATGATGTGGCCCGATCGCTGGCGTCGCATGATCGGTAGAACAGAGCGGGTCACATCGAAGACCCCGTACACGTTCGTATCGAACTGGCGGACAAGTTGTTCGCGCGAAACTTCCTCAAATGCCCCGAGCTGACCATAGCCGGCGTTGTTCACCAGCACATCGATCGTGCCGAACCGCTCAAACGCATCGCGCACCGCGGCCTCGACCGAGGCGGGCTGCGTCACATCAAGCGTTAAAGCGCAAAGCTGATCGCGGTCGGCATGCAGCGCATCGACTAAGTGCTGTCGATCCCGAGCCGTTGCGATGACCTTGTTACCAGCGGCTAGCGCAGCGCGAGCGATTTCCAGGCCAAAGCCACGGCTCGCGCCCGTGATGAACCAAGTTTGCATATTAAAGTCTCGTCGAAGGTTCCCCAGTGCCCCGATGAAGGGAAAGCTGGGGAGGGGGTGTTATTGGACTGAGTAGCCGCCATCCACCATGAGGATGTGACCAACGACAAAGCTCGATGCGTCGGAAGCGAGCCACAGCACCGCTTCCGCGACTTCTTCGGGCTTACCGGTACGGCCGATCGGATGCGCGGCACGAATCGGCTCCATGACGCTGTCCGATCCGGCCAGCTCTACGAAGCGGTCGATCATGGGTGTGTTGATCGTCCCTGGACCGACTGCGTTGATGCGAATACCCTGTTTTGCATAGTCCAGGGCAGCGCCGCGCGTGAGGCCTAGGACGGCATGCTTGGATCCTGAATAGGTCGTGAGGCCGGGGATGCCAACGACGGCCGACATTGACCCCATGTTGACGATCGCCCCGCCCCCTTGCTTGAGCATCTGGGCGATTTCAGCGCGCATCGAAAGCCAGACGCCGCGCACGGTGACGTCGAAAATTTCGTCATAGGTGCCGGACGGCTGTTCTGCGAGCAGGGCCGAGTTCTGCGTAAGGCCCGCATTATTGAAGGCAATATCAAGCCGTCCGAACGTCGTCACAGCTTGATCGATAAGGGACTGTACCTCGCCTTCCTTGCTCACATCGGTTTTCACGAAGATCGCTTTGCCGTCAGCCTCCCGAATGAGCTTGACGGTTTCCTCGCCAGCGTTGGGGTTTATATCCGAGACGACAACGCGCGCGCCCTGTGCCGCGAACGCTATAGCGGTTGTTCTACCGATGCCGGAGCCGGCGCCTGTTATGAGGGTAACTTTGCCGTTCAATTCTGCATATTGAGCCATGGGTCTATCCTTTGTTGTTTGGGGAAATGAGCCGCAATAGAGGCGTTAGGCCGGGACAGACTCGCCAGCCGGGCGGTAGGGCGGGTAATCAACGTACCCGTGTGCCCCGCCCTCATAGTATGTGGCGCGATCTGGCTGATTAAGCGGCCAGTCATGGCGCAGGCGGGCAACCAGGTCGGGATTGGCAATAAACGGCTGTCCAAAGCCGGCGAGGTCGATGACACCATTGGTGATAAGCTCGTTCGCCCGAGCTTTCGTCATTCCACCGTCGAGCAGAATTGCCGTATGCGGCGCGACTGCGCGCCACTTGATGAGCAATTCCTTGATGAGTTCGCTTGTCGGCTTCTGGCCGGCGGGGGTATTGAAGAACCCCGTTTGATCCATGACGTGAAAGTAGGCGATGCCACGTTCACCCAGGGCTTTGCCTAAGCTGACATAGGTTTCCTCGGCGTCATCAAACATCGGGACTGAGCCGATGACCCCGTAGGGAGTCAGGCGAATACCAACCCGGTGCGCGCCGATTGCAGCGCTGACGGCGTCCACGACTTCAAGGGTGAACCGCGTCCGCCCTTCAATCGTCTTGGCCGAGTAGCGATCCGTGCGATCGTTGATATGCGGATTTAGAAATTGGTCGAACAGGTAGCCATTCGCCGCGTGCAGCTCGACACCGTCGAACCCGGCAGCCATCGCGTTCCGCGCAGCGGTTGCGAAATCCTCGACAACCCGCGCAACTTCGTCGGTTTCGAGAGCGCGGGGGCGAGACGCCGGGACAAAGCCGATTGCCCCATCATCGGCGCGGCCGAACGCCATTGCACCTTCCGCTGCTCGATCAGTCGAACTAACCGGGGCGTGGCCGTCAGGTTGGTTCGACGTGTGCGCAATGCGCCCGACGTGCCAGAGCTGGATGAACATCCGTCCACCCACTGCGTGAACCGAGTCCGTGACCCGGCGCCAACCGGCGATTTGTTCGGGTGTGAAAATGCCGGGATTGTAGAAATACCCTTGGCCTTCATGTGATATGGGCGACCCTTCTGAGACGATAAGGCCGGCCGTTGCGCGTTGCGTGTAGTAGAGCGCAACGAGATCGGTCGCAGCGTCGTCGGGACCGCGCGAGCGGGTCAGTGGGGCCATGAAGATGCGGTTCGGCAACTTCAATCCGGCCAAGTCGAATGGTTTGAAAATAGCTTCCATAGTGCGAGCCTCGCGTTTCGTGACGCCTTGAATTTTAGGGTCGCCTGCATGATATGCAAATCGGATATAATTCCATTCACTAGAGAAAATATCTCTATCATGCGCATCTACGTTGAAAGCATCACTGCCATTCAAGCTTTCGTGTTGGCAGCCGAGCGGCGGAGCTTTAAGCACGCCGGTCAGGCGATGGGGCTGACGCCGTCTGCGATCGGCAAGGCAATTCAAAAGCTCGAAGAGCAGCTAGCAGTTCAACTATTCCATCGGTCAACACGATCGATCGCGATCACCGAGGAAGGGGCACTTTTCCTCGATCGGTGTCGCCGCATTCTTGGTGAGATCGAGGCCGCCCAAGCGGAGGTTACAAACGCTCGCGCTGCGCCGCACGGGCGGCTGAAAATCGCCCTGCCAGTTGAACCAACGCTTTTGTTGCCAGCGATCACTGCGTTCAATGAGGCATATCCAACTATCCAACTTGATCTGGACATCAACGATCGGTTTGTTGATGTCATAGACGAAGGCTTCGACGCAGTGATTCGATCGGGTGCGCCGATTGACAGCCGCTTGCGTCATCGAAAACTTGGGGATTTCGGTTGGAGCTTCGTCGCTTCACCAGACTACATCGAGCGGTCTGGACGACCAGAGAACTTGTCGGATTTGGCAAACCACGCTTGTTTGCGCCAACGCCTTGCGCAAACCGGGCGGCTTATGCCTTGGCCGGCACCCACAAGTGGCGAAGTGCCAGTAGCAGAGGCGACCATTACTGCGACGATGATGGAGCCCCTTCTCGAATTGGCCACTCGAGGTCGAGGCATCGCCTACCTGCCCGACTTTGCGGTGCGAACAAGTGTGGAAGATGGACGGCTGATCGAAGTTTTGAATGGAGCGACAATGGAAACTGGGGCACTCCACATTCTATGGCCTGCCAGTTACTACCCGCTGCCGAAGGTGCGGGTTTTTGTAGACTTCATGTCTACTTATGTCGCCCGCCGCTTGTCGGAAAGCAGCCGACCAGACCGCGGGGGTGGCTACAAGGGGCAAAGCTAGTCGGCCGGCCTTTTTCTTTGGAGAGGTCGCACGTGCGACCACATCCTGCGATCTTGTCCAGGCCTCGATTATCAAACCGCTGATGAGCGAGCCGCTCGTCGCGCCAGACTGGAGCCCTGACCACAACATCTCGCCGGGGTCAATCCATGACACTTTTATGCAACGTGGAAAGACGGAAGTTCGCTACTGTGTTCCCCCTCGTATAGTTCTTCGTGGTCGCGCTAATGACTGCTCCGTAGTTGTGAGCAGACGTGGCTGTCGATGCGACCCGAATGACAGCAACGGGTCGATTGCCGCCATTGACACTGCCTCATTTAGAAAACCAGCACAGCTGAACAACCGCCAACGCCATCACCCCGCGGAGCAGCCCCCCCTCAAAACACAACACGGGGGCATCAAACCGCATTCCGATGCCCCCGCAACCAACCCGCAACCGCCTCCCGATCAGGAATGCGACGCGGCAGCCGCGCTCGCGGCCCTCTCCTGCTTGGCTTTCTTCGAGGCCTCGTGATGGCCGATCGCGCAGCCGGCAGCCGCGCCCAGCACCGCGTGATGGCCGGCCACATGCCCGGCCACGCCGCCCACCGCCGCGCCCTTCAGGCAGCCGGCAGCATTCGCGTTGGCGCCTGCCGCGAGCAGGCCGATACACGAGAAGGTGATCAACAGACGTTTCATGGTCGAACTCCGTATTCGAGCGTGTGAATCGCGACACGCAAGTCGCGATGGAAAGCGTATTGTGCGGGTCGACCCGGCGCCGGTCCACCGGCGATGCCCTTGCTTACCGAAGCGACAAACCTGTTACAGGTCCGGCCCTTGCAACGACGCGAACCACGCCCAGCAACACGGAAAGCAATCCGAAACACTTTCGGAGCGCTTTCAATTCGCTCAGCTCGGCGCCCGGACTTCAGGGCGCGAGCCGCGTGAACACGTAGTCGTGGTTCTTCACCAGCGCCTGGTGACAGGCGAAGCAGGTCTTGTGCTGCGCCTCGTCCACCGGCACGCCGTTGATGAAGCGGCCGAAGCCCCAGCCGCCGGTGGCGGCATAACGCTTCGAATCCTTGACCATCACCTGCACGGTGGTGGCCTTGCCGGCCACCGTCGCGGTAGGCGATTCCTCCGATTGCTTGCGCTTGTAGGCGAGCTTGACGAGGATCGTGCCGTCGGGAAACGGCAGCGTCGACTTCTGCAGCGCGGCCACCGCGATCGGGTTGCCGAGCACCACGCGCAGCTCGTCGAGCGGCGCGGGTTCCTCGGCCGGCGCGATCATTTCCCACTTGCGGTAGCCGGGCGGAATCGTCACGCCGTAGATCGGCGAAGCGGCCGAGGCTGCCGCCGGTTTCGCCGGCTCGTCGGCCTTCGCCGCCTGGGCGGCGAAGGCCGACAGCAGGCAGGCGCCGACAGCAAGCCTGGAAGTCAGTCGAGCGAAGGACATGGACACACCTCCGTCCATCAGAGCTTGGTCACTTGCAGGATCGCCTCGGCGAACGCCTGCGGCGCTTCCTGCGGCAGGTTGTGGCCGATGCCGCCGCTCAGCGTCTGGTGGCGATACTTGCCCGTGAACTTCTTCGCGTAGGCGGCCGGCGCCGGGTGCGGCGCGCCATTGGCATCGCCTTCCATGGTGATGGTCGGCACCGAGATCGACGGGGCGGCCGCGAGGCGCTGTTCCAGCGCATCGTACTTGGCCTCGCCGCGCTCGAGCCCGAGGCGCCAGCGGTAGTTCGAGATCACCACGGCGACGTGGTCGTCGTTATGGAAGGACGCGGCGCTGCGGGCATAGGTGGCGTCGTCGAAGTTCCACTTGGGCGAGGCCAGTTGCCAGATCAGCTTGTTGAAGGCATCGCGGTTGGCCGCGTAGCCGGCCGCGCCGCGCTCGGTCGCGAAGTAGAACTGATACCACCACTGGAACTCGGCTTGCGGCGGCAGCGGCGCCTTGTTCGCCGCCTGGCTGCCGATCAGGTAACCGCTCACCGACACCAGCGCGACCACGCGCTCGGGCCACAGCGCCGCGATGACGTCGGCGGTGCGCGCGCCCCAGTCGTAGCCGCCGAACACGGCCTTGTCGATCTTCAGCGCGTCGAGCAGCGCGATGGTGTCGACAGCCGTCACGACCTGCTGGCCGTTGCGCGGCGTATCGGCGGACACGATGCGGGTCGAGCCGTAGCCGCGCAGGTACGGCACGATCACGCGGTAGCCGGCCGCCACCAGGCGCGGCGCCACCTCGGCATAGGAATGGATGTCGTAGGGCCAGCCGTGCAGCAGCACCACCACCGGGCCCGTCTTCGGGCCGACGTCGACATACCCGACGTCGAGCACGCCGGCCTTGATCTGCTGGATATCGGAGAAGCCCGCGCTGCCGCTGCCGGCGCGCATGGCCGCGCCGGCCTCGGGCGTCTGCGCCTGGGCCAGGCTGCTCAGGCTGAGATCGATCAAGCTGACGCTGGCCAGCGTGGTACCGAGAATGCGACGGCGCCGCAGGTTGACGTTGTCCGACATGTTCCGTTCTCCTTGATGCGAATCGCGCGAATGACGCGAATTTCGTCTTTGCAGAATGAGTCGCGCCTCCCTTGCGGCACGCCCCCCAGTGATCCGCCCGACTGCCCGCTCCGCCTTGGCGGATGCGATGCAGCGAACGTCTGGCCGCATTTATAGCGGAGCCCGCAAGCCGCTTTGTATCGCAGTGTGTCCACGCCGGAACACGACACATAGCGAATCAAAATCGCCGCGCTCGGATACACGTGGGCCCCTTACACTGGCCGCATCCGGTGCCTGTCGTAAGCATCAAAAGTAAATTGAAAGCATTTCGTCAGGATGACGAGGGATCACGGCGAAGATGATCGTTTGCCTGCTGCAAGCTATTTCGGAATGGCTCACAATCATGCCCGCCACGCCGCGTGCCATGCCCCGGGGCGCCTTGCCAAAGGCACGGCGGCGCTGCAATAAATCGATTACGAATGCTCACCATACCTGGAGGAGAGACCGATGGCTGACAGCCCTCAAGACGATGCACGCAAACGGAAACCGCTATGGGTCTGGGTCGCGCTGCTGATTCCGTATGCCGCCCTGCTGTGGCTGCCGTTCTACAACTACGGCAAGCCCGCCTTCGCCGGCCTGCCGATGTTCTACTGGTATCAATTGCTGTGGGTGCCGGTCACCTCGGTCCTGCTGTACCTCGTCTACCGGAGTGAGAAATGAACGGCAACATCGCCATCGATCCGGTCGCGATGACCGTCTTCATCGCCTTCTTCGCGCTGGTCACGGTGCTCGGCTTCGTGGCCGCGCGCTGGAAGCGCGGCGACCTCACCCAGCTGCATGAATGGGGCCTCGGCGGCCGGCAGTTCGGCACCGTGATCTCCTGGTTCCTGGTGGGCGGGGATTTCTACACCGCCTACACGGTGATCGCGGTCCCGGCCCTGGTCTACGCGGTGGGCGCCTACGGCTTCTTCGCGCTGCCCTACACGATCGTGGTCTATCCCTTCGTGTTCGCGGTGATGCCGCGGCTCTGGAAGATCGCGCACGCGAAAGGCCACATCACGGCGGCCGACTACGTGCACGGCGAGTTCGGCGGCAAGCTGCTGCCGGCCGCGATCGCCGTCACCGGCATCGTCGCCACCATGCCCTACATCGCGCTGCAACTGGTCGGCATGCAGGTGGTGATCAAGGGCCTGGGCGTGAGCGGCGAGCTGCCGCTGGTGATCGCCTTCCTGATCCTCGCGCTCTACACCTATACGAGCGGCCTGCGCGCGCCGGCGATGATCGCCTTCGTGAAGGACATCATGATCTACATCGTGGTGATCGCGGCGGTCTGCCTGATCCCGGTGAAGCTCGGCGGCTACGCGCACGTGTTCGAACTGGCCGACGCGCACTTCGCGGCCAAGGGCGGGCCCACCGGCATCCTGCTCAAGCCGACGCAGTTCACCGCCTACGCCTCGCTCGCGCTGGGCTCGGCGCTGGCCGCCTTCATGTATCCGCACACCATGACGGGCGTGCTGGCCTCGGGCTCGGCGGCCACCGTCAAGAAGAACGCGATCTTCCTGCCGGCCTACACGCTGCTGCTCGGCCTGATCGCCCTGCTCGGCTACATGGCGATCGCCGCCGACATCCACGTGAGCTCGCCCACCGACGTGGTGCCGGCCCTGTTCCACACGCTGTTCCCGTCGTGGTTCGTCGGCTTCGCCGCCGCCGCGATCGCGATCAGCGCGCTGGTGCCGGCCGCGATCATGTCGATCGGCGCGGCCAACCTGTTCACGCGCAATCTGTGGCGCCCGCTGGTATCGCCGAACCAGTCGGCGGCCGGCGAGGCCTCGACGGCCAAGCTGGTCTCGCTGCTGGTGAAGTTCGGTGCGCTGATCTTCATCGTGGTGCTGCCCACGCAGTACGCGATCGACCTGCAGCTGCTGGGCGGGATGTGGATCCTGCAGATCCTGCCGGCCGTGGTGTTCTCGCTCTACACGCGCCGCCTGAGCACGACGGGCCTGCTGCTGGGCTGGCTGGTGGGAATCGTGGTCGGCACCTCGCTGGCCGCCTCGCAAGGCCTGAAGCCGGTCTACACGCTGCACCTCGGCTCGGCCTCGTGGACGCTCTACATCGGCCTGATCGCGCTGGTGCTCAACATCATCGTGACCCTGGTGGTGTCGGCGCTGACGCCGGCCAAGCGCGCCCAGGCGGCAGCCGCCTGAAGCGCGCCGGGCCGCCGGCCGCCGCGCAACCCGTGTGCGTGGCGGCCGGCGGCCCGGCCTTTTTCGAAGTTGTCCGCGCAAAGGCGCCCGCATCCGTCAGCTCGGATGCGGGCGCCTTTGGCTTTACAGCAGCCCGGTGGTCAGCGCCTTGAGGGTGGCGGCCGCGCGCGTCGAGCAGTCGAGCTTGCGGAAGATGCTCTCGACATGCGTGCGCACCGTGCTCGGGCTCAACGCCAGCACGCGCGCCGCTTCCTTGTTGCTGAGGCCGCCGCTGATCTGGCGCAGCACCTCGATCTCGCGCGGCGACAGCAGCGGCGTGGCGGGCCGCCTGGGCGCCGGCGCGGGGCCGCCCGCGGTCTCCACCAGGGCCGTGATCACCTCGGGATCGAAGCGCCCGGCCGCGGCCTCGGCCTGCAGCAGGCCGGCCGCCGCGTCGATCGAATGCGCGGCGCGCCAGGGCCGCGCGTCGAGCAGCGCCTGGCAGGCCACCGCGCCGGCCAGCAGGCGCTGCGGCACGTCCAGCGCCGTGCCCGACAGGCCGCGGAAATAGCCGCTGCCGTCGAGCCGCTCGTAGGCATGCGAGGCCAGCCCCGCCGCGCCGCGCAGGCCGCCGATCTGCTGCGCCGCGCGCGCGGTCCAGTACGGCACCAGCCGCACCTGCTCCCATTGGTCGCTCGACAAGCGCCCCGGCGTATCCCAGAGCCGGTTCGGCAGCGCTGCGCGGCCGATGCCGTGCAGCAGCGCGGCCGCCTCCAGCTCGGCGCCGATCGCGGCATCGAGGCCGAGCCGTGCCGCCGCGCGCGAGGCCAGGCTGGCCACGCGGCGCGCATACCCGGCCAGCCAGGGCAGCTTCAGCTCGGTGACGTCGGCCAGCAGGCTCAGCGCCACGTCGGCCGTGTCCTGCTGGTCGGCCAGGCGCCAGCCGGCGGTGTCGGGTTCGCCGGCATCGAGCGTGTCGAGCCAGGCTTCGGCATGGGCGATGCAGAGCTCGGCCAGCGCGGCGGGATACTTCGCGCCGCCCTGCGCGCGCAGATAGGCCAGCGCCGCTTCGCGGCCGTGCGCGCGGGCGAGGATTTCCAGGTCGCTGGCGAGATTGACGAAATAGACGGTGGACGGCACCGCGTCGCCGTCGAGCCCCTCGGGCATGCCCTTGCCGTCGTGGCGCTCGAAGATGCGCCGCAGCGTCAGCACCACCCCGGACGGCATGCCGAGCGTGACCGCGATGTCGCCGGAGATCTCGCAGTGAATCAGCGCCAGCGGCACGATCAGCGAATGCATCTGCGCGCTCATCGGCGGCAGGCGCTGCGCCATCATCGCCTCGCGCGAGGCCACGTCGTCGCCGAGCAGGTCGGCGAAACCGCTCGCGTTGGCGGTGCAGCCGGACCAGCGCAGCATCGCGGCGGCACGCGCGTGGTTCTGCGCCTCGGGGCCGGCGCCGGCCTCGGCGGCCAGCCAGCCGGCCAGGCAGGCGGTGCGGCGCGAATGATCGGTCGAGCGGCCCATGCTGAGGTCGCCGACGAAGGCCAGCGCGAGGATCGCGTCGGTGAGGCTTGCCGTGCTTGCGGACATCGTGATCGGGATGGCGGGAGGAAGGTTCGGATTGGGGCGCGAACGGCGCCATGACGACTGCCAGGCGGCCCGGGCGACCGGGTCGGTCGATCGACCGATACCGGCGCGAGGCGCCAACGACGACACTGGCTACCAGTCGAGCCGATATCGCAGCTCGCACCACTTACCCAGGAGATCGTCATGAAGCGCCATTCTATCGCAGCCCTGATCGCCGGTTTCGGCCTTGCCACCGGCCTGGCCGGCTTTTCGGCCGCCGCCGCCGCGGCCGAACCCGCCGCCTCCGTGGTGATCGTCCACGGCGCCTTCGCCGACGGCTCGGACTGGGCCAAGGTGGTGCCGCTGCTGCAGGACAAGGGCATCCACGTCACCGTGGTGCAGAACCCGCTCGACTCGCTGGCCGGCGACGTGGCCGCCGCGACGCGCGCGATCGACAAGCAGCCGGGCAAGGTGGTGCTGGTCGGCCACTCCTGGGGCGGCACGGTAATCACCGAGGCCGGCCGCGACGACAAGGTGGCGAGCCTGGTGTACGTGGCGGCCTTCGCGCCCGACGCGGGCCAATCGGTGGCCGACGTCTCGAAGGACGCGCCCAAGTCGCCCGGCATCGCCCGCGTGGAAGCCGACAGCCAGGGCTGGCTGAGCCTGCCGGCGCAGGCGGTGGCCGAGGACTTCGCGCAGGACGTGCCGGCCCGCGAGGCGCGCGTGATGGCCGCCACCCAAGGCCCGATCAAGGGCAGCGCGTTCGGCGAGGCGGTCTCGAGCGCCGCCTGGCACGACAAGCCCTCGTACTACATCGTCAGCCAGCACGACCGGATGATTCCGCCCTCGCTGGAACGCTCGATGGCCAAGGCGATCGGCGCGAAGGTCACCGAGCTGCCGACCAGCCACGTGCCGCAACGCTCGCGTCCGGCCGACGTGGCGCGCGTGATCGAGCAGGCAGTGGCCGCCGTCAAGTAAGCCCGCGCCAGGCACCGCGCGCCACGCTGGCAACCGGCTTGTATCGCACTGTATCCGACTCGATCGACGATACATGCACATGCAATTCGGGCCCGCCGCGAAACAAAGCGGACAAGTGCCGATGTTCCAATCTCGTCATGCCGAACGGGATGCGAGAAACCGCGCGACAAGGCAGGAAAGCCAGGCCGCACGATTCGAGTCCAGCAAGGCATGAATTACTGATCGCACGATCGCATCGCATACGATTTATATCGGCGGCGATGCGCGACACCACTGAACTACACCACCAGGAGCACACCATGAGCAAGATCGACAAGGTTCTGTACACCGGCAAGACCCACACCACCGGCGGCCGCGACGGTGCCTCGCGCAGCGATGACGGCCGGCTGGACGTGCGCCTGTCGCCCCCGGGCAGCAGCGGCGCCGGCACCAACCCGGAGCAACTGCTGGCCGCCGGCTGGTCGGCCTGCTTCATCGGCGCGATACAGGCCGTGGCGCGCAGCCAGGGCGTCAAGGTGCCGGCCGACGTGTCGGTCGATACCGAGATCGACCTTGGCACCAGCGACGAGCAGTACTTCATCCAGGCCCGCCTGAACGTCAGCCTGCCGGGCCTCGATCGCGAGGTGGCGCAGTCGCTGGTCGACGCGGCGCATCAGGTCTGCCCGTATTCGAAGGCCACCCGCAACAACATCGACGTCACGCTGAACCTGCTCTGATCGACTCGCGCGCAGCGGCGGGCACGGCGCCCTCGCCCGCCGCCGCCGCGCGCGAATCCGGCAAGACCCAGCCCTGCCCGTATCACCCGACTACGCAAACCTTCGACATTTGAGGTCCACCATGAAACACCGCATCGCCGCTTCCGCCTTGTTCGTCGCATTCGCCGCCGCGCTCGCGGCACCCGCCATGGCCGCCGGCCAGGTCACCGGCAGCTTCGGCGACAGCGTCGCCACCGCCTCCGCCGCCCCGCTCGCCAGCCCCGGCAGCGATACCGCCGCCACCCGCCAGGCAAGCAACGGCCCGCTCACGCGCGCCCAGGTGCGCGCCGAACTCGCGCAGATCGTCGCCGCCGGTTATTCGCCGAGCCGCCCCAACGATCCCTACTACCCGGACAACGTGCAGGCCGCGCTCAAGCGCGTGCAGGACATGAAGATGGCCTCGAACGACACCGCCGCCAGCAGCTACGGCGCCGACATGCCGGCCATCGCCGAATCGGGCAGCCGCGTGGTGATCACGCGCGTGGTGGAGCGTTCGGTGTACTACGGGCATTGAGCGCGTGGCGCGCCGGCCGCGTGGCGGCGAGTTCATCCGGGCTGGATTGTCCGGCTCGCCGTCGCGCCGCCACCTCGTTCGTGCCCGCGATGTTCGCCGGCCCTGGCCTTGTGCTCCCGATCCAGGTCGTGGGCACAAGGCCAGGGCCGCTTTCGTCTGGAACGGCGCGACGCGCGCGCTAATCACGAAAAAACGGCGCACGCGGCGCCGTCGTCATGGACCCGATTCAAGGATTCGACTCGCGGGCCGGCAATCGAGCCCGGCTCGCCGCACGCGACGTCGCGCGCCGCCCCTTCCCCTCATTCCGCGCCCTCGCGCACCGACTTCACCAGGTTGTCGCGCAGCGTGACCACCGCCTTCTGGGTCTTGTCGAACTCCTCCGGCGTGAGCCCGCAGGCATCCACCAGACTCACGCTGGCGAGGTCCTCGCGCAGCCGCCAGCCCTTGCGGGTCAGGCTGACCAGCACCTGGCGCTCGTCGTGCGCGGCGCGCTGCCGTTGCAGGTAGCCCATCGCCTCGAGCTTCTTCAGGATCGGCGTGAGCGTGTTCGACTCGAGGAACAGCTTCTCGCCGAGCTGGCTGACGGTCTGCTCGTCCTGCTCGGAGGCCGCCACCAGCGTGATGTACTGCGTGTAGGTGAGCCCCAGCTCGTCCAGCACCGGCTTGTAGGCCTTGCCGAACGCCAGGTTCGCCGAGTAGACGGCGAAGCAGAGAAAATCGGCGAGCTTCGGGATGGCCGGTTCGGCCTTGTCCTTGCGGGTCATGGGCGCCCCTGTCGATGCATGGTGTCGAAGCGCGAATTATATATCGGATGCGATATAGTCGCGTGACGAAGTTTTCGGCGGGCGGAACGACGGCGAACGGCGAAAGCCGAGCCGGGCGGGCTCGGCGTCGACATCGCCGGTCGATGGCACCGGGCCGTGCCGGGCGGCACGGCGGCGCGCGCCCCGCATCAGGAATGCGCGTAGATCGCGTCGATCTCGGCCTGGTCGCGCCGCGCCGAGGGCATCTGCATCACATCGCCAGCGGCCGGGCGCGTCTGGGCGCGGGCCTCGACATCGGCCGCGCCGTCGATGCGCGACAGGGCCGCCTGGATGTTGGCCGGGTATTGCGTGTGGTCGCTGGCCGGGTTGTAGCCGGCCTGTTCGAGCTGAACCAGCTCGGCGCGGACCTGGGCGCGCGTGAGACCTTCCTGGCTGGTCTGGGCGAAGGACAGCGCCGGGGCGGTGGCGAGGGCGGCAAGGGCGAGGACGTGGGCAAGCTTCATGGTATTTCTCCTGGGTTCAATGGGACGGCATTCGGTTGCGGGTTTCGGTACGCAGGGATGCTGATCGCGTACCGTCAGTAGACCGCGCCCACGTATCCCGTCTGTTTCCGCGCCCGGCCGCTTTTGCATGCCGATGTTTCGCGACGCGCGCTGGATACGTCGCGGTACAAAACCTCACCACCGTGCTTGCCGGGTGCCGGGAGCACGGCACAGCCGCCATGCGTCACCCCGAGCAACCCGCGCCGCCATTGCGGGGATCGCGAAACCTCGCTATACATGCCGGTTCGCCCGCGCGGGCCCGAGGGCCGTGCCCGCCGTTTTCTCCATTCGGACGACACACCATGACCTATACCTACACGTTGACCGATGTCGCGGACGAAACCGTCCGCAAGCAGATCGCCGCCCCGCTGGTGGCCTACAACGACCGCAACGGCGGCCCGAGCGGCAATCGCCCGCTGGTGGTGGCCTTGCGCGACGCGGCCGGCGAAGTCACGGGCGGCCTGTGGGCCTCGACCGCCTACGGCTGGCTGGCCATCCAGTTGCTGGTGGTGCCGGAAAGCGCGCGCGGCGGCGGCGTCGGCACGCGCCTGATGCGGATGGCCGAACAGGAGGCGCTCGCGCGCGGCTGCCACGCGGCCTGGCTCGATACCTTCGAATTCCAGGCGCGGCCGTTCTATGAGCGGCTCGGCTACCAATGCTTCGCCGAGCTGCCCGACTATCCGCCGGGCTTCTCGCGAATGTTCATGAAGAAGACGCTGCGCCCGCTCTGAGCCGGCACGCGAATCGGGCGCCACGGCCGGCTGCCGCCGGGCCGGGAAGCCCGCCCGGCAAGGCCCGCAGCGTAGTGGTCGGCCATCGCGGCACACGCCCCGGCGCGTGCGCGCGCGTGCGCGCCCGCGCGCGATCCGGCCCCCGCTCGCCAAAAAAGCAACCCGGCCCGCGCCCTTGTGTAAACTGCTGCCTTTTTTTCACGTTCGCAGCATGTCGTCACTCCCGCAGCGCAGCTCCCTGCACGCGCCGGCCCTCGTCCGCATCCTGACCCGCCTCGGCGGCACCGACGTGCAACGCACGGCGCAGCCGCTCGCCGATCGGCTCAGCCAGTGGGTGGCCTGGACCGACGCGATCGCGCTCTCCTCGGTGCTGGCCGCGCCGGCGCCGGTGGTGGCCGGCCTGCGCGGCAACGGCGAGGACGAGGCCGCGCGCGGCCTGAGCCTGCGTTCCTCATTGTCGAAGGCGATCGCCAACGACGCGCTGCTCGCGCCCGCGCGCCAGCTCCGGCGCGGCGGCGCGTTCGCGCCGGCCCAGTTGGCGCGGCCGCCCGAACCGGCGGAGACGGACGCGGATTTCGCGCTCTATCGTCAGTGCTGCCTCAGCCTGCAGCAGAAGATGGAGAGCGAGATCGGCGACCTGCGCGCGCGCCTGCGGCCGCGACTGGCCGCGCAATCGCCGGCGCTGGCCAAGCTGGCCGCGCTCGACGCCACCATGGAACGCGCGCTCGCCGCGCGCGAGCGCAGCCTGTTCGGCGCGGTGCCGGGCCTGCTCGGCGCCTATTTCGAGCGGCTGCGCGCGGATGCGAAAGCGGCGCGCGCCGAAGCCGAAGCTGAAGCCACCGACGGCGATGGCAACGGCGAAGCCGCGCAAGCGGGCAGCGGCGGCAACGACAGTGACAACGATGGCGGCAGTGGCAGCGGCCCGGCTAACGGCCATGCAAGCGGCCCTGCAAGCGGCCCTGCCGCGGCGCCGGCCGCTGCCCCGCTTACCCGGGCCGCCGAAGTCGCGCCGCCGCTGCGTGCCCGCCTGGCCCAGGCCAGCGCGCCCGACAGCTGGCTCGACACCTTCCGCAAGGACATGCAGAGCGTCCTGCTCGCCGAACTCGATCTTCGGTTTCAACCGGTGGGAGGGCTGCTCGCGGCTCTCCGCGCCCGCTAATCCCAAGCCTATGTCCCGACTTCGTATCGATCTCCTCGTTTTCCTCGCCGGCCTTGCCGTGGTGGGCTGGATCGGCGCCGGCTACCTCGGCGGCAATCCGCTCGCGCTGGCCGTCACCGTGCTGATCGCCGCCTTCTACCTGGGCGGCGCGCTCGAACTGCATCGTTACCGGCAGGCCACCGCGAGCCTGGCGCGCGCGCTCGGCTCGGCCGCCGCGCCCGCCTCGCTCGATGCCTGGCTGCAGCCGCTGCACCCGAGCCTGCGCAGCGCCGTGCGTGCGCGCGTCGAAGGCGAGCGCGCCGCCCTGCCCGCGCCCGCGCTCACGCCCTACCTGGTCGGCCTGCTGGTGCTGCTGGGCATGCTCGGCACCCTGCTCGGGATGGTCGCCACGCTGCGCGGCACCAGCGCCGCGCTGGACGGCGCCACCGGGCTCGACGCGATCCGCGCCGCGCTCTACGCGCCGATCCGCGGGCTCGGCTTCGCGTTCGGCACCTCGATCGCCGGCGTGGCGAGCTCGGCGATGCTCGGGCTGCTCTCCGCGCTGTGCCGTCGCGAACGGCTCGAGACGGTGCAGAAGCTCGACGCGCTGGTGGCGTCCACGCTGCGGCCGTTCTCGCACGCGCATCAGCGCGAGGCGGGTTTCGCGCTGATGCAGCGGCAGGCCGAGGCCATGCCGGCCCTGGTCGAGCGGCTGGAGGCGATGATCGCCGCCATCGAGCGCCAGGGCGCCACGCTCGGCGAACGCCAGCTCGCCGGCCAGCAGGCCTTCATCGAGCAGGCCGAGGCCAGCCACACGCGCCTGGCCGCCATGCTCGGCGAGACCCTGACCCGCAGCGCGGCCGACAGCGCGCGCGCCGCGGGCGCCGCCATCGTGCCGGTGGTCGAGGCGGCGATGGCCGGCCTCGCGCAGGAAAGCGGCAAGCTGCACGGCACGCTGATGCAGGCCGTCGACCGGCAGCTCGACGGCCTGACGGCCGGCTTCGAGACGAATACCGCGCGCGTGGCCGGCATCTGGAACGAGGCGCTGGCCGAGCATCGCCGCTCGGGCGAAGCGCTCGCGGGCGAGCTGCGCGGTGCGCTGGAAGGCTTCAACAGCAGCTTCGAGAATCGTTCGGCCGCGTTGCTGCGCGAGGTCGAGAAGCGCCAGGCGCTGGCCGCCGAAGGCGCCTCGCGGGCCTGGGACAGCGTGCTCGCGCGTCACGAGGCCAGCGGCGAGAAACTCGCCGACGACAACCGCCAGGCGCTCAGCGCCGCGGCCGCCACCTTCGAGACCCATGCCGGCGCGCTGCTGCGGGAATTGCGCGCCGCGCAAGGCGAGCTGCAGGCCGGCCTGGCCGAACGCGACGAGACGCGCCTGGCGGCCTGGACCGGCGCGCTGGCCGCGATGAGCACGACGCTGCGCGAGGAATGGCAGTCGGCCAACGCGCAGGCCGCGCGGCACCAGCAGGCCATCTGCGCGACGCTCGAACAGACCGCCGGCAAGATCGCCGCGCAGGCCGGGACGCAGGCCGATCGCGCGCTCGGCGAGATCACGCGCGCGGCCGAAACCGCTGCCTCGGCCTGGCAGGCCGCCAGCACGCAGGCGGCCGAGCGCCAGCAGGCGGTGGTCGAGGCGCTGGCGAAGACGGCCGGCGAAGTGGCGGCGAGCACCGAAACCAAGGCGAACACGACGCTGGCCGAGATGGCCCGCCTGGCCGCTACGTCGTCGGAAGCCTGGCAAGCAGCCAGCACGCAAGCGGCGGAACGACAGCAGGCGATCTGCGATGCGCTGGCCAGGATGGCCGAGGACGTGGCCGCGCAAACCGAGTTGCGCACGAACGGCACGATCGCCGAGATCGCGCGTGCGGCTGAAGCCAATGCAACGGCATGGCAGCTTGCCTCGACGCAGGCGGCCGAGCGCCAGCAGGCGATCTGCGACGCGCTCGCGAAAACCGCCAACGACGTCGCCGCGCAAACCGAAGCGCATGCTAGCGGCACCATCGCCGAGATCGCCCGCGCCGCTGAAGCCAACGCGACGGCATGGCAGCTTGCGTCGACGCAAGCTGCCGAACGTCAGCAAGCGATCTGCGATGCGCTCGCGAAGACCGCCAACGACGTGGCCGCGCAAACCGAAGCGCATGCCAGCGGCACCATCGCCGAAATCGCCCGCGCCGCCGAAGCCAACGCGACGGCATGGCAGCTCGCTTCGACGCAAGCAGCCGAACGCCAGCAAGCGATCTGCGACGCACTCGCGAAGACCGCCAACGACGTGGCCGCGCAAACCGAAGCGCATGCCAGCGGCACCATCGCCGAAATCGCCCGCGCCGCCGAAGCCAACGCGACGGCATGGCAGCTCGCCTCAACGCAAGCAGCCGAGCGCCAGCAGCGGATCTGCGACGCCCTGGAAAAAACCGCGGCCGAGATCGCCACGCACGGCGAAACGCAGGCCAAGGGCACGCTGGAGGAAATCGCGCGCGCGGCCGCGGCCCACGCCGACGCGTGGCAGGCGGCCAGCACGCAAGCCGCCGAGCGCCAGCAAAGCATCTGCGACGCGCTCGCCCAAACCGCCGACACGATCGCCGCGCAAACCGAAGCCCATGCCAGCGGCACCATCGCCGAGATCGCGCGCGCTGCCGAAGCGAATGCCGCCGCCTGGCGCGATACCGCTCGGCAAGCCGCCGAGCGCCAGCAAACCATCTGCGACGCACTCGCCCAAACCGCCGACACGATCGCCGCGCAAACCGAAACCCACGCAAACGGCACCATCGCCGAGATCGGCCGCCTGGTCGATGCGGCCTCGCAGGCGCCGCGCGCCGCCGCCGACGTGGTCGCGGAACTGCGCCAGAAGCTCTCCGAGAGCATGGTGCAGGACACCGCGATGCTGGAGGAGCGCGGCCGCCTGCTGTCGACGGTCGCCACCCTGCTCGACGCGGTGAGCCACGCCAGCAACGAACAGCGCACGGCGATCGACGCGCTGGTCTCGACCTCGGCCGAGCTGCTGGAGCGCGTCGGCACCCGCTTCGACCAGCAGGTCGAGGTCGGCGCGCAGGTGCTGGAAGGCGCCTCGGCGCAGGTCGGCGGCAGCGCGGTGGAAATGGCCAGCCTGGCCGACGCGTTCGGCCAGGCCGTGCAGCACTTCGGCGATTCGAACCAGAAAATGATGACGCAGCTCGCGCGCATCGAGGCCTCGCTCGACAAGTCGCTCGCGCGCAGTGACGAACAGCTCGCCTACTACGTCGCGCAGGCCAAGGACGTGATCGACCTGAGCCTGATGTCGCAGAAGCAGATCGTCGAGAACCTGCAGCGCCTCGACGGAGCGAAGCCGGCATGAACGAGGAAATCGACGGCGGCGTGGAGCCGACCGCGCCCGTCTGGGCGGCCTTCAGCGACCTGATGGCGGCCCTGCTCGGCGCCTTCGTGCTGATCCTGGTGGGTGTGATCGGCATGCAGCTGGAGGCCTCCTCGCGCCTGGCCGACGAGGTCAGGCAGCGGCAAGTCGAAACCCAGCGGCGCAAGACGCTCGAGCAGGCGCTGGCCGGCCCGCTCGCGGCCGGCCGCGTGACCCTGGTGGACGGGCGCATCGGCATCGCCGGCAACGTGCTGTTCGCGGTGAACTCGGACCAGTTGCAGCCCGAGGGCCGCGACCTGCTCAGGAGCCTGGCCGGGCCGCTCACGGCCTACCTGCACGATCGAGACCAGATCCTGATGGTCAGCGGCTTCGCCGACGACCAACTGGTGCGCGCCGGCAATCGCCGCTTCGCCGACAACTGGGAACTGTCCGCCGAACGCGCGCTGACCGTGACGCGTGCCTTCATCGATTCGGGCGTGCCCGCCGCCTCGGTGTTCGCGGCGGCCTTCGGCTCGGAGCAGCCGGTCAGCTCGAACGCCGACGAAGCGGGACGCGCGCGCAATCGGCGCGTGGAGATCGCGGCCGTGCCGCGCCCGACCAGCTCGACGGCGGCGACGGCGGGCGCCTCGCCTGCCTCGGGCACCGCGGCCAAGGCGGCGAACTGAAATGAGCGCCATGCACGAGCCGCTGCCCGAGCCGGTCGGCGACGCCGCGGCGCCGGCCGTTCCCGCATCCCGCGAGGATCGGCATGCACCCACCCGCGCCCGGCTCGACGATTGGCGCGAACGAGGCGCCGAGCGCCTCGATCCGGCGGGTTTCGCGCGCATCGAGGCGCTGCTGCGGCGCGCGAGTGCTCATCAAGGCGCCGTCGGGCGCGTGCTCGACGCGCGTCTCGATGCATTGATCGAAGCCTTCGCGGCGGCGTTCGACGCACGCCAGGCGCATGTCCAGGAAGCGGCCGATGCCATCGGGCAGACACCGCCCCCGCGTACCGCTGCGCCGAGCCCGTTCGCCACGCTCGCGCTCGACAAGACACGCACCGCGCGCAGCGGCCCGCCGCCCGAGTTGCTCGACTACTTCCGTGAAATCTGGTCGAGGCTGAGCGCCGATCAGCAGGTCCAGCAATCGCTCGACATCGTGCCGAAAAACGCCGGCCCGCTCAATTCGAGCAGCCTGGTGCATCGCGCGCTGCTGCTGATGCGCGAGCTCTCGCCCGAGTATCTGCGGCAGTTCCTGTCCTATGCCGACGCGCTGTCCTGGCTCGAGGACATGCAGGCCGATCCGGCCGCGGCGACGGCGAAGGAAGCGCCGCGCAGCGCGCCGGCGAAAAAGGCCCGGCGCACGCGCGCACGCTGAACCCGCCCACGCGGCGCTGCCGCCGCTACGCCTCGATGGCGGCGCGCTCGCGAGAGCGCCCGCCCCGCGCGCCGCGCCTGAGCAGATCGAAGGCCATCAGGTGGCTCGCCCCCGAAATGCCCACGCCGTACAGCGGAATCAGCGCCATCGGCAGCGTCTGGATATTGGCCATGCGCGGATCGTGCAACAGGAAGAAGGTCAGCCCCGTGCCCACCGCCACCACGAAATCGGCGAAGCCGAACAGGTGGAACATCAGGTAGCGCCCGCGGCTGGCCGGCAGCAAGGTGACCAGCAAGGCCAGCACGCCCGCGATGAAATCGCCCCATCCGGCGTTGCGGACGAAGGCTTCCGGCAGCAGGTCGTGCCCGCCGTACCAGAAGAACACCAGCGCGGCACCGATCCGCCAGATATGGAAGCTGGTGAGCGGCCTCAAGCCGAGTGCCGCGATATAGGCACGAAACCCTCGCGACATCGCATAGATCGCCACCGGCACGACGATGCCCAGCGCGATCAGCGCCGCCAGCGACAGCGACGGCAGCAGGCTGTAGAGACCGGTGAGCGCGGCGCCCGCCACGGCCAGCCCCCACAAGACAAGGACGGTGAGCAGCACGCGTGTACCGCGGCGCAGGTCGATCCCGGTTGGATGATTCATGGTCATGCTCCTGGTTGTCCGGCGCCTCGCGCCGGATCTGTTGCATTGACGAGCGGCCGGCACATTCGCTTGCCGACTCGCTCTTATAATGGGCGCTACTCGCCGGCCCGCCGGCGCCGCATCCCTCGAACACGCATCGCGGCCACATCGCGACGCCCTCACCGAACCCGCCATGACAGCCGACCAGGAGGCGAACCTCGCGCCCGATACCGAGGACGCAGGCAGCGAACGCTCCCCCCGCCAGCGCATCATCGAGGCGGCCTTCCGGATCTTTGCCGAGAAGGGCTACGAGAGCGCCAGCACGCTCGCGATCGCCACCCAGGCCAAGGTCTCGAAACGCGACATCTACGCCAACTTCAGCAACAAGCAGGACATGCTGCTGGCCTGCATCGAGGGCCGCGGCCAGCGCATGAACCTGGGCGCCGCGCTGCCGCGCGCCACCTCCGCCGCGATGCTCGAAAAGGTGCTCGCGAGCTTCGCCTCGCGGCTGCTGGTCGAGGTCACCGATCCGATCATCATCACCATCTACCGCCTGGCGATCGCCGAGGTGGCGCGCGCGCCGGAAATCGCCCGGACGCTCGACCGGATCGGCCGCAAGGCCTCGCAGCAGGCGTTGACGACGTGGCTCGCGCAAGCGCAACAGGACGCGCTGCTCGGCGAGGGCGAGGCAGCCGCGCTGGCGGCCGAGTTCCTCGCGCTCGCCTGGAACGACCTGCGCACCGACCTGCTGCTCGGCGTGGCGCCGCGGCCCTCGGCCGAGGCGCTGGCCGAGCAGGCACGCCAGGCAGCCGCGGCCTTCATGCGCCTGCATGGCAAGCCGGCGCCGCGCGCGCGCCGCAGCGCCGGCGCCTGAGCGTCGTTCAGGCGCTCACTTGCCCTGGAACACGGGCTGGCGCCCCTCGAGTTCCGCGCGGCGCCCTTCCACGAAGTCCTGCGACTGGAACAGCCCGCGATACTGCTCGGTCAGCTTGAACAGCGCGGCGTTCTCGGCCGGGTCGATCGCCAGGTGCGCCGAGGCGAGCGAGGCCTGGATGCCCAGCGGCCCGCAGGCCGCGATCCGGCCGGCGATCTGCACCGCCAGTTCGAGCGCCGCCTTCGCATCGGGCGCGATCGCCTGCACCGTGCCCATCCGATATGCCTCCTCCGCGCTCCAGTGATCGCCGGTCAGGATGTAGCGCATCGCATTGCCCCAGCCCGCTTCCCGCACGAAACGCACGGTCGAGCCGCCGCCGGGGAAGCGGCCATGGGTGTTCTCGTCCTGGCCGAAGCGCGTATCGGCCGCCGCGACGCGGATGTCGCCCACCAGGAACAACTCGTGGCCCATGTCCCAGGTGTCGCCATGCGCGACCGCCACCAGCGGCTTGGTCAGGCGCGGGCTGGGCGTGGTCGCGAGCGGGTTGATGGTGCCGCTCAGCGCGATCGGCGTCTTGTTGCCGAGCGCGCGGAAGCCGTCGATATCGATGCCGCGCGAGAATTGCTCGCCATGCCCGAACAGCACCGCGGCCCGCAGCGAGGGATCGTGGTTGTAGCGGTAATAGGCCTCGGCCAACAGCTCGAAAGTTTCCGGATCGACACGGTTCTGGTTCGCCGGGCGATTGATGCCGAGCAGCACGACCTGCCCGCGGCGCTCGACGCTCAGCTTGGCGCCCGAGGCGAGCGGCACCTCGTCGAGCCGGGTCGGTGCCACCTCGGGCGTTGGCGTCATGCCCGGCGCCGCCCCCTGCGCCTCGGCCGGCCCGGACAGCGCGCCCAGCGCGGACGTGCCGCCCAGCACCGCGGCGGTTTTCAGGAAGCCGCGCCGGGCGCGATCGTTCAAATCGGTCATGCTCCATCTCCTGTCGATGGTGAAAAGGTCGAAATACATCGGCATATCGATGCCCGCCGCGGGACAAGAATCGGACATCGCCCTCGCCTCGCCATTGATCAGAGGACTCCTGAGGAAGATGTCTTTCGATACGCTTTCAAATACACCGATAGCCTGCCTGGTCGCGGCTGGAACACGCTTCGTCCCGTCATCCGGCAGTGCGAGGCAGGTTACGGTACCGCACAGTACCACATCGACAAAAAGCGTGCGCAACCCGGCCGCCGACCTCGATCGGGCCATCGCCAGCGACTTCCATATCGTTTAGTATCTATATCGAATCGTCTTTGCGGAGTTCGACATGGCAAGCATGGGGCGTCCCCGTACCTTCGATCGCGACCAGGCGATCGAGGACGCAATGCATCTGTTCTGGGAAAACGGCTACGAATCCACCTCGCTGAGCCAGCTCAAGGCCGGCATCGCGACGGGGATTTCCGCGCCGAGCTTCTACGCGGCCTTCGGCTCGAAGGAAGCGCTGTTCCAGGAATGCGTGCAGCGCTACCTGGGCACCTATGCGCGGGTGACGGAATGTCTGTGGGATAGCGCGCTGCCGCCGCGCGAGGCGATCGAGACGGCATTGCGCCGCTCGGCGAAGATGCAGTGCGAGCGCGGCCATCCGAAGGGCTGCATGGTGGCGCTGGGGGTGATGAGCGCGCCGTCCGAGGAACACGCCGGCGTGACCGCCTCGCTGAAGCAGTCGCGCACGCGCACCCGCAACGGCTTCGCCGCCTGCGTGCAGCGTGGCATCGACAGCGGCGAGTTGCGCGCCGAGGTGCCGGCCGCCGCGCTGTCGGCCGTGTTCGACAGCTTCCTGCTCGGCCTGAGCACCCTGGCGCGCGACGGCGTGCGCCACGCGGCGATGGAGGCCGCGATCACGCAGGTCCTGACCGTCTGGGACGCCGCCAAGGCTTGAGCGCGACGCAGATGCGAGCCGGCGAGCCACCAGCGTGGCTGCCGGCCCCGCCCGCCGGGATCAGAACAGATACATGCCGGCGACGAACACCACGCCCGAGAACAACAGCGCCGTCACGCAGTAACCCATGATGTCGCGCACGCCGAGCCCGGCGATCGCCAGCGCGGGCAGCGCCCAGAACGGCTGGGCCATGTTGGTCCAGGCCTCGCCGTAGGCGATCGCCATCGCCGACTTGCCGAGATCGGCGCCCAGCGCCTGCGCGGCCGGCATCACGAAGGGCCCCTGCACGACCCAGTGGCCGCCGCCCGAGGGCACCGCGAAATTGATCAGCGCCGAGCTCAGGAAGGCCAGCAGCGGGAAGGTGTGCACGTTGGCGACGTCGACGAACCACTTGGTGATCACGCCGGCCAGCCCCGAATGATCCATCAGCGCCTGGATGCCCGCATAGAACGGGAACTGGATCATGATCGAGCCGGCGCCGCGCGCGGCCGCGCCGATCGCGCGTGCATAGGCCATCGGCGTGCGATGCAGCACCAGGCCCGCGGCGAGGAACACCAGGTTGACGGTGTCGATGTCGAGCACGAAGCCCTTGACGCGAGTGCGGATCACCAGGAACACCACGCACAGCAGCGCGACCAGCAGCGACAGCAGGCGGCTCTCCTCCATGCGCTCGGCCCAGGTCGCGTTCGGCCCCAGCACGCGCTCGAAGCTCGGCGCCTCCTCCAGCAGCTTCGGGTCGATCGACACCACTTCATGCGGCTTGGGCATCATCAGGCGCGCCAGGATCGGCAGCATCACGATCAGGCCGATCGTGATGAAGGCGTTGTAGCCGGTGAAGATGGTCTGCGACACCGGAATCAGGCCGACCAGCTTCTCCATCGGGTTGCCCTTGGTGGCCGCCACCAGCGGCACCGAGCCGGACAATCCACCGTGCCAGGTCAGGAAACCCATGTAGGCCGAGGCCACCAGCAGCCGGTAGTCGGAGCCGGGCACGCGCCGCGCGACCTCGCGCGCCAGCATCGCGCCGAGCACCAGGCCGAAACCCCAGTTGATCGCGCAGGCGATGCCGGCCACCAGGGCGACCAGCATCACGCCGCCGGCCGGCGTCTTCGGCGAGCTGGCCAGCGCCACCAGCAGGCGCTTGACCGGCCCGGAGCTGGCCAGCGCATGGCCCGTCACCAGGATCAGCGCCATCTGCATGGTGAAGGCGAGCAGGTTCCAGAACCCGCTGCCCCACAGCAGCACGAGTTCGGCCGGCGCCTTCGGCGTGAGCGAGAACGCCAGCACGAAGGTGACGACCGTGAGGAAGATCGCGAAAATCAGCGGATCCGGCAGGACCTTGTGCACGATCTGGGTGAAAAAGCGGGAAATACGGGAAATCACGGGGTCTCCTCCGAGGGTGTCGATATCGGTGCTTTGTTGGGTACGGCGCAAACGAAGGCGACATCATACGTCCGCTCTCGCCGGCGCGTCGGCCCGTGTTCGCCGTGCCCCTCGACGCCCTCCTGGTGCCCCTTCGTGCCTTCCGCGCCGCACGGGCCGATGGCTAGCCCCGGTCTGTCGCGCGGATCGTGTAGTCGGCCATGATCGACCAGTCGCGCTCGCCGCCGCCGGCCTCCACGGCACGGCTCATCTGCTGCCTGACCGCATCGAGCATCGGCAACTGCCGGTCCAGCGCCTCGGCTTCCGCGCCGGCCAGGCGCAGGTCCTTCAGGCCCAGCCGGGCCTTGAATCCGGGCTCGTACTGCTCGCGCAGGATGTTGCCCGAATAGACCTGGTAGGAGCGGCTGCCGAACAGCGTGCCCAGGATCAGCTCGAAGAAGCGTTCGCGCTCCAGGCCGTTGCCCTCGGTCAGCACCACGGCCTCGGCCATCGCCTCGATCGCCATGGTGATCATCATGTTGCAGGCGATCTTGGCCGCGTGGGCGGTGGGCGGCGCCTCGCCCATGTCCCAGATGCGCTTGCCGAGCACCTCGAGCGCTGCCCTGGCCTTGTCCAGCGCGGCGGGCGCGCCGGCGGCGAGGATATTCAGTTCGCCGGCCGCGGCCACGTCGGGCCGCCCCAGCACCGGCGCGGCCACGTAATCGATGCCCGCCGCGCGGTGATGGCCGACCAGTTCGCGCGACAACGATACCGAGATGGTGGAGGCCACCACGTGCACCAGACCGGCGCGTGCCGTGGACAGCACGCCCTGGTCGAGCAGCACCTCGCGAATCGCGGCATCGTCGGCCAGCATGGTGATGGCCAGGTCCGCCTGCAGTGCCTGCGTGGGCGCGTCCACCGCGCTCGCCCCGTCGACCGCCCCGCCCGAGCGGTTCCAGATCTTCACGTGATGGCCGGCCGCAACCAGATTGCGCGCCATCGCGCGTCCCATGGCGCCAAGGCCGAGTATGCCGATTTCCATTGTTTCTCCCGATCGATGAATAGATACTTTGCGAGATATTTATACTAATCGATACATATATACTTGACAAGGCGGGGTATCCCCTTTAGTTTACCGATCGATACATAAATAAGACTTGCATCACCGCAGCCGCCAATGTGTCGTGGTCGACGTTCGTCCATTTTTGTATCGAATGGTATGTATTTATCATCAACGACCGGAAACCAAGACCGTGACCACCCTGAGTTCCACCACCACGCAAGCCGGCTCCGCTCGCCTGCCGCTGGCCGCCCTGCTGGCGCTGGCGATGACCGGCTTCGTCTGCATCATGACCGAGACCTTGCCGGCGGGCCTGCTGCCGCAGATGGCGGCCGGCCTGGACATTTCCACCTCGCTGGCCGGGCAGACGGTGACGGCCTACGCGGCCGGCTCGCTGCTGGCCGCCATTCCGCTGACCATCGCCACGCAGCGCTGGCGCCGCCGCAAGGTGCTGCTGCTCACGCTGGCCGGCTTCCTGGTGTTCAACTCGCTCACCGCGCTGTCCGACAACTACGCGCTGACCCTGCTCGCACGCCTGCTGGCCGGCGCCTCGGCCGGCCTCGCCTGGAGCCTGCTGGCCGGCTACGCGCGTCGCATGGTGCCGGTGCGCCAGCAAGGCCAAGCGATGGCCGTGGCGATGGTCGGCACGCCGATCGCGCTGTCGCTGGGCGTGCCGCTCGGCACCTGGCTGGGCGGCGCGATCGGCTGGCGCAGCGCGTTCGCGATCATGTCGGTGCTGAGCCTGGTACTGATCGCCTGGGTGCTCGCCAAGGTGCCCGACTACCCCGGGCAGGCCGGGCATCAACGCATGCCCTTGCGCAAGGTCCTCGTCACGCCGGGCGTGCGCCGCGTGCTCGGCGTGGTGATCGCCTGGATGCTCGCGCACAACCTGCTCTACACCTATGTCGCGCCGTTCGCGGCCCTGGCCGGCCAGGCCCGCCATGTCGACCTGGTGCTGCTGGTGTTCGGGCTGGCCGCGCTGGCCGGCATCGCCGTCACCAGCCGGCTGGTCGACCGGCACCTGCGCGCCGCGGTGCTGGCCAGCCTGGCCGGCTTCGCGCTGGTCGCGCTGCTGTTCGCCGGGTTCGCGACGCTGCCGGCCGTCCTCTATGGCGGCGCGGCCGCCTGGGGGCTGAGCTTCGGCGGTGCCGCGACCCTGCTGCAAACCGCGCTGGCCGATAACGCCGGCGACGGCGCGGACGTCGCGTTGTCGATGAACGTGGTGGCCTGGAACGGCGCGATCGCCGGCGGCGGCCTGCTCGGCGGCGTGCTGCTCGATGCCTGGGGCGCGGCCTCGTTCGCGCCCGCGCTGGTGCTGCTGCTCGCGATCGGTTTCGTCACGGCCTGGTGCGGCAGCGCCCATGGTTTCCGCCCCGGCCCACGCCATATCAAAGGTCACTGAGTCATTCGATCCACTTCACTTTTTTCATAAGGAGTCTTCATCATGTTTCGACGCCTGTTGCAAGGCATTGGCTTCACCCTGTCACTGCTACTCGCCGGCCCCTCGTTCGCGGCCGATGAGTTCCCCTTGCCGCCCGGCTTCACCAGCGGCTACGAGACCATCGACGGCGTTCGCCTGCACTACGTGAAGGGCGGCAGCGGCCCGCTCGTCTACCTGGTGCATGGCTTCGGCCAGACCTGGTACGAATGGCACCAGCTGATGCCGGAACTCGCCCGCAATCACACGGTGGTCGCTCCCGACCTGCCGGGGCTGGGGCAATCCGCCGAACCCGGCTCGTATCGCGCCACCGAGGTCGCGCCGCTGTTGCACCAACTGGCGCTGCGGTTCAGCGGCCAGCGCCCCTTCGATCTGGTCGCGCACGACATCGGCATCTGGAACACCTACCCGATGCTGGTCCGGCATCCCGAGGACATCCGCCGCGCGGTCTACATGGAGGCGCCGATTCCGGACGAATCAATCTATTCGTTCCCGGCCTTCACGCCGCAAGGGGAATCGCTGGTCTGGCATTTCAGCTTCTTCGCCGCCGATGAGGACCTGGCCGAAACCCTGATCGCCGGCAAGCAGCGCTTCTTCCTCGAGCATTTCATCAAGAAGCACGCCAGCAACCAGGCGGTGTTCACGCCGGCCCTGCTAGACCGCTACGCGCGCTCCTACAGCAAGCCGCACAGCCTGCACGCCGCCTTCGGCTATTACCGCGAGCTGAACCAGGACGTGCGGGACAACGCGGAGCTGTCGCGCAGCAAGCTGACGATGCCGATGCTGGCGATCGGCGGCGGCGGCCATGGCGGGCTCGGCCAGTTCGAGGCCGACCAGTTGCGCCGCTACGCGACGCAAGTCAGCGGCCGCGTGCTGCCCGATTGCGGCCACTGGCTGCCGGAGGAATGCGCGGCACCGCTGAACCACGCCGTGATCGACTTCCTCGACGCGCCCTGATGCGAGCGGCTGCCCGAGCGTTCCAGCCGGGCAGCCTTCGCGGATCCGGTATCGAGCACGGCCGAAACGCATCCGCATTTCGAATGCGTGAATATTTCATTACATCGATCCGACGTCGACTCGCGCTTCGTAACCCGGCGACAAGGATTCTGGCTGGAACAGCTGTCATCAAGCGACCTTAAGCTTGTCTTCAGGTTCGCCTTCGTAGGATCGCGAACGAAACGCGGTATCCACGCGATGCTTCGATATCGCGCCACCCACGACAGCGAACGCCAGCCATGTCCCCAGCCCCGACCGTAGCCAGCCACGCCCCGCTCGCCGTATCCCGCGCGCAAACCGAGGTGCCTGTCCTGAAGACGTTGTTCCTGCAGGCGCCGTCCTATGACGGCTTCGATGGCGGCGCCGGCTCGCGCTACCAGGCCAAGCGCGAGATCCGCTCGTTCTGGTATCCCACCTGGCTGGCCCAGCCCGCCGCCCTGGTGCCCGGCAGCCGCGTGCTCGACGCGCCCGCCGACGATTTGTCGGTGGCGCAAACGCTGGAGATCGCCGCCGACTACGAGCTGGTGATCATCCACACCAGCACGCCCTCGTTCCCGACCGACGCGGCCTTCGCGCAGGACCTCAAGCAGCGCAATCCCTCGGTGCTGATCGGCATGGTCGGCGCCAAGGTGGCCGTCGATCCGCACAACTCGCTGGTGGCCTCCAACGCGATCGACTTCGTCTGCCGCGAGGAATTCGACTACACCTGCCGCGACGTGGCCGAACGCAAGCCCTTCGCCGACATCCTCGGCCTGAGCTACCGCGCCGCCGACGGCGCGATCGAGCACAATGGCGCGCGCCCGATGATCGAGGACATGGACGCGCTGCCGTTCGTGGCGCCGGTGTACCAGCGCGACCTGAAGATCGACAACTACTTCATCGGCTATCTGAACTACCCCTATGTGTCGATCTATACCGGCCGCGGCTGCCGCTCGAAGTGCACCTTCTGCCTGTGGCCGCAGACGGTGGGCGGCCATCGCTACCGCGTGCGCTCGGTCGAGAACGTGCTGGCCGAGGTGAAGTGGATTCGCGACAACATGCCGGAAGTCAAGGAGATCATGTTCGACGACGACACCTTCACCGACTTCAAGCCGCGCGTCGAGGAGATCGCGCGCGGGCTCGGCAAGCTGGGCGTGACCTGGTCCTGCAATGCCAAGGCGAACGTGCCGTACGCGACGCTGAAGATCATGAAGGAGAACGGGCTGCGCCTGCTGCTGGTGGGCTACGAATCGGGCGACGACCAGATCCTGCTGAACATCAAGAAGGGCTTGCGCACCGATATCGCGCGCCGCTTCAACGAGGACTGCAGGAAGCTCGGCATCAAGATCCACGGCACCTTCATCCTGGGCCTGCCCGGCGAGACCAGGGACACCATTCGCAAAACCATCGAATACGCGAAGGAAATCAATCCGCACACGATCCAGGTCTCGCTGGCAGCGCCTTATCCCGGCACGCGGCTCTACGAGCAGGCGATCGAGAACGGCTGGCTGGAGGAGAACAAGACCATCAACCTGGTCAGCAAGGCAGGCGTGCAGCTCGCCGCGATCGGTTATCCGCACCTGTCGAAGGAAGACATCTATCACGAACTCGAACACTTCTATCGGGCCTTCTACTTCCGGCCCGCGAAGATCTGGGAGATCGTGCGCGAGATGCTGGGCAGTTGGGAGATGATGAAGCGGCGCCTGCGCGAAGGCGTGGAGTTCTTCCGCTTCCTGCGCGCGCACGAGGCCTGAGCCGCCATGCTGGAGCGCGAATCGCTCAACACCCTGCGCGCCGCCGCGCTGCGGCGGATTTCCCACGCGATGCCGGTCGCGCTGATCGCACTGGTCACGATGACCGCCTTGATCGCCGCGCACCGGGTGCCGGCCACCGAGGTGCAGCGGATCGTGGTCGATCTGGTCTCGGCCTGCGCCGCCTTCGGCGTCGCCTACACGCTGCTGTCCGCCTCGCTGGTCGGCCGCTTCCTGGCACGGCCGCGCGCGGCTCCGGTCGCCTTCCCGCCCGTCACGCTGATGAAGCCGCTGCACGGCGACGAATGGCGGCTCGTCGAGCATCTCGCCAGCTTCCTCGAACAGGATTATCCCGGCCCGATCCAATACGTGTTCGGCGTGCAGGATGCCGAGGATCCGGCGCTGCATGCCATCGCCGAACTGCGCGTGCGCTATCCGTCGGCCGATATCGCCACCGTCGTCGACGCGCGCCTGTACGGCCCCAACCGCAAGATCTCCAACCTGGTCAACATGCTGGAGCAGGCTCGCCACGACCTGCTCTGCTTCGCCGACAGCGACGTGCGGGTCGGACGCGACTACCTGGGCATCGTGGTCGGCACGCTGCAGTTGCCCGGCGTCGGGCTCGTCACCAGCGCCTATCGCGGCGTGAGCGCGCCCGGCTTCTGGCCGCGCGCCTCGGCCGCCTCGACCAACTACGCCTTCTTTCCCGGCGTGGTGATCGGGCTGGCCACCGGGCTCGCGCGGCCCTGCTTCGGCCAGACCATCGCGATCGATCGCGCCACCTTGAACCGGATCGGCGGCCTCGGCCACTACGTCCATCATCTCGCCGAGGACCACGCGATCGGCGAGGCGGTACGCGCCACCGGCGCGCTGGTCGCGATCCCGCCGCTGCTGGTCGAACACGCCTGCGTCGAGGCGAGCTCGCGCATCTACTTCACGCACGAATCGCGCTGGAGCCGCACCATCCGCGCCGCCGATCCGCTCGGTCATCTCGGCGCCGCGCTGATGCATCCACTGCCCTTCGCGCTGCTCGCCGTGCTCGCCTCGGGCGGCAGCGAGCACGCCTGGCTGCTGGCCGGCGCGGCCCTGCTCGCGCGCTGGATGCTCAAGTGGCGCGTCGATCGCGTGTTCGGCCAGCCCTTCAGCGACTGGGCCTGCCTGCCGCTCTACGACCTGATGCAATTCCTGATCTACGTCGCGAGCTTCGGCCTGAGCGACGTGGTCTGGCGCGGCCGGCGCTTTCGCGTCGATCCGGGCGGCCGCCTCACGCCGCGCTTGGACGAGTGAGCGCGCGTTGCGCTTGCCGCCAGGTCGCCGCGCCGGCTCGGATCGACGCCGCGAGGCCAAGCTGAGATGAAATCGATCGGCGCCGTTGCCGCGGCCCTGGGGCTCGCCATCGCCGTCTGGCTGATCTGCCGCGACCGGCCCGAGGCGATCCTGGCCTTGTTGCGCGAGGCCGGCGGCGGCCTGCTGATCGCCGCGGCCGCGCATGGCCTGCCGATGCTCGCCAACGCCGCCGACTGGCGCCTGCTGCTGCGTCCCACGCGCCGCCCGCCGCTCGTCACCATGCTGAAACTGGTGCTGATCCGCGAATCGATCAACGGGCTGCTGCCGGTGGCGCGAATCGGCGGCGAGGTGGTGTCGTTCCGGCTGCTGCGCGGGCTGCGGATCGGCCCGAGCGCCGCCATCGCCAGCCTGGTGGTGGACATGCAACTCACCCTGATCAGCCAGGTGGTATTCGCCCTGCTCGCCTGCGCCTGGCTGCTGCACGGCAACGGCGCGGGCAGCGGCGACACGTTCCGGCAGATCCTCGCCGGGCTGGCCCTCGCGGTGCCGGTGCTGGCCCTGTTCGCGGCCGTGCAGCACGCGCGGCCCTTCCGGCGCCTGGCGGGCATGCTCAATCGCGTCACCAGCGGCGGCTTCGTCGAGCGCATCGGCGCCTCGGCCGCGCGCATCGATCTCGCCGTGATGCTGCTGTGGCGCAATACCGGCATGGTGCTGCGCTACCTGCTGATCTGGCAGACCCTGCAATTCATGGGGTTTTCGCTGGAGATCTGGCTCGCCCTGCATGCGCTCGGCGCCCAGGCCGGCTTCGTCGACGCGATGGCGATCGAGGCGCTGATCCAGTTCCTCAGCAGCATGGCCTTCCTGGTGCCGGCCGGGATCGGCATCCAGGAAGGCGGCTTCGTGGTGATCGGCGGCCTGTTCGGCCTCGATCCCGCCCTGTGCCTCGCGCTGGCCGGCGCGCGACGCCTGCGCGACCTGCTGTTCTACCTGCCGGGACTGGCGGTCTGGCAGCTCACGGAATGGCGCGCGCGCCGGGCCCGGGTCGCCGAGGCCTCGCGCCCGGCCTGAGCCCGGCGCGTCATCGACGGGCGCGGCCCAGTCTGCTTCAATGCGGGCGCGGCGTCCAGGCGTCGAGGATCGCCGCCAGCACCACGATCTCGGCATCCGCCAGGTGTCGATCGGCCGAGGCCACCGCCAGGCACTGCTCGATGGTCCGCTTGCGCAGCTTGGGATCGTCGATCTCAGCGAGCAGCGGCTTGAGCGAGGCCGGGTCGAGAACGGCCGAGAGGGTGCCGGACGAAGCCTGGCCGAGCGCCTGGTCCTCGCACAAGGCCTGCACGATGCGCTCGAATTCGGCCGTGCCGAGCCCGAGCTTGCGGGCAATGCCCAGCGTCTCGATCACCTGTTCCTCGCGACGATCGATATGACCGTCCGCTATCAGCACCAGCGCCACGATGCGGGCTGCCGCCTGGGGGCTGTTGCGGGGATAGCTTCTCATGCTGCCGATTCCTTTGCGGTGGATGCCGCCTCGTGAGTGAGGCACCAGTGTCGGCGAATTCGGGCATCGGAAAAATCAGAGATTATTGTCGCTACACTTCGGAAAAACCGAAACAAGGCAAGCCGGTCGCCTTGACGATTCTTCAAGATCTTTCATGCTCGTGCGGGTCCGTGGCCGCGTATCATTTTGGCTCCCGGGCGTGACGCCGGCATGCCATGCACGGGTGAATCCCGCCCCCGTCCGAAGCGCATCGGGAAGGCATGGACGACGAGCCGAAGTTGTTTCGCGCCCGGCGAAAAATAAGCATCCACCCTGCATTTAATGACAGCTCCCGAAACCGGGTCGAGCGTCTATGCTCCCAGCGAAGGACGCGTCGTGCGTTCAGGCAAGCCATTACGATCTGCCTTCATCGTCACCCCTTCCATCACGAATTGACCGACTCACGTGGAGAACATGCATTCCGAGGCAGGCAAGCTCGCCCCGCTCCCGTCTCGTCGCCCGGGCGGCGGCTGCACGCCCGTGATGGGATGGAGCCGGCATGATTCGGGCGAACCCGTCGCCGCCGAATTGAGCCTCGCGGTGCTGTCCCACGACCGGCACGGCAACGTGATCACCACCGCGGCGGCTTCCGTCGGCCTGCACGAGGTGGCGGTGGCGATCGTCGAACTGGCGCGCCGTCTGCGCAAGCAGATCTACTGCGGTTATCGCGGCCTGTTCCTCAGCGCCGACCACGATACGCAGCCGCAGGACATCGTGCGCGCCTATACCAGCTTCACCAGCCTCGGGCGGGAAAGCGAAGCACGCTGATTCGCCGGCGGCGCCCGCCGCCGCGCGCCCTGGATCAGTCCAGCCGCATCGTCCCTCCCGCGCCTCTCCCTGTTCGAAACCCATCTCCCTCGCCAGCCCCTTCATTGCCGGCCGATTCGCGCGCCGCAATCGCGTTACCATGCGCATCGCCCCGCGCGGCAAGCCGGCAATCACGCGCGGATTACGAATTGAAATGAAGCGGTTCCGAGGCAGAGATGGCTGAAAACACGTTCAGGATCGGCGCCGATTCCTTTACCTATCGCTTACGCGAACAGGACGGCGGGACCCTCGTCGAACGGGACATGCTGATGTCGGGCGCGGGTGGCAGCGAATTCCGCGTAACCCAGGCGATCTGCGCCGGCGGTGCGCCCTTGCTCGACTTCCTGCGCGCCGATCCGCATGCCGCCGCCATCGAGCACGTGGTGGGGCCGCGCATCGCCGACATCGCGCTCGACATGTCGGAGCAGGCCGACGCGGCAGCCGCCCCGAGCGTGCCGGACGCGCTGTCGGCGATCGGCGAGATCGCCTACCTGCCCGACGAGGCCCGGCTCGCCAGGCAGGCCTGGCGCATCATCCAGGCGCTGAAGGCAAGCACCGCGTTCTACTTCCTGGTCGACACCGACGACGAAGGCGAAATCCGCGCGTATCGAATCATCATCCTCTCGCCGGCTTTCGGAAAGGCCATGCAGACCTACGTGCATCGCCGCTGGTATTCGACCGATCCCTTCCTGATCCACGCGCGGAAAACCCAGCGCGTGTGCTTTTCCTCCGATGTCGGCCTGATCGAGAACCTCGGCGGCAGTTGGCGCGAAATGGCCGAGTTCGCGCGCGAGAACGGCATGAAGAGCTGGCTGGCCGCGCCGGCCCACGAACCGCGCTCGCGACGCTTCGGCGTGCTCTACGTGGCCAACGACACGCTGCCCTCGCAGGAGGGCGAGGCACCGCTGCGCGGGAACGTCGCCCTGTTCCGCACGCTCTCGCGCGAGATCTTCGAGTGGTATGAAAGCCGCGCGCGATCGGACAAGATCATCGAACTGGGGCTGAGCTCGCAGGAGCTGCGCGTGCTCAGCGGCCTGTCGCGGCAATTCCCGCTCGAGCTGATCGCCGACACGCTCGAGATCGGCAACACGGTGCTGCGCGACCGGCTGCTGCCCGCGATCCGCGCGAAATTCTCGGTCTCGCGGATCGGCGAGGCCGTGCGCGAAGCCGAGAAGCACAACCTGCTGATGGCGATCGGCGAGCGCAAGGTGGCCTACATCGTCTATAGCGAGACCTACGGCATCTTCCTGCGCGAGGAATACGGCGCGCAATTCTGGTCGCAACTGAACCCGTCGGGCATCGACCGCGCGCAGATCTTCAAGGATCCCGAGGCGGCCCGCCATTATTTCCAGCCGCGCGGCGGCTCCGCGGCCTACGTGATGCGGCGCGTGGACGTGCATCACACCGCCAGCGTGGCCACGCGCCAGGAATGCCTGGCGGCGGGCCTGCCGGGCTGGGAGCCCGGGCACCTGTCGAGCGAGGGGCCCAGCGACGATTCCGGCACCTGGGGCGCGCTCGATGCCTCGCACCTGAATCGTCAATAATCGCGCCTAGCATTTCCTCGCCGGAGGTTCAAGCGGGTTGAACCTCCGCATCCGGGGCGCCTAGAATCCTCCGCTTGCAAGCCATTGCGATGCGGTCGGCGGTGCCTCGCCGGCGCTTCGCGTCGCGCCCCGGTCGGCATCGGCAGGACCGCGCCGGCATGCCCCCTTTCGACGTGTGAGAAACGCCCGTGGCCGAACCGTCTTCATCGCTCCCTGCCCGCGCCATCCCCGGCCCGGCCGGCATGTCGAGGCGCGAAGGCCACCTGTCACGCCACCGTCCCCGGTTTCGACGCGAGATCCTCTCGCTCGCGTCCCGCCTGTGTGCTCTGACGCTTCCATCCTCGGAATCAGGCGGTCTCGTTGCGCCCATTCACGCCCGCAAGGACCGCGACGCGCGCAACATTTTTCTTCCACTCCCGCCGCGCCTCGCGCGGGTACCGGCCATCCGCCGAAGCGAACCGCAAGGGACGAACGCTTGAACGCCAGCCAGCCCATCGATCCACACGAGTTCGTCCGCATCCTGGCCGCCGGGCGCAGCATCGATGCATGCGCACACACCTTCGTCCATATCGGCGACGAAGGCCTGTGGTGCCGCAATCCCCATGGGCTCGATGCTTACTTCGGCCGCGCCCTGCCCTCGGTCGACTACGCCCGCGAGATCCTCGTCGCGCTCTCGCGCGGCACGGTGTTCGGCGCGGTGCCGCGGCGGACCGGCGACTGAAGCCGGGCCACGGCACGACGCGCCGCGCTCAGCCGCCGCCGTTGTGCGAACCGTCGCCGGTGCCGGGCTGGTAATTGCTGATCGTGCTGCGGTCGACCAGGTTGGTGGCCGGCGTGAACCCGAGCACCGACGCCGCCGAGCCGCTCGTGACGTTGCCCGAGATCCGCATTCCGGCGCCGCCCTGGCTCAGCCCGCCGCCGGCACTCATCACCGCGACGGCGTCGCCCTTGGCATTGAGGATCAGGTTGTCGGCGATCGTGTCGTTCGAACCGTTCATGGTACGGCTGTTCGAATCGGTGCCGGCCACGATGCCCATCCATTGCGAGCCGTCCGTCACCGAGTTCCGGATCGTGTCGCCGGTCGCGCCCATCAGCGCGAAACCCCGCCCATAGGCATTCGCCAGCGCGTAGTCATGAGTGAACAGATTGCCGGAATCCTGCCGGCTGTCGAAGGTGTAGGAGTCGTCCGAGTAGGAATCGTCGCCGGCCTGGTAGACCTCGTTGCTGTCGACCGTGTCGTTCAGCGAGCCGTTCATCAGCGCGATGCCGTCGGCATTGCTGCCTTCCACCAGGTTCCTGACGATCTGCGCGCCGCTCGCGCCGTCCAGGCGGATGCCGTTCGAGGCCGCGCCGAGCGTGGTGACGTGCTCGACCCGGTTGTTCGCGCCGGTCACGTCGATCGCCGCGGCCAGCGGCTGCGAACTGCGGTTGGGCGCGCGCGTGGAAGTCACGAGATTGGAGAGCGTCGCGCTGCCGGTGAGCTGAAGCGCCTCCTGGTCCGGATTGCTCGCCACCAGGATGGTCTGGGCGCCGGCGCCCGTCACCGTCACGCCGCCGAGCGTGAGGACCGCGCTGTGCAGGTAGGTGCCGGCCGGAATATAGGCCGTGCGGTGCTGCGAGGCCGCCGTGTTGAAGGCGTTCTGCATGGCCTGCGTGCAGTCGCTCCTGCCGTCGCCGATCGCGCCGTAATCGGCGACATTGAGCGAATTCGCGGGCTGCGCCACGGCGGCGGCCGGTGCGCCGGGCGAATCGCCCGGCGTCGCCGCGATCGCCGTGGTCGTGCCGAGTGCCGCCCAGGCCATCACGGCCGAGGCGACGGGAATCAGCCTGGTTTTCATGATCTCACCTCATGACGCGGCCACCTCGCGTCCGGCCGCGATGCCGTTTCAACGATGAGGAAACGGCGGCCCGCGATGCGAGGGCCGCCGGCGTCACGCCGGGGCCTCCATCGGCCCCGGCATCGGGATCACCGCGTTACTGCCCGAGATCCTTGGCGAAGCGCAGGCTGTAGCCGAGCGTGCCGACGCCGCCGATGGTGTTGCAGGTCGGCGAGGCGGTACCCGGCGCGCAATCGGCATCGCGGTCGAAGGACCAGAAATGCAGGCCGGCCAGGCCGTTCTTGATCACGAAGGCCGACACCGCGTCGGCATCGGAGAGCGTGAAGCTCTCGCCGGCCGAATCGTTGCCGCCGATCATCGGCGTGATCTCGATCTGGCTGTACGGCACGCCCCAGTGATCATGCAGGTTCATGGCCGCCTGGATGGCCGACTGCCCCATCTGGCAAGCGCCGCCCACCAGCACGCAATTGCCCGGCAGGGCCGAGCCGTAATCCATCGTCATCAGGTCGATGGTGTAGTTCTTCAGGTTCGAGCTCTTGATCGCCTGCATCACCCAGTCGCCGAGCACGTTGAAGCTGTCCGGCGCGCTGGCGCCCCAGGACGTGGCCTGGGTGGCGCCGTTCGGTGCCGGGGCCACGGTCTGCAGCGTGAAGCTGAAGCGCAGATTCGGGAACTGCTGCTGGGCGTTGGCGGCACGCTGCACCAGGCTGTTGATCACGGCCTGCGACTGGCCCCCTTCGATATCGAAATCGATGCCGACCAGGTTCTTGGACGCATAGCGGTTGATGAACGTCGTCATGCCCGCGTCGGTGCCGCAGGTGAAGACGCCCGCCGCGCCGCCGGTCGACAGGATGTAGTTGACGTTGGCGGCCGACAGCAGCGGCACGTTGACGGAAGCCAGCGTATTGCCGGCCACGCCGCCCCAGTTCTCGCTGCCGCATTCACCGTTGGCGAAAGCCAGCGTGAGCGTGTGGGTGCCCGTCGGCAGCGCCGAGGCGATCGGCTTGAGCGAGCCGGTCACGTTGGTGGAGATGGTGTTGGTGTTCCAGTTCAGCGAGATCGAGGTGTCCTTGTACGGGCCGTAGATGAAGCCGGCCGCCGTGCCGGTGGGCGAGCCCGTTCCCAGCCCGCTGCCGCCGCCGTTGCCGTTGCCGGGATCCGTGCCGCCCCCGTTGCCCGGGCCGGTGCCGGAGCCCGAGACCGGCGTCCACAGCGAGGCCACGGTCGGGTTCCAGCCGGTGCCGGTGTAGTCCGTCTGGTTGACGAGCGCCTGGTAGTCGCTGCCGTTGTAGGTCACGATGGTGCCGGCGGCGTAGAAGGTATCCGGCGCCCAGGCCGCGGCGGCCATCGCCGCGTGCGGGGCCGCCGTCGACAGCAGCAGGGCCGCCGCCGCGTTCAGCACCAGGGCCGGGAATGCCAGACTCTTTCTCTTCATTTTGATATTCATTTCTTGTATTCCTGATCAATGGGAGAGGATGGGTATCACGAATCTTCTTGCATTCTTATTCGCTCATCCATCGATTTCGATGGCGGCGTTGCATTATTGAAGATTATCCGCAATCAGGAAGCTGGCAGGAATATCAGGTTTTCCGGATTTCTCGCCGGGCCCGAAGTTCGTCTGTATGTAGTCGCTTCACAAACTACAGACGCACCGCCCGGCAAGCGATTTGCATGTTAAGTAGTTACACCATTGCGCAAGATCCAGCCGACACGACCCGCAACGCATCGACGGCGGCCACGTCGGAAAGCTCGAATTCACCATCCAATTCTTATTGGATTTTTATAAACCATTCACCAAGTAATGATTAAATCAACCGAATCAATTCCGTGGTCTCAATTCGAAATCCGGTCGATGCGATGCATCCCGTCGACGATGAAACGAATCACGTCGGAATGCATCGCAAGGCCTGGAGATACCTCGCTCGGCCCGCTCAGGAACGAGCCTCGGCCCCATCCGCCGGGTCCGGCCGGCGCAGCTTGTGGGTCACCTCGTCGAGCTTGTCGCCCAGCATCCGGCGCACCGCCACGTAGAACACCGGGATCAGCAGCACGCCCAGCGCCGTGGCGAACAGCATCCCGCCGATCACGCCGATGCCGATCTCGTGCCGCGAGGTCGAGCCCGCCCCGCTGGACAGCACCAGAGGCAGCACGCCGAGGATGAAGGCCATCGAAGTCATCAGGATCGGCCGCAGCCGCAGTTTCGCCGCGCGCAGCACCGCGTCGTACAGCGTCAGGCCCTCGGCCTGCCCCTCGATCGCGAACTCCACGATCAGGATCGCGTTCTTCGCGGCCAGCCCGATCACCGTGACCATGCCGATCTTGAAGTAGATGTCGTTCGGCGTATTCGTCAGCAGGCAGAACGAGAGCATCCCCAGCAGGCCGAGCGGCACCACCAGCAGCACCGAGACCGGCACCGACCAACTCTCGTAGAGCGCCGCCAGGCACAGGAACACCACCACCACCGACAGCAGCATCAACTGCGTGGCCGAATCGCCGGCGATGATCTCCTGGTACGACTGCCCGGTCCAGTCGGCCGCGAATCCCGGCGGCAGGGATTTGTCCACGATCTGCTGCAGCGCCTGCATGGCCTGGCCGGTCGAATAGCCCGATGCGGCGTTGCCGACGATCTCGACCGCGGAATAGCCGTTGTAGCGCGGCAGCGCCTGCGGGCCGACGCTCCAGACCGAGTGGATCACGCTCGACAGCGGCACCATGTTGTACGGGCTGATCGCCGCGTTGCTGGAAGACGGATCGACCGGCGCGGTGGAGGTGCTGACCGTGCCCGAACTCGAGGCCGAGGCCGAGGCGGTGCCGCCGCTCGTGGTGGAGGCGCTCGCATTGGTCGGCGTGTAGAAGTGGCCCAGCGCATCGAGGCTCATGCGGAACGGCGCATCCGCCTCCAGGTAGACGCGCTTGACGCGGCCCGCGTAGGTGAACTGGTTCACGTAGAACGGCGCCAGCTCCATCTGGATGGTGTTGTAGACGTCGGACAGCGACAGCCCCATCGATTCGGCCTGCACGCGATCCACCGAGAGCTTGAGCTGCGGCGCCTCGGGCAGCGAGTTCGGCCGGATGCCGTACAGCACCGCGCTCTTCGCGGCCGCGCCGAGCAGCATGCCCTCGGCCTGCCCGAGCTGCGCGCGGGATTGTCCGGCGCGCGCCTGCAGGTACATGTCGACGCCGCCGAACTGGCTCAGGCCGCGGATGGTCGGCAGGTTCACCACGAAGATCTGCGCGTCGTTGATGCCGTGCAGGATCCCGTTCGCCTTCGGGATCAGTTGCATGGCCGTCTCCGAGCGCTGGCCCCAGTCGGTGAGCTTGATGAAGGCCATGCCGACGTTCTCGCTGCTGCCGACGAAGCTGAAGCCCTCGATGCCGAACACGTCGTCGATATCCTTGCCGATCGCGCTGTGCTTCAGCCGCTCGCGCACCTCCTTCATGACCCGGTCGGTGTTCTGCAGCGTCGAGCCGGGCGGCAGGTTGACCAGCGCGAGCACGAAACCCTGGTCCTCGTCGGGCACGAACGAGGTCGGCAGCCGCGTGTAGAGGAAGCCGGCCAGCACGCTGACGGTCACGAAGGCCACCATCCAGCGCGGCACATGGCGCACCGCGCGCGCCACCTGGCCGATGTAGGTCTCGCTGAGCCGGTTGAAGCCCGACTCGAAGCGGCGGAACACGAGGTTCGGCTCGCCGTGCCGGTCATGCTTCAGGATGGTGGCGCACAGCGAGGGCGTGAACGACATCGCGAGAAAGGCCGAGAAGGCCATCGACACGGCGATGGTCAGCGCGAACTGCGCGTAGATGATGCCGGTGGCGCCCGGTTGCAGGGCCGAGGGCACGAACACCGCGGCCAGCACCACGGTGATCGCGATGATGGCGCCGGTGATCTGCCCCATCGCCTTGCGGGTGGCCGCGCGTGGGTCCAGCCCCTCCTCGCGCATGATGCGCTCGACGTTCTCGATCACCACGATCGCGTCGTCCACCACGATGCCGATCGCCAGCACCATGCCGAACAGGGTCAGCTGGTTGATCGAGAAGTGCAGGGCCGACAGGCCGATGAAGGTGCCCAGCAGCGCCACCGGGATCACCAGGGTCGGGATGATGGTGGCGCGGATGTTCTGCAGGAAGATCAGCATCACGAAGAACACCAGCACGATCGCTTCCACCAGGGTCTTGACCACGTCGAGGATCGAGGCCGTGATGAAGGGCGTGGTGTCGTAGGGCACGTCCCAGGTGACGCCGTTGGGCAGGTCCTTGGCGAGCACCGCCATCTCGGCCTTGACCGCCTTGGCCACCGCCAGCGCGTTGGCGCCGGGCAGCAGGTAGATGCCCAGGCCGCCCGCCGGCTTGCCCTGGTAGATGGCCGAGGTGCCGTAGCTCTGCGCGCCGAAGGTGATGCGCGCCACGTCGCCCAGGCGCACCACCGTGCCGTCGTTCTTCGACAGCAGGATGATGTCGCGGAACTGCTGCAGCGAGGAGAACAGCGTGTCGCCCGACACCGTCGCCGTGAACGTCTGCCCCTTGACGGCCGGGTCGGCGCCCACCGAACCGGTCGCGAACTGCGCGTTCTGCGCGCTGACCGCGTTCTGCACCTGGGTGGTCGACAGCCCATAGGCCTGCAGCTTGTCCGGGTCGAGCCAGATGCGCATCGCGTACTCGGCGCCGAGCATGAAGGTATTGCCCACCCCGTTGATACGCGCGATCACCGGCTGGATCTGCGAGGCGATCACGTCGCTCAGGCGGGCCGCGTCGATGTCGGGGTTGCTCGATTGCAGGCTCAGGAACATCAGGATGTCCGGGCTCGCCTTGGCGACCTGCAGGCCCTGCTGCGTCACCTCGGTGGGCAGCAGCGGCTCGGCGAGCGCGACCTTGTTCTGCACCTGCACCTCGGCGATGTCGGCATTGGTGCCGGTGGCGAAGCTCAGCGTGATGGTGGCCTGGCCGTTGCCGTTCGACGCCGAGCTGAAATACAGCAGGTTGTCGATGCCGGTGAGCTGCTGCTCGATCACCTGGGTGACGGTGGATTCGAGCGTGGCGGCGTTCGCGCCGGGATAGGTGGCGGTCACCGTCACCTGTGGCGGCGCGATGTCGGGATAGGAGTCGATACCCATCTTCAGCAGCGAGATGGTGCCGATCAGGCAGATCAGGATCGGGATCACCCAGGCGAACACGGGACGATCGATAAAGAAGCGCGGCATGGATCGTTCTCCTCAGGATGCCTGGCCGGCGTGCGGCGCGGATGCGGCGCCCTGGGCCGCGGCCGGCGCCTGCCAGGGGCCGGCCTTGACGGTCACGCCCTCGCGCGCGCCCTGCAGCCCGGTGACGATCACCTCGTCGCCGGCGGCCAGCCCGCTGGTGACGATCCAGTCGTTGCCATAGCTGGCGCTCGCCTCCACGTTGCGGCGCTGCGCCTTGCCGCCGGCCACCACCATCGCATAGGCACCCACCACGTCGCGCTGGATCGCCTGCTGCGGGATCAGGAACACGCCGTTGCGCCGGCCGAAGTCGGCCTTCAGGGTGACGAACATGCCGGGCAGCAACTGGTGCTGCGGGTTCGGGATGCGTGCGCGCAGGTTGACCGCGCCGGTGGTCGCGTTCACCTGGGCATCGGAGAAGTCGAGCGCGCCCGCCTGCTCGTAGGTGCTGCCGTTCGGCAGCGTGACGCTGACGGCGGTGTCGGCCTGTCCCGCGAGCGCGACATGGCCCGCGCCCTGCGCCTGGCGCAGCGTCACCAGGTCGGCCGCGCTGAGGGTGAAGTTGACGTAGAGCGGATCGATCTGCTGCACGGTGGCCAGCAGCGTGCCGCTCGCGCCGGCGTCGGACACGCCGCTGCCCACCACGGTGCCGGCGGTCACCTGCTGCTCGCCCGCGATGCCGGTGATCGGCGAGGTGACCTTGGTGTAGCCCAGGTTCACGCGGGCGCTTTCCACCGAGGCCCGGTCGGCCTGCACCTTGGCGGCCGCGCTGCGCTCGGCCGCATCGGCGTTGTCGACGGTCTGTTGCGACACCGATCCGACCGGCAGCAACTGATGGTCGCGCTCGGCCGTGATGCGATCGTTGACGTAGGTCGCCTGGTCCTCGGCCAGCGTGGCGAGGCTGTTGTCGAGCACGGTCTTGTAGTAGCTCGGGTCGATCTCGAACAGCGTCTGCCCGGCCTTCACCTCGCTGCCCTCGGCATAGCTGCGCTTGAGCAGCACGCCCGACACGCGGGCCGTCACGTTCGCGCTGTAATAGGCCGACAGGCGGCCCACCAGGTCGCGCGTCAAGGGCACGTCCCGCGGCTGCGCCGTGACGGTGGTCACCACCGGCGGCGGCGCGGGCGGCGGCCCGCTCTTGCCGCATCCGGCCAGCGCCAGCAAACCCGTGGACAGCAGCGATGCACCCAGGAAAGATCGATTCATGTCACACCACACCGAATTCGTGAAATGGAAAACCCGCGCGGCGCGGTGAAGCCGTCGCCGCCGGATGGAGAAAGCGCGGGAGTCGGGCTCGCGAGCGGATCGGGCGGCCCCGCGATCCGTGCGGCCGATCAGTCGACGCCGGTCGATGCGGTGTTCGCCGGCCTGGCCTGCGCCGACGAACCCAGCTGCGTTTCGTGCGCGTCGTCCCATTGCCAGCCGCCGCCGAGGTTGCGGATCAGACTGACGCTGCTTTGCGACAGCAAGGCACGCGTGTCCTCCAGGTTCTGCCGCGCCTGGATCAGCGTGAGCTGCTGGGTCAGCAGGTCCTGCTCGCTGGCCGTGCCGATGCGCTGCTGCGCGCTGGCGCTGTCGAACAACTGCTGGTTGCGGCGGTAGATGCCCGCATACGAACGGGCCTGGTCCTGCAGGTGGTTCAGCGAGGACAGGCTGTCCTCGACGTTCTGGAACGCGCCCAGCACCGTCTGGCGATAGCTGGCGACATCCTCGTCATAGGTCGCGCGCGCCTCGCGCACGGCGGCCGTGCGCGCGCCGCCGTCGAAGATCGTCGCGGCCAGCGTGGGGCCCAGGGTCCAGAAGCGGCTCGGCACCGTGAACAGGTTGGCCAGCGTGTTGTGCTGGAAGCCGCCCTCGGCCGAGAGCGTGAGCGTCGGGAAAAAGGCCGCCTCGGCCACACCTATCTTGGCGTTGGCCGCCGCCGCGGTGCGCTCCGCGCTGACGACGTCGTAGCGTCGTTCCAGCAGTTGCGACGGCAGGGCCAGCGGCACCGCCGGCAGCGCGAACGCATAGTCGGACCTGGGCTCGATCGAGAAGCCGCCGGGCGCCACGCCGACCAGCACCGCGATCGCGTGCTCGTCCTGTTCGCGCGTGATCCGCGTCGACTGCAGCGAGGCGATCACCAGCTCAAGCGTATCCTGCGCGTTGAGCACGTCGTCGTTGGACGAGGTGCCGAGCGCGAAACCGCGGCGCGTCATCTCGAGGATCCGTTCGTCGATGCGGCGCTGCTGGGTCAGCAGGTCGATATCCATGTCGGCCTGGCGCAGCTCCAGATAATCGATGGCCAGGCTGGCCGCGATCGACAGGCGCTCGCCCGCCAGTTGCGCGTCGCTGGCCTGCGCGCTGGCCTTGCTCGACTCGATCTGGCGGCGCACGCTGCCCCATAGATCGAGCTCCCAGCTCGCCGTCAGCGAAGTGGAAGCCAGGTTGCTCACGCCCGCCTGCGAACTGCCGCTCGATGCCGCGTTCGTCCCGCTGCCCGAGCGGGTGCCCGAGAGGTTCGCGCCCACCGTCGGGAACAGGCTGGCGCGGTCGGCCGTCACCGTCGCCAGCGCGAGCCGGTAGGCCGCCTCGGCCTGCGCGATCGACTGGTTGGCCCGCTGCGAGCGCTCGATCAGGTCGGTCAGCGTGGCGTCGTGATAATCGAGCCACCAACTGCTCGACAGCGAGGCTTGCGGGTTCGCCTCGGCGCGCTGCCAGTTGGCCCCTTCCTTGAAGGCGAGCGGCAGGTCCATGGTCGGCTTCCGGTAGTCCGGCCCCACCGCGCAGGCGCTCAGTGCGACGGCCACGGCAGCCGTCGCCAGCCAGCGCGCCGCGCGTCGCGCTTCCATTACAGAAACTTTCGGATCGCTAAGCGATGCATGCTTGCCGGAATCCGTGTCTTGTCGATCTGCTGGGGCCATGCGGCTCGTCCTGTCCTGGTTTCCCGGCTCACGCGTCGTAATCGCCAGAAATGAGCAAGCTCGCCGCGCCGCGCGAAAAGCCCTCGCATCGGGCGATGGCGAGCCGGGAATAGTGGTCTAATCAACTTGTCTGGCTCGCAGCTTAGAGCGTTTTTTTTGACCCCACTAGACGAGCTATTCGCATTGATGTCGTCCGAAATTGAGAGGAATCGATGATCGACCTCAACGAGATCTACCTGTTCGTCGAAGTGATACGAGCCGGCAGCTTCGCCGAAGCCGCGCGCCGTCTCGGCATGCCCGCGAACACCATCAGCCGGCATATCCAGGCGCTTGAAAGCAAAATGAAAAGCCCGCTGATCCTGCGCACCACGCGCAAGCTGACGCTTACCGCGGTCGGCCAGGCCTTCTACGATCAATGCGCGCAGAACGTCGCCGACATCGTGCAGGCCAGCCAGGAAGTCAGCGATATCCATGCGACGCCCGGCGGTTCCCTGCGCGTCGCTCTCCCCGGCGACTTCTTCCATGTTTTTCCTGTCGCCTGGATCACCGAATTCCTGTCCGCCTACCCGTCGGTCAACCTCGAATTCCTCACCGACGACGCACGCGCGGATCTGGTCACGCACGCCGTCGACGTGGCTTTCCGCCCCGTCTTTGCCCTGGAGGACAACACCGTGCGCCGGGTCATCTCCTCGGCGCAGCGCCGCTTGGTCGCCGCGCCGACCTATCTCGCCGCTCACGGGATTCCGCGCACGCCGGACGAGCTGTCGCGGCACGACTGCCTGTTGCTGTCGCGCACGCCCGGCCTCGAGGTCTGGCATCTGAGCGGGCCGCAGGGCAATGCCCGGGTGGAAGTGAGCGGGCGTTTTCTGAGTAGCTCGATCGAGCTGATTCGCAAGACGGCCATCGAGGGGCTCGGCATCGCCCTGCTTCCCGAGGTCTGCATGCAGGCGGATATCGATGCGGGACGCCTGGTTCCGGTCCTCGACGACTATCGTGCGACGAACGCCCAGTTCTGTGCGGTGTTTCCGAGCCATCGCTATATCCGGCGCGTCACCACCCTCTTCGTCGACTACATCCAGGACAAGATCCGGAGTACCCGCGCACTGCCCGAGGCGGCGTCGCGCCTGACTGTCTGAAACCTGAAGCGCGGCTGTCAGGAAAATTACTGTGCCGCGTGGAGGTCAGTCACCCGGATTCGGGCACTAGCCCGAAGCGCCGAAGCTCGCTAGATTGGCAGCGCCGGATCGGGGCCGCGGCAACGACCTGCACGTCCGGTCCGCGGACGTCGCACCAAACCTCGATGTCCCAACTCGTCATCGCACAACCGGGAGCCTTCGATGAGGCGTACGCAGGAGCAGGCCATGCACACGCGTGCCAGGATCCTCGACTCCGCGGTCCAGGCCTTCCTGCGGCAAGGCCTGTCGCATACCTCGCTGGCCGATATCGCCGGCGTGGCGGGCGTCACGCGCGGCGCCGTCTACGGGCACTTCAGGAACAAGTCCGCCTTGTTCGAGGCCATGCTCGAGCATGCGGGGCTGCCCGTCGATCCCTTCCTGATCGCCTGGCACGCGCCGGAGCCGGACCCGCTCGAACAACTGCGGGCGGCCCTGGTCCGCCATCTCGCGCGGGTGTTGTCGAATGGCGTCGCGCGGCGCGTCTACAGCATCGTCCATTCGCGCTGCGAAGTATCGGAGGAGACCCGGGAGTTCTGGGAGAAGGTGCATATGGGGCGCCGCGCCGCCGAGCAGCGCATCGTCGATGCACTGGCCGATGCGCACGCGCAGGGACAGCTCGCGGACAACGCGGATATCGCGCAACTGGCGGCCTTCACGCACGCCAGCCTGATGGGCTTCTTCATTCGCAGCCTGGCGGAACAGGCGAGCATCGCGCCGCGCCAGAGCGCCGAGCATGTCGTCGATCTCGCCTTCCTGCTGCTGCGCCCGTTCGAGGCGGCGGATTGAGTCGCGAGCGCGTTCACGGCACTCGCGATGGCACGCGCCCCTCGAACCGCGATCGGCTCGCGCGCGAGCGACGAAGCCCATGCCTTCGGCCGCCTGCTGCTGCGTGCCGACCTGGCCTTGCACCAGGCCATCACGCGATGCACGCAGGACGCCCTGCAGGTGACGGCGCAGCAGGCTCGCGTGCTGTACCTGGTCGGGCAGCCCGAGCTGGCCCGCGCCGCCGACATCTCGCGTCAATGCGAGGTCGATCCCAAGGCCATCACCTGCATGGTCGATCGGCTGGTGCGCAACGGTTTCCTGCAACGCCGACGCGGTACGATCGATCGGCGCGTCGTCGAGCTGGTGCCGACGGCGCGTGGGCGGGCGGTGGCCGCCGGCGCACCGGCGGCGTTCCGCGAGGCGCATGAGTGGCTGTTCGCGGGCTTCGAGGCGCAGGACATGGCGCGCCTGGCCACGCTGCTGCGGCGCATTCTCGAACGATAGCGCCCGCCTCGCCCTTCAGAGCCGGAATGCGCCCGGCAACAGGGCATCGGCCGTGGTCACCTGCGTCTGCCCCTTCAGGTTGCTCAGCACCACCTCCAGGTCCGCTCCGCCCAGTTCGTGGATCACCTGGCGGCAGGCACCGCAGGGCGCGATCGGCCCGTCGGTGTCGCCCGTCACCGCCAGCCGCACGAAATCGCCCGGGCGATGGCCGGCCGCGATCGCGGCGAACAGCGCCGTGCGTTCCGCGCAATTGCAGAGGCCGTACGAGCCGTTCTCGACATTGCAGCCGTGAAAGACCTTGCCGTCGCGCGTTTGCAGCGCGGCGCCCACCTTGAAGTTCGAATACGGCGCATAGGCGCGCTCACGCGCGAGCTTCGCCTGTTCGACCAATGTATCCCGTTCCATGTCGATGTCCTTGTGTTGTCGATAAGCTGCCTATCGCGCCGTGGCGCCGGCCGCTCGCGGCGCGGCCAGGAAAGACTTGCCGTCCTCGAACGCGTCCAGCCCGAACCACGACGCGAGACTCTGGCCGATGTCGGCGAAGCTGTCGCGCACGCCGAGGCTGCCGGGCGCCACCTGCTTTCCATACACCAGCACCGGCACGTGCTCGCGCGTGTGATCGGTGCCGGGCCAAGTCGGGTCGCAGCCGTGGTCGGCCGACAGGATCAGCACGTCGTCCTCGCGCAGCAGCGGATACAGATCCGGCAGCCGCGAGTCGAAATACTCGAGCGCCGCCGCGTAACCGGCCACCTTGCGCCGGTGCCCGAAGTTCTGGTCGAAGTCGACGAAGTTCGTCATCACCAGGCTGAAGTCGGGTGCCTCGCGCGCGGCCGCCAGCGTCGCGTCCCACAGGCCGTCCAGGCCGTTGGCCTTGATCTTCCGCGTCACGCCCATCCCGGCGTAGATATCCGAGATCTTGCCGATCGCGATCACCTGCCCGCCCGCGCGCGCGAGCTTGTCGAGCACGGTGGGTGCGGGCGGCGGCACCGCCAGGTCGCGGCGATTGCCGGTGCGGGCGAAGTTTTCCGGCGCGTCGCCGACGAAGGGCCGCGCGATCACGCGGCAGATGTTGTAGGCATCCACCTCCTCGCGGGCAATCTCGCAGAGGCGATAGAGCCGCTCGAGGCCGAAGCTGCCTTCGTGGCAGGCGATCTGGAACACCGAGTCGGCCGAGGTATAGAAGATCGGCTTGCCGGTGGCGATGTGCTCGGCACCGAGCGAGGCGATGATGTCGGTGCCCGAGGCGTGGCAGTTGCCGAGGTAACCCGGCAGGCCGGCGCGTCGCACGATCGCGTCGAGCAGCGCCGGCGGGAACGAGGCCTCGCGCTCGCCGAAATAACCCCAGTCGAAGCGCACCGGCACGCCGGCCATCTCCCAGTGGCCGGACGGCGTGTCCTTGCCCGAGGAGCACTCGCGCGCGGCGCCGTAGGCACCGAGCAGCGCCGGCGCCGACGACATGCCCGCCGGCAGCGCGCCGCCGGCCAGCGCGCCGGCCAGCCCGATGCCGAGTTGCTCGAGATGCGGCACGCGCAGCGGCCCGCCACGGCCGGCCTCGCCCTCGCAGCGGCCGGCCGCGCAATGCTCGGCGATATGCCCGAAGGTGTTCGAACCTTGATCGCCGAAGCGTTCGGCATCGGGCGCCGCGCCGATGCCGAGCGAATCGAGAACCAGAACTAGCGCACGCATGATGCTCGCTCCTTGCCCGGCACCACTTAACGAACCAGCCGATGAATGGTGGGCGGCAGCGGCTCGGCGCTGGCGCCGAGCAGGTAGGCGCGCTGCACCTCCGCCAGCGCGCGCGCGGCGGCCGCTTCGTCGCGCGCATGCACGTAGCCGAGCGGATCGCCCGCGTTGACCTGCTGCCCGAGTTCGACGAGATCCGACAGGCCGACCGAATAATCGATCGAGTCTTCCGCGCGCGTGCGGCCACCGCCGAGCGCCACCACCGCCAGGCCGAGCCCGCGGCAGTCGACGCGCTGCACCACGCCGCCGGCCGGCGCCGGAACCGGCACCTTCACCGCGGCGGCAGCCAGGTATCGCGCCGGCGCCTCGACCAGGTCCTTCGGGCCGCCGAGCGCGGCCACCATGGTCGCGAAACGCTCGGCCGCCGCGCCGGAATCGAGCGCGCGCTGCAAGGCGGCCCGCGCCTGCGCCTCGTCGGCGGCCAGGCCGCCCGTCACCAGCATCTCGGCGGTGAGCGCCATGGTGACCTCGTGCAGCCGCGCTGGACGCGACTTGCCGCTCAGGTAGTCGATCGCGCAGAGCACCTCGATCGCGTTGCCGGCGCAGGGCGCCAGCGACTGGTTCATGTCGGTCAGCACGGCGGTGGTCTTCATGCCGGCGCCGTTGCCGACATCGACGATGCTCTGCGCCAGCTCGACCGATTTCTCGAAGCTCGGCATGAAGGCGCCCGAGCCGACCTTGACGTCCATCACCAGCCCTTCGAGCCCGGCCGCCAGCTTCTTGGAGAGGATCGAGGCGGTGATCATGGCGACCGATTCCACCGTCGCCGTCACGTCGCGGATCGCGTAGATGCGCTTGTCGGCCGGCGCCAGCTGGGCGGTCTGGCCGATGATGGCCACGCCGACCTCGCGCACCGTGCGGCGCAGCAGCTCCGGATCGGGCGTGACGTCGTAGCCGGGGATCGCGCTCAGCTTGTCGAGCGTGCCGCCGGTGTGGCCGAGCCCGCGCCCCGAGATCATCGGCACGTAGCCGCCACAGGCGGCGATCATCGGCCCGAGCATCAGGGACACCACGTCGCCCACGCCGCCGGTCGAATGCTTGTCGATCACCGGGCCGTCGAGCGCCAGCGAGCGCCATTCCAGGACCTGGCCGGAATCGCGCTGCGCGAGCGTGAGGGCCACGCGCTCCTCGACGGCCAGGTCGTTGAAGAACACCGCCATCGCGAACGCGGCCACCTGGCCCTCGGTCACGCTGCCGTCGGTGATGCCGCTGACGAAGGCCGCGATCTCGTCGCGGCTCAGCGGCTGGCGATCGCGCTTCTTGCGGATGAATTCCTGGGGCAGAAACATATCGGATTCCTTTCAATAAGTGAGGGACGGCGCGCCGCCGGGGCCGTGACCTAGCGCGGCCGGCGCCCGGACTCCATCGTCCGTGTCGTCGTCGTTCCACGAGGTCAGATCGATCAGGTGCAGCGCCGTCAACGCGGCTTGCGCCAGTTGCTTGCGCGCCCGATGGTTGACTGCGGGAACCATCATGCGAATCTCGCTCGTCAATGCAGGGAAAAGAACAGGCCGGCGATCGCCGCGCTCATCAGGTTCGACAGCGTGGCGGCGGTCAGCGCGCGCAGCCCGTGCCGGGCCACCTCGGAGCGCCGCTCCGGCGCCACCGCGCTGAAGCCGCCGGCGAGGATCGCGATCGATGAGAAGTTGGCGAAGCCGCACAACGCGAAGGATACGATCGCGATGGTCTTCGGGTCGAGCACCTGCAGCCCGGCGGCCATCACCTTGGTGCTGTCCTTCAGGTAGGGCGAGAGATCGCCATAAGCGACGAACTCGTTGAAGATCAGCTTCTCGCCGATGAAGTTGCCGGCCAGCGCCGCGTCGTGCCAGGGCACGCCGATCAGCCAGGCCAGCGGCGCGAACACCACGCCGAGGATGCCGAGCAGGGTGAGGTGCGGAAAGCCGACCAGGGTGGCGATGCCGCTCACGATCGCGTTCATCAGCGCGATCAGGCCGACGAAGGCGATCAGCATCGCGCCGACGTTCATGGCGATGCGCATGCCGACCGAGGCGCCCGAGGCGGCCGCCTCGATCACGTTGGCGGCGCGCTGCTCGTCGAAGTCGAGGCCCTCGATCACCACCCGGCTGGGCTCGTCGGTCGGATACAGCAGCTTGCCGAACAGCAGGCCGCCGGGCACCGCCATCACCGAAGCCGCCAGCAGGTATTCCATCTTCACGCCGAGGCCGGCGTAACCGACCAGCACCGAGCCGGCGATCGAGGCCATGCCGCTGGCCATCACGGTGAAGATCTCGGCGCTCGTCATCTGCCGCACGAAGGGCTTGACCAGGGCCGGCATCTCGCTCTGGCCGAGGAAGATGGTGGCCACCGCCGAGCAGCCCTCGATCCGGCTCACGCCGAGCAGCTTCGAGAGCAGCGCACCGAAGATGCGCACGATCCACTTCATCACACCGATGTAGTACAGCACCGCAATCAGGGAAGTGACGAAGATGATCATCGGCAGCACGCGCAGCCCGAACACGAAACCGCCGTCGCCGAACAGATCGAACATCTTGTTGCCGACCAGGCCGCCGAACACGAAGGCGATGCCGTGATTGCCCATCTCCAGCACCTGGTTCACGCCGTTGGCGGCCATCGCCAGCGCGGCGCGGCCGGGCGGCACGAACAGCACCAGGGCGCCGAGCACGAGCTGGGTCGCCAGGGCCGCGAGCAGGGTGCGCAGGCTCACGCCACGCCGATTGTTCGACAGCAGGTAGGCAATCGCCAGCAGGCAAGCCATTCCCAACAGACTACGCAGAATATCCACCCTCGCTCTCCTCTTGTCTCTTCATGTCATGGCGCCCTGCCCGGGCGCCTCGATATCGTTTCGATGCTCATGTCGTGCCCGGCTCGCGCCGAGCAGTATGCGCCCTTGCCGTCGCGGCGCAAGCGGGTTCGTGCGGATAGGCACGCGAGCCGTCATCAGAACTGGTAGCCGACGCTCGCGTAATAGCCCCAGCCGTTCGAGCGGTTCTGGAACGGGCCGTCGCCGAAGTTCAGCTCGGTGCCGGCCCACTGGCCGCCATGGTGGAAATAGCGGGCCGCGGTCCAGAAACGCCAGTGCTTGAACGAGTAGATCAGCACGTTGGTCGACACGAAGGCGGTATCGGTACGCGTGTTGTCGCCGGTTTCCTCGCGCAGCTTCGAGCCGAAGTCGTAGTTGAAGAAGCCGACGTAGAGCAGGTTGCCGCCATGGAACGTGCCCAGCGGCAGGATGTACTTCATCTGCGCGCGATAACCGTCCCAGCTGTTCTGGTTCGCGGCGCCGTAGTTCTCCCACTGGCGATGCAGGTAGAGATTCGCGGAGAGCATTAGCGGCGTATGCGTGTCGATATCGGTGCCGATGCCCGCATACAGCGTGTTCTGCCGGCCGGGCGTGTTGTGCCCCTGGTCGTAGATCCAGTCGAAGGCCACGTACCATTCCTTGAACGGACCGATGGCGAGCGACTTGCCGAGCAGGTGGTCGATCGAGACGCGCGGCTCCTGCTCACTGAACACCGGCGAGCCCTTGTTGGTGAAGCCGCCGTCGTAGCCGTTGCCGACCCCGAGCACGCGCGGCACGTCCACGTAGCCGTAGAGATCGAACGGCCCCTTGCGGCCGAAATACTCGTACTCGAGATAGAGGTCGTTGGTCCGGTGCGGGCCGAAGCGGATGTTCTTCGAACCGATCAGTCCGATGCTCTGGTGGAACCAGTCCGACAGATAGGGCGAAGGCGGCGTCACCGTCGCCGCGGGCGCCGCGGGCAACACCACCTCGCTCTCGGCCAGCACCGTCGCGCCGGCCGGCTGCCCGGCCATGGCCGAGGTGGACGCCAGGGCCGAGGTGGACGCCAGGGCCGCCATCACCGCCACGCCTGCCGCCGGCCGTTTTTTTGTTTTCTTTTTCTTATTCTGTATTCCTGCATGCATACAGGTGACTCCGCTCTCTCAGGTTCTTGGTATCGGATTCCCGGCCGATCGATGTCGGGCTCGGGTCGCAGGCCGGCGCGCTGCCCTATATTCGCGCGCGCCGCCTGCTTCGGGTGCGTCCTTGCTTCGAGATCGCCCACCGGCCGGCTCGCGGCTGCCGGTCCTGCCGGGCGGGCAGACTCATGCAGGATCCGTGCCATATGTTGACCGATCGGACAGCTCGAACGCCGGTGTCTCCAACCGGCGGCGCGCAGTATAAACCAATGGGCCGGCGCGTAAACCAAAGCGCAAGAATCTGGCGGCGGAAGCCGGAAACGTCGTGCCGAAAGCTCCGATCGCTCAGCCTTCGCGCTCGACCGCCTGCGGCTCGCGCAGCCGGTTCGCGATCCGCGTGGCCTCGTAATAGGCCGGATTCGGCGGACGCTTCAGGTAGCGGCCCGCGCCGCGCACGGCACGCAGTTCGCCGTCGGCCCAGGCCAGCGCGCCGCGCGTGAAGGTATGCGTGGCCAGGCCCCGCACCGTCATGCCCTCGAACACGTTGAAGTCGACCTGCTGGTGATGCGTCTTCACCGAGATGGTCTTGGTCGCGGCCGGGTCCCAGACCACCAGGTCGGCATCGGCGCCCACCTGCACGGCACCCTTGCGCGGATACAGGTTGAAGATCTGCGCGGCATTGGTCGAGGTGATGCGCACGAATTCGTTCGGCGTGAGGCGCCCCTGGTTGACGCCGTGATGCCAGAGCACCGCCATGCGATCCTCCACGCCACCACAACCGTTCGGGATGCGCGTGAAGTCCTCGCGGCCCATCGCCTTCTGCGAGGCGCAGAACACGCAGTGATCGGTCGCCGTGGTATGCAGCTGTCCGGCCTGCAGCGCGCGCCACAGCGCGTCGCGGTGCTCGGCGGAACGGAACGGCGGGCTCATCACGTGCGCCGCCGCGCGATTCCAGTCCGGATCGCGATACACCGCCTCGTCGATCACGAGATGGCCGGGCAGCACTTCGCCGAACACGCGCAGGCCCTCGTTGCGGGCACGCGCGATCGCGTCGACGGCGTCCTTGGCCGAGACGTGAACGATGTAGACCGGCACGCCCAGCACCTGCGCGATGCGAATCGCGCGATTGGCCGCCTCGCCCTCCACCTCGGGCGGACGCGACAGCGGATGCGCCTCGGGCCCGGTGATGCCGCGCGCGAGCAGCGCGCGCTGCAACTGGAACACCAGCTCGCCGTTCTCGGCATGCACGGTCGGCAGCGCGCCGAGTTCGAGCGACCGCGCGAAGCTGTTCACCAGGATCTCGTCGTCGGCCATGATCGCGTTCTTGTAGGCCATGAAGTGCTTGAAGCTGGACACGCCGTGCTCGTGCACCAGGGTGCCCATGTCGCGATGCACGGATTCGTCCCACCAGGTCACGGCCACGTGGAAGCCGTAGTCGGCAGCGGACTTTTCCGCCCAGCCGCGCCAGGTGTGGAAGGCCTCCATCAGCGACTGGCGCGGGCTCGGGATCACGAAGTCGATGATGCTGGTGGTGCCGCCCGACAGGCCCGCCGCGGTACCGCTGTAGAAATCGTCGCTGGCGGTGGTGCCCATGAAGGGCAACTCCATGTGCGTGTGCGGATCGATGCCGCCGGGCATCACGTACTGGCCGTGCGCATCGACGATCTCGGCGCCGGCCGGCGCCTCGATCCGCTCGGCGATCTGCAGGATCGTGCCGCCGTCCTGCGGGTCGGCGCACAGCACGTCGGCGCGGTAGCTGCGCTCGGCATCGACCACGGTACCGCCACGAATCAGGGTTGTCATCGCAATGCCTCCTCGCTATCTGAATGAACTGGAACGAGCTGGATCGGGCGACGCGCTCAGGCGCTCGCCACCTGCGCGCGCCGGCTCGCGCCGAGCTTCATCCAGCTGCCATAGACCAGGGACGCCAGCACCAGGCCGACGAACCACGCATAGGTATAAAGGGTGTTGAAGAATGCCGGCACGTTCGGGAACGCGGCCGGAAACGCGACGTGCAGGAAACCGGGCAGGTTCGGCAGCACGCCGGCGGCCAGCGCCACCAGCGCCGCCGGGTTCCAGCCGCGCACGTAACTGAACGGCCCCGCCGCGTCGAACAGCGCGCGCGCATCGAGCCGCGTGCCGCGGATCAGGAAGTAGTCGACCATCAGGATCCCCGCGACCGGGCCCAGCAGGGCTGAATAACCGACCAGCCAGGTGAAGATATACCCGTCGGTGGTGGCGAGGATCTTCCACGGCATCATCAGGATCGCGATGGTGGCGGTGATCATGCCGCCCGCGCGATACGAGATGCCCTTCGGCCACAGGCTGGAGAAATCGTAGGCGGGCCCCACCAGGTTGGCCGCGAGGTTGCAGCACATGGTGTCGAGCGTGAGGATCACCAGCGCGATGCCCACGCCGATGCCGGTCATGCGGCTCGCCAGGTCGATAGGATCCCAGATGGTCTTGCCGTAGATCACCACGGTGGCCGAGGTCACCACCACCGAGACCACCGACAGCAGCGCCATCGGCACCGGCAGGCCGATCGACTGCCCGATCACCTGGTCGCGCTGGCTGCGCGCGAAGCGGGTGAAATCGGGGATGTTGAGCGCGAGCGTGGCCCAGAAGCCGACCATCGCGGTCAGCCCCGGCCAGAAGGTGGCCCAGAACCGCCCGGCCTTGGCGCCGCCGGCCGCGAACTGCGAAGGCGTGGACAGCATCGAGCCCACCCCGCCCGCCTTCGAGGTCGCCCACCAGACCAGGGCCGCGCACATCAGCACCTTGACCGGCGCTGACCAGCTCTCGAGCCAGCGGATCGAATCGGTGCCGTGCAGGATGAAATAGAGCTGCAGTGCCCAGAACGCCAGGAAGCAGGCCAGTTGCCCGACCGAGATGTCGACCAGCGGCAGTGCCGCGCCATGCAGCGCATTGCCGGTCAGGATGTTGAGCAGCGTGTAGATCGCGCTACCGCCGAGCCAGGTCTGGATTCCGTACCAGCCGCAGGCGACGATGGCGCGCAGCAGCGCGGGCAGCTTGGCGCCCTGGGTGCCGAACGAACTGCGCACCAGCACCGCGTAGGGGATGCCGTGCCTGGCGCCGGCATGGCCGATCAGCAGCATCGGCACCAGCACGATCAGGTTGCCGAGCAGGACCGTCAGCACCGCCTGCCACGGCGACATGCCCTGCTCGGTCAGCCCCGCCGCCAGCATGTAGGACGCGATGTTCATCACCATCCCGACCCATAGCGCCGCGAAGTGATACCAGCGCCAACTGCGCTGCGCGGCCGTGGTCGGCGCCAGGTCCTCGTTGTAGAGACTGCCGCCGGCCACGGCCGGTCCTGCCTCGCCGGCCAGGCCGGCGGACTGCGCTGTGAGCTTCATCGAATCGACTCCACGGAATCGCTCGCGCCGTCCCGGCAAGGCCCGGGCCGCGGCGTGAACCGTTCGCTGGCGGCGCGCGAGAGGCCTGCCCTCGCGTGCCGGACGCCGGTCAGGCTGCCTTCACGTGCGGCTCGGCGGGTGCCGTGGACGCCGCGCCGGCATCCACGCGCGCCGGATTGTTCGGGTGCGTGGTCCAGTTCGCGTAATCGCCGGCGTCGACGCGCTCCATCGTGATGCATTGCTCGACCGGACAGACATGCATGCATAAATTGCACCCGACGCACTCGGCGTCGATCACCTCGAAGTGGCGCTGCCCGTCCTTCTCGCGCGTGATCGCCTGGTGCGAGGTGTCCTCGCAGGCGATATGGCAGAGCCCGCACTGGATGCAGCGGTCCTGGTCGATGCGCGCCTTGATGTCGTACTTGAGGTTCAGGTACTTCCAGTCGGTCACGTTCGGCACCGCGCGCCCGCGCACATCCTCGAGCGTGGCGTAACCCTTCTCGTCCATCCAGTTCGACAGCCCGTCGGCCAGGTCCGAGACGATCCGGAATCCGTAATGCATCGCCGCCGTGCAGACCTGCACGCTACCGGCGCCGAGCACGATGAACTCGGCCGCGTCGCGCCAGGTGGAAATGCCGCCGATGCCCGAGATCGGCAGGTTCGGCGTTTGCGGATCGCGCGCGATCTCGGCCACCATGTTCAGCGCGATCGGCTTCACGGCCGGGCCGCAGTAGCCGCCGTGGGTACCCTTGCCGTCGACGGTCGGCATCGGCGCCATCTGGTCCAGGTCGACGGCGACGATCGAGTTGATGGTGTTGATCAGCGACACGCCATCGGCGCCGCCCTTCCAGGCCGCGCGCGAGCCCATGCGGATGTCGCTGATGTTGGGGGTGAGCTTAACCAGGCAAGGCAGCCTGGTGCCCTCCTTCACCCAGCGCGTGACCATCTCGACGTATTCGGGCACCTGGCCGACCGCCGCGCCCATGCCGCGCTCGCTCATGCCGTGCGGGCAGCCGAAGTTCAGCTCGACCGCGTCGGCACCGGTATCCTCGATGCGCGGCAGGATCCATTTCCAGTCCTGCTCGTTGCAGGGCACCATCAGCGAGACGATCAGCGCGCGATCCGGCCAGTCGCGCTTGACCTGGGCGATCTCGCGCAGGTTCACCTCCAGCGGACGATCGGTGATCAGCTCGATGTTGTTGAGCCCGGCGATGCGCTGGCCGTTCCATTGCACGGCGCCGTAGCGCGAGCTGACGTTGACGACGTGCGGGTCCAGCCCGAGCGTCTTCCAGACCACGCCGCCCCAGCCGGCCTCGAACGCGCGATTGACGTTGTAGGCCTTGTCGGTGGGCGGCGCGGAGGCGAGCCAGAAGGGATTGGGCGAAGTGATGCCGGCAATGCTGCAGCGAAGATCGGCCATGTTCGGCTCCGTGAAGGTGGGGTCCTGGTCGTGTGCGTGGCTGGGGCGTGGCCGGCGGTTCAGGCGGCCTTGGCGTCGCGCCGCGCGAGCGTCGCGTCGATCGCGGCGGCCGCGCGCTTGCCGTCCTCCACCGCCTGCACCGTGAGGTCGATGCCTTCGGTGGCCGCGCAATCGCCGCCGGCCCATACATCGGGCAGCGCCGTGCGTCCCTCGGCGTCGACGGCGATGCGCGTGCCGTCCGCCGTCAGCAAGCCGGCTTCCACGCCGGCCGGCAGCAGCGTCTGGCCGATCGCCTTCAGCACCATGTCCGCCTCGATCAGGCAGCGCTCGCCCGAAGCCGTCTCGAACTCGACGCCGCTGACCCGCCCGCCCTCGCCCGTGATGCGCAGCGGCCTGGCATGCGTGAGCAGGCTCACACCGCTCTTCTGCGCGAACTCGCGTTCGGCCCAGGTCGCGCTCATCGATTCCACGCCGCGCCGATAGACCATCGTCACGCGCTCGGCGCCGAGCTTGCGGCTCTGCACGGCCGCGTCGATGGCGGTATTGCCGCCGCCGATCACCACCACGCGCCGGCCCACCGGCACCTGCTCCAGCGCCTCGGCCTGCCGCAACCCCTCGATGAAATCGACCGCGTTCATCACGCCGGCCAGCGGCTCGCCCTCGATTCCGAGCGCGCGCACGCCGCCCAGGCCGATCGCGAGGAACACCGCGTCATGCTGCTCGCGCAGCGCCTCGAGCGTCAGCTCGCGGCCGAGCGCCAGGCCCGTGCGCACGGTGATGCCGCCCACCGACAGCAGCCACTCGACTTCGCGCTGGGCGAAATCGTCGACGGTCTTGTAGGCGGCGATGCCGTATTCGTTGAGGCCGCCGGCCTTCGGGCGCGCGTCGAACAGCGTGACGCGATGCCCGGCCAGCGCGAGCCGGTGCGCGCAGGCCAGCCCCGCCGGCCCGGCGCCGACCACGGCCACCTGGCGGCCCGTATCGGGCGCGCGCCGGAAGGTCACCGCGCCGGTCTCCATCGCCCAGTCGGTGGCGTGCCGCTGCAGCGCGCCGATCGCGACCGGCTGGCTGTCCTGATGGTTGCGCACGCAAGCGCCTTCGCAGAGAATCTCGGTCGGGCAGACCCGCGCGCACATCCCGCCGAGCGGGTTGGCCGACAGGATGTCGACGGCCGCGCCTTTCAGGTTGCCGTGGCCGATCTTGCGGATGAAGCTCGGGATGTCGATCCCGGTCGGGCAGGCCTGCACGCAGGGCGCGTCATAGCAGTAATGGCAGCGGCTCGCGGCGGCGGCCGCGGCGGTGGGATCGAGCAGCGGCGCGATATCGGAGAATTCGCAGGACAGTTGCGTGGACGACAGGCGATGCGCGGCGATATCGCCGGCTGGCTGGGTGCTCATACGCGTTCCTTCGACGGGTTTGGGGACGACACCGTCCCTGCCGGCTGCGCGGGCGCAGTCGGGGGCGGTTGTTTTTCGAACGTTTCAGGCTTGGGGCGAGCGGGCGATGACGGGCCCGCCGGCCGACTTAGGGCGGGTGCTTCATGAGACGGGCTCGCAGGCGCGCGACAGCATGGCGTGCAGCAGCACGTTCGCGCCGGCCTCGATCCACTCGGGCGTCGCGTCCTCGATCTCGTTGTGGCTGATGCCGTCGACGCAGGGCACGAACACCATCGAGGTGGGTGCCACCTGCGCCAGGTAGCAGGCGTCGTGGCCCGCGCCCGAGACGATCTCGCGATGCGGGTAGCCGAAGCGCTCGGCCGCTTCGCGCACGGCCTGCACGCAGGCGGTATCGAAGGCCACCGGCTTGTAGTAGAAGATCTGCTCGAGCGCGGTGTCGAGCCCGATGCCCGCGCTGATGCGCGCCACGCCCTCGCGCAACGCGGCGTCCATCTTGGCGAGCACCGCGTCGTCGGGATGCCGGAAGTCGACGGTGAAGAACACACGGCCGGGAATCACGTTGCGCGAGTTCGGGTACACCTGCATCATGCCGACCGTGGCGCAGCCGAAGGGCGCGTGATCGAGCCCGATCCGGTTCACCAGGTCCACCACGCGCGCCGCGCCCAGCAGCGCGTCGCGCCGGCGCGGCATCGGCGTGGGCCCCGCATGCGCCTCCTGGCCGGTCAGCGTGATCTCGTACCAGCGCTGCCCCTGCGCATCGGTGACGATGCCGATGGTCTTGTGCTCGGCCTCCAGGATCGGCCCCTGCTCGATATGCAGCTCGAAGGCGGCATGCAAGGGCCGGCCGCCGCAAGGCAGCTCGCCCGCGTAGCCGATTCGCTCCAGTTCCTCGCCGATCGTGCGGCCGTCCACGTCCTTGCGCGACAGCCCGTATTCGAGCGAGAACACCCCGGCAAACACGCCCGAGGCAACCATCGCCGGCGCGAAGCGCGAGCCCTCCTCGTTGGTCCAGATCACCACCTCGATCGGGTGCTCGGTCTCGATGCCGTGGTCGTTGAGCGACCGGATCACCTCCAGGCCGCCCAGCACGCCGTAGATGCCGTCGAAGCGCCCGCCGGTGGGCTGCGAATCGGCATGCGAGCCGGTCACCACCGGCGCCGCATCGCGATGGCGTCCTTCACGGCGCATGAACACGTTGCCCATCCGGTCGACGCCGATGCTGCAACCCGCCGCCCTCGCCCATTCGACGATCAGGTCGCGGCCCTGCTTGTCGAGATCGGTCAGCGCCAGGCGGCAGACGCCGCCCTTGGGCGTGGCGCCGATCTTCGCCATCGTCATCAGGCTCTCCCACAGGCGCCGGCCGTCGACCTGGAGCATCGGGTCGTGGCCTGCCCGCTTCACTGCTTCCGATATTGCGTTCACTCGTATCTCTCCCAGGGGATCTGTCACGCTGCCTGCTTCGGTCGCCGCCGGTGCATGCCCGGTCTATCAAGGGGCATCGCCGCACGCGCACGGTGCATGTTCTCGTCATGGCTCGGATCGCGATCGACGCGGGAGGGTATCGCTTTCGCCGCCCGTCTAATCTTGTCCGATCGGACAGGTTTTAAGTCGAAAATATTGGCAAATCAACTACTTTCTTTTCGACGGATGCAGAGCGAGAAGCGTGCCACTGCACTGCAGCAGCGATCGCGAGGCCGCCACGAGCCAGGCGTGCCAAGCGCCTGCCGAGCAGCTAGAATGACGCGCAACGCGGCATCCGCGCCGCGCGAGGCCCTGGATGAAACATGACGAAGCAGTAGCCGGCGTGCCGGCAGACGAGGAGACGGCCGCCCCTTTGCGGCGGCGCAAGGCACACATTCGCGAGTCGAACGAAGCGCAATTGCTGGCCTGCGCGGAGGCGGTGTTCGCGGAACGCGGGCTCGACGGCGCCAGCACCGCGCTGATCGCCGAACGCGCCGGGGTGCCGAAGGCCAACCTGCATTACTACTTCCCGACCAAGCTGGCGCTGTACCGCCGCGTGCTCGAGGACCTGTTCGACGACTGGCACCAGGCGGCCGGCGCCTTCGAGGGCGGCGACGATCCGGTGGAGGCGATCGGCGGCTACGTACGCGCCAAGATGGAGCTGTCGCGGCGGCGCCCGCTCGGCTCGAAGGTCTGGGCCAACGAGATCATCCGCGGCGCGGAGCACATGCAGGACATCCTCGCGCAACGCGTGAAGCCCTGGTTCGATACGCGCGCCAAGGCGATCGACGACTGGATCGCGCGCGGGCTGCTGGCGCCGGTCGATGCGCATGCCCTGCTCTACCTGATCTGGGCGACCACCCAGCACTACGCCGATTTCGACGCGCAGATCCAGGCGCTCAGCGGCAAGCGCGCGCTCACGAAAAAAGCCTTCGAGACCAAGACCGAGCAGGTCGTGCAACTGGTGCTGCGCGCCTGCGGCGCGGTATCGCCGGAACGCGCCGGGCGGAAGTAAGGATTCCTGTATCACCTATCGTCGAGACGGCATTGGAGGCCGCCTCGACGATGCGCGTGCGCAAACGCCGGCTGCGGCCATGCGATCCCGAGCCGACTCATGATCGGACGCCCGACCGGAAAGCAAAACGAATACTGAAGAAATAATAACGAAAGACATTCGCCATCTCCCCATCACACATCGCTACCGACTGACCTGTCCGGTGACATTCAGATGACGAAACACGCTGTCATCGCTCGTAAAAAACGTTTTCACGCAGTTGAAATTTTGCAATTCTAAAATCCGGCTCCAGCAACAATCGGTGAGTCGCCGCGGGTTCTCGTCCAGGGAATGAACGGCCGCTCGTGCACCGGAAGTTGCTGGCAGCCGCAGTAAACAATTCGTTATGCGAATTAGTTCAGCAACGAAGAACCCACCAGGCCAAACCACACGAGGCAGCGGGATCGACAGGAAAATCCAGATTTTCCGGCGCGCTCGATGAGGCTTGTTTCTCACCTCCAAGAATTGAAAGAAAACGGATGAAAGCTCAAAAGATCACGGCCGCCCTCATGGCGATGGGCGCGTTCGCAGGGGTTGCACACGCACAGAGCAGCGTCACGCTGTACGGCATCGCCGACGCCGGCTTCCTGTACAACAACAACGTGAAGGGTGCCAAGCAGTACGCACTGTCGAGCGCCACCTCGTCGCGCTGGGGCCTGCTCGGCTCCGAGGACCTGGGCGGCGGCGTGCGGGCCATCTTCGATCTCGAGAACGGCTACACGATCGGTACCGGCTCACTGAGCCAGGGCGGCCTCGAGTTCGGCCGCAAGGCCTTCGTCGGCCTGGCCAGCAGCCACTGGGGCACGCTCACGCTCGGCCGTCAGTACTCGGCCAGCAACGACGCCACCGCGAACTTCGCATCGGGTGCGGACTGGGCCGCATCGGGCCTGGGCTTCGGCACGCGCGCGGCCGACGTCGACAACGTCGATACCTCGAACCGCGTGCAGAACGCGATCAAGTACACCAGCCCCAGCATCCAGGGCATCACGGTCGGCCTGCTGTACAGCCTGGGCGGCCAGGCCGGCCACGCCACGCAGAACGAGGTGCTCGACGCCGGCGTCGCCTACTCGAACGGCCCGGTCAAGCTCGGCGCGAGCTACATGTACACGAAGGACCCGTACTACGCGACCTTCGGCGACCAGGGCAACTCGTCCTCGCCGTCCTCGTCGGCCACCGGCGCCAACAACAACATGCCGAGCCGCATCTTCGGCGGCTACGCCTCGGCCGGCTCGCAGCAGATCATCACGGCCGGCGGCTCGTATGCCTTCGGCCCGGCCACCGTCGCGGTGCTGTACTCGAACACGCAGTTCCAGAACCTCGGCACGGTCAACGCGATCGGCAGCTTCGGCACCAAGTACAACGGCGGCACGGCCACCTTCAACTCCGGCGAAGTGAACCTGAAATACCTGCTGACGCCGGCGCTGACGCTGGCGGGCGCCTACATCTACACGCACAACAGCGGCGCGGACGGCGTGGGCAGCGCGCATTACAACCAGTTCAACCTCGGCACCATCTACTCGCTGTCCAAGCGCACCTCGCTGTACGCGATCGGCTTCTACGAGGCCGCGTCCGGCACGGACTCGACGGGTGCCAAGGCGGTTGCGAACTTCAGCGGCTCGACGGTCTCGGCAACGCCGCACGCGGTGGCCGCCATCGTCGGCATGACGCACAAGTTCTGAGCATCACGACAATCCGAGCGTCTCCGGGGTCGATCCGCCCCGGACGCCTTTTCGACCGGTCTCTCGCGAGACCGGTTTTTTTTCGCCCGAATCGAGACCGGTCTGTCCAGGTGCAGGTCCGGCCGCCGTCACTCACTGGCAACTGTAATTCGCCGCATCCCGGATCGAACCCGTGCCCGTGTAGGTGGCCTTGGTCGGATACATGCAGATGGGTTGGCTGGCGCTGCCGTCCGCCGAGCTCAGATGAATGCTGGTCGGCGCCTTGCCGTTCTCGACCCAGTCGACCAGGTTCGCGTAGAGATCCTGACGGTCCGCCGCCGGCAGCGGCACCGTGCCGGCCGATTGCACCGGCCCCGCCGTGCCGGGAACGCCGCCGTAGCCGCTGCAATGCCCCATCCCCGGCACCAGGAACAGCCGGTCGAACTGCTGCACCGCCGCCACGCCGCCCATCCGGCTCGCCACCCGCTCGTAGTAGTTGATGCTGCCGGACGGCGTGATCAACTGATCGGCAAGGCCGTGGTAATGCAGCACCTTGGCGCCGGCCCGAACCAGCCCCGACAGATCGGGATCGTCGGTATTGATGTTGCCGAACGAGGCCTGCAGCGAGATGCCCTGGTCGTAGGCACGCGCGAGATCGGCATAGGCCAGGCTCTGCCACTTGTTCGCGCCATTGCCGCTGGCATTGATGAAGTTGGCTCCCGCATAGGTCGGATCCTGCAACTCCAGCGCCACCATGTCGGTCGAGATGCTGAACGGCGTCGCTCCGGCCAGTGCACCGGTTTCGGTGCCGCGCATCATGCCGAACCACAGCTGCTTGCCGGCCAGCGAGCTCGCCGTGCCCGTGTCGGCGGCCGGCGCCGGCACGGAACCGTCGCGCGTGATCCCATGCGTGGCAGCGCTCGCCAGCGCCGGGTCGAGTACCAGCGGGTCGCCGGCCTTGAACGCTTTCACGGCAATGACACGGGTGTTCGCATCCGGCGCGAACCGGGTCTTCATGCTGGCATCGCAAGCCAGCGCGGTTGCCGCTGGCGTGCCCGCAGCCGGGGCGGCGCTGCTCGGGCCGTCGTCGTGGCAGCCCGACAATGCCGCGGCGCCGATCGCCGATGCGGCAAGTGCGAGGCCGACGCGTCGCTCGACGCGACCACGGCCTGTCCTGTTCGTTGTTTTCATCTCCGCTCCTCCATCTTTTTTTGTCTGGTCGAAAGCTTCGTCATGCTCAGAACATGTGCCGCACGCCCGCCATCACGCCGAGCTGGCCTTGCCCCGGCGACGGCGTGGTGCCGCCGCCACCGGCACTGACGCTGAAGGCCGCGTGCGCGCTGTTGGCGAGGTAGGCACCCTGGAGATAGACGGCGGTCTGCTTCGACAGGAAGTAGGTGCCGCGCAGCACGCTCAGCGTCGCGCGCGCATCCTGGCCCGAGACGTCGACGCGATAGACGCCGCCATCCACCAGGAAGGCGGGCGTGACGTAGTAGTTGGCGGTGAGATAGAACAGGTTGGAGTGCAGGTTCGGGCCGCTCGATGCGCCGGTATCGACCCAGCGGCCGATCCAGCCGCCGCCGATCCTGATGCCATAGACGCTCAGATAGCCATTGAGCTGGGCGCGATCGTCCCGGTCCCCGTTGGCGCCCAGCGATACCGGCTTGACGCCATCAAAGAAACTGGCGGCCGCGTTGGTGCCGCCGCGCTGCGCCTCGTAGGACGCAGCCGCGCCGAAGCCGTTCGCATCGTACTTGAGCATCGCCGACCAGAGCCGGCATTAGGTCGCATCGCCGGGCACCTGCCCCGCGCAGGTACCCTGGCCCGGCGAGTTGCCGGTGCCGGCCGAATCCCTTCCGAACGAATACATCGCGCCGAGCGTCAGCCCGCCGAACTTGCCGCGCCAGGCCACCGAATTGTCGGCGCGGCCGTTCGGGATATAGGCATCGAGCGAGGGCAGCCCATAGATGTTCGGGCCGAGCAGGTCCGCGTCGAGCACCGCGAGATAGGTCATGGTGTACTGGCGGCCGAAGGACAGCGTGCCGTAGGGACTGTCGATGCCCACCCAGCTCTGGCGGCCGAACAGGCGACCGCCCTGCCCGAGCGTGCCGTTGCCGACGTTGATGCCGCTCTCGAGCGCGAACACGGCCTTGTAGCCGCTGCCGAGATCCTCCGAACCTCGCAGCCCCCAGCGCGAGGGCAGCTCGCCAGTGATCGCCGGCATTCGGACCACGCCCTTGCCGGCCGGATTGGCATGCGATACATATTCGACGCCCGTATCGAGGATGCCGTACAAGGTCACGCTGCCCTGCGCGAAACCGCTGGTCGCGAAGCCGAGCAAGGCGCCGCCCACGAGATACCGAAATCTCATACTGTCTCCAAACTTTTATAGGGATTTTCCGATTTTCTTGGTATGACTAAGGAATCGTTCTCAATCGGATGGCGTCGATACTAGCGAGGCCATTTCCGAGGGTCCAACACCGATTGGGTATCGGTTGATATCTCTCGGGTATATAGGTCCTCGCGGGGCGCATGAAACGCCGTGCCGCCAGAAAAGCACCGCCTGCAAGCCACGGCTACAGTAGAATGCGGATCACCCCACATCGGGCTCGACTGCCGCCAGGCAAGGCAAGCGGCTCAGGCTTCGCCCAACTCACTCTTCGACGGCAAGGAAACATGGAGCTACGCCATCTCCGCTATTTCATTGCGGTCGCCGAGGAACGGAGCTTCACGCGCGCGGCGCAACGCCTGCATATCGCGCAGCCGCCGCTGAGCCGGCAGATCCAGCAACTGGAACAGATCCTCGGCGTGCAGTTGTTCGAGCGCAATTCGCGCCCGCTCAAACTCACGGAAACGGGCGGCTTCTTCTATCAGCACGCGGTGCAGCTTCTCGCGCAGACGGTCGAGCTCGAATCGATGACGCGCCGCGTCGGCAAGATCGAACGAAGCCTGTCGGTCGGCTTCGTCGGCTCGACGCTTTACGGCATGCTGCCGAAGGTGATACGCCGCTATCGCCAGCGTTATGCGGAGGTCGAGCTGAGCCTGCACGAGATGTCGACGATGGACCAGGTCAAGGCCCTGAAGGAAGGCGCGATCGATGTCGGCTTCGGCCGTATCCGCCTCAACGACCCGAGCATCCGCCGCGTGGTGCTGCGCGAGGAGCGCATGATCGCGGCGCTGCCGGTGGGCCATCGGCTGTGCGAGGCAAAGCCGCTGCTGTCACTGCACGACCTGCTCAACGAAACCCTGATCATCTTCCCGAAGGCGCCGCGCCCGAGTTACGCGGACCAGGTGCTGACCGCCTTCCACGATCGCGCGCTCAAGCCCACGCGCGTGCTGGAGACGCGCGAGCTGCAGGTCGCGCTCGGCCTGGTGGCCGCCGGCGAAGGCGTGTCGATCGTACCGCGCAGTGTCTATGGCCTGAAGCGCGACGACGTCGAATACAAGGACCTGGACGATGCGAAGCTGGTATCGCCGATCATCATGAGCATGCGCATGCTGGAGGAATCCGAGGATCTCGAGCGCATGCTGCGCCTGATCTACGAGCTGTACGACGAGGAAGGCATGGATTACCTGCCGCCGACGGAACGCGGCGAACCAGGCTCGCCAGGCTGAACGGCAACGACGAATGCGCGGCGGTCTTTCGACGCCGCGTGCCCTGCCGCTCAGACCCGGTCGTTCAATCCCCGACGCTCAGCCCCCGCCGTTCAACCCGTATCGCCGCCCGCCACCGGCAGCACCGTGCCGGTGATGTAGCTGGCCTCGTCGCAGGCGAGGAACAGGATCGGCGCGATCTGCTCGTCGAGGCTGCCGTAGCGCTTGAAGAAGGTGGAATCGGTCACCTGCCGGACCGCCTCGCCCATCCAGGCCCGCTCCTGCTCGGTGTCGCCGGCGGCATTGCGAGGCACCCGTCTCGGCGGCGCGTCGGTGCCGCCCGGCGCGGTGGCGACCACGCGGATCCCGTGTTCGGCATACTCCATCGCCAGCGACTGGGTCAGCGCGTTGACGCCGCCCTTGGCGGCCGAATAGGGCACGCGTCGAATGCCGCGCGTGGCGTTCGACGAGAGATTGACGATGGTGCCGCCGCCGCGCGCGAGCAGATGCGGCAGCACCGCGTGACAGGCGTACAGCGTCGGCATCAGCGAGCGGCGGATCTCGGCGTCGATCTGCGCCGGCTCGAACTCGGCGAACGGCCGCATGCGGATCGCGCCGCCCACCCCGTTGATCAGGATATCGATGCCGCCGAAGGCCTGCGCGGCGAAGGCCATCGCCGCGTGGGCACCTTCATGGGTTTCCAGGTCCGCGACGAAGCCGGCCGCCTGATCGCGCGGCGCCTGCGCGGCCACCTCGGCCACGAACTCGGCGCGATCGACCAGCAGCACCTTTGCGCCCTCGGCCGCCGCGCGCAAGGCCACGCCTCGCCCGATCCCCTGCGCCGCCCCGGTGACGACGATCACCTTGCCGGAGAACCGTGCCATGCTCATGCCGCCTTCGCGTTGGAATTGGGGGTGAATTTCTCGTAGTGGAAGCTGCGCGGCTTCACACCCGTCTCGTCGAAATACCGGCGCACCGCGTCGACCATCGGCGGCGGCCCGCACAGATAGACGTCGACCTCGCCGTCGTTCAGCGCATCGGCGGGGATATGCTGCGTCACCCAGCCCTTGCGCGGATGCGTCGAAGCCGCATCGGTCACCACGGTCGCGAAGCTGAAGTTGGGCAGCCGTGCCGCGTAGGCCTCGATCGCCTCGACCCGGACCAGGTCGAGATCGCGCGTGACGCCGTAGATCAGGTGCACCCGCTGCGTCGACGCGCTGCGCGCCAGCACCTCCAGCATCGACAGGAAAGGCGCGAGGCCGGTGCCGCCCGCGAGGAACAGCAGCGGCCGCCGCAACTCGCGCAGGTAGAAGCTGCCGAGCGGCCCGTGCATCCGGAGCGTGTCGCCGGGCCGGGCCGCCTCAAGCCAGCGGCTCATCACGCCGCCGGGGATCTTCTTGATCAGGAACGCGAGCCGCGTATCGCCGGGCGCCGAGGAAAACGAATAAGCGCGATGCTGCCCGCTGCCGGGCACCTCGATGTTGACGTACTGGCCCGGCAGGAACACGGGCGCCGACGCATCGGCCTCGAGTTCGAGCACGATGGCCGCGTCCTCGTGCGGCTCCACCTTGCTCACGGTCGCGGCGAAACCGCCTTGCCCCGTCTTGCACACTTGCGACGAGGCCGGCACCGCGATCACGCAATCGCTTTGCGGCACCATCTGGCAGGTCAGCACCAGCCCCTGGTCCTTTTCGTCCTCGCTCAACGCATCCTCGATGTAGTCGTCGCCGAGTTCGTAGCTGCCGCTTTCCGCGCGGCACTTGCAGGTACCGCACACGCCGTCGGAGCAGTCCATCGGCAGGTTGATCCTGGCGCGGAAAGCGGCGTCGAGCACCTTCTCTCCCGCCTTGCATTCGATGAAGCGGGTCACCCCGTCCTCGAAATTCAATGCGATCCGGTAGTCGGACATGGCCTCTCCTCCTCTTCCCTCGTCGGCGGTGCGACGCGTATCAAACGTGGTAGACATCGAGCACCTGCCGGATATAGTCGTTCTTCAGCACGATCTTCTTCGACGAGATCAGCAGCGCGTCGCCGACCCGGCGCAGCGTGACGAACAGCGTGCCGAAGAATTGATCGGTCTCGCGATAACGATGGCTCAGCGTCAGGAAATTGCAGCGCAGGTCCACCTCGTCCTCGCGCTCGGCCAGCACCTCGACATTGGCGAGGTTGTGGCTGGTGCGCGGCTCGGGCGTGGACGCGCCGCTGCGCTCGGTCTTGATGCGGAACACGCGATCCTCGAGGCCGCCGCGATCGGCGTAGTACATCAGCGAGATCTGGCTCAGCGGGTCCTCGGTGGGCCGGTCGTCGTCGTCCCAGGCCGGCATCCAGTAGGTGACGTCGTCGGTATAGCAGGCGAGCCATTCGTCCCATCGACGATCGTCGAGCAGGCGTGCCTCGCGATACAGCGCGGCGCAGATGGCGTGATGGTCGAAGCTCATGCCCGCACCTCGCCGCGTTCCTGCTCCAGCGCCTCGCGCATCACCTCCACCCAATACTCGTGCTGGCACACGAACAGGCCCTCGTCCTCGCTGCGCGCGCCCGAGATGCGCGGCTTCAGGCCCATGCGCGCCGCGTTCTCGTCGGGGCCGTCGACCCACAGCGGCGCGCCGCGCGACAGGTCGTTCCACATCGCCGTGATGCCGGCATAACCCGACTGGCAGGCGCGGAATTCCTCCAGGTCGTCCGCGGTGCCCATGCCCGAGACGTTGAAGAAATCCTCGTACTGGCGGATGCGCGTGGTGCGATCGGCCTGGCTCTCGCCCTTCGGCGCGAAGCAGAAGATGCTGACCTCGGTGCGGTCCACGTCGAGCGGGCGCACCACGCGGATCTGCGTGCTGAACTGGTCCATCAGGAACACGTTCGGGTAGACGCACAGGTTGCGCGTCTGGTTGACGATGAAGTCGGCGCGAGCCTCGCCCACGCGCGCCTCGATCTCCTCGCGATGCTGGTAGACGGGGCGCACTTCCGGATTCATGGTCTGCGTCCAGAGCAGGATGTGGCCATGCTCGAAGCCATACACGCCGGCCACCGACTTGCTCCAGCCGTTCGCATCGACGGCCTTGGTGCCGTCCTCCTTGCGCCGGCCCATGGTCGCGGCGTAGTTCCAGTGCACGGTGCTGACGTGGTAGCCGTCGCAGCCGTTCTCCATCTGCATCTTCCAGTTGCCTTCGTAGATGTAGGAGGAATTGCCGCGCAGCACCTCCAGGCCGTTCGGCGCCTGGTCGACGATCTGGTCGATGATCACGCGCGCCTCGCCGAGGTAGTCCTCCAGCGGCGCGACATCGGCAGCGAGGCTGCCGAACAGGAAACCGCGGTAGTTCTGGAAACGCGCGACGCGCTTCAGGTCGTGCGAGCCCTGGGTGTTGAACTGCACGGGATACTTGGTGGTCTTCTCGTCCTTCACCTTCAGCAGCTTGCCGGTGTTCGAGAAGGTCCAGCCATGGAACGGGCAGGTGAAGCTGCCCTTGTTGCCGTGCTTGCGCCGGCACAGCATTGCGCCCTTGTGCGCGCAGGCATTGATCACGGCATGCAGCTCGCCGCTCTTGTCGCGCGTGATCACGATCGGCTGGCGGCCGATCCAGGTGGTGTAGTAGTCGTTGTTCTCCGGCACCTGGCTTTCGTGCGCCAGGTACACCCAGTTGCCCTCGAAGATGTGCTTCATCTCCAGTTCGAACAGGGCCGGGTTGGTGAAGATATCGCGGCGGCAGCGGAACACGCCGGCCTGGCGGTCGTCCTGCACCGCGGTGGACAGCAGTTGATCCAGCTCGCTGGTGTCGAATGTCTTGACGGTCATGGGGGTGTCTCCACGTGTATTGGGGAATGACGGCCTCGATGCCTGAAGCAGGCGATCGGAGGTGCTTCGTCAATCCGTCATGGAGCGGATTTATAGCGCTCGGCGCAAACCAGCGTCCAATACTTTTGAGCGCCCGTTTTTATACTTTTCAGGTATGAGACACGATCGATTTTCGTGGAATTTCGCCTTCATCCATACCTTTCACAATCACTCATCGCCCGCGAAAGCCTTGCTGGAAGGCACCGGCGAAGGCCGGTGCATGGGACGGGCGCGTGTTGTGGAAAGGCCATCGCCAAGCTCGCGACGAGCGAAAAAAACGGCTGCCCGGCAGCGGCGTGGAGGGTTTTCCCCGATGCTTCGGACAGGCCGATCACTCGATCGCGCCGTGCATGGCTCGGCAGCCGCCCGCGCCGCGCCGGCTTCCCGATAGGCAAACGAGAAATTCGGACAGGGCCGATTGTCCGAATCGCCCCATATCGATTAAAAGCTTTCTTGGCGTGGCACTGATACGGAGTACAAAGCAAAAAGCACCTGCCATTGTGAACGCATGATGGACGGACTCGGCGCCCGCATGTTCAACAGAAAGCGAGGCCCGATATGAATGCCAGGGAATACATCAGGATCCGAACCGTGATTCCGCGGTTCGCGCTCGCATGCGCGGCCGCCTTGCTGTTGGCGGGATGCGACGCATCGAAGTCTGCGTTGTTCGCGACAACGGCTTTCGATCGAGGCGACGCGCCGTCGGCTGGCAGCCAGCCCGGGCGAGCCACCTCCCATCACAATTACACCAGCGTCGAGGACTGAGAAAAAGCGACTGGATTGAATCCGCCCACACCTTCGGCGGAGTGAGACTTCACCGACAAAGCAGCCTATCGGCAACTCCGACGATGGCCGAGCGTTTGACGATGAATGGGCCTTGCTAGATGGCGGAAGGCAGCCGGAGTCGAACCGACCCGGGAACGATTGACGTCCCCAACCGGGTTTGAAGCCCGGCCGCACCACCGGATGCGAATGCCTTCCGCGATGAAGAAACGCCGCCGCGCCTAGCCCTGCTGCAGATCCTGCCCGGGGCCGTCGATGCGCAACAGATGGCGGTCGCGATGGAAGCGAGTATACCCAACGCGGTCGAAGAATTCGAGGATCTGGATCGCACGCTTGCGACCCAGCCCGCTCGCGTCGCGAAAGGTCGCCGCGTCGAGCGAGCCGCCATGGCGGGCCGCCACCTCGGCGATCAGCCGCGCCAGCTCGGCCACCACCTCGCGGTGATAGAAAAGATCACGCACCACCTGGTGCAGCTCGCCGCGTCGCGCGAGCTTGCGCAGCAGCGTGCGCACCGCCTCCTCCTGGCTGCCGGTGGCCGTCGCCAGGTCGCGCACCCAGGGCGGGTCGTAGCGCCCCGCCGCGATCAGCGGCAGCAGCCGTCGAGCCTGCGCCTCGTCGGCCGGATCGAGGTTCGCCGTGTGCGCGGGCAGGCGTACCCACTGGCCGTCGCGCACCACGCTGCCCTGGTTCGCCATCTCGTCGATCAGCGCGCGCCACAGGGCCTCGTCGGCCAGCGGCAAGGCGATGCGCCGCAGGCGGCCCAGCTCCGGGCCCGGCTCGTCCGGCGAACGCTGGTGGAACTGCGCCAATGCTTCCAGCACACGAGCGCGCAACGCTTCGCGATGGCGCGGCGCGATCGCGCGCGGGCCCGCGCCGCCCGGCACCACCGCCGCGCCCGGCGGCAGCGGCAGCGCTTCGGCCGGCAGCCCGGTCAGATGCATCAAGGTGGCCAGCGGCACGCCGAGCGGCGCCTCGTCGAGCAAGGCATCGAGCCGGCCCTGGTCGAGCCATGCGGCGATCGCGTCGAGCCAGGCGCGGCGCGCCGCCGAGCGGCGCTTGTGCGCCGGGCCGAACGGATCGAGCACTCGGCCGCCGCCGACGGTACGCGTCGCCTGCGCGTTACGCACGATGAAGCGATCGCCCGGCATCGCGAACATCGGTTCGTCGAACACCAGTTGCGCGCGTGCCGATTGGCCGGCGGCGATCGTCTCGCCGTCGATCGGCACCACATGCGCCACCTGGTGCTGGGTGCCGAGATGCACGTGCAGCGGCGCCCAATGCGCGAGCGTGAGGTCCGCATCGGGCAGCAGGCGCAATTCGACGTCGATGCGCGGCGAGGTGCTGGCCAGCCGCGCGTCGACGATCGCATCGCCCCGCGAGAGCGCCGCCTTGTCGATGCCGGCCAGGTTGAGCGCGCAGCGCTCGCCGGCATGGCCGGTCTCGGCGGGCCGGTTCTGCGCATGCAGGCCGCGCACGCGCACGGTTTCGCCGCCGCGGGCCACGCGCAGGCTGTCGCCCGCCTGCACGCGGCCCGCGAAGGCCGTGCCGGTCACCACCGTGCCCTGCCCGGCCAGCGTGAACACGCGATCGACGGCGAGCCGGAACAGGCCATCGTCGCGTCGCGCGCGCCATTGCGCGGCCAGCTCGCGCAGCGCGGCGCCGAGCGCGGCCACGCCGGGGTCGTCGGCCAGCGTGGCGCGCGTCTCGAAGATCGGCGCGCCGGCCAGCGCGGTGGCGCCCAGCCAGGCGCGGATCTCGGCGGACACCTCGGCGATGCGCGCCGCGTCGACGCGATCGCACTTGGTGAGCGCGACGATGCCGTGCCTGACGCCGAGCAGTTCGAGGATCGCGAGGTGTTCGCGGGTTTGCGGCATCACGCCGTCGTCGGCGGCGATCACCAGCAGCGCCACGTCGATCCCGCAGGCGCCGGCCGCCATGGTGTGCACCAGCCGCTCGTGGCCGGGCACGTCGATCATGCCGAGCACCTCGCCGTTCTCGAGCGGCGTGTAGGCGTAACCGAGCTCGATCGAGATGCCGCGCGCCTTCTCCTCCTTCAGGCGATCGGTATCGACGCCCGTGAGCGCACGCACCAGGGTGGTCTTGCCATGATCGATATGGCCGGCGGTACCGACGATCACGAGCGCGCGTCCCGCGTCGCGGCCGCCTCGCAGAGCGCGAGCAGCTCGGCCTCGTCGGCGGCTTCCAGGCAGCGCAGGTCGAGCCGCAGCGCATCATCGGCGATGCGTCCCACCACCGGGCGCGTCCAGCCGCGCAGGCGGGTCTCGAGCTGGCCCAGCGCGCGCCCGCCGCGCTTGCCGGAAGCCACTCTCACCACCAGCCCGTGGCTGGGCAGCACGTCCACCGGTAGCGCGCCGCTGCCGATCTGGCTGAACATCGGCTCGGCGCTGACCGTGTAGGCCTCGCCGATCGCGCGCTGGAAGGCCGGCAGCACGCGCTCGGCGGCCGCCGCGATCTCGGCGTGCGAGCGCGTGAGCAGGCGCAGCGTGGTCAGCCGCTCGCGCAGGAACTCGGGCGAGCGATAGAGACGCAGCACCGGCTCCAGCGCGGCGAGCGTGAGCTTGCCCACGCGCAGCGCGCGCTTGAGCGGATGCTTCTTGATCTTCGCCACCAGCTCGCGCGAGCCGACGATCAGGCCCGCCTGCGGGCCGCCGAGCAGCTTGTCGCCGCTGAAGGTGACCAGGTCGGCGCCGGCGGCGATGGTCTCGCGCACGGTCGGCTCGCGCGGCAGGCCCCATTGCGCGAGATCGACCAGGGTGCCGCTGCCGAGATCGACGGCCACCGGCACGCCGCGCTCGCGGCCGAGCGGCGCGAGTTCCTCGATCGTGACTTCCTTGGTGAAGCCGCTGATCGCGTAATTGCTGCAATGCACCTTCATCAGCAGCGCGGTGCGCGCGCCGATCGCCTCGGCGTAGTCGCGCGCATGCGTGCGATTGGTGGTGCCGACCTCGCGCAGGCGCGCGCCGGCGCGGCTCATGATGTCGGGAATCCGGAACGCGCCGCCGATCTCGACCAGCTCGCCGCGCGAGACCACCACCTCCTTGCGCGCGGCCAGCGCCGACAGGCTCAGCAGCACGGCGGCCGCGTTGTTGTTGACCACGGTGGCCGCCTCGGCGCCGGTCAGCTCGCAGATCAGCCCGTCGATCAGGTCGTCGCGATCGCCGCGCCGGCCGGTTTCCAGGTCGAACTCGAGGTTCATCGGCCGCGCCAGCGCGGCCGTCACGGCCTGCACCGCCTCGTCGGGCAGCAGCGCCCGGCCGAGGTTGGTATGCAGCACCGTGCCGGTCAGGTTGAACACCGCCTTCATCTCGCCGGCGTCGGCCGCGGCGAGCCGCGCGGCCACCTCGGCGGCGACGCCGGCCTCGTCGGGCGTCACGGCGCCCGACGGATCGCGCCGCGCCGCCTCGCGCCAGGCGTCGAGCGCGGCGCGCACGGCCGCCAGCACGCGCGTGCGGCCGTGCGAATCGACCAGCGAGCGCAGCGGCGCGGACGACACCAGCCGCTCGACCGAGGGCACGCGCGCCAGCAGGGCGTTCAGTTCATTGAGGCCGGTATCGCTCAAGGACGGGCTCCGTTCACGATGCGTCGGAGGAAGGCAGCTCGGGCCACAGCAAGGGGTTCGGCGAACTGCGCCGGTAGCCGGCCTCGTTCATCAGCAGGTCGAGCGTGAGGCTGGCCAGGTCGTCGGCGAGCGGCTCGAAGGCGTAATCCTTCTCCTGGTAGCCGATCTTGCGGTAGGTATGGCATTCGTCGCAGGACTCGGCCTTGATCGCCTCGCTGCCGCCCTCGATGCCGTGATAGGCGATGCCCTTGGTCGAATCGCAGTTCGAGCACTTGGTGCGGACCATGTGCCATTCGCTGCTGCACAGCGAGCACTGCAGGAAGCGATAACCCTGCTGCGCGCCGACGCGGATCACGCTGGCCACCGGATGCGAGCCGCACACCGGGCACAGGCCCGGCTGGTCCAGGTAGGGCACCTCGGCGGGCTGCACGCGCGAGGCGAGATCGGTCCACACCACCTGCAGCGCGGCCGCGATGAACGGCGCCGAGGCGGGCTCGACCTCCTCCACCCGCAGCGCGACGATCGCGTCGGCCTGGGCGTCGAGTTGGGCGGGCGTCTTCAGGCGAAGCTGGTCGATCAGCTTGGCCAGCGGCGGCGTGACCAGCCCGGCATGCTCGATGCTGTCGAGCAGGCGCTGCAGCACGTCCTGCCACAGCGGATCGCGCGGACCCGACATGGCCGGCACGATCGGCATCGAATGCATCTGCGCGTGGCGCACGGCCTCGGGCGTGGGCGGGGTGGCCTCGAGCGTGCCGAGCACGGCATGCTGGGCGTCGGCCAGCGTCGCCATCAGGCGCAGATAGCCGGAAATCGGATTGAGGTCGGCCAGCTTGCGCAGCCGCGCGGCGCGCTCGGCGAACACGCTGGCGCGTTCGGGAAGCCGGAAGCGGGGAATCGCCGAATGATCGAGGGCCGCGATGTCGTTCGGGTCGAGGATGCGTTGTGTCACGTGGGTCACCTAATACTGTCTGGCCGGCGCCGCGATACGGGCGCCGGATGTTTCGCCGCGATCGGCCTTTCGCGGGACGCGGCAGCCGCCGCGGATTCTCATGCCGATCGGGTGGGGTTGCCGGCTCGGGCGCCGGTCGTGTCGGCAGGCGGCAGGCGAAGCACCGCGGTGAAGAATAGCAGCTTCCGGGTGCGCTTCGCCAACGCCCGCGCGCGAATCGGATTCGATTACCCGGCTTGCGCCGCGCAATCGAAATGGATTCGTACCGAGCCGGGTGGAAATCGGCCGATGCGCGCGATCGTGGACGGCGGATGCGCCGCGAAAGGCGGGCTGGATCCGCGGGCTGGATCGCGCCGGATCGCGCGATGCCCTCGCCTACCGCCCGCCTTCGTTTCGACCGTTTCGATCGTTTCGCGCGCTGGACCGGGGCCGAAACGACGAAGGCGATCCGGTCACCGAATCGCCTTCGCGCCTGCTTCCGGGGCCAGGCATCGACCCCGGTGTGCCCTTGCCTCAATGCGGCCGTCCCGACTCCTTCACCGCCTGCCGGAACCACTTCGGATGATGCTTGCGGGCCCAGCCGAGCGTGACGGTGCCGCGCACCATCGCGCCGATCGAGCCCTTCACCCACAGCGCCGCGTAGATGTGGACGATGATGCTGGCGATCAGCACGAAGGCGGCCACCGCATGCGCCACCGCCGCGAGGCGAATCACCTCGATCGGGAAGTACAGCGAGAAATACCGCCGCCAGATCACGATGCCCGAGAGCAGCAGCACCAGCAGGCAGGCCACCAGCGTGAAGAACAGCAGCTTCTGGCCGGCGTTGTAGCGGCCGACCGGCGGCAGGTTCTCCTCGCGGTTGTTCAGCACATCGTCCATCTGCCGCAGCCACTGGCGATCGTCCGCGTCGATCAGGTTGTGGTGCCAGTAGCGCAGCACCATGATCGCGAAGGACACGAACATCACCACGCCGACGAAGGGATGCAGGATCCGCGTCCATTGCCCGCCGCCGAACAGCGCGGTGAGCCAGAACATCGACGGATGGAACAGCGCGAGCCCCGACAGCGCGAGCAGCACGAACGAGATCGCGGTGATCCAGTGATTCGAGCGCTCGTTCGCCGAGTAGCGCACGATCAGGTTCGGATCTTCATGGCTCATTTCACGTCCTCCTTGATCCGGCGTGCTTCCTCGCGGGCGGCGGTTTCATCCTCCTCCGTCACCTCGTTCGGGCCGATGCGCGTGTAGTGGAAGAACCCGGCCAGCGCGGTCAGCGCGAGGCCGGCCACCGCCAGCGGCTTGGCGATGCCCTTCCACAGCTTCACGAACGGGCTGATCGACGGGTTGTCGGGCAGGCCGTGGTAGAGCGAGGGCTTGTCGGCGTGATGCAGCACGTACATCACGTGGGTGCCGCCCACGCCCTGCGGATCGTACAGCCCCGCGTTGGCGAACCCGCGCTCCTTGAGGTCGACCACGCGATCGGCGGCCTGCTGCTTCATGTCCTCCTTGGTGCCGAACATGATCGCGCCGGTCGGGCAGGTCTTCACGCAGGCCGGCTCCTGCCCGACCGCGACGCGGTCCGAGCAGAGCGTGCACTTGTAGGCGCGATGGTCGGTCTTCGAGATCCGCGGGATGTTGAACGGGCAGCCGGTCACGCAATAGCCGCAACCGATGCAGTTCTCCTCGTGGAAATCGACGATGCCGTTGTTGTACTGCACGATCGCGCCCGGCGAGGGACAGGCCTTCAGGCAGCCCGGATCCTCGCAGTGCATGCAGCCGTCCTTGCGGATCAGCCACTCGAGGTCGCCGGCCGGGTTCTCGTATTCGGTGAACCGCATCACCGTCCAGGAATGCTCGGTGAGGTCGGCCGGATTGTCGTAGACGCCGACGTTGGTGCCGATTTCGTCGCGCAGGTCGTTCCACTCCATGCACGCCGTCTGACACGCCTTGCAGCCGATGCACTTGGACACGTCGATCAGCTTGGCGACGGTCCCCGTGACCGGGTCGCGCGCGGTCGGCGGCGGCGTGGTGGTGGCGGACACCCGTTTGATGTCCAGCGATTGCAATGCCATCTCGGGTTCCCCTTATGCCTTTTCCACTTTCACCAGGAACGACTTGAATTCCGGTGTCTGCGAGTTGCCGTCGCCCACGGACGGAGTCAGGGTATTGGCGAGATAACCGGGCTTGGTGAGCCCCTTGAAACCCCAGTGCAGCGGAATGCCGACCGTCTGCACCTTGCGGCCGTCCACCGTGAGCGGCTTGATCCGCTTGGTCACGAGCGCCACCGCCACGATGTAGCCGCGGTTCGACGAGACCTTGACCATGTCGCCGTGCACCACGCCCACTTCCTTGGCCAGGTCCTCGCTGATCTCCACGAACTGCTGCGGCTGCACGATCGAGTTCAGTCGCGCGTGCTTGGTCCAGTAGTGGAAATGCTCGGTCAGGCGATAGGTGGTGGCCGTGTGCGGGAACTTGTCCGGCGTGCCGAACGCGGCCCGGTCGTCCGGGAACACGCGCGCGGCCGGGTTGTTCAGCGCGCGCGGGTTGCCGGGGTGGAACGGGTTCGCGGCCAGCGGCGTCTCGAACGGCTCGTAGTGCTCGGGGAACGGGCCTTCGTTCATGCCGTCGCGGGCGAAGAAACGCGCCACGCCCTCGGGATTCATGATGAAGGGCCCCATGCCGTTCTCGGGCGGTTCGTCGACCTTGTAGTCGGGCACGTCGTAACCGGCCCAGGCGCGGCCGTTCCAGCCGATCAGCTTGCGGGTCGGGTCGAAGGGCTTGCCCGCCGTGTCGCAGGAAGCGCGGTTGTAGAGGATCCGCCGGTTGGCGGGCCAGGCCCAGGCCCAGCCGAGCGTCTGGCCGATGCCGGTCGGGTCGGCATTGTCGCGCCGCGCCATCTGGTTGCCGGCCGCCGTCCAGGCGCCGCAGAAGATCCAGCAGCCGCTCGAGGTCGAGCCGTCGTCCTTCAACTGCGCGAAGCCGGCCAGTTGCTCGCCGCGCTTGACCAGCACCTTGGTCGGATCCTTCGGGTCGGTCAGGTCGGCCAGCGCGCGTCCGTTGAACTCCATCGCGAGTTCCTCGGGCGTCGGGCTTTCCGGGTTCGCGTACGGCCAGGTCAGGTTGACGATCGGATCGGGATACTTGCCGCCGTCCTTCTTGTAGGCCTCGCGCATGCGCAGGAACAGCCCCGACATGATCTCCAGGTCGCTGCGCGCCTCGCCCGGCGCGTCCGCGCCCTTCCAGTGCCACTGCAGCACGCGCCCGGAATTCACCAGCGAGCCGCGTTCCTCGGCGAAGCAGGTGGTCGGCAGGCGGAACACCTCGGTCTTGACCGCCGCGGGGTCGACCACGTTGTAGTCGTCGTGCGGCTTCCAGAACTCGGAGGTCTCGGTGGCCAGCGGATCCATGATCACCAGCCACTTCAGCTTGGCCAGCGCGGCCGCGGTCTTGGCCTTGGACGGCGCCGCCGCCAGCGGGTTGAAGCCCTGGCAAATATAGCCGTTCATCTTGCCCTGGGCCATCAGCTCGATGGTCTGCAGCAGGTCGTAGGGCTTGTCGAGCTTGGGCAGGTAGTCGTAGCCGAAGTTGTTCTCGGCGGTGGCCGAATCGCCCCACCACGACTTCATGAAGCTGACGAAGAAGGCGCGGTAGTTCTTCCAGTAGCTGAGCTGGTTCGGCCGCAGCGGCTGGCTGGCGCGCTTCTTGATGTAGCCCTCGTAGTCCTGCTCGGCCTGCGACGGCAGCGTCATGTAGCCCGGCAGCAGGTTCGACATCAGGCCCAGGTCGGTCAGCCCCTGGATGTTCGAGTGTCCGCGCAGCGCGTTCATGCCGCCGCCGGCGATGCCGATGTTGCCGAGCAGCAGTTGCACCATCGCGCCGGTGCGGATCATCTGCGCGCCCACCGAGTGGTGCGTCCAGCCCAGCGCGTAGAGGATCGTGCCGGCGCGCCCGGGCACCGCCGTGGTGGCGAGCATCTCGCACACCTTGAGGAACTTGTCCTTGGGCGTGCCGCAGATACGCTCCACCATCTCGGGCGTGTAGCGCGAGTAATGCTGCTTCATCAACTGGTAGACGCAGCGCGGATGCGCGAGCGTCGCGTCGACCTTCACGAAGCCGTCGTCGCCGCGTTCGTAGTCCCAGGTCGACTTGTCCGGATAGGCGTGCTTGTCGGGGTTGTAGCCCGAGAAGATGCCGTCGTTGAAGGCGTAATCCTCACGGACGATGAAGGGGAAATCCGTGTAGTTCTTGACGTACTCGTGCTGGATCTTGTCGTTCGTCAGCAGGTAGTTGATCACCCCGCCGAGGAAGGCGATGTCCGTGCCGGTACGAATCGGCGCGTAATAATCCGCCACCGATGCCGTGCGTGTGAAGCGCGGGTCCACCACCACCAGTCGCGCCTTGCGGTGCGCCTTGGCTTCCGTGACCCACTTGAATCCGCAGGGATGTGCCTCTGCGGCATTGCCACCCATCACCAGGATGACGTCTGCGTTCTTGATGTCGACCCAATGGTTCGTCATCGCGCCGCGGCCAAACGTCGGGGCAAGACCTGCCACCGTCGGGCCGTGTCAGACACGTGCCTGGTTGTCGAACGCGAGCATCCCCAGACTGCGAACCGTCTTGTGGGTCAGGTAACCCACCTCGTTGCTGCCGGCCGAGGCGGCCAGCATGCCGGTGGTCAGCCAGCGGTTGACCTTTTGGCCGTCCGGCGTGGTCTCGACGAAGTTCGCGTCGCGGTCTTCCTTCATCAGCTTCGCGATACGGTCGAGCGCCGCTTCCCAGGAGATCGGCTCCCACTTGTCGGAGCCGGGCGCGCGGTATTCGGGCTGCGTGAGCCGGCTCGGGCTGTGGATGAAGTCGATCAGGCTCGCGCCCTTCGGGCACAGCGTGCCGCGATTGACCGGGTGGTCGGGGTCGCCTTCGATGTGGATGATGCTCGACTTGGCGTTTTTCGCGCCGTCACCGAGGGAATACATGAGGATCCCGCAGCCCACCGAGCAATACGGGCAGGTGTTGCGGGTTTCGACAGTACGCGCCAGCTTGTATTGGCGGACCTCCGCGAGTGCTTCGGCGGGCGAGAATCCCAACAGGGCGAGACTCGATCCGGCGAGCGTGGAGGCCGTCACCTTCATGAACTGGCGCCGGGACATGTGGAGCATGATGGTCTCGGCTGTGATGTACGGGGAACAATCTTTTTGTGACGACATTGTCGCGCGACGATTTTACGCTGATTAATCCGCCCCCGGATATCGGACAAATCAACGTTGCGCATTTTGTTTATAGGAAATGAAATTGCCGATGGGTAGTGGGGCGGGTCCGGATTTTCACGTCGCGGGGGGACTTCCGGCGCGGAACTGCTCGATGAGAATCCTCGACCGGCAAGGGATTTCGTCACGCCCAGAAAGTCTCGTTGTATTTTTTAATATATAGCGATTCGATATCCGTCCTTCGATCGCGCCGCTCGAGTCGATTCGAAATCTCCGGGCAAGAAAATCATCGGAATGCGAATTGTTCGCATAAAGAATCGAGCTCTCGCTATATTCAAATAAACATAGCGATTCGTGTCGGGCGATTCCGTAAATCGATTGGAACGCGAGCAAGCAAGAGCGGCGGGCGCACGTCCGAGCGCGCGCCCGCCGAGGGGGGAAATCAGGAAGAAGAGCCGCTCAGCTCGCGTCGCGCGGTTCGGCGAGCTGGAACAGGCAATCGCCGCGGCGCACCTGCGCGGGCACGCGGCGGCAGACCACCTCGCCGGCAGCCTCGAAGCAATGGACCACCGGCTCGCGCAGCGGCGTGTCGGGGAAGTGGATGCGCGCGGCCGGCTGGCCCTCGCGCACGACATCGCCCAGCTCGACCAGGGGCTCGAATACGCCGTGCTCGTAGGCATAGACGAAGTGCCGGGGCCCGCTGGTGCGCATGAAGCGCGTCACCGCCGGCGGGCCGTCCGGCACCAGCGGCCCGCGCAGCACGCCGAGGAAGCCGAGGAAGTTCAGCAGGCCCTGCCAGCCCTGGCGCAGCAGCGCCGCGTCGGTCATGCCGGCACCGCCCAGCTCGGTCAGGATCGAGATCGCGCCCTGGCGCCGTGCCGCCGACGAGGCATAACTGGGATTCGGCGCGTTGAGGTAGGCGCGCGGCAGGCCGAAGGCGCTCAGCAGGGCCTTCACGTGCTGCTCCTCCTCGGCGTCGCGCGGCTCCAGCGCGATCAGGTTGCCGCCGTGATAGATCAGCGAACTGCCGCCCGAATGCAGGTCGACCAGGTAATCGGCGCGCGCCAGCAAGGCATGTTCGATGTAGTCGGCGATGATCTGGGTGGGCGTGCCGGCCGGGTCGCCGGGGAAGCTGCGGTTGAGGTTGCCGTCGTCGAGCGGCGAGGTGCGCAGCCCCGCCTCCGCCGCCGGGAAATTCGCCATCGGCAGCACGATCACCTGCCCGCGCACCTGCTCGGCCGGCAGTTCGCGGATCAAGCGCGAACTGAGCACCTGGCCTTCGTATTCGTCGCCGTGATTGCCCGACATCACCAGCACCACCGGCCCCTCGCCATTGCGGATCGAGGCGATCGGCACCGGCAGCCAGCCATAGGCGGAGCGGTGCACCGAATGCGGCAGGCGCAGGTAGCCCGCATGCTTGCCTTCGGCATCGAGGTCGATTTCACACTGGATCGGGTTCGGTCGTCGGGGGGATACGTCGGTCATGATCGGGTGGAGAAGCTCGGAAACGATAGTCGCAGCTTACCGGCATTCGCGCCGCTCCGGGGCGCGAGCCGCCCCCGCTCGGGACCGCGCGAGCCCGCCGGCGCGGGCACGGCGCTTGCGGTGGCCGAGGGAAGCTTGCAGCCGGCTTCGCGCCTGCCTTGCGTATCGATGGCGAGATCGGCCTCGCGTGGTGCCCGGCTCGCGCCGGACTCGCGCCCGCCCGCCAAGGCCGGCGACGACGCCCGACGCGGCCGCCGTCGCCCCCTCGCCCGGACGATCGACTAAACTTTTCGGGACAGAATGCGTCGGACCGCCAAACCATCAACAGAATGCGCGCTCGCCGCGCCCGCGCTCGACACCATGAAGCCCTTGCTCTCGCAACCACCCGAAAAGCTCGTCAAGACCAATGTCAACTGGGCGCTCGACGCGTTCCGGCGCTTCTCCGCCGACCACTGCACCACCATGGCGGCCAGCATCGCCTTCTACTCCGCCTTCTCGCTCGCGCCGATGCTGGTGATGGTGATCGCCGTGGCCGGCTGGTTCTTCGGCGCCGATGCCGCGCGCGGCGAGGTGTTCAACCAGGTCCACAGCCTGATCGGCAACGACGCCGCGGCCGGCGTGCAGACCATCGTCGAGAACGCGCACCGTCGCGACAGCAATGGCGGCGCCGCGGCGGCGATTTCCTTCGTGATGCTCGCGATCGGCGCCTCGGCCACCTTCTCCTCGCTGAACACCGCGCTCGGCATGGTCTGGCCGAGCCAGGAAAAACGCTGGTCCTCGGTGTTCGGCCTGGTGCGGGTGCGGCTGATCTCGTTCGGGCTGGTGCTCGGCGTGGCCTTCCTGCTGATCGTGTCCCTGCTGCTCGACACCGCGATCACCTTCATCGGCCGCTGGTTGTGGGGCGCCACGCCCTTCGTGCTGGTCGGCAACCTGCTGCAGTTCACCGCCGGCATCGCGATCCTCGCCTGCGCCTTCGCGGCCCTGCTGAAGTTCCTGCCCGACGCGCACGTCACGCGCCGCGACGCGCTGACCGGCGGCATCGTCTCGGCCGTGCTGTTCTCGGCCGGCAAGAAGCTGTTCGCGCTGTACCTCGCGCACGCGGGCACCGCCAGCGCATTCGGCGCGGCCGGCTCGCTGGCGGTGCTGCTGATGTGGCTGTACTTCTCGGCGGCCGTGCTGCTGCTCGGCGCGGAATTCGCCGCCGCGCGCGGCGACGCGCGACGCGCACGCACGGACGCCGCGCACGAATAGGCAGAATCCCTGATTCGCCGGTGCCGCGCCCCCGCGCGGCCCGCTCCCGCCGCGTAATCGATTTCAGATCCCGCCCAAAACTGGCGCGCCGCTGACATTCCCGCCAGCCTGGCCAGCCCGCCGAGCGCAAAAGCGCACGCGCAAACGTTCAACCGCCTCGATTCCTGCATCGAAACCGCCCGATTCCTGACGGGATCCGGCATGGCCCTCATTTCCCACAACAATCACGAAGGGATGCCGGAAATTGACTCCCGCATTGGAAATAATTTCATAGGCTATTGATCTAAAAGGAATTTTTATCGTTGTGACGTTTTGGAGACACTTTATTTTTTTGGGTTTCTTGCGAGATACGCACTGCGCTATTCTCCAATCCGCAACAAATAACGAATCACTTTGCGTGGAGAACACTACCTATGAAAAAACTCGCTCTGTCTACCCTCTCGCTGGCTCTCCTCGGTGCCGCAGGCGCAGCGCACGCTCAATCGAGCGTCACGCTGTACGGCGTGATCGACACGGCGATCACCTACGTGCACGGCAACAACGGCACGGGTAACAACGCCTGGCAGATGAACAGCGGCAACCTGCAAGGTAGCCGTTGGGGCCTGAAGGGCGCGGAAGATCTGGGCGGTGGCCTGAAGGCGATCTTCCAATTGGAAAACGGCTTCAACTCCAATGACGGCACGCTCGGCCAAGGCAAGCGCATGTTCGGTCGCCAAGCCTACGTCGGCCTGCAAAGCGACAAGTACGGCACGCTGACGCTGGGCCGCCAGTACGACCCGCTGGTCGACATGGTCCAGGCCGTCACGGCCGACAACTACTTCGGCAGCGTGTTCGCCACGCCGGGCGACGTCGACAACAACGACAACAGCCTGCGCGTCAACAACGCCATCAAGTACACCTCGCCGGTGTTCGCGGGCCTGCAGTTCGAAGGCTTCTACGCACTGGGCGGTGTTGCCGGCTCGAACGGCTCGGGCCAGACCTGGTCGGCCGCACTGGCCTACAACAACGGCCCGATCGGCATTGCTGGCGGCTACTTCTACGCCTCGAACCTGTACGGCGCCGCGCGCGGCACGAACTGGGGCGGCACCTCGGACGCGATCTTCGACGGCCCGATCAACAGCGGCTACACCAACGCGAAGTCGATCGGCATCGGCCAGGTTGCCGGCCAGTACACGTTCGGCCCGTTCACGGCCGGCCTGGGCTACAGCAACGCGCAATACAAGCGTGACGCGTTCTCGTCGTTCGGCCAGACCGAGAAGTTCAACACCGGTCGCGCCTTCGCCACGTACCAGGCTACCCCGGCCCTGCTGCTCGGCCTCGGCTACTCGTACACCAAGGCGAGCGGCGACACGGACGCCAAGTATCACCAGGCTTCGCTGGGCGCGGACTACTCGCTGTCCAAGCGTACCGACGTCTACCTGGTCGGCGCGTACCAGCACGCGAGCGGCACGCAACGCCTCGCGAACGGCACGACGCAAGCCGCCCAGGCTTCGATCGGTTCGTACGGCATCGCCGGCACGAGCTCGCAGGAACTGGTCGCGCTGGGTCTGCGCCACAAGTTCTAAGCGAAGCTGTCGCCACGGCGATCGACGGTGCCTGCGGGCGCCGTTCGATGCCGAGCGATCGAACCAGCCCGAGGCTTCGCGCCGACGGCTGGTTTTTTTTCGTCCTGCCGTTCCGGCACGGGGCTGTCTGCCCTGGCGGCGGCGAGCCCCCGGCGCCCTGTCGGATCGATCGCCGCCGGCACGCTTCGCGCGGCCCGAGCCACTTGTCCCACGACCTCCACGCCGCGCGCGGATAAAAAAATCCCCGCGCGCTCTTCGCACACGGGGATCTTTTTGGGCTGCCTCGACGTTCCGGAACGACCCGGGCGTCCTGCAATTCCCTTATGCTGCTGCGTCCTTCAGCTTCTTCAGCGCACGTGCCTTGACGCGCACGCTCGCCGGCTTGGCCGGGAACCAGCGCTCTTCGCCCGTGAACGGATCCTTGCCGAAGCGCTTCTTCTTCGCTGCCACGGCTTGGGCCGAGATCTTCAGCAGACCCGGCAGCGTGAACTCGCCCGCACCCTTCTTGTGGATCGAACCGAGGATCACGTTTTCCAGCGTCGCGAGCACGGTCTTGACCGTCTTCAGCTCGACTTCAGCGCGCTCGGCGATGTGCGTCGCCAGCGATGCCTTGGTGAAGCTGTCCTTGATCGGCGTCGGAGCGGCCGGCACCTTCGCGGCAGCCTTCTTGGCCACTACTTTCTTCGCGGGCGCTGCAGGTTTGGCAGCCACTTTCTTGGCCGGTGCGGCAGCCTTCTTGGCCACCTTTTTTGCGGAAGTCGCCATGTTTCTCCTACCAGGTGTGGTCGTTGGATTCGAAGCACACGACGTGCATGCTTCAAGGCCGGATTCTACAAGCGGCGCGACGCTTCGTGCAGCACTTTTATGCGGAATCTGCGGGTTTTCGGCAGGTTTTGTTGCTCGCCGCTGACTGGCTAGCCCGATGGCGGCCCGGTCGACTCGCGAAACCAGGGCGGCGCGGCTCGAATTATGTGCGACGCGCTGCGCCGCGCCGGACCTTCGACGATGCGAAACATCTCCGCACGCCGCGTCGAAAACCCCTTGTTTACCGGCGGCAAACGCCATTCGAGCGGCAACGCCGCCGCCAGCGCGCCAACTAAACAACGGCTCGCGCAAACAAAAAAGCCCCGGCGCGATGCCGGGGCGAACGGAACAACCACCACATGGACGATCGGTGAAGCGGCTTTCGCTCAGGCCACCTGCTGGAGCACCGGCAGGCAGGAGCGCAGATAGGCCTCGAATTCGCGGCGCACCTCGGGATGCTCGAGCGCGAGCTCGACGGTGGCCTTCAGGTAGCCGATCTTGCTGCCGCAATCGAAGCGGGTGCCGAAGTAGCGATAGGCCAGCACCTGCTCCTCGGTCAGCAGCGACTGCACCGCGTCGGTCAGCTGCAGTTCGCCGCCGGCGCCCGGCTTGATGCGGCGCAGGTGATCGAAGATGCTCGGCATGAACACGTAGCGGCCCACCACGCCGAGATTGGACGGCGCGCTCTCGGGCGCCGGCTTCTCGACGATGCCCGACAGTTTGATCACGTCCTCCTCCCATTCGCGGCCCTCGACCACGCCATAGGAGCGGCTGTCCTCGCGCGCGATGGTTTCGACGCCGATCACCGAGCTGTGATAGTGGTTGAACACGTCCACCAGCTGGCGCAGCACCGGCTGCTCGCCGTGCAGCAGGTCGTCGGCGAGGATCACCGCGAACGGCTCGCCGTGCACCAGCTTCTCGGCGCACAGCACCGCGTGGCCCAGGCCCAGCGCCTCCGGCTGGCGCACGTAGTAGCAGTCGACGTTGGACGGCTTGATGCCGCGCACCAGTTCGAGCAGCTTGTCCTTGCCGCGCGCCTCGAGCTCGGCCTCGATCTCGTAGGACTTGTCGAAGTGATCCTCGATGGCGCGCTTGCTGCGCCCCGTCACGAAGATCATCTCGGTGATGCCGGCCTTGATGGCCTCCTCGACCGCGTACTGGATCAGCGGCTTGTCGACGACAGGCAGCATCTCCTTCGGGCTGGCCTTGGTGGCCGGCAGGAACCGCGTGCCGAGCCCGGCGACGGGGAACACGGCCTTCTTGACTTTGAGCATGGTGATGAAATCCCGGAGAAAGTGACGGCCGCACAACGCGCGGCCCGATGAAACGGCATGGCCGGTCACGCCAGGGCGTGCCGGAGCGGCCGGCGGCGCGATGCAGTGCGCCGCCCCGCTTGCGCGGCGCTAGGGGCGGGCCGCGCGGGGCCGGACCAGGCCGGCCGCGAGCGAGGCACCGCGCGCGCGGCCGATCATTCGAACTCCTCCGTCAATGCCGCGTCGCCGCGCTCGAATCCGAAGCGGCTGATCGGTTCGTTCTTCAAGGCGTCGCGATAGGCCGACAACACGACCATGACCAGCAGTACCGCGCCGCTTGCGATCCAGTTGATATCCATCTTGAAATCCCTCATCTGTTTCGACCCGAACCCAAACTATCAGAAAAAAATCGGCAAATAATTGGGCGGATTTCGCCACCTGGAACGGCGCGGGCAGCGAAACGTCTTGTTGCAATTTCATGCGGTTTTTTTTCGTTCATCGTTCGATTTCTCACGCCTTAGGATCAGGGTGCGCCAAAGGGCGAACGGCCGTTCGCCCGCCGCGCATCGTTCGCTATTTCAGGCCAAGGAAACCGACGCATGAATGCTCCCAGCGCGCCGACGCTCGCGCGGCCCGCCGCTCCCGACAACAAGGACGCGTTGATCGACGCCCTGCGCGGCTTCGCTGCGCTGCTGGTGGCCTATTTCCATTGCCGTCAGATCGTCTGGATCGGCATGCAGGCCTTCCATCGCGCCCACGGCCACGCGCTCGATCCGAACGCGCTGGCCGCCTACCTGACCTTTCCGTTCGCCTGGGGCTCGGCCGGCGTGCCGATCTTCTTCGTGATCAGCGGCTACTGCATCCACCGCAATATCGCGCTGAAGCTGGCGGCCGCGCCCGGCACCCGGCTCGACGTCGCCAACTTCTGGGCGCGCCGCTTCGCGCGCATCTACCCGGTGCTGCTCGCTGCGCTGCTGCTCACGCTCGCGCTGGACCTGGTGAGCCTGCAGTTCACGCCGGTCAGCCACAAGATCCGCGAGATCGGCTGGCAGGCCTTCCTGGTCAACCTGCTGTCGCTGCAGGGCATCGCCGGGCAGACCTACGGCTCGAACGGCGCGCTCTGGACGCTCTCGCTCGAGGTGCAGTTCTATGCCGTCTACCCGCTCTGGTTCGCGCTGCGCAAGCGGATCGGCATCATGCCGCTGGTGGCCGCGGTCGCCATCGTCAACCTGGCGTCGGCCTGGCTGTTCGAGCGCCACGACATCCAGGTGTTCACCTCCTACTGGCTGTCCTGGACGCTCGGCGCGCTGATCGCCGAGCTGCGCGCGGGCCGCGGCGCGAACCGCCTGCCCTCGCGCGGCTGGTACCTGGCGGGCGCGTCCGGCATCGCGCTCGGCTGCGCGGCCTTCCACTTCGGCCAGTACGGCGCGTTCCAGCTCTGGTCGCTCGGCTTCGCCTGCTACCTGTATGCCGCGATCGCGCGGCCGGCGCCGTCGAACGCGCTGGTGCGCGGCTTCGCCTGGTTCGGCGAATTCAGCTACTCGCTCTACCTGATCCATCTGCCGCTGTTCGTCTGCCTCGGCTCGCTGCTGTACCGCTCGCAACTGCAGACCGCGATCTGGCCGTCGTTCCTGTTCCTCGCCGCGGCGATCCCGCTGGCCTGGCTGTTCTACCGCGCCGTCGAGCGGCCCGCGATGCGCTGGTCGGCCAGCCTCAAGCCCGCGCCGAAGACGGCGCCCGCCACGGCGCCGGCGGCCGCGGCCTGAGCCAACGGCCGGACTCGACGATGCGCCGGCCCCACGACATCCCACGCCGGCCTGCCCAGGCCCCGCGCCCCTGCCGGGCGCGGCCGCGCGGCGATGCGCGCTCGGCACGGCAGGGCACGCCCCGGCTCGGCGCACATCGCGGGCGGCCCGTCGCCAGCCGCGATCCGTCCGGCACGCGCCGGCGCGAGTCAACCGCCCGCACCTGCCCGGCGTTGTCCCCTGGAAGGATTCCGATCCAGCGAGGAGACACCCGATGCGATTGCCCATGGCGCGCTGCCTGGCCTGGCTGCTCTGTTGCGCGGCCACGGCGGCCCAGGCCCAACAACAGGCCGTGCACTTCCCGTCGCTGGACGGTCCGCCGGCGACCTCGCTGAGCGCCTACCTGTTTCCCGCGCCCGGCGAGGTCCGCCACCCGGCCATGGTGTTCCTGCACGGCTGCGGGGGCCTCTACAACCGCGCGGGACGGATCGAATCGCGCGAGCGCGAATGGGCGCGGCGCCTGAACGACGCCGGCATCACGGTGCTGATGGTGGACAGCCTGGGTTCGCGCGATCACGGCGAGATGTGCGCGCCGGCGCATTTCGTGGCCGCGATCTACCGCGCGCGGGCCTATGACGCCTACGCGGCGCTGCGCTACCTGCAGGCGCTGCCCGAGGTGCGCGCCGACCGGGTCGGCGTGATGGGCTGGTCGCAAGGCGGCGGCACCCTGCTCAACACGATCCGCGCCACCAGCCCGGCGCGGCCCGCGAGCCTGCCCGACGGCGATTTCCGCGCGGCCGTGGCCTTCTATCCGGCCAGTTGCAACATGAAGCGGCAAGGCGGCAGCTGGGCCAGCCCGGTGCCGCTGCTGGCGCTGATCGGCGCGCGGGACGTGTGGACCCCGCTGGCGCCCTGCCAGGCGCTGATGAATTCGCTCGCCGAGGGCACCGAGGTCAGCCTGCAGGCCTACCCGAACGCCTATCACGACTTCGACTGGCCGGACATGCCGGTGCACGAGGTGCCGGCCTTCCGCACCCGCGACGGCGTGGTGCCGATCGAGGGCACCGACCCGGAAGCGCGCGCCGACGCGCAGCAGCGCGTGATGGCCTTCCTGACGGCGCGCCTGCTGGCACCCTGAAGCCCTGAACCCGGCGGGCCGGCGCCGGGCAGGCGGGCACGCCAGCGTCAGGCTCGCGCGCCGGGCTCAGCGCTTCTTGCGCGCGACCTCGACCAGGATCCGCTCCACCGCCTCCACATAGCCCGCGGTACCGAAACGGCGCACCGCCGTCTCGAAGCCATTGGCCACCAGCGCCTCGCGCCGCGCGCGATCGTGGCGCAGCGAGCTCAGCGCGGCGGACAACGACGGCGCCTCGCCGGGCTCGCAAAGCAGGCCGTTGACACCATCGTCGATGATCTCGATCACGCCGCCGGCCCGCGCGGCCACCACCGGGCGCCGCGCCAGCATCCCCTCGACGATCACGCGCCCGAACGGCTCGGGCGTGATCGAGGTATGCGCGACCACGTCGACCGCCTTCATCCAGCTGGCGATATCGCGCTGGAAGCCGGCGAAGGTGACACGGTCGCCCAACCCGCGCTGCGCCACCAGGTCCTGCAGTTCGGCCGCGTATTCGTCCTCGCCGAACAACGGCGCGCCAACCAGCACCACGTGCAGGTCCGGATCGCGCATCGCCGCGTCGAGCAGCAGGTGCTGCCCCTTCCAGCGCGCCAGGCGGCTGAACGAGCCGACGATCCAGGCCCGTTCCGGCAAGCCCAGCCGCGCGCGCAGGACCGCCTGCGGCAGCGCGTCGAGCGCCACGAAGGGCGCCGCGTCGATGCCGTTGAACACCACGTCGACCGATTCCTGCTCGCCGCCCGTGAGGGCCAGGTAGGCCTGCGCGGAGGCATTCGAATTGGCGATCACGCGCGTGAGCCCGAGGCGCGCGCAGCGGCGGATCGCGAACAACTGCTTGGCGCCGAAATGCTCGCGGCTGACGATGTCGCGCAGGTGCCAGACCACCGGCTTGCGCGCGATGCGCCCGGCCAGCGCGCCAACCACCATGGCGCGCTGCGTATTGGCATAGATCACGTCGACCTCGCGCGCGCGGCGCACCACCTCGCGCACCAGCGAGAGCAGGCCGCCCACGGCGCGCAGCGAGGCGCCGCCCTGCTTGCGCACGCCGTCGAGCCCGCGCGACTTCAGCACCTCGACCTCGACGCCGGCCTCGGCCAGCGCGGCCTGGAACGGGCCGTCGTCGAACAGCAGCACGCTGGCGCTGCCGCGCCAGTGCGTGACGAATTCGAGCAGGGACAGCTCGGCGCCGCCGAGCACGCCGCTCTGGTCCAGCACCAGCGCGCGCACCTGGCTGGCCGCCGCGGTGCCCGCCTCGCGGGCACCGGCCCGCGCGCGGGCCTGGGCATCGGGCAGCAGGCTCTCGATCTGCTCGACCAGGCGGCGCCGGAAATGCTGGGTCGCGAAACGTTCGGCATTGGCGCGGCAGACCTCGGGCCGGAACCGCGCGGGATCGGCCTCGAAGGCATCCACCGCGGCCACGATCGCCGGCACGCTCTGCTCCTCGAAGAACAAGCCGGTGGGCGTCGCATCGACGGCGCCGTCGCGCACCGTCTCGAGCGCGCCGCCCTTGCCATAGGCGATCACCGGCGTGCCGCAGGCCTGCGCCTCGACCACCGAGATGCCGAAATCCTCCTCGGCCGCGAACACGAAGGCCTTGGCGCGCCGCATGTGGTCCTGCAGCACCGAGAACGGCTGGTAGCCCAGCACCTCGACGTTCGGGCCGGCCTTGGCGCGCACCTTGGCCATGTCGGGGCCGTCGCCGATCACCACCAGGCGGCGCCCCGGCATGCGCGAGAAGGCCTCGGCGATCAGGTCGATCTTCTTGTACGGCACCATCCGCGAGGCCGTCACGTAGAAGTCCTCCTTGTCGGTCGACAGCGCGAAACCGTCGACGTCGACCGGCGGGAACACCACCGCCGCGTCGCGCTGGTAGACCTTGCGGATGCGCCGCGCGATGAAGGCCGAATTGGCGATGAAGCCGTCGACCGAGTTCGAGGTGCGGATGTCCCAGTTGCGGATGTAGTGCAGGATCAGCCGCGCCATCATCGACTTCGGGCCGCGCGTGAGCTGCGACTGCTCCAGGTACTGGTGCTGCAGGTCCCAGGCATAGCGGATCGGCGAATGCACGTAGCTGACGTGGATCTGGTCCGGCCCGGTCAGCACGCCCTTGGCCACCGCGTGGCTGCTGGAGATCACCAGGTCGTAGGCGGATACATCGAGCTGCTCGATCGCCAGCGGCATCAGCGGCAGGTAGCTGCGGTACTTGGTGCGCGCGAACGGCAGCTTCTGGATGAAGGAGGTGGTGACCGGCCGGCCGTGCAGGAAGCCGCGGTCGTCGAGGAAGTCGACCAGGCTGAACAGGTCCGCGTCGGGGAAGCAGGCGATGATCTGCTCCAGCACGCGCTCGGCGCCGGCATAGGTGACCAGCCAGTCGTGGATGATGGCCACGCGCAGCGGCCGGCCCGCGGGCTTGCCGAGCTGCCTGCCGGCGGCGGCCGCGGCCGGCTGGAGCTGGCGCGCGAAGGAAGCCGCCGAGCGTTCTACGAGTTCGCCTTTCATACGCTTTTCCCGGGAATCAGTCGCCCGATCGCACCGCGCGCGAGCGCGCGCAGGCCGGGCGTCGTCAAGAGCGACCACGCCATGTTCAGCGCGGCCACGAGTGCGCAGAGCGCGATGGCTTCCAGCAGCGTCGGGCCGGTCCAGGCCAGCGCCAGGCTGGCGAGCAGGAAGGCCAGGTGGGCCGCCATGTCGAGCAGGATCGGGCGGCGCCGCACCGAGGACAGCATCAGCAGCACGCCGTAGTCGACCAGCGCGCGCGCGGCCACCACCACCGCCGCGCCGATCAGGCCGAAGTGCGCGACGCCGAACCAGAGCGCCGCCACGAAGAACGGCAGCTGGATCACGCCGGCCAGCCCGGCGCGCGCCGGATTGACCTGCGACTGGATCAGGATCCGCACCACGCTGGCCTGGCCGACCAGCCAGATGCCGATCACCAGCACCCGGCCCACCGGCGCGGACTGCAGCGCCAGCTCGGGTCCCACCCACAGGTCGAGGAAGGGCTGCAGCGCGAAGATCGCCACGATCATGATCGGCGTGAACACGCCGTTGAGGAATTCCAGCGACTGGCGCACCAGCTTGTCGGCATGGTCGCGATCGATCGCCGACAGGCGCGGGAACAGCGTACGCACCACCGCGTTGGGCAGCATGTTCAGGCGCGTGACGAGGTTCTGCGGCACCGTGTAGTAGGTCACGTAGCGCGCGCCGAGATGGGCGCCGAGCAGCACCCGGTCGAGCGAATCGGCCACCATGCTGGCGGTGCTGGCGATCAGCATCCAGCCGCCGAAGGTGAACAGTTCCTTCGCGGTCTGCCAGCGCGGCGGCGCCACGCGCCGGATGTTCAGCACGCGCAGGCTGGCGCGGCCCAGCAGCAGCGCCGCCACGAGGCGCGCCAGCACCGCGGCGGCCAGCACCGACTGCAGGTTCGGCGCGATCAGCCAGGCCGCGCCGAGCGGCAGCAACTGGAACAGGAAGGTGCCGAAGGTCTGGTTGGCGTTGTAGATGCCGAAGCGCTCGGCGCCGTTGATCGCGCCCGAGAACACCCAGGACACGTTGGCGATCGGGATCGCGCAGGCCAGCCACGGCAGCGCCTGGTAGACCTCGTGCTGCAGCGCCGGCGACACCTTGGTGAAGTAAGCCGTGTAGATGAAGGCACCGAAATAGATCAGCAGGCCGCCCACGATGCCGGTGCCGAGATTGAGCCAGCAGGCGCTCCAGAACACGCGCTCGCATTGCTCGGGGTCGCCGCTGGCGAGCGCCTTGGAGATCTGGTTCTGGGCAGCCATGCTCATGCCCAGGTCGAGGATCCCGAAATAGCCGATCAGCGTCCACACCAGGCTCACCACGCCGTAGCGATCGACGCCGAGCGCGTGGATGTAGGCCGGCACCGTCACCAGCGACACGAAGGTCGGCAGGATCAGCCCGACGAAGTTCACCGCGACGTTCCTCAGCATGCGCTTATCCATGCCGCCGCCCCGGTAGGTCCCGCCCGTTCCGCTCGACTTGCTCGATCGCCATCATTGCCTCGTGTGCCTCCCTCATCGCGGCGTCCACCGATACATCATCACCTTGCCGCGCGCGTCCTCCTCCACGAAGACCAGGTACTCGCCGTTGTCGCGGCGATGCGCGCTGATCCCGAACGGCACGTCGACCCAGCCCGAGGCGCGCCCCACTTCCGGCCCCGGCTTGATCACGCCGAGCTCGCGGCCGGTGTCCTTGTCGTAGACGTGCACGATGCCGACCGGCTCGACGCCGAACAGGTAGCGGCCTTCCACGGTCAGGCTGATCAGGTTCAGGATCGGCTTGGCATCGGGCGCCCAGGGCAGTTCGACCTGGTAGCGCTTGACGGGCGTGCCGCTCGACCACTTGTCGTAGCGCACCAGCACGCGCCCCACCTCCTTGTTGATGCCGGGCTTGGGCTGCGCATCGGCGGTGTAGCCGGTCACGTAGAGCGTGTCGCCGGCCGGATCGTAGATCGCGCGGCGCAGCTCGGTGAAGGGCTCGGGCACCGGGTAGGCGGTGAGCTTGTCGTAGGAGTAGATCGGGTTGCCGACCTTGTCGAGGCCGCCGTAGCGGAAGCGGAAGATGCCGCGCTTGTCGCTGGCGCGCCAGATGTCGCCGTTGGTATCGACCCACCAGCCCCAGCCGCCGGGCTTGGCTTTTCCGCTGGTGTTCAGCGTGAATTCGCCGTCCTCGAAATGGCCGTTGCCGTTCAGGTCGCGCCAGATCCAGTCGCCGCCCGGCGGCCGGTTCGGGATCTTGTCGACGCCGCGCGCGCGGCCCGCGAACAAGCCCGAGGGAATCGCCGTCTCGCCGTCGCGCTTCGCGTCGAAGCGGTAGATCTTCAGGTGATCGGCGTACATGTCGGTCAGGTACAGGAAGGTGTGACCGTCCAGGCGTCGCGCGGTGGGCAGGCCCGGCCACTGGTCGGTGTTGAAGACCGGATCGTCGGGGTACTTGAAGCGGTTCGACAGGAAACCCGCGTATTTCCATTCGTGCCCGGCCGGCTTCGAGAAATCGAGTTCGAAGCGCTTGTTGCCGGTGTAGACGCTGTTCGGGCGAGCCGGATCGATGCTCGCGCCGTCGACGAACAGCAGGCCGTCGACCTGCCAGCGCAGCTTGCCGCCGCCGTCGTAGCTGGCCAGCGTGGCGCCGAGCCCGGCGCCGATGGTTCCCTGCTTCGGGCCGATGCCATTCATCGACACATAGATGTTGCCGTCGCGATCGGCGCCGACGCCGGTCAGGCCGTTGAAGCGGCCTGGGCCGGGACGGCCCGCCACGCCGGAGAAGATCCCGCCGCGCTCGCCCAGCGGCGTGGCCGGCACGTATTTGTCGCCCTGCTTCGCGTAGATCAGGATCTGCTGGCGCGGGCCGTTGTCGGCCACCAGCACGCGCGATTTCGCGTCGACGGCCACGTCCACCGCCTCGCTGTCGGCCGGCAGAGCCGGCGCGTCGTCGATCGGGCGGCCGTCGGCGCGCACGTGCAGCAGCTTCGCCGGGCCCGTCAGCGTCTTGGAGAGCAGCCACAGCGTGCCGTCGGCGGCCAGCGCGATGCGGCCCGGCTCGGGGGCGCTGAACGAGGACAGCTTGTCCATCGTCTCGGCGTCGTAGACATCCACGCTGTCGTGATTCGGATCGGTGGCGTAGAGCCGCTTCATCGAGGCCGCCAGGCCGCCCACCTCGTCGCGCGTGCCGGTCGGCACGTCGTTGACCTTCAGGAAACTGGCCGCCATCTTCGCGCGCGAGTCGCCCGCGGTGGCCGCGCGGAACGGCGCGGGCTGGCGCATGTCGCCGATCGCGCGGCGCGAGATGCCCCACCATTGGCGTCCCTTCTCCGGCCAGATGCCGGGGCTCACCAGCCGCCCCTTCTCGTTGCCCACGCCGATCGCCACATAGGCATAGCGATCGTTGACGGCGATCGCGCTGCCGCCGGCATTGCCCCAGCCGTGCGTGCCGCCCGCGAAGCCGAGCATCTTGCCGTCCTGGTAGACGCTGGCCTCGGCGCCGCTCTCGTCCCAGGGCGCGTTCGTATAGACCTTGCCTTGCGGCGTCACGGCGATCGCGCGGATATCGATCTGCGTCCAGCTGCCGTCGCCGTAACCATAGGTATTGCCGATCCACGAGGTGGTGGCATCGAGCACGGTTTCGGCCGGCGCGCGGCCGGGCAGGCAGACGAAGGAAATCAGGACGGCGAGGACGATCAGTAGCGGACGTCGCAATGCGGCTCTCCGGAATGGGCTGGCGGGCGGTGATGAACGGCGCTTCCGTGCCCGCGGGGAGGGGGTGGCGCGCATCAGGTGAAATGCCCGGCGCGGCGCCTGCCGAGCACCGCCATGCACCTGGATGCGGCACCGCGTCAGGCCTGCCCGCAGGTACGGTGCGACGCAGGTTACAAGCGAAAATAATCACAAGAAAATCCGAATAATTTCCGCGGCGCCGTAAATGTTTCAATCTCTCATCGGTCGCGTCGGGATTCGGTATTTACGAGTCGATATCGATGCGGCGCGGCAAGATCGACCGGGCATTCGTGCATCGCGTCGTAACATGTACCGGGCACGCAGCCCGCTGCACCGGGGATCGGAAGGCGCGCCGCTGTTTTATTCAGCAGTACCGGATGATGCAGGGATCCATTCCACAAAAAAATCGTTCAGCCATCCGCAATGGCTCGATGGATTTTTTGCCGATTTCTTTTCCCTAGAATTCGGCTCGAATCGACCCGCAAACTTTTACCGACGGAAAGCTTGCGCGTTTCGGCGCTCCGGCCGCGGCACATGGAGAGCCGGCGCAGGCGCCGTCAGGCTCGCCCTTCCGGACACGATGACGATCGACACTCCCGCTTCCGCGCCCTCGCCCCATTCCGGCCGTATCGTCCAGCTCGACGGCCTGCGCGCCATCGCCGTGATGGCCGTGTTCCTGCAGCATGCGCTCAAGGCGCCGCTCTGGATGGGCGTGGACCTGTTCTTCGTGCTGAGCGGTCTGCTGATCACCGGCATCCTGCTCGACCGCAAGGCGCGCGGGCTGCCGCTGTTCCGCCATTTCTACGTGCGCCGCGCGCGCCGCATCCTGCCGCCCTACGCGCTGCTGCTGGTGGTCTCCACCCTGTTGTTCGGCGCCGGCTGGCTCGCGCACTGGCCCTGGTACGCGTTCTTCTCGACCAATATCGGCTTGTCGCTCGGCAGCATCGGCCACGAGAGCCTCAACGTGCTGTGGTCGCTGGCCGTGGAGGAGCAGTTCTACATCTTCTGGCCCTTCGTGGTGCTGCTGTGTCCCGAGCGGGCGCTGGCCTGGGTGGCCGCCGCCCTGGTGGTCGCCGCGCCGCTGCTGCGAGCGATCGCCACGCCCTGGTTCGATTCGTTCTGGCCGATCTACTACCTCACGCCATTCCGCATGGACCTGCTGGCGGCCGGCGCGCTGCTGGCCGTGCTGCTGCGCCGCGACCGCCGCGCGCTCGAGCCCTATACCGGCCTGGCGGTGGCCGGCGCCTGCATCGCGCTGGCGCTGCTGGCCTGGCTGCATCTGTCCAACCCGCGTTTTCGCGCCGCCAATACGCCGCTCTCGAATGCCGCCCTCTACAGCATCTCGCTGCTGCTCTGCACCTCGATCGTGGTGATCGCGCTGCGCGGCCGCGGCCTGGTGCAGCGCGTGCTGACGCATCCGGTGCTGGTCTATGTGGGCACCATCAGCTACACGGTCTACCTGGTCCACCTCAGCGTGCTCTATGCGCTCTGGCCCTGGCACCTGAACCGCTACCTGACGGCCGTGCTCGCGCTCGCGATCACGCTCGCCTACGCCAGCTTCACCTGGTTCGCGTTCGAACGGCGGCTCACGCGCGGTCCCACGCGGCCGGTGATCGTCGCGGCGCCGCGCCCGACCGCCTGACTCCCTTCACTAGTTCATTCCGGAAACATTCATGAGCCAAGCACGTACCGCCATCGTCACGGGTATCACCGGCCAGGACGGCGCCTATCTGACGAAACTGCTGCTCGACAAGGGCTATCGCGTGACCGGCACCTATCGGCGCACCAGTTCCACCAACTTCTGGCGCATCGCCGAACTCGGGGTCGAACAGCACCCGAACCTGAGCCTGGCCGAGCACGACCTGACCGATCTCGGCTCGACCCTGCGCCTGCTCGAACGCACGCGTCCGGACGAGCTGTACAACCTGGCCGCGCAGAGCTTCGTCGGCGTATCTTTCGACCAGCCGATCACCACCGCCGAGGTCACCGGCATCGGCGCGCTGAACCTGCTCGAGGCGATCCGCATCGTCAGCCCGAAGACGCGCTTCTACCAGGCCTCGACCTCGGAGATGTTCGGCAAGGTGCAGGCGATCCCGCAAGTCGAGTCAACGCCCTTCTATCCGCGCAGCCCCTATGGCGTGGCCAAGCTCTACGCGCACTGGATGACGGTCAACTACCGCGAGTCCTATGGCCTGTTCGGCTCCAGCGGCATCCTGTTCAACCACGAATCGCCGCTGCGCGGCCGCGAGTTCGTCACGCGCAAGATCACCGACACGGTCGCCAAGATCAAGCTCGGCAAGGCGCCGCGTCTCGAACTCGGCAATCTCGACGCGAAACGCGACTGGGGCTTCGCCCAGGAATACGTGGAAGGCATGTGGCGCATGCTGCAGGCCGACGAGCCCGATACCTTCGTGCTGGCCACCAATCGCACCGAGACGGTTCGCGACTTCGTGCGGATGGCCTTCGCCGCGGCCGGCTACCAGCTCGAATGGACCGGCAAGGACGAGCAGGAACGCGGGCTCGACGCCGCCACCGGCAAGGTGCTGGTGCAGATCAATCCGCGCTTCTACCGGCCGGCCGAGGTGGACCTGCTGATCGGCTGCGCCGACAAGGCGAAGGAGAAGCTGGGCTGGCAGCCGCAAACGACGCTCGAGCAGTTGTGCAATATGATGGTGGAGGCCGACATCACGCGTAACCAACACCATGACACCTTCTGATTCACCGGGCCGCCGCCGCGCGCTCGTCACCGGCCTGGCCGGCTTCACCGGCCGCTACGTGGCCGAGGCGCTGGAGGCGGCCGGCTACGAGGTTTGGGGCACGGTCTCGCCCGAAGCCGCGCCGCCCGCCGACCCGGCTCTGGCACGCGCCAGGCTGCTGCAGGCCGACCTGCTCGATCCCGACGCGCTGCGCGAGGCGGTGGCCGAGGCGCGGCCCGACGCGGTGATCCATCTCGCCGCGCTGGCGCACGTGGCCGACAACGACCCGAGCGATCTCTACCTGGTCAACGTGGTCGGCACGCGCAACCTGCTGGCCGCGCTCGATACGCTCGACGCCAGGCCGCGCTGCGTGCTGCTGGCGAGCAGCGCGAACATCTACGGCAACGCACGCGTCGAATCGATCGACGAGAGCGTGCCGCCCGATCCCGCCAACGACTACGCCGTCAGCAAGCTGGCGATGGAATACGCGGCGCGGCTGTGGTCGGAACGCCTGCCGATCGTGATCGCGCGGCCCTTCAACTACACCGGCGTGGGCCAGCGCGAGAACTTCCTGCTGCCCAAGCTGGTGGCCCATTACGCGAGCCATGCGCCGCGTATCTCGCTCGGCAATCTCGACGTCAGCCGCGATTTCTCCGACGTGCGCGACGTGGCCGCCGCCTATGTGCGGCTGGTCGAGGCCGCGCCGATCGGCGAGACCTTCAATGTCTGCTCGGAACGCGCCTGTTCGCTCAAGGAAGTGCTGGCGATGCTGGCGCGCATCGCCGGCTACGTGATCGACGTGACGGTGGATCCGCGCTTCGTGCGCGGCAACGAGGTGAAGATCCTGAAGGGTTCGCGCGCGAAGCTGCGCGAGCGCATCGGCGAACTGCCGGTCACGCCGCTGGAGGAAACGCTGCGCTGGATGATGAAGGCGGCGCGCGCCGCCGAGGGCGCGGCCTCGGCCTGACCCGCGGCCCGGCGAGACCATGAGAAACGGGGCCGGGCTTACGCGCCGGCCCCGCTCGATTCGATCACGCCCGGTTCGCTCAGCTATCCAGCCCGCGCGCCAGGTCGCGACGCAGGTCCTCGGCGCTCTCCAGCCCGACCGCGAGCCGGATCAGGCCTTCGGAAATCCCCGCCGCCGCGCGCGCCTCGGGCGTGATGCGCGAGTGCGTGGTGGTGGCCGGGTGGGTGATGGTGGTGCGCGTATCGCCCAGGTTGGCCGTGATCGACGCCACGCGGGTATTGTCGATCACGCGCCAGGCATTGGCACGCTGAGCTTCCGGCGTGTCCCCCTTGAGCTCGAACGAGACCACCGCCCCGCCCGCCTTCTGCTGGCGCTTGGCGATCTCGTACTGCGGATGCGACGCCAGCCCGGGGTAGAACACGCGCTTGACGGCCGGATGCTGCTCCAGCCAGCGCGCGATCTCCAGCGCGTTCGCCGATTGCCGCTCGACGCGCAGCGACAGCGTTTCCATGCCCTTGAGCAGCACCCAGGCGTTGAAGGCCGACAGCGTCGGCCCGGCGCTGCGCACGAACGGGAACACCTTGCCCGTGATGAATTCCTTCGAGCCCACCAGCGCGCCGCCCAGCACGCGGCCCTGGCCGTCGAGGAACTTGGTGGCCGAGTGCATCACCACGTCGGCACCGAGCTTGAGCGGCTGCTGCAGCGCCGGGCTGCAGAAACAGTTGTCGACCACGAACAGCGCCTTCGCCTCCTTGGCGACGGTCGCGATCGCGGCGATGTCGGCCAGCTCGGTGAGCGGGTTCGAGGGCGTCTCGAGGAAGAACATCTTGGTTTCGGGACGCACCGCCTCGCGCCAGGCGTTCAGGTCGGTCGGATCGACGAAGGTGGTCGTGATGCCGAACTTGCTGAAGATCTGCGAGAACATGCCCAGCGTCGAGCCGAACAGGCTGCGCGAGCTGACCAAGTGGTCGCCCGCCTGCAGCGCCGACATCACCACCGACATGATCGCCGCCATCCCCGAAGCCGTCGCGATGCAGGCCTCGCCGCCCTCCAGCGCCGCCAGGCGATCCTGGAACATCGTCACGGTGGGGTTGGTGAAGCGCGAATACGTGTAGTTGTCCTCGGAGTTCGCGAAGCGCGTGGCAGCGTCCTGGGCGCTCGTGAAGCAGAAGCTGGAGGTCAGGAACAGCGCTTCCGAATGTTCGTTGTATTCGCTGCGCAGCGTGCCCGCGCGCACCGCGAGGGTTTCGAGGCTGAGAGAGTCGTCCATGTCTGATTTATCCGGGTTCCTGCGCGCCGCGTCAGGGGCGCGCCACTGAAGGCCGCAAGGCCAACGAAAAAGCCCGCGACGCGTCGGCATCAGCGGGCTTCAGTGCGGTACCACAGCCTGGACTCCAGCCGGCGGTGCCGGCCTTCGCTTTAGCTGTTTCGGGGCGATTGCCCCACGTCCGCAAGCTGAATCAAATCGACGCAAGGCGCATCGTAACACGCGAGCGCGAAACGATGCACGCCGGCGCTCATTCGACCGACAGCTGCAGGTTCATCTGCGAGCGCGAGGACTCGCCGTTCTGGTCCCGGTCGAGCTGCGAGGCGGGCGCCAGGCGCGCGCGCTCCAGCGAATCGAGGTACTCGGCGCTGACGTTGCCGGTGATGTAGTTGCCGTCGAAGCAGGACGCCTCGAAATTGTGGATCTCCGGGTTGATGTCGCGCACCGCGCGGCGCAGGTCGTCGACGTCCTGGTAGATCAGGTAGTCGGCGCCGATGATCTTGGCCACCTCTTCGTCCGAGCGGCCGTGCGCGACCAGCTCGTTGCGCGTCGGCATGTCGATCCCGTAGACGTTCGGGAACTTCACCGGCGGCGCGGCCGAGGCGAAGATCACCGACTTCGCGCCGGCATCGCGCGCCATCTGGACGATCTCGTGCGAGGTGGTGCCGCGCACGATGGAGTCGTCGACGATCAGCACGTTCTTGTCCTTGAACTCGATGCTCATGGCATTGAGCTTCTGGCGCACCGACTTCTTGCGCACCGCCTGCCCCGGCATGATGAAGGTGCGGCCGACGTAGCGGTTCTTGAAGAAGCCCTCGCGATACTCCACGCCGAGCTTGTTGGCCACCTGCATGGCGGCCGGGCGCGAGGAATCGGGAATCGGCATCACCACGTCGATCTTGACGTCCTTGAGCTCGCGCTTGATCTTCTCGGCGAGGTAGTCGCCCATGCGCAGGCGCACGTTGTAGACCGGCACGCCGTCGAGGCAGGAATCGGGACGCGCGAGATAGACCCACTCGAACATGCAGGGGTTCAGGCTCGGGTTCTCGGCGCACTGCTGGCTGTGGAAGCTGCCGTCCTGGCCGATGAAGATCGCCTCGCCCGGCGCCACGTCGCGCACGAACTCGAAGCCGATGCCTTCCACCGCCACCGATTCGGAAGCCAGCATCCATTCGACGCCCTGCTCGGTTTCCTGCTTGCCGATGCACAGCGGGCGGATGCCGAACGGGTCGCGGAAGGCGACCATGCCGTAGCCGGCGATCTGCGAGACGATCGCGTACGACCCCTGGGCGCGGCGATGCACGCCCGAGACGGCCTTGAACACCGCGGACGGGTCGAGCTCGAGGCCGGTGGTGGCGAGCTGCAGCTCGTGCGCGAACACGTTGAGCAGCACTTCGCTGTCGGAGTTGGTGTTGATGTGGCGGCGGTCGATCCGGAACATCTCGTCCTTGAGCTGTTCCATGTTCGTCAGGTTGCCGTTGTGCGCGAGCACGATGCCGAACGGCGCGTTGACGTAGAACGGCTGCGCCTCGGCCTCGCTCGAGGCCGAGCCGGCCGTCGGGTAGCGCACCTGGCCGATGCCCGCGGTACCCGGCAGGCTGCGCATGTTGCGGGTGCGGAACACGTCGCGCACCATGCCGTTGGCCTTGTACATGTGGAAGTTGCTGCCGTCCGCGGTCACGATGCCGGCTGCGTCCTGGCCGCGATGCTGCAGCAGCAGCAGGCTGTCATAGATGAGCTGGTTGACCGGGGAGTGAGAGATAAAACCTACGATGCCGCACATGGCATGGTCCTTCAAGGATACAAAAACGGTTTCGGCCGCTGCGCAATCAGATGTGGATATACGCAGCCAGCCCGTCGGGCAGGAACGGCTTCAGATCGCGCACGCCCTGCTCGGCGAAGGGACGCAACAGCCCGTTGCGCCAGAAATCCTGTTTCGGCAGTTCGGTCAGCCCGGCCGCAGCCACCAGCAGCAAGACCAGCAGCACGCCGCGCAGCAGCCCGAACAGCAGCCCCAGCGAGCGGTCCACGCCGCCCAGGCCGGTGGCCTGCGCCAGGCGCGACAGCAGCGCATTGGCCACGCCGGCGACCAGCACCACGCCGATCACGATCGCCCCGAAGGCGATCACCCACTGGGTCAGCGCCCCGCCCGGCCAGGTGGACGGAATATAGGGCAGCACGACGCCGACATAACGGCAGGCCACGAAAAACGCCACCAGCCAGCCGATCAGCCCGAAGATCTCGGAGACGAAGCCGCGCCACGCGCCGCGCAAGGCCGACAGACCGATCACCGCCAGCACGGCGTAGTCGAACGCGGTCAGCATCGGCGCTTACTGGGTCAGGCCCGCGTCGCGCACCTTCGCGATCGCGGCCGAGGCGGCCGCGCGGTCGGCGAACGGGCCCGCACGCAGCAGTGTAGTCGCGCTGCCGTCGGCCTGCTTGCGATGTTCGACATATGCGGGCACTCCCGCCGCTTTCAACTTGTCCGCCCAGCCGCGCGCGGTGGCCTCGTCCGGGAACGAACCCAGCTGGACCGCGAAGCGCGCGCCGGCGGGCTGCGAGGGCGAGGCGCCGTTCGCGGCGGCCGCGCGCGCGGGCGGCTGCGCCGCCGCAGCGGCGGGCTTGGGCGCGGGCACGGCGGGCTTGGCCGCGGCCTGCTGCGAGGCTTGCTGGGCAGCCTGTTGCTGAGCCGGCCTGGGCGGTGCCACGTCGGCCTTGCTGTCGGAGGAATCGGGGGAAGTGGCGGATTGCGCCGTCTGCGTGTCGTCGGCCGCGCCCGAGGCGGGCGGCTCGTCGTGCGCGACGCCGGCCTGCGTGTCGATCGGATCCTCGTCGCGCGAGGGGGCCGCGTGGGCAGGCTTGTTCGGGATGTCGATCGCGATGTCGTCGGTGACCGGCTTCGGATGCGAATCGAGGATCATCGGCAGCACGATCACCGCGGCCACCACCAACGCGATCGCGCCGACCAGGCGCCGACGCGCGCGTTGTTTCTCGGGGAGGGTCGGGTCGAGCATCATCGCGTCCGAGGGCCGCTCGGCGCGGCGCGTGGTGCGCCGCTCGACTCGCTCGCTGCGTACGGCCCGGGAGCCGGATTTCGACCCGCGCCGGGACGGCGCGTCGTCGTCTTTCTTCTTGCCGAACGAGAAGATTCCCATGTATGGCTGGTCCGAACTACCCGTCAGTGTTGCTGCGATTTACGGTAGGCCATCACGCCGGCCACCGTATAAAAGCTACCAAAGACCACGATTCTATCATTCTCCGAGGCCCGTTTCAGGGCATCTCGAAAAGCGTCCGCGGGTGTGGCGTGATGCGTGACGCTGCTGTCTGGGCCGTCCTCGACGCCTGCCTCGCGCAGCGCCGTCTCGAGCGTCTCGGCCGACGCGGCACGCGGCAGCGGCAGGTCGGTCACGCACCAGTGATCGATCTCGCCCTTCAACTGCTTGAGCACGCCGGCGATGTCCTTGTCGCGCATCGCGCCGAACACCGCGTAAGTGTACGGAAAGAAACCCATGTTGCCGAGGTTTTGCGCGAGAACGGCCGCTGCGTGCGGATTATGCGCAACATCGAGGACGATCGCGGGCTTGCCGGGCAGCACCTGGAAGCGCCCCGCCAGCTCGACGTTGGCCAGGCCCAGGCGGATGTCCTGGGCCGACACCGGCAGGCGCGAGCGCAGCGCCTCCAGCGCGGCCAGCGCCGCCGAGGCATTGATCAGCTGGTTGGCGCCGCGCAGCGCCGGGTAGGCCAGCGCCGGGTAGCGCTTGTCGCGGCCCAGGTAGCTCCACTGCTGGCGCTCGTTGCCCGGCTGCGCCTCGTAGCGGAAATCGCGACCGACCAGCCACAGGTCGGCGCCGATCGACTCGGCATGGTCGATCAGGGTTTGCGGCGGCGAGGGATCGCCGCAGATCGCCGGCGTAGCCGGGCGGAAGATGCCGGCCTTCTCGAAGCCGATCTTCTCGCGCGTGTCGCCCAGGTATTCGGTGTGGTCGATGTCGATGCTGGTGACGATCGCGCAGTCGGCGTCGATGATGTTCATCGCGTCGAGCCGGCCGCCCAGGCCCACCTCGAGGATCACCGCGTCGAGCCCGCTGTCGGCGAACAGGCGCAGGATCGCCAGCGTGGTGAACTCGAAGTAGGTCAGCGTGACCGGCTGCGCCAGGCTCAGGCGCGCCGCCTCGACCGCCTCGAAATGCGGCAGCAGCAGTTCGTCGGCCACGTTCTCGCCGCCCAGGCGCGCGCGCTCGTTGAAGGCGATCAGGTGCGGCGAGGTGTGGCAGCCGACGCGATAACCGGCCTTCAGCAGGATGGTTTCGAGGAACGCGCAGGTCGAGCCCTTGCCGTTGGTGCCGCCGACCGTGATCACCGGGCACGAGAAGCTCAGTCCGAGCGCCTCCTTGACCAGGGTGATGCGGGCCAGGCCCATGTCGATACCGACCGGATGCGCGGTTTCGAGGTGCGAGAGCCAGGCCTCGAGAGTAGGAAATGTGCTCATCTGTACCACTGCGAATCTGCAGGAACGCTGAAAAACGAAAAACGCGCCGCCCGGCCGGGCCGGACGACGCGTCGGCATGGGCCGCGCGGGGCGCGTGACTTCAGGCGAGCGCGTCGGCCGGCTGGCGCTGCAGCAGCGCGAGCAGTTGGGCGATCTCGTCGCGCATCTTGCGACGGTCGACGATCATGTCGATCGCGCCCGACTTCAGCAGGAATTCCGAGCGCTGGAAGCCTTCCGGCAGCTTCTCGCGCACCGTCTGCTCGATCACGCGCGGGCCGGCGAAGCCGATCAGTGCCTTCGGCTCGGCGATCACCACGTCGCCGAGGAAGGCGAAGCTGGCCGACACGCCGCCCATGGTCGGATCGGTCAGCACCGAGATGAACGGCAGCTTGGCTTCCGCGAGCTTGGTCAGCATCGCGGTGGTCTTGGCCATCTGCATCAGCGACAGCAGGCTTTCCTGCATCCGCGCGCCGCCCGAGGCGGTCACGCAGATGAAGGGCACGTGCTGCTCGAGCGCGTTCTGCGCGCCGCGCGCGAAGCGCTCGCCGACCACCGAGCCCATCGAGCCGCCCATGAACGAGAATTCGAAGCAGGCCGCCACCACCGGCAGCGTGCGGATCGCGCCGCCCATCACCACCATCGCGTCGGTTTCGCCGGTTTCGTCCATCGCTTCCTTGAGACGATCCGGGTACTTGCGGCTGTCCTTGAACTTCAGCGTGTCGACCGGCACGATTTCCTGGCCGATCTCGTAGCGGCCTTCCGGATCGAGCAGCGCGTCCAGGCGCTCGCGCGCGCCGATGCGCATGTGGTGATCGCATTTCGGGCACACGTGCAGGTTCGCCTCGACGTCGGAGCGGTACAGCACGGCCTCGCAAGACGGGCACTTGACCCACAGCCCCTCGGGGATGCCCTTGCGGCTCTTCGGGTCGGTCTGCTTGATCTTCGGCGGCAACAGCTTGTCGAGCCAGCTCATCGTATGGTTTCCCTCATCAGAGCGGGCCGGATCGTTCCGGCCCGCATTCGGTGTTTCTCGGTATGTCGCGTGACGTCGCGCGGCGGCCTCAGGCCGCCCTGGTCTCGCCGTCGAGCGCGGCGCGGATCTCGGCGATGAAGGCCTTGAGCACGCCCACCGCCGCTTCCGGCGCCGCTTCCTCGAGCAGTTGCACGAGGCGGCTGCCGATCACGACCGCGTCGGAAACTTCGGCCACCGCGCGCGCCGTGGCGGCGTCGCGGATCCCGAAGCCGACGCCGACCGGAACCGGCACGCGCGACTTGATGGCCGGGATTTTACCCGCAATGCTGGAAACATCCAGATTTCCGGCGCCTGTCACCCCTTTCAGCGACACGTAATAGACATAACCGCTGGCGATCCGCCCCACCTCGGCCATCCGTTGCTCGGTCGAGGTGGGCGCCAGCAGGAAAATGGGGTCGATGCCGGCGGCGCGCATCGTGGCGGCGAAACCGGCCGCTTCCTCGGGCGGGTAGTCGACCACCAGCACGCCGTCGACGCCGGCCGCGGCGGCCGCCTCGGCGAAGGCCTCGGCGCCCATGCGCTCGATCGGGTTGGCATAACCCATCAGCACCACCGGGGTGCGGTCGTCGCGCTCGCGGAAGCGCTTGACGTCGTCCAGCACGTGCCGCAGCGTCACGCCGCGCGCCAGCGCGCGCTCGGACGAACGCTGGATCACCGGGCCGTCGGCCATCGGATCGGAGAACGGCACGCCGAGCTCGATCACGTCGGCCCCGCCTTCGGCCAGCGCGTGCATGAATTCGACGGTTTTCGCCGGGTCCGGGTCGCCCGCCGTGAGGAAGGGAATCAGGCCCTTACGGCCCTGGGCGGCGAGTGCTGCAAAGGTGTTCTGGATACGGGACATGATGTCGTTTCCTGGATTCGGTCGCGATCGGCGGCGAGCGGCCCGTTCGGGCTCAGGCATCGGCCGGCGCGGCGAGCGCGGTGACGCGCTCGCGCGCGATCGCGCAATAACTCTCGTTGATCTCGTAGCCGATGAAGCGGCGTCCGTGTCGCGCGCTGGCCACGGCGGTGGTGCCGCTGCCCATGAACGGGTCCAGCACCACGCCGCCCGGCGGGCAGCTCGACAGCACCATCCGCTCGACCAGCTCGAGCGGTTTCTGGGTCGGGTGGTCGACTCGCTCCGCGTGCTGCCGATGCAGGCGCGAGACCGACCAGACGTCCTTCGGGTTGTAGCCCATCTCGAGCCACTTGCTGCCTTCGAACAGCTTGCGCGAACGCGCCTTCTTCGTTTCGGCGTCGTAGGGGATGCGAACCGGATCGAGATCGAAGTAATAGCCTTTCGATACCGCGAAAAAACCGATGTTGTCGTGCACCGAGGTGAAGCGGCGCGTGGTGCCGCCCATGCTCGGCACGCGGCGGTCCCAGATGATCTCGTTGATCATCGTCAGGCGCGTCTTCAGGAAGCTGAAGATCTCCGGCGCGTACTGCCAGGTGCAGAACACATAGAGCGAGCCGCTCGGCTTCAACTTCGGGATCGCCAGCTCGAGCCACTGCCGGGTCCACGCCAGGTGGGCGTCGCCCTGCAGCTTGTCGGAGTCGTTGCCGTAGTCCTTGCCGAGCCCGTAGGGCGGATCGGCGACGATCAGGTCGATCGACGCATCCGGCAGGCTCGCCGCATCGGTCAGGAAATCGCGGTGACGCAGCTCGATGCCGCCCGGCAACGCGGGTTCGGGACGCACGGACGCGGCGGCGGCCTCGGCCGCCTCGCCCTCGCTCGCCGCGCCGCCGGCCGGCTCCTCGATCAGGTCGCGCATCCGGGCGTCAGAGCACGATGCCGCCGCGTTCCGCGACGGTATGCATGTCCTTGTCGCCGCGGCCCGACAGATTGACCAGCAGGATGCGGTCCTTCGGCAGGGTGGCGGCGAGCTTGGCGCCGTAGGCGATCGCGTGGCTCGACTCGAGCGCCGGGATGATGCCCTCGATCCGGCAGCAATCGTGGAAGGCCTTCAGCGCTTCCTCGTCGGTGATCGGCACGTATTGCGCGCGGCCGCTGTCCTTGAGCCAGGCGTGCTCGGGGCCGACGCCGGGATAGTCGAGGCCGGCCGATACCGAATGCGTCTCGATGATCTGCCCGTCGTCGTCCTGCAGCAGGTAGGTGCGGTTGCCGTGCAGCACGCCGGGGCTGCCGCCCGTCAGCGAGGCCGCGTGACGGCCCGTGTCGAGCCCGTCGCCGGCCGCCTCGACGCCGATCAGCTGGACGTTCGTATCGTCGATGTACGGGTAGAAGATCCCCATCGCGTTCGAGCCGCCGCCCACGCAGGCGATCACCGCGTCGGGCTGGCGCCCCGCCATCTCGGGCATCTGCACCTTGCACTCGTCGCCGATCACGCGCTGGAAGTCGCGCACCAGCATCGGATACGGATGCGGGCCGGCCACCGTGCCGATGATGTAGAAGGTGGTCTCGATGTTGGTGACCCAGTCGCGCATCGCCTCGTTGAGCGCGTCCTTGAGCGTGCGCGAGCCCGATTCGACCGGCACCACGGTCGCGCCGAGCAGCTTCATGCGGTAGACGTTGGCGGCCTGGCGGCGCACGTCCTCGGAACCCATGTAGACGATGCACTCCATGCCGAAGCGCGCGCAGATGGTGGCGGTGGCCACGCCGTGCTGGCCTGCGCCGGTCTCGGCGATCACACGCTTCTTGCCCATCCGGCGCGCCAGCAGCGCCTGCCCGATCACGTTGTTGATCTTGTGCGCGCCGGTGTGGTTCAGGTCCTCGCGCTTCAGGTACAACTGCGCGCCGCCGAGCAGTTCGCTCCAGCGCTGCGCGTGGTAGATCGGCGAGGGACGGCCGACGAAGTGCTTGAGCTCGCGGTTGTACTCGGCGACGAACTCGGGATCGTCGCGAAAGCGGTCGTAGGCCTCGCGCAGCTCGTCGAGCGCGTGAATCAGGGTTTCGGCGACGAACACGCCGCCATACGGGCCGAAGTGGCCGCGATCATCAGGAAGGTCGTACATGAATGTGTCTCTCGACTGGCAGGCCCGGCGCATGCCGCGCCGGCCTTGTGCTCACTGGGCGTCCGCCGCGCGCACCGCGCTCACGAACGCCGCCATCCGGGCGTGATCCTTCACGCCCTTCTCGCCCGGTACCTCGATGCCACTGGAGACATCGACCGCGTACGGGCGGATCTGGCGTATCGCATCACCGACGTTTCGAGCGCTCAAGCCACCACTCAAAACGGCCCGATGCACGAGCTCTGCGGGAATAAGTGACCAATCGAAGACCTTGCCGCTGCCGCCGTAGTCCGGCACATGGGTGTCGAACAACAAGCCGCTGGCTGTCGAATAGTGAAGTGCCGATTCTACCAAATCGGCGCGCTGCGTCGAGGCCCCCACGCGCAGGGCGCGCATCCAGGGCAGCCGGGCCTCGCGCGCGAGCGCCAGGCACTGCTCCGGCGTCTCGTCGCCGTGGAACTGCAGCGTGGTGAGCGGCACCGCGTCGAGCACGCGTGCCAGTTCCCCGGGCGCGGCGTTCACGAACAGCCCGACCGCCGAGACGAAGGGCGGCACGCGCCGCACGAGTTCGGCGGCCTGCGCGATGCTCACCGCGCGCGGGCTCTTCGGGTAGAACACGAAGCCGACCGCGTCGGCGCCGAGCGCCACGGCATGATCGACATCGGCGGGACGGGACAGCCCGCACAGCTTGATGCGGGTACGGGCTTGCGGCGTGGCGGCGGGGCCGCCGGCGGAAAGGGTCGTATCGGTCATCGTCAGGCGTTCCTGCTGGCGCGCGCGCCGCGAAGCCGGATCGGCTCGCGAGCGCGCGGCTCGGGTTCGATTGAGGCGCTCAGGGCTGCGGGTTCGCGCCGGGCGCCGGGCCGTCGAGGTCGGCCCACACCGTGCTCCACGGCACGCTGCCGAGTTGCGCGGGCGGCACCGCGAATTCCTCAGGATAGCCGACATGCGCCAGGTACAGCCCGTCGGGCGCGAAGGTCGGCGCGGCGCGCTCGCGGTTGCGCGCGGCCAGCACCTCGGCCATCCAGTCGGCCGGGTAGCGCCCGCGTCCCACCGCGATCAGGCAGCCCATCAGGTTGCGCACCATGTGGTGCAGGAAGGCGTTGGCGCGGAACCGGAAGTGGATGAAGCTGCCCGAGGCGCGGATATCGATCTGGTACAGGTGCTTGACCGGCGTCTTCGACTGGCATTCCGAGGAGCGGAACGAGGAGAAGTCGTGCTCGCCGATCAGGTGCCGCGCGGCCTCGCGCATCGCCTCGATATCGAGCGGCGTGTGGACCCAGCCGGCACGCGAGGCGAGCATCGGCGAGCGCACCGGATGCACGTAGAGCGCGTAGTAATAGGTGCGCTCGAACGCGGCGAAGCGCGCGTGGAAGCTGTCCGGCATCGGCCTGGCCCACTGCACGGCCACCGTCGAGGGCAGGAAGGCGTTGGTACCGCGCACCCAGGAGAAGTCGCTGCGATCGAGGTCGGTGTCGAAATGGACCACCTGCCCCAGGCCATGCACGCCCGTGTCGGTGCGACCGGCCACCACCGTCTGCAGGGGCACCAGCGCGAACGCCTTGAGCGCGCGTTCCAGCTCGTCCTGCACGGTCTTGCCGTGCGGCTGCGATTGCCAGCCGCAGAACGCCGCGCCGTCGTACTGGATACCGAGGGCGATGCGCATCACGAGGCGTCGGCGAGTTTCGCGAGCATGGCGCGCGCGGCCTCGCGCGTGTCGGCGCGGTTCGCGTCGATCACCTCGCCCAGCAGCAGGCGCGCGCCGTGCAGGTCGCCGAGCTCGACATATTCCCCGGCCAGTTCAAGCTTGTTGCGCGCAATCTGGTCCAGCGCGGCCTCAGTCGGCGGCGGCAGCGTCGCGCCCGGGCCGGCCGGCAGGTCGAGGTCGAAATCGAGATTCAGCGCGCCGAACTGCGCGGCGCCGAAAGGCGTGAAGCTCGGGGCGGGACGGTTTTCTGGGATCGATGGACCGGGCTCGTCGTCGAGCGGCAATTCGTCGGCGGCGGGATCCGTCCCCGCATGGGCCGCCGACGAGCCATGAAGGTCACCCTTCTGTTTGCCGGTTTCATGTGGATGAGTGGATTCGGACGGCTCGAGGCCCGCAGCCGGCAGGCGCGGGTCGGGCAGACCGTTAGTTGCGTCATGCGATGCAAAATCGAGGCCCGCGTCGGGCAGGCCGCTGCGCGGCGGCAGCGGCATGTCGAGGCTGTCCAGCGCGGACACCGCATCGGCCGGGAATTCGTGCACGGGCACACCGGACGAGACGGGATGAGTCAGTTCATTCAATTCGGTCAAGCTCGAAGGTTCGGCGGGAACGGTCGGCGGCGCTGCCTCGAGCGGCGCCGGCAGGTTCCCGTGGTCGGACTGGCCCGGCGGCGGCTCGGCCGCGTCGGGCGTGTTGGTATGCGCGGCCAGGTCGGCCGCGGGTGCCGCGGGTTCGGCCGGCGTGACCGTCTCGTCAGGGACGATCGCGGCGGCCGGTGTTTCGTTGGAAACCGCCGTCGGCGGGATGGTCGGCGGCGTGATCTCATGATCGCGATGATCGAGCGGGGCCGGGGCTTCCGGTTCGGCCGACGTGCGTTGCGCCGCCGCCTCGGCGGCAAGCACGCCCGCTCCTGCCACGGAGTCGGCATCGGCGCCACGCGCCGACGGCCGCGGCGTGACGGCCGCCTCGTCCGCGACCTTGCCCGCCGGCGGTTCGGACTTCGCGGCGGCCGGCACGGCTTCGTCATCGGGCTCGGCGCGTTTGCGACGCCGGAATGCGAAACCGAGGATCAGCGCCGCCGCCGCGACACCGACCGCGATCACCGCGGTCCGGTCGAACGGCGCTGCCGGGGCACTGGGTTGCGCGGCGGCCGGCTTGGCGGGCGCTGCTGCAACGGGCGGTGCCGAGGCCGGCGCGGACGACGCCGAGGCGCTGGAAGCCTGCTCCGCCCCGCTCGCCGCCGATGCCACGCTTGCTGGCGCCGCCTTCGACGGCGCCGCTGCCGGCTTCGCCTTGGGTGCCGCGCTGTCGGGCGCGGGTTTGCCGATGCCGTGCAACTGCAATTCCATCAGCACGCGGTTCTTCAGCGCCAGCAATTGCTGCAGGCTGGACGGACGCGCCTGCGGTGCGTTCGCCAGCGGCGCCGAGGCCGCGCGGGGCGTGACCTGGACCGCGCTGCCGGGGGCCAGCAGTGCGGCCTCCGCGGCGCTCGATCCAACCGGCGGCGCGGTCTGGATCGAACCGCTCCAGGAATGCGCGCTGGCCGGATCGCCGGGGTTGCCGCCATTGGCATGCTGGGCGGCGCCCGGCTGTGTTGCCGGTGCAGCCGTCGCCGCGGAGCCGCCCTGGGCGAGCGCCGCCGAAGTCGGTGTCACCGCCGCGGCCGCCGACACGCCCGTTACCGCAGCCGACGAGACGCCGGCCGGATGCGCGGGCAACGACGCGTCGACATGCGATGCGCCCGAAGCCGACGAAGCGCCTGCGACCGGGGCCGCGCCAGTGGCCGCTGTTGCAACCGTCGCCGGATGCGGCATCGAACCACCGGCAGCCGGTACGGCGGCAGCAGGATTGGAATGCGCTCCCGCAACACTTCCCGCCGACGACGCGCCCGGCGTAGCCGAGCTGCCCGCATACGGCGCCACTGCGCCTGCCACGGCCGTCGCGGCAGTGCCTGCATGTGCGGGCGCGGCCCCGGCCGGCGCCGAAGCCCCTGAAGCCCCCGAAACAGTCGATGTGGCAACCGGCGACGCCACGGCCGACCCGCTTGCGTCGAGCGGCGGCACCGTCAGCGTCGCGCCCACCTTCAGCCGGCTCGGGTCGTGCTTCATGAAAGCCTGCGGATTCGCGGCGAACAGCGCGCGGCCGGCTCGCGCCAGCACGCCCGGATCGCGCGACTGGGTGGCCGCCACCGCGATATCGTTGAGCGATTGACCTGGCTGGACCGTGATCGACTGCGGTGCACTCGCCGCGGCATCGGACGGCGCGGCCTGCGCGAGCGGCACGGCCGAAGCGGACATCAGCGCGAACACCGCGCCCGCGATCGCACGAAGCGCGAACGCTCGCGGCGACAGCGCGGCGCGTGCTCGGGCAAGAGGGGAAATACCGGGGAAAAATCGCAGCGTCATCGGCACATTCGCCGCGGCAGCGCGCGGCCCTGGTTCGCGTTGGAAGGAGGACAGGATTCTGGACGTCGCGGGGGCGCAGGGCGCCACGCGTGCGCGACGCCGATTGCGTCGTAACCGCGTAGTTTACTTTACCCGCCGGCCATTTCGTCGAATTTGTGGCGCCGGCCGCGGATCCGGACCGGACGCGACCGCCGCGCGACGGGCACAAAAACGAAACGGCGCTCGCCGCCCCGGCGAAACACCGGGCACCGCGAACGCCGTCGCCGCCGTCCTTGCCGGACGCGGAACGCTTCGGCTTACTTGTCGAGCAGGATGCGCAGCATGCGGCGCAGCGGCTCGGCCGCGCCCCACAGCAGCTGGTCGCCGACCGTGAAGGCCGACAGGTATTCGCCGCCCATCGCCAGCTTGCGCAGGCGGCCGACCGGCACCGTCAGGGTGCCCGTGACGACGGCCGGTGACAGCTCGCGCATCGAGGCCTCGCGCTCGTTCGGCACCACCTTCACCCAGTCGTTGGCCGAGGCGAGGATCGCGTTGACCTCGTCGAGCGGCACGTCCTTCTTCAGCTTGATGGTGAGCGCCTGCGAATGGCAACGCATCGCGCCGATCCGCACGCACAGGCCGTCGACCAGGATCGAGCCCGGCTCGCCCATGGCAGGCTTGCCGAGGATCTTGTTGGTCTCGGCGCCGCCCTTCCACTCCTCCTTCGACATGCCGTTGCCGAGATCCTTGTCGATCCAGGGGATCAGCGAGCCGGCCAGCGGCACGCCGAACTGGCTGGTCGGCATCGCCTCGCCGTTCATCGCGGCCAGCACGCGGCGGTCGATGTCGAGGATCGCCGAGGCCGGATCGGCCAGTTGCTCGGCCACCGCGCCGTGCAGCGTGCCCATCTGCGACAGCAGCTCGCGCATGTTCTGCGCGCCGGCGCCCGATGCGGCCTGGTAGGTCATGGCCGTCATCCAGTCGACCAGGTTCTCGCGGTACAGGCCGCCCAGCGCCATCAGCATCAGGCTGACCGTGCAGTTGCCGCCGACGAAGTTGCGGGTGCCCTTGACCAGCGCGTCCTTGATCACGTCGAGGTTGACCGGGTCGAGGATGATGACCGCGTCATCCTTCATGCGCAGCGACGAGGCCGCGTCGATCCAGTAGCCGTTCCAGCCGGCCGAGCGCAGCTTGGGGAACACCTCGTTGGTGTAGTCGCCGCCCTGGCAGGTGATGATCACGTCGCACTTCTTGAGATCGTCGATGCTCGAGGCGTCCTTGAGCGTGGACTCGTTTTTCGCGAAGGCCGGTGCCTTGCCGCCCGCGTTGCTGGTGCTGAAAAACACCGGCTCGATCAGATCGAAATCGCCTTCTTCCTGCATGCGCTGCATCAGGACGCTGCCGACCATGCCGCGCCAACCTACGAGACCTACGTTCATGACTAACCCTTTGCTTGAGAGCTTCCCCGCCTTTTCCGTCCCCCGTGTAACCGCGCGGGGAAATCAGGCGGGCACGACGGATGACGATCAGCTTTTCGTGATCGTTTTCGTGGTGATGATTTTCGTGGAGACGATGGCGCGCGTCAGCGCACGGGCCGTGATGCCGTGCAGCTTGGAGACCGGGGAGATCGAACGATTTTGCGCCATGCGAAAGAGTCTACACAAACCTGGTGGGCCGTACAACGGCCCGTCGTTGCTATCGTGCGCGATGTCGCGCGGGTACTCTGTTTCCGGGACAGATCGAGGCAATACGCACCGGAACGAGGGTTCGCCGCGCCTCGCATCGCGAACCGGAACGGCCGCCGCGCCGTCGCTTCACGCGGCGGGCCGCCCGCTCGGGCTTACAGCGCGGCGACCACCGCGTCGCCCATCTGCACCGTGCCGACCTGCTTGCAGCCCGGCGTGGCGATATCGCCGGTCCGGTAGCCCTGCTCCAGCACCTTCTGCACCGCGCGCTCGATACGCTCGGCCTGCTCGCCGCGATTCAACGAGTAGCGCAGCAGCATCGCGACCGACAGGATGGTCGCCAGCGGATTGGCGACGCCCTTGCCGGCGATGTCCGGCGCCGAGCCGTGCGAGGGCTCGTACAGGCCCTTGTTGTTCTTGTCGAGCGAGGCCGAGGGCAGCATGCCGATCGAGCCGGTCAGCATCGCGGCTTCGTCCGAGAGGATGTCGCCGAACATGTTGCCGGTGACGATCACGTCGAACTGCTTGGGCGCCTTGGCCAGTTGCATCGCGGCGTTGTCGACGTACATGTGCGAGAGCTCGACCTCGGCGTATTCCTTCGACACGTCGATCATGATGTCGCGCCAGAACTGCGAGGTCTCGAGCACGTTGGCCTTGTCCACCGACAGCAGCTTGCGGTTGCGCTTCTGCGCGGCCTGGAACGCGACGTGGGCGATGCGGCGCACCTCGGGCTCCGAATAGCGCATCGTGTCGAAACCCTCGCGCGCGCCGGCGAACGGGCCGTCCGGCGCCTCGCGCGTGCCGCGCGGCTGGCCGAAGTAGATGTCACCGTTCAGCTCGCGCACGATCAGGATGTCGAGGCCCGAGATCAGCGCCGGCTTCAGCGGCGAGGCGTCCACCAGTTGCTCGTAGCAGATCGCCGGGCGGAAGTTGGCGAACAGCTCGAGATGCTTGCGCAGCCCGAGGATCGCCTGCTCCGGACGCAGCGCACGCTCCAGCGAGTCGTACTTCCAGTCGCCCACGGCGCCGAACAGGATCGCGTCGGCTTCCTTGGCCAGCTTCAGCGTGGCCTCGGGCAGCGGGCGGCCGGCGGCCTCGTAGCCGGCGCCGCCGACCGGCGCCTGTTCGAGTTCGAATTGCTCGTCGAGGGCGTTCAGGACCTTCACCGCTTCGGTGACGATCTCCTGGCCGATGCCGTCGCCCGGCAGCACTGCAATCTTCATGCGATTTTCCTGAAAGAGTTGTGAGTTCGGAACCCGCGCGCCGCGCGCGCCTTCAGCCGATCAGACGGTTGTTGAGCCAGGGCTGCTTGGCCAGGCGCTCGGCCTCGAACTGGCGGATCTTGTCGGCGTGGCGCAGGGTCAGGCCGATGTCGTCGAAGCCGTTCAGCAGGCAATACTTGCGGAAGCCCGACACCTCGAACGGATATTCGCGGCCGTCGCCGGTGCGCACCACCTGCGCCTCCAGGTCGATGGTCAACTGGTAGCCGTTGAACGCGTAGGTGTCGTTGAACAGGTGGTCGACCTGCTGCTCGGTCAGCACGATCGGCAGCAGCCCGTTCTTGTAGCAGTTGTTGAAGAAGATGTCGGCGAAGCTCGGCGCGATGATGGCGCGGAAGCCGTATTGCTGCAGCGCCCAGGGCGCGTGCTCGCGCGAGCTGCCGCAGCCGAAGTTCTTGCGCGCCAGCAGCACCGAGGCGCCCTGGTAGCGCGGCTGGTTCAGCACGAAGTCGGGATTGAGCGGACGCTTGGCATTGTCCTGGCCCGGCTCGCCGCGGTCGAGGTAGCGCCATTCGTCGAAGGCGTTCGGGCCGAAGCCGGTGCGCTTGATCGACTTGAGGAACTGCTTCGGGATGATCGCGTCGGTGTCGACGTTTTCGCGATCGAGCGGCGCCACGACGCCGGTATGCACTGTGAATTTTTCCATGATCCGTTTCCAGATTGGACGCCGGCCCCGGGGCCGGCGCTCGACTGTTCTTCGCTTGGTCCGTCAGGCGGCGATCAGTTCGCGGCGCGCGTGATCGCGCGGCCCGCGGCATTGATGTCCTCGCCGACGCCGGCCACCGTGTGGCAGGCGGCCAGCCCGAATACCATGCCCGCCAGGGCGAGCGCCGCCGCCAGGCGGCCGACGATGAGGTTGCGGTTGCTGCGCATGCTTATCCCAGCCGGCGAATATCGACGAAATGGCCCTCGATGGCGGCGGCTGCCGCCATCGCCGGGCTGACCAGGTGGGTGCGGCCGCCCGCGCCCTGACGACCCTCGAAATTGCGGTTCGAGGTGGACGCGCAGCGCTCGCCCGGCTCGAGGCGGTCGGCGTTCATCGCCAGGCACATCGAGCAGCCCGGCTCGCGCCATTCGAAGCCGGCATCCTTGAACACCTTGTCGAGCCCTTCTCGCTCGGCCTGCGCCTTCACCAGGCCCGAGCCCGGCACCACCATCGCCAGGCGCACGTTGGCGGCGACGCGACGATTCAGCTTCTTCACCACGTAGGCGGCCGCGCGGATGTCCTCGATGCGCGCATTGGTGCAGGAGCCGATGAAGATCTTGTCGACCTTGATCGATTCGATAGGCATGTTCGGCTCGAGCGCCATGTAGCTCAGCGCGCGCTCCATCGCGTCGCGCTTGACCGGGTCCTTCTCGCGCTCGGGATCGGGCACGCGGCTGTCGACCGCCGTGACCATTTCCGGCGAAGTGCCCCAGGTCACCTGCGGGACGATGTCGGCCGCGCTCAGCTCGACCACGCGGTCGAACTGCGCGCCGTCGTCGGAGCGGAAGCCGCGCCAGTACTGCACGGCCTGGTCCCACTCGGCGCCGGTCGGCGAGAACGGGCGGCCCTTGAGGTAGTCGATGGTGGTATCGTCCACCGCGACCATGCCGGCGCGCGCGCCTGCCTCGATCGCCATGTTGCAGACCGTCATGCGGCCTTCCATCGACAGCGAGCGGATCATCGAGCCGCCGAATTCCATCGCGTAGCCGGTGCCGCCGGCCGTGCCGATCTTGCCGATGATGGCCAGCACGATGTCCTTGGCGGTGCAGCCGCGCGGCAGTTGCCCCTCGACCTTGATCAGCAGGTTCTTGCTCTTCTTCTGCAGGAGCGTCTGGGTGGCCAGCACGTGCTCGACTTCCGAGGTGCCGATGCCGTGCGCCAGCGCGCCGAACGCGCCGTGCGTGGAGGTATGCGAATCGCCGCAGACGATGGTCATGCCCGGCAGCGTCGCGCCCTGCTCCGGGCCGACGATGTGCACGATGCCCTGGCGCACGTCGTTCATCTTGAACTGGGTGATGCCGAAGCTGTCGCAGTTCGCGTCGAGCGTGTCGACCTGCAGCTTCGAGACCGGATCGGCGATGCCGTGGGTGCGATCGGTGGTGGGAACGTTATGGTCGGACACCGCGAGGTTGGCGCTGATGCGCCAGACCGGGCGCTCGCCCATCTTCAGCCCTTCGAACGCCTGCGGGCTCGTCACCTCGTGCAGCAGGTGACGGTCGATGTAGAGCAATGCGGTGCCGTCCTCCTCGGTGTGGACGACGTGCGAATTCCACAATTTGTCGTAGAGAGTCTGTGCCATGGTATGCGGGGTTTGTGGTGACGACGGTTCCTTCTGGGTTCGGTCGATTATGCCACCAAGATTGCCGCCCGGCACTACCAGGATGAGAAAAAACCCAATAAAAACAGTGGGTTGAATGGTAGTTTCGATACCTGGATAAGTGCTACCCGGCAAATGGGGGCGCTAACGGGCACCCCGCGCCGAATCAGGCCACCTCGTACTGCACGCTCACCTGCCCCTTCTTCTCCTTGACCTTGGTGATCAGCACCGCGCCGATCTCGCCCGTGCCGGCCACGTGCGTGCCGCCGCAGGGACTGAAATCGTGTTCGCCATAGGCGATCACGCGCCGCCCTTCCCGCTCGGCCAGCACGCGCGGCAAGCCGGCCGCGATCATCGCGTTGACGCCGTTCGCGAGCGCCTGCGCCTCGATCGCGGCCAGCTCGGCGTCGGCGCTGTCGCGCTCGAACACCACGCGCGCCTCGCCGGGCCAGTGATGTCCCTTCACGGCGCGCCAGCCGACGGCCGCGCCCACGTAGGCGATCAGGTGCCCGGCCGAATGCAGGCGCGCATGCAGCGCGCGCGGCCCGGCGTCGACCTCGATCTCGACCTCGCCCGGCACCACGGCGCGATCGACCAGGTGCACGACGACCTCGCCGTCGGCGGCCACGCGCAGCACGCGCGCCTCGCCGATCCGGCCCGTATCCGACGGCTGGCCGCCGCCTTGCGGATGGAACAGCGTCTCGGCCAGCGTCACGCGAAAGCGCCCGGCCTCCTCGTCGGGCTCGCAGGCGAGCACCTCGGTGCTCAGCGTCAGCGCATCGCTGTCGAAATAGCGGCGGATCGTCATGGTGTTTCCTCGTGCGGGGATATCGAGGTTCCGACTATGCGGTCGACAGCCGCGCCGCTCAAGGGGTTCGGGCCATTCAATTTTTTACAATCCGCGCCCGACGCCGCGCGCGTAGCCTGATGCCCGAACCACTCCTTTCCTCAGACGACTCGCCAGGATCACGCCTCATGGAACACGCCCCGACGCCGGACCAACCGACCCTGAACTTCAGCAGCGACAACACCGCCGGCGCGGCGCCCGCCGTGCTCGATGCCCTGGTCGCCTGCGCGGCCGGCCACGCGGCGCCCTATGGCGCCGATCCCTGGACCGCGCGCGTCGAGCAAAGGCTCGCCGAGCTGTTCGAGCACGAGGTGGCGGTGTTCATCGTCTCCACCGGCACGGCCGCCAACTCGCTCGCGCTGGCCGCGCTGACGCCGCCCTGGGGCAGCGTGCTGTGCCACCCGGGCAGCCACATCAACAACGACGAATGCGGCGCGCCGGCCTTCTACGCCGACGGCGCCAAGCTGATCACGGTGGACGGCCCCGCGGCCAAGCTGGACCCGGCCCGGCTGCGCGCGGCCGCCCGCGCCAAGCTCGGCGACGTCCATACCACCCAGCCCTCGGCCGTCAGCATCACGCAAGCCACCGAAGTCGGCAGCGTCTACACGCTAGACGAGATCGGCACGATCGGCGAGATCTGCCGCGAGGCCAATCTGCCGCTGCACATGGACGGCGCGCGCTTCGCCAATGCGCTGGTATCGCTGGGCTGCTCGCCGGCCGAGATGACCTGGCGCGCCGGCGTCGACGTGCTGTCGTTCGGCGCGACCAAGAACGGCGTGCCGGGCTCGGAGGCGGTGGTGCTGTTCGACCCGCGCCGCGCCGGGGAACTGGCCTTCCGCCGCAAGCGTGCCGGGCAGCTCGCCTCGAAGATGCGCTTCCTGTCGGCGCCGCTCGACGCCTATCTGGCCGACGATCTCTGGCTGCGCAACGCGCGTCACGCCAATGCCATGGCGCAGCGTCTCGCGGCCGGGCTGGCCGGCGTGCCGGGCGTGTCGATGACGGGTGCCGCCGAGGCCAACATCCTGTTCTGCCGGCTCCCGCAGCCGGTGATCGTCGGCCTGCTGGCGGCCGGCGTGCACTTCTATCACGATCGCTGGGAACCGGGCGTGGTGCGCTTCGTCACCTCGTTCGCCACCACCGAGGCAGAGGTCGACCGCCTGCTGGACATCGCGCGCATCGCGGCCGGCTGAGGCAGCGCACGAGCGAGCGCCCCGGTTTCGCGCGGGCGCGTCGGCACGTTTGCCTGGATGGCGTTCAGTAGCGCGACGGCGCGCAGCCGAAGGCGCGCCGGAAGGCGCGGTTGAAATGGCTCTGGTCGTAGAAACCGACGGCCTGCGCGACCTCGGCGATCGACTGCGTGCCCCGGTGCAGCATCAGGCAGGCACGCTCCAGGCGCAGCCGCACCAGCCAGGCATGCGGTGTCATCGAGGCGCTGCGCTTGAACAGCTTGAGGAATACGAAACGGTCCAGCTCGCAAAGCGCGGCCAGTTCGTCCAGCGTGATCTTCTCGGCCAGATGCGCCTCGCAGTAGTCGCGCACGCGCTGCCATTGCAGATCCGACAAGGCACCCGCGACCTGCCGCGGCGCCCAGGCGCGCGATTGCGCGAACAGGCGCTCGAGCGCGACCAGCCAGGCCGACTGCACGCCCAGCGGGGCATCGCGGTATTCGCCGCGCAGCGCAGCGTGAATCGCGTTGAGCCGCTGCGCCAGCCCCAGATCCTCGAGCGAGGCGCCCTGCAGCGCGGGCTCCCGCGTGCTGCCCGACAACTCCTCGGCCAGCCCCGCCATCAGCTCGGGCGGCAGGCGGAAGGTCTTCAGCGTGTAGGCGCCGTCGCCCACGCGCGTGCCGTCATGCACCTCGCCGGGCGGCATCAGTGAGACGCTGCCGGGGCCGAGCAACACCGTCTTGCCGCCGAACTGCTGGCGCTGGACGCCCTCGGTCACCACCCCGACGTGGAAATCGAGGTGGTAATGACGATCGAAGCGGAATTCGCTGAAACGCGCGTCGCCGAGCACGAGTCCGGGGACGTCGCGGCTGCGGGTGTATTCGACGCGGTCTTTCATGGGAAGCGGCTGGATGCGGGAAGGCGGGAACGGGCCGTGGCCGCCTCCTCGGCGGCGCGGCATAGCCGGCCCTAAGCCGGAGTGCGTTCGAGCTTAGCATGCCCGGCCCCGGGGCGCCGGAGCCGCTTCAAGGCCGATAGGGGCGGGTTATTCGGTCGACATCGGCGCCGACGAGGGCGTCGCGAACGGATAGGTATCCGAGGACGACTTCGCGATCCGGTTCGATTCGCAGGCCGGCCGGAAGATATCGCCGTGCCGCGGCGGCGACAGCATGGACGCGCTGGCCGCGAGCACGGCCAGCGAGGCGAGGCCGATGCCGGCACCCAGCAGCCCGCCGCCGCCCTCGCCGCGCAGCATGGGATACGGCGGCGGCCGGGTGACATCGGCCCGGCAGGTCGGCGCGGGCGGGACCGACTTGGTCAGCGTACCGTTCGCGGCGTCGCGGATGTTCTGTTCGGCGACGCCCGCGCTCGCGCCGATCGAGCCGGACAGCGTCGCGGCGGCGAGCAGGCTCGCCAATAGGGATTGGATACGCACCGGCGCCCCCTGAATTTGATCGTTCTGGTGAATGTCCGCAGTGTAGACGGATCGGCCGCGCCGCCTGTCGAGTTTTGTACGCGCTTTGTGACAGGCGGCGCCGGCATTCATTCCGGCTCGTGGCAGACCACGCAGAGCTTGTTGCCGTCGGGATCGCGAAAATACGCGCCGTAATAATCGCGGTGGTAATGGGGCCGCAAGCCGGGCGCCCCTTCGCAACTGCCGCCGCCGGCCAGCGCGAGCGCGTGGCAGCGCTCGACGGTGGCGCGATCGCGTGCCAGCAGGGCCTGCATCTGGCCGTTGCCGGGCGCCGGCGCGCCGCCGTCGAACGGGCGGCAGACCAGCAACAGCGGTCGCGCCGCCTCGGCCGGCATCCACCCCGCCATCTCGGGCGGGTTGCGGAATTTCAGCCGCAGGCCCAGCGCCTCCATCAGCGGCGCGTAAAACGCGTAGGCGCGCTCGACATCCTCCACACCGATACAGACATGAGACAGCATCGACGGCTCCCGACGACGGAATGTCCTGATGATGCCACGCCGCCCCGCCGCCTGCGTCGAGCCGGCGATACACGGCATGCGAGGCACCCAGGGCACGCCCAAAACAAAACACCCCGGGGCCGAGGCCGCCGGGGTGTTTCGGGTCGTCAGGCTAGGCTGCCGACAGGCGCCGCTCAGGCACGCTTGTCGATCGCGGTCGCTTCACGCGGCGTGGAGCCGATGAAGAGCTGACGCGGACGGCCGATCTTCTGCTCCGGATCGCCGATCATTTCGTTCCACTGGCCGATCCAGCCGACGGTACGCGCCATCGCGAAGATGCAGGTGAACATCGAGGTCGGGATGCCCAGCGCGCGCTGGACGATGCCCGAGTAGAAGTCGACGTTCGGGTACAGCTTGCGCGACACGAAGTATTCGTCTTCCAGCGCGATCTTCTCGAGCTGCATGGCGAGCTTGAACAGCGGGTCGTCGTGCAGGCCCAGTTCGTTCAGCACTTCGTAGCAGGTCTCGCGCATCAGCTTGGCGCGCGGGTCGTAGTTCTTGTAGACGCGGTGGCCGAAGCCCATCAGCTTCACGCCCGAGTTCTTGTCCTTCACCTGCTTGATGAACTCGGGGATGTTGTCGGGCGAGCCGATCTGCTCGAGCATGTTCAGCGCGGCTTCGTTCGCGCCGCCGTGCGCCGGGCCCCACAGACAGGCGATACCGGCCGCGATACACGCGAACGGGTTGGCGCCCGAGGAACCCGCCAGGCGGACCGTCGAGGTCGAGGCGTTCTGCTCGTGGTCGGCGTGCAGGATCAGGATGCGGTCGAGCGCGCGAACCAGCACGTCGTTGACCTTGTACTCCTCGCACGGGTTCGAGAACATCATGTGCATGAAGTTCGCGCTGTACGAGAGTTCGTTCTTCGGATAGACGAAGGGCTGGCCGATGCTGTACTTGTAGGCCATCGCGACCAGCGTCGGCAGCTTGGCGATCATGCGGATCGCCGAGACTTCGCGGTGACGCGGATCGTTGATGTCGAGCGAGTCGTGGTAGAACGCCGACAGCGCGCCCACCGCGGCCACCAGGATCGCCATCGGGTGCGCGTCGCGACGGAAGCCGCGGAAGAAGAAGTGCATCTGCTCGTGGACCATCGTGTGCTTCGTGACGGTCTCGACGAATTCCTTCTTCTGCGCAACGTTCGGCAGCTCGCCCTTGAGCAGCAGGTAGCAGGTCTCGAGGAAGTCGGCGTTCTGCGCGAGATTGTCGATCGGGTAACCGCGGTACAGCAGCTCGCCCTTGTCCCCGTCAATGTACGTGATGGCCGAATTGCACGACGCCGTGGACATGAAGCCCGGGTCGTAGGTGAACTTGCCGGTCTGGCCGTACAGCTTGCGGATGTCGATCACGTCCGGGCCCATCGTGCCCTTGTAGATCGGCAGTTCGACGCTCGGCGAATTGTCGCTGAACGATAGCGTGGCTTTAACATCAGACGGGGTCATGGCACATCCTCAATCGAAAATGGAAACGGGATTCGATAACGGGCGCGGCGCTCTCACACGCTGCGCAGCATCTCCAGCAGCCGGGAAACATCCGGGCCGGCAAGGTCGCCTTCCGGTTCCTTGCGCGCGAGCAGCAAGTCCATCAGGTCGTTGTCGGATAGTTCGAGCAGGCGGGTCAACGCACCCACGTCGGTATCGGTGAGGTCATGCTCGTATCGGCTGAAGAAACGCTCGATGATGAGATCGTTCTCCAGCAGACCGCGCCGCGCGCGCCAGCGAAGGCGCGCGCGGCGGTGCGGGTCGGACTGGTGCGACTGTTCAGTCATGTCGAATCAGCTCAGACCGCGCGGCGAACCATCAATTCCTTGATCTTGCCGATCGCCTTGGTCGGGTTCAGGCCCTTCGGGCAGACGTCGACGCAGTTCATGATCGTATGGCAACGGAACAGACGGTACGGATCCTCGAGATTGTCGAGGCGTTCGGCGGTGGCTTCGTCGCGGCTGTCGGCGATGAAGCGGTAGGCCTGCAGCAGGCCGGCCGGGCCGACGAACTTGTCCGGGTTCCACCAGAAGCTCGGGCACGAGGTCGAGCAGCTGGCGCACAGGATGCACTCGTAGACGCCGTCGAGCTCTTCGCGCTCTTCCGGCGACTGCAGGCGCTCCTTCTCGGGCGGCGGCGTGTCGTTGATCAGGAACGGCTTGATCGAGTGGTACTGGTTGAAGAAGTGCGTCATGTCGACGATCAGGTCGCGCACCACCGGCAGGCCCGGCAGCGGGCGCAGCACGATCTTCTGCGGCAACTCGTTCAGGTTCGTGAGGCACGCCAGGCCGTTCTTGCCGTTGATGTTCATCGCGTCCGAGCCGCACACGCCTTCGCGGCAGGAGCGACGGAACGACAGGGTTTCGTCGACTTCCTTGAGCTTGACGAGCGCGTCGAGCAGCATGCGTTCATGCGTGAGCTCGAGTTCGTACGTCTGCATGCGCGGCGCCGCGTCCTTGTCCGGATCGTAACGATAGAGTTCGAAAATGCGTTTTGCCATGGTCAGATTCTCCGGATTCGGCTTAGAACGTACGTGCCTTGGGCGGGACGGATTCGACCGTCAGCGGCTGCATGTGCACCGGCTTGTAGTCGAGGCGGTCGCCTTCGCTGAACCACAGCGTATGACGCATCCAGTTTTCGTCGTCGCGATGCGGGAAGTCGTCCTGCGCATGCGCGCCGCGGCTTTCCTTGCGGGCCTCGGCCGACACCATCGTGGCACGCGCCACTTCGACGAGGTTCGCCACTTCGAGCGCTTCGACGCGCGCGGTGTTGAACACCTTCGACTTGTCCTTCAGGTGGATGTGCTGGGCACGCTCGGCCACCTTCTTGATGTCTTCCACGCCTTCGGCCAGCAGCGCCGAGGTACGGAACACGCCGGCATGCTTCTGCATCGAGCCGCGGATCTCGTTGGCGACGCTCTGCGCGTATTCGCCCGAGCTCGAGCTGTCGAGCTTGGCCAGGCGCGAGAGCGCGAAATCGGCCGCGTCCTTCGGCAGCGGCTTGTGCTCGCGCTGCTTCTTGACGTGTTCGACGATGTGGTTGCCGGCCGCGCGGCCGAACACCACCAGGTCGAGCAGCGAGTTGGTGCCCAGGCGGTTCGCGCCGTGCACCGACACGCAGGAGCACTCGCCGACGGCGTAGAAGCCGTTGATCGGGTCTTCGTGGCCCTTCGAGGTACCGACCACCTGGCCGTGGATGTTGGTCGGGATGCCGCCCATCTGGTAATGGATGGTCGGCACGACCGGGATCGGTTCCTTGATGCAGTCGACGTTCGCGAACTTCAGCGCGATCTCGCGGATCGACGGCAGACGCTTCATGATCGTCTCGGCGCCGATGTGCGACAGGTCGAGCAGCACGTGGTCCTTGTTCGGGCCCACGCCGCGGCCTTCCTTGATTTCCTGGTCCATCGAGCGCGAGACGAAGTCGCGCGGCGCCAGGTCCTTCAGGGTCGGTGCGTAGCGCTCCATGAAGCGCTCGCCGTCCGAGTTGCGCAGGATGCCGCCCTCGCCGCGCACGCCTTCGGTGATCAGCACGCCCGCGCCGGCCACGCCGGTCGGGTGGAACTGCCAGAACTCCATGTCCTGCAGCGCGATGCCCGAACGGGCCGCCATGCCGAGGCCGTCGCCGGTGTTGATGAAGGCGTTGGTGGAGGCCGCGAAGATCCGGCCGGCGCCGCCGGTGGCGAACAGCGTGGTCTTGCCTTCGAGGATGTAGACGTCGCCCGTTTCCATTTCCAGGGCGGTCACGCCGAGCACGTCGCCGTCCGCGTCGCGGATCAGGTCGAGCGCCATCCATTCGACGAAGAATTGCGTCTTGGCCGCGACGTTCTGCTGGTACAGCGTGTGCAGCAGCGCATGGCCGGTACGGTCGGCGGCCGCGCAGGCGCGCTGCACCGGCTTCTCGCCGTAGTTCGCGGTGTGGCCGCCGAACGGGCGCTGGTAGATCGTGCCGTCGGCGTTACGGTCGAACGGCATGCCGAAGTGCTCGAGCTCGTAGACGGCATTCGGCGCTTCGCGGCACATGAACTCGATCGCGTCCTGGTCGCCAAGCCAGTCGGAGCCCTTGATCGTGTCGTAGAAGTGGTAGTGCCAGTTGTCTTCGCTCATGTTGCCCAGCGAGGCACCGATCCCGCCTTGCGCGGCGACCGTGTGCGAACGCGTCGGGAACACCTTCGACAGCACGCAGACCGACAGGCCCGCGCGCGCGAGTTGCAGCGAGGCGCGCATCCCCGAGCCGCCCGCGCCGACGATGACCACGTCGAACTTGCGACGCGGCAGGGAAGTATTGATTGCAGCCATTCTTTTACACTCTCCAGAGAATCTGCGCGGCGTAGCCCGCGCACGCGAGCAGCCAGACGATCGTCAGCGATTGCAGCAGCAGCCGCACGCCGACCGGCTTCACGTAATCCATCCAGATATCGCGAATGCCGACCCAGGCGTGATAGAACAGCGCCAGCAGCGTGACGAAGGTCGCGAGCTTCATCCATTGCGTGGCGAAGATCGATGCCCAGCCGTCGTAGGAGAAATCGCGCGCCGCGAAGAACCAGGCGAGCAGGATCACGGTGTAGACCGCCATGATGACGCCGGTGATGCGTTGCGCGAGCCAGTCGCGCAGGCCGTAGTGAGCGCCGACCACGAGGCGCTTCGAGCCGATTCGGTTGTTGCCTGCCATTTTCTTAGAATGCTCCGAACAGTTTGAGCGCGAACACCAGCGTCAGCGCCAGCGACACGACGAACACGACGATGGCCGTGCGCTTGCCGCTTTCCTTGGTGACGGCGTCATGGTTGACGTCCATCAGCAGGTGGCGGATGCCGGCGCAGAAATGATGGAGGAACGCCCAGGCCAGCACGAGGACGACCAGCTTGACGATGATGTTGGAGAGGAAGGCCTTGAAGACGTCGAAGCTGATTTCGGACGTCAGGCTCTTGTCGAAGAGGAACAGCAGGAACGGAAGCGACAGGAACAGCAGCGCGCCGCTGATCCGGTGGAAGATCGAGAGTTGCCCCGCGATCGGCAGGCGGTAATGGCGAGTTATGTCTCCGATGCCGATGTTCCGATACTCCGGCCTCGGTTTTCTTACTGCTTCAGTCATGCTAGACCCCTACTATGTAGTCACACTAATCCGCGATTTTAGCGCCTTTTTATGTCGCGCTGCAGCGAAAACCTGCTCAGGACAGTTACACCGCAGCGAACAAAAGGCGGCCCAAAACGTGCTTCGCATGTGGGCGCGAGCCCGTTCCCCACTGCCTTGCGGCCGTTCTTCGACGGCCCGCCATCATTCGATCAGCTCAGATCGTTCTGATAGTAATACCCGGTTGTGACATACCAACCGCGGCGCACCTCGACCGGACGGTCTCCATAGGTATAGGACACGCGTTCGACCGACAGCAAAGGAAATCCTTCGGACACCGACAACAGTTCGGCCACCGCCGGCTCCGCCGCCACCGCGCGCACCTTCTCGGTGGCGCGGATCATGCGCGTGCCGAACTCCGACTCGAACATCGCGTAGAGCGGCCCCTTGTACTCGGACAGGCGCTCGAAGCTCAGGCCGCGGAACATCGCGCCCGGCAGCCAGATCTCGTCGAGCACGGTGGCCACGCCGTCGAACTCCAGCAGCCGGCGCACCTGCACCACCGGATCGGCCGGCTTCAGGTCCAGCTGCCGTGCGATCTCAGCCGGCGCCCGGGTGCGGCGGCACTCCAGCAGGCGGCTCACGTGCGGGTGCTCGACGCCGTCCTCGGCCAGCAGGCGCAGGAAGCGGAACTGCGCGCGCTCCTCGCTATGGGTCGCCACGAAGGTGCCCTTGCCCTGCCGGCGCACCAGCAGGTTGTCGGCCGCCAGCTCGTCGATCGCCTTGCGTACCGTGCCCTGGCTCACCTTGTAGCGCGCCGCGAGCTCCACTTCGCTTGGTATGATCTCGCCGGGCTTCCACTCGCCCGATTCCAGCCCCTGGGTGATCAATGCCTTGATCTGCTGGTACAAGGGGCTGAAGGTCGGCGACGGGGCCTGCGCAGGCGTCGGCTCGCCGCCGGCCGAGGCCTGGCCGGGGGCGTTCGGATTCGACGCGTTCGCCTGGTTGGATGTCATGGCGCGCATTTCAACACAAAGCCAAGTTTTTCGTCCACATTTTTCCAGCAATACTCTGTCTTATATAAGACATAAGATACCGTTTGACTTTGCCATAGCTCGCTCCTACACTCCGGGGCGAGCAAGGAAGCGCCCCCGGAACGCGCTCGACCCGCGCCCAGCCTGGCTTCCAGGCCGATCGCCCGGCGCCGGCCCGAGCCGGACGCGCCTCCTGCGCACCGCTTCAATGCAATGCGACGCATAACGCGCATAAAATGGCGCTTTTGCTCGCGTCCCACGCCCATCGTCCTGGAGATTTCTCATGGCTAAGCCCGCAAAGCGCGTTGCCGTTACCGGCGCCGCAGGTCAAATCGCATACTCGCTGCTGTTCCGCATCGCGAACGGCGACCTGCTCGGCAAGGATCAGCCGGTCATCCTGCAACTGCTCGACCTCCCGCAAGCCCAAGCCGCCGTCAAGGGCGTCGTGATGGAGCTCGACGACTGCGCGTTCCCGCTGCTCGCCGGCGTCGTGATCACCGACGATCCGAAGGTCGCCTTCAAGGATGCCGACGTGGCGCTGCTGGTCGGTGCCCGCCCCCGTTCGAAGGGCATGGAGCGCAAGGACCTGCTGTCGGCCAACGCCGAGATCTTCACGGTGCAGGGCGCCGCGCTCAACGAAGTCGCCAGCCGCGACGTCAAGGTGCTGGTGGTCGGCAACCCGGCCAACACGAACGCCTACATCGCCATGAAGTCGGCCCCGGACCTGCCGAAGAAGAACTTCACGGCGATGCTGCGCCTGGACCACAACCGCGCGCTGTCGCAACTGGCCGCCAAGGCGGGCAAGCCGGTCGCCTCGATCGAGAAGCTGGCCGTGTGGGGCAACCACTCGCCGACGATGTACCCCGACTTCCGCTTCGCCAGCGCCGAAGGCGAATCGCTGCTCAAGCTGATCAACGACGACGTCTGGAACCGCGACACCTTCATCCCGACCGTCGGCAAGCGCGGCGCGGCCATCATCGAGGCGCGCGGCCTGTCGTCGGCGGCTTCGGCGGCCAACGCGGCGATCGACCACGTGCGTGACTGGGTGCTCGGCACCAACGGCAAGTGGGTCACGATGGGCATCCCGTCGGACGGCTCCTACGGCATCCCCGAGGACATCATCTACGGCGTGCCGGTGACCTGCGAGAACGGCGAGTACAAGCGCGTCGAAGGCCTGGAAATCGACGCCTTCTCGCGCGAGAAGATGGATGGCACGCTGGCCGAGCTGCTCGAGGAGCGCGACGGCGTCGCCCACCTGCTGAAGTAATGCCCGCCGGGACGGGCACGCCTCGCGCGTGGCCCGCCCCGCACCGGCCGGCGCCCGGCCGAGCTCACGGCGAGCTCGGCCCCCGGGCGCCGGCCGATTCGCATTCGATCCGCGCGCGCTTTGCCCGCCAGGCCGGCCCCGGCCGATGCCCCAGGCACCGCAGAGCCCGCTCGAATCCGATGCCTTTTCGATGCTTGCGATCCCACGCGTAACCACGATGCCCGCGCTCTCCCCCGCCGAAGTCCTCTACGACGGCGCCTCGCCGCCCGCGATCCTGCCCTGCTGCGATCACTACGCGGGCAGCGAAAAGCTGATGCGCAAGTCGCTCGCGCTGCAGGCCGAGCTGGGCCCGGTGTTCGACCTCACGCTCGACTGCGAGGACGGCGCCGCGGTCGGCCGCGAGGCCGAGCATGCCGAGCTGGTGGCCGCCATGCTGGGCGACGCGGCCAACCGCTTCGGCCGCGCCGGCGTGCGCATCCACGACTTCAGCCACCCGCATTGGCGCGACGACGTGCGCATCGTGCTGCGCGCGGCCCGCGCGCCGGCTTACATTACGCTTCCGAAAGTCACCAGCGCGGCCAATGTCGCCGAGGCCTGCGCCTTCATCGAAGGCACCCGCCGCGAGCTCGGCATCGACCGGCCGATCCTGGCCGACGTGCTGATCGAGACGCACGGCGCGCTCGAGCAGGTGGCCCGGATCGCCGCGCTGCCGGCCGTCTCCACGCTCAGCTTCGGGCTGATGGACTTCGTCTCGGCCCACCACGGCGCGATCCCCGACAGTGCGATGCGCTCGCCCGGCCAGTTCGACCACCCGCTGGTGCGCCGCGCCAAGCTCGAGATCGCCGCCGCCTGCCATGCCCACGGCAAGACGCCCTCCCACAACGTCAGCACCGAGATCCGCGACATGAGCGTGGTGGCCGGCAATGCCCGGCGCGCCCGCGACGAGTTCGGCTACACGCGCCAGTGGAGCATCCACCCGGCCCAGATCCCGGTGATCGTGGCGGCCTTCGCGCCGCGCGAGGACGAGATCGCCCTGGCCGCCGAGATCCTGCTGGCCGCGCAGGCCGCCGACTGGGGCCCGACGCGCCACCACGACACGCTGCACGACCGCGCCAGCTACCGCTATTACTGGAGCGTGCTGCGCCGCGCCCATGCCACCGGCCGCGCGATGCCCGCCGAGGTCGCGCCCTGGCTGCCGCCGCGCGACGAGGCGCGTGCATGAGCCGGGCCCGCGATTCGCTTGCCGGCTCGCGCCCGGGCGCCCTCGCCGGCCCCGGCGTGCGGCCGGCGAGCCGACTGTTTCGCGAAATCACGACAGAAGCTTCGAATTCCCTTAAAACCATCGCGCGAATTAGGAGAAAATAGCGGCCGCTGCGCACCATGGGGCGCGTGTCGCGCGCCGGCCGCCTCCCTCGTCAACCGATATCCATAAAAGGCTTGAGCACATGAACAAACTGTTGATCGCCGCCGCCATCGGCACCCTGTCCGCCACGCTCCTGAGCGTCGCCCCGCAAGCCTCGGCACAGACCGCCGGCACCACCGCCAAGGCGCCCGCCAAGAAGGCCGTGGCCAAGCGTCCGGCGCCCAAGCGCCACCTGATCCCGCGCAGCAAGCGCGCCCAGGCGGCCGCGGCGGCCAAGGTCGATCCGGCACCGGACGGCGCGGTCAAGTGGTCGTGCAAGGACGGCCTGTCCTACCAGTTGGCCGGCGACATGAAGCGCGACCAGATCGTCACGGTCCACTGGGCCAACAAGAACTACAAGCTGCCGCGCCAGGCCACCACGACCGGCGCCGACGTGTTCTACGATCCGGCCAGCGGCCTGAAGCTGGTGGTGATCCCGACCAAGGGCATGCTGTTCAGCGACAAGGAAGACACGCGCCTGGCCGACGAATGCGTGACCGCCGAGATGGCCGCCAACGGCACGCCGGCGCCGACCCAGTCGAACGAACTGGCACCGAACGTCCAGAAGTAAGCCGTACCCGCAAGCAGCACCCGGCGGTACCCGATCCGCAACGAAACAGCAGGCCAGCCACGACAGGAATCCTGATGTCCGCCCCGCAAACGAATCTCCGGCCCGCGCCGGACCCGGTACTGGTCGAGATCGTCGACTACGTGCTGGGTTTCGAGATCGACAGTGAGCTCGCGCTGGAAACGGCGCGCCACTGCCTGCTCGATACGCTCGGTTGCGGGCTCGAGGCCCTGTCCTACCCGGCCTGCACCAAGCTGCTCGGGCCGCTGGTGCCCGGCACCGTGGTGCCCAACGGCGCGCGCGTGCCGGGCACCTCGTTCCAGCTCGATCCGGTCAAGGCCGCCTTCGACATCGGCGCGGCGATCCGCTGGCTCGATTTCAACGACACCTGGCTGGCCGCCGAATGGGGCCACCCGTCCGACAACCTCGGCGGGATCCTGGCCACCGCCGACTGGCTCTCGCGCACCGCGATCGCCGCCGGCAAGCCGCCGCTGACGATGCGCGCGGTGCTGGTGGCGATGGTCAAGGCGCACGAGATCCAGGGGTGCCTGGCGCTCGAGAACGCCTTCAACCGCGTCGGCCTCGACCACGTGCTGCTGGTCAAGGTCGCCTCCACCGCCGTGGTCGGGCAACTGCTCGGCCTCACCCGCGACGAGCTGATCAACGCGCTGTCGCTGGCCTTCGTCGACGGCCAGGCGCTGCGCACCTACCGCCACGCGCCCAACACGGGCTCCCGCAAGTCCTGGGCGGCCGGCGACGCCACCTCGCGCGCGGTGCGCCTGGCGCTGATCGCGCGCACCGGCGAGATGGGCTACCCCTCGGCGCTGAGCGCGCCGACCTGGGGCTTCTACGACGTGCTGTTCGAGGGCAGGCCGTTCCGCTTCCAGCGTCCCTACGGCAGCTACGTGATGGAGAACGTGCTGTTCAAGATCGCGTTCCCCGCCGAATTCCATGCGCAGACGGCCGCCGAGGCCGCGCTCGCGCTGCATCGCCGGATCCTCGCCGCCGGGCGCGACGCCGAATCGATCCGGCGCGTCACGATCCGCACGCACGAGGCCGCGATCCGCATCATCGACAAGAGCGGGCCGCTGGCCAATCCGGCCGACCGCGACCACTGCATCCAGTACATGGTGGCGGTGCCGCTCCTGTTCGGACGGCTGACGGCCGCCGACTACGAGGACGACGTCGCTCGCGACCCGCGCATCGACGCGCTGCGCGCGAAGATCGCCTGCGTAGAGGATCCGCAATTCACGAAGGACTATCACGACCCGGACAAGCGCGCGATCGCCAACGCGCTGACGGTCGAATTCGACGACGGCACGGTGCTCGACGAGGTGGTGGTCGACTACCCGATCGGGCATCGCCGCCGTCGCGCCGAGGGCATCCCCCTTCTCGTCGAGAAATTCCGCGGCAACCTGGCGCGGCGTTTCCCGGCGAAGCAGCAACAAGCGATTCTCGACGTGTCGCTCGATCCGGCAAGGCTCGCCGCCATGCCGGTCAATGAATACGTCGACTTGTATGTGATCTAGCCGTCAGATACAGGACATCTTTCCTCGCCTCAACCCAGGAAACCAGGAAAACACCATGGCCCACAATCTCCACAAAACCCTCAAGGAATTCGACAGCGGTTCCGGAAAAGGCAAGTTCTATTCGCTGCCCCAGCTCGGCAAGGAACTGAAGACCAAGATCGAACGCCTGCCGGTGTCGATCCGTCTGGTGCTCGAATCGGTGCTGCGCAACTACGACGGCAAGAAGATCACCGAGGAACACATCGAGCAACTGGCGAACTGGAAGCCCGATGCCAAGCGCGTCGACGAGATCCCGTTCGTGGTCGCGCGCGTGGTGCTGCAGGATTTCACGGGCGTGCCGCTGCTCGCCGACATCGCGGCCATGCGCGGTGTGGCGCAGCGCGCCGGCCAGGACCCGAAGAAGATCGAACCGCTGGTCCCGGTCGATCTGGTGGTCGATCACTCGGTGCAGATCGACTACTTCCGCCAGAAGAACGCGCTCGACCTGAACATGAAGCTGGAATTCCAGCGCAACAACGAGCGCTACCAGTTCATGAAGTGGGGCATGCAGGCCTTCGACACCTTCGGCGTGGTGCCCCCGGGCATCGGCATCGTCCACCAGGTCAACCTCGAGTACCTGGCGCGCGGCGTGCACAAGAAGGCCGACGGCGCCGACACGGTGTACTACCCCGACACGCTGGTCGGCACCGACAGCCACACCACCATGATCAACGGCATCGGCGTGGTGGGCTGGGGCGTGGGCGGCATCGAGGCGGAAGCCGGCATGCTCGGCCAGCCGGTGTACTTCCTCACGCCGGACGTGGTCGGCGTCGAGCTCAAGGGCAAGCTGCGCGAAGGCGTGACGGCCACCGATCTGGTGCTGACCATCACGGAAATGCTGCGCAAGGAAAAGGTGGTGGGCAAGTTCGTCGAGTTCTTCGGCGAAGGCACCGCCTCGCTGTCGCTGCCGGATCGCGCCACGATCGGCAACATGGCGCCCGAGTACGGCGCGACCATGGGCTTCTTCCCGGTCGACGAGAAGACCATCGAGTACTTCGAGGGCACCGGCCGCACCAAGGCCGAGATCGCCGCCTTCGAGAACTACTTCAAGGCCCAGAAGCTGTTCGGCGTGCCCAAGGCCGGCGAGATCGACTACACCAAGTCGCTCACGCTCGACCTGTCGAGCGTGGCGCCCTCGCTGGCCGGCCCGAAGCGTCCGCAGGACCGCATCGAGATCACCCACGTCAAGTCGACCTTCGCCGACCTGTTCTCGAAGCCGGTTGCCGAAAACGGCTTCAACAAGAAGGCCGAGGACCTCAGCGCGCAGTACACCACCAGCAACGGCGTGAACGTGAAGAACGGCGACATCCTGATCGCCGCGATCACCTCCTGCACCAACACCTCGAACCCGAGCGTGCTGCTGGCCGCGGGCCTGCTGGCCAAGAAGGCGGTGGAAGCGGGCCTGACGGTCGCGCCGCACATCAAGACCTCGCTGGCGCCGGGATCGCGCATCGTCACCGAGTACCTGACCAAGACGGGCCTGCTGCCCTACCTGAGCAAGCTCGGTTTCGAACTGGCCGCCTACGGCTGCACGACCTGCATCGGCAACGCCGGCGACCTGACGCCCGAGCTGAACGAAGCGATCGTCAAGAACGATATCGTGGCCGCGGCCGTGCTGTCGGGCAACCGCAACTTCGAGGCGCGCATCCACCCGAACATCCGCGCCAACTTCCTGGCCTCGCCGCCGCTGGTGGTGGCCTACGCGATCGCCGGCACCATCACGCGCGACCTGATGACCGAACCGGTCGGCAAGGGCAAGGGTGGCCGCGACATCTACCTCGGCGACATCTGGCCGACCAGCGAGGAAATCCAGTCGCTACTGAAGTACGCGCTCGACCCGAAGGCCTTCGAGTCGAATTATTCGAAGCTGACCAAGAAGGGCGACCTGTGGAGCAAGATCGAGGGCGAGACGGGCCAGGTCTACGACTGGCCGAAGTCGACCTACATCGCCGAGCCGCCGTTCTTCGGCAAGGACTTCCCGATGCAGCCTTCGGACTCGATCGCGCCGGTCAAGGGCGCGCGCGCGCTCGGCGTGTTCGGCGACTCGGTGACCACCGACCACATCAGCCCGGCAGGCTCGATCAAGGAAGACTCGCCGGCCGGCCGCTGGCTGAAGGAGAACGGCGTGCAGAAGGCCGACTTCAACAGCTACGGCTCGCGTCGCGGCAACCATGACGTGATGATGCGCGGCACCTTCGCCAACGTGCGGATCAAGAACCTGATGATCCCGGCCAAGGCCGACGGCTCGCGCGTCGAGGGCGGCCTGACGATCCACCAGCCGAGCGGCGAACAACTGTCGATCTACGACGCGGCGATGAAGTACGTCGACGCCGGCGTGCCGACCGTGATCTTCGCGGGCGAGGAATACGGCACGGGTTCGTCGCGCGACTGGGCCGCCAAGGGCACCCAGCTGCTCGGCGTGAAGGCCGTGGTGGCGCGCAGCTTCGAGCGGATCCACCGCTCCAACCTGGTCGGCATGGGCGTGCTGCCCCTGCAGTTCAAGGGCTCGGACAGCGTCCAGTCGCTCGGCATCACCGGCGAGGAAACCTACGACGTGGAAGACCTCGGCGACGACTTCAAGCCGCAGCAGGACGTCACCCTGGTGATCCACTACAAGAACGGCGAAACCAAGCGCGTGCCGGTGCTGCTGCGCGTGGACACGCCGATCGAGGTGGACTACTACAAGCACGGCGGGATCCTGCCCTTCGTGCTGCGCTCGCTGCTGGCTGCCTGAGCGCGCGGTTTTTGCAGGTGCCGCGCGTCGGAGACGATGCGCGGACGATTCGAGCCCGGCTCCGGCCGGGCTTTTTTTCGTCCCGGCCCGGGGCGCGATGGCGATGGCGGCGCGCTGACCCGATCGGCCGGGCGGCGACGGCAGCGCGAGCCGGCTCGAGCTCCCGTTCGAGATTCAGGGCACTCGCGCGGCGACGCTTCGCCAGCCGCGCATCACGCGCCGCCCGCCTCTGCCTCTCGTCCCGCTCTCGCCCCCTACTTGGCGCCCCGCTCCGACGGCACCGCCTTGCCCGAGCGATGGGAGGGCGCGAACAGGCGCAGGCCGCTGGCCAGGCTGGCGGCGGCCGAGAAGCCGGCGCCCAGCCCGAGCGCCAGCGTCGGGCCGTGCTTGGCGGCGATACCGAAGCACAGCGCGACCAGGGCCGCGCCGGTGGCCTGCCCGATCAGGCGCGCGGTGGCGATGATGCCGCTCGCGCCGCCGCTGCGCTCGGGCGGCGCGCTCGCCATCAGGGCCTTCAGGTTGGGCGACTGGAAGAAGCCGAAACCGGCGCCGCACAAGGCCATGCGCCAGACGATGTCGGACACGTGCGGATACGGCGGCAGCATCGCCAGCAAGGCCATGCCGAGCGCCAGGATCGCCAGCCCCACCGCGCCCAGCAGCCCCGGCGGATAACGATCCGACATGCGCCCGGCGATCGGCGCGGACAGCGCCACCACCGCCGACCAGGGCGTCATCAGGAAGCCGGTCTCGACCGCGCTGCGATGCAGGACGTCCTCGAAGTAGAACGGCAGCGAGACGAAGGCCAGGCCCTGCGCCGCGAACGAGCAGACCGCCGTCAGCGCCGACAGCGCGAACACCGGCCGCTTGAACAGGTCGACCGGCAGCATCGGCGCGGGATGCCCCGCCTCGCGGCGGATCAGCAGCCAGCCGAACACCAGGGTCACGCCGGCGGCCGCCAGGCTGAAGGCCAGCGGCCCGCGCTGCGAGGTCTCGCCGAGCGCGAAGATCAGCGCCGCGAAGGTCACCACGTTGAGACCGGCCGCGACCGGATCGAAACTGTGGCCGCCGCGCCCCGTGTGCGGCAGCGCCGGGATCGCCACCGCCAGCGCGGCCAGCCCGAGCGGCACGTTGACGGCGAACAGCCAGGGCCAGTCGGCCAGCGAGAGGATCACCGAAGCCACCGTCGGCCCCACCGCGAAGGACACGCCGACGATCAGCGCGTTCAGGCCGAGCCCGCGCCCGAGCCGCTGCGCCGGGTAGAGATGGCGGATCAGCGCCGTGTTGACGCTCATGATGGCCGCCGCGCCCAGGCCCTGCACGATACGCGCCGCGGTCAGCATCGGCAGCGTCGAGACCAGCGCGCAGGCCAGCGAGGCGGCCGTAAACACCACCAGCCCGCCGATATAGATGCGGCGATGGCCGACGATGTCGCCCAGCGCGGCCAGCGGCAGCAAGGTGGCCACCATCGCGAGCTGGTAGGCGTTGATGATCCAGACCGAGGCGGCAGGCGCCGTGTGCAGGTCGGCGGCGATGGCGGGCAAGGCGGTGTTCGCGATCGCCGTATCGAGCGTCGCGAGCGCGACCGCGAGCAGGATCGCGATCATCGCGCGCCAGTTGAACGCCGGCTCCGCGGGGCGGCCGGCGAGAAGGGTTTCGGACAAGGCAGGACTCGGCAGGACGGGCGACGCGGATCGCGCATCGCGAATGGTTCGACGCGGCGGCGCGTCGATTGCCCGATTTCCGGAAACGAAACCCGCCGCAGCCTCCGTATTGTTGCAGAGCGGCGCCGATCCTGCAGGCTCGCGATACGCGAGAAAGCTGGTCGAAAGCCTGGCTGCCGGTGATGGCAGCCGGTGGCTTCCGGCAGTGCCGGCGAAGCCGGCAGGCACGGCGCCGCGGGCTGCCGTCGTCGGCCGATTCACCGCCGGCCGGATCTGCTTGCCGCCCGCCCTTCGCTTCCTCGCCTCCTCGCGTCCCCGTCTACCCGCCCGCGCCGAGCGCGCCGCGATCGAGCGAGGCCGCGCGAATCGCCTCGCCGGGCTCGGTGAAGGTCTGCTGCCGCAACTGCGCGATGCGCGCGTCGCGATCGTCGGGCGAGAGCCCCTGCGCGAGAATCCGATCGCGTTCGGCCGCATAGGCCTGGTAGCGACCCTGCCAGGCATCGTCGTCCTGCTGCAGCTTGGCGGCGCGCGCGGCTGCCTCGGGCCCGAGCGCCTGCGCGAGCTGGGCGCGCATCTGCTCCGGCGTCGCGCCGGCCTGCTGCATGGCCGCGATCTTCGACACGGCATCCTGCTGGGCCCGGATCGCCGCCTGCTGCGCGCGCTCGGCCGGCGTCAGTTGCGCATCGAGCGCGGCCAGGCGCGCGGCCTTCTGCTCGTCGCTGAGCGCGGGATCGCGCGCGATCCGGATTCGCTCCAGGTCGAGCCGCTGGCGGCGCTGCTCCTCGCCGAAGAAGGGCTCGGCCCATTCGCCGAGCGTGCGGCTGGCCAGCGTCGCGCGCTGTTCGAGCGCGAGCTGCATGGCGGCCGGATCAAGCTTGTCGCCGAGCACCGAGCCGCCGCCCGGCAGCCGCGCGAGTCCATCGAAATAGGCGCGATAGCGTTGCCAGGCATCGAGCGCGTCCTGCTGCGCCGGGCTGCCCTCCAGTTGCGCGGCGATCTCGCGACGCACCAGCGCGTCGAGCCCGGCCGGCGTGAGGTCGTGCTGCGCGCTCAGGCAGTAGTCGAGGAAGTCGCGCACCGCGCGCGTCCTCGCCAGCCTGCCGCCGGCATCGAGCGGCAGGCGCGGCGCGCTGGAACCGGCCAGCGAGGCCGGCAGCGTGGCGGCCAGCGGCACCGCCTCGCCCGCCGGCCCGGCGCTCGCCGCGACGGCTGCGGACGCAACGACCGCGGCCGCGTCGTGGCGAGGCTCGCCGCCCGGCGGCAGCAGCCACCAGGCGATCGCGCCGGCCGCGACGAAGCCGCTCGCCGCGAACAGCGCGACGCGCCCGGCCCGCGCGGCGCGCACCGGACGATCGGGCCGCACCATCAGATGCCCTGCTGCTTGAGGCGGTTCACGTGAGTGCGGATCACCGCGACCGGATCCTCGGCATTCGCGCCGCGCACGCCGAGCAACTGGTTGATCTCGTCGAGGTGGTTCCAGTGGTAGCTGGTGCTGATCACCTGGCCGAACAACGAGCTGCAGCGCGACACCAGCCCGTCGTTCTGTCCCGAGCCGCGATTGATCATCACCGCGCCGGTGCCGAGCAAGGCCAGCGTCGAGATATCGGTGACGTTGGCCGAGTCGAAGGTGCTGGTGCTGGTATCGCTCGCGCCCGTCACGCCGAGCACGGTCGCGCCCGGCTGGATCGCCGTGCCGCCCCAGGAATAGAGCAGGTGCTGGTTGCCGGCGACGGTTTCGGTCGCCGCCCCCGTCTGGCAGGTGCCCGGCGCGCCGAGCCCGGCGCTAGGGAAGTTCTTGTTGTAGGCGGCCGTCTGCGCGGTGGTCAGCGTCTTGAGCGCGGCCAGCGCGTCCTGGTTGGTGTTCAGCGAGCTGTTGATCAGCGTGCCGAACACGTTGACGAAGGCGGCGATCACCGTCGACGACAGGCCGGTGGGATCGGTCGCCAGCACGCCCTGCACGAAATCGGCGAACTCGGAGCCGCGATGCGGCGTGCCGATGGTGGTCACCGAAGCCACCAGTTGCGGCGCGACCGCCGCCACGTAGCGCGAAGTCAGCCCGCCCTGGCTGTGGCCGATCAGGTTGACCTTGGTCGCGCCGGTGGCTGCCAGCACCTGCTTGACGTAGGCCAGCAACTGCTCGCCGCGGCCGTTCGGGCCGTCGTCGCTCTGGAAGCCGGACAGGTTGGCCACGTAGACCTTCGCGCCATGCGATTGCAGGTCGCTCTGGATGCCGTACCAGTAGTCGAGCACATTCGCGAACTTGTCGGTGCCGGCCAGGCCGTGCACCAGGATCACCGGATAGCGCGTCGCCGCATAGGTATCGGCCGCCATCGCCGCGGGCGCCGCCGTCATCGCCAGGCCCGCCGCCCCGGCCAGCGGCATCGCCGCCAGCGCCCATGCCACCGCCCTCGCCGCCAGCCTCGAACGCATCGATCTGCGCATGCTTATCTCCCTCGTTATTGGATCCGTCGATGTGAATGCAGCGCTCGATCGCGGCTTCGCGCGAAGCCGGGCGCGGCAAGTGCGGAGTGAAACACGGCGGTGGCAGTCCTGTCTGAACTCACACGGATGTTTGGATGCGCGTCTCTAATCGATTGACGCGCGTGATCGGGAACGGCGGCCGAACGAATCGCGTGGCGATGCTGCGTCGCCACATGGGGATATCACGGACTGCGAAGCATCGCGCGATGTGCGCACGGAACAGACGCGACAAGCCGGCCGGCGATCATGCCGGCCAAGAACGCACGAGGGAGGAAGCTCGGAAAGCAGCGCGTATGTTGCAGGCGCAACCAGCACGCGGGTTCGTTTTGTTACGGCAGGATGCGCCGCAATGTGGCATCGCGCTTCACGAAGTGATGCCAGAGCGCGGCCAGCGCGTGCAGCCCGATCACGAAATAGAAGCTGTTGCCGATCAGTTCGTGGGCTTCCTTGAGCGGCCCGCGCAAGGCCGGGTTCGCGTCGAACAGCGTGAACGAGATACCGAGCGGCGCGATCGTCACGGGATGGCCGCCCATGTTGACGAAGGCGATGCCGAGCAGCGGCTGGGCCAGCGTGAACAGGTAGAGCGCGAGATGGGAGAGCTTGGCGAGGAACGCGAGCACCGGCGGCTGCGGCAGCGGATCGGGCCGGCGCGAGGCGAAGCGCCAGAGCACGCGCAGGATCGAGAGCGACAACACCAGGGTGCCCGCGCAGAAATGCACGTTGGTCCAGAACAGTCGGCTGTCGGTGCCCTTCGGGCCGCGAATCTCGATCGCGAGGTAGCCCAGCGCCACCAGCAGCACGATCAGCCAGTGAAAGGCGATCGCGGGACGGTTGTAGCGCGGCTGGGTCGCGAGGATGTTCTTCATCGGGGCTCCGGCGGGCGGATCGTATCGGGGGCGGCGCCTGGCTGGTGGCGGCCGGCGGCTATCGCGGCGATTGTACCGGGGCGAAGTGGCTCGCGACAGCTTCGGCCAGCACGGATGCGGCGATTGGTCAGGCGTCGCGAGGGAGCCGCAGGGTCCGCAGCGGGGCGAAGCGATGAGGGATCGGCGCAGCCGGCAGCCACGCGATGCGCGTGCCGCACGAACCACCGCAGCGGAAAAAACAACGGCGCGCGCCCCGTCGGGAGCGCGCGCCGCATCGGCGATCGGCAATCAGCCGCTGATCGACCTGGGATCGACCGGTAATCAGCCGCCGTTGCGCGGCAGGAAACCGATTGGGTCGACCGGCTTGCCGTCCTGCCGGACCTCGAAGTCGAACGAGGAACGGCCATCCGGATCGGTGGCCATCTCGGCGATCGCCTGGCCCGCCGCGACGGCGTCGCCGTCGTTGACCAGCAGCTTGCCGTTGTGTCCGTAGGCGGTGATCAGGCCGCTCTCGTGCTTGAGGATCACCAGCGGGCCGTACTTCGCGACGCCGGTGCCGGCATACACCACCCGGCCCGCGGCCGCGGCGCGCACGGTCTTGTCGCCGGTCGAGGTGATCGTGATGCCGCGCGTCTTGCCGGGGATGAAGCGCGAGGTGACGGTGCCCTGCGCCGGCCAGGCCAGCGCCGGCGGCTCGGCCGCCGTGGCGCCGGGCAGCGCGGACGAGGACGGCTGGCCCGAGGACGGCACCGGCGAGGTGATCGCGGTATTGCCCGGCGGCGGCGCGACGCGCAGCACCTGGCCGGGCGTGAGCATGTCGGTTGGCGCGATGTGGTTCCAGCTGGCGACGTCCTGGCTGCGCTGACCGAAGCCGGCCGCGATGGACGGCAGCGTATCGCCGGGGTTGACGCGATAGTAGCCGGCCAGCACGCCGCCCTGGTTCTGGCGGCTGGGTTGCGGCGTGCTCGTCGGCTGCCACGAGTCCGTCCACGGCGTCATCGTGCAGCCGCCGACCAGCGCGGCGCCGACGGCGAACAGGGTCGCGCGCGAGACGGCGCGACGATACGTGGTGGTTTCAGTGAAGATCGTTCTTCTCAAGCTGCCTCCCTAGTTTCGCTTCGCTGCGGGCGGCCTGCATCGCGGGGATGCGTGGCGCGCGCCGCGTGGCCCGGGTCGGGCCGGTCCCGACAGGAGTGGGACCTTCAGACGCTGCCTTCGGTTTCCACGACGAGAATACGAGCTTCCCCGCGTGGATGGGCGACGTGTTCCGTCCCCACCGTGGCGTGAAAGATGTCGCCGGTCTCGAGCAGGGCAATATGCTCGCCGGCGGCATCGCGATAGTGCATGTCGACTTGTCCGTCGAGGACGACGAACACTTCCTCGCCGTCGTTCACATGCCAGACGTAAGGCTGGTCGGTCCAGTGCAGGCGCGTGGTGATACCGCGCATATTGGCGATATCGAGGGCGCCCCAGGCACGCGACGCGGTAAAGGTCTTGCTGCGGATGAGCTTCATGTCGGGTTCCGGCATCGCGGCCAGATGGCCGCGAATCTCGCCGCGCGGCCCGGCCCGGCCGCTGCGTGCCCGTCGGATAGTACCTGCTCGGCGCGAATTTCGGAACCTTCGCGCCCCAGATTCGGCGGCTCGGGAACGCCCGGGCGCTGGATCCGGACCGAGCGCGCCGGGGATTTCGCCATGCAAAAAAAATCGGCCCGTGGGTTCCTGGTGGAACACCACGGGCCGATCCGGACTGCGGTACAACTCGACTTCCACTGCAACTTCAACTACCTGCTTCGATTACCTGCCACGGGCGGCGCGGCCATCCCGGCGCGCCACCCGCGTCGATCAGCGACCCTTGTAGACCGGGGCGCCGTCGGCGATGCGGCGAACCTTCGACGGCGTGCCCGACTCGGCGGCCGCGGCCGGTTGCGCGCCGTAGCCGCTGGTATCGGCGTTGGCGAAGTTTTGTTGCGGGTTGATGCGGGATTCAGCAGCCTGGATACCGTTCGGGTAGTCGTTGCGGTCAGCGCTCGGGTTGTAACCGGCCTTTTCCAGTTGGGCCAGTTCGGCCTTCACTTCGGCACGGGTCAGCGGGCCGTTGGTCGGTTGAGCAAACGAGAGAGCCGGGACAGCGAGAACGGCAGCGGCAGCAACAGTAGCGATCAGCGATTTCATGATTTTCACCTCCGAGACTTTTTTTGCTTCACCGCACACACCATGTGAGCAGCGAGTGATGTGAAGTCTAGTCTTCTCGGCACCTAGGGAAAACCATGAAACGACGAAAACACTGTTCCGCGAACGATAATAATCAGCGGGTTCCGACGCTATCAACCAGATAGATAGCGTGGTTAATCGCAACAATTACCGTTCGCACCCTCCTCAGGCCCAGTTCGCGTGGAAGCTGCCCGGCTTGTCCGTGCGCTCGAAGGTGTGAGCGCCGAAGAAGTCTCGCTGCGCCTGCACAAGGTTCGCCGGCAGGCGTTCCGAGCGGTAGCTGTCGAAGTAGGCGACCGCCGAGGAGAAGGCCGGCACCGGCACGCCGGCCTGCACCGCGGCCACCACCACGTCGCGCAGCGCCTGCTGGTAGTTGGTCGAGATCTCCTGGAAGTACGGGTCGAGCAGCAGGTTCGCGAGTTCCGGGCTGGCCGTGTAGGCATCCGTGATCTTCTGCAGGAAACGCGCGCGGATGATGCAGCCGGCGCGGAAGATACGCGCGATTTCGCCCAGGTTGAGCTTCCAGCCGTATTCCTTCGAGGCCGTGTCGAGCTGCGCGAAACCTTGCGCGTAGGAGATCACCTTGCTCAGGTAGAGCGCGCGGCGCACCGCCTCGACGAAGGCGGCACGATCGCCTTCCGGCTTGGCCGGCGAGGGCCCCTTCAGCACCTTGCTGGCGGCCACGCGCTGCGTCTTCAGCGAGGACAGCACGCGCGCGAACACCGATTCGGTGATCAGCGGCAGCGGCACGCCCAGGTCCAGCGCGTTCTGGCTGGTCCACTTGCCGGTGCCCTTCTGCGCGGCGCGGTCGAGGATCACGTCCACCAGGTGCTGGCCGGTTTCCTCGTCCTTCTTGTCGAAGATCTTCGAGGTGATCTCGATCAGGTAGCTGTCGAGCTCGCCCTGGTTCCATTCGGTGTAGACCTTGCCGAGTTCCTCGTTCGACAGCCCCGCCACCTGCTTGAGCACCGCGTAGCTTTCGGCGATCAGCTGCATGTCGCCGTACTCGATGCCGTTGTGGACCATCTTCACGTAGTGGCCGGCGCCGTCCGGGCCCATGTAGGCCACGCAGGGCTCGCCGTCGCCCGGCGCCTTGGCGGCGATCTGCTTGAGGATCGGCTCGACCAGGTCGTAGGCGTCGCGCTGGCCGCCCGGCATGATCGAGGGGCCGTGCAGCGCGCCCTCCTCGCCGCCCGACACGCCCGTGCCGATGAAGTGCAGGCCCGATTGCGCGAGTTCCTGGTTGCGGCGGATGGTGTCCGTGAAATGCGTGTTGCCGCCGTCGATCAGCACGTCGCCCTTGCCGAGCAGCGGCTTGAGCGCGGCGATCGTCGCGTCCGTGGCTTCGCCCGCCTTGACCATCAGCAGGATGCGGCGCGGCGTTTCGAGCGACGCGACGAATTCCTCCAGCGTGTAGGTCGGCACCAGCTTGCGGTCGGGGAATTCGGCGATCAGCTCGTCGGTCTTGTCGCGGCTGCGGTTGTACACGGACACGGCGTGACCGCGGCTCTCGATGTTCAACGCCAGATTGCGGCCCATCACGGCCATCCCGACCACGCCGATTGCTTGTTTGCCCATTGTTCATTCTCCGAAAAAAACACGGCGCGACCCGACCGAGCCGCGCGCATAGCCGCAAGGATACGGGAAAACCAGGCGAGGCCGCTGCCTCGCGCGCGCCGCGCCGATCAGGCGCGGCGGCGCAGCACCACGCTCAGGTTGTTGGCCGGCATCGCCACCACGCGCTCGAGTTCGAGGCCGGCCGCCTCGGCCAGCGCGACCACCGCCTCCAGGTCGCGCACGCCCCATTCGGCATCGCGCGCGCGCAGTTGCGCGTCGAACTCGGCGTTGGAGGGCGCGGTATGCGCGCCCGCGCGGCGATACGGGCCGTACAGCAGCAGCACGCCGCCGGCGGGCAGCCGCCGCGCGGCGCCGTTCACCAGCGCGATGGCCGCCGCCCAGGGCGCGATGTGAATCATGTTGATGCAGACCACCGCGTCGACGGCGTCCACCAGCCAGGGCTCGGCGCGCACGTCGAGCGCCAGCGGCGCGCGCAGGTTCGGCAGGCCGGCTTGCGCGACCCAGGCGGCGATCGAGCGCCGCGAGCGCGGCTCGGGGTCGCTCGGCTGCCAGTCGATGCCCGGCAGCGCCGCCGCGAAATGCACGGCGTGCTGGCCGGTGCCGCTCGCGATCTCGAGCACGGTGCCGCGCTCGGGCAGAACCTCGCGCAGCACCGCGAGGATCGGCTCGCGGTTGCGCTCGGCCGCCGGCGCCTGCAGGCGATCGGCCGGATTGGCGGCGGCTTCGCCCGTGCATTCGGCACTCGGCCGGGCGTGATTCGGATCGGTGGAATTCGTCATGCGAGAGGATCGGTGGAGGATGAGGACGGGACGGCGGGAAGCCGCGATGCGCGCAGTGTGCCGCATCGGCGGGCTCGGTGGTAGCGGACGCGGGGCGCCTTCGACGCCTCGACACGCTGGCGACGAGCCACGGGCTGGTTCGGCTCGTTCGGCATCGCGGGTCAGGCGGGCCAGCACGCCGGCCCGCTAGACCTCGTCGATTCAGCGCACCGGCACGCGAGCACCCGCGCCCTCAGCGCACGAGGCTCGCCCCCTCTTCCGGATCGGCCAGCCCGAGCCGTGCCAGCAGTGCCTCCAGCGTCGCGCCGCAAGCGGCCTCGACCTTCAGCGCGAGCAGCGGATCGGCGCGCGTGCGCCCCAGGTTCAGCGCGGCGACCGGCTTGCCGCGCTCGCCGGCCCAGACGCAGAAGCGATACCCCGAATACACCATCAACGACGAGCCGACCACCAGCATCGCATCGGTTTCGTCGAGCGCGCGCGTCGCGGCGGCCACGCGTTCGCGCGGTACGTTCTCGCCGAAGAACACCACGGCCGGCTTGAGCATGCCCGCGCAGATCGGGCAGGCCGGCACGCGGAAATCGTCGAGCGTATCGAGTTCGAGCTGCGCGTCGCCGTCGGCCAGCGGTACGGCTTCATAGGCCAGCAGCGCGGGATTGTCGGCCTCGAGCGTGTGCTGGATCGCCGCGCGCGTGTGATGGGCGCCGCAATCGAGACAGCTCACGCCGTCGATACCGCCATGCAGCTCGATCACGCCGCGGCTGCCGGCGCGCTGGTGCAGGCCGTCGACGTTCTGCGTGACCAGCCCGCCGATCCGCCCGGCCGCGCCGAGCCGCGCGATCGCGCGATGCGCCGCGTTCGGCCGCGCGCGCCCCACCACCGGCCAGCCGAGCATGCTGCGTGCCCAATAACGGCGGCGCGCCGACTCGGAACCGACAAATTCCTGGTACTGGATCGGAGGCGAGCGCATCCACTGGCCGTTGCGGTCGCGGTAGCCGGGAATGCCGGAATCGGTGCTGATGCCGGCGCCGGTCAACACGAACAGGCGGGGATGGCGTTCGACGAAAGCGTGCAGCGCGTCGAGCGCCGCCGGGTCCGCCGCGACGAGTTCGGGCAGGGAATCGTGATCGTTCATGGCTGGGTGGGGTGGTCCTGCCGGCGGGTTCGGGGAGCAATCGCCTCGTCCGCCGGCCTGCGCGAGATCATACCGAAGGCCCTGAATCGACGTCGATCGCCTTGTCAGGCATGGCCGACAATGGGGCAAGATCGTTCGCGGCAGCGACCTGGCAGGCCGTTCCGCGTTGCGTGAACACAACGCCGATACGATGTCTAACGAATTCGCTTGCCACGCCTAGTACAAACCCTTAGTATTGCGTCTGTCTCCTCCATGTCTCCAACATGGATTCAGCCCGCAACAGTGTTGCGGGCTTTTTCTTTTGTGGCCCGCGTCGGCGCCCGCCCGCTTCCCGACCCCGCTTCTCCCCCCGTTCTCCCGAACTCGCGCCCTTTACAGCCAGTCTCGCCGTCCTCAAACCCTGAATGCCCGTCGGCACAGGTCGGAACTCGAGACCAATCACGCCGCGATACCAAACGGCCCGACACGAACCGAGCCGAACCGCATCACTCGCCGCGCCGCGCCAGCTCGCCGATCCCCTGCACCGGCAGGCACCGAGCCTCATCGCCCTCTTCCCGCGCCTGCCCCATCGCGCGCGGTCCCGCCGCCAACGCCGCGCCCCGCGCGTGCGCAGAGCCGCGCACGAAACGCCGCCGCGCCGGGCCATACACGGCATCGGGCTCCGGGAACAACCAGACGAAAACGAGATAAAGCGCGCCGCCGAGCAGCAAGGAGATCGGCACGCTCAGGTCGAAGCCGCCGGCCAGGTTGCCGAGCACGCCGACGAACTGCCCCGGCAGGTTGACGAAGGCCAGGCCGACCAGGGCCGCCGGCAGCCAGGCGCCCATCGCCCGCAGGTTCCAGCCGTGCGTGAACCAGTAATGGCCGCCGCGCAGGCCGCGATTGAAGACCTGCAGGTCGTCGGCCAGATAGAAGCCGCGCCGCGTCACGTAGCCGATCACCATGATCGCCATCCAGGGGCAGCTGAAGGTGCCGATCAGGGTCGAGAAGGTCGACACGCTCTCCACCAGGTTGAAGGCGAAGCGCCCCACGAAGATGAAGCCGATCGCCAGCGTGCCGATCAGCAGCGTGGCGCGCACGCGGTTCAGCCGCTTGGGGAACATGCTCGACATGTCGAGCCCGGTGCCGTACAGCGCGGTGGTGCCGGTCGACATGCCGCCGATGATGGCGATCACGCAGGTGGGCAGCAGGAACCAGCGCGGCGACACCGCCAGCAGCCCGCCCACGTAGTCGTTCGAGGCGATGAACGAGGGCGCGTGGGTGGCGATGATGCTGGCCGTGGCGAGCCCGAACAGGAACGGCACGAAGGTGGCGAGCTGCGCCACGAACACGGCGCCGATCACGCGGTGGCGCGGCGTGTGCTCGGGGATGTAGCGCGCCCAGTCGCCGAGCGTCGAGGCGAACGACACGGGATTGCTCATCGCCACCAGCGCGGCGCCGCAGAAGGCGGCCCAGAAGCCCGCGCCGCCCGCGTGCAGGGTGCCGGCATAAGCGGCGTCGAAGCTGCCGGAAAACGCGAAGGCGCCCACCAGGAACATCAGGCTGGCGGCCCACACGGCGATCTTGTTGACCCACAGCATGAAGCGGAAGCCGTAGATGCAGACCACCAGCACCAGCACCGCGAACACCAGGTACGAGAGGCCCACCGTGGCGCCGTTGACGGGCAGGCCGACCAGGCTGTGGGCGCCGCCCACCAGCGCGTCGCCGGAGCTCCAGACCGCCAGCGAGAAGAAGGCCACCGAGGTCAGCAGCGCCAGGAAGGAGCCGACGATGCGGCCGTGAATGCCGAAGTGCGCGCCCGAGGAAACCGGGTCGTTGGTGCCGTTGCGCGTGCCGAACAGGCTCATCGGCGCGAGGATGCAGGTGCCGGCCAGCACGCCGAGCACGATCGCCAGCGCGCCGTCGCGAAACGACAGGCCGACCAGGATCGGGAAGCTGCCGAGCACCGAGGTGGAAAAGGTGTTGCAGCCGCCGAACAGCAGCCGGAACAGGTCGATGGGCCGCGCGTAGCGCGAGGCATCGGGGATGCGTTCGAAACTGAAGGTCTCGATCCGCGTCATGCTGGTGTCGTCGTGGGAAGTGTCGCTCATCGTCTCGCTCCATTCGGGCGCCGGTCCCGCCCGTCGCGCGGGCTGGCCGGCATATCGTGCCGATCGTTGTTCATGCCGCGGGCCGGGGCCCGGCGCGCGGTTTCGCTGGCGCGCCGCGCGGGGCCGGCCCTCGCTCACGGGCTGTCGTGCCCGTGCCGGGGAAGGCTCGAAGTTCGGCGGGCTCGGGCGGCCCGTGCCCATAGGCTTCGGCGGGATCGGAAGTGGTCGAAAACATCGGAGAACGAATCGATCGACAAAGGCGCCGGCGGCACCCAAGGAAACGACGCGGCCGGCACCTGGCCGGCCGCGTCGCGCTCACATCGGGAAGCCCATCGCCTTGATGCCGCGAATCCAGGCGCGTTTCCAGCCGCCCTCGGCATCGGCGCCGTCGAAGGCGTGGAAGGTGATCTTGGCGGCCAGCCAGCGCACCGGCTCGGGCGGGATGTAGGTCGGGCTCTGCCTGGCGATGTCGAGCCGGCGCTCTGGACTGTCGCGATCGAACAGGATGTTCAGGCCCATGAAGGCGCCGAAGCGGCTGGCCGCGACGCCGAAGCCCGTGTAACCGGCCACGAACACGCCCTTGCCGCCCAGGTAGCGCTTGGCGAACACCGAGCCGCGCGAGCAGTAGTCGATCGGGCCGCCCCAGGCATGCGAGAAGCGCAGCCCGGCCAGTTGCGGGAAGGTGCGGAAGAAGGCCTGCGCCAGCCGCGTATAGGTATCGTGGCGCGCATCCTGAGCCGGCTGCGGATTGCCGTCGAAGTGATAGCTGACCAGGCCGCCGAAGATGATGCGGTTGTCCTTGGTGAGACGGAAATAGTTGAGCTGGGTGCGCGTGTCGTAGACGCCCTGCCGGTTCTTCCAGCCGATTAGCGCCAGTTGCGCCTCGCTGAGCGGCTCGGTGGCCAGCACGTGGTCGCGCACCTGCAGCACGCGCCGGTTGATGTCGGCGATGCCGACCTTCGCGGTGCCGCTGCCGAACAGCACGCGCGGCGCGCGGATGCTGCCCTCGGGCGTGCTGGCCAGCACCGTGTCGCCTTCGTCGCGGATCGCCTCGAGCGGCGTGTGCTCGTGGATCCTCACGCCCAGCGAGAGCGCCGCGCGCTTGAGGCCCCAGGCCAGCTTGGCCGGATGCACGATACCGCTGCGATTGCGCGACCAGAGCGCGCCGGCGAACAGCGGCGAAGCCAGTTGCTCGAGCGTCTGTTGGCGATCCAGCAACTGCACGTCGTGGCCATGATGCGTGTGCAGTTCGTGATCCTCGCGCAGTTGCCCGAGATGCGCGGGGTCGACCGCCACCGTCATCTCGCCGTTCCACTCGATGTCGGCATCGATGCCGTAGCGCTCCAGGCTCGCCTCGAAGCCGTCGAGATTGAGATGGCCGAAGCGTTCCAGCTCGGCGATGTCGTTCGGGAACACGCGCACCGCGTTCGGCAGCCCGTGCATCACCGAGGTCGAGATGATGCCGCCGGCGCGGCCCGAGGCGCCATGCGCGACGCGCCCTGCCTCGATCAGCACCACCTCGAGTTCGGGCATCTGCTCCTTGGCCTGGATCGCCGCCCACAGCCCGGTGAAGCCGCCGCCGACGATCAGCAGGTCCGCCTGCCGGTCGCCGCGCAGCGCGGCCTCGGCGGGTGGCTCGGCCGGGTTGTCGAGCCAGTACGGCATCAGCTTCGCGCCGGCCAGCGCGCGTTCGGCATCGGCCTGGCTGGCCTCGCCGCGCGCGCCGCCCCGGCCCTCGTGGCGGGCCGCCGAAGCGGACGAAGGCGCGCCGCCGAGACCGGCTTCACGATGGTTCGCGGTATCAAGCATCGGGGGACTCCTGACGAATGAGGCCGCCGCGATGCGGCGACGAAACGAGGTTCATGCGGGGCGCCGCGGGCGCGAGGCACGCACGCGGGCAACCCGAGGCGGCGAGCGGAAACATCGCGCGGCGCGGCTCAGGCCTTCTCGAGCAGCACGTAGAACTTCTTCGCGTCCTCGAGCGTTTCCCAGCGGCCCGCGAAACCGGCCGGCAGCAGATAACCCTGCCCCGCCGCGAACTCCTGGCGATTGCCCTCGAGATCGGTCAGCGCGACGCGCCCCTCGACCAGCCAGACCGCCTCGTCCGCCTCGGTGGCCGGGAAGTCGAGCGCGCCGACCTTGCCCTCCCACCAGCCGATCACGTGGCCCGCGCTGGGGCCCGCGCCGGCGCGCCAGTCGCATTCGTCCATGCCGTAGTCGAGGCGCGTGAATTCGCCTAGGCCGGCGCCCAGCGGGACGATGTCCTGAATCAGTTTGCTCATTGCGTGGTTCATTCCGTGTAGAAGGGATGAGCTGGACTGTAGCGAGCGGCCGCGCCCCGGTATGCCCCCCCGCAGGGGGGGCAAGCCGCGCTTTCGCCCTCCCGCGAGCCTGCGGAAAACCCCGGATTTACGGCCGGCACGAGGCCTGATCTATAATCGGCTCGCCTCCATTCCGGCATGCATCATGGCCGTTCACGCCCTTTCCTCCCCGCTCGATTCCGCCCCGATCCCGCTGTCGTTCCAGACGCTCGGCGAAGTCATCGACTCGGTCGGCACACCTGATTTCGTGCCGCGCCTGACGGTGCTGCTCAACCAGATCGTGCCGGTCAACGCGGTCCATATCGAACGCTCGCGCGTCGACGCGGCGATGCCGACGGGCTTTCGCTGCGAATGGGTCGGCAGCGGCGGCGTGGGCATGGACCACGGCACCATCGCCGAGGTGATGACGCTCTACTACGACCGCTTCTACGATCGCGATCCACTGTTCGCCGGCATCCGCGGCGAGGTCGGCACCCTGCTGGTGGTGCGCGACATCGGCGCGATCCCGCCCGGCGAATTCCGCCAGCGGCTCTACGACGAGGTGCAGATCGCCCACGAATGCGTGCTGGCGCGCGGCACGCGCCATGCCCAGCACTCGATCGCCCTGGAACGCGATACGCGCCAGCCCGCCTTCTCGCTGGCCGAGATGCAGCGCTTTCGCACCGTCAGCGACTGCCTGTTCCCGCTGCTCGAACTGCATGCCGCCACCGCGGCCTCGCGACGGATCGCGCACGTCACCCCGCACCTGCATCCGCTCGCGCAGTTCGATGCGCGCCTCGCACGCGACCAGCCGCGCCTGTCCAGGCGCGAATACGAGATCTGCGCGCAACTGATCGGCGGACGCACCGTGCCCGAGGCCGCCGAGATCGTCGGCGTGCGGGTGGCCACCGCCGAGTCCTACGTGAAGCGCGCCTTCGCCAAGCTCGGCGTGCGCACCAAGCGCGAGCTGCTGGCCTGGGCGCAGTCGGCAGCCGCCTGAAGGCAGGCCCGCGCGGCACGCGCCGCATGCATCGATCGCGATCGATGTGGACATCGGCAATTCGCGATTCGTCCGCTGCCGGAACTCCCCTACCATCGTCGCGACGCGATCCTCGCAACGATCGCGCACCGAACCCCGGAGACACACCCGATGAGCCTTGTTCCGACCCGCCGCGCCGACGACGGCCGCGCCGTCCATCCCGCCGCGACGATCGCCGGCACCGATCACTACCGCGAAGCCGGCGAACCCGGCGCGCGCACGCCGCTGCATCACGCGGCCACGGGCGCGCCGGCCGGCTGGCAGGACAGCGCGACGGCCGAGCTGGTCGACGAGGCGGTGGCGGCGGCCCGCGCCGCGCTGCCGGCCTGGCGCGCGACGGCCAGCGCCGAGCGCGGCCGGCTGCTGCATGCCATCGCCGATCGCATCGAGGCGGATCGCGAGGCGCTGGCCGCGCTGCAACGCGAGATCAGCGGCAAGCCGCCGGTCGAGGCCGACATCGACGTGGGCGACGCGGCCGCGACCTTCCGCTATTACGCCGAACTCTGCGAGCAGGCCACGCTGTTTTCTCCCGAATCGATCGCGATCCCCGGCGCCGGGATCGCGGCCGAGCGCGACTACCAGCCGGTGGGCGTGGCCGCGCTGATCGTGCCGTGGAATTTCCCGATGGTGACCACCGCCTGGAAGCTCGCGCCGGCGCTGGCCGCCGGCTGCACCGTGGTGCTCAAGCCCTCGGAGCTGAGCTCGCCCGTCGAGCATCGCCTGGTCGCCCACGTGCACGCGGCCGGCGTGCCGGCCGGCGCCGTCAACGTGGTGAACGGCGGCGCCGAGGTGGGCGCGCTGCTGAGCTCGCATCCGCGCATCGACAAGATTTCCTTCACCGGCAGCACCGCCGCCGGCCGGCACGTGATGCGTACGGCCGCCGAGCGGATGACGCGCCTCACGCTGGAGCTGGGCGGCAAGTCGGCGCTGGTGGTGCGCGAGGATGCCGATCTCGAGCTGGCGGTCTCGCTCGCGGTGGGCGGCGCCTTCACCAATGCCGGGCAGATGTGCTCGGCCACCGCGCGCATCCTGGTGCATCACACACTGCATGGCGCCTTCATGGCCGCCTTCGAATCGGCGGTGCGCGAGCTGGTGGTCGGGCCGCCGCAGTTGAGCGGGGTGACGATGGGCCCGCTGATCTCGGCCGCGCATCGCGCGCGCGTGAACGCCGCGCTCGAGGCCGGGCTGGCCGCCGGCGCCGCGATCGCCTTCGAGGGCCGGCTCGATCCCGCTTGCGGCGACGGCTTCTTCCACGCGCCGGTGGTGATCGACGAACCCGCGCTCGACAATCCGCTGTGGACCGAGGAAGTGTTCGGCCCGGTGGCCTGCGTGAAATCGTTCCGCGACGACGAGCAAGCCATCGCGCTGGCCAACGACACCGCCTACGGGCTGGTGGCCACGGTCGTCACGCGCGATGCGGACGCGGCGCGGCGCTATACGCAGGCGCTGCGCGCGGGCCTGGTGTGGATCAACACCCCGCAGCTGATCTTCCCGCAGGTTTGCTGGGGCGGGCTGGGGCTCAGCGGGATCGGCCGCGAACTGGGCCTGGCGGGGCTGCGCAGCTACCAGGAACTGCGGCACCGGATCTCGGCTTGAGGGAGCGGCGCGTGGCTTGCCGCGTCGTGCCGCGGCGCATGTGAATCGCTCCGTCGCCACGCGCGCGGCACCGCGAACGCATCGTCTCGAAGCACGCGAGCGCCATCTCGTGCCCGCCCTTCGATGTCAAGCTGCTGGCACGAAACGGCGGGCCGTTTCGCTGGCCCTTCCCGGGCCTCTCGATCGCAGGCCAAGCGAAAGCTCGGCCCACTAGAATCGCGGCGAGACCAACCCGGGAACCCCTCCCCATGAAAATCAAGACTAGCTGGATGCTGGCGCTGCTGGCCACGCCGATGATCTGCCGCGCCGACGGCATCCCCGCGCCGACCATCACGCCCGGCGACACCTGGACCTACATCAACACGGCAGAGACCGGGCCGAACGGCTGGCGCCAGTCGCACGACAGCATCGTCGCGCTGCGCACCACCGCCGATCACATCTATGTCGAGACCAAGACGGCGAACTCCCCCCAGGCTCCGATCGAATCGATCTCGGGCCTCGACTGGAGCCGCGCGCGCAACGTCAACGGCACCGAGCAGGTGGTCAGCCGGCCGCTGGCGTTCCCGCTCGGCACCGGCAAGCAGTGGGAGGTCAAGTTCACTGAGCAGCAGCCGAACGCGCGCCTGAACTCGCGCACCTACGACACCAGGATGCGGGTGGTGGGCCACGAGGCGATCGACGTGCCGGCCGGCCATTTCGACGCGATCAAGATCGAAGGCGAAGGCCAGTGGACGGCCGAGCTCGCGCCGACGCAAGTCGCCGGCAGCACGGTGGTGCACGACAACAACGGCGTCACCGCGATCGCGCATGCCGGCGGACAGAAGGCCGTCACCACCACCGGCCGCCTCTACAAGGCGGTCTGGTACGTGCCCTCGGTCAATCGCTGGGTGAAGACCGTCGAGGAGTACTACAACCCGAACGGCACGCGCGCGCAGCGCCTGTCCTCGGAGCTCGAGTCCTTCCATTCGGGCACCGCGCACGGCGGCACCGCGCCGAGCGCCGCCCAGGCGCCGGCATCGGCCGTCAATCCCGCCACGCCGGCCTCCTGAGCGCCGCGCTTCAGGACGCTTGGCGGCGCCAGGCGTGTTCGGCCAGCGCCGCCGATAGCGCCTGCTCGGTCCAGTCCTCCGTCAGCGCCTGCCGCAGCAACTGCTGCTGGCTGGCCGGCGCGAGGCCGCCCAGAGGCGGATCGCGATCGAGCCGGGTGGGGAACGGATAACCCTCGGCACTCGATGCGATCACGGCCTCGGCCTGCGCTTGGTCCAGCCGCCCCGAGGCGCGCCAGGCGCGCAGCACCGGGTAGAGCCGCTCGCACATCGCGCGCCGATCGAGCGTCTCCATCGCGCGGCCGTAGGCGGAGGACACCTGCAGCAGGTTCGCCATGCGCTGCACGTCGGCCGTGCGATTCTCGCCGGCGGCATGGAACAGCGCGGGGTTGAAGAACAGCGCATCGCCCTTGCGCAGCGGCAACTGCACGCAATGGGCCTCGAAATAGGCGCGGAAATCGGCCCGCCGCCAGGCGACATAACCAGGCGCATAACGCTGCGAATACGGCAGCAGCTTGGTCGGCCCGCTCTCGACCGGCATCGCGCCATGCGCCACCGCGCCTTGCAGCGTCAGCAGCGCCGACATGCGATGCACGTGCGCCGGGTAGCGCGCGGCTTGTTCGGCGCTCTGGAAACCGAGGTGGTAATCGCGATGCGCCTGCTGCGCGGCGCCGCCGGGCCGCACCACGTTGACCTGCGAGGTCATCTGGTAGGCAGGCCCGAGCCAGGCCTCGGCGATCGCCCGCAGCGCGGGATTGGCGAAATACGCCGCGAACACCTCGGGCGCCTGCCGGCACAGCTTTTCCTGGGCGTTCCAGATCCGGTCGTTGGCGCCGGCCCGCGCGAAGTGATCGGCTCCGCCGCCGCCCTGCTCGCGCTCGGCACGGATGATCGCCTCGAACACCTCGGTGGCGGCGTCGACCGGCGCCGTGTCCTCGTAGGCATGGGCCAGCACCAGCACGCCCGCGCCGTGCTGGAGCACGGCGGCCCATTCGGCCTGCCAGGCCATCAGCGCCTCGCAATCGCGCCACACGCCGCGCAAGTCGCGGCAATCGTAGATCGGCACCTGCCTCAGCAGCTCGCCGGCGCGCGCCGGCCTCCCGTGCTCCCGCTCGCCGCGCCCGAGTTCGGCGACGAAGGCATCGAGCGAGCAGCCCGCCTCGCTGAACCAGTTCGGTTCCGGCTCGGCATCTCCATTCGGAATCCTGTCGAATACTTGCGCTTGCGCCCGGCTCGTCATCGCTTCGTCTCCCGCCTGTCGTGCAGGCTCGTAATGCGAGACGAGTATAGCGATGCACGGCCGATCCGAACTATCATCGATCCATCAAGAACACCTCAAATCCGGATCGCCGAAATCATGGCCCACAAGTTCCTGGTCAAGGAAATCGCCCTGCAGGCCGGCGTCGGCGCGGCCACCGTCGATCGCGTGCTGAACGGCCGGGCGCATGTGCGGGACCACACGCGGCGGCGTGTCGAGCAGGCGATCCGCGAACTGGAGAAGCAGGCGCGGCAGCTCGATGCGGCCGGCCGCAAGCTGATCGTCGACGTGCTGGTGGAGGCGCCCGCGCGCTTCGCCGACGAGATCGGCGCGGCGCTCGATGCCGAGCTGCCGGGCCTGCATCCGGCCGTGTTCCGCCCGCGCCTGCTGATGCGCGAGACGCTAGGCACCGCCGAGGTGGTGGAGGCGCTGCGCGCGATCGGCAAGCGCGGCAGCCACGGCGTGCTGCTCAAGGCGCGCGACGAACCCGCCATCGCCGAGGCGATCGCCGCGCTGCACGCGCAGGGCATCCCGGTGGTGACGATCTTCACCGACCTGCCGGGCTCGGCGCGCCTGGCTTATGCGGGGCCCGACAACCGCGTGGCCGGCGCGACGGCGGCCTGGCTGATCGGGCAGTGGCTGGGCGAGCGCTCCGGCAAGGTGCTGGTGACCCTGAGCGACGAGCGGTTTCGCGGCGAGGAGGAACGCGAGATCAGCTTCCGGCGCGCGCTGCGCAGCCGCTACCCGAAGCTGGGCCTGATCGACGCGAGCGGCGGCCACGGGCTGGACGCGGCCACCGGCGAGCGCGTGCACGCCGCGCTCGGCAGGCGGCGCGAGATCGTGGCGGTCTATTCGATGGGCGGCGGCAATGCGGCGATCGTCGCGGCGCTGGAGGCGCGGCGCCTGGCGCCGGTCTGCTTCGTCGGCCACGACCTCGATCGCGACAATATCCGCCTGCTGCGCGAGGGACGCCTGCACGCGGTGCTGCACCACGACCTGCGCCAGGACCTGCGCGCGGCCTGCCAGCACCTGATGCACTTCCATCGCCTGCTGCCGGCCGGCGCGATCGCGCCGTGTTCGTCGCTGGTGGTGATCACGCCGGAGAACATCCCGGCGCACATCGCGGCCCGTTTCGCCGGAGCGGGCGAGGCGCCCGAGATCGATTCGCGCCGGCCCGCTATCGTCTGAAAAATCGATGCGAGTACAACGAAACGCATCGTTTTCATTCGATTGGACGATTCATCCATCCAGTAGATGGATTTCATCAAAATTACTCATATAACGAAAAATTAACAATGGCATAGTGCCGGAGCCTCGATTTCCACCACGGTCCACGGACCGTCCCGGGAGCGCCAAGCCAGTTCGTCGAGATCACGACAGCCAGGTGCCGCCAGCCGCAAAACGCTTGCCCCGCAACGCCCGCCCGGGTGTCGGCCAGCGTGAGCCAGCGCATCGACCTTCAGCCCGAAGCGCGCGCGACGTCACCCTCGTCGCCGCCGACGCCTAGCGCCGAACCGCAATTCCCCCAGCCGTTTCCCGTGTGTCGATCCGTTGCGGCGCGGCCATTTCCCTTACGGAAGCCCTCGCACGAGTATGTCGGACACGCAGCAAACCGCTTACGAATAAACATGATTCTCATTCTAATTTCGCCCATCGTTTGCCGATAAGCCCGGCATCCGATGCGTACTTCCGGCATGTTCGCTACCCGCGAATCCGGCGGCAACCCATCTCGACACACGACAACAGGACACATCGCATCATGGCAAGGACTGGCCGCCATTTCACCGAAACCACCCGCCTGACCCGCTGCGCGGCGCTCGCCGCGCTCGCGTGCCTGTCGATCGCGGAGCCGGCATTCGCGCAGGAATCCGATCCGAAACCGAAGGAGCCGCAGAACACCACGGTGCTCGACACCATCAACGTGTCGGGCGACTGGCTCGGCAGCGGCCTGCAGAACAGCGTGAAGACCTTCGCGGGCGCGCGCACCGTGGTCAACCACCAGGCGATCGAGGACAGCGGCGCGTCGAGCATCGGCGACGTGCTGCGCCGCGTGCCGGGCGTGCAGGCCACCGACAACTCGGGTTCGGCCGGCAGCGCGATCTCGCTGAACATCGGCGTGCGCGGACTGACCGGTCGCTACGCGCCGCGCTCGACCATCCTGCTCGACGGCATTCCGCTGGCCTTCGCCCCCTATGGGCAGCCGCAGATGTCGTTCGCGCCGATCAGCCTGGGCAACATCCAGTCGATCGACGTGGTGCGCAGCGGCGGCTCGGTGCGCTACGGCCCGCAGAACGTGGGCGGCGTGATCAACTTCCGCACCCGCGACATCCCCAGCCAGCCGGGCCTGAGCGCCGACGCCACGATGCGCGAGAACATCTACACGCACGGCGGCGCGAGCACCCAGTACAGCACCTTCCTCGGCACCCAGATGGACAACGGCCTGGGCGTGGCCCTGCTCTACTCGGGCATGGCCGGCCGCGACTGGCGGGTGGGCAGCGACGAGAGCGTCAACGACCTGCAGCTGAAATGGCGCTACGAGCTCACGCCGAGCTCCGAGCTGTACGGCAAGTTCTCCTACTACGACGTCAAATCGCATACGCCGGGCGGCCTGACGGTGGCGCAGTTCAATGCCGACCCGTTCCAGAACACGCGGCCGACCGACTTCTGGTACGGCGACCGCAAGGGTTTCGACATCGGCTACCTGAACACCATCTCGGCGAACCAGGAATTCGAGATCCGCACCTTCTACAACGACAGCTACCGCACCAGCTCGCTGATCAACGCGGCGCGCACGCAGTTGCAGGACCAGCCGCGCACCTACTCGGTCTATGGGATCGAACCGCGCTTCACCCAGCGCCTCTCGCTGGGCCCGACCACCCATGACGTGACGGTCGGCTATCGCTACATCCGCGAGCGCGGCACCGACAACAGCTTCAACCAGTCGATCCTGACCGGCATCCTGACGAGCCCGACGCGCTTCGACAACTCGACCGACGCGCACGCCGTCTACATCGACGACAAGATCGCCTTCGGCCGCTGGCGCCTGACGCCGGGGATCCGCTACGAGCACATCGAGTCGGTGCGCCGCGACGACATCCTGAACCAGAGCTTCGGCTCGAAGAACAACAAGCCGCTGCCGGCGGTGAGCCTGTCCTACCTGCTGACGCCGGCGCTGACGCTGTTTACCGACTACAGCACCTCGTTCGGCCCGGTGCAGAACCTGCAGTTGAACTCGCAGTCGGCCAACAACCCGCTGCAGCCGGAAACCGCCAAGACCTTCGAGGTGGGCGCGCGCTGGACCAGCCGGCAGATCCACGCCGAGGTGAGCGCCTTCAACATGCGCTTCGACAACCAGATCCAGCAGGTGGTCGGCGTGGTGCCGGCCACCTTCCAGAACATCGGCGCGACCCATCACCAGGGCGTGGAAACCGCCTTCGACTACGAGTTCGCCGACGACGGCCCGCTGCGCGGCCTGGACGCCTACATCAACTTCACCTACACCAAGGCGGTGCAGGAGTCGGGCCAGTTCGCCGGCCGCGACGTGCCGTTCTACTCGCGCTTCACCGATACCATCGGCGCGCGCTACAAGACCGGCGCCTGGACCTTCAACGTCTCGAGCACGCACCAGAGCGCGCAGTATTCGGACACCGCGAACACGGTGGCCGAATCGGCGGACGGCAGCGTCGGCCGCGTGCCGGGCTTCCGCGTCTGGAACCTGCAGGCCGACTGGAAGATCCCGAAGATGAAGGGCAGCACGCTGACCGCCGGCATCAACAACGTCGGCGACGCGCGCTACTACACGCGCAACGTCGACGGCAACGCGGGCCGCATGGTCGGCGCGCCGCGCACCGTGTACGTGCAGGGGCACTTCGTCTACTGAGCGCGCTCGGCCAGGGCCGCCGGTCCTGGCCGCTCATCAGGCAAACGGGGCACCGGAGGCGCACGCACTTGCCGTGTCGCGCCCTCGGTGCCCCGTCCCAGGCGGCGCCCACGCGCCGCCTCGTGTCTTCGAGCGCGCGCGTTCAGACGTGCGCGCCGAACCAGGCAAGCTGCTTCGCGATGCTGTGCTCGAAGTGCTGGCCGTCGTACATGTCGTAGTGGCCGGCGCCGGCCTCGACGAACAGCTCCTTGACGCTCGCGCCCACCGCCTCGTGGAGCGCGGTGCCCTGCTCCGGCGGGTTCACGCCGTCCTCGCCCGCCACCACCACCAGCACCGGGCACGCCACGCGCGCCGCGGCCTCGGCCGGCTTGTAGTTCAGCATCTCGTGCACGGTCAGGAACGGGATCTTGATGTCCATCTCCGGATGACGCGCGCGCGCCTCCACCACGAAGGCCTTCGACTGCTCGTCGGTCAGCACCTTGGTGATCGCGACGAACATCTCGCGGCCGGTGGCGGCCTTCTTCTCGCGCATGCGCTCCAGCGTCGAGACGAAGGCCTGCTTCTCCTCCTCGCTCATGCTGCGCGTGACCACCTGCTCGCCGTCGGCGAAGCTCAGCTGGCTCACCACCGCCTTGACGGCGGGATCGGCCGCGGCCGCCGCCAGCACGTGGCCGCCGCCCAGCGAGGTGCCCCACAGGCCGATGCGTGCCGCGTCGATGCCGGGCAGCGCCTTGACGAATTCGAGCACGGTGGCGATGTCCTCGATCTGCATGGCCGGCACCAGGCGGCCCTGCTCGCCGCCGCTCGCGCCGAAACCGCGATAGTCGAAGGTGACGGCCGCGTAACCGGCCGCCACGAAGGCTTCGGCGAAGCGCGGCAGCAGCAGTTCCTGGATGCCGCAGAAGCCGTGGCAGAGCACGATGACGGGCAGCGCGCCGGCGGCATCGGGACGGCGCAGCGTGATCGCGATGTCGTTGGCGGTTCGGTGGGTGGTGATATCCATGGGATCGGGGCTGGGAGTGGATGGACGGAAGTCCGCGAGCCGGCGCGAGACCCGGATCGACATGCGGCACGCATGGTCCGATCCCGATGGCAGGCTGGGCCTGCGCTCGACGCCGCCGGACGGCGGCGCCCATGATACAAGAGCCGCATGCTTCGCGCGCGGCGTGGGCTCCGTCGTTTCGCGCCAGCGGCGCGGGATTCGCGCGCGGCGCCCCCGCGCCGGGGCGCAGGCTCAGTCGGCGCCGACCGCGCCCGGCCAGGCATCGACGATCGGCAGCAGCTCGGCATCGCGCGTCGCAATCCAGTCCAGCCGCAAGCCGGCCAGCCCGTGCGAGTTCGACAGGCAGCCGAGCGACACCGCTCGCTCGTGGAGGTCGCAGGCCGTCGGCAGCCGCTCGTCCTCGTCGAACACGAGGCCGCGATCAACCTCGTCGCTGAACAGGATCGGCCCGTGGCGGCGCGCGAACTCGGCCACCCGCATGAACAGCTCGCGCGACGGCAGGTAGCCGGCGGGATTGTGCGGCGCGCACGGCACGATCGCGCGCTCCTTCAGGCCGTATCGCGCACCGGCCCGCCCGACGCCGCCGCCGGCGCGTCCCGCCCCGGCAGCATCCTCAGCAGGATGCCGTCACGATCGACGAAATGATGCTTGAGCGCGGCCAGCACATGCAGCGCGATCACCGCGCCGGCGCTCCAGGCGAAGGCGCGGTGGATCCACATCCAGAGGTCGTAGCTGGCCTTGTCGACGGGAACCAGCGGCGGCAGGTTGACGATGCCGAGCAGGGGCACCGGGTGCCCCGCCACCGAACTCCAGATCCAGCCCGACAGCGGCGTGGCGATCATCGCGCCGGCATAGAGCAGCAGGTGCACGCCGCCGGCTAGCCGCCGCATCGGCGGCGAGATGCTCGCGGGCAGCGCCGGATAGGCGCGCCGGCGCCAGATGCGATAGACGATGCGCGCCGCCACCAGGAACAGCACAGTCGAGGCGATCGCCTTGTGCACCAGCAGCAGCGTGCCCCCGCGCGGCGCATCCCCGCGCAGGTGCGCCGAGCCGAAGCCGATGCACCAGACCGTCACGATGATGGCCGCCATCAGCCAGTGGAACCGCCGAGCGCCGCGCGGATAACGCGCCGCCGGCCCGGCATCGCCGTTGCCGTTGCCGTTGCCGTGAAGTTGAGCCATGTTTTCGCCTCCTATATAATCGCCACGCGCAATAATTGATTTTGCAAACAGATGGGCGGATGCCTTGCCGACGCCCTTCATCCCCGCACGCCAGGCTCGCCGACATGCCCGATCTCGATCACTACCGATTCACCGAAGCCTTCCCCTACCTGCTCGCCAAGGTCGGGGTTCGCATGGAGCAACTGTTCTCCGCCGAGCTGCGCGAGGTCGGCCTGACCCTGCCGATGTATCGCGTGATGGCCGCCCTGCGCGAGCAGGAAGACCAGCGCCTGATCGATCTCGCCGAGATGGTGTCGAGCGAGCTGTCGACGCTCTCGCGGCTGGTCGGCAAGATGATCACGATGCGTCACGTGACCCGCAAACGCCTCAGCGACGACGGCCGCACCGTCTGCATCTCGCTGACCGCCTCCGGGCGCGCGCTGGTCGAGCGCTGGATCCCGCGCGCGATCCATTACGAGAAGCTCGCCACGGCCGGGCTCGACAACACCCAGCTCAAGCAGTTGAAGCTGCTGATGGACCACATCTTCGCGAACCTGCACAGCGACGAGGCGACGGCGCCGCGGGTCGAACCGGAACCCGCGCCGGCCCGATCGCGCGCGGCGGCGGCGCGCAAGACGCGCCGCTAAGCCACTCGCTTCCTCGCGCCCCGGGCGAGCCTGGTAGCGCTCGCCCTGCCCCTCTTCCGGCGCACCGCGCCTTGCCGCGCGCCGTGTCGATACGCTAGACCGCGTAGGTCTGCGTGATCTGCTTGCGCTCGATGAAATCCTCGAGCGAAGCCACGCCGCCCAGCCGTCCCAGCCCGCTCGACTTGTAGCCGCCCTCCTCGAACTCGACGGCGATGTTGGCCCAGCCGTTGATCGACACGAAGCCGGCCTCGAGCCGCCGCGACACGCGCACCGGCCGGTCCACGTCGCGACTCCACACGCAGGCGCTCAGGCCGTATTCGCTGTGGTTGGCCAACGCGATCGCCTCCGCCTCGGTATCGAACACCTGCAGGGTCTGCACCGGGCCGAACACTTCCTGCTGCGCGATCACCAACGCGGGATCGTCGATCTCGAGCAGCGCCGGCCGATAGAAATTGCCCTCGGCGAGCGGCGCCTCGGTGACGATTCCGCCGCGCACGATGGCCTTCGCGCCGGCCGCCAGCGCGGCCTCCACCATCGCGTCGATGCGGCCCAGCGAGGCACGGTCGATCAAGGGCCCCATGTCGCTGGCGGGATCGGCGGCCGGGCCCGGCCGGACCGCGCGCAGCCGCGCCGCCAGCCCCTCGCGCACGCGCTCGGCGATGCCGCGCTGCACCAGGATCCGGCTGCCGCACATGCAGAACTGCCCGGCGAACACCGTCGAGGATTTCTCCAGCACCGGCAGCAGCGCATCGAGATCGGCATCGTCGAACACCAGGTGCGGCGTCTTCCCGCCCAGCTCGAGGCCGACCCGCTTGAGCTGCGCGGCGGCGGCCAGCGCGATCGCGCGGCCCGTGCCGGTGCTGCCGGTGAAGCTGACCGTCTTCACCAGCGGCGAATCCACCAGGCGCTTCGCGCCGGCCGCGCCCGACTCGATGAAGAGATTGACCGCGCCCCTGGGCAGGTCCGGCACCGAGGCGAGGATCTCGCTCATCAGCGCCGCGGTCTGCGCGGCCTGCATCGGCATCTTGATCGCCGCCGTGCAGCCGGCCGCCAGCGCCGGCGCGAGCGCACGGATCGACAGGTAGGCCGGCGAATTCCAGGGGATGATCAAGCCGGCCACGCCGATCGGCTGCACGATGCTCATGCCCTGGAAGCCGGGGCGCGGGTCCATCACGCGCCCGAAGTTCTGCAGCGCGAGGCCGGCCGCGAAACGCAGCCCGCGCAGGATCAGCCCCGCCTCGAAACCCGCCTCGTGGCGCAGCTTGCCGTTCTCGCGGCAGAGCGTGGCCACCACCTCCTCGCGGCGCACCTCATAAGCATCGGCCAGGCGCATCAGCGCCACCGCGCGGCGCTGCGGATCGGCGGTCCAGCTGTCGTCCTCGAAGGCGCGCGCGGCCGCCGCGATGGCCAGCTCGGCCTCCTCGGCGCCGCCATCGTGATAGCGGCCGATGATGCGGCCGGTGGCCGGGTCGACGCTGTCGCCCATGCGCGCCGAGCCCAGCCACTCGCCGTCGATCCAGTGCCGCGCCTCGATCGGCGCCGCGGCGCCCTGTTCACTATCCTTTTGCATCAGTCCACTCCTTGCCTGTTCCCATCGATGCGAGGCATCTTACATAGCAATCGCAATACTTGCAATTGCAAACAAATGCACGCGATTCGGACCCGGATCGCGTGCCTCGTGGCGCTTCCTCAGAAGCGTTGCCGCAAGCCCACGCGCACCACCACCTGCTTGTCGGTGGCCGAGGGCGAGAAGCCGCCGATGGTGGCCACCGCCGGCTGGCCGAGCGAATCGCGACCGCTGGCGCGCTGCAGGATCGCCAGCAGGTAGACGTCGGTGCGCGTCGAGAACGCGTAGTCGGCCACCGCGTCGAGCTGCAGGTAGCGCGCGCCGCCGTCGCCGTCGACCGAATTGCGTCGCGTGTAGTCGAAGGCGATGCCGGTCTGCAGGGCCGGCGTGATCAGCGTGCGCACGCCGAGCTCGGCGCTGGTGAACACCGCGTTGCCGGTATAACCGAGCGGATTCGGGCCCGAGGCCGAGCCCAGCGAATCGAAGCGGGTGCGGGTCAGCACGCCGCCCACAGTGGTGCGCCCGAAGCTGTAGCTGCCGCCCAGCCCCATGATCTCCAGCGTATTGGCCGAGGCGTAACCAGCGAAGGCGGGAAACGATTCGGGCGTGGTCGCCGAGCCGGCCGAGCCGATGTTGTTGACCGTGGCGAGCCCCTTGTTCGGGGTATTGCCGTAGAACGACACGTTCGGATTGCGCGCGTTGAGGTAGCCCGCGCCGAAGCCGAAGCCCCCATGCTCGTAGCTCGCGCCGAGCGACCAGACCTGGTTCTGCCCGCCCGCGCCGGGCACGCCGCCGAAGCTGTAGAGCCCGCTCACGCGCAGCCCGCCGAACACCGGCGTGACGTACTTGACGGCATTGTTGATGCGGTACAGCAGCCCGAGGTCGTCGATGTCGCCGACGTGCGAGGCCATCCAGCCGGCCCAGGACGGCGCCGAGAAACGCTGGATCGAGTCGAGCAGCGTGTCGTACTGGCGCCCGAAGGTCAGCGTGCCCAGCCGCGTGGAGGCCAGGCCGACGAAGGCCTGCCGCCCGAACTCCGCGCCGACTTGCGTGAGCGCGCCGTTGTTGATCGTGAAGCCGTTCTCCAGCGTGAAGATCGTCTTCAGGCCGCCGCCCAGGTCCTCGCTGCCGCGAAAGCCCCAGCGGCTACCCGACAAGCCCGCCGTCAGGCCGTCCTGGAACGACACCTGGCCGGCCCCGGTCGGGCGCCCGCCCGGCCTCGCGGTCTGCACGTCGTTCGCGTAGGACACCCCCGCGTCGATGATCCCGTACAGCGTCACGCTGCTCTGCGCGTGCGCGCAGACAGCTCCCAGCGCGGCCAGGCCGCCCAGAATGCAATGCTTCATGACCTATCGTCTCCAATTTCATAATAATTAGTTCTCTTTATCGTCACGATCGTGCTGCTGCGGCTACCAGGTGGGTGGCGGTCTCCTTGGTCTTGGTGGCGGGATGACGGGCGGCAGGCGCGCGTCGCCGGGGTTCAGCCTTCCTCGCGCTTGAGCACGAAGGGTCGATCGGTTTTCCAGAACGGGCCCGAGAACCCGTAGGCGGCCGCGGCGCCGGCATCGTCGACGCGCTCGAACTCGCCGACCAGGCTCTGCTTCACGCCGAACACCGTGTCCTCGGCGAGGTAGGGGCAATCCGGCGAGAAGATGTGCGTGATCACGGTCTCGAAGCCGGGCGCCTGGATCATGAAATGGATATGCGCGGCGCGATTCGGATGGCGCCCCAGCGTGGCCAGCAGCTTGCCGACCGGGCCGTCGTCGGGAATCGGGTAGTCGCGCGGGCGCACGCTGCGGAACCAGAAGCCGCCCCCGGCATCGCTCTCGAACTTGCCGCGCAGATTGCCCTCGGGCTGCAGGCCCTTCTGCTGCACGTCGTAGTAGCCGTCGTCGTTGGTCTGCCAGACGTCGATGGTGGCGCCCGCCACCGGCCGGCCCTCGGTATCGCTCACGCTGCCGGTCACCACCAGCGGCTCGCCCTTGCCGTCCAGGCAGAGATTGCTGCCGGCCGGCAGCACCGGCAGGCCCTCCACGAAGAACGGGCCGAGGATGGTGTTCTCGGTGGCGTTGCCGGGCCGCCGGTGATTGATCGCGTCGACCAGCATCGACACGCCGAGCACGTCCGACAGCAGGATGAACTCCTGGCGCCAGTCGCTGCACATCTGGCCGGTTTCGGTCAGGAAGCGGATCGCCGCGTACCACTCCTCGTGGGTCGGCTCGATCTCCTTCACGGCCGCATGCAGGTGGCGCACGATCGCGGCGGCCATCTGCGCGGTGCGCGGCGCCACGTCGGGCCCGATCCGCGCGTTGACGATCTCGGCCGAGTCCTGTTCGGAAAACAGCGGATAGCTTCGTTGTGGGGTGTCGCTCATGGTGCGTGTTCCTTGCTTCAGGCCGCGACAGCCGGCGCCGCGCCCTGCCAGGCACGTTCCAGCAGGCTCCGCAGCCCGGCCGCCTCGGGCGGCCGCGGGTTCCAGTAGGGATTGGCGAGTGCCAGTTCGACCGCGCGCGCGATGCCGGCCTCCGGCATGCCGATCGCGCCCAAGCCGTGTGGCGCGCCGATCGCCAGGTTCAGATCATGCAGCGCCAGGCAGGCATCGTCCACCTCGAGCGCCGCCGCGAGGCGCGCCATCACGTCCGGGACGGCCGGCGCGTTGTAGGCGAGCGCGTGCGGCAGCACCAGCGCGTGCGTCTGCGCATGCGGCAGGTCGAAGCTGCCGCCCAGCACATGGCAGAGCTTGTGGTGCAGCGCCATGCCGACCGAGCCCAGGCAGACGCCGGCCAGCCAGGCGCCGTAGAGCGCGTCGGCGCGCGCGGCGCGGTTGGCCGGATCGGCATGGATCGCCGGCAGCGCCCTGGCCAGGGCTCGCACGCTGTCCAGCGCGAGCGCATGGATCACCGGGTTCGCGTCGCGCGCGTAGAGCGCCTCCACCGCATGCGCGATCGCGTTCATGCCGCTCATCCCCGACATCTCGACGCCCAGGCCCAGCGTCAGGTCGACGTCGTAGATCACGCATTCCGGCAGGATGCGCGGGCTGCGCCGGGTGGTCTTGATGCCGTTCTCGGTCTCGCCGAGGATCGGCGTCATCTCCGAGCCCGCGTAGGTGGTCGGCAGGATGATCTGCGGCAGGTCGGTGTGCAGGGCGAGCGCCTTCGCGAGACCGGTGGTCGAGCCGCCGCCGATCGCGATCAGCCCGTCGATCTGGCGCGCCTCGACCAGCGCGAGCGCCTCGGCCGTCACCGCCACCGGCGTGTGCATGCGCGCGCCGTCGAAACGCGCGGCATCGCGTGCGCCGAGCAGCCCGGCCAGTTCCTCGGCCACCTCGGCATGCGGCGGCCCATACAGCAGCAAGGCGCGCGAGATGCCGAGCCGCTCGACCGCCTCGCCGAGCTGGGCGCGCGTGCCATGCCCGAAATGCACCCGGGCCGGCAGCGCCTCGTAGGTAAACGGCAGACAGGTGTTGACGGCCGCGTAGGGAATCGGATTCATCGCTTCGATCCAGTCAAGGTGGCGCGCATCCGGCTCAACGCCCGAGCTTCAGCAGCCGCTCGGCATTGCCGCGGCCGATCTTGATGCGATCGTTCTCGCTGATCGAGGCATGGTCGAACCAGTCGGCCGCGTGATCCATGTTCTCGAAGGGCCAGTCGGCCGAGAACAGGATGCGGTCCGAACCGATCTCGAGCATCGCGTCGATCAGCGTCTGGGTGCGGAAATTGCCCGAGGTGGTGAGCCAGAAGTTGTTGCGGAAATACTCGGCGATCGGCTTCTCGGCCGGGTAGTTCGGCTTGGCCGACACCCAGGCGTTGCGATTGTCGACGCGCCACATGCTGTAGGGCAGGCCCTCGCCCATGTGCCCGAGGATGATCTGCAGGCGCGGATGCGCGTCGAACAGGCCCGAGCCCATCAGGCGCAGCGCATGCACTGCCGTTTCCTGCCCGAAGGCCCAGGTCGGCCCCATCAGCCACGAGTGACCGTCGTAGATCGGCGCGCGGCCCGCCAGCGGATTGCGCGGATGCAGGTAGAACGGCACCTCGAGCGCTTCCAGCGCGGCCCAGAGCGGACGATAGCGCGGCAGGTCGTAATAGAGCTCGGCACCGTCCTCGGCCTCGCTGAAGCCATTGACCAGCGCGCCGACGAAACCGAGCTCGCGCACGCAGCGCTCGGCCTCGCGGATGGCCTGCTCGGGCACCTGCATCGGCAGGGCCGCGAAGGCGCGGAAGCGATCCGGGCGGCGCGCCACCTGCTCGGACAGGTAGTCGTTGGCGCGGCGTGCCAGCTCGACGGCCTGGCGCGGATCGCGGATCGCCTGCACGGCCGGCGCGTTCAGCGACAGCACCATCAGCTCGATGCCGGCGCGATCCATCTCGGCGAGGCGCCGCTCCTGGATGTCGAGCAGGCGGCCGCGCAGCTCCACCCAGTCGTCGGGCGGCACGAAGCCGGCCGAATCCTCGATGGTCTCGGCGATGGCGAAATGCTCCTCGAGCGCGATCTTCTTCACATTGCTGAACGTCATGCCAATCTCCAGTGTCAGGCAGTCGGGGCGAGGCCCGTTCAAGGCACGGGCTCGCGGTTCGGTACATCGCTCAGTCGTGCAGACGAGCGGATGCGGGATAGGGGAAATTCATCTCGGTGCCATCAGTGCTCGACGGCGGCCTCGCGCGCGCCGTCGGCCGATGCCGCGTCCCGAGCTTCGGCGTCGCCCGGCCCGTCGCGCCGCCGCGCCAGGACGAGCGTCATCGCGCAGGAGGTCAGCGCGATCAGCGCCGAGGCCACGAACATCGCGTGCGCCGAGCCGCCCAGCGCGACCAGCTGCCCCGCCGCCACCGGCCCGACGATCGAGCCCGCGCGGCCGATGCCGAGGCCCCAGCCGATGCCGGTGGCGCGGATGCGGGTGGGATAGACCGAGGCGGTCAGCGCATTGATGGCCGGCTGGCCGCCGACGATGCAGATGCCGCCGAGCAGCACCACCGCGAACAGGGCCGGCAGCGGCAGGCCCGGCTGGCCGATCAGCAGGATCGCCAGCGCCGCCGCGACGAAGCCCGGCACCAGCACGCGGAAATAACCGGCGCGGTCGATCAGCAGGCCCATGCCGATCGTGCCTAGCGTGCCGCCCACCTGCAGCAAGGTGCCGATCGCGAGCGCCACCGCGCGCGGCTGGCCCAGGTCGCTGACGATGGTCGGCAGCCAGTTCGAGAGGAAGAACAGGTTCAGCAGGTTGGCGAAGTTGAGGCCCCAGAGCAGCAGCGTGGCGCGGGCGCGACCGGCGCGGAACAGCTCGGCCACCGGCGCGCCGGCCGGCTTCGCGCCGCGCACCAGGTAATGCGCTTCGGCGAGCCACGCGGCCGGCTCGTGCGGCACGATGCGCTTCACCAGGCGCGCGATGCGTTCGCGGCGCGCGCCACGCAGCACCAGGAACTGCACCGACTCGGGCAGCATCGCGGCCATCAGCAGGCCGATCGCGAGCGATACCAGGCCGCCCGACAGGAACACGGCGCGCCAACCCGCCAGCGGGATCAGCCAACCCGCGATCAGTCCGCCGCACACGGCGCCGGCCGTGAAGCCGCAGGACACCAGCATCATCGTCGAGGCACGCCGGCGCGCCGGGCAGTATTCGCTGACCAGCGCCATCGCATTGCCCATGATCGCGCCCACCCCGGCGCCGCTCAGCGCGCGCAGCGCGAGCAGTTGCTCGAGCGTCCGTGCATGCGCGGTGCCCAGCATGCAGAGCCCGGCGAACAGCATCGAGGCCACCAGCACCGGGCGCCGGCCGATCCGGTCGGCCAGCACGCTCAGCGCCAGCGAGCCGAGCAGCATGCCCACCAGGCTCGCCGAGAACACCGAGCCGAGCGCGACGCGCGCGATGCCCCAGTCGCGCACCAGCTCCGGCGCGACGAAACCCATCGACTGCACATCGAAACCGTCGATGATCATCGCCGCGCCGGCCAGCACGAACACCCCGAGCTGGAAGCGGCCGATCGGGCTCGCGTCGATCAGGGCCGGGATGTCCAGCGTCGGCCCCTGGGCGAGGTGCTGCGGTGAAGTGGTGCTCATCGTGATCGGCATGCAGTGGCCGCGCGCGGCGGCGTTCGGGCGTGATCGTGACGGGCGCCGCCGGTTCGGCTCGCCCGAAATTTATTTGCAAACGCAAACATGTGTCGAAGTATATATTTGCTTTTGCAAGCAAACATAGGCGTTTACGCGGATATGGCGCGAACGGCAGCGCCGCCGGCCATCAGGCGGCAGCAATCGAAAGCGACAGGCGTCGCGATGCGCGACGAGGAAAACGCGAGGACGGGAAGGAAGCGGTGAGGTTCACCGCGTCATGCGCGGCGGCTCGGCAAGGAGGCGAAACGGGAAAAATGACGGATGCGCGAATCGCGAGCGGTCGAATTTGCCTGGCCATGGCGGCGAGACTCCGGCATGCGACGAGCCGCGATTTGCAGCATCGCCGATGCCGCCTCGATACGTGGCGCCGGGCTCAGCTCAACGCGTAGTCGAGTACCAGGGTGCCGCGTCCGGCGAAGCCCTTGATCAAGCCGCGCCGCGCGACTTCGCGAAACGCGGCATACACGGTGTTCGGATGAAACCCCAGCGAATCGGCAATGGCCTGCTGGCTCGGCAGGCGATCGCCGGGGCGGAACAGCCCGGCGCGAATCGCCTCCTCGATCTGGTCGGCGATGGCGAAGGCCACATGGCCGCGAATTCGTGAAAAGTCAGGGCGCCAATCTTGCGCGAGACGCGTCGCGCGCGATTCGCTCGCGCGGCCGACTGCGGTTTCGATGAATCCTTGCATGCGATATCCACCTAGTGTGAGAGCCCTTTCACGCCGGCAGGCAATGGAGCGCGATCTCGTGCCGCGCTGACGCCGATCCGGCGGTGCAGCGATTTTGACATCAAACCCCCGCCGGACTCCAGCCTCGCGACGGCTCGCGTGGCATTGCACCACGCACTCGCCGATTCGAGCATTCGCGCGATCCGATTTCGTTTTGCTTCGCTGCACAATAATCGATCGGTTCGCCGGCAATGAAACGATGCCCGGCGCGATTCGCAACGATTCCCTCCCTCGTCCCGCCTGAAGCGCCCTTCCCGCGCATCTCCCGGCCTGTTTAAATTTCGCCGTAAACCCTTTCCGCGATAGGATGAATCGCCGCCTGGCCGTTTGGAATTCGCTGTCCATTTACTTGAAAGACGCTACGCATCATAGTTTCGCGAAACAAGTTCCAGCAAATAACACGCAGCGCGTACCGACGGAGACATCGATGCTACGCACGCAAACAAGGGGCCAATCGGGCGAGACTCGCCCGTCATTCCCGCCGGAACGAACAGCGCGCACGAGGCGCATCGCGTTCGTCCCTTCGCCGATACGGCATTCATATCCGCATTTTCACGGATGCGTCGCCACGAGCCGCGCAACCCGCATCCGCTTCACGCATTCGTAATTCCGGACGTCGCGGCCGGTGCCCTGGTGGTGCCGGCCGCGCGCCCGAACCTCGTCGATCGAACCGCCGCATCCGACGGGCCAGGCAAGGCCCGCGCCCCGATCGACGTCGAGACACCGGGAATCACCAACAAGGAGGGGGTATGTTCCGCAACACCAAGCCGCGCATGGCGCTGCTGTCCTGTTTCGCGCTCGCGATGCCGTTCTTCGCCGGATGTGGCGGCGGCGACGGCGGCGATCCACCGGCCGCGATCCAGGTCCCGCAATGCTCGGGCAGCAGCTGCCCGGCAAGCGGCTCGACCACCCAGCCGAGCACCCCCAACGCACTCTGCCCCAGCACGCTCGACTACTCGACCGTCTATACCGGCGGCTCGGGCAGCGGCGAATACGTGAGGGTCCGCTTCGATACCACCAAGCTGACCTACCAGATGGACTTCATCCTGTCCTCGGTGCCGGTCAGCGCCGGGCAGATCAACAACACGCGCGCCGGCCAGACCATCACCGGCACCTTCCATCGCGCCACCAACCTGCCGACCGCCGCGCAGAACCAGTGCGCCTTCGTGCTCGACAACGGCGCCTCCGCCGACGGCTCGTATTCGATCACCGTCAATCCGGCCGACGCGCCCACGCTGTTCGTCGGCAACGGCGTGGTGGGCGGCGGGATTCCCGGCGCGACCATCGCCTTCCCCGGGATCACGCTCGCGCCCGGCATCACGCTCGGCTCGGTGCCCTCGCGCAGCTTCGATTTCTTCCCCTACATCGGCTTCACCGATACCGAGACCGATTTCACCAAGGTGGCCGGCAACTACAACGAGCTGGGCATCCATCTCTCGCCGACCGGCACGGGGTACCAGACGGCGCAACCGCAAGGCTGGCAGCCGGACGTGATCAACTGGAACGAGACCCTGAACGCGGACGGCTCCTGCTCGATCACGGCCGGCAGCGACTACTCCTGCCATACGACCGGCACGCCGTGGACGCTGCGCACCAACGCCGACGGCTCCGCCGACAACGTGTTCGTCAGCAAGCCGACCTCGGCCGGCGCCGCCTATACCAGCGCAGGACAAGGCCAGCCGATCGTGCTGCTCGCGCCGAGCCAGGCGCAGGGGATCATGATCGTCGGCAAGCTGCGCGGCGCGCTGATCCCGATCGTGATCCGGGTTGGTTATGCCTCGACGCCGCCGGGTGATCTGCTCGACACGGTCGCCGACGCGGAAATCGGCATCTCGGCGCTCGCCCCGGCCACGCCGATCGCCGCGAATTCGCTGACCGGCGGCTTCATCGGTGCGACCAGCGCCGCGGCCTGCGGGATCGTGGCCAACAATGGTCCGTCGTCCTCGCCGGCTGTCAGTTCCCCGGGATTCGACGCGAGCAAGCCGCATCCGAACCTGCCGGGCGTGTATGCCAACGGTTCCTTCGATCCGTCGGCCGGCAACTGCCTGGACGGCACCGCGGTCTCGACCTACGGCGCGAACTACACGTCCACGCTGTTCAGCGGCGCCACGGCCGCCTTCGTCAACCCGCTGACCTCGCTGGCCTCGAGCACCTTCTCGCTCGACTACACGCAGGCCACGCCGGGCCTGGTGAAGGTCACCGCGCTGCAGGACTTCAACGCGGTCAACAGTACCGGCAACGTGGCGATCTTCAAGCAAGGCGCCACCGGCTGGGCGATCAAGGTCGGCGAGGTCTACGCGATGGTGGTGAACGACAGCCAGTTCAACCCGTTCTTCACGGTCGGCGCGTTCGTGCAGTAAGGCGGTATTCGAGGTATTCGCAGCAGCAGGCGCAGTAATCGGTACGGATCGGCGGCAGCACTCCTGCCGCCGATCTGGCCGATGGCCGAATCGGTAGGATGCCTATCTATATGGAATCCTGAGAGAAGCGAGGGGGACGTCAGCGCGGGTGGCGCGCGGCGTACCAAGCGGCGCGTCACATCATGCATCGATCAAACGATGCGCCGCCATCCGGCAACGGGTATCGAGGCTCCGTTGCCGGCCATGCTGGACTGTTTCGACCGGGCGCGTCCGCGCGGACGCAAGCGGTTACCCGCGGAACGCGGGCGGTACGCCGCCCGACGTCCGCTCACCCAAGGCGGTTCGCCGCCATTCGTCAATTGAGGCACGCATCATGACTATTCGAAAAGTGGCTTCCCTTGTCGTCGCTCTGGCTGTTTCGTCGGCACTGGCCGCGCCGGCATTGGCCGTCACGGTTTCTCGCGCTGACGGCAATCCGCTGAATCCCAACGGCGAGCCGTTCTCGGCCACCGGCGGCACCACGCTCACGAAGGGCTCGGTAACGGCGAACTGCACCGCCACGTTCAACGGCACGATCACGAGCACCGGGATCCTCACGATTACCTCGACGTCCTTCACCGGCGGCGGCCTGTGCGGGCTGATCCAGGGCAGCGCCACGAGCGCCACTCCGTGGACCGGCCAGGCCGATACGCCCACCCAGCTGACCATCAACAATGCCCAGGTCAGCGCCTCGCTGCTCGGTACCTGCGGCCCGAGCCAGGTCGTGACGGCATGGAACGATTCGGCCTCGTCGCTGACGTTCCAAAATGCCGTCTTGACGCCGAACTGCACGGTCACGGGCACGATCAATACGTCGCCGAAGTTCCACGTCCAATAAACCGCGACGCGCCGGGGCGCAGGGCCGCGCGCCGGAGCGAATCGTGGAATCGGGCAGGACCCGGCAAGATCGAACGGGGTGGTGTCGCGCGCACCACCCCGTTTTCTTTGCGACGGCGGAAGATGCGCGGAAATGAAAAACCGATGCGCGGGCCGCTCAAGGCGGAAACATCATGAATGCGGCATGGAAGAAACCGCCGCGAATACAAATACCCGAAAGCAAAACGGGCCGGCACACCCGGCCAGCCCGCATTTCCCTGCCGCTCAGTTGCGCGACGCCGCCGCGTTCACGGCAGGCTCGTGCGCCAGCTTGATCATCAGCGCGATCAATTCGACGAACTCGTCCTCGGGCAGGTGATCCGACCAGAACCGATAATCGCGCTCGCTCATCTCGAAGAAGCCCTGCCCCAGGGCGCGCACCTTGTCGACCACGCGATCGCGCGCCCCGGCGTCTTCCAGCCAGTCCGGCAAGGCGTCGCCGCGCTGCGGAAACCGGTCCCCGATCCTTTGCTTCAGTTTGTATCCCGTAATGCCTCTCATACCTGCCCCCGATTGTATTGTTGTCGGGCCGCTATCTCGCAGTTCATGCGGCCTTCGCGTCGCGCGGCCTCGCCGCCGGCGACATCAGGCGATACCCGCGCCTCGCGTCCGTCGCCGCCGGCCCGGGCGAAGCCGCGCGTCGAGCCAGGACGACTCGTCAGTAAAAACATCGAAGTTCGTTCACGCAATCGTTGCACCTTGGGAATTTGACCTGAATCAAGCAGATTTATGCTGATTGACGGTCGGGCGCGGCGGAACTTGAGAGGCGCCTGTGAAATCGCCGAGAACGCCATTGCTGACTGGCGCGATAGGCAATGGCGGCATGGCGGAATCGCCTGCCGATACCATTCGTTTCACTGGATCATTTTGTGATGGCCATCAGAAAAACTGAAGGCTCGAATAAAAAATACTCGCTTGGTCGGCCGAGGCGATTCTGGGATAGTGCCTGTCATATTGCCGCCGCATAAGCACGCGTCGAAAGCGGCATCGATCCGATCCCGAACCGACTTCCCAAGCAGGAGACCCGTCATGCCCGCCCACTCGCCGCTCGACGCAGCCGAATCCCTCGCCGTCGAGGGCAGCCTAGCCGCCCTCGCGCAGGCCAAGGCCGCCACGCCCTACCAGGCGGTGCTGCAGAACCCGACCTGCGCGCTTGCCACCAACGCGGGCGAACGCCCCGACGTGGCGAGCAGCGCGATCCTCGGCTACAACTGAGCGAGCCGGCCCGGCCGGGTTCTCAGTCGGGGTAGTTGGCGTCCACCTCGAAGTGCGCGAGCTTGAGGATCGTGCGCAGCGTGCGCGGGTGGATGTCGCGGCCGCCGGCCAGCGAGCCGAGGATGAAGTCGAGCGCGCGGCCGTAGCGATAGAGCGCGAGCCAGCTCTCGGTATCGCCGGGTTGCGCGTGCAGGTGCTCGGCCACGCGCAGCATGCTGGTCGACAGGGCGCGCGCCATGTCGAGTTCGATGCGTTGCTTCTCGCCCCATTCGGCCGGTTGTGGCTGCGTCAGCAGTTTCGCCAGGAAGGCCTGGAATTGCGCGTCGGATTGGTTCGGGCAGGTATCCATGATTCGTTCCGTCAGGCGTTGCCGGACCGCTCGGCGGCCCGTATGTCGTTGATGACGGTTTTTCAGCAGAATTCGTACCAGCTCCGGCGAATCTTTACCGCCTCGCGTTCGATCGGCGTGAAAGCCAGTCCCGATAAGGCCCTGCGGGATCCCCGCGGTTTCCCGCGATGCGTTTGCGCGCCGCGCGCCCATGCCCGCGAGTGCGCGATGTGTCACCGATGTAACGTGACATGCTCGACCCGGCACGTCACGCGGCAACACTTCTCAAGTTTTGTTTACACTGCGCGCGGCCCGGAAAGGCCGGGCTATAATCCGCGCCATGCGACTGCTCCGCACCCTTTTCATCCTGCTGCTTTGCGCGACGCTGCCCCTGAGCGGGCTGGCGGCGAGCGGGCTGACGGGCGCCTGCCCGATGATGCAGGCAGAGATGGGGGCGGACGGCACGAGCGCCATGCCGGAAATGGGCGGCATGTCGGCCAGCGCCATGAACGACATGGCCGCGATGGCCGGCTGCGACGACATGAAACCGGCGCCGGCCGGCCAGCACAAGGCCGGCGGACATCTCTGCAAGATGTCGGCGCAATGCCAGTTCGGCAATCTCTATCACCCGCCCCTGCGGGCCGACCTCAGCCGGCCCGCCTCGCTGACCCAGCCGCTGCGCTTCCACTACACCGAATCGCTGGTGGTGCGCGACCCGAACGGCCTGTGGCGCCCTCCACGTCTCGTCTGATCCCGCAATGACCGGTTCACCGCCTGCGCGGTGAGTGTCGTCCCGTCCACGGGACACGGAATCCGTTCGCGATTCCGCTGTTGGGGTTAGATCATGTCCTTCCATACCGGCGCGCCGTCGATGCGGCGCGCCTTCTCGCGCGCGCCCGCCCTGGCGGCCGTCGCGCTGTTCGCGGCTGCCGCCCAGGCGCAGACGCCCGCTTCCGCCGGACCGGCCGCCGATGCGGCCGCCAATCCGGCAACCAACCCGGCAACCAGCCCGGCCATCCACCCGGCCGCCAGCGCCGCCGCCCTCGCGCCGCCGCCCTTCACGCTCGAGGCCGCGCTGCAATCGGCGGCCGAGCGCTCGGCCGCCATGCAGGCCGCCCAGGCCTCGGTGCGCGCCAGCGGCGAGGCCGCCGTCAAGGCCGGCCAGCTTCCCGACCCGACGCTGAAGGCCGGCGTCGACAACCTGCCCGTGACGGGCGGCCAGCGCTACACGATCGGCCAGGACTTCATGACGATGCGGCGCATCGGCATCGAGCAGCAATGGGTTTCGCGCGACAAGCGCCGGCTGCGCACGGCGCTGGCCGACCAGCGCACCGGTCGCGAACGCGCCGGCTACCTGATGGAGCTGGCGACGGTCCGCCAACAGACCGCCACGGCCTGGCTCGACGCCGCCTACGCCAAAGCGGCGCTGGCCTTGCGCGAGCAGCTCGCCACGCGCATGGACGAAGAACTGGCGGCGACGCGCGCCGCCTATCGCGGCGGCGCGAAATCCGGCGGTGCCGCCGACGTGGTGGCCGCCCAGGCCCTGCAGGCGCAGGCACGCGACCAGGTGCTGGCCGCCCGCCAGGCGCTGCAAAGCGCGCTGATCGCGCTGTCGCGCTGGACCGCGCGCCCGGTCGGCGACGTGGCCGGCGCGCCGCCCGCGCCCGAGTCCTACGTGTCCTCGCTGCCGCCCGAGGCACTGCGGCTGGCGCAGCCGACGCTGATCGCCGCCTCCGACGACATCGCCGTGGCCGAGGCCGATACGGCCGTCGCCACCAGCGAGCGCAAGCCCGACTGGACCTGGGAGATCGCCTACCAGCAGCGCGGCGGCGCCTACTCGAACATGGTGTCGATCGGCGTGTCGATCCCGCTGCCGATCAACCGCCGCGACCGCCAGGATCGCGACGTGGCCGAGAAGGCCGAGCTGGCCAGCAAGGCGCGGCTCGGCTACGAGGACACCGAACGACAGGTCGAGGCCGACATCCGCAACGATTCGGCCGTGCTGAGCAGCGGCCGTGAGCGCATTGCCAATCTGCGCGCGGCCCTGCTGCCGGCCGCCGCGCAGCGCGTGCAACTGGCCGACGCCGCCTATCGCGCCGGCACCGGCTCGCTGGCCGACAGCTTCGCGGCCCGGCGCGCGCAGCTCGATGCCGAGTTGCAGGTGCTCGAGCTGCAACGCGAGGTATCGCGCACCTGGGCCCGGCTCGAATACCAGGTGGTGCCGTCCACCCTGGCCGCCGCGCAATGAGGGAGCCCGTCATGACGATCCGTTCCCTTTCCCTGCGCGCGGCGCTCGCGCTGATCGCCGGCGCGGCCCTGCTCGGCGCCGGCTACCTGGCCGGCAGCCGCCATCGCGGCGGCGGCGATTCGATGGCCGCTGCCGCGGTACCTTCGGCCGGCGGCGCGCCCGCCCCCCGCAAGGTGCTCTACTGGCACGACCCGATGGTGCCGAACCAGCACTTCGACAAACCCGGCAAGTCGCCCTTCATGGACATGCAGCTGCAGCCCGTCTATGCCGACGGCGACGACGGCGCGCCCGGCGCGCAGCCGGGCATCCGCATCGACGCCGGCCTGCAGCAGGATCTCGGGATCCGCTACGCGAAGGTCCGGCGCCGCGAGACCAGCGACGGCATCGACGCGATCGGCACCACCCAGTTCGACGAATCGCGCGCCGAGGTCGTGCAGTCACGCGTGACCGGCTACATCGACCGTCTCTATGCGAACGCGCCGCAGCAGCGCATCGCCAAGGGCGCGCCGGTGGCCTCGCTGTTCGTGCCGGACTGGCTCGCGCCGCAGGAGGAATACCTGGCGCTGCGCCGCGGCTCGGGCGGTGCCGGCGGCTCGGGCAGCCCCGCCGATGCCGCGCTGCTCGACGCGGCGCGCGCGCGGATGCGGGCGCTGTCGATCCCCGACGCGCTGGTGGCCGCGGCCGAGCGCAGCGGTCGCGCGCAGACCCACCTCACGCTGGCCGCGCCCGACAGCGGCGTGGTGAGCGAGCTGGACCTGCGCGAAGGCGCGATGGTCGCGCCGGGCCAGACCATCGCCAAGATCAACGGGCTCTCGACGCTGTGGCTGCTGGTCGAGATCCCCGAGGCGCTGGCGCTGCGCGTGCGGCCCGGCATGGCCGTCGACGCGACGCCCGCCGCCGATCCCTCGCGCCACATCCAGGGCCGCCTGCGCGAGATCCTGCCCGGCATCGACACCGGCAGCCGCACCCTGCAGGCGCGCGTCGAGCTCGACAACCGCTCGCTGGCGCTCACCCCCGGCATGCTGATGCGGGTGCGCGTCGACGGCGGCGCGACGCGCTCGCGGCTAGTGGTGCCGTCCGAGGCGGTGATCGTCACCGGCAAGCGCAGCGTGGTGATCGTGCGCGATGCCGACGGCAAGCTGCGCCCGGCCACCGTCAGCGTCGGCCGCGACCTGGGCGACTTCACCGAGGTGCTCGACGGCCTCGGCGAAGGCGAGACGGTGGTGGCCTCGGGACAGTTCCTGATCGACTCGGAAGCCAGCCTGAAATCGGTGCTGCCGCGTCTCGAGCACGATGCCGCGAGTAGCGAGGCAGGGGGTGAAGCACGCAACGGCCCCGGCGCGACGGACGCCTCGTCCCGGGCGGCAACTTCATCGATGTCGTCGATGCCTGCCTCCCCCGCATCCGCCGCCGACGCGGCCGGCCTCTACGAGACCACCGGCCGCATCGAGCACATCGACGCGCAGGCCATCACGCTCTCGCACCAGCCGGTCCCCGCGCTCGGCTGGCCGGCGATGACCATGAGCTTCGAGAAGCCTTCGCCCGGCGCCTTCGCCGACGCGAAGGTCGGCCAGACCGTGCGCTTCGCGTTCCGCCATGCCGGCGAGGGCTACCGCCTGAGCGCCGTCGAACCGAGCGGAGGCCCGCAATGATCGCGCACCTGATCCGCTGGTCGATCCGCCATCGCCTGCTGGTGTTGCTGGCCACGTTGCTGCTGGCGGCCTGGGGCCTGCAGTCGCTGCGCGAGACGCCGCTCGACGCGTTGCCGGACCTGTCCGACACGCAGGTCATCATCAAGGTCTCCTATCCCGGCCAGGCGCCGCAACTGATCGAGGACCAGGTCACCTACCCGCTCACCACCACCCTGCTCGGCGTGCCGGGGGCGAAGACGATCCGCGCCTATTCTTCGTTCGGCGACGCCTTCGTCTACGTGCTGTTCGACGACAAGACCGATCCCTACTGGGCGCGCTCGCGCGTGCTCGAGTCGCTCAACCAGGTACAGGGCCGCCTGCCGCCCGGCGCGACGGTCACGCTTGGCCCCGACGCGACCGGGGTGGGCTGGGTCTACGAATACGCGCTGGTCGACCGCAGCGGCCGGCACGATCTCGGGCAACTGCGCGCGCTGAACGACTGGTTCCTGCGCTTCGAGCTGAAGACCGTGCCCGATGTGTCGGAGGTGGCCAGCCTGGGCGGCATGGTGCGCCAGTACCAGGTGGTGCTGGACCCGGACCGGATGCGCGCCTACGGCGTCACGCAGGCGATGGTGACCGACGCGCTGGCGCGGGCCAACCGCGAGGCGGGCGGCTCGGTGGTGGAGATGGCCGAGTCGGAATACGTGGTGCACGCCTCCGGCTACCTGCGCACGCTCGACGATTTCCGCCAGGTGGTGCTGCGCACCAACGCGGCCGGCACGCCGCTGCTGCTCGGCGACGTGGCGCGCATCCAGATCGGCCCCGACGCGCGGCGCGGCGTGGTCGAGCTCGACGGCCAGGGCGAGGTGGCCGGCGGCGTGGTGGTGATGCGCTCCGGCAAGAACGCGCTGAGCACCATCGAGGGCGTCAAGGCGAAGCTGGCGGAACTGAAGCGCTCGCTGCCGGCCGGCGTCGAGATCGTCACCACCTACGACCGCTCCGGCCTGATCGAGCGCGCCGTCGACAATCTCGAGGGCAAGCTGGTCGAGGAGTTCGTGATCGTCGCCCTGGTCTGCGCGCTGTTCCTGTTCCACCTGCGCAGCGCGCTGGTGGCGATCCTGTCGCTGCCGCTGGGCGTGCTGGCCGCCTTCATCGTGATGCGCCACCAGGGCATCAACGCGAACCTGATGTCGCTGGGCGGCATCGCGATCGCGATCGGCGCGATGATCGACGCGGCGATCGTGATGATCGAGAACGCCCACAAGCATCTGGAGGCGCACCAGCAGGCGCATCCGGGCGAGCCCTTGACGGCCGCGCGGCGCTGGGAGCTGATCGCGCACGCGGCCGCCGAGGTGGGCCCGGCGCTGTTCTTCTCGCTGCTGATCATCACGCTCTCGTTCGTGCCGGTGTTCACGCTGGAAGGCCAGGAAGGCAGGCTGTTCGCGCCGCTCGCCTATACCAAGACCTACACCATCGCCGCCGCGGCCGGGCTGTCGGTGACCCTGGTGCCGGTGCTGATGGGCTACCTGATCCGCGGGCGCATTCCGCCGGAGCACGCCAACCCGATCAACCGCTGGCTGACCCGGCTCTACGCGCCGCTGATCGCTGCCACGCTGCGGCGGCCCTGGGTCGCGATCGGCCTGGCCGCGCTGGCGCTGCTGCTGACGGCGATCCCGCTCAGCCGCCTCGGTGGCGAATTCATGCCGCCGCTCGACGAGGGCGACCTGCTCTACATGCCCACCGCGCTGCCCGGCATCTCGGTCGACAAGGCCGCCGAGCTGCTGCAGCAGACCGATCGGCTGATCCGCACCGTGCCCGAGGTCGAGACCGTGTTCGGCAAGTCGGGGCGCGCCGATTCGGCCACCGATCCGGCGCCGCTCGAGATGTTCGAGACCACCATCCGCTTCAAGCCGCGCAGCCAGTGGCGGCCCGGCATGACGCCGCAGAAGCTGGTGGACGAACTCGATCGGATCGTGCGCGTGCCGGGGCTCTCGAACGTCTGGGTGCCGCCGATCCGCAACCGGCTCGACATGCTGTCCACCGGCATCAAGACGCCGGTGGGCGTGAAGATCACCGGGCCCGAGCTGGCCGGCATCGATCGCGTCGCGGCCCAGGTCGAGCAGGCCGTGAAGGGCGTGCCGGGCGTGAGCTCCGCGCTGGCCGAGCGCCTCAACGGCGGACGCTACATCGACGTCGACATCGACCGCCTGGCGGCCGCGCGCTACGGGCTGTCGGTGGCCGAGCTGCAGTCCTTCGTCACCACCGCGATCGGCGGCGAGAACCTCGGCGAGGTGATCGCGGGCCGCGAACGCTACCCGATCTCGGTGCGCTACCCGCGCGAGGTGCGCGACTCGCTCGACGCGCTGCGGCAGTTGCCGGTGCTGACCGAACGCGGCGCGCAACTGCGGCTCGGCGACGTGGCGCGCCTGTCGATCGCCGACGGCCCGCCGATGATCCGCAGCGAGAACGCGCGCCTGGCCGGCTACGTCTACATCGACATCCGCGATACCGACCTGCGCTCGGCGGTGCTCGCGATGCAGCGCGCGGTGGCGCGGCAGGTGACGCTGCCGCCCGGTTACTCGATCGCCTGGTCCGGGCAGTTCGAGTACCTGGAGCGCGCCGCGGCGAAGCTGCGCACCGTGGTGCCGGTCACCCTGGCGGTGATCTTCGTGCTGCTGTTGCTGACCTTCGGCTCGGCCGCCGACGCAGCGCTGCTGATGAGCACCGTGCCGTTCGCGCTGGTCGGCGGCTTCTGGCTGATCTGGCTGCTCGGCCATGCGGTGTCGGTGGCCACCGCGGTGGGCTTCATCGCGCTGGCCGGGGTGGCCGCCGAGTTCGGCGTGGTGATGCTGCTCTACCTGAAGGGCGCGCTGCAACGCCGGCTGGATGCCGGCGAGCCGCTCAGCGAGGCGCTGCTGGCCGAGGCGATCCGCGAGGGCGCGGTGCAGCGCGTGCGGCCCAAGGCCATGACGGTGGCGGTGGTGCTGGCCGGGCTGGTGCCGATCCTGCTCGGCCAGGGCACCGGCTCCGAGGTGATGCAGCGCATCGCCGCGCCGATGGTGGGCGGCATGATCACCGCGCCGCTGCTGTCGATGTTCGTGATTCCGGCCGCCTGGTTCCTGCTGCAACGCCGCCGCGTGCGGCTCGCGGCCCGGGCGCGCCATGACCTTTCCCCCACCTCGGGCACGACCGTGCCCGTCATTTCCACCGGAGATAACCGATGAACCCGATGTTTTCCGCTTTTGCCTCCCGCGCCTCCTTGCGCTTTCCCGCCCGCTTTCCGGCCCGCTCTCTGGCCGTGCTCGGCGCCCTGGCCGCCGCGCTCGGTACCGCCGCCACGCCGGCGCTGGCCGACGACGACATGGCCGGCATGAAGATGGCCGCGCCCGCCGACACGGCCAAGGATGCGGGCCTGACCGATGCCGAGGTGCGCAAGGTCGATCCCGCCACCGGCATGATCACGCTCAAGCACGGCACGCTGGCCAACCTCGGCATGCCGGCCATGACCATGGCCTACAAGGCCCGGGACGCCGCGATGGTCCAGCAGGCGCATGCCGGCGACAAGGTGCGCGTGCGCGTCGAGAACGTGAAAGGCACGCTGACCATCGTCAAGCTCGCCAAGCCCTCCTGATCGCGCTCCATCGAGGCCGCGCGCGACGCGTCGAACGCGTCGCGCGTGCGCGCCTCGGCAGGCGCGTTTATCCGGCCTGCCCGCCGACCTGGCGCAGGTCGACCACCGGCTCGAACGGCAGCCCGAGCGAGCGGAAGAAGGCCCCCACCTGCGGCAGCCAGAGCCGCACGCCCGCTGGCGTATCGAAGAAGTCGTGCGAATTGCCGCCGAACACGCCGATATCGACATAACGCGCCTCGGCCGCCGGCCCGCGCGCCTGCTCGCGATAGGCGCCGAACATGCGCTGCGGCAAAGGTTGCGGCCACAACTGGTCGTTGTCGCCGTAGAACCACAGCGAGGGGTAATGCGCCGCGCCGCCGTAGCGCGCGTAGGTGTCGACCAGCGCGTCCTGCCAGCCGGCGCACGCGCTCTTGCGCACCCCGCCCGAGAAATTCACCAGCCCCAGCACGCCGGGAATGCGCCGCGTGCCGAGCGCGATGGTGGTCAGCCCGCCGTCGGATTGCCCCGCGATCACGATGCGCGAACGATCCACGTAAGGCAGCTTGACCAGCGAATCGATCGCGGCCGCCACGTCGGCGGCTTCGTCGATGCCATGGCGGGCGCTGTCGCAGCGATCGCCGTGATAGACGCCGCCCGAGCCCGCGAAACCCTCGCGCATCGGAATCGCCACCACGTAGCCGCGCCGCACGAACTGGGCGGCCACGCGCAGATGGCGCGAGCGCGGCTGCCGACGCGCGTCGCCGGGGTTCTTGCCGTGGTTGAGCACCACCAAGGGGAACGGCCCGGGGCCGGGCGGCTTGAAGACGGTGGTCTGCAATTCGATGGCGCCATTGCCTGGATTGCCCGGGTTGCCTGGATAGCGCGGCAGCATCAGCACCTGTTCGCCGAGCCGCGCATCCAGTTGCGGCACCGCCTGCGCGACGCTGTCGACGGAATTCGCGCCGGCGGCCGGGACGCAACCGGCGGCGGCGATGCCAAGTGCCAGCGCCAGCGCGGCGAGCACCGGCGCGCGGCGCGGGCGGATCACGCCGGTCGGGCCGACGAGCCGGCGCGGGGAAAGGAATCGTGTCTTCAAGGGGCTGCCTTGCGGGTCGGGAATGGGCGAGGATCGGAGCGCGGCGCATGACGGCCGCCACCGCATCACAACGCGCGCCAGCCGGCGATTATTCCATCGCCGGCGACGGCCGGGCGCGTTGCGCTTCGCCCTGCCGTGCCTGGCTGCGGATCGTCGCTGGCGCCCCTCGCGGCGCCTCGTCGAACCGGCGCCTTCGCGCCGGCCCGCTGCGATCCGCCATGCTCGGCGAACCCCGCCGCCGCATGCGCGAACCGCGCGCCGGCAGCCTCCCGACTCAATCCGCCGGCAAGCGAACCCGATACAAGGCGATCGGCAGCCGCATCGTCGAATGGCCGTGGTTGAACACCGGCGCGCCGTCGATCTGCGGCACCGGCAGGTAGAGGTGGCCCTGGCCGTCCAGGAAGGGCGCGTCGACCCAGCGCAGCCGCGCATCGCGCGCGAGCCGGGTGATCCGGCCGTCGGGCGCGCGGCGCATCAGCGTGTTGTCGGCCAGCGGCGTGTAGTAGAGGTTGCCGGCCGCGTCCATCGCGGTGCCGCCCACCGGCGGCAGCGCGAACCAGCGCCGCACGTGGCGCGCGAGTTCGGCGTCGCTGAGGTGGTCGTCGTCGAGGTAGCGCGTCTCGATCCGCGACATCGGCCCCGACAACGGCCCGAAGTAGAAAGTCTTGCCGTCCGGGCTCAGCTCGAGCGGATCGGCGTTCACGCGCAACGGCCGGCCGTCGGGCCCGCGCAGCACGCGCCCTGCCACCACGATGCGCGCATCGGGCGCCGCCTGCGCGAAGGCCATGCCGTCGAAACGGCGCCGCACCGCGCCGCTGTCGAGATCGAGCACCAGGATCGCGCCCTCGCCCGCGTCGGTCAGGTAGGCGTGCCGGCCGTGGATGCGCACGTCGTCGACATAGGTATGCGCGCGAATCGCGCTGGCCGGAAACGGGTAGACGCGCAGCACGCGGTCCTCGCGCGGATCGACCTGCACCAGCTTCGCGCCGTTCGGCACCGGCGTGCCGCCGAACTCGGGCGAGCCGGTGTCGACGATCCACAAGCTGCCGTCGGCCTCGCGATGGATCGCGTTGATGCTGACGAAGGCTCGCGCCGCGTCGGCGCCGGGCGTCCAGCCGTTCCAGGTCGCGTCGGGATAGGGGGCGAGCCGGCCATCGGCTTCGATGGTCGCCAGCGCCGGCCCGGTGCCGCCGGTCCATTTCGGGGAACTGACGAAGATGCGCCCGCGCGCGTCGAGCGCCACGGCGTTCCAGGGCATGGTGGTCGATTGCGCGACCAGTTCGAGCGCGGTGGTGTCGGCCGCGCCGGCGGCCGGGGCGCCGAAGCTGCAGGCCACGAGCAGCGCGAGCAGGGAGGAAAGAAGGATTCGAGGTGTCACGAGAGGCTCCCGCCGGAATTCGCACGCGGCCCGATTGCCGCGTTTCGGCCGCCGATTATCGATAGCCGGGCGAGCGCGAAACACCGCGCATCGACGGAAACAGCTTCGTCGCCGCGACGAAAATCGCTGCATCGGGAATGTTCCGAATCGCCGCTTCCGGCCGATGTCGCCAGCGCGTCTTCAACGCACCGCCGAAAATGTTTCCGGGCCGCGCGGCTGGATCGCGGCGCCTGCCGTTCGCATGATGAGGCCATCCCCATCCATCAACGGAGCCCTTCATGCCCGCCTCGCCGACCATCACGCTGGCCACCATCGACCTGAGCTTCCATCATGCCGCGGCCGGCGTGGTGCGCGCCGTGCTCGAACGGCACGGCGTGGCCGTCACCGAGCGGCGCGCGGCGCACGAGGCCGCCTTCGCGATGCTCGCCGACGATTCGGCCGACCTGCTCTGCAGCGCCTGGCTGCCGGGTAGCCACGGCCGGTATTTCGACCCGCTCGCGGCCAGCTTCGAGAAGCTGGCGGTGCTCTACACGCCTTATGCGTTGTGGGGCGTGCCCGCCTACGTGCCTGTCGACGAGCTCGCTTCGGTGGCCGACCTCGCGAAGCCGGCCGTGCGCCGCCGCATGACGCCGCTGATCCAGGGCATCGGCCCGGGCGCCGGCATCAGCCGCTTCTCGCGCGAGATCATCGACCATTACGGCCTGGCCGCGCTCGGCTACCGCTTCGAGAACGGCACGCTGGCGGATTGCGTGGCGGCCTTCGAACGCGCCGTGGCCGCGCGTGCCTGGGCCGTGGTACCGCTCTGGCGACCGCAGTTCCTGTTCGCGCGCCATGAGATCCGCGAGCTGGCCGAGCCGAACGGCCTGCTGCGCGGCACCGACCAGGCCACCCTGCTGATCCGCCGCAGCCGCCTCGACGACCTGCCGCCGGCCGCGATCGCCGAGCTGCGCGCGCTCTCGCTCGGCAATGCCGCCGTCACTCAACTCGACCTGGCCGTGCACCAGGGCCGCGATGCGCTCGAGGCCGGCCGCGCCTGGCTGGCCGACGCTCAGGCCGACGGCGCGTCGAGGTAGTCGCGCACCCGCGCCTGCAGCGCATCGCGCAAGGCGGTGACGGTGGGCGAGATCAGCGTGCGATGGGTGGTCACCAGATGCAGCGGCGCCGGCTCGCCCTGGTGGTCGGCCAGTGCCTGCACCAGAGTGCCGGCGCGCAGGCTGGCCAGCACGTCGAGCCGCGACTTGTAGGTCAGGCCATGGCCGGCCAGCGCCCAGCGATGCACCAGCTCGCCGTCGTCGGCCACGCGGTCGCCGCTCACCTTCACCGGGTGCGCCTCGCCGGCCGCGTCGAAGAAGGTCCATTGCTGGTGGATCGTATCGCCGAGCGCGAGACGCAGGCAGTTGTGCGAAGCCAATTCCGCCGGCGTGCGTGGCATGCCGTGCTCGGCGAAATAACGGGGCGCGGCGCACAGCACGCGCCGGTTGTCGGGCGCGAGCGGCAGCGCGACCAGCGCGGAATCATGCGGCGGCCCGTAACGCACGGCCAGGTCGACGGGCTGCCGGTACAGGTCGGCGATGCGATCCGAGAGCCGCACGTTCAGGCGTACCGCGGGATGCTCGGCGAGAAAGGCGTCGAGCCAGCCGAACAGCAGGTTGCGGCCCAGGTCCGAGGGGACCGACAAGGACACCTCGCCGCCGATCGTGTGCCGGCCCGCCGCGATCGCGGTGCGTCCCGCCTCGGCCGCGGCCAACATGCCGCGCGCGTATTCGAGGTAGCGCTCGCCGTCGGGCGTGAGCCGCAGGTTGCGCGTCGAGCGCGTCAGCAGGCGCGTGCCGAGCGCGGCCTCGAGCCGCTTGAGCGCGGCACTGGCCACCGCGGGCGTGATGTCGAGCGCGCGCGCGGCGGCCGACAGGCTGCCGTTGTCGGCCGTGCGCACGAATACGCCGATGTCTTCGAGTCTTTCGATCATGCCGGGTCGATGAAGTGGGCCTGGGTTCGGGAGGCGATTGTCGCATTCAGGCATCGCGAGCCGGTCGATACGAAGCGGAAGGCGGAAATCCGAAGACAGAAAAACGAAAGCACGATGAAATATCGAAAATGGGTGGAATGCTCCGGCTCGTGTCGATAGGAAAAAACTGAAAGCTCCAACCGACGCCACCTGCCACGCCCTGCCATCGCCCTTCTCCCATACCATCATGGCTGGATTGCGTTTCGCTCGAAACAGCATCGCCCGACGCATGTTCTGTCACATTACAAAATTAGCATTTCATTTTTTCAAAACTCATACTCGAATAGCTCGACTGTCAGGATTCTTTGACATTCGGCGAGCGCGGCGTTCGCGGCCGCGTGCGTATCGAGCCGTTGTTGTGCAAGCCGCGTGTCCCGTTTCGACAACCCACCTACTCGATGAAAAAGAACATCGCCATGACATTCTCAAGGACCGGTATTTCCTGTCTGCTGCTCGCCCTGGTCGGCAGCGTGGCCCTGACCGCCTGCGGCGGTGACGACGATCCCGCCACGCCGCCGCCGGCCCGGACGCCTACCGCGCTGAAGACGCTCGACGGCAATGCGCCGCTGGTGATCGGCCATCGCGGCCTGCCGGGCCTATATCCCGAGGAAACGCAGGTGTCCTACGAAGCGGCCGCCGATGCCGGCGCCGATTCGCTCGAGGAAGACCTGCACCTGAGCCGCGACTGCGTGCTGGTGGTGCGCCACAACCCCTGGCTCAGCGACAACACCAACGTCGCCGACGTCGCCAAGACCAATGCCGACGTCGCCTCGCGCAAGCGCACCGTGCCCGGCGTGCGCGTGCCGGTGAAGTGGACCACCACGGCCACCACCGGCCCCTCGACCTACCTGTCCGACCTGACCAACCCGGCGGACCCGAAGTCGGTGCTGAAGTCGCTGATCGTCGACGGCGAGGACCACACCAACGACTGGTCGATCACCGACTTCACGGTGGCCGAGCTCAAGCAGTGGATCCGCGGCACCACCTACGACGCCAAGGACGTGCGTCCCACCGCGCTGAACGGCCAGTTCCCGATCCTGACCATGCAGGAGGTGTACGACATCGCGCGCGCGAAGTCGGCCGTCACCGGCAAGCCGTTCACGATCTACCCGGAATCGAAGAACCCCTACTGGAACAACCAGCAGGCGATCGCCAACGGCTGCGGCACAGGCACCCATCCGTTCGAGGACGCGATCGTCAAGTTCCTCAACGACAACAACCTGAACACGCGCACCGCGCCGGTGTTCGTGCAGAGCTTCGACCCGGCCAGCCTGAAATACATGCGCGCGCGCGGCGTGCAATCGCGCATGGTGCAGCTGATCGACGGCAACGGCGTCAACTACCAGACCGGCGAGATGATCTACCAGACCAACGATGACTACGCCTTCGTCGACGGCCGCCCCTACAGCTGGACCATCAACGGCGATTCGCGCTGGTTCGGCGACCTGCTGACGCCGGCCGGCCTGGCCGACATCAAGACCTACGCCGACGGCATCGGTCCGTGGAAGCCGCAGGTGTTCGCCTGGAAAGCCACGCCGTGGAAGGACAAGAACGCCGACGGCACGCCCTACGCGGGCTCGCTGGCCGACGTGAACTCGGTCGAGCCGACCAGCCTGATCGCCGATGCGCACAAGGCCGGCCTGTTCGTCCACTCGTACACGTTCCGCAACGAGGCGCGCTACCTGCCCGGCAAGTACAAGGGTGATCCGGTGGGCGAATACCTCGACGCCTACCGCGCCGGCATCGACGGCGTGTTCTCCGACTTCACGAACACGGCCGTGGCCGCGCGCGCGCAGTACCTGAAGGAAACCGGTCGCTAAGCGCGCCGCCCGGGCCGCGATGCACCGACACGAATCCGCCTCGCCGGCGGCGCGGGATTTCAGCGCCGCCGGTCCCGCCGGCTTCCCGCCTTGGCAGATTCACTGCCGCTTTCAATAAACAGTCGTTTGAATTGGAATTGCATTCCGGCAATTACGGATCCAATCGTCAATTAGCGAATTCATTCTGATACGAGTATTTATCCCGCTGTCCGGCGAATCGGCCCGCCTGCCCCACCCTGCCTGTTCCAACAGGCACGGCGCGGCATCGCTTCCGGATATTTACATCGAGCCGTCAATTCATTACGAAAACCATTCAAATTATCTTATCTAACTTTTTTAGATATTCCTGAAAAAAGTTTGTGACGCTGATTTGACGATGCTACTATCCACGTCGAAATCGACCGGCGATTTTCTGTAGTCGTTCCCTGATTGAGATTCGAAAAAAACCGGCGCCATCCTGGCCGATGGCAAACCGGCGTCGTATCGGCTGGCGGGCTCGTCCCGTGGTGCCAGCCTGCTTCCGCGTCACGGCTTCACACGAATTGCTTAGCAATCCGCATCAATGGGTCTCTTTGCAGAATACCGTGCGTGTCTCGACCGGCGCGATCCGCCGGCCCCGCCGCGCGCGGACGAACCTGCGCGATGCCTACCGCAGAGCGCAGCGGCAGTGACGAAGTCGTCCAATCATCCGAGGGGGAATCATCCAATGAATCGTGTTTCCGGTAATGTTCGCCAGCATTTCACCAAGCTCCTGATCGCATCGGCCGCGCTCGCCGCATTCGGCATGCAGGCCGGCCATGCGGCCACGCAACAAGGGTGGACCACCACCCGTACCAAGGCCTTCCTGCCTCTCGTGCAACCTGCCGCGAGCACCGCGGCCGCAGCCTCGCTCACGTCCTCCGCCGGCCTCACCCAGGCGGCCTCGAGCCTCGATCTCGCGAGCGGCGCCGCCGTTCACGTGACGGTGGGCCTCAAGCTTCGCAACGAGGCCCGGCTCGACCAGTTCATCGCCAAGCTCCAGCACGGCAGCGGCGGCGGCTTCCTCACGCCGGCGCAGTTTGCAGAGCAATATGGCCCGACCCAGGCGCAGGCCGACGCGGTGGCGGCGCACCTGCGCGCCTCGGGCTTCACCAATGTGCAGATCGCGCCGAACCGCCTGTTCGTGACGGCCGACGGCACGGCCGGCACGGTCAAGCAGGCCTTCAACACGCAACTCAAGCAGTTCACCACCGCCAAGGGCCGCCGCGTGTTCGCCAACGCGCAGGACGCGCAGGTGCCGAGCTCGCTCGGCGGCGTGGTCGACACCGTCCTGGGCCTGCAGGACGTGGTGGTCGCGCACACCTACCACCATCGCTTCCAGCCGTCCGAGCAGCAGGGCGAGGCGGCAGCCTCGCTGACGCGCGCCGTCGCTGCCGGCACCGCCACGGGCCACAACCCGGTGCAGTTCTCGTCGATCTACGACGCGGGCTCGACGCCGAGCGCCGCCAACACCACGGTCGGCATCATCACCTACGGCAGCCAGACCCAGACGGTGAAGGACCTGAACACCTTCGCGAGCGCCAACCATCTCGCAGCGGTGTCCTCGCAGGTGATCAACACGGGTGGCTCTGGCCGCACCTACAACAGCGGCGACCTCGAATGGCAGCTCGACAGCCAGTCGATCGTCGGCGCGGCGGGCGGCGCGGTGCAGAAGGTGGTGTTCTACAACGCACCGGACGATGCACAGACCGACCAGGCCCTGCTCGACGACATCTCGAACGCCTTCAACCGCGCGGTCAGCGACAACGTGGCGAAGGTGATCAACGTCTCGCTGGGCTGGTGCGAATCCGACGCGGACGGCTCCAGCATCCGCGCGGCCGACAACAACATCTTCAAGCAGGCGGTCGCGCAGGGCCAGACCTTCTCGGTGTCGAGCGGCGACGAAGGCGCCTACGAGTGCAGCACCAGCCGCGTCTCGGGCGTGGGCGGCGTGCCGAACACCACGCACTACTCGGTGTCGGCGCCGGCCAGCTCGCCGTACGTGATCGCCGTGGGCGGCACCACGCTCTACACCTCGGGCAGCACCTGGGCCAACGAGACGGTGTGGAACGAAGGACTGCAGGCGATCGGCTACTACGACAACGAAGGCGACTACGATTCGACCAAGCGCCTGTGGGCCACCGGCGGCGGCTACAGCACGGTCGAGGCGGCGCCGTCGTGGCAATCGTCGAGCGTCACCGGCACCTCGAGCGGCCGCGCGCTACCCGACATCGCCTTCGACGCGGCATCGAGCACCGGCGCGATCCTGTACTACAACGGCAGCACCACCGACGGCAGCGGCAACCCGAACCAGGTCGGCGGCACCAGCCTGGCCTCGCCGATCTTCGTGGGCATCTGGGCGCGCCTGCAATCGGCCAACGGCAATGCGCTCGGCTTCCCGGCCGCGAGCCTCTACCAGTACTTCCCGAGCAATGCGTCCCTGCTGCACGACGTGACCTCGGGCAACAACGGCAGCGGCAGCTACAAGGGTTTCGCCGCCGCCACCGGCTGGGACGGCTCGACGGGCTTCGGCAGCATCGACATCTCTAAGCTCTACAGCTTCATCAAGAGCCATTCGGATTTCGCGCGCTGATCGCGAGCCGGCACGCGTGAACCGGCCGGTCGGGATTCGATGACCGACGCTGATGCGCGCGTGCGATGCCTCCATCGCGCCGCTTCCTCCCGGGAGCGGCGCGTTTTTCATGGTGCGCGGCGCTCCACGAAAAAACCGGCCGAAGCCGGTTGTCCATGAAGGTGGCACGCAAGCGCCCGTTCAACGACGGCCCGCGCCCCACTCCGCCATGTAGCGGGCCGGCGGCGCGCCGAGCGTCCTGCGAAACATCGTGACGAAGGTGCTGGCGCTCTCGTAGCCGAGTTCGTCCGCGACCTGCTGGATCGACATGCCGTTCGCCAGCCACTGCACGGCCAGCATCAGGTGGAGCTGCTGGCGCCAGCGGCCGAAGCTCATGCCGGTCTGCTCCGTGACGCGACGTGCCAGGGTGCGCTCGCTCAGGCCCGCGCGCCGCGCCCACACGCGGATCGTGCCGCGATCGGCGGGCCTGGCCATGATCGCCTCCGCGATCCCGCGCAGGCGCGTGTCGCCCGGCATCGGCAGGTGCAGCTTGCCGGCCGGCGCCAGCGCCAGTTCATCGAGCAGCAGGGTCATCAGATGCGCGGCGAGACCGCCGTCGGGATACTCGACGGGCAGGCTGGCGGAGCGGATCACCAGCTCGCGCAGCAGCGGCGTGGTCGCCAGCACGCAACAATCGGCGGGCAAGGCCCCTGCCGCCTCGGGATCGACGAACACCACGTAGCACTCGAGCATGCCGGCGGAAACGAACTTGTGCCGGATCCCGCCCGGGATCCAGATCGCGCTTTGCGGCGGCACGATCCAGAAGCCGCCGTCCACCTCGCAGGTGAACACGCCGCGCAGCGCCAGCAGCAGCTCGCCCTTGTGGTGCTGGTGAAATTCCATCGCCGCGCGATGGCGCAGATCGCCGGCGGGGCCGCCGTGATCCTCCAGCACGATATCGGCGGCGCCGATCGTGACCACCGGCCGCGGCACGCGATCCGGGTCCACCCAGTCGTCAAGCGAGGCAAGTCCGCTCAGGAAAGGCATGTCGATGTTCCCGCCGCGAGGGCGTTCCGGTGATTGGCAAGAATTCCATACAGTTTGGCATCTTCGCCCAATGCCGGGGCGCGTCCACGCCCTTACGCTAGGCAGGCGATCGCAAGCGACATCCTCTCTTCGACATCATTTGGACTACTCCTCATCATGAATTCATTGAACACGACCCGCGTGGCCGACACGCTGCAGCGGCTGTTCCAGCAGGCCGAACAGGCCGACCAGGCGCTGCTGGCGCAATTCGAGGCCGAGCATGCCGGCGGATCGCTCGATGACGCCCTGCGCGAGGTGTTCGCCGAGGAAGCGCGCGACCTGCAGGGCTACTATCGCGGCCTGGCCGACAACTTCCTGAACGTCACGCCGCAATACGGCCGCTTCCTCTACCAATGCGCCCGCGCGCGCAAGGCGAGGCGGATCGTGGAGTTCGGCACCTCGATGGGCATCTCGACGCTGCATCTGGCGGCCGCGCTGCGCGACAACGGCGGCGGGCGGCTGATCGGCACCGAGCTGGAAGCGGGCAAGGCCGCCCGGGCGCGCGCCAACCTCGAGGCCGCGGGGCTCGACGACCTGGTCGAGATCCGCGTGGGCGACGCGCGGCAGACGCTTGCCGAACTCGACGGCGAGATCGACCTGGTGCTGCTCGACGGCGCCTTCAGCCTGTACCTGCCGATCCTGACGCTGCTGGAGCCGCACCTGGCGCCGGGCACGCCGATCCTGGCGGAGAATGCCGTCGAGCGGGGCAACGCCTACCTCGACTACGTCCGCGACCCGGCCAACAGCTATCTGTCCCAGCCGATCCCGATCAGCGAGGGCCGCGGCAACGAACTGAGCGTCGCGACCTGGTGATGACGTTCCAGGCCGGGCCGATATTGCATCGATAATCGAATGAACCGGTTTTCCGGGGCACCGGATCCCGGTTCGGCGCCTAATCTAAAGGCTCGTGCTTGCCGGCGAGCAAACCGAACCCGCCGCAACCGTCAACCTGGAGACCCGCCATGCCGCTGAATCCGCTGCGCCGCGCCCTGTGGCTGCTGCCGCTCTCGATCCTGCTCGGCAACACCGCCTCGGCGCAGAGCTGCATCTCGACGCAATACGGCGCGCTCGCGCAAGGCAGCTACACGATCCAGAACGACGAATGGGGCCTGGCCAACAACCCCGGCGGCTGGCAGCAGGTCTGCACCGGCAGCGCCGCCGGCAACAGCTGGTCGTCGACCTGGTGGTGGGCCACCGGCAGCGGCGGGATCAAGTCCTACCCGAGCATCTATCGCGGCTGGCAGATGGGCGCCTGGTCGCCCGACCCGGGCGGCTTTCCGGTCCAGGTGTCGAGCCAGGCGCCGCTGCCCACCCAGGTCAGCTACAGCATGAGCGGCAACAACCAGTACGACGCGGCCTACGACCTGTTCTTCTCGCCCTCGACCAACCCCGGCTCGCCCTCGGGCGAGATGATGGTCTGGCTTGCCTACTCGGGCAATCGGCCGGCCGGCAACCTGGTGGCTTCCGGCGTGACGCTGGGCGGCATGGACGGCAGTTGGGACGTCTACCAGGGCAGCAACGGCTGGCCGGTGTGGAGCTTCGTGCGCACCGCGCAGACCACCAGCTTCAGCGGCAAGCTCCAGCCCTTCATCTATTACCTTGCCTACACCAAGGGCTGGCTGAACCCGAGCTGGTACACGCTGAACACCCAGTTCGGCGTCGAGGTGATCCAGAGCAACGGCGCCAACGGCTCGGTGAACGTCAGCAGCTTCAGCGCCTCGGCACGCTAGGTATCGCGCTTTTCACCAAGCCGACGAATCTTTCATTTTTATTTCGCAATCCCTGCCCCAAAACAGGGATTCGCATCGAGTTTTCAAACGACAGGCACAATATGCGTCGGCGACGCCTCCGCGCCGCCGTTCGCCAGCCGAACGGTCCCGGCCCGCGCCGCCGCTCCGCCCTCTCGATGCCGTCATGAACCACGATACTGCCAGCCGTAGCGTCACCGCCCCGCGCGCGACGAACTCACCCCGTTTCCTGCTGTTCCTGATCTGCCTGTTCGCCTCCGCCGGGCAGCTCGCGATCGACATCTACGTGCCCGCCCTGCCGGCCATGGCGCATTTCTTCTCGACCTCGCCGCAGGCGATCCAGTCGAGCGTATCGGGCTACATGGCGGCCTACGCGCTGGGCCAGCTGATCTTCGGCCCGGTGGCCGACGCCTATGGACGCAAGCGCGTGCTCGCCTTCGGCCTGGTGATCTACACCATCGGCTGCCTGCTCTCGCTGGGCGCGCCGAACCTGGAAACCTTCATCCTGGCGCGCTGCCTGCAGGGCTTCGGCATCGCCACCACCAACCTGCTGGCCAAGGCGATCATCACCGATTCGTTCTCCGGCCAGGCGCTGATGCATGCCTTCACCTACATGTCGATCGCCTGGGGGCTGGCGCCGATCATCGCGCCCGTGATCGGCGCGCACCTGCAGGAATGGTTCGGCTGGAAGGCCTGCCTGGTGTTCCTGCTGGTCTATTCGCTGATCATGTGGGCGCTGCTGTGGCGCTATCGCGAGACCCTGCCCAAACCGGTGAAGCTGGAGCCGCGCACGCTGGTGACGAATGCCGGCAAGGTGCTGTCGAGCCCGGTGTTCCAGAGCTGCTTCCTGGCGCAGGGCGTGTGCTACAGCATCCTGCTGGTGTTCAACATCATCGGGCCGTTCATGGTGCAGAGCACGCTGCACAAGCCGCCCACCTACTTCGGCTACCTGGCGCTGGCGATCGGCGCGATGTACTTCTTCGGCGGCCTGTCGAACCGGATCCACAGCGCGGCGCTGCCGACTTCGGAGCAGCGCCTGCGCATCGGCGCCTATGTGATGGCCGCGGCCTCGGTGGCGATGCTGGTGTTCGCGCTGACCATCGGCCTGCGCGTCTGGACCCTGGCGCTGCCGGTGTTGGTGATGGGCTTCTGCGCCGGCGCGATGTACCCGACGCTGATGGCCAAGGGCAACTCGCTGTTCCCGCATATCGCCGGGCTGACCAGCGCGATCCTCGGCTGCGCGCTGCTGCTGGTGTCCTCGGCGATGATGGGGCTGGCCGGCTTCGTGTCGGTGCGCGAGCTCACGCCGCTGGCGGTGTTCTTCGTGATCCTCGCCGTGGTGGTGGTGGTGATGGTCGGCAAGCTGCTGCGCCACCTGGCCCGGGCCACGCCGCCGCAGCCGGTGGCCTGCCGCGGCGAGACGGCCTGAGCCGGCCGCCCGCTGCGGCATGAGTTCGCGAACCAACGCACAACGCTGGCCAGGCAAGCGGCTCGCTCGCGATTTTTTCCTGCGCAGCCCGCTGGAAGTCGCACCGCAACTGCTCAACAAGGTGCTGGCCGCGGCCGATGGCCGGGCCGGCCGCATCGTCGAGGTGGAGGCCTATCTCGGCGCGATCGATCCGGCCGCGCATACCTATCGCGGCAAGACCCGGCGCAACGCCACCATGTTCGGGCCACCGGGGCACATGTATGTCTACTTCACCTACGGCATGCACTGGTGCGCCAACTGCGTGTGCGGCCCCGAGGGCGACGGCAGCGGCGTGCTGATCCGCGCGCTGGAACCGCTGCATGGGCTGGATGCGATGCGCGCGGCGCGTGGCGAGCGGATTCGCGATCGGGATCTGTGTCGCGGGCCGGCACGGCTCACGCAGGCGCTGGCGATCACCGGCGCCCAGGATGGAGTCGATCTGATACGCGCCGACGAGGGGTTCGCGGTGGTGGACGACGGCACCGCGCCGCCGGAAAACCCGGCTTGCAGCACGCGGATCGGGATCAGCGTCGCGAAGGATTTTCCGTGGCGGTGGAGCGTGCCGGGGAGCCGATTCGTGTCGGGAACGGCGGTGGCGAATGGGGGCTCGGGGATGGCTTCGGCGTAGCGAAGCACACGCCACGCCGCCCACGCCCGCCCCTCGCCCGCGCCCTTACTTCCCCGCCCCCTCGCCGCGCACCCGCTCGGCCGCCGCCACGATGGCATCGGCCACCGCCCGCGGCTGGCTCAGCATCTCCACATGGCTGGCGCCCACGCGCGTAACCGTCGCGCCGATCCGCTCGGCCATCCGCTGCTGCAGCTTCGGATCGATCATCATGTCCCGGGTCGCCACCACGAAGCTCGACGGCTTGTCGTGCCAGGCCGCCTGCGTGACCTTGTCCTCGATGCAACCACCGAACCAGGGCCCCTGCGTGGCCGCCACGACATCCTGCTCGGCACGCGGCAGGTCGGATGCGAAATCCTCGTGGATCGCCTTGTCCGAGAGCGTCATGAAACCCGCCGAATCCTTGCGCAGCTCGCCCACCCAGGCCGGCGGCGGCGCATCCTTGGTCAGGTCGGCGATCGACTGGCCGTTGTCGGGCGCGAAGGCCGCCACGTAGACCAGCGACTTGACCTTCTCCTCGTTGCCCGCCTGGCTGATCACCACGCCGGCCCAGGAATGGCCGACCAGCACCACCGGCCCGTCCTGCTGCTCGATCACGCGCCGGGTGGCCGCCACGTCGTCGGCCAGCGAGCTGAGCGGATTCTGCACCGCCACCACGTGCAGGCCGCGGGCCTCCAGCAGCGGAATCACCTTGCTCCAGCTCGAGCCGTCGGCGAACGCGCCGTGCACCAGCACGACATTGGTGCCCTTGAGGTCGGCCACCGGCGCGGCGCTCGCCACGCCGGTCGCGCCCGCGAACACACCGCCGGCCAGCGCGGCCGAGATCAGCATCCCCTTGATCGAAACCTTCATCGTTACTCCCCCTTCCATGGATTGTCGAAATAAGTCGTGAACGGCGAATGCCTGCGCCGCCGAAGCGGCAGGCGCCAGGCCAACCGCCCTTGCATCAGGAATGCGCGTACACCGCACCGAAGCCCGGCACCTCGTCGCGCGCCGCCTGCGATCGAACCGTCGCGCGACGATGCGCGGCCGGCTTCGGCGCGCGCTCGTCGTCGGCATCGAACTGCGACAGCGACGGGCTGTTCTGGTCGCTGCGCACACGCACCAGCGCGGCCTGCAGGTCCAGCGGGTATTGCGCGTCGTAGCCCGCCGGGTGGTAGCCGGCCTGCTCGACGCGGACCAGGTCGGCGCGCACCTCGGCGCGCGTCAGGCCCGGCGTGCTGCCGGCGAACGACAGCACGGGCGTGCAGGCAAGCGCGGCAAGGACGAGCAATCGGGTGGTGTTCATGCGTTTCTCCTGATATCGGGCGATGGATTGCGGGGTTCGGCAGCGGCGCATTCCGCGTGTCGTCCGCATGAAGCCATTTGAACCGCCGGACGTATCCGGAATGTTTCCGCACGGGGCCTGCCGTGCAAGCCAGTTTTTCCACGGCGGCCCCGGATACGAAACGCTACAAATCCACCGCCCGATCGGGCCGGGTCAGGCGTTGCGCAGCGGCCGGAAACCGGCCCGCACTTCCTGCGCGAACAGCAGCGGTTCTTCCCAGGCCGCGAAGTGGCCGCCCTTGTCGACCTCGTTGAAATAGATCAGCTTGTGATAGGCGCGCTCGGCCCAACTGCGCGGCGCCTGGTAGATCTCGCCCGGGAACACCGTGATCGCGGTCGGCAGGGAGATGTCGACGGCATTGAAGTTGTTCGAATGGTCTTCCCAGTAGATCTGCGCGGCCGAGGTGGCCGAGTCGGTCAGCCAATACAGCGAGATGTCGTCAAGGATCTCGTCGCGCGTCAGCGAGCGCTCGGGCACGCCGCCGCTGTAGGTCCATTGCGAGATCTTGTCGTACATCCACGCGGCCTGGCCCGAGGGCGAATCGGCCAGCGCGTAGCCGACCGTCTGCGGGCGCGTGACCATCATCGCCGAGTAGCCGCAGTTGTCGCGATAGAAGGTGCCGAGCTTGTCGTAGGCGGCCTTCTCCTTCGGCGACAGCCCGGCCGGCGCCGGCGCGTCGAGCTGCAGCAGCCTGGCGATCTCGGGCGGCACGGTGGCCGGCATGTTCACGTGGATGCCGACCAGCCCCTTGACCTTCTGCATCGCCATGCGATGCGAGACCACCGAGCCGCAGTCGCCGCCCTGCGAAACGAAGCGCGTGTAGCCCAGGCGCGCCATCAGCTCGCCCCAGGCGCGCGCGATATGGTCCGAGCCCCAGCCGGTCCTGGTCGGCTTGCCCGAGAAACCGAAACCGGGCAGCGACGGCACCACCACATGGAAGGCATCGTCGGCGCTCGCGCCATATGCCGTCGGGTCCGACAAGGGGCCGATCGCCTTCAGCAGCTCGAAGATCGAGCCGGGCCAGCCGTGCGTCATGATCAGCGGCATCGCGTTCTCGTGGCGCGAGCGCACGTGGATGAACTGGATATCGAGCCCGTCGATCTCGGTCACGAACATCGGGAAGCCGTTCAGCTTGGCCTCGCCCTTGCGCCAGTCGTAGTCGGTGCCCCAGTACTGGATCAGCTGCTGCATGCGCGCGAGGCGCACGCCCTGCGATTCGTCGGCCACGGTCTCGCGCGACGGCCAGCGCGTGGCGGCGATGCGGCGGCGCAGTTCGACCAGGTCGGCATCGGGCACGCGGGCGCTGAAGGGGCGAATCGCGGTATTGCCCGCGGCCGCGCGCGCCGCGGCGGGCAGCATGCCCAGCGCGCCGGCCGCGGCCGATGCCGCGAGCAGGTGGCGCCGCATCGGGGAAAACTCGGAGTGAGACATGGTTCTTATCCTTGTTCCAGTGGTTGATCAGACCGCGTCGCCGGCTCGTCGCGATGCCGGCTGGCCGTGGCGGTGACAGCCATTGGAAAGATTCAATGTATCGGGCATGTGTGCGTCATGTACCGCTTTGTATCCGCCCGACCGAAACGCTGAGTTTTCCTGATCTTTTTCGTTTCGCCTTTACGCCTTGGCCGCGTACACGACACGCCGACGCCGCCAGGGAATTCCCTTGCGCGACAGTCACCTGCATGCGGCACGCCGGGCGCCGTCGCGCGCCATTCGCGCGCGCGGCTTCGCACGGCCGCGCAATGCCGCTCATACGAAGGTATTAAGGCCTCGATATCAATGCATGGGAAGCGGCAGATGCAGGTCTCATGGAATCGGGATAGGTGCCGCCGCTATGCTTTTTCCCATCGGTTCACCTGCTGCTGCCGATCGATTCCGGCTCGCCCGGAACCGCCCGGCAAGTGCGCCGCCACCTTGACGACGCCAACGCGATCCGGCCCGCCCGGCTCGCCCCCGCCCCTGACGACTGGAGAGATATCGATGATGCCGACCGCCCATGAACTGCCCGGTCTCGCCTGTGACGACATCGCGGCGCGCGCGCTGCTCGACATGCTGTTCCCGCCCGTGGGCGGTCTGCCGGCGCGCCCGGCACGGCGCCGCGCCGCACGTCCGGCACGCGACGAGGCCGCCGCCGCGCGCGAATGTCCGTTCGACGCGCGCCTGTGCCCGGATCATGTCGCCGTGATCGACCGGCCCTCGCCGGGCTCGATCACGGTGACCTGGAGCGATCCGCGCTTCGGCAAGCATTCCGAACAGATCTGGCATACCGCGCTGTCGCACGGCCCCGCCGTCTGCGCCTTGACCGGCCGCGAGATCCCGCGCGGCAGCCGCGTGTTCCGGCCGCGCAAGCGCGATGCCAACGAACCGGCCGACTACCCGTGGATGATCCTGTCCTCGGTGATCGACGCCGGCATCGAGTTGCCGATCGCGAACGCGGCCTGCCGCCGCCAGGCCGGCGCCCTGCTCGGGCAGGTCCGCTGACAAGCAGGCAGACGGGCCCCAAGGCCCGCGGATGACCCGGCAAGTCTCCTGCCGGGCCCGGCGCGTGTTCGTGCCGGCGCCCGGATTTCGCGGGCGCTCCCTCCACCGAGGCAAGCGCCCGTTTTGTATCCCAGTGTGTATCGCACGCCGCCCGTTACAGACGCTTGCGCAAATCCCGCGCGGCGGACAAGCCCCGGATACACCGGTGAGCTGAAATCCTTCCCGTGTCCTCCCTGCCTCGCGCGGCCCGCCCCGGCGCCCGCCGCGCGACCACCGACCTCGACCCGGATCCGATCATGTTGCTGATACTCATCGCCTTCCTTGCCGGCGTGCTCACGGTGCTGAGCCCCTGCATCCTGCCCGTGGTGCCCTTCGTGTTCGCCAGGACCGACGGCCCCTTCGTTCGCACCCGCCTGCCGCTGCTGATCGGCCTGGCGGCCAGCTTCGCGCTGGTAACGGGCCTCGGCGCGGCCGGCCTGGGCGGCATCGCGCAGCTCAGCCGCTACGGGCGCTGGCTCGCGCTCGGCGGCTTCGCGCTGTTCGGCGTCGCGCTGTTGTTCCCGGCCCTGGCCGCCCGCGTCGGCCAGCCGCTGACGCAGGCCGCCAACTGGATCATCGGCCGCTCGCAGCAGGCCGGCCCGCGCCGCGGCGTGCTGTCGGCCGCCCTGGTCGGCGTCGCCACCGGGCTGCTGTGGGCGCCCTGCGCCGGCCCCGTGCTCGGCCTGATCCTCACCGGCGCGGCGCTGCATGGGCTGTCGTGGTGGACCATCGCGGCGCTGGCCGCCTACGCGGCCGGCGGCGCGGGCTCGCTGGTCGTGATCTCCGGGCTCGGCCAGCGGGCGATGCAGATGCTCAAGCGCCGCGCCGGCTTCGGCGAGCGCCTGCGTCGCGCGACGGGCGCGGCGGTGCTGCTCGCGGCCGGCGCGATCGCGCTCGGCTTCGATACGCAGGCGCTCGCGCAACTGCCGAGCACCCCCACCAGCGGGCTCGAGACGCGCCTGGTGGGCCTGCTCGGCAAGCACGGCGCCGACGACCAGGGCAAGGCCACGCGCCAGACGCCGCCGGCGGCGCCGGCCGCCGCGCCGATCCGCCTGCGCGACGAGGGCGAACTGCCGATGCTCGACGGCGCGAGCGGCTGGCTCGATTCGCCGCCGCTCACGCGCGATGCCTTGCGCGGCAAGGTGGTGGTGGTCAACTTCTGGACCTATTCCTGCATCAACTGCCTGCGTACGCTGCCCTACCTGAAGACCTGGGCCGAGCGCTACGGCAAGGACGGCCTGGTGGTGATCGGCGTGCACACGCCCGAGTTCGGCTTCGAGCGCGATCCCGGCAACGTGCGCCGCGCGCTGAAGGACCTCGGCATCCATTACCCGGTCGCGACCGACAACGACTACCGGATCTGGCAGGCGTTCGACAACCAGTACTGGCCGGCCTTCTATATCGCCGACGCGAACGGCCGGATCCGCTTCCACCACTTCGGCGAGGGCGGCTACGACGACGCCGAGCGCGCGATCCGGCAGTTGCTGGCCGACGCCGGCCACGGCATGCCGGCGGCCGACGGCGGCGCGCCGGTGGCGACCGGCGCCCTGGCACCGGCCGACCCCGACGACATCGGCTCGGAGGAAACCTACGTGGGCTACCGCCAGGCGCAGGGTTTCGCCTCGCCCGAGCCGGTGCGGCCCGACCACGACGCGGCCTACAGCACGCCGGCGCGGCTCGCGCTCAATACCTTCGCCCTGGCCGGGCAGTGGAACGTGGGCGCCGAATCGGCGGTGGCGACCGCGCCAGGCGCGCGCCTGAGCTACCGCTTCCACGCGCGCGACCTGCACCTGGTGCTCGGGCCCGGCGCCGACGGCCGTCCGCTGCGCTTTCGCGTGAGCATCGACGGCGCGCCGCCCGGCGACGCGCATGGCGCCGATGTCGCCGCCGACGGCAGCGGCAGCATCGACGCCTCGCGCCTGTATCAACTGGTGCGCCAGCGCGGGCCGGTACGCGACCATACCTTCACGATCGAATTCCTCGATCCGGGCGCCAAGGCCTTCAGTTTCACCTTCGGTTGAGCGTGGCGCTGCCGGGGCCTACCGGCGGCGGAAGGCAAAAACCCCCGGATCGCCGATCAGGCGATTCGGGGTTTCGTTCATGTGGGGCGCCATAGCGGCCATGGCGGGCCATAGCAGGCCGTGGCGGGCCCCGCCGGCCCTTGGCAGGCCGGCGCCGGCCATACCCCGCCCATGCCCTTCCGACAAGCCGCTCCACCGATTTTCCCCGCTTTCGCACCCCGGAAATACCGGGTCGGAATCCCTGCTGCCCCGAGATTTGTGTCGCAACGTATCCGCCCGCGTATCCGATACATGTGCTTGCAACAAACCCGGTTCGACGAAACACACGAGATACGTGCGCCGGTTGTAATGCTTTCACGCCGGACGCAAACGCAAGCCGGCCAGTCACCCGGCCGGCAACGACCGGACGACGCGAAACCCCGACGCACCACCGACCACTGAACCGTTCCAGGAGAACACCATGAAAGTCTCGAAGATCGCCCTGTCGTTTGCCCTCGCCGCCTCGTTCGCCGCCGCTTCCTCGGCCTTCGCCTCGGTGCCCGCCCAATCGGCCCCGGCCCAGGACACCGTGCAGACGCAAGTGTCCCGCGCGATGAACGCACCGCTCACACGCGCCGAAGTCCGCGCCCAGTTGATCGAAGCGCAGAAGGACGGCCAGCTCGCCGCCCTGCAGAACCTCTATCGCGGCAGCTGATCCTCACGCAGCCACGCAGCACCACCCGACATTCCCTCAAGCACGAACGAACACTCACTGAAACTGGAGAACACCATGAAAGCCTCGAAACTCGCCCTGTCGCTCGCCGTCGCCGCCCTGTCCGCCACGGCAGCCAGCGCCTTCGCCGCGATGCCCGCCCAATCGGCTCCGGCCCAGGACACGGTGCAAACGCAGGTCGCCCGCGCCATGAACCATCCGCTCACGCGTGCCGAAGTCCGCGCCCAGTTGGTCGAGGCGCAGAAGGACGGCCAGCTCGCCGCCCTGCAGGACCTCTATCGCGGCAGCTGATCCGCGCGCAGTCACGCAGCATCACCCGACCTTCACCCAAGCACTGCCGAACACTCACTGAAACTGGAGAACACCATGAAAGCCTCGAAACTCGTCCTGTCGCTCGCCGTCGCCGCCCTGTCCGCCACGGCAGCCAGCGCCTTCGCCGCGATGCCCGCCCAATCGGCCCCGGCCCAGGACAGCGTGCAAACGCAGGTCGCCCGCGCCATGAACCATCCGCTCACGCGTGCCGAAGTCCGCGCCCAGTTGGTCGAGGCGCAGAAGGACGGCCAGCTCGCCGCCCTGCAGGACCTCTATCGCGGCAGCTGAACGCCACGAACCAGCGACCGTCCACTCCCACACTCATCGACTCGAGGTAAAGCATCATGTTCAAGCCCTACCTGATCGCGGCGGTCGTCGCCGCCGGTATCGCCGCGGCCCCGGCCGCCTTCGCCAGCGGCTACGGCCCGGCCCCGCACTACGACCCGCTCGCCGGCGCACCGGCATCGCAGCGCGGGCAGAGCGCGCAGACGCTCCACGCCGAAGCGGCGCAATGGATGATGGACCAGGCCGATGTCGCGAAGACCTCGTATGGCGCCGAAGGCCATGCCGGCGCGGAATCGGGCGCGCGTCTCGCGCCGGTCGACACGGCCTCGCTGTATGCGCATCACTGACGGACTCGGATCTCCGTCCCGGGATGTCGCTTCGCCAGGCAGCACGCGAAACGCCATGCCTTTTGTCATCGAGCAACACGGCGGCCGGCGCGGAACCCCGCGACGCCGCCGGCAGGCAGGCAATCAAGCGGTACCTGCCGCTCTAGAGATGCAGTCGAATCGCTTCGACGCCGCCGCCTCGCGATCCTCAGGCGATCCTCAGGCGATCACCAGCGGCAGCCGCAAGGTGGCCTCGAGCCCGCCGCCCCGACGATTGCGCAGTTGAAGATCGCCGCGCATCGCCTTCACCAGCCGGCGCGCGATCGCCAGGCCCAGGCCCGAACCCTTCGCCTTCGCGGCTGATTCCGGCGCGCGATACCAAGGTTCGAACACCGCCGCCAGTTGCGAAGGCGCGATGCCGGGCCCCGAATCGAGCACCGCGAGCACCAGGTGCTGGGCCTCCACGCGCACGCGCAGGCGCACGTCGGTGCCGTAGCGCAGCGCATTGTCGATCAGGTTCATCAGCACGCGGCGCAGCGCATGCGGGCAGGTGACGATCGGCCGGCCGACCCGGCCATCCAGTTCGACCACGCGCCCCGCGTCGTGATAATTGTCGACCAGCGTATCGAACATGCGATCCGCGTCGACCCGGCGCGGCGATTCGAGCCCGCCCGACTGGGTCCGCGCGCAGGCCAGGCTGGCCTCCACCAGTTCGTTCATCTCGGCGAGATCGCCGGCCATCGCGTCGCGCATCGCCGTGTCGTCGAGCATCTCGCTGCGCAGGCCGATGCGCGTGAGCGGCGTGCGCAGGTCGTGCGCATAGGCGGCCTGCACCACCAGCAGCTCGGCCTCGCGCTCGGCCGCCTGCCGGCCAGTGCCGTTGATCGCCTCGATCAGCCGGTCGAGCGCCGCGCCGCCGTCGGGCGGCAAGGCCGCGCGCGTGCCCTCGCGGCACTGCCGTTCCAGCGCCGCGGCGAGCCGCGCGATGCGCCGGCGCTGGCCGCGCAGGCGCGCCAGCGCGTGGGCGGCCAGCAGCGCGAAGCCGGTGCCGGGCACGATCATCAGCGTCATCATCAGCAGGTGCGCATAGGGCCGCTGCATGCTCAGCGCCATCGCGCCGTTGACGGCCAGCGTGGCGCACATGAAGCCGATCCGCACCAGCGCCGCATGGCGATGGCCGCGATAGGCGACGCTGCGGGTCAGCCGGCGCAATCGCAAAAGCGGCATGGCGGCAAGCGCGCGGGGACGCGCGGACAACTCGAGGGCGTTGCTACGCAGCAAGGTCAGGGTCCTGTTCATTCCGGTTCTCCCGTCTCGATCGGATCGAAGGCACGGTGCACATGACACCATGGCCGCCGGGAGGCGCGCTATCAGACGAGAGGGCGTCCACCCCCTACCAAGGTTTATCGGGCGATGCGCAGGTTCAGGTCGCGGGCGGCGCGGGCCACAGGCCGAGCGCGCGGCCGATCCACGACTCCAGCTCCGAGGCGTCGATCGGCTTGTCGATCACGCACAGCGCGCGGCTCGCGTTGGCGCGCTCGAGCGTGCGGCCCGAGGCGAACGCGGTGATGAAGACGGTGGGGATCAGGATGCCACGCGCTTCGAGCAGCGAGAGCAGCTCGACGCCGTCGGTGCCGGGCATCTGCACGTCGCAGACCAGGCAGCCGGTGGCCGCGAGCGTATCCGATGCGAGGAATTCGTCCGCGGTCGCGAACACGCGCGCATTCCAGCCGAACGAACGCACCAGGCTGCTGGTGGCGGCACGCACGAACGGATCGTCGTCGACGATGGATACGAGCTGGTTGGCGTCTACGGACAAAAGAAATCTCGCTCATGACCTGGTGAACGAGGCGGCTCATCCGACCATCGTCCGGGGACTAGAGTACCGCGGCGCGGGGGGCGCCAACCATCATATCGAAGTATAGGGTGGCCCCGCCGCGCGCCCGCGTGGCGGGCCGGAAGCCGCGCCGGGCAGGCATTTTCGCGACGCGGCGGCGGCGCCGGGCCCGCTAGCGCGGCGCCAGCCGCTCGATGCCGAGCGCTTCCATCTTGCGCACCAGCTCGGCCACCGAGCGCGAGTTCATCTTGCGCATGGCCTGGCCGCGATGGATCTTCGCGGTGATCTCGGCGATCCCCATGCTGGCGGCGATCTGCTTGTTCATCAGCCCATCGGCCACGTGCCGCAGCACCTCGCGCTCGCGCGGCGTCAGCGACTCCCAGCAGGCACGCGCCTCGCCGAGCTGGCGGTCGGTGGCCAGGCGCGCCGCGTCGCGCTCCAGCGCGCTGATCACCGCGTCGATCATGTCCTGGTCGCGGAACGGCTTGGCGAGGAAATCCATCGCACCGGCCTTCATCGCCTTGACCGTCATCGGGATGTCGCCATAGGCGGTCATGAAGATGATCGGCATGTGCGGGCCGCCGTCGTCCATCAGGGTGCGCTGGAAGGCCAGGCCGCTCTGCCCCTTCAGGCGAACGTCGAGCACCAGGCAGGCCGGGCCGCCGTGGCGCGGCGCGGCGACGAACTCCTCGATCGAGCCGTAGGCGCGCACCTCCAGGTCGATCGAGCGCAGCAGGCCGGCCAGCGCGCCGCGCACCAGCTCGTCGTCGTCGACGACGTAGACGATGCGGGCATCGCGGCGCAAGGCGGGATCGCTTTCGGGGGGACGGGAATAGGACATCGTGGTCAGGGCATGGCCCGTGAAGGCGGCCGCCGCGCGGGCGGCCTGGGTTCGGGGGCGCCGCCGCGGCGGCAGGCGACGGGACGGCCGATGCGGCAGGCCCGGCCAATCGAGCGCGGCGTATCGATCGTGTCGGTTACGTCGCTCACATCGATCGCGTCGATCGAGCGGCGCGGCCGGCGGTTCATGGCGCGAGCAGCGGCAGCGCGAAGCTGGCGCGGGTGCCGGCCTCGGCGCGCCGCGTCAGCGTCAGCGAGCCGCCATGCGCCTCGACGATCGAGTGCGAGATCGCGAGACCCATGCCCATGCCGTTGTCCTTGGTGGTGAACAGCGGTTCGAGCAGGCGGCCGGCGATGCCGGGATCGATGCCGCAGCCGTGGTCGTCGACGCTCACGCGCGCCCAGCCGCCCGGCTCCTCGTCGCAGGACAGCACCAGCCGGCGATCGCCCGCCGCCTGCCCGGCCATCGCCTCGGCGCCGTTGGTCAGCAGGTTGATCACCACCTGCTGGAGCTGGATCCGGTCGCCCTGCACCTGCACGCCGGCCTCCAGCCCGCGCAGCTCGAGCGCCACCTCCAGCGCATCGAGCTGCCCCGCCACCAGGGTGGCGGCCTCGCGCAGCGCCTCGCCCAGGTCGACCGCGGTGAACTGCGGCTCGGCCTTGCGGGCCTTGGCGCGCAGCGCCTGGATGATGGTCTTGGCGCGGGTCGCGCTGAGGCTGATGTAGCGCAGCATCTCGCGCGTCTCGTCGATATCGGGCGGCTCGCGGTTCAGCCAGCGCAACGCGGCGCTCGCCGAGGTGTCGACCGCCGCGATCGGCTGCCCGACCTCGTGCACGATCGAGGCCACCAGCTCGCCCATCGCCTTCAGGCGGCTGGCGCGTTCGAGTTCGGCCAGCGCATTGCGCAACTGTTCCTCGGCCCGCGCGCGCTGGCCATATTGCTCGACCAGCTCCTCGTAGAGCCGCGCGTTCTCCAGCGCGAACGCGGCCTGGCTCGCGATCACTTCCAGCACCGCCGCCTTGGCGGCAGTGAACACCTTGGCGGCGAGCTTGTTCTCCAGGTAGAGCACGCCCACCAGGGTGGCATGCCGCATCAGCGGCACGCACAGCACCGAGCGCGGCCGGTAGCGGCGCACGTACTCGTCTTCCTCGAAGGCCGGCGCGTCGCGCATGTCGTCGATCAGCAGGCCGTCCTGCTTGCGCGCCACCGCCTGCACCAGCGACACCGGCAGCACCTCGGCGCTGAACCCCGCCCCCTGCTGCGTGACCGTGATCTCGCCGTCCTGCACGTAGGCCTGCGCCGGCACGCGCCAACCCTCGGCGCGCAGCAGCGCGAGCACGCAATACCCGGCGCCGGAATTCTCCAGCGCGGTGCGCAGCACCGTCTCGACCAGCCGCGACGGCACGATATCGCTGGCCAGCGCGTTCGAGATCCGCAGCACCGCCTGCACGTCGAGCTCGAACAGCCGGCTGGCGGCCGAGGCGCGCGCATCGGACTCGAACACCGCCGGATGATCGGCCTGCAACTGCCGGACCTTGGCCATCGCGCCCCAGCGCTGCCAGGCACCGCGCGCATGACGCAGATAGGCGGCCGCCGGCACTTCCTCGCCGCGCGCGCTGTAGAAGCGCCCCGCCAGCTCGGCGGCCAGCGCCTCGACCTGGGTGAAGCCGTGACGCCGCGCGTGGGCCACCGCGGCGGCATAGGCGGCGCCGGCTTCGGCGGCGCGATCGCGGGTGCGCAGCCATTCCGCGTGCACCAGGTCGCGACGCGCCACGAAGTTCGCCGGGCAGGCATTGGCCCAAAGCGCGAGCTGGTCGATATGCCGTTGCAGGGCCGCGTCCTGGGCGGCATCGCGGCTGCGCAGCGCGATCAGCGCCAGCGCGCCGTAATAGGCCAGGTCGCCGCTCTCGGCGAACGAGCGGCCGAACCACACGCAGGCCTCGGCGCGGCGCCGCGCCTCGAGCGCGTCCCCCGCGTCGCCGAACATCACGCCAAGCTGCAGGCGATAGACCCAGTAGGCCACGTCCACCAGGGTGACCGGCGCGCCCTCCACCGGCACCGGCGGCGGCGGCTCGCGCCGCTCGGCCGGGTCGTCCTGCAGGCGCGCCAGCAGGTTCGATTGCGCGAGCAACTGGTTGATCACCAGCAGGAAGTTCGAATCGCGCGCCAGCACCAGCCCGCGCCGCACCGTCTCGCGGATGTCGTCGAGATACTCGCCGCCGAAGATCATGCCGGTCGCTTCGTTCGGACTGCAGTAGTTCGCGAAGGTGTGGTCGCCCGATTCGAGCGCGACCGTGTAGGCGCGCCGCGCGTAGTCGCGCGCCGAGCGCGCCGGCAGCGTCCAGGGCACCACGAAGCAGCCGAACACCATGTAGACGCGCGCCTGGTAGCGCTTCAGGCCCAGCTCGTCGACCAGGTACAGCGCCAGCCGGCCGAAGTCGAGCGTGTAGGAATAGTCGCCATAGCGCGCGCCGAACACCAGGTTCATGCAGGTATAGGCGTTCGCCGAGGCATCGGACTGGCCGTAGGCGATCGACAGCGTCGCGGTGCGCATCACCATCAGGTCGACCAGGTTCTGGTCGGTGTACATCGCCGGCGGGATCAGGTCGGCGAGGATGTCCATCAGCGCGCGACGCAGCGGGTCGGCGGCCACCGGCAGCGCGCGCAGGCCCTCCATGCCGTGCTCGTCGAGCCAGCCGCGCAGCCGCGCGTATTCGCGATCGACCTCGGCCACCTCGGGCTGCATCGGGATCTCGATGCCGGCGCGGCGCAGGAAGGCCAGGCCGGTGCCCATCGCCAGGTCGTAGCGGCCCAGCGTGGTGTAGAGCGCTGCGCGCAGGCGCGCCAGGTCGGCGCCGAAGATGCCGTCGCCGGCCACCGCCTCGAGCGCCGCGAGCCGCGCCTCGGCCGCCTCCAGCGCGCCCGTCATGAATTCGGCCTCGCCGCACAGCAGGCGCGCATCCAGGCCCATCTGCTCGCCGTCGTCCTCGCCGATGAAGTCGAGCGCGGCGCGGAAATACACCAGCGCCGAGTGATGCGCGGTGGCGGCCTTGGCGCGCCGCCCCGCGTCGAGATTGAGCGCGGCGAAGGCGGCCCGCTCGCGCCGCGCGTCGACCGCCTCGCGCGCCAGGTTGACCTGGGTTGCCATCGCGAACACGTCGGCCTGCGCGCCCGGGTGCCCGAGCAGCCGGCGCGCCACCAGCAGGTGCAGCGCGGCGCGCTCGCCTTCGGGAATCGAGGCATAGGCCGATTCGCGCATGCTGTCGTGGCCGAACGCGTAGTCGTCGCCGTCGCTGAGGATGGTGCCGGCCTCCAGCGCCGGCTGCAGGTCGCGCACCACCTCGAACGGCGTCAGCCCCGCGGCGATCGACAGCCGCTCGATCGAGGCGCGGTCCCCCAGGCAGGCCAGCAGCCGCGACAGCCTCTGCGCGGCCGGCGGCAATTGCTCCAGCTTGTGCACCAGCAGCTCGAACATGTCGTCGATGCCGCGATGGCGGGCGATGTGATCGAGATTCCAGCGCCAGGTGGCGGCGTCGTGGTCGTAGTCGAGCAGGCCGTCGTCGGCCAGCACGCGCAGCAGGTGGCGCGCGAAGAAGGGATTGCGCCCGGACTTGCGGTCGATCTCGGCCACCAGCGGTTCGAGCGCGGCCGCGTCGCCGCTCAGCGCGCTGGCCACCAGGTCGTGCAGCGCCGCCGCGTCGAGCGGGCCCAGCGCGATCGGCAGCGAGGCAATCCGTTGCGAGCGCAACAAGGCCTGCAGCGCATGGGCATCGTCGATCTCGTTGCCGCGGAAGGCGCCGATGACTGTGATCGCAGCATCGGCATGCTGCAGCAGCACGCGTTCGAGCACTTGCAGGCTACCGACATCGGTCCATTGCAGGTCGTCGAGCAGCAGCACCAGCGGCCGGTCCGGCGCGGCGAAGCAGGCCAGCAGCCGCGCCATGCCCTGCAGCACGCGCTCGCGTTCGAGCGCCGGCTGCGCATCGGGCGGCGCGACCGGCTCCGGCTGCGGGCCGAGCACGGTGGCCAGCGTGGGCAGGAAGTCGGACAGCGTGCGGCCGACCGGCGTGGTGGCCTCTCGCACGCGCTGGCGCCAACTGGCGAAGGTCTCGTCGGGACAGGCCAGCACGTACTGCAGCAGCGGCTCCAGCGCCTGGATCAGGATCGCGTAGGGCGTGCCGCGCCGCCCCTCCTCGCTCTTGCCGCGCGCCAGCAGCGGCGCGCCCTCGCGCTGGATGCGCGAGACCACCTCGTGCAGCAGGGTGGACTTGCCGATGCCCGACTGGCCCGAGATCCAGGCGACGCGCGCGCGGCCGCTCTCGGCCACGGTGCGATGCAGGGACAGCAGCGCATGGATCTCCCGCTCGCGGCCGACCACCACCTCGCTGTGGCGCAGCGAGCGCATCGCCGCGCGCGTATCGAGCGCGAACGGATCGATGCGGCCGTCGCGCCGATAGAGTTCCTCGCAGCGACACAGATCGTCGAGCAGGCCCGCCGCGTTCGCGTAGCGCTGCTCGGGCGCCTTCTCCAGCAGCTTCAAGACGATGCGTGACAGTTGCCGCGGAATGCCTGCCGCCACCTCGGGCAGCGGCCGGGGCCGGCGCGTGGCGTGGGCGTGGATGCGCGTGGCGGTGTCGCCGGCCTCGAACGGCGGCACGCCGCTCAGCAGTTCGTAGAGCACGCAGCCGAGCGAATAGAGATCGGCGCGCGCGTCGACGCGCACGTTCATCCGCGCGCCGAGCTCGGGCGCCATGTAGACGAAGCTCTCGTCGTCCCATTCGAGTTCGTCGTCGGCCCAGCGGCCGGCGCCGAGCGGGTTGCCCCGCTGCCCCTGGCCAGCCTGGGTCGCGCCGCCGCGCACCGCGAAGCCGAAGCCGGTCAGGTAGACGCGCCCCTCGCGATCGGCGAGAAAACGCTTGGGACCGAGCGCGCGATGGATCAGGCCGGCGCCGTGCATCTCGCCGACCGCCGCCACCATGCCGCGCGCCAGCGCGAAGAACGCGGGCAGCGCCTCGCCGCCCATGCCGCCGCGCGGCAGGGGTTCGCCGCCGCGATCGGCCAGCACCAACAGCACGCCGTCGCCATAAGGCATCAGCGCCTGCGGCACCGCGCTCCAGGCTTCGTCGAGCACGTCGCGCAAGGCGAACTCGCGCTGCAGCGCGGCCACCGCGGCCGGCGTCGCGCTGCCCCGGCCCGCCACCAGCAAGGGCGGCTCGCCGGGCGCCTGGGCGCGCTCCATGCGTGGCAGGCCGACGCTGAGCTCGATGAAGCTTCGTCTGAAAAGATCAATCATGGGACGAATCGGAACATGACGACTGACGTCGCGGCGATGTCAAGGGCGGTTATTGAAGTCCAGCAGTCCGAACGGATTATAGCGGCGGACCGGCATTATTTCCTCACTTTTATTAACAATTCGCGAGGCAATTAGATTGCACATACAACGAATAAGCTTATGCCCTGCGGAAGCTCGCGCGCGACGGAATGGTCTGGATATTGGCGAGTCGAGCGGCACTTGCCGAGAGTTCGCCACATCAACGAAAACCCTTGCCAGCATTGAGTTTTCATGGCAACGAAGTGAACCGGTTTCAGGCCTTTTTGATTCATATGCGCAATCTTCTCGCTGCATATGAAATATCTTCAGTTCTTTGAAACGCAAATCAGGTGCTCTCCCGTTCAGCGCCTCGAGTGGTTTAGCCCACAGTCCGGTCGAATATTGCTTCGATGAGTTTTTATTGCATCTGCAGCGGATCGGCGCAGCCGGGCTGCGCCCCCGCCGAGCGCGACATGGATGTCGGACGTCGCATCGACGCCGCGGGACGAGCGCCGGCGCTCGCCTTAGCGGCCGTGCAAGCGGCGACGCCAGGCGGCGGGCGTGGCGCCGGTGTTGGCGCGAAAGCGGCTGGTGAAATGGCTGGCGTCGGTATAACCGAGATGCGCCGCGATCCGCGCGACCGGCCAGCGGGTCTGCGCGAGCAGCCGCTGCGCCTCCTTCAGGCGCGCGTTCGAGACATGGCGCATCGGCGTGATGCCGAGCCGGCGGCGGAACTGGCGCACCAGTTGCGAGACGCTGAGATGAGCGACCTCGGCCAGTTCGGCCAGCGAGAATTCCTGCGTGAGATGGGCGTCGATCCAGGCAGTGACCGCAGCCAGCCGCGCATCGACGCGATCGACGGCGGGTGCCGTGCCGCCCTGGTCGGCCAGCAGGGCCAGCAGCGCGAGGCTGCGCCCTTGTGCATGCAGGGCCGCGAACGGCGTGGCGCCGGCGGCTTCGCCGGCCGCGCAGGCCTCGAACATCGATGCCAGCTCGGCCGCGAGGCGCGCATGGCGCAGCGCCGTGAGCGGGCGCAGCGCGCCTTGCAAGTCGTCCAGCCAATCCTGGCGCGGATCGATCAGCACCAGGCCGTAGCTGACGATGCCCTCGCCGATCGTGCTGCCGCGCACCTCGGAGCCCGCCGGCCGGAACGAGACCAGCCCCGGCTCGCTGACGAAGCGCTCGCGCGCGGCGCCGGCCACTTGCCGCTCGCACTCGAAACCGCGGCTCATTTCGGCGTAGATCGCGTGCCGCTCGTGCGCGACGTGGAGCCTGGCCGGCGCGCCCGCCTCGATGCGGCGCCGGACCAGTTCGATGCTGGTGCCGCCCAGTCGCGTGACCGACCTCGACACCAGGTTCGCATCGTATTCCCGCATGCGCGCTCCCTGAACGACCGCCGACGACGGCGCGGCGGTTCGCGCGGATTCTAGCACCGGGGTTCATGCCCCGCCGCCGCGAAAAAAAGCACCGCGCGGGGCGATGCGCATTTCCTGCCAGCATTCGCGCATCGCCTGCCAGCCGTGCGCGGCGCACCCGCCTAGACTGCGCACTTCCCGTTCGCGGCCCCGCCCTTTGCCATGCCCGAGATTTCGCTCGCCGATCGCCCCGCCCGGCTGACCGCCTGCCTTACCCTGGTCGCCTTCCTGCCGATGCTGTCCTCGGACCTGTTCCTGCCCGCGCTGCCGGCCATCGCGAGCGCCCTGGCGGTGCCGGTGGCCGCCACCCAGCGGCTGTTCGACAGTTACTTCGCCGGCCTCGCCCTGTCGCTGCTGGTCTGCGGGCCGCTGTCCGATCGTCATGGGCGCCGCCGGCCGCTGCTCGCCGCCCTGGCCCTGCACGCCGCGACCAGCCTCGCCATGGCCGGCGCGCACGATCTCGCCACGCTGTCGGCCTGCCGCTTCGCGCAGGGCCTGGCCTCAGGGATTCCGGTCGCGCTGTGGCGCAGCATCGCGTTCGACGCGCTGCCGCTCGAAGCGGCGACGCGCGCGATCTCGGTGGTGGTGCCGGTGATGGTGGTGTCGCCCGCGCTGGCGCCGATCGTCGGCGAGTGGATCGCGGCGCTGGCGGGCTGGCGCGCGATCTTCGCGGCGCTGGCCGGCGTCGGCGCGCTTGCCTTCTTGCTGACCTGGGGCTTCGTGCCGGAAACGCATCGCCCCGCGCCCGCTGGCGGAGCGGCACGGCAATGGATGAGTTCGTGGCTCGCGCTGGCGCGTTCGCGGCGCTTCGTGTCGTTCTGCGCGCTGGCCTGCGCGGCCTATGCGGCCTACTTCCTGTACCTGTTCCAGGCGCCGCTGCTGCTGCTCGCGCTCGGCTACACGCCTCGCGCGATCAGTTACGCCTACCTGCCCGTCACCGCGGGCTTCGTGCTGGGAAGCGCCGTCGGCCGGCGGCTCGCGCCGCGCGCCGGCGATCGCGCCATCGTCACCGCCGGCACGGCGCTGTTCGCGGCCGGCGCCGTGCTGCTGGCGGGCTGGGGCGTCGCGGGCCGGCCGCTCGGCGCGGCCGGGCTGCTGCTGGCCGCCGCGCTGCTGGTGGCCGCCAACGGCACCCTGTTGACGATCGGCGTGGCACGCGCCATGGCGCAGTTCCCGACGCTGCGCGGCACCAGTTCGGCCTTGCTCGGTTTCTCCCAGGCGGCGGTCACGGCCCTGATGGTCGGCCGCATGTCGCGGCTCAACGAAGTGCTGCCCCAGGCGCGCAGCCTGTCGATCATGATCGGCGCCTGCCTGCTGCTGGCCATGGCGGCGCTGTGGGTCTATCGCCGCGCGATCACTGATACGTCATCGTGAAGGTCAGCACCGCGTTCGCGCTGCCGGGCGTCACGCTGGCCGAGGTCTGGTAGTAGTTGGCGGTAAGCGGAATCGTGTAGGTGCCGCCCGTCGCGCTGCTGTAGCTCGTCAGCGTGTATTGGCTGTTGTACTTGAGCGCCTTGCCGCTGCTGTCCTTCAGTTGCAGGCCGATGCCGCTGGCGGTCGAGTCGCTCGACAGGGCCAGCACGCCGTTGGTGCTGTCGAGCACCGCGTTGACGGGGATGAACTGGTACTGGATGGAATTCAGGCCGGCCGGGCAGGCATTGACGCCCACCTTGAAGGCCACCGCCGGCGTGGTCGAGCCCACCCCGGTGAAGGCCGACTGCTTGTACGAGCCCATGTCGACCGTCACGTTCGGCGTGGTGCAGGCCGCCACGTTGATGACGGTTTGCGTCAGCGAGAAGGACTTGCGCCCGGTCTGCATGGTGTAGCCGCCGCCCTGCGAGACGGCCGCGGCGGCCTCGAACAGCACGCCGCCATTGACGGTACCGGCCGTGATCGGCCCGGTCTTGACCAGCGCCATCTCGGCCTGGCCGCCATTGGTCAGCGAGTTGCCCGTGCCGCTGCAGGCCTGGCCCACCCACGGGCTGGGGAAGAACGACGAGGGCACGCCGAGGTCGGCGAAGCCGAGCCAGCCGCAGCCGTTCACAAAGACGCGCACGCCGATCGCGATGCCGACGCCGGGCACATTGGTGTTCCAGACCGTATAGCTGCCGTGAGGACTGGTCACGTTCATCCCGGCCTTGGTCAGGGACAAGGGCTCGAAGCCGGTACCCGTCGCCCCGCTTCCATTGACCTGGCAGTTGAAATAATTATTGGTCATCGAGGTGGACACCCAGGTCGTCAACACCGTGCCGACCGCCGCATCGCGCGGCACCGTGATCGAGGACGGCATCGACACCGTGAAGGTCTGCGCCGTGCTTGAGCAACTGGCGGTCGCCCAGGCCGCGTGCGAGGACAGCGCGAGGACCAGCAGGGCCGCGCAGCGCGCCGCGAGCCGCCACGCCGCCGAAGCGCCGTGGCGATGAAGATGGCCCAATCGCCGTATCCAATCCGACATGCTCGCGATACCTCCGTATTCGTCGAAACCCGCTGCGCGCAACCTACTGGTACGTCATGGTAAAGGTCAGCACCGCATTCGCGCTACCGGGCGTCACGCTGGCCGAGGTCTGGTAGTAGTTGGCCGTGAGCGGAATCGTGTAGGAACCGCCCGTCGAGCCGTTGTAGCTCGTCAGCGTGTACTGCGTGTTGTACTTCAAGGCCTTGCCGCTGTTGTCCCTCAATTGCAGGCCGATGCCCGCGGCCGTCGAGTCGCTCGACAGCGCCAGCACGCCATTGGTGGTGTCGAGCACCGCGTTGACCGGGATGAACTGGTACTGGATCGAGTTCAAGCCGGCCGGGCAGGCATTGACGCCCACGTTGAAGGCCACCGCCGGCGTGGTCGACCCCACGCCGGTGAAAGCCGACTGCTTGTACGAGCCCATGGTGACCGTCACGTTCGGCGTGGTGCAGGCCGCCACGTTGATGATGGTCTGGCTCAGAGAGAACGACTTGCGGCCCGAGGTGGCGACGGTATAGGGCCCGTTGATGTCCATGGCGGTGACCGAGGCGCCCTCGAACAGCACACCGCCCGAGACAGTGCCGGCGGTAATGGTACCGGTCTTGACCAGTGCCATTTGCGCTTGGCCGCCGTTGGTGACCGAACCGTTGGCGTTGCAGGCGCTCCCCTTCCATGGCGACGGCAGGAACCCCGAGGGCGTGCCCAGGTCGCCCCAGGCCTGCCAGCCGCAACCGTTCACGTACAAGCGCACGCCGATCGCGATGCCGACTCCCGGCACGTTGGTGTTCCAGACCGTGTACGCCGCGCCATTCGGCCCGGTCACGCTCAAGCCCGCCTTGGTCATGGACAGCGGCTCGAAGGCCATGCCCGACGCGGGGCGCACGGTATTGCCCACCGGCACCACCGTGCAGTTGTAGTAATTGGTCGTGGCCGCCGTGGATACCCACGAGGTGAGTATCGTGCCGTTCGCGGCATCGCGCGGCACCGTGATCGAAGCGGGCATCGAGATCGGAACCGTTTGTGCGCTCCCCGAGCAGGTAGCGCTCTGCGCGAGCGCCGTGCGCGAGCCCAGCCCGAGCATCAACACCGCCATCGCGAACAGCCAGAACAGCAGCCGGCCGATCTTCGCCGGCTTCCCAACCCGCTTCCCTCTCTCTCCCAGGCCCATCGCCCACCCCTCGTTCACTTCGTGCATACCGCCTCCGCGTCGGTCCAGCGTTGCTTGCTCGCCTTGTCCGCGACCGGCAGCTTGTACGACAGCGAGCAGCCATCGGCGGCCGTCTCGCCCCACTTCACGCTCAGCGTGCCCGTATCGCTCTTCAGCCCGCGCAGCACGATGCGGCCTTCCTGCGCCACCGTGCCGACGTTCTGACCGCTCGCGTCGTTCACCTCGGCGCCGAACGGCACCGGCTGGCCGTCGCTCATACGCGCGCGCATGATCACCGAGCGCCCGCCGCCCTCGGTCTCGAACTTCAGGCGCACCACCGCGCCCGCGGTCGGCGCCGTGTGCTGCGCGCTGGTCTTCAGCTCGACGCTCATCGGCAGGCCCTTCGGGTCGATCTCGATCTCGTTGGTCGAGAACGGCGTGAGGCTCGACACGATCGCATGGCCGAACGGATCGATGCGCAGCCCGCTGCCGGTCGTCACGCGCGCCCCGGCGGCATCCTTGGCCTCGACGATCGCCACCGTCTCGCCCATGGTCGGCGTGAAGGCCACGCCGCCGGAATAGGCCACCACGCCGCCCGAGATGCCGGCGCCGTACTGCGTGAAGCCGGTGCCCTTCGAGGCGTTGCCCGTGACGGTCGCGTACGGCGACATGTAGGAGACGTTGCCGCCCACGTTGGTGGTCGAATTCGCGCCGCCGCCGGTGGTGTGGCCCACGTTCACGCCGTAGCTGAGCGCGTTGTCCACGCCCAGCGAGCCCGTCAGCGACTGCTGGACCACGGTCGCGCCGCCGGTATCGCGCTGCAGGCTGGTGGACGAGTACACCACGTGCGAGCCCAGGTTCAGCGGGATCGACAGGTTCAGCATGAAGCGGTTGTCCCAGCGGTTCTGGGTCACGTCGAACTGGCGCGAGGCCGACACGCCGTAGTTGATGCGCTTGAAGTTGTTGTTGTAGCCGGCCTGGTACTGCGTGTCGTTGCCGCCGCGGTTCCAGTAGTTGACCGTCGAGCCCGACAGGTAGAACGAGCCCCAGCCTTCCGGCAGGCTCTGGTTCAGCGTGACCTGGAACTGCCCGCGGCGGATGCCGCCCGAGAGCAGCCCGTTCACGCCGCCCGTCTGCGGATCGCGCAGCTGCATCGCGTCCTGCAGGCCGAGGTAGCCGCTGCTCGAGTAGCGATAGGCGGCCACCGTCACGTTGGTGTTGGTCGGGCTGATCAGCTTGCTGTAGGAGATCCGCACGCTCTGCCCGTGGCGCGAGGCCATGCCCGGCAGCTCGGTGTTGGCCTGCGTGATGTCGAGCGCGAAGGAGCCCAGCTCGGTGTTGAGCGCCGCGCCGATCACGCCGGCCAGGTAGCCGCGCGCGGCCGTCACGCCGCCATAGCCGGTGATCAGATTGGTGAAGCCGTGCTGGATGGTGGCCTGGAACAGCGCCGGCTTGCTCGACAGCAGCGGGTTGCGATACACGCCGGCCGTCACGCTGAAGTGCGTGATGCCGGGGCGCAGCGAGTTCACCGCCGAGGCATACGGCACCTTGAAGGTGTGGATGCTGCCGTCGGCCTCGGTCACCACCACGTCGAGGTCGCCGCCGTAGCCGGTCGGGTAGAGATCGTTGATCTCGAACGGGCCGGTCGCCACGTTGGTGCTGTAGATGATGTTGCCGTTCTGGCGCACCTGCACCAGTGCGTTGCTGTTGGCGATGCCGTGGATGGTCGGCGCATAGCCGCGCTGCGACTCGGGATACATGCGCTCGTCGCTGGCGATCTGCACGCCGCGGAAGCCCACGCTGTCGAACATGGTGCCGTCGGTGAACGCGTCGCCGATCACGAACTGCGACTTCAGGCGCGCGATCGAGCGCTGCAGGCTGGTCTGCACGCTCTGGTAGTGCGTGCCGCCGTGCGAGTCGTAGGTGAGGTTGCCGTTGTGGCGCAAGCGCCAGGGGCCGAAGTTCAGGCCCGCGGTCAGGCCCATGTAGGCCTGGGTCGAGGACGAACCCTGGTTGTCGGAGCGATAGACGTTGCCGTTGTACGACAGCAGCGCGGCCGGCACGCCCTCGTCCCAGTAGCGCGGGTCCACGTAGCCGCGCGCCTCGCGGCTCAGCGAGGCCTGCGGGATGCTGACGTCCAGGCGCTGCTCGCCGTTGTCGAAAGTCGCCACGCCGTCCGGCACCAGCATGCCGAGGGTCGCGCAGCTCGCGCCCGGCTCGGTCAGCAGCTTGGTGGCCTCGGGCGACAGCTTCGAGATGTCCACGCCCACCTGCTGCAGCAGCTCGCGATCGAAGCAGGGCTGCACGTTGCCCGTGTCGCCGCCGATCTGGCGCAGCGTGATCTCGGCGCGGCCGATCCAGTTGGTATTGACGAACAGGTCCGCGCGATACGAGCCCGGCGCCGCCACGTTGCCCTTGTCGAAACGACTCACGTCCACCTTCACGCCGTCCGGATGCTGCAGGAACAGGTCGTTGAACTGGACTTCCGCCACCTGCATGCTGCCCGCGGCGGTCGCGGCCATCGCGCCCGTCGAGACGAACATCGACAGCGCGAGCACGCAGCACGGACGCGGACGCCAGGGCATGGACAGCGGCAAGGAGGAGGTGCGTTGGTTCACGATGGCGGCCGAAACGTGGGCAAGGCTGCGCCCTGCCCTGGCGGGCATGGACGGTCTTGCGTTGGGAAGGACGTGGCGCGCTACGCGCGACTCACTCGACGGGGGAGTCGGTCAGGCCTCATTTCGAGGAGGCCGCGCCTCCCAGGGGCGTGTCGCCATCGACCGAAGCGCCGTAGTCGTTCAGCGTGGTGTAGTGCACGCTGGCGCCGGCCGCCTCGAGCGCGTCGCCCGAGAGCGGGAACATGTGCGTCTCGCCCGGGCCGATCATGCCGCTGTCGTCGGCGGTGGCCTTGCGGGCGCCCGACTGCAGCGTGATGCCGATCACCGACACGTAGTACGGCGTGGGATTGCGCGCTTCCAGGGCCGGCTTGCCGTCCACCTGGGTGAGGCGCCAGGCGAGCTGCGAAGGCGCATCGGCCGACTTGCCCTTGAGGTTGTCGGGGCGGTAGAACAGCTTGATGCGCGAACGGAACGCCAGCTGGATGCGGTTCATGTCGGCCTCGGCGGCGCTCGGCTTGGGCGGCACTTCGAGCACGTCGAGCCAGAACACCGATTCGCGATCCTTCGGCAGCGGCTCGCCGGTATAGACGATGCGCAGCGTCTGCGACTTGCTCGGATCGATCCGCGAGATCGGCGGCGTGACCACGAAGGGCACCTTGGTGGTGGACGGCGCGGATTTCACGTCGCCTGCATCGACCCACGATTGCACCAGCGCTGGCGCTTGCCCCTCGTTGGACAGCTTGATCGTGACCTCCGGCTCGCTCGCGCCGTAGATCACGCGCGTGCCGCCGATCACCACCGAGGCTTCGGCGGGCGTCGTGAGCTGGCTGAACCACGCGACGCAGGCGGTGGCGATCGCGAATCTGAGTGCTTTGCGGAGCTTCATGGCATGGATCGATGCAGAAAACGTGCGAGTGGGGGAAGCGAACGGCTGGTTCGCCCCGCCCCGCTGGTTACTTCGTATGACTATGCGTCAGCTTACTGGTAGGCGATGGTGTACATCACGCTCGAGTTCGCCGCGCCGGCCGTTGCCGCGCCGGTTGCATAGTATTGCGCGTAGAACTGCAGGGTGGCCGCGCCGCCCGTGCTCACGTTCACCGGCTTCGAGTTCTGCGAGGCATCGGCCTGGCCGAGCTTGACGGCCGACTGGTCGGCGGCGTTCAGCAGCTGGATCTCGACGTTGGTGGCGCCGCCCGAAGCGAGGATCAGGTTGCCGGTGGTGGTGTCGATCGTCGGGCCTGCCTCGAAGTAGGCGTGCACGGCCTTGACGGCGTTGGTGCCGGTGGTCGGCGTGCAGGCCGTCAGGGCGATGTTGAACGGCGTGGCACCCGCGGTGGCGCCGGCGGTGGCCAGCGAGCTGGCCGACACGGTCGGCAGCGTCACGGTGAAGTTCTTCGAGCCGCTGCCGTTGCCGTTGATCGTGCAGGTCTGCGCGGTCACGTTGCCGGAGAACGTGATCGTGCCGTCGGCTGCGAAGGCGACTTGCGAAGCCGTGGCGGCGCCCGCGATCAGCAGGGCGGAAATGAGCTTGGTTTGCATGGTGATTGGTCTCACAAACTAACTGGATGGATATGCGACGCCGCGACTATCTTCACATCAATATCGCTGCTCGACATCCAATGGCAACCCCGAAATAAACATCACGCGTCCGGATGTGTTTTGTTTCGGAACGGTCACCCTTGGACTGGGCGAATCCTAATAGAACCATGCAACTAATACTGTAAAGCATTGTTAAGCGCCGAATATTTAGCATGTAAATTAAACGTTTGCGGGCCACCCCGGCGAAGCGTACAGGAACAGAAGGTTTTCACTGCCTTCACTCTTCCGACGAAATTAGAAAAATCGCCGAAACACCTTGTTACACGGGCTTTCCAAGGATTTCACGCAATCCGGAACGGCAGTCCGGAAGCCACCTGCCGCCCTGCCAGCCAAGCCTCACCCGCAACCCGCCGGAATCAATCATCAAATCTTCAAAGGTAAAACAACGGATTCCTGCCGAATCGAAACCAACGACGAAAACTGTCAAATGTTTTTGACAATTCGAGACTGTGTCCAATCGTCAACAACGACAAAAATAGACAGATTCGACAATTCCGAATACACAATCCCAAACAACCAGAAATAAACCTTGATTATCCGATTCGACGGCTTTCAATAACCACTTATCAGGCGCTCCCGGTTATCGAAATACAGCAACAGGATTTCGATAATCACCCGACCAATCTATAGTCCGATTCGTTTTGGATAACGGTATCCGCCTTGTGCGTCTTGATTGCAGTGCAGCATGTCCCGGCGCCGGAAAAGCGCGGCGCGCGACGAGCCATCGCCTATCGTGACTGGCGTCACTCGATCATCGGGAGGCGCGCATGAGTTACGAGGGAAGCTGTCATTGCACAAGGATCCATCCCTATGCGGACGGCGCGGCCCCGGATGGACGCCCGATGACCGCCGTCAACCTGCGCTGCATCGAGGAGATCGACCTCGAGGCGATCCCCGTCACGCATTACGACGGGCGCGCGCACTGAAACGCCAAAGCCGGCCGGGCCGCGCAAGGCGCGGCGCCGGCCGGCTTCTTCGGTACCGCCCCGTCAGGCCGGGCTCAGTGCGAGCTCCAGCCCTTGTAGCCGGCGACGTTGTCGCGCGTGATCAGCGAGGGCTCCAGCAGGATCATCGGATTGGCCGGCTTCTTGCCGTTCATCACGCCATAACCCACCGTCACGGCCTCCTTGGCCATCGCGTAGGGGTCCTGGCTCGCCGAGGCCTGGATCAGCGAATTCGACTTCAGCGCCGCCTCGATATCCGGCGCCCCGTCCACCGAGGTGATCACGATATTGCCGCGATTGAACTGCTTGGCCGCCAGGTCGGTGCCGATCGCCTGCGGGTCGTTGATCGCGAACACGCCGTCGAGCTTGGGAAAGCGCGTCAGGTACCCCTGCATCGCCGCCAGGCCGCCGTCGCGCGAGCCGTTGCCGTTCTGGTCCGAGGACAGCAGCTTGATGCCGGGATTCTTCGCCAGCACGCCCTTGCAGCCGTTCACGCGGTCGATCACGGCCGACACCTGCGGCCCGTTCTCGATGATCACGTTGCCCTTGCCGCCGATCTTCTTCACCAGGTAGTCGCAGGCCAGCTCGCCCGCCTTGACGTTGTTGGTCTGCACCGTGGCGTCGGCGCCGGCCGCGGCCACGTCCACCGCCACCACCGCGATGCCGGCCGCCTGCGCCTTCTTCACCGCCGGCAGGATCGCCTTCGGATCGGCCGCGTTGAGCAGGATCAGGTCGACATGGGCGGCGATGAAGTTGTCGATCTGCGTGAACTGCTTGTTCAGGTCCCAGTCGGCCGAGATCGCGGTAACCTTCACGTTCGGGTTGATGGCCTTGGCCTGCGCCTCGGCGCCCTTCACCACCGTCACGAAATACGGGTTGCCGAGCGAGCCGACCGTGATGCCGATCGACTTCAGCGGCTTGTCCGCCGCCTGGGCGAGCTGGGCCGCGCCGGCGGCGAACAGCAGCGCGCAGGCCGCGCCGGCCCGCAACGAGCTCTTGAGCTTCAACATGAGGTTTGTCTCCGTGGGTCGATGAGGAAAACGGGCGCGCGGGACCCGACGTCGCGCCGCTGTCGAGGACGGGCCGGTTCCACCCGGCCCGCATGAACAAGCTGGCAGGTGCCTCGCTTCAGGTATGCGCCGAGCTCTGCCGGTAACGGTCGAGCGCCACCGCGCCGATGATCACCAGGCCCTTGATGATGTACTGCCAGATGTCGGACACGCCGAGCAGCACCAGGCCGTTGGACAGCACCGCGATGATCAGCGCGCCGATCAGGGTGCCGACGATGGAACCCACCCCGCCCACGAAGCTGGTGCCGCCGAGGATCACCGCCGCGATCGCGTCGAGCTCGTAGGACTGCCCGAGCTGCAGGCCGTTGGCGGCATACAGGCGCGCCGCCGACATCAGCGCGCCGAGCCCGGCCAGCAGCCCCGAGGCGCCGTACACGAACAGCTCGATAGCGCGCACGTTGATGCCCGACAGGCGCGCCGCCTCGCGATTGCCCCCCACCGAGTAGATGCGCATGCCCAGCACCGTGCGGCGCAGGATGAACCAGGCGGCGGCCACCACCACCAGCGCGATCACCACCAGCCAGGGCACGCCGAGGATCGCGCCGTTGCCGATGAAGGCGAACGGCAACTGCGGGTTGAAGATGGTCGAATCGTTGCCGAGCAGGCGCGCCACGCCGCGCACCGCGGTCAGCGCGCCGAGCGTGACGATGAAGGGCGGCAGGCGCAGGAAGGCGATCAGCGAGCCGTTGACGAGCCCGAACACGAGCCCCACCGCCAGCGCGATCGGCACGCCCAGCCAGCCCCAGCCGGCGATGTTCGAGCCCAGCAGCGAGGCCACCGCGGCGGCGGCCAGCACCGAGCCGACCGACAGGTCGATGCCGCCCGTCAGGATCACGAAGGTCATGCCGGCGGCCAGCACGATATTGATCGAGGCCTGCTGGGCCACGATCGAGATGTTCTGCCAGCTCGCGAAACCGTCGGTCAGCAAGCCGAAGCCCAGGCAGAGCAGCACCAGCACCGGCAGCATGCCGGCGGTGCGCATCAGCGACTGCATGCGGGCGCGGTAGCCCGCGTCGGCGCGCGTCTCGCGCCGGGCCGGGCCCGCGCCGGCGGCGCCGGGTTGGCTTTGATCGTTCATGTCGTCCTCCTGCTGATATCGAATAGGGATGCCCGTGAGGTGATGCGCAGGCTCTCGCGCCTCAGGCCGCCGCGTCGAGCGGCTCGCCGGAGCCGGTGGCCAGCGCGATCACCGCCTCCTGCGTGAGCGCGCTGCCGGTATGCCCGCCCAGCTCGCCGACGATCTCGCCCTCGCGCATCACCAGCACCCGGTCGGCCACGCCGATCAGCTCGGGCAGCTCGCTGGAGATCACGATCACGCCCACGCCCGCCTTGGCCAGCTCGTTGATGATCCGGTAGATCTCGGACTTCGCGCCGATATCGACGCCGCGGGTGGGCTCGTCGAGGATCAGGATGCGCGGCTGCGTCTCCAGCAGGCGCGAAAGCAGCACCTTCTGCTGGTTGCCGCCCGACAGCGCGCCCACGTGGATGCGCGCGTTCGGCACGCGGATCGACAGCGAGGCGATCGCCTGCCTGGCGCGCTGCGCGCCGCGCGCGCGGTCGAGCACGCCGCCGGCGCGCGCGTCGCGCCCGCACACGGCGATGTTGATGTTGCCGAGCACGCTCATGTCGAGAAACAGGCCCTGGCGCTTGCGGTCCTCGGTCAGGTAGACCAGGCCCGCCTCGATCGCCTCGCGCGGCGTGCGCATCGCCAGCGCCCTGCCCTCGATCTCGATCGAGCCGCGCGTGCGGGCTTCGGCGCCGAAGATCAGCCGCGCCAGCTCGGTGCGCCCCGCGCCCACCAGGCCCGCGATGCCGAGCACCTCGCCGGCGTGCAGCTCGAGGCTGCAGCCGCGCACGCGCGCGCCGTCGGCGATGTCGCGCACCGACAGCAGCAGCCGGCCCGGATCGTAGGGCGCATGCGCCTTCTTGTAGAAGCCCGACATGTCGCGCCCGACCATCATCTGCACCAGCCGCTCGGCCGACAGCGCCTCGCGCTCGAGCGTGCCCACGTAGCTGCCGTCGCGCAGCACCGAGACGCGGTCGGACAGCTCGTAGATCTCGGCCATGCGATGGCTGATGTAGATGATCGCCAGCCCCTCCTCGCGCAACTGGCGGATCAGCGCGAACAGGCGGTCGGTCTCGCGCGAGGACAGCGGCGTGGTGGGCTCGTCCATCACCAGGATGCGGGCCCGCGCATGCACCGCGCGCGCGATCTCCACCAGTTGCTGGCTCGCGATCGACAGCGTGCCGACCAGGGTGCGCGGCCCGAAATCGGCGCCCAGGCGCTTGAGCACGTCCTCGCAGTCGCGCTCCATGGCGGCGCGGTCGATGGTCGGCAGCCCGAAGCGTCGGCGCCGCAGCTCGCGGCCGACGTGGATGTTCTCGGCCACGCTCAGGTTCGGCGCCAGGCTCAGCTCCTGGTAGATCACCGCCACGCCGAGCGCGCGCGCGGCCAGCGGCCCGTCGATCTGCACCGGCCGGCCGTCGACCAGGATCTCGCCGCCCGGATCGGCCCGATAGGCGCCCGACAGGATCTTCATCAGCGTCGACTTGCCGGCGCCGTTCTCGCCCATCAGCGCATGCACCTCGCCGGCGCGCACGCTGACGCAAACGTTATCGAGCGCGCGCACGCCAGGGAAGGTCTTGCAGATGCCGCGCATCTCCAGGATCGGCGGCGTCGGCACGGCATCGGTCATGACATACCTCGCTTGGGACAATGAGGAAAGGAAAACGAAGCGCCTCGGCGCGGCCCGGCGCGCCGGCTCATCCGCTGCACCCGCAGGAATCGCGTATCCGCAGCGCCGGCGCGAGCCGGTGCACCGAGTAGTCGCCGCCGGGCTCGGCGATGCGCCGCATCAGCAGGTCCACCGCGCGCGTGCCGATCTCCTCGAGCGGCTGGGCCAGCACGGTCAGCCGCGGGCTCACGTACTCGGCCCAGTCGAAATCGTCGAAGCCGACCAGGGCCATGCGGCCCGGCACCGCCACGTCCGCCTCGCGCAGCGCATGCATCGCGCCGATCATCATCAGGTTGTTCGACACCGTGATCGCGCTGGGCGGCTCGGGCAGCGCCAGCAGCGCATGCACGGCGCGCCGCGCCGGCTCCTTGTCGGAATGGCCGCATCGCACCAGCTCGGCGTCGAAGGGCAGGCCCGCGCGATCGAGCGCGAGCCGGTAGCCGTCGAGCCGCTCGACCGAGGTCGGGATGTCGGGCGCGCCCGACACGAAGCCGATCCGGCGATGGCCGTGCCCGACCAGGTGCGCGACCAGGCTCGCGATCGACTCGAGGTTCTCCACGCCGATCTGGTCGAAGCGGCCGGTGGTGATGCGGTCCACCATCACCGAGGGAATCCGCGCGGTCTCCAGGTAGTCGAGCGCGCGACGCTCGGGGCCGACGGTCGGCGCCAGGATGATGCCGTCCACGCGGCGCTGGTGCAGCGCCTGCACCACGCGCAGTTCCTGGCCCGGATCGTCGTGCGTGTCGGCCAGGAACATCATCAGGCCGCGCCGCGCGCACTCGGCCTCGATGGCGCGCACCGTTTCCGAGAAGTAGTGGTTGGTCAGCGCCGAGATCGCCACGCCGATGGTGCGCGAGGCCGCGCCGGCCAGCGCCTGGGCCAGCGTGTTCGGCACGTAGCCGGTCTTGCGGATCGCCTCGCGCACGGCCTCGACCGTCGCCGGGCTGACCTTGCGCGTGCCGTTCAGCACATGCGAAACCGTGGACATGGAGACATTCGCCTCGCGGGCGACATCTTCCATCGTGGCCATGCATCGTTCTCCGTGACGGCGGACGGCACCGTGCGCGGCCGTCTCCAGGCAGCGCCAGCCCGCTCCAACGCGAGCTAGTATAGAGAACGCAAGCGCTTGCGCAAGCGCTTTCGTCTAGGAAAAAACCCGCAGCCGAGGAGCATTTTCGCGCCGCGCCAAGCGATCAGCGAAAGAGAAAGAACACCGCGCGCCAAAGCCTGGCGATTAATCCGGCCAAGCACGCGCGGCAAGAATGCCGATTGATATTGGCGCGAATGCCGAAAATCAACATCCAGCCCCGCCCTGATTTTCCGACCAGGCCCCCGCTTCTCACCCGGCAATGAAAACCATCGCGCCGCAAACAAGTCTCCATTGAGCGGGATTAACCAGCGACTCACTACCATCTCGCATCGCGGCAATAAAAAACCCGCCCGATCGGAGCGGGCGGGTTTCAATCGCTCGTCATGCGCGGCGAGTCGCGCCGCGCATGCAACCGGCACGCCTCATGCGGCGCGTTCGTTTTCCTGCAGCAGCCACTGCACCGCGACTTCCTGGTCCTCGACGCGATGGACCGTCTCGCCCTGCACGTAGGTATAGGACGCCTTGCCGGCGCGACCCCACACGCTGTCGAGCTGGATCAGCAGCTCGGTGACGTGCGGCGCGCCCAGCAGCGGCGGAATCGCCGTGCCCTGCAGCGCATAGACCTGCTTGGCACCGCCGACGCCCAGCGAATGCACCGAGCCGTGGAAGGCCGATTGGTTGTGCAGCGGCGGGTTGGTGGCCTGGCTCAGCACGCCGTGGCCCGTCACCTGGCTGGTGCCCTGCGGCACGGTGAGGATGGCCTTGAGCAGCAGCCCACCGGGCAGGCCCAGCTTGCCGATCGTGAAATTGCCGGTGTGATTGAAAGGATGAAGTTCTGCCATGATGGTCCCCGTAGGTGGTTGAATGGCGATTTTCGTTTTACCGCGTCATCCCCGAATTAATCGAGGACAAGAGAAAATTAGCATGCAGGTTTTCACATCACCACTGACAGATTTACGAGGTTGAATCGTTAAAATCAAAAATTTATCGAATGCATAGGCGGCGATTTGATTATCAAGATAATAGGAAGGTATTTAATCGAGTCATTAATGGAGTCCGACTCGATCAGTTTTTTCCCAAATCCAGGGATTTGAATCGGAGCCAATGCAATCGGCCCGGCGCCTCCCGCCAGGGAAGCACCGGGCCGATCGTTTCCCGCCGCCGCCGGGGCCTTGCGTCAGGCGAACTGCCGCTCCACGCGCGCCAAGCGCCCTTCGTGCCGGATCGTCGCCTCGGCCGGTCGCAGCACCGCGTCCGACACCTCGAACACCGACACCGCCGCCTTCAACTGCTCGGTCTGCTGGTGCAGCGAGGAGGCCGCCGCGGCCGCCTCCTCCACCAGCGCCGCGTTCTGCTGGGTCATCTCGTCCATCTGCGTGACCGCCATGTTGACCTGCTCGATGCCCGTACTCTGCTCGCGCGAGGAGGCGCTGATCTCCTCCATGGTCTGCGCCACGCGCGAGATGGTGGTCGAGACCCTGCCCATCGCCTCGCCCGCGTTCTCGACCAGCTCCGCGCCGCCGCGAATCAGCTCCACCGATTCGTTGATCAGCGCCTTGATCTCCTTGGCCGACTGCGCGCTGCGTTGCGCCAGGCCGCGCACCTCGCCCGCCACCACCGCGAAGCCGCGGCCCTGCTCGCCGGCGCGGGCCGCCTCCACCGCCGCGTTGAGCGCGAGGATATTGGTCTGGAAGGCGATGCCGTCGATCACCGAGATGATCTCGGCGATGCGGTCCGAGCTCTGCGCGATGCTGTGCATCTTGTCCACCACCTGGTTGACCACCTCGCTGCCCTGGGCGGTCGCCTCCAGCGCGCTGGCGGCCAGGCTGTTGGCCTCGCGCGCGTGCTCCGCGTTGTGGCGCACGGTGGAGGTCAGCTCCTCCATGCTCGAGGCGGTTTCCTCCAGCGAGGCGGCCTGGCTCTCGGTGCGCGCCGACAGGTCGGCGTTGCCGGTGGCGATCTCGTCGGCGCCCAGGTGGATCGCGTCGGCCGATTCGCGCACCAGCTTGACGGTGCCCGCCACGCTGGCCTGCATGTTGGCCAGGCCGGCGAACAGGTGGCCGATCTCGTTGCTGCCGCGCGCGGCGATCGGCGTGTCGAGCTTGCCGGCCGCGATCCGGTCGAAGTGGCGCCCCGCTTCCTCGAGCGGCGCGACCAGGCCGCGCCGCAGCCCGAGGTGGATGGCCGCCGTGACGGCGGCCAGGAACAGCAGGATCACCACGCCCACCAGCTTGAACAGCGACAGGCGCGCGTCGATCGCGTCGAGCGAGGCGCGCCCCGAGCTGCCCGCATAGGCCTCGAAGCCGCGCACCTCCTTCAGGTAGTTGTCCTGGAAGGACTGGGTGGGCTGGTCGAGGAAGGCCTGCACGTTGCCGGCATCGAGGAACTGCGCCAGCTCGCCGAGCGCGGCGTGGTACTTGCCGTAGCGATCCACCAGCTCGGCCGCGCCGGGCGCGGCGTGCTCGCCGCGGCTGGCCTCGGCGAAACGCGCGAAGCTCTGCTCGGCCGCGCCGAGCTGCTCGCGCGCGTGCTGCACGATGTCGGTCGGCTCCACGCCGCCCTTCACCATGCGCGTGCCGGCGCGCGAGAGATTGATGCGCGCGTCCATCAACTGCTGGGTGGCATCGGTGACGGACTTCATCTGCTCGACGGCCACGTTCGACAGTTCGATGACGTTGTCGTGCGTGCGCGTGAGCGCCCAGTAACCGAGCGCGGCGGTGACGAGCTGGAACGCGCAGAACGCGACCAGGACGCACAGCAAGCCGGTTGAAACCTTGATTTTGCTGAACATGCTAATTAACGGAATGAGCGTCGGGGGATCCGACGCTGCGTAACCGCGGTTAACGGCCCGCGCGCCAGCGGCTTGAATCGTAATTCGGGGCACGGTTTCGCCTTGCCGTCCCCACCACGCACCGGAAATGGGCGCATCCGCCCCACGAGGGCAAACCCCAATGACATCCGATCCCGACGACGGTTACTGTATCGATACACTAAATCGATACAGTGTCGAGCGACGGGCCGCGCCGATACCGGGACACCTTCAATCACGAACCAGCCCTGCCCGCTGCGCGGCAACGGCAATCAGGAGACACCACATGCAGTCGACTTCCCGCAGACGCTTCCTCCAGACCGCCTCGGCGGCATCGCTCGCGGCCGCGAGCCTCGGCCTGCCGGCCATCGCGCGCGCCGATTCACCGGTCGCGCTGCGGCTGTCCTCGTCGATGCCGGCCAACGAGAACGCCGCGCATTACGTCTGGTACCAGCACCTGGCGGCGAACCTGAAGGCCAGCGTGGGCGACAGGATCCGCATCGACTTCTTCCCGAACAGCCAGCTCGGCAAGGAAAGCGACGTGGTGCAGCAGGTCAAGGTGGGCGCGGTGGACATGATGGTGTCGGGCTCCTCGATCTGGGCGACGGTGCTGCCCGAGCTCGGCATGCTCGACCTCGGCTACCTGTTCGACGGTTTCGACCACGTCGGCCGCGCCATGGACCGCTCGGTGGGCGCCTCGTTCGACAAGCTGCTGCAGCAGCGCGCCGGCTGCTCGGCGGTGGCCTGGGGCTACTCGTTCGGCGGGCGCAACGTGTTCACCAAGAAGCCGGTGCAGTCGCTGCAGGACTTGAAGGGCCTGAAGCTGCGCGTGCTGCCCACGCCGGCCTTCATGGACACCTTCCGGCTGATGGGCGCGGTGCCCACGCCGATCCCGATCGGCGAGCTCTACATGGCCGCGCAGACGGGCGTGGTGGACGGCTTCGAGCACGACTGCGCGACCGTGCTGGCCAGCAAGTTCGACGAGGTGGTGAAGTCCTGCTGGCAGACCCAGCACGTGTTCAGCCCGGTGGTGGCGGTGATGGGCCGCCGCGCGCTGGCCAAGATTCCCGAGGCGCTGCGCCCGGCCTTCCAGGCCGCCATGCAGGACGCCACCGCCAAGCAGCGCCAGGCCGCGATCCAGACCGCCGCCAACGCCGAGCAGCAGCTCAAGCAGCACGGCATGCGCTTCACGCCGATGTCGCCGGCCGACCGCGATGCGGTGCGCCACACCATGCAGACCCAGCTCTACGCGAGCTTCTCGAAGCAGTACCCGGCCACCTCGCCGTTGTTCCAGGCCATCGCGGCCGCGCGGAGCTGAGCTCATGCGCGCCCTGTCCACCTCGCCCGATCCCTCGGCGGCCCCGGCGGCAGCCTCGCCCGACTCCACCGCGCCGTCCGCCGCCCGGGCCGGCACGCCGCTGGCGCGCGGCCTGGCCGCGCTGCTGCACGGCATCGAGTATTTCTGCGCGGCCGTGCTCGCGGCCGACGTGGCCGTGGTGTTCGTCTCGGTGATCTACCGCTACTTCCTGCACGACCCGGTGGACTGGGCCGAGGAGGTGGCGGGCGCGCTGATGATCGTGCTGGTGTTCTGCGGCGCGGCCAGCGTGCTGGCGCGCAGCCAGCACGTCGGCGTCGACCTGTTCCGCGGCATGCTGCCCGGGCGCTGGCAAGCCACCCTGGTGCAGGCCGGCCACTGGGTGATCGCCGCGGTGGCGGGCAACCTCTGCGTGTCCTCGGTGTTCCTGCTGCTCGACTCCTTCGGCCAGCAGACGCCCAGCGGCCTGCCCGCCTGCATCAACGTCTATCCGCTGGCGGCCGGCAGCGCCTTCATGACCGTGTTCGGCCTGGCCAATGCCCTGAACGGCCCGCGCCGCGAGGTGCTGCGCTCGCTGGTGCTGTGCCTGGCGGCGGCGGGTGCCGTGTTCGGCTGGAACGCGCTCGCGCCGGCCCACGCGATCGGCCCGGGCCTGCTGATGGCGGCGGGCTTTGTGGGCGGCCTGCTGCTGGGCGTGCCGATCGGCTTCGTGCTGGCCTTCTCGGCCCTGCTCTACTTCCTCGCCGAACCCTCGCTGCCGATGCTGGTCTACGCGCAGCAGGTGATGGCGGGCACCGATCACTTCGTGCTGCTGGCGATCCCCTTCTTCGTGCTGGCCGGCCTGCTGATGGAAAGCAACGGCATGTCCTCGCGCCTGATCGAGCTGCTGCTGCGCCTGTTCGGGCGCGTGCGCGGCGGCCTGGGCCTGATCACCATCATCGCCACTGCCTTCTTCTCGGGCGTGTCGGGCTCCAAGCTGGCCGATATCGCCGCGGTGGGCGGCGTGGTGATGCCGGCGGTGCGCCAGAGCCGCGAGGATCCCGACGAGGCCGCGGCCCTGCTGGCCGCCAGCGCGGTAATGGCCGAAACCATCCCGCCCTGCGTGAACATGATCATCATGGGCTTCGTCGCCAATATCTCGATCGCGGGGCTGTTCCTGGCCGGGGTGGTACCGGCCGCGGTGCTGGCCGTCGCGCTGGCCGCGGTGACCGTGATCGCCGGGCGCCGCATCGACCTGGCCGCGGCGCTGCCCAACCCGCGCAACTGGCTGCCGCTGCTGGGCGGCGCGCTGGTGGCCCTGCTGATGATCACCATGATCGGCAAGGGCGTGACCTCGGGCATCGCCACCTCGACGGAAGTCTCGGCCTTCGCGGTGGTGTATGCGCTGCTGGTGGGCTGGCTGGCGTTCCGCGAGCTGAACCCGCGGCTGATCGTGCGCGTGTTCGTGCGCGCCGCCTCGATGGCCAGCAGCATCCTGTTCATCGTGGCGGCGGCTTCCAGCGTGTCCTTCGCGCTGACCATCGAGCAGGTGCCGATGCTGGTGTCCGATTCGATGATCGCCTTCGCGCACCAGTACGGGCCGACCATGTTCATCATTCTGTCGGTACTGCTGATGATCGTGTTCGGCGCGGTGCTGGAAGGCGCGCCGGCGCTGATCATCTTCGGCCCGCTGCTCACCCCGATCGCCATGCAGCTGGGCATCAACCCGCTGCACTTCGGCACCGTGATCGTGGTGGCGATGGGGCTGGGCCTGTTCGCGCCGCCCATCGGCCTGGGCCTGTTCGCGACCTGCGCGATCACCGGCACCGAGGTGAAGGCGGTGGCGCGCCCCATGCTCAAATATCTGGTGGTATTGTGCGCGGCTCTCGTGGTACTGATCCTGGTACCGTCGTTTTCCCTGTGGTTGCCGACCCGGCTCGGCCTGTAGCCGGTAACAAGATCCAGACATGAGCACCATTCAGGATGTCGCGCGCCAGGCCGGCGTGTCCGTCAGCACGGTATCGAACGTCCTCAACGGCCGCATCGACCAGATGCGCGAGGACACGCTGGCGCGCGTGCGGGCCGCGATGGAGGCGCTGCAGTATCGCCCCAGCAAGCTCGCGCGCCAGCTCAAGACCGGCCAGACGCCGCTGGTCGGCCTGCTGCTGCCCTCGATCGCCAACCCGATGTTCGGCTACATCGCGCGCGAGATCGAGACGCTCGCGCAGGAGCGCTACGGCCATCGCGTGCTGATCGGCAACACCTATCGCGACCCGCGCAAGGAAGCCTCGTTCTTCGAGGACCTGTTCTCGCAGGGCGTGCGCCGCGTGATCGTGCTCTCCTCGCTGGCCGACGAGGGCCACCTGGAGACCGCCGCCGCGCGCGGCATGGTGGTGGTCAGCTACGACCGCCGCGCGATCGACGGCGAGCCCAGCCGCATCGACCACGTCACGCCCGACAACTTCGGCGCCGCGCGCCTGGCCACGCGCCACCTGATCGAGCACGGCCACACGCGGCTGGCATACGCGACCCTGGCCGGCGTCACCATGAGCCGCCGCGACAAGATCGACGGCTTCCTGGCCGCCGCGGCCGAGGCGGGCCTGGCCGCCAGCGCGCGCGTGCTCGACAGCGGCCACGTGGACGAATACGGCGATTCGATGATCGCGCAGAACGGCCTGGAGCTGGCGCGCCGGCTCGCGCTCGACGCCGAGCGCCCGAGCGGCATCGTGGCCGTCAACGACCTGATGGCGCTGGGCCTGATGGCCGGCCTGCGCGAGGCGGGCCTGCGCGTGCCGGAGGATATTTCCGTGGTCGGCATGGACGGCCATTTCCTCGGCGCGATCTCGAACCCGGCGCTGACCACCGTGCAACTGCCGGTGCCGGCGATGGCCGCGGCGATGGTGGAGCGCGTGATGCGCGCCCCCGAAGCCCTGCGCGAACACGAGCCCACGCTCTTTACGGACATCGCGCTCGTCGAGCGCGAATCGGTCGCGCGTCCGTCCCGGACCCGGCCTTAAAGGACTCTTCACATGACCCAGGTATTCGTGAGCCATCCGCGCTCGATGCTCGACCATTACTTCGGCGCGCACGCCACGGCCGCGCTGGGCGCGATCGCCGAGGCGCGCTTCAACCCCGAGGACCGCGAGCTGAGCACCGCGGAACTGATCGAGGCGGCACGCAATGCCGACATCATCATCGGCTATCGCCAGACGCCGGCGCCGCGCGCGCTGTTCGAGGCGCTGCCGGATCTGCTCGCCTTCGCGCGCTGCGCGGTCGACATCCGCACCATCGACGTGGCCGCCGCCAGCGAGCACGGCGTGCTGATCACGCAGGCCAGCGCCGGCTTCATGGCCGCCGTCAGCGAGTGGGTGATCGGCGCGATGCTGGACCTGTCGCGTTCGACCACCGACTACGCCGCCGCCTACCGCCGCGGCGAGCGCCCGGTGCCGCGCATGGGCCGCGAGCTGCGCGGCGCCACGCTCGGCGTGATCGGCTACGGACAGATCTCGCGCTATCTGTGCGAGCTGGCGCTGGCCTTCGGCATGCGCGTGGTGGTGGCCGACCCGTTCGCCACCGTCACCGACCTGCGCATGCACCAGGCCGGGCTCGAGGCCCTGCTCGGCGAGGCCGACTACGTGGTATGCCTGGCGCCGGCCAATGCCGACACGGCGCAGTTGATGAACGCCGAGCGTTTCGCGGCGATGAAGCCCGGCGCGGTGTTCGTCAACGCGGCGCGCGGCGAGCTGGTGGACGAGGCGGCCCTGCTGGCCGCGCTCGACGGCGGCCGGCTCGGCGGCTGCGCGCTCGACGTCGGCATGGCCGCCGACCAGATGCCCTCGGCGCGACTGGCCGCGCATCCGCTGGTGATCGCCACGCCGCACGTGGGCGGCCTCACGCCCGGCGCGATCGAGCACCAGTCGCTCGAGACCGTCGCCCAGGTCGAGGCGCTGCTGCAGGGGCGCATCCCCGCCGGCGCCGTGAATGCCGCCCATGCCACGCGCCTGGCGCGTCGCCAGCCGATCGAACTCCAGGAGCCGAACCGATGAGCCCGGTGCACGCGCTGGCAGGCGCCTGCGACTGCCATGTCCACATCTACGACGACGCCTACCCGCTCGCCCCGAGCGCAACCTTCGTGCCGCCGCCGGCGCCCGCCACCGCCTATCGCGACATGCAGCGCGCGCTCGGCCTGTCGCGCGTGGTGGTGGTGCAGCCGACCGGTTACGGCACCGACAACCGCTGCACGCTGGCCGCGATCGAGCAGCTCGGCGACGGCGCGCGCGGCGTGGCGGTGGTGGAGCCCGGCGTGGACGACGAGGAACTGCAGCGCCTGCACGCGGGCGGCATGCGCGGGCTGCGCTTCATGATGCTGCGCGGCGGCGTGCTGGGCTGGGATGCGCTCACGCCGCTGGCCTCGCGCATCGCCGCGCTCGGCTGGCACATCAACCTGCAACTGGACGGCCGCACCCTGCCCGACTACGAGGCGCTGCTCGCGCGCCTGCCCACGCGGCTGGTGATCGACCATCTCGGCAAATTCCTCGGGCCGGTGGCCGCCGACGGCGAGGCCTTCGCGGCGCTGTGCCGGCTGCTCGACGGCGGGCGCTGCTGGATCAAGCTGTCGGCGCCCTATGAGAGTTCGCGCGAGGGGCCGCCCGCCTACCAGGACGTGGCCTGGATCGCGCGCGAGCTGGCCGCGCGTTATCCCGAGCGCTGCCTGTGGGCCTCGAACTGGCCGCATCCGAACGTGAAGCCGGTGCCCGACGACGCGGCCTTGCTCGACTGGGCAATCGGCAACCTCAGCAGCGCCGCCACGCTGGCGCGGATCCTGGTGACCAATCCGGCCGAGCTGTATGGGTTCGCGTCAGGCGACGGCGCGGCCTGAAGAAACTCGGGCGGCCACCCGATCGTGGTGGCCGCCGATCGGCATCGAATTAAAAAATTTACAAGCTCGATCCGCGTCTCGAATCTTCAATACCCCGATTTTCAATACGGAACAATTTACTCAAATCGATTTTCGAATTCGATAAAAAATACTTGATACAAAATACGAATCGAATCGGCAATCCTCCCGGCGATACCACGACAAAATCTGCAAAAATCAGGCTCATCAAGCATTTTCATCGAGTCGAATCGCTTTCAACAGCATTTCAATTACGCTTTACACCACACTGGAAACAAGCAATCCCGAATCGAATAATCGGGATCGCCATTCCATTCACAAATATGACATCGGCCTTGAATCAAGATATCGCCATCTTGAATTCGAACATAATCACAGGTCGGCAAAATGAAAGAATCGAGGGTTCTGGTGGTGCTGGCCGCGCTGCTGATGCTGGCCGGCTGCGACAAGGGAAATCCGGCCGGCGCCGCGTCCTCGCGGCAGGATTTCGCGGCGCTCTCGCTGCACCCGGCCGATAACGCGGGGGGCGCCAATCGCTTCGGCACCGCGCCCGATTCCAGCGCCCCCGGCACGGCCCCCGCCGCCGCGCCGCCCATCGCCGACGCGCCGCACGACACCTCCCCGATCGACCCGCCCTCGCCGGCCATCGCGATGTCGGCCGGCGTGACCGAAACCGTCGATCCGCCGCGCGCCGCCCAGGCGCTGGCGCCCACCATCGATCCCGGCCACGGCGAGTCCGCCTGGCTGGCCGCCGAGCAATCCACCCCGGTCGTCCACTACCCGCCCGAGCCCGCGGCGGACGCCAGCAACTGACCGGTATCGAAGTCCTCAGCAGTCCTGGCAGTTCCCGGCAGTTCGCCAATAGAAAGCCGCCCACAAACGTATCACCGTATCTCTCACGAGAGGCCCGACCATGTCTACCTACAATCGACGACGCTTCCTGCAGACCGCCGCCTCGACGGCCGGCGCAGCCGCTGCCCTGACGGTGTTCCCCGATGCGATCCGCAAGGCGCTCGCCATTCCGGCGGCTTCCGGCACGGGTTCGATCCAGGACGTGCAGCACGTCGTGGTGCTGATGCAGGAAAACCGCTCGTTCGACCATTACTTTGGCCACCTGCGCGGCGTGCGCGGCTACAACGACCGCTTCCCGATCCCCCTGGCCAGCGGCCAGCCGGTCTGGTTCCAGCCGTCCAAGGCCAACCCGCAGACGCCGGTGCTGCCGTTCCGCTACAACGTCAACAAGATCAGCGAGTGCCTGGGCGACCTGGACCATAGCTGGTACCCGACCCACAACGCGATCAACAACGGCCGCATGGACGCCTGGCCGGCCAACAAGTCCGACCTGACGATGGGCTACCACGTGCGCGAGGACATCCCGTTCCACTACGCGCTGGCCGACGCGTTCACGATCTGCGATCACTATTTCTGCTCGATGCCGGGGCCGACGCACCCGAACCGCACCTACCTGATGACCGGCATGGTGGACCCGACCGGCAAGCAGGGCGGCCCGCTGCTGGACAACAACGACGCGGTCGACAACGACCTGCCGCCGAAGTGGGACCTGCTGACCTGGACCACCTACCCGGAGCGCCTGCAGGCCGCCGGCATCTCCTGGCAGCTCTACCAGCAGGGCGTGAACGGCAACGATCCGGTGAACGGCAACTACGGCACCAACATGCTGCCGAACTTCGCCAACTTCATCAACGCGCCGGCCGGCTCCGCGCTGCAGACGCGCGGCAACGCGGTGCGCACCCTGGTCGACCTCAAGAACGACGTGCTGGCCAACAAGCTGCCGCAGGTCTCCTGGCTGTGCCCGCCGGCGATCTATTCCGAGCACCCGAGCTACACGCCGGCCTACGGCGCGACCTACATCGCCCAGATCCTCGACGCGCTGACCGCGAACCCGGATGTGTGGAGCAAGACCGCCTTCTTCCTAATGTACGACGAGAACGACGGCTTCTTCGACCACATCGCCCCGCCGCAACCGCCGACCAACCGCGCCCAGGGCCTGTCGACGGTGGACGTGAGCGCCGAGATCCACAACGTGGTGAACCCGCTGCGCGGCGGCAGCTACACGGCCGACAACCTGCCCTACGGGATGGGCCCGCGCGTGCCGATGATCGTGATCTCGCCCTGGACCAAGGGCGGCTACGTCAACTCGCAGGTGTTCGACCACACCTCGGTGATCCGCTTCATCGAGCAGCGCTTCGGCGTGATGGAGCCGAACATCACCCCGTGGCGCCGCGCCGTGTCGGGCGACCTGCTGAGCTGCTTCGACTTCAGCACGCCGGACGCCGCGTTCCCGACGCTGCCGAACACCAGCAACTACCAGGCGATGTCCGACGCGTCCTGCCAGAACCCCAAGGCGGTGGTGCCGGCGGTGCCGAGCCCCACCTCGATCAAGGAACAGGAAACCGGCGTGCGCGCCGCGCGCGCCCTGCCCTACGAGCTGCACGCCAACGGTCGCGAAGTCAGCAAGGACAACGAATTCCAGATCAACTTCTCGAACACGGGCAAGGTGGGCGCGAGCTTCTACGTGTACTCGACCAACCGAAGCGACGGCCCGTGGCGCTACACGGTGGAGGCCGGCAAGTCGATCGCCGACACCTTCAACCTGGCCGGCACGGACGGCGTCTACAACTTCCTGGTGTATGGCCCGAACGGTTTCGTGCGCCAGTTCGTCGGCGCGATCCCGCAGGACAAGAAGACCCGGAACAAGTCGGCCAAGCCGGTGGTGGTGGTGGGCTACGACGCGGCCAACGGCAACGTCATGCTGAAGATCAGCAACAAGGGCGCCAAGGCCGTGAAGCTGTCCGTCACGGATAACGCCTACGGCGCGCAGACGCGCCACTTCTCGATCCCGTCGGAAGGTTTCGTCGAGGAAGTCTGGACGCTCAAGCACAGCCACCAGTGGTACGACCTGACCGTCTCCGACGGCGCGGCCTTCGCCTGGCGCGCCGCCGGCCACGTGGAGAACGGCAAGAGCAGCTTCAGCGATCCGGCCGCCACGCAGGTGGTGACCGAGCTGCCGAGCTCGATCACTTCCTCGCCGACGGCGATCGCGATGCAGGACCTGGACCTGCCGGACATGCTCGACGCCTGAGCGGTCGGGCCAGCCCGCCAGCCGGCCCCGCTCGCGCGGGGTCGGTCAGGGACGCCACCGGCACCGCGTGCCGGTGGCGTTGCCGTTTCAGATCACGTGCAGCACGCCGCGGACGAACACCGTCGCGGCCGCCAGGATCGCCACGCCGAAAACCAGGCCGGCCAGGTGCGCGCCGAGCAGGCGCCAGGCCAGTGCGGCTTCGCTGTCGTGCTCGTGCTCGTGCTCGTGCTCGCCGCTCGCCCGGGCGCGGCCGGCGTGATCGATCTTTCGCAGGGATTCACCGGCGCAGGCCATGGTTCGCGAACTCAGCCCGCCGTGGCTTCGGCAAGCGCCGCATCGCTTCCGCCGGCCAGCCATTTGTCGAAGCGATAACCGGGTTCCACGTCTTCGCCGAAATCGTGCGCGTAGAACAGCCGATAACCGCTGCTCCGGTACAAGCCGATCGCCTCGGGCTGGCGCGGCCCCGTGCTGAGATAGACGCGCGTATAACCAAGCCCCAGCGCGCGCCGCTCCAGCTCGGCCAGCACGCGCCGCGACAAGCCCTGCCCGCGATGCTCGCGGGCCACCCAGATGCGCTTGAACTCGGTGGTGCCGGCGTCGGCGTGAGGCATGAAGGCGCCGCCCGCGATCGCGATGCCCTCGCGCAGCAGCAGCACCAGCGCGCCGAGCGGCGGCTCGAAATGCTCGGGCGGATAACGCACGAACTCCTCGCGCAGCGCCTCGGGATCGACCAGCCCGGCGTAGCGGCTGCCGTATTCGTAGGCCAGTTCCTCGAACAGCGGCCGCGCGCGCGGATCGACGACGCTCACGCCGACAAACACCTCGCTCGCGCCCGAACGCGCCACCTCTCGCGCCGCCGGCGCCTCGCTCGCTGGCACGCTCATCCCAAGCCCCCTCTTCGCCGAGGCATCACAGCACCTTCGACAGGAAATCGCGCGTGCGCGGATGGGCCGGCTCGACCAGCACGCGCGAGGGCGGCCCCGATTCGAGCACGCGGCCGCCGTCCATGAACACGATGGTGTCGGCCACCTCGCGCGCGAAGCCGATCTCGTGCGTGACGATCAAGAGCGTGGTGCCCGAGTTCGCCAGTTGGCGGATCACGTCGAGCACCTCCTTGACCAGTTCGGGATCGAGCGCCGAGGTGGGCTCGTCGAACAGCAGCACCTTGGGCTTGAGCGCCAGCGCCCGCGCGATCGCCACGCGCTGCTGCTGGCCGCCCGAGAGCTGGCGGGGCCAGGCCTCGGCCTTGTCGGCCAACCCGACGCGCGCCAGCAGCGCGCGCGCCTCGCGTTCGGCGCGCTCGCGCGGCACGCCGGCCGCCAGCGGCGCTTCCACGAGGTTGTCCAGCACGTTCAGGTGTGGAAACAGATGGAAGCCCTGGAACACCATGCCGACGCTGCCGCGTCGGCGCAGGATCTCGCCTTCCCGCAACTCGCGCAGCGTGTCGCCATCGCGACGATAGCCGACCAGCTCGCCGTCGATCTCGATGAAGCCGTCGTCGACGCGCTCGAAGTGGTTGATCGAGCGCAGCAGGGTGGACTTGCCCGAGCCCGACTGGCCGAGGATCACCGTCACGCTGCCCGGCGCCACGCTCAGCGACAGGCGATCGAGCACGGTATTCGAGCCGTAGCGCTTGGACACCTGGTGGATGCGCACCGCGCCGCCCGCGCGGCGTTCGGCCCAGCTCGCGACCGACGCGGCATCGACACCGGCTTGCGCCGTGGCGATGTCGCGCGCACGGCCGGCACGGCGCGCCCCGGCAAGCAGCCCCCGCAGCATGGCCGCGAGCCGCGACGGCGCCACGCCCTCGCGCGTCGCGCCGCGCGAGAAATGCCGCTCCACCAGCCCCTGCAGGGCCGACAAGCCGGTGAGGATCACCAGGTACCAGACGGTGGCCACCATCAGCAGCGGAATCACCTCCAGATTGCGGTGGTAGATGATCTGCACGGTATAGAACAGGTCCGGCATGGCGAGGATGTAGACCACCGAGGTGCTCTTGGCCAGGCCGACCAGGTCGTTGAAGGCCGCGGGCAGGATGCTGCGCATCGCCTGGGGCAGGATGATGCGGCGGATCTGCCGGCCGCGCGGCAGGCCCAGCGCCGCGGCGGCCTCGCGCTGGCCGTGGTCGACCGACAGCAGCCCGCCGCGGATCGCCTCGGCCGAGAACGCGGCCTGGCTCAGCGTGAGGCCGATCGCGGCCGCCATGAAGGGCGTGACGAGCCCGGTGGTGGGCGCATCGAGCAGCACATGCCCGGTGAAGGGCATGGCGATATGCACCGTCTCGTAGAGATAGCCGAGGTTGTTCAGCAGGAGCAGCAGCACGATCAGCGGGATCGAGCGGAACAGCCAGATGTAGCCCCAGGCCAGCGCGCGCAGCAAGGGCGAGGCGGACAGGCGCGCCAGCGCCACCGGCAGCGCCAGCGCGAAGCCGGCCGTGCCGCCCACCAGGGTCAGCACCAGGGTCTTGACGAGGCCGTCGAGCACCGGCGGCGCGAAGAACCACTGCGCGAACACGCCCCATTCCCAGCGCGGATTGCCGAGCACCGAGTCGAGCACCAGCGCGAGCAGCGCGAGCGCCAGCACGCTGCCGGCGATGCGCCCCAGGCGCCGGTTCGGCACGATGCGCAGGTGCCGGTAGTCGTCGGGCCCGCCCGCCTCGCCGAGGGTACCCGCGCCGAGCGGGAGAGCCGCGATGTTCCGGGAGCTGTCGTTCATGGTCTGGACTCCTTCGGGCTCAGGCGGCGGCGTGTTCGGCGGCCTGGCGGGCGTGCCGGCTCTCGCGGCGTGGCAGGCCGAGATGGTCGCGCAAGGTCTGCCCGGTCAGCTCGCGCTGGTAGCGCCCGCGCGCTTCCAGCGCCGGAATCACGTGGCGCACGAAGTCGTCGAAGCCTTCGGCCTGCACCGGGAAGCCGAGGATGAAGCCATCGGCCGCGCCGGCGTCGAACCAGCGTATCAGTTCCTCGGCGATGCTCTCGCCGGTGCCGAGGAACTGCGCCTTCGGCGTGGTCACGTCGAGCGCCACCTGGCGCAGCGTCGCGCCGCTGGCCTTGGCCTCGGCCTTGATGCGGTCGGTGGTGGAGCGGAAGCTGTTGCGGCCGATCTCGCCGAGCTCGGGGAACGGCGCGTCGAGCGGGTACTGGCGGAAGTCGTGATGGTCGAAGAAACGGCCCAGGTAGGCCAGCGCCTCGTCGATGCTGACCAGCTCGCGGATCGCGCGATGCTTGGCCTCGGCCTCCTCGCGGGTGGCGCCGACGATCGGCCCGATACCCGGGTAGAGCTTCACGTCGCCGGCCGCGCGGCCGTGCCGGACGGCACTGGCGCGCACGCGCTCGGCGAATTCGCGGGTTTCCTCCAGCGAGGGCGAATGCGTGAACACCGCGTCGGCGTACTTGCCGGCCAGGTCGATGCCGGCATCCGACGAGCCGGCCTGGAAGATCACCGGCTGCCCCTGCGGCGAGCGCTGGATGTTCAGCGGCCCCGCCACCTCGAAGAAGCGCCCCTTGTGGTCGAGCGTGTGCAGCTTGTCGCGATCGAAGAAGCGGCCGCTGGCACGCTCGCGCACGAAGGCGTCGTCGTCCCAGCTATCCCACAGGCCCTGCACCACCTCCAGGTACTCGTCGGCGATCTCGTAGCGCAGCGCGTGATCGGGATGCTGCCCGCCGTAGTTCTTCGCCGAGCCTTCCAGCGGCGAGGTCACCACGTTCCAGCCGGCGCGCCCGCCGCTCAGCAGGTCGAGCGACGCGAACTGCCGCGCCACCGTGAACGGGTGGCTGTACGAGGTCGACAGCGTGCCGGCCAGGCCCAGCTTGGTGGTGGCTACCGCCAGCGCGGACAGCACCGAGATCGGCTCGAAGCGGTTCAGGAAGTGCGGGATCGAGCGCTCGTTGATATAGAGGCCGTCGGCCACGAAGGCGAAGGCGATGCCGTTGGCTTCCGCCTCGCGCGCGATGCGCGTGAGGAAGCCGAAGTTGACGCTCGCGTCGGCCGGGCCGGACGGGTGCCGCCAGGCGTTCATATGGCCGCCCGCGCCATGCAGCATGATGCCGAAGCTGAGGTTTTTCCGGGTCATGTCGGGATCCGCAATCAGTTAAACGAAGCACAAGGTGGAAGGCGCCGCTCGCGCGACGCCCGGTTTTTTCCCGCTCAGGCCGGCACCGCGTCCAGCGCGCCGGCGATCGCCTCGATCGAGGCCAGGCGCTTGGCGTGTTCGGCCACCGGCGTGTCGATCACGAACTCCTCGATGCCGAAGCGCCGGTGCAGCGCGTCGAGTTCGGCGCGGATCTCCTCGCCGGTGCCGGCCGCCGCGTGCGGGCGCAGTTCCTCGAGCCGGTAGTCGCTGGCGCCCACCTGCGCCGCATAGGCGGCGGCCGCCGCCTCGTTGGGCAGGTTCACGGCCTGCCCGTCGGGCAGGTGCAGCTTGACGATGCGCAGCGCGCCCAGCGCGGCGCGTGCCGCCTCGCCCGATTCGGCCGCGTAGGCGTAGAGCGCCAGCAAGGGCGCGCGGCCGCTGGCCTGGCGATAGGCCTCGATCGAGCGCTCGATGTTCGCCACGTCGCCGTTGAAGTGGCCGGCATAGCAGAACTGCCAGCCGTGGCGCGCCGCCAGCGTCGCGCTCGACGGGCTGCCGCCCAGCAGCACGCGCTGCGGCGCCTCGCCAGGCTGCGGGAAGGCTTGCGCGCCGGCCAGCGCGGGATCCTCGCTCGCGCCCTTGCTCACGAAACCGTCGAGCTCGGCGAACAGCGCATCGAACGACGTGCGCGTCGCGCGATCGTGCCGGGCCTGCAGCGCGCGCGTGGTGGCCGGCAGCCCGCCCGGCGCCTTGCCGATGCCGAGATCGACGCGCCCCGGCGCCAGCGCGGCCAGCAGCCGGAAGGTCTCGGCCACCTTGAAGGGGCTGTAGTGCTGCAGCATCACGCCGCCCGAGCCGATGCGGATCGACGAGGTGACGGCCAGCAGGTGCGCGATCAGCACCTCGGGCGCCGAGCTGGCCAGCGCGGGCGAGCCATGGTGCTCGGCCACCCAGAAGCGCCGGTAGCCGAGCGCCTCGGCGCGCCGCGCCAGGCGCAGCGTGGCCTGCAGGGCCTCGGCCGCGGTGCCGCCCTCGGGGATCGGGCTCTTGTCGAGAAGCGAAACGGTATAGCTCATGATTGCGGATTCCAATCCGGGAGCGGGCCCGGCGGGAAGTTTGGATGTCGCCTGACATCGGCGTGGCATCCATCGATTATGGTCAGTCGCGCGGCGCGCCGTTCGAGCAATTCCTGCGATGCATATGACGAAAAGCTCAGAACGCGTAACGCAGGCGCGCGTAGTAGAAACCGCCGTTCGCGCCGATGGTGGCCGCCGCCGAGTCGTAGCGGATCCCTTCCAACTGCGCCTCGTAGGGCAGCTCGGAAGGCTTCGCGTCGAACAGGTTGATGGCGCCCAGCGCGACCTGGAACCGCTTCGTGAGGTCGTAGCGGACCTCGATATCGGTGGTGTATTTCGCGGCGTTCCGGAAGCGCAGGAACTGCGTGGTCGAGAAGGCATTCGGGCCGACGATGTAGGTTTCCTCGCTGGTGGTGGGGCCGAAGCGCGTCTCGTGGATCGTCACGGCCCACTTGTCGCGATGCCAGGTGCCGCCGACGATCACGCGGTTCTTCGGCGTGGAGGTGGTGAGCCAGGCGATCTGCTGCGCGTTGAGCTGCGGCGCGCCGCTGGCGGTGGTGCCGGCGCGCGTCACCGAGGTGGTGTTGAAGTTCACGCCGAGATCCCAGTCCACCTGGCCGTAGGCGCCGAAGCCGGTATGCCAGGTGCCCGTCAGGTCGAGGCCGCGGGTGCGCGTGTCGGCGCCGTTGGTGAAGTAGCTGGCCGAGACGGACGAGGCCGGCACGCTGCCCGGCACCGACAGGCCGGCTGCCTGCAGCGCGGCGATGGCGGCCGTGCCCGAGGCGGTACCGCCCTCCACGATGCGGTCGCGGATGTCGATCTGGTAGGCGTCGATCGCCAGGTTCAGGTCGCGGGTGGGCGTCAGCACCAGGCCGAGGTTGAAGTTGGTGGATTTCTCCGACTTCAGCGGCTGCGCGCCGATCAGCCGGGCCGCGCCCGAATTGGCGGCCAGCAGCCCGTTGGCCGAGGCCGGCGAGACGTTGACGTTGGTGTAGTTCTCCTCGGCCAGCGAGGGCGCGCGAAAGCCGGTGCTGACGCTGCCGCGCACAGCCAGCGCCGGCGAGAACTGGTAGCGCGTGGCGAGCTTGCCGTTGGCGGTGTCGCCCACGTCGCTGTAGTGCTCGAAACGGCCGGCCAGGTCGATCTTCCAGCGCGGCGTGATCAAGGTCGAAAGATCCACGTAGGTGCCGAGCACGTCGCGCGAGGAACGGCTCGCGCTGACCGGCGCCAGCCCCGGCAGCGCCTGCGCGCCGCCCAGCAGGTAGGAAGCCTCGTCGCCGGGCGAGACGCTGTAGGTCTCGTGGCGCTGCTCCAGGCCGAAGGACACCGACAGCGGCGCCGGCAGCAGCGGCAGGCGCAAGGCGCGCGACAGGTCGAGGTTGTTGGTCAGCTGGGTGCTGCTGACCGTCGACAGGTGGAAGCTGGTGGGCGTATTGCCCTGCGCGCTGTACAGGCCCGTGTTGGCGGAATCGAGCAGGCCGAAGGATTCGTAGTTGCCGCCGTAGGTCGAGTTGAGATCCCAGCTGAAGCCGAACAGGTTCTCGCCCTTGATGCCGGCGGTGACCGAGAAGTCGTTCTCGTTGACGGTCTCGACCGGCGAGAAGCCGTTCGGGTAGACGGCCGGCAGCACCGTGCCGGGACGGAAGTTCTGGTAGGCCTCGCCGCGCCGGTGCGCGTAGGTGCCGAAGCCGTACAGCTCGACCGAATCGCCGAGGTGATAGCCGGCATTGAAGCCCACCGAGGTCCGGGTGCTGGCCGGGTCGCCCTCGATCGGGTTGGCGTAGCCCTGCCCCGGCGCGAAGCGGCCGAAATAGTCGTCGGGTCCGGTGCGCACCGTGTGGTTCTGCCGCGAGAAATCGGCGGCCAGGTCGAGGAAGCCGTTGCCGCCCAGGTTGAAGCCCGCCACGGCCGATTCGTTGTTGCGGAAGCCATCGCCAGCATAGGTCTGGCCGTTGCTCGACTCGACCGAGCCGCCGCGCGAGTTGCGTCGCAGGATGATGTTGATCACGCCTGCGATCGCATCCGAGCCGTATTGCGCGGCCGCGCCGTCGCGCAGGATCTCGATATGGTCGATCAGCGCCACCGGGATGGTGGAGATGTCGACGCCGGTGGAACCCTGGTTCAGGCCGCCATCCAGCGAGATATTGGCCGTTGTGTGGCGGCGCTTGCCGTTCACCAGCACCAGCACGTGGTCGGGCGTGAGGCCGTGCATCGACAGCACGTCGGTCAGCACCGCCGTGTCGCCCGCATAGGACTCGCGCGTGATCGAGGGCGAGAGCCGCACCAGCGCGTCGCGCAGGTTGGCCGCGCCGGTCTGCTGCAGTTGCGCGCCGCCGATCACGTCGACCGGCGTGAGGCTCTGGCTGGCGCGGGTTTGCGTGCGCGCGCCGGTCACCACCACGGCGTCCTGGCGCACCGTGACGGGCGCGCCGGTTGCCGTGCCTGCCGTCGCTCCCGCCGTCGCTCCCGCCGTCGCTCCCGCCGTTGCTCCGCTTGCCGCGGGCGTCACGCCAGCGTCGGGCGTCGCGTGCGCGGCAGGCACGGCCGGCGCGAGCGGCGAGCCGACTGGCCTCGCCTGTCCCTGCGGACCATGGCTCGTGCCCGCATCGTTCGTCGCCGGCGCGGCGGCCTGTGCCCAGGCCGAACCGCAGGCCAGCGCCAGCGCGCCAGCCGTCGCCCATCGCCAAGGCGCGACGGCCATGCCGCGCGCGCTTGCCCTGTGTTCCCTTTGTTCTGACTGCATCGACTATCCCGTGTACGAGACGAGCGTGGTCGCGCGCGCGCCTCGCGGGCACGCGCGACGAGGTCGGCCGTCGTCGTCGCGACGGCCTTCCTGCTTCGCATGACTAAGTGAATCGGCCGAGCCCGGACGGGCCGGCCGGGCTTCGGGTCAGCTCTTCGGCAGACCTGGCGGGTTGGTGCGCGCGGCGTCGATCGCCTCGGCACCGAGGTTCCAGCGCTCCAGCACCTGGCGGTACTTGCCGTTCTTGATCAGGTCGTTGAGCAGCAGCGTGATCGGCGCGGCCAGCCCGCTGCCCTTGCGGGTGGTGACGGCCACCTCGGCCGTGAGCGGCCAGCCGCCGCTGACGGTGCCGACCGCGCGGATATCGTGCGTGCGCGACTGCTGGTAGGCGAGCGTGGCGTTGACGCTGAAGATCGCGTCGGCGCGCCCCGCTACCAGGCCGAGATAGCGTGCGGCCACGTCGTCGAAGTAGATCACCTGCACCGGCTTGAGCCCCTGCGCGACGTTCTGCTTGTCCCAGGCCAGCAGGATCTTTTCCTGGTTGGTGCCCGAATCGGTGATGATGCGCAGCCCCGCCACGTCGCGGCGATCGCGGATCGCCTGGATCCGGCTGCCGTTCGGCACGTAGAAGCCGAGCACGTCGCGACGATAGGTCGAGAAGTCGAACTTCTCCTTGCGCTCCTCGGTGACGGTCACGTTCGACAGCACCGCGTCGACCTTGCCCGATGCCACCGCCAGCGGCCAGTCGGCCCAGGCCAGCGGCACCAGCTTCAGCTTGAGGCCCAGGCCGTCGGCCACCAGCTGGGCGAGGTCGGGATCGTAGCCCACCAGGGTCTTCGCGTCGGAAGCATAGGTGTCGAGCGGCGGCGACGAGGGGGCCAGGCCGACGGTCAGCTCGCCCTTGGTGACGAAGGGGAAGCTGGCCGGGATCGCCGCGATCGCGGCGCGATCGGCGGTGGTCCGCACGCGGTCGTGCTGGTCGGGGCTCAGGTTCAGGGCCGCGGTCGGGGTCGCGGCCTGTGCCGGCACCGCCAGCCATGCAAAGGCGCTCACCAGCAGGCCCGCCATCGTCGCTCGGAATGTGCTGCCTTGGTTCATCGTGTCTTGTCCTGGTTGGTATCGTGGGGAGAAAGCAGGCTCGGCCAGCCCGCTCGGGCTCAGCGCCGTCCGAGCGGCCCGGGGCGCCGCAGGTCGGCCAGCGTGTCGCTGCGCGCGCTCTCCAGCAGGTCCTTGCCGAAGGGCAGGCGCCAATGCACCTCGACCGGGATCGCCGGGTCGTAGAGCGGCGCGTAGCCGGCCGCCAGGTACAGGCCCACGGCTTCCGGTTGGCGGTAGCCGGTGGTCAGGTAGAGACGCCGATAACCCTGCCGGCGCGCCCTCGCCTCCAGCGCGTCGAGCACCTGGCGCGCGACGCCGCGGCGGCGCCAGGCATCGTGGGTCCAGATGCGCTTGAGCTCGGCCGTGATCGCGTCGTAACGCTGGAATGCGCCGCCGCCCACCGCCTCGCCCTCGTGCAGCAGCAGCACGAAGGCGCCCGAGGGCGGCGCGAAATGCTCGGCCGGGTAGGTATCGATCTCGTGGCGCGCCTGCTCCACCCCGCCCGGCCGGAACTCGCGGTAGCGCGTCGCGTATTCGGCGGCGAGCCCGCCGAGCAGCGGCTCGGCCAGCGGATCGAGGGGCGAGGTGTCGACGACGTCGTAGGTGAGGAGCATGGTGGTCCGGGAATCGAGATCGATGCCTGCCGGCACGCGGCACGCAAGCCAAGATAGCAGCGCCCGGGCCTGCCACTAACCAAGCATTCGGCAGATCCTTATGCCCGCGCGAACCGCTATGCGCAGCACGGATCGGCGCGATGCGCGAGGCCCTCCGCCGGGCCGGCGGCGGCGCCGCTCAGGCGTCGAGCGGCGACGCCAGATGGAACAGGCAGTCGCCGCGCCGGACGGCGGCCGGCACGCGGCGGCACACCAGCTCGCCGGCGGCGGCGAAGCGCAACAGCACCGGCTCGCGCAGCGGCGTGTCGGGGAAGTGAATGCGCGCGGCCGCGTCGCCGGCCGCCACCGTCGCGCCGAGCTCGACCAGCGGCTCGAACAGGCCGGCATCGTGCGCGTAGAGGTATTGCTCGCCGCCCGTCACGCGATAGAAGCGCGGCGGCGCGCGCGGCGCCTCGGCGGGCACCAGCGGGCCGTGCAGCAGCCCGACATGGGCCAGCAGCCGCAGCAGCCCGAGCCGGCCCTCGCGCAGCAGCGCCGGGCGCAGCTCGCCGCCGCCGCCCAGCTCGGTGGTGATCGCGATCGCGCCCTGCCGGCGCGCCGCGCCCGAGCTGAGCACCGGGTTCTCGCGATGCAGGAAGGCGCGCGGCAGGCCGAAGGCATTCAGCAGCCCGCGCAGGCGCGTGTGCTCCCCAGCGTCGCGCGGCTCGATCGCCAGCATGTTGCCGCCGTCGTAGCGCAGCGAGCTGCCGCCCGAATGCAGGTCGACCAGGTAATCGGCGCGCGCGAACAGATCGCGCTCCAGGTACTCGGCGATCGCCGCGGTCGGGCCGCCGCGCGCGTCGCCCGGAAAGCTGCGGTTCAGGTTGCCGCCGTCCAGCGGCGAGGTGCGCAGCCCCGCCTCGGCAGCCGGGAAATTCGCCATCGGCAGCAGGATCAGTTGCCCGCGCAACCAGGCCGGGTCGATCTCGCGGATCAGGCTCGACACCAGCACCTGCCCCTCGTATTCGTCGCCGTGATTGCCGGCCATCAACAGCACTACCGGCCCCTCGCCGCGGCGCAGCGAGGCGATCGGCACCGGAATCCAGCCGTAGGCCGAGCGGTGCACCGAATGCGGCACGCGCAGATAGCCGACTTGCCGGCCCTCGGCGTCGAGGTCGATCTCGCTGGTGATGGTGCTCATGACGGTTCTCGTGCGGGCGTGGAGAGAAAGACAGCCATCGACCTTAAGCAAGCCGCGCCGCCGCCGGGAACGAATTTTTTCGCCTTTCGATATGTCGCCCGGGCGTTGGGCCGGCCCGGCGCGCTCACGCTCCGGCGCTGCCGCGTCGATCGTCGCGCGATCGCATCGGGTTAGCGCGATCGCGCATATGCTTGGCTCGATTTCTTCGTGGCCCCCTCGGCAGCGGGCCGGCAGAATCGAAGGCTCCTCAGCAACCGACCAGGACCTTGCATCGTGAGCCGCGACCTTCTGCTGTTGCTCGAACCGGGTTTCACCGATCCCGCCCATCCCGGCGAACGTTTCGTCTGCCCCTACGGCATCCCGATCGAGGGACTGCTGGCGGCCGCGCCCGATCGCGCGGCGCGGCTCGACGTGAAGCGCCTGCCCTTCCCGCGCCCGCGCCCCGAGGTGATCGCGGCCCTGGACGAGGCCCACCAGGGCCTGCCGGTGCTGGTGCTCGGCGACGAACATCCGCTGCCCGAGGACGCCGTCGCACTCGGCGACAAGCATTACGTCACGGATACCAAGCGCATCCTGACCTTGCTGGCCGAGCGGCACGGCTTCCCCAAGCTCCATTGACGCGCCCGCGATGAGTGCCACGCCACCACGCCGCCTGCACCTGAACGTCAACGCCTGGCTGCAGGGCTTCGCGCCCTCTTCCTGGCGCGTGCCCGAGAATTCGCCGCGCGGCTTCGTCGAGATCGAGCATTACCTGCGCATCGCGCGCATCGCCGAGGCCGGCAAGTTCGACGCGATCTTCCTGGCCGATTCGGTCAGCCTCGACGGCCTGGCCACCGGCCCGATCACCGCGCTCGAACCCACCGTGGTACTCACCGCGGTGGCCGGCGCCACTACCCACCTGGGCCTGATCGCCACCGCCTCCACCAGCTACAACGAGCCCTACAACCTGGCGCGCCGCTTCGCCTCGCTGGACCTGGTGAGCGGCGGGCGCGCGGGCTGGAACATCGTCACCACCGCCGACCTGCAATCGGCGCGCAACTACGGCCTCGACGCGGTGCCCGACCACGCCACGCGCTACCGCCGCGCGGCCGAGTTCACCGAGATCGTCAAGGCGCTGTGGAATAGCTGGGGCGATGACGCCTTGCTGGCCGATGCCGCCAGCGGGCGCTTCGTCGACCTCGACAAGCTGCGCGCGGTCGAGCATCGGGGCGAGTTCTTCGCGGTGCACGGCGTGCTGAACCAGCCGCGCTCGCCGCAAGGCCATCCGGTGCTGGTGCAGGCCGGCGGCTCGAACGACGGCCGCGCGCTGGCCGCGCGGCATGCCGAGGCGGTATTCTCGGCCTCGGCTTCGTTCGAGGAAGCGCTCGACTACGCGCAAGGCCTCAGGCACGCCGCCGAGGCGCAGGGCCGCGGCGCGGACGCGATCCGGATCTTCCCTGGCCTGGGCACCTTCATCGGCGGCACCGAGGCCGAGGCGAAGCGCCGGCATCGCGAGCTGATCGACCTGATCCCGCCCGAGCACAGCCTTCGGCGGCTGGCCGGCCGGCTCGGCGTCGCGCCGGAGCGGCTCGCGCTCGACCGGCCGCTGCCGGAAGACCTGCCGCTGCCGGCCAACGGCAACCACACCTTCTTTCGCACCATCCTCGCGCGCTCGCGGCAGCACGGCTACACGCTGCGCGAACTGCTGCGCGAGCTGGCCGGCGGCGGCGGGCATCGCGAGATCGTGGGCACGCCCGAGCAGATCGCCGACGATATCGAGCGCTGGTTCCGCGCCGGCGCGACCGATGGCTTCAATCTCATGCCCGACGTGCTGCCGGGCGGCTTGCAGGACTTCGTCGACGAAGTGGTGCCGATCCTGCAGAGGCGCGGGCTGTTCCGCACCGAGTACGAGGGCGGCACGCTGCGCGAGCACCTGGGGCTGGCGCGACCGGCGGCCTGAGCCGCGACGCAAGGCGCGGCCCGGACCCGCCCCGGCGCGCAAGCGTGCTCAGAACGTATGCTGCATGCCCACCCCGAGCGTGTTGCCGGTCGGGTTGCCGCTGAGCTTGTCGTAGGAATAGACCGCGTAGACGAAGGTGCGCCGCGACAGCACGTATTCATAGGCCAGGCTCGCCGTGTTGCGGATGTCGCTCGCGTTGGCCGGCTTGCTGTGATGCGTGCGCGCCCACTCGGCCAGGATCAGGTTGGTGGGCGTGATGCGCACCGTGGTACCCAGCTCGTAGGTACGCGAGCCCGATTCCGCGCCGTGGTTGCTGGTGGTCTGCATCGCCGCGTAGAACTTCGCGTACTTGGTGTCGTAGGCCGCGCCGGCCAGGTACAGGTACTGCCCCGCGCTCGGCGCCACCGCCGCGGTGCGCACGTGCTGCGCCGAGAACACCGCCGTCAGCGGCCCGCTCGCATAGGTCAGGTGCAGGCCGAGGTTGTCCTTGCCCTGGTGGCCGACGGTGCCGCTCACGCCGTAGATCACCGTGCCGGTCAGCCCGCCGTAGTTCGGCGAGACGTACTCGAGCGCGTTGTCCCACACGGTGTCGCCGATCTCGGTGTTGTCGTAGGTGCTGGTGTAGGACTGCACGATCAGCGGCGAGAACACCACCGAGGAGCCGAACGGGTTCACCAGCTGCTGGTTGATGTAGGTCGGGTTGGTCTGCTCGCCGATCCGGAACGTGCCGTAATGCGCCGAAGCCAGGCCCACATAGGCATTGCGCGAGAAGAAACCGTCGGTGGTGTTGCGTCCCATCTGCCCGGTATTGGGCCGGAAGAAGCTCTCCAGCGAGAACACCACGGCATTGCCGCCGCCGATCTCCTCGCGCCCGCGCACGCCCCAGAACGAGGTGGTCATGCCGCCGCCGCCCACCTGCGCGGTGCTGGCCTTCGAGGTGCTGAGCTTGGAGGTGTCGACGTACATGCCGATCAGGCCATACAGCTGCACCGAGCCCGAGGCGGTGGCCAGCGCGGCGGCCGAGGAGGCGTTGAGGTCGTCGGCGCGGGCCTGGCTCGACAGCACGGCGATCAGGATGCCGAACAGTATGGCGCGATGAAGCACGTTGGGCAGACAGGGCGCGAGCGATGTGCGATGCATGACGGTATCTCCAGGTGTTTTTTTGAGTGCGAGCGGCCCCTGCCGCGCCGCGCGGAGCGCGGGCGGAAGCAGGCCCTTCGGTTGTTATGGGTTCGGCCGGCTCGGCCGGCCAGGCGAGGCGAGGCTTCGCTGCCCCTGCAGCAAAGCCCGCGGATCAGCCCGCCCGGCGGCGCGACATCACCGCGTCGAGCTTGTCGCGATCGAGTTCGCGCTCCCAGGCGGCCACCGCCAGCGTGGCGACGCCGTTGCCGATGGTGTTGACGATCGCCAGGCCCGTGCCCATGAAGCGATGGATGCCGAGGATCAGCACCATGCCCGAGACGGGGATCAGCGGGAACACCAGCAAGGTGGAGGTGAGCATCACGAAGGCCGCGCCGGCCACGCCGCTGGCGCCCTTCGAGGTCAGCATCGCGACCCCGACCAGGGTCAGTTGCTGGACCAGGCTCAGCTCGACGTTGAAGGCCTGTGCGATGAACAGCACCGCCATGGTCAGGTAGATGTTGGTGCCGTCGAGGTTGAACGAGTACCCGGCCGGCACCACCAGCCCGACCACCGATTTCGAGCAGCCCAGCGCCTCCAGCTTCTCCAGCATCTGCGGCAGCGCCGCCTCGGAGGAACTGGTGCCGAGCACGATCAGGATCTCCTCGCGGATATAGCCCATGAAGCGCAGGATGCTGAAGCCGAGCGCGCGCGAGATCGCGCCGAGCACCACCACGACGAACACCAGCAGGGTCAGGTAGAACGCGCCGATCAGCTTCAGCAGCGGCAGCACCGCGCCGATCCCGTAGGTGCCGATGGTGAAGGCCATCGAGCCGAAGGCGCCGATCGCGGCCACCTTCATGATGATGTGCACGATCCCGAAGAAGGTATGCGCGACCTGGTCGATCAGCTGGGTCAGCGCCCGGCCGCGTTCGCCGAGCGCGGCCAGCGCGGCGCCGAACAGCACCGAGATCAGCAGGATCTGCAGCACGTTGCCGGTGGTGAAGGCGCTCACCAGCGTCTCCGGAATGATGTGCATCAGGAAGTCGACGGTGTTCTGGTGATGCGCGGCCGTGGTGTAGTCGGCCAGCGCCTTGGTGTCGAGCCTGGCCGGATCGAGGTTGAAGCCGGCACCGGGCTTGAGCAGGTGCCCGCCGATCAGGCCGACCACCAGCGACAGCGTCGAGACCACCTCGAAGTAGAGCAGCGCCTTGCCGCCCACGCGCCCCACCTTCTTCATGTCGCCCATGCCGGCGATGCCGGCCACCACGGTGCAGAAGATGATCGGTCCGATCACCATCTTGATCAGCTTGATGAAGGCATCGCCGAGCGGCTTCATCTTGACCGCCAGCGAGGGCGCGAAATGGCCCAGCAGCACGCCCAGCACGATGGCGGCGAACACCTGGAAATACAGTGCGCGGTAGAACGGCTTGCGCGGGCTGCGCGCGGTCTGGGTCAGGGCGGCGCTCTGGTTCACGAGGCCTCCCCGGTGCCGCGGGCGGCGGCGCTGTCGAAGCGGATCATGCATGTCTCCTGGTGGGTGTCGCCGGTGCCTCGGCACCGGCTTCCTGAACGGCTCCGCCGTCTGGCGCGGCGGTGGGTGAATCGGGTCGAATCGTCGAACGGGCCGGCCGAGGCGGGCCCGATTCAATGGCCTCGATGCAGCGGCCGTGTTGGGGGCATGGACTCAGCGGCCATACAAGCGGTTCGGATTGTCGACCAGCAGCTTCTGCCGCAACTGCGCGTCCGGGCAGAAGCGGAACAGCAGGTCGACCAGGCCGCCGTCGTTCGGCATGTCCTTGCTGATGTTCGGATGCGGCCAGTCGGTACCCCACAGCACGCGATCGGGTGCCGCCTCGATCAGCGCGCGCGCGAAGGGAATCGCATCGTCGAAGGGCTTGCGGCCCACCGAGACGCGCTCGGCGCCGCAGACCTTGACCCAGGCCAGCGGGTTGCGCATCAGCGCCAGCAGCTCCGCGAAGGGCTGCTGCTCGAGCCCCGCCTCGGCGCGCACGCGGCCCATGTGGTCGATCACGAAGGGCACCTCGATGCGCTCGATCCGGTCGGCGTAGGTCAGGATGTCCTGCGCGTCGAGGTGCAGCACCACGTGCCAGCCCAGGTGCTGGATGCGCTCCAGCACGCGGTCGAACACGTCCAGGTCGGGCGCGCCGCCCAGGTGGGCCACGAAGTTGAAGCGCACGCCGCGCACGCCGCGCGCGTCCAGCTCGGCCAACTGCTGGTCCGTGATGTCGCCGTCGACGATCGCCACGCCCTTGTAGCGCCCCTCGCTGCGTGCGATCGCATCGAGCATCGCCGTGTTGTCGGTGCCGTGGCAGCTCGCCTGCACGATCACGCCGCGTTCGAGACCCAGGAAGTCATGCAGGTCGACCAGGCGCGCGTAGGGTGCGTCGGGCGGCGTGTAGCTGCGATCGGGCGCATACGGGAACACGTCGCCGGGGCCGAACACGTGGCAGTGGGCGTCCCAGGCGCCGGCGGGCAGGCCCTGCGAGGGACGAATCGGGTTCGGATCGGGAGGCAGGCAGGATTTCATGGAATGTCTCAAGGGGGGCCGCTCGCGGCGGCCTGTTTCGCAATATTCGGGAATGGGATGCATTGTCTAGCTTCCGTGTGACCACTACAATCGCCATACCGAACTAGCTGATATGTGAAATTCACATACCAAAGCCATGGATCTCAAGCAACTCGATGCCTTCGTCCACGTCGCCGAACTCGGCAGCTTCACGCGCGCGGCCAACACGCTCAATACCAACCAGCCGGCGCTGAGCCGGCTGGTGCGGCAACTGGAGGTGGAACTGCGCCATACCCTGCTGGAGCGCAACGGCCGCGGCGTGACGCTGACGCCGGCCGGCCAGCGCATGCTGGCCCACGCCAAGGGCCTGCAGCAGCAGGTGCAGCGCGCCTCGCAGGATCTCGACGAGCTGCGCGGCACGCCGGGCGGCCATTTCGGCATCGGCATCACGCCCAGCTTCGCGCGGGTCGGCACGCTGGCGCTGGTGCGGCGCTTCCGGGCCTCGTTCCCGGGCGCCACGCTGTCGGTCGCGCAGGGCCTGTCGACCTACCTGACCGAGTGGCTGATGATGGGCCGCATCGACGTGGCCGTGCTCTACGACACCTTCGACACGCCCTCGATCGACAAGCGCACCATCCATACCGAGGAGCTGTTCCTGGTCGGGCCCGGCGGCGGTGACGGCGACGGCAGCGGCGAGGCCGAGGCGGAGCGCATCGAGACCATCGCGCTGCGCGAGATCGTGCGCTACCCGCTGGTGATCCCGGGCCGCATGCACGCGATCCGCCACATGGTGGAGGCGGCCGCCGCCGAGCAGGGGATCCGCCTGAACATCGAGCTCGAGGTGGACGGCGTGGCCTCGATCCTCGATTTGGTCAGCGAGGGGATCGGCCACGCGGTGCTGGCCCTCAACGCGATTCCCGCCGAGCTGCGCACCGGCCGCTTCCGGCTAACCCGCATCACCGAGCCGACCCTGTACAGCCGGCTGGCGATCGCCACCAGCCGGCGACATCCGCTGCCGCAACTGGCGCGGCAGGCGATCGCCATGCTCGAGGCCGACGTGCTGCCGCTGTATGGCGCGAGCGCGCCGGGGGCGGGCTACGACGCGATCTAGCGAGCCGGTGCCCGGCTAAGCCGCTTTCCCCTCCTGCTTATCGCCGCGCCTGCTTTCCTAGCGACGATTTCTTGGTTCGCGCGCCGCCGCGTCCTGCGTAAATTGCCAGGTTTCCCAGACGACACGGCGCCCCGCCGCCCCTCCCGGAGACCACCCGATGAAGCCGTCCTGGCTGCGCGTGCTGCGCCACGCCGCCCTGTCGATCGCCGCGCTCGCCGCCGGCGTCGCCGCCCTCGCCTCGCAGAACGCGGCGGCCGCCCCTGCCGCGCCCGCCGAGATCCGCGTCGACTACGCCTACTACTCGCCCGAAAGCCTGGTGATCCGCCATTTCGGCTGGCTCGAGGACGAATTCAAGCCCGACCACGTGGCGATCCGCTGGCTGCTGAGCCTGGGCAGCAATCGCGCGCTTGAATACCTGAACAGCGGCGCGGCCGATTTCGGCTCGACCGCCGGCCTGGCCGCCGTGCTGGGCCGCGCCAACGGCAACCCGATCCGCGCCGTCTACGTGTTCTCGCGGCCGGAATGGACCGCCCTGGTGGTGCGCAAGGATTCGCCGATCCACTCGCTGGCGGACCTGAAGGGCAGGAAGATCGCGGCCACGCGCGGCACCGACCCGTTCCTGTTCACGCTGCGCGCGCTGCACACGGTCGGTCTGACGCGCGACGACGTGGAGCTGGTCAACCTCCAGCATCCCGACGGCCGCACCGCGCTCGCCAACGGCCAGGTGGACGCCTGGGCCGGCCTCGATCCGCACATGGCCGCGGCCCAGGTGGACGACGGCGCGAAGCTGCTGTACCGCAACGTCGGCTTCAATACCTATGGCTTCCTGAACGTGCGCGAGGCCTTCGCCAGCCAGTATCCGCAGGCCGTCACGCGCGTGCTGAAGGTGTACGAGAAGGCGCGGCTGTGGATCGTCGCGCATCCTGACGAGACCGCGCGGATCGTCGCCGACGAATCGAAAGTCTCGCTGCCGGTGGCGAAGCTGCAGTTGCAGCGCAACGACTTCAGCGACCCGGTGCCCGGCGAAACCCAGCGTGCTGCATTGAAGGCCGCCGCGCCGGTGCTGACCGAGGAGCAGCTGGTGAAACCCGGCGTCGATCCGGCCAAGGTGGTGGACGCGCTGATCGACCCGAGCTTCGCGCGGCCGCTGGCCGCCTCGCGCTGAGCATGGCCCGCTTCGCCGCCCGCGACGACGCGCTGGCCGCGCCAGGGCCCGCGCACTCGCAGCCGCGAGAGGATGCCGAGGCGCGCCCGCCCGCGCGCCGCGATGCGCTGCGCGCCTGGCGTCTCGCCGGGCTGGCGCTGCCGGTGCTGCTGCTCGGCCTGGTCGAGCTGGCCGTGCGCGCCGGCTGGCTGCCCGATCACCTGGTGCCGGCGCCGAGCGAGATCTTCGCCACGCTCGAACGAATGGGCCTGGCGCGCCTGATGCGCCATGTCGGCGCGAGCACGCTGCGTGTGGCGGCCGGTTTCGCGGCCGGCGCGGGGCTGGCGCTGGCGGTGGGCGCGGCGATGGGCCTGAGCCGGCGCATCGACGCGCTGCTGGAGCCGAGCTTCCAGGCGCTGCGGGCGATCCCCTCGCTGGCCTGGGTGCCGGTGCTGCTGCTGTGGCTCGGCATCGACGAAGCGCCCAAGATCACGCTGATCGCGATCGGCGCCTTCTTCCCCGTGCATCTGGCGGTGGTGGCCGGGATTCGCGGCGTGGACCGCAAGCTGGTCGAGCTGGGCGCGGTCTATCGGCTCGGCGCCTTCGCGCTGTTCCGCCGGATCCTGCTGCCGGCCGCGCTGCCGCAGATCTTCACGGGCTTGCGCACCGGCCTGAGCCTGGCCTGGATGTTCATGGTGGCCGCCGAGCTGATCGCGGCCACGCGCGGGCTCGGCTTCCTGCTCAGCGACGGGCGCGAGACCGGGCGGCCCGACCTGGTGTTCGGCGCGATCCTGCTGCTGGCCCTGCTCGGCAAGCTCAGCGACGGCGCGATGCGCCGCATTGAGCGGCGCTGGCTGGGCTGGCGCGATGCCTTCGACGGCGCCCGGCGCAAGGAGGCGGCATGAGCGCCACCCACCTGCTGCCCGAGCGCGTCGCCGCAGCTGCTCGCGACGACACCCCGCTGCTCGACCTGCGCGTCGAACGCAAGCGCTACGACGGCCGCATCGTGCTGGCCGATATCGCGCTGCAGGTGGCGCGCGGCGAGATCGTCTGCCTGGTGGGGCCGAGCGGATGCGGCAAGAGCACCCTGTTGCGCATCGTCGCCGGGCTCGACGGCGACTATCGCGGCGGCGTGCGCCTGGATGGCCAGCCGCTCGACGGCCCCTCGGCGCGCATCGGCGTGATCTTCCAGGAGCCGCGCCTGCTGCCCTGGCTGTCGGTGGCCGACAACGTTGGCTTCGCGGCCGGCTCTCGTGGCTCTCTTGGCACACGTGGCTCTCGCCACGGCCGCGCGGCCGAGGTCGAGCGCTTGCTGGCCGAGGTCGGGCTGGCGGGGCAAGGCGCCCTGCTGCCCTCGGCGCTGTCGGGCGGCATGGCGCAGCGCGCCGCGATCGCGCGCGGCCTGTTCGGCGAGCCGGAACTGCTGCTGCTCGACGAGCCGTTCAGCGCCGTCGACGCGCTCACCCGCATGCGCCTGCAGACCCTGCTGCTCGGCGTGGTACAGCGCCATGGCACGGCGGCGATCATGGTCACGCACGATCTCGACGAGGCGCTCTACCTCGGCGATCGCGTGCTGATGCTGGGCGCCGATCCGGGTCGCATCGACGAAGCGGTGCAAGTCGATATCGAGCGACCGAGAGACCGGCGCGACGCGCGTCTGGCGGCGCTGCGCGGGCGCCTGCTCGATGCGTTCCACCGGCTGCACGACGCCGGGGATTAGGGAGGGCGTGGCGCCTGCCTCGATGGCCCTCAGCGGTACTTCGCCCCGCCGTCCGCGTCGATCACCACGCCGCTCAGGTAGGACGCGCGCTCGGAGGCGAGGAAGCTGACCAGATCCGCCATCTCCTCGGGCTCCGAGGGCCGCCCGAACGGCAGCGCCTCGAGCAGCTCGCGCCAGCGCGAGGCATCGCCGAAGGCCGTTTCGGCGCGGCTGCGATAGAGCTTCTCGAGCCGCTCGGTGGCGCAGGGCCCGGGGTTGATGCCGACCACCCGCACCCCACGCCGCGTCGAATGCGCGCCTACCGCCTGGGTGAAGGCCACCAGGGCCGCATTGGCGGTCGAGCCGAGGATGTAGTCGTAGCGCGGCGTGACGCCGGCCGCGCCGATCACGTTGACGATCACGCCGCTGCCGCGCGCCATCATCTCCGGCAGCACCAGCTTGGCGAAATCCATGTAGCCGAACAGCTTGAGCTCCCAACTGGCGCGCCAGGCGGCCTCGTCGATCGCCTCCAGGCCGCCGCCGGGAATCGCACCGGCGTTGTTGACCAGGATGTCGACCGGGCCGACCTCGGCCAGCAGTTCGCGGCGCGCATCCGCGTCGGACAGGTCGAGCGCGCTGGCCTTGACCGGCGTCCCGCAGGCGGCTTCCAGGTCGCGCCTGGCGCGCTCCAGCGGCTCGGGATTCGACGACACCAGGTGCAGGCGGCAGCCTTCCCTGGCCAAGGCCATGGCGCTGGCCATGCCGATGCCCTTCGAGGCACCCGTGACGAGTGCCAGGCGGCCCTTGATACCGAGATCCATGTGGACTCCGTGGGGATGAGAGGAACGGGAGATCGCGACGGCCGGCGGGCGGATCGATTCCCGGGCCTTTCATGCGAATGAATACGAGGATCGTAGCGGAAAACCGGAAAACGCGAGGGACGCCGCGCTAGGCGAGGTTTCAGCGGCTAGCGCGGCGCGATGGCGCGGCCTGGGCAGGCGCCGGGGAAGTCGCCCGCGCGAGGCAGGCGAGCGGGGAATCAGGCAAACGCGCCCTCAATGCACCTTCATCTCGTCGACGAAGGGAAACGGGCTCATGGTGCAGACCACGTGGAAATAACCGCCGCGCGCATAGGCGGTGACCTGTTCGAGACGCTCCGATTCGGCGCCCAGGTGGCGGCCGTCGGCGCCGGTTTCCCCGGTTGCGGTGGGGCCGGCGGAAACAGCGAGGCGACGGGCCCGCGCGGCGCCGGGCGCGAGCAGCGATGCCAGCCGCCCCACCAGGGCGAGCGGCGCCAGTCCGATCGAATTCGACATCATCGGCTCCTTCAAGCATGGATCGAGACTTCAATCTAGCCACGCCCGGCGCCGGCGCCAAACAAGCATTTCCGCTTAGCTTTCCAGGCGAGTGGCCCCCGCCCCAAGCGAGCACGGCGCGCACGGAACCCATCGAGCAAATGCGCCGCGCCGCCCGTTCAAGCTTCGGCCGTCACACCCCCGCGCGCCAGCACCGGCACCAGCGCCTGCCCGGTATGGCTGGCCGCCACGCGCGCCAGCGCTTCCGGCGCCGCCGCCGCCACGATCGCGCCGCCGCCCGTGCCGCCTTCCGGCCCGAGGTCGATGATCCAGTCGGCCTCGGCGATCACGTCGAGGTCGTGCTCGATCACCACCACGCTGTGCCCGCCGTCCACCAGCCGGTGCAGCACGCGGATCAGCTTGGCCACGTCGGCCATGTGCAGGCCGACGGTGGGCTCGTCGAGCACGTAGAGCGTGTGCGGCGCCTTCTGCCCGCGCCGGGTGATGTCGTCGCGCACCTTGCTCAGCTCGGTGACCAGCTTGATGCGCTGCGCCTCGCCGCCCGACAGCGTCGGCGAGGGCTGGCCCAGCGTCAGGTAGCCGAGCCCGACGTCCTTCATCAGCTGCAGCGGATGGGCGATGTTCGAGATCGGCGCGAAGAACTCCACCGCCTCGTCGATCTCCATGGTCAGCACCTCGCCGATGTTGCGCCCGCGCCAGCTGACGGCCAGCGTCTCGGGATTGAAGCGCTGCCCGTGGCACACGTCGCAGGGCACCTTCACGTCGGGCAGGAAGCTCATGCCGATGGTGCGCACGCCCTGCCCCTCGCAGGCCGGGCAACGCCCGTCGCCGGTGTTGAAGGAGAAGCGCGAGGCGGTGTAGCCGCGCGCGCGGGCCTCCAGCGTGTCGGCGAACAGCTTGCGGATGGTGTCCCACACGCCGATGTAGGTGGCCGGGCAGGAACGCGGCGTCTTGCCGATCGGCGTCTGGTCGACCTCCAGCACGCGGTCGATCGACTCCCAGCCGGTGATCGACTCGCAGCCCTGCCAGGCATGCGTGACGTTCAGCGAGGGCCGCGGCGCGCTGCGCGCCAGCACACTGCCGCGGCGGCCGGCCGGCGCCGCGTCCTGGCCGGCGGCCTTGCGCGCGCGGCGCGTGGCCGGCGAGGACAGCACCGAGCGCCCCACCGCGTCGAGCAGGTTGGCCATCAGCACGTCGCGCGCCAAGGTGGACTTGCCCGAGCCGCTCACGCCCGTCACCGCCACCAGCCGCGCCAGCGGAATCCCCACCGTGACCTCGCGCAGATTGTGCAGCTTGCCGCCATGCACGGTCAGCCATTGCTCCGGCACCGCCTGCGCGCCCTTGCGGCCCGGCGGCACCACGCTGCGGCGCGACTGCAGCGGATGCACGATCGGCTCGGCCAGGTAGCGGCCGGTCAGCGAGGCCGATTGCGCGGACAGGTCGGCCACGCCGCCCTGCGCGACCACCGTGCCGCCGCGCTTGCCGGCGCCGGGGCCGACGTCGATCACGTGATCGGCGCGGCGGATGGTGTCCTCGTCGTGCTCGACCACCACCAGCGTATTGCCCTTGTCGCCGAGCTTGCGCAGCGCGTTCAGCAGGATCTGGTTGTCGCGCGGGTGCAGGCCGATGGTCGGCTCGTCGAGCACGTAGCAGACGCCCTGCAGGTTGCTGCCGAGCTGCGCGGCCAGCCGGATGCGCTGCGCCTCGCCGCCCGACAGGCTGGGCGCGGCGCGGTCCAGGCTCAGGTAGCCGAGCCCGACCTCCTCCAGGAAGGCCAGGCGGCTGCCGATCTCGCTGACGATGTCGCGCGCGATCTGCGCGTCGCGCCCCTCGAGCCGCAGCGCGTCGATCCACTCGCGCGTCTGCGAGACGGTCCATTGCGCAACCTCGACGATCGAGTGCGCGTCGAAGGTGACTGCGCGCGCCGAGGGATTCAGGCGCGTGCCATGGCAATCCGGGCAGGGCTGGTCGCCCAGGCCTTCCGGTTCCTGCTCCTCGGAGGGCAGGGTCTGCTCGCGGCCGCGGCCGTCCTCGGCGCCCAGCACCGTGTCGTCGTAGGCGGCGCGCTGCTCGCGCGTGAGCGCCAGGCCCGTGCCCACGCAGGTGGTGCACCAGCCATGCTTGCTGTTGTACGAGAACATGCGCGGGTCCAGCTCGGGATAGCTGGTGCCGCACACCGGGCAGGCGCGCTTGACCGACAGCACCTTGGTCTGGCCGATCCGCGCGGTCGCCCCGCGCCCGGCCAGCGCCTCGCCCAGGCCGTCGAGCGGCGCGAGCAGGTGCAGCACGCCCTTGCCGATCTCGAGTGTCTCGTCCAGGCGGCGGCGCAGCTCGGCCTCGTTGTCGGGCGACACCACCAGGTCGGCCACCGGCAGCTCGATGGTGTGCTCGCGGAAGCGGTCGAGCTTGGGCCAGGGGTCGACCGGCACGAATTCGCCGTCCACGCGCAGGTGCGAGTTGCCGCGCGCCTTGGCCCACTTGGCCAGGTCGGTATAGACGCCCTTGCGGTTGACCACCAGCGGCGCGAGCAGCCCGACGTGCTGGCCGCGATGGTCGCGCAGCAGTTGCGCGGCGATCGACTCCACCGTCTGCGAGGTGACCGGCGTGCCGTCGTGGATGCAGTGCTGCAGGCCCAGCTTCACGTACAGCAGGCGCAGGAAGTGCCAGACCTCGGAGGTGGTGGCCACCGTGCTCTTGCGGCCGCCGCGCGACAGGCGCTGCTCGATCGCCACGGTGGGCGGGATGCCGTACACGGCATCCACCTCGGGGCGCCCGGCCGGCTGCACGATCGAGCGCGCGTAGGCGTTCAGCGATTCGAGGTAGCGGCGCTGCCCTTCATGGAACAGGATGTCGAAGGCCAGCGTCGACTTGCCCGAGCCGGACACGCCGGTGATCACGTTGAACTTGCCATGCGGGATGTCGACGTCGAGCGACTTCAGGTTGTGCTCGCGCGCGTTGACGATGCGCACCACGTCCTCGCCCTCGATGGCGCGCCGCTCGCGCACCGCGTTGAGCTTGGCCTGCAGCGGCACGCCGTGCTCGGCAAGCTCCGCCTCGGCGGCCATGGCGCGCTCGTACTGCGCCAGCGCCGCGCCGGTATGCGAGCCGGCGCAGGCCTTGACGTCCTCGGGGGTGCCGGCGCACAGCACCAGGCCGCCGCCGTCGCCGCCTTCCGGGCCCAGGTCGATCAGCCAGTCGGCGGCGCGGATCACGTCCAGGTTGTGCTCGATCACGATCAGCGAATGGCCGCTCGCCAGCAGCTTGCCGAAGGCCTGCATGAGCTTGGCGATGTCGTCGAAGTGCAGCCCGGTGGTGGGCTCGTCGAACATGAACAGGCGCTCGGCGCTCGCCGCCTTGGCCGCCTTGCCGCGCGCGCTGCCCGCCGCCGCCGATTCGGCCAGGAAGCCGGCCAGCTTCAGGCGCTGGGCCTCGCCGCCCGACAGGGTCGGCACCGGCTGGCCCAGCTTCACGTATTCGAGCCCGACGTCGACGATCGGCTGCAGCACGCGCAGCACCTCGGCGTCGCCGGCGAAGAAGGCCGCCGCCTCGCTGACGGTCAGGTCCAGCACCTCGGCCACGTTGAGCAAACGGCCGCCGCGCTCGATGCGCACCTCCAGGATCTCGGGGCGATAACGCTGGCCGTCGCAATCGGGACAGCGCAGGTAGACGTCGCTGAGGAACTGCATCTCGACGTGCTCGAAGCCGGAGCCGCCGCAGGTCGGGCAACGCCCCTCGCCGGTGTTGAAGCTGAACATGCCGGCGCCGTAGCCGCGCTGCAGCGCCAGCGGCGCCTTCGCGAACAGCTTGCGGATCTCGTCGAAGGCGCCCACGTAGCTGGCCGGGTTCGAGCGGGTGGTCTTGCCGATCGGCGATTGGTCGACGAACACCACGTCGCTGACCTGGTCGGCGCCGGCCAGGCGCCGGAACGCGCCCGGCGCCTCGGTGGCCTTGCCCATGTGGCGCGCCATCGCCGGATAGAGCACGTCCTGCAGCAGGGTCGACTTGCCCGAGCCCGACACGCCGGTCAGGCAGACCAGTCGCTGCAGCGGGATCTCGACCGTGACGTCGCGCAGGTTGTGCTCGCTGGCGCCTTCCAGCACCAGCCGCGGCGTGCTCGCGTCCACCGCGCGGCGCGACCATTGCGAGGCATGCGCCACCTCGCGGCGGCCGCCCAGGTAGGCGCCGGTCAGCGTGTCGGCCGAGCGGATCTCGCCGGGCGTGCCGTCGTAGACGATGCTGCCGCCGCGCTCGCCGGGGCCGGGGCCCATGTCGATCAGGCGATCGGCGGCCAGCATCACCGAGGGATCGTGCTCGACCACCACCAGCGTGTTGCCGGCGTCGCGCAGCCGCTGCATGGCCTCGACGATGCGGTTCAGGTCGCGCGGATGCAGGCCGATGCTGGGCTCGTCGAGCACGAACAGGGTCTTGGTCAGCGAGGTGCCCAGCGCGGTGGTCAGGTTGATGCGCTGCACCTCGCCGCCCGACAGGGTGCGGCTCTGGCGGTCCAGCGTCAGGTAGCCGAGGCCGACGTCGCAGAGGTATTTCAGGCGCGTGCGCACCTCGGCCAGCAGCAGCTTGAGCGCATCGTCGAGCAGCGCGCTGGGCAGACTGATGCCGTCGAAGAAACGGCGGATCCGCTCGATCGGCAGCAGCATCAGGTCGTGCACGGTCAGGCCCGGCAGCGCCTCCAGCTGGGCGCGGTTCCAGTCGACGCCGCGCGGCATGAAGCGCGCGGCCGGCGCCAGCACCGCGTCGGCGTCGGCCTTCGAGCCGAGCCGCCACAGCAGCGATTCGGTCTTCAGGCGCGCGCCGCCGCAGACTTCGCAGGGCGTGTAACTGCGGTACTTCGAGAGCAGCACGCGGATGTGCATCTTGTAGGCCTTCGACTCCAGATAGCCGAAGAAGCGCTTCACGCCGTACCACTGGGTCTGCCACTTGCCGTCCCAGTCGGGCGAGCCGTTGATCACCCAGTCGCGCTCGGCATCCGTGAGCTCGCCCCAGGGCGTGCCGCGGCGGATCTTCGCGCGCTCGGCATAGCGCATCAGGTCGTCCTGGCACTCCTTCCAGGCCGGCGTCTGCATCGGCTTGATCGCGCCCTCTCGCAGCGTCTTGCGCGCGTCGGGAATCACCAGGCCCAGGTCGACGCCGATCACGCGGCCGAAACCGCGGCAGGTCTCGCAGGCGCCATAGGCCGAGTTGAACGAGAACAGCGCCGCCTGCGGCTCGGCATAGCGCAGGTCGCTGTCGGGATGGTGCAGGCCGGTGGAGAAGCGCCAGACCTGCGGCTCGGGCGCGGCCTCGTTGGCGTTCTCGGGGGCCGGCGCCAGCACGTAGACGTTGACGCGGCCGGCGCCGCGCCTGAGCGATGCCTCGATCGCCTCGACCACGCGCGCCTTCTCCGTGTGCTGCAGGCGGAAGCGGTCGGCCACCACGTCGAGCACCTTGCGCGTGCCCGCCTCGGACACCACCTCGCGCTGCGCCTGCACGCGCGTGTAGCCGCTCGCCGACAGCCACTGCTCGACCTCCTCGGCCGTCACCGCCTCGGGCAGCTCGACCGGGAAGGTCACCACCAGGCGCGGGTCCTCGCCGGCCGTGCGCGCGGCCAGCTCGGCGTAGATCGTCTCGGGCGTGTCATGCCGCACCGGCTGCGCGGTCTTGCGGTCGAACAGCTCGGCCGCGCGCGCGTAGAGCAGCTTCAGGTGGTCGTTCAGCTCGGTCATGGTGCCGACCGTCGAGCGCGAGCTGCGCACCGGGTTGGTCTGGTCGATCGCGATCGCGGGCGGCACGCCGTCCACGCGGTCCACCTGGGGGCGGTCCATGCGGTCCAGGAACTGCCGCGCATAGGCGCTGAAGGTCTCGACGTAGCGGCGCTGGCCCTCGGCATAGAGCGTGTCGAACACCAGGCTCGACTTGCCCGACCCCGACGGACCGGTCACGACCGTCATCTCGCCGGTGCGCAGGTCGAGATCGACATTCTTGAGATTGTGCTGGCGTGCTCCGCGAATGCGGATCAGATGGCTGGATGACAATTGGCCTGTCCGTATGAAGGGGTTGAACGGGTCTGGCGGGCCGCGAGGCTGCGTCATGCCCGAATGACTGCGACACTATACTGTATATTCATACAGCTTTCACGGCGCCCCGCGGGCTGGGGATGACGGCGGCATCCGGTCGGATCCGCCCGACTGGAAGACACGACCGATCGAGGCCGGTTCCCGCTTCAGTCGAGCGGCGGCACCACGCCTTCCGACAAGGTCTTGAGCAGGCGCGCGCGGCGCCGCTCGAGCTCGGCGATCTGGCGCTCGATGGCGTCCAGGCGCCGGCGCTGCACCTCGCTGATCTGGTCGCAGGAGCGCGCGCCCTCGATCAGCAGCATGCAGTCGGGGAAACCGCGGATCTCGTCGAGCGTGAAGCCGGTCGCGATCATGCGCTGGATCTGCCTGACCTGCGCGACCGCCTGCGCCGGGAAGCGGCGATAGCCGTTGTCGGCGCGCGACGAGGCCAGCAGGCCATGCTCGTCGTAGTGGCGGATCGAGCGCACGCTGGCGCCGGTGCGCCGGGCCAGCGCGCCGATCGTCAGCCATTCCGGGGAGTTCGAGGCGTTCATGGGCGGCAGGCTAGCATGTTTCGCTTGACCCTCACACTGGTGTGAGGGTCGAGACTGGGTGGACCATCACTTCAGAGGAATCCTCTCATGTCCGCCCGTTCGTTGTTCCCCTCTTTATTTCGCCCGCTGTCCCGCCTGCTGCTGGCCGTGCTGTCGTCGGCCACGCTGTTCGCCGTCGCGCCCGCCGCGCAGGCAGCGCCCGACCACTACTCCGTCACCTCGAAGGACGGCGTGAAAATCGCCGTCGAGGAAAGCGGCAATCCCGACGGCCCCGCCGTGATCCTGATCCATGGCCTGCTCGGCAGCCGCCTGGACTGGGATGCCCAGCTGCAAAGCCCGGACTTGCGCCGGTTCCGGCTGATCAGCTACGACCTGCGCGGCCACGGCTTGTCCGACAAACCCGCCGGCGCCGAGCCGTATCATGACGGGCGCCGCTGGGCCGACGACCTCGACGCGGTGATCCGCAGCGCGCATGCCAGACGGCCGGTGCTGGTGGGCTGGTCGCTGGGCGGCGTGGTGATCTCCAACTACCTGGCCGCCTATGGCGACGGCGATATCGGCGGCGCCGTGTACGTGGATGGCGTGGTCGAGCTGAAGCCGGAGCAGTTGGTGAGCCATCCCGAGGTTTACCGGGACATGACATCGCCCGAGCTGCGGACGCATCTCGACGGCGAGCGCCGCTTCCTGGCGCTGTGCTTCCACCGCCAGCCCGATGCCGCCCTGTTCGAGCGACTGCTCGCCAATGCCGCGATGGCCTCGTGGGACATGCAGCGCGCGGTGCCGGGCATGACCGTGGCGGCCGCCGAGGGCTTGAGCCGCGCGCGCGTGCCGCTGCTGTTCATCCAAGGCGGCCGCGACGCGCTGGTCGATACGCCGGCCACCCTGGCCCGCGCCCGCGCGCTGAACCCGCGCATCGCGAGCAAGCTGTACGAGGAATCGGGCCACGCGCCCTTCATCGAGGAACCCGAGCGCTTCAACCGCGATCTGGCCGATTTCGTCGGATCGCTGTCCGCCGCACAACCCTGAGCCAAGGAGGCAAGCATGAGCATCGACACGCCGCCGCCCGGCGACGACGATTTTTTCCCCGGCTTCGCGCCGCTCGAGATCGAGGCCGGCGAGGTGGCGTTTCGCGGCCGGATCGGCGGCGACGGGCCGCCGGTCCTGCTGCTGCACGGTTATCCACAGACCCATCTGGCCTGGCGCCGGATCGCGCCGACGCTGGCGCGCTCGCACACGGTGATCGTGCCGGACCTGCCCGGCTACGGCGCCAGCCGCATCCGCCAGCCGTCGCCGCGCTGGAGCAAGCGGCGCGTGGCCGGGGCGCTGCTCGCGCTGATGGACGCGCTCGGCCATCCGCGCTTCGCGGTGGTCGGCCACGATCGCGGCGCGCGCGCCGGCTACCGGCTCGCGCTCGACCACCCGCGGCGCGTGAGCGCCTATGCCTCGCTGAGCGTGGTGCCCACGCTCGATGCCTTCGCCGGCGTCGACCGAGCCTTCGCGTTGAACGCCTGGCACTGGTTCTTCCTGGCGCAGCCGGCCGGGCTGCCCGAGCGGATGCTGGCGGCCGACCCCGATGCCTTCATCGATGCCGCGCTGGCCAGGATGGCCGGCGGCCTGGAGCGGATCGAGCCGCGCGCGCTCGCGGCCTATCGCGCCGCGTTCCGCGATCCCGAGGTGCGTCACGCGATCTGCGAGGACTATCGCGCGGCGGTGGAGGAGGACCTGGAGCACGACGCGGCCGACCGGGCGGCCGGGCGACGGCTCGACTGCCCGGTGCTGGTGCTGTGGGGTGAAAAGGAACGCAAGGCGGACGCGCCCTCGCCAGTCGAGACCTGGTCGCGCTGGGCCGCGACGGTGAGCGGCCACGGGCTGCCGGCCGGGCATCTGCTGCCCGAGGATGCGCCGGAGCCGGTGCTCGCGGCCTTGGCGGCGTTGCTGGGCGAAAGCGCCTGAGCACGAGGCGGGCGCCGTGCTGGCCGAACGGCCCCGGCGCCCGGCAGCCGGGGCGCGGCGGCGCATCGCTGCGCCGGGCCGCCCTCGCCGAGCCGCGCGCGGCTTACTGCGCCGGCGCGGCGGCCGGCGTGGCGAGCGGCTTGTCCTTGGCGACCACGTGCACCGTGATCAGCGCGACCGCCGCCTCGCCGTCGTTGCGCACGCTGTGCGCCACGCCCGCCGGCACCACGAAGGCGCCGCCGGCATGCACCACCTGTTGCGGCTTGCCGGCCACCAGCAACGTCAGGTCGCCCGACTCGACGTAGCTGATCTCGTCGCCGTCGTGGGTATGCCAGCCGAGCACGCCGCGCGGCGCGACCGTCACGCGCGAGACCACCGCGTGGCGCCCCGGCACCGAGACGTCCTGCGTCAGGACCTCGGTGCGGCTGATGCCGGGCGCCTGCGCGAACGAGGCGGCCGAGGCCAGGAAAAACGATGCTGCCAGGGCAATGCGTATCGATGTTTTCATGTGGGGGTCCCGCGTGTGGATAGGCCGGCTCGGGCCGCCGCACATGGTACTGCGCCGGGCCGCGCCGCGCTCGCGATTTCCGCTGCCGCAGGATTACCGTTGCGTACACATCGATCGGGCCGGGCTCCCGGCTTACGTTCTTCATACAAGACGGCCCACGTCGAGCCTGCCCGCCGATTCCTCGGCGTCACCAAACCGATTTATCATTGCTCGCCAGAACCGGCTCGCAACGGGCGAGCGAGGCGCTGCCCACCCCGGCCGCCGAGGACTCCCTTTCGTTTCGTATGCTCATAACCGACACCGGCGCGACCCCGGTCGCGCCAGCGGAAGGCCTGCCGGCGCAGGCCGAATGCGGCGCCCTGCTGCGGCTCGCCTGCGCGCATTTCGGGGTCGACGCGGCGCTGGTCGTCGGCCCCGGCATCGACGGCCCGGCGGCGCTGGCGGCCGAGGGCGCCTGGCCGGCAGCCCTGCCGCTCGATCCGTTCGCGCCAGGCCCGGGACAGGATTCGGAGCCCGAAGCGATGGTGCTGATGCCCGAGGCGGGGCCGGCCTGCCGGCTGGTCGGCGCGGCCGATGCGCACCGGCCGCGCCTGTTCGCCGCCTGCTCGCTGCGCGACGGCCACGGCGCCCGGCTCGGCACCCTGTTCCTGCTCGCCCCCGCGCGTCGCCCTCTCGACGGCTCGGAACACGCCTTCCTGCTCGATCTCGCCGCGCTGGCCGGCCCGGCGCTGGCGCGCGCGCTGGCCTCGGCGGCCGCGGCCCCGGCCGAGGCGCGCGCGGCCGCGCCCCCCCGTGCCGGCGCCGTCGACACCATCGACCAGGAACTGGTCGCGCTGGCGCTGAACGGCAGCGGCACCGGCATCTGGGATCGCGACGTGGCCAGCGGCGAGATCCGCTACTCGCCGGAATGGAAGGCGATCCTCGGTTATGCGCCGCATGAACTGAGCAGCCGCATCGAGGACGCGGTGGACCGCCTGCATCCCGACGACCGCGAGTATGTCCAGGCGGAGATGCATGCGCACTTCGAGGGCAGGACCGATCGCTACGAGGTCGAGCACCGGATCCTCTGCAAGGACGGCGGCTACAAGTGGATCTGCAGCCGCGGCAAGGTGATCGCCCGCGATGGCGACGGCCGGGCGCTGCGCATGGTGGGCGCGACCACCGACATCACCGCGCTGCGCGAGGCCGCCGCGCGCCTGCAGCAGACCATCGACCTGATCACCAACCTGACCGACGAGGTGGACGGCCTGGTGTTCCAGTATCGCGAGACGGCGGCGGGCGATCGTTTCTTCAGCTACGTGAGCCGCGGCATCCAGCAGATCTACGAACTCGAGCCCTCGCAGGTGGCGGCCAGCGCGGCACCGGTCGAGGCCTGCATCGATCCGCGCGACCTCGCCGCCTACCGGCACTCGTTGCGCGAGTCGGCCGCGCGGCTGACGCCGTGGCGGCTCGAATTCCGCGTGCAGCTGCCGCGCCAGGGCCTGCGCTGGCGGCACGGCGAGGCACGGCCGCAGCGCCTGGCGGACGGCGGCACGCTGTGGCACGGCTTCATCACCGACACCACCGAGCGCAAGCGCATCGAGGCGGAGCTGCACGAGCTCGCCACCATCGACCACCTGACCGAGCTGGCCAACCGGCGCGATTTCCTGGCCCGCAGCGAGGCCGTGTTCATGCGGCTGCGCCACACCGGCAACGGCGAGGCGGCGGTGCTGATGCTCGATCTCGACCACTTCAAGTCGCTCAACGATCGCTGGGGCCATGCGCTCGGCGATCGCGCGCTGCGCCACTTCGCCCAGTTGCTGCGGCAGGAGGCACGCAGCACCGATATCATCGGGCGCATCGGCGGCGAGGAATTCGCGGTGGTGCTGCCGGGCCTGAGCATCGACGCCGCGATCGACTACGGCCTGCGCCTGCAGCAGCGCATGACCAAGGCGCCGCTGGCGGTCGGCGAGCGGCTGGTGGCGCTGACCGTGAGCATCGGCATCGACCGCATGAGCGCCGCCGATCTCGGTGTCGACCAGGTGCTCACGCGCTGCGACAAGGCGCTGTATGTCGCCAAGGCGCGCGGGCGGAATCGGATCGAGTTGTATACGGATTGAAACCTGGGACCTGATGCACGCCGGACCGGGCGATTACAATCCGGCGGTAGCTGCCTGACGAGACGCATCGATCCTCCCGATCCGCACGACAAATCGAACCCGCTCGCCGCATCATGACGACAACAAGAAGAAGCCTCGCGCTCATCGCCGCCGCTCTGCTGGCCGGGTCGCTGCAAGCCCACGCCCAATGCGTCGACCTGATCGCGCCGCTCGACGACAGCCAGCTGCTGCCCTCGCGCATCGCGCTGATCGATCGTGCCGCGCCCGCCGAGCAGATCCGCATCCTCGCCTACATCTTCGAGCTCGACCAGACCGGCAGCCTGGTGCTGCGCCACCTGGTGCAGGCCGCGCGCCGCGGCGTGCCGGTCAAGCTGCTGGTCGACGGCATCGGCCCCGAGCCGCACTACCCGATCGAGGACGAGCTGATCGTCGCCCTGCACCAGGTGGCGCCCGGGCTGGCGCTGCGCATCTTCCACCCGCGCGCGCAACTGGCCGAGCTCTCGCATCGCATGCACGACAAGCTGTTCCTGGTCGGCGACACCGCCGTGATCGGCAGCACCTCGATCTGGGATTCGAGCTTCCGCAACTGGCTCAGCGAGCGCGACCTGATGGTGGCCGGCGATGCCGGCCAGGATGCCTCGACCCTGCATGCCATGCACCAACATTTCGACCTGTTCTGGGGCAGCGAGGCGGCGGTCAGCCCCGAGCCGGAAAAATTCCTCGGCATCGACTCGCCCTATCGCATCTCGCAGGGTTACGCCACGCTCGATCCGACGCGCATCCGCTACTGGCGCGAGCGCCTGCTGGCGCCGCTCGATATCGATGCGGGCGCAACCGACGCGAACGGTGCCGCCGGCGCCCCCTTCGATCCGAGCTGGACCCCGATCGCCTGCGAGCGCCTGCGCTACATGCACGACCAGCCCGACAAGCGCTCGCCCGGCACGCTACAGGACATGCTGCACGAATTTGATCGCGCGCAACACGACATCCTCGTCATCAACCCCTACCTGATCCTGGTGCCGGCGCTGCGCGACGTACTCGTACGCAAGCAACGCGAAGGCGTGCGCGTGACCCTGGTGAGCGCCTCGCTGGCCAGCACCGCGCAGGAATTCCCGGCGGTCGGCCGCGCCTATGCCGACGAATTGCCGGGCCTGGTGAACGCCGGGATCGAGGTGCTCGAGTATCACGACCGCGAGAACCGCATGATGCACGCCAAGCTGGTGCGCATCGACGGCCATCGCTACTACCTCGGCAGCTACAACTTCGATCCGCTGTCGGCGCACGCCAACACGGAAAACGGCCTGTGGATGGATATCCCCGAGGACGGCGCCGATCCGCTGCGCGACAGCGTGGCGTTCTACCTGCGCCATGCGAGCCCGGTGACCGATGCCGACGGCCACCTGCTGGAGGATCCCGATGCGCGCTGCCGGGCGGCGGGCTGCGGCGGCGTGTGGGGTTGGGTGACGAAGCTGATCTGGGGTTATCTCTGAGCGCGGATCACGCATCGCGCCCGCGCCGCGAACGCTTCAAGCCGCGCCGGGCGAATCCACGGTCTACAGGGTGAACAGGCGCACCGCGTCGTCGAGTATCTCGGCCTGCCGCGACAGGCTGTGCGCGGTCGCGGCGCTCTGCTCGACCAGGGCGGCATTGCGCTGCGTGGTGTCGTCCAGGTGCAGCACCGAATCGTTGATACTGTCGATACCCTGCGACTGCTCCTGGCTCGCGCCGACGACTTCGGCCATGATCGAGCCCACGCGCGTCATCACCTGATCGATCTCGGCCATGCGCGCGGCAGCGTGCGACACGCTCGACGCGCCCTCAAGCGCGACACCGACGTTCGATTCCACGATCGAGCGAATTTCGCGGGAAGCGCCGGCGCAACGCTGTGCCAGGGCCCGGACCTCGCCGGCCACCACCGCGAAGCCCCGGCCCGATTCGCCGGCGCGCGCGGCCTCCACGGCCGCATTCAAGGCCAGGATGTTGGTCTGGAAGGCAATGGTATCGATCGTCGCGACAATCGCCACGATCTGCTTGGAGGATTGCGAAATCGCCTCCATGGTCCGCTCGGTGGCCTGCACCGCATCGCAGCCGGTCCGGGTCGTGGCGCGCGCCTGCTCGACGATCTCGTTGGCGTGCCGCGCGGCCTGCGAATTGCTCTTGACGGTTGCGGTCAGTTGCTCGAGCGCGGCGGCCGTCTCCTGAAGCGCGGCCGCCTGCATCTCGGTCCGATTCGACAGATCCAGGTTCGCCGCGGCGATCTCCCGAGTCGCGAACGGCAACTGCACGGTTTGCTTGCGCACGTCCGAGACGATCGCCGTCAGATTCGTGACCGGGACATGCGACGAGCGCACGCGCCGCGCCGCGATGCGGCTGGCTCGTGCCCGCGGCGTCTCGGTGGCCGGCGCGCCGGGCCATCCGGTGCGTGCCGCAAAACTCGCCGCGCTGCTGGCCGCAAGTGCCTGCACCGGCGCTCCAGGCGCCGGATGCGAGGGCCGAACCGGCCGAGGAGGATTTCGCGAGTATCCGGATCGACGGCGTGCAACTGTCGATCGACGATCTCGGCACCGGCTACGCTTGCCTGGCAGCGCTGCTGGATGTCCCCTTCAACGAACTGAAGCTCGACCGCCGCTTCGTCGGCGAGGCGCTCCGCGATCCCGATGCGCGACGCATTCTGCACACCACGGTGGCCCTGGCCCGGGAGCTGGGGATGCGCTGCGTGGCCGAGGGCGTCGAACAGCGCGCGATCGCCGAAAGCCTGCAACTCGAGGGCTGCGACGCGGCCCAGGGCTGGCTGTGGGCCCCCCGATGGACGAACCCGCCTTGCTCGCCTGGTTGAGCGACCATGCTCATCGGGTGCCGAACGACCGGCACCTCGCCGAGACTGCCTGATGAAGCGCGACGCTGCCCGTGACGGCCGCGCGGCCGCCGCCGGCATTGATGCCAACGCGCACCTGGCGCTGGCCTGCTTGCCGAGCTGACCGTCGGCGCCGTCGAGCCCGACGACACCACCGTGGCGCTGTCCGCCCCCGCCCGATCGGCCGGCGTGAGGCAGGGAAAACACCAGCGACGCGCGGCACGGCCGGCACCTTCAGCATCGTGACGCGCCTGCCGACATCAATGTCATGCGGGGATGCGACGACTGCCGGCAGGCCTCCCCGGCCGCCACGCCGTCGACTGGAAAGATAGGATCCTGTTTATTATGGAGTGCATATGTTTGTCGCAATCGGATGGATCGTGGTGCTCGCCTCGGTGATCGGCAGCTTCGTCGGGGTGGGCGGCCATCTGCCCGCCCTGCTGCAGCCCTTCGAGCTGCTGTGCATTTTCGGGGCTGCAGCGGGGGCGTTCGTGGTCAGCAATCCACGCGACACGCTCGGCAAGACCCTGAAATCGCTGCCGTCGTGCTTCAAATCGACCAGCTATACGAAAACCCAGTATCTCGAACTGATCGCCCTGCTCTACGAGCTGCTCCAGAAGGCGCGCCGCGACGGCATGCTGTCGCTCGAATCCGATATCGAGAATCCGGCGAACAGCCCGCTGTTCCAGAAGTACCCGCATGTGCTGGGCGACCACCACCTGCTCGATTTCATCATCGACTACCTGCGCATGATGTCCACCGGCAATCTCAATCCGCTCGAGATGCAGGACCTGATGGACGAGGAGCTCGAAACGCATCACGCCGAGGTCTCGGTCGCGCCGTCGGCCATCCAGAAGATGGCCGACGGCCTGCCGGCATTCGGCATCGTCGCGGCCGTGATGGGGGTGGTGCATACCATGGGTTCGGTGGGCGCGCCGCCGGCGGAACTCGGAAAGATGATCGCCGGCGCCCTGGTGGGTACCTTCCTCGGCATCCTGCTCGCCTATGGTTTCGTCGGCCCGCTCGCGGACCTGCTCAACGCCAAGGGCCGCAATTCGGCCAAGCCGTTCCACTGCGTGAAGGCGGTGCTGCTGGCATCGCTGAGCGGCTATGCGCCGGCGGTGGCGGTGGAGTTCGGCCGCAAGGTGCTGTTCACCGCCGATCGCCCGAGCTTCCAGGAGCTCGACGAGGCGGTACGCGCCACCAAGACGAGCAAGGCCTGAGGGAGCACGGCATGAATAACGACCGGGCCGCGGAACAGGCGGTACGCAAGGCGGCGGGCGGCACGACGGTGGTGCGGCGCGTCAGGAAGAACGCGCACGAGGGGCATCACGGCGGCGCATGGAAGATCGCCTACGCGGATTTCGTCACCGCGATGATGGCGTTCTTCCTGCTCATGTGGCTGCTCGGCTCGACCTCGAAATACGATCGCAAGGGTATCGAGGACTACTTCAATACGCCCCTGTCCACGCTGCTGGGCACGCATGCCGACAGCAACGGCACAGCACGCTCCAGCGTGCTCCAGGCAGGGGGGCAGGATCTGTCGGACCGGCGCAACGGCAACGGCCATGCCGCGTCGGCACCCGCCGCGCCGGCCGTCGATGTCGATGACGCGGCGCGGCTGTCGCGCCTGAGGCAGCAATTGAGCACGCTGGTCGAGGAGAACCCGCAGTTGCGTGCGTTCAAGGACCAGATTCGCCTGTCGATCACGCGCGAGGGCCTGCGTATCGAGATCGTCGACTCGCGCAGCCGCCCCATGTTCGCCACCGGCAGCGCGAGGCTGGAGGACTATGCCAGCGACATCCTGTTTCGGATCGGCACGCTCCTGAACCAGGTCGACAACCGCGTGTCGATCGCGGGGCATACCGATGCGGTTCCCTATTCGGGCGGCATCGCCGGCTATTCGAACTGGGAACTCTCTTCCGAGCGCGCGAACGCGGCGCGGCGCGCGCTGGTGGCGGGCCATCTGCGCGAGGACAAGCTGCTGCAGATCCGCGGGCTCGCCGACGTGCTGCCGCTCGATCAGGGGGCGGCCGACGCCGAGGTGAACCGGCGCATCAGCATCCTGGTTCTCAACAAACAGGCCGAGCGCGCCTTTTTCGCCGATGCGGCGGCCGGGCCGCCGGCCACGACACCCGGCACGCCCGCCGGGCCCTGAACGCCGCGACGGGCCCGGGCCAGTGCCGCCTCATAGCGACACCTGATCGAAACCGCGGCGATTCAGACGGATGTGCAGGACCACCAGCGCGTGCCAGGGACAGTCGCGCGACACCGCTACGCTGCCCGGCGTGGGCATCCCGAGCCGGGCATGGCAGCCGTCCAGCGCGGCGTGGAACGCCCGGGCCGCCGACCAGCGTATCGCGAGCGCCGCCGCCGCGAGCGCCATCAGCATGTACGGGCGAAGACCCGGGCAATGGAGCCGGGCCGCCGGGATCCGCAGCATGCCCAGCGACACCAGCACGCCCGCCTGCACCAGCACGCCGGCCAGGCCGGCGAGTTGCAGATGCGCGCGCCATTGCTCGAGTCGGGATGAAGTCATGATGGGGGGGCTCCGCTGAATCGGACGATGTCGAGGCACGCGCCTGTCGATCCGTCAAGCGATGGTAACGGGGTCGGCGGCCGGCAACCTTAAGCAAGCTTCAGGCAGGCCGAGACTCGCGCGGCGCTCGATTACAATCCATGACACGGCAAGGCCGGGCAAAGTGGGTCATCATTCCCGTCGCCCCCTCACCCGCCAGCGAATGAAAATGCGACTGCTTCTCGTTGAAGACGACGACCTGATCGGCAGCGGCCTGGAAATCAGCCTGCGCCAGGCCGGTTACGAGGTCGACTGGTTGCGCGACGGGATCGCGGCCCAGGCCGCGCTCGCCACCGCCGGCTACGCACTGGTGGTTCTCGATCTCGGCCTGCCCGGCAAATCGGGCTCGGCCCTGCTGCGCATGCTGCGCGCGCGCGGCGACACGATTCCGGTGCTGGTGATCACCGCCCGCGGCACCGTGGCGGACCGCGTGCGTGGTCTCGACGAGGGCGCGGACGACTATCTGGCGAAACCCTTCGATCTGAGCGAGGTACTGGCCCGCTGCCGCGCCCTGGTGCGGCGTTCCCAGGGCCGCACCCGCGACGCCTTCGTCCGGGGCGACATCGCCATCGACCTGACAAGCCGCGTCATTACCCGCAATGCGTCTCGCATCGCGCTGACCGCCCGGGAGTGGGCGATCCTGATCCAGCTTGTCGGCCAGCGCGGCGTGCCGCAATCTCGGGCGCGCCTGGAGGACGCCCTGTACGGCTGGCAGGACGGCGTCGAGAGCAACGCGATCGAGGTCCACGTGTCGAACCTGCGAAAGAAGCTCGGCGCGGACTTCATCCGCACCGTGCGCGGCATCGGCTACGTGGTCGAGCCCGCATGAGCAGTCGCTCGATCCGGCGCGGCGCCACCCTGCTCGCCCTTGGCTGCGTCGGCACGGTCTGGCTGCTTGCCGTATTCGGCTGCTTGCACCTGGTCGACCGCGAGATCGAGGAATGGCAGGACGCGCGACTGGCTGAATACGCGGATTTCCTGCTGCGACTCGACGCGCCCGACCTGACCCGATTCGCACGCGCGCCGGTCGATGCGAGGGTGGAGTTGCCGCGTGCCGGCGAGCCTCCCGGCACGGAGCGGGATGGAGACAAGCTGCCGCGCCAGATATTTTTCGAGGTGCGTGATGCCGGTGACCGCGTGCTCGCCTCGAACCTGCCGCCCGAGGCGGCGGCCGCCACCCTGGCGCCGGGTTACGGACAACCGCCGGCTCCGATGCGCATGCGCGGCATCGAATGGCGCAGCTTCGCGTCGCGCGAGGCCGGCTCCGGCCGCAGCATTCGCGTGATGGAAACCGCCAATACACGCAGCGACCTCGCCGCGCGCGTGGCGCGCGGCATCGTCTGGCCGCTGGGCGCCGCGCTGCCGGTGCTCGCCCTGCTGCTCTGGTATGCGATCGGCAGGGGGCTCACGCCACTGACCGCGCTGTCCACGGCGATCGCCGCGCGCGACGCGCGCTCGCTGGACCCGATCGGCGCGGCCGCGGTACCGCGCGAGGTGGAGGTTCTGGTCGATGCGATAGATCGGCTGCTGGATCGCCTGCGCACCTCGATCGCGCGCGAGCGCACGTTCACGGCGGACGCCGCCCACGAGTTGAAGACCCCGCTCGCCGCCATCAAGATCCAGGCGCAGCTGGCATTCGCCTTCGAGAACGCCGCGCTCAGGCAGCAGGCCTTGCAGCGCGTGATCCAGGGCGTCGACCGCGGCGCGCGGCTGGCCGAGCAACTTCTGCTGCTGGCACGACTCGACGAATACGAGCGGATTCCCAGCCTGGCAGTCGCCGTGGCGCCGCTGATCGATGCCGCGGTGACACGGCATGCGGAGTCTGCCGCCGACCGGGACACGCGCATCGAGGTCGACTGCGAAGCCGGCCTGAGCGCGCACGCCGATCCGGTCCTGTTCGGCATCCTGCTCGACAACCTGCTCGACAACGCGATCAAGTACGGCACGCGCGGCGGACGGATTCGAGTGTCGATGCAGCGCCAGAACGCGCGGCGGCGCCTGTCGGTCAGCGACGACGGCCCCGGCGTGCAAGCGGACGAATACCCGCGGCTCACCGACCGCTTCTATCGCGGTCTCGGCGCGCAATCGCCGGGCAGCGGCCTGGGTCTGTCGATCGTGGCACGCATCGCGCATTACCTCGGCGCTCGCCTGTGGTTCGAGCCCGGCCTCGACGGGCGCGGCCTGTCGGTCCTGGTCGAGCTGGACGCGGCAAGCCCGGACGATGCGCTACAGCGCGACAAGGGCCTTAACGTTTCGTTAAGCATTCCGCATTAGACTCGATTCGCTCATCCAACTCAAATTCGCTCCTCGGGGTGTTCCATGTCGAAACCGGATCGATACGATGGCGTCGCACGCCTGCTGCACTGGTTGATCGTCCTGCTGGTGCTGGTCCAATACCTGCTCGGCTGGTGCATGCCGGATGTGCATCACGACACGCGACCGGTCGGCCTGATCGCCGCCCACCTGGCGGTCGGTACCGCGCTGCTCGCCGCCATGGCGCTGCGCGTGATCTGGCGCGCCACCCATCGGCCGCCTCCGGTCGAGCTGTCGCCCGCCGCGCGCCTGCTCTCCGCGCTGACCCACGGCGGCCTGTACCTGCTGCTGATCGCGGTGCCCGTGCTGGGCTGGATCAATGCCTCCTCGCGGGACTGGCCGGTATTCCTGGCCGGCCTGTTCCCCTTGCCCTCGCTGTCGCCGAGCGGCTCCGCGTTCGGCCACGCCATGGGCGACGTGCATGGCGTGCTGGCCTGGGTCTTGATCGGTCTGATCGGCTTGCATGTCGCCGCGGCACTGCTGCATCGCTTCGTGCTGCGCGATCGCGTGCTGCAGCGAATGCTGCCTTGGTGAGCACGGCGCGGCGGCGCCTCAACCCGCCGCCAACTCCTCGGTGACGGCCAGGAAACGCTCGATATCCTCGGATGTGTGGCAATGCAGCGGCGAGATCCGCACCGCACCCGCCAAACCGAAGGACTTCAGCATGCGGCCCGAATACAGGCTGGTAGCCACCCGCTCGTAGACGATCACGCCGCGCTTCTCGTACTCGCGCACCGCCTGCGTCGGCTCCAGTTTCGCGAAGCCGATGCCGACGATCAGGTCGCGCCGCGCCAGCTCGTCGTGATCCCAGTACACCTCGACGCCGTCGATCGCCCGCAGCCCGCGCCGGCCGCCCCGGCCGTCGAGCAGGGTCGCCAGCAGCGCGCGCTCGTGCGCCTCGATGCGTTCCATGCCCGCCACGAACAGCGCGCGCCGATCGTTCGAATCGACGAAGTGCCGGCCGATCCACACCACGTAGTCGACGATCGCCGTCACCACCGCGAACTGCGCGGGCGCCGGGCTGCCGAGTTCCCAGACCCCTTGGTCGCGCGCCGCCAGCCGGTGATGCGGCAGCGCCGCCGCGCGCGGCGACAGCCAGGAGATGCCCGAGCCACGGCAGCCGAAGAACTTGTAGGGCGCGAAATTGATGCCGTCGACGGGCGTCTCGCGCAGGTCGATCAGGCCATGCGGCGCATGCTGGACCGCGTCGACCAGGATGTACAGGTCCGGCTTCACGGCGCGCGCGCGCGCCACGATCTCGGCCAACTCGAACTTCGCGCCCGAGATGTTCGAGGCCGCCATCACGCTGAGCAGCGCCGTGTCGGCATCGACCAGCGAGACGATCGCCTCGACGTCGACGCCACCGGTGCGCGGATTGCTCGGCGCGAGCCGCAGCGACTTGCCGGTGCGCTGCGCGTAATACGTCATCGCGTCGTACGAGGACGGATGCTCGAGGATGGTGGTGACGGCATTGCCGCCGGGCACGTTCTCCATGATCGCGCGCACCATCTCGAACATCGCGCCCGAGGCGGTCAGCGAGGGATAGACGCTGCCGCCGACGGCGTTCAGGATGGTCCGCACGTCGGCCTCGCCACCGGCCTGGATCGCCTGTAGATCGAGCGCGCGCGCATGGATGCGCTCGGGACAATCGGGCAGCGCGTCCACGCGCGCCCAGGCCTCGACGGCCGTCTTCAGGCGGAACGAGCCGCCCGCGTTGTCGAGGAACAGGCGCTCGCGGCCGTCGATATCGCGATCGACGTGATGGAAACGCGACCTGATTTCCGTCATCAGGGTTTCGGGGAAAAAAGCGCCTCGTTCACTGCTCATCTGTCTTGCTCCTGTCATTATCGATTTCCGCCGGCCCACCGGGGCCGGCCTCATTGCTCCAGCGAGGCGAGATAGGCGCGGCCCTTCGCTTCGTCATACCGACCTTCCCACCTGGCGATCACCAGCGGCGCGAGCGCATTGCCGACCACGTTCAGCGCGGTGCGCCCCATGTCCATCACGCGGTCCACCCCGGCGATCATGGCCAGGCCCTCCAGCGGCAGCCCGGCGCTGGCCAGCGTCGCCAGCAGGATCACGAACATGAAGCCGGGCACGCCCGCCGCGCCCTTCGAGGTGACCACCATGGTCAGCGTCAGGACCAGCTGCTCCTGCCAGCCGAGATGAATGCCGTACAACTGCGCGACGAACAGCGTGCCGATGCCCAGATAGATCGAGGCGCCGTCGAGATTGAAGGTATAGCCGGTCGGCACCACGAAGGTGGTGATGCTCTTGGGCGCGCCGTAATCCTCCATCTTGCGCATCAGCTGCGGCAGCACGGTGGCCGAGCTGCAGGTGGAGAAGGCAATGATCAGCTCCTGGCGGATCACGCGCAGCAGCGTCATGATCCGGAATCCGAACAGACGCGCGGCGAGGCCGAGCACGCCCAGCGCGAACAGCAGGATGGCCAGGTAGGTCACCGCCACCAGCTTCAGCAACGGCAGCAGCGAGGCGAAGCCGAAATTCGCCACGGTCACCGCGATCAGCGCGCACACGCCGATCGGCGCGTAGCGCATCACCATGCCGGTGACGTTGAACATGGTGTCGGCGATGCCCTTGAGCATCGCCAGCACCGGCTTGCGGTACTCGTCCGGCACCGCCTGCAGGCCGAGCCCGAACAGCAGCGAGAAGAAGATCACCGGCAGCAGGTCGCCCTTGGCCATCGAGGCGACGATGTTGTCGGGAATCACGCCCAGCAGCAGCGCCATCAGCCCGTGATGCCCCTGCACCTGCCGGGTCGCCTGCTGGTAGCCCGAGATATCGACATGGCCGAGCCGCGAGAGATCGGTGCCCACGCCGGGCTGCAGCAGGTTGCCGATCAGCAGCCCGAGCACGATCGCGATGGTGGTGACCACCTCGAAATAGATCAGGGTCTTCAGGCCGATGCGCCCGAGCGACTTGCCGTCGCCCACGCCGGCGATGCCGATCACCATGCTGGTGAAGACGATCGGCACCACGATCATGCGGATCAGCTTGATGAAGATGTCGCCGGCCGGCTGCAGGAAGCCCGTCACGGCGGCCTCGCGCAGCGAGGGGAAACGGTTCAGCACCAGCCCGGCCGCGATGCCGAGCGCCAGGCCGATCACGATCTGCCAGGCCAGGCCCAGGCGCGGCCGGCGAACCGTGGGCGGGGCGGGCTGGGCCGGCGGGGCGGGCGGGTTGTCGACGGCGGTATCCATGCTCACTCCAGGTTGGTGGGTCGGTGCGATCAGGCCACCACCTTATGCAGCCGAAATAAGCAAAAAAAGCGATTTTTTGATATGTGAAAATATCGCTTTTCTTCATGCGAGGGCCGCGCGATGCTGACCTTCAAGCAGATGGAGGCGCTGTACTGGATCGTCCAGCTCGGCTCCTTCGAGGCCGCGGCCGCGCGGCTCAATACCACCCAGTCGGCCGTCTCCAAGCGCATCCAGGAACTCGAGCGCGCCTTCGAGCTGACCATGTTCGATCGCGCGCATCGCAGCGCGCGGCTCACCGACAAGGGCGCGGAACTGTTCGAGCACGCGCGGGATCTGCTGGAGCGGCGCGACCGCATCGTCGAGCAGATCATCTCGAAGGAGGCGCTGGTCAGGCAGATCCGCATCGGCGTGACCGAGCTGACCGCGCTGACCTGGCTGCCGCGCCTGGTGGCGGCGATCCAGGCCGCGTATCCGAAGGTGCGCGTGGAGGCCGAGGTGGACCTCAACGCGACGCTGCGCGAGCGCCTGGCCGCCGACACGATCGACCTGATCGTGGTGCCGCGGATCCACGCAACCGAACCCTTCGCGGCCACCCCGGTGGGCCGCGTCGACAATGCCTGGATGTGCGCGGCGGGCGTGGCGCCGCGGCGCCGGGGGCCGCTCGCGCTGGCCGACATCGCGCAACTGCCGCTGATCCTGCAGGGCAACCTGTCGGGCACCGGGCAGCTCTACACGCGCTTCCTGCAGGAGCAGGGCGTGAACCTGCAGCGCGTGCTGGCCAGCAACAGCCTGATCGCGCAGATCGGCCTGGCGCTGTCGGGCCTCGGCATCAGCTACCTGCCCCGAGCCTGCGTCGCGCATCTGGTCGACAGTGGCGCGCTCGAGGTGGTGCGCACGCGCCCCGCCCTGCCGCCGGTGCACTACGTCGCGCTGCACCGCGCCGAGCGGGCCCAGGCCCTGCATGCCGAGATCGCGCGGCTGGCGGCGCAATCCTGCGACTTCGGGCTCAACCTGATGGCGCCGGCCGCGCCGCGTGCCTGAGGCGAGCCGGCCCGCGCAACGCCGCCCGGCCCGCATCGCCGGTTGGCTCCCGCCCATCGCCGGTGGTAGACTGCGCTGCGATTTTTCCCACCCGATTCCTATGCGCCGGCGCTCCCGCACCCGATTCACCGCATGGCTTGGCCTGCTGGCCATGTGGCTGATCGTGCTCGCGCCGCTGGTCAGCCAGCTGCTGGCGGCGCATCGCGCGGACGATCCCACCGTGGCCGCGATCTGCTCGACCGCGCACGCGCCATCGCAGTCGATGGCCATGTCGATGCCGATGCCGGCCGACAGCGCGATGCAGATGGATCACACCGACCCGCTGGCCGCCTGCGGCTACTGCGACCTGCTCGCCGACCATCTCGTGCTGCCCAGCCTGCCGCCCGCGCCGCTGGTGCTGGTGATGCTGGTCGCGCTGGCCGCCGCGCCTGTTCTGTCCACCCGCTTCACGCCGCTCGGCGCCTTCCCTTCCGGCCGCCCCCGCGCCCCACCCCGGCTTTCCTGAGCCTTGCCTGTTGCCTGCCGCGCCACGCCCTGCCTGGCGCGGGCAGCCGCATGTCCATGCATTCCAGGAAATTCCATGTTGTCCTACCTATCCCGAGCGGCGCATGTCCGCTCGCGGCCGCGTGCCCGCGCCATCGCGCTGGGCCTGCTGCCCTTTTCCCTGCCCCTGCTGATCCAGCCGGCCCATGCCGACAACACGGCTGCCGCCGTGCCCGACGCCGCGCGCAAGCAAGCCGGGCCCACGTCCGGCACGACGCCCTCGCCCGACGCCCCCGTTGCGGTGCTGCCGACCGTCAACGTCAGCGCCGCCTCGCCCGCCGGCGGCGGCACCGCCCGCCCCGCGCTGGACCCGAACCTGCCGGCCTCGACCGAAACCGTCACGCGCCGCCAGTTCGAGAACTGGAACGTGGTGAATACCGAGGACGTGCTGAAGTACATGCCCAACCTCGCGGTGCGCAAGCGCTTCATCGGCGATCTCAATTCGATCATCGCGGTACGCGGCACCAGCAATTCGCAGAGCGCGCGCGGCCTGGTCTACGCGGACGGCCTGCTGCTGTCGAACCTGCTCGGCAACAGCTATTCGTTCCCGCCGCGCTGGTCGATGGTGTTCCCGGCCGAGATCCGCCAGGTGGACGTGATCTACGGGCCGTTCTCGGCGCTCTACCCGGGCAATTCGCTGGGCGCCACGGTGCTGATCAGCACCCGGATGCCGACGCACTTCCAGGCCGATGCCGACCTGAAGGCCTTCACCCAGCACTTCAGCCTGTTCGGCGTGAACCGCAACTTCAACGGCAGCGAAGGCAGCGCGACGATCGGCAACCGGATCGGCAAATTCTCGTTCTTCATCGGCGCCAACCACCTGGAGAACACCAGCCAGCCGCTGCAGTTCGCCACGCTCGCGAAGTCGAGCACGCCGGCGAAACCGGGCGACATCCCGGTGACCGGCGCCTCGTTCTACAACAACCAGACCAATACGCCGACGGCCGTGCTCGGCGTGAACGGCGAAGGCATCGAGCACACCGTGCAGGACCAGCTCAAGCTGAAGCTGCAATACGACTTCACGCCGACCTTGCAGGGCGGCTTCACGCTCGGCTACTGGCACCAGACCTACAACAGCGACACGCCGAGCTTCCTGCGCGACGCGAACGGCAAGCCCGTCTACAGCGGGCTGGTGAACATCGGCGGCTACGAGTACAACATCCCGGCCGCCGCGCTGGCGCCGAGCCTGGGCTGGAGCGAGAACTGGCTCTACGGGCTGTCGCTGAGGACGCATCACGCGACGGGCTGGAACGGCGAGGCGATCGCCTCGCTCTACGACGTGTCGAACAGCGTGGCGCGCACCGCCAATTCCGGCGTGCCCGGCAACGGCCCGGGCCTGGTCGCCTACGGCGACGGCACCGGCTGGAAGACGCTCGACCTGAAGGCGACCTGGACCCCGCCCTCGGCGCAGGCGGGCCTGGCCAACCACGCTCTCAGCTTCGGTTACCACTACGACAACTACTACACCGACAGCCGCACCTTCAACACCGCCGACTGGCGCGACGGCGCGGCCGGCAGCCTGGCCAACGCCTTCGCGGGACGCACGCAGACCCAGGCCGCCTATGCGCAGGATGCCTGGCGCTTCCTGCCGCGCTGGAAGCTCGTCTACGGGCTGCGCTACGAGGACTGGCAGGCTTATGGCGGCTCGCAATCGCTCGGCGGCACCCGCCTGCCCTACGCCGGCGCCGACCAGCATCACTACTCGCCGAAGGCCTCGCTGTCCTTCGACCTGACCGACGAGCTGACGCTGCGCGCCTCGATCGCGCGTGCCTACCGCTTCCCGACCGTGGGCGAGCTGTTCCAGGGGCAAATCACCGGTTCCTCGATCGTCAACAACAATCCGAACCTGCAGCCCGAGAACGACCTGTCGAAGGAACTGACCGCCGAGTGGGCGCACTGGAACGGGTTGTTCCGGCTCTCGCTGTTCGAGGACGAGGTGAAGAACGCGATCTTCAGCCAGACCGACATCACCGTGATCCCTAACGTCACCAACTTCCAGAACATCGGCAAGGTGCGTTCGCGCGGCGTCGAGCTGAGCTACACGGGCCAGGATGTCGGCCTGCGCGGCCTGGACCTGATCGCGAGCCTGGCCTACACGCAGTCGCGGATCCTCGCCAACGCGCAGAACCCGGCCACGGTCGGCAAGACCTTCTATCGGATCCCACTGTGGCGCGCGGATCTCGCCGGCACCTACCGCATCGGCGAACGCTACGCGGTGACGCTCGCCGCGCGCTACTCGGGGCGCCAGTACAACACGCTGACCAACACCGATTCGAACCCGAACGTGTTCGGCGGCACCAGCAGCTACCTGGTGGCCGATGCCAAGTTCACTTTCCATCCGAGCAAGCTCAGCGAGATCGGCGTGGGCATCGACAACCTGTTCGACTCGCGCTACTTCGTCTACCACCCGTATCCGGGCCGCACCTTCTACCTGGAAGGCCGGCTGCGGATGTAGGGGCGCGGGGCGCCGGCCGAATGCCGGCGCCCGCCGCTCCCCCTTTTCGATGAAGCGGGCCGCCCGAAATCCGGCCCGGCTTCGTCACGCCCGATCGTGTGACCCTACTAACATCATGAGATTGCATTCTCACATTTAATGTGATTTCATTATCACCCGCGACGGGCCGCTTCCGACCGAGCCCGCTCCGCCCTCATGACAAGGAAGAGACCCAGATGGAGACAATCGCCGTGATCGGCAGCAACATGGTCGACCTCGTGACCTACGTCGAGCGCATGCCCGTGCGCGGCGAGACGCTGGAGGCGCCGAACTTCGAGCTCGGCTGCGGCGGCAAGGGCGCCAACCAGGCGGTGGCGGCGGCGCGCCTGGGCGCGCGCGTGGTGATGGTCAGCAAGGTCGGCGACGACGTGTTCGCCGACAACACCCTGCGCAACTTCGAGCGCGAAGGCATCGACACCACCCACGTGGGCCGCGTGCCCGGCGTGCCCAGCGGCGTGGCGCCGATCTTCGTCGAACCCGATTCCAGCAACAGCATCCTGATCGTCAAGGGCGCCAACCGGCACCTGCTGCCGGCCGACATCGAGGCGGCCGCGCCCAAGCTGCGCGAATGCGCGCTGATCGTGCTGCAGCTCGAGATCGAACTCGAGACCGTCTATCACGCGATCGAATTCGGCGCGCGGCACGGCATCCCGGTGCTGCTGAACCCGGCGCCGGCCACCGCCGCGCTCGATTTCGAGCGGATCCGCACGGTCGAATTCTTCGTGCCCAACGAAACCGAGCTGGCGATCGTGTCCGGCATGCCGGTCGATTCGCCCGAGGCCGCGGCGCGTGCCGCGCAGGCGCTGGTCGCGCGCGGCCTCAAGCAGGTGCTGGTCACGCTGGGCGCCCAGGGCTCGCTGCTGGTCTCGCGCGAGGGCGTGCAGCACGTCGCCGGCGTGCCGGTGCAGGCACGCGACACCACCGGCGCGGGCGACGCCTACATCGGCTGCTTCGCGCGCTACTACGCGAGCTCGCGCGACGCGGCCAGCGCCATGCGCCACGCCTCGGCCTATGCCGCGCATTCGGTCACCGGCTTCGGCACCCAGAAGTCCTACGCCGACGCGGCCGGCTTCGAACGCTTCCTGCGCGACGCCGGCCGCTGAGCGCGGCGCCGCCCATCGACGCAACCAGACAGAGAGACAACCCCGGGAAGGAGACACCCATGAGCCGAGCCAGGATCGAACAATCGCCCGACGGCTATTACCTGAATCGCACGCCCCTGTTCGCGTTCACGCTGCTGTGCTGCCTGTTCGCGCTGTGGGGCACCGCCGCCAACCTCAACGACGTGCTGATCGCGCAGTTCAAGAAGTCCTTCTTCCTGTCCGATTTCGAATCGGCCTTCGTGCAGTCGGCCTTTTATCTCGGCTACTTCTTCCTGGCGATCCCGGCCGCCACGGTGGTGAAGAAATTCAGCTACAAGACCACCATCCTGGTCGGCCTGCTGCTCTACACGACCGGCTGCCTGCTGTTCTTCCCGGCGGCCTCGACGGCCAAGTACAGCATGTTCCTGGTGGCGCTGTTCGTGATCGCCGCCGGCCTGTCCTTCCTCGAGACGGCCTCGAATTCCTATTCGACGCTGATGGGCCCGCGCGAGACCAGCACGCGCCGCCTGAACATCTCGCAGACCTTCTACCCGTTCGGCGCGATGGCGGGCGTCTACATGGGCAGCTTCCTGATCTTCAAGCAGGGCGACGCCTCGCACGCGCAGCTCGCGGCGATGTCGGCCGCCGAGGCGCATGTGCACCAACTGGCGATGATCCAGGCCACGCTGGAGCCCTACAAGTTCCTGATCGTGGTGCTGGCCGCCGTGTTCGTGGTGTTCGCGCTGACGCCCTATCCGTCCTGCAAGGGCAACACCGGCACCGCGGCCACGCATCGCATCGACGCGCGCGGCACGCTCGCGCGCCTGTTCGGCAACCGCCGCTTCGTGGCCGGCATCGTCGCGCAGTTCCTCTACGTGGGCGCGCAGGTCGGCGTGTGGAGCTTCACGATCCGGCTGGCGATGCAGATCGGCGGCCTGAGCGAACGCGGCGCCTCGCGCTACCTGCTGGCCACCTTCTTCGCCTTCTTCGTCGGCAAGCTGGTCGCCACCCTGGTGATGAAGCGCGTCGGCCCGGCCAAGGTGCTGATCGTCTACGGCGTGCTGTGCATCGCCCTGCTCGCCTACACCATCAGCGTGCACAACATCACGGCCGTCTACGCGGCGGTGGGCGTGAGCGTGTTCCTGGGCCCCTGCTGGCCGACCATCTACGGGCTCACCATCGACGGCCTGGGCAAGGACACCGAATACGGCGGCTCGATCCTGGTGATGAGCATCGTCGGCGGCGCGGTGGTGCCGCTGATCCAGGGGCTGATCTCCGACCACACCGGCGGCAACATGCAGCTCGCCTTCGTGGTGCCGCTGGCCTGCTTCGTGGTGATCGTCTACTACGGCTACTACTGCCTGCGCCACCGGCCGGCCGCGACGCCCGACGTGCCGGGCGAGGCCGATGCCGGCTCGCGCTACGTCGACACGCGCCACACCTCGGGAGCCTGAGCATGCGAGGCGAGATCGAACTGCGTCGCGACGACTTCCGCGAGACGCCGCGCACGCTGTACCGCGCCGAGGGCATGAGCGTCACCGCCTTCGCCTATCCATCGGGCGTGGAGGCGCTGCGGCTGGAGAATCGCCGCGGGCAGCTGGTGGTGCTGCCCTACCTGGGGCAGATGATCTGGGCCGCCGCCTTCGACGGCCGCGATCTCACCATGAAGCAGATGTTCCGGCAGCCGAAGCGCGCGGCCTCGATCATCGACACCTACGGCTGCTTCATGTTCCATAGCGGCCTGCTGCGCAACGGCTGCCCGGGGCCGGAAGACACGCACGCGCTGCACGGCGAGATGCCCTGCGCGCCGATGGATCGCGCCAGCCTGGTGGTGGGTGCCGACCAGCACGGCGGCTGGCTGGAGGTGACGGGCGAATACGAATACGTGCAGGGTTTCGGCAGCCACTACCTGGCGCGGCCCTCGGTGCGGCTCGCCGAGCACGAGGCGCTGATGCGCATCGGCATGCAGGTGACGAACCTGGGCGGCACGCCGATGGAGCTGATGTACATGGCGCACCTGAACTACGCCTATGTGCCGGGCGCTCGCTTCGAGCAGGCGCTCGGGCCCGGCGGCCTGCGTCTGCGCGAGAGCGTGCCGGCCCATGTCAGGCCGACGCCGGCCTGGCGCGACTACACGGCGGCGCTGGCGCGCGAACCCGAGCGGCTCGCCACGCTCGACACGCCCGGGCTGTACGACCCCGAGATCGTGTTCTTCATGAACCGGGCGCGTGCCGGCCGGGACGGCCTGGCGCATTTCCGGCTGCATCATCCGGACGGCGGCGCGTTCCATACCGCCTATCGCCCCGAGCAGTTCCCGCATGCGACGCGCTGGATCCTGCACAACGCCGACCAGCAGGTGGCCGCCTTCGCGCTGCCCTCGACCTGCGAGCCCGAAGGGTACCTGGCCGAGCAGCGCAAGGGGCACGTGGCCGTGCTCGCGCCCGGCGCGAGGCGCGAATTCGAGGTGCTGACGGGCTATCTGAGCCCCGCGGAAATGATGGAGGGGAAGTACGCGATGGAGCCCGCGCGCGATGCCTGAGGGACCGCGCCGCCCGCGCTCAGGTCACCAGGGCGATGCCGTGTTCGCGCAGGCTGCTCTCGTAGCGCGGGTTCGGCTGCGCATCGGAGATCACGTAGTGGAAGTCGGTCAGTTCGGCGAAATAAGCCGCGCGGACTTCGTCGAACTTGCTGTGGTCGACCAGCAGGAAGCGGTTCTGCGCGCGCTGCATCACCTTCTTCTTGGCGTCCACTTCATGGAAGTTGAAGCAAGTCACGCCGCAGCGATCGCTCACGCCGGCCGCCGAGATGAAGGCCTTCGAGACGCGCACCGTGTCGAGGATGCCGGTCTCGGCCACCGATTCGAATACCATGTTCTTGCGGTGATAGACCCCGCCGCACAGAATCACGCTGCAATGCGGCTTCTGCTGCAGCTTGGCGAACACGTTCAGCGAATTGCAGACGGCCGTGAATTCGAGTTCGTCGGGAATGAAGTCGATCAGGAAGGGCGTGGTGGAGCCGCAGTCGACGAAGATGGTGTCGCCGGTCTTGACGAACTGCGCGGCGAGCTTGCCGAGGCGGCGCTTCTGCTCGGTCTGCCGGTGGTTCTCGGCGCTGATCAGGTATTCGCCGATATCGCTGCGCTGCGCATCGAAATGGCGCGTCACGTAGCCGCCGATCAGGCTCAGGCCATGCGGATTGTCGGCCAGGTCGCGGCGGATCGTCATCTCGGACACGTCGAACAGCTCGGCCACTTCCCGCAGATGAATCGCGTTCTGCCCTTGCAGCACGTTCATCAGCGTCCTGATCCGTTCGCCCTTCCTGGTTTCCATGCCTGTATCCTGCCTGCCCGTCGCGTGTGGTGCCGGGCGCGGGGGCCCGGTCGGAATGTCGTATTTGTAACAAACCGATGTGAAAACATCAACTTTCCGTGTGCCGTTTTTTCTATCCATTCGACGCACGCTCCGTGGAGTTCCAAAACATGTCGCTTTCCAACGCCCAACTCGCCCAAACCATCGATCACACGCTGCTCGCGCCCGACGCCAGCGACGCGCAGATCCGCGAACTCTGCCGCCAGGCGGCCGAGCATCGCTTCTACTCGGTCTGCGTGAATTCGGCGAACGTGCCGCTGGCCGCGCGCGAGCTGGCCGGCAGCCCGGTGCTGGTCTGCTCGGTGGTCGGTTTCCCGCTCGGCGCGGGCCTGTCCGCGGCCAAGGCCTTCGAAGCCTCGGCCGCGATCGCGGCCGGCGCCGGCGAGATCGACATGGTGGTCAATCTCGGCGCGCTCAAGAGCGGCCGCCTCGACGACGTGAAGGCCGATATCGCGGCCGTGCAGCAGGCCTGCGCCGCGGTGCCGCTGAAGGTGATCCTGGAGACGGGCCTGCTCGACGAGGCGCAGAAGGTCGCCGTCTGCGAGATCTGCCGCGAGCTCGGCGTGGCCTTCGTGAAGACCTCGACCGGCTTCGGCCACGGCGGCGCGACGCTCGACGACGTCCGGCTGATGCGCCGCGTGGTGGGCCCGGAGATGGGGGTGAAGGCCTCGGGCGGCGTGCGCGACCGCGCCGCCGCGCTGGCCATGATCGAGGCCGGCGCCACGCGCCTGGGCACCAGCTCGGGGGTGGCGATCGTCAGCGGCGGGGAGAACCAGGGGAACGGGTACTGAGCAGCGGAATGTGACAGGCAGCCATCCGGCTGCCTGTTGAAGCGGACCTCGCCGAAGCGCGCCATGCCTTTTCAAGGGACAGCCGCGACGGCGAGCTTCGTGCGGATTCGGCGTCGATCCGCTATGGGCCCTTGAACGGGTTCAGCACACGGGCACCGGTTCCGGCGAAATCATCCACGTTGCGCGTCACCACGGTCAGATCGTGAATCAAGGCCGTGGCGGCGATCACCTTATCCAGCGAGTGTTCCGGGCGAGGTACACGCAGGTAGCCCCACATCTGCCCGATCTCCTTGTCCACCACGAGAATGTTCGCGGCAAACTCCCGGAGCACGCCATCGAGCCAGTTCGCGAGACGCGTTGCCTGGGATTCGTCGCCACGGTGACGGATGATTTCCACACCTCGCCGCAGTTCGCCCACCGTCACCACCGACAGGTACAGGCCGGCATCGTCGCGGGCCGCCTGGCGAAAGAAGGCCATCACACCCTTGTCCGCACGATCCCGTTTCCGGACTTCGCTGACCACATTGGTGTCAATCAAATACATTCGCCGCCTCGCCATCGTCCACGCGCGCAAAATCGGCATCGCTACCGACGTTCGGCATGCCCATCAGCACTTGCGCGAATGTCTTGCGTTGCGGCTCGCGCAGCGCCCTTGCCAGGATTGCACGATGCTCGGCTTCCGCGCTGTGCCCGTGAGCGGCAGCCCGCTCGCGCAAGATTTGAACAAGCATTTCGTCCACGTTTCTCACCAGAAGATTCGCCATGAGTCGCTCCATGATCGCGATGCTATCAATGCTATCACTCATCGCTGAATACGCGAACACGGAGATCCAATCCCGACAACGTGCCGCATCGTCTACTGCCAAATCGGCTGCTCGTCGTCGTGACCTGGCCACATCATGCTCTCGAACATCCGGTTTCAAGCGTTCGCTAGCCATCCGGCAGAGTGTTGGATTGACGTCACGGGGCTACGGCATGCCTATCGAGCGAGTTGCCGCTCGGCATCATTCGCGTCGTCGTGACGCATAATCGCGGCGCGCCTTCCATCCCTGACACCGCTCCCGGGCAGCGAGCAGCGCCTACGACCCGCTCGCCACCCAAGGCACCTCGCCCAGCCCCGGCATCACGCCACCGCGCCCGCCCGCTGGCGCCGGCACACCCTGCTGCTGGCTCTCCTGCAGCAGCCACTGCCTGAGCATGGTCACGTCGGCGCGCTGGCTGGTCTCGGGGTTCTCGACCAGCACATAGCGCCCCGCATCCACCGTGTACTCGGGGAACAGTTCGACCAGCCGCCCCTGGGCCAGCAGCCGGTCCACCAGCGGGCGGCGGCCGAGCGCCACGCCGTGCCCGTCGAGCGCGGCCTGGATCACCTGGTCGTACTGTGTGAAATGCAGAGTGCGCATCTGGCGCAGCGGCGGCACGCCGAGCATCGACAGGAAGGACTTCCAGGCCAGCCACGGCCATTCGTCACCGGCGTCGTCCACATGCAGCAGCACGTGGCGCTCCAGGTCGCGCGGCGCGCGCAGCGTCGCCGCCAGGGCAGGGCTGGCGACCGCCACCACGTGTTCGTGGAACAGCGGCCGCGCCTGCGCCAGGCTCATCCGCGCGGGCACGAAACGAACCACCAGGTCCAGTCGCTTGCGCGACAGATCCTCGCTCTCGCGCGCCGTCGAGACATGCACGTCGATCTCGGGATGCCGCGTGGTGAACGAACCGAGGCGCGGGATCAGCCACAGCGCCGCGAAGGGCACGGTGGTCGACAACGAGATCGAGCGCCGCACGCCGCCCGAGGAAAAACTCCAGATCGCCGCCTCGATCTCGGCGAGCGCGCCGGAAATCGCCGCGTAGAACACGTGCCCGTGCTCGGTCAGGCTCAGCGCGCGGATATGGCGATGGAACAGCTCGACGCTGAGCTGCTCCTCGAGCGCCTTAACCTGCCGGCTGACCGCCGACTGCGTGATGTCGAGCTCCTGCCCGGCCCGCGTGAAACTGAGATGACGCGCGGCACTTTCGAATCCCCTCAGGAAGTCGAGCGAATTGAGGATTTTCAGCCGCTTTTCATTCTTCATCGATATCCCTGTTGAATATAATCCCCTCCACGCTGGTTCAAATCATTTCCGCGTCGCCTCGCCAATCCCGATATCCACCGGAAAATCGGCGCCGATTCTTCGCGAATACAAATTCGCATGATCGCGCCGGCGAGTCAAACGAAGAAATCATACGAATCTCCAACATCGCGATTTCAATCACAAAAAGAATTCGTCAGTTATTGACCACTTCGAGGAAAAAATCGCCGATTTCCAGAAAATAATTCCACCGACGTGCCCGAAACCCATGACATGAGAATGTTTCCCACGCCAGTCCTGGAATCTGGCGAGCCAGCCGGCCTGACATGAATGCGCGAGACGCATGCATCGACCGATTAAATATCGTTTGCCAACCGGTCCCGTGCCATGCCTCGGCATGCTGCCCGCCACGCCTTGCGAAGCGCGCAATCCGATCCAGGATGAATGCGCGTCGATCATGCATCGACTGATTAAATATCGTTTGTCGAGGCGGCCGGTATTAACAAAAATTGCATCGCCGAACCAAGCCGAAAACCGAGTCCCGATTGATTCGGCCTGCCGGGTTCCGCCCTCGATCAGCGTGTCACGTCATGGGAGATTCGAAATTGCGCAGATTTGATTCGATGATCGATGCGATTCTCGCGGCCGCCGAGCACCCGGATACGCATCGTCCGGCGCTCCTGGCCGTCATCGAGGACGACGGCCAGGAGCGCAGCCTAGACTACGAGGTGTTCGCGCACCGCGCGCTGGCCGCCTGCGCGGCCCTGCACGAGATGGGCGTGCGCCAGCGCGACCTGGTGATCCTGGCGCTGCCGACCTCGGTCGACCATCTGCTGGCGCTAGCCGGCTGCGTGCTGCTGGGCGCGATGCCCTGCACCGTGCCGCTGCCGGGGCGCCTGGCCACCGATTCCTCGAAGAACCAGCTCTATCTCGCCTGCCGAACCTTCTCGCCGCGCCTGGTGATCGCTCCCGACCTGCTCGCGCAGGGCTTCCGCGACGATCTCGCGAACGCGCGCACCCACGTGATCGCGATGTCGGAGCTGCGGCTGGCCGCCCAGGCTGGCGGCACGCCCGTGATCGGCCGGCGCGGCCCGCACGAGGCGCATCACGTGCAGCTCACCTCGGGTTCGACCGGCCGCCCCAAGGCCGCCGTGCTGACCCATCGCAACGTGCTCGACAACAGTTACGGCATCGGCGGCTCGGTCGGCTACGACACCGCGCGCGGCGATGCCAGCGGTAGCTGGCTGCCGCTGTTCCACGATCTCGGCCTGCTCACCCTGCTGTCGAACATCGCCTACCAGTCGCCGATCCTGCTGATGCAGCCCTCCAGCTTCATCCGCAACCCGCTCGGCTGGCTCAAGCGGATCGCCGCCTTCGGCGCGACCACCACCGCCTCGCCGACCTTCGGCCTGCAATACTGCGTGCGGCGCTTCCGCGAGGCCTCGATGCGCGAGGTCGACCTGAGCCGCCTGCGCAACATCTTCATCGGCGCGGAACGCGTCGACGAGGCCTGCCTGCACGATTTCGCGGACCGGTTCGGCCCCTACGGGCTGTCGCGCTCGGCGCTGCAGCCCTGCTACGGCATGGCCGAGTCGACGCTGGCCACCACCATGCACGACGCCACGCGCAACTACGATCCGCGCTCGCTTGCCTACGTGGTGCCGGACCGCATCGATTCGGAAGCCGTGATCAAGCAGGGCTACGCGCTGCCGGCGCGCGCCGACAGCCATCTCACCGAGAGCATCCTGTCGATGGGCCGCCCGATCCCCGGCATGGAGCTGCGGGTGATCGCGCCGGCCGGCACGCAGGCGCACGAGCGCGAGGTGGGCGAGATCCACATCCGCGGCACCTCGATCATGTCCGACTACCTGCCGGCCGAAGGCCAGACCGAGCGGCACGACCGCGACAGCTGGTTCGCCACCGGCGACCTCGGCTACCTGCTCGACGGCGAGCTCTACGTGCTCGGTCGCAAGAAGGAAATCATCATCATCCGCGGCAACAACTACTTCCCGCACGAGATCGAAGACGTGGTGGCCGCGCATCCGGGCCTGAGCGAGGCGGCGATCGTCGCCGCCGGCGTGTTCGACGAGGTGCAGGGCACCGAGAACATCGTGCTGTTCATCGAATCCGAGACGGTCGACCTGATGGGCGAGTTGCACCGCGCGCTGCAGGCCGCGCTGCGCGAGGCCTTCGGCTTCGGTGCGCAGGCCATCGTGTTCGTCAGGAACGGCAGCCTGCCGCGCACCAGCAGCGGCAAGCTGCAGCGCCTCAAGTGCCGCGATCTCTACGTGCAGGGCCGGCTCGCGGTGGTGGCCGAGCCCGAGGCCGCGCGCCTCGAGGAGCCGGCCGCGCTCTGAAGCCGCGCCCGCGCGGGCGCGCCCCGAATCCCGAACCGCGATCCACGCGGCCGACGGCGCCCCGCGCCGCCGCGCCGCGCGCATCTCAACCGGCAGCAACCGCAGTCCATCCCAGGAGAACCCCATGAGCGCCAACCAGGCAACCAACACGCTGGACATTCTCGCCAAGGAAGTGGCGAAGATCATCAACGCCGACCAGGTCGACACCCACGTTGGCATCGGCACGCTCGGCATCGACTCGCTGAACATCGTCGAGCTGATCGTGTTCTGCGAGCAGCTCTACGGCTCGGTCGACCCGGAGCAGATCAACCTCACGCAGGACACCACGCTCGCGGAACTCGACAGCCGCCTGATCGCCCAGCAGGTGGCGTGACGCGCCGCGCGGGCGCCGCGCACGCGCATGCGCCCCGCCGCCGTCCCCGACCTGCGGCCGCCCGCCGGTCGCGACCAATCCTTTTCCCGGAGTACTTATGTCTTTGATGGTGGGTAGGCCGGCCGGCGAGATGCCGGTCAAATGGAATTTCGCCGTCGATGCGTACATGGCCGAGAGCTACGACTTCAGCGATGAAGATCTCAACGCGCTGTACCAGAAGGCCAAGGCCAACCAGTGGGACGTCAACACCGACATCGACTGGTCGTACCAGCTCGATGCCGCCAATCCGCTCGGCATGCCCGACGCGACGCTGCTGATCTACGGCTCCGACGTCTGGAACAAGCTCGACGAGAAGGGCCGCACCGAGGTCCGCCACCACTGGCAGGGCTGGATGCTCTCGCAGGTGCTGCACGGCGAACAGGCGGCGATGATCTGCGCGGCCAAGCTCGCCACCGCCGAGGAAAGCCTCGACGCGCGGCTGTGCGCGGCCGGCCAGATCATCGACGAGGCGCGCCATATCGAGGCCTATGGCCGGCTGGTCAACGAGAAGCTGCCGATCAGCTATCCGATGAGCCGCTCGCTCAAGAGCCTGCTCGAGGACACCATCACCAGCCGGCATCTCGACCTCACCAATCTCGGCATGCAGGTGCTGGTGGAAGGCATCGCGCTGTCGCTGTTCCAGAGCATCGTGGCCTACACCCAGGACCCGTTCATCAAGGACCTGGTAACCCGCATCCAGCGCGACGAGGCGCGTCATTTCGCGATCGGCCGCATCACCCTGCGCCGCGCCTACCAGGACATGAGCGGCGCCGAGCGCCGCGAGCGCGAGGAATTCGTGGCCGAGGGCGCCCACACGCTGCACGAGCATCTGTGCGCGGACGACATCTGGGAACCGATGGGCATGTCGAAGAAGGATTGCAGCCACCTGGTGCGCCACTCCGACGTGGCCAGCTCGATGCGTCGCTCGATCTTCCGCCGCCTGGTGCCGGCGGTACGCGAGATGGGCCTGCTCACGCCACGCGTGCAGGACGCCTTCGAGAAGCTCGACGTGCTCGACTACGCGGCCATGCCGGTCGCCACGCAATAGCCCCGGCAACGCGCCGGCACGGGGCCGGCGCCTCGCCCGGCGAATCTGCCGTCACGATTAGGAATCCAAAGGAGCTCGACGTGTCATCGACCACCATGCCCCTGGCCGCCACGGCGGGCGACGCCTTCGCCGCCGAGCTGCGCGACACGCTGGGCCCCGGCGCGCTGCTGCACGGCGAGGCGGCCGGCCCGCACCTGGTCGACGTGCTGGGCCACACCGGCCGCGCCGCGGCGGTGGTGCTGCCGCGCGATACCGCCGAGGTCGCCGCGGTGCTCGGCGCCGCGAGCCGCCACGGCGTGCGCCTGGTGCCGCAGGGCAATCGCACCGGGCTGGTGGGCGGCGCCCTGCCCGACGGCTCGGGCCGCCAGGTGGCGCTGTCGCTCTCGCGCATGCGCCGGCTGCGCGAACTGGACCCGCTCAATCGCAGCGCCACGGTCGAGGCCGGCATGGCGCTGTCCGAGCTGAATCGCACCGCCGCCGCTCACCGATTGCAGTTGCCGGTCGATCTCGGCAGCGACCCGAGCATCGGCGGGCTGATCGGCGCCAACGCCGGCGGCAGCCGCCTGCTCAAGTACGGCGACACGCGCCGCAACGTGCTGGGCCTGGAGGTGGTGGTGCCCGACGCGCACGGCGGCCCGGGCCGCGTGCTCGACCTGCTGCGCCCGCTGCGCAAGCACAACGCCGGGGTCGATCTCAAGCAGCTGTTCATCGGCACCGGCGGCGCCTTCGGCGTGATCACCGCGGCCAGCGTGGCACTGCAGCGCGCCGAGCAATCCACCGATACCACGTTCATCGCCCTGCCGGACTACGCGGCCGCCAGCCGGGTGCTCGATGCCTTCGAGCAGGACTTCGGCGACCTGCTGTGCGCCTTCGAGGTGATGTCGAGCGCCTCGCTGGAGGCCGTGACCGAAGCCTTCCCCGCGCTGCGCCACCCGCTGCCGGCGCCGTTCGCGCAATGCTACGCGCTGGTCGAGGTGGCCAGCGCGATGCCCGGGCTCGACAGCCTGCTGGCCGAACGCCGCGACGCGCTGCTGGCACGGCTCCATGCCGACGGCCTGGTGCTGGACGCCGCGCCCGGCCATACCGAGGCGTTCTGGCGCCTGCGCGACGCGCTGCCCGAAGCGATCGCCCGGCAAGGCGCGGTGTTGTCCTTCGACGTTTCGTTCCCGCGCTCGCGCCTGGCCGCCTTCCGCGAACACGTGGTGGACTGGCTGCGGCGCGCCCACCCGCTGCTGCGCGTCTACGACTTCGGCCATTTCGGCGACGGCGGCTGCCACCTGGTGGTGTCGATCCCGAGCGCGCACGCGGCGGCCTACGGCATCGCCAGGACCGTGCAGCTGCGCGGCGCGCTCTACGAACTGGCGGCTCGCCACGACGGTTGTTTCAGCGCCGAGCACGGCGTCGGCCCGCTCAACGCGGCCTTCTATCGCAAGCACGTGGACGCCGCCGCGCAGGCGCTGGCGGCCAGGCTGCAGACGGCGACCGACCCGCTCGCGGTGCTCGGCCGCTTCCGCTACGGCTGAACGACTCCCTACCGGTTTGGCGCCTCCCGCGACGCGATCCCGGCCCTGAAACCCCGACGAAGCGACACCCACACCATGTCAGTCGAAGCCCCTACGCAAACCACCATCAACTACCGCAAGCGCTACGCCGACGAGGCGCGGCGCCTGAGCCAGGTGAGCGCCGCCGCCTCGGCCTGGGTGATCGCCCGTCAATGGCTGGTGATCGCCGCCGCCTTCGCGCTGCCGATCGTGGTGGTCCACGCGCTGAGCGGCCAGCTCGGGCTGTGGCACGCGCTCCGCACGCTGCCGGCCTGGGCGGTGGCGCTGGTGCTGCTGTCGCTGGCCCTGTCCTTCTTCGTGCTGGCCTGCAAGCAGCACGCGCTGGGCATCGTGATGCACGATGCCACCCACTTCCGGCTGTTCGGCAACCGCCGCGTCAACGAGCTGGCCAGCAACTGGCTGTGCGCGTTCCCCAACGGCATGGTGACCTCCAGCTACCGGCGCGGCCACCTGCCCCATCACCTGTTCACCAACAAGCCGAACGACCCCTACTGGGTGCGCCTGACGGTGGACCGCAACTACGTGTTCCCGATGCCGCGCGGCGCCTTCTACCGGATCCTGCTGGGCGACCTGTTCGGCCTGCACCTGCGCGCCTGGTGGCCGATCATCCGCTACTGGACCGGCTGGGCCTTCGTGTTCGACAACCGCGAGAAGCTGCTCACCCAGTCGGAGCGGGTCCAGTTCATCGCCTTCTGGCTGCTGGCGGCCGGCGCGGTCGCGGCCAGCGGCCTGTGGGGCTACTTCCTGCTGCTGTGGATGCTGCCGATGTTCACGCTGGCGCTGGCGCTCACGCGCATCCGCATCGTCGCCGAGCACCCGCTCGACCAGCACGAGACCGAGCTGCTGCGCACCCGCCACGTGGACGGCACCTGGCTGGAGCGCTTCGCGCTGTCGCCGCTGAACATCAACTACCACGTCGCGCATCACCTGTTCCCCTCGGTGCCGCTCTACAACCTGCCGAAGATGCACGCGATCCTGCTGGCCGACCCGGCGTTCCGCGACGAGGCCGAGCTGTGGCCCACCTACCTGGGGCCGCGCGACGGCGCGGTCGGCAGCCAGCTGACCTGAGCCCGGCCTCACGACTCGAACAGGGCTCCCTCCCGATGGACATGCTCACCCGCGCCGACACCCCGGCGCCGCCGCTTGCCGCCGACCGGCAATTCCGCTGGCAGATGCTCGGCGGCTTCATGTCGATGTGCGGCCGGCAACTGACGCTGAGCGCGCTGCCCTGGCTGGTGCTGGCGCTCACCAGCAACAGCGTGGCGCTGGGCCTGGCGATCGCGGCGCTGGAGCTGCCGCGCGCGGCCTTCACCCTGGTGGGTGGCGCGCTGGTGGACCGCCATTCGCCGAAATGGATCCTGCAGCGCTCCACGCTGGCCTCGGCGACGCTGCTGGCCGGCCTGGGCGTACTCGCGGTAGGCGGCGCGATCCGCATCGAGGGCCTCTACCTGCTGGCCTTCGCGATGGGCACGGTGGGCGCCTTCTCCGGCCCGGCCGCAGCCTCGCTGGTACCGCAGACGGTGCCGCGCGAGCGCCTGCAGACCGCCCTGGCGATCTTCATGAGCCTGGCACAGGCCGCCACCTTCCTGGGCCCGCTGATGACCGGCGCCCTGCTGGTGCTGCCGCGCCTGGACCTGTCCGCGCTCGGCATCCGCCACGGCAACGGCGCCGGCACCGGCGGGCTGGGCCTGGCCTTCCTGTTCAACGCCTTCACCTACCTGCTGGCGGCGCTGACCCTGACGCGCGTGGTGCGCTTCATCGGCGCGCCGGCTGCCGTGCCCGGCGCGAGCGCGGCCACCGGCGCGGCGCCCACGCGGCGCGGCATGTTCGCCGCGATCGCCGAGGGCGCGGCCTGGATCGGCGCCGAGCGCGCGCTGCGCTCGCTGTACGGCTACTGGGCGCTGTCGATCTTCCTGCGCGCCGGCGCGCTGCAGATCGGCATCCCGCTCTTGGTGACCACCCAGTTGCACCGCGACGCGGCCACCGGCGCCAGCCTGATGTCCCTGCTCGGCGCCGGCAGCATCGCCGGCATGCTGCTGTCGACCCGGCTCTCGCGCCTGTCGCGGCTGTCGGCCGGCCGGCTGCTGTTCCATGTCGACCTGCTGGTGGGGGCGATCCTGGCCGGTTTCGCGGCGGTCGGCTCGCCGGCCGCGGCCGGCGCCCTGCTGCTGCTGCTCGGCTTCGCCGCCGGGGTGGTCGAGGTGCGGCTGCTGGCCTGGATCCAGGCCCGCATCCCCGGCGAGATGCGCGGGCGCGTGATGAGCTTCCAGATGTTGCTGCTGACCAGCGCCGCGCCGCTCTCCTCGATCCTGGCCGGCCTGTTCATCCACTACGTTTCCACCGCGAGCCTGTTCGTCGGCGCGGGCGCCGGCCTGGTGCTGGTCGCGCTGGCCGCGATCGCGAGCCCCATGCTGCGCTCGATGGACTGAGCCGCCGCCGGCCGCGCGCGGCCGGCACCGCCCGATGCCGTTCGGCGGCGCGCCCCGGCGCTCCGCCCCATTGATCCTGGACCACCGACATGAACATCCTCGACAAGCATCTCGCCCATCCGCTGTCCGCGGCCCAGACCGACCTCTGGATCGCGCACAAGCTCGATCCGGCCAATCCCTCCTACAACACCGCGTCCTACGTGGAATTCCACGAGCCGCTCGAGGCCGCCGTGTTCGAGCGCGCGCTGCGCCAGGCCATCGCCGAGACCGAATCGCTGACCACCCGCTTCGTCGAGATCGACGGCGTGCCCTCCCAGATCATCGGCACGCTGGAGAACTGGCAGTTGCCGGTGCTGGACATGAGCGGCGACGGCGACCCGCTCGCCTCGGCCGAGGCCTGGATGCGCGCCGACTTCATGCGCGCCACCGATCTCACGCGCGACCCGCTGTTCGCCTACGCGCTGTTGCGCGTCGCGCCGGACCGGGTGCTCTGGTACCAGCGCTACCACCACCTGGTGGCCGACGGGGTGGCCGCCAGCATGATCCTGCGCCGCATCCTGGAGGTCTATGCCGCGCTGCTGGCCGAGGCGCCGCTGCCCGACGGCGCCTTCAAGCCGCTGCGCCTGCTGCTGGAGGACGAGGCCGCCTATCGCGAGTCGCCGCAATACGAGCGCGACCGCCGGTTCTGGCTGGCGCGCTTCGCCGACCGCCCGCAGCCGGTCACGCTGAGCAACCGCGAGGCGCCAGCCGCCGCCCATCACTTCCTGCGCCGCAGCGGCAACCTCGGCCGCGACGCGCTGGAGCGGCTCAAGGCCAATGGCGTGGACTGCAGCTGGGCGCAGCTGCTGATCGCCGCCACCGCGATCTACCTGCACCGGCTGAGCGGCTCGGAGGACATCGTGCTGGGCCTGCCGGTGCCGGCGCGGCTCGGCGTGGCGCGGCAGGTGCCCTGCATGGCGGCCAACGTGCTGCCGCTGCGCCTGGCGATCCGCCACGGCGACACGCTCGCCGACGTGCTCCGGCAGACCGCCCGCGAGGTGCTGCAGGTCCAGCTGCGCCAGCGCTACCGCAGCACCGAGCTGAGCCGCGAGCTGGGCCTGCCCGCGCTGGGCCAGCGCCTGTACGGCCCGCAGGTCAACATCACCTTCTTCGACGGCCCGCGCTCGCCGGCGCCGCGCTTCACCTCGCATACGCTGTCGACCGGCGCGCCGACCGACCTGACGATCTCGGCCTCGATGTCCTCGGTGGACTACGAGAGCGTGCGCATCGATTTCGACGGCCATCCTGCGCTCTACAGCGAGGACGAACTGGGCGAGCACCAGCAGCGCCTGTTCCGCCTGATCGAGGATGCCGTGGCGCGCCCCGCCGAGCCGGTGCACCGGCTCGGCCTGCTCGACGAGGCCGCCCGCGCACGCCTCTTGAGCGAATGGAACGATACCGACGCGCCGTTTCCGCACGACACCCTGCATGCGCGCTTCGCGCAGCAAGTGGCGCGCACGCCCGAGGCGATCGCCGTCACCGCCGGCGCTGCCTCGCTCAGCTATGCCGAACTCGAGCGTCGCGCCAACCGCCTCGCGCATCGGCTGCGCGCGCTCGGCGCCGGCCCCGACCGCGTGATCGGCGTATTCGCCGAGCGCTCGCTGGCGATGATGGTGGCCCTGCTCGGCACGCTCAAGGCCGGCGCAGCCTACCTGCCGCTCGACCCGGAACATCCCGCCGAGCGGCTCGCCTACCTGCTCGACGACGCGCGCGTGCCGATCGTGCTGAGCCAGGCGCATCTGCTGGAGCGCCTGCCGGCGACGCAGGCGGCGCGGGTGACGCTCGACGAGGACGGCGAACAGGGCGAACGCGATACCGCCGCGCTCGCCGCGCATCCCTGCGAGGCGCCGCCCGAGCTGGCCGCGCCGCATCATGCCGCCTACGTGATCTACACCTCGGGCTCCACCGGCCGTCCCAAGGGCGTGCTGGTCGAGCATCGCGGCATCGTCAACCGGCTGGCCTGGATGCAGAAGGCCTACCGGCTCGACGCGCAGGACCGCGTGCTGCAGAAGACCCCGTTCGGCTTCGACGTGTCCGTCTGGGAGCTGTTCTGGCCGCTGCTGGAAGGCGCGCGGCTGGTGATGGCCGAACCCGGCGGCCATCGCGACCCCGCCTACCTGGCGCGCACCATCGACGCCGAGCGCATCAGCGTGATGCACTTCGTGCCCTCGATGCTGGACGCCTTCCTCGAACACGCGCCGGCGAACTGCGGCGCCAGCCTGCGCGACGTGATGTGCAGCGGCGAGGCGCTGCGCGCCGATACCCAGAACCGCTTCCTGACGCGCTTCGGCGCGCGCCTGCACAACCTCTACGGCCCCACCGAGGCCTCGGTCGACGTGAGCTTCTGGCCTTGCCGGCTCGACACCGAAACGGCCTCGGTGCCGATCGGCGCGCCGATCGACAACCTCCGCCTCTACGTGCTCGACCGCGCGCTGCAACCGCAGCCGGTGGGCGTGGCCGGCGAGCTGTACCTGGCCGGCGCGGGCCTCGCGCGCGGCTACCTGAACCGCCCGGCGCTCACCGCCGAGCGCTTCGTGGCCAATCCGTTCACGCCGGGCGAGCGCATGTATCGCACCGGCGACCTGGCGCGCTGGCGCGCCGACGGCCAGGTCGAATACCTGGGCCGGCTGGACCATCAGGTCAAGCTCCGCGGCCTGCGCATCGAGCTGGGCGAGATCGAGGCCGCCGCGCTGGCCGAGCCCGGCGTCACCCAGGCGGCGGTGATCGCGCGCGAGGACCGGCCCGGCGAGCCGCGCCTGGTCGCCTACGTGGTACCGCAGGACGGCCTGCGCGAGGACGCGCCGTTCGACGCCGAGCCGCTGCGCGAGGCGCTGGCGCGCGCCCTGCCCGACTACATGGTGCCGGCCGCCTTCGTGCCGCTGGCCGCGCTGCCGCTGAGCGCCAACGGCAAGCTCGACCGGCGCGCGCTGCCGGCTCCGGCCGATGCCGATTTCGCGCGCGATGCCTACGCGGTGCCGGTCGGCGAGACCGAGACGCGGCTCGCGGCGCTGTGGGCCGAGGTGCTGGGCCTGGAACGCGCCGGCCGCTTCGACCACTTCTTCTCGCAAGGCCACTCGCTGCTGGCGGTGCGGCTGCTGGCGCGCGTGCAGCAGGCCTTCGGCATCGAGATCCCGCTGGTCGAGCTGTTCGCCGCGCCGGTGCTGGCGCAGTTCGCCGCCGCGCTCGACGCGCGCCGCGCGGCGAGCGGCGGCGAGGCGGCCGCGGTACCGGCCCTGGTGCCGGTGCCGCGCGGCGGCGACCTGCCGCTGTCGTTCGCGCAGCAGCGGCTGTGGTTTCTGTCCCAGCTCGACGGCGTCAAGGACACGTATCACGTGCCGCTCGCGATCCGCCTGCGCGGCGCGCTCGACGTCGATGCCTGGCGCCGCGCGCTGGACCGCGTCTATGCGCGCCACGAGGCACTGCGCACCGTGTTCGCGGCGCCCGGCGGCCAGCCGCGGGCGCGGCTGCTGCCGGCCGAGCCCGGCCTGCCGCTGCTCGAGCACGACCTGCGCGCGCTGCCCGACGCGCCGCGCGCCGCGGCGCGCCTGGCCGCCGAGGAGGCGCGCGCGCCCTTCGACCTGTCGCGCGGGCCGCTGGTGCGCGCGCGGCTGATCCGCGTGGCCGAGCAGGAACACCTGTTCCTGCTGACCCAGCACCACATCGTCTCGGACGGCTGGTCGCTGCAGGTGCTGATGCGCGAGATCGCCGCGCTCTATGGCGCCTTCACCGCGGGCGGCGAGGACCCGCTGCCGCCGCTGCCGATCCAGTACCTCGACTACGCGGCCTGGCAGCGCGAATGGCTGTCGGGCGCGCGCCTGGAGGCGCAGGCCGCCTACTGGCGCACCGCGCTGGCCGATGCGCCGGCGCTGCTGGCCCTGCCCACCGACCGACCGCGCCCGCCGCAACAGTCCTTCGCCGGCGCGCTGCTGCCGCTCGCGCTCGGCGCCGAGCGCACGCGTGCGCTGCGCCGCCTGAGCCAGCGCCACGGCACCACCCTGTTCGTGACCCTGCTGGCCGCCTGGGCCGCCGTGCTGGGCCGCCTGGCCGGCGAGGAGGACCTGGTGATCGGGATTCCCACCGCCAACCGCGGCCGGGTCGAGCTGGAGGCGCTGGCCGGCTTCTTCGTCAACACGCTGGCGCTGCGCATCGACCTGTCCGGGCAGCCGGACGTGGCCGCGCTGCTGGCGCGCGTGCGCGGCGCCACGCTGGCCGCGCAGGACCACCAGGCGCTGCCCTTCGAGCAGGTGGTGGAGATCGTGCAGCCGCCGCGCCGGCTCGATCACACCCCGCTGTTCCAGGCCATGTTCGCCTGGCAGAGCCAGGGCGCGGGCGAGCTCGCGATCGCCGGGCTCGACGCCTCGACCGTGCACGGCGACTACGACGTGGTGAAGTTCGACATCGAGCTGCACCTGAGCGAGCACGGCGACGACGTCGAGGGCGCGCTGAACTACGCCAGCGCGCTGTTCGACGAAGCCAGCATCGCGCGCCAGCGCGGCTACCTGCTCAGGCTGCTCGACGCGATGATCGCCGACGACAGCCAGGCGGTGGCGCGCATCGACCTGCTTTCCGAGGACGAGCGCCATCTGCAACTGGAGACCTGGAACGCCAACGAAGTGCCGTTCCCGGCCGAACTCGGCACCCACCAGGTGTTCGAGGCGCAGGCGGCGCGCACGCCGGAGGCGATCGCGCTGATCCACGGCGAACGGCGCCTGAGCTTCGCCGAACTGGAGGCGCTGGCGAACCGCATCGCCCATCGCCTGATCGCGCGCGGCGTGAGGCCCGGCGAACGCGTGGTGATCGTGCTCGAGCGCGGCGTGCCGCTGGTGGCCGCGCAGCTCGCGGTGCTGAAGGCCGGCGCCGCCTATGTGCCGATCAACACGCAGACGCCGGCCGAGCGCCAGGCCTGGATCGTCGAGGATTGCGGCGCCGCCCTGGTGCTGACCGAGGACGGCGCGCCGATCCCCGGCAGCCGGGTCGCGACGCTGGCGATCGGCGCGCTTGCCGAACCGGGCCCGGATCGCGATGCGGAGTTGCCCCCCGCGCTCGCGCTGTCGAGCGAGCTGCCCGCCTACGCGATGTACACCTCGGGCTCCACCGGCACCCCCAAGGGCGTGCTGATCCCGCATCGCGCCATCAACCGGCTCGCCATCAACAGCAGCTTCGCCAGCTACGGCCCGGGCGATCGCATGGCCTTCTGCTCGAACCCGGCGTTCGACGCGAACACGCTCGAGGTGTGGCCGGCGCTGCTCAACGGCGCGGCCGTGGTGATCGTCGACCAGCAGGCCCTGCTCTCGGCGCAGGCCTTCCGCGAGGTGCTGGAAGCGCAGCAGGTCAACACCATCTGGCTCACGGTCGGCCTGTTCAACCAGATCGCCGCCACGCTCGCGCCGATCTTCCCGCGCTTCAAGACCGTGATGGTGGGCGGCGACACGCTCGACCCGGCGAAGATCGCCGAGGTGCTGCGCGGCACGCCCCCGCAGCGCCTCGTCAACGGCTACGGCCCGACCGAAACCACCGTGTTCGCCTTGGTCCACCCGATCGAGTCGGTCGACGCGCGCGCGATCCCGATCGGCCGGCCGATCCCCAATACGCGCATCTACCTGCTCGATGCCGATCGCCGCCCGGTGCCGATCGGCGCGCCGGGCGAGATCTTCATCGGCGGCCCCGGCGTCGGCCTCGGCTACCTGAACCGCCCCGAGCTGAGCGCCGAGCGCTTCCTCGACGATCCGTTCAGCGCCGTGCCCGGCGCCCGCATGTATCGCAGCGGCGACCTCGGACGCTATCGCGCCGACGGCAATCTCGAGTTCCTGGCCCGCACCGACCAGCAGGTGAAGATCCGCGGCTTCCGCGTCGAGCTCGGCGAGATCGAGGCACGCCTCACCGAGCACGAGGAGGTGAGCTCGGCGGCCGTGATCGTGCGCGAGGACACGCCCGGCGACAAGCGCCTGGCCGCCTACCTGACGCTCACGCCCGGGGCTCGGACCCACACGCTGCCAGGCCGGCTGCGCGCCGGCCTGGCCGAGGTGCTGCCCGACTACATGGTGCCGTCCGCCTACGTGGTGCTGGCGGCGCTGCCGCTCACGCCGAACGGCAAGCTCGACCGCCGCGCGCTGCCCGCGCCGGCGGCGGACGACTACGCGCGCGAAACCTATGCCGCGCCGCAAGGTGAAGTCGAGACCACGCTGGCCGCCTTGTGGGAATCGCTGCTGAAGGTCGAGCGCGTGAGCCGCTTCGACAACTTCTTCGCGCTCGGTGGCCATTCGCTGCTGGCCGTGCAGATGATCGAGCGGCTGCGCGAGCGCGGCCTCGGCACCGATGTGGGCGCCTTGTTCGCCGCGCCCACGCTGGCGGCGCTGGCCGAATCGCTGGGCCGGCAGCGCAGCGTGGCGGTGCCGCCCAACGGGATCCCCGCCGGCTGCGAGGCGATCAGCCCCGAGATGCTGCCGCTGATCGCGCTGAACCAGGACGAGATCGATCGCATCGTCGCCCAGGCGCCGGGCGGCGCGGCCAAGGTGCAGGACATCTACGCGCTTTCGCCGCTTCAGGAAGGCATCCTGTTCCATCACCGGCTGGCCGAGCAGGGCGACCCCTACCTGCTGATCGACCATCTTTGCTTCGCCGAGCGCGCGCTGCTCGACCGCTACCTGGCCGCCGTGCAGCAGGTGATCGCGCGGCACGACATCCTGCGCACCGCCTTCGTCTGGGAAGGGCTGACGCAAGCGGCCCAGGTGGTCTGGCGCGAGGCGCAGGCCGAGATCACCGAGCTCGCGCTCGACCCGCGCGACGGATCGGTGCACGCGCAACTACTGGAGCGCTACGACCCGCGCCATTACCGCATCGAGCTGGGCCGCGCGCCGCTGCTGCGCTTCGTGGTGGCGCGAGCCGAGGACGGCCGCTGGATCCTGCAGCAGCAACAGCACCACCTGATCGGCGATCACTCGACCCAGGAACTGCTCTACGGCGAGGTGCGCGCGCTGCTGTCGGGCCGCGCCGAGGCGCTGCTCGCGCCGCGGCCTTACCGCAACCTGGTGGCCCAGGCGCGCCTGGGCGTGAGCGAGGAGGAGCACACGCGCTTCTTCCGCGCCATGCTGGGCGACGTGACGCAGCCCACCCTGCCCTTCGGCCTGGCCGAGGTGCGCCGCGACGGCAGCCGGGTCGGCGAGCATCGCGCGATGTTGCCGGCGGAACTCGACTCACGACTGCGCGACCAGGCGCGTCGCGCCGGCGTGAGCCTCGCCAGCCTCTGCCACCTGGCCTGGGCGATGGTGCTGGCGCGTACCAGCGGCCAGTCGCAGGCCGTGTTCGGCACCGTGCTGTTCGGCAGGATGCAGGCCGGCGAGGGCGCCGATCGCGCGATGGGCCTGTTCATCAACACCTTGCCGCTGCGCGTGCCGGTCGATGCCACGCCGGTGGCCAGCGCCGTGCGCGACACGCATGCGCGCCTGAGCGGGCTGCTGGTGCACGAGCATGCGCCGCTGGCACTGGCGCAGCGCTGCAGCGGCGTGGACGCGGGCACGCCGCTGTTCAGCGCGCTGCTCAACTACCGCCACAACAACCTGCCCGATGCCGACGCGCAAGCCTCGGGCATCGAGTGGCTGGGCGGCGACGAGCGCAGCAACTACCCGTTCACGCTGTCGGTGGAGGATTACGGCACGGCGCTCGGGCTGACCGCGCAGGTGGTGGCGCCGTTCTCGCCGGAACGTCTGTGCGGCTACGTGGCCCGCGCGCTGGAGCAGCTCGCTGCGGCGCTCGAATCGGCCGGCGCGACGCCGGTGGCCGAGCTCGACGTGCTGCCGGCCGAGGAGCGCACGCTGCTGCTGGACACCTGGAACGCCACCGACCTTCCCGCGCCCGGCGCGCATCCGGTGCATCGCGAGATCGAGGCACAGGCGGCCGCCACGCCCGAGGCGATCGCGCTGGTCGCCGACGAGGAAAGCTGGACCTACGCGCAGCTCAACGCGCGCGCCAACCGGCTCGCCCACCGGCTGATCGAGGCCGGCGTGGTGCCCGACGCGCGCGTGGCGATCTGCGCCGAGCGCAGCCCGGCGATGGTGCTGGCGATCCTCGCGGTGCTGAAGGCCGGCGGCGCCTATGTGCCGATCGACGTCAACTACCCCGCCGAGCGGATCGCGCACATCCTCGACGACGCCGCCCCGGTGCTGGTGCTGGCCGACGCGGCCGGCCGCGAGGCGCTGCGCGAGCGCGACGGCAGCCGCGTGCTCGACCTCGACGCGCCGCTGCCCGACACGCTCTGCGCCGAGGACCCGCATGTGCCGGACCTCGGCGCCTCGAGCCTGATCTACGTGATCTACACCTCCGGCTCGACCGGCAAGCCCAAGGGCGTGATGCTGGAGCACGGCAGCTTCCGCAACCTGATGCACTGGTACCTGGAGGACGTCGGGCTCGACGCCTCGGACCGCGTGCTGCTGGCCTCCTCCTACAGTTTCGACCTGACCCAGAAGAACATCCTCGGCCCGCTGATGGTGGGCGGCAGCCTGCACCTGACGCGTGCCTTCTTCGATCCGCCCGCGCTGGTGGCGCGAATCCGGCACTGGGGCATCACCCACCTGAACCTGTCGCCGAGCGCCTTCCACGCGCTGGCCGACGCCGACCTCGACGGCCGGGCGATCGCCTCGCTGCGGCGCGTGGTGCTCGGCGGCGAGCCTCTCTCGCTGAGCCGCCTGCGCACGCTGCCCGCGCCGCGCCCCGAGATCATCAACAGCTACGGCCCGACCGAATGCGCCGACGTGATCGGCTGGCACCGCCTGGCCGAGGATCTCGAGCGCTACGACGGCGCCTCGGCGCCGCTCGGCAAGCCGCTGCGCAACGCGCGCCTGTACCTGCTCGACGCGGCGCGCCGCCCGGTGCCGCTGGGCGCCGTCGGCGAGCTCTACCTCGGCGGCGTGGGCGTGGCGCGCGGTTATCTGAACCGGCCCGAGCTGAGCGCCGAGCGCTTCCTCGACAACCCCTTCGGCCCCGGCCGCCTGTACCGCTCGGGCGATCTGGCGCGCTGGCGCGCCGACGGCGAGCTCGAGTACCTGGGCCGCGACGACCACCAGGTGAAGATCCGCGGCTTTCGCATCGAGCCCGGCGAGGTCGAGGCCCAGTTGGCCGCCTGCGAGGGCGTACGCGAGGCGGCCGTGATCGCCCGCGAGGACGGCGGCGCCGGAGCGCGCCTGGTGGCCTACGTGGTGGCCGAGCCCGACGAGGCCCTGGCCGCCGCGCTGCGCGCGCGCCTGGCCGCCGTGCTGCCCGACTACATGGTGCCGGCCGCCTTCGTGCGCCTGGACGCGCTGCCGCTCACGCCCAACGGCAAGCTCGACCGCCGCGCACTGCCCGCGCCGGACGCGCTGGCCTTCGCGCGCCAGGACGGCGAGGCGCCGCGCGACGAGCGCGAAGCCAGCCTCGCGGCGCTGTGGAGCGAGCTGCTCGGCGTCGAGCGGATCGGCCGCCACGACGACTTCTTCGCGCTCGGCGGCCATTCGCTGCTGGCCGTGCGCCTGCTGGCGCGGATCTCGCAGACCTTCGGCGTGACGCTGCCGCTGAGCACCGTGTTCAGCGCCACCACCCTGGCCCGGCTCGCCGAGGCGCTGGAGGCGCAGCGCGGCCGTGCCGAGCGCCCGGCCCTGCCGCCGCTGCGGGCCCTGCCGCGCGACGGCGGCCCGCTGCCGCTGTCGTTCGCGCAGCAGCGCATGTGGTTCCTGATGCAGTTCGACGGCTTGCGCACGGCCTACCATGTGCCGCTCGCGCTGCGCCTGAGCGGCATGCTCGACACCGCCGCGCTGCGCGGCGCGCTGCAGCGCGTGCTGCAACGCCACGAGGCGCTGCGCTCGGTGTTCGTCGAGATCGACGGGCAGCCGGCGATCCAGGTGCTGCCCGCCGACACCGCGCTGCCCTTCGAGGAACACGACCTGCGCGGCCAGCCCGCCGACCGGCGCGAGGCGCTGCGCGCGCGGCTGGCCGCCGAGGCCGCGCACGCGCCCTTCGACTTCGCGCGCGGCCCGCTGCTGCGGGCCAGCCTGGTGCGCGACGAGGAGCATGCCTGGCTGCTGGTGCTGACGCTGCATCACATCGTCTCCGACGGCTGGTCGCTGGCGGTGCTGCTGCGCGAGCTGGGCGCGCTCTATGCCGCCTGCGCGGCGCAGCGCGAGGACCCGCTGCCCGCGCTCGGCGTGCAATACGCCGACTACGCGGCCTGGCAGCGCGGCTGGCTCGGCGAGGCGCGCAGCGCGGCCGAGGCCGCGCACTGGCGCGATACCCTGGCCGGCGCGCCAGCCCTGCTGGCCCTGCCCACCGACCGGCCGCGCCCGCCGCGCCAGTCCTTCGCGGGCGCCACCGTGCCGCTGCGGCTCGACGCGCAGCGCGCCGCGGCACTCGCCCGGCTCGGCCGCAAGCACGGCGCGACGCGCTTCATGACCCTGCTGGCAGCCTGGTCGGTGGTGCTCTCGCGCCTGTCGGGCCAGCACGACGTGGTGATCGGCACGCCCACCGCGAACCGCAGCCACGGCGGCCTGGGCTCGCTGATCGGCCTGTTCGTCAACACCCTGGCGATGCGCGTCGACCTGTCGGGCGACCCCGACACGGCCACCCTGCTGGAGCGCGTGCGCGGCACCGTGCTGAACGCGCAGGACCACCAGGACCTGCCCTTCGAGCAGGTGGTGGAGATCGTCAACCCGCCGCGCCGGCTCGACCACACGCCGCTGTTCCAGGTGATGTTCGCCTGGCAGGGCGAGGGCGGCGGCGGGCTCGACCTGCCGGGGCTGCGCGTCGACACCGAGACGCTCGCCTACCAGGCCGCGCGCTACGACCTGGAACTCACGCTCGGCGAGGCCGGCGGCGAGATCGTCGGCGAGCTGCGCTACGCCACCGCCTTGTTCGACGAGGCCACGGCGCTGCGTCATCGCGACTACCTGCTGGCCGTGCTCGACGCGATGACGGCCGCCCCGGCGCAGCCGGTCGGCGCGCTCGCGATGCTCTCGGCCGCCGAGCGCCGGCTGCTGCTCGAGACCTGGAACGACACGGCCGCGGCGCTCCCGGCGCGGGGCTGCGTGCACCAGTTGTTCGAGCAGCAGGTGCGCGCCACGCCCGCGGCCATCGCGCTGCGCGATGGCGCGAGCGGCGCCGCGCTGTCCTATGCCGAGCTCAACGCGCGGGCCAATCGGCTGGCGCACCGGCTGATCGCGCTCGGCGTCGGCCCCGACCGGCTGGTGGCGATCTGCGCGGCGCGCGGCGTGGACATGGTGGTGGGGCTGCTGGCGATCCTCAAGGCGGGCGGCGCCTACGTGCCGCTCGACCCGAGCTACCCGGCCGAGCGCCTGGCCTACATGCTGGAGGACGCGCGGCCGGTGCTGCTGCTGGCCGACGCGGCCGGCCGCGCGGCCCTGGGCGGGGGCGATACGGCGCATGGCGGGGACGATGCCGCTGCACTGCCTCCCTCACTGCCGCCCTCGCTCGCGCTGGACGCCGCCCTGCCCGGCGATCCAGCCGACAGCGACCCGGCCCCCGCCGCGCTCGACGCCGATTCGCTGGCCTACGTGATCTACACCTCGGGTTCGACCGGCAAGCCCAAGGGCGCGCTCAACGCGCATCGCGGCGTGGTGAACCGGCTCGCCTGGATGCAGCACGCCTACGCGCTCGACGCCGGCGACGCGGTGCTGCAGAAGACGCCATTCGGCTTCGACGTCTCGGTCTGGGAATTCTTCTGGCCGCTGATGACGGGCGCCACCCTGGTGATGGCGCCGCCCGAATCGCACAAGGACCCGCGCGCGCTGATCGAGCTGATCGTCGCGCACGGCATCAGCACCCTGCACTTCGTGCCCTCGATGCTGAGCAGCTTCCTCGACATGGACGAGGCGGCGCGCTGCACCTCGCTCAAGCGCATCGTCTGCAGCGGCGAGGCGCTGCCGGCCGCCAGCGTGCGCCGCTGCCGACGCGCGCTGCCCGGCGCGGCGCTGCACAACCTCTACGGCCCGACCGAGGCGGCCATCGACGTCACCGCCTGGACCTGCCCGGCCGATTTCGCCGGCGAGGTGGTGCCGATCGGCAAGCCGATCGCCAACCTGCGCATCTACCTGCTCGACGCGCATGGCCAGCCGGTGCCGCGCGGCGCGGCCGGCGAGCTTCACATCGGCGGGGTGGGCGTGGGCCGCGGTTACCTGAACCGCCCCGAGTTGAGCGCCGAGCGCTTCGTGCACGACCCGTTCGCCGCCGAGGCCGGAGCACGCATGTATCGCACCGGCGATCTGGCGCGCCACCTGCCCGATGGCGAGATCGAGTACCTCGGCCGCAACGACCACCAGGTCAAGATCCGGGGCTTCCGTATCGAGCTCGGCGAGATCGAGGCGCGGCTCGCCGCCTGCGGGCTCAAGGACCCGGTGGTGCTGGCGCGCCGCGACGCGCTCGACAACCCGCAGCTGGTGGCCTACCACGCCGGCCCGGAGCGCCCCGCCGCCGCGCTGCGCGCCGAGCTGCTGCGCAGCCTGCCCGACTACATGGTGCCGGCCGCCTTCGTGGCGCTGAAACGCCTGCCGCTGAGCCCGAACGGCAAGCTCGACCGCGCCGCGCTGCCCGCGCCGGGCGAACTGGATGCCGCGCGCCGCGACTACGTGGCGCCGGCCACGCCGCTGGAGGCCGGCATCGCGGAACTGTGGGCCGAGCTGCTGCAACAGCCGCGCGTGAGCCGCGACGACGATTTCTTCGAGCTGGGCGGCCATTCGCTGCTGGCGATCCGGATGCTGGTGCGGCTGCAACGGCAGTTCGGCGTGGCGCTGCCGATCGGCGCGCTGTTCGAGGCGCCCACGCCGGCCGCGCTGGCCTCGCGCGTGGCCGCCGGCGACGACGCTTCGGCAGGCGCGCGCGACAGCTTCGGCGTGGTGCTGCCGATTCGCGCTGCCACCGCGAACTCGACGCAGGCGCCGCTGTTCTGCCTGCCGCCGAGCTTCGGCCTGGGTTGGTGCTACAGCGCCCTGCTGCCGCTGGTGCCGGCCACGCGGCCGATCTACGCGCTGCAGTCGCCGGCCTTCGCCAAGCCGGACGCGCCGCTCGACTACAGCGCCGAGGCCCTGGTCGAGTTGCATCTGGCGGAGATCCTGCGCATCCAGCCGGCGGGCGACTACCACCTGCTGGGCTGGTCCTTCGGCGGCGGCCTGGCGCACGCGCTGGCCACCCGCCTGCAACGCTCGGGCCGCCAGGTCCGGCTGCTGGCGATGCTCGACAGCGTGCCGCCGGGCCACGGCGACACCGCGCAAGCCCCCGACGAGACCCGCATCCTCGCCGAGGTGGTGAACGCCTTCGTGCCGGACACGCGCGAGGCCGCCCCCACTACGCCGGCCGGGCCCACGCTCGACCAGGCCGTCGAGCAGGTCTGCCGGGCGACCGGCAAGCCGCGCGAGGTGGTGGCGCGCCTGCTCGACATCACGGTGCGCGTGACGCGCCATCACGCGGCGATCCAGGCCGGCTTCCGGCTCGAGCGCTACGCCGGCGAGCTGCAATTGTTCAGTGCCGCGCGCGGCGACGCACCGGCCTCGGCCGGGCACTGGCGCGCGGCCTGCGAGAGCAGCCGCATCGCGGTGCACGAGATCGACGCCGACCACCACGGCATGCTGCGGGCCGCCCCGCTGGCCGCGATCGTCGCGGCCCTCGCCCCCCGACTGAACCCTTGAGACCAGGAGACGCCATGGAAAGCCTCTTCGAACGCGACGACGCCCGCTACCAGGTGCTCGTCAATGCCGCCGGCCAGCATTCGCTGTGGCCGGAATCGCTCGACCTGCCGGCCGGCTGGCAGGTCGCGCTGCCGGCCGGCCCGCGCCGCGAGGCGCTCGACTACGTGGAGCGGCATTGGGCCGGGCTGGGGGCCGATCAGACCGCCTGAGCCGGCACCGGATGCCCCCAAGCAACCACCAGCACGATCGAAACAGCGCCCGACGGCGCCACCGTCGGATTCCCGGGCCGGATCGCGATTCGCGCGGCCACGGCCAGCCAAGCACGGAGATCGACCATGACGAGCAGCACCTTCCTGTTGGACCGACCGGAAACGCAGTTGGAGAGCCAGGACATCCACCTCGACAAGCCGCTCGACGGCGTGATCCGGCGCATGTTCGAGGCCATCGACTCGCGCGACTTCGCGCGTCTGCCGGACTTCTTCCACCCGCGCGTCGCCTACGAGCGGCCCGGTTACGCGGTGATCGACGGCCTGCCGGCGCTGACGCATTTCTACGAGAACATCCGCATCATCGCCGAGGGCCGGCACACCGTGCATTCGGTGTTCGTGTCGGGTGCCAGCGCGGCGGCGGCCTGCGGCCTGTTCGTGGGCCGCTCGCGCAGCGGCGAGCCGCTCAACGAGCAGTTCTGCGACGTCTATGTGTTCGAGGCCGAGCGCATCGTGCGCCGCAAGACCTTCTTCTTCCGCAAGGCCATCTGAGCGACAGGCTCGCGCCTCGCGTCGAGCGGCGCGGGCGCGCGAGCGCTCCCCGGCCTCGCGTTCAACCCTGGAACACGAAACCCGTCGACATGAACTACTCCCACGAAGCAACCCCCGCCTGGCTGTGGATCGTCCTGCTGCTGGTGGTCTGGCGCGCGATCCGCGCGCTGCAACCGAAGATCATGTCCACCAGCCGCATGCTGATCTTCCCGGCGCTGTTCACGGTCTGGAGCATCGGCAACCTCGAGCATCGCGCCGAGGGCCATGCGGTCCCGATGCTGGCGGCGATCGTCGCGCTGGCGCTCGGCGTGGCCGCCGGCTGGTACGCGGCCGGCACCGGCCGGGTGCGCGCCGATCACGAACGCCGGCTGATCGAGCGGCCCGGCGGCGTGGTGCCGCTGATCGTCGTGCTGGTCAGCGTCGGCGGCAAGCTGCTGTTCTTCTCGGGCGGCGCGCCGGGCGCCATGGCGATCCTGTTCTCGGTGCTGCTGCTGGGCCTGCTGTGGGGACGCACGCTGCATTACGGCCAGCGCTACCTGAGCGCGCCGCATACTTCGCTGACTCCGGCTACCTGAGCGGCGCGCCGAAACGAAAAACGGCACGCCATGGCGTGCCGCTTCGCGTACCCCGCCCGCCGCGAACGGCGCCCCGTCCTCAGGGCAGCGCCACCGCACGCCCGGTCACTTCCTTGCGATAGCGATTCAGCTCCTGCGCGGTGGAGAAGCTGCGCTCGAACAGGATCGACAGGTTGTGCAGGATCCGGTCGACCACCTTCTTCTCCCACTCGCCGTCGAAGCGGATCTGCTCGTCGAGCCAGTGCTCCAGCCAGTCGGGATCGGGCAGGCGCGACTGCACCGTGTCGCGCGGGAACAGCGACTGGTTCACGTGCAGGTTGGTGGGGTGCAGCGGCTTCTCGGTGCGGCGCGCCGAGGCCATCAGCACGCCGATCTTGGCGAAGGCCGAGCGCGCGACGTCGCCGCAATCGACCAGCGCCTTCTTCATGTAGCGCAGGTAGGCGCCGCCGTGACGCGCCTCGTCGCGCGAGATGATGTCGTAGATCTGCTTGATCACCGGCTCGGTATGCCACTCGGCCGCGCGGCGATACCAATGGTTCAGGCGGATCTCGCCGCAGAAGTGCAGCATCAGCGTCTCCAGCGGCGGCGCCGGGTCGAAGACGAAGCGCACCGCGTGCAGCTCGGCCTCGGTCGGCATCAGCTCGGGCCGGAAGCGCCGCAGGTACTCGATCAGCACCAGCGAGTGCTTCTGCTCCTCGAAGAACCACACGCTCATGAAGGCGGAGAAATCGCTGTCGTGCTGGTTGTCGCGCAGGAACATCTCGGTGGCCGGCAGCGCCGACCATTCGGTGATCGCGTTCATCTTGATCGTCCGCGCCTGCTCGTCGGTCAGCAGCGCGGCGTCGAAGCGGTCCCACGCGATGTCCTTCTCCATGTCCCAGCGGACGGCTTCGAGCGATCGATACAGCTCCGGATACAGCATCATCGGTACCCCTCGGTGGCTACGGTTGGCGCGCGAGCGCGTGGCACCGCGGGCGCGGCGTCGAGGCGACGCGCCCCGGATGCGGATCGGCCCCGCGCGGCGCCGTCATGAGGGCGCGCGCGAGTCGGGCGCGACGTATTGTTTCGCCGGCCGCGCCCCCTGACAAACGACTTTTCCGAACCTCATGGATGAGGCTCGCGCATGATGGCGAGCCTTGCCGGGCGGCTCCGCGCGGGCCGCGCCATGAATGCCCGTGGCGCATGCATTGACTGCAAATATTCCGTTTGTCGCGTGCCCGCGGATTCGACAAGATGATTGCGTCCGTCAACCAACCCGCGCCGACCCGCGCCACGACGCGTCGAGGAACCACGCCGATGACGATGTGCCCGCACCGCGTTCCCCGGCCTGCCCGCCTCGCCCGCCATCCCTCATGAGCCCACCGCTGTCCTTCGCCTGCCGCCGCGACACGTTCCGGATCGGCATCGACGCCGCCGCCTACGAGCTGCCCGGCGCGCGTGTCGAGATCGAGGCCTGGGCCGCCGAGCACGGCTACCCGGCCGAGCGCGCCGCCGCCATCGCGCGCGCCGGCAGCCGCTATTTCCACGTCGCGTCCGATACCAGCGAGACCGAGCTGGCGATCGCGGCGGTGCAGCGCCTGCTCGACACGTCGCGCAGCAGTGCGAAGCAGATCGGCGCGATCGTGCACGTGCATACCCAGCCGTTCAGCGTGCCGCCCGCGCCGCGCAGCCTGCCCCACGAGGTGGCCGCGCACTGCGGGATCGCGCCGCTGTGGATGGGCTCGATCGCGCCGCTCGCCAGCGCGTCGATCGCCACCGGCATCGAGGCGGTGCGCGCGCTGATGCGGCGCCACGCGCAGCTCGACGCGGCCCTGGTCGTGTCCTCGGATCGCGCCTACGGCGAGGACACGCGCATGCGGCAGGATCGCGGCGTGCAATGCGACGGCGCGGCGGCGATGCTGCTGGTGCGCAACAGCACCCGCAACCGGCTCGGCGGCATCGCGCTCTCCACCTCGGCGCCCGCCTACCGCGACGCGGACGCGGCCGGCTACGAGACCGGCTTCGACGGCGCGCCGGAAGCGGGCTTCGAATCCAGCTTCGATTCACGGCTCGATTCACGGCTCGATTCACGGCTCGATTCACGGCTCGATTCACGCTTCGATTCGCGCTTCGAATCGGCCTTTGAATCCCGCCTCGGCGAGCGCCACCGCGCCGGCTTCGCCCCCCACGCGCGCGCGCCGAGCTGGCCGGTCACGCGCGAGGTGATCGACGCGGCCGTCGCGATGGAGCCGCACCCGCTCGCCGACTACGCCCTGCTGCTGCCGCCCAACGTGGACCTGCCCGGCTGGGATGCGCTGTGCCGCGAGATGCGGCTGCCGCGCGAGCGCCTGTTCGCGGCCAACATCCACGCGCGCGGCCACGCCTGCTGCTCCGACTTCCCGATCAATCTCGCCGATGCCGGGCTCGACGCGCTCGCGCTGGGCCAGCACGTGATCGGCGTGATGCAGTCCAGCCGCGGCGCGCACGCGGCCCTCACCCTCCACCCCGCGAGCCGCCATGACGATTGACCGATCGATGCCGCGCGATGCCGACCATGCCTGGCTCGCCGGGCTGCGCACGCCCTGCTACGTGTACGACCCGCAAGTGGCGCTCGCGCGCTACCGCGCGCTGAAGGCGCGGCTCGGCACGCGCCTGGTGGTGTCGCTCAAGGCCAATCCCGATCCCGCCCTGCTGGCGCGCTGCGCGAGCGGCTTCGAGGACGGCGTGGAGCTGGCCAGCCGCGGCGAGCTGGCCCTGGTCGAGACGCGCACCGAGCTGCCGCGCTACCTGAACAATCCCTCGATGGACGAGGACTTCATGCGCGCGGGCCTGGCCGCGCGCTGCCGCATCGTGCTCGACAACCTCGACGCGGCAAGGCGCTTCGTGCCACTGGCGCTCGAATCAGCCGCGCACGGCAGGCCGCCCGAGGCGATCCTGCTGCGCCTGAACGCCGGCGCGCTGGCCGGCGAGCAGGCACGCCCACACTGGCACGACCACTTCGGGATGACGCCGAACGAGGCTGCCGCGGCGGTGCGCGCGCTCGCCGCCGCCGGTTTCGCCGCCGCCGGCCTGCACGTGTTCGCCGGTCCTCACAGCTTCGCGCGCCAGGACGCGAGCCCCGCCGACCTGCGCATCCTGCCCGAGGCGCTGGCCGCGCTGGCGCGCGACCTCGCGCCCCTCAACGGCGCGCCGCTCACCCTGCTGGGGCTGGGCGGCGGTTTCGCCGAAACCCCGGCGCCCGAGGCGATGTTCGACGGCTATCGCGCCGCGCTGGCGCCGCTGGCCGCCGCGCACACGCTGACCCACGAGGCCGGCCGCGCGATCTTCGCCGACGCGGGCTGGTTCGTCACGCGCGTGGTGGCGGTCAAGCACTGGGCCGACCGCAGCATCGCGGTCTGCGATGGCGGCCTGTCGCACAGCTTCCTGCTGGCGCAGACCGAGCTGGTGATGCGCCGCCTGGCCAGCCCGATCCTGGTGCGCCGCACGCCGGCCGGCGTCGCGCGCGCGGTGCCCACGCTGTTCGTCGGCAGCACCTGCAGCCGCGCCGACGTGATCGGCCGCGACGAACGGCGCGACGCGCCGCCGCCGCAAGCCGGCGACCTCGCCGTGTTCCCGCGCTGCGGCGCCTATCACCGCACCTACTCGATGACGCACTTCCTGTCGCACCAGCCCGCCCACGTTGAGATCCGGCCGACCGGCACGGATCCGGAATGAGGAGCCGCCCATGAACGCCCTGATCAGCCTTGCCGACATCCTCGAGGACAGCGCGCGCCGCTGGCCGCATCACCCGGCCTTTGCCGACAGCAAGCGCGAGGCGAGCTACGCCCGGCTCGCGCAGGCCGTCGCGCACGGCGCCGCCGCCCTGCTCGCGGCCGGCGCCGCGCCCGGCGAGCGGATCGCCATCCTCGGCCCCAAGCAGTTCGAGACGGTGGTGGCGATCCTGGCCGCCAACGCGATCGGCGCGCTGTTCGTGCCGATCAATCCGCAGTTGAAGGAAACGCAGATCGAACACATCGTCGCCGACAGCGGCGCCAGCCTGTTGCTGGCCGGCGCGGAGCGGCTCAAGCGCATGCCGGCGCTGGCCGCGCGAATGGCCTCGCGAACGCTGCCGATGGAGGCCTTCGCCGAGGCGATCCATGCCGGCGGGGCCATCGTCGACTCGCCGACGACGAGCGCCGCGCGCCGGCTGGTCGACGACGACCCCGCCGCCCTGCTCTACACCTCCGGCTCCACCGGCAAGCCCAAGGGCGTGGTGGTCTCGCAGCGCAATCTCGTGTCGGGCGCCTTCAGCGTGGCCGCCTACCAGGGCCTGGAAGCGCACGACGTGATCCTCGGCGTGCTGCCGCTGAGCTTCGACGCGGGCCTCAGCCAGCTCACCACCGCCCTGGTCTCGGGCGCCTGCTACGCGCCGCTCGACTTCCTGCGCCCCTCGGAAGTGCCGAAATACTGCGAGGCGCGCGGCGTCACCTCGATCACCGCGGTGCCGCCGCTGTGGATGCAGCTGGCCTCGGTCGAATGGAGCGAGGCCGCGCGCCAGCGCATCCGCCGCTTCGCCAATACCGGCGGCCACCTGGCCACGCCGCTGCTGAACCGGCTGGAGGCGCTCTACCCGCGGGCCGCGCCCTACCTGATGTACGGGCTGACCGAGGCGTTCCGCTCGACCTACCTGCCGCCGGCCGAGGCGCGGCAGCGCCCGAGTTCGATCGGCAAGGCGGTGCCCAATGCCGAGATCCTGGTGCTGCGCGCCGACGGCAGCGAATGCGGCGTCGACGAGCCCGGCGAGCTGGTGCATCGCGGCGCCTTCGTCACGCTCGGCTACTGGAACCAGCCGGAGCTGACCGCGCAGCGGTTCCGGCCGCTGCCCAGCCGCCACGGCGAGATCCCGCGCCACGGCGTGGGCGTGTGGTCGGGCGACATCGTGCGCCGCGACGCGCAGGGCTACCTCTACTTCGTGGCGCGCGCCGACGACATGATCAAGACCTCCGGCTACCGCGTCAGCCCCACCGAGGTGGAGGACGTGCTGTTCGCGCTGCCGCACGTGCGCGAGGCGGCCGCCTTCGGCGTGCCGCACCCGGCGCTGGGCGAGGCGATCGCGGTATCGATCGTCACCACCCTGGATGCCGAGCAGTGCCGCGAGGACATCGCCCGCGCCTGCCGCGCCGCGCTGCCCACCTACATGGCGCCGCTGATCGTCGACATGCAGCCGGCCCTGCCGCGCAACCCGAACGGCAAGATCGACCGCGCCGCGCTCAAGGCGCTACACCGCCACAAGTTCACCGGCGCGGCGCGCCCGGAGACCCACGCATGAGCCTGTCGAGGCACCACGCCGCGCGGCACGGGGCACGCGGCGGGACACCCGCCGCGGCGCTCGCCGCGCGGCCCGCGCTGACGCTGTCGGGCGGCGTGCTGGTGCTGCCGGCCGCGGTCGCCTTCGGCACCGTGCAGGCCCAGGAGCGGCACCCCGGCTATCGCCACCTGCTGCTGCCGCAGGCGCGTTTCGCGCGGCCCTGCGACGCGCCGGGCCACCTGGCGCCGGCCGGCCGCGCGCGCCTGCACGTGGCGCCGCCGGGCCGCAGCCTGGCCGACCTGGCCGCCGACGCCGCGCTCGACCTGCGCGACCAGCTCGGCTCGCTGCGCCTGGCGCGCAGCACCCACGTGGTGGTGGCCAGTTGCGCGCTCGACGAGCGGATCGGCGCCTCGGTGGTGGGCCGCATGCAATGCGAGCTGGGCCTGCGCGATGCCGCGCCGCTGGCGCTGGGCCAGAACGGCACGCTCGGCTGGTACGGCGCGCTCGACCTGCTCGACGGCATGCTCGACGAGGGCGAGCAGGCGCTGGTGATCCTCAGCGATAAATGGCTGCATCCCTTCGTGCGGCAGTTCGGCGACCTGGTCGGCTACGGCGACGCGGCCGCGGCCCTGCTGGTAAGCCGCGAGGCGGGCGCCCCGCGCGAGCCGGTCCGCGCCGGCGGCCAGGGCGCGAACTGGGGCGAGCTGCGCGGCGTGGCGCTCGAATTCGGCCCGGCGATCGCCGATCCCTGGTGCGCCGCGCCCGAGGCGCTGCGCGAGGCGCTGACCCCGCTCGCCGCGCGCGCCATCCGCCGCGCGCTCGAGCAGGCCCGCACGCCGGCCGACACCCTCGACTGGTGCGTGCCGCCCGGTTTCGATCCGGCCTTCGTGGCCCGCGTCGCCGACGCCGCCGCGATTCCGGCCGGCGCGCGGGTGCGCCACGAACTGGCCGGCCACCTGTCCTCGTCCGATTCCGCGGCCTCGCTGATCCAGCTGGCCGCCTCGCTCGACGAGGGCGAACGGCGCAGCGTGCTGGTCTGGGACGCCGCGCTGCACGGCGCGGCCGCGGCCGCCGTCTACGACGTGACGGGCGGCCTGCACGCCGCCCTCGATATCGAAGGAGAGGCGCGATGAGCGCATACAAGCTGAGCCTGCGCGAACTGCGCTTTTTCCTGTGGGAGCTGTTCGAGACCGAGCAGCGCTTCCTCGGCGAGGGCCCCTACGCGGGCCTCGATCGCGCCGCGCTCGACGCGCTGCTCGAGCGCGCGCGCGACTTCGCCCTGGACCTGGGCCGCAGCTACCAGCAATCGGATGTCGAGGGCTGCGAGCTGCTGGCCGACGGCCGGGTGCGCATCCCCGCCGACTTCCACGGCCTGTGGGCGCGCTTTCGCGACGAGTGGTCGAGCACCCTGTTCGGCACCGAGCGCGGCCTGCCGCCGATCCTGACCCAGGTGCTCTACGAGATGTTCATGGGGGCCAACCCGTCCTTCATGACCTACGGCGGCTTCTCGCGGCCGGCCATCAAGCTGCTGCAGTCGAGCGGCACACCGGCCCAGAAGGCCCTGATCGAGCCGCTCAGGACCTCGCGCTGGGACGCCTGCTTCTGCGCCACCGAGCCGCGCGCCGGTACCGACCTGACCGCCGTCGGGCTGCGCGCCGAACCGCTCGATCAGGACGTCTACACGCTGCGCGGCGAGAAGGTCTTCATCTCGGCCGGCATGCACGAGCTGACCGAGAACACGCTGTACTTCGTGCTGGGCCGCGTCGAATCCTCGGCACCGGATTCCTTCTCCCTGTCCTGCTTCGTGGTGCCGCGCTTCTGGCCCGACGAGGCCAGCGGCGAGCTGCGTCCGAACCACGTGGAATGCATCGGCCTGCCGCGCAAGATGGGGCTCAAGGGCTGCGCCAACACGCACCTGGTGTTCGGCCGCGGCGGGGCCACTCGCGGCTGGCTGCTGGGCGCTCGCCGCAACGTCGGCCTGCTGCAGCTGATCCCGCTGATGAACCAGGCGCGCATGAGCACCGGCATGTTCGGCGTGGGCGTGGCCTCCAACGCCTACCTGCACGCGGTCGACTACGCGCGCCAGCGCCGGCAGGGCCGCCCCATCGAGCAGGCCTCGAACACCAGCGCCGAGCGCGTGGCGATCATCGAGCATGCCGACGTGCAGCGCATGCTGATCGACATGAAGAGCCGCCTGGACGGCTGCCGCGGCCTGCTCGGCAAGCTGGCCGCCACCGCCACCCAGGCGCTGGTCCTGGAGGCCGCGCCCGATGCCGACCCGGCCCTGATCGAGCGCCGCCGCAAGCTGCAGCAGATGCTCACGCCGATCTGCAAGGCCTTCATCTCGGACCAGGCCTGGCGCATCTGCGAGAGCGCGATCCAGGTGCACGGCGGGCTCGGCTACACCGACGCGAGCCCGGTCGAGCAATGCGCGCGCGACGTCAAGGTGCTGTCGATCTGGGAGGGCACCAACTACATCCAGGCCCAGGACCTGGTGCGCGACAAGCTCGGCTACGGCCGCCAGTCGCGCCTGATCCAGTATTACCGCGACGAACTGGAGATCTTCCTCGCGCAGCGCGGCCGCGCCGACACGCCGGCCGAGCTGCGGCCCTGCTTCGACGCGCTGCGCGCCGGCGCCGAGCGCATCGCCACGGCACTCGACCACATCTCCCGCGACGTGCGCGACGGGCTCACGCATCGCAGCAGCCAGTTCTACACGCGCTTCCTGGAGATGTTCGGCATCGTCACCTCGGCCTGGGTGCTGCTGGAATCGGCCTGCATCGCCGCGCGCCGGCTGGCGCTGCCCGAGGTGGCCGGGGACGCCGCCGAGGCCGCGTTCTATCGCGGCAAGCTCAAGAGCGCGCGCTACTACTTCGCCAACGTGCTGCCCCTGGTCGACCAGCATGCCGCGCTGATCGCGACCATGGGCGAGGCGGCCATCGAGATCAGCGGCGACGAACTTGCACAGGTGGAATGACATGGAGACGAACCCCAGCAGCACGGCCGAGCCGGTCGAGATCGCCGGGCGTGCCGAACGCACGGCGCCGGCCGGGCGGAACATGACCGGCCGGGCCGAAGCGGCGGACCAGACGGCCCGGGCCACCTCGCCGCCGGCGGCAGCGGCCGCCGGCAAGCCCGACGGCCCGCCACGCGACCTGTTCGGCCGCCCGGTGACGCGCCATCGCGGCACCGACATCGACGGCGCGACGCTGGCCCCCGACGAGGCGTTGCGCGTGCGCGGCATGGACCTCAACGCGCTGATCGGCGCCACCAGCTTCGAGGGCGCGCTGGCCCACCTGTGGTTCGACGTCGAGCCCGGCGCGGCCGGCCACGCCGGGCACGAACTCGCGCTGCGCGCGCGTCTGGCCGAGCTGTCGGGCGCGCTGCTGCCGGGCTCGGCCGCGCAGACGGTGGCCGCCGAGATGGGCGCGGCCGGCGTGGCGCCGGTGTTCGCGGCGGCTGCCGGCCTGCTGCGCGGCCTCGACGACGCCTGGGCGCGCGTGGCCACGCCCTCGCCGTTCGACGCCGACCTGGAGGCCATGCTCGGCAGCGCGGCCGCCGCGCCCTTCCTGCTGCGCGCGGCGATCGAGGGCAGCCCCTTCGCGGCCGGCGCGCGCGCCGACGACGTGGTGGCCTTCGACGCCGGCTCGACCCACGCGCGCCGCATGCTGGCGCTGACCGGCGCGCGCCGCCACGACGCGCGCGCCGAGCAGACCATGGACGCGCTGCTGGTGGCCTGGCATGCCGGCTTCGGCTATATCACGCCGACCGTGCTGGCGCCGCGCGTGGCGATCGGCACCGGCATCACGCTGAGCCAGGCGGTGGCGGCCGGCTTCATGGCCAGCGGCCCCTCGCACGTCGGCGCCGCGCTGGAGGCGATGCAATGGCTCACGGCGCTGGCCGACACGGTGAGCGCGCCGCGCTCGCCCGCCGCGCTGGAGGCCGCCGCGCGCGCCGCGATCGACGCCGCCCTCGAGGCGCGCCAAACCCTTTACGGCTTTGGCCATCCGCTGTTCACGGCCGATCCGCGCCCGCCGCACCTGCGCCGGCTGCTGGGCGAATTCGGCCTGGACGGCGGCCCCTTCCTGAGCCTGTTCGACGCCAGTTGCGAGCACGCCGCCGCGCGCCGCGGGCTGCGTCCGAACATCGATTTCCTGACCGCGACCGCCCTGCTCGAACTCGGCGTCGAGGCGCCCTCGTGGGGCGTCGGCGTGGGGCTCGGCGCGCGCATCGCGGCGATGTGCGCGCACGCGGTCGAGCGCCGGCAGCGGCCGGCCTTCGGCGTCAACAGCGCCACCGCGCGACGGCTGCTGGCCGCCGTGCCGGCGGGCTGGCTGTAATCCCCCCAATCCTCACCTCATCTCATCCATCGGGAGCTCATCCATGCTGCTCAAGAACCTGAGACCGGCGAACGACTACGATCGCTTCGCCACCGAAACGCTCGAACCCTGGGACCTGATGTTCATCGGCCGGATCCGCCAGTTGGCGCGCGGCATGACGCCGGGCGTGATCGCCGACATCGGCACCGCCACCGGCGTGGTGCCGGTGCGGCTCGGCTCCGATCCGGCGATGGCCGGCTGGCGCTTCGTCGGCGTCGACCTGGACCCGGCGATGCTGGAGGAAGGCATGCCGCGAATCCGCGAGCTCGGCCTGGAACCGGTGATCGAGATGCGGGTGGGCGACGCGCTCGACCTGCCCTTCGAGGACGGCTCGCTGACCATGGCGGTCGGCCGTGCCACCCTGCACCACCTGCCGGACAAGGCGCTGAGCCTGACCGAGATGTACCGCGTGCTGGAGCCGGGCGGCATCGCCCTGGTGCACGACATGCGCCGCGACGCGCCCCAGCATCTGCTCGACCGCTTCACCGAGATGCGCGCCGCCGCCAACTACCCGCCGACCCACGTCGAGGAGAAGGTCACGCTGGCCGAGGCGCGCGAGCTGGTGGACAGCGCGGGCCTCACGCCCTACGCGACCCTCTTCAGCCCGGCCGGCGGCCTGGGCGCGCTCGGTTTCGAGATCCTGCTGAAGAAGCCGGCGCTGGCCTGAGCCATGAACGCCCCAGCCCCCCTCATCCCTGACGCGGCGGCCCTGCTCGGCGCGGATGCCGTGCGATGCGCGCCGCTGGTCGAAGGCAGGCTGCTGCCACTGTGCGTGACGCCGCTCGCCCCCGAGCTGGCCAGCTCGACCGAGGCCTTCACGGCCTGGTACGCGACCCGGCGCGCGGCCGTCGACACCCTGCTCGACGCGCACGGCGCGGTGCTCTGGCGCGGCTTCGCGCTGCCCGACACGGCCGCCTTCGGCCGCTTCGGCGCGCTCTACCCGGCCCACCGCCAGGGCTACACGGCCGGCGCCGCGCCGCGCCAGCAGATCGCCGGCCAGGTCTACGAATCGACGCGCATGCCGCCGCCGTTCAAGATCGGCCTGCACCAGGAGATGGCCTACATGCCGGTCTTCCCGCGCCTGGTGGCCTTCTACTGCCGGCAACCGGCCGAGGCCGGCGGCGAGACGCCGATCTGCGACATGCGGCGCGTCACCGAGCGGCTGCCCGCGCCGCTGCGCGAGCGCTTCGCCGAGCGCGGCGTGATGTACCTGCGCAACTTCGCGGCCCCGGGTGAATCGGCGGCGGACAAGGAGGTGCGCGCCAGCTCGCCGTTCGGCGAATACCACCGCGCCTGGGACGACGCCTTCGGCACCACCGGGCGCGCCGAGGTCGAGCGGCTGTGCGCCGAGCGCGATCTCGGCTGGCGCTGGCTGGACGACGGCAGCGTGACGGTCTCGCATGTCGGCCCGGCGATGCGCGTGCATCCGCGCACCGGCCAGGCGGTCTGGTTCAACCAGGCCAGCGCCCAGCATCCCAACCCGCGCTCGATGAACGCCTACAGCTTCCGCTACCTGCAGCGCGTCTATGGCGGCCGCGCCGCGTTTCCCTACGAGATCCGCTACGGCGACGGCGAGGCGATGCCCTTCGAGGATCTGATCGCCGTGTACGACGCGCTGGACCGGGAGGAACTGTCGTTCCCGTGGCAGCGCGGGGACCTGCTGCTGGTCGACAACATGCTGGTCGCGCATGGGCGCAATCCGTATCGCGGACATCGCGACACGCAGGTGATGCTGTTCGATTGAGGGACACCGCCGGGCCGCCGGTCATCGACCTGGCGGGGCACGAAGCGCGCGCGGGCCTCAATAACCGTGCGCGTCGCCGTTGCCGGCGCCGCCGCCGTTGCGCGAATCGCTGCCGCGCGGGGACGCGCCGCGTGAATCGGGCGAGCCGCGATGCGCGCCGGCATGGCCGGCGGCGCGATTGTCGGGCTGCACCGCGCCGCCCGTCTCATGCACGGCGTTCGGGCTTTCTCCATGCGGCTGGGAAGCACCCGAGGACAATTGCGGGCGTCCCGGCACGCCCGGCGCGATGTTCTGGGCCGAGGCCGCGCCCGGCGCGCCGGCCGCCGCGAACGCGCCCGCCGCGATGACGATGCGCAGGATGGCACGATATCGGCTGTTCATGGCGTTCTCCTCCCGAGTGGATTGATAGCGACTCCATCAGCAAGCCGCGTTCCGCCGCGCGCGCGGCGCGGGTATCGCGTTTGCGTCCCGAGCCGCCACCACCTTGACCGCGCGAGCCGCCATGAAGCCGACATCCCCACCCGAATCCCCTTCCTCCCCCGGCGAGCAGCCTGTCGAGGTCCGTCGCGGCCAGGTCGAGTCGATGCTCTCGCGCAAGGCGTTTCGCGAACGCTATCGCGCGCGCTTCCACGATCCGGCCTTTCACGGCGAGGATGCCGCCATCGCGCGGCTCGAGGCGATCGCCTGGGACGCCTATTCGAACGGGCGCAAGTCGCCGCTCACGCACGCGGCCGGCCCCGGTTTCGTCGATCCCGGCTACGCGCTGTCGGACGAATGGCGCGCCGCGCGCGAGCGGATCGAGCAGGCGCAGGCGCGGCAAGCCGATCCGGCCTCGCCCTCGCGCGTGCTGGTGGTCAACGCGTCCTCGCGCAACGACTACACCTGCCCGGGCGAGATGTCGAAGAGCTTCCGGCTCAGCGGCATCCTGCGCGAAACGCTGGAAAACCGCGGCTGCGAGGTCGACCTGCTCGACCTGTCGCGGCTCGCCTCCGATCCCGACCTGCACATCCATCCCTGCAAGGGCTGCGTGTCCAGCGCGATGCCGCTGTGCCACTGGCCCTGCAGTTGTTATCCGAACCACTCGCTGGGCCAGGTGAACGACTGGATGAACGAGATCTACGCGCGCTTCGCGGCCTGCCACGGCGTGATCTTCGTCACGCCGGTGTACTGGTACCAGGTCAGCAGCCCGCTGAAGCTGATGATCGACCGGCTGGTCTGCGCCGACGGCGGCAATCCCGATCCGACCTCGACGCACGGCAAGCAGGTCGACGAGGCCAAGCAGCTCGAGCTGGCCGGCTGGGATTATCCGAAGCACCTGGCCGGGCGCGCCTATGGCGTGATCGTGCACGGCGACGTGGCCGGCATCGAACCCTCGCGGCGCGCGCTGAGCGACTGGCTGGACTGGACCGGCCTGGTCGAATCGGGCGCGAAATCGCGCCTGGATCGCTACATCGGTTATTACGAGCCCTATGCCACCAGCCACGCTGCGCTCGATCGCGACGAGGCGCTGCGGCAGGAAACCGCGAACGTCGCCGAGGCGGTGGCGGTCAACGTGGCGCGGCTGCGCCAGGGTCATGCGCCGCCCGACGCCGAATTGCCGACGCCGCGTGCCAAGTAGCGCCGCGCAGGTCGATCCGCTTCATCGGCCCGCGCCGCCCATCCGTTTCGCCAATCCTTTGTAGCGAGTGCTCGTTCACCACTTCCGCGCCGCGCCGGCCGTCCCGACGGGCCGCGGCGCACGCGCGGCGCGCGGCGGCACGCCGCCTGCTGCCTCATGACAGGCAAACCCGGCCACGGCAACCGCCGCGCGCCCCAATCCAGTCACCGGGAGCCACCATGAAAGCACTTGTCTACGAAGGACCGAGGAACGTCACGGTCAGGAACATGCCGGACGCGAGGATCGAGAAACCGACCGACGTGCTGGTGAAGATCACCACCACCAATATCTGCGGATCGGACCTGCACATGTACGAGGGCCGCACCGACATGGAAGCCGGCCGCATCCTCGGCCACGAAAACCTCGGCGTGGTGATCGAGGTCGGCCAGGGCGTGGAGCGCGTCAAGGTGGGCGATCGCGTCTGCCTGCCCTTCAACATCGGCTGCGGCTTCTGCAAGAACTGCGAGCGCGGCCTGACCGGCTTCTGCCTGACCGCCAACCCCGGCATGGCCGGCGCGGCCTATGGCTTCGCCGGCATGGGCCCCTACAGCGGCGGCCAGGCCGAGCTGCTGCGCGTGCCCTTCGGCGACTTCAACTGCCTGCTGCTGCCGCCCGACGCCGAGGAAAAGGAGAACGACTACGTGATGCTGTCGGACATCTTCCCCACCGGCTATCACGCCACCATGCTGGCCGGCGTCGAACCCGGCGACAGCGTGGTGATCTACGGCGCGGGCCCGGTCGGCCTGATGGCGGCGATGTCGGCGCGCCTGCGCGGCGCCGCCAAGGTGATGGTGGTCGACACCCACGCCGACCGGCTCGCGCTGGCCGAGCGGCTCGACGCGATCCCGATCGACGACAGCGACGGCGGCGCGATCGATCGCGTGCTGGAGCTGACCGGCGGCGAAGGCGCCGATCGCGGCTGCGAATGCGTCGGCTACCAGTGCAGTTGCCACGGCCGCGAGGTGCCGCATGCCACGCTCAATGCGTTGATCAAGGCGGTGCGACCCACCGGCGGGATCGGCGTGGTGGGCGTGTTCGTGGCCGAGGATCCGGGCTCGCCGGACAAGCTGGCCCAGCAGGGCAAGCTGGCCTTCGACTTCGGCCCGTTCTGGATGAAGGGCCAGCGCATCGCCACCGGGCAGGCCAACGTCAAGGCCTACAACCGCAAGCTGCGCGACCTGATCCAGGCCGGCCGCGTGCAGCCCTCGCGAATCATCTCGCACGAGCTGCCACTGGAGCAGGCGCCGGAAGGCTATCGGAAGTTCGACGCGCGCGAGGACGGCTGGACCAAGGTGGTGCTCAAGCCGGCAGCCTAGGCGGCGACGATAGCGGCATCGATGGCGGCATGCCGCGCCTCCTCGCGAAACAGGCGGCGAGCGGCCCGCCGCCGCGTTTCAACGACGCCGCACGGCCGCCACGAACAGCCCGAGCGCGACCACCAGCAGCGCGATGCAGCCGATCCGCTCGACCAGCGCCATCGCGCTCGACACGCCTGCCAGGCAGCGCGCAAGACATGTACCGCGCGCCGCCGGGGGCAAGGCGTGGATGGCCGCGCGGCACTGCGCGACTCCCGACGAATGGCTACAAGGCAAGAGGCGCCCGCCCGGGCCGGCATGCGGCTTGCGAAGCTCTGGCAACCGACAGGAGCCGCCATGGAACTGACCGATGCGATCCCCGCACCCGCGCGTGAGGATGCCGCCTCCCGCGCCGACGCGCCGCCAGCCGCGCCCGGCACCTGCCGGCGCTGCCCGCTGTGGGCCGATGCGACCCAGGCGGTGGACGGCCGGGGCCCGGCACCGGCCGCGCTGATGCTGGTCGGCGACCAGCCCAGCGACCACGACGACCGGCACGGCGCCCCATTCAGCGGCACCTCGGGCCGCATCCTCGAGCGCGCGCTGCGCGAGCTCTCGCTGGCGCGCGACAAGGTCTATCTCACCCACGCGGTCAAGCATTTCAAGTGGGAAGCGCGCGGCAGGCAGCGCCTGCATCGCCCGCCCGCGCCCGACGAAGTCGCGGCCTGCCGCTACTGGCTCGACCACGAGATCGAGGCGGTCAAACCACGCGTGATCGTGACGCTCGGCACGCTGGCCTGGCGCACCCTGCTCGACGACCCGCTCGCCAGCCTGCCGGTCACGGCGCTGACGGTCCGGCTGCCGGGCGGCTCGTGGATCGTCGCGGCCCCGCATCCGGCGCTGGTAATGCGCACCCGCGACGCGGATTCGCGCGAACGCGTCTACGGCCGGCTGGTCGATGCGCTGCGCATCGCGAAACGGTTGGTCGAGGCCGACGAGGACTCGCGCTGAAATCGATGGCGCTGGATGGCGCGGGCGACGCGATGTCGCCCGGCAAGAACGACCGCGCCGACGGCGATCCGCGCAATCGCATCGCTCGCCGGCGCGATTCCGCGCTTGGTCACCGCATCGAAGCGGACCTCGTCGCTCCGGCCTGACGTATCGAGACACTCGGCATGGCGCGCGTCATGGCGCACCGCTGGAGCGGGCCGTCATGCGTCGCGCTCACGGTCAATTGCCGTTGGCGGGACGATTGCCGCTGCCCGCGCCTCCGAGCGCCATCGGGTGCATGCCCGGGTCGGTGCGGCTGCGCATCGCCGCGCCGCTGTCCTGACCCTGCGTGCCCGAGGCCGGGTAATGCGGATCCTCGCCGCGCGCGCCGGGCGAGGTGCGGGTCGGCGCCTGGGTGGTACCGGTCGGCGCGGGCCGCATGGTGGTCTGTGCCTGGGCGCCGGCGGACATGCCGGCCAGCACCAGCAGCGAAGCGGCCGTGGCCGCGCGAAGCAAGGGTCGGGGGATGCGATGCATGGGAAGGATCTCCTTCGGATTGAGGAAATCCAGGGCACGCAATGGGTGTTCCGGAGATGTGACAGATCGGCGACAAGCCGGTGAGGCATCCCGGCTGCGCGAGGCCGGCCAGCGGCACGGCCCGGATCCATCGCCGCGCGAGGAACCAGGGCGCGGCACGGCCGGCGGTTTTGACAAGTCTTGCAGAAAGTACCGCGTCATCCGACGCGCCGACGGGTATCGATGCCGCCATCAGCCCCGCCCGCGCTCCCGCTTGCCCGGCGCGGGCGTCGAGCCGAGCGCGTCCGAGTGGGTGACGGTGCGGCGCTCGGGCGTCAACACCACCGAGGCGCCGCCGATCGGTTCGACCGCGATCCGGTTGTCCACGCTCGCCACCGCGGGGCATTGCGCGGCGGCATGGCCGATCGCCTCGCGCAGCGCGTCGGTCGGCACCTTGCCTTCCAGCGTGACATGCGCCTGGCGCACGGCGATCGAGACGCGGCCCGCGCCGGCATCCAGAACCGGGGCGATCGCCTCGCGCACGGCGCGGTCGATCCCGGCATCGTCGTCGCGGCCCTCGCGCGGGACCGCCGGATTGTGCGGATCGTCGCGCGACGCGCCGGGCTCGTCGTCCGCGCCGGAGGCGGCCGTCATCAGGCTCGGCCCCGCCCCGCCTGCGGCGGGTCCCTCGGTGATCGGCAGCGCGCCGAGGCGGCGCCAGTCCAAGCCCGCATGATGCGCGGCGAAATGAAGTCGGAATGTCATGGTGGCCTCCACGAAACAGGGTGGTCGGGGTGATCGGCGATACGCGCGGCTGGCTCTCGAGCGCGGGGCCATCGCGCGATCAACGCCATCAATACGTAATCAACATGCAAGCATCGTGCCGCCCTTGCCCGGGCACATCGATTGCGCGATAGCGGGATTCCAGCCGATCCTCCGGAGTCCAGATGAACGTGCCCCAGTTGCGCATCCAGCCCCTGCCATTCGACCCGATGTTCGAGCGGATCCCCGACGACGAGGCCGACACCGCCCGGCAACTGCTTGCCGCCCTCGAGGACATCCAGGCCACCACCTCGCGCGACTACGCGCATGCGGTGCGCAGCGTGCATGCCAAGAGCCACGGCCTGCTGGAAGGCGAACTGACGGTGGACGGCGAGCTTCCGCCGGCGCTGGCGCATGGCGTGTTCGCGCGTCGCGGCAGCTATCCCGTGACGCTGCGCCTGTCGACCAACCCCGGCGACGTGCTGGACGACGCGGTATCGACGCCGCGCGGCCTGGCGCTGAAGATCGCCGAGGTCGACGGCGAACGCCTGCCGGGCAGCGAGGCACATACCACGCAGGACTTCGTGATGGTCAACGCCCCGGCGTTCGCGGCGGCGACACCGAAGGCCTTCGTGCGCAGCCTGGCGATGCTGTCGAAGACCACCGATCGCGCGCCCGGCGGCAAGAAGGCGCTGTCGGCCGTGATGCGCGGCGCCGAACGCGCGTTCGAGGCGCTCGGCGGCGAAAGCGCGATGCTGAGGAATCTCGGCGGCCATCCGGCCACGCACATCCTCGGCGAGCGCTTCTACACCTGCGCGCCCTGCCTGCACGGGCCGTATTTCGCCAAGCTCGCCGTGGTGCCGGTGTCGCCGGAACTGCTGGCCTTGCGGGACGCGCCGATCGACCTGAAAGGCCGGCCGAACGCCTTGCGCGAGGAGGTCGAGGCCTTCTTCGCCGTGCACGGCGGCGAATGGGAGCTGCGCGTGCAGTTGGCCACCGACATCGAGAAGATGCCGATCGAGGACGCCTCGGTGGTCTGGCCGGAAGACCTGAGCCCGTATCTGCGCGTCGCGACGCTCCGCGTGGCGCCGCAACCGGCCTGGAGCGACGCGCGCTCGGCGGCGATCGACGACGGCATGGTGTTCAGCCCCTGGCACGGGCTGGCCGCGCATCGTCCGCTAGGCGGCGTGATGCGCGTGCGCCGCAGCCTCTACGAAGCGTCCGCCGCATATCGCAGCCGCTTCAACGGCTGCCCGGTACACGCTTGATACGCGCGGCGCCAGCCACGCCGCCGCCCCGGCATCGGGCGAGGCAAGGCGCGCCGCGTGGCACCGCATCAAAACGGCTCGCCATATGCCCACGACGGGCACGGTCGTTGCGTCGACAACGAACGATGTGCCGGCGACCGCCCCGGCACCCGACTTTCATCTGCCAGGAGGAACCGATCCATGACCGATCACACCGACCAGACCACCATGCGCGACCCGCTCACCCAGTACCCGCGTCCCGACTTCGAGAAGCAGCCGCAACCGGCGCCGGGCCTGGCCCGCGAGATGCGCCCGAAGCCCGACCACGGCGAGCAGAGCTATCGCGGCTCGGGCCGCCTGAAGGGCCGCCGCGCCCTGATCACCGGCGCCGACAGCGGCATCGGCCGGGCCGTGGCGATCGCCTTCGCGCGCGAGGGCGCGGACCTCGCCCTGAACTACCTGCCCAGCGAGGAGGCCGACGCGCGCGAGGTGGTGGAGCTGGTCGAGGCGGCCGGCCACAAGGCCATCGCGCTGCCCGGCGACATCGGCGACGAGGCCTTCTGCCAGCGGCTGGTCGACGAGGCCGTGGCCAACCTCGGCGGGCTCGACATCCTCGTCAACGTGGCCGGCAAGCAGGTCTATGTCGAGAAGATCGCCGACCTGCCCACCGAGCAACTCGAGGCCACCTTCCGCACCAACGTGTTCGCGATGTTCTGGCTCTGCAAGGCGGCCCTGCCGCACCTGCCGCCGGGCGCGACCATCATCAACACCACCTCGATCCAGAGCTACCAGCCCAGCCCCGGCCTGCTCGACTACGCGTCGACCAAGGCCGCCATCACTGCCTTCACGCACGCCTTCGCCAAGCAGGTGATCGACCAGGGCGTGCGCGTCAACGCGGTGGCGCCGGGGCCGATCTGGACCCCGCTGCAGCCCAGCGGCGGCCAGCCCCAGGAAAAGGTCGAGGTGTTCGGCTCGGAGGCGCCCATCAAGCGCCCTGGGCAGCCGGCCGAGCTCGCACCCGTCTACGTGCTGCTGGCCTCGCAGGAATCGAGCTACGTGACGGGCGAGGTGTATGGCGTGACCGGCGGCAATCATCTGCCCTGAGCCGCGGCGCGGGGAAAAATGACAAGGCGGGCAATTTCCGCCGGGTTCCGGAATCGACCCGCCGGCACGCGCCTGCCCCGGTGCCGGGCGTGTCCGGCGCCGGGAGCCGGCATCGTGCTTGCTCGCCGATATCGATCACGGCATGAACAGGGAGGGACCATGACGCCAAGCCCGCAAACCCAGCCGCGCAGCGATCCGCCGCGGCAACCGGCGCCGCGCCGACCGGCCGTCGCGCGTGCCCCGGCGCAAGCCGCCCCGCGCGATCGCGTGCCGGACCTCGCCGAGCTCGATGCGCTGCTGGCCGGCATGCCCGCCCCGCTCGACGACGCCGCGCTCGCCTCGGCGGCGCATCGCCTGGCCGCCGACTGGCCGTCGCTGCCGCGGCCCGGCGCGGGCGACACGTTGGCACGCTGGCGCTTCCTGGCCGGCGTCGCCGCCCACGACCTGCCGCTGGTGAAGCTCTACGAGGCCCATGCCGATGCCGAGGCGATCCTGGCCGAACTCGACGCGCAGCCGGCCCGGAATGAGCCCGAACCCGAGCCCGGGCCCGGGCTGCTGGCCGTGTGGGCGGCGCGCATGCCGGGCCAGGAACTACGCGTCACGCATCGCGAGGGGGAAGGCACGGCGGTGCGCCTCACCGGCACCAAGGCCTGGTGCTCGGGCGCCACCTGCGTCGACACCGCCCTGCTCACCTGCCTCGACGAAGCCGGCCACGACCGCCTCGCCGCCGTGCCGATGCGGCAGCCCGGCGTGACGGTCAGCACGCGCGGCTGGGAGGCGCTGGGCATGCGCGCCACGCAGAGCGTCGAGGTCGATTTCGCCGACGCGTCCGCCAGGCTGGTCGGGCCGCCCGGCGGCTACCTGAGGCGCCCCGGCTTCTGGCATGGCGGCGCCGGCATCGCCGCCTGCTGGTACGGCGCGGCGGCCGCGCTGGCCGCGCGCCTGCGCGAGGCGGCGGCGCGGCGCGAGGACCCGCATCTGCAGGCCCATCTCGGCGCCGCCGACGTGGCGCTGAGCGCCGCGCGCGCCCTGCTGCGCGAGGCGGCGCAAACGATCGACGCGAACCCGCGCGCCGATGCGATGACGCTCGCGCTGCGCACGCGCGGCGCCGTCGAGCAGGCCGCCGAGGCGGTGCTGCGCGCCGCGCTGCGTGGACTCGGCGCGGGCCCTCTGTGCCGCGACCGCTGGTTCGCGCGGATGGTGGCCGACCTGCCCGTGTTCATGCGCCAGAGCCATGCCGAGCGCGACCTGGCCGCGCTTGGCGCGGCGCTGGCCCAGGCGCGGGAGGACTGGCGCCTATGAGGCCTATGAGGGCGCAACGCAGCGAAGCCGTCCCGGCCGGGCACGAGCGCCGCGCGCGGCAAGCCGAATTCGACGCGAAGTTCGCCGCACAGGACGATCCCTGGCGCTATCGCAGCAGTTGGTACGAGGCGCGCAAGCGGGCCCTGCTGCTGGCCGCGCTGCCGCGCCAACGCTATCGCCGCGCCTTCGAGCCCGGCTGCGCCAACGGCGAGCTGTCGGCCGAACTCGCGCCGCGCTGCGAGACGCTGCTGTCGGCCGATTTCGCGCCGCGCGCGGTGGCGCTCGCGCAGCGCCGGCTCGCGCCCTTCGCGCAGGCCCGCGTGGAAACGCGCGCGATGCCGGACGACTGGCCCGAGACGCGCTTCGACCTGATCGTGATCAGCGAATTCGGCTACTACCTCGACGAGCCGGCTTGCGCGGCGCTGGCGAGCCTGGCCTGCGCCTCGCTGGACGGCGACGGCACGTTGGTTTGCTGCCACTGGCGGCATGGCGCCGAGGACATGCGCATCGGCGGCGGCGCGGTGCACGCACGCTTCGCGCAGGCCGCGCGTCGTGCCGCGCTGGAGGTGGTGGCGCATGTCGACGATGCCGATTTCCTGCTCGACGTGTGGAGCGCGGAGCCGGCCAGCCTGGCGCGGCGCGAGCAGCGCCGTGGCGATGCCGCGGATCGCTAGGGCCGCGCGCCGGCGGGCCGCCGCGACGACCGCGGCGTGCTTCGCCTCACGGCGAACCAATGCGCGGCCGCAAGAACCCGGCAACGCGCGCCTCGAGGCGGGATCCTCTTCAAGTCGTGCAGCCCGTCGCGCCGCGCCATTCCATGCGCCAGTAGCGCTCGGGCCGCTCGAGATCGGCCAGCGGCGCCCCGCCGAACGCGCGCAACTGGCTCGCATAGGCCGCCACCGCGCGCCGCTTGATGCCGCGCGCGCGCCTCGCCTCGCGATCGGGGCACCAATCGACGCCGAGCGGCGTGATCTCCAGGCCGGCGCGCTCCAGCTCGGCCAGGCGCCGCCGCGTTTCGTCGGGTGCGGCGCGATGGATCGCCTCCTCGTAGACCAGGCAGGCGCCGACCCGTCCCGCGCGCAGCAACGCGAGCCAGGCCGCCGCGACGCGCCGATGATCGGGATGGCGCAGGCCGAGCGGCAGCAGCGGCGCGGCGCCGGCATGCCGCGCCAGTTGCGTGGCCAGCGCCTCGGCCAGGGCCGGCACCTCGGGCGAGGCGCCGTATTGCGCGTCGAGGAAATCCAGGCAGACGCCGCGCGCCGCGCACCAGGCCAGCGCGCGCTCGTCCTCGCGGCGCCGTTCGTCCATCGCGGCGGTGGAATCGGCGAAGCCGGCCGCCTGGTCCCAGGGCTGCCGCTGCGGCGCCGCGGGCGTGCCGGCGAACACGGTGCAGACCACCGCGCCGGGCCGCGCCGCCAGCAAGGCGGCGCAGCCGAACACGGCGTCGTCCAGGTGCGGCGAGACCACGAACAGCGGCGCGCGCTCGTCGCGCGTCATGTCGGGCAGCGTGGCGGCTTGGGCGCTCGCCTCGCCTCGCCGACACGCCTCGACGGGCGATGGAGCACCACGCTGGCCGCTGGCCTCCTGGATCGGCCGCCTCATCGCAGCTCCGGCGCGGCATCGCCGGAATCGACCACGGCCGGCGCGCGCGGCAGGCCCGACGCGACGGCCGCGCCGTCCACCCTCGCCCAGGTTTCCAGCGTGTCGCCGAAACCGCCGCGCACGCGAGGGTCGGCCCGCGCGCTGGTGCTCACGCGCGGCGCGGCGCTCCAGGCGATGGTGGCACCGGTCGCCGCCAGCAGGTCGACCAGCATCACGTCCTCGCCGCAGGCCAGCGGCGGAAAACCGCCGGCACGCCGATATGCCCGCGCGCTCACACCAAGGTTCGCGCCATGCACGTGACGATGCCCGTCCACGTCGCGATAGGCGCGGTGCCAATGCTCGCGCACGCAGGCGGGATGGCCGCGCCAGTCGTCCACGGCCACCGTGCCGCACACGGCGTCGGCGCCAAGCGAGAGCTGCACGGCCAGCCAGTCGGGCGCGACGCGGCTGTCCGCGTCGGTGAAGGCCAGCCAGCGCGCGCCGAGCCGCAGCAGATGCGCGGCGCCGGTGGCGCGCGCCACGCCCACCTTGCGCGCCTCCACGCCCAGCACCTCGACCGGGTACCGCGCCGCGATCCGCGCCGAGGCGTCGCTGCAACTGTCGAGCACCACCACGATGCGCACCACCTCCTCCGCCAGCGCGGGATGCCGCGCCGCCGCGACGGCGGCCGCCAGGCAGCGCGCGAGCCGCCTTGCCTCGTTGTGCGCGGGTATCACGATACCGATCATGCTTGCTCCCGGGTCCAGGTCATCGATCGACACGAAACCGCAATTTCGGTGCCCAGCCGCCGCCTCGCGCGAATCGTCTACCGAGGCGATCTCGCGCTCGTGGCGAGCGCAACTTTCTGCACGGCACGGCGGTCGATTGAAGAAATCGCGGGCCAGTGGCAAGGCGGACCCTGCCGTACCATTTCGCACCCCGCAGCAATCATTCGCGGCCATCGATCCCGCCACCGCGGGGCCCTCGGCCGCCCTTCAGGGAGGAACGCCGATGCTCCATGAAACCCTCTGGTATCTGCTGGTCGGCGGCGTGCTGATCGCGGTCGGCGTGCTGGGCTCGGCCCTGCATCGGCTGCCCTGCAGCACCGCGATGATCTATCTCGCGGTGGGCGCCGCGCTCGGGCCGGCCGGGCTCGGCATGATGGATCTCGATCTCGGGCGCGACGCCAAGCTGCTCAGGCAGATCACCGAGGTGGCCCTGCTGGTGTCGCTGTTCGCGATCGGCCTGCGCCTGCGGGTGGCCGCGCTGGACCGCCTCTGGCTGCTGCCGGTGCGGCTCGGCTTCGTCGCGATGATCGTCACGGTGCCGCTGCTGGCCGCCGTGGCCATGCCGCTGCTGGGCCTGGCCTGGGGCCCGGCGCTGCTGCTCGCGGCGATGCTCGCGCCCACCGACCCGGTGCTCGCCCACGACGTGCAGGTGCGCAACCCCGGCGACGTGGACCTGGTGCGCTTCGCGCTGTCCGGCGAAGGCGGCCTCAACGACGGCATCTCGTTGCCCTTCGTGCTGGCCGGCCTCGCGCTGTGCGGCCATGCCGGGCTGATCGGCGGCGCATCGCCCGCCTCGCTCCACTACGCGCTGGAGGTGGTCTGGGGCATCGGCGGCGCGCTGGCGATCGGCGCCGCGCTCGGCTGGCTCACCCTGCGCGGCGTCACCTGGTTGCGCACGCATCATTCGCAGGCGCTCGGCCTGGAAGGCTTCTTCGCGCTCGGGCTGATCGTGGTGGCCTTCGGCCTGGCCCAGCTCGCGCACGGCTTCGGCTTCCTGTCGGCCTTCGCCGCCGGCGTCGCGATGCGCCGCGTCGAGCATCGCGCGAGCGGCCCGAACGCGCCGCGCGAGGTGATCGGCACCATCGACTCCACCGACGTGGGCGCCACCGCCCAGGACCCGCAGCGCGCCCACGCCTACATGGCCGAATCGGTGCTCGGTTTCACCATCGAGCTGGAGCGCATCGCCGAGGTGGTGGTGATGACCATGATCGGCAGCCTGCTGCCGGGCCTGCTGACGGCCCGCGGCTGGTGGCCGATGCTGGCGGTGGCCGCCGCGCTGATGCTGCTGATCCGCCCGCTCGCGGTGGCCGTCTCGCTGGCCGGCTCGCCCACCAGCCCGACCCAGCGGCGGCTGGTGGGCTGGTTCGGGATCCGCGGCATCGGTTCGTTCTACTACCTGCTGTTCGCGCTGGAATACGCGCCGGCCGCGGCGCGGCCGCTCGCGCCCGTGGTGCTGGCGATCATCGCGCTGTCGGTGGTCGCGCACGGCATCTCGGCCACGCCACTGATGAACCGCTATCACCGCCACGCGCAGGCGAAAGACTGAGGTACTCCGCGCCCTGGCTCGCTCACCACCCGCCGCCCCGCGGCGACGCGGCAGCCATGCAGGATTCGGCGCGGTTTTGAAAAAAATGCCCGCCGGATGCGAGTTTCGATCCGCGCACCCGAGCCTCGCGCCTTGCCTGCCGGCGCCTCGCATCCCTGGTCCGGAACTTGCAGCCATCCTCGGATGGCTGGCTCGCTCCGGCCGGTCATCGCCCCTCAATCGCTTGCGTCCCTCCACGACAAGACAGCCCATGCCCCACATCCTGGTGGTCGACGACGACGCGGAAATCCGCGCGTCCATGGCGGCCTTCGCCGCCTCGCGGGACCTGCCCTGCGATACCGCCGGCTCGCTCGGGCAAGCGCGCGAGCGGATCGCCGCGCGCTTGCCGAGCCTGGTGCTCTGCGACCTGATGCTGCCCGACGGCAGCGGCCTGTCGCTGCTCGACGAATTGCCCCGGGAGCGCTGCGAATTCGTGGTCGCCACCGGCAATGCCTCGCTCGACACAGCGATCCGCGCGATTCGCCTCGGCGCCAGCGACTACCTGGTGAAGCCGTTCAACATGGAGCGCGTGCAGCGCCTGCTCGCGCGCGTGGCGCGCCAGGAGCAACGCGCCGACAATCTCGAGGCGCTGGCCGCCGAACTGCGCCGCTCCTCGCGCTTCGGCCGCATGCTGGGCCGCTCGCCGGCGATGCTTGGCGTCTACGATGCGATCGCGCGCGTGGCCGGCACCTCCGCCTCGGTGCTGCTGACCGGAGAATCGGGCACCGGCAAGGAGCTCGCCGCGCAGACCGTGCACGACCTGAGCCCGCGCCACGACCAGCCCTTCGTGGCGATCAACTGCGGCGCGCTGCCGGCCAACCTGATCGAGAGCGAGATGTTCGGCCACGAGCGCGGCAGCTTCACCGGCGCCGAGCGCGATCATCGCGGCTTCTTCGAGCGCGCCGACGGCGGCACCCTGTTTCTCGACGAGATCACAGAGATGCCGATCGAGCTGCAGGTGCGCCTGCTGCGCGTGCTGGAGACGCGCCGCGTGATGCGCCTGGGCGGCACGCGCGAGGTGGAAGTGGACGTGCGCATCGTGGCGGCCAGCAATCGCGATCCGCTCGCCTCGATCGACGAGGGCACGCTGCGCGCGGACCTCTATCACCGCATCAACGTGTTCCCGATCGCGCTGCCGCCGCTGCGCGAACGCGAGAACGACGTGGTGCTGCTGGCCGAGGACTTCCTGGCGGCGCTCAACCAGCAGGCGGGCCGCGCCTTGCGGTTCTCGGAGGCGGCCAGACACGAGATGCGCCAGCGCAACTGGCGCGGCAATGTGCGAGAGCTGCGCAACCTGGTGCAGCGCGCGGCGATCTTCTGCGAGGGCGAGCTGATCGACACGCTGCCGCTGTCGATCATCGACGAACTGGCGCAGGCCGCGCAGGTGCCGGGCGAATCGGTCTCGGTGCCGCTGGCCGTGCCGCTCGACGAGATGGATCGCCGCCTGGTGGCGGCCACCCTGGCGCATTGCGCGGGCGTCAAGGCCCATGCCGCGGAGATGCTCGGCATCAGCCTCAAGACGCTCTATAGCCGGCTCGCCGCCGATCCGGCCGAGGGCGGCTAGGCGCCGGGCGGAGCGCCGCCAGCAGCACCCTCGCCACGGACGCGGTTCGCGACGCGCGCCACAACGGCGCCGGGCTCGCGCGCCGCCCCGCCGCGAGCGAGCCCGAGATCCGCGCCAGCGCGTGCTGGATCATGCAGCGGTGGTTGTCGTCGTAGTGGTAGGTCACGCGCGCCGCCGGCAGGCCGAGGCGTCGCGCTCGTCTCCCAGGCTCACGCGGCGCTCGGCCAGCGGCAGCGTCGCCCCACAGGCCGCGCCCGACAGCTCGCCGCGGGATCGCCTGGCCGGTTTCCTGCGTGACGGCAAGGGGCAACCGGCAAGCGGTGCCCCGCGCGAAGACGGCGAGCCATAAACCGCGCGAACCCGCAGCCCGCCAGACCAGGGCGGTCAAGCTCGAACATGGTGAAGCCGTGCGTGGACCGCTCCGGCGGCCACGCGCGAGACACACCGCTCAGTGGCAGCTTCGAACGCGCTGATTCTGCAGCATCGCCACTTCGACGCTATCGCGCGAGATCTCGACCAGGTGGTCGAGCGCCTCCTCCAGACTCAGGCCAGCCTTCAGGTATGGCTTGATGCCGATCGTCACCGGCAGGCGGGGTACGCCGCCATCGGTGTCGGTGACGTGGATGCGGGCAACCGACCGCTCGGGATGCAGTTCAACGAGCACGCGGGTGGTGCCGACGACGAGGCTTCGGGAGAGTGGATTCATGATGGTCGAACGCAAAATAAGGCGCACGTCCCGGGCTTTGCGGCTTCGTCCTTTTCTACCGGCGGCTCGGGGACACGCGCATATTCACGGAGATTCACGCAGCTTAATAAACGGAAGAAAACCCTGCAATAGCAGTTTTCAATTTCCAAAAATCTCGCGATTGAATCCGTCTGCGCGTGCTCGGACCTCACGCGAAGTCCGGCGCACTGGGCCGCGAGCCGGCTCGCCGACGCCGCAACTGGCGCGCGATCGAGCAGATGGTTGCATGGCCGGTGGATCGGGCGGGTCGAGAAACGAGCGCCTCTTGCCGATCAGATGGGCACGTCGGCCCCCGTCTGCGTGGCGCTCCAGCATGATCAAGCGGCGCCCGGCGACGGGCGCGACCGGGCGGCCGCGCCACCTAGCGTGCCGCCCGCGCGGCCCGCCGAACTCACCGCCTCATCCGGCGCTGACCTCGATGCGCCGCGGCTTCGCCTCCTCTCGGCGTGGAATGCTCAGCTTCAGCACGCCGTCGCGCAATTGCGCGTCGATGCGCGCCACGTCGAAATCGGGGCTCAGCGTGAAGGCCCGCCAGAAACGCGGATGACGGACCTCGCCATGCTGCAGGCGCAGCCCGGTCGGCGTCGGAATCACCGCCTCGGCCTCGATGTTCAGGCTGCCGTCCGCCACGCGCACGTCGAGCTTGTCGCGCGGCACGCCGGGCAGGTCGGCATACAGCGTGATGCCGTGGCTGTCCTCGATGATGTCGACGGCCGGCGAAATGCGCTCGGTCGGTTTCGCGCCGCCAGCCGCGTCCTCGCGCTGCGCCAGGTCGGTACGCTTCGGTTGGGTGGTCAGTTCGCTGTTCTCGGTCATGATGGGCTCCGTTGTCTCTGATCGTCGTGAAAGCTCATTGAATCGACACCTGGCGCGGCCGGGATGCCTCGGCACGCCCGACGCTGATCATCAGGCAGCCGTTCACGTAGCGCGCGCCGACGCGGTCGGGATCGGCATGCTGGGGCAGTTCGATCACGCGCCGGAACGCGCCCATGAAGCGCTCGCGCGCATAGACGCGCGCACCGGCTTCACGCTCGGGCGCCTTGCGCTCGCCGCTGATGGTCAGCAGCCGCTTGTCGATCGAGACGTCGATCGTGGCCGGATCGAGGCCCGGCACGAACGCGACGATCTCGACGCTGTCGTCGGTGTCGCCGATGTTGAGGGGAGGAAAACTCTCGCTGCGCGAGGCGCGCAGGCTGGCGGGGAAACCCGCCAGGCGGCTCATCTGCCGGTGCAGGCGGTCGAACTCGCCCAGCAGGTCGGTACTGAAGAAAAGATCGCTCATGATCGGCTCCTTGAAAAATCGGGGCGTCACACGAACGAGGAATTGGACCACGCGCTCCAGTTCGCTCGTCCGTGGGGCAACCCCATCAACAAACAAATCGAAACACGCAGCGCGAATCGCGACTGCCTGAGCGATGCATAACATAGCGCAGGGAAGGAAAATTTCAAGAGCCGGCCAAGCTGAAATATTTTGTTACATAGTGGCTTTCGGCGCCCTCTTGAAGGGCCCACGCCCCACCTCTATTTCGAGTACCGCCGGACCATGGCACGGGCCGCGCGACCGTCGCGCCAGCCATGGCCGGGCGCTGGACCCGCGACGGCTCCAGGTGGCCGACGCGGGCGGATCACACCGCTGCTGGACACGCATCATGAAACTGAGCCTCACGATCGATTCGAATCCGCTCGATATCGAGCTCGACGAAGTGGTCGCCGGCCTGCTGGGCGTTCGCCTCGGTTTGCCGCCGGCGCCCGTGGCCGCCCTGCAGGCGCCGATCACCCGACATCTGAACGACACCGCCGGCCCCTGGACGCTCGATGCCGAGCACATGCGAGCCCGCATCCTGCGCAAGGTGATACTCGACATCGCGGACCCGGCGCTGCTGCTGCGCTATCTGTCGGATTAGCGGCAGCCGTTAGCCGCGCGGCTGGCCCCATGGGTTGACGGGCCGTGCCCCGCTTCGACAAGGCACTTGCCGGCAAGGCCCGGCGAATGCTTCGCATTGCTCATCAGATTCCAAGCCCGAACGCTCAAATCAAATACAGGAGGCTGAAGTGAGTCGTCTCGTCGTGGTATCGAACCGGACATCCGATCCGGACAGTTCGGCCCCGGGAGGCCTGGCCGTCGCGCTCAACGACAGCCTGCAGCAGCGCGGCGGCATCTGGTTCGGCTGGAGCGGCAAGCTCGCCGAGGCCGACAGCGATCCCGGCAACCAAGAGGTGCAGGTCCGCGAATACGGCAACATGGAACTCGCCACCATCGACCTCTCGCAGCGCGACTACGACGCCTACTACCTCGGCTATTCGAACAACGTGCTCTGGCCGGTGTTCCACTACCGGCTCGACCTGGCCAACTTCGACGTGCAGTTCAGCGAGGGGTATCGCCGCGTGAACCGCCTGTTCGCGCGCAAGCTGATGCCCCTGCTCAAGCCCGACGACGTGATCTGGGTGCACGACTACCACCTGATCCCGCTGGCCACCGAGCTGCGCGCCCAGGGCTGCCGCAACCGGATCGGCTTCTTCCTGCACATTCCCGTGCCGCCGCCGCAGATCATGGCCGCGATCCCCGAGCACGAATGGCTGATGCGCTCGCTGTTCGCCTACGACCTGGTGGGCTTCCAGGCGCATACCGATGTCACCCACTTCGTGCGCTACGCCGAAGCCGAGGCCAACGCGCAATTCATCGACGGCGAACGGCTGCGCGCCTTCGACCGCACCATCCGGGTGGGCACCTTCCCGATCGGCATCGACGTGGACGGCTTCGCGCAGATGGGCAGCGACGACGACGGCCTCAACATCTACGAGCAGATGCGCGACGAGTATTCGCGCCGCAAGCTGCTGCTCGGCGTGGACCGCCTCGATTATTCGAAGGGCCTGCCGCAGCGCGTGCAGGCGTTCCGCGAGATGCTCGACGCCTTCCCCGACACACGCAAGCAGGCCACCCTGATCCAGATCGCCGCGCCAAGCCGCGAGGACGTCGACGCATACGGCCAACTGCGCCAGGAGATGGATGCGCTGTGCGGCTCGCTCAACGGCGACTACGGCGAACTCGACTGGATGCCGGTGCGCTACATCCACCGCAGCCTCGAGCGCAGCTCGCTGCCGGGGCTGTACCGCGCGAGCCGGGTGGCGCTGGTCACGCCGCTGCGCGACGGCATGAACCTGGTGGCCAAGGAATTCATCGCCGCGCAGGACAGCAGGGACCCCGGCGTGCTGGTGCTGTCGCGCTTCGCCGGCGCCGCCGAGCAGCTGACCGATGCGCTGCTGGTCAATCCCTACGACATCCAGGGCACCGCGCGCGCGATCCAGGCGGCCCTGACCATGCCGCTGGACGAGCGCGTGCGGCGCCACACGGCCCTGCTCGCCGAGATCCGCAAGCACGACGTGCACTGGTGGACCGCGAGCTTCCTCGATGCGCTGGACGAGACGGGCGCGGCGCGCGAGCGCCGTCAGCCGCGACTGGTTCAGTCGGCCGCCTGAGCAGCGAGCCCCGTGCCGCGCGTGAAACCTGACCGGGATGGCCACCACGCCGCGGTACGGCGTCGAAGCGCGCCTCGTGGCCGCGTGCGTCCCGCCGGCCGGCCGCCTCCCGGCTCCACGTCACGGCACCGGCTACGCTCGCCGCGCAGGTCCCGGTGCGTCTTTCTCGCCTGATCCCGCCGCGCGCATTGCATTTTTTCCAGGCCTCGACGTTCCTGCCCGGCTCGTCCGCGCCGCCGGCGTGCCTCGACATCGCCAGCAAGCTACGCGCCTGCCGCCGGAACAGGCGAGCGCAAGCGCGCTCGCCTGCTCGCCAGCTCCGCCACCTTCGCGCCCTCACGCGGCGCGTGAGGAAATCGACAAGCGCTTGAAAAAACGCGCCGCTTCCCCGGCATCGCGTTTGCTACGCAATTCCTCATCCCGACCGACGATGCCGGGATCGATCCGGAGGACCCTGCATATGAAACATTCCAGCACCCAGGCGCCGCGTCGTTTTGCCAAGGACCCGCGCCCTCCCGCGCCGCGGCGGGAACCGCTCGCACGCCGCGCGCCGCGCGGCTCGCCAAGCGCGGGCGCGGCATCGGCGCGGCCCTCGCGCTCTCGAGACGGCGGCAAGGACGGCGCCGCGCAGCCCGACCCGCCGCTGCGCCGCGTCGACGACAGCCGGCCCGGCTACACGCGCCGGCGCGGCGCCGACGGCTTCGTCTACCTCAATACGCGCGGCCTGCCGATCCGCGACCTGCGCGAAATCGCCCGCATCAATGCACTCGCGATCCCGCCCGCCTACGTCGACGTGTGGATCTGCGTGGACCCGCTCGGCCACCTGCAGGCCACCGGCCGCGACGATCGCGGCCGCAAGCAGTACCGCTACCATCCGCGCTGGCGCGAGCTGCGCGACGCCGAAAAATACGCTCGCCTGGCCGCCTTCGCGCAGGCCTTGCCGCGCATCCGCGCGCGGGTGAGCCGCGACCTGTCGAAGCCGGGCCTGCCGCGCGAGAAGATCGTCGCCGCCGTGGTGCGCTTGCTGGACAGTACCCTGGTACGCATCGGCAATGCCGAATACGCGCGCGACAACGCCTCGTTCGGGCTGACCACGCTGCGCAAGCGCCATCTGTCGATCGAGCCCGGCGCGATGCGGCTGCGTTTCGCGGGAAAAAGCGGCGTCGAGCACGACGTGACGATCGACGACGCGCGCGTGCTGCCGATCCTGCACGCCTGCGCGAAACTGCCGGGGCGGCACCTGTTCCAGTACCTCGACGCCGAGGGCACGCGGCACGCGATCGGCCCCGTCGAGATCAACGACTACCTGCGCGAGACGGGCGGCGCCGACTTCAGCGCCAAGGACTACCGGACCTGGGCCGGCAGCGTCAACGCGCTGGCCCTGCTGCGGCGTGCCGCCTGGCTCGATGCGCGGCAGGCGCGAAAGCAGATCGTCGCCACGGTGCGCGAGGTGGCGGCGCTGCTGCACAACACGCCGGCCGTGTGCCGGAGCAGCTACATCCACCCCGTGGTGCTGGAAGCCTTCGAGACCGGCGCGCTCGCCGTGCTCGGGCCCTGCACCAAGCGGCGCGGGCTGCGCACCGACGAGATCCTGTTCGCGAGCCTGCTGACGGGCACGACGGCTCGCGCGTAGCGCACCACGCCCGGCGCGCGAACGCCGGCACGAATGCCGCCCGCTTGCCGATGCGCGCATCGCGGGCAACGGCTGACGAAACCTCATGGAGCAAGGAGCACGATGATGAACCAAGCCAATACACCGGCACCGCGAGACCGGAACCGGGACCAGGAAGAGGACGAGGACCGGGACGCGAACGACGCGCCGCCCGCCACCCGGCCGGCCAATCCCTCGCCGTCCCCCGACAAGCGCTTGCCGGACCTGCCCGATCCGGTGGAGGTGGGCGAGGACGGCTGATGGCAGCCGGCTTCGTGGGGGCTTCGATATCCCGAGGCGGGATTGCGTGCATACTCGAACGCGGCCTGGATGACGGCAGCCCGAGCGCATCCGGCCGCGACGCAATCACGAAAGCACAACATGGAGATGCCCCCGTGAATCCCATCCAAGGCTTCAGCGTAGACCCGGCCTCGATCCGCCATGTCGGCCACGACCTGCAGCGCCCCGAATGCATCCTCGCGCAGCGCGACGGCTCGCTGCTGGTGGCCGACGCGCGCGGCGGCGTGCAGCGCATCGCCCCCACCGGGGAACAGACGCTGATCCTACCTAAGGGCGCCGCCGCGACCGCCGCCTCGGACGGCCTCACCAGCGGCTCCTTGCCCAACGGCCTGGCGCTCGACGCCGAGGGCAACATCCTGATCGCCAACATCGGCACCGACCGCGTCGAGCGGCTCACGCACTCGGGCGAGCTGCGGGTGCTGTTCGACGGCCTGGACGGCAAGCCGCCCGGCAAGGTCAACTTCGTGCTGCGCGACAGCCGGGACCGGCTGTGGGTGACCATCTCCACGCGTGTCGATCCCTGGCCGAACGCGGTGCGCAACAACCTGGCCGATGGCTACATCGTGCTGATCGACCCGCGCGGCGCACGCATCGTGGCGGATGGCCTGGCCTTCACCAACGAGATCCGGCTCGACCCCGACGAACGCTTCCTGTACGTGGCGGAAACCACCGCGAACCGCGTCAGCCGCTTTCGCGTGCTCGACGACGGCGCGCTGGGCCCGCGCGAGACCTATGGCCCGAGCCGGCTCGGGCCGGGCCTGATCGATGGTTTCGCCTTCGACGCCTACGGCAACCTGTGGTGCGCGATGATCTTCGCCGATCGCATCGTCGCGATCGACCCCGAGGGCGACCTGCACACCCTGCTGGACGACGGCGACGCGGCCGCCACCGCGCGCTTCGACGCGGCCTTCGCGAGCGGCGAGATCGTGCCGATGTCGATCATGGCCGAGACGGGCGGCAGCATCGCGCCCTGGCTGACCAGCGTGACCTTCGGCGGCCCGGACCTGAAGACGGTCTACCTCGGCAGCCTGAAGGGCACCACGCTCGCCAGCTTCCGCTCGCCGGTGGCTGGCCGGCCGATGATCCACTGGTAGGCGGCAACGGCGAAACGACGCCGCCGCCGAGACGGTTGTCGGCGGCGGCGAGCCGGGCCGGGCGCGAGGCCCGGCCGGCGGTTCAGCGGTTCAGCGGTTCAGCGGTTCAGCGGTTCAGCGGTTCAGCGGTTCAGCGGTTCAGCGACGATCCGCCCATACCGTCTGCGCGTTGCAGAACTCGCGCAGGCCGAAGTGCGAGAGCTCGCGTCCGAAGCCGCTCTTCTTCACGCCGCCGAAGCCCACCCGCACGTCGCTGGCGCTGTAGCCGTTGATGAACACGCCGCCCACCTCAAGCTCCGCCGCGATCGACTCGGCCAGCGCGGCATCGCGCGTGAACACCGAGGCGCACAGGCCGAAGTCGCTGTCGTTGGCCAGTTGCACCGCGTGCGCGGCGCTGTCGGCGGGGATGATCGCGGCCACCGGCCCGAACAGCTCCTCGCGGAAGGCGGTCATGCCCGGCTTGACGTCGGCCAGCACGGTGGGCTGGTAGTAGTTGCCCTCGCCCTCCACCTTGTGGCCGCCCACCAGCAGCGTGGCGCCCTCGGCCAGGCTGCGCTCGACCTGGCGATGCAGTTCGTCGCGCAGGTCGTAGCGGGCCATCGGGCCGATGTAGTTGTCCGCCACCCGCGGGTCGCCCATGCGCAGCGCCTTGACGGCCGCCACGAAGCGCTCGGTGAACTGCGCCAGCACCGGCGCCTCGACGATGAAGCGCTTGGCCGCCGCGCACACCTGGCCCGAATTCTGGAAGCGCCCGGCCACCGCGGCCGCCACGGCGAGATCCAGGTCCGCGTCGGCCAGCACGATGAAGGCATCGGAGCCGCCCAGCTCGAGCACGCACTTCTTGAGCGCGGCGCCCGCCTGCGCGCCGATCGCGGCGCCGGCGCGCACGCTGCCCGTCACCGTCACCGCGGCGATGCGCGGATCGGCGATCGCCGCCGACACCAGATCGTTGCCCAGGTCGACCAGCTCGAACACGCCGGCCGGGAAATCGGCCCGCTCGAAGGCCTCGGCCAGCAGCCGGGCCGAGCCCAGCACGTTGGGCGCGTGCTTGAGCACATAGGTATTGCCGGCGGCCAGGGCCGGCACCGCGCCGCGCACCACCTGCCAGATCGGGAAATTCCAGGGCATCACCGCCAGCACCGGCCCGAGCGGGCGATATTCGATGCGCGCCTTCTGGCCCTCCACCTGGGTGGGTTCCGGAGCCAGCAGGGCCGCCGCGTGCTCGGCGTACCAGTCGCAGACGCCGGCCGACTTCTCCACCTCGGCCAGGGCCTGCTTGATCGGCTTGCCCATCTCCAGCGTGATGGTCTCGGCGATGCGCTGCGCGTCGGCCCTGAGCACCTGGCCGAGCCGGCGCAGCGCCGCGCAGCGCTCGGCCATCGGGCGCCGCTTCCAGTCGCGGAAGGCGGCCGAGGTGCGCTGCAGGGCCTGTTCGAGCTCGGCCGGCCCCTGGGCCGGGAATTCGGCGAGCCGGCGGCCGTCGAGCGGGCTGATGGAACGGAATACCTGAGGATCTGCGCTGCTCATGCTGAACTCCATTGGCTTGGGATGGCGCTCATAGTAAGCTCCGCACACGCTCAGAAAAACTGAATAGTTTTGAGCAACTTATTCACGTTTCGAGAATGTCGACATGGATCTCATCCAACTGGAAATGTTTCAGGCGGTGGCGCGCCACGGCAGCATCGCGGCAGCCGCGCAGGCCGTGCACCGGGTGCCGTCCAACCTGACCACGCGCATCAAGCAACTGGAGGAGGAGCTCGGCGTCGACCTGTTCACGCGCGAGCGCAACCGGCTGCAGCTATCCCAGCCGGGGCGCGTGTTCCTCGACTACGCGAGCCGGATCCTGGGCCTGGTGAGCGAGGCGCGCGCCGTCACGGCCGGCCAGCAGCCGGCCGGCCGCTTCGCGCTGGGCGCCCTGGAAAGCACGGCCGCGGTGCGCATCCCCGGCATCCTGGCCGCCTACAACCAGCGCTTCCCGCAGGTGGCGCTGGAACTCGCCACCGGGCCCTCGGGGCAGATCATCGACGCGCTGCTCGGCGGCGACCTGATCGCGGCCTTCGTCGACGGCCCGCTCGACCACCCCGAGCTGACCGGCTTCCCGGTGTTCGACGAGCAGATGGTGGTGGTGGCGCCGAGCAATCACGCGCCGATCCGCCGGGGCCGCGACGCCGACGGCGATGCGCTCTACGTGTTCCGCAAGAACTGCTCGTATCGCCGCCACCTGGAGCGCTGGCTCGCCAACGACGGCGCGGTGCATGGCGAGATCCGCGAGCTGGAGTCGTATCACGGCATGCTGGCCTGCGTGAGCGCGGGCGGCGGCCTGGCGATCATGCCGCTGAGCATGCTGGAGAGCATGCCGGGCTCGCAGACGGTGCGCGCCTGGCCGATGGGCAAGGAGTTCGGCCTGCTGCGCACCTGGCTGGTGTGGCGCAAGGAGACCATCTCCAAGGCGCTGGAGGCCTTCACACAGTTGGTGAAGGCGAGCGCTTCGGCCTGAGGCGGCCGGCGCGGCTATTCCTCGCGGATCTCGGCGGCGCCCTTGCCGGTCCAGCGCTTCAGCGCGCGCCGGAAATTGGCGACGTCGGTAAAGCCCACCAGCATCGCCACGTCCTCGGTGCTCATGCGGGTGGTGCGCAGATATTCGATCGCCAGCGAGCAACGCACGTCGTCGACGATCGCCACGAACGAGGTGCCTTCCGATTCGAGCCGGCGTCGCAAGGTCCGGCTGGTCATGCCCAGGGTGGCGGCCACGGCCTCCATGCCCGGGAATTCGCCGGGGCTGCGCATCAGCAGCTGGTACACCTCGCCCGAGGCGCCGGACGAGGTCTTGGCCTGCCCGATCAGCCGATCGCAGGTGTCCTGCAGCAAGGCCGCCGAGTGCCGATGCGCCAGGTGCGGGCGCAGCTCGAGGATCGCGCTGTCGTAGATCAGTTCGCACTGCTTGGCATCGAAATCGCAGGGGCAACCGAGGTACTCGGCATAGAGCGCGGCATGCGCCGGCGCGGCATAGGAGAAGCGCGCGCGCAGCGGCGGGCAGGCGCGGCCGGCCACGTCCTGCAGATGGGTGACGTGCTGGGTGTACTGCTGCTCGAGCAGGAATTGTTGAAGCTCGTGGGGGAGGTTCGGGCCGAACGCGTCGGGAAAGGTCCATACCGCGCGATCGGGGAATTCCCGCCATTCGATCGTCAGGGTCGGCGTGGCCAGGCGATGGTATTTCACGCCGAGCCGGAAGTAGTCGCGCAGCGACAGGCAGGACATCAGCGCATAACCATACATGCCGTAGGCGGCCAGGTGCAGGCGCGAGCCGGTCCGGAACGGCGTGGCCGGATCGGACGACAGCTCGATCGCGTTGCGGCACACGACAGCGTACTGGCGCACCGAGGTCAGCACCGCGGCATCGTCGAGCTGGTCCACCGACAGGCCGCTGCCGCGCAGGCTGTCGAGCGGCGCGATGCCCTGCTCGGCCAGCACCTCGACCAGGGCCGCGATCTTGTAGGGTGCATAGATGCGCTCGTTGAGCAGGGGGTACCGCGCCGCCATTCGCCTCCCGGGGATGTCCTGCGAGGACATGCAACTGTCCGAAAATGACCTTACCGCCGCGATCGTATCTCACTAATATGGTGGCAACAAGAATCGAGGGCGCGGCGCTCCCGGCGCGCGCCCGGATCCAGGAGACGAACATGCGCAGCATCCTCGCCGCCGCGTCGCACGGCCGACGCGCCACGCCCCCGCCGGGCCCGCCCCGCTGAGCGGAATTCGCCCGCGTCGCGATCGCAACCCGCGCGCGGGCATATCCGGCGCGGCTCGATCCGTACATAGCCGGCAGCTTCCCTTCCATCCACGCTCAGGCCTCCTCATGAACGGCCTGCGCCCCGCGTTGCCGGCGCTTCCGGCAAGGAAATCCTCCATGAGCCAGGCCCATCCCGTCATCATCACCTGCGCCGTGACCGGCTCCGCCCACGTGCCGTCGATGTCGCCTTACCTGCCGATCACGCCCGACCAGATCCGCTCGCAGGCGCTGGAAGCCGCCGAGGCGGGCGCCGCGATCCTGCACCTGCATGCGCGCGACCCCGAGGACGGCCGGCCCACGCCCGCGCCCGAGGTGTTCCGCCAGTTCGTGCCGGCGATCGCCGCCGCCACCGATGCCGTGATCAACATCTCCACCGGAGGCAGCACCCGGATGAGCCTGGACGAGCGGCTGGCCTACGCGCGCCTGGCCAAGCCCGAGATGTGCTCGCTCAACCTCGGCTCGATGAACTTCTCGCTGCATCCGGTGGCCGCCCGCATGCAGGAATGGCGCTTCGACTGGGAGAAGGATTACCTGGAGGGCATGGAGGACATGATCTTCCGGAACACCTTCCGCGATATCCGCAACATCCTCACCGAGTTCCGCGACTACGGCACGCGCTTCGAGTTCGAGTGCTACGACCTCGGCCATCTCCACAACCTGGCCTACTTCGTCGACGCGGGACTGGTGAAGCCGCCCTTCTTCATCCAGTCGGTGCTCGGCATCCTGGGCGGGGCCGGGCCGGATCCCGAGAACCTGGCCGTGATGCGCGCCACCGCCGACCGGCTGTTCGGCCGCGAGAACTACGCCTTCTCGGTACTGGGCGCGGGCCGTCACCAAATGTCGCTGGTCACGATGGGCGCGATCCTGGGCGGCAACGTGCGGGTCGGGCTGGAGGACAGCGTGTACCTGTCGCGCGGCGTGAAGGCCCGCTCGAACGCCGAGCAGGTGCGCAAGATCCGCCGCATCCTCGAGGAGCTGTCGTTCGAGATCGCCACGCCCGCGCAGGCGCGTGAGCTGCTCGGGCTCAAGGGACGCGAGCGGGTCACGCTGTAGGTCCTGCCGCAAGGCCATCGGACACGAACCATAAACACATTCCGGAGACACCCGCCATGACTGCCGCCACGCCCGCCGCCGACCTGGGCGACACCCACCGGCTCGCGACCCGCAAGGCCATGACGCGCCTGCTGCCGCTGATGGGCCTGATCTACTTCCTGTCCTTCATCGATCGCACCAATGTCGCGCTGGCCAAGACGGCGCTGGCCGCCGACCTCGGCATCGGCGCGGCCACCTACGGGCTGGGCGCCGGCATCTTCTTCATCGGCTACGCGCTGCTGGAGGTGCCCAGCAACCTGGCCGCGCATCGCTACGGGCCGCGCCGCTGGATCTCGCGCATCGCGGTGAGCTGGGGCCTGCTGTCCACCGCCATGATGCTGGTGCGCGGCGACGCCTCGTTCTACCTGCTGCGCGTGCTGCTCGGCATCGCCGAGGCGGGGCTGTTCCCGGCGCTGATGTACATGGTGACGCTCTGGTTCGCGCCGCGAGACCGGGCGGTGGCGGTCGGCTGGATCTACACCGCGCCCTCGATCGCGCTGATCATCGGCAGCCCGCTCGGCGCGGCGCTGATGCAACTCGACGGCACCGCCGGGCTGCGCGGCTGGCAGTGGCTGTTCCTGCTCGAAGGCCTGCCCACCGTGCTGGTCGGCATCCTGCTGTACTTCAAGCTGCCGGATCGGCCCGCCGAGGTCGGCTGGCTGACGCCGGACCAGGCGCGCTCGCTCGAACGGCACGCGGTGGCCGAGGTGCACGGCCAGGGCGCGTTCGGCTCGGCGCACTGGATCGCCGCGCTCAAGCGCCCCACCACGGTGCTGATCGCCCTGATCTACTTCATGAACCAGGTGGCCTTCGTCGGCCTGTATTTCTTCATCCCCTCGATCGTGGCGCAAATGCACGTGAGCTCGCCGCTGCTGGTGGGGCTGCTGTCCAGCAGCGTGGGGATCGGCTTCCTGATCGGCGTGCTGTGGCTGCCGCGCCTGCATCGTCGCGTGCGCAACGACTGCGGCTTCCTCGGCGCGCTGACCGCCGGCGTGCTGGCGAGCGCCCTCGCCTTCGTCGCCATCCGCAGCCAGGCGCTGCAGGTGCTCCTGCTCGGCGTCACCGGCTTCTTCGCCGGCGGCATCCTGCCGTCCTACTGGGCGGTGGCCATGAAGCGCCTGCAGGGCATCCAGGCCGCCGCCGGGCTGGCCTTCATCAATACCGTCGGGCTGCTGGGCGGCTTCGTGGGCCCCTATCTGTTCGGGCTGGCGGAGAGCGTCACGGGCCGCAGCGATGCCGGCTTCAAGGTCGTGATCGCGGCCTCGGCGGTCGGCCTGTGCCTGGTGCCGCTGCTGGCCCGCGCGATCGATGCCGAATCGCGACCGCGGGCGGCGGGCAGCGGCCTTGCGCTCGACGACGAGCAGCCGCAATACCCGGGGCGATGAAGCGCGCGCCGGCCATGCCGGCAGCCTGCATCGCGTCGATTCTCGACCTCGCTTCTCCCGTCGCGCAGCCGCCGGCCGCTCGCCGGCCGGAATGCGCGACGGACCACCCCCTATCGCCCACACGGGCAAGGCAGTCATGAACACCTTCGAGCTTCTCAAACCCCGCCCCGGCCTGCGCGTGGTCGTCTCCGGCGCGGCCTCGGGCATCGGCGCGGCGATCGCCGAGGCCTTCCTCCAGGTGGACGCGCGGGTCTGCATCTGCGACGTCGATCCCGCCGCGATCGAACAGGCCAGGGCGCGCCACCCCGGGCTGCACGCCACGCTGGCCGACGTCGGCGACCGCGTCCAGGTCGACCGGCTGTTCGACGAGGTGGCACGGCACTTCGGCGGCCTCGACCTGCTGGTCAACAACGCGGGCATCGCGGGGCCGACCGGCGGGATCGAGACCATCGCCCCCGAGGACTGGGAGCGCACCATCGCCACCAACCTCAACAGCCAGTACACCTTCCTGCGCCGCGCCGTGCCGCTGCTGAAGGCGAATCCGGACGGCGGCGGCATCATCGCCATGTCCTCGGTGGCGGGCCGCCTCGGCTACGCGTTTCGCACGCCCTACGCGGCCAGCAAATGGGCCATCGTCGGGTTGATGAAGTCGCTGGCGGTGGAACTGGGGCCGAGCGACATCCGCGTCAATGCGATCCTGCCCGGGGTGGTCGAGGGCGAGCGGATGGATCGCGTGATCGCCGCGCGCGCCCAATCCACCGGCACCAGCTTCGAGGCGATGAAGGAGCAATACCTGGGGAAGATCTCGCTGCACCGCATGGTGAGCATGGCGGATATCGCCGCGATGGCGCTGTTCCTCGCCTCGCCGGCCGGGCGCAACGTCTCGGGGCAAGCCATCGGCGTGGACGGCAACCTCGAATATCTCTGAAGCCGCCGCGCGGCATGCCCGTTCAGCGGCTCGCCAGTTCCCGCAGGTAGGCGCAGAACATATCGGACATGGCCCTGGCATAGGCCTCGATCTCGGCCGGCGTGCGCGGGCGCTCGGAAAACTGCTTGCCGACCAGCCGCAAGGTGGCGCCGATCATCTCCCCGGCCAGTTGCAGCGTGGCCGGCGACGCGCCGGGCAGCACCTCCAGCATGAAGCGATCCAGGGTGCCGGCGCTCGAGGCCCGGACCTCGCGCGCTTCCGGCGCGTCGCGATACAGCGGCGCGGCGTCGTTGAGCGCCACCCGCATGTCGGCTTCCTCGCATTCCGAGAGGATGAAGGCGTGCACCATCTTGTGCAGGCGCTCGGGCGGCGGATCGCGGCGGTCCTCGAGGATCGCGCGCAGCATCGCGGTGGTGCGGCGCCATTCGTCGGATTGCAGGCGAAACAGGATCGCCGCCTTGTTCGGGAAATACTGGTAGACCGAGCCCACGCTGACCCCGGCCTTCTCGGCCACGCGCGCGGTGGTGAAGCGCGCCGCGCCTTCCCTGGCCAGCACCTGGGTGGCCGCCTCGAGGATGGCCGCGACGAGTTCCGTCGAGCGTGCCTGTTGCGGCTGCTTGCGCACCGCAAGACGGGGCGTGCGACGCGTGCTCATGAGGTGGCGGCGGCCAGGCCGGTTCGCGGGTCGACATGCGACAGCGCCTGGGCCGGCACGCCCTGGTCGAGCGCCTCGATCAGCACCTCGCGGAACCAGTCGACGAACACGCGCACGCGGTTGGGCATGCGCTGGCTCGGGTAGTAGACGATGTGCACCGGCTTCGGCGGCGGCCGATGCGCGGGAAGGATCTCGCGCAGGGTGCCGGCGTCGAGGCAGGGCTGGAACGCCAGGCGATAGCCGAACGCGATACCCAGCCCGGCGACCGCGCAGGCCAGGTAGGCATTCGCATCGGCCGCGCTGGCGCGTTGCCGCAACGCGCCCCGCACCACGATCTTCTCGCCCTCGTCCCATTCGCCCGGCGCGTGCACGCCATTGCCGACGATTGGATGCGCACGCAACTGAGTCAGCTCGCGCGGCTCCGCGTGCCGGCGCAGATAGGCCGGCGCGGCGCAGAAGATCTCCGCCGCGTGGCCCACCGGGCGCGCCACCAGGCTGGTCTCGCGGATCGCGCCGACGCGCAGCGCGCAATCCACCCCGGCCTCCACCAGGTTGAGCTCGCCGTCGGCCGTCACGATCTCGACGTCGAGCGCGGGATAGGCCTCGAACAGCAGCGGCAAGGCGGGGATCAGCAGATGCTGCGCGAACGGCGCGGGCAGCGCCACCCTCACGCGCCCTTCCGGCACGCCGGCCGCCAGCTCGGTGCTGCGATCGAGCCGATCGAGCTGGCTCAGCAAGGCCACGCAGCCCTCGTAATAGGCATAACCTTCCGGCGTCGGGCCGACGCTGCGCGTCGAGCGGCTCAGCAGCCGCAGCCGGGTGCGCTCCTCCAGGCGCCGCATCACCCTGGACACGGTCGGCGTGGTCAGCTGCATGGCCTCGGCGGCCCGAGTGAAGCTCAGCAGCTCGACGATCTTCACGAAGATCCGCATCTCCTCGACGCGGTCGTTGACGATTCTCATGCTCATGTCCTCATGCAAGCGTGGCGGCCATGTCGCGACGGCCGCCCGTTTCAGTCGATGCGCTCGTGCGCGTCGGCCTGCCCCGCCACCCAGTATCCCGAGAACTTGAACCACTTGGCGGGATGGCCGCGATCATCGACGAAATGACGGCGCAAGGCACGCGCCACGGTCGCCTCGGCGGCCACCCACAGGAAGGTATCGGCCTCGACCTCGATCTCCCGCGCCGCGGCCAGCAGCGCATCGGGCCGATCTGCCTCGGACAGCGGCCGGTAGGCCCAGCGCGCATCGAGCCGCGCGGCGCTCTCGAAGTGCTGCCGCTCGGCGGCGCCGGCCACGCTGACCAGGCTGGTGATGCGCGTGCCGGCGCTCGCCTCCTCGATGCGGCGGCCGATCGCCGGCAGCGCCGTCTCATCGCCGATCAGCAGCCAGCGACGCACCTCCGGCGAGATCACCGCCGAACCCTTGGGGCCGCCGATGCTGAGCGTGTCGCCGGGCCGCGCGGCACGTGCCCAGTTCGAGGCGGGGCCGGCGTCGTGCAGGGCGAAGTCGATCACCAGCAGGCGCGCGTCGACGTCGACGCGACGCACGGTGTAGTCACGCCGCGATTCGAGGCCGGCGGCGCTGGTGAAGGACAGCTTGACGCGATCGTCGGGGGCGAGGCTGCGGAAATCCGCCAGTTCCTCGCCGGTAAAGGTCACACGCGCCATGTGCGGCGTCAGGCGCTCGACCTGCGTCACGCGCAGCGTGCGGATCTTCACGTCGTGACGGATCCGCTCGATCCGCGGCGCCTGCGCGCCGCCATGCAACCAGGAAAAATTCATCGCGTTCTCCTTGGGCGGTTCATTGCGCCACGGCCACGCGCGCGCGGCGCAGGTACAGCGCGATCAGCAGCCCGGCCAGGGCCGCCAGGCCGCCGGTGAGGAACACGTGGCCGTAGCCGGCGCGATCGGCGAGCAGGCCCGCCACCGGCCCGGTCAGGCCGTAGGCGAGATCCTGGAACGCGGCGAAGGCGCCCATCGCGGTGCCGCGCAGGTGCGGCGCCACCAGGTGCACCACCTCGCGGCCCATCGCCGGAAACACCATCGAGCAGCCGAGCCCGGTGAGGAAGGCGCCCGCCAGCGCCAGGGCCGGGTCGTGCGCGCCCCAGATCAGGAACTGGCCGACCGTCTCCACCGCCAGCGAGCCGATCGCCACCGGCAGGCCGCCGATGCGGTCGGGCAGATGGCCGAAGCTCATGCGCACCAGCACGAAGCCCGCGCCGAAGGCGCTCAGGCCCAGGCCGGCGTAATGCCAGCCCTGCTGCAGGAAGTCGAGCGCGAAGAAGGCGCCGATCGCGGCGAAGCCGATCCCCTGCAGGCAGACCACCAGCCCATGCAGCCAGACCTGGCCGACCACGCTCAGGAAGCTCGGGCGCTCGGCATGCGGATGCGGCGCGACGCCCGCCATGCCGGCGATCGCCGCGAGCCCGAGCAGGGGCAGCACGGCGCTGATCGCCATGGTGCCGGCGAAGCCGACGCGATCGAACAGCAGCAGGCCGAGCGGGCCGCCCACCACGAACGCGCCGTAGAAAGCCGCGCCGACCACGGCCAGCACCTGGCCGGAGCGCGCCGGGCCCATCAGGCCCACGCCCCAAGTGATGATGCCGACGCCGACCAGGCTCTCGCCGACGCCCAGCAGCAGGCGCCCGGCGATCAGCGTCGCCAGCGCGGCCGGCGCGCCGCTCGACAGGCCGGCGAGCAGCGACACCGCCGCGCCCGCGGCGTACAGCAGCATGCCGCGCGCCACGGCCGTCTTCGCGCCGTGCCGGTCCGCCAGCTTGCCGGCGTAGCCGCGCGTGAAGATCGTGGTGAAGAACGCGACGCCCACGCCCAGGCCGGCCCAGACGTTGTCCAGACCGAGCTGGTGCGTCACGAACACGGGGATGACCGGCAGCGGGATCGCCACGCAGAGATAGGAAACGAACAGGACCGCGGCGAGCAGGTAGAGCCGCGCTCGCGATGCATCGGCTTGCGAATATGTCGACATGATGAGTTCTGCGAAGGAAATGAATGCGGATGGCGCGCATGAGAGGCGCGCGCCATGAATCGAATCTCGCCGTGCCGGCGCGGAACACCCGCGCGAGCAGTTGGCAGGGACGGCCGGCGAAACCCTCGTTTCGCTTCCGGCCTGCCCCGAATGTGACGAATCCGTCGCACTCAAGAATACGATCGATCCTTCGCGTTTCCTACTCGCATCGCGGCGCGGCGTAACGGTGCCTCGCGATCGGCCCGACAGCCTTGCTGGCAAAGGGATCGAGGCAATGGGAGCGGCTCCGGGCGGCGCCGGTCGCGGCGAGCTTATTCACATTTTCCCGCGCCGATCGGGATACCGGAGCGTGCTTCCGGTCGTTCTTTCAGGCGGTCTTTTTCACCGACTCCGCCGACTCGCGCGATGTCGCCGACGGATCCGCGCTCGCCATCAAGGCCGCGATCCGCCGCGCCGTATCGGTCGACGGCGCCGGCGCATACACCATGATCCGCATGCCCGGCGCATCGGGTACCTCGAGCGAGAGCGCGTCGAGTTCCAGTCGCCCCGCCCGTGGATGCGCGATGCGCTTGCGCCAGTCGCTGCGTTCGAGCACCTCGTGCTCGGCCCACCAGAGGCGGAAATCCGGGTCGCTGTCGATCAGTTCCTCGACCAGCTCGCGCAGGAACACGTCCTCGGCCGGCCGCAGGATGTAGTCGCCCCGAAACTGCGCGAGCACGCATTTCGCGTAGGCGTCCCAATCGAGAAACAGCGAACGCGCGCCGTCCTGCTGGAAGGTGAACCACAGCAGGTTGCGGCGCGGCGCCGGCATCGCGCCGAAGTCGCCGAACACGCGCCGCGCCGCCTCGTTCCAGCCCACGTAATTCCAGTTGCCGTCCACCACGTAGGCCGGCATCGCCCCGAGCTGGTCGAGCATGCGGCGCACCGTGCCGGTCACGTTCTGCACCACCGGATAGGGGCCGGGCGGCGTATAGTGATTGGCCAGTTCGAACAGGTGCCGGCGCTCGTGCGGCGGCAGCCTCAGCGCGTTCGCCAGGCTCTCGACGGTCTTGAACGAGACGTTGACCTCGCGGCCCTGCTCCAGCCAGGCATACCAGGTCATGCTGATGCCGGCCAGCTCGGCCACCTCCTCGCGCCGCAGGCCGGGTGTCTTGCGGCGGCTGCCGGCGGGCAGCCCCACATCCTCGGGCCGCAGCCGCGCGCGGCGCGTCCGCAGGAAATCACCCAGTTCGTCCAGGCGTTGCTGCTTTTCCATTTCGCTTCTCCGGCAGCCACCCTGTCACTGCCAATACCAGGAATGGCAGTTGCTGGATGCACCGCTTGATTCATGCCACATTCCGCGCTCGGCCGGGACGGTGCCCCATCACCCGAGCGCAGCGCGCGATTATAGATGGCGCGCCGGAACGCGGCAGCCGGCCGGCTCGATCAACCCTTCTCATCCGAGGCTTCATTCCATGGAAAAACGGGCACTCATCATTGGCGCGAGCGGCATCGTCGGCTCCAACCTGGCCGACCAGCTGCGCTCGAGCGGCTGGCAGGTCGCCGGCCTGTCGCGCGGGCGCACGGCCGTCTCGCCCGACATCGAGCCAATCGTGGCCGACCTCGGCGACGCGGCTTCGGTGCAGGCGGCGCTGGCGGGCCGCAGCTTCAGCCACGTGTTCTTCACGGCCTGGGCCCGCCAGGCCACGGAGAAGGAGAATATCCGCGTCAACGGCGCCATGGTGCGTCACGTGCTGGATGCCGTGGGGCCTTCGGGCAGCATCGAGCATGCCGCGCTGGTGACGGGCCTCAAGCACTATCTCGGCCCCTTCGAGGCCTATGCGACCGGCGCGGTGCCGCTCACGCCGTTTCGCGAGGAACAGGGCCGGCAGCCCGTGGAAAACTTCTACTACGAGCAGGAAGACCGGCTGTTCGAGGCCGCGCGGCGCCATGGCTTCAGTTGGAGCGTGCATCGCCCGCACACCATCATCGGCCATGCGATCGGCAATGCGATGAACATGGGCGTGACGCTGGCCGTCTATGCCACGCTGTGCCGGGAGACCGGCCAGCCCTTCCGGTTCCCAGGTTCCGAGGCGCAATGGAACGGCCTGACCGACATGACCGATGCCCGGCTGCTGGCCCGCCACCTGGAATGGGCGGCCGATTCCGACAACGCCCGTGACGAGGCCTTCAACGTCGTCAACGGCGACGTGTTCCGCTGGAAATGGATGTGGTCGCAACTGGCCGACTATTTCGGCATCGAGGCGGTGCCCTTCGACGGGCAACCGCGTCCGCTGGAGGCGCGCATGGGCGATGCCGGAGCGGCGTGGAGCGAGATCGCCGCCCGCTTCCAGCTGCGCGAGCCGGAGCTCGGCAAGCTGGCCTCGTGGTGGCATACCGATGCCGATCTCGGCCGCCCGATGGAAGTGCTGACCGACATGAGCAAGAGCCGCAAGGCGGGCTTCCTCGATTACCAGAGCACGCCCGATGCGTTCTTCGCGCTGTTCGAGCGGCTCAGGCAGGAGCGGGTGATTCCGCGGTGAACGGTGAAGGCGGCGCGCCGGGCAACCGCCGGCCGAGCCGCCGACGCCTAGGTTCCGGCTCAGAACGAATGCCGAATTCCCGCCATGATGCCGAGCTGGCCGACGCCGGCATTGGGCGTGGCACCGGGCCCGCCCTGGCTCAGCGTGTAGCGCGCCCTCGCGCTGTTGAACACGTAGCCGCTTTGCAGGTACACGCTGCTGCGCTTGGACAGCAGGTAGGTGCCGCGCAGCGCGGCCAGCGTGGCACGCGTGTCCTGGGCCGTGTCGATGGTGCGATAGGCGCCGCCGTCGAGGATCACCGTGGGCGTCACGAACCAGGTTCCGCTCAGGTAGAAGATGTCGGTATGCACGCCCTGCAGCCCCGGCGTGCCGACCACCACGCGCCGCCCCAGCCAGCCGCCGCCGAGCTTCACCGGCCCGAGCTTGAGATAGCCGTTGAGCTGGGTGCGCGCGTCCTTGTCGCCGCTATGGGTGAGCGGGATCGCCGCGCTGCCGTTGAACAGGTTGGCAGCCGCGCCGGGGCCGCCGCGCTGCTCGTCGTAGGCCGCCGCCACCCCGAAGCTGCCGGCGTCGTACCGCAGGAGTACTGACCATTGACGGCACGCGTTGAAATCCCCCGGGATCGATCCCGCGCAGGTGCCCTGCCCCGGCGAGTTGCCGGTGCCAGCCGAATCGCGCCCGAACGAATAGGTCGCGCCCAGCGTCACGCCGCCGAAGCTGCCCTTGTAGGCGATGGTGTTGTCGCTGCGCGCGTTGGGGATGTACGAATCGATCGAGCCGACGCCGCCGTAGATGTCGGGCCCCAGCGCATCGGCATCGACGATCGCCCAGAACGACATGGTGTATTGCCGCCCGAAGCTGAGCGTGCCGTAGCGATTCGCCAGGCCGACCCAGGCCTGCCGGCCGAACAGGCGGCCGCCCTGGTTGAGGTCGCCGCCACGCAGGTTGAAGCCGTCCTCGAGCACGAAGCTCGCCGAATAACCTCCGCCCAGGTCCTCGGTGCCGCGCAGGCCCCAGCGCGAGGGCACCGAGCCGGTGATGCCGGGCATCCGCACCAGGCTCTTGCCGCTCGGCCCGGCATGCGTGACGAACTCGAGGCCCGTATCGAGTATGCCGTACAGCGTCACGCTGCCTTGCGCGCAGGCGCTCCCGCAGCCCAGCGCGAGCGCGCCGGCCGCCATCATCCTTGTGCACTTCATGTCTCCGTCCATTCATGTGGTTTTTTTGGGTCCCGCGCGAACAGCGATGATGAGCGTCACACCTCGCTGTTTCGAGTGAAGTTGTCGGGGACTGCCGGCCCCCACATATAGAGCGAATCCTCCGGGTCGAAATCGCCGGCGGGCCACGCCTGTCCCGCCGAGACATAGTCGATGTCGGCCGAGTACTCGCAAAACGAGCCCCAGGGATCCTCGACGTAGTGGAAATAGTTCGAGCCGAGCACGTGCCGCCCGGTGCCCCAGCCGCGCGTGTAGCCGGCCGCCGCCATTTGCGCCGCGCCCTCGCCCACGCGGTTGACGTCCTCCACGTCCCAGGCGGCGTGATGCCAGCCGCGCGCGCTGCTCTTGGCGAACGCCAGCAGGTGGTGGTCGCTGCCGTGCGGGGCATGCGTGAAGGCGATCAGGTCGAGCGAGCGATCGGACAGGCGCAGGCCCAGCGCGCGCCCGTGGAAATCCAGCGCGCGCGACACGTCGGGCGAGAACAGCAGCACATGCGAGAGGCGCCCCGGGCGCACCTGCCGGACTTCGGCGCGCGTGCAGTTGCCGCGCCGGTCGGCCGGCGTGCCCGGTACCGAGTGAGGGATCTTCGACGCGGGGCTGGTCTTGGGGCCGGGCTTCACCTCGACCAGGTTGCCGTCGGGATCGTGGAACCAGAAGCCGGGCCCCTCGCCCGTCGTCAGCCTGCCTCCCGCCGCCCGCGTCTGCGCCAGCAGCGCGTCGAGATCGGCTTCGTAGCAGTTGAAGCTCAGGTAAGCCAGCGACTTGCGCGCGGCGGGCAGCACGCGCGCCCAACGCCGGCCGTCGCCGGCGCGCAGTTCGAGTTCCTCGCCCCGCGCGCCGGCGCGGCGCACGTCCAGGCCGAAGCGGGTGTAGAAACGCTCGGCCTCGTCGATCGACGGCACGTTCAAGGCGAAGTGATCGATCGAATGCACGCCGGCCCGGGCCGACGGCGCTACCGGTTCGCTCATGATGTCTCCTGTCCTGGTTCGATGCATCTGGTTCGATGCTCTGGTTCGATTCCGGTGTCGATGTCCCCGTTCTCGCCCTCAGCGGGCCGCTTCGTCCGCGATCGGATTGCGCAGGGTGCCCATGCCCTCGACGCTGACCTCGCAGACGTCGCCGGCCTTCATCAGCAGCCGCGGCGTGCGCGCCCAGCCGATCCCCGAGGGCGTGCCCGAGACGATCACGTCGCCGGGCTCCAGGGTGATCGCCTCGCTGATGATGCTGATCAGCGTGGCGACGTCGAACACCAGGTCGTCGGTGCTGGCCGACTGCACCAGCTCGCCGTTCAGCCGCGTTTCCAGCCGCAGCCCCTTGATCCCGGGCGGCAGCTCGTCCGACGTGATCAGCTCCGGGCCGAAGGCGCCGGTGGCGTCGAAGTTCTTGCCGACGGTCCATTGCGGCGTCTTGAACTGGTACTCGCGCACCGAGCCGTCGTTGAACAGCGCGTAACCCGCCACGCAATCGAGGGCCCGCTCCCTGGCGATATGGCGCCCGCCCCGGCCCAGCACCACGGCGATCTCGCCCTCGAAATCGAGGCCCTCGGAATCCTTCACCGCCGGGCGGATCATCGGCTGCCCATGCGCCACCAGGCTGGTATCGACGCGCAGGAACAGCGTCGGATAGGCCGGCTGCTCGTAGTTGCTCTCCCTGGTGTGGTCGGCGAAGTTGAGGCCGACGCAGAGGATCTTCGGCGGATGCCGCAGCGGCGGCAGCCAGTGCAGGCCGTCCACCGGCAGCCGGCGCCCATCGTCCTGGGCGCTCGCCCACTCGGCCAGGTCGATGCCGCGCGCCAGCAGCGTCTCCAGCGTCTCGTGGCCGAGCACGCGCACCGCGTCGCCATCGCGCACGCCGAGCGTGGCACGTCCATCCATCATGAAATTCACCAAGCGCATATCCACATCCTCGTTGCAAAGAGATTGAAAAGTTCCGTCACGCCCGCGCCGCGCCGTCCGGGCCACCTGCCCGGTAGAGCCAGCCGGTGGCGAACATGGCGAGGCCGGCCACCACCACCGGCGCGGCGAACACCGCGAAGGCCGCCGTCGGCGCAGGGAGTTCGACCAGCAGCAGGCCGCCCGTCATCGAGCCGATGATCGAGCCGATGCGGCCCACGCCGAGCGCCCAGCTCACGCCGGTGGCGCGCGCCGCGGTGGCGTAGAAGCCGGCCACCAGCACGTTCGCGCCGGTCTGCGCGCCGGACAGCCCGAAGCCGGCCATGAACACCGTCAGGTAGACCAGCGCGGGATGGCCGATCGCGCCGCCGATCAGGGCGACCGCCACGGCGGCGATCGCATACGAGCCGCTCAGCACGAAGAAGGGATTCATGCGATCCATCAGGCGCGCGTTGACGAGCGAGCCGAGGGTGCCGCCCAGCGGCAGCATGGCGCCGACGCGGGCCGCGTGCGAGGCGCTGATGCCCGCGCCGGTGATCACCGTGGGCAGCCAGCTGCTGACCTGGTAATAGACCCACAAGGTGCAGAAGAAGGCCAGCCAGAGCAGCCAGGTGCCGGTGCGATAGCGCGGCGAGAACAGCAGGCCGATCGCGTTTCCGGCACGGCTGTCGGCTTGCTCGCCTTCGGGCACCAGCCGTTCGATCGGCGTGTTCGCATCGCCGCTCAGGCGCGCGATCACGCGGCGCGCCTCCGCTTCGTGGCGCGGCTTGCCCGCCATGAAGCGCAGCGATTCGGGCAGCCAGATCCAGATCACCGGCACCAGCAGCAGCGGGAACAGGCCGCCGAACACGAACACGCCCTGCCAGCCGAAGCTCGGCAGCAGCAGCGAGGCGACCAGGCCGCCGCCCGCCAACCCAAGCGTGAAGCCGCAGAACATCAGCGTGACGCGCATCGCGCGGCCCTTCGCCGGGCTGAACTCCGAGGAGAGCGTGATCGCGTTGGGCATCGCCCCGCCGAGCCCCGCGCCGGTCAGGAAGCGCAGCGCGACCAGCCAGCCCGCGCTGGGCGCGAAGGCGCAGGCCAGGCTGCCCAGGCCGAACAGCAAGAGCGAGATCGCGATCACGCGCTTGCGGCCGACGCGATCGGCCAGCGGCCCGAACAGGAAGCTGCCCACCGTGAGGCCGAACAGCCCCGCGCCGAAGATCGGGCCGAGCTGCGCGGGCGTCAGCGCCCAGGCCGATCTCAGCAGCGGCGCGACGTAGCCGACCGAGGCGACGTCGAAGCCGTCGGCCGCCACCACGAGGAAGCACAGCACGAGCGTGAGCAGGGGTAGCGAGGAAGCCTTCGCGGCCTCGACGGCGCCCGGCGGTGATACGGATTGCGCTTGCATGGTCTTGTCTCCTGCTTGTCGGGGTTCGTCGTTTCCGTCGAGCGGCCGCGAACCTTTGGTTAAGACTGCTCACTGCATGGCGTGGGCCGCCTCCTGCCGCCGCGCATGACCGACGCTGCGCCAGGCCGCCGCCTCGAAACCGCCGTCTAGCGCGCGGCCGCGCCAGGCCACGTGCTGGTCGGGGCGGATCAACACGTAGCGGGCCTGGTAGGCCTGCGCGAGCTCCGTTTCGTCGTCGAGCCGCAGCACCGCGAGTTGCGGCAGCGCGCGCGCGGCCCGCTGCACCGCCTGCGGGTCGAAGGCCGCGCCCTCGGCGCCGGTGCAGAGCAGCGTGAAGCCCGGGCCGAGGCGGTCGTAGAGCGAGGCGCCGTCGGCCAGCCAGACGTGCGGCGCGCGATGCCCGGCGCGCGCGCTCGGCAGGTAGAGATTGGCCGCGTCGGGCGGCGCCGCGCCCGGCTCGGCCTCGACCAGCGGCGAAGCCTCGTAGCGCGTGCCCAGGTGCACGCCCGGAATCACGAATTCGGCCCGGGCATGGAACGCGAGGTACTCGCCGATCGCGGCACGCGCGGCCTCGCCGGCGGCGCTCGCTTCATAGGCGGCCGCGGGCAGGCTCACATGGCCGATGCCGTCGGCGAAACCGCGCGCGAAGGCGGTGTTGCGCAGCGCGGCCGGGCGCCGTTCCGCCTCGTAGCTCGCGCCGAGCGCCTCGCCGGCCAGGCCCTTGACCATCGCCTCGAGCTTCCAGGCGAGGTTGGCGGCATCGTCGATGCCGGTGTTGTAGCCCAGGCCGCCGGTCGGCGTGAACAGGTGCGCCGCGTCGCCGGCCAGGAAGATCCGCCGCTCGGAGAAACGCTCGGCCACCAGCGCGAAGCCCGCCGTCCAGGTCGAGCGGCTCTTGAGCTCGAAGGGCACCTCGGCCCCGATCGCCTCGGCGATGCGGGCACGCACGTCCTGCGCATCGGCCGCCTCGCCGTCGCGCAGTTGCACGTTCATGATGAAATCCCCTGCGCCGTCGACGGCAATCACCAGCGCACGCTGCCGCGGGCCGAAGGTCCAGTACTGCCAGGCCGGCGGGCGGCGGCTCGCGCGATAGAGTGCCGGCGCATGGAAGTACACGGCATCCATCTGCCCGCCCATGAATTCGCGCCGCTCGCCGGCCATGCCCTCGAAGCGGATGCCGAGCGACTTGCGCACGAAGCTGCGCGGGCCGTCGCAACCGATCAGGTAGCGCGCGCTCACGGTGCGAGTGGCGGCCTCGCGGCCTTCCACGGCGTCGAGCTCGACCGTCGCCAGCACGCCATCCTCGTGCTGTTCGAAGCCGACCACGCGCGAGGAGAAATGCACGCGGCAAGCGGCATGGCTGCGCGCCGCCTCGAGCAGCACCGGCTCGACGTAGAGCTGCGAGCAGCGATGCGGCGGCTCCGGCGTCGGCCAGGTGAAGGCGTGTCCCCTGGCCCATTCGACCGCCTCGCGCGAGGTGGGCTGAGGCAGCCGCGCCAGTTCGTGCCCGGCGATCGAGGTGAAGTAGGCGATGTCGGGCGCGTAGTCGGCGGGCAGGCCCAGCGAGCGCACCCGCGAGGCGATGCCGATGCGCCGGAAGTGCTCCATGGTCCTCGCGCTATTGGCATTCGCGGCGGGATGGCGGCTGGTGCCGTCCTTGGCGTCGAACAGCTCGACGCTCACGCCCCGCTGCCCCAGTTCGGCGGCGAGGAACAGCCCCACCGGGCCGCCGCCGACGATGATCACATCGCAATCCAGCACTTCCGTCTCCTGTTTTTTCGAAGCCGGATGCAAAATTAATCGCCTGGCCTCTATAAATCCATACAATGAATTTCATATCCAGAATGAATCGAATGCATACATGAACACGCCCGACCTGAACTTCCTGTACGTGTTGCAAGCGCTCGCCGAGGAGCGCAGCGTGTCGCGCGCCGCCGACCGCCTCGGCCTGACCCAGCCCGCCGTCAGCCACGCGCTGGGCAAGCTGCGGGTGCTGTTCCAGGACGACCTGTTCGTGCGGGCGGGCCCGGTGATGGCGCCCACCGCCGTGGGCGAGCGGCTGCTGAAGGGAGTCGAGCACGTGCTGGCGGTGGTGCAGGAGGAAATATGGAGTGCCAAGGCTTTCGACGCGGCCACCACCACCCGCAGCTTTTCGGTCTGCTTGAGCGACATGGGCGTGATCGTGCTGCTGCCGCGCCTGCTCGCGGCCTTCCACGAGCGCGCGCCGGGCGCCGTGCTCAAGCCGATCCAGCTGCCTTCGCCGGAGCTGGCGGGGGCGCTGCAGGACGGCGCGCTGGACCTGGCGATCGGCTATCTCGGCAGGCTCGGCGACAACCTGCACCAGCAGCCGCTGTTCCGGCGCTCGCTGGTGGGGATCGTCAAGGGCGGCACGACGCGCCGCAAGCGAGGCATGACGCTGGCGGAATTCGTCGAGCGCAAGCACGTGGTGGCCGGCACGCTGGCGCTTACCAACCAGTTGCTGGAGAAGGAGTTGCGCCGCCACGGCGCGCGCCTGAAGGTGGGCGTGGACGTGCCCTACCTGCTGGCGGTGCCCAGCCTGGTGGCGAATTCGGACTACATCGCGGCGATTCCCGACGAACTGGCGGCCCTGTTCGCGCGGCTGGCCCATGTGGACGTGTTCCCGCTGCCGATCGAGCTGCCGGACCTGACCGTGCAGCAGTTCTGGCACGCGCGCCACCACAACGACGCCGGGCATCGCTGGTTCCGCCGGCTGGTGGCGCAGACGCTGGCGCAGGACGACGCGGCGCCGGCGCGGTAAGCCGTCGGCGTCACGGATGGCAACATCCGCGCATGATCGAACACGGATTCGCCACAATTTCGACACAGACCGACCACCGAGCCCTGCCTAGACTTCTTCCCTGCCGGCTCGCCAGCACGAGCCGACCGCCCTGCCCGGCATGCCCGGCGATCGGGGCGCCATCCAGCCAGGGAGCCTCATGGAACAAGCAGACGAAGGGAAGCATCGCGGCGCCGCGTGGCGGGCGTGGCATACGAGAGCGACGGGATGGATCGGATGCGGCGCGCTGTGTCTCGCGCTGGGCGGCTGCGGACTGGCCGCGGCACCCTGCCGGGTCGCCTCGGCCGGACTGAAGGCCGTGCCGCTGGTCGGCCACGTAGCCGCCTTGCCGACCGATGCCTGCGCGGGCGTGGTCGATCCCTGATCGCCCGATCGCAGCAAGCGGCCGGGCGGCCGGGCGGCATCAGCTCGTGCCGCCTCGCATCGACGAACACGGCTTCGCCTCGGCGACGGCCATCGCTCGACCACCGCGCATCAAGCCGCCCCCATCCAGCGCAGCACCTGCTGCCAGCGCGGCGCCGTCATGGCCTCGAACCAGTCGTCGTGATTCGCCCCGGGCAGCAGCATCAGCCGGCTGCCCGGATGCAGGCTCGCCAGCCGCTCGGCATGCGCCACCGGGATCAGCGTGTCGCGCACCGAGCCGATCACCACCAGCGGCCCGCGATAGGCCGACAGCGCCGCGATCGAATCAAAACCATCGTGCAGCATCCAGCGCACCGGGAACATCGGGTACTTCTCCCCCGCCACCGAGGCGAGCGTGTCCCAGGGCGTGATCAGCGCCACGCCGGCCAGCACCTCCTCGTTGCCCTGCACCACGCGCGCCGCCATCCCCGCGCCGAGCGATTCGCCCACCAGCCAGACCGCGCCCGGCCAGCGCGCCCGCGTGGCCGCCAGCGTCTCGCGCGAGGCCCCGAGCGCGGCGCGCATGGTGCGCGCGCCGGCGCGCCGGCCATGGCCCGGGTACTCGGCGATCACCACGCGATAGCCGGCATGCACGAAGATCTCGGCCAGCGGCAGCTTGGTTTCGGCCGATTCCTCGTTGCCGTGATAGACGATCACGCTGCCGCGCGGCGCGACGCGCTCGGGCGTGACGAGGTAGCCGGCGTATTGGCCGCCGACCTGCCAGGGCTCGACGCGCTCGCCGGGATGCGAAACGCTGGTGGGATCGACCGCGGGCGGCGTGGCCGGCAGCAGCCTGCGGTCCTGCAGCAGGTAGAGCGCCGCCCCCGCGGCCAGGTAGGCCGCGACGGCAATCGCCAGACAAGAAACGAGAATCCGCTTGATCGACATCGCGCGTCAGGAGAGTGGAGACGCGCCAGTATAAGGAGTCGATCGAGTTCGTGACGGCACGGGCCGAACGAACGTCGCCGCGCTTCCGGCGGCGGGACGACACTTCGTGCCGATCAGTTCGCCGCCGGCACCGAGGTATCGACGCCGAACCACTGCACCGAGATCTTCCTGAGCGTGCCGTCCTGCTTCATGGCGCTGATGGCGTCGTCGAGCGCCTTGGCGAACTTCGGGTTGCCCTTGCGGAACGGAATGCCCATCTCCTGGCCGCCGCCGGGCACCACGGCGCCGGCGCGCAAGGGCAGCTGGGTGGTCTTGAGCAGGTACGGCACCATCAGGCGGTCGTCGAGCGTGGCGTCGATGCGGCGGTTGACCAGGTCGCTCAGCTTCTCCGGCGCGCCGGGGTAGGTCTGCGCGTTGATGCCGGGCACCGCGCGAGCCATCGCGTCGTAGTTGGTGCCGAGCGTCACGCCGAGCTTCTTGTCGCCCTTGAATTCCGCCAGGCTGCCGAACCGCCGGTCGTCCTTGGCGCGCTGGATCAGCTGGGCCGCCGAATAGACGTAGGGCTGGCTGAAGTCGAGCGCCTGCTTGCGCGGTGGGGTGATGGTCACCTCGTTGACGATCACGTCGTACTTGCCCGCCTGCAGGCCGGCGAGGATGCCGCTCCATTCGGTGGCGATGAACTGGGGTTTCACGCCCAGGCGAGCCGCCACCGCCTTGGCGACGTCGACGTCGAAACCGACCAGGTTGCCGCTGGCGTCACGCGAATCGAAGGGGGGATAGGTGCCTTCCATCGCGATCTTGAGCACCCCCGCCTGCTTGACCGTGTCGAGCAGGTCGGCGGCCTGGGCCGCGCCGGCCGCCACGCCGAACCATGCCGCGATGCACGCGAGCTTGAACATCGGCTTCGAAACCTTCATTGCTTGTCTCCCTGACGAAAGGCGGAATATTTTTGAACATGACCGGCGCACGTCGGAACAGAACCGGTTGTCATGTTCCGCAGCGCATCGGTCAGCGACACGCTTAATCGGATCGACAGGAAAAAGGCTCCCCGATGAATCGAATCGGCGAATGCATGGATGCGCTCAACTCGCGTCGCCCTGCCCGCCCTGGTACGCCGGCCAGGCCGACTCGATCGCGCGCAGCGCGCCCAGCACGATCGAGCGGTTCAGCGCGGCCGCCAGCACGCCGTCGCGTTCGGCATAGGCCTCGCAAAGCCGCTGGTGATCGGCGCACGAGCGCTGCATGCGCCCCGGCAGCGAGGTGCTCAGGTGGCGCAGGCGGTTGGTGCGCATGCGCATCGAATCGAGCACCTGCTTCACCGTGCCGTTGCCGCTGATGCGCAGCTCCTCGTCGCGAAACGCGACGTTGGCCCAGAAGTAGCCATCCACATCGCCCTTCGCCGCCACCTCGGCCAGCCGCTCGGCGGCGCGCCGCAGCGTGGCGATGTCCGCCTCGTCGGCGCGCTCGGCGATCGCCATCGACACCTGCCCGTACAACAGCGCGCGCAGCTCGTAGATCTCGCGGATCTCCTTCAACCGCATGGTCGCCACGCGCGGGCGGCGCCGCGGCGGCCAGTCCACCAGGCCCTCGCGCACCAGCGCGAACAGCGCCTCGCGCACCGGCGTGCGGCTCACGCCGAAGCGCCGGGCCAGGTCCACCGAATTGAGGTCGTGGCCGGGCGCGAGCCGCCCCTCGATGATGCCGCGCGCCACCCAGTCGACGATCTCCGCCACCGGCGTGGTTTCCTTGTCTTCGGCAGGCAGGCTGGTGCCTTCGTCCAGATCCATCGGGCAGTCCTCGAGGGCGCAAAAAAGGTCCGCGATTGTAGCAAACCCGGTTTGGCGGCTTGCGGCTTGGCTCATGCCAATTCCGTTAAGTGTATACACTAATCAGGAATTACTGCGAATTCTTTCAGTTAACTGGCATCATATCCGAAAAATGTCGACACTCAATCGAATCGTCGGCATCACCTCATTCAGGAGACGCCATGTACATGGAACAGGAGATCGCCGGCTCCGCGCGCCAGCGCGAGGCGAGCGTCTCGGCGCGGCTGGACCGCCTGCCGCCGACCCGCTACTTCCGCGGGCTGGTCGCGCGCATCGCGATCGGCGGCTGGTTCGAGTTCTACGAGATGTTCATGGCCGCCTACATCTCGCTCGGGCTGATCAAGGGCGGCATGTACCACGCCACCACCGAGGGCATCTTCGACGTCAACGGCTTCGCCAGCTTCCTCGGCTCCTTCTTCGCCGGCATGTTCGTCGGCACGGTCGCGCTGGGCGGCTTCACCGATCGCTTCGGGCGACGCGCCGTGTTCACCGGCGCGATGCTGCTCTACTCGGTCGCCACCTTCGCGGCCGCGTTCCAGGTCTCGCCAGAGGCGATGGATACCTGGCGCTTCGTGGCGGGCCTGGGCATCGGCGTGCAGCTGATCACGGTCGACACCTATATCTCCGAGCTCACGCCCAACCACGCACGCGGCAAGTACATGGCCTTCAGCATCCTGGTGATCCTGAGCTCGGTGCCGACGGTCGCCCTGCTGTCCTACGTGCTGGTGCCGCATACGATCCTCGGGCTGGACGGCTGGCGCTGGGTGATGATCATCGGCTCCGCGGGCGCGCTGCTGATCTGGCTGATCCGTCGCGACCTGCCGGAATCGCCGCGCTGGCTCGAGTCCAGGCAGCGCGTGGCCGAGGCGCTCGCGATCGTCGAGCGGATCGAGAGCCGGGTGGTAGCGGAAACCGGCCAGCCGCTCGCGGCGCCGATGCTGGACGCCGCCGCGCCCGAGCAAGGCCAGGGATCCTGGTCGGAGATCTGGCGAAGGCCCTACCTGGGCCGCACCCTGATGCTGTCGCTGTTCAACTTCTGCCAGACCTTCGGCGTGTACGGCTTCGGCGCCTGGGTGCCGGTGCTGCTGTATTCGAAGGGCATCACCATCACGCATTCGCTGCTCTACACGATGGTGATCGCGATCACCACGCCGCTGGGCGCGATCGGGGCGATGGCCTGCGCGGAGCGCATCGAGCGCAAGTGGCAACTGGCGGCCTGCGCGGCGGTGGTGGCGGTGGCCGGCGTGATGTTCGGGATGGTGCGCGAACCGGCGCTGATACTGCTGTTCGGCAGCGCGGTGACGATCGCCAACAACTGGCTGATCGGCATCTTCCACACTTACCAGGCGGAGCTGTACCCGACCCGCATCCGCGCGCGGGCGGTGGGCTTCGTGTTCAGCTGGAGCCGGCTCAGCTCGATCTTCGTCGGCTTCTGGGTGGCGGCGCTGCTCAAGCACTATGGCGTGCCGGCCGTGTTCGTGCTGATTTCCTCGGCCATGCTGGTGATCGTGGTGGCGGTCGGCGCGTTCGGCCCGCGCAGCAACGGGATTCGGCTGGAGGAGCTGTCGCGCTGAGCGGCGCCGCCAAGGCGGCCCTCGATCCCGTGGATGACGAGCGGGACCGCCGCTTCACGGACCGTGCGACGACGCCGGCGCGTTCACTGCAGGCGCGGCCCCGCCACGCACTGGTAGCTGGCCGCCGCGTTGCGATCCCCCGTGCCGCGATACCGCGGATAAGCCGGATAAACGCACACGGGCCGTTCGAACGCGACGCCCGAGGCCGGGTTGTCGTCGACGTACTTGGTCGCGACAAAGCCGTCCGGCGCGACGCCGCCCTCCACCCATGCGCGCAAGCCGGCCACCACGTCGCGGCTCGCATCGCCGCGCAGCGGCGGCACCGCCCCGCCGATCGTGTTGGCGCCGGGGCCGCCGCCGCAATGATCCATGCCCGGCACCATCACCACGCGGAAGAACGGCGTGGTCGCGTCGATCCCGCCCTGCCGTGCCGCGACCTGCTCGAAATACTCGATCGGCAAGGTCTGTGCATTGAGCGAATCGACCCAGCCCTGGGTCATGATCAGCTTGCCGCCGCGCGCGGCGAATGCGGACAGGTCGGGGTTCGTCGAATTGATTTTCGGCGTGAGCATCGCGTCCACGCGCGCCGCGTCCTGGCCGAAATCGAAGCGGGTCCAGTCCCAGTTCGGATCGCCGAACACGGTATTGGCCAGCAGCGGCTGCGCGTAAGCGCCGATCAGCGCGCCCTGGATCGAGGCCCAGTGCCGTTCGCTGCCGAACGCGAAGCCGGGGTAGATCTCGCTGCCGTCGACGGTATTGCGCACCGGCGAGTAGAGACGCTGCGCCTGCCGGACCTGCGCGGCGCTCAGGCAGCGCGCCGGATCCTGGCCGGCCGCGCATTGCAGGCGCGTGACGTCGAAGCTGCAGGCGAGCGGATTGGCGAGGAAGCCATCGCCGGCGGCCTGGCTGCCGCCGCACTGGTTCAGCACGGCATCGTTGAGCAGCGCCATCGCGGCCGGCGTGAGCGTCGCCTCGGGCTGCGTGCTCGGCAGCAGCCCGCCCCACAGGAAACTCTCCATCAGGTGGCTGTAGCCCATGCCGGGCGAGCCCGCATGAATGCCGTCGTAGTCGTCGGGATAGAACTCGGCCTCGGCCATCGCCTCGTTGCCGCCGGTCGAACAGCCTTCGAAATAGGCGTGCTGCGCGCCCTGCCCGTAGAAGGCGTGGACGATCGCCTTGGCCGAGACCGTCATCAGGTGCACCGAGGTCCGTCCCCAGTCACGCAGTTGCACGGGATCGACCGCCCAGCCGAGCACCTGCCCGATCGCGCCCGAGGCGCCGCCGAGGTGGCCCGTGTCGGTATTCGCCGCCGCGTAGCCGTTCGCGATCGCGGACATCAGGCCGCCATAGACGATCGCGCCGCCGAATCCGCCCGATCCCGTGCCGAGCAGGCGCCCGTTCCAGTTCGAGGCCGGCAGCCAGACCTCGATGCCGACGTGCTCGCCCGGCTCGCTGCCGACGGTGGCGACAACGCGGCAGAACGCGGCGGCGGCCTTGCCCGCGCTGCCGGTGATCGGCTGCAGGTCGGCGCCCGCCGCGACGAACTGCGTTTGCTGCACGGTGGTGTCGGTGAAACGCGTGGCGGCCAGGTTCGCGCAGCCTTGCGCGTCGGGGGAAGTGGCGACGTCATCGCTCGAACAGCCGCCCGCGGCCAGGACCATCGCGGCGAGCACGGACGCGAGCCGGATCGTTCGCGATGCGAAATATTGGAATGTCATCCCTCGTCTCCAGATTGGACTTGTGATCTGTCAGGCGACCATCACGGGAGACGACGCGGCGCCGGCCGCGTGGAAGAGAAATGCATCGGCGCACCACGCTCGCTGCCCTTGTCTGACGAGAAGCAAGCCTAGAGGCGATGCGCCGATCCAACAATTGAAATGATTTTATTGCTGCGATTACGGATGGTGATGCTTGGCTCGCACGATTGCCGCCGCAAAGGCGGCCTCGCCCTCAGCCCGAGCTGGTCGAATCGCGCAGCAACCCGAGCCGCACCAGGCTCTCGGCGGTCGCGACGATCGCCTCCTCGCGCGAGCGCGGCGCCCAGCCCAGCAGGCGCCGGGCCTTGTCGGCGCTGGCGTTCATGTCGACGCCGAGCTGTGGCAACAGGATCCGCATCGAGGGATTGGCGAGCGCGATCAGGCGCATCAGCCAGTTGGGCAGCACGCGGGTCGGCACCCGGCGCGCATCCGCCCCCATGCGATCGCGCAGGACGCGGGCGAGCTCGGCCATCCACATGCTTTCGCCGGCGATCGCCAGGAAGCGCTCGCCCTTGGCGGCGGGATGCGTCATGGCGAGCAGGTGCAGGTCCGCCAAATCGCGCACGTCGACATAACCCGAGTTGATCCTCGGGCATCCCGGCTGGCCGTTCATCAGGCTCGCGACGATGCGGATCGAATGCGAGTAGTCGGGGCCCAGCACCGGGCCGAGCACGGCGGTGGGGTTGACGGCCGCGAGTTCGAGCCCGCCCCCTTCCCTGGCGATGAAATCCCAGGCGGCGCGTTCCGCGAGGGTCTTCGACTTCTGGTACGGCGCGATCGGGCTGGACAGGTCGCTCCAGTCGGCCTCGGTGAAGGGACGGGGATGATCCGGCGCGTGCCCGACGCCGACCGCGCCGAACGCGGAGGTCAGCACCACGCGCTCGACGCCGGCCTCGCGCGCGGCACGCAGCACACGCAGATTGCCGTCCACGGCGGGCCGGATCCACGCCGCTTCGTCGACCTGGTCGCCCGACGGGGTCGGCGAGGCGCCGTGGAGCACGTAGCGGCAGCCGGCGGCGGCCTCGGCCCAGCCGCGGTCGTCGCCCAGGTCAGCGGCCACGAAGGCGAGGCGCTCGCCCGGTTCGGCGCCGCCGGTCCTCAGATTGGCCCGCACCTCGGCTTCCCGCCCGGGCGAGCGAACCGTGGTCCGCACTCGATAGCCGCATCTGAGCAGCGCCAGGATGCAGTGCTGGGCGATGAAGCCGGTGCCGCCCGTAACCAGTACCCATTCGTTGTTCATGTCGATTTCCTGAAGGCCGCCCGGCGGCCGATGGTCGTCGCAGCCCGGGCGGTGCCTCGGGCTGGGACAAGGAAACGCGAGATTACGGATGAGTTGCCGAGCCGGGAATGCTCGAACGTGCGCTTTACTTGCGCGATCGGACGGGAAACCGCGCCGGTGTGGTCAGGCGCGTTCGCGAATGGGCCAGGAGATGACGATGATTAAACGGATCGCGGCGGCGCCACCGGCAGCCTTCCGGCAGGCATTGCGCCGCCGCGATCCGGGGCGACGCCGATACAGCCGGCGTCGCGCGCTCAATCGCGCGTCGCGCCCCTGGCCGGACGTCCGGCCCAGTAGCCGGCCAGCAGCGAGCCCGACAGGTTGTGCCATACCGAGAACAACGCGCCGGGCAGCGCGGCGATCGGCGTGAAATACAGTTTGCCCAGCGTCGCGGCCAGGCCCGAGTTCTGCATGCCGACCTCGATCGCCAGCGTGCGGCACACGGCTTCGTCGAAGCCGAGCAGGCGCCCGCCCCAGTAGCCGCCGAGCAGGCCGATCGCGTTGTGCAGCACCACGCCGACCATCACGACCAGGCCCACCGAGGCGATGCTGTTGCGCGTGCCGGCCACCACCGCGGCGATGATCAGCAGGATCGAGACCATCGACACCAGCGGCAGGTAAGGCTCGATCGCGTTCACCGCGCGGCGCAGCAGGTGGTTGACGATCAACCCGACCACGATCGGCAGCGCGACGATCTGCAGGATGCTCATCAGCATGCCGTGCACGTCCACGGCGATCGAGGCGTCGACGTACAGGCGCGTGAGCAGCGGCGTGGCGAACACGCCGACCAGGGTCGACAGCGCGCTGATCGTGACCGACAGCGCGACGTCGCCGCGCGCGAGGTAGATCATCACGTTCGACGCGGTACCGCTCGCCACGCTGCCGACCAGCACCATGCCGGCGGTCAGGTCGGGCGGCATGCGCAGCAGCCTGGCGAGCGCCCAGGCGGCCAGCGGCATCACCAGGTAGTGCAGCACGATGCCGGCGATCACCGGCGCGGGCCGCGTGAAGACGCGCCGGAAATCGGCGAGCGACAAGGTCACGCCCATCGACAGCATGATCAGCGTGAGCAGCGCGGTGACGTGCGGCGCGACGGGCGAGAAGGAAGCCGGCGAGAAATAGGCGGCGAGCGAGATCAGCACGGCCCACAGGGGGAAGAGTCGGGTAACCCGGGCAAGCATGAGGCGAATCCTTGGTCGGTCTTGTGTTGGAGGCGAATGGCGGTGCCGCCCCGGATGCAGCGGGCGCAATCGGCCCGGGCGGGCCTGGCCGGCATCTCGATCGATGCGCGAGGCGCGGAGCCGATGGCGGGTTCGCCGCCGATCGGCTGGATGCCGGCCCGGGTGGGGAGCGGCACGCGTCCGGGAGAAGCACGAAACCGGCGATTCTACTCCGCGAGCGCTCTCCATCCCTTCCGGTGCCGGCGCCCTGCCACGGCCAAGCTCGGGGCCCGGCGCCGACCGCCCTGCAAGACCGGCCCGGATCTCGCCGCCGCGGCCGCCCTCGCAAGATCAAGACCCAATCGTCCTCAACGCCCCTTGCTGGCCGCCGCCACCCACTGATCGAAGCTCGCCTTGTTCGCGGCGATCCACTGGTCCGCCAGCGTCGTGACGATCGCCGACGATCCATGCGCCTGGCTGATCGCCAGCTCCCAGTTCGACCAGGTCGACGAGGGAAAATGGATCTGCTCGACCAGCGCGCGCACCGGCGCATTCGCGGCGATGAAGCCCTTGTTGGCCACCGCGCTGTAGTTCCACGAGGCCATTGCCATCCGGCACGGATTCGCCCCGCCCGCGCAGCCCGGCACGTCCTTCACCAGCGCCGAGCCCGCGTTCGGCACGTTCGGCGGCAGCGCGTCGGCCGGCGTGGGCAGCCACACCACGTCCTTGCCCGGCACCAGCTCGCTGGTGGTCCAGGACGGGCTCCAGGCATAGAAGAAGGCCGGCTCGCCGCCCTTGATGCGCGACACCACGTCGGCCATCAGCGCCTCGTACTTGCCGGTGACCGGCTTGACGGTCTGCCGGAGCCCGAACTTGTCGAGCTGGTAGTTCACCACCTCGCCGCAACTCCAGCCGGGGTCGCAACTGATCAGTTGCGCCTTGCCGTCGTTGCCGAACAGCGCGGCGATCTTAGGGTCCTTCATCTGCTCGAGGCTGGTGATGTTGTGCGCGAGCGCCGTCTTGCGGTCGATCAGGTAGCCGTTGATGCCGCCGCCGTCGATCTGCCCGCGGCCCACCTGCACGGCGCGATCCTGCACCGCGCGGAAATCCGGGTCGCTCTGCGGGAAGTTGACGTCGGTTTCCAGGTCGACGTCGCCTTGCGCGACGGCCTGGAAGAACAGCACCGTGCCCATGGTCTTGAGCTTGACCTCGTATCCCATCGCCTTGAGCGCCTTGATGGTGATCTGCACCGACACGTAGTTGGCGCCGAGGCCGTCGGTCTGCGCATAGTTGATGGTCTTGCCGGCGCCCGGCAGGCCGGCGGCGGATGCCGTCGCGCCGCCGGTGGCGAACATCGCGACGCACGTCAGGGCGGCCAGCGCCGGTTTCAGTCTGTTCATGATCGATCTCCATGCCTGTCTGGATAGGGTGTGCTGCATGCCGGCACGCCAGGCGCGCCGGTCTGTTCTTGTATTCCACTTGCCGAGAACCGCCTCAGCGGGCCGACAGGTTCGCGTCGGATGCCCAGGACGGCAAGCTATCCACCTTGGTCTTGACCACCTTCGTCACCACGTAGGTGAAGTACCGCTCGATGCCGAGTTGCGCGCCGAGCAGGCCGTCGATGAACTGCTGGTAATGCTCGATGTCGCGCGACAGCACCTGCATGACATAGTCCACGCCGCCGCCGGTGGCCAGGCACTCGACGACCTCCGGTGCCGCCGCGACCCGCTCCTCGAAGCGCCGCATGTCCTGCGCGGTGTGCCGCGCGAGCGTCACTTCCACCACCACGCGGCTGCCGGTGAACGCGCCGGCCCAATCCACTTCCGCGCGATAGCCGCGGATCAGCCCTTGCGCCTCCAGGCGCTTGACTCGCTCCCAGGCCGGCGAGATCGACAGGTTCACCTCCTGCGCGAGCCGCGATTTGGTGATGCGCCCCTCGGTCGAGAGGATCCGCAGGATCGCGATGTCGTAACGATCGAGCTTGATCCGCCCGGCCCCGGCGCCTGCCTGTTCAGCCTTCATGGTCTCCCCCTATCCTCGACTGGAGGACCTACCTTAGGGAATGCCAAAAAACCGTGCTTCCTCCGAAACGAGGAAAGCGAGCCGCGGCACTCCGTCGTTTGCTAGCAGCGCCGCCCGGCTCTCGTGCGTTCCACGGGTTTACCTGGCGCCGGCCGCGACGCGATCCGCAACCTGGTCGACCGCCTGCTTCACCCGCGCGACGATCTCGTCGGCCTCGGCGCGCGTCATCACCAGCGGCGGCGCGAAACCGAGGATGTCGCCGTGCGGCATGGCGCGTGCGATCACGCCGCGTTCGAGCGCGGCCGCCGACACCTGCGCGCCGATCTTCGAGGCCGGACCGAAGGGCTGGCGCGCCTCCTTGTCGGCCATGAATTCGAGCGCGGCCAGCATGCCCACGCTGCGCACCTCGCCCACCAGCGGATGCGCGCCGAACTGCTCGCGCAGGCGTTCGCCGAAATAGGCGCCGACCTCGGCCGCGTTGCCGGCCAGGTTCTCGCGCTCCAGGATGTCGAGGTTGGCCAGCGCGGCCGCCGCGCAGACGGGATGCCCCGAATAGGTCCAGCCGTGTCCCATCGGGCCATGCTCGCGCGAGCCGCGCGCGATCACCTCCCACACGCGCTCGCCGACGATCACGCCCGACAGCGGCGCATAGGCGCTGGTCAGCCCCTTGGCGACGGTCACCAGGTCCGGCTCGATGCCGTAATGCTGGGCACCCATCCTCGAACCGAGCCGGCCGAAGCCGCAGACCACCTCGTCGGAGATCAGCAGGATGTCGTGGCGGCGCAGCACCTGCTGGATGGCGTCCCAGTAGCCGGCCGGCGGCGCGATGATGCCGCCGGTGCCCATCACCGGCTCGGCGATGAAGGCCGCGATCGTATCCGCCCCCTCGCGCGCGATCAGCTTCTCCAGTTCCCCGACGCAATACGCGACGAATTGCGGCTCGCTCATGCCGGCCGGCGCCTTGCGATACCAATGCGGGCAGATCGTATGCCTGACGCGATCGATCGGCAGGTCGAAATGCTGGTGGAAGCTCGGCAGGCCGGTGAGGCTGCCGGTCACGATGCCCGAGCCGTGATAACCGCGCTCGCGCGAGATGATCTTCTTCTTGTTCGGCCGCCCCAGCACGTTGTTGTAGTACCAGACGATCTTGACCTGGGTTTCGTTGGCGTCCGAGCCGGACATGCCGTAATACACCTTCTTCATGCCCGCCGGCGACCACGCGATGATGCGCGACGAGAGCTCGATGATCGCGTCGGAGGAATGGCCGACATAGGTGTGGTAATAGGCCAGCGCCTTCGCCTGGGCATGCATCGCGTCGGCCACCTCGGTGCGCCCGTAGCCGATGTTCACGCAATAGAGCCCGGCGAACGCGTCGATATACTCGCGCCCCTGGTGGTCCTCGATGCGAATGCCCTTGCCGCCGCGAATGATCTTGCCCGGCAGGGCGCCGCAAGCATGGTCGTAGGCATGGGTCGACGGGTGCATGAAATGTTCGCGGTCCTGGTCGAACAGCGTGTCGAGCGGCTGAGTCATGGAATCTCCTGTTGTGCTTGCGTCAGGCCATCGGCGTCACGGGCAGGCCGAGATCGCCGAGGCAGAAGTACTTGGTTTCGGTGAACGGCTCGAAGCCCTCGCTGCCGCCCTCGCGGCCGAGCCCCGAGGCCTTCATGCCGCCGAACGGCACCGGCGCGCCGGTGAAGCTCGCGCCGTTCACCGAGATCATCGCGAAATCGAGCCGGCGCACCAGCTGGAAGATCAGGTCGGCGCGCGTCGCGCACACGTAGGCGGCCAGGCCGTATTCGGTATCGTTGGCCGCCGCGACCACCTCGTCCAAGGTGTCGAAGGCGCTGACGGCCGAGATCGGCGCGAAGTTCTCCTCGTCGACCACGCGCATGCCGGGCCGCGCGTCGGCGATCACGGTGGGCTCGAAGAACCAGCCGCCCAGCGCATGCGCGCCGCCGCCGGCCAGGATGCGCGCGCCCTGCTCGCGCGCATCGGCCACGCGCGCGGCGGTGGCATCGAAGGCGGCCTGGTGCATCAGCGGCCCGATCTGCACGCCAGGCTCGAACGCCGAGCCCACCTTCAAGTCCAGAACGGCGGCGGCATAACGTTCGAGGAAGGCCTCGTAGAGCGGCCGCGCCACGTAGATGCGGTTGGCGGCGCAACAGTCCTGGCCGGAGGTCTGGAACTTCGCCTCGACCGCTACCGCCACCGCCCGTTCGAGATCGGCGCAGGCGGTGACGACGAAGGGCGCGTTGCCGCCCAGCTCCAGCGCCACCTTCTTGATGCCGGCCCCGGCGACGGCCTGCATCACGAGCTTGCCGACGCGCGTCGAACCGGTGAAGCTGACCGCGCGCACGCGCGTATCGGCCACCAGCGTCTCCATCGCCATCTGCGGCTCGCCGAGCACCACATTGAACACGCCGGGCGGCAAGCCCGCTTCCTCGGCGAAGTGGGCCAGCGCGAGCGCGGAGAACGGCGTCTCGTGCGCGGGCTTGACCACCACGCTGCAGCCGATCGCCATCGCCGCGGCGGCCTTGCGAGTGATCATCGCCATCGGGAAGTTCCAGGGCGTGATGAGCGCGGCCACGCCGACCGGCTCGGCGATCGTGCCCAGCTGGGCACCGTCGATATGGGAGGCGATGGTGCGCCCTGCCGGGCGCCTGGCCTCGTTGGCGAACCACTCGATGAAGCTCGCGCCGTAGCGCAGCTCGCCCCGGGCCTGCGCCAGGGGCTTGCCCTGTTCGAGCGACAGCAGGGCCGCGAGATCGTCGAGATGGCGCAGCAGTAGCGCGTGCCAGCGCAGCAGCAAGGCGCTGCGCCGCGCCTGGGGCACCCAGCGCCAGCTTTCGTGGGCGCGTTGCGCGGCATCCACCGCCGCCACGATCTGCGCCCGATCGAGCATCGGCACCTGGCCGATCACCGATCGGTCGGCGGGATTGCGCACCTCGAGCGTCGCGCCGCTGTCGCTCGACAGCCAGCGGCCGTCGACATGGCACAACGAGCGGATCGGGACCGGATGTCCGGTAAGCATGGCATCGACTCCAGAAGGAACGGTATGGCCATTACTATGTCCCGGCGGGCTGCCCGAAACTTTTGGTTCCGGGGCGTCCGGCTTGCGGTTTTTTCTGCTTGTCGGGCGGCGCGCGGAAAGAACCGGAACCCGCGCCGCCCCGCCCGATTCAGCCCAGCCCGTTCAGCCCAGCGCGCCCTCGCTCAGCAGCACCTCGTGCGCCGCCTTGAAGGCACCGAGGCCGTGAGGAATCCCGGAATACGCCGTCGCGTGCAGCAGGGCCGCCTTGATCTCCTCGACGCTCACGCCGTTGTTCAAGGCGCCCTTCACATGCAGCTTGAGCTCGTTGGTATGGCCGGCCACGGTCAGCAGCGCGATCTGCATCAGGCTGCGGGTGCGGCGGTCCAGGGTCTCGTCGCCCCAGGCCCATCCCCAGGCCCAGGTGGTAGTCGCACGCTGGAACGCCATCATGAAATCGTCGGCCTTCGCCATCGAGGCATCCACATACTCGGCACCCAGCACCTCGCGGCGGATCGGCAGGCCCTTGCGGAACAGCGCGTCGTCTTCGTTCATCTCCATTCTCCTTTCGTCGGGCGAAAAAAAAGCGCACGGCTCGCCGTGCGCCCGGTCGAGGCCATGCCTTACTTCGCCTGGCTGGCCACCGTGATCCATTGATCGAGCTGCGCCTTGTTGCCGGCCATCCAGTCGCCGGCGAGCTGCGTGATCAGCGCCTGGCTGCCGCCTTTCCTGCTGATCGCGTATTCCCAGGCGGACCAGGTGGTCGAGGGGAACTTGATCTGCTCGATCAGCGAGCGGATCGCCGGATTGGCCGCGATGAAGCCGCGGTTGCCCACGGCGCCCCAGTTCCAGGACGCCATCGCCATCCGGCAGGGGTCCGCGTCGCCGGCGCAGCCCTTCACGCCGCTCACCAGCGGCGACCCGCTATTGGGCATGTTGGGCGGCAGGGCCGCTTCCGGCGTCGGCAGCCACACCACGTCCTTGCCCGGCACCAGGCTGCTGACGGTCCAGGACGGGCTCCAGGCATAGAAGAAGGCCGGCTTGCCCTGCTTGATGCGCGCCACCGTGTCGACCATCAGCGCCTCGTACTTGCCGCGCACCGCGCGCACCGTGTCCTGCAGGCCGAACTTCCTGAGCTGGAAGTCGACCACGTCGCCGCAGCTCCAGCCCGGATCGCAGCTGATCAGTTGCGCCTTGCCGTCCGAGCCGAACAGCGCGGCCAGCTTCGGGTCCTTGAGCTGGGCGAGATTGGTGATCTTGTAGGCGTCGGCGGTCTTCTTGTCGATCAGGTAGCCGTTGATGCCGCCGCCCACGATCATGCCGGTGCCGACGATCTGCGCGTCCTTCTGCACCGCGCGAAACGCCAGCTCGCGCTGCGGGAAGTTCACGTCGGTGGCGAGGTCCTCGTCGCCCTGCGCCACCGCCTGGAAGAACAAGGTGGTGTTCATGGTGGTCAGCTTGACCTCGTAGCCGAGCCGCTTCATGGCCGCCATCACGATCTGGGTGGCGACGTAGTTGCCGCCGAAACTGTCGCCCTGCGAATACTGGATCGTCCTGCCCTTGCCGGGCATGTCCTGCGCGAACGCCGGCACGCCTGCCATCATCACCGCCGCGAGCGCTGCCGCGCCGCATGCTGCCGCCAACCTCTTCATCGAGCTACTCCTGCGTGTGGATACGATCGTCCATGGACGATGCTTGCTGGGAATCGATCCGGCGCCATGCCGGCGACCGGGAACACGGCGCGGCCGCCCCGCGCGGCCGCGCGCTTGCGCTGCATGGCTTCAGAGCGCCTGCTTGGGATCGCTGCGCTCGGGCAGGGCCGGCGCCGCGGCCTCGCCGCGCCCGCCGCCGCGTACCAGCCGCGCCAGCACCGAGCGCAGCGAACCGCCCGCGCCGGGCTGCGAACGCGCGAGCTTCTGCGTCACGCGGTCGAGCATCATGGCCAGCAGCACGATCGCCACGCCGCCGATCGCGGCCTGCCCCACGTCGAGCCGGCCCAGGCCCTGCAGCACCACCAGGCCGAGCCCCTCGGCGCCGATCATCGAGATCACCACCGACATCACCATCGCGGTCAGCACGGTCTGGTTCAGGCCGCCGAGGATGGTCGGCACGGCCAGCGGCAACTGCACCTCCCAGAGCAACTGGCGGCGGTCCGCGCCGAACGCGAGGCCGGCCTCGACCAGCTCGTGGTCGACCATGCGGATGCCGAGGTGGGTGAAGCGGATCAGCGGCGGCATCGCGGCCGTCACCACCGCCACCTCGCCCGACACGGTGCCCACCCCGAACAGCATCACCACCGGCACCAGGTAGACGAAGGTGGGCGTGGTCTGCATGATGTCGAGGATCGGCTGCACCACGCGCCAGACCCGCTCGCTGCGCGCGCAGGCGATGCCGACCGGAATCCCGATCACCGCGCAGAAGGCGATCGCGGTGACGATCAGCGCGAGCGTGGTCATCGCGTCCGACCAGACGCCGAGCACCGCGACGGCCAGCAGCCCGAGCAGGGTGAACGCGCCGATCGCGCGGCCCGCGAAGCGCCAGGCCAGCAGCGCGCAGACCAGACAGAACAGCGGGAACGGCACCGCGTGCAGGGCGTCGATATTGGCCTCGAGCAGCTTCTGGATCGGCCACTTGACGGCCAGGAACAGCGGACGCAGGTGCAGCGCGATCCACTGCACGGCGGCCTGGATCCACTGCGCGATCGGGAATACCGCCAGATCGTCGGCTTTAAGCATGATGAGCTCCGTTGACGCTGCCCGCGCCGATGCGTGCGAGGACCTGCCCCGCTTCCAGCCGGCCGACCAGCCGGCCCGATTCGTCGAGTACGCCGAGCGCGCGCGCCGTGCCGAAATGGCCGGCCACGTCGATCAGGCGCGCATGGCCCGGCACGCAGGCGAACGCGCCGTCCAGCGGCGGCAGCGCGGCGCCGTCGCGCAAGGCCTGCAGTTGCGTGTCGCCCACCGCGCCGAGCATGCCCAGCACGCGCGCCTCGCCGTCCACCACGAAGGCCGGCCCCGGCCCCGCGCAGCCGAGCACGGTCCAGCCCTCGCGGCGCACCAGCGGCGCCAGCGGCGTCATCGAGGCTTCGGCGTTGAACAGGCGCGAACGATCGACCTCGCGCGTGAAGGCGGCCACGTAGTCGCTGCCGGGCGCGGTCACGATCGACTGCGGTGTGCCCTCGCGCACCAGCTTGCCTTCCGACATGATGGCGATGCGCGTGCCCAGCTTCAGCGCCTCCTGGAAGTCATGCGTGATGAACAGGATGGTCTTGTTGAGGCTGCGCTGCAGACGCAGCAGCTCGTCCTGCATCTCGGTGCGAATCAGCGGATCGAGCGCGCTGAAGGCCTCGTCCATGATCAGGATGTCGGCGTCGGTGGCCAGCGCGCGCGCCAGGCCCACCCGCTGGCGCATCCCGCCGCTCAGCTCGTGCGGCATCTTGCTGGCCCAGCGCGCCAGGCCCACCACCTCGAGCACCTGCTCGGCGCGCTTGCGGCGCGTCGTGCCGTCCACGCCGCGCAGCTTCAGGCCGAACTCGACGTTCTCGATCACGCGCCGGTTCGGCAGCAGGGCGAAATGCTGGAACACCATCGAGATGCGCTTGCGGCGCACCTCGCGCAGCTCGCGCTCGCCCAGCGCGCAGAGGTCGACGTCGTCGAGCAGGATGCGCCCGGCGCTGGGCTCGTTGAGCCGGTTCACGCAGCGCGCCAGGGTCGACTTGCCGGAGCCGGACAGGCCCATGATCATGTACATCGCGCCGGCCGGCACGCTCAGCGACACGTCGTCGAGGCCCACCACCTGGCCAGTGTCGCGCAGCACGTCGGCCTTGCTGGCGCCCTGGCGCAGCATGCCGAGCGCGCGCTCGGGGCGATCGGAGAACACCTTGTACAGATGCTCGATTTTCAGGCGTTCAGTCATCAAGCTCACTCCTTCGGTGGAACGGGCCGGGCACCCGGCTCGGCCTGCCCGGTCGGCAGTTGTTGCAGCGGCGAAAACGCGGTCGGCACCAGGATCCGGTTCTCGGCCTGCTCGATCAGCTCGGACAGGCGCGGGACGAAGGCCTGCCAGCGCGGGTCGGCGGCGAGCCGCTGGCGGCGCAGGCGGCGGTCCTCCAGGTCGGCATAGCCCCACCAGTGCACCACCTGGGACAGGCAGCCGATCTCGGTGGTGAAATACCCGAGCAGGTTGCCCAGCGCCGGCTGCTGCATCGGCAGCGCCTCCTCGGCGACCAGCTTCAGGAAGCGCGCCATCGCGCCGTTGCGGATCCGGTAGATGCGCTCCTCGACGATCATCGGGCCGCCTCCCCGCTGTCAATCAGGAACGCCCGCATCAGCGCCGCCACCTGTTCGGGCGCCTCGTTGAGCAGCGAATGGCGCAGATTAGGCAGGATCGCCAGCCGCGAATCCGGAATCCGTTCATGCATGTAGCGTGCCATCCGCGGGTTCGAGCCGGCATCGCATTCGCCGGTCGCGATCAGGGTCGGCATCGCGATCTGGTCGATCAGGCCGCCGAAATCGGTCTGCGCCAGCACCCGGTAGGCCGCCGCGTAGCAGTCCGGATCGTTTCGCGCGTTGCGTCGGCGCAGTTCGTCCACCAGCGCCGGGTGCCGCGCCTGGAAATCCTCGGTCAGCCAGCGCGACAGCGAGGCGTCGTAATGCGCGCCGCGCTCGCCCGCCTGCAGGGCGGCCAGCCGCTCGGCCACGCGCGCGCGCTCCTCGGCGGTGCGCCCGGCCACGGTGGCCAGCAGCACCAGCCGGCGCAGCCGCGCCGGATGCGTGAGCGCGAGCCGCTGCGCGATCAGGCCGCCCAGCGAGAAGCCGGCCAGGTCGAAGCGGGCGAAGCCGGCGTGATCGGCCAGCGCCAGCACGTCGCCGACGAAATCGTCGATCTCGTAGCGCCCCTTCACGCGCTCGGAGCGGCCGTGGCCGCGCAGGTCGAAGCTGAGCACGCGAAAGCCGCCGCCCAGCGCGTTGATGGCGCCCTGCCAGGCCTCGAGGTAGGAGCCCACGCCGTGGATGCAGACCAGCTCGCGCGGCCCCTCGCCCTGCAGGCGATAGGCCAGGCGCACGCCGTCGACGTCCAGGCTGTCCTCGATCGCGTCGGGCGGCGCCTCGGGAAGTGCGTCGCGCATGGCTCAGGCCCCCGCCGCCGCGGCCTGGCGCTCGCGCGCGGCGAAGTGCGGCATGATCTCGTCGATGAACAGGCGCAGCGTCTTCATCTGCAGCTCGAAGGGCAGGTTGAACGACAGGCCCAGGCAATACTGGTCGACGCCCTCGTCCTCGTAGATCTGCAGCTTGCGGATCACCTCGTCGGGGGTGCCGAACATCAGGTTGTCGCGCACCGCGGCGGGATCGTAGTTGGCGCGGTTGGCGACGGTCTCGAAGGGCACGGCCTCCGGGAAGCCGTTGTGCACGGTGCCGATGTTCTGCATCAGGTTCTCGAAGTAGCGGCCGTAGTCGACGCTGTGGCGCACCGCGGTCTGCCAGTCCTCCTCGCGGTCGTAGACGCAGGTGCGCCGCTGCATCATGAAGCGCGGGCGCGGATGCTCGGGATGGTCGGCCACCGCCTTGCGGAATTTCGCGCCGAGCACGGCCACCTCGGAAGGCGGCGCCGACAGCGGCGTGGACAGGATGTTGGCGCCGATGCCGACCGCCCAGTCGAAGCTGCCGGGGTCGCGCGTGGCCACCCAGATCGGCGGATGCGGCTGCTGCAGCGGCTTGGGCACCGAGGTGGCGAGCGGGAAGCGCCAGTAATGGCCGTCGTGCTCGTAGTCGCCTTCCCACAGGCGCTTGACGGCCGGCACCAGCTCCTTCATGTAGGCCACGCCTTCCTGCTGGGGAATGCCGCCTGCCATCCGGTCGAACTCGTATTGGTAGGCGCCGCGCGCGATGCCGAACTCGAGCCGGCCGTTGCTCAGGTGATCGCACATGGCGGCCTCGCCGGCCAGCCGGATCGGCGACCAGTAAGGCGCCACCAGGGTGGCGGTGCCCAGCCGGATGCGCTCGGTGTGCTGGGCCAGCCAGGTCAGCACCGTGAACGGGTTCGGCGAGATGGTGCATTCGATGGTGTGATGCTCGGCGGTCCACAGCGTCTCGAAGCCGCCTTCGTCGGCCACGCGCGCCAGCGCCAGCAGCCGGTCGCGCGCCTCGGTCATCGACGCCTCGGGGGAGAACCGCTCCATGCTCAGTGATACGGCGAATTTCATAGATGCCTCGTGTCGGATGGAAACGCGCGTTTCAACGCAGACGAATGACGAACGGGTCCTGCATCGCGCCCGAGTAGTCGAGCACCACGTTCTTGAGCCGCGAGAACTCGCGCATCACCTCGAAGCCGCCGCGCCGGCCGTAGCCGCTGTGCTTGAGGCCGCCGTTCGAGGACATGTAGGCGGCCGAGCGGTAGGTGTTGATCCAGACCGTGCCGGCGTCGATGTCGCGCGCGAAGCGCATCGCGCGGTCGATGTCGCGGGTCCAGATGCCCGACGCGAGCCCGTATTCGGTGTCGTTGGCCAGCGCCATCAGCTCGGCCTCGTCGTGGAACGGCACCACGCCCACCACCGGCCCGAAGATCTCCTCCTGCATGAAGCGCATCGAATTGGTGGCCTGGGTCATCACGGTCGGCTCGAAGTACCAGCCCTCGGCCAGCGCGCCCGTGTTCGGGCGGCGCCCGCCGGCGGCGATGCGCGCGCCCTCCTCCACGCCCGAGGCCACGTAGCGCTGCACCTTGTCGAGCTGGGTGGCCAGCGCGAGCGGCCCGATATCGGTGTCCTCGTGCATCGGATGGCCCACGCGCACGCGCCGGGTGCGCTCCACCAGGGCCTCGACGAAGCGCTCGTAGACCGAGGCCTCGACGAAGCAGCGCGAGCCGGCCACGCAGGTCTGGCCCGCCGCGGCGAAGATGCCCGACACCACGCCGTTGACGGCGCGCTCGATCTCCACGTCGCCGAACACCACGTGCGGGGACTTGCCGCCCAGCTCCATCTGGCAGGGCACCAGGTTCTGCGCGGCATTGCCGGCGATCTTGCGGCCCGTGACGGTGCTGCCGGTGAACACGTACTTGGCGACGCCGGGATGGCGCGTGAGCGCCTCGCCGGTGGTGGCGCCGTCGCCGGTCACCACGTTGAACACGCCGGGCGGAATGCCCGCCTCGATGGCCAGCTCGGCCAGCGCCAGCGAGGAGGCGGTGGCGTGCTCGGAGGGCTTGACCACCACCGTGTTGCCGATCGCCAGGCACGGCGCGAGCGTGCCGGTCAGCATCATCAGCGGCGAATTCCACGGGATGATCATGCCGACCACGCCGATCGGCTCGCGCAGGTTGAAGTTCAGCATGTCGAGCTTGTTGACGGGGATCGTGTCGCCCTGCAGCTTGTCCGCCATGCCGGCGAAATACAGATAGGAATCCGGAATGGCACGCATCTGCGCGCGCATCTCCTTGAGCAGCTTGCCGTTGTCGCGGCATTCGAGCAGGGCCAGCGCGTCGGCATTCTCGAGCACCAGCTCGCCCAGGCGGCGCACCAGCTTGCCGCGCTCGGTCTGGGTCATGCGCCGCCAGGCGGGGTTCTTCAACGCGGCCTGGGCCGAACGCACGGCCGCGTCGACGTCGGCCGCGTTCGACTGCGCGAACTCGTACCAGGGCGTCGAGGTGGTGGGGTCAAAGCTCGGGGCGTAGCTGCCGCTGGCCGGCTCGACGAAGCGGCCGTCGATGAAATTGCCGATGCGGGCATGCTGCAGGGTTTCGACTGTGGTCTTCATGAAATGTCCTTGGTCATCCAGCCTGGGTTCAGGACTGCACGTGATGGCGCCACGGCTGCGCGGCGCCAACCGTCGCGACGCGGCCGCCGTCGTGCGAGCCCATGTAGATCGAATAACTGCCGCCGCCGGCCGTCTCGCGCACGAAACGGCGCAGCATCGCGCGCATCTCGACCGAGGCGATTTCGTCGTAGGGAAGCGCGTCGGGGGCGAAGAAGCGGAATTCCGGCGGCAGCGCCAGCGCGCCGCGCGGCTCGGCCAGGCGGGCCCGGTAGATCAGGTAGCCGGAATCGTGGCCGTCGGTGTCGTAGACGGAATAGAGGAAGGTGTCGTCGGGCACCAGCGCCAGCGAGCCGCCGCCCGCCACCGGCAGGCGGGCGTCCACCAGCCGGCGCGGCGCGGTGGGCAGCACCCAGCCGCCCTTGCCGTCGGCCACCAGCAGCACCTCGCCCTGCGCCTCGATCAGGTAGCCGACGATCATGTCGGTGGACGACAGCCAGCCCGGCGGCAGCGGGTCCTTGACCTGCGCGTAGCGGCCGCGGCAGAAGCCCAGCGGCGCCGCGGGGCTGGTGCCGAAGGCCTGCACGCGGCCGATCAGGATCAGGTGGTCGCCGGCCTCGACGCGGTCGTGCATCGAGCAGTCGAACCAGGTCAGGCAGTCGGTCAGCACCGGCGCGCCGGTATGCACCACGTCGTGGTTGATCGCGGCGAACTTGTCGGCCGCCTTCGAGGCGAACAGGTTGGAGACATCCACCTGGCTGTCGCTCAGCAGGTTCACCGCGAACTTGTCGGCGGCGGCGAAGGCCGGGTAGCTCGACGCGCCCGCGCCGACGCAGACCAGCAGCAGCGGCGGGTCGAGCGAGACCGAGGCGAAGGAGTTGGCCGTCATGCCGCGCGGGCGGCCCTCGGCGTCGATGGTGGTGAGCACCGTCACGCCGGTGACGAAGGTGCCGAAGGCACGGCGCAGCGCCTTCGGGTCGATGGTGGTTCGGTTATCGGATACTGCCGCTTGCATGGCCATTCACCTCGTACATCGTTGTCCTGAGGTGAATGTAGGTGGCTGAAATCGGGCTGGCTTCCTGCGGATCGAAGGAGAACCGGGGGAACCTCACCTGCTGTTCGTCGGACCGGGAAAACCACTAGTGGGGACTTCGCGGGCGAGCTGGTGACGGGGCCCGCGACGCGCGCGGGCCCCGTCGGCAGGCGCTGGCGAGGGCGTCCCGCCTAGTGCGCGCCGTGCGCCGCCGCGGCCACCGGCGGGCTGCCCTCCAGCAGGTTGTGCAGTTGCAGCGCGAGCTCGATCGCGAAGCGCCGCTCGGGCGTCTCCACGTCGATGCCGAACAGGTCCGAGATACGCGACAGCCGGTAGCGCAGCGTGGTCACGTGCAGGCCCATCGCGTCGGCGCAGGCCTGGCTGCGGCAGCCGTGGCGGATGTAGATCGCCAGCGTGTCGAGATAGGAGGCGCGGTGGCTGGCGTCGTATTCGACGATCGGCCCGATGGTGCCGGTGATGAAGGCGCGCACGTCGGGCGAGTCGGCCGCGCCCATCAGCATCGGCAGCGGCCCGAGGTCGGGCACGCTCAGCGCGCCGGTCTTGCCGAACGAGCGCGCCACGCGGATCATCCGCCAGCAGCGGTCCCATTCGTTGGCCAGCTCGGTCAGGCCCGCCACGCGGTCGCTGGCCACCAGGGTGGGCTCGCCGCCGAACAGCGGGCTCAGTGCCGCGCACAGCTGGCGCGCGAAGGCGTTGATGCTGGCCAGCGGCCGCTGGCCGTCGTCGGGCAGCAGGCAGACCAGGCCGCCGCCGACCGTCACCGGATGCGCGGCCAGCTTGTGCTGGGCCGCGATCAGGCCGGCGGTGCGATGGCATTCGGCCGAGCGGTCCAGCGCCGGGCCCTCGCGGCGCGGATAGTCGACCACCAGCAGGCGCATCGGCGCGCCCAGCGCGATGCCGAGCCGGCGCGAGCGCTCGACGATGTCCTGCTCGTCGCGCCAGCGCCGCTCGACGATCTCGAAGAACAACTCGGTCAGGGTGCGCGTCTCGGCGCGAAAGCGGATCACGCTGCGCATCAGCTGCACGCTCATCGCGAACTTGGCGCTCTCGATCGCGAGCGCCTGCAGGTCGCCCTCGGCGCGCCCGCCGAAGCTCAGCAGCGCGCCCACCGTGTCGCCGTCCACCGCCAGGGGCTCCACGTCGGCCGTGAGCGGCACCCCGCCCGGCAGCTCGAAGCGCACCCGCCGCAAGGCATGGCGCGCGATCGCCTCGCGCGCGGTCTCGCGCATCTGGCGGCCGGTCTCGCCGTCGAGCAGGGCGCGCCAGGCGGCGCCGTCGAGCCCCTCGACGGGCGGGCGCGAGGCCAGCAGCTCGCCGCCGTAGAAGTCGATCACCAGCACCGGCGAGTCGAGCAGGTCGGCCAGCATGCCTGTCAGCGTGTCCATTGAGCCGCCCACCAGCACCTCCTGCAACATCGCGCCCTGCACCGAGAGCACGCGTCGCAGTTGCTCGGCGGCGGCCTGCTGGGCGCGCTGGCGATGGGCGCGCTCGATCGCGATCGCGCCGAGGTGCACCACCAGCTCCATGAAGGCCAGGTGCTCGGGCGCCACGTCCACCACCTTGCGCGCCGACACCACCAGCACCATCGGCCGCCCCTCGGCATCGCAGCTCGCCATCGGCAGCACCAGCACGGTGCGGTAGCCGCGCTCGGGCGCCTCGCGCCGGTAGCCGAGGAATTCGGTGGTCTCCAGCGCATCGCGGATGTAGACCGGCTCGTTGCGCTGCAGCGCGACCAGCGCGGGGCTGGTGGCCAGCTCCCAGCGGTCGGCCAGCGCGCGCTTGAGCAGGGTCGGGTCGCGCCGCGCGATCACCAGCGCATAACCGTGCGCGATATCCACGCTCATGATCGAGCCGAGATCCCAGGAGCCGTGATGACAGGCCAGCTCGATCAGGCTGTGCAGCAGCGTGTCGACATCGGCATCCGCATTGATTCGGCTGGCGACGTCGCGCAGGGACGACATGAGCGACAACGTATCCGGCATCGAGAGCTCCTGTTGGGCGTGGCTGACTATACGACTTATCGCAGTGTCAAAAAAGTCGTGCTTCCCCCGGAACGGAGGAAGACGCTCGAATTGACGCTACTTAGCATGCCTCGCATCGATCACGTCATCCGATTGGAGTGCTGATGAATACCGATTTGCAAGTGCGCAAGATCTCGACCTTCGTCGAGGAACTGATGGTCGAGGGCGGCCGCGCGGCGCCGCGCCCGATCACCACCGTGGTGGTGGCCGCCGTGCTGAAAAACCCCTGGGCCGGGCAGGGTTTCTGCGAGGACCTGCAGCCGGAGATCCGGCGCCTCGCGCCGCCGCTGGGTGCCGAGCTGACGCGCCGGCTGGTGGCGCTGATGCCGGCCGCGCGCGTGGAAGCCTATGGCAAGGCCGCCGTGGTGGGCGTGAACGGCGAGATCGAGCACGCCTCGGCGCTGATCCACACGCTGCGCTTCGGCAACCTGTTCCGCGAGGCGGTGGACGGCACCGCCTTCCTGAGCTTCACCAATACGCGGCTCGGGCCGGGCTCGATGGTCTCGCTGCCGATGATCCACAAGTCGGCCACGGGGCAACGCTCGCACTTCCTGACGGCGACATTTCAGATCGCCGACGCCCCGGGCCCCGACGAGGTGCTGGTGGCGATCGGCGCGGCCGACGGGGGACGCGCTCATCCGCGCATCGGCGATCGCTTCATCGACATGGCCGAGATGGAGGCCCGCAAGCCGGCCGAAGCGCAGACCTGGGGCGACTGAGGCGCGGGCGCACCCTCGCGGCGCGCCTGCTCCGAGCCCCGGCGCTTCCGCTGCGCTTTTCCTCCGATTCGCAGCAAACCCCGGCGCGCACGCACGGCGTGCCCGCTCCACCGTTTCCGCCGCCACGGCACCCGCCATGAACGACATCATCATGCTGGCCACCCGGCTGCCCGCCGGGCAGGAGGCCAAGTATCGCGCCGCGCTCGCCGCGGCGATGCCGGACGAAACCATCGTGCCGTTGCGCGAGGCCGATGCCGATGCGCGTGCCGGCGCGAGGATCGCGATCGTGGCGCGTCCCGATCCCGCCGAACTCGCCGCCCTGCCCCGGCTCGCCTGGATCCAGAGCCTGTGGGCCGGCGTCGAGCAACTGCTCGAGAGCCTTCCGGCCACGGCGCCGCCCGTGGTCCGGCTGGTGGACCCGGAAATGTCGCGCACCATGGCCGAGGCGGTACTGGCCTGGACCTACTACCTGCAACGCGAGATGCCCGCCTACCGCGGCCAGCAGCAGGCGCGCGAATGGCGGCAGCGGCCCTATCGCAAGCCCCGGGACATACAGGTCGGTATTGTCGGCCTCGGCACGCTCGGGGCGGCCGCCGCGGCGCGGCTGCTGGAGGCGGGCTTTCGCGTGGCCGGCTGGAGCCGCTCGCCGAAGCGCATGGCCGGCGTGGACACCCATCACGGCGCCGAGGGCCTGACGCGCCTGCTCGGCGCGAGCGAGATCGTGGTGTGTCTCGTGCCGCTGACCGACGAGACGCGCGGCCTGTTCGACCGGCACACGCTGGCGGCCATGCGGCCCGGCGCGGCGCTGATCAACTTCTCGCGCGGCCCGGTGGTGGTCACCCGGGATCTGCTGCAAGCGCTCGATGCCGGCCGGCTCTCGCATGCGGTACTCGACGTGTTCGAGGTCGAGCCGCTGCCGGAAGCCTCGCCGCTCTGGGCCCATCCCGCCGTGACGGTGCTGCCCCACATCTCGGCGCCGACCGACCTGCACACGGCGGCGGCCGTGGTCGCGGCCAACGTCGCCGCCTATCGCGCCAGCGGCCGCATTCCGGCCGGCGTCGATCTCTCGCGCGGTTACTGAGCCGGCGCGAACCCTTTCGTTTCATCCGGCCCGAGCCGCGCCATCGGTCGTCTTCGTCCGCTGGTGTGTACCCGCACGCCGGCGCAGTGCCAGCAAGGCTTCGATTCATGCAACACGACCACCACCAGGGGAAATCATGAGCAAGGCAGCAGGCTTGGAAACACGCATCGCGGCAGCGGTGGCGACGGCGCTGGCGATACTCGCCGGCAGCAGCACGGCGGCGCAGGCACAGAGCAGCGTCACGTTGTACGGCATCATCGACGAAGGACTCAACTACACCAGCAACGCGAAGGGACACGGCACCTTCCAGATGAAGAGCGGCGACACCTTCGGCAGCCGCTGGGGCATCGCCGGCTCGGAAGACCTGGGCGGCGGCACGCGCGCGCTGTTCCGCCTCGAGAACGGCTTCGACGTGAACAGCGGCGCCTTCAAGCAGGGCGGCCGCGAGTTCGGCCGGCAGGCCTGGGTCGGCCTGCAATCGGACCGGCTCGGCACGCTCTCGTTCGGCCGCCAGTACGGCCCGACCATCGATCTCTGGAGCGGCCTGACGGGCGCGGGCGGCGTGAGCGGCGACGTCGCCTCGCACCCGTTCGACAACGACAACGCCGACTTCGATTTCCGCGTCAACAACTCGGTCAAGTACACCAGCCCGAACTTCAACGGCCTGAAGGCCGAGGCGATGTACGGCTTCAGCAACGACACCGGCTTCGCCAACAACCGGCTCTACAGCGCGGCCCTGCAATACAAGCTGGCGGGCCTGACCGCCGCGCTCGGCTACCTGAAGATCGACGCGGGCGGCTCGGCCAACGGCGCGGTGTCCACCGACACGGTGTTTACCGGCTCGTCCGAGCAGAACATCGTGGCGGGGCTGTCCTACGCGTTCGCGGCCACCAGGCTGGGCCTGTCCTACTCGCATGTCGACGTCTACGACCCGACCGCGAACGCCTATATCGCCTCGACGGCCACCCAGCCGCCGGGCGGCCACTGGCAGTCCTGGAAGTTCGACAACTTCGAGGTCAATGCGAAGTACGCCTTCACGCCGTCGTTCTGGCTGTTCGGCGCCTATACCTTCACCGAGGCGAACCTGCATGCGAGCACCGGCGATTTCGAGCCGAAGTGGCACCAGCTCTCGCTGATGCTCGACTACGACCTGAGCAAGCGCACCTCGCTCTACATGCAGGCCGCGTACCAGCACGTGGTCAGCGCGCATACCGGCACGGCCTTCGATTTCGCCACCACGCCCGCCTCGGCCGGCGCCTCGTCGGGCGAGAACCAGACGCTGGTGCGGCTCGGCATGATCCATCGCTTCTAGGCGCGCTCGCGCGCCGTTTTCCGCGGCCGGTGCTCCCGATGCGCCGGCCGCGTCCCGATCCCCGGCGGATCCCTTTTCGAGGTAGCAGATGCAAAAAGACCTTCTGGTCGACGCCGATCGTCGACACCTGATTCACCCGGCCGTGGCCTATCGCGCGCACGAGGCGCGCGGCGTGACGATCCTGGATTCGGGCCATGGCGTATGGCTGCGCGACGCCGACGGCCGCGAACTGCTCGATGCCTTCGCCGGGCTCTGGTGCGTCAACACCGGCTACGGCCAGGCCAGCATCGTCGAGGCGGCGATGCGCCAGATGAGCCGGCTGCCCTACGCCACCGGCTATTTCCACTTCGGCTCGACGCCCGCCATCGAACTGGCCGAGCGGCTCACCGCGCTGGCCCCGGCCTCGCTGTCGCGCATCTACTTCACGCTGGGCGGCTCCGACGCGGTCGATTCCGCGGTGCGCTTCATCACCTACTACTACAACGCGATCGGCAAGCCGGCGAAGAAGCACTTCATCGCGCTGGAGCGCGGTTACCACGGCTCGTCATCATTCGGCGCGGGGCTCACGGCGCTGCCGGTGTTCCATCGCGGCTTCGACCTGCCGCAGGCGACCCAGCACCATATCCCCTCGCCCTATCCGTATCGCAGCGCCACGCCCGACGATCCGCGGGCGATCATCGCCGCCTCGGTCAAGGCACTCGAGGACAAGGTGGCGGAGCTTGGCGCCGAACACGTGGCCGCCTTCTTCTGCGAACCGGTGCAGGGCTCGGGCGGCGTGATCGTGCCGCCGACGGGCTGGCTGAAGGCGATGCGCGAGGCCTGCCGGCGGCTCGGCATCCTGTTCGTGGCCGACGAGGTGATCACCGGCTTCGGGCGTACCGGCCCGCTGTTCGCCTGCGAGGCCGAGCAGGTCGAGCCGGACCTGATGACGGTGGCCAAGGGCCTGACGGCCGGTTACGCGCCGATGGGCGCCGTGCTGATGGCCGAGCATGTGTACCAGGCGATCGCCGACGGCGCGCCGGCCGATGCGCCGATCGGCCATGGCCAGACCTATTCCGCGCATCCCGTCAGCGCGGCGATCGCGCTGGAGGTGCTGCGCCTCTATCACGAGGGCGGGCTGCTGGAGAACGGCCGCACGCGCGCCCTGCAGTTCGGCGCCGGGCTCGATGCCCTGCGCGAGCATCCGCTGGTGGGCGACGCGCGCCATCGCGGCCTGCTCGGCGCGCTGGAACTGGTCAGCGACAAGGCCGCGCGCACGCCCTTCGATCCCGCCGTGAAGCTGCCCACGCGCCTGTTCGACACGGCCGGCCGCAACGGCATCGTCCTGCGCGCCTTCGGCGACGGCACGCTCGGCTTCGCGCCGGCGCTGTGCCTGGGCGAGAGCGAATGCGAGGAACTGTTGGCGCGCGTGAAGCGCGTGCTGGACGAGGTGCTCGACGAAGCGGAGGTGCGTGCGGCGCTGAGAGGTGGGCTCATGGCCTGAGCTTGCGCGCGCGCCGCATCGCCTGACCGGGGGCCGTGCCGCCGATCAGGCCTTGCTCGTCGAAGCCGCTTCGTGAAGCTCGGCGTCGCGTGCGCGCCGGCGCCCATGCCAGCGCGCGTAGGCGGCCGCCGCCAGGGGCGCCAGCAGAGAGGTGACGATGGTCGAGGCCGCGATCTGCGGCGTGGCCATCGCCACCAGCGAGCCCAGGCGCGGGTCCACCGCCGCGATCGCGGTGGGCGTCGCCACCGCATTGCCGGCGGTGGTGGCCGCCGCCATGCCGGCCACGCCGGTGCCGCCGGCCAGCCGCGAGGCCAGCACGTTGCACACGGCGCCCGCGGCCAGCGTGATGAGCCCAAGCAGGATGCCGGACAGGCCCGCGCCGAGGATCGCGTGCAGGTTGATCTGCGCGCCGAGGCCGAAGGCGAAGAAGGGGATCAGCAGGTCGCCGCCAGACTTGAGGAAGCGCCGCATGTCCTCGTCGAGGTTGCCGAGCACCATGCCGATCACGATCGGCAGCACGGTGGCCACCAGGTCGATCACGGGGATGGTCGCCAGCCCGGACAAACCGAGCGCCACCATCGTCACGAACGGCCCTTCGAGGATCGAGAGCACCGCCAGCGCGCCGCGATCGACCTCGTCGCCGAACTGGCGCGTCACCGCCGCGTACAGGCCCATGTTGGCATTGGTCACGGCGGCGATGATCGCCATGCCCGACAGGCCGAACAGGCCTTGAGGCCCGCACAGCCGGCTCACCGCGAAGCCGATCGCCACGCCGCTGGCCAGCTTGGCGAGGGTGATCGCCGCGCCGTTGCGCAGCGCCCGGGGGGCGGTGCGCAACTGGATCTCCGCGCCCATGCAGACGAAGAACACCGCCAGGATCGGCAGGGCGCCGTGGGCGAGCTGGGTGGAGAAGCTGCCGATGGCGAGGACATGCGGCGCGAACGTGTTGAGCACGCTGCCCCACAGAAGGGGGATCACCATCATGCCGCCGGGAAAGCGCTCGATGGCTCGTTTGATCTTCATGCCGAGTCTCCGTCCGGTGCGCGCAGCCTGGCGTCGCGTCACCGGCACTTGATTGGTATTGCGAATCGAATCGATCGCGGCGGGCCGCGTCCTCGCGCGCGGCGCCCGCCGTGCCGCCTTACATCTGCGCGCCGATCATCCAGGGCACGAATTCCTCGTTGCCCACGCCGAGCGCCTCGCTCTTGCTCTTGCCGCCCGAGGCGACCTCGATGATCATGCGGAAGATCTCCTCGCCCTTCTGCTCGACCGAGGCGCCGCCCTCCATGATCTCGCCGCAGTTGATGTCCATGTCGTCCACCATGCGCCGGTACATCGCCGAGTTGGTCGCGACCTTGATCGACGGCGCCGGCTTCGCGCCGAAGCAGGACCCGCGTCCGGTCGTGAACACCACCAGGTTGGCGCCGCTGGCGATCTGGCCGGTCGCGCCCATCGGGTCGTAGCCCGGCGCATCCATGAACACCAGCCCGTTGGTGTCGATCGGCTCGGCGTAGCGGTACACGCCCATCAGCGGCGACGAACCGCTCTTGGCCACCGCGCCGAGCGACTTCTCCAGGATCGTGGTCAGGCCGCCCGCCTTGTTGCCCGGCGTCGGATTGTTGTCGATGCTGCCTTTTTCACGCTCGGCATACGACTCCCACCAGTGGATGCGCTCGACGATCTTCTCGCCCACCTCGCGGCTGACCGCGCGACGCGTCAGCAGATGTTCGGCGCCGTAGATCTCCGGCGTTTCGGTCAGGATCGCGGTGCCGCCGTGGCTCACCAGCAGGTCCACCGCGGCGCCCAGCGCGGGGTTGGCGGTAATGCCGGAGTAACCGTCGGAGCCGCCGCATTGCAGGGCCACGCTCAGGTGGGAGACCGGCAGCGGCTCGCGGCGCGCCTGGTTGGCCAGCGGCAGCATCGCCTCGACGGCGCGGATCGCGGCGTCCACCGTCTTCTGCGTGCCGCCCTCCTCCTGCATCACCAGCGGCACCAGCAGCGGCCCCGGCTCCACGCCCTCGGCGACGAACATCGCGCCCATCTGGTTGGCCTCGCAGCCCAGCCCGATGATCACCACGCCGGCGAAGTTCGGATGCCTGACGTAACCGCCGATGGTGCGCCGCAGTTGCTGGATGCCCTCGCCGTGATGGTCGATGCAGCAGCCGAAGCTGTGCGTGATCGGCACGATGCCGTCCACGTTCGGGTAGGCATCGAGCGCGCCGGGCGCCGCGAAGTGCTGGCTCACCAGCTTGGTGACGGTGGCCGAGCAGTTGACGGTGCTGATCACGCCGATGTAGTTGCGGGTCGCCACGCGCCCGTCGGCGCGGCGAAAGCCCTGGAAATCGAGCGGCGCGGCGGCGGGCGAGACCGGGCGGAGGTCCTCGCCGAACGCGTAGTCGCGATTGAATTCGCCGATCGACAGGTTGTGCACGTGGACATGCTCGCCGGCGCGGATCGCCTGCGTGGCGAAGCCGATGATCTGGCCGTAGCGGCGCACCGGCGCGCCCTGCGCGACGTCGCGGCAGGCGATCTTGTGGGCGGGCGGAATCTCCGCGCTTGCGACAAGGTCGTCGAATTCGGCGAGAATCGTTCCCGCGGCGATCGCGCCGCGCGCGATCAGCACGTCGTCCTTGTCGTGCAGCTTGATGGCGAGCGTGGGCTGGCTCATGTGATGCCTCCTGATTGTGGGGTCGAGCTGCCGGGCCGCGCCTGTCGTGTGGAGCGCCGCATGCGCTGGACCGGGTGCAGGCATCATCCGGCGAAGGCCGACGGCGGCGCAAATTGGTCAGGCCACTTTTCCGGGCGGCCGGCCAGGCGGGTCAGGAGTGGAGCTGGGTATGAAAAGCACGGGTGCGCTGAATCGGACTATCCGGCAGATCGAGACCGGTATTTCGGAGGGACGATGGCTGGCCGGCGAACGCCTGCCGGCCGAACGGGCGCTGGCCGAGTCGCTCGGCGTGTCGCGCGCGACGGTGCGCGAGGCGATCGGCCGGCTGGTCAGCAAGGGCTTGCTGGAGAGCCGGCACGGCAGCGGCGTCTATCTGCTGGGGAACAAGCCGGTGGGTACGGCGGCGCCGTGGATGCAGCTGATCGCGGAAACCCCGCCGCTGCGCTCCGAAACGCTCGAATTCAGGATGGTGTTCGAATGCGCGGCGGCACGCTTCGCCGCGCAACGCGCATCGGCCCAGCAGGTGGAGCGCTTCGAGGGGATACTCGAGCGCATGCAGGCGGCCGTGCGGCAGGCCGATGTCGACGAGGAAGCGCGTACCGATTGCGAATTCCACGCCATGCTCACGACGGCCTCGCACAACCGCATGCTGGACCAGTTCTATGCCGGCGTGATCACCATGCTGCGCGAGCATATCGCCAGCAATACCTACGACGCGACCGTCAACAACCTCAATGCGGCGGTGCAGGCGCGCGATCGGCTGCTCCAGCACGAAACCATCTATCGCGCCATTCGCGACCGCAATCCCGACGCGGCGCAGGACGCGATGTTCGCGCACATCGACTACGTGGGGCGGCAGTTCAACGTCGAGTTGGGCGGGTAAGTGGTCGAATGAGCGGCCGACGCTTTCCGCGAAACACGGCCTGCGCCCCTAGCGGGACGCGAGGCCGGTTTCGCCTGCCTTCCGGCGGGAATCAGCGGAACGGATCGGCCGGCAAGCGCAGCTATATCTGCCCGAGCAGGACCAGCACGATCACGATGACCAGCACCACGCCCAGCAGGCCGCTCGGCCCGTAACCCCAGCTGCGACTATGAGGCCAGGTGGGAATCACGCCGACCAGTATCAGCACGATGATGATCAGTAAAATCAGTCCCAGTGACATGTCGTACCTCCTTGGATTTGTATGAATGACGCCTTGTCCGGGCGAATCCCTGGCCGGCCCCCGTCGCGGCACCGCGTTCAGGCGGGGCCGCCTATCGGTTCGGGTTCGCCGGTGGCCGATGCGTCAGCCTGGTTCGAGCAAACCTCGTACCCGGCCGCCGGCGGGCGCCGGCCGGCCGGATTCGCGGCGCGCCCGAGGCACCCGGGGCGCTTTGCCCGGAGCGGCACGGGGCCGGCGGCGAAGCGGTGTCGCGCCATGGAACGGATGTCCGCGCGTCATTCATCATCCTCGGCAGCGAGGACGCTCGATCCGGGTCGTGTCATCCGGCAGGTACATGAGCGACGGTAAGATTTTCACGAAGCCGCCCGGAACGACACGGGCGGACTTCGCCCAGCCGGTACCCGCCCGCGGGTCTCACCTGTCGAGGCCGCCCATCAGCACATACTTCACTTCGACGTATTCCTCGATCCCGTGGTAGCTGCCTTCGCGGCCATAACCGGAATGCTTGATGCCGCCGAAGGGAATCGACGCGGTCCCGACCGAGCCGCTGTTGAGGATCACCATGCCGGACTCGATCGACCTCGACAGGCGGAGCGCCCGCCCCAGGTCGCGCGTGAACACATAGGCGACCAGGCCGTATTCGGTGTCGTTGGCGCGCTTCACCACCTCGTCCTCGCTCGTGAATCGATAGACCGGGAACACCGGGCCGAAGATTTCCGTGCGGGCGATCTCCATCGTGTCGTCGAGCCCGGTCAGGATGGTGGGCTCATAGAACAGGCCGCCCTTCGCATGCGGCTTGCCGCCGAGCACGAGCTTCGCGCCGGCCTGCCTCGATTGCTCGACCAGTTGCGCCACCTTGTTCAAACCGGCCTGGTTGATCATCGGGCCGACCACCGATTCCTCCTGCATACCCTGGTCCACGCGGATTGTCGCGACCTTCTCCGCCAGCGCGGCGACGAAGCGGTCGTGGATGCGCTCGTGGACGTAGATCCGATTGGGCGAGATGCAGACCTGGCCGGAGTTGCGCAACTTGGCGGCGACCAGCCCCGCCACCGCCCCGTCGAAATCGGCATCGTCGAACACGATGAACGGCGCATTGCCGCCCAGCTCGAGCGTCATCTTCTTCAGGTCCTTGCCGCAGGCGCTGGCCAACAGCTTGCCCACCGCCGTCGAGCCGGTGAACGACAGCTTCCGGATACGCGAGTCGCTGGTGAAGAGCTCGCCGATCTGCTTCGGATCGCCCGTGACCATTTCGAACACGCCTTCCGGGATGCCGGCCTTGCGGGCGTATTCGAGCAGCTTGTAGGCGGTCAGCGGCGTCAGCTCCGACGGCTTGATGATCATCGTGCAACCGGCGGCAAGCGCCGTCGCGATCTTGCGCGTGATCATCATGAAGGGGAAATTCCATGGCGTAATGGCGGCCGTCGGACCCGCCGGCTCCTTGACCACCACCACCTGGGCGTTGGCGGCGTGAGTCGGAATGGTGTCGCCATACACCCGCTTGGCCTCTTCCGCGTACCACTCGACAAAGCCGAGGCCGTAATCGATTTCTCCCATGGCATCGGAAAGGCATTTGCCGTTCTCCCTGACCATGATTTCCGCGAACGCGCGCTTGTCGTCGCGCACCAGTTCGAACCAGCGACGCAGCAACTCGCCGCGCTCCCTGGCGAGCTTCTTCGACCATGCCGGAAAGGCGTCGCAAGTGCGCGCGATCGCGGCCCTGACCTGGTCCGATGTCATTTCTGGCGCCTCGCCGACGAAGCTGCCATCCGCGGGATTGATTACCTTGATCATGATTCAGGATTCCTTTGTAAGTCAGTTTGGGAAGCGCAAAAAACCGGTGATTCAAGCGCTCGAGATGGGATCGGGATGCGCAATCAAGCTTAAGGCGACTGGCCGATTTCCACGATGACACGGTGTCTATTTCTATTGCCTAATCCTATGTTCGCGGCCTCGGCGGACCTTCCGCCGTCAACGGCCGGCCGGCAATTCGTCGCCGGCTGCTCGCACCGGAGCCGCATCGGCGCCGGCTGCGCACCGTCCCGCCGCTTCCTGCCCGAGGCCCCAGAAAGCGGTCACGACCAGGCAGGGCGCCATCGCAAGCATCGAGTACACGACGCCCGCCAATTGATTGCCCGTCAGATGGACGAAGAACAGGCTGATCAGGGGAAGAAATCCGCCGAACAGGATGTTGCCCAGTTGCTGGGACAACCCGAAACCGGTGGTGCGGCTCTGCGGCGGAAACGATTCGGCGATAAAGGCCGGCAGCGGCGCCATGATCATGGCGGTCAGGATGGCGAGCACGCTGATCAGCGCAATGACGGCGCCCCACTCGCCGGCCGATACCGCCGCGCGAATCCCGGCGAAGCACGGGTATGCCGCGACGATCCAGAGCGCAATGCCGACCAGGATCACCTTCGCCCGGCCGATCGCATCGGACAGGCGCCCGAACACCGGGTACATCGGCGCCGCGACCAGGATCGCCACGCCCAGGCAGAGGCTGGCCCGCGTTTGCTCCACCTTCAGGACATTCTCGAGAAAATAGAGCATGTAGACGATCGACGTGTACAGCGACACGGAGGTCCCGCCCTGGGGGCCGAACATCGCCACGAAGATCGCCTTCCAGGATGTCTTGCTGCCCAGGGTGTCCTGCAGCGGCGACGCCGACAATCGTCCGGCATGCTTCAGCGCCATGAAGGTCGGCGTTTCGGACATGCCGAGCCGAATCCAGGTTGCAATCACCACGATCGGCGCGGAAACGAGAAACGGGACCCGCCATCCCCAGGCGCGGAAGTCCTCGGCATCCAGCGCGAACCGGAGCGTGCAGACGATCAACAGGGCCAGCAGCAGGCCGATCGTCGCCGTGCTTTGCAGCACGCTGGTCGCCATGCCCTTCCTGCCCGCCCCGGCATGCTCCATCACGTAGACGACCGCCGAGCCGTATTCCCCTCCCAGCGCCACGCCCTGGACGATACGCAGGCTCAGGAGCGCCGCCGGCGCGGCGGCACCGATGGCCGCATAGGTGGGAAGACAGCCGATTCCCACCGTCCCGATCCCCATGATCGCGAGCGTGATCACGAAGGTCTTCTTCCGCCCTATCCTGTCGGACATCGGGCTGAAAATCAGCGTCCCCAGCGGTCGCGCGACATAGGCGATGCCGAAGGTCGCGACGCCCGCCAGGCTCATGACGAGGCGATCGGTAGCGGGCAGGAACAGCTCGGTGAGCGTCGAGGTCAGCGCGACGTAGATGAAAAAATCGTAGTACTCGAGCATCGTGCCGATGCTCGAACTGGCAATGATCCGGAACATACCGGGCCGGCGATGCCCGGCCTCGTGATCGGCGAACATGCTTGTCTCCTTTGACTCGAACACGGGCTGTCGTGCCACTTGGCGCGGCCGCAGCTCTTTTTTCGCGTGCTTATCGATTGCGCCTGGCCAGCGCCTGCTGCTCGTTGAATTCCGTCACCCGCTGCTTGTGCTCCTGGCCGCAAAGCAGGATGGCCTGCATGCTGGCCGCCATCTCGAGCGCGGCCGCCAGGGGGATCTGCGCCGATTCGCGAACCAGTTTCTTGGCCATGCGCGCGGCGCCGGGCGGATGCGCCGCGATACGCGAGGCGAGCGCCAATGCTTCGTCGTCCAGGTCATCGTCGGGCACGACCCTGGTGACGATGCCGAGCCGGCAAGCCTCGTCGGCATCGATGAACTCGCTGGTCAGCGTCAGTTCCAGCGCCTTGGCCGGCCCCACCACGCGGCTCAGGAACCACGCGCCGCCAATGCCCGAGATGAGGCCGAGGCGCAGGAAGCTTTCGGCGAACAGCGCGCGCCGGCCGGCGATCCGGATATCGCACATCAGGGAGAGATCGAAGCCGGCCCCGATCGCCGCGCCATTGACGGCACAGACCGAGGGCACCTCCATCTCCTGAAAGCCACGGGTGATGCGGTGCAGGCTGCCGTGCAGGCGATCGCGAACCTCGGTGGCGCCGCCTTCCATCAGATCGCCGCCGCTTTGCATGTCCTTGACGTTGCCGCCGGTGCAAAAATGCTTTCCCGCCGAGCGCAGCAGGACGCAGCGCACGTCGTTTCGGCGATTGGCCGCTTCCAGCTCGTCCGACAAGGCTTCCGTCATGGCGATCGTGAGCGCATTGCCGTTCCTGGTTTCGTTGAGCGTGATGGTCAGGATTCCGGATTCGAAGGACGTCGCGACCAGCCGGCCGTCCTGGTTGTCATGGGAAGACATGGTTGAACCTCTAGTTCAAGGTGAAATGCCGCGCGAGCGCCGGCAATCAGCGGTTGTCGAATTTCGCGGGACGCCGTTCGATGAATGCCGCCATCCCCTCCTTCTGGTCCGCCAGGGAAAACCCGGCGTGAAATGACCTGCGCTCGAACAACAGCCCTTCGGAAAGGGAGGTTTCGAAGGCGCGATTGACGGCCTCCTTGATCGCGACGATCACCGGCAGGGAATGCCTGGCGACCTGCCCGGCGACGAGCATCGCCGCATCGATCAGTTCGTCCGGGGCCACCACCTTGGCGACCAAGCCGCCGGCAAGCGCTTGCTGCGCGGTAATGGGCTCGCCGGTCAGGCACATCAGCATCGCGCTGGCCTTGCCGAGCGCGCGCGGCAGCCGTTGCGTGCCTCCCGCGCCGGGCACGATGCCCAACTTGATTTCCGGTTGGCCGAATATCGCGTCCGAAGCGGCGATCACCACATCGCACATCATCGCCAGCTCGCAACCGCCGCCCAGGGCGTAACCCCGCACGGCGGCAACCAGCGGCTTGCGCAAGGTACGCAAGGCATCCCAGTTGCGCCCGATGTAATCCAGCTCGAACGCCGTGGCGTAGTCGAGCTTCGACATGCCGACGATATCCGCCCCCGCGGCAAAGGCCTTGTCGGAGCCGGTGATGACGCTCGCGTGAATGTCCGGGTCCGCCTCGTTGATCGACAATGCCTCGACAAGCCCATCGATCAGTTCGTCGGTCAGCGGGTTCAGTGGATTCCTCGAGCTCAGGCTGATCAGCGAAACCTTGCCGTGACGCTCTTGTTGTATGCAGCTGTCCGTCATTCCTGTCCTTCGTTACCGTAATCTGCCTGGGCGGGGCACGGGGAGCACGCGTGAATCACGCCTTGTTCGAGCAGCGCGTCGATTTCCTCGCGGCCGATGCCGTGTCGTTCGAGCACGGCGATGGTGTGCTCGCCTTTCAGTGGAGCGGCCCGGTCGGCCTGGCCCCGTGACGTCCCGGAAGGCCCGAGGGCGAAACCGATCGTCCGCATGCGGCCCGCCACCGGGTGATCGACCATGCGGGACAGACCGCTTCCCGCGTATTCGTCGGATGCCACTACTTCGTCGTACGAAACAATTGGCGCACACATGATGTCTCGCGAGGCGAGACGCTCCATCCACTCGGCCGTGCGGCGCTCAGCCAGTTTTCCGGCCAGCAGTTCGTGGAGCGCCGCTCGGTTTCGTACGCGCAGATCGTTGCTCGCGAAGCGCGCATCCGCCACGAGCCATGGCATGTCCAGTTCATCGCACAAGGCGGCCCAGCGCGCCGGATGATAGGCCACCACCATGATCCAGCCGTCCCGGCTGGGAAATGCCTCGTTCGGCGCCGCATAGGGCGCGGCGCTCCCCAGCCGGTCCGGGTTGCGCCCCGTCGCGAAATACGCGGCGAAACCCGTTTGCTGCAGCATGACGGTGGCGTTGTAGAGGCTGATATCGAGGTGCTGGCCGCCCTTGCCGTCGCGAACGCGGTGCAGCGCGCCGAGGATCCCGATCGAAGCGAGATAACCGCCGATCATGTCCGCGATCGGAACGGGAACCTTCAGGGGATCGTCGGCGGCGGCGCCCAGGGTGCTCATCAGCCCGCTGGCGGCCTGGATCACGCCATCGACCCCGGGGCGCCGACGATGCGAGCCGTGCTGGCCAAAGGCCGAAATGGAGCAATACACGATGCGCGGATGGGCGGCGCGAATCGAGTCGTAGTCGAAGCCCATCGACTTCATGACGCCGGGCCGGAAGTTTTCCACCAGCACGTCGGTGCTATCCAGCATCTTCCAAACCAGACGGCGGCCCGCTTCGGTCTTCAGATCGATCGAGACGCCCTGCTTGTTCCTGTTCACGCTCATGAAGGTGGCGCTTTCGCCCTGTATCCAGGGCGGTCCGATCTTCCTTCCGAGTTCGCCATCGGGAGGCTCGATCTTGACGACTTCCGCCCCGAGGTCCGCGAGCGTCATCGAACAGACCGGGCCTGCCAGCACGTGCGAGAAATCGAGCACCCGCACGCCAGCCAGACTATCTGTCAGCACGTTGAATGTCCTGTCTGCCGGCTCGTCACCTCGACAAGCCACGAGACGAGCATAAGGACCGCGCACCGACGCGACAAACGACTTTATCTCAGCGACTTTTTGACTTTTTGTTAAAAGGCCCGTTCCTGGGCGACGAGCGCCACCAGCCAATCGCGAAAGATCTCGAGCGCTTTCGAGGCGCGGCGCTTGCTGGGCCAGACGAAATAGTAGGTATGCGCGCCACGGTCGAGCTTGAACGCGAAAGGCGCGACCAGGGCGCCGGAATCGAGTTCGGCGCGCACCAGCGCTTCCTGCGCGATGGCGATGCCATGCCCTTCGATCGCGGCCTGATAGGCGAGCAACGAGGTCTCGTAGCGCATGCCTCGTCGCGCCGGGTGCGGCGGCCGTCCCGAGGCCTTGAGCCAGAGCAACCAGTCCTCCGGCCGGGCCAGCGAATGCAGGAGCGTCTGCCCCTGAAGCGGCGAATCCTCGTCGACCAGGCGCGACGGCGCCGCCACCGGGACCAGCAGGTTCGGAATCAGGCGCCGCACCTCGACGTCCTTCCAGTCTCCATCGCCGAGCTGGATTCCGGCATCGATATCGTCGCGACCGAAGTTCAGGGGCGCTGACGAGGTGGTGAGCTGGACCTCGATGTCCTCGTGCAATCGGTGGAAATTGGCCAGGCGCGGAATCAGCCAGCGCACCGCGAAGGTCGAGGGCGATCGGATCTTCAGGATGCTCGCGCGGCGGGTGGTGGTGCGAATGCCGGTCGTGGCGTCGCGCAGCGCCGCGAAGATGGGCATCAGTTCGGCAAGGTAGGCGGCCCCCGCGGCCGTCAGTTCCAGGCGCCCTTTCACGCGTTCGAACAGCTCGACGCCGAGGTAGAGCTCGAGCGTCTGCACTTGGCGACTGACGGCCGCCGGCGTGACAGCCAGTTCCTGGGCCGCCTTGGAGATGCTCAACAGACGGCCGGCAGCCTCGAAGGCGCGCGTCGGGTTGAGCGGCGGAAGCGACTCTCGTGGCTCCATGAACCATCCGGGCTGGGTAGTGGTCGCCGCAATTCTGTGCCAGAACGAATAATTGGGCAATATTGCCGGCCAGGACGCATCGGGCTTGCGCTGGCGGCATGCCCGGGTCAGGGCGACGCCACCGGAAGCGCTCGCCGCCGAGTGCGGAAGAATGCCCAGAGCATCGCGCTCGCGTCCGGGCCGCGCGCCGCGTTGAACGGCAGCCGATCGTCGCCGCCGCTCCAGGCGTGGCCGAGCCCTCGCACCATGCAGACTCGCACGATCGCGCGCCCGCGGCGCCGATAGTCGACGACCAGGCGGTCGCCATGCTCGGTCATCACGCGCGTGCCGCCCGTCGCCTCGCCGCTCGCGTCGACGAGGCCATTGACGCGCAGCCACTGCCGCGCCGCCTGCTCGGCATTGATCTTCGCGACCACGCCATCCAGTTCGCCATGCACGATCAGCACCGGCATGCCCGGGTAGCGATCGAGCTCGATCGCCGCGTCGATCAACGCGATCGGCTCGGCGCGGCTGCCGTGCTGCATGACGCGCAGCGCATGGATCGACGAGCGCGCGGCACCGGCCAGGGCGCCCGAATGAAGGCCGAGCGCGGCGAACAGTTGGGGCTCATGCAGCCCGAGCTGCGCGGCCAGCCCGGCGCCGGCCGACATGCCGGCCAGGTAGACACGCGCCGGATCGAAGCCGTGCAGCGCGATCATCGCGCGCACCAGCGATGCCACCGCATCGGCATCCGAGCCGGGCGCGGGGGCCGGCGGATCGAACCAGTTCCAGCAGCGATGCGGATGCCTGCCGGTCGACTGTTCCGGCAACAGCACCGAAAAACCATGGCGGTCGGCGAGGCGGTCGATGCGCGTGCCGAGCGCGAACGCCTCGGCGGTCTGCTTGCAGCCGTGCAGCATCACGACGAGCGGGCCGCCGGGCTTGGCGAGCGGCGGACGGTAGAGCAGATAGGTGAGGTGATTCACGAGTTGGCCCGGTGCCGGCCGGGCCGAATGGAACGAACGGGTCCACGTGCCCAGCGGCGACAGCGTCGGCCGGGAGCGTGCGCCGCGGCCGGTTTTCGGAGGCTTCGGCGAGGTCGGCGACGAGCGAGGCAGGGAGCCGCCCGCCCCCTTTCGCGCGGCGAGCGATGGCTTGGCCGGCGCGGGTTTCGACAAGGGCTTCGGCGGCTTGCTCGCGCCGCCTCGCTTCGATCGGCGTGTCACCGGGGTGGCGAAGCTGGCGAGCAGCTTGAGCCAGGCGTTGGAGGATCGACGAGGCATGTTCTGGCAGCGGGCCTCGGCGCCATCGGCGCCGCGACGAGGTTCGTGGAAGGATTAGCCTGACGATACAGGAAGGCGAATGACGACATCGGCTCTCATGGCTCCCGACGTCGGCCAACGCATGCCGGACATGCGCGGGACGCCGGCGCCGGGCAATTTTCGCGCCTCGCCGCGGCCCTCCTGCTCGCGGCGTTTCCTGCCTCCACGCCCCCGTTGACATAGAAACCGATCAGTCCATATAATGCGTCCATCTTCCACGAGGCTCATCCATGGCAAACCCCGCTGGTCTCGGCCGTCCCCGCGAATTCGAACTCGACGACGCCGCGCGCGACGCGATGAACGTGTTCTGGGACCGAGGTTATGAAGGCGCGTCCCTGCCCGATCTGATCGCGGGCACCGGGCTGTCGCGCGGCAGTCTCTACAAGGCGTTCGGCGACAAGAAGGGCCTGCTGCTGGCCGCGCTCGACCTGTACATGGCCGACGGCCTCAAGGCGACCGCCGACATCCTCGCGCAGCCCGGCGCCGTGAAGGACGCCATTCGCGATTCGCTGCTGCGCTACGCCCGTCTTTCGCTCGGCGCCGCCGGGCGACGCGGCTGCCTGGTGGTGGCAATGACCACGGAAATGGCCGCGCACGATGCCGAGGTCGCGGAACGCAGCGGCCGCATGTTCCGCCGCCTGCAGCAGCTTTATGCCGGCGCGATCGTGCGCGGCCAGGCGAGCGGCGAGGTTGCCGAACGCGACGAGCAGGTGCTGGCGCGCTTCCTGGTCTGTCAGATCGAGGGAATGCGCGTGCTGGGCAAGACCGGCATGGACGAAGCGGACATGCTCGCGCTGGTCGACAGCACGATGCGCATCCTCGACTGATTTTTTTGCTCAATTTGGAACCGAATGGTTCCGTAACAAGGCTCATTCATGTCCTCAAACACGCCCCTTTCACCCGATCCGCGCCGCTGGGCCATGTTCTCGATCCTGTTGGTCGGCGCCTTCCTGCCACCCCTGGATTTCTTCATCGTCAACGTCGCGCTGCCCTCGATCCAGGGGGAACTGGGCACCTCCTCCTCGGCCGAGCAACTGGTCATTTCCTCCTATGCGGCGTGCTATGCCGTGACGCTCATCACCGGCGGCCGGCTGGGAGATCTGTTCGGCCGCGGACGCATGTTCTTCCTCGGCCTGACCGGCTTCGCGGCGGCATCCTTGCTGTGCGGCATCGCGTGGTCGCCGTGGACGCTCATCATTGGACGCGCCTTGCAGGGCGTGACGGCGGCCATCATGGCGCCGCAGGCACTCGCCTCGATCCAGGCGATCTTCCCGGAAACGGAAAAATCGCTCGCGCTGAGCCTCTATGGCGCGGTCTTCGGCCTGGCCTCGGTGATCGGGCAGGCGCTGGGCGGCATCCTGATTTCGCTGAACCTGTTCGGCATGGCCTGGCGCACGATCTTCCTCGTCAACCTGCCGGTGGCGATCCTGGTGGTGCTGTTCGGCATTCCCCTGCTGAAGGAGACGCGTGCGGAACACGCCCGCAAGCTGGACCTGGTCGGCACGGCGCTGTCGATGGCGACGCTGGGCGCGCTGATCGTGCCGCTGATCGAGGGGCGTGCAGCGGGTTGGCCGCTGTGGTCATGCCTCTGCCTGGGCGCGGTGCCGGCATTGGCATGGATCTTCTGGCGCTACGAAAGCCGGCTTGCCGGCAAGGGCGGCGCCCCGCTGCTCGATCCGACCGCCCTGCGGGCGCCGGGCCTGGGCCGCGCATTGCTGGTCGCCCTGCTGTTCTATGCGATCGCCGCCTTCTTCCTGCTGTTCTCCGTCTACCTGCAAAACGCCCTGCACGTCGACGCCTTGAGCGCGGGCCTCGTGTTCCTGCCGTTCGGCGCGGGCTTCCTGCTGGGCCCCTTGTCCACGCCGCTGGCCGCGCGCATGCTCGGCGCCTATGTCAATCCGTTCGGCATGGGCCTGGAAGTGCTCGGCTTTGGCGGCCTGGCCGGCTTGATCGCGGCCTCGCCGGCCGGCATGCCGCCCGCCTCCGCGCCGCTTGCCATCGCGCTTTTCACGATCGGCTTCGGACAAGGGCTCGCGCTGCCGACGCTGATGCGGATGGTGACCGGCCGCGTCGCGCCGACCATGTCGGGCATGATCGCCGGCATCGCCAGCTCGACCCTGCAGATCAGCACCGCGCTCAGCGTCGCGGTCATCGGCGGGATTTTCTATACCGTGCTCGGCTCGCGCCAGGACCCGGCGTCGATCGCGCACGCCTTCGTGATCGCGATGCTCTGTATCGCCTTCTGCCTTGCCGTCGGCGCCACGCTCAGCCTCACCCTCGCCCGGAAACCCGCGACACGGAGCCCGGCGGGCGCCCGCCTCGCGGCGGCACTCGAGCCGGGCAAGCGCTCCTGATAACCGGTCTCGGCAGGCATCTCACACGATTTATTCGCATTGCAAATCAAACGACGAAGCGTCGCCGGTCGCCACGCGCGACGCTTCGCATCCGAACCGACCGTCCATCAGTCTGAATTGGAGGCTTCCCATGTACTTCATCGTTTCCTATCGTCGTGCCCCAGGTATGCGGTTCGATTCCCGATACTATGTCGAGCAACATATCCCCCTCGTGGAAAAAACGTGGAAGCCGTTTGGGCTCGACTACATCGACGCGTTTTTCCCATCCCGGGAGGACAGCGACGTGATCGTGGTGGCGATGTGCCGTTTCAAGGATCGCGCGGCACTGGACGCCGCCCTCGCGGCCGAGGAAACCGCAATCATCATGGCCGATATCGAGAAGTACACCGATGGCGAGCCGGACCGGCATGTCACGGAGGTGTTTCAGCTTTCCCGGTGAGCGAATATCCGCCGGCTTCAGAACACCAGGACCAAGGTCGTATAGGCGTTGAGCGAGCTGCCTCGCTTCGGCGAGAACGTGGGATTGTCCGTATAGATCAGCGCGGATTGAAGATACACGCCCTGCCTCACGCGGTAAGCGTAGGAGATCGACAGATTGGTCGTCGCGTTCGCGTAGTCCGCGCCCGACAACGCCGCATTGCGCTTCAACCAGTTGCTGTACTGGTTCCTTGAAATGCCGAAGGCAAGAAGATCCTAGGGACGAGATTCGAACGGCGCCAGGCTGTAGATCGAAGCACCGAACGCGATGGGCAGGTATCTCACGCTGCCGGCCTCGACGGACAGCCCCGCCTCGCTGTGGGATCACTCGCAGCCGCAAGGTTTCATCGATCTCTCGCACAACTTCCCCGAACACGCGCCGGGCATGGCCGGCGCGCATGCGCTGCTGGGGACCCAACTGCGCGTGGAAGATGCCGCGCGCCTGCTCGCCACGCAGGTGGATGCCGGCCATGTCGCGCATCGCACCGCCGCGGCACGCTGGCTCGACAGTCGCGGCGTGCCGGCCGTGGCGGACCATCTGGTCGTGACCTGCGGAGCCCAGCATGGCCTGTTGCTCGCGCTCGGCGCGCTGACGCGGCCCGGCGACATCGTGCTGACCGAGGAGCTGACCTATTACGGCCTGAAGTCGGCCGCCGCGATGATGGGGCGTTCGCTGGTGGGCGTGCGCATGGATGCCGAAGGCCTGCTGCCGGAAGCGCTCGACATGGCTTGCCAACGCTCGGGCGCGAAGGTGCTGTTCTGCTGCCCCACCCTCCACAACCCCACCACCGCCACCATGAGCGCCGCGCGCCGGCGCGAGATCGTCGAGGTCTGCCGGCGCCGCGATCTCCTGATCGTCGAAGACGACGTCTATGGCTGGATGCCCGAGGAAGCGCTGCCCTGCCTGGCGATTCTGGCGCCGGAGCGCACCACCTACGTGACAGGCCTGTCGAAGCTGGTCGGGCCGGGCTTGCGCATCGGTTTCGTCGTCACGCCGCCGCAGCATGTCCACGCGCTGGGCGTCGCGTTGCGTGCCACCACCCTGATGGCATCGCCGCTCAACGCGGCGATGGCGACCAGCGTATTGGAATCCGGCGAGATGACCCACATCGTCGAGACGATCCGGGAAGAAACCCGGGCACGACAGGCGCTGGTCGCGGCGAGCCTGCCGGCATCGGCGATCGTGACGCGCCCGGGCGCGTTCTATTTCGGACTGCGTACCGGCAACCACCAGACCGGGCAGGGTTTCGCCCGCGCCGCGGAGGCAGCCGGAATCGGCGTCACGCCCTACGATCTTTTCGAGGCCACGCCCCTGACCGGCAGCACCCTGGTACGCGTGTGCCACAACGCGGCCCCCGATCGCGACAGCCTGCGCCGGGCCCTGGCGGGACTGGCGCGGATGCTCGACCAGCCGGTCGCGGCGCCCCCGTTCAGGCAGGGGATCTGAGGGCCGCACGAAACAGGCGTCGTGCGAAGCAGCGGCAAGCCATTCGCTCGCTCGCGGCTCGCGCGGACCCGAGCAAGTGCAAGGAGTTCGCCATTACACAACGCCAGTGATTGGCGAGCGCTGGCGCTCCCCGCCTCAACCGATACCGAGCGCCTGCAACACTGGCAGATGAAGCTCGGCGAAGCGCCTGGCCTGTGCCACCCGTTCCGCCAACGAAACCGCCGTATCCCCGGGTGGCGCCGCGACATTCAGCACGCCTTCGGCGAATTCGGCCCACTGCACCGGGTCCGGTTTGTCCTGCCGCCGCGCCAGCAGGAACAATTGTGCAACGCGCGGCATCAGTACCCCCGAGCCCGCCACCGGGCTCGCCAGGAACCCTACCTCGTCGCTCGTGCGCGCCGCTTCGCAGATCGCCACATTCAGACGCTCCGCACCTGCGCGAGCACGGTCGATTTGTTCGTCATCCTGCGCATTGAGCAGCGCTCCCGTGCCGATCAGCAGTGTGACAGCCTTGACGATCCGCTCGAGCGTGATGCCTCGCGCGCGAAGTGCCTGCTCGATCTTGCCAAGCGCGGTGGGTTGGTGGTCGGCCAGCACGTCGAGGATCGGGCCGTACAGGGCTTCGGGCAAGGCCGCCTCGCCCAAGGTGCCGCGTACCTTCAGGATCACCGAGGCCCGTGGCAAGGCCAGGACCACGCGATGTGCGCGCAAGGCGGCATCGCGCGCCGCGTCGTCGAGCCGGCGCGGCGCCTTGATCCAGTAGTCGCGCCGCAGCGACCGGTTGAGACAGACATCGCGCACGGTCTCGCGCAAGCCGATGTCGGCGATCTGCGCCAGCATCGCGCGTTGCGCCGCGTCGAGATGGATCTCCTCCGCCCGGTCGCGGTAGTCGGCGGAGCCGGCGTAGATCAGCCCGGCATCCGTCAGCGACGCGTGGACCTCCTGGAACAACATCGCGCGCCAGTCACGATTGAAATACTCGTGCGCCAGATAGCGCGGGTCCGCCCGCGACAGGGCCTCGACGCGTTCGGCCAGCAGCGGGTTCACCACGGCGTAACCGGGCTGGGTCGCAAACACGCCGCGAACAAAATCGATCGCGGCCTTCACGCGCATGGCGATCGCCTGCTCGGTGGGCACGGCCTCGCGGGCCTTGACGGCATCGGCGGCGGCGTTGAAATGGAAATGCCGGTACAGCAACTCGCGCACCGGCAGCATCGGTGTCCAGCCCGGCTGGGTGTTGTAGCTGAGATAGAGCACACCGCCCGGTTTCAGCTTGCGAGCGATGAACTCGCCGATCAGCCCGCGATTCTCCTCGGAAACCCAGCTCCAGATGCCGTGCATGCCGATGAAATCGAAATCAGGCAGGTCGTCGCGCAGGCAGAATGTCGAAAAACTCTCGCCGGACAGGCTCGCCTGCGATCCGGCATGCTGCGCGAGCCGTTGCGCGAAACCGGCGTGGGCCGCGTTGAAGTCGGTGCCATGCCAGCGCGTGGTGGAACCGGCCGCATGAATGTTGACGCTGACGCCGTAGCCGAATCCGAGCTCGCAGGCGGTCTCGACGGCAGGTACCGCGAACCCCGCCTGCAGCAAGGGAAGCTTCAGCCGCAGCGGGTTCAGTTCATCGCAATAGCCGAACGTGTAGGCCACCTCGTCCACGCTACCCACATTCCAGTTGTTCATCTGTCGTTTTCCAGGGGTTTGCGGTTAGGGACGACGATGCCTCTTTCACGGCACGCGAGCCTTGAGACTAGCTGCCTTGAGCTGCCCATGCATTTTGCAGTATCTCTTTTAGCAAGCGATGCCCGTCCAGCCTCCCCTGCAAGGGATGCACAGACTCAGGCAGACATGCTCGGAGGGAAGTGTGGTGGGCCCGGCGGGGTTCGAACCCGCGACCAATCGATTATGAGTCGACTGCTCTAACCGCTGAGCTACAGGCCCTGATCTGACGCAGTGGGAAGACTGCATTGACGCGCGCCCCGGCAGACTACACTCGGGGACGGCATTGTACCGAACAATTGGGGAGAGAAGAACCGCCGCCGACCTTCACGGCCGGCGGCGGCCACATGCTTGACGCCGATCAGTTCCCTTCCAGGAACGACTTCAGCTTGTCCGAACGGCTCGGGTGACGCAGCTTGCGCAGCGCCTTGGCCTCGATCTGGCGGATCCGCTCACGCGTGACGTCGAACTGCTTGCCGACTTCCTCCAGCGTGTGATCGGTGCTCATCTCGATACCGAAACGCATCCGCAGCACCTTGGCCTCGCGCGGCGTCAGCGAATCGAGTACGTCCTTGACGACGTCGCGCATGCTGGCATGCAGCGCGGCGTCGGCCGGGGCGACCGTGTTCGAATCCTCGATGAAGTCGCCGAGATGGGAATCGTCGTCGTCGCCGATCGGCGTTTCCATCGAGATCGGTTCCTTCGCGATCTTCATGATCTTGCGGATCTTGTCTTCCGGCATCTCCATCTTCTCGGCCAGGGTTGCCGGATCCGGCTCGAGGCCGGTTTCCTGCAGGATCTGGCGCGAGATCCGGTTCATCTTGTTGATCGTCTCGATCATGTGAACCGGAATCCGGATGGTACGTGCCTGGTCCGCGATCGAACGCGTGATCGCCTGGCGGATCCACCATGTCGCGTAGGTCGAGAACTTGTAGCCGCGACGGTATTCGAACTTGTCCACCGCCTTCATCAGGCCGATGTTGCCTTCCTGGATCAGGTCGAGGAACTGCAGGCCGCGGTTGGTGTACTTCTTCGCGATCGAGATCACCAGGCGCAGGTTGGCCTCGGTCATTTCACGCTTGGCCTGGCGCGCCTTCAGTTCGCCCGCCGCCATCTGGCGGTTGGTTTCCTTGAGGTCCTTGAGCGGCAGCACCACGCGCGCCTGCAGATCCAGCAGGCGCTGTTGCTGCTCGTGGATCGCCGGCACGTTGCGCTGCAGGATGGCGCTGTACGAATGGCTTTCCGTGGCGATCTTCTCGGCCCAGGCCAGATCCGTTTCGCTGCCCGGGAAGCGCGAGATGAATTCCGAACGCGGCATGCCGCACTTGTCGACCACGATGTGCAGGATCTGGCGCTCGACCTGACGCACCTCGTCGACCTGGGCACGCAGTGTGTCGCACAGACGCTCGACGGTACGCGCCGTGAAGCGGATCGACATCAGCTCGTTCTGGATCGTTTCCTGCGCCTTCAGGTAGGACTTCGACTTGTAGCCTTCCTTCTCGAAAGCGCGACGCATCTTGTCGAACCATTCGCTGATCAGGGCGAACTTCTCGAGCGAGGTGCGCTTGAGCGCTTCGAGCTGGGCGGCGTTGGCGGTGGCCTGCGCGGCACCGTCGTCGTCCTCTTCCTCTTCGTCCTCGCCGGCTTCCTCTTCGTCCTCGTCCGCCTGCTCGGCTTCTTCCGCTTCCTTCGCGTTGAAACCGTCGGCGTCCTCGGCGTTCGGATCGTTCAGGCCGTCGACCAGCTCGTCGATGCGGATTTCGTCGTTCGCGACGCGCTCGGCCATCGCCAGGATGTCGGCGATCGTGGTCGGGCATGCCGAGATGGCCATCACCATGTGGCGCAGGCCGTCCTCGATGCGCTTCGCGATCTCGATTTCGCCTTCACGCGTGAGCAGCTCCACCGTGCCCATCTCGCGCATGTACATGCGGACCGGATCGGTGGTGCGGCCGAATTCGGAATCGACCGTCGACAACGCGACTTCGGCTTCCTCCTCGACCTCGTCGTCCGACGACGCGGCGGGCGCGTTGTCGTTCAACAGCAGCGTCTCGGCGTCCGGCGCCTGCTCGTAGACCGCCACGCCCATGTCGTTGAACGTGCCGATGATGCCTTCGAGCGCTTCCGTTTCCGTGAAGTTGTCGGGCAGGTGATCGTTGATTTCCGCGTACGTCAGGAAGCCGCGATCCTTGCCCAGCTTGATGAGCGCACGCAGCTTGACGCGCCGCTCCTCGAGCTCCTCGGCCGTGCCGGGCTGGCTCGTCGCGAACGCTTCCTTCAGCAGCAGCTTTTCCTTCGCGCGACGATCCCGCGCCTTGGTTTTTTCCTTGCCCGCTGCAGCGGCGGGCTGCTCGTCGCTCTGGGTTGCGTCGTCATCGACGGATACTTCGTTCAGCTTTTTCGTCATGGAGTTCGCCGTACCGGCTAAATCGACTCGCGGCTGCTGGACAACAGCCTCTTGAACCGTGGATGCTTGAGTAGTGCGTACTGCCGTTTCGTCCGCGGCGGCAGCCGCTGCCCTTGCGCTATTCGCACTTGCCCGCTTCGCCGACGGCTTGGCCGCCGTACGCGATTCGGACTTCGCGACGGCCCGTGATGCGCGAACCGTCGGTGCCGGCGCAGCCTTGGCGGTGCCGGCAGCAGTGCGTTTCCTGCCAACTGGCGACGCGCCGGACAACGACTTCGCGGAAGATGAAGATGCAGTGCTGGCCTTCGTGACCTTGCCGGTCGGCTCGTCGGAGCCCTTGCCTACTGATCTTTTCCCGCCTGTCGTCTTTGCCATTGCGAATCTCGCCTTTGTGCTTAGAAAACAAACCGCTGAAAACCTTGTATTATAGCACGTTGGGGTAGGCCTCTCGCCCTACCCCGTTGTTCCTCGTTTACAGTCCCAGTTTTGCCTTCATGTCCGTGCGTGCGCGATTGAGCGCCATCAGCTCGGTCAATTCCTCTGGAGAATGCGTCGACTGGCGCGACAACTGGTTAAGCCGGTCGTTGCAGGCGTCGTAGCGCATCTTCAGCACGGCAGCCTTCAGTTCCTCCCCCGCGATCCGTTCGCGCTCGCGCACGGCCTCCTGGCCGGCCTCGTCCTCGGGGCTTTGCAGCAGCAGCTCCCGGACGTTTTCATCATAGTCGAGAATTTCGCGGAAGATTTCGTCGTAGGTTTCGGCGTTCGTCGTATTGCGGAGAACGTCTGACAACAGCCGGAATTCGGCCGCATCGCCCAGCTCCCGCGAGATCGCCAACACCTCGTCGAATAGCTCCCCATTTCTAGGCAAGCCGCGTAGGGTCGCAACATCATCCTCGTCGAGCAGGGCCACGATGCGCGGGTACATCACCAGGTTGCGCAGCGTGCGTTTCTCGTGGTCGGTCACGCGGCGCCGGTCGGCGCGCGCGGGCGCCTGGCGGGCCGGCGCGGCGATCCGCGCGTCGACGTCGCTCAGCCCCGCCACTTCCTCGAACGGGATGTTCAGGCGATCGGCGAACATGTGCATGATCTGCGCGCGCAAGGCATTGGCCGGCAAGGCCTGCAGCAGCGGCTTCGCCTCGAACAGCGCCTTGGCGCGCCCTTCCGGCTGGTCGAGCTCCTTGCCGGCGATCGCCTCGTTGAGCAGGAACTGCGACAGCGGCATGGCGCGGCGCACCTGGTCCGAGAACGCCTCGGCGCCGAATTCGCGCACGTAGCTGTCGGGATCATGCTCGGTCGGCAGGAACAGGAAACGGATCGTGCGATTGTCGGCCGCGTGCGGCAGGCAGGCCTCGAGCGCGCGGCGGGCGGCGCGGCGGCCGGCCGCGTCGCCGTCGAAGCTGAACACCACCGTGTCGGTCTGCCGGAGCAGCTTCTGCACGTGGATCGGCGTGCAGGCCGTGCCGAGCGTGGCCACCGCGTTCGGAAAACCGAGCTGGGCGAGGGCCACCACGTCCATGTAGCCCTCCACCACCAGCGCGTACTTCTGGTCGCGGATCGCGAGGCGCGCCTCGAACAGCCCGTACAGCTCGCTGCCCTTGTTGAACAGCGGCGTCTCGGGCGAGTTGAGGTACTTCGGCTCGCCCGAGTCGAGCACGCGGCCGCCGAAGCCGATCACGTTGCCCTTCACGTTGCGGATCGGGAACATGATCCGCTCGCGGAAGCGATCGTAGCGGCGCGCGGTGCCCTGCGCGTCGGTCTTCTCGCTGACGATCACCAGGCCCGCGTCGACCAGCGTGTCGGCGCGGTAGTCCTCGAAGGCTGTCTCGAGGTTCTGCCAGCCGTCGGGCGCGTAACCGAGCCCGAAGCGCATCGCGATCTCGCCGGTCAGGCCGCGCTTCTTCAGGTACTGGATCGCATTGGTCGCGCCGCGCAACTGCTTGCGGTAATAGTCGCTGGCCGTCTGCATCACGTCGGTCAACGCGGTGGTGACCGATTTCGAGGCGGCCGGCAGCGAGCTGCCCTCGCCGCCGTAGCCGCCACCGCCCCCGCCGCGCATCGAGGGCTCATGCGGGACGGTCAAGCCGACCGACTGCGCGAGTTCCTGCACGGCCTCGGGGAAGCTCAGCCCGGCATGCTCCATCAGGAAGCCGATCGCGGTGCCGTGGGCGCCGCAGCCAAAGCAGTGATAGAACTGCTTGGTCGGGCTGACGGTGAACGACGGGCTCTTCTCGTTGTGGAACGGGCAGAGCCCCATGAAATTGGCGCCGCCCTTCTTGAGCTGGACGAAGCGGCCCACCACGTCGACGATATCGACGCGGTTCAGCAGATCCTGGAGAAAGGAACTCGGAATCACGATACAGGCGTGGACAGGAACCGGCGGACGCCACGAGGCGCCCGCCCGACGCTCACTTCGACAGGGCGGCCTTGACGCTCGCGGACACGGCCGTCATGTCGGCCTTGCCGGCCAGCTTGGCCTTCAGCACGCCCATCACCTTGCCCATGTCCTGCGGGCCGGCCGCGCCCACCTCGACGATCGCGGTCCGCACCGCGTCGGCCACCTCGGCCTCCGAGAGCTGCGCCGGCATGTACGCAACCAGCACCGCCACTTCCGACTGCTCCTGCGCGACCAGGTCGTCGCGGCCGGCGGCCTGGAACTGGGTGATCGAATCCTTGCGCTGCTTGAGCATCTTGTCGACCACAGCCACCACGCCGGCGTCGTCGATCGTGATGCGCTCGTCCACCTCGCGCTGCTTGATCGCGGCCAGCAGCAGGCGGATCGTGGCGAGCCGCGCGCTGTCCTTCGCGCGCATCGCGGCCTTCATGTCTTCGCTGATCTGGTCTTTCAAACTCATTGCTTCACCCGGAGAGAAAAAATACGGAATGCCCGAGCGCCCGGGCATCAACACAAAAACCCGCTTGAGAGCTTGCTCAAGCGGGTTTGCTCGAATTCGGCATCGACAGCCCGCTGCGTGGGACTACCGGCGCGCCGCCTGGCCAAACTGCGGCGCCTGAGATGTGAGGGGTGGGTGACGACCCGCGTTCAGTAGAGCTTTTTCGGCAGCGTCTGGCTGCGGATGCGCTTGTAGTGCCGCTTCACCGCGGCTGCCTTCTTGCGCTTGCGCTCGGCCGTCGGCTTTTCGTAGAACTCGCGGGCGCGAAGTTCGGTCAGCAGACCGTTCTTCTCGATCGTCCGCTTGAAGCGGCGCATCGCGACTTCGAAAGGCTCGTTTTCTTTAACGCGAATGATCGTCATGACCCGTCACTGAAAAAGGGAAACCACGGAAGAAAGGTTTCCGAGTATAGCAGACGCGTTGCACAAACGCACTAGCACGTCAAGCGCCGCGAGCCAGTTCCGCGGCCGCCTGCCCGGCCGCCACGCCCGAGGCCCAGGCCCACTGGAAGTTGTAGCCGCCGAGCCAGCCGGTCACGTCGACTGATTCGCCGATAAAAAATAGTCCCGGAACGCGCGCACTCATCATCGTCGACGAGGACAGCTCGCGCGTATCGACGCCGCCCTTGGTCACCTCGGCCTTCTTGTAGCCCTCGGTGCCGTCGGGCACCAGGCTCCAGCGCGACAGCGCGCCGCCGACCTGGCGCAGCGTCTTGTCAGGCAGGTCGGCCAGGCGCGCGTCGGCCGCGACGCGCTGGGTATCGAGCCAGGCCTGGGCCAGCCGCGCCGGTACCCATTCCGACAGCAGCGCGCCGACCTGCCGCTTCGAGCCGGACTTGGCGGCCAGCAGCGCCTCGCTCGCGTCCTCGCGCGGCAGCAGGTCGACGTGGATCGGCTCGCCTGGCTTCCAGTAGCTCGAGATCTGCAGGATGCCGGGGCCGGACAGGCCGCGATGCGTGAGCAGCAGGTCCTCGACGAATTCCGCGCCGTCCTTCCTGCCGCCGGTCGCCACGCGCACCTCCAGCGACAGGCCCGAGAGCGCCGCGAACGGCGCCCAGTCGGCCGAGGCGAACGTCAGCGGCACCAGCGCGGGGCGCGTGTCGATCAGCTTGTGGCCGAACTGCTTGGCCAGCCGGTAGGCGAAATCGGTGGCGCCGATCTTGGGGATCGACAGGCCGCCCGTGGCGACGATCAGCGTGCGCGCGTTGATCGCGCCGGCGCTGGTGTCGAGCGTGAAGCCGGTGTCGTCGGCATGGCGCACCGCCTCAACCGAGACGGGGCGCCGCCAAGCGATGCGCCCCGCGTCGCATTCGGCACGCAGCACGTCGATGATGCCCTCGCTGAGCTGATCGCAGAACAACTGGCCCTTGTGCTTCTCGTGCCAGGTGATGCGGTGGCGCGTGAGCAGCGCCAGGAAATCGCGCGGCGTGTAGCGCGCCAGCGCCGATCGGCAGAAACGCGGGTTCTGCGACAGGTAGTTCTCCGGCCCCGTGTTGAGATTGGTGAAATTGCAGCGGCCGCCGCCGGAGATGCGGATCTTCTCGGCCAGGCGCGGCGAATGGTCGACCAGCACCACGCGGCGCCCCAGTTGCCCGGCGACGGCCGCGCTCATCATGCCGGCCGCCCCCGCGCCGATCACGGCGATATCGAAATTTTCCATGGCGCGGATTGTAACCGCCCGGCAAGCCGCGCCCGGCGCCGACCGGCCCCTCGCTGCTATACTGCCCGGTTGCCAATGCTGATCCGGCTGTCCAGCCGCCCCACCAACCATGCTTGTCCTCGGCATCGAAAGCTCGTGCGACGAAACCGGCCTCGCGCTCTACGACACGCAGCGCGGCCTCGTCTCCCATGCGCTCCACTCGCAGATCGCGATGCACCGCGAATACGGCGGCGTGGTACCCGAACTCGCCTCGCGCGACCATATCCGCCGCGCGCTGCCGCTGCTCGAGCAGGTGTTCGCCGAGGGCGGCGTGACGCGCGAGCAAGTCGACGCGATCGCCTTCACGCAAGGGCCCGGCCTCGCGGGCGCGCTGCTGGTCGGCGCGAGCATCGCGAACGCGCTGGCGATGGCCTGGGACAAGCCCACGGTCGGCATCCATCATCTCGAAGGCCACCTGCTCTCGCCGCTGCTGGTCGAGGCGCCGCCGCCGTTTCCGTTCGTCGCGCTGCTGGTGTCGGGCGGCCATACGCAGCTGATGCGCGTGACCGACGTCGGCGTCTACGAGACGCTCGGCGAAACGCTCGACGACGCGGCCGGCGAAGCCTTCGACAAGACCGCCAAGCTGATCGGCCTCGGTTACCCGGGCGGCCCCGAGGTGTCGAAGCTGGCCGAGCGCGGCACGCCCGGCGCGGTCGCGCTGCCGCGGCCGATGCTGCATTCGGGCGATCTCGATTTCAGCTTCAGCGGCCTGAAGACGGCGGTGCTCACGCAGATGAAGAAGATCGAGGCCGGCGGCGCGACGGGCGAGGCGCTCGAGGCGGCCAAGGCCGACCTGGCGCGCGGTTTCGTCGATGCGGCGGTGGATGTGCTGGTCGCGAAATCGCTGGCGGCATTGAAGCAGACCCGGCTCAAGCGCCTGGTGGTGGCCGGCGGCGTAGGCGCGAACCGGCAACTGCGCGCGGCGCTGTCGGCTGCCGCGAAGAAGCGCGGTTTCGAGGTGCATTACCCCGATCTCGCGCTGTGCACCGACAACGGCGCGATGATCGCGCTGGCCGGCGCGCTGCGCCTCGCGCGCTGGCCCGAGCAGGCCAATCGCGACTACGCCTTTACCGTCAAGCCGCGCTGGGACCTGGGTTCGCTGGCGGCTTGAACCTGGCGGCGCTACTCGGCGCCGATTCCAGCGCGCCGGATGCGCACCGAGCGCGTTATCGCCACTCAAAAAATAGCGGCGAACGAGATCGCATCATCAGATGGATTCTGATTATTCAGATGCCGGCGATTTTGATTCCCTGATAGCCCCGAAAACCACCTGATATTTCCATGCCCGATCGATACGATCGGCCGCATGGTTTTCGTCGTTCTCCGTGGCTATATTCCCCTCGCACATCAAGTTCACGACGTCGCCGTGGTTCTTGCCGAACTTTCGGCGCGAGGGAAAGCCATCATCGCCATGCCGCATTCCACGCAAAACTTAAGAGAACTGAAGTTCGATTGTTGCAGCGTCCTGCCTCACGGCTTCCTGTTGATCGATCCCGTCACTCGGATCGATACCCCCGAGCTTTCCGAATTCGACGGACAGCCCTGCGTGCCGCGTGTACTGGCACATCGTGAAGAATGCATGCCGCAACTGGTCGATATAGCCGCCCTCGACGACCAGGCAAGAACCCTGGCAACCCGATATCTGCTTGCCGAGAGGCATGTCGAACGAGCCCCCGTGATCTGTGCCTGGCTCGACAGCGAAGCAAGCGGCAATGCAATCAGGGAACACATTGCGAACCATCTCGTCGGCCCCGGCGCTGAAGGCGCGGACGTTTTCTGGCGCTTTTACGATCCGCGCGTGATGAGCCTGGCGCTCGCGGTCCTGGATCCCTCGCAACGACAAGCGCTACTCGGACCGGTGACATCGTGGACGTTTCCATGGGCGGGGCATTACTGGTGCGTCGAGACGAGCGACAACGGGCGTGCCGCCGTCGACGCATCGTCCGGGTGGCCGCGCCCGGACCAATGGCCTCGCATCGACCGCAGCGATCTTGCCGACCGAATCGTGCGCCGGCGCCTCGCTTTTTCAATCGATCACCTCGCACATCTCCCCAGCACCCTGGATCGGATGTTTTGCGAAGCGGTGCGTCAGGGAATCACGAGCCCCGATGCGCTTGTCGATTACGCGCTGCATCGCCTGCGACAAGCGCTCCTTGTTCCCTGATCCAGCACCACGGCGCTCCAGCCGGCTACCGAGGATGCCTTTCATGCCAGCCCGCAAAGCTTGCCCAATGTGTGATCGCCAGTCATTGCTGATCCATCCGGTTCGCTACGCAATCGCGTGCCCGCGTGGCGCGGACAAGGCGCCGCCCTTGTCCGGCAATTTCCGGATCGACGATCGCGCGCCGCAATCCGTCGCCTCCGCCCGATACACCTTGCGCGCATTGCGCGGCGGCTACCTCTACACCTACGACGAGAAACGCAAGCTCCTGCGTGCCTACATGGTGATCGATAACGGCATGCTCTGGCGTTTCCCTCCCGGCATCGCGCCGCCGGCCGGCGATGCTCCCGAGCGCTTCATTGAACAGGCTTGCCCGGCGAGCGACACGGCTTATGAATCGTATGGGCGTTGCGTGGATGTGCTGCATACCCCGGGCAGCGACGAGGCGACCAGGCTCTGGATCGGCTGGTCCAACGTGCGTTGGACACGCGAGCTCGTTTTCAAGAAGATCGAGAGCGAGGCGTGGCGCAAGCAGCACATGCAATGCATCGATATCCCGGCCATGCTCGCCGGCAATGCATGCGACACGGGAGAGTTTCAAGCGTCGCATCGGCAGATCGCGCATTTCGCGATGGACGACCAGGCGATGACGGAGGCTTTCTTGTTCAGCAATCAGCCTGTCAAGTACGAGACGCTCGCGCGCCGCAGCCAGGTGGCCAAACGTATCGGCGACGCGATGGCGGAATCACCGAACAAGAAAGGTTTCGTGGTCGCGGTCAATGATCCAGTGGGCATTACCAACGATCTCGCGGAATTGACGGTTCCCAGCCTGCATAACGGCTTCGACGAACAGATCTACTGGAAATCCATCTCGGCACGGCTTCTGGAGCGCGCGGAAGCCGGCATTCGCGCCAATGCGCGAGCTACGGCCGGCTTGACGTATGGCGTGTCAAAAGCGATTGCGGAGGCCAACGCCGTCAACACGAAGATCGGTCGCCCAGTATCGGCGGATGCAATGGGAGCTTTTCATGTGCTGCGCCGGTGGATCAAGACAGGAAGCCTCGAGAAGGCCGTGAAAGAGGAAACGAAGAAAGCGAGCGATATTCCCGCAACCCAGGAGGATGCGGCCAACGAGGCTTGGGAGGAGGCTTCGACCAGGGTTGGTGCGGACGGAAAGCGAGTCAGCGTGATCGACACGGAGGCGCTGAAGCGCTTCCCGCAGGAATACCAGCAAGCGCTCGACGCGTTCAGGCCAACATGGGAAGCCCTCGTGCAGGCTCATGCCGATTGGTTGAAATCGCTGCTGCTTGCCGAATGGATGGCAGGCAACCATGACGTGAAGGACTTGCGCAGCGGTTATGCCTACAGCGAATCCTGCGCGCAGGCGATCGGCGCCGCCGCAGGTACCGAAGCCTGCAAGAAGGTGCTCGACGACTGGCTGAACGGCCAGGCTTCGGATATCAGGAATCTGTATGCGCGGGCCCTGATGTTCAATCATGAGCAGTTGATGAAGGCGGCTGACGCGCATATCCATGCCTCGGATATTCCGTACGAAAACTTCCTGAATATCTACAAGCTGGCCTTCGATCAGATCAAGGATCTGAGCAAGGCCGACAACTTGCGTGACAGGCTCGTGATCACGACGGCCAATCAGGTCGTGGACGTATTGACGAAAGCGGCGCGTAGTTCCGCGGTGGGTTTCATCACGATCCGCCTGGCGATGCAATCGGGTGTTCGGATCAAGCGATCGGAAGCCAGCAAGCTCGCGATACGTGATTGGACGCTGGAACAGGTCAAGACGCTGGAAGTGAAGCTCGATGGCGATCGGACCAGCCAAAGGGCAGCCGCCACGCAGGTCGGCAAGCAGGTTCTGAGGGCGGCGCCCGCGACGGATATGAATATCGTCGCCTACGAGATGGACGTCGATGCGTTGGTGAAGAACGGGAAACTCGAGGCCGGCGCGATCAAGGCGATCAGGGTGCCTGGGGTGGATGCGACGAAGAGGTGGCTGGGGTCATCCACGGATTTCAATCTCGGCATCGTAACGATGATTTTCCAGCTTGCGACGCTGCGCTTCGCGACCAAGGAATGGGAGGGGCGTGATCAGTTCAATCACGACGAAGCGGAATTGAAGCTTGCCGCCGCTGTTGTGTCGATTCTTGGAACGGTTATCGAAACGGCTTCGATAACGATTATAAAAGCACCTGCTCATCCGCTATCGACGTTCATTATGAAGCAGTGGGCAAGAGCAAGTGAATGGGCCGGAGTCGGCATTCGGTTCGGACAAGGACTCAGCGCTATCGGCGGCATATGTTTTGCAACTTACGACGCATTAAACAAAGCGCCCGAGGCGTTTACCAACAACAACTCCCAACTAGGATGGTTATATCTCTCGAGCGGAACATTGGGAACATACATCTCCGTCGCACCGCTTTTCAGCCTCCCACTTTTTTGGACGACATTCATCGCGTCGATATTACTCAGCATCGCAATCGCGATTTGCAGACAATCAGCAATCGCGGAGTGGATATCGAGAAGCAAGTTCAGCAAGGACAACCACTATCAATCGCTTGACGATGAAATCAAAGCTTTTCATTTCTCAATAGAAGGGTAGCAATGGACGAACTCGCGATGAAAAGCTGTATCGGCAAACCCATACCAGAATGGGACATAACACACCGATTGAGCATTGATCAGCCCGTCGGACCATCCTTACAGGATTTTGGCGCCACGTTTCGAATAAATTCAAACCACATGGATGCAACTGAACCATCATTCCTGGACAAACAGTGGTCTATTACGGGAGTTGCCTTGTCCGTCATTGCCACTGGATTGGGCCCATATGCCTATTGGCTTACCAACGTACGCTATCCCTACGCTGGAGGATTAATCGGAAACATGTTTTCCGCCGGCGTTTCCTTGGTGTTTGCAACCATTGCCTGGAAATTCGGCCACGTCCTATTTTTCAGCCTGCGCTACAGGCCAGTTCGATTCCATCGCCAAGATCGCAAAATCTACGCAATCCGATCCCGACGTTACTTCGCGAAACCCGGCGAAGGCGACATAGTCTGGGAAGCCCCCTGGTCGACCGAATCGATCTTCTGCCTGCATCGGGAGCACACATCGTTCGGCACCATTTTCCACATCCGACACTACACGCTCGACGACAACGGCAACGTCGCACGCGTGTTCTCGATCGGCAGGGAATGGACCGGCTACCCGCAAATCGACATGGCTCTTGCCCAATGGAACTACTGGTGCACCTACATGAACGATGGACCGGAAGATCTACCCAAACCGATGTTGTTCCATACCCAGCAAGAAACGCTACGCGAGGCATTCCTGTTCTCGCTTTACAGCTTCGGCTTGCGCGCCCCGGTCGTCGTCCGGCTGCTGATGATGCCGCTCATCCTCGTCTTCACGGTCATGCGCGTATTCGCAAACGCAACCTGTCGCGCCCCCATCTGGCCTGAAACGATCGAACGCATCTCGAACATTTCCGCCGACGATCCCCACGCCGAACCTCGCCCGGGTACCCCTGTCGGCTGGGGCGACACCATCCTGGCCCAGCAACGCGGTGAATATCCAGACAACCCCCAAGCCCAAGTCAAAAACTGGAACGGGGAAATGAACGAGCAAAAAAACGCCGCTGCATGGATCGAAAATCCGGCCGCGGCCACCCGCCGAACCTCACAAGGCAAGCGGTGAAAGACGACCACGCACGACACGCGCCACCTACTCGCCCCAAGGAAAACAAAACCCCTCGTGATGGAAGTCACGAGGGGTTTTGTCCGTCCGCCCAGCCCGACGTCAGTCGTCAACCGATCCGCTTGTCGCGCTCGATCAACGCATACGCGCTGTGATTGTGAATCGACTCGAAGTTCTCCGCCTCCAGCACATAAGCGACAATCCGCTCGTCGGCATTGAGCCGCTGCGCGACATCACGCACCAGATCCTCGACGAACTTGGGATTCTCATAAGCGCGCTCGGTGACGAACTTCTCGTCGGGACGCTTGAGCAGCCCCCACAGCTCGCAGGAGGCCTCCTCCTCGGCAATCCCGATCAACTCCTCGACGGCCACCTCGCCATCGAACTCGGCGTCGATCGTCACGTGCGAGCGCTGGTTATGCGCGCCGTACTGCGAGATCTTCTTCGAGCACGGGCACAGGCTCGTCACCGGCACTAGCACCTTCAAGAACAGGCGCGTCGCGCCATTGCGCACCTCGCCGGCCAGCGTCACCTCGTAATCGAGCAGGCTCTTCACCCCCGACACCGGCGCGGTCTTGCTGACGAAATACGGAAATGTCACCTCGATACGCCCGGCCACGGCCTCGAGCTTGTCGAGCATCGATGCCAGCAGCCCCCGCAACGCCTCGGGCCCGAGCGGCTCCCGGTTGTCCTCGAGCAGCGCGACGAAGCGCGACATGTGGGTGCCCTTCTGCTCGGCCGGCAGATGCACGTCGAGGTTCCAGGTGCCGACGCTCGGCTGGATCTCGCCGCTTGCGGTGCGCACCGTGAGCGGATGGCGGACCGCCTTCACGCCGACGCGCTGGATCGGGATCTGCCGCGTATCGACCGTGCTCTGCACGTCGGGCATCGCGAAGCCGGGATTCATCTGGTTCATCTTGTTCGAGTCCTTGTCGTCGCGCGACGCGCCGCTTGCGGCACGCGCGCCTCCGCTCGCAAGCGGGGAGCCGGAAAAGCAACATGGGCCCGCAGGCCCATGTGTTCCGTTCCGGAGATACGGGATGCCCGCCCGCCAAACCGGCCGGGCGGCGCCGCGATCCTCAGGCCACGCGCTTCGCCTGGTCGGCGACGCTGTTGGCCTGGTCGAGGAAGCGCTCGCGGATCGACTTCGCGATGCCGGCGGCGTCGAGGCCGCACAGCGACAGCAGCTTGGCCGGGTCGCCGTGATCGATGAAGCGGTCGGGCAGGCCCAACTGCAGCACCGGACGAATCACCCCGCCTTCCATCAAGGCTTCCACGCAAGCCGAACCCGCGCCGCCCTGGATGCAGCCTTCCTCGACCGTGACGAGGTAGTCGTGCGTCTGCGCGAGTTCGCGCACCAACTCGGCGTCGATCGGCTTCACGAAGCGCATGTTGGCGACCGTGGCGTCGAGCTCCTCGGCGGCGGCCAGCGACGGCGCGACCATCGTGCCGAAGGCCAGGATCGCGACGCGCTTGCCTTCCGGCTGCGCCGAACGGCGGCGCACCTCGCCCTTGCCGACCGGGATCGCCGTCATCGCCTTCACGGTCGGCACGCCGGCACCGGCGCCGCGCGGGTAGCGCACGGCCGTCGGGTTCGGCTGCTGGACCGCCGTGTAGAGCATCTGGCGGCATTCGTCCTCGTCCGACGCAGCCATCACCGTCATGTTCGGGATGCAGCGCAGGAAGGCCAGGTCGTAGGCGCCCGCGTGAGTCGCGCCGTCGGCACCGACCAGGCCGGCGCGATCGATCGCGAACACCACCGGCAGGTTCTGCAGCGCCACGTCGTGGATCAACTGGTCATAGGCGCGCTGCAGGAAGGTCGAGTAGATCGCGACCACCGGCTTGAGGCCCTCGGTCGCCATGCCGCCGGCGAAGGTCACCGCGTGCTGCTCGGCGATGCCGACGTCGTAATAACGATCCTTGAAGCGCTTCTCGAACTCGACCATGCCCGAGCCCTCGCGCATCGCCGGCGTGATGCCGACCACGCGTGCGTCGAGCTCGGCCATGTCGCACAGCCATTCGCCGAACACCTGCGTGTAGGTCTTCTTGGCGGGCGTGGTCGAGGGCTTGATGCCTTCGGCCGGATTGAACTTGCCCGGGCCGTGGTAGAGCACCGGATCGGCCTCGGCGAGCTTGTAGCCCTGGCCTTTCTTGGTAACCACGTGCAGGAACTGCGGACCGCGCAGCTCCTTGATGTTCTGCAGCGTCGGGATCAGCGAGTCGAGGTCGTGACCGTCGATCGGGCCGATGTAGTTGAAGCCGAATTCCTCGAACAGCGTGGCCGGCACCACCATGCCCTTGGCATGCTCCTCGAGCTTGCGCGCGAGTTCGAGCACCGGCGGCGCGACGCTGAGCACCTTCTCCACGCCGGCGCGGGCGGCCGCGTAGAAGCGGCCCGACATCAGGCGCGCCAGGTGGCGGTTCAACGCGCCGACCGGCGGCGAGATCGACATGTCGTTGTCGTTGAGGATCACCAGCAGCTTGGCATCCTCGGACACGCCGGCGTTGTTCATCGCCTCGAAGGCCATGCCGGCCGTCATCGCGCCGTCACCGATCACGGCGATCGAGAAGCGGTCGTCGCCGTTCAGCTGGCTGGCGAGCGCCATGCCGAGCGCGGCCGAGATCGAGGTGCTCGAATGGGCGGTGCCGAAGGTGTCGTAGACCGATTCCGAGCGACGCGGGAAACCCGAGATCCCGTCGAACTGGCGCAGCGAGCTCATCTGGTCGCGGCGGCCCGTCAGGATCTTGTGCGGATAGGTCTGGTGACCCACGTCCCACACGATGCGATCGTTCGGCGTATTGAAGACGTAATGCAGCGCAAGCGTCAGTTCGACCGTGCCGAGATTGGACGACAAATGGCCGCCCGTCTTCGACACGCTGTCGAGCACGAACGCACGCAGCTCGTCGGCGAGCGGTTGCAGTTGGCGACGATCGAGGCGGCGCAGGTCCGCAGGGTCGTCGATGGTTTTCAGCAAGTCGTACATCGTCGTTCCATTGTAGGAAATCAAACGCGCCCGCACTCCTTATGCACGCTTCCTGGCGACCGGAAGCGCGGCGGCGGGCTTTCGCGTCAGCTGACCCGGTTCACCACCAGGTCGGCGAGTTCGGCAAGACGCTGGGCGCGCGCGCCGAACGGTTGCAGCGCCGCGTGCGCGTCGGCACGCAGTTGCGCGGCCAGCTCGCGCGAGGCATCGAGGCCGATGATCGACACGTAGGTCGGCTTGTTGGCCGCCGCGTCCTTGCCCGCCGTCTTGCCGAGCGTCGCGGAATCGGTCGTCACGTCGAGAATGTCGTCGACTACCTGGAAGGCCAGGCCGATCGCGTCGGCATAGACGTCGAGCGCGCGCATGGTGTCGTCCGACGGCGTCTCGCCGGCGAGCGCGCCCATGCGCACCGCGGCGCGCAGCAGCGCGCCGGTCTTCTTGCGATGCATCGTCTCGAGCTGCTCGCGCGTGAGCATCAGGCCCACGCTGGCCAGGTCGATCGCCTGGCCGCCGGCCATCCCGACCGAACCGCTCGCCAGCGCCAGTTCGCGCACCAGCGCGGCCTGCTGGACAGCCGTCAGCGCGGCCGCGTCCGTCAGCGCGACGAAGGCCTGCGATTGCAGCGCGTCGCCGACCAGCAGCGCGGTCGGCTCGTCGTACTGGATGTGGACGGTCGGCTTGCCGCGACGCAGCGCGTCGTCGTCCATGCACGGCATGTCGTCATGCACCAGCGAGTAGACGTGGATCATCTCCAGCGCTGCCGAGGCGGCATTGCGCGCGGCCTCGGTCGCCCCCGTCAGCTCGCCCGCGGCGTGGCACAGCAGCGGGCGCACCCGCTTGCCGCCGCCCATCACCGCGTAGCGCATCGCCTCGTGCAGCTTGCCCGGCACCACCGTCTCGGCCGGCAAGTAGTGGCCCAGCGCATCTTCGACGCGCGCCAGCACTGCGCGCATCCATTGTTCGAATGTCATAGATCGTCGTCTTCGCCGTCCGTGGCGCCCGCTCCGTTGGCGTGCGGCTTCAGCGTGGCCCCGTCGAGCACACGCACCTGCTGCTCCACCTTGTCGAGTTGTTGTTGGCAAAACGCAACAAGAACCGCCCCGCGCCGATAGGCGGCGAGCGAATCCTCGAGGCTCAGTGTCCCGCCCTCCATCCGTGCGACAAGCGTTTCGAGCTCCTCGAGCGCGGTTTCGTAGGAGGCCGGCACCGATTCGGGGCCGGCACCCGACGCCGCAGCGCCCGGAGTTGCGTTTTTCGCCATGGGACGAGGTATCAAATTTAAAAACAAGTCGGACATTCTACGGCAAAAGCGGAATCCAGCACGGCTCGACGTGAGCGATCCGCCCCCGCCGGCTTCGCCGCGGCTCTGCCGGCAGGACAAGATGCTGCGGGCCGCGATACGAAATTTGACACAAATCAGGTACTTAACTTACCCCCGGGAAACAGTTCCGGGTATAATCGCCGGTTCCCCTAAATCGATTTTTCGATGGTTGGGTTGTTCACTGCTTTCACGCTTTCCGGGAGTGGGAATGTCCAATCTGAGCGACGCGCTGCAGTTGAAGTCGGCATCCAGCCAGCTTCCAGTCACGGCTTACTTCGATGAGGCGCTTCTCCAGCGCGAAGTCGAAACCCTATTCAAGAAAGGACCTCGCTACGTCGGGCACGAATTGATGGTGCCCGAGGCGGGAGACTATTTTGCCTTGCCTTCCGAGAAGGAAGGCCGCGTGCTCGTGCGCAACCAGGAGTCGCGCATCGAGCTGCTGTCCAACGTCTGCCGCCATCGGCAGGCGATCATGCTGAACGGCCGCGGCCACGCGAACAACATCGTGTGCCCGCTGCACCGCTGGACCTACGATCTCGACGGGCAACTGCTCGGGGCGCCGCATTTCCCCGACAAGCCCTGCCTGAACCTCGGCAAGTCGCCGCTGCAGAACTGGCAGGGGCTGCTGTTCGAGGCCGAAGGCCGCAACGTCGCGCAGGACCTCGCGAACCTCGGCACGCGCCATCACTTCGACTTCTCGGACTACCAGTTCGATCACGTCGAGGTACACGAGTGCGACTACAACTGGAAGACCTTCATCGAGGTCTACCTCGAGGATTACCACGTCGTCCCGTTCCACCCAGGCCTCGGCAGCTTCGTGTCCTGCGACGATCTCAAATGGGAGTTCGGCGACTGGTACAGCGTGCAGACGGTCGGCATACACAACGCGCTCGCCAAGCCGGGCAGCCCGACGTACCAGAAATGGCACGAACAGGTGCTGCGCTTCCGCGATGGCGTGCCGCCCGAGTTCGGCGCGATCTGGATGGTCTACTACCCGGGCCTGATGATCGAGTGGTATCCGCACGTGCTGGTGGTGTCCTGGCTGATCCCGCGCGGGCCGCAGAAGACCACCAACATCGTCGAGTTCTACTATCCCGAGGAGATCGCGCTGTTCGAGCGCGAGTTCGTCGAGGCCGAGCGGGCCGCCTACATGGAAACCGCCGTCGAGGACGACGAGATCGCGATGCGCATGGATGCCGGCCGCCGCGCGCTGATGGAGCGCGGCGAATCGCAGGTCGGGCCGTACCAGAGCCCGATGGAAGACGGCATGCAGCACTTCCACGAATTCCTGCGACGCAAGCTGGGAAGCTTCTGAGGCAACCAGCAGCGCCGGCATGCCAAACGAAAAAGACGGGCCGTGGCCCGTCTTTTTTTGTTTAGACTGGATGGATCCGGCCGTTTTCCTCGGAGGAGCCATCATGCCCCACACTCACTACACCACCCTCATCTCCGCCGGCAATCTCGCCGAGCGCCTCGCCGCCGCGCCCGACAGCGTCTTAGTGTTCGATTGCCGCTTCGACCTGGCCGATCCCGATTCCGGCTCGCAAGCCTATGCGGCAGGCCACCTGCCCGGCGCCCGCTACCTGCATCTCGATCGCGACCTGTCGGGCCCGAAGACCGGCAGCAACGGCCGTCACCCGCTGCCCTCGCGCGACACGCTGGTGGCGACGCTGGCCGCCAAGGGCCTGCGCGCGAACCAGCAGGTGGTTGCCTACGATGCCCAGGGCGGCATGTACGCGGCCCGGCTCTGGTGGCTGCTGCGCTGGCTCGGCCATGATTCCGTCGCCGTGCTCGACGGCGGGCTGCAGGCCTGGCAGGCCGCCGGCCAGCCGCTCACGCAGGCGGCCCCGGCCGACCAGGCCGGCGACTTCCGCGCCCAGCCGCCGCTCGCCACCGTGATCGACGCGGCGGCCGTGGTCGCGAACCTCGCCTCGAAGTCGCGGCTGGTGGTCGACGCGCGCTCGCCCGATCGCTATCGCGGCGAAAACGAAACGCTCGATCCCGTCGGCGGCCACATCCCGGGCGCGGCCAATCGCTTCTTCAAGGACAACCTCAATGCGGAAGGCCGCTTCAAGAGCGGCCATGAACTGCGCGAGGACTGGACCCGCGTGATCGGCGACCAGCCGGCCAACAACGTGATCCTGCAATGTGGCTCGGGCGTCACGGCCTGCCACAACGCGCTGGCGATGGAGATCGCCGGGCTCCACAACCCGCTGCTGTACGCGGGCTCCTGGAGCGAATGGAGCGCGGACCCGTCGCGGCCGGTCGCGACCGGCCCGAACCCCTGATCCGCGCGCGCGGCGTCACAGAACGCCGTGCTGATGGAACCACGCGAGCGCGCGCTTCCAGCCGTCATCGGCATCGGCCTTCACGTAGCTGGGCCGGTAGTCGGCGAAGAAGGCGTGCCCCGCGTCCGGATAAGCGAGGATCTCCGAGTCGCGCGCGGCCTTCAGGTTGCTCGCCAGCAGCTTGCCGCGCATCTCGGAGAGCGTCGACTGCGGGATGCTGTCGTCCTTCGCGCCATATAGGCCCAGCACCGGCGCCTTCAGGTCGGCCACATGGTCGATCGGATTGAAGGGCGTCATCTCGTTGCGATCGCCCACCACCTTGCCGTACCAGGCCACCGCCGCGCGCACGTGCGGGTTGTGTTCGGCGAACAGCCAGGCCTGGCGCCCACCCCAGCAGAAACCGGTCACGCCCAGGCGCGTCAGGTCCCCGCCGTTCTTGCCGGCCCAGGCCACCGTCGCGTCGAGATCCTCGGTGACTTGCCGGTCCGGCACCTTGCTGACGATCGCCTCGTAGAGCCCCTGGATGGTCGGGTATTTCGAGGGATCGCCTTCCCGCGAATACAGGTCGGGGGCAATCGCCAGGTAGCCGAGCTTGGCGAAGCGACGGCACACGTCGGCGATATGCGCATGCACGCCGAACACCTCGTGGATCACCAGGATCACCGGCAGGTTGCTCTTGCCGTCCGGCTGCGCGCGATAGGCGGGCACGCTGGCATCGCCCGAGCGGATCTCGACGGTATCGCAGTCGAGGCCGTTGCTGTCGGTAGTGATGGTCTGCGCCGAGACCGGCAGCACGGCGGCGGCGAACGAGCCGCCCAGTGCCGCCTGCATGAAGCGGCGGCGATTGAACGGAACGTGCGGAACGAGGCTGTCCACTTCGGGTTTCAACATGGAGGGCTCCTTGTAATTCAGCGCGACGGCATCGCCGAGGCACTCGGCAACGCCGGAAAGTCGAACGAGGAAAGCCGGTGGAGCGAGCCGCGCGGCAAAAGGCCGGCGCACCGCCCACGGGTTCCGGCGATCCGGACCCCGCACACGATGCCGAATCTTACATACCGCCGTCAACTGTTTCGCGCGCCCGGGGCACGATCGGGCAGCGTCCTGTCAGCCCGGCGCCAGCCTGCTGCCAGCATCGCACCGGGCTTCATCCCGCCCGCTGGGCCTCGCGCACTGCCCCGCTCCGCCTCAATGCAGCTTGACCCGCGGCAGGGTCGAGCGCCGCAGCCAGTGCGCGAAAGTGTCGAGCACCATGCGCGGATAACCGTGCAGCGCGGCGATATGCAGGCGATACAGCGACATGTACATGAAGCGCGCGAACAGCCCTTCGATCAGCATGTTGCCGCCGATCAGGCCGCCCATCAGGTTGCCGACCGCGCTGAAGTGGCCGAGCGAGACCAGCGAGCCGAAGTCGCGATAGCCGAAGGCCGGCAGCGGCCGGCCCTCGAGCCGGCAGGCCAGCGCGCGCAACAGGAAGCTGGCCTGCTGATGCGCGGCCTGCGCGCGCGGCGGCACGTTGCGATCGGTACCGGCCCAGGCACAGGCCGCGCAATCGCCGAGCGCGAACACGTCGTCGTCGAGCGTGGTTTGCAGCGTGGGACGCACCACGAGCTGGCCGAGCCGGTTCACCTCCAGCCCGTCCAGTTGCGCGAGCACGGCCGGCGCCTTGATGCCGGCGGCCCAGACCGTCAGGTCCGCGCGCACCGCGGCGCCGCTCGCGGTGTGCACCATGCCCGGCGCGACCTCGGTCACGCGCTCGCCCATCATCAGCCGCACGCCGAGCTTCTCCAGCAATTCGGCGGTGGCCGTCGAGACGCGCTCGGGCAGCGCCGGCAGGATGCGCTCGCCCGATTCGATCAGCACGATGCCGACGTCGTGCTTCGGATCGAGCTTGTGCAGGCCATAAGCCGACAGCACCTGCGCGGTATTGCGCAACTCGGCCGATAGTTCGACGCCGGTCGCGCCTGCGCCGACGATCGCGATCTGGATCGGCGGCTCGCCGGGCGTCGCGGCCTGCGCGGCCGCCTCGGGCGTGCGATGTTCGGCGCGGATGCAGGCCGCGATCAACCGCTTGCGGAAACGCTCCGCCTCGCCGACCGTATCGAGCGCGATCGCGTTGCGCTGCGCGCCCTCGACGCCGAAGAAATGCGTGGTGCTGCCGATCGCGATCACCAGCGTGTCGTACTCGAGCACGCGCTGCGGCATCAGCTCCAGGCCGTCGCTGTCGAGCACGGACGACACCACGATGCGCTTCGCGCCGCGATCGACCGAGCTCAGTTCGCCCTGCTGGAACTCGAAACCGTGCCAGCGCGCCTGCGCGGCGTATTCGAGCTCCTGGGTGAACGGGTCCATGCTGCCGGCAGCCACTTCATGCAGCAGCGGTTTCCAGATGTGGGTCGGATAACGATCGACCAGCGTGACGAGTGCCCGGGCCTCGCGCTTGCCGCGCGCGCCGTAGCGATCGCCGAGCCGGGTCGCGAGTTCGAGCCCGCCGGCGCCGCCGCCTACGATGATGAAACGATGCATTCGAATCCCCCAATGCGTGATCCTGGCCTTCAGGAGTGCAGAGGGTCGCGCGCCCGTGAACGAGATGCGCAACCGCGTCGAACGCGCCGCGGCCGGTCGAACCGCGGCGGCATGCCCATTTGTCGATCGCGCCGGCATGTCGGCGCGTGCTTCCTCAGGCCGGCGCGACGCGCGAAGCGCCATCGTCGGCCGGGACGAGGCGACCGCCCGGCCGCCCCGCCCCGATTCCGGTGGCGCTCAGTGCGCCTCCTCCCAGTTGTCGCCGGCGCCGACCTCGGCGACCAGCGGCACCTTCAGCTTGGCGACCCCGCTCATCATCTCGGGCAGCTTCTCGCGAACCAGGGCGAGTTCGTCCTCGGGCACCTCCAGCACCAGTTCATCGTGCACCTGCATGATCATGCGCGAACGCAGCTTGTCGCGTTCGAGCCAGCCGTCCACGGCGATCATCGACAGCTTGATCAGGTCGGCCGCGGTGCCCTGCATCGGCGCGTTGATCGCCGCGCGCTCGGCCGCCTGGCGGCGCGGGCCGTTGCCGCCGTTGATCTCGGGCAGCCACAGGCGACGCCCGAACACGGTCTCGACATAGCCCTTGTCCTTGGCCACCGCGCGCGTGGTTTCCATGTAGTTGGCCACGCCCGGGTAGCGGGCGAAGTAGCGGTCGATATAGAGCTTGGCCGCATCGCGCGTGATGCCGAGGTTCGAGGCCAGCCCGAAGGCGCTCATGCCGTAGATCAGGCCGAAGTTGATCACCTTGGCGATGCGCCGCTGGTCGTTGCTGACCTCCAGCGGGGTCACGCCGAACACCTCGGCCGCGGTCGCGCGGTGGATATCCTCGCCCTGCGAGAAGGCACGCAGCAGCGATTCGTCCTCCGAGATATGCGCCATGATGCGCAGCTCGATCTGCGAATAGTCGGCCGACACGATCCGGCAGCCCGGCGAGGCGATGAAGGCCTCGCGGATGCGCCGGCCCTCGGCGGTGCGCACGGGGATGTTCTGCAGGTTCGGATCGTTCGAGGCCAGGCGCCCGGTGACGGCCACCGCCTGCGCATAGTTGGTGTGGACCCGGCCGGTCCGCGCATTGATCATGCGCGGCAGCTTGTCGGTATAGGTGGACTTCAGCTTCGACAGGCCGCGGTGCTCCAGCAGCAGCTTGGGCAGCGGGTAGTCCTCGGCGAGCTTCTGCAGCACCTCCTCGTCGGTCGAGGGCGCGCCGCTCGGCGTCTTCTTGACCACCGGCAGTTGCAGCTTCTCGAAGAAGATCTGGCCGATCTGCTTGGGCGAGCCGAGGTTGAACTCGCCGCCGGCCAGCTCGTAGGCTTCGCGCTCGAGCTCGATCAGGCGCACCGCGATCTCGTGGCTCTGCTTGTCGAGACGCGCGCTGTCGATCAGCACGCCGGTGCGCTCCATCCTGCGCAGCACCAGCGACACCGGCATCTCGATCTCGGCATAGACGCGCTTGAGGCCCGGCTCGCGCGCGACCTGCGGATACATCGCCAGATGCAGCTGCAGCGTGATGTCGGCATCCTCGGCGGCATAGGCCGCGGCGGTCTCCAGCGGCACCTCGTCGAAGCCGATCTGCTGCGCGCCCTTGCCCGCCACTTCCTCGTACTTGATGGTCTTCACGCCCAGGTGACGCAGCGCGAGGCTGTCCATGTCGTGCGTGCGATGCGATTCGAGCACGTAGGATTCGAGCAGCGTGTCGTGCTCGATGCCGTTCAGCGCGATCTCGTAGTTGGCGAGCACCTGCGCATCGTACTTGAGATGCTGGCCGACCTTCCTGCGCTCGGCACTCTCCAGCCAGGGCTTCAGCTTCGCCAGCACCTCGTCGCGCGGCAGTTGCTCGGGCGCGTCGGGGCCGCGATGCGCGACCGGGATGTAGGCCGCGCTGCCGGGCTCGGTCGACAGCGAGATGCCGACGATCTGCGCAACCATCGGATCGAGCGAGGTGGTTTCGGTGTCGAAGGAGGTCAGCTCGGCCGCCTCGATCTTCGCCAGCCAGGCGTCGAACTGCGGCCAGGTCTGCACGGTCTCGTAGTTGCGCTCGATGGCGGCGGCCGCCGGCACCGGCTCGGCCGCCGCTTCGCCCGCCGGCACATCGCCGGGCGCGTCGGCCGGCGCGGCCTCGAGCTCGCGCCGCCAGGTCTTGAAGCCGTAGTTCTCGAAGATCGGCAGCAGCGCCTCGCGCGATTCGCCGAGCGTGGCCAGCGAGGCCTCGATCGATTCCACCTGCGGCTTCAGCTCGCAGGCCGTCTCGACTGTCACCAGCTTGCGCGCGAGCGGCAGGAAGTCGAGCGCGCGGCGCAGGTTGTCGCCGACCACGCCCTTGATCTCGGCCGCATGCTCGACGACGCCGTCGAGCGTCTCGTATTGCGTGAGCCACTTGACGGCCGTCTTCGGTCCGCACTTCTCGACGCCGGGCACGTTGTCGACGGTGTCGCCGATCAGCGAGAGATAGTCGACAATGCGCTCGGGCGGCACGCCGAACTTGGCGATCACGCCGTCGCGGTCGAGCAGTTCGTTGCTCATGGTGTTGACCAGCGTGACCCGCTCCGTCACCAGCTGGGCGAGATCCTTGTCGCCGGTCGAGATCACCACCTTCATGCCGCGCGCCTCGGCGGCATGCGCGAGCGTGCCGATCACGTCGTCGGCCTCGACGCCCTCGATCATCAGCAGCGGCCAGCCGAGCGCGCGCACCGCCTGGTGGATCGGCTCGATCTGCAAGGCGAGATCGGTGGGCATCGAGGGGCGGTTCGCCTTGTAGTCGGCGAACAGATCGTCGCGAAAGGTTTTGCCCTTTGCATCGAACACGCACGCGCTATACTCTGCTGTGACTTCCTTGCGCATGCGGCGCAGCATGTTGATGATCCCGTAGAGCGCGCCAGTCGGTTCCCCGCCCGGCCCGCGCAAGTCAGGCATCGCATGGTAAGCCCGATAGAGATAGCTCGAACCATCAACCAACAGCAGGGTCTTACCTTCCAGGTTCCGTTCTTCAGGCATTATGAATAAGAGAAAAGTGATTCCGAGCTTGCGTTCGCTCGCAGATCAAGAACGCGCGACAGCAAAGAAAGCCCGCGCTTCGTGGCAGATGTTCACGATTATGGCAGAGTTTATCGAGGCCACCGAGTACCTGTCCGAGATCCGCCCGGCCGTCAGCATCTACGGTTCGGCGCGCCTGAAAGCCGATTCCCCGCACTACCAGCTCACCGTGGAAATCGCCCGCAAGCTGTCCGACGCGGGCTTCGCGGTGATCTCCGGCGGCGGCCCCGGCATCATGGAAGCGGCCAACAAGGGCGCGCATGCCGGCAAGGCGCCGTCGGTGGGCCTGAACATCGAGCTGCCGCACGAGCAATCGGGCAACAACTACCAGGACATCTCGCTGCGCTTCCGCCATTTCTTCACGCGCAAGGTCACCTTCGTGAAGAATTCCGACGCGGTGGTGGTGATGCCGGGCGGCTTCGGCACGCTCGACGAACTGTCCGAAGTGCTGACCCTGATCCAGACCAAGAAATCGCGCCTGGTGCCGATCATCCTGGTCGGCACCAGCTTCTGGCAGGGCCTGCTGCAGTGGTTCCGCGACCAGTTGATCCCGATGGGCCTGATCAATCCGGACGACATGAACCTGATGCAGGTGATCGACGATCCGGACCAGGTGCTCGAGGCGGTGCTCGCGTTCTACGAGGACACCGGCGAGGAAGGCGGCACGCCCGAGGAGCCGCAGCGCGCGCAAGACGACCGCCACGACGACGACCGGATGTTCTATCTGTAGGCAGCCGGGCCGGTGTTGAAAACGAAAAGGGCGACGTCGAATCGACGTCGCCCTTTTCCTTGGACGCTCATGCTTCGCAGTGCTTGCCTTCCTCGCGCGACCGGGCACCTCGTCCCGAGCCGTATCCGCCCTTCAGGCCTCAGCCAGCACGTCGCGCCGCCATCACGCTGCGCCGCGCGAGCGGCCCGTCGTCGTGCTGCAGGTCGCCGATCAAGCGCTGCAGCAAGGCGATCTGCCCCACCGCATCCATCTCCAGTTGCGCGAGCTTCTCGCGCGGCGGCAAGGCGCGACGCGGCGGCACGCGTCCCGAGGACAGCATCGCGTCGATATCCTCGCTCGCCGTGGCCACCCATTCCACCAGGTCGATCTCCATGCGCGGCCCATGCACGCTCGCGCGCAGATGCGCGGCGGTGCCGGCCATCCGGCGCAGCAGCCCCAGCACGGTGGAGGCGGCCGTATCGAAGCGCGAATCGTCGAGCCGTTCGAGGCGGATCCGGTTGAAGGCTTCCTCGGCGTTGTTGCTGGCCAGCCCCGCCTCGCGGCGCAGGCGCTCGGCCTCGCGATTGGCGCGCCCCGGCGCCTCGATCGCATCGACCAGGTAGCGCAGGTTGGCCGCGATCGCCGCGGCGAGCTGGCCACGGATATCGATCTGCTCGCGGGTCGGCCACAGCAGGAAGGTCGCGGCCAGCGCGATCGCGCAGCCGAGCACGTTGTTGCCGAGTCGCGTCAGCGCATAACCGAGCTCGTTGGCGGCCGGGGTGGCGAAGTCGGCCACCAGCACGAAGGTCGGCGTGAGGAACAGCACGAACAGGCTGTAGCTGACCGGCCGCAGCGCCATGGTCGCGCAGACCAGCGGAAACACCACCAGCGAGATGCCGATCGGCGAATGCACCGTCAGCCCGATCGCGGCGGCCAGCAGGCCGCCGATGATGCTGCCGGCCGCCCGCTCGACGCTGCGCGGCCAGGTGCCGGCGATCGAGGGCTGCAGGATCAGCAGGGTCGCCATGGTGGTCCAGTAGCCGAAGGGCACGCCGAGCAGGCGCACCACCAGGAAGCCGAGCGTGGTCGCCACGCCCACCCGCGCGGCGTGGCGCAGGCCGATCGACTGCCACGACAGGTTGGCGCGCAAGCTCGCCCAGGACCTCGCCAGCACGCCGCGCAGGCTGCGCGTCCAGGTCAGTTGGCGGCGCGGCGTGGGTGCCACGTCGGCGGGATCGGGCTCCAGTTGCAGGGCCATCGTCATCGATTCGCCGAGCGCGGCGTCGAGCCCGCGCGCGAAGCGGCGCAGGCGCCGCTGCAGCATGTCGGGCCGCTCCCAGGGCGCCGCGTCGATCGCGTCGCCGGTGCGATGCAGCAGCTCGGCGATGCCGGCCAGCACGCGCGCGGCGCGCGCCGGATCGCGCAAGGTCTGCCGGCCGCGCTGGCAGACGCCCGCCACCGCGATCAGGTGCGCGAACCAGCGCTCGCCCTCGGCCAGCGCGATCAGCAGGTTCGCATAGGATTCGCGGCGGTCGGTCCTGGCCACCGGCATGCGCGCCAGCGTGCGGCGCGCGGCCTCCAGCGCGGCGCGCGCGTCCGAGCGGTACTTGCTGGCATGCAACTCCCAGGCGCGCTGGCCCGGGGCCGGGTCGGCCAGCAGGCGGGAGGCGTCCAGCGCGATGTCGGCCAGCCGCACATAGATGCCGCGCACCGCGCCGCGGCTCTGCGCGAACGGGTGGATGCGCCAGACCGTCAGGCTCAGCACGATCGCGAACACGCAACCGCCGAAATAGACGCCGAGGAAGGCCAGGCCCGCGCGCCAGTCGTGCATCGGCCGGTCGGCCATCACCACGCAGGCGGTAGCAGCCAGGATCGAGACCTGCGCGGTGGCCGCGCCCCAGATCCGCCCGAGCGCGCCCAGCGAGGTGAACACCAGCACCGCCGCCAGCGCGGCCAGGGTGCCGACGCCGGAGGCGAAGGCGGTCACGCCGCCGCAGATGGTCGAGAGCACCGCGAAGCTCGCCATCGAGGCGAAGCGCGTGCGGTTGGAGCCGGCCGCATCGGCCAAGCAGGTCCAGAACGCGCCGATCGCCGCCCAGGCGAAATCGGGCTCGTGCAGGAGGTTACCGATCACCAGCATCGCCGTCGAGGCGCAGGCGGCGCGCAGCCCTTCGGACAGGCTCGCGTCGTTGACGGCGAAGGACACCATCCACAACGGCCGGCGACGCGACCAGGCGCCCGCGAGCACGTTGAGACTTCTCAGGCGCGCGACGACCAGGTGCCGGACGCGATGGTGTAGATGGCGAAGCATTGCGAATTCGATCTTGAAGCAAGTGAAAAACCGGGGCCGCTAGCGAATCCGGCGACGACTGACTACTGAAACAACGGCTACCGACCCGGAATCGATGATAAGGGAAAACCCTTGGTTTCAGAAATCATCGGGCCGGATGGACGCGCGAACCGGGAAATCGCCGCCCGCGCAGACAGCCGGGGCAACGCGCGGCAGGCGCCGGCAACGCTGCGCCAGCGTATCGGAGCCGCGCGGCGATTTCATGGTTCGCCCCCTGCAACACTCGCCGCGATTCGTAACCAGCCGTTTCAGCAGACCAGAGGCCAATCCATATCGAGGCACCCGCCCGCGCCGACTCGCGGCAAAGTTCGGGCCGGATCGCCGGCCCGCGTCGGCCGAGCCGGCGGCACCCCGCCCGGCGAATCCAAGGTTACAAATCCACACGCTAATTAATCTGCCCGATCGCCAGACTGAAGCCATGCCGTGACCGCCGCGGCACCGGGCAAGCGCGCCAGCCGGCCGCCCCCGCCATCCAGACGCGGCGGACATCCCCGATCCACCTTTCGAGGAGAAGACCATGAAACGCACCCTGATCGCCACGCTGCTGGCCGCCTTCGGTATCGCCCTGTCGGGCGGCGCCGCCAACGCACAAGTCGTCAACGTCCAGGTCGGCGGCCCGCGGGTAGTGGAGGGATGGCATGGCGACCGTTACTGGGATGGCCATCGCTACTGGCAGCGCCAGGAATGGATGGAGCATCATCGCCATGACCGCCCGCACTGCCCGCCGGGACACTGGGGGCACAACGAGTGCCGATAAGCACGCGACGCTGATCGACCGACAGGCCGATCAGCGGGTGAAAAACAGGCCGCGCCGACGAGAAGTCGGCGCGGCCTGTTTCGTCATCCGGGCGGCACGCGAAGCGCACGAAGCGTGATCAGGCCGCGCGAACTGTACTGGATCCCGCCACGCGATTCGCCGTCGATCGACAAAAAAGCACATAAGCCGATCGATCGCGACGGAATCGATGCGCGAGCGCTGCCTTCCCTGCTTACTGGAACGCCACCTCGGCGAAGCTGCGCAGCTTGCGGCTGTGCAGCTTGGCCAGCCCGTTGGTGCGCAGGATCTCCATGGCGCGCACGCCGATCTGCAGATGCTGGTCGACCTGCGCGCGGTAGAACTGGTCGGCCATGCCCGGCAGCTTCAGCTCGCCGTGCAACGGCTTGTCCGATACGCACAGCAAGGTGCCGTAAGGCACCCGGAACCGGAAGCCGTTCGCCGCGATGGTCGCGCTCTCCATGTCGAGCGCGATGGCGCGGCTCTGCGAGAGCCGCTGCACCGGCTCGCGATGGTCGCGCAGCTCCCAGTTGCGGTTGTCGACGCTGGCCACCGTGCCGGTGCGCATCACGCGCTTGAGCTCGCTGCCGTCGAGTCGGGTGACTTGCGCCACCGCGCGCTCGAGCGCCACCTGCACCTCGGCGAGCGCCGGGATCGGCACCCACAGCGGCAGGTCGTCGTCGAGCACGTGATCCTCGCGCACGTAGCCGTGCGCCAGCACGTAGTCGCCGAGCCGCTGCGTGTTGCGCAGCCCCGCGCAGTGGCCGAGCATCACCCAGGCATGCGGGCGCAGCACGGCGATATGGTCGGTGATGGTCTTCGCGTTCGAGGGGCCCACGCCGATATTGACCATCGTGATGCCGCTGCCGTCGGCGCGCTTCAAGTGGTAGGCCGGCATCTGCGGCAGCCGCGGCGGTGGCGAGCCCTCCATCGGCTGGCTGCCGAGGTTGGCGTTGTAGGTCACCACGTCGCCGGGCTCGACGAAGGAGGTGTACTGGCTGCGGTACTCGCGCACCTCCGGATCGTCGCTGGCCGACATCATGGTGCGGCCCAGTTTCACGAATTCGTCGATATAGAACTGGTAGTTCGTGTACAGCACGTAGTTCTGGAAGTGCGTCGGCAGCGTGGCCGTGTAGTGGCGCAGCCGGTGCAGCGAGAAATCGACGCGCGCGCCGGTGAACAGCGCGAGCGGATGCGGCTCGTCCGGCGCCGGCTCGTAGGTGCCGTTGACGATGCGGTCGTCGAGATTGGCCAGGTTGGGCACGTCGAACACGTCGCGCATCGCCAGCAGGCGGTCGCGGTCGAGATCGCCCTCCAGGTGGATGCCTTCCGAGAACGCGAAATGGATCGGAATGGGCTGGTCGGACACGCCGACCTCGATCTTCGCGCTGTGGTTCTTCACCAGCAGGCGCAACTGCTCGCGGTAGTAGCTGGCGAACAGGTCCGGGCGCGTGACGCTGGTCTCGAACACGCCGGGGCCGGCCACGAAACCGTAGGAGCGGCGCGAGTCGATATTGGTGTTGACCTCGGTGCGCACCCGCACGAACGGGTAGCAGGCGCGCACGTGGCCGCCGAGCGGCTCGCTGCGGCGGTAGCGGGCGAACGCCTCGCGCAGGAAGGCGGTATTGGTCTCGTAGATCGAGGACAGCCGCTCGAAGGCGGCGGCCGGGTCGTCGAAGGCTTCGACAGGGGGGCTCTCGGGCGAGAGCGGAAGATGCTGGCGATGCGTATCCTTGTTCATTGTCGATTGCCTCTTCGGTTGCGTTCGACATTATCTCGCAAGCGAGCGCGCGTCGGTGCCCTTCGCGCGCCGACGCGGCGCCGCCACAGCGGCGCGACGGCAAGCTCGGCGCCCGGCCGGTTTTGCTAGAATCGTGCGGTTAATCCGGAGAACCTCATGAAGCCGCTCATTTTCGCCGCAGCGCTCGCGACGGCCGTCGCCCTCACAGGGCCCGCATTTGCCGACGGCCAGCAGCCGAGCGACGAAGCACGAGCCCGGGCCGCGCAGGACGAAGCCGCCGGCCTGCCCGATCTCACCAAGATCAACCGCCCCGGCGCCGAAGTCAGCTCGAAGGTCGAATTCGACGACATCACGCGCACGCCGAGCTTCCACGAGAAGAGCGTGAGCGGCACCGAGGTCACCGAGTACCGCGATCGCGGCAAGCCGGTCGAGATCGACGTGCGTTCCAACTTCGGCACGCGCTACCAGATGAGCTCGACGCCCGACATCTCGCCGCGTCCCCACCAGGGCAACGTGCCGGTCACGCGCGTGCCCTCGATCAACCTGCACTATTGATCCATCCCGCCGGCATCGCCGGCCTGGCGGGGCGGCCCCGCCCGCCCCCTCCGCAGCCGCCGGCCCGCTCGCCGGCCTGCCAACCCGTTTCGACGCATCCCCGCATGGCAGTTTTCACCGCAGTCTCCGATTCCGATCTCGCGCACTGGATGCGCCACTACGATCTCGGCGAAGTCGTCGCGTTTCGCGGCATCCCGTCCGGCATCGAGAACAGCAATTTCTTCCTGACCACCACGCGCGGCGACTACGTCCTGACCATCTTCGAGAAGCTGACGGCCGCGCAACTGCCGTTCTACCTGGAACTGATGCGCCATCTCGCCGGGCACGGCGTGCCGGTGCCGGACCCGGTGGTACGCGCCGACGGCACGCTGTTCGGCGAGCTGCACGGCAAGCCGGCCTCGATCGTCACCAAGCTGGAAGGCTCGGCCCAGCTCGCGCCCGAGGTCGAACACTGCGTCGAGGTCGGCCAGATGCTGGCGCGCATGCACCTGGCCGGCCGCGACTACGCGAACCGCCAGCCGAACCTGCGCAGCCTGCCCTGGTGGCAGGACAACGTGCCCGCCATCGTCCCCTTCGTCGACGATGCGCAGCGCACGCTGCTCGAGGGCGAACTCGCGCACCAGGCCGCCTTCTTCGCCTCGGACGACTACGCCGCGCTGCCCGAGGGCCCCTGCCACTGCGACCTGTTCCGCGACAACGTGCTGTTCGCGCACGCGGCGCCCGATACCGGCCATACGGTGCGCCTGGGCGGCTTCTTCGATTTCTACTTCGCGGGCTGCGACAAGTGGCTGTTCGACGTCGCCGTCACCGTCAACGACTGGTGCACCGAGCTGGCCACCGGCGTGCTCGACACGCGGCGCGCCGACGCGCTGCTGCGCGCCTACCAGACCGTGCGCCCGTTCACCGACGACGAACGCCGCCGCTGGCCCGACATGCTGCGCGCCGGCGCGTACCGGTTCTGGGTGTCGCGCCTGTATGATTTCCACCTGCCCCGCGCCGCCGAGATGCTGAAGCCGCACGATCCCGGCCATTTCGAGCGGATCCTGCGCGAACGCATCGCCCATGCGCGGGCGCTCCCCGAGCGACACGACCCATGCAACTGATCGAAGTCCCCGCCAAGACCGGTTACGTCTGGTTCCGCCAGGGCATCTGGCTGTTCCGCCGCAATCCGCTGGCCTTCATCACGCTGTTCTTCACCTACCTGCTGGCGATGATGATCGTCTCGCTGGTGCCGGTGATCGGCCCGGCGCTGCCCTTGCTGTTCATCCCCGGCATCTCGGTCGGCTTCATGGCGGCCTGCCGCGACGCGGTGGCCGGCAAGCCGGTGCTGCCGACGATCCTGATCGACGGCTTCCGCGCCTACGGCAGCCTGACCACGCAGCGCCTGTTCACGCTGGGCGGCATCTACATCGTCTCGATCGCGCTGGTGTTCGCCTGCTCGGCCTTCGGCGACGGCGGCATGCTGCTGCGCCTGATGTTCGGCCTGGGCGACGACAAGCCCGATCCGAACCTGATCCTGTCGATGGGCACCCTGGTCGCCCTGCTGATCTGCGCCACGCTCTACGTGCCGGTCGCGATGATGTTCTGGTTCGCGCCGGTGCTCACCGCCTGGCACGAGATCCCGCCCGTCAAGGCGCTGTTCTTCAGCGTGGTGAGCTGCTGGCGCAACCGCTGGGCCTTCACGCTGTACGGCCTGCTGTGGTTCGCGGTCGCCACCGGCGCCTCGTTCAGCCTGGCCGCCCTGCTGCAGGCGCTCGGCGTCGGCGTCTACGCCATGACGATCATGATGCCGGTCTCGGTGGTGATCACCGCGGCGCTCTACTGCTCGTTCTACGCCACCTATCGCGGCTGCTTCGGCGTGCAGGAGCCGGGCAGCACGGCCGTCCCGCCCCAGCGCTGAACTCGGCGGGCGGTGGCCATGATGCGCCGCCGCTCGCCAGCCGGGCGCGATCGGCGCACAATCCTTAGTGTGCGAATTTCTTGTGCCCGATCAACGGGCCGCCGATCATGACCGACCTCCCCGCCCTCCCCACGCTTCCCGCCACGCTCGACGAGCAGCTCTGCTTCGCGCTCTACTCCACCTCGCTGGCCATGACAAAGGCCTACAAGCCCTTGCTGGAGCGGCTCTCGCTGACCTATCCGCAATACCTGACGATGCTGGTGCTGTGGGAAACCGACGATCTCGCCGTCAAGGACATCGCCGCGCGTCTCAACCTCGATTCGGCCACGGTCACGCCGCTGCTCAAGCGGCTCGAGTCGCTCGGCTATCTCGAACGGGTGCGCGGCACCGCCGACGAGCGGGTGGTGCATGCCCGCCTCACCGCCGAGGGCACCGCGCTGCGCAAGGCCGCCCGCTCGGTACCGGTCGACCTCTATTGCGCCATGCAGCAAACGCCCGAATTCCTCGGGCAATTGCGCGAAAACCTCCGCCAACTGCGCGAGGCGCTGAAGGAGCACAACGAGGAATAAAGGGAGTCGCCGGCACGCTATCGCCGGTCGTCGCCGGCTTCATCGAAAATTCATTTGCACACTAATCTTTTGTTCGATATATTTCCATCCATGGCTGGCGGACGCGATACGGCAAGTCCGGGCCGGTTTCCCTTCTCACCGAGATGAACAGGAGTCGAGCATGAACATTCTGTACAAGACGAGCGCCACCAGCACGGGCGGCCGCGACGGCCGCGCGGTTTCGGAAGACAACAAGCTGGACGTGAAGCTGGCCGCGCCGCGCGAGCTGGGCGGCACGGGCGCGGAAGGCACCAATCCGGAGCAACTGTTCGCCGCCGGCTATTCGGCCTGTTTCCTGAGCGCGATGAAGTTCGTGGCCGGCCAGACCAAGCAGGCGCTGCCGGCCGATACGACGGTGACGGGGCAAGTGGGCATCGGCCCGAACGACAAGGGGGGGTTTGCGCTGGACGTCGAGTTGCGCGTCTCGCTGCCGGGCCTGGCGCCCGAAGCGGCCAAGGCACTGGTCGACAAGGCACACGAGGTGTGCCCGTATTCGAACGCGACGCGCAACAACGTGCCGGTGCGGCTCGTGATCGCCTGAGGCAGGTGCCCGCTCAGGCCCGTGCCCGGCCAAGCCGGGCACGGCGCGGCGGATATGAAAAAAGCGTGGCAACCAGGCTGGTTGTCACGCTTTTTTGTCTGCGCGAGACTCGCGCAACGGCGGGAAGATCAGGAACGCATCGCCCGGTTCGAAGCCGGAGCCGGCGATCAACGTGCGGCCATCCAGGCCGGCGCGCGATGTGCGGCTTCCTGGTCGAGCTTGCGGATGCGGAATTCGAGATCGTAGAGATCGGTGGCATCGGCCAGATACGCATCGGCGCGTTCCTTGGCGATCTGTTCGGAAGACTTGGTCAGGAACAGGAACAGGCGGCTCAGCATGTACATCATGATAGGGCTCTCCAAATTCAGGGTTATTGCTTAAGTATTAACCCGAATTATAGGGAAAACCCTTAGTCCCGCCAAGCGTTTCAAAAATACCTGGTCACCTTGTCGCACCCTGGCGACAATGCTCCGCGAAAAAGCCCCAGATCATCGTGCTCGCATCCGGTCCGACCGCCGCGTGGAACGGCACCGTTTCGTCGCCGCCGGCCCAGGCGTGGCCGAGCTTGCCGACATGGCAGACGCGCAGCATCGTCGTGCCGTCGCGACGGTAATCGACCAGGCTCGCGTCGCCCATGTCCGTCTCGGTCCGCGTGACGCCGCGCCGTGCCCCGCCCGCCTCGACCATGTCGTTGAGCCGCAGGAATTCCAGCGCGAGGTGCTCGGCGTTGACGGGCGATACCACCGGATCCTCGTCGCCATGGACGATCAGCACCGGCATGCCGGGATAGCTGCCGGGTTCGGCGTATTCGTCGGCGATCGCGACCGGATCGCGATGCAGGCCGCGCCGCATCACGTCCATCGCCGCGATGCTCGAGCGCGCATCGCCGAAGGCCGGCCCCGAATGCAGGGCGATCGCCGCGACATGCGCCGGGAAATGCAGCGCCAGCAGCGTCGCCAGCCCGGCCCCCGCCGACAAGCCGGCGACGAAGACGCGAGACGCGTCGAAATGTCGCTCCTCGACCAGGCTGTCGACCAGGTCGACCACGGCACGCGCCTCGCCGCGGCCGCCCCGCTCGGTGTCGTCGTACCAGTGCCAGCAGCCATGCGAATGCGCCTGCGTCGACTGCTCCGGGTACAGCACCGCGAATCCGTGCCGATCGGCCAGCAGGTTCATGCGGGTGCCTTGCGCGAACTGGTCGGCATCCTGGGTGCAGCCGTGCAGCATCACCACCAGCGGCGCGCCTTCCGGGAGATCGCGCGGCACATACAGCGCGTAGCCGAGGTGCCGGACCAAGCGGCCGATCACGAAGGGCAGCGGATGCTCGCCGCGGCTCCATTCGCCGCCGGCCCAGGCGGCCGCGCGTGGCCGAACGCGCGATTCGCGCGGCGGCACCGGCGCGCGTGCATCGGCGCCGCGGGGCGTGGAACGGGGGGCGCTCGCGACGCCGGCGGGCGATCGCGGCGCGGGCGTGCGCAGCATTTTTTTCATACCGCCCAGCCAGAGTTTCGTCAGACTTTTGGTCATCGATCGGCTCGCAGTCGAATCGGGGCGCCAACAGCGGCGCCACCACGTTGAATTTGTGCATTGCACAATAACATTGTTTCAGCCGCTTGACCGGGGGCCGGATCGTGTAGCGCCGGGATGGACCCCGTTATACTGGGCAGTCGCCGTCCGCCTCACGGCTCGCGTTCCGCCTCTTTCCACTTCATCTCGCCGCCGTTTCTCGATGTACGACCTGCCGCTTCAACTGTGGAACTGGATCACCTACTTCGGTAGTGCCGGCATCACGCTCCCCCTCGCCGCCACGCTCGCGATCTGGCTCGCGCTCGGCTACTCGGCGCGTCTCGCGCTGACCTGGCTGGCCGTGCTCGGCGTCGCGGTGGCCGCGGTCGGGCTGACCAAGATCGCCTTCCTCGGCTGGGGCATCGGCATCCGCGCCTGGGATTTCACCGGCTTCAGCGGCCATTCGATGCTGTCGAGCTCGGTCTACCCGGTCGCGATGATGATCGCGATGACGCGCGCCCATCCTGCCTTGCGCGCGGCCGGCGTGGCGGCCGGCCTGGCGCTGGGGGTGGCGGTCTCGTTCTCGCGCGTGGTGCTCTCGGCGCATTCGCCTTCCGAATCGATCACCGGCTGCGTGGTCGGCGCGCTGGCCGCGCTGTCCTTCGTGCTGATCGCCTGGCGCGCCGAGCCGCATCGCTGGTCGGTGCCGGCCGTGGTGGCCAGCCTCGCGATCGTCACCATCACCCTGCACGGCATCCCGGTGCCTTCGCAGCGCTGGGTCACCGAGGTCGCGCTGAAGGTATCGGGCCACGAGCGTCCCTATGTGCGCGCCCGCTGGAAGGCCAACCCGAACTATCGGCCAGCCTCGCGCCCCGGCGCGGCCTCTTCCTCCTCCCGACCACCCGCCTTCCGCAGCATCTGAGCCATCCTCGCGATCCCGCTGCAATCGGCTCCGTGACAGCGACTCGCGCACGGCGGCGTCGCCTCACTCAGCGCCCAGTGCCGACGTTCGCCTCCACGCGCTAGCCGCGCAGCTTGGGGCGCCACAGCTTGCGCAGTTGCGCCTCGGCCGCGATCGTCGCGTAATGCTGCGCGGCCGCGCCGTAGCCGCGCGCGAAGCCGAGTTGCTCGGGCGGCGCGGCGAGGCGCTCCAGGTGACGCAACGCGACCTCGACATCGTTGGCGTCGCCCAGCGTGCCCTGCACCTCCGAGACCCGCTTGATCAGCTTGCGGCGCGTGTCCTGCGAAGCGATCGAGGCGAAGAATTCGAGCGCGTAGCGCAGCCGTTTCGCGTCGATCCGCACGCGGTGGCGCGCGGCGGCATCGAGCGTGGCCAGGTCCGGCGCGCCGTAGACGCGTGCGAACAGCTTGTCGACGCGCCGGGCGGCATGGCGCCTTAGCGCGCGGCGCTGGCGCCGCGTGGCGACCTGCTCGCCGCGCAGCGACAGCAGGCACAACCATTCGACCCAGCCCAGCACCAGCCGCGCATAACGCGAGGAACCCAAGGCCTGCCGCAGCTCGCCGCGCGCCACCTCGCGCTGGCGTGCCGCCGCCTCGAGCGTGGCGGCCCAGGCGGGCGCGCCGGCGACGTCGGTATCGGCCTCGGCCAGGCGCGGCAGCGTCTCGCTGACGCAGACATCCCAGTCGCGCACCACGCCGAGCTGTGCGCCGAACCAGGAGAGATCGGCCGCGAAGGCCTCGCGATAGGCCTCGTCGGCGTAATCGCGGAACAAGCGCATCAGCGTGCGCAGCCGGCGCAGCGCGATGCGCATCTGGTGAACATATTCCGGATCGCTGCTGTCGCGCACGCCGGCGTCGTTGCCTAACCATTGCGCGACCACGTTCGCGCCGAACGCGAACAGGGCCTCGCGCTGCCGGCGCATGCCGGCCAGGTCGACGGGATCGGCGCGCACCGGGCCGCGCTCGGCATCGGGCGGCACGCCGGCGCAGGCCAGGTCGAGCAGCGAAGCCGGCTTCAGGAAGGCAGGCCAGGCGCCGCTCAGTTCGCGCGCCGCATCGAACAGCGATCGCAGGGCCAGTTCCCGGCCGGCATCGTCGTCGACATAGTCCACCGCCAGCCGCAGCTCGCAGGCGCGGCCGGCGCCCTGTTCGCCGCGCCAGCCCAGGTCGTCGAGCGTGAGGTCGACCGGCACGCGATCCTCGCGCTGCCAGCGGCCGCGCCGGCGCTCGCAATCGAAGCCGAACGCATCGGCGGCCGGCGTTTGCGTCGGCCGCTCGCTTGCTTCGGATTCCGCATGATCCGCGCCGGCCCCCATCGCATGGGCAGGCACGCTCCCCTCGCGCAAGACGCGCCGCAGCTCGGCGGCCAGCGAGCCGTCGTCGGCGGCCGCCTCGGCATCCTGCGTCTGGTCGGGCAGCGTCTCGCGTATCGCGACGCCCGGCGCGAACGGCGTCGACTGCACCGCCACCCACCGCTCGCCGGCCTGCCCCGTCTCGCGCCAGGCACGCCAGCGCGATGCATGAGGCAGCGCCTCGGCCAGCGCCAGCGGGGTAATCGCGATGCTTTCGTGCCCGCGCTTCATCCGCACCGGCGGGCAGATCCGCCAGGCACGAACCAGTTCCGCGCCGAAGTCGCGCACCGCGCGCGCGGTACCGCGGCGGCGCCCGGTGGTCACCCCGCCCGACGGCAAGGGCAGGGCAAGCACGATTTCCAGCACACGCGTCATGAGGCCTCCGCTCGCCAGCCTGCCCGTCGCGCCCATGCGCGCCGTCGACGGCTGTCGATGACGAGCATGGTACACGGCACGGCCTGGCCGGGAACGCGGCGCCCGACGCGCCGCCGGCGCTCAGTTCGCGTACTGCGCGAGGCCCATCCCGAACGACCAGTCGTCGAGCTTGACCTCGACCAGGCTGATCAGCACGTCCTCGGGACGCACGCCCGGCGAGGCCCCCAGTTCCTCGACGATCAGCCGATACAGCTCGCGTTTCTGCTCGCGCGTGCGCGTATCGCTGACGGTGATCTGCAGCATCACCAGGTCGTCGCTGCGCTCGATGCCGAGGTAGTGGCGCCCGAAGATGAAGTCCTCGGCGGCGTGTTGCGTGACCAGCATGAAGATGTCGTCCTCGGGCACATTGAAGGCGCGCTGCAGGGCGCGATGGACGCCGGCGGACAAGGCGCGGCGATCCTCGACGGAACGGCCTTCGCGAACGGCGATACGGGTGAAGGGCATGACGGGCTCCTGGCGGTTGAAGGGGAAACGGGTGTTTCCCATCAATGTCTCCCAGCATAGGCAGGCCCATCTATAATCAACAGACATCACCGGATATATCATTCATTTTCATTCGAAATGAAACCACTCGATCTCGATGCCGTCCGCGCCTTCGTGCTGGTCGCCGAGCTGGCCAGCTTCACGCGCGCCGCCGACGCGCTCGACACCACGCAATCGGCCGTCAGCCTCAAGATCAAGCGGCTCGAGGCGCATCTGGGCCGCGCCCTGCTGGAGCGAACGCCGCGCGTGGTGCGGCTCGCCGTCGACGGCGAGGCCTTCCTGCCGGCCGCGCGCGAACTGCTCGACGCGCATCAGCGCGCGCTCGGCACGGTGGCCGCCGAGCCGCGCCGACTGTCGATCGGCGTCAGCGAGCACGTGGCGGTGCCGGACCTGCCCGCGCTGCTGACCAGCCTGCACCGGCACGATCCCTCGCTGTCGCTGGAGATGCACCTGGGCTCCTCGGCCCGGCTGCTGGCCGACTACGACGAACGCCGCTTCGACGCGGCCGTGGTGCGCCACGAGCCCGGCGAGGACCCGCCGCGCGAGGATGCCGTGCCGCTGTTCAGCGAGGCCTTGAGCTGGCTGGCCGCGCCCGACTGGGCGCCGCGCGCCGGCGAACCGCTGCCGCTGTCGGTACTGGCCGGCCCCTGCGGCGTGCGCGCCGCCGCGCTACGCGCGCTCGAGCGGGCCGGCATCGCCTGGCGCGAGCGCTTCACGGGCGGCGGCGTGGCGGCCGTGGCCGCCGCCGCCGCCGCGGGCCTGGCGGTCTGCCCGCTGGCGCGCCGGGTGGCGCCGCGCGGGCTGGTGGAGGTCGGCGCGCGCTTCGGCCTGCCGGCGCTGCCCATCTCGCAGGTGGTGCTCTACTCGCGCGTGCGCGAGCCGCGCTCGGCCGACACGCTGCGGCGTTTCACCGCCAGCCTGGCCGCTTCGGCATAAACTCTCTCCTTTTGCGCCTTTTCGAATCCCCTCGCCGATGACGCCCGTCGCCCGCCTCCACCTCCGCGCGAACCTGCTGATGCTGGCCGCCGCCGTCATCTGGGGCTCGGCCTTCGTCGCCCAGCGGCTCAGCCTGTCGGTGATCGGGCCCTTCCTCTACACCGGGCTGCGTTTCCTGCTCGGCGCGCTGGTGCTGGTGCCGCTGCTGCTGACTCGCCAGTGCGCGCGCCGCGAGATCGCCGCGCTCGCGCAACGGCCGGCCGGGCTGCTGCCGGGCCTGTTGCTCGGCCTGCTGCTGGCCGCCTCGATCTCGCTGCAGCAGATCGGCCTGCAATACACCAGGATCGCCAATGCCGGCTTCATCAGCTCGCTCTACGTGGTGCTGGTACCGCTGATCGGCGTGCTGCTGCGCCATCGCGCCGGCACCGGCACCTGGCTGGGCGCCACGCTGGCCGCGATCGGCCTGTACTTCCTCAGCGTCGACGAGCACTTCAGCGTGATGTACGGCGACGGTTTCCAACTGGTCGGTGCGATCCTGATCTCGATCCACGTGATCGCGGTCGGTTATTTCGCGCGCCGCCACGATCCGCTGGTGCTGGCCTTCCAGCAGTTCCTGGTCTGCGGGCTGCTATGCGGCGCGATCGGCCTCGGCGTCGAGACGCTCGACGCCAACACCCTGGCGCGCGCGCTGCCGACCCTGCTCTACGGCGGCCTGCTGTCGGTCGGCGTCGCCTATACGCTGCAGGTGGTGGCGCAGCGCGACGCCGCGCCCGCCCACGCGGCCGTGATCTTCAGCATGGAAGGCGTGTTCGCCGCGCTGGCCGGCTGGGCCGCGCTGGGCGAGACGCTGAGCCTGCGCGCCCTGCTCGGCTGCGCGCTGATGCTGGCCGGGCTGCTGGTCTGCCAGTTGCTGCCGAACCGCGCCGCCGCGCGCGAGGACGGCGTGCCGGCCTGACGGCCGGCGCGGGGCCACGATCGCGCCGAAACCGCGCGAAACCAGGAAAATCGGCGGCATGCCGCGGGCGACCGGCCCCGATCAATAGGCGCCGATCGATTCGCAACATCGCGCATCGGCGCGCATTCGCCCTCGAAGTCGGCGCGACGCGTCCCGGTCCGGTCCCTATAATGTGGATTCCGTCATCTCAGCACCGCCCTCGTGACCCTCTCCCCCGCCGATCCCCGCACCGAGCTGCTGCGCGAGCGCGCCGCCCGTTACGCCGCCGAGGCCGCGCTGTTCTCGCGCGACCAGGCGCTGTCCGTCGCGTCGCACGATCTGCGCAGCCCGCTCAACGCCATGCATAGCTGGGCCTATGTGCTGGAGCGCCAGTTGCCGGCCGGCGACGCGTCCCTGCAACGCGCGCTGAGCGGCATCCGCACCGGCATCGAGCAGCAGACCCGGCTGATCGAGAGCGCGCTCGACGCGCCGCGCGCCGATACGCGCGCGCTGGCGATCGCGCCGGCCCCGGTGGTACTCGCCGAGCTGCTCGACGAGGTGGCCGCGCTGGCCCGCGCCGCGCTCGCCGACGCGCGCGGCACCCGCCTCGAGATCCATCTCGAAGGCGCGCGCGAAGCCACCCTGCTGGCCGATCCCGAACGGCTCGCGCAGGCGCTGTGGACGCTCGCGGTGTTCGCGATCGAGGCCGCCGCGCCGGGCTCGACCGTCACGCTCGCCTGCGACGCGCTGCACTCGGCCGACAGCGTCGGCTTCGAGCTGGCCTTCGTCGCCGAGCCGAACGCGATCGTCGACGCCTCGCTGCCGCACGCGCTCGATCCCGGCGCGCGCCGCGAGGCCCTGCTGGAGCGCGACGGCCGCCGCCCGCCCTGGGCGATCGCGCTGTGCCAGCGCGTGGCGCTCGCCCACGGCGGCAGCTTCACGGCACCGGAACTCGCCGCCGGCAGCGCGGCACGCGGCACCCTGACGCTGCCGCGCAAGGCCAGCGCATGAGCTTTTTTCCTGCGCACGAACTTTACGTGCGCCTTTCCGCCTCTATACTGACGCTTCCTTTATTCCCGGAGTCGTTTCGTTGATACAGATCATCGCGCTGATCGGCGCGTTGTTGCTGGTGGCCCTGAACGGGTTCTTCGTGGCCGCCGAATTCGGTCTCGTCAAGCTGCGCGCCACGCGCGTCAAGACGCTGGCCCGTCAGCACGGCCTACGCGGCCGCATCCTGCGCATCGTCCATGCGCGCCTCGACGCCTACCTGTCCGCCTGCCAGCTCGGCATCACGCTGGCCTCGCTCGGCCTCGGCTGGATCGGCGAGCCCGCCTTCGCCGAAATCCTCTCGCCGCTGCTCGACGTGCTCGGCATCGAATCGCCGCAACTGGTGCACGCGATCTCGCTGGTGTTCGCGTTCTCGGTGATTTCCTTCCTGCACATCGTGGTGGGCGAACTCGCGCCGAAATCGATGGCGATCCGCCAGCCCGAGCAGGTCGGCCTGTGGCTGGCACTGCCGCTCTATGCCTTCTACTGGATGATGTACCCGGCGATCTGGGTGCTGAACAGCAGCGCCAACGCGGTGCTGCGCATCGTCGGCCTGTCCGCCGAGCACGGCGGCGACTCGCATTATTCGACTGACGAGCTGAAGCTGATCCTGCGCAGCCGTCGCAACGCGGCCGGCGCCAAGGCGCCGGTAGCCACCTACAGCAACGACGAGTGGAACACGCTGGCGCATTCGCTCGACTTCTCCTCGATGACGGTATCGGACCTGATGCGCCCGGCCAACGAGATGATCGGCCTGCGCCGCGACCTGCCGCTGCCCGACAACATGGAGGTGGTGGCGCGCCATCGCTTCAGCCGCTACCCGCTGTTTACCGACGCCTCGCGCGAGCAGGTGACGGGCCTGATCCACCTGAAGGACCTGCTGCTGGCGCGCCATGCCGGCGCCGCGCTGGAGGACCTGTCCGACTACGTGCGCCCGGTCCAGTACGTACGGCCCGACACGCCCGCGCTCGAGCTGTTCCGGCGCTTCCGCAAGGGCGCACCGCACTTCGCGCTGGTCGGCAACAAGCACGAGAAGCCGATCGGCTTCCTCACGCTCGACAACCTGCTCGGCGCGCTGGTCGGCCAGATCCACGACGAGTTCCGCCAGGGCGACGCCGACTGGGCGCGCCTGGACGACGGCACGCTGATGGGCAAGGGCAGCCTGCCGGTGGTGTCGCTCGAGCAGGCGCTGGGCATCGACATCGACGAGGGCCGCGCCGAATCGGTCGGCGGCCTGGTGATCCAGGCGCTCAGCGACCTGCCGACCGAGGGCCAGCGCGTGTCCTTCGACAGCTTCGACGTGGTGGTGAAGAAGATGAACGGGCCGCGCATCGTGCTGGTGCGCGTCTACCCGAAGGCGCTGAAGGAAGCCGACGAGTAAGCGCGACGGCGGCTTCCCCCTCCCTCGCCGCCGTTCTCTCTCCCCAAAACAAAAGCGCCCGCGCGCGACGGCCCCGAGGCCATCGCGCGCGGGCCGGCTTGCGCCCTTTTCCGCCGCCGTCACGCGCCGGATCGGCGCGCCGCCTCAGGCGCGCTCGTGCCGCATGTCGGCGGCGATCCAGTCGAGCACCGAGGCGTGCTTCGGCTGCCAGCCGAGCAGGCGCTTGGCGCGTTCGCCGCGCACGCGGCTGTTCGAGCCGAGGCCGTAGTTCGCCATCTCGTAGCCCCATTCCGCCTCGGCGTCCTTCAGCGGCCAGTCCTGCGCCGCGCCCAGGCCCATCGCCCTGGCGATCGCGGCCGACATGTCGCGGAATGCCGCCTCGCCGTTCTCGACGAAGTAGAAGGTGCCTTCGGCCGGCGTGCGCTGCAGCGCGAGCCGATAGACCTCGACCACGTCGTCGATATGCACGTTCGACCAGATGTTGCGGCCCGGGCCGACGTGGCGCACCACGCCGCTCTTGCGCGCCTGGCGGATCAGGCGCGGCAGTTGCACGCTCTCGCGCGGCAGGCCCAGGCCATGGCCGTAGATCAGCGTATTGCACAGCACGGCGGGACGAATGCCTTGCCGCGAAGCGTCCAGCACGAGATTGTCGATCGCCACGCGCGCGGCCTTGTCGGCGGTCGGCTCGGGCAGCTTGTCCTCGTAGTAGATCGTCTCGCTGCCCTCGCCGCCCGAGGCGTCGCCGACGATGCTCGAGCCGCTGGTATGCAGCAGCACCTTGCCCGAACCGCCCAGCCCTTCGATCAGCGCCTCGACCGCGCCGCGATGGTCGCTATCGGCCGCGTTGATCACCGCATCGGCCGCCTGGGCCTCGCGCACCAGCAGCGCGCGATCGTCGAGCGAACCGAGCCGCGGCTCGACGCCGATCGCACGCAGTTCCTCGGCCTGCTCCTCGCGGCGCACCAGCCCGACCACTTGGTGCCCGTCGCCGGCCAATCCAGCGGCGATCGAGCCGCCGATGAAACCACCCGCGCCCGTGATGAAAATCTTCATGTCGCACTCCTTGTATCGATTCGTGAATGCAGCCAGTGTGAGCGCGATCGGGCCTCGCAAAAACCGTGTTAGGCTCAAGTCATTCTTGAATCAGGATCAAAAATGAAGACCTCGACCGAGGAATTGCAGACCTTCGTCGCGATCATCGACAGCGGTTCGATCACCGCCGCCGCCGAGCAGCTCGGCCAGACCGTGTCGGGCGTGAGCCGCGCGCTGAACCGGCTGGAGCGCAAGCTCGGCGTCACGCTGCTGCGCCGGACCACGCGCAGCTCGCAGTTGACCGACGAGGGCGAGTTGCTGCTCACGCGCGCGCGCGACATCCTGCAATCGGTGGAAGAGGCCGAGACGGCCGTGTCGCTGGGCCGCGTGAAGCCGGCCGGGCGGCTGCGCGTGGACGCCGCCACGCCCTTCATGCTGCACGCGATCGTGCCGAACCTGCCCGCCTTCACCGCGCGCTATCCCGACATCCAGCTCGAACTGACCAACAACGAACGTTTCGTCGACCTGATCGAGCAGCGCATCGACATCGCGATCCGGATCGGCACGCTGCCCGATTCGACGCTGCATGCGCGAGCGCTCGGCGCCTGCCCGCTGCACATCCTGGCCAGCCCCGCCTACCTGGCCGAGCACGGCACGCCGCGCAGCGTCGCCGACCTGAAGCGGCACAAGCTGCTCGGTTTCAGCGACATCGAAACCCTCAACCGCTGGCCGCTGCGCCGGCGCGGCGCGGGCGGCCAGCCCGACGGCGAGGGCGTCGTCATCGAGCCGGCCCATACCGCCTCGAGCGGCGAGACGCTGCGCCATCTCGCGCTCGGCGGGCTCGGCATCGTCTGCCTGTCCGATTTCATGAGCGCCGCCGATATCGCGGCGGGGCGCCTGGTCCCACTGCTCGGCGAACTGATGAGCGACTATCGGCAGCCGATCAATGCCGTCTACTATCGCCATGCCGCGCTGACCGGGCGCGTGCAGGGCTTCCTCGATTTCCTGAGCCAGCATGTCAAGCTCTGAGACCGCGGCGCGTCCCGCGCTGCCGGCCGTCTACCTGATCACGCCGGAGCCTGCATCCGCCTCGGGCGATGCGCTCGATGCGTTCGTGGCGCGGCTCGAAGCCGCCTTCGCGAGCGGCATCGCGTTGCTGCAATTGCGCGTGAAAAGCCTCGATGCAGTCGCCTACGCCGTGCTCGCCGCGCGCGTGATCGAGCTCGCGCATGCAGTGGGCGCACGCGTGATCTGCAACGGCGCGATCACGCCGGCCGCCGCACTCGCGCTCGGTGCCGATGGCGTGCATTTGAGCGAGGCCGCGCTATTCGCCATCTCGTCGAGGCCGGTGGCGCCTATGGTGCTGTTGTCGGCGGCCTGCCACGACGCGACGTCCTTGCGGCAAGCGCAGCAGATCGACGTCGATCTCGTCACGCTCTCGCCGGTCAAGCCCACCCTCACCCATCCCGGCACGCCCGCGCTCGGCTGGCACGGCTTCGCGCAATGCATCGCGCAGGCAGGGCCCGCCATCGAATCCGCGGCGGCGCTGCCAGCGCGCCCCGCCATCTACGCGCTCGGCGGCATGACGCCCGAGGACCTGCCGGACGCGCGCGCCCACGGTGCGCATGGCGTCGCCGGCATTCGCGGTTTCGGGGTGTTCTGAGAGAGGGAATGCGCGCGGCGCCGCCGACCCGGCAACACCGCGCGACAGGGGAGAAACGCCGCTCAGGCGTTGAACGCCGCGGCACCCTCGCGAGGATAGAAGCGCGCGTCATGCGAGAGCGCATAACGATTGACGTCGCCCGTCACCCAGGCGACCAGCGCATAAGGCGGCAACTCGCCGAACAGCACGCGATCGCGCGAGCGCGCCGGCGTCTCGAACACGATGGTGCCCTTGGGCACATGCGCGAGCGTCAGCGGATCGGGCGACAGGTTCAGCGCGAGACTGAGCAATTCGCCGTCGCCAAGCCGCCAGACCGCCAGCAGCGCATCGGCCTCGACGCCATCGGCCAGCCTCAGCAACTCGGCCGATTGCGGCCGCGAATCGAGCAGGCGCGGCGCGATCAGCTTGGCGCGCACCGCCAGCGCCGATTGCACGAAACGCTCGCTGGCCGCGTCGGGCGCGGCCTCGGCGAACACCAGCGGGATCTGCGGCGTCAGCAGCGACAGCGCGAGCGCCGCCAGCCCCGCCTCGCGCGTGGCGGCCGTCGGTCGACGAGCGCCGTCGGACAACACCAGCGAGGTGATCGGCAGCGTGATGTCGTTGCCGCCGCGTTCGTCGCCGACGCGCTGGTAGGCCGAGCCGCCGGCCGTCAGCGCGCGGGCCAGCGTGTGGATGGTCTGGCGCGTCGAGATCGCCTCGCGATACGGATGCGCGGCGCGCCCGGTCAGGCGATGCAGCGCGCGCTCGCCGCATTCGTTCCATTGCGCGTCGAAATGCGTGTCGGCCAGGTGCGAGGGATGGCGCTCGCTGCCGAGCACGAAGTGCACGAGACGATCGGACGACAACGCCGCGCGCGCACGATCGGCGATCTCGCGCAGGCCCGCGTTGCTGATCCGGTCCGCCTCGCGCAGGCGCAGCCCGTCGCAGCGATACTCCTCGATCCAGTAGAGCGCGTTGTCGCAGAAGAAATCGCAGACTTCGGGATGCTCCAGCGCGAGCGGTGCCTGCTGGGGATCATCGCGCAGTTGGAAGAACGGCACCGCGTAGCGCCGCAAGGCTTCGTTGCCGGCACCGAAGCGCGCGTAGTCGAGATCGAGCAGCACCGCGAGGCCCAGGCCATGCGCCGCGTCGATCAGCGCCTTGAGCGCGTTGGGGCCGCCGTAGGCGGCCACCGGCGCGAACGGCAGGCTGTCGTGCGTGGCATCGGGCGAGGCCAGCAACTCGATGGCGGTCACGCCGAGCCGCGCGAGCTGCGGCAGGCGCTGGCGCACGGCATCGTAGCCGCCGAGCGCGCCGGGACGGATCGCGTACAACGCGATCTCCTCCCAGGGCCGGCCGCGCCAGAAGGTGTTGCGCCACTCGAAGGCGCGCGGATCGATCACCTCGCTCGCGCCGCCGATGCCCTCGGGCTGCGAGCGCGAGGCGGGATCGGGAATCAGCAGCGTGTCGTCGAGCCGGTAGCGGTAGCGCGCGCCGGGGCCGCATTCGGCGAAGGTCTCGAACCAGCCGTTGCCGGCCGGCGCCATCTCGATGGCGGGTTCCGCCGCGCCGTCGATGCCGAATTCGAGGCGCACCTCGGCGCTGGCGGGCGCCCACAGGCGGAAGTGGGTACGAAGCGTGGCGGCGGAGGCGCTGCAGGGTTGGGCGCCGAACGGCAGGCAATGCGTGTAGCGGTGTGCGTAAGGGTCGTGCGGACAGTCGGACATGTGATGCGCTCCTTTAGGGAGGCATGGCCGGCACTGCAAGCGACGTGCCGGGCAGCAGGAACAAGCAGTATGCGCCGAATAGCGAGCGCGTGCGAGTGTCGGACTCCGCTTTTAAATGCGTCTTGACCCTTGCGCACCGTGCCCAGGCAGCGTCGCGCAAGGCTGGTGCTCGATGCACCTGCCGCGCGCGCCGAGCGCATTGCATGTCGCTCGACGGTGCACGCGATTCGACAGGAACCCGAAACGATCGAGGCCAGCGTTCAGCTCGTGGCGACACCTGCCGCATCGGCCTGCATCAACTGGAACACGTTGCCTTCCGGGTCCGTGCCGTCGCAAAGGCGATAGGGAAAACCGTCGTAACGCTTGATGCCGCGCATCGGCACGCCAGCCTTCAGCAGACTGTCGTGCAAGGCCTCGATGCCGGCTTCGATCCGGAACACGAACTTCGCATTGGAACCCGTTCCCGAACGCGCCGCGCCTTCCCCGGGCGGGCTTCGATACGCCTCGCCGACGCGATGCAGGGCGAGCTCGATACCGCCCGCGTCGAGCACCACCCATTCGCCCTCGATCTCCTCGCGCAGCGGCAGTGAAAAATACGTTTGGTAGAAACACTTCAACTGGCGCACGTCTTGCGTGTATAGAATCAGCCGGGTCATCGGAATCGGCATCGGCAAGGTCTCTCTCGTATGGATGTGGAACGCGGGCCGTCACGGGCTCGCCAGCGCGAGCATAACCCGGCCGGCCCTGTTCCGGTCCGCTCGCCCGTCGCCATCGCGAGCGGCACGCTCCGCGTGCGAGGCGCCCCCATCCAACAGGCCCATGCTGACCGTCCACCACCTGAACAACTCGCGCTCGCAGCGCGTGCTCTGGCTGCTAGAAGAACTCGGCGTTCCCTACGAACTCAAGCGCTACGAGCGCGATCCCAAGACCATGCTCGCGCCGCCCGAGCTGCGCGCCATCCATCCGCTCGGCAAGTCGCCGGTGCTCACCGACGAAGGCTTCACGATGGCCGAGTCGGGCGCGATCATCGAGTATCTGGTCGAGCGCTACGGCGAGGGCCGTTTCGCCCCGCCGCCGGGCACGCCGCAGCGGCTGCGCTATACCTACTGGCTGCACTACGCGGAAGGCTCGGCGATGCCGCCGCTGCTGCTCAAGCTGGTGGCGCTGCGCATCGCGCAGGCGCCGATGCCGTTCTTCGCCAGGCCGATCGCGCGCAAGATCTCGTCGACGCTGCAATCGAGCTTCGTCGATCCGCAGTTGAAGCTCCATCTCGGCTACGTCGACGCGGCGCTGCGCGAGACCGGCTGGTTCGTCGGCGACAGCTTCAGCGCCGCCGACGTGCAGATGAGCTTTCCGCTGGAAGCGGCCGCCTCGCGCGCCGACACGCTCGCGCAACTGCCGGCGATCCGCGCCTTCCTGGAGCGCATCCATGCGCGGCCCGCCTACCAGCGCGCGCTGGAACGCGGCGGCCCCTACGCGATGGTCGGCTGAGGCACGGCGATACCGGGCGCGGAGCGGGCATGCACCGCGCCTAGCCCAGCAGCCCGGCCGCCACGTTGATCGACAGGCCCAGCACCGCCATGTTGAAGTAGAACGAGAGGATCGACTGCGCGAGGCCCGCGCGCCGGATCGAGCGATTGTTCAGCATCACGTCCGAGGTCTGCGAGGCGACCGCGATGGTGAACGAGAAGTAGAGGAAGTCCCAGTAATCGGGCTCGAGCTCGCGATCGGGAAACTGCAGCGCGCGCGCCTCGGGCGGCGACTGGTAATAGAGCCGCGCGTAATGCAGGGTGAAGATGGTCGGGATCAGGAACCAGGCGCCGAACAGCGTCGCGCCCGTCACTGCGTAGTGCTCGATGCCGGCGCGCAGGCCCACGCTCTTGGCGCTGGCCAGCTCCACCGCGATCGCGGCCACACTCGCCACCGTCGCCAGGCAGATGATGGTCAGCACGGTGGTGGCGCTTTCATCCTCGCGCATCGCGATCTCCCGCACCTTGTCGTAATGCGCGCGCGTCATCTGCCACCACATCAGCGCCAGATAGAACCACACCGTCACGTCCCAGCCGATCAGCATGCGCGCGAAACGGCTGTGCACGGCCGGCAGCAGGGCCGCGGCCACCATCCCCACCAGCAGCGCGACCCACATGCGCGGACGATTGCGAAACAGCATCGGCAGACTCGACATCGGTATCTCCGGGGAACGCGGGAATAAGCGGAAATAAGCGGCCGGCCTCAGCCGACCTGGTTCAGCTCGAACACCACGTCGACGGCCGAGCCGTTCCAGTTGTATTCGAGGTAGGCGGCGTGATGGCAGTCGCGCAGCAAGGTGGTGCGGAACGCGGCCAGGCACTCGCCGCCGCGATCGCGCACCGAGGGATAGGCCAGGCCCGCGAAACCGGCGCCGCGCACCATGCGCCCGAAGGCCTGCCCCGCCGAATAGTCGAGCGCGTCGAGCAGGGCCGGGTCGCGCTCGGGCCAGGCGCGGATGTCGGCCACCTCGCCCTGCGCGGCCACGGTATAGAGCCGCATCTGCTGGCGCATCGGCTTCTCGCGCGTGGCGGCCAGGAACAGGCCGGTGTGATGGCGCGTCTCGGCGATCGCGGTGGCGCGCGAGCGCGCGCAGTAGAACACGCCGTAGCTGCCATCGGAGAAACGACTGCCCTGCGGATTCAGGTGCGTGAAGGCCGCCATGATCGGCCCGTAGCCGGGGCCGTAGCGGCGCTCCGCCGGCGGCACCAGCTCGAGCTGGCCGACCTCGGCGCGCACCCGGTCGTTGGTCATCGCCTCGAGCGCGTAGAGCGCGTCGAAATCCTCGGGCGAGGCCACCCGGTCGAACAGGTTGATGGCGGGAAAGCGGGTGGGAATCACCCGGTAGGCGGGCGCCCAGTCGAGCGTGGTGACGGGCCAGCGGGTCGAGCGATCGGCCGCGCTCACGCCCAGCCCCCCCGTACCGCGTCGAGATACTGGCGCACCGCCACCAGGTCGCTGACGTTGCCGGCCAGCATGCGGTCCAGCGCGCGGCCGCCGTTGAAGGGCGCGGCGCTGTTGCTGCGCTTGAGCCAGCCGTCGGCCGCCTCGGGCGGCAGCAGGATCTGCAGCGCCTTGTAGATGCCGAGCATCAGCGACAGGCGCTCCAGCGTGTCGCGCGGCAGGCGCGCCGCCTGCGGCGCGTTCTTCCATTTGAAGAAGGTCGAGCGGCCCGGCGAGCCGAGCAGGACGATCTGCTGCTCGGTCGACAGGTCCCAGTCGCGCGCGATGTTGAAGAACGCACGCAGGCCGGCGGCGGACATCTGCGCCGGGGTCGCTTCGGGCACCGGATGCGAATCCGGTAGCGGGGTCGGTGCGGGTCGAGACATGGCCGTTAGTCTCAAAGTGAATTGACTAACAAGATTAGTCCATTCTCGGATGATTGCAAGGGCCCGATGATCGGAAGTTGCGGTCGCGGCGGCGGGGACAGCCGCCGATTGGTCGCCGGCGTGGCCCGGCAAGCCCTTCCGGCGGTACCGCTGCCGCGCTGGCCTGGCGCGAACGCCGCGCCGATCGGCTCGGCGTTCGCAGCAAAAAGTCAGAGGAATCGCCATCGAAAGATGCGGCGGCGCGCGGTCATCACGCCATCGCGACGTCATCGGCCCGCGCAAAAAAAAGCGGCGACGCATCGCGCCGCCGCCTTGCCTGCCTGCCGGGTCGTGCCCGGCTTCATCCTCGTGCCGTCTTGCTGTCGTTTCGATGGGGTCCGGGCCGCCACCCGCCGCCCTCAGGCCGCGCCGAGCCGCCTGCGCACCGCCGAGACCTGCGGCTCGACCCAATCGGCCTGCCGCGCCTCGTTGGCGGCGACGATCTGCGACATCATCGCCAGATGGCGCCGGTTGTCGTGATCCCAGGGATGGAAACCGGGCCGGAAGAAATCGAGCCATTCGCGCGCGATGCGCGGAAACACGCCGTGGCGCGGCCCGTAGAGGAACTTGATCACGCGCCACATGCCGCGCACGCGGTGGTCGGCCTGCCGATCCGAGCGGATCAGCCGCGTGTGGATCAGGAACACGGTCGGCCAGAAGGTCAGCGTGGTCATCAGGTAGGTGCCCACGCGCAGCAGGTAGCGCTTCGCGCCCGGCTCCATCACGGCGTTCCAGACGTCGAAGGACACCGCCTTGTGCTCGGTTTCCTCCAGCGCGTGCCACAGCCACATCTGCTTGTAGCCCTCCTCGGCGCCGTTCATGCGGGACGGATCGTCGAGCAGCAGCCCGGCCAGCATGGCCGTGTAGTGCTCGGCCGCCACCGTGTGGGCGAGCTGCATCGAATGCGGCATCACGCGCTTCATCCAGCCCAGCACCTTCCAGACGCGCTGGTCGAGCTTGCGCGCCGGCAGCCGGTTGGCCTGCAGCGCCTCGTTGTACTCGACGTGCTCGCGCGTGTGCATCGCCTCCTGGCCGATGAAGCCCAGCACCTGCTGCTTGAGCACCGGATCGTCGATGCGGTCGCGGTAGTTGCGCACCGAATCCATGAAGAAGCGCTCGCCGGCCGGGAACAGCAGCGACAGCGCGTTGAAGAAGTGCGTGACGGCCGGGCCCTGGCCGTGCCAGTCCTTGGCGCGCTCGATCGCGAGCGGGAAGCGCAGGTCCCGGCGCACGGGCATGATGTCGGCCGCGACGGCGGCTGCTGACGGATGAGGCATCGTCGACGCTCCTTGGCGGCACGCGCGGTTCGCGGGTTCGCCGGGCGCCTCGCCCGGCTCGCGGATCGATCGCGCGCCGAATTGATTACATTGGACGATGTAAAGATACGGCGATTCGCCGCGCCCGCGCAAGTCCCCCGCTAGTGCCGCGCTTCCAAACGAGACGCCCGGCGCGGCGGGCCGCCGGGCCGGGCAGGGCCGCCCCGCTTGAAACCGCGCCTGTCTGAGGAATCGATGAAAAAGGGGGCGGTACCGGCTGAAAAAAATCCGGCCGACGGCGAAAAACGACAGGCTCGGGGCCTGCTCGGGATGGGGTCGAAACGTTCGAGGCCGATTTCGGCGGCAAATTCGGACGCTCGGACGCTCCGGTGTCTCAGGCGGCGACCGCCGCCGGCTCTTCGGCCGGCGGCACGAAGATGTAGCCGCGCCCGCGCATGGTCTGGATATGCCGGGGCCGGTCGGGATCGTCCTCGATCAGCGCGCGCAGCCGGAACACCAGCACGTCGAGGCCGCGCTCCGAGCGCGATTCGTCGCCGACCTGCAGCAGTTGCAGCAGGGTCGCGCGCGACAGCACCTGCAGCGGATGGCTGACGAAGGCCTTGAGCAGCGCGAATTCGCTGGGGCGCATGCCGAGATCGCGGCCGTGCTTGCGGGCGCGGCGCGCGGCGAAGTCGATCTCGATCGCGCCCAGCATGCGCGGGCGCGGCACCTGCATCACGCCGAGCGCCGGGCCCACCGGGCGCTGCACGATGGTGCGGATGCGGGTGGACAGCTCCAGCAGGTTGAGCGGTTCGGCGAGGAAATCGTCGGCGCCGAATTCGAGCGCGAGCACCTTGTCGCTGACATCGGGCGCCTCGCCGATCATCACCACCGGCATCTCGTAGCCGGCCGCGCGCAACTGGCGCAGCGAAGCATAGGTATCGGGATAACCGGGCCCGGCGCGCATCACGATCGCGGTGGGCTGCTCGCGCTCGACGCGTTCGACCAGGGTGGCGCTCGAATACCAGACCGACATCTCCATCCGGTGCTTGCTGAAATGGCTGCGCAGCGCGTCGCGCTGGGCTTCGTTCGGTTCGATGACGAGGATGTTGATGCTCATGGGCGATCCGTGGTTGACGTCGGTGCGTGCGCGAAGCGCCACCGGCCCGCGCCGCCGGGGCGCATCGCGGGCGGGGCGATGCACGATGGCCCCCGAGACTAAGCACAGAATGCGCATCAAAAATGGGGGAAATGAGGAGAAAATATGAAATCCGCCCGCGCCGGCACGCGGGCCGCCGCAAAACCGGGACAATCCGCGGCTGACCGCCGCCTCGGCCCTGCATCCGGCCCCGAGTAAGCCCCGCAACCGGCCGGCGCCGGACCTTCCAGCCCCGCCCTGCTCGACACCACCGCTGCGCATGAAAGTCGGCATCACCTCCAAGCTGTTCCTCGCGATCCTCGCGACCTGCGTGGCCGTCGCCGTGGCGATGGGCGCGGCGATGCGCTACAGCTTCGAGAGCGGCTTCGGCCACTACCTGGTGGGCCGCAACGACGAGGAAATCACGCGCGTGACCAAGGCGCTCGAACGCGAGTACGCCGAGCACGGCAGTTGGGCCTTCGTCACCGACCGGCCCGGTGCCTGGATCGGCTTCGTGCGCTCGGTCACGCCGATCTTCCCGCACGAGGCGACGGGCCCCGAGGGCTCGGGCTGGGACCAGCCGCCCGGCGCCTATCGCGGCCCGCGCTGGGGCGAGGGCAAATTCGGGCCGCCGGGCGGCGGCGATGGCGGTGACCGCGGAGACGGCGATGACGGCCGCCGCGACGGCCGCGGCTGGGGCGGGCCGCCCTGGGGCCAGGCGCCCTGGGCCGACGAGCCGGCCGGCTTCGACGGCTCGCGCGGCAACCGTCACGACGGCCCGAGCCCTGCCTCGCGCGAAGCCGCCGACGCAGCGGCTTCGGCCGGCACCGCGGGAGGCGCGGCCTCGACGCCGGCCGCCTCGCCTCCCATCCCGGCAAGCCAGCGCGCCGACACCAGCACCGATCCGGCCTCCTCCACGCCACCGTCCTACCCTGGCCCGGGCCCCCGCGACGGCTGGCGCGAGCACCCGCCCGGCTTCCATCATCCGCCGCCGATCGCGCTCTACGACGCCGGGCGCCACCGCATCGCCGGCTACCCGCCGCCGCCCGGCACGCCGCTGCATGCGCTGAGCTCAGGCGGCAAGCTGGTCGGCTGGCTCTCGGTGGCGCGCCCCGGCGGCCCGTTCTACGCGGCCGACCAGCGCTTCCAGATGCAGCAGTCGCGCGCCACCTGGGTGATCGTGATCGCGGCGGCGGTGCTCTCGGCCCTGGTCTCGATGGTGCTGGCGCGGCTGATCCTGGCGCCGGTGCGGCGCATCGTGCGCGCCACCCACCGGCTCGCCGAAGGCCAGTACGCGGTGCGCGTGCCCGAGCGCGGCAGCGACGAGCTGAGCCAGCTGGCGGGCGACTTCAACCGGCTGGCCGAATCGCTGGCCGCCGCCGAGCGCGCGCGGCGCAACTTCATCGCCGACATCTCGCACGAGCTGCGCACGCCGCTGGCCGTGCTGCGCGGCGAGATCGAGGCGCTCGAGGACGGCGTGCGGCGCCCCGACGCCGGCACCTTCGCCTCGCTGCAGGCCGAGATCGCGCTGCTGAGCAAGCTGATCGACGACCTGCACGAGCTCTCGCTGGCCGATATCGGCGCACTCTCGTTCGAGATGATCGCGGTGGACCTGGCGCGGGTGGCCGAGATCGCCGCCGAGTCCTTCGTCGACCGGCTCGGCGCCAAGCGCATCGCGCTGGAGACGCGGATCCCGGCCGGCCCGGTGCTGGTCTCGGGCGACCCGCACCGGCTCGCGCAACTGCTGCAGAACCTGCTCGAGAATGCGCTGCGCTACACCGATGCCGGCGGCAGCGTGCGGGTGGCGGTCGGCGCCAGCGGCCGGCACGTGCAGCTCGACGTGCTCGACTCCCACCCTGGCGTGCCCGAGCCGATGCTCGGCCAGGTGTTCGAGCGGCTGTTCCGCGTCGACGCCTCGCGCAGCCGCCAGAGCGGCGGTTCGGGCCTGGGCCTGGCGCTCTGCAAGCACATCGTCGAGGCGCATGGCGGCAGCATCGCGGCACGCCGCTCGCCGCTCGGCGGCCTCTGGATCATGATGCTGTTTCCCCTGCTCGAGCCGGACCATGAACCCTGATCGCCCTGGACCCTCCATCCTGATCGTCGAGGACGAACCCAAGCTCTCGGCCCTGCTGGCCGACTACCTGCACGCCGACGGTTACGCCACCGCGATCGTCGCCGACGGCCGCGAGGTGGTGCCCCACGTGCGCGCTCACGCGCCCTCGCTGGTGCTGCTCGACCTGATGCTGCCTGGGCGCGGCGGCCTCGACATATGCCGCGAGCTGCGCGGCTTCTCGACCATCCCGGTGATCATCCTGACCGCACGCGTCGACGAGATCGACCGCCTGCTCGGCCTCGAGCTCGGCGCCGACGACTATGTCTGCAAGCCCTTCAGCCCGCGCGAGGTGGTGGCGCGCGTCAAGGCGATCCTGCGCCGGATCGAGCAGGCCGAGAAGCAGGCCGAAAAGCAGGCCGAGAGAAAGGGGAAAGGCGAGGCGGGCCACGAGGCAAGCGCGGCCGACGGCGGCGCGGCGCCGTTCGAGATCGACCCCGAGCATCACGTGGCGCGGCTCGACGGCCGCAACCTGCACCTGACGCCGGTCGAGCTGCGCCTCCTGGCGCTGCTGGTGGCCAACCCGGGCCGCATCTATTCGCGGGATTTCCTGCTGCGGCGGCTCTACGACGACCATCGCGTGGTCACCGACCGCACCGTCGACAGCCATGTGAAGAACCTGCGCCGCAAGCTGCAGGCGGTACGCCCCGAGCGCGACTTCATCCGCTCGATCTACGGCGTGGGCTACCAGTTCGAGCTCGACGCGGAAGACGCCGACAACCCCGCCGACAAGCATGCTGACAAAAACGTCGGCAGCCCACCGCCGCCGCGCCGCTAGACGTTCGCGACGCGGAAATCGGCCGCCACGCAGCCCGTCAGCACGCGATCGACGTTGGGCAGGTCGTTGCCGTCGAGCTTCTCGACGATCGCCGCCTCGCTCATGCCGTAGCCGTGCCAGCGCGCCGAGAGCCGCTCGACCAGCACCGCGCGCGGCACCTGCAGCATCACGGTGAGATCGAAGAAGGCGCGCAGCGGCGCCCAGGCCGGATCGTCGAGCAGCAGGTAGTTGCCCTCCACCACCACGATGCGCGCGCCGGCCGGGATGATCGCCGCGCCGGCGCGGGCGATCTCGATCGAGCGGTCGAACACCGGCACCGCGATCTCGCGGCCGTCGTCGGCCTTCAGGCGCGCCAGCATGGCGCCCAGCCCGTCGATGTCGAAGGTATGCGGCGCGCCCTTGCGCGGGCGATCGCCGCGCGCCTCCAGCACGCGATCGTCGTAGTGGAAGCCGTCCATCGCCAGCAGCGCGGCGCGACCCGGCGCCGGCGCGTCCAGCGCCTCGCGCAGGCGCTCGGCGAAGGTGCTCTTGCCCGCGCCGGGCGGCCCGGCCACCGCCACGATGCGGCGCGCGGCCGGATCGGCATCGGCCAGCGCCGCCACCAGCGCGGCGAAATCGACGTCGCGCGTCACGCTCATGGCAGGCGGCTCCGCTCGGCCTGCTTGAGCGCTTCCTGGGCCGACTTGAGCTGGGCGCGCGTGTACATCAGCGCGTGCGAGGCGAGGTCGCGCCCGTCTTCCCAGAGGTTGCGCCAGATCGCGAGGATCCCCTCCAGCGGCTGCCCGACCACGCGCGAGGAAAAGCTCTCGAAGGTGATCGGCCCCGTATAGCCCGAGAACACCAGCGCGCGGAACACTTCCGCGAAGTCGATGCTGCCCGAGCCCAGGTAACCGCGATGCGAATCGCCGGTATGGAAATAGCCCAGATGCGCGCCGGTTTCGCGTATCGCCGTCATCACGTCGGATTCCTCGATGTTCATGTGGTAGGTATCCAGATGCACCAACACGTTCGGCCGGCCGATCCGCTCGCAGAGCTCGACGCCCTGCGAGGCCGTGTTCAGCACGTTCGACTCGTAGCGGTTGACCACCTCGAGGCCGAGCATGATGCCGCCCGCCTCGGCCGTCTGCGCCACCTGCGCGAGGATCTCGACCGACATCGCGACGCCGGCCGGGGTGGTCGGCACGAAGTTCTTCTGGAATGCGGAGTAGAGGATACCGCAGACATGCTTCGCGCCGCACTCGTGCGCCACGCGGATCGCGGCCTCGAGCTTGCGCTTGCCGCGCGCGGCCTTCTCCGGGTCGCCGCTGGAGATGTCGGAATCGGCATCGAGCCCCAGCGAGAAGCTGCAGCCGATGCCGGCGCGCTCCAGCTCGCGGCGCGTGAAGGCGGTATCGATCGAGGCCGGATCGAGCGCCGGGATCTCGATGAAGTCGAAACCCACCTCGGCCGTGTTCGCGATCGCGCGCGCGGCTTCCTCGTGGCTCCAGCCGGCCTCCCAGACCAGTGCATGTACGCCCAGCTTGTTCATTCGCTCTCCTTGTGTCGACGGGATGCGGGCGCGGCCACCGGGGATCGGGGCCCGCGCTCGCGGATGAGGGATGGCAGCCCGCCTTGCGCCCAGGCCCAGCGGGCCAGCATCACGGCGAGCAGGAAGGCGCCCCACAGGGCGGTGGCGAGGTGCTGGTTGGCACCCAGCAGGTTCAGGCCCGAGGCGATCACCTGCAGGATCACCAGCGCGATCACCACCGGCACCACCCGGCCGAAGCCGCCGAACGGATCGACCCGGCCGAGGAAGCAGGCCAGCACCGAGATCAGCAGGAAGGCTTCGCCGTGGCCGACGCGCACCGAGTTGAAGCTGCACAGCATCACCACCCCGGCCACCCCGCACATCAGGCCCGAGAGCAGGTAGATGCGGGTGATCGCGCGCGCCGTGGCGATGCCCGAGTAGCGCGTGGCCTCCAGGTTCGAGCCGACCATGCGGGTGGTGAAACCGAGCCGCGAGCGCGTCATCACCACGTGCCAGACCAGCGCGCAGGCGATGAAGATCCACAGCGGCACCGGCACGCCGAGCCACAGCCCGTTGCCGAGGTAGCGCACCGAATGCGGGAAGCCGGAAATGTCGCCGCCGCGCGTGAGGAATTCGCCCAGGCCGCGCAGGAAGATCATCGCCGACAGCGACACCAGGATCGGGCTCGCGCCGGTGTAGGCGATGATCGCGCCGATCATCGCGCCGGCCGCGGCGCCCGTGGCCAGCGCCGCGAGGATGCCGAGCAGCACCACGCCGAGGCTGGCATCGGCGCCGCCGTGCGACTGGATCACCCAGGCCATCGCCAAGCCCGCCATGTTGGCGGTGAAGGTGGCGGCCAGGTTGAAGCCGCCCGAGATCAGCGGCATCAGCATGGCCAGCGCGAACAGGCCCAGCTCGGGCAACTGGAACGCGATCGACTGGAAGGTGCCGGCCGTCAAGAAGCGGTCCGAGGCGAGGCTCATGCCGATCACCACCACCGCCAGGAAGCCCAGCAGGCCGGCCACGTCGGCCGGCACGCGGAACACGGACGAAGTACGGGATTGCGACGTGTTCATGAGCCCACCTTGGCGCGAGAAGCCGAGACGCGCGTGCCGACCAGGCGCGCGGCGCCCTCGCTGGACAGCGTGATCGCGACCAGGATCACCGCGCCGACGATCATCTTGTACGCATACGAGGAAATGCCGAGCAGGTTCAGGCCGTTGGCCGTGACCGACACCAGCAGGATGCCGAGGATCGCGCCGAGCACCGTGCCGCGCCCGCCGCCCAGGCGCGCGCCGCCCAGCACCACGGCCGCCAGCACCTCCAGCTCGCGCCCGTAGAGCGCGTTGGGCACCACCTCCTGCACGTAGTGCGCCTGCATCAGGCCGGCCACGCCGCTCATCATGCCGAGCCAGCCGTAGGCGAGGTAGTGCATGCGGCCGATGCGGATGCCCACGCGCCGCGCCGCCTCCGGGTTGTCGCCGGTGGCATAGAGCTGGCGGCCCGCCGTGGTCCGGCGCAGCAGGAACCAGGTGGCCGCCACGCAGGCCGCCATCACCGCCACCGGCAGCGACAGCGTGGCCACCCCGCTGGACGTGCCCAGTTGCAGCAGCGAGACGCGGTTCATCCACCAGTCGGGCAGGTCGTAGATCGACACGCCGCCGGTGACGAACATCAGTCCGCCGAAGAACAGGTTGAAGGTGGCGATGGTCACCACGATCGAGACGATCCGGAAGCGGTAGATGATGGTCGCGTTGAACGCGCCGAGCAGGAAGCCGAAGCCGAGCGAGGCCGCGAAGCCGAGCGCCCAGTTGCCGCCGCCGAGGTGGCTCACGGCCAGCGCGGTCAGGTACTGCGTGACCGAGGCGCCCACCGCGAAGGAGATGTCGATGCCGCCGGCGATCAGCACCACCAGCAGGCCGACCGCGAAGATGATGTTGACCGCGCTCTGGTTGAGCAGGTCGAACAGGTTGGACAGCGTCAGGAAGGTCGAGGTGGTGAGGCCGAGGCCGATCGCCATCACGGCGAGCACGGCGATCAGCAGCGCCTCGATCGAGCCGATCCCGGTCTTGCGCAGCAGCTCATGCATGGACGTCTCGCTCGATATGGTCGATCGGAACCGCGCCCGGCACGTACTCGGCGACGAGACGGCCATCGCGCATGTGCAGGATCCGATCGGCGTTGAAATAGACCTCGGGGATCTCGTCGGAGATCAGCAGGATCGCCATGCCCGCCTGCGCCAGCTCGCGGATGATGGCGAAGATGCCGGCGCGCGCGCCGACGTCCACGCCCACCGTCGGCGAGTCGAGGATCAGCACCTTCGGGCTGGTGGCCAGCCACTTGGCCAGCACCACGCGCTGCTGGTTGCCGCCCGACAGCGTCGAGACCGGATCGTCGGGATGGCCGATCTTCACCGCCAGGCGGCGGATCCAGTCGTGCACCAGGGCATCGCGCCGGCCCGGCGAGATCAGCCGCGCGCCGTCGAGCAGTTCGTCGAGCACGGCGATGCAGGTGTTGTCGCCGATCGACTGCGGCTGCACCAGGCCGAGCTGCAGCCGATCCTCCGAGACGTAGGCGATGCCGGCGCCGATCGCGTCGCGGTTCGAGCGCAGCGCGAGCGCGCGCCCTTCCAGCTCGATCGCGCCCGACTCGGGCCGCGTCATGCCGAACAGCGAAAGCGCCAGCTCGGTGCGCCCGGCGCCGAGCCGCCCGGTCAGGCCGAGGATCTCGCCGCGGCGGATCTCGAGGGAGATCTCACGGTACTCGCGCCCGCGCGTGAGCCGCTCGACGCGCAGCACCACCGGCGCGGCCGACAGGTCGGCGTCGCGCACCGCGTAGTCGAGACTGCGGCCCGTCATCAGCTCGCCGAGCCGCGTCTGCGTCATGCCGGCGGTCGGGAAGGTGCCGACCTGGCGGCCGTCGCGCATCACCGTCACGCGCGTGCACACCGCCAGCACCTCGGCCAGCCGGTGGCTGACGAACACCACCGCGATGCCGTCGGCCGACAGGCGCCGCACGATCGCCAGCAGCGCCTCAGTCTCGGCGTGGCTCAGCGAGGCAGTCGGCTCGTCCATGAACACCAGCCGCGCCTCGGCCACCAGGGCCCGCGCGATCGCCACGATCTGCCGCTGCGCGATCGACAGCTTGCGCACCGGGCGCTCCAGGTCGAGCTCGACGCCGAGCCGCGCCAGGATGCGGCGCGCCGAGGCCTGCATGCGGCCGTAGTCGACCCAGCGCAGCCGCTCGCCGAGGTTCTGCTCGAAGGCGATGTTCTCGGCCACCGTCATCTCGGGAAACAGCGCGAGGTCCTGCCAGATCACCTGGATGCCGAGCCGACGCGCGCCGGCCGGATCGAGCGCCTCGACCGGCTCGCCGTCGAAGCGCATCCGCGAGCCCGGCTCGGGCTGGTAGACGCCGCTGACGATCTTGATCAGGGTGCTCTTGCCGCAGCCGTTCTCGCCGGCCAGGCACAGCACCTCGCCCGGCAGCACCTCGAAGCTCACCTGCTGCAGCGCCTTCACGCCGCCGAAGGTCTTCGAGACGTTCTCCAGTTGCAGCAGCGGCGGGGCCAGCGCGGCGGCGGGCACCGTGCCGGTGGCGGCCGCGGCCTGCCCGGGGGAAGCTGGATTCATGGCACGAATCTCCAGTACAGGATGCGCGCGCGAGGCGGGGCCGCCCCGCGCGCCGTCACACTTCAGAGGCCGAGCTTGGCGAGATCGTCGACGGTCTTGTCGTTGAGATCGACCAGCTGGTCGACGATCAGGTTGTGGCCGCTCGGGTGCACCACGCCGAGGCCCGGGATCGTCATGCCGTCCTTGATCGGCTGGCCCTTGGCGACCATCGTGCCGAGCGTGACGAACACCTCGCCGGCCTGCTCCGGATTCCACATGTAGCCGCCGGTGAGCACGCCGTCATGCACCAGGCGCCGGCCCTGCCCCGGCGAGAACGGCCCCAGCACGATCACCTTGCCCTTCTGCTCGCGCTCGGCCACCGCGCGCGCCGCGCCGATCGGGCCCTGGCTGCCGAAGGCCAGGATCGCGCGCAGGTTCGGGTGGGCGCGCATCAGGTCCAGCGCGGTCTGGCGCGAGGCGTCGACGTTCTCGGCCACGCCGTAGCGGTCGCCCACCAGGGTCATGCCCGGCGCGTTGGCCTTCAGCCAGGCGATCGCCGCGTCGGCCCAGGCGTTGTGCAGCGGCACCGTCAGCGAGCCGACGAACACCGCGTACTCGCCCTTGCCGCCCACCAGGGCGGCGAGCCGCTTGGCATAGGCCTCGCCGAAACCCTTGGCCGAGGCCAGCTCGAAATCCCAGTCGGCGTTCTTCTGCTGCGGCGACTCGTGCGTGATCACCTTGATGCCGGCCGCGCGCGCGCGCTGCAGCACCGGCTCGAGCACCTGCGCGTCGTTCGGCACCACGCCGATCACGTCGACGTGCTGGGCGATCAGGTCCTCGATGGCGCGCACCTGCAGGGCCGGGTCGGCGCTGGTCGGGCCCACCATGAAGGCCTTCACGCCGAGCTGGTCGGCGCGCTTCTTGATGCCGGCCTCCATCGCGTTGAACCAGGGAATCCCGCCCACCTTCACCACCACGCCGATCACCGGCTTGTCCGGCGAGGCGAGCGCCAAGCCCGTCGCCAGCGCGAATGCCGTCATGCCCACGCAGAACCTGCGCATCAGCTTGCCCACCATGTCTCCTCCCGTTCCAGTGAGGGCCGCTGCCGTGCCGAGGGGCCGGCAAGCGGCGTTCTTACAGTTCGCTTTTTGCTGCTAAATCCATTCAGCATAAAAAGTTCGTGTATGCTGAATCCATTCAGCGCCAACGGGAAGCATGGGAAAACCCTGATAATGGCAAGCGGAGCGGCCCGCCCTCGCCCCGCCAGGATTCCGAGGCAGGCGCGCACGGGACGACCAATGAACTCCACATCCAGCGGCAAGAAATCGACCATCTACGACATCGCGCGGGCCACCGGCTCGTCGACCTCGACGGTCAGCATGGTGCTGAACGGCAACTGGGCGCGCTACCGCATCAAGGAGGACACCGCGCGCCGCATCCTCGAGTGCGCGCGCGCGCTCGGCTACCACGTCAACCAGAGCGCGCGGGGGCTGCGGCTGTCGCGCTCGGGGCTGGCCGGGATGATCATTCCGCACTACCGCAACCGCTTCTTCGCGGGGCTGGCCGAGACCTTCGAGGAGCGCGCCAAGGGCCGCGCGCTGTGCCCGATCGTGGTGGGCACCAAGCGCGATCCGGAGGTGGAGCTGAACGTGACCCGAACCCTGCTGTCGCAGCGCGTCGAGCTGCTGTTCATCGCCGGGGTACGCGATCCGGGGCCGCTCAACGCGCTGTGCGCCGATGCCGGCGTGCCCTCGGTCAATCTCGACCTGCCCGGCGAGGGCGCGCCCTCGGTGGTGTCGGACAACCGCCAGGGCGCCAGCACCCTGGCCGGCATGCTGCTCGACAAGATGCTCGCGCGCGGCGCGGTGCCCGAGGAACTGATCCTGCTGGGCGGGATCGCCCACGAATACGCCACCGAGATGCGGATCGCCGGCTTTCGCGACGCCTTCGCGGCGCGCGGCCTGCCGGCCCCGGCCGAGGACGCGATCGAGTGCTGCGGCTATGGCCCGGCCGCCACGCGCGAGGCGCTGGCGCGGCGCGTGGCGCGGCTCGGCCGCTTGCCGGCCGGCATGCTGATGAACTCGATCACCGCCTTCGAAGGGCTGGTGCAATACGCGGCCGACCTGCCGCTGGCCGAATGGCAGCGCGCCGTGGTCGGCTGTTTCGACTGGGATCCGTTCGCGGTGCACCTGCCCTTCGACGTGACGATGCTGCGCCAGGACGTGCAGACCATGATGTCGGAGGCCTTCGCGCTGGTGGACCGCGCCGCGGCCGAGGGCATCGCCGGCGGGCCGCATCCGCGCATCGTGGTGCCGACCCGCTTCGGCGAGCGCTTCGACACCAACGATGCCGAACCGCGCGTCGATCCGGACCTGTCCTGAGGGGCGCCGCCGGGGCGCGCCGACCGCTGCCCGGCCGGCTCCCCTACAATAGCGGTTTGTCCGTTCAATTCAGGAGTTGCAGATGACTGTCGTTACCACCGAAACCGGCCTCAAGTACGAAGACCTGACCGAAGGCTCGGGCGCCGAAGCCGTTGCCGGCAAGTCCGTCACGGTCCACTACACGGGCTGGCTGACCGATGGCCAGAAGTTCGACTCGAGCAAGGATCGCAACGACCCGTTCGTGTTCGTACTCGGCGGCGGCATGGTCATCAAGGGCTGGGACCAGGGCGTGCAGGGCATGAAGGTCGGCGGCACGCGCCGCCTGACGATCCCGGCCGAACTCGGCTACGGCGCGCGCGGCGCGGGCGGCGTGATCCCGCCGAACGCCACCCTGGTGTTCGAGGTCGAGCTGCTGGCCGTCTGAGGCCGCGGGCGGGGCGCGAGGCCGGCTTTGTCCAGCCGGCTTCCTGCCAGGTCCATGCGCCGGCTCCCGAGCCGCTCACGCGCCGACGCCCGCCCTTTCCGTTTTCCTTTCTGCTGATGACTACCCGCCCCGCCGCCCCGTCGATCTCGCTGCGCGCCTACGAGCGCGCCGAGGCCTCGGACGTGCATGACTTCCACCAGGTCGTGCTGGGCGTGGACGGGCAGATGCTGATGTCGATCGACGGCGTGGCCGAGCGCATCGACGGCCGCCACGCCTGGCTGATCCCGGCCGGCGCGCGGCACGACTACGCCGGGCTCGGCCCCAATCACCAGCTCGTGCTGGACCTGCCGATCGCCTCGCTGGCGGTGCCCGAGCGCCTGTTCGAGCGCGGCCGACCGTTCGCGGTGGCGCCCGCGCTGGGCAGTCTGGTCGACGAGCTGGCACGGCTGACTACGCACGGCGACTCGCGCGCGCTGCACTGGCAGGCCGCCGCGCGGCTCTGCGAGGCCCTGCTCGATGGCGCGCCTTCGCCCGCCGGCGACACAGCCCGCCTCGATTTCGCGCGCATCGACCGCTGGCTGCGCACGCGGCTGGCCGAGCCGCTGCGGGTGGCCGACCTGGCCGCGCATTGCGGTTTCGGGATGCGGCGCTTCCATCAATTGTTCGTCGACGCCTTCGGCGAAACACCCCATCAATACCTGCTCAAGCTGCGGCTCGACACTGCCGTGCTGCTGCTCGCCAATCCCTCGCGCGCGCTGGCCGAGATCGCCGCCGACGTCGGGTTCGCGGACCAGAGCGCCTTGACGCATGCCTTCACGCGGCGCTTCGGCGTCGCGCCCGGGCAGTGGCGGGCCGGCCGCCACTGAACGCGAACGGCGCGGGCCCTCGATGGCACCCGCGCCGTTCTTCGTCACCGCCTGGTCCTTCCCTCCCGCCGGCTTCAGGCCGCGCGGATCGCTTCCTCGTAGACCTGCGCCACGCGCCTGGCGATCACCGCATTGTCGAAGTTCTCGCGCGCGTAACGGCGGCAGGCATCGGCATCGGGCAGCTTGAGCGTGCCCGACAGCGCGCCGTCCAGCCCTTGCGCGATCGCCGCCGTGCCGGTGCCGCCCAGCACCAGTTCCTCGGAGAGCCCCGAGACGGCCTCGGGCAGGCCGCCCACCGGCGTGACCAGCACCGGCGTGCCGGAGGCCAGCGATTCCACCGTGATCAGCCCGAAGCCCTCCAGCGCCACGGTCGGCACCACGCTGACGGTGGCGGCGCGATACAGCGCGGCCAGGTGCTCGTCCGGCACGAAGCCGAGCAGCTTCACATGCTCGCCGAGCCCCGCCGCGTCGATGCGCTGCTGCAGTTCCTCGGCCAGCCGCCCCTTGCCGGCGATCAGCAGCAGGATGTCGGGATGGCGACGGCGCACCTGGTCCACCGCGTCGATCAGGTCCTCCAGCCCCATGCGCCGCACCAGGCGCCGCACCGCCAGCACGATCGGCCGGCCCTGCGGCAGTTGCAGCTTGCGGCGCGCCTCGGCCTGCGTGATCGGCAGGTCGAACTGGGCGGTGTCCACGCAGCCCGGCACGATCCGCACCTTGTCGCGCGCGATGCCGTAGCGCGAGGTCAGGATCTCGGCGAACGCGCTGGACAGCACGATCAGCCGCGAGGAACGCGCGTAGACGGTCTGCTCCAGGTAGCGCTTGGCGCGCTGGCCCAGCGAATCGGCGCCCTCCACCTGGCTCTCGTCGGCCCAGGGGCCCTGGAAGTGCGAGACCTGAGGGATGCCGCGCGTGACGTCGAGCCCCGGGAAGGTATAGAGCGCGAAATGCGAGGACACCACGTCGGGCCGCTCGTGGCGGATCACCTCGCGCAGCGCGCGGCGCGCGGCCATCATGCGGCGCGGCAGCGATTGCGCGGCGGAGCCGAAACCGCGGATCGCGCCGTCGGTGTCGGCGGCCACGCGCCCCGAGCCGGCCACCACGCCGCGCACGGCGACGCCCGCGCCGGGCAGCGCGCCGACCAGCGAGTAGTACATGCGGTCCAGGCCGCCGGCGCGCTCGGGGAACCAGTGCATGCCGATCTGCAACGACTTGATGCTCGAAGATTGAGGAAGGGTGCTCATCGGAGGGGCTCCTGGGTGGGCAACGGGCCGGGGCCCTGGGTCGGCACGTGGGCCGGCGGCGGATTCACGGCCTGCGTGCCCGACGAAATCGGTTGAGGTTGGGAAATCAGCCTCCGGTAGAGCGCCAGGTACTGGGCGCCCATCTGGTTCCAGCCGAAATCGTTCATCAGGGCGCGCGCGGCGCGCCCCATCTCGCGGCAGCGTTCGCGCGAATGCGCGAGCGAGCCGATCGCGCCGGCCAGCGCGTTGGCGTCGTCCGGATCGTCGAGCACGATCCCGCAATCGGCCGTGATGATCTCGGCGCCGCCCGCGGTGCGCGCGGTCACCACCGGCAGGCCGGCGGCCATCGCCTCGAGCAGCGACAGGCTCATCGCCTCGTAGCGCGAGGGGAACACATAGGCGTCCACCGAGGACATCAGCTGCGGCATGGTCTTGACCAGGCCGAGGAAGTGCACGCGCGAGGCGATGCCCAGCGCGCGCGCCTCCTCGGGATAGGGGCTGCCGGGCAGGTAGCCGGCCACCGCCAGGTGCACGTGCTCGGGCAGCTCGGTGAGCGCCTTGAGCACGGTGCCGAGGTTCTTGCGCGGCGTGCGCAGGTCGCCCACGAACAGCAGCAGGAAGGCGTCCTGCGGCAGCCCGTAGGCGCCGCGATCGGGCTGCGCGCCGCCGAAGGCCTGCGCGTCCACGCCGTTGTAGATCACGCCGATGCGGTTGCCGTCGATGCCCAGCCGGCGGATCTCGTCGGCCACCTTGCCCGATACCGCGATCACCGCGCGCGAGCGCCGGTAGGCCCAGCGCTCCAGCACCGCGTTGACGCGCGTGTACACGTATTGATAGGCCGACCACAGGCCCCGGCCCGGCGAGAACGGGTAGTAGCGGCTGGCGAACCAGCCGCCGTGCACGAAATGCGCGGTATTGACATCGGCACGCACCCACGAGATGAAGCCGTTCACATGCAGCACGTCGAACTCGTCGCGATGACGGTTGATCCACAGCGCGCTCTTCAGGGCGAACACCTGCTGGCGCAGCAGGTTGCTCGGCCAGAAGCGGCCCGGCTGCACCGGGATCCAGCGCACCCGCGGGTGCTCCAGCAGCTCCGGCGCGACATGCGACGCGACGAGCGTCACTTCGCACTGCTCGGCAAGTGCCGCGCGTGCGATCTCGTAGTTGACGCGGCCTTGCCCGTCGTTGTGACGGACCACGTGCGTGACGATGGCGATTCTCACAGTCCTGCTCCCCGATTGCGTTTGGCGGCGGCACGCTGGATTTTTTGCCAATGCGATGCCGCCAGGATCGAAAACAAACTCATGAACAGCAACAAACCTCCCGTTCCGATCAGCGAATTGGTGAACACCAGCATCGCGAAGATCGAGATCGCGAGGCTCACGCAGGCGGCGACGTATTTGTCGTCGCGCATCCCGAACGACACGCGCAGCGCGCGCGCCAGCAGCCAGAGCGTGCCCGACAGGTAGAGCAGCGTGCCGGGCCAGCCGAGCACGAAGGGCACGTTCATCACGCCGCTGTCGAAGCTGCCGTACTTGCCGAGCTCGCCGCTGTCGCTGGACAGCTTGGTGGAGGCGCCGGTGGCGCCCAGCCCCTCGCCCGCCACGTCGGTGAAGGCGGTCTGCGCGAAGCTGGCGTAGAACTTGTTGCGATCGTCGTAGCTGCGATCGTCCTTGAGGTTGGTGATCGACTCCAGGCGCTGGCCGAGCCGGTCGGCCACCGGGCCCACCGTGAGCAGCGGCACCGACAGCCCGGCCAGCACCATCGCGCCCACCACCATGCGCAGGCGCACGCGGTTCGAGGATTTCGCCAGTTGCACCGCCAGCGCGATCACCCAGCCGCCCCAGGTCGAGCGCACCAGGCACAGCATGAAGGCGATGAAGCCGGCGCCGCCGGCCAGCCAGCGCACCCGCTGGGTGGCCGCCAGCATGAACACCAGCGAGCCCATCATCGCGAAGGCGAACGGCCCCGAGGAGTTCATGGTGCTGAACACGCGCACGCCATAGGGCACCGGCTCGCCCTGCGAGGCCATCTGCGAGCCCACCATCCACAGCACGTCCCAGGCCGGCATGATGAAGAACTGCACCATGCCGTAGGCGCCCATCACCAGCATCCCCCACACGAAGGTCGAGACGATCACGTCGCGGTATTCGGGGTAGTCGCGCGCGTTCACCGCGATGTGGAAGCCGATCAGCACCGGGTAGATCCAGTTGGCCAGGTCGTAGGTGGCGGCCAACAGGCCTGCCGAGACCAGCCCGACGAAATAGGCATAGGCCAGGCCCGCCAGGATCATCAGCATCGGCAGGCCGCGCCGCTGCGCCAGCACGCGGTAGTGGCGCAGCAGGCCGAGCCCGCAGATCATGGTGACCGCCAGCGGCGCGATCTGGATCAGGCTGGTGGGCGTGTAGGCGCCGCGCGACCAGTCGGCCAGGCGCCGCACCTCGGGCGCCAGGAACCACAGCCACCAGACGAAGCCCACGTAGCGCGCGGGGCTGCGGAAGTAGAGCCAGAAACCGGTGGCGATCGACAGCGCGGGGAACGCCAGGGTCAGGATCGAGCCCTGGTGCGCGAGGATCAGCAGCCCGGTGAGCGTCCACAGGCCGGCCTGCGCGGCCCAGTGCTTGGGCTCGGCCAGCAGGCGCCGCTTGGGCTGCTTGCCGCGGCGCGCGCGGACGAGCGGTTCGACGGGATAGGCGGGCGTACTCATGCGGCTCGGTGCGTCAGTTCGAGGGCGTGCGCGAATCGGCCAGCGGCAGCGGCGCGGCGGCGCCGGCCGTGACGCGGCGGCGCTGCAGCAGCTCGCGCGTGATCCGCACGTGCTGGGCCGCGAAGGCCTCGGTGGTCAGCTCCGCCTCGACCAGCCGCGCCGCGGCCGCGCGGGCCCGCGCCAGCGCCCGCTCGGGCTGGGCCACCATGCGATCGGCCGCGCCGCGCATGGCGCTGGCGTCGAAGGCCGGCACATAGGCCGCGCAATCGTTCGGGAAGTAGTCGCGCAGGCCGCCCACGTCGCTGACGATCATCGGCTTGCCCACCGCCGCCGCCTCCAGCATCACGGTGATGCCCGAGGCGTGGTGGTTGGGCCGCAGCGGCACCACGATCACGTCGGCCCAGTCGTAGAACTCGCGCTGCCTCGCGATGCCGGACACCGAGGCGATCTCCACGTTGGGCCGGTGCAGCTCGCGCGGGATGCGCCGCCGCGTGGCCAGCTTGACCTGGTAGCGCGGCAGGCCGCCGAAGGCCTCGATCAGGGTGGCCCAGTCGCGGTCGCGGTCGTTGCCGATCGCGGCGATGCGCAGCGGGCGATGCGGCGTCCAGGTCTCGGGCATGCGCACCGGGAAGTCCTGCGTGTTGAGCCCGTAGTAGACCTGCACCGCGTCGCGCTGCAGGAACTCGCGGCACAGCACGGCGTTGTCGCGCGCCAGCGTGGTCAGCACGTCGGCGCGCGCCAGCAGCTTGCGATAGACCCAGCGGCGCAGCGCGCCGAAGCGCGGCCAGCGATCCAGCAGCCAGACGCTCTGCGCCAGCAGCAGCGGCCGCGCGCCGCGCGCGCCGGCCAGCTTCAGCACCAGCGCGGCGGCCAGATGCTCCTGCTCGGTATGCGTCCAGATCACGTCGGCCGCCAGCAGCGCCTCGCGATTGCGCCAGGCATGGATCGCGTCGAAGCCGAGCGCGGCCTTCAGGGCGCGGCGCGCCACGCTGACCGGGCGCGATTCGCGGCGGTCGCGCGAATAGCTCATGGCGAATTCGTCGGAGGCCGCGTGGTGATAGCCGTACAGGCAGCCGATGTTGTCGCCGGCGCGATAGCTGCGCGGATCGGCGCCGTAAAACAGGTGAACGTGCACGTTCGTGGCGGTCATGCGGAATCTCCGGGTTCGGTGCTCAACAAGCGTGCGCGTGCGCGCCGGCGCGGGGCGTCGTCGCGCGACAGCGGGCGGCAGCGGGCGGGCCGCGCGAGGCGGCCCGGGCGCGTGGACGCGTTCATGCCGTTCATGCGGTAGCCAGCGGCCGGCCCGTGGCCGAGGTCTCGCGGCGCGCGTCGTGGGCGCCCTCGCGCACCGCGCGCCAGCGCTCGCGCACCCGCGAGCCGCCGCGCGGACCGAACGACAGCAGCACGTGCGCGAAGCCCGGATAGACGCGCGTGCCGACCAGCGCGTACCACCACCAGGCGATCTCGCGCCGCGCCGGCGGCAGGTGCTCGCGCAGCGTCAGGTGCAGGTTGTAGGCGGCGTTGACGATCGCCTGGCGCGAGGCGGCATCGCGCCGGTCCTCGTCGAAGCGCTCGGCCGGATAGTGGTCGACCGCCACCGCCGGGTCGTAGACCAGCTTCCAGCCGCGCCGCTTGACGGCCATGCTGAAGGCCATGTCGTTGTGGGTCTGGGCGCCCGCGCCGCGCAGGCGCGTGTCGAAGCGCAGCCCCGAGATCGCCGCGCGGCGGTAGATCATGTTGGCGCCCTTGAGCATGTCGACCTCCCGCGCGCCGCCGATGCCCAGGTGATGGTTGCCGATCAGCTTGCCCGAGAGCCGCACGCGGCCCACCTCGGGCCGCTCGCCGTCGATCACGCGGCCCTTCTCGTGCACCCAGTCGCGCCCGCCCAGCGCGCCCAGCCGCGCATCGGCGGCGAACGCGGCGGCGATCCGCTCGAGCCAGTCGGGATGCGGCGCGGCATCGTCGTCGGTGATCGCCACCACGTCGCCCTGCGCGGTGTCGAGGCCCCGGTTGAGCGCGGCCACCTGCCCACCCACCTCGACCGGCGCGACCACCAGCGGCAGCGCGCCGCGCACGCGCGGATCGGCCAGGCATTCATGGGTGGCATCGTCCTCGGGACGGGCCACCACGATCACCTGGTCGGGCGCGCGGCGCTGGCGCTGCAGCGCGATCAGGCAGCGCGCGAGATCGGCGGGACGCCGGTAGGTCGGGACCAGTACGGAGAGTTTCATCGGTGCATACCTCGTCGTCGTTGTGCGGCACGCCCGTCAGGCGTTCAGGTATTCGTGGACCGAGGCATAACCCCGGCCGTAGCCGCGCGTGCGCGGCGGCACGCCGTTGAAGATGCCGCCTTGCAACTGCACGCCCGCGGTGCGCAGCCGCTTGATCGAATCGCCGATCTCGCCCTCGGTATGCATGCCCGAGCGCAGCACTAGGAAGGTGGAGCCGGCCAGCACGCCGAAGATGGTCGCGTCGGTAACGGCCAGGATCGGCGGCGAATCGACGATCACCGCGTCGTAGCGCTTGCCGAGCCCGTCGAGGTAGAGCGCCAGGCGCGGCGACATCAGCAGCTCGGAGGGATTGGGCGGGCGCTGGCCGGTCGGGATGAAGGACAGCCCCGGCACCTGGGTCTCGCGGATCGCCTCCTCCAGCGCGATCTGGTCGCTCAGCAGCTCGGACAGGCCGTTGCGGCGCGGCACGCCGAAGTAGCGGTCGAGCGCGCCGCGACGCATGTCGGCGTCGATCAGCAGCACGCGCTTGCCCGAATGCGCCAGCAACGCGGCCAGGTTGACGGTCAGGAAGCTCTTGCCGATGCCCGGGGTCGGGCCGGTCAGCACCATCACGCGGTTCTTGGCGTCCATCAGCGCGAACTGCATGGCGGTGCGCAGGCTGCGCAGGCTTTCCACGCTGAGGTCCTTGGGCCGCGCCACCGCCAGGATCGGGCGCATGTCGCTGCCGCTCTTCTGGGCCGCCGCGTCGAGCCGTTCGAGCTCGACGCTCTTCGGGATCAGGCCGTACATCGGCAGGTTGAACATGCGCTCGACGCGCTCCGGATCCTCGATGCCGTGGAACAGGTTGCGGCGCAGGAACACCACGCCGGTGCCGACGATCAGGCCCAGGATCACCGCCGCCGACAGGATCAGCGCCTTCTTCGGCTTGACCGGCACGCCGGGGCGCAGCGCCGCGTCCACCAGGCGGATGTTGCCGCCGGTGCCGGCGCGCTGCACCGAGAGCTCCTGCACGCGGTTGAGCAGCAGCACGTAGATGTCCTCGGCGACCTTGGCGTTGCGCTGCAGCGCGACCGCCTTGACCTCGGTGGCCGGCAGGCTGCGGAACTTGTCTGCGTACTTGTCGCGTTCCTTCTGCAGTTGCGCGAGCTGCTGGTTGGCCGCGATCACCATCGGATGCTCGGGCGTGAAGCGCTGTTCGAGCGAGGCCAGTTGCAGGCGCTGCGCGGCGATCTGCTGCTCGTACTGGATGCTGCCCTCCAGGTAGACCTTGGCCTCGTCGCTCGCGTTGATCGAGCCCGAGGTGCTCTGGTACTCGGTCAGCGCGGCCTCGGCGCGCTCCAGGTCGGACTTCAGGCGCGGCTCCTCGCTCTTGAGGAAGTCCAGCATCTTGTTGGCCTCGGCCTGCTTGCTGTTGACGTGCTGCTGCAGGTAGGACTGCGCCAGCGCGTTGGCGATCATCGCGGTCTGCACCGGGTCCTTGCCCTCCAGCGAGATCTGCACCACGCCGGTCTGCTTGCCCTGCTCGCTCACCTGGATCGCCGACTGGAAGGCGGTGATCGCGTCCAGGTCGTTCTGGCGCACCACCACGAACTGCGTGCCGGGCCGCGCCACCAGCTGGCTGACCAGCAGCGACACGCCATTGCCCTCGGCGCGCTCGCCCACGCGGCCGCGCAGCAGCAGGCCGCCGTCCTCGTTGGCCAGCGTGTAGGCGCCGTCGGCGCCGGCCGTCAGCATCAGCTTCTTGCCTTCGAGCGCCGGCGTCACGTCGATCGAGTCGACCGCCGCCTGCTCGCCGCCCCAGGCATAGGAGCTCATGCCGAGCCAGGGCTTGGCCAGCTTGCCCGGCGCGGCCAGGCGCGCCGAGATCGCGCCCAGCAGCGGGAAGGTCTTGGGCGCCACCGAGAAGTTCAGCTTGCACTGCTCGACCACCGGGCCGACCACGCCGCGGCTCTTGATGATCTCGATCTCGGCGTCGGTGGCGGGCGTGGCCGGCCCGCCGTTGATCACCGCGCCGGTCTGGGTCTGGGTCAGCGCCTGCGAGGTGTTGTCAGCCGCCTCGACGCGCACGTGCGCGTCGGCCGAGTAGATCGGCTTCGCGAGGTAGCAGTAGACGCCCGCGAGCGCCACGATCAGCGCGGCGATGCCCAGCAGCAGCCAGATGTCGTCGAGGATCACCTGGATCAGCTGGCCGAGGACCACGTCCTCGTCGTCGGGCTTGGCCGCCATGTCGGCGTAGGGATGTTTGACTTGCGTATTCACGATGGCTATCCGCCTCAGGTTGGTGGGCCGGCGTCGGGGGACGCCGGCCTCGCCAGATCAGCGCGTGATCTGCTTCATGTAGTAGATCGACTGGATCGTCGGGAAGATCTGCTGCAGCAGGCGGTTGAACTGCACCGACCCGGCCGTGCCCACGTAGACCACATCGAGCGGCTTGAGCTGGAACCGGCTCGACAGCATCAGCGCGTCGGGCTGGGTCATGTCCAGGCGATAGATGTCCGGCATGTCGGGCTTGTCCTGCAGGTCGCGCAGCACATAGACCTGGCGCGGATTCGCGTCGGTGTCGAGGATCCCGCCGCCGGCCGTGATCGCGTCCGCGATGGTGAGCTTGCCCTTGAGCATCGGCACCGTCACCGGCTGCTTGACCTCGCCCATGATGAACACGCGGCTGTCGCTGCGGTCCGGCACGTTGATCACGTCGCCCGGCTGCAGCATCACGTTCTCCTTCGCCTCGCCGCGATCGAGCATGGCGTTCGCGTCGAGCACGTAGAACTTGCCGTCGCGCGTGAGCCGCACGCGCTGCAGGTCGGCCTCGGCGGTGGTGCCGCCCGAGCGCGTGATCGCGTCGACCAGGCGCAGCGGCACGTCGGTGATGGCCAGCGGCCCCGGCGTCTTGACCTCGCCGGTCACCTGCACCTTCTGGCTGCGATACGACAGCACGCGCAGGTCGATCTGCGGGTTCTTCACGTAGCGCGCCAGCTTGACGGCCAGCTCGTCGCGCACGTCCTGCGCGGTGCGCCCGGCCACGCGGATGCGGCCCACGAACGGGAAGTAGATGGTGCCGTCCGCGCCGACCGTCTGGCCGTAAGGATCGGCCTGGCCCGGCAGCGCATTGGTATAGGGCTGCTGCAGCGCGCCGGCGATGGTCTGGGTGGTGTTGCCGCCGGCCGAGAAGGACTGGCCCTGCGGGGTGGTCAGCTCGGGGTGGTCCCAGACCGTCACGCCGAGGATGTCCTGCGGCTCGATGCGGTAGACGTACTGGGTCGGATCCGGGAACAGGTCGGCCGGCAGCGGGCGGCTGTCGTGCTGCGCCAGCGCCTGCGAGACCACCAGTTGCGGCGTGATCAGCTTGACGTCGTAGTGCGTGTCGGGCATCGAGCCCTTCTCGTCGAGCCGCGAGGTGTTGATGTAGTTGCCCGGCGCAGTGGCGCAGGCGCCGAGCAGCGCGGCCGCCACGAGCGGCGCGAGCGCGGTGAGGAAAGTTCGCTTGAGCAGGCGTTTCAGCATAGTTTGTGCAGCCATCCTTGAACCAGGCGTTCGATCAATTGGCAGCTTTCGCGGTACGCGGCCTCGCTGCGTCCGTGCGGATCGGCGATTTCCGCGTCCTCCCACTTGCCGAGCAGGAACACCTTGCCGCGCGCGCAGGGATCGACCGCCTCGATCGCGTCGATCTGGCGCCGCTCGGTGACCAGCACCAGGTCGGCGTCGCGCACGATCGCCTGGCTCAGGCGGCGCGAGCGGTGCGTCGAGGCATCGACGCCGCGCTCGGCCAGCAGGGCCTGCATCACCGGGTCGATGCCGTCGCCGTCGTTGGCGTCGAGGCCGGCCGAGTGGAAGGCGCAGTCCTCGCCGAGCGCCTCGCGCCCGTGGGTGCGGAACAGCATCTCGGCGGTCGGGCTGCGGCACACGTTGGCATGGCAGACGATCAGCACGTTACGGAACATCGTGTGTCCTCCTCGGGTTCGGGCGCTCAGGCGCCGGCCTCGGCGGCCGGGCTGGCGCTGGCGGCCGGCTGCGCGGCGGCACGGCCCGCGGCCGGCGCCTGCGCCTGCGCCGCGTGCGCGCGGCCGATCGCGTGGTATTCGATGCCGAGCTCGCGCATCGCGAGCGGCTCGTAGAGATTACGGCCGTCGAAGATCACCGGCGCCTTCCAGCGCTCGGCCAGGGCCGCGAAGTCGGGGCTCTTGAAGGCCTTCCACTCGGTGACGATCACCAGCGCGTCGGCCTGGTCGGCCACCTCGCCCGGCTCGTCGACGAAGCTCAGGCGTTCGAGCCATTCGGGCTGGCCGGCCAGGTCGAGCGCGAACACGCGGCGCGCCTCGGCGGTGGCCACCGGGTCGTAGGCCCGCACCCGCGCGCCGCGCGAGAGCAGCTCGGCGATCAGCGCGCGGCTCGGCGCCTCGCGCATGTCGTCGGTATTGGGCTTGAAGGCCAGGCCCCAGACGCCGAAGCTGCGGCCGGTGAGGTCCTCGCCGTAGCGCGCCACGATCTTGCGCGCCAGCACCTGCTTCTGCTCGGCATTGACCTGCGAGACCGCGCGCAGGATCTGCAGCGACTGGCCGCTGGCGTCGGCGGTGCGGATCAGCGCCTCCACGTCCTTCGGGAAGCAGGAGCCGCCGTAGCCCGCGCCGGCGTACAGGAAGTGATAGCCGATGCGCGGATCGGAGCCGATGCCGCGGCGCACCGCCTCGATGTCGGCGCCCACGCGATCGGCGAAATTCGCCAGCTCGTTCATGAAGGAGATGCGCGTGGCCAGCATCGCGTTGGCCGCGTACTTGGTGAACTCGGCCGAGCGCACGTCCATGTAGAGCGTGCGCTCGTGGTTGCGGTTGAACGGCGCGTAGAGCTTCTTCATCAGCTCGCGGGCCTTCTCGCCCGGCACGTCGTCGTCGCAGCCGATCACGATGCGGTCGGGTCGCGCGAAATCGTCCACCGCCGCGCCTTCCTTCAGGAACTCGGGGTTCGAGACCACCGAGAACATGGTGTCGACGCCGCGCGCGGCCAGCTCCGCGGCCACCGTCGCGCGCACGCGCTCGGCGGTGCCGACCGGCACCGTCGACTTGTCGACGATCACCTTGAAGGAGGTCATGTACTTGCCGATGTTGCGCGCCGCGGCCAGCACGTACTGCAGGTCGGCCGAGCCGTCCTCGTCGGGCGGGGTGCCCACCGCGATGAACTGCACGTCGCCGTGCGCCACCGCCGAGGCCACGTCGGTCGAGAAGCGCAGGCGCCCGGCCGCGCGGTTGCGCGCGATGATCTCGGCCAGGCCCGGTTCGTGGATCGGCACGCCGCCGTCGTTGAGCACGCCGATCTTGACGGGATCCACATCGAGGCAGAACACGTCGTGCCCGATGTCGGCCAGGCAGGCGCCCGTCACGAGCCCCACGTAGCCGCTGCCGATGATAGTCAGGTTCATTTGTCAGCCCTTGCGACCGTCGCCGGTCGTCGTCGTTGAAGCGGAAATTCGAGGAGGAGGCGCTGCCGCGCCTCAGTAGGCGTTGCTGCCGGTGAAGCCCTTCCAGAGCGTCAGCACCACGATCTTGATGTCGAGCCAGAACGACCAGTTCTGCATGTAGTAGAGGTCGAGCTTGACGCGGCCCGACATCTTCTCGATGCGGTCGGTCTCGCCGCGAAAGCCGTTGATCTGCGCCCAGCCGGTGATGCCGGGCTTGATCCGGTAGCGGAACATGTAGCCGCGCACCAGATCCTTGTAGATGTCGTCGTGCTCCAGCGCGTGCGGGCGCGGGCCGACCACCGACATCTCGCCCTTGAGCACGTTGATGAACTGCGGCAGCTCGTCGAGGCTGGTGCGGCGCAGGAAGCGCCCGACCGGCGTGATCCGCGCATCGCCCTTGCGTGCCTGGGTGACCTGCCCCTTCACCTCGGCATGGACCTTCATCGAGCGGAACTTGTAGATGCGGAACTCGTTGCCGTCGATGCCCTTGCGGGTCTGGCGGAAGAACACCGGGCCCGGCGAGGTCAGCTTCACCAACGCCGCGATCAGCAGCATCACCGGCGCCAGCATGGTCAGCGCGACCAGCGCGAACATCCGGTCGAACACGAACTTCGGCAGGATCCGCACGTCGGTGATCGGCGAGGCCGCCAGGTTGATGGCCGGCACGCCCAGCAGCTCGACCACCTCCTGGTTGAAGAAGGACAGGCTGCGCACGTCGGGGATCAGCCGGATGTTGACGAAGTCGTGCTGGAACTCGGTGACGATGCGGTGGATCTGGCGCTCCTCGGTGATCGGCAGGGTCAGCCACAGCTCGCGCAGGTGGCGGCAGCGCACCAGCCGCACCAGCTCGGAGAAGCGCCGCTCGACCGGCACGCCGTCGAACTCGCGGGTGTCGACCTTGCCCGTCACGTCGAAGATGCAGGAGGGCGTGAAGCCGGCCTCGGGGCGCGCGCGCATCTGCGCGATCAGGCGGCGCGTCACGCCGGTGTCGCCCACCAGGCCCACCGCCTTGTGGTTGTAGCCCTCGCGACGCAGGCTCTGCAGCACCCAGTGCACGCCGGCCTTGGTGGCGATCAGCAGCGCCGAGGTGGTCACCGCCCAGTAGCCGAGCCACAGCCGCGACAGCTCGCCGGAATGGTGGAAGCTGAAGCTCATCAGGATCCCGGCGCCCTCCACCACCAGCCAGCCGATCGCCACGCGCCAGAGCAACGCGCGGATCGGCTTGCCGCGCCAGGACTGGTAGATGCCGAAGGCCGGGAAGAACGCGACGATCAGCATGCCGTTGAACAGCACCATCGAACGCTGCAGATCGTCGAGCGCGACGATGCCGCCGCGATGCAGCGCGGCCGCGATCAGCGCGCCCAGCAGCGCCATCGCGATATCGATCACTCTCGCCAACACGCTCAACATGGTCGCTCCCTCGCCTGACAGATGATCGGATCGCAGTGCATGACGGGTCCGACGCGGAACCGTTTCGCTCTGCTGCAGACGCTATGAAGCGGTAAGAAAAATGTTGCTGCAAGCGCGCAAGTATTTCTAAAAATATTCGGAAAGTTTTGCGTATTTTCTTTGAATTTTTCTCGGCACTTTTTTCCTGCGACAAGTCAAGTCCGGATCCCTTCGTGGCGCGTCATTTCACAAATCTCATAAATTTCAAATACTTGCCATCATTCATTCCCTATTTTTTACTTTTTTTATCAAGGCAAATATTGAGCGCGGCTTAGACATTATTTTTTATATTTTTCCAGGATCTTACGATGCCGCGCCGCAGCAAAAACTTTTTAGCGTCTTTCTGTTGTGCTAAAAACGTTCTGACCGATCCACCGTTTCGAGGAGTGTCCCGATGAATCCTCCGTCCGTCGCCGGCGTCGAGCCGGACGTCGCGTCCCCGTCCTCCCGCGCCAATCCCGCGTCCGCTCCGGCCGACGGCGCGGCGGCCCCTGCCGGCACGCGCCTGGCGGTCCAGCAGGTGGTGCTGGCGGGCGGCTCCGGCACGCGCCTCTGGCCGATGTCGCGCGAGCAGTTCCCGAAGCAGCTGATCGGCCTGCTCGGCGAGGAATCGCTGCTGCAGTCGACCACCCGGCGCCTGGAGGGTTACCAGGGCGAACATCCGGTCTCCGAACGATTGATGGTGGTCTGCGGCGACGATCATCGCTTCACCACCGCCGAGCAGTTGCGACTGGTCGGCCGCGAGGCCTCGATCGTGCTCGAGCCCTTCGGCCGCGATACCGCCCCCGCGCTGACCATCGCCGCGCTGCGCGCGCTCGCCTGCGAGGGCGACGCGGTGCTGACGGTGATGCCGGCCGACCACGCGGTGGCCGATCTCGCGCGCTTCCAGGCCGCGCTCGACGCGGCCATCCGCCATGCCGCGCAGGGCCGTATCGCCACCATGGGCATCCTGCCGGATCGCGCGGAAACCGGCTTCGGCTACATCCGCGTCGGCCAGGCGCTCGACACGCAGGGCGAGATCGCCGTGCGCCGGCTCGAGCGCTTCGTCGAGAAGCCGCACCTGGAGCTGGCGCAGCAGTACGTGGATTCGGGCGACTACTGGTGGAACAGCGGCATTTTCGTGGTGCGTGCCTCGGTCTGGCTCAAAGCGATCGGCCATTTCCAGCCGGCCATCCTGGCGGCCTGCGAGCGCGCGGTCTCGCTGGGCCGCGACGACGGTACCTTCTTCCGCCTCGATCGCGACAGCTTCGGCGAATCGCCCTCGAACTCGATCGACTACGCGGTGATGGAGCCGCTGGTGGGCGCGCCGCAGATCTGCGAGAGCGTGGTGGTGCCGCTCGACGCCGGCTGGTCCGACGTCGGCTCCTGGGATGCGATCTGGCAGATCTCCGAGAAGGACGAGGCGGCCAACGTCGGGCGCGGCGAGGTGATGTTCGAGGGCGCGAGCGCGACCTTCGCGCATTCGGAAAGCCGGCTGGTGGCCTGCGTCGGCACCCGCGAGCTGATCGTGGTGGAGACCGCCGACGCGGTGCTGGTGGCCGACAAGGCGCACGTGCAGGACGTCAAGAAGATCGTCAAGCGCCTGAAGAGCGAGTCGCGCGGCGAGGCGAGCAATCATCGCAAGGTGCATCGCCCGTGGGGCCATTACGATTCGGTCGACATGGGCGAGCGCTTCCAGGTCAAGCGCATCGTCGTCAAGCCCGGCGCGCAGTTGTCCCTGCAGATGCATCATCATCGCGCCGAGCACTGGATCGTGGTGTGCGGCACGGCCCGCATCACGCGCGGCGAGGAAAGCTTCCTGCTGTCCGAGAACGAATCGACCTACATCCCGCTCGGTGTCAAGCACCGGCTCGAGAACCCCGGCAAGATGCCGCTCGAACTCATCGAGGTGCAGTCGGGCTCGTATCTCGGCGAGGACGATATCGTCCGCTTCGACGATACCTACGGCCGCGGTTGATTCACGGGGCGGGCTTCCGCCCGCCTTTGCGTTCACTGGCCGCTCGCGATCGCGCTGTCCAGGCGCGGCGCGGGCGGCCCCCCTTCCCTCCTCGTCCCTATCCTCTCGCGATCCGCCGCGACGCATGACATGCCGGTGCGATCGACCTCGGCTTCCTCGTCATTGGATGACCTGCCGCGTGCGCGGCGTAGCGCGCCAGCATCGCGCATGAGCTCGCGCGCATGAAGCCACGAGCAGCGAGGCCGCGGAATACCCGCGCAAAAAAAACCGGCAGCCCGAAGGCTGCCGGCGCATCATCCGGCGCACGGCGCCGAATCGATCTCAACCGATCTGGTAGGCGAACTCGCGATGCGCGAATTCGGTGGCGAGCGTAGCCGGATCGGTCAGCTCGCCGTCCATCAGATGGCGGCGCTCGGTGCCGAAGTGGCGCACGTTGCCGCGATCGGCCGGCACCAGCGTGGACAGCGTCGCCAGCGCTGCTGCCGAGTGCGCGGTGCGCATCGGCAGCAGCGCGGCGGCGGCTTCCGCCTTGGCGCGCGGCGCCGGCACCGAGGCGACGGCGGCCACCGGCTCGGCATGGACTTCGCGCGGTGCATCGGCCGCGGCATCGGGCTGGACCTCGAGCGCCAGTTGGTGATCGACCCAGTCGCGGCCCCAGGCGATCGCATAACGCTCGGCCGCCTCGGGATCGGAGAAGCGCGGGCCGATCAGGCCCGAGCGTTCCACCCGGCGGCCGTCCTGCGCGATCTCGGCCCAGGCGCGATACATCATGTTCTGCACCGGCTGCGCGGTGCCGTAGAGCGTGTAGCCGTGATACGGCTCGGACTGCGGCGCGACGGTGGCGAAGCGCACCGACACCGGCCGCGGATGCTCGCCGTGATCACCCTGGTCGCCATGCTCGGTGGTCTCGCCGGCAACCGGCGCGGCCGCCGCATCGGCGCGGGCTTCGCGCGCGAGCAGGGCCGCGCGCGCCGCGCCGGCCTGCAGCTCCGCTTGCGCGACCTGCTTCGCCAGTTGCGCGACGGCCGCCGCCGGTGCCTCGCGCACCGTCTGCCGCATGCCGACCTCGTCTTCCTCGTCCTGCCATTCGTCCGTCTCGGCCACCGGCAGGCGCCACGATTCGGGGTTCTGCCAGAACACGCCGCGCAGGCGGTCGTTGTTGGCGACCGGCTCGGCGCGCGGCGCCGGCACCGCCAGCTCAGGCGGCGGCGGCACATAGGCGAACGCGCGCCCGCTCAATTCAGTGAGCATCGCGACCATCTCGCCGAGCGTGCCGCTCGCGAGCCACTCCTCGAAGCGGCGGCGGCAGGTCGGGCCCGAGGGATAACGGCCGGGCAGTTTCGACCACGGCTCGCCCGTGGTCAGAATCCACAGGATCGCGTTCGCGACCACGCGCGTCTCCGCGCGCGGTCGCCCGCGCCGGTTCAGCCGGATCGGTTCGTCCGCGATCAGCGTCGACACGCGTGTCCATTCTTCATCGCTCAACTCATCGAAGAACATAGATCTCTCCACACGCAGCCAGGCCGGGGCTGCGATCGGGGCAACATGACCGTGTAGCACGCACGATCATGGCCAGGTTGCACATTGGACGATACCGGGGGGCGCCGCGCCGATGCATTGCGCACTGAAGCGGTGCTGCAATTCACGACGTCGATGCACGAAACCCCTGTCGCAGTGGGATGCGGGATTTAATGTGCATGAAGCATACCACCATCAGGGTTTATCTCAATATGACAATCTCGTATTGTTACCCGCTGAAACAAGGAATTCTCAAGCTCCGCCTCATCCAATCCGACACTGATTTAAATGCTTATCCATTTTGTTGAAAAGCCTTGCCCAGCAAGGGCTTTGAGCTTGGTCATATTTGCTTACGATTTGTTGCAGATTGGAGCCACTGATTGAAAAAGGAATGAATTTCCGATTGATATCTCCAATCGGTAAATTCTCCGGAAATTCGATAAAGAATTTTTGATTCGCATTGCCAATCCGCCTGTCGGTTTCTACAGGAATACAGGTCTGTCAGGGCATGGAGCGGTGTAGACGCGGTTGGCGAAATGGCGTGTCGCCATTGCCGTCGCATACGGCGGAGGAGATGAAAAGGAGACTATCGGAATCGGCGGAGGCCGGAGCAAGGGGGACGGCGCGGACGCCACGCGCGAGGCATGGGTCCGCGCCGGTGCTTCAGAACTTCCAGAGCAGGTTGCCGAGCACCGCGTTGTCGCGCACGCCGCTGCCGTACTGGCCGCTGTAGGTCAGGCCCAGCTTGAGCCGCTGCGTGAGGTTCGCGTCGACGCCCAGCTCGACCACTGCCGCGTCGCGCGCGATCGGCACGCCCGACACCTGGAACGCCGAGCCGCCGTTCACGAAGGCGAAGGTCGAGTTCGGCGTGGTCGAGCCGAAGGCATGGCGCCAGCCGGCCATCGCCCGCGCCGAGAAGCCGCCCCGGGACATCACGTCGAACTTGGTGGCCGCGCGCAGGCCGGCGGTCGAGAAGCCGATGCTGTTCGACTCGTTGGCGCTGCGCAGGGCCGCCGCGCCGCCCGTCTCGGTCATGCCGTCGGTGTGCAGGTTCACGTAGGCGAGGTTGACGAAGGGCTCGAGGGCCACCGCGCCGGCCGGCAGCGCGTAGCCGACTTCGCCGAACACCTGCGCGGTCTGCGCGTTGATGCCGCTTTGCGCGTGGTCCGAGAAGCCCGCGAAGCCCGGGTAGCGATCGGTGTCGATGCGATGCCAGGTGTAGGCCGCGCCGCCGCGCAGGCCGAGCGCGCCGAACTGGCCGCCGCCGTAGATCGACAGCGAGTAGCTGTCGGCGCTGGCCGAGGACTGCGTGTCGTTGTCGAAGCTGCTGTGGGTCACGCCGCCGGCCACACCCGCGCGCCAGTGGTCGCCCAGGCCGACGTCGGCACCGGCGATGAAGCCCGTCATGCTGCGCGAGACGCTCGAGGCGTTGTTGTTGCCGTCGAAGCGGCTGCGGCCGCCGAAGGCCTGGCCCCACACCACCGGCTGATACGGCGTGGACTGGCAGCGCTGCTGCGCGGTGGCCGCACCGGCCGGGCCGGACAGCACCGAGTTCGCGTCGCCGCACAGCGAGGCGCCGCCCGCGGCGAGCGCCGAGAGCGGCCCGCTGGAGGCCGCCAGGCCCTGCCGCACGCGATCGGTCACGGCATCGCGCACATAGCGGCTGTCGGTCAGCAGCAGGCTCTTCATGCTCGCGTAGAGCTCGCCGTCGAGCGAGTTGTAGGCCGCCCGCGCGGTGGGCGCATCGGTCGACAGCAGCGTGTCGTAGACCGGGTTGCCGGCGCCGAGCGTGCCGATCGCGGCGGCCACCTCGTGCTGGTTCGGGGTCTGCGCCACGTCGGTGAACGAGGTGCCGTTGGCCACCAGGGCCAGCACCGCGCGATTCGCGTCGTAGCTGAGCTGCGGCTTGAGGAAGGCGAGGTTGCTGGTGACGTTGCTGAAGGTGCCGCTTAGGCCGCCGCTCGCATCCACGATGGTGTAGCTGGTGGACGGCGAGTAGACCCCCGTGTTGGCCAGCACCTGCACCGTGCCGCCGCCGATCTGCGCGGCGCCGGTGGCCTTCACCGAGCCGGCCTGCTGCGGGTTGGCCGCCACCTGCAGCGTCGAGCCCGGCTGGAAGATGAGGTTGCCGCCCACGTTCAGCGAGCTGCCCGGCTGGCTGGCCGCCGCGGTCGCGCCGTTGCCGACCACCAGGCCGCCGATCGTGCCGGTGCCGGTCACCGTGCCGCCGTTCATCACCGTGACGGTCGACTGCGCCAGCGAGCCGGCCACGTTCAGCGTGCCGGCCGCCACCGTGGTCGGGCCGCTCAGCGTGCTGGCGCCGGTCAGCGTGAGCTGGCCGCTGCCGGCCTGGGTGAGCGAGCCGGTGCCGCTCACCGTGCCGCCGAAGCTGGTGTCGTCGGAGCGGTTGAAGACCAGCGAGCCCGCGTTCGCGACATTGCCGGCCAGGGTGCCCGAGGTGCCGCCGTTGCCGACCTGCAGCGTGCCGCCGGCGATGGTGGTGCCGCCCGCGTAGCTGTTGTCGCCGGTCAGCGTCAGGGTGCCGGTGCCGCTCTTGGTCAGCGAGCCGGCGCCCGTCAGCGCGCCGCCGTAGGTGCCGCCGCCCGCCACGTTCAGGCCGCCGCTGCCGGTGTCGATGGTGCCGCCCGCGGCGCCGTCCAGCGAGCCGAGCGTGAGCGTGGTGCTGCCCAGCAGCAGGCTGCCGCCGTTGACGGTCAGCGCGCCGGTGCCGAGCGCCTGCGCGTTGCCGAGCGCGAGCGAGCCGCCGTTCAGCGTGGTGCCGCCGCTGTAGGTATTGCTGCCCGAGAGCGTGAGCGCCGCGTTGCCGTCCTTGACCAGGCCGCCCGTGCCCGACACGGTGCCGGCCAGCGTCAGGTCCTGGCTGCCGCCGATGGTGGCCGTGTTGCCGAGGTTGACCGCGTTGTTGAGCGTGACCGCCGCCGAGGTGTCGAGCGTGGCCGGGCCGCTGACGGTCAGCGCGCCGCTGCCGAGCGCGCCGTTGCTGCCCACCACCAGGGTGCCGCCGCCGAGCGTGGTGCCGCCGCTGTAGGTGCTGTCGGCGCCCAGCGTCTGGCTGCCGGTGCCGGCCTTGACCAGCCCGCCGGTGCCCGTGATGGTGCCGCCGAAGCTGGTGTTGCCGGCGCCGCCGAGCGTCAGCGTGTTGCCGCCGAGGTTGACCGTCGAGCCCGCCGCGCCGGCGAGGCCGCCGACCGTCTGCGGCGTGTTCGCGCCGCTCAGGTCGAAGCGCGTGCCGGTGTTGGCGAGATTGACGGTGCCGCCGGCCGCGAGCGAGCCGCCCGCGCCGATCGCCAGCGTGCCGGCATTGACCGTGGCGCCGCCCGTGAAGCTGTTGGCCCCCGTCAGGGTGGCGGTGCCCGTGCCTTCCTTGGTGATGCCGCCGGTGCCGGCGATGGTGCCGCCGAAGGTTTCGTTGCCCGAATCGCCGAAGCTCAGGCCGTTGCCGCCGAGGTTGACGGTGGTGCCGACCACGCCGGTCAGCCCGCCGATGGTCTGGGCGCCGCCCGCGTTGCCGATGTCGAAGGTGGCGCCCGCGTTGGCGAGGTTGACGCCGGTGCCGGCCGAAAGCGCCCCGCCCGCGCCGATCGCCAGCGTGCCCGCATCGACCGTGGCGCCGCCCGTGAAGCTGTTGGCGCCGGTCAGCGTGGCCGTGCCGCTGCCGATCTTGACGATGCCGCCCGCGCCGCCGATCGAGCCGCCGAAGGTCTCGTTGCCCGAATCGCCGAAGCTCAGGCTGTTGTTGCCGAGCGTGACGGTCGAGCCGGTCACGCCGGTCAGCCCGCCGATGCTCTGCCCCGCGCTCGAATTGCTGATGTCGAGGCCCGTGCCCGCGTTGGCGAGGTTGACGCCGGTGCCCGCCGCCAGCGACCCGCCCGCGCCGAGCGCGAGCGTGCCGGCGTTGACCGTCGCGCCACCGGTGAAGGTATTGACGCCGGTCAGCGTGGCCGTGCCCGTGCCCGACTTGATGATGCCGCCGGTGCCGGCGATCGTGCCGCCGAAGGTTTCGTTACCCGAATCACCGAAGCTCAGGCCGTTGCCGCCGAGGTTGACCGTCGAGCCGGCCACGCCGCTCAGGCCGCCGATGCTCTGTGCGCCGCCCGCGTTGCCGATGTCGAAGGTGGTGCCGGCATTGGCGAGGTTGACGCCGCTGCCGGCCGAGAGCGACCCGCCCGCGCCGATCGCCAGCGTGCCGGCATTGACCGTGGCGCCGCCCGTGAAGGTATTGGCGCCCGTCAGCGTGGCCGTGCCGCTGCCTTCCTTGGTGATGCCGCCGGTGCCGGCGATCGTGCCGCCGAATGTTTCGTTGCCCGAATCACCGAAGGACAGGCCGTTGCCGCCGAGGTTGACGGTGCTGCCGGCCACGCCGGTGAGGCCGCCGATCGCCTGCGGCGTGGTCGCGCCGCTGATGTCGAAGCCCGTGCCGGCGTTGGCGAGGTTGAGGCCGGTGCCGGCCGTGAGCGAGCCACCCGCGCCGATCGCCAACGTCCCCGCATTGACGGTCGCGCCGCCCGTGAAGGTGTTCACACCCGTCAGCGTCTCGGTGCCGGTACCGGCCTTGGTGATGCCGCCGGTGCCGGTGATCGCGCCGCCGAAGGTCTGGTTGCCGGCGTCGCCGAAGCTCAGGCCGTTGCCGCCCAGCGCCACCGTCGAGCCGGCCGCGCCGCTCAGGCCGCCGATGGTCTGCGCCGCGCCCGAGTTGCTGATGTCGAAGCTGGTGCCCGAGTTGGCGAGGTTGATGCCGGTGCCGGCCGCCAGCGAACCGCCCGCGCCCAGCGCCAGCGTGCCGGCGTTGACGGTCGCGCCGCCCGTGAAGGTGTTGGCGCCGGTCAAGGTGGCGGTGCCCGTGCCCTCCTTGGTGATGCCGCCCGTGCCGGCGATCGTGCCGCCGAAGGTTTCGTTGCCGGCATCGCCGAAGGACAGGCCATTGCCGCCGAGGTTGACGGTGCTGCCGGCCACGCCGGTGAGGCCGCCGATCGCCTGCGGCGTGGTCGCGCCGCTGATGTCGAAGCCCGTGCCGGCATTGGCGAGGTTGACGCCGGTGCCGGCCGAGAGCGAACCGCCCGCGCCGATCGCCAGCGTGCCCGCATCGACGGTCGCGCCGCCGGTGAAGGTGTTGACGCCCGTCAGCGTGGCCGTGCCGCTACCCGACTTGATGATGCCGCCGGTGCCGGCGATCGCGCCGCCGAAGGTTTCGTTGCCCGAATCACCGAAAGTCAGGCCGTTGCCGCCGAGGTTGACCGTGCTGCCGCCCACGCCGGCCAGGCCGCCGATGGTCTGCGGCGTGGTCGCGCCGCTGATGTCGAAGCCCGCGCCCGAATTGGCGAGGTTGATGCCGGTGCCGGCCGCCAGCGAACCGCCCGCGCCGATCGCCAGCGTGCCCGCATTGACCGTAGCGCCGCCCGTGAAGGTATTGGTGCCCGTCAGCGTTTCGGTGCCGCTGCCGTTCTTGGTGATGCCGGCCGTGCCGGTGATCGCGCCGCCGAAGCTCTGGTTGCTGCCGTCGCCGAAGGTGAGGCCGTTGCCGCCCAGCGCCACCGTGGTGCCCGCCACGCCGGACAAGGCGCCGATGGTCTGCGCCGCGCCCGCGCCGCTCAGGTCGAGTGCCGCGCCCGTGCCCGTCAGCGCCACGCCGCCGGTCGCGGCCAGCGAGCCGCCCGCGCCCAGCGCCAGCGTCCCCGCGCCGATGGTGGTGCCGCCCGTGTAGGTGTTGGCGCCCGTCAGCGTCTGGGTGCCGGTGCCCTGCTTGACCAGCCCGCCCGTGCCGCCGATCGCGCCGCCGAAGCTGGCGTTGCCGGCATCGCCGAGCGTCAGCGTGTTGGCGCCCAGATTGACGCTGGCGCCGCCCACGCCCGACAGTTCGCCGATCGTCTGCGGCGTGGTCGCGCCGCTGATGTCGAAGCCCGTGCCGGCATTGGCGAGATTGATGCCGGTGCCGGCCGCGAGCGACCCGCCCGCGCCGATCGCCAGCGTGCCGGCATTGACGGTCGCGCCGCCCGTGAAGGTGTTGGCGCCCGTCAGCGTTTCGGTGCCGCTGCCCTCCTTGGTGATGCCGGCCGTGCCGGTGATCGCGCCGCCGAAGGTCTGGTCGCTGCCGTCGCCGAACGTCAGGCCGTTGCCGCCCAGCGCCACCGTGGTGCCCGCCACGCCGGACAAGGCGCCAATGGTCTGTGCCGCGCCCGCGCCGCTGATGTCGAAGCTCGCGCCCGTGCCGCCCAGGTTCACCGCGCCGCCGGCCGCCAGCGAGCCGCCCGCGCCCAGCGCCAGCGTGCCGCCGTTGATGGTGGTGCCGCCCGTGTAGGTCTGCGTGCCCGTCAGCGTTTCCGTGCCGGTGCCGGTCTTGGTCACGCCGCCGGTGCCCCCGATCGTGCCGCCGAAGCTGTGATTGCCCGCATCGCCAAGCGTCAGGCCGTTCGCGCCGAGGTTCACGCTGGAGCCCGCCGCGCCCGCCAGCCCGCCGATCGCCTGCGGCGTGGTCGCCCCACTCAGGTCGAGCGAGGTGCCCGCGTTCGCCAGGTTCACCGTGCCCTGGTTCGACAGGCTGCCGCCCGCGCCGATCGCGATCGTGCCCGCATTGATGGTGGTGCCGCCCGTGTAGGTGTTGGCGCCCGTCAGCGTCTCGGTGCCCGCGCCCTGCTTGACGATGCCGCCCGTGCCGCCGATCGCGCCGCCGAAGCTCTGGTTGGTCGCGTCGCCGAAGCTCAGCGTGTTGCCGCCCAGCGAGACGGTGGTGCCGGCCACGCCCGACAGCGCGCCGATGGTCTGGTTGGCACCCGCCGCGCTGATGTCGAAACCCGCGCCGGCGGTGCCGAGGTTGACGCTGCCGCCCGCCGCCAGCGAGCCGCCTGCGCCCAGCGCCAGCGTGCCGCCGTTGATGGTGGTGCCGCCCGTGTAGGTATTGGCGCCCGTCAGCGTTTCGGTGCCGCTGCCCTGCTTGACCAGGCCGCCGGTGCCGCCGATGGTGCCGCCGAAGCTCTGGTTGGTGCCGTCGCCCATGGTCAGCGTGTTCGCGCCGAGCGAGACGGTGGTGCCGGCCGCGCCGGCCAGCGCGCCGATGGTCTGGTTCGCGCCCGAGGCGCTGATGTCGAAGCCCGCGCCCGCGCCGGCCAGGTTGACCGCGCCGGTGGCCGCCAGCGAGCCGCCCGCGCCCAGCGCCAGCGTGCCGCTGTTGATGGTGGTGCCGCCCGTGTAGGTATTGGCGCCCGTCAGCGTGGTGGTGGCCGCGCCGTTCTTGACCAGCCCGCCCGCGCCCGAGATCGCGCCGCTGACCGTCATCGCGTTGCTGCCGCCCAGCGCCAGCGAGGCGCCGGCATTGACGGCCACCTGGTTGGCGACGGTAACCGCCTGGCTGCTGTCGAGCGTGGCGTTGCCGCCCACCGTCAGCGTGCCGGTGCCGAGCGCCTGGTTGTTGCCCATCACGATGGTGCCGGCGTTGAGATTGGTGCCGCCCGTGTAGGTATTGTTGCCCGACAGGATCAGCGTGCCGCTGCCCGACTGGGTGACCGGCCCGGCGCCCGAGATGGTGCCAGACAGGTTCAGGGAGGCGCTGCCCGACACGCCCAGCCCGGCGCCGCTGGTGCCGATGTTGTTGGACAGCGTGAGGCCCGGCGTGGCCGACTGGATCGCGCCGCCGTTGGCGTTGATGGTGCCGGTGCCGAGCGAGGCGGCATTGTTGACCACGGCGGTGGCGCCGTTGCCGAGCGTGGCGTCGGCCGCGCCCGAGGCGCCCGACAGCGTCCAGGTGCCGCTCTGCACGTCGAGGTGGTTGAAGTTGACGTAGTTGCCGTTGTTGATGGTGCCGGTGGCCGAAGTGCCCTGCTGCAGGGTCAGCGTGTTGTTGCCGCCCGCGCCGCCGTCGACGGTGCCGGTGGCCGCGAAGCCGATGGTGATCGCGCCGATGCCGAGATTGACCGCCAGGCCGGTGCCGCCCGAGCTGTTGACCGAGGAATCGGTGGTGGCGATGAACTGGTTGGTGCTGTTGGCGCCCATCGAGACGCTGCCGTTCACCGTGCCCGAATTGGTGAAGGTATTGCCGCCGGCCGAGCTGCCGAGCGCCACGCGCCCGGTGATGGTGCCGGAATTGTTGATGTTGACCTGGCCGCCGCCGTAGGCGGCGATCACGCCCGCATCGGGGCCGAGCAGGGTGGCGCCGATGATGCCGCTGGTCGACATGGTGCCGGTGTTGGTGATGTTGGTGGTGCCGCCCGCGCCGTTCTGCACCGCCAGCGCCATGCCGGTCAGGCCGATCGACAGGCCGGTGGTGCCGGCCATGGTGCCGTTGTTGGTGACCGTCTGGGTGCTGGCCGAGGCATTGCCCATCACCACGCCCGAGGACAGCACGCCCAGCCCGGTGCCGAGCAGGGTCGGGTCGATGCGGCCGTTGTTGGTCAGCGTGTCGTTGCTGCCGGTGAGCGTCATGGCATTGCCGCCGACACCGAGCAGCACACCGACGCTACCGCCCGGATTGACGGTGACGTTGAGGTTGTTGGCGCCATTGGCATAACTGGGCGCAAGCGGATTGGCGGCGCCGGAACAACTGACATTGGAGCCGGCCGCGGTACACGCCGCCTCGGCCGGAATGATTCCGGCCCCGACCAATGCAAGGAATACGCCCATGGCGGGCAGGAGTTTCGGCAATTCGCCGTCTTTCGAATCGCGGGCGCGGACCATCTGTCAATTCTCCTTAACACGGTTTCATACGATGTAAATCTGTTAAGCAAGGCAAATCGATGGCGGCAATCGGCAACCGATCCGGAACGCGCGTGCCAAACCGGGCTCCGGGGCGAAAAACGCGGGACGAGCGAAGCCCCGCCGCGTTTATGCGCAGCGCCAAGCACCTGAAACAACTGGGAAAATTCAGTACATCAACGCAACGTCGCAGCGGATCAGCTCGGCATGGCCGTATTCCCCCTCAGGAATAAAACGTGCGTCTCGGTCGATCGGGTTAATTCTTTTGTATGACAAAAAAAGGCTACAACAAAGCACGGCAAATTGACAATTACCATCGGAACGAATTTTACGAATTCGACAGGAAAAGCGATTGCGAGACCTCCGCGAGCCGAATAATAGGCACCTCAAATTTTTCAATTGAAACAATCGGGGAATGAGACAAATCGAGACTCGATTGAATTGAGCCGTGCCTTGTTCAATTGTGCGGATACAGCAATTACGCCGCGTCAAGGCAATGGATAGGCCCATGGCTTGTTCGTCGCAGTGCAGCGAAGGGCGGGATGCGCTCGCGCGAGGGGCAATGAACACACCCGGCCCCGGCACGGCGTTGTCGTGCCCTTGCAACGGATGCACGCGCTGGATGTGCATGTCGATGCGATCGCTGTGTCGCGACAGGGCAACTGTCGGTGATGCGCAACAGAGAGCCGATCGAAGTGGTTCGGGGGGCGACCGATGCGCGTGCCGCATTCCATCCGGGCAAGCGTGGACGGCACGCGGCGCATGCCAGCCGTCGAAGAGGAGCGGGCCGTCGCAGCGGACGGCCCCGCCCCGCGCTCAGCGCCTCGTGACGGGCAGCGCGGCGGCGCGCGCGAGCAGCAGTTCGCGCTCGCGCGCATTGCGCGTCAGGTCCGCTGCGCGCAGCCATTCGGCACGCGCCTCGTCGTGACGTTCGAGCCGCGCCAGCAGGTCGGCACGCACGCCCGGCAGCCAGGGATAACGCACCAGCGCGGGATCCCCGGCCAGCGCATCGACCAGCGCCAGCCCGGCCGCCGGGCCCGCGGCCATGCCGACCGCCACCGCGCGATTGAGCGCGACGACCGGCGAGGGCGTGACCTCGGCCAACGCGTCGTAGAGCGCGACGATACGAGACCAGTCTGTATCTTCAGCCGTCCGCGCCTGCGCGTGACAGGCGGCCAGCGCGGCCTGCAGCGCATAGGGACGGCGCGCGCCGCCCAACGCACGCGCGCGCTCGAGCGCGGCCAGCCCGCGCCGGATCAGCAGCCGGTCCCAGCGGCCGCGGTCCTGGTCGAGCAGCAGCACCGGACGGCCAGCCGCATCGATGCGTGCATGCATGCGCGAGGCCTGCAGTTCCATCAACGCCACCAGCCCATGGACCTCGCTGTCGCCAGGTGTCAGTTCGGCCAGCACGCGGCCCACGCGCAGCGCCTCGTCGGTCAGGGCCGGGCGGGTCCAGTCGTCGCCGGCGGTGGCCGAATAACCTTCGTTGAAGATCAGGTAGATCACCTCCAGCACCGAGCCGAGCCGCGCCGCGCGCTCGTCGTCGCGCGGCACCTCGAACGGCACCCGAGCGGAGGCGAGCGTGCGCTTGGCGCGCACGATCCGCTGCGCGATGGTCGGCTCGGGCGTCAGGAAGGCGCGCGCGATCTCGTCGGTCGACAGGCCGCCGAGCAGCTTCAGCGTCAGCGCGACCCGCGCGTCCCTTGACAGCACCGGGTGGCAGGCGATGAACACCAGCCGCAGCAGGTCGTCGCCGATATCGTCCTCGCGCGCGGCCTCCAGCGCCTCGGCCACGTCGGGCGCGACCCAACTGCCGAGCGTGTCGAGTTCATGGCCGAGCTGCTCCTGCTTGCGCGTGTGGCGCGTGTCCTGACGCAGCCGGTCGAGCGCGCGGCGCTTGGCGGCCGTCATCAGCCAGGCTGCGGGATTGTCGGGCACGCCCTCGCGCGGCCAGTGCTCGAGCGCGGCCACCAGCGCGTCCTGCGCGACCTCCTCGGCCGCGCCGACGTCGCGCAGCATGCGCGTCAGGTAGGCGACGATCCTGGCCGATTCGATCCGCCACACGGCTTCGATCGCGCGCGAGGCCGCGGCGCCCGTCATGCCGCGGCTCCGCTCGCGCGGGCCGGCGGCCGGTTGTCGATGCGCTGCTGCACGGCTGTCTCCTCGGGGCATCGGCCAAGCGCGGCCGTGCCCGGTATGCACTCCGAATGAATGCGCCGTTGGTTCTTGGGATCGACGCCGGCATGCGCAGGATGCGTCGTGCTCGTCTCGCGCCCGGCCCGGCGCGCCGGTCGCCTGGATATCTACCCGGAGGCCGGCCGTGTCGCGCCGCGACCGGGCCCTTGCCTCAGGCGCGCGCCTTGCGATCGAAGTAGCCGCCCGGCTCGAAGTCCTCGGGCTCGAACAACTGCCGCACCTCGATCGTGCCGTCGTCCTCGCCGAACGGCGAGGGAAAGCGCCGCGACCATTCGAGCGCCTCCTCGCGCGAGCGCACCTGGATCATCGTGTAGCCGGCGATCAGCTCCTTGGTCTCGGCGAACGGCCCGTCCAACACGGTGCGCCGCCCACCCGCATGCTCGACGCGCCAGCCTTCGTCGCTGGGCCGCAACCCGGCCGCGTCGAGCAGCACGCCCGCCTTCGCGAGCTCAACGTGAAAGACCTCCATCGCCTCCATCAGCGCCTGGCCGGGCCGCATGCCGGCCTCGCTCGCGCGGGTCGCCCGCACCATGATCATGAATCGCATCGCTTCGTCCTCCGTTGGTCGTGGATCGGTGCCGCGCCGTCTGGCGGGCTCCTGTCGCTACGACGCACGAGCCGACACGATTTCGACATCGCCTCGGGAAAACCACGAGCGTGCCGCTGCCGCTACAGGAAACAGGGGCCGAGCTCGCGAACCTCAACCGTGCACCATTCGGCCGCCGGACAGGTCTTGGCGATCGCCACCGCCTCGCCCTCGGTCGCCACGTCGAGCAGGAAGAAGCCGCCGATCATTTCCTTGGCCTCGGCGAACGGGCCGTCGACCACCCGCGCCTCGCCGTTGCGGACCTGCACGCGCGTGCCCTTGTCCTCCGACACCAGCGATTCGGCCGCGCGCAGCACGCCGCGCGATTCCAGCTCGCCGGCGAAGCGCAGCATCCGCTCGTACAGCGCGCGCCCCTCCTCCTGCGTGCGCTGCGCGCGCTGGCCGACGGGTTCGGCAATCAGAAGCATAAAAGCCATGATCTTCTCCGGTGATCGAACGGTGGACCAAGCAGCGCGGCAATGCGAATGAGCGCGGCGCCGGGCCCGAGCCGCCTATTCTGGGCGCGCGTCCGGCGAGCGTCCATCAGGGCCGGCCCACTCGCGAACGATGCGCCAGGCCGCGGCGCCGGCCAGCCACAGGCAGGCGGCCGCGATGCCGGCCAGGTGCCCCTCGACCCGCACCGGCCCGCCCAGCCAGGCGGCTTCGGCCGCCGGTGAGCCGACGACGGCCTGCCAGCCGACCCTGGCCAGCACGGCGAGCAGCAACAGCCGCGCCGGCCAGCCCTGGCGCGCGAGCGGCGCCAGCCCCAGCACGGCCAGCGCATAGATCACGCCCGACAGGCCCACGTAGTGCGCGACGCCGGGCGCGCCGGCCCACAGCAACAGGCCGCTCGAGGCTGCCAGCCCGGCCAGGGTCGGCAACGCGCGCCGGCGATACGCCATCAAGGGCATGCAGACCGCCAGGCAGGCCAGGTTCAGCGCCGCATGCCGCCAGCCCAGATGCACGAAATGGCCCGTGACGAGCCGCCAGAGCTCGCCGCCGCGCAGCGCGGCGCGATCGAAGGCGAGCGCCTCGCGCCAGGCCGGCGGCAGCGCCTGCAGCAAGGCGATCGCCAGCCCGGCCACGAGCCAGCCGCTCCAGCCGCCCCAGCCGGCCAGCGCCTCGCGCCCGGCGCCCGGCACGACCGGCACGACCGGCGACGCGCGCCCCGCCACCCCTTCCAGCCCCTCCATGCCCGCCTCCCTTGCCTCGACCGACGATCCAGCCCAGGCCCCAAGCGTACCGGCGCCAAACCTCGGGCACATCCTGGCCGAATGGCCAGGTTTCGCGGCGTCCCGCGAATCATTACATTTCACTGTCACCATGCAAACGTAATCTTCTCGATTCCTTTCATAATCATAAAAATCCCATGACACTAGCCATTCCGCGTTTCCTTCTCGTGTCGCTGTGCACCGCGCTGGCCACCCTGCCGGCCCGGGCCGCCGTGGTCAGTGCCGCCTGCGGCGACCCCGCCACGCCGATCGCCGAGATCCAGGGCAGCGGCGCGCCCTCGCCGCTCAACGGGCAGACGGTGTCGATCGAGGCCGTGGTCACCGCCGATTTCGGCGGCACCGACGGCTTCGGCGGCTTCTTCGTCCAGCAGGACGACAGCCGGCGCGTCCACCAACCCGGCGTGTCCGAAGGCCTGTTCGTCTACGCGCCGAAGCTGCGCGCCAAGGCCGGCGACATGATCCACCTGAGCGGCAAGGTCGAGGAGAAGTACGGCCAGACGCAGCTCACCCTCGCTGGCGCGATCGCCGTCTGCGCGAGCGGCCAGAGCGTCACGCCGGCCACCCTGACGCTGCCGGTCGCCGATCCGAACGCGTTCGCCGCCGTCGAGGGCATGCTGGTGCGGGTGCCGCAGAAGCTGACCGTCAGCGAGGTCTACGAGCTGGGCCGCTACGGCAGCGTGCTGCTCTCGAACGGGCGCCTGCCGGTGCCCACCAACGTCGCCGCGCCGGTCGACGCGAAGGCGCAGGCCGCCGCCAACGCACGCAACCGGCTGATCCTCGACGACGGCTCGAACAAGCAGAATCCGCTGGCGGTGCCCTACCCGGCGCCGGGCCTGTCGGCCGCGAACACCTTGCGGGTCGGTTACACGGTGGAGAACGTCGAGGGCGTGATGGAGAAGCGTTACGACGCCTGGCGGCTGCAACCCGTGCCCGGCACGGCCGCGCCGAGCTTCGACGCGAGCGCCAATCCGCGCGGCGAGGCGCCAGCGCGCCATGCGCAGGCCGATCTGCGGGTCGCCTCGTTCAACGTCCTCAACTACTTCAACGGCGACGGCAAGGGCGGCGGCTTCGACGCGCCCGACAATCGGGGCGCGCCCACCTACAAGGAGTTCCAGCGCCAGGAAGCGAAGATCGTCAAGGCCATCACGGCCTTGCAGGCCGACGTGATCGGCCTGATGGAAATCGCCAACAACGGCTACGGCGAACTGAGCGCGGTGCGCCAGCTCGCGGCCCGGCTCGGCGACGGCTGGCGCGTGGTGGATCCCGGCACGGAGAAGCTCGGCGGCGACGCGATCAAGGTCGCCCTGCTCTACAACAGCCGCTCGGTCGAGCCGATCGGCAAGCCGGCCACGCTCGCGATCGACAACAAGAACCGCCAGCCGCTCGCGCAGACGTTCCGGCGCATCGGCGGCGCGCGCGCGGTGACGGTGGTGGTCAACCACCTGAAGTCGAAGGGCTGTACCGACGCGAGCGGCGGCGATGCCGACCAGGGCGACGGCCAGAGCTGCTGGAACCCGACGCGCGTGCGCGCCGCCGGCCTGGTTGCCGACTGGCTGGCCGGCAATCCGACCGGCGTGGACGGCGCCGGCGTGCTGCTGATCGGCGACATGAACAGCTACGCAAAGGAAGATCCGATCGCGCTGTTCGAGGCGCGCGGCTACGTGAACCTGGCGGCGCGCTTCATCGGCGCGGGCGCCTACAGCTACGTATTCGGCGGCGAGACCGGCTATCTCGACCACGCGCTGGCCTCGGCCTCGCTGCTGCCGCGCGTGAAGGCCGTGCACGAATGGCACATCAATGCCGACGAGCCGGTGGTGCTGCAGTACACGCTGGCCTACAAGAGCGCCGAGCAGCAGAACAGCTTCTATGCGCCCGACGCCTATCGCTCCTCGGACCATGACCCTGTGGTGGTCGACCTGGCGATGGCCGATGCGCCGCCGGCCGTCGACGACAGCGCGGCGGGCCCCGGTGCCGCGCCGGGCAGCAGCGGCGGCGGCAGCGCCGATCCGTGGCTGCTGCTCGCGCTCGGCGCGGGGGCGGCGCTCGCCTGGCAAGCCAGGCCGGGCCGCCCCTGAGTCGCCGGAACCGCGAAGGAATGCCGGGCGAGCGGCTCGCCCGGCAAGGGAAAAAACTACAAACTCGCCAGTTTCTTCGTGCAAAAAAGCACCATCGGCCCACAATTTCGCGGCAAATGTGAAATTCCGTCAAATCCGGCCGGGACGGGGCCCGGCACGCGCCATGCGAGGCGCGCCGGGCGCCTGTCGCCGATCACGCCTCGATGGCGTCGCGATCAGGCCCGACAACGCCCGGCGGGGATCTCGCAACTCGCGCGCCCGTTGTCGACCGGCCTTTCCTGCCGGGTCCCGCCACCCGACGAACGGAAAAATCTACCGCTGTGGAAGCTTCCGTCGAAAGCGCCACGAAAATTTGTTTCATTTTCGCAAGCCCCTGTCGCGAAAGGACTTTTCCATCGGGGGGCGCGACATGGCACGCGAGTTGCGAAACTCGACGGGAGAATGCGAATCACACCCGAGCAGTGTCTCGCACCATCGACCCTTTTCTCGATCGTAAGGAGAACGACCATCATGGCACTCACGAACAGCATCGAAGACAAACTCGACCGAGGTTTCACGGAGCTGCGCCGCACCGGCCGCCGTGTGGCGCGCGATGCACGCCACAACGCCCACAACCTCAATGCCGACGTCAAGGACGACGTCCGCTCGCTGGTCGAGGAACTCGAAGATCTGTTGAAGAAGGAAGACGCCGACGTCGAATCGCTGCGCAAGCGCCTGCACGGCCGCCTCGCCGAAGTGCGCGGCACGCTCGACGACGCCACCGACGACGCGCTCTATCGCCTGCGCGCGCAGGCCGACCGCGTCTCGCAGGCGGTCCACGAAAATCCGTGGCAGACCGCCGGCGTGGTCGCCGGCCTCGCCTTCGTCGCGGGCCTGCTGCTCGCGCGCCGTTGATTCGGCACACCGCCCCCTTTGGCCAACACGTAAAAATCCAACCTTCAACGAGGGAGAACAAACCATGCGTCAAGCACTTGTGATGAAAGCCGCCGCCGCCGTCGTGATCGGTGGTCTCGCCCTGGCCGGCTGCACCACCACCCCGCCGAACGAACCGCAAAGCGCCTCGGCCAATGCGTCGAAGCGCCAGGCCATCAATTCGAGCGTCGACGCGACGCTCTCGCGCCTGTACACGACGGTGCCGGGCTCGCGTGAGCTGGTCGCGAAATCGCGCGGCGTGCTGGTGTTCCCGAGCGTGCTGCAAGCCGGCTTCATCCTCGGTGCCCAGACGGGCAACGGCGCGCTGCGCGTGGGCGGCAGCACCGTCGGCTACTACAACACCTCGTCGCTGTCGGTCGGCCTGCAGGCGGGCGCGCAGTCGAAGGCGGTGATCTTCCTGTTCATGACGCAGGAGGCGCTCGACAAGTTCCGCAGCACGGACGGCTGGTCGGCCGGCGCCGACGCCTCGGTGGCGGTCGTGAAGATCGGCGCGAACGGCGCGGTCGACTCGAACACGGTGCAGTCGCCGATCGAGGCGATCGTGCTGACCAACGCCGGCCTGATGGGCGACCTGTCGGTGAACGGCACCAAGGTCACGCGCATCAACCCGTAAGGGCAAGGCGCCGTTCGCGGCGCGCCTGCCTGACCCGCGCCGCGGACTGGCTCCGCGGCGTTTTTTTGCCCGCGCGCCACGGCCGCGCGGCAGCCGCCGCCCGGCCTTCCCGCATCTCGCCGCGCTACCCGGGCGCCGCGCTTGCAGGCATACTCGCGGGAATTCGAAATTTAGCAGCGAAGGCGCGCAGGCGCCCTCGCCCAACCGGGCCGTCCGAGCGACCACATGGAAAGCGGCAAAGACCACCAAAAATTCTTCCACCTGCTGCTGGCGATCGTCACGATCGGCTTCTGCTGGATTCTCGTGCCCTTCTTCGGCGCGATCTTCTGGGGCACGATCCTGGCGATCCTGTTCCAGCCCGTGCAACGCTGGTTCGCCGCGCATTTCGGCAAGCGCCGCAATCTCGCCGCGCTGGTCACACTCTCGCTGATCGTGCTGATCGTGATCCTGCCGCTGACCTTCGTGGCCGGCACCCTGGTGCAGGAAATCGCCTTCGCCTACCAGCAGATCAAGGCCGCGCAGCCGAACATGACGGGCTGGTTCCAGGAGATCGTCCACGCGCTGCCCGCCTCGCTGCAGCGCATCCTGCACAGCTACGGGCTGACCGACATCGCCGGGATCCAGAAGAAGCTGACCGACGGCGCGGCCGCGATCAGCCAGTTCGTCGCCGCGCAGGCGTTCAGCATCGGCCAGAACACCTTCCAGTTCATCGTCAGCTTCGGCATCATGCTCTACCTCGTGTTCTTCCTGCTGCGCGACGGCGGCGAGATCGGCCGGCGCGTGCGCCGCGCGCTGCCGCTCGACGAGGATCACAAGCAACTGCTGCTGACCAAGTTCACGACCGTGGTGCGCGCCACGGTGAAGGGCAACATCGCGGTGGCGATCGTGCAGGGCGCGCTGGGCGGCCTGATCTTCTGGATCCTCGGCATCGAGGGCGTGCTGCTGTGGGGCGCGCTGATGGCCTTCCTGTCGCTGCTGCCGGCGATCGGCGCGGGGCTGGTGTGGGCGCCGGCCGCGGTCTACTTCGCGGTCACCGGGCAGATCTGGAAGTGCGTGATCCTGGTGGCCTTCTGCGTCGGCGTGATCGGCCTGGTCGACAACCTGCTGCGCCCGATCCTGGTCGGCAAGGACACCAAGATGCCCGACTGGGTGGTGCTGATCTCCACACTCGGCGGCATGGCGCTGTTCGGCATCAACGGCTTCGTGATCGGGCCGCTGGTGGCGGCGCTGTTCATGGCGAGCTGGGACATCTTCGCGCGCGCCGACCAGAACGGCTGAGCCGGCCGCGCACGCCCGGCCACGGGGCCGGAAACGACAAGGGCACGCGGATCGGATCCGCGTGCCCTTGTGTCTTTTGCGCCGTCGCGCCGGCGCCCGGTCGAACGAGTCGATCTAGTCGAACTTGAACTGCATGTCCTTGACCACCGCCTGCTGCCCCCACACGAAGGAGCACACGCGCCCGGTCTCGACGCTGACCGCCTCGCCGCCCTTGCCCTGCGTCTCGGTCAGCGGGTGGCAGCCGCCGGTGATCGTCACGGTTCGCATGCCCTGCTTCGAGAGCGGGAATTCATTGCTGTCGTCCTCGGGCACCGTGTGGGTGAGCGAGACGTTCTCGACGTAGTCGTCGGGCAGCATGAACACCGGCGCGTCGTCGACCCACAGCGTGTAGTAGTCGTGCTTGAAGGGCGTCTGCTCGATGCAGAGCTTGGATTTGTGGCTGCCCTGCGTCTGCGTCTGGCAGAGCGGCGCGGCCAGCGCCGCCGTGGCGCCGCCCAGCAGCAGCGCGGCCACGCCCGCGCGCAACGCGTCTCGTGTCTTCATGTTTTTATCCCGGAATAAGAGGCCCTGTGGAACGGCCAGGCACGTGGCGCGCGCGGTGAAACCACCGCGTGCGCGACATGCGCTGCCGCGATCCGCCTTCGGTACGTCTTCGGCGGCTGCCATCTTACCTAAGTCCGGGCGCCCGCCAAAGCGGGCTCGAGCCCTTCCTCGACGCGCGGGCCGGGATCAGAAGGTGGTGCGCAGGCCCACCATCACGCTGCGCCCGCCTTCCGGCGCGATATCCCGCACCACCGAGCTGGCGTAGCGGATCTCCTGGTTGGTGAGGTTGTCGCCGCGCACGTAGGCCAACCAATGGGTCGAGCCGACATGGAAGCGATAGCTCAGCACCAGGCCCAGCGAAGTGTAGCTGTCGGTGGGCAGGTCGTTGTCGGGCACGCGATGCTGGGCCCAGGCGTGGGTGAGCTGCGCGCGCGCGCCGAACGGCCCGTAGCCGTAGTCGGCCGCCAGCGAAGCGCGCAGCGGCGAGATCCGCGGCAGCGGCTCGCCCGTCTCGGCGTTGCGCGCATGCGTGTAGTCGCCCGTCAGTTCGATGTCCAGACGATGCGCGCCCTTCTCGAAGGCGCGCCACTTGCCTTCCCATTCGAGCCCGTAGAACTCGGCGCGCACGCCGCGGTAGACGGCTTCCTTGAGCGCGTCGTCGGTGCCGGGCGCGACCACCTCGCCGTCGTCGTCGACCAGGCGCCCGGTGTTGAACTCGGTCAGGTAGTTCGAGAAGCGCGTGTAGAACACGCCGATGCTGCCCTTGTTCGGACCGGCCGCGTAGCGCAGCGACAGGTCGGTCGAGACCGCCTTCTCCTTCTGCGCGCCGGGCGCGCCGATCAGGTACTGGCCGGTCGCGTCGTGCGGGCCGTTCGCGTAGAGCTCGTAGAAGGTCGGCGCGCGCTCGGTGTAGGACACGCTGCCGGCCAGCGACCACACCGGGTTCAGCTTGTAGAGCGTGCCGAACGAGACGCTGCCGGTATTGAAGCTGTGGCCGCTCGCGCCGGCGAAGCGCTCGTTGCCGGCCGGCGTCGGATCGAGCTTGACGTGCTCGATGCGCCCGCCGAGGCTGAACTTCAGCGCCTGGGTGGCCTGCCATTCCTCGAGGCCGAACAGCGCCACGTTGGTGGTCTGGGTGGTCGGCACCAGGGCCTCGTCGCCGAGTGCCGAGAAGGTGTTCTGCGAGACCTGGATGCCGAACGCGCCCTCGAACGGCCCGATCTTGCGATGGCGCGCCTCGATGCGCGCCTCGTAGCCGTGGTTGCGGAAGGTGGTGCTGGTCTCGCCGTTGTCGATTTCCTTGTGTTCGTAGTCCGTATAACCGAAGTCGAACTTGAGCTGCGAGATCGGGCCGGACAGGTTGCGGATCTCGGACGAGGCCGCCAGGTGCTGCTGGCGCATGCGCAGCCGCACGTCGCTCTCGGCCACCGAGCCGTAGTTCGATTCGAAGCCGCTGTACGACAGGCCCGCGTAGCCGTCGGCCCAGGTGTAGGCGCCGCCGACCGCGCCGCCGTGCGAACGGCCGTCGCTGTTGGGGATGCTGCCCGAAGCCTCGCTCGCGTCGGGGCCGTCGAGCGCGCGCTGGCGGTCCGAATGCGCGAAGCCCGGGATCCGCAGCTTGCTGGTCTCGCGATCGAAGGCATCGACGTGGAACGCGAAGCGGCCGTTGCCGCCCTCCACCAGCGCGGCGCCGGCACGCGCGTCGTTGGCGCCGCCGTAGCTCGCGTCGACCGCGCCCGACACGCCCTTGATCGCCTCGCGCGGAATCCGGTTGTCGATGGTGTTGACCACCCCTCCGATCGCATTGCCGCCATAGAGCAGCGCCGCCGGCCCGCGCACGATCTCGACGCGCTCGACCGTCAGCGGGTCCTGCGGCACCGCGTGGTCGTAGGACAGCGAGGAGGCGTCGAAGGCGGCCACGCCGTTCTGCAGCAGCCGGATCCGGTCGCCGTCCATGCCGCGGATGATCGGGCGGCCCACCATCGGCCCGTAGGTGGTGGTCGACACGCCCGGCAGCCCGTCGAGCGTGGCGCCCAGCGAATCGGCGCGGCGCAGCGCCAGCGCGTCGCCGCCGATCGAGGCGGTCGGCGAGATCAGCTCGGTGTCGCCGATCGGGTTCGCCGTGACGAACACCGGCGCCAGCGTGGGGGTGGGCGTGGCGATGGCGGGCACCGCGGCAGGCAAGCCCGTCGCGCCGTTCGCCGCCGACTGCGCATAGGCCAGGCTGGCGACGAACATCAGGGTCAGGGGAGGCAGCCCGCGCGCGGCGGACAGGGATCGAAAACGGGCGGAGTCGCGCATGATGAAGGTGGTTGTCGTGAAATGAGCCGGAATGCGCCGCCGGCTGATTCGCGCGACGTTATAACGTATCATCGCGAATCCGTGGTTCGCCGTATCGATTCGACGTCATCCACGCGACCGGGCCGAGAGAGAGGAGCTCGGGGTCGGAAGAAGCAGCACTCGGATATGTTATATCATTTCAGAATGTAACAACAAGCACGGACTTCGAAAGATTCATGAATAGATTTCGTCATCGAGGGAAATGCCCGCGCGAGCGCGCGGATCAGGCGCCGCGGGCGATGAGGGATCGGGAAGGAAGGTCGAGGGATGCAAACGCGCCGCTCGGGCGCAAGACTCCGTAAGCCTCGTTAATCACGCTTAATCGCGCGAAATTGACTCTACGGCGGCGCAGCAGAAGAATGAAGTCTGTCTCGTGATCATCTTCCGGCCACCCCGGTACACGGTGATCAGAGGCGGCCAGACCTCCAGTCATACCCCCCTCTTGACTGGGAATTGCAAGCCACGGAGCAATCCGTGGCTTTTTTTTGCCTTCTTTTTGCCTCTCGGCGGCGCGGCCCTCAGGCGTCCTCGGCCACACGCAGCACGAGCTTGCCGACATGGCTGCCGTCGAACAGGCGATTGAGCACCTCGGGTGCGTTCTCCAGCCCCTCGGCGACGGTCTCCTCGGCCTTGATGCGCCCCTCGCTCAACCAGGCGGCCAGTTGCTGCACGGCCTCGCGATTCTTGCGGTAGTCGAGGATCAGGAAGCCGCGCATGCTGAGGCGCTTGGAGATCACCGTGCCGAAATCGTCGCCGGCGCGGCCGTTGTTGTTGTAGTTCGAGATCACGCCGCACAGCGCCACGCGCCCGCCGATCACCATGCGCGAGAGCACGGCGCGCATCACCTCGCCGCCCACGTTCTCGAAGTTCACGTGCACGCCGTCGGGCGTGGCGGCCTTCAGCGCGGCCTTGAAGTCGGGCGCCTTGTAGTCGACCGCGGCGTCGAAGCCGAGCGTCTCGGTCAGGTAGCGGCACTTCTGCGGGCCGCCGGCGATGCCGACCACGCGCGCGCCCTGGATCTTGCCGATCTGCCCCGCGATCGAGCCCACCGAGCCGGCCGCCGCCGACACCACCAGGGTCTCGCCCGGCTGCACCGGCGCGATGTCGGTCAGTCCGTAATAGGCGGTCAGGCCGCTCATGCCGCAGGCGCCGAGCAGGGTCGGCAGCGGCAGGCCCACCTCGGGCAGCCGGGTCAGCCTGGGCACCTCGTCGGCGAGCACGTGGGCATAGTCCTGCCAGCCCACCAGCCCCTGCACCAGGTCGCCGACCGCGAACTTGTCGGCGCGCGAGGCGACCACCCGGCCGAGGCCGAGCGCGCGCATGGTCTCGCCGATCGCCACCGGCGGCAGGTATTGCGGGATGTCGCTCATCCAGACCCGGTTGGTCGGGTCCATCGACAGATAGAGCACGCGCACCAGCACCTCGCCCTCGCCCAGTTCGGGCAGCGGCGCTTCGACGAGCGAGAAATGTTCGGCGCCGACGCGCCCTTCGGGGCGCGCCTTCAGGCGCAACTGGCGGTTGAGGGTTGCGGACATCGTGCCTCCTCGGCTTGACTGTTCGACTGCGGCGCCCGGCGCGAACGCGCCCGGCAGCGGGTGGATTGGATGGCGGTGCGCGATGCGGGCGATGCAGGCGATGCACGCTACGCAGGCGCGCCGCCGCTTACATCGCGCACAGGCCGCCGTCGATCACCAGCTCGGCGCCGGTCACGTAGCGGCTCTCGTCCGAGGCCAGGTAGATCGCCGCGTAGGCGACGTCGTCGGGCTCGCCCAGGCGGCCCATCGGCACGCCGCGCACCAGCTTGCGGGTGGCCGCGCTCTCGCCGAGCTGCGCGAAGAAGGGCTCGACGATGCCGGTGCGGATGAACGAGGGATGCAGCGAATTGCAGCGCACGCCGGTCTGCTTGCGCGCGCAGTCGACCGCGATCGACTTGGTTAGCGAGGCCACCGCCGCCTTCGAGGCGTTGTAGGCGGTGTACTCGGGCTCGTGCTTGAAGGCTGCCACCGAGGACACGTTGATGATCGAGGCCGGCTGACTGTCGCGCAGGAACGGCAGCGCATGGCGCACGCCCAGCACGATGCTCTCGACGTTGACGTCCATCACGCGGCGCCACTCCTTCTGCTCGATCTGCTCGACCGTGCCGAGCGAGCCGATCCCGGCATTGTTGACCAGCACCGACAGCGCGCCCATCGCGCCATTGGCCTCAGCGGCCAGTGCCTGCCAGCGCGCGTCGTCGCGCACGTCCTGCTCGGCCGACCAGGCCACGCGCGCGCCGGCCGCCTCGTTGAGCTGCGCGGCCAGCGCCTCGAGCGCCTCGCGCTGCGCGGCCACGTCGGTCAGGAACAGCTTCGCGCCGTGCTCGGCCATGCGCGTCGCAATCGCGCGTCCCAGCCCTCCCGTCGCGCCGGTGATCCAGGCGCACTTGCCCGCCAGCCGCGGGGTTCCGATCGTCGTCATGGGTTCTCTCCTCCTTGCTGTTGTCCGCATGCGGCGCCCTCGCGCCGCGCGTCGCCACTATACCGACAGATATCCGCCGTCCACGTTGAGCACCGCGCCGGTGGTGTAGCTCGACGCGCCCGAGGCCAGGAACAGGATCGCGCCGGCCATCTCGGAGGGCGCCGCGACGCGACGCATCGGCACGTGGGCCAGCACCTGCTCGAGCACGGCCGGGTTCTTGGTCAGCGCCGAGGCGAACCTGGTGTCGGTCAGGCCCGGCAGCAGCGCGTTGCAGCGCACGCCGTCGGCCGCGCATTCGATCGCGAAGGCCTTGGTCATCGAGATCACCGCGGCCTTGGTGATCGAATAGATGCCCTGCTTGTCGCCGGGGATCACGCCGTTGACCGAGGCCACGTTGACGATCGCCCCGCCGCCATTTGCCGCCATCCGGCGCGCGCCGTGCGAGGACATGAAGAAGTAGCCGCGGATATTGACGTCGACGGTCTTCTGGAACGCATCGACGCCAGTGTCGACGATCGGGCCGTAATAGGGATTGGCGGCCGCGTTGTTGACCAGCACGTCGAGCCGGCCATGCTTCGCGTCGATCGCGGCGTAGAGCGCCTCGATCTGCTCGAGTTCGCCGATATGGCAGGCGGCGGCCTCGGCCGAGCCGCCGTCGGCGACGATCGCCTCGGCCACGCGCCGGCAGTCGTCGATACGGCGGCTGGCGACGATCACGTGCGCGCCGAAGGCGGCCAGCAGGCGCGCGGCCTCCTCGCCGATGCCGCGGCTCGCGCCGCTGACGACGGCGATCTTGCCGGACAGGTCGAACAGATTGGGTGCAGTCATCGTGGGATGTTCCGATGGAGTTGACGGAAAAGGCAGCGGCACGCGCCGCGCGCACGAAGCGGCGGCGCGTTGCACGGCATGCAGCCGAGGGACGATCGCGTCGGCATCAGCGATGCGTCACCAGCGCGGCGTCGGCGGCGGTATCGAGATGCGGCCACGCGTTGTAGGTGACGAGCTGGGCGCCGCGCCGGCCGGTGCGGATCCGCGACACGCTGGTATTGACCAGCGGCCAGGCGAAATCGAAGGCCCGCTGCGGGTCGGCGCCGGCCAGCAGGGTGGCGATCACGGCGATCGGGCCGCCCGAGGACACCACCCAGACTTCCTCGGCGCTCTCCTTGGCGAGCGTGTCCCAGGCCGCCAGCACCGCGGCGCGGAAGGCCGGCCAGGCGAGCGTGTAGTCGCCGTCGGCCTGGCCCGAGGTCCAGCGCGCCACGGCCGCCGAGAACAGCGCCTGGAACGCGCGGCGCGGGTCGCCCGAGGCGGCCAGCTCGGCCAGCAGCGCCTCGCGCGAGGCCAGCTCGGGTCGCAGGCGCGCCACCAGTTCGTCGGAATCGAGTTCGTCGAGGCCGGGCAGCACGCGGATCGGCGGCTCGATGCCGGCCGCCCGCGCGGCCAGCGTCGCCGTCTGCGCGTGGCGGCGCAGCGTGCCGGTGAAGATCGCGCCGGGCCGGCCGCCGCGCGCCGCCATCCAGGCGCCGAGCTTGCCGGCCTGGGTCTCGCCGCGCGAGGACAGGCAATCGTAGTCGGCCGCGTCGAAGCTGGCCTGCGCGTGGCGGATCAGGAAGATCTCGCTCATCGCCACGCTCTGGCCGCCTCGATGCGCGCGCGGCAGCGCAGCGTCAGGTAGCGCACCGCGTCGCCGAAGCCCGCGAAGGCCGGGTTGGTGGTCTGGCCGAGCACGTAGCGGCGGTAGATCTGCTGGATGATGCCCATCAGCCGGAACAGGCCGAACACCTCGTAGAAGGCGAAACCGCCGATCTCGGTGCCGGTGCGCTCGCCGTAGTGCGCCACCAGCTCGGCGCGCGTCATCATGCCGGGCGCGTGGGTCGGCTGGCGGCGCATCGCGCGGAACGGCGCCTCGTCGTCGGCCTGCACCCAGTAGGCGAGCGAGCCGCCCAGGTCCATCAGCGGATCGCCGAGCGTGGCCATCTCCCAGTCGAGCACGCCGACGATGCGCAGCGGGTCCCGCGGATCGAGCACCACGTTGTCGAAGCGGTAGTCGTTGTGGATCACGCAGAGCCGCCCGTCGCGCGCCGGCCGGTTCACCTCCAGCCAGCCCGTCACGTCCTCGGCGGGATCGGTGCCGTCGGTCAGCGCGCGCTGCCAGCGCTCGCGCCAGCCGCTCACCTGCCGCGCCACGTAGCCTTCGCCGCGGCCGAAGGCGGCGATCGCCGGCGCCGAGGCGTCCACCGCGTGCAGCTCCACCAGCCGCTCGACGAAACTCTCGCAGAGCCGCCGCGTGCCGGCCGCGTCGAGCCCGAGCTCGGGCGGCAGGTCGCGCCGCAGGATCACCCCGGCCAGTCGCTCCATCACGTAGAACTCCGAACCGATCAGCGAGGCGTCGTCGCAGCGCGCGACGATGCCGGGCACGTAGGGATAGGCTGGCTTGAGCGCGGCCATCACGGCGGCCTCGCGCAGCATGTCGTGGGCCGAGCCCGCCTTCGCGCCGGCCGGCGGGCGGCGCAGCACCAGCTCGCGATCGGGATAGCCGAGCAGGTAGGTCAGGTTCGAGGCGCCACCATGGAACTGGCGGATCTCGGGCGTGCCTGCCAGGCCGGGCACCTGCGCCTTGAGGAATGCGTCGAGCCTTGCCGCGTCGAGCCGGTCCTCGTCGCGCACCTCGCGGGCGCCGTCGATCGGCGCGCTCATGCCGCGGCTCCCGCGCGACGGCTCGCCTGCTCACCGGCCTGGCGCTTGAACTCGAGCTTGGCGACCACTCCGCGATGCACCTCGTCGGGCCCGTCGGCCAGACGCAGCACGCGCGCATAGGCATACAGGTGGGTCAGCGGCACGTCGTCGGACACGCCCGCGCCGCCGTGGATCTGGATCGCCGCGTCGGCGGCCTGCTGGGCCACCGCCGGCACCACCACCTTGATCTGCGAGATCAGGCTCAAGGCTGCCTTGACGCCCTGCGTGTCGATGGTCCAGGCGGCCTTCAGCGTCAGCAGGCGCGCCTGGTCTATCGCCATGCGCAGGTTCGCGACGATGTCGGCATTGCCGCCCAGCGCCGCCAGCGGCTTGCCGAACGCGGTGCGCGAGGCGGCCCGCTCGCACAGCAGGCCCAGCGCGCGTTCGGCGGCGCCCAGCGCGCGCATGCAGTGATGGATGCGGCCCGGCCCGAGCCGGCCCTGGGCGATCTCGAAGCCGCGCCCGGGGCCGAGGATCACGTTCGAGGCCGGCACCCGCACCTGGTCGAACACCACCTCGCCATGGCCCGAGGGCTCGTCGTAATGATGGAAGGCCGGCAGCATGCGCTCGATGCGCACGCCCTTCGCGTCGAGCGGGCAGATCACCATGGTGTGGCGGCGATGCGGCTCCGCCCCGGCATCGGTCAGGCCCATGAAGATCGCGACCCGCGCATGCGGATGGCCGATCCCGGTCGACCACCACTTGCGGCCGTTCAGCACGAACTCGTCGCCGTCGGGCGTCGCGGTGGCGCGCATGTTGGTGGCGTCCGACGAGGCCACCTCGGGCTCGGTCATGCAGAATGCCGAGCGGATCTCGCCGGCCAGCAGCGGCGCGAGCCAGCGCGCCTGCTGCCCGGGCGTGCCGTAGCGCGCCAGCACCTCCATGTTGCCGGTGTCGGGCGCGTTGCAGTTGAACACCTCGGGCGCGATGAAGGAATGGCCCATGATCTCGGCGAGCGGCGCGTACTCGGCATTGGACAGCCCCGCGCCGCCGTGCTCGGCCTCGGGCAGGAACAGGTTCCAGAGGCCGGCGGCGCGCGCCTTCTGCTTGAGCGCCTCCATCACGGGCGGCTGGCGCCATTGCCGCCAGTCGGCGCCGCCGGTCAGTTCGGCGGCATAGTGCGCCTCGGCGGGCGCGATCTCGTCGCGCATGAAGCGGCTCAGTCGGTCGGCGAAATCCTGGCTGCGAGCGGTCGGCGTGAAGTCCATGGCATCGTTCCGGTTGAAGTGGCACTCAATCTACGCCGATCCCGCCGATCGATGAAATGAATGTTCTTCATGTCAGGTCATCAAAGGGATTAATATGCTGGCTTCCCTTTCGCCCGCTGCGGCCCGTCGCCGGCCGCCCGCCCCGTGAGCTCCGACCTGCGCCTCGACCTCAACCTGTTCCGCGTGCTCGACGCGATCCACAGCCATGGCGGGATCAGCGCGGCCGCGCGCACCCTGCACCTGACCCAGCCCGCCGTCACGCACGCGCTGAACCGGCTGCGCGCGCATTTCGACGATCCGCTGTTCGTGCGCCAGGGCAATCGCATGACGCCCACCGAGCGCACCCGCGCCATGATCGGCGAGGTGCAGCGACACCTGAAGGGCCTGCAGGCGGCCGCGCAGGCACAGGCGAGGTTCGATCCCGCCACGCTCGAGCAGCGCTTCGTGGTGGGCATCCGCGACGTGCTCGAGTCGATCGCGCTGCCGCAATTGGTGGAGCGGCTCGCGCGCGAGGCGCCGCGCATCACCGTGGTCAGCCGGCGCATCGTGCTGGCCGAGGTGGGCCGCGAGATCGCCGGCGGCCAGCTCGACCTGGCGATCGACCGGCGCGTGCCGACCGGGCCGCAGATCGTGCGCGAGCCGCTGGTCGACGACGCGCTCGCCGTGGTGCTGCGCCGCGATCATCCGCTCACGCAGGGCCCGCTGCGCCGCGCCGAGTATTTCGCGGCGCGCCATGTGACGGTCTCGCCGCTCGGCGAGCCGAATTCGCTCGACGTCCTGCTGGCCGCCGACGGCCGCTTTCGCCGCATCCAGCTGGTCTGCCAGCACTATTTCGCGGCCTGCCAGATCGCGGCGGCGGGCGACCTGCTGCTGACCCTGCCGCGCTCCTACGCGCGGCGCATGGCGGCGCTGCTGCCGATCGTCGTCAGGCCGCTGCCGCTGCGCGTGAAGCCCTATGCGATCCAGGCCTACTGGCACGAGTCGCGCGACGGCGACGGCGCGCATCGCTGGTTTCGCGAGCGGGTGGCGCAGATCGTGCGCGAGGCGGCCACCGGCGAGGCCGGTGCCGTTGGCGAGGACGAAGCCGGCTGAGGCGGCTGAGGCGGCTGAGGTGGCTGAGGTGGCTGAGGTGGCTGAGGTGGCTGAGGTGGCGGCAACTGGAACGGCCGCCGCCGCGCCGTGGCCGGCAGCGACACCACATCCTGGCGGCAAGACGTTTATGCTTCGAGGGCGCGAGCACGCATCGCGGGCTGCGAATCCGGCCGACCGCGATGCGCCGCTCGCCGAAGCCAGCACCGAACCCATCGCCGCATCACCGCATCACGACGAACCGAGGAATGCCATGCCCCTGATCCACGCCGCAGCCGAGCTGGCTGCCGATGCCCCGAACTATCTCGTCGACATCCAGGCCGGCGCCCATCGCTTCCAGGGCGACGAGGCCGAACGCGAGGGCGGCCGCGGCGCCGGCCCCGCGCCCTACGAGCTGCTGCTGGCGAGCCTCTGCCAATGCACCGTGGCGACGCTGCGCATGTACATGCAGCGCAAGGAATGGCCGGCCGTGAAGCTGCACGCGCATGCCGAGCTGCACGCGGACCGCGACGGCGCGCAATACGTGCGTCGCACCATCACGGTCGACGGCGAGCTGGAGGAGGCGCAGCGCGCGCGGCTCGGCGAGATCGCCGAGAAGACGCCGCTCACGCTGTTCATCAAGCGCGGCACGCGCATCGAAACCACCTTGCGCTGAAGCACCGGCATGAAAAATCCGCGCGACCAGGCATGCAAGCTGGTCGCGCGGTGTGTCCCTGGCACGGGGCGACGCCGCCCCGCCCGCCTCGTCAGATGCCGAGCGCCGACAGATCGGGCTTGCCGTCCTCACCCGCCGGCGGGCACCAGAAGAACGCGCCCGTGATCGGCTGGGTGAAGCGGAACAGCCCGTCGAGCACGCCGTCGGTGGCGCCCACCATGCGCCGCATCTGCACCTCGAAGGCCCGGAACGAGTGGCCGAAGGCGACGAAATAGAGGCCCGCGCGGCGCTCGTCGGCCCACGGCGCCGAGCGGCGCAGCACCTTGGCCTCGGGCGTGAAGCTCTCCTGCTCGGTGCGCTTGACGTGCGCATAGGCCGGCGCGTCCTCCAGCTCCTCGTTGTCCGACTTGCGGCGGCCGACGATGCGATCCATCTCATCGCCCGGAATCGCCTCCATCGACGGGAAATCGTGCACCCATTGCTGCACGGCCACGAAGCTCGCGCCGTCCAGGCCCGGGCCCTTGCCGCTCACGAAGGCGGTCTCCACGGCTTCCTCGGCTTCGGGATTCTCGGTGCCGTCCTCGTAGCCGGACAGGTCGCGATCGTCGGCATAGCGGAACGCATTGGCGGCGCTGTCGAGCACGAAGGCCGGCGCCAGCAGCTTCTCGATCGCGCGCGAACGCAGCGTGATCTCGCCATGATCCTCGCCGCGCAGCCAGATCCACAGCGCCACCTGGGTGGACGGCACCGGCGCGCCCGGCTTCGACATATCCGGGAACGGCTTGAGCCCATCGATCTTGCGGTCGAGCCCCTGCACCAGCGAGGGACCGAAGCCGACCACCGTGTGCGCCGTGTCGATCGCCTCGCGCAGCGCGCCGAGCGCGCGCACGACGTCCTCGGCGCGGGCGGTCTGGAACGAGAGATAGCGGTTGGCCGACGGAAGCGGCGCCAGGATGCCCTGCTGGAAGGTGCTCATCGTGATGTGGGTCTTTTCGGTGGATGCGGGATGCGGGGATGCGGGAATTCGAGGGCCGGATTGTCCCATACCTCGCACGCAGCGCCCAAGGCAGGCGAACGGCGGCGCGGCGACGCCGCGTGTCGCATCGGCAACACAAGCCCCAGCCGACGCTTGGCAGCGCCTCCCGCCTGTGTTTACAATCGCGGTCATGGGGCAAAATGTCGCCCCAAGAAAGTCGTAGTCCAGCGCGAGCGGCGCCTGCCCCGCGCGTTTCCCATCCACGCTCCATCCATTCACGTTCAAGGGAGGTCAGAGATGATGCATCACATGCCATCCACGAGTGGCTTCCCGAACGCCGTCCGACAAGGCACCTGCTAGGTCCCTTGCACGCGACGGGCTTCCGAGGCCCGTCCGTCCGCAGTTCTCCCGGTCGTCCGTTCCTGTATCGCCCCGCGCGAGCGTCGTGCCTTTGCGTTCGCGCCGCCGCCTGGTTTCGTTGCCTCGACGAGCCCGGCGGCATCGACGACCCGTTCGTTACCGACAATTGACAAGTCCTGGCGCACACAATGCGACCAGGCCACGACACATGATCCAACACACCGATCGTCACGGCAGCCGGCCGTTCAACGACGTGCTCGGCTTCACGTTCCGCCACTGGCGCCGCCAACCCGCGCGCGCCCTCGCGGTCGCCCTGTTCGCCCTGCTCGCCGCGCTCGGCGACGTCCTCACCCCGCTGTTCGCCGGCAAGCTGGTGGACGCGGTCTCGCTCGGCCTGACCGACCGCGCGGCGGCCTGGAGCGCCGCCCTGCACGCGTTCACGATCCTGATCGCGCTGGGCATCGCCGCCACCCTGCTGCGCCAGGCGATGTTCATGAACATCATCGTGCTGACGCTGCGCATGATGAGCGAGATCTCGGCGGGCGCCTTCCATCGCGTGCAGCGCTTCTCCACCGATTGGCACGCCAACAGCTTCGCCGGCTCCACGGTGCGCAAGATCACGCGCGGCATGTGGGCGCTCGACCTGCTCAACGACACGCTGCTGGTGGCGCTGCTGCCCTCGGTGGTGATGCTCGGCGGCGCCACCCTGCTGCTCGGCTGGCACTGGCCCGTGATGGGGCTGGTGGTGGGCGCGGGCTCGCTGCTGTTCATCGCCATCACGGTGGGGCTCTCGCTGGGCGTGATCGCGCCGGCCGCGCGCCTGGGCAATGCCTGGGACACGCGGCTGGGCGGCGCGCTGGCCGATTCGGTCAGCTGCAACGCGGTGGTCAAGGCCTTCGGCGCCGAGACGCGCGAGGAAGCGCGCATCGGCCGGGTGATCGGCAAGTGGCGGCTGCGCACGCGCCGCACCTGGATCCGCGGCACCCTCAGCGGCGGCCTGCAGGGCACCCTGCTGGTGCTGATGCAGGCGGCCATCCTGGGCTCGGCGCTGTGGCTCTGGTCGCATGATCGCGCCAGCGTGGGCGACATCGCCTTCGCGCTGACCATGTTCTTCATGCTGCAGGGTTACCTGCGCGACATCGGCATGCATATCCGCAACCTGCAGCGCTCGGTCAACGACATGGAGGAACTGGTGGCGCTGGAACGCCAGCCGCTCGGCATCGACGATGCGCCCGACGCGCGGCCGATCGCGATCACGCGCGGCGAGATCCGCTTCGATCGCGTGACCTTCCGCTACGGGCCGCGCAGCGCGCCGCTGTACTCGGACTTCTCGCTGCGCATCGCGCCGGGCGAGCGGATCGGGCTGGTGGGCCATTCGGGCTCGGGCAAGACCTCGTTCATCAAGCTGATCCAGCGGCTCTACGACATCGACGGCGGCCGGATCCTGATCGACGGGCAGGACATCGCGAAGGTCACGCAGGAATCGCTGCGCAACCATATCGCGATCGTCCAGCAGGAGCCGGTGCTGTTCCACCGCTCGCTGGCGGACAACATCGCCTATGCGCGCCCCGAGGCGACGCGCGACGAGATCATCCGCGCCGCGACGCTGGCCAGCGCGCACGGCTTCATCTCGGAGCTGCCGGAAGGCTATGACACGCTGGTCGGCGAGCGCGGCGTGAAGCTGTCGGGCGGCGAGCGCCAGCGCGTGGCGATCGCGCGCGCGTTCCTCGCCAACGCGCCGATCCTGATCCTCGACGAGGCCACCTCGAGCCTGGACAGCGAGAGCGAGCTGCTGATCCAGCAGGCCATGGAGCGGCTGATGGTGGGGCGCACCACCATCGTGGTGGCGCACCGGCTGTCGACCGTGCGTTCGCTGGACCGCCTGCTGGTGCTCGATCGCGGCCGCGTGATCGAGGAAGGCGATCACGACGCGCTGATCCGCATCGAGGGCGGCGTCTACCGGCGCCTGTTCGAGCGCCAGGCGCTCGAGCTCGCCAAGGGGCTGATCGAGCAGACCGGCGGTTACGGCATCGACCGGCTCGGCTCCCGCGTGGCCGCCGGTGCCGACGGCCACGTGCAGCCGCTGGTACGCGATACGGTCGCGAAGTAGGCGCGGGTTCGCATTACCGCGTACTCGCCACGGGGCGGTAGCCGAAAGCTGCCGCCCCGTTTTTCATGGCCGTCGATGCTTCGCAGTCCTCGCTGCCTCGCGCATTGATTCGGCATTCTCGCGAGTCGCCGACTTTCGACTCGCTTTCCATCTCTTTTCGAATTCAATCGAATCGTCCACCGTTTCGCCGGGAAATCGTCATGCGATTTTTTCAAGCGGCTTTCACTGCTTCAAAATCCGCGCCAAGCGCTTCATGGCGACACGCTCTCGACAATACTCCCGGCCTTTCCCGAAATATTTTTTTGTGTCGTTTTGTCGGTCGGCCAAATCTCACCGACAATCTCGCGACACCTTGCCGGCCAGTCCCATCATGGCTTCGAGCGATACGCCGCGCACTCGACCGGCATCCGGAACCGGCAGTAAGACAGAGCGGCGCATTGACGATTTTCACATGCCTATACCATTCATCGCGGATGATCCACATAATCACGGTAACTCGCGGACAGGCATAAAGTGCCTTCAAAAAGCCTACAAGGCTTATCCATTACCGTTTTCGACATCCATTCAAAGACGAGGACATGACCCGGTGAAAGACGTGATGACCACCGACCGATCCCGCCCCCCGACGTTCGCGCGTTTCAGCCGTCTGTGGTTCGGCCCCGTCGGGCTGCGCACGGGGTGGGCCGCGCTGCTGTATGCCGCGATCGTCGCCGTGCTGATGGCCGGCGCGGACTGGCTCGCGCGCCGCCTCGGCCTGCCGTTCCGCCTGCAGGGCGAAGTGAGCGCCGCGCACCAGGTAGTGTTCGAACTGGCGATGTGCGGCGCGGTGCTGGTCGCCACCCGCGTGATGAGCCGCATCGATCGCCGCGCCTGGCTCGATTTCGGCCTGCGCGCGCCGCGCCGCCTGCAGCACCTGCTGCTCGGCGGCGCCTGCGGGCTGGCCGCGGTATCGGCCATCATGGCGCTGCTGGTGGCCACCGGCGGCGCCACGCTCGCCTATTCCGGCATGAGCCTGGCCGCGGCCCTGGAAGCGGGCCTGATGTGGGCCTTCGCCTTCGCGCTGGTGGCCGCCGCCGAGGAACTCGCGTTCCGCGGCTACCTGTTCTTCCGCCTCGCGCAGGGCATCCCGCCGACCGCGGCCGCCGTGCTGACCTCGCTCGCCTTCGGGCTCGCGCACATGTCCAACCACGGCGAGAACATGGCCGGCATCGTGCCGGTGGTGATCTACGGTTTTGTCGCCTGCCTGGCGATCTGGCGCACCGGCTCGCTGTGGTGGGTGTTCGGCGTGCACGCCACCTGGGACTGGTCGGAATCCTTCCTGTTCGGCGCGCCCAACAGCGGGCTGGTACCCGGCAGCAGCCTGCTGGAAAGCCATGCGATCGGCCCGGTCTGGCTGAGCGGCGGCACGGTCGGCCCGGAGGGCAGCGTGCTGGTGTTCCCGGCGCTCGGCGCGCTGGCCTGGGTGGCCTGGCGCGCCCTGCCCGCCACCGGCGACGCCGCGCGCGCGGCGGCCGGCACGCGGCCGGGCCGGGGTCGCGCGGGTCGCGCCGGCTGACGCCTCGAAGGCGCCGGCGGCAGCCGCAGGCCCGGCTCCGGCGTCGATGCGCTCGCGCCGGCTGCCTCGCGCGAACTTCGCCGCCGGTGCCGCCGGTGCCGATTTACCCTGCAGTCCTCAGCATCGAACGGCATGGCCCCGCCTCAGGCCGGCTCACGCTCGCTCTCCCGCTTGGGCTCCGTCGCCGGCCGCCGCAGCGCCGCGTCGGCGAGCCGCCCGCCCGCGCTGAGCCAGGGATGCTTGGCATGGCCGATGCGCTGCGCGCGATAGATGCCGGTGTGCCCCGAGAACAGGTAGGCGATCACGCAGGCCAGCGCGGCGAACATCCCGATCGGCGCGCCGAACAGCTCGATCGCCATGATCGTCGAGGCGATCGGCGTATTGGCCGCGCCCGCGAACACCGCGACGAAACCGAGCGCCGCCAGCACCGGCAAGGGCAGCGCGAGCAGGTGCGAGAGCGCGTTGCCGAGCGTCGCGCCGATGTAGAACAGCGGCGTCACCTCGCCGCCCTTGAAGCCGGCCGCGAGCGTGAGCACCGTGAAGCCGAACTTGCCGGCGAAGTCGTAGACCGGCAAGGGCCCGCGAAAGGCCGCCTCGATGGTGGGAATGCCGAGTCCGAGATATTGCGGCACGGCCAGCACGCTGCCGGCCAGCGCCACCAGCACGCCGCCTGCCATCGGCCGCAGCGGCCCGTAGGGAATCCAGCGCTTGAAGCGCGCGCCGAGCGCGTGCGTGGCATCGGCGAACAGCATGCCCACCACGCCGAAGGCGACACCCGCGACGATCGCCGAGCCGGCCGTGGCCAGGCCCATCGGCGGCACGTAGGGCACCGGGTAGACGGGATGGTGGATGCCCCACAGCCGGCACACCAGGTCGGCGACGATCGCCGCCGCCACGCAGGGAAACAGCGCGTCGTAGCGCAGGCGGCCGATCGCCAGCACCTCCAGCCCGAACACCGCGCCCGCCAGCGGCGTGCCGAACACCGAGGAAAAACCCGCGGCGATGCCGGCCATCAACAGGATGCGCCGCGTCTCGGCATCGACGCGCAGGATTCGCGCGACGCGATCGGCCAGCGCCCCGCCCATCTGCACGGCGGTGCCCTCGCGCCCCGCCGAGCCGCCGAACAGGTGCGTGACCACGGTGGCGATCATCACCAGCGGCGCCATGCGGGTGGGCACCGCGCGCGCCGGATCGTGGATCTCGTCGATCAGCAGGTTGTTGCCGCCCTCCACCGAGCTGCCGATGCGCAGGTAGACCCAACCCATGGCGAAGCCACCCAGCGGCAGCAGCCACAGCAGCCAGGGATGCGCCAGGCGCGTGCCGGTGGCGAGATCGAGCAGGTAGAGGAACAGGGCGGAAGCAGAGCCGGCCAACGCGCCGACCAGGCTCGACAGCACGAGCCAGCGGCCGAGCGCGCGCAGCATCGCGACTTGCTCGACGGATTCGAAAGCTTTCATGGTTTCCAGATTCGACGGGACATCAAACCTGGGCGGCAGGACGCCGCTTGTCGTCAAGACGGCCTACGACCTCCTGTACCCAGGATGCGTAGGCATCATCAGCCGGCTGACCGGCGGTTGTGTACGGAGGAATGCCATCTCCGGCAAGCACGGATTGTACGCGAAGTGCAGGCGAAAAAAATGCGGCGGCATCGAAATCGCCGCCGCGACGCGGAGCGCATCGGCTCGCGCGGCCTGCCTTTCGCAATGCTTAGCCGTTGCCGCCGGCGGCCCCGCCGCGCGGCATGCGCGGCGGGGCCGGGCGCTCGAACCTCAGTGCAGGTCCGAATGCTTGCGGATCGCGTCGGCGGTCTGGCCCGCCTTCTCCTGCAGCTTGCCCTGGGTCTTCTCGGCGACACCTTCCGCCTCGGTCTTGCGGTCGCCCGTCACCTTGCCGAGCGCCTCCTTCATCGAACCCTTCACCTGCTTGAGCTTGCCGTCAATACGATTCTTGTCCATGGTCGACTCCTTGAGGGATTCATCGGGACCGGCCGCGCGGGCCAGGGCCGCGCGCCGGGGGAGTCACCATCTTCGCAACGCGCGGCCGCCGCGAGCAGATGCAGATGGGCCAGCGCTTTTAGTGCATTCGCACCGGCCCGATGTTCAGCGCGCGGCCCGTCCGCGCGGCGTGCGCGCCGCGCCGGTGGCCTTGGCGGCGGGTTTCGCGGCCGGTTGCTGCACCGCGGCAGGCGCCCCGGTCGGGGCGGGCGCCGCGGCCTCCACCGCGCCGACGATACCCCGCTCGCGCGCCCACACGATCGCCTCTCCGCGGCTATGCACGTCGAGCTTGTTGTAGATGGTCGAGACGTGGTTGCGCACCGTGTTCGGCGCGAGCCCGAGCCGGTTGGCGATCTCCTTGTCGGGCAGGCCGTGGCAGAGCAGGTCGAACACGTCGCGCTCGCGCGCGGTCAGGTCGGCGAGCTGGGCGCCGGCATCGGGTGCCTTGTCACGGCGCACGTTGGCCAGCTTCTCGATCAGGGTGCGGCTGAACCAGGAGGCGTCCTGCATCGCCGTCTCGATGGCCTGGATCAACTCCATCTCGGTGCGCTTGCGCTCGCTGATGTCGAGCAGCGCGAGCAGCAGGCAGTCCTGTCCGTGGATCGCCACCATGTCGGCCGACACCAGGCAGTCGCGCGGCTCGCCGTCATGCCGGAGCACGCGCGCATCGCGCATCCGCACCGCACCCTCGCGGCCGATCGCGTCGACGATCTCGCGCTGCATGCCCGGCTCGGCCCACAAGCCGATCTCCTCGGCCGAGCGGCCCAGCACCTCGTGCTGCGCATGGCCGGTCATGGCGGCGAAGGCCTCGTTGCAGTCGAGGATCTCGCAGCCGCCGGCGGTCAGTATCGCCATCGCCACCGGCGCCATCCGGAACGCCTTGGCGAAGCGCTCCTCGCTCTGGCGCAGCGCGGTCTCGGCCAGCCGGCGCGGCTGCAGGTCGGTGAACGTGAACAGCATGCAGGCGTGCTCGCCCATGTCGATCGGCTGGCCCGACACGATCACCGCGTGGTCGCCGCCGTCGGCGCGGCGCAGCAGCGCCTCCATCGGCGGGATCGACATGCCGTCGCCGAGCCGCTCGATCGCCAGCTCGCGCCGCTCGGCGCGATCGAACACGTCGAGCTCGTAGACCGAGCGGCCGATCACCGCCGCCTCGCTGGCCTGGCCGGTGATGTCGAGGAAACCCTGGTTGACCTTCACGTAGCGGAAGTCGTCGAGCCGGCAGATCGCGGCGGGCGCCGGATTGGCGTTGAAGGTGCGTTCGAAGCGCTGCTCGGCGCTGGCCCAGTCGGTGGCGTCGTGCAGCACCAGCGCCAGGCAGTCGGGCTCGCCCGCCGCGTTGGTCAGCACCAGGCTGCGGATCCGGTGGACCCAGCGCAGCCGGTCGTCGGTGGCCGATTCGACCTCCACCGTCACGTCGCTGAACTGCTCGCCGCTGATCACGCGATCGATCGGATACTGGCCCTGCCGGACCGGGTCGTGGTTGGTGTCGCGCAGCCGGAAGCGCTCGCGATACTCGGTCACGTCGGCGCCCAGTTCGGCAAGGCTGGCCGCGCCGTGCATGGCCAGCGCCGCCTCGTTGGCCCACACGATGCGCTGGTCCGGCTCGACCAGGATCACGCCCTCGGTCAGCCCGGCGATGATCTGGTGCAGTTGGCGGCGGTCGGTATGTGTCTTCAGTGCCTGCTCGTCGGGCGGCGCTGGCTGGAATTCGGCGGCGGGTCGGTTCATCGATGACAGAAGCATGGCTGGCGCGGTCGGGTAAATCGGCAAGAATCGGCCGCGCCGGCACTGTAAAAATTGCACGCCCCGGCGCGGCCCGGCCGCCGCGCGGGCTTGCGGGAACGTCCGGCAAGCCGCCGCGAGGCGGGCTGTCGCAAGGATCGAGCAAGTTTCGTGCAAGGCTGCCGCGAACACCATGCAGGCACCACGCAGACACCGCGCGAGCGTCGCGCGCAAGCCGGGCAAGCGGCCCGGCCGCCTCCCGCAAGCGGCGTTCAGCGCGAGCGCGCGAAGCGCTGCAACTGCAGGGTGACGCGCTCGGCGATCTGGTCGAGCGGCAGGATCGCCGAGGCCGCGTCGATCGCGGCGGCCGCCTTGGGCATGCCATACACGGCGCTGGTGGCCGCGTCCTGGGCGATCGTGTAGAAGCCCTTGGCGCGCATCGCCTTCAGGCCGAGCGCGCCGTCGCGACCCATGCCGGTCAGCAGCACGCCGAGCGCGTCGCCGCGCCAATGCTCGACCACGCTGTGGAAGAACACGTCGACCGAGGGCCGATACGGCGTTTCCTCGGGATGGCGCGTGTAACCGAGCTGGCCGCGCGCGGTGAGATGGAGGTGATCGTTGGTGGCGGCCAGCAGCACCTCGCCGCGCTGAGGCGCCCCGCCCTGTTTGGCCACGCGCACCGGCAAGCGCGTGAAGCCGTCGAGCCATTCGGCCATGCCGATCGCGAAGGCCGCGTCGACATGCTGGACGATCACGATGGCGGCCGGGAAATCCTCGGGCAAGGGCTTGAGCAGGGCGGCCAGCGCGGTGGGCCCGCCCGCCGAGGCGCCGATCGCCACCAGCGGTGGCAGCCCCGTGGCGGGCGCCGCCGCCGGCTGCGCCGGCACCGGCCCGCGCGTGGCCAGCAGCCGGCCGATCTGGTCGATCTTGGCCAGCAGCGGCTGCGAGGCATCGGCCAGCATGCCCTGCGCGAGGGTCGGCGTATCCACCGCGTCGAGCGCGCCGGCGCCCATCGCCTCGTAGATGGTGGCCTTGTTGGCATCCACGCTGGCGGTCACGATCAGGATCGCGCAGGGCGAGCGGGCCATGATCTGGCGGGTCGCCTCGACGCCGTCGACGCGCGGCATGATCAGGTCCATCAGCACCAGGTCGGGCGGGTTGGCGACGCAGAAATCGACCGCCTGCTCGCCGTCGGCGGCCACCCACAGCACACGGTGCTCGGGCCGGTGCGACACCGCCCGGCGCAGCGCGGCCACCGCGAGCGGCAGGTCGTTGACGATGCCGATGTTCATGCGCTGGCCTCCCCGATCAGGTCGTGGACGGCGTCGAGCAGGGCCTCGTCGTGGAAGCTGCCCTTGGCCAGGTAGTAGTCGGCGCCGGCTTCCAGGCCGCGCCGCCGATCCTCGTCGCGATCCTTGTACGAGACGATCATCACCGGCACCGCCTTGAGCAGCGGATCGCCCTTGATCAGCGTGACCAGCTCGATGCCGTCCATGCGCGGCATGTCGATGTCGGTCACCACCAGGTCGAAGCGCTCGCCGCGGATCGCGTTCCAGCCGTCCATGCCGTCCACCGCGATGGTCACCGCGTAGCCGCGCTTCTCCAGCAGCTTGCGCTCGAGCTCGCGCACCGTCAACGAATCGTCGACCACCAGCACCTGCTTGCGGCGCTGCGCGAGCGCGCCGCCCGCGTCGCGACGGATCTTGGTGAGCTGGCCGCCGCGGATCAGCTTGTCGATCGAGCGCACCAGGTCCTCGACGTCGACGATCAGCACCGGATCGCCGTTCTCGAGCAGGGCGCCGGCGGCGATGTTGCGAATCTTCTGCAGGCGCGCGTCGAGCGGCTGCACCACCAGCATGCGCTCGCCGAGGAAGCGGTCGACCGCCACGCCGTAGGTTTCCGGCTCGGCGCCGATCACCACCACCGACGTGCCGGGCCCCGCGCCGTCGGGCTCGCCGGCATCGAACAACTGGTGCGCGGTGACCAGCCCGACGCGGCGCTCGTCGAGCGAGAAGTGCTGCTGCCCCTCGAGCACGTCGATGCCGGCGCGATCGATCTCGAGCGCGCGCCGCACGTGCACCAGCGGGAACGCATAGGGCTCGCCGCCGACCTCGACCAGCAGGCTGCGGATCACCGACAGCGTGAGCGGCAGTTGCAGCACGAAGCGCATGCCCTGCCCCGGCTCGTTGAAGATCCGCACCGCGCCGCGCACGCGCTTGACCATCTCGTGCACGGCATCGAGCCCGACGCCGCGGCCCGACACGTCGGTGACCTGCTCGCGCATCGAGAACCCCGGCAGCAGCAGGAATTCCAGCACCTCGGCATCGGTCAGGCGAGCGGCCGTCCCGGCATCGGTCAGGCGCTGCCGCACGATCGCCGCGCGCACCGCCGACAGGTCGGCGCCGGGCCCGTCGTCGGCCACGCTGATCAGGAGCGAGCCGGCGCTGTGGCGCGCCTCCAGTGTGATGCTCGCCTCGGGCGGCTTGCCGCGAGCCACGCGCAGCTCGGGGGCCTCGACGCCGTGGTCGAGCGCGTTGCGCAGCAGGTGGCCGAGCGGCGCGTCGAGCATGTCGAGCAGGTCGCGATCGACCTGGGTGGATTCGCCGACGATCGAGAAACGCACCCGCTTGCCCAGCGAACGCGCCAGGTCGCGCACCACGCGCGGATAGGCGCGGGTGGCGTCGCCGAACGGCCGCATCCGGCATTGCAACGCCTCGTCGTAGAGCTGCTCGGCGATATGGCTGCTGCGCCGCTCGAAGCGGTCGAGTTCGTCGATGCGGGCCGTGAACGCGCGCTGCAGGTCGTTCATCATCTGCCGCACCTCGTTGAGCGCGGCCTCGCGCCCGGGGTCGAGATCGTCGGCCAGGCTTTCGTAGAGCGTGTCGAGCGCGCGCGCCGCGTCGCGCTGCGTGCGCCGGATGCGCAGCATCGAATCGGCGAAGGGCTTGAGCCAGCGCGATTCGACCAGCGATTCGCCCGACAGGCTCAGCAGCCGGTTCAGGCTGTCGGCGCGCACGCGGCGCATCTGGCCGGCGTCGCCGGCGCTGTCGTGGCTGTCGCGCGCGGCCGGCTCGATGCTTGCGGGCGCAACGGCTCCGGCGGGATTCGCGGCGTCGCCGCGCGCGGCGCCGGCCGATCCGCCCGCCGATCCGCCGGCCACGCCAGCATCGGCCGCCAGGGGCGGCGCCGCGGCGGGTTCGTCGAGCCGCAGTTGCGCGGCCAGCTCGGGCGGCACGGTCGATTCGAACGGCATGGCCGCCTCGTCGAGCCCGCGCGGCAGCGGCGCGAGCGACGGCTCCAGCGGCAGCCGGACGTCGTGCTTGGCGAGCGCCTCGTCGGGCAGCGGCTCGGACAATCGCAACTGCGCGGCCAGCTCGTCGAGCGAGAGCGGCGCGGCCGGCGCCGACACGGCGGCGCGACCCGCCTCACCGCCCTCGCCGGCATTCGCCAGCGCGACCGCGAAGGCGTCGATCTCGATCGGCGTCACCGAAGCGGCCGTGCCCGGGTCGCCGACGCGCACCAGCAGGTCCACGCCGGTCAGCAGTGCATCGATATGGCTGGCGCCCAGCACCTGCTCGCCGCGCTGCGCGGCGACGAAGCATTCCTCCATGCGCCCCGCGATCTCGACGCCCTGCGGCACGCCGACGATGCGCGCGGCGCCCTTGAGCGAATGCGCGGCGCGCATGCAGGCCTCGAACGCGGCGGCATCCTGGGCGCCTTGCTCCAGCGCGAGCAGGTGCCGCGACAGCGCCTCGGTCTGGGTCTGGGTTTCCTCGCGGAACAGGTCGAGCAGCGACTGCCGGCTCAGGTCGTCGTCATGGCTCATCTGAGGCTCCGCAACAGCGAATCGAACAGCCGGTCCTCGTCGAGCAGGCCGACCACGCGCTCGCGCCAGCCGAACACGCAGCGCGTATGCGTCACGCCGGCGCGCGCGACGGTGGCCGGCGGCGGCACGCGATCGGCGGCGGCGAAGCGCAGCACGCCCTCCACCTCGTCGACCGGGAACACCACCGGCTCGCCGCGATGGGCCACCACCAGCATGCGCGTGAAGGCCGCGCGCGCGCCCTCGGCGGCACGCCCGGCGGCGGCGTCGAGATCGAGCAGGCGGGCCAGCGAGACCGCGATGCGCAGCGTGCCGCGCACGTTGACCACGCCCAGCACGGCGCGGCTGCGCCGGTCGGGCAGCGAATGGATCGGCCGGTCGTCGACGATCTGCCGGACCGTCGAGGTGGACAGCGCGAGCCATTCGTCGGCCACGCGAAACGCCAGCACCGACTGGCCCTCGCCGTGCTCGCCGTGCTCGCCGGGCGTCGCGGCGGCGGGCGAGGCGGCCACCCGCCGCGCGGCCTGCGCGAGATCCTCGCCCGACAGCGGCCGGTCCAGCAGGTGCGCCGCGTGGCGCGCGAACACCGGGCAGTTGAGGCAGCGCTGCACCTCGGCCAGCCGCTCGCAGGACTGGTCGCCGCGCACGCCGATGCGGTTCCAGCAATCGTCGATCGCGTCGATGTCGACCACGCCGTCAGCGACGTCGCGCATGATCGCGTCCTCCCGTGTCCTTGCCGCCGGCCTGGGCCTCGGCGCGGCGCGCGCGCTCCTTCAGCCAGCGCGCGCCGTCGTGGTCGCCGGCGATGTCGAGCAGCGTCGCCAGGTGAGTCAGCGCCTCGCGGTGGGTGGGCGCCAGGTAGAGCGCCTTGCGGTAGTGCTCGGCGGCCACCGGCAGCCCCTGCGCGTCGGCGATCAGGCCGAGCAGGTAGTAGGCCTCGGCGCTCGGGCCCGCCGCGCTCATCGCCTCGAGCACGGCGCGCTCGGCGGCCGCGAAGTCGCCGGCATCGGCGCGGGCGCGAGCCGTCTCGAGCGCCTCGGCGCCAGTGACGGCGGGGATCGTGCCGCCAGCGGCGGGCGCGGCGGGCACGACGGAAGCGGCCTTCGCGCCGGCGGGTCCGGTGCGGCCCGGCAACGTCGTCACGGTGGCGGTGGCGGTGGCACCGCGCGGCGCGGACTGGGCCGGCGAGGAAAGGCCCGCGCCGCCCGGCGCGATCCGACCGCGGCGCCAGGGCGTCGCGCCCTCGCCGCCGTCGACGCTCGCCGTCGGCGCCTCGGCACCCGGGCCGCCGGCCCGGGCGGCCCTGCCCGGCTCGGCCGTCGGCAAGGGCCAGGCGATATCGGCGAACCATTCGTGCGCGGCCGATTCGGCCGGCGCGGTCAAGGTCGCGCGCACGCCGACCGGCGGCAGGCCCGGGCCCGGCTCGACGGCGTGACGGCGCCCCGTCCCCGAACCGGCGGCGGCAGCAACAACGGGCATCGCGACCGCGGCACGCGGCCACGCGGCCGGCGCCTCGGCTTCGCGCGTGCGGCGGAACGCGAAGGCCAGCGGAATCTTCGCCGAGCTCATCGCCTGGCGCATCACCACGCCGGTCTCGGCCGGCCCGACGAACAGCAGGCCGTCCTCGGCGAGGCGCGCGTCGAGCGCGCGCAGCGCGCGCTCCTGGGCCTGGCGGTCGAAATAGATCAGCACGTTGCGGCAGAAGATGAAGTCGTAGCGCCCCTCGTCGGCCGCCTGGCCGGGGCCGCCCAGTTCGAGCAGGTTGGCGCGGCGGAAACGCACGCAGTCGCGGATCCGCGCATCGAGCCGCCAGCCGTCGGCGGTCGGCGTGAAATAGCGGGCGCGAAACTCGAGCGCGTGGCCGCGAAACGAATTGCGGCCATACTCGGCGCGCTGCGCCTGCGCGATCGCGCGTGCGCTGATGTCGAGCGCGTCGATCTGCAGGCGCGCCGGATCGATGCCGGCGTCGACCAGGGCCATCGCCGCCGAATAGGGCTCCTCGCCGGTCGAGCATGGCGCGCTCAGCACGCGCAGCGGCAGCGAAGGTTCGGCGCGCAGCCTTTCGAGCGCGCGCGCGGCCAGCGCGACGAAGGCCTCGCGTTCGCGGAAGAACCAGGTCTCGGGCACCACGCACTGCTCGATCAAGGCGCGCTGCTCGTCGGCCGAGGCCAGCAGCAGGCGCCAATGGGCATCGATATCCTCATCGTTCAATTGCCGCGCGCGCTGCATCACCGCCGACGACGCGGCGGCGGCCTCGCCGGCCAGCATCGCGGCGATCCGCTCGGCCAGCACGCGCGCCACGAAATCGGCGCCGAGCGAATCGGAATCGATGCCGGTCTCGCGCGCAAGCCAGTCGTGGATGCGCATCAGGTTGGCACGCGTCATCGGCGTTCTCCGGCCCAGGCGTCGAGGCTGTCGACGGCGCCCTGGCCGTCGCCCGCATCCGCGGCCTCGCGCGCCGCGGCGGCATACAGCAGCGCGCGCGCCTCCTCGCCCAGCAGATGACGCACCGTCACCCACTGCAGCACGCCATGCGCGTCGTGCGCGACCGGCCCGAGCCAGCGCGCGTGCGGCGTATCGATGCCGCCGTCGCTGAACGCCGCCGGGTCGAGCCGCGCGGTCTGCGTGGCATGCTCGACGATCAGCCCCAGCAGGCGCTCGCCCTCGGCCTCGGCCGGCTCGGCATCGCCGTCCAGCGGCAGGCGCAGGCGCACGATCACCAGGCGCGTGGAGCGCATCGGCGCGGCGGCGCGACCCAGCGCGAGCCGCGACACGTCGATCACCGGCACCGGCACGCCGCGATGGATCAAGATCCCGGCCACCCAGGCGGGCGCGCCCGGGATCGGCTTGGCGGCGGCCAGCGGCAGCACCTCGGCGATGTCGGCGGCATCGAGCGCATACCGCGCGCCCTCGAGTTCGAACAGCAGGAACAGCATGGTGGGGCGGGTCGGGGCGCTCACGCCTCGACCTTGAAGCGCGAGACGCTGGTGCGCAGCCCGTTGGCGACCAGGGTCAGGTCGTCGATCGCCTGCGAGGACTGGCGCAGCGATTCGGCCGTCTGCTGGGCCGCCTCGGACAGTTGCGAGAGCGCCTGGGTGATCTGCTCGGCGCCGCTGGCCTGGGTCTGCATGCCCTCGTTGACGAGCTGGAAGCGCGGCGCGAGGGTCTGCACCTCGGTGATGATCTGCGAGAGCTGCGAGCCGACCTGCTGCACGTCGAGCATGCCGCGCCGCACTTCCTCGGAGAACTTGTCCATGCCCATCACGCCGGCCGACACGGCCGACTGGATCTCCTTGACGGTCTGCTCGATATCGTAGGTCGCCACCGCGGTCTGGTCGGCCAGGCGGCGGATCTCGGTGGCCACCACGGCGAAGCCGCGGCCGTATTCGCCCGCCTTCTCGGCCTCGATCGCCGCGTTCAGCGACAGCAGGTTGGTCTGGTCGGCGACCTTGGTGATGGTGGCCACCACCTGGTTGATGTTGAGCGCCTTCTCGTTGAGGATCGCCAGCTTGGCGTTGACCGAGCCGGCCGCGTCCATCACGCTGCGCATGGTCTCGCCCATCTGGGTCAGGCCGTTGCGGCTCATGCCGGCCAGCGTGGCCGACTGCTCGGCCACGTTCGACACCTCGTTCATGGTGTGCAGCAGGTCGCGCGAGGTGGCGAAGATCTCGCGCGAGGTGGCGCCGATCTCGGTGGTGGTGGCGGCCGTTTCGTTGGCGGTGGCCTGCTGCTCGCGCGAGGTGGCGGCAATCTCGGCCACCGAGGTGGTGACCTGCAGCGAGGACTGCTGGGCCTGCGCGACCAGCGAGGTGATCTCGTCGGCCATGCGGTTGAAGCCGGTCTCGAGCGTGCCGAACTCGTCGCGCCGGCCGAGCTGCAGGCGCTGGGTCAGGTCGCCGGTGCGCATCACGTCGTGCACGCCGACCAGTTCCGCCATTGGCCGCATCACCGCGCGGTACAGCAGCCAGCCCATCACCAGCGCGGCCACCAGTTCGACGGCCACCACCGTGGCCAGCGTGATCTGCGTGCTCGACACCGATTCGCGGATCGACTGCGCCGACTGATCGGCGAAGCTGCGATTCTCGGTAACCAGGATGTTGGCATTGCGGATCACGTCCTCCCACACCGGCGTGCAGCGCGCGTAGGCGCTCACCGCGTCGGCATGCGAGCCGCTGCGTGCCTTCTGCACGGCATCGGCCAGCAGCGGCAGGTAACGCTCGTAGACGCCGCGGAAGGTCGCGAAACGCTGGCGATCGTCCTCGCGGAAGGTCGATTTCTGGTAGGTGGCCGACAGCTTCTCGAACGCATCCAGCATGCCGGGGATCTTGTCGAGTTCGGCGGCCGAGGCAGCCGCGTCGGCATCCACGAAGATGGCGCGCTGCATCGCCGTGTAGGACTCGTTGGCCGAGGCGCGCAGCGAGGTGGCCAGGTACACGCCAGGCAGCGAATCGCGCTGGATGCTGTTGGTTTCCTCGTCGATCAGGCGCAGCTTGGTGTAGGAGAAGCCGGCCATCACCAGCATCAGCACGAACAGCGCGCCGAAGCTGAGCAGGATCCGGTTGCCGAGCGTGATCCGCGCGCCGGCGGACTTGGAGGGATGCTCGATGCTTGCGCGAGGCGACACGTTGGCCATGTTTTCGATGTGGGTAGTCAGCGGATGCGTTCGGGAGCCGTCGCGGCACGGACGGCATGGCGCCCGGCGGGGCGCGAGCCAGCACGAGTGTACTGTCTTTACGGCCGCCTAGACAGCCCGGGCGGGCCCGGCGTGGCGGGCGCGCAGCGGCGGCGCGCGGCTCGCGCCGGCGGCGGTCCCCCGAAACAGGGACGGAAGGATGCGCGGCAGGTTCGAGGCGGAAGAAAACGGCACGGGAGAGGCGGCCGGGAACCGCTCGCGCCGGGCGCGGGCGCGTCCGCTCAGGCGCGCGGCGAGGCCTTGGGCAGCGCGAGACCGGTCATGAAGCCGCGCGCGGTGTAGCGCATCAGGATCTCGCCGCGATGCTTGCCGGCGGCGGCCCGCACGAAGGCCAGGCCGAGCCCGAAGCCGCCGCGCTGGGTGCCGGGCCCGTGGGTCAGGCGCACGAAGGATTCGGTGGCGCTGGCGCGCAGCTCGGGCGCGATGCCCTGCCCTTCGTCCTCGACGCCGACCAGCCAGTCCTCGCCGTCGTCGGCGATCAGGCAGCGCACCTCGGCGCCGGCCGGCCCGTACTTGAGCGCGTTGTCGATCAGGTTGGCGACCGCGCGCGTGAGCATCATCCGGTCGCCGATGCAGAGGCACTCCAGCTCGGGCACCCCCACGCTGATCCGGCTACCCATGTTGCCCGCCTTCTCCCAGAGCTGGTCGGCCGCGTCGAGCAGCACCTCGTTGAGGCTGACCAGCTCGGTCGGCTGCTTCTCTGATTGCGCGCGGGTCAGCTGGATGAAGCCGTCGGCCAGCGCCAGCGCGCGACGCGCGTGCAGTTCGATGCGCTCCAGCAGCAGGGGCATCTCGCCGTGGGTGGCGCGGTAGGTGTCGAGCAGCGAGAGGATCGAGCTCTGCGGCGCGCGCATGTCGTGCGAGAGGAAGTCGAGCACCTCGTCGCGCTGACGCAGCGTGCGATAGGAATTCGAGTGATAGCGGATCCGCGCGATCATCTCGATCGGGTCCGGCAGCTTGACCAGGTAATCGTTCGCACCGGCGACGAAGGCTTCGCGTTTGGCCAGCGGATCGTCGTTGACCGAGAGTACGATGATCGGCACCAAGGCCGTGAAGGCCTCCGCGCGCCAGGCGCGCACCATCTCGAGCCCGTCGATGTCCGGCATCACCAGATCCTGCAGGATCACGCTCGGGCGCACCTCGCGCGCCATCTCCAGCGCGGCGTGCGCGTCGGCGCAGACATGCAGCGCGATATCGGATTCGGCGGCGAGCAGACGACGCACCACCTCGCCGACGAACGCCTGGTCGTCGACAAGCAGCACCGAAATGCCGGATTCATGCGAATCCGGCGCGTAGTCCGTATTGGTTGTTCCGTTCATGGAGTCGTCGCGTGTGCCGTCGCCCGCCGCCAGGGATGGACAGCGGCTGGGTCCATGCGGGGGCGGCTCCGCCTGCGCCCTCTCTGGCGCACTTCCGGTTGTGAATGCCCGGTTTTCAGCGGCATTGCTTCTTTTAGAGAAATATAACCTAATGATTCTAAACGATTTTTATATTTCACGCTGGGGAATCCGACGCACTGGGCATGCGCCATGCTCATTTGCGACGCAATCGCGGACGACATCCTGAGCAAGCCGCCGGGGCAACCGCCGCGGGCGAAAAAAACCGGCCGCGCCGGGCTTGCGCCACGACGCGGCCGGATTCGCAGCGAGCCGCCTCGGCAAGGCGTTCAGCCGGGTTGGCGGACCACCATCAGGCGCGGCTCGGTCATGTCCTCGATCGCGTAGCGGATGCCCTCGCGACCGAGCCCCGAATCCTTGACGCCGCCATAGGGCATGTTGTCGACGCGGAACGAGGGCACGTCGTTGATCACCACCCCGCCCACCTCGAGCGCGTCCCAGGCGCGATGCGCATGCGACAGCGAATCGGTGAACACGCCGGCCTGCAGGCCGAAGTCGCTGTCGTTGACGCGCGCCAGCGCATCCTCGAAGCGCTCGAAGGATTCGAGCAGCGCGACCGGCCCGAAGGCTTCCTTGCGATAGAGATCCTGATCGCGGCCGACCTTCTCCAGCAGGGTGGCCTCGAACATCGCGCCGTCCACCTTGCCGCCGGCCACGATCTTCGCGCCGGCCTGCACCGCCGCCTCCATCCAGCCGGCCAGGCGGCGCGATTCCGATTCGGAGATCATCGGCCCGACGAAGGTTTGCGGATCCTTCGGGTCTCCCATCTTCAGCGCGCGGGTCTTGGCGATCAGCTTCTCGCGCAGCGCCTCGTAAAGGCTTGCGTGCACCAGGATCCGCTGCACCCCGATGCAGCTCTGCCCCGATTGATAGAAGGCGCCGAACACCAGCCGCTCGACCACGTAGTCGAGCCGCTCGCGCTGGTCGGCGTCGACGATCGCGGCCGCGTTGCCGCCCAGTTCGAGCACCACCTTCTTCTTGCCGGCCTTCTGCTTGAGGTCCCAGCCCACCGCCGGCGAGCCGGTGAAGGAGAGCAGCTTGAAGCGCGCGTCGGTGGTGAACAGGTCGGCGCCGTCGCGATGCGCGGGCAGGATCGAGAAGGCGCCCTTGGGCAGGTCGGTCTCGGCCAGCACCTCGCCGATGATCAGCGCGCCGATCGGCGTGCGGCTGGCCGGCTTGAGCACGAACGGGCAGCCCGCCGCGATGGCCGGCGCCACCTTGTGGGCGGCCAGGTTCAGCGGGAAGTTGAACGGCGAGATGAACGAGCAGGCGCCGATCGGCACGCGCTTCACGTAACCCGAATAACCCTGGGCGCGCTTGGAGATCTCCAGGTCGACCAGCTCGCCGCCGATGCGCACCGATTCCTCGGCGGCCACCCGGAAGGTGTCGATCAGGCGCGTGACCTCGCCCTTCGAATCGTTGATCGGCTTGCCGGCCTCGATGCACAGCGCGTCGGCCAGCTCGTCGAAGCGCTCGCGAAAGCGCGTCACGCAGTGATCGAGCACGGCCTGGCGGCGGAACGACGGCCAGGCGGCGAACGGCTTCTCGGCCTCGACGGCGGCCGCGATGGCCGCGTCGATCGCCTTCGCGTCGGCCAGCGCGACGCGCGTGGCGACCTTGCCGCTGTACTTGTCGGTGACTTCGAGATCGGTGTTGGCCTGCACGGCCTGGTTGGCGAGGTAGTACGGGTAGCTTTCCTTCAGCATGGCTTGCCTCCGGTCGGGGGATGCGGGAATCGGCGGCGCCGCGCGCGAGGCACGGCGCCGCGAGGGGGAAACACTCAGAGCTGCGCGGACAGGCGCGGGATCTCGCGGTTCAGGATCCGTTCGTTGTCCGAGTAATCGATCGGCACGTCGACCAGGTGCACGCCCGGCGTGGCGAAGCAGTGTTCGAGCAGCGGCCCGAGCGCGTCGGCCGATTCGGCGCGATGGCCCTGCGCGCCATAGCTCTTCGCATAGGCGACGAAGTCGGGGTTGTCGAGCGTCATCGCGTAGTCGGGGAAGTTCATGTTCTCCTGCTTCCAGCGGATCATGCCGAAGGCATCGTCGCGCAGCACCACCACCACCAGGTCGAGCTTCAGGCGCACGGCGGTTTCGAGTTCCTGCGAATTCATCATGAAGCCGCCGTCGCCGCAGATCGCCACCACCTTCTTCTGCGGATGCACGATCTTGGTGGCGATCGCCGAGGGCAGGCCCGCGCCCATCGAGGCCAGCGCGTTGTCGAGCAGCAGCGAGTTCGGCTCGTGGGCGCGCCAGTAGCGCGCGAACCAGATCTTGTACATGCCGTTGTCGAGACAGGCGATGCCGTCCTCCGGCAGCGCGCGCGACAGGTCGTGCACCACGCGCACCGGGTGCAGCGGGAAGCGCGGATCGTCCTCGCCCTTCTTCAGATGCTCGTCGAAGCGCTCCTTGATCAGCATGAAGCGCGAGAAGTCCCAGCTCTGCTTGGGCGCCAGCGCCTCCTTCATCTGCCAGACCGCGTTGGCGATGTCGCCCACCACCTCGATCTGCGGGAAGTAGACCGGATCGACCTGGGCGCCCAGGAAGTTCACGTGGATCACGGTCTTGTCGTTGCTGCGCATGAAGAACGGCGGCTTCTCGATCACGTCGTGGCCGACGTTGATGATGCAGTCGGCATGGTCGATCGCGCGGTGCACGAAGTCGCCGTCCGAGAGCGTGGCGTTGCCGAGCCACAGCGGATGCGTCTCGTCGATCACGCCCTTGCCCATCTGGGTGGTGAAGAACGGGATGCCGGTGGCGTCGACGAACTCGCGCAGCATGCGCGCGCTGGTCTTGCGGTTGCCGCCCGCGCCGATCATCAGCAGCGGATGGCGCGCCTGGTGAATCGCCTCCACCGCGCGCGCCACGGCCTTCTCCTCGGCCACCGGGCGGCGGCTGTAGCTGGCCGGGATCGGCTTGCCGTCGCCCTCCTCGTGCGCGATGTCCTCGGGCAGCTCGAGGTGGGCGGCACCGGGGCGCTCGTCCTCGGCGCGCCGGAACGCCTCGCGCACCGCCGAGGGGATATGCCCGATCGAGACGATCTGGCGCGTCAGCTTGGTGAGCGGCTGCATCATGTCGACCACGTCGACGATCTGGAAGTGGCCCTGCTTGCTGGTCTTGATCGGCTTCTGGCCGGTGATCATCAGCATCGGCATGCCGCCGAGCTGCGCGTAGGCGGCGGCCGTGACGAAGTTGGTGGCGCCGGGGCCGAGCGTGGACAGGCACACGCCCGCCTTGCCGGTCAGCCGCCCGTAGGTGGCGGCCATGAAACCGGCGGCCTGCTCGTGGCGCGTGAGCACCAGCTTGATCCGCGAGTGGCGGATCGATTCGAGCAGGTCTAGGTTTTCCTCGCCGGGGATGCCGAACACGTATTCGACGCCTTCGGCTTCCAGCGCCTTGACGAACAGATCGGATGCTTTCATGGGGACTCTCGGTGGATACCGCCCGACCGGCCTACGGCGCGGGCGGTGTGGCAAACGCCCGGGTCGGCCTACGACCCGGGCGGCTCGTTACCTGCAGATGGACCAGATTGAAAGGCATGCCGCGCGCGGCCGGTGCCGGACTTCGGCGCCAGCGTCCACGGCGGACGACGGGTTTGATTGTAGGAGATCGCGCCGGACGCTGCAGCGACGGCGGGCGCCGTGCAGTGCCAGCGGAAACGAAAGGAATTCGTCAGGAGAAAGCGGGCATCACCACTGGCAGGCGGTGCTGTCCGAGGTGAAGCTCCCGGGATCGTCGACGAAGCCCAAGCTGCGCCGCGGCGAGGGTTTCGTGTAGCTCATCGACTCGACGATCGCGCCCTGGCTGAGCATCCGGTACTCGCCGCCGAGCCGGCCGTCGATCACCTCCACCCAGGTGCGATCGAATTCGTCGGGGCGGCCCGGAGCAAGCTCGGTGCCGTGCTCGGACTTCAGCACGATCGGGATCACCGTCTTCGATCCCTTGTAGCGCACGTAGCCGCCCGACCAATTCGTGTCGCTGTCGTAGAACATGCGGAACTCGAAGCGGATCGGCGCGGCGCCCTCGCTGCTCCGGAAGCAGCGCACGTCCTGCTCGATCCTCGCCTGCGCCGCGCCGGCGGCCAGGCCGAGCAAGAGCACGGCGGGCAACAGGGACCTCGGGCCGAGGCGAGGCCTCGCCATGCTTCGCTTCATGATCGCGCTCCGTATCGATGCGCCGGTGTCGATGGCTTCATGGGCAGGCGTGACAAGCGTCTCATTCCATCGCCAGGCGCGCCGTCACTTCCTGCTGGTCCAGCTCGCGCTCGAGCTGGTGCAGCACCTCGTCGTGGATCTCGCCGGCGCGATGCATGCGCAGCATCTCGGCGCGCCCGGCCGCCACCGCGGCCAGCACCACGTCGTAATGGGCGTGGACGTCCTCGGTCGGGAAGGCCGGCTCGTGCTCGAAGCGCTCGGCGATCGACATCCGGTAGCTGTACTGCTCGAGCAGGCGCGGATGGATCACCTTGCCCTCGGCGTCGCGCACCAGCGGCTGGATCGCGGCCAGCTGGGCGCGGCTCATGCGTGCCCAGGCACGCGGCTCGGTGAGATGCCGCGAGTTCGGCACATGGCCGTCGTGCGGCGACACCAGCCGGATCAGCGGGCCGATGGTGGTGCCCTGCAGCAGCACCGTGACCAGGATCACCGCGAAGGCGGCCACCAGGATCATGTCGCGGCCGGGCATCGCCTCGGGCAGGGACAGCGCGATCGCCAGCGTGACCACGCCGCGCATGCCGGCCCAGCTCATCACGGTGGCGGCGCGCCAGTCCGCATGCAGGCCGGCGCGGCCGAACCAGCGGCGCGGCAGCTTCAGGAACTCGACCGCGAAGATCCACAGGAAACGCGAGCCGATCACGGCCGCCAGCACCGCCAGCAGCATCGGCGTCATGCTCGCGAACACCTCGCCGAAGCCGCCCAGGCGCACCAGCACGCCGCGCAGCGACAACCCGATCAGCACGAACACCAGGGCCTCGAGCAGGAACACCATGATCTTCCAGAAGGCGGTGGAGCGCACCCGCACCATCGCGCTGAAGATCTCGTGCTGGTGCCAGCCCAGCATCATGCCCATGGTCACCGTCGAGATCACGCCCGACACTTCCAGGGTCTCGCCGGCGATATAGCTGACCCAGCCGCCCAGCACCGCCGAGATCGTGATCAGGTAGTCGTCGGTGAGCAGCTTGATGAAGCGGATCAGCGCCCAGCCGACGATGAAGCCGACCGCCACGCCGCCCAGCCCCAGCTCGGCGAAGCGCAGCACCGCGCCCTGGAAGCTGAACACGCCGGTCAGCGCGGCGGCCGCCGCGAAGCGGTACAGCACCAGGCCGGCCGCGTCGTTGAGCAGGCTCTCGCCTTCGAGCAGCACCATCAGCCGGCGCGGCAGCGCGACCCGTTCGAGCACCGCCTTGGCGGCCACCGCGTCGGGCGGCGAGACGATCGCGCCGAGCGTGAAGCAGGCCGCCCAGGGCAGCGAGGGCACCGCCCAGTGCACGGCCAGGCCGACCGCCAGGGTGGTGAACACCACCGCGCCGATCGCCAGCATCATGATGCCGCCGAGGTTGCGCTTGAACTCCTCCCAGACCGAGAAATAGGCGCCGTCCACCAGCAGCGGCGGCAGGAACACGATCAGCACCAGGTCGGGATCGAGGTTGATGGGCGGCAGGCCCGGCACGAAGGCGATGCCGGCGCCGCCGACCAGCAGCGCCGCGGCGGGCGGCAGCCTCAGGCGCTTGGCGAGCAGTTCGAGCACGACGATCGCGGCGATCGACAAGAGGATCAGCTTGAAGGCCGACACGGGAGACATGGAAGCTCCTTCTCCTTGGAGGGGAAACGGGTTGCGGATGGGCTTGCGAAAGGCTTGTGAGGGGCTTGCAAACGGTCGCGCGATTACACCATGAGGGCTCGCGCCGCGTCGAGCGGAGAAATGTCAAACGGGAGTGAACAACGCTGCCCGCGCGACATGGGGCGGCCAAGCCTGGCGGGCGATGCGGGCGCGATACAGGGATGTCATGCGGGCCGGCTGGGGCCGACCCGTGACCCCGGGGAGCTGCTAGGCAGGGCCAAGTACCGGGCGAGCCGGCATGCTCGCCGGCGCTTCAGTGCAACGGCAGCCCGGCGCCGGCCCAGCGCGCCGCATAACTCACCAGGTACAGCACCAGCCCGATCAGGCCGCCCACCACCGTGCCGTTGATGCGGATGCTCTGCAGGTCCTTGCCGATATTGAGCTCGACCTGCCGCGACATCTCCTCGCTGTCCCAGTTGCGCACCGTGTCGCTGATGTGCCGCGTGAGGAAGGCCGCGAACTCGGGCGCCATCTCGGCGGCCGCCTTCTCGACATGCTCGTTCATCGATTCGCGCAGCGCCGGGCTGGCCGCCAGCCGCTCGCCGAGCCAGCCGCCCAGCGCGGCGGCCTGCCGGTGCAGCAGCGAATCCTCGCGCGCCAGATCGGCCCTGAGCCAGTCGCGCAACTGGCTCCAGAGCTCGGCCACGTAGCCGTTGAAGGCCTCGCCGTCGCGCAGGTAGCGCTTGAGCTCCTCGCCCTTCTCGATGAACGCGGGATCGGCCTTGAGCCGCTCGACCAGGCGCGCGGCCGTGGCGTCGAAGCTGCGCCGCAACCGGTGCTCCGGATCCTCGCCGATCTGGATTAGCACGCGCGTCACCGCGTTGGCGATCAGCTCGGCGCCGTGCTCGCCGAGCCAGGCGGTCGGCATCACGCGCTCCATCTTCGGATATTCGCCCTTGAGCCAGTCGACGATGTAGGAGGCGATCGCGCCGCGCTGCTCGGGCTCGCGCAGCAGCGCGACCAACTGGGCGATGCCGTCGTCGAGCAGTTGCTGGTGGCGGCCGTCGCGCGTGAGCGTGTCGAGGATCGCGCCGGCCGAACGCGACAGGTCCACCTTGTCGAAGGCGGCGTGCAGCGCGTCCTTGACGAAGCGCTGGATCCGCGCGTCGTCGGTCATCTCCAGCGCGAAGCCGATCAGCCGCGTCGCGTAGCCGCCGAGCACCCGGGTATTGGCGGGCTCCACCAGCCATTGGGCGAGACGCGCGGCCGGGTCGTGGCGCTGGATCAGCGCGACGATCGAGGCCGGATCGAGGAAGCGCTCGCGCACGAACTGCGCGAGATTGTCGGCGATGCGTTCCTTGTTGCGCGGCACGATCTCGGTATGGCGCGACACGATCGGGATCGGCACGCGCCGGAACAGCGCGGCGACCGCGAACCAGTCGGCCAGCGCGCCCACCATGGCGGCCTCGGCCACCGCCTTCACGCCGTCGATCCACGGCCCGCCGGGCACCGCCAGGGTGAGCGCGAACACCGCCGTGACGGCGAGCAGCAGCGCCAGCGCGCGGCGCTTGCTGGCCTTCAGTTCGGCTGACTTGTCGCGCATCGTCGCGTATCGGTATCGCCGGGAGAATCGGCGGAGGTGAGGAAGCGGACCATTAGCACGGTGTCGACGAAACCGCCCGGCACGCTCAGCGCGCGCGGCTCGACGCCGTAGACCTCGAAGCCCGCGCGGACGTACCAGTCGCGCACGCGCTGGTCGGCGCCGGCAACCGCCAGGGTGAGTTGCGCGAGTTCCTCGGCCGCCTCGGCGAGCACCGCGTCGAGCAGCGCGCGGCCGACGCCGAGGCCGCGCACGCGCGCCTCGACGAACACGCCCCACAGCACGCCCTTGTGGCGCTCGCGCGGGCCGGGCTCGCGCCGCAGGCCGGCCATGCCGACGATCTCGCCGTCGCGATAGGCGCCGAACACGGCGGTGCCCGCCAGGCGCTCCACGAAGTGGTCGAGGCCACGCGCGGCCTCGAGCTCGTAGGTCGAGCCGAACGCGTCGGGATCGGCTTGCAGGGCGGCGAGCCGGATGGTCCGGTAATCCTCCGCCCGCGACGGGCCGAGACGGACGATTTCGAAGGCGGCGGGAAGCTCGGGAGCAGACGGCAAGGACATGCGTCGATCAGGGCGGATGAGGAATCGTCCGATGGTACACCGGCGATTGGCGGGCGGTTCTGGTGGTTTCGGCGGCTCCAGCAAGATCAGCGGCATCGGCAGCATCGGCCGCCGGCGCCGCCTCCCGCGCCGGCCGGTTGCCGCATCGCAAGCGCCCCCGTAGAATCGATCCGCACATTCCAGGCCCGGCGCCCCGCCCGCCGGCGCCCCTCGTCCCGTTTCGAAGGAGTCCGCAGCGTGCCGGCCATTTCCGCTCGACGCGAATCCCGTGCCCGCCATCCGGCGCGCGCGGCTCGACGCCTCGCCGTCGCCGGGCTGGCCGCGCTTGCCCTGGTCCTGAGCGGCTGCGCGACCCACCCGCCCGCCACCTCGCTGCCGCGCCCGGTCACGCACGCGCTGCCGCAGGACACGCCCACCCCGCTGCGCGACGCGCTGGCCGCGCCCGAGCGCGCGCATCCGGGCGAATCGGGCTTCCGCGTGCTGTCGGTCGGCACCGACGCGCTGCAGATGCGCATCGCGCTGGCCCGCGCGGCCACCCGGACGCTGGACATGCAGTACTACATCGCCACCGAGGACACCACCGGCAAGCTGCTGCTGGCCGCCGCGCTCTACGCGGCCGATCGTGGGGTGCGCGTGCGGATGCTGGTGGACGACCTGAACTTCAAGGACATCGGCCAGATCATGGCCTCGCTGAACGCGCACCCGAACATCGAGATCCGCGTGTTCAACCCGTTCGGCGCGACCCAGCGCGGCATGTTCGCGCGCACCGCCGACCTCGTCACCAAGATCGACCGCTTCACGCGGCGCATGCACAACAAGGCGATGATCGCCGACAACCAGCTCGCGATCGTGGGCGGCCGCAATCTCGGCGACGAGTATTTCAGCGCCAGCCCGACCCTGCAGTTCCGCGATCTCGACGTGCTGGCGGCCGGACCGGTGACGGCCGACATCTCGTCGAGCTTCGACGCCTACTGGGCCAGCGCGAGCGCCTATCCGCTGCGCGCGCTCAACCACCAGCGCTTCTCGCCGCAGGACCTGGACCAGGCGCGCGACGCGCTGCGCGAGCACTGGCGCGAGAACGCCACGCCCTACGACGCCAAGCCGCTCAACGCCACCCCGCTGGCCGCGCAGATCGCCGGCGAGCAGCTCGGCCTGGTGTGGGCCCCAGCCGAGTTCAAGGCGGACTCGCCCGAGAAGATCACGATGGCGAGCGGCACCTACCAGAGCCCGCCGATGCAGACGCTCGCCAAGCTCGCCAAGGAGGCGCGCAGCGAGTTCCTGGTGTTCTCGCCGTATTTCGTGCCGCACGATGCCGGCGTGGAGGCGCTTGGCGCGCTGAGCGCGCGCGGCGTGCGCGTCGCGATCCTGACCAATTCGCTGGCGGCCACCGACGCGGTGGCGGTGCAGGCCGGTTATGCGCCCTATCGCGTGCCGCTGCTGCGGCGCGGCGTCGAGCTCTACGAGTTCCGCGCCGAGCAGCCGCCCACCGCCAGCTTGCGGCTGTTCGGCTCGCGCTCGCGCGCGAGCCTGCATGCCAAGGCCTATGTGATCGACCGCTCGACCCTGGTGATCGGCTCGCTCAACCTCGATCCGCGCTCGGCCTACCTCAATACCGAGCTGGCCCTGGTGATCCGCAGCCCGCAACTGGCGGGCGAAGTGGCCGGGCTGTTCGACCATGTCACGCAGCCGACCGAAAGCTATCGCGTGACGCTGGCCGAGCCGGCCTCGTCCGCGGCGGGCGGGCCGGCCGCGCAATCGCCGCTGCTCTGGACCGATGTCGAGCATGGCCAGGTGCGCACCTACAGCGTCGATCCCGGCGCGGGTTTCGTGCGCAATGCGCTGACGGGCCTGTTCCGCATGCTGCCGGTCGACGGCCAGCTCTGAGGCAGATCGTGACGGCGACGTGACAGGCCGGGCACGTGCCCGGCGGACACGCGCTCATCGGCTGCGCTTACCCAAGGGGAACGTGCTTACTTCAGCGCCGCGCGGATCCGCTCGGCCATCGCCTCGAGTTCCTTCGGATCGGCCACGTCGCGCGAGTGCGCGCCGAGCGGCTGGGTGGCCCAGCGCGGAATCAGGTGGAAGTGCACGTGCGGCACGGTCTGGCCGGCCGCCGCGCCGTTGAACTGGCCGATGAACAGGCCGTCCGGGCGCAGCGCCTCGCGGATCGCCAGCGCGATGCGCTTGGTGACGCGGATGCATTCGGCGGCGGCCTCGTCGGACAGCTCGTAGAGCATCTCGGCCGCTTCCTTCGGCACCACCAGGGTGTGGCCCGGCGACTGGGGCATGATGTCCATGAACGCGATGGTGCTGTCGCTCTCGTACACGCGCGTGCAGGGCAGCTCGCCGCGCAGGATTTTCGCGAAGATGTTCTTGTCGTCGTAGGCCATGATCTCGGTCGTCGTCGGGGTTGGGGTGAACGGGAACGACGATTCTCGACGCTCGCGCGCGAACGCGCAAGCGCGGCCCCAACTGTGCTTCGCGCCCTTACAGCAGGCTGCGCAGCGCCACCGCCGGATCGGCCAGCCGCGCCGCGTCGAGCGGCGCGCGCGCAGCCGCCAGCCGGCGGCACACCGCCATCTCGCGCCCCGCGTCGATCACCGCCGCCGCCGCGAGCCGCCCTTCCCCGTCCAGCCCGAACACCGCGAACGGCCCGCGGCCCGGCTCGCCGCGCAGCACGCGCCGCTGCCCCGGCTCAAACCAGCCGAGCGTCTGCAGGTTGCTGTCGTACTGATCCGACCAGAGCCAGGGCAGCTCCGCGTAAGCGTCCTCGCCGCCGAGCAGGTTGGCCGCCGCCACGGCCGGCTGGCGCTCGGCGATCTGCCAGGATTCGGTGCGCACGTGGCGCCCCGCCAGCGGATGGAAATGCGAAGTCACTTCGCCGGCCGCGAAGATCGCCGGATCGAGCGTGCGGCAGCCGGCGTCGACGCGGATCCCGTCCGCCACCTCCAAGCCCGCCGCCTGCGCGAGTTCGACGTTGGGCACCACGCCGATCCCGACCACCACCACGTCGGCCGGCACCTCGCCTTCGCTGGTTTCCACCAGCAGCGCGCCGCCGGAATCGCGGGGATCGCGCCGCACGCGCTCGGGCAGCACGCCGAGCCGCACCTCGACGCCATGCCGCCGATGCAGGGCCAGCGCGTGCTCGCCCACCTCGGGCGGCATCGCGCGGCCGAGCAGGCGCGCGGCCGGGTCGATCACGCTGACCCGGCAGCCGAGCCGCACTGCGCTGGCCGCCACCTCCAGGCCGATGAAGCCGCCGCCGAGCACGGCCACGCGCAGGCCCGGCCGCAAGGCCTCGCGCAGCGCGCGCGTATCGGCCAGCATGCGCACGTAGTGCAGCGGCACGCCGGGCTCCAGCGCGCCGCCGAACGGCCGCACGCGCGAGCCGGTGGCCAGCAGCAGCCGCGCATAGGGCAGGCTGGCGCCGTCGGCCAGGCGCACGCGCTGCGCGGCGCGGTCGATCGCCTCGACGCGCGTGGCGAGCCGCAGCTCGATGCGCTGTTGCGCGTACCAGCCCGGCTCGCGCACGAACAGGCGCGGCTCCTCGGCCTCCGCGAGCAGCGCGTCCTTCGACAGCAGCGGCCGGTCGTAAGGCGCCTCGGGCTCCTCGCCCAGCATCACGATCGGCAGCGCGGCATCACGCTCGCGCAAGGCCTCGGCCGCGCGCCGGGCCGCGTGGCCGGCGCCGACGATCACCACCGGATCAGCCGACATGGACCTGCGCCTGCCCGTCGACCATGCGGATCGGATAGCTGCGCACCGCCTCGGTGATCGGCGCGCAGCGCGGCGCGCCGCTGCGGATGTCGACCAGCCCCTGGTGCAGCGGGCACTCCACGCAGCCGTCCTCGACGAACCCCTCCGACAGCCGCGCGTGGCCATGCGTGCAGAGATCGTGCAGCGCGAACAGCTCGTCGCCGAGCCGAAAGATCGCGATCGGCTTGCCGCCGACCACGCGCGCGGCCGGTTCGTCCTCGCTGAATTCGTCGAGCGCGCCGAGCGCGTGCCAGGTATCGAGCGTGTCCTCGGTCATGATGATGTCCTTCCTCCAGCGGTTCAGATCGGCGTCGCGAGCAGGGTCTGCACGCGCGAGGTGTCGTAGATCACGCGCTTGGCGCGATAGCGCAGCCCCTCGGGCGTGCGCACCACGGTGTCGAAGTAGCGGCCCGCCTGGTAGACATGCGATTCGCCGTCGCTCTTGGTTTGCACCACCACGTAGTTGCTCTCGGTGTCGATCTCCTCGCCGCGCACTTCGAGGATGGTCAGGCCCGAGGTCATGTGGCGATAGGTATGCGCGTCGTAGATGTTGGCGTGGCGCAACGACACCACGCGATCGCGCAGCATGCGCCGGTTGCTGCAGTGGATGATGCCGATCGGCAGGCCGAGATCGGCATTCTCCTTCGGCACGATTTCATACAGGCAGTCCTCGGTGAACATCTCCGGCCAGCTTTCCAGCCGGTTGTTGTCGAGGTGGCCGAGATAGCGGTTCTGCAGCATCGTCAGTTCGAGCCACAGCGAAATGTCGTCGGTCATGGGTGTGCTCCGCGGGTTCTCAATAGCCCATCAGCTTCTGGTAGCCGACCCAGAAACGCCGGATCAGGCTTTCGGTGATCACCGTGTCCTGCTGGTCGGGATTGCTGCGCGACATCTCGATCACCGAGCTCGCGTCGGGATCGCGGAAGGTGCCGCGCTGCACCAGCTCGGTGGCCTCGGTGTCCTCCATCGAGATGTAGCCGGCCGGCCCCACCAGGTTGGCCTGCTTGATGCGCAGCGCGCGCAGCTCGGGCGTGTCGTCGGCATAACCGAAGAAGTGGAACACCAGCTCGAAGTTGCCCGGCCCCTTGGGCAGCAACTGGCGCGCCACCAGCGTGTTGTGGATCTGCTGGATCACCAGTTGCGGGAAGATCGGCTGGATGTGGTTGGTGGTGTCCTCGTCGTATTCGGACACCAGCCCCAGGATCGAATCGTCCTCCAGCGCGAAGCCCTCGTCGAAGGAGCGGATGTTCTGCTGCTTGTAGGCCGCCGAGGTGTCCTCGCCGGTCTTGGTGACGGTGATGATGCTGTGCAGGCCGTGCGTCGCGTCGGGGATCGAGCGCGCCTTCATGCCGACCCGGAAGATATTGAAGGTGGTATGGAACAGGTGCAACATGCTCGCGTGATACGGGTCCTTCACGTTCTCGAAGTAGAGTTTCCAGTTCGACTTCGAGTATTGCCGCGTGCAGCCGAGGTACTCGATCGGCTTGTGGAAGATGCGGTCGATCCAGGGCCGCATTTCCGCGCCCAGGTACTCGGGCAGCGGCGCGACTTCCTCGCTGAAGCTCGCGAACACCAGGCCGCGATAGCTCTCGACGCGCAGCTGGCGCAACCCGTGCTGCTTCGGATCGAAATCGGGCGGCATGCCGGTCATGCCCTTCTGCCCGCGCCGGAACGGCACGCCGAGCAGGTTGCCGGCATTGTCGAAGCTCCATTGGTGGTAGACGCAGGTATGCGAGCTGGCGTTGCCGCGTGCCTGGCGGCACACCTGCGCGCCGCGATGCGCGCAGCGGTTGACCCAGGCCGAGAGCGTGCCGTCCTCGCCGCGCGTGACCACCACCGGCGTGTCGCCGACGAAACTGCTCTTGAAATCGCCCGGCTTGGGCAGCTCGGCCTCGAGCGCCACGAAGTTCCAGGTAGGACCCCGAAAGATCCGCTCCTGCTCGCGCTCGTAGACGGCCTGCGAGCTGAACACCTTGTAGGGTACGCGCGAGCCGTCCTCGCGCGGAAAACGCAGTTCGGCCGTGTCGTGACGGTCGGCGAGCCGCACCGGCGTTTCGGTCAGTTCCATAGTGGTCTCCTGGGGACGAGGGTGGATATCACCCGACAGGACTCGATTCTTGAAACGCTAATATTCGGCGTCTATCCGGAAACGGCGGGCGGCCCCCGCTTGCGGCGCTGCACTATCCAGTTCCGGCGGCTTTCTGCCGATCGCCGATTATTTTTGCGATAGGATCGCGAAAACGACGGCGGCGCCGACGCGCCGTTCACCGACACGATCATGTCCCCGACCCTGTTCAATCCGCTCGCGCTGCGCGCGCACCGGCTATTCGAATCGCGCGATCTCGACGAGACGCGCGAGCGCATCTCGCGCGTGATGCAGCCGCACGCGCTGGTGCCGGGCGGCCGCCGGCACGGCGGCGCGGCCCATATGGATTTCGTGCGGCTCGGGCGGCTCGGGCTGGGGGCGATCGCCTTCGGCGAGGCGATGCAGGTGCGCGTGGATGCCGTCGACGGCTACCACCTGCTGATGTTCTGCGTGGCCGGCCATGCGCGGGTGCGCGCCGGCGGGCGGCTGCTCGCGGTGGACGGGCGCACCGGCGTGATCTGCGCGCCCGGCGAGACCTTCGACGCCGAGTTGTCGGCCGACTGCGAGCAGTTCGTGATGCGCATCGACGCGGCCGCGCTGGCGGCGCTGACGGACGGCGCGCCGGGCCTCGACCCGGTGGTGGGCGTGGGTGGTGCCTCGCTGGCGCCGTGGCTCCAGCAACTGATGCTGGTGGCGCGCTCGCCGGACCTGCTGGAGGCGGCCTGCGCCAACCCGCGCGTGGCCGATCGCATCGAGCAGTTGCTGCTCGACCTGCTGGTGGACGGCCATCCGGCGCGCGCGGCGGGCCGGCTCGGGCTTTCCGCCCGCGTCCATGCCGCGCTTCCCGTTCCGGCCGGCAATCCCGCCGGGCTCGCCATCGCGCCCCGCCGCCACGATCCCGCACCCGCCTTCGTGCGCCGCGCCCAGGAATTCGTCGAGACTGCCTACGCGCAGCCGCTGCAACTGGCCGATATCGTGGCCGCTGCCGGCGTGCCGGAACGCACGCTGCGCGAGGGTTTCCTGCAGTTTCGCGGGCTCAGCCCAACGCAGTTCCTGCGCGCCACGCGGCTCGAGCACGCGCGCGAGATGCTGGGCGCGGCGGCGCCGGGCCGGCGTATCGCCGATATCGCGCTCGATTGCGGGTTCGCGCATCTGGGTCGTTTCGCGATCGCCTATCGCGAGCGCTTCGGCGAATCGCCCTCGGACACGCTGGAGCGGCGCTAGGGAGCGTCTCGGCCGCCCCGCCACCTGAGGCCGTAGCGGCTGCATCAGGCCGCCTCGGCCGCATCCGCCGCCTCGGCCAGCTCCGGCACTTCGATACTTCAGCCGTCTCGGCTAGCCGGCTATCCGGGCCACCTCCGCCACGCAGCCTGCCTTGCCAGGCGCCCGGCCACTTCAGCGCCGCTGCCCCGGCGTAACTCAGGCGCCCGCCGGCCCCTGCGCCAGCGCGAACAGCTCGCGCGCCAGCCGGCAGAACAATGCGGTGGCCGAACCCTCGTCGTGCAGGCGCCGGCTCATGATGATCGGCGAGGTGGCGACCGGCTCGGGCAGCCGCCGGTAGACGATGCCGCGCACGCGCACGCCCTCCACGCCCTCCGGCACCAGCGACACGCCCACCTGGGCCGCCACCAGCCCGAGCGCGGTCTGCAGCTCGCGCACCTCGTGCACGGCGGCCGGCGTGAGACCGCCGTCGCGCAGCGCCGAGAGCTGCTGGTCGGCGAAGCTCGGCCGCGGCGTGCTGGGATAGACGATCAGCGTGTCGGCGGCCAGCTCGGCCAGCGTGATCGGCACCGCGGGGTCGGCGCAGCGATGCCCGGCCGGCAAGGCCGCGATCAGTTTCTCCTCGATCAGGGCCTCGCGCACCAGTTGGTCGTCGTCGAAGCGCAGCCGGCCGAAACCGACGTCGATGCGCCCCCCTTTCAGCGCGCCCAACTGCTCCAGCGTGAACATTTCGATCAGCGACAGCTCGACGTTCGGCGCGCGCTCGCGGAAGGCGCGGATCACGTCGGGCAGCGCGCCGTACATCGACGAGGGCACGAAACCGATCACGATCCGCTCCGACAACTGCGCGAGCCGCCGCGTGAGCGGCGCCAGCTCGTCGGCCTGCTCGACCAGGCGCCGCGCCTGCGCGTAGAACACGCGCCCGGCCTCGGTCAGCCGCAGCGGCCGGGCGCCGCGCTCGAACAGCGGCAGGCCGATTTCCTCCTCGATCATCTGCAACTGGCGCGACAGCGGCGGCTGGGTCATGTGCAGCCGCTCGGCCGCCCGCGTGATGTTCATCTCTTCGGCGACGGCGATGAAGTAGCGGAGCTGCCGCAATTCCATGCATACCTCGAAAGTATGGAAGTAGTCGGAAACGGTGTTGGACGGCCGCCGGGCTTTTGACCGACCATGAGCGCCAACCGGAGGAATCGCATGATAGCAACTGGCGTGAGCATCGAGCGGGTCGAGACCCTGCTGGTCGACGTCCCCACCATTCGCCCGCACCGCCTGTCGGTGGCGACCATGAACTGCCAGACCCTGGTGCTGGTGCGCGTGCGTTGCAGCGACGGGGTCGAGGGGGTGGGCGAAGGCACCACCATCGGCGGCCTGGCCTATGGCGAGGAAAGCCCGGAAAGCATCCGCGCCAATATCGACACCTACTTCGCTCCATTGCTGCAGGGTATGGACGCCACGCGCCCGGCCGCCGCCATGGCGCGCCTGCGCAAGCTGTTCCAGGGCAACCGCTTCGCCAAGTGCGCGGTGGAAACCGCCCTTTACGACGCCCAGGCGCGCCGTCTCGGCGTGCCCTTGTCGGAGCTGTTCGGCGGGCGCACTGCCGATTCGGTCGAGGTGGCCTGGACCCTGGCCAGCGGCGACACCGCGCGCGACATCGCCGAAGCCGAGCAGATGCTGGAGGCGCGCCGCCATCGCGTGTTCAAGCTCAAGATCGGGCTGCGCCCGGTGGAGCAGGATCTCGCCCACGTGGCCGCGATCGCCGCCGCGATCGGCCCGCGCGGCGAGGTGCGCGTCGACGTCAACCAGGCCTGGAGCGAGACCGAGGCCCTGCGCGCCTTGCCGCGCCTGGCCGAGGCCGGCGTCGGCCTGGTCGAGCAGCCGATCTCGGCGGCCAACCGCGCCGGCCTGGCCCGCCTCACGGCGCTGGCCGCCGTGCCGGTGATGGCCGACGAGGCGCTGCACGGCGCCTTCGACGCCTACGAGATCGCGCGCTCGCGCGCCGCCGACGTGTTCGCCATCAAGATCGCCCAGTCGGGCGGCCTGGCCGGCGCGGCGCAAGTGGCCGCGATCGCGAAGGCCGCGCAGCTCGGGCTGTACGGCGGCACCATGCTGGAAGGCGCGATCGGCACCCTCGCCTCGGCGCAGTTGTTCAGCACCTTCGGGCCGCTGGACTGGGGCACCGAGCTGTTCGGCCCGCTGCTGCTGACCGAGGAGATCCTGGTCGAGCCGCTGCGCTATCACGACTTCGCGCTGCACCTGCCCAACGGCCCGGGGCTAGGCATCGAGCCCGACTGGCCACGCATCGAACGGATGCGGCGGACCTGAACCGCCGCGCCACCCACCTCGCCCCCACATTCACATATCGGAGACATACATGGACAAGCCCGCCATCGACGCCCTGCTGAAATCCTTCGACGACACCGCCATCAAGCCCGGCAATCCGCGCGTGCGCGCGCTCGTCAACCGGATCACGCGCGACCTGTTCTACACCATCGAGGAACTCGACGTCAGCCCGAGCGAGTTCTGGACCGCGCTGAACTACCTCGGCGAGGCGGGCAAGAGCGGCGAACTGGGGCTGCTGGCGGCCGGCTTCGGCTTCGAGCACTTCCTCGACGTGCGGCTCGACGAGGCCGAGGCCCGCGCGGGCATCGAGGGCGGCACGCCGCGCACCATCGAGGGCCCGCTCTATGTGGCCGGTGCGCCGGAATCGGCCGGCTTCGCGCGGCTGGACGAGGACGGCGAGCCGGGCGAGACGCTGGTGATGCGCGGCCGGGTGCTCGACGACGCGGGCAAGCCGCTGGCCAATGCGCTGGTCGAGGTCTGGCACGCCAACCATCTCGGGAACTATTCCTACTTCGATCCGTCGCAGCAGCCCTTCAACCTGCGCCGCTCGATCCGCACCGATGCCGAGGGCCGGTATGCCTTCCGCAGCGTGGTGCCGGTCGGCTACAGCGTGCCGCCGGGCGGCAAGACCGAGCAACTGCTCGACCTGGTCGGCCGCCATGGCCATCGCCCCGCCCATATCCACTTCTTCGTGACCGCCGACGGCATGCGCCGCCTGACCACGCAGATCAATATCGACGGCGATCCGTATCTGTGGGACGACTTCGCCTTCGCCACCCGCGACGGCCTGGTGCCGGAGCTGAAGAAGGCCGAGGGCGCCGAGGGCAAACCCTATGGCCTGAGCGGCCAGTTCACGCTGATCGACTTCGACTTCCGCATGACGCGCGAGCGTGCCGCCCTGCCGAGCGCCGAGGTCGATCGCGCGCGCGCCTCGGCCTGAGCCCGGAGGACGACCATGCTGTTCCATGTGGAAATGACCGTGAACCTGCCGGCCGAGATGGACCCGGTCAAGGCGGCGAGCCTCAAGGCCGAGGAAAAAGCGATGTCGCAGAGGCTGCAGCAGGAAGGCATCTGGCGGCATCTGTGGCGCATCGCCGGACGTTACGCGAACATCAGCGTGTTCGACGTGGAGAGCCCGGCGCATCTGCACGACCTGCTGAGCCAGTTGCCGCTGTTCCCGTACATGCAGGTGGAAGTGCGCGCGCTGTGCCGCCATCCCTCGTCGATCCGCGAGGACGACAGCTGATCGACGACGGCATCGGCGCGATGTCGGCAATGTCGGCGATGTCGGAAAGCACGAGGCCCGATCGTTTCGATCGGGCCTCGTCGTTTGGCTCAGGCGAACGGGAAGGTCATGGTCACCACGAAACCGCCGTCGTCGGCATTCGAGGCGACGAAGCTGCCGCGATGCTGGCGCACCAGCCGCTTGACGATCGCCAGGCCCAGCCCGCAATGCGCGTCGCCGCCGCGCGCCGCGTCGAGCCGCACGAAGGGCCGCAGCGCGCGTTCGAGCTCGGCCTCGGGAATCCCCGGCCCGTGGTCGCGCACGATCAGGCGATAACCCTGCGCGGCCGCCTCGGTGGAAATCTCCACCGGCGGCTCGCCGTAGGTCATGGCGTTCTCGATCAGGTTGGTGAGGATCCGGTCGAGATCGACCAGCGGCAGTTGGAAACCCTCGCCGGCGCGCAGGTCGATGCTGACTAGCCCATCGTCGAGTTCGCCGCCGTAATGCTGGCGGCAATGCAGGTCGACGCTCGCGGCCGGTGAAGGCTCGCTGCCCTCGCGCGCGAAATCGAGAAACTGCGTGACGATGCGCGACAGCGCTTCCGAATCGCGCAGGAAACCGGCGCGCGTGGCCGCGTCGGGCAGCAGGTCGGCGCGCACCTGCATGCGCGTGATCGGCGCGCGCAGGTCGTGCGCCAGCCCGGCCAGCATCACGGCACGCTCCTGCTCGCCCTGCGAGAGCTCGCTGACCATCTCGTTGAAATTGGCGATCACCTCCTTGACCTCGCGCGGCCCGCCGATCGGCACGGCCGGCTGGCGGTTGCCGGGCCGGAAGTCACGCGCGGCCTGCGCGAGCCGCCGCAGCGGGCGCTGGATGCGCCAGGCGCCGAAGATCGCCAGCCCGATGCCGATCAGCATGGTCAGCGAGGACGCGCCGATGAAGCGCGTCACCGAGGGCATGGTCGAGGGCAGCGTGATCCAGTATTTCGCGCCGGGGTAGCGCGCCCACAACGTGCGCGTGTGGCCGTCGGCCACCACGTGGGTGCCGGGCGGCATCGCCTCGCGCAGGTGGCGCTCGAAGGGGCCGTAGGTGTCGGTGCAGGGTTTCGGGCAGCCGAAGGCGACCGCGTCGCGCGTGTCGACGAACGAGGTGCCGAGCATCGCGCTCACCGCCAGGCCCAGCGCGCTGCCGCTGGCCTGCGCCTGGGTCGACAAGGCGATCACGCGGCGCGTCTGCTCGACCTCGAGGCGCAGCCGCTCGCGGTCGAGCAGCACCAGGCCGATGGCATGGACCACCAGCACCAATCCGATCGCCATCAGCGCCAGCCGCGCGAACAGGGTGTCAAACGTGCGCTTCATCACCCTCGCCGCCGGGCACGAACATGTAGCCGACGCCGCGCATGGTCTGCACGTAGCGCGGCTGGGCCGGATCGTCCTCGAGCAGGCGGCGCAGGCGCCAGACCGGCACGTCGATGCCGCGCTCGGTCAGGTTCGAATACGGGCCGTGCAGCAGGTCGAGCAGGCGCGTGCGCGACAGGGTTTCCATCGGATGCAGGGCGAACACCTCGAGCAGCGCGTATTCGCCGCCGGTCAGCTTGAGCGCCTCGGTCTCGCGGTACAGCGTGCGGGTGGCGAAGTCGAGCCGGAACGGGCCGAAGCGCAGCGGCTCGCGCCGCTCGGGCGCGGGCCGCGTGCCGAGCGCGCCGGCCGGCGCGTGGCGGCGCAGCACGGCGTGGATCCGCGCCAGCAGTTCCTGCGGCATGAAGGGCTTGCCGAGATAGTCGTCGGCGCCGAGTTCGAGGCCGATCACGCGATCGACGCCGTCGGCGCGCGCGGTCAGCATGATCACCGGGATCGGGTCGCCGCTCGCGCGCAACTGCTTGAGCACGGTCAGGCCGTCGACGCCGGGCAGCATCAGGTCGAGCACGATCACCGAGGGACGCTCGCGTTCGAGCCGACGCTCGAGCGTGGTGGCGTCGTGCAGCACCGAGATCTCGATGCCGCGTTGCTGGAAGAAGGTTCGCAGCAGATCGCGCAGCGCGGCATCGTCGTCGATCAGCAGGACCTGGATAGGCGTGTCGGTCATGGTCGCGAGACTGGACGGTCGAGAAGGAACAAGGAAACCAGGATGCGGCCGGTAAGGATCGGAAACCGGGGGACGGAACGCTCCTCCCCTGCCGGCTTGCAATCCGGTGACTATAAGCGAAGCCGGGCCGGCATGGCTTGCATGATCTTGATTTGCCTTACGGAGTCTTACCGGGCGGCGGCTCGTTCGTCGGCCGCCGGCCAGGCCGCGAATGCCGGGCACTGGAATGGAAAAAGCCGCCTTGCGGCGGCTTTTTTCGAGGCTGCTTGCGGACCCGCCGAAGCGGGCCGGTGCATCAACGCGACATCATGTTCATGCTGACGTTGTGCATGATCCACAGCGAGCCGACGATCACGATACCGACCGTCAGCACGGTGTAGACGAACGCGGTCAGGTTCCAGCGCTGGCCCGACGACGTGTTCATGTGCAGGAAGAAAATCAGGTGGACGACGATCTGCACGGCGGCCAGCACGGCCAGCGCGATGACCATCGTGGTGGTCGACGCGAACCAGCCGCCGAGCACCACGCCGAACGAGGCGGCCGTCAGGATCACCGACAGCACGAAGCCGACCAGGTAGCTGCTTACGGTGCCGTGCGAGGCGTCGTCGTGGCCGTCATGGGCAGGAGAATGAGCCATTTAGATCACACTCACGAGGTAGACAAAGGTAAACACGCAGATCCAGACGATGTCCAAGAAGTGCCAGAACAGCGACAGGCAGGTCAGGCGACGGATGTCCTGCTCCGACAGCTGCGGGTTGCGCGCGATCTGAAACAGCAGCACGACCATCCAGATCATGCCCATCGTCACGTGCAGGCCGTGGGTCGCGACCAGCGTGAAGAACGACGACAGGAACGCGCTGCGGCCCGGGCCGGCGCCCTCTTCGATCAGGTGCGCGAACTCGCGGATTTCCATGAACAGGAACGAGGCGCCCAGGATGAAGGTGACGGCCAGCCAGCCGAACACCGCGCCGCGGTTGTTGCGGTGCGCGCCGATCATCGCGAAGCCGTAGGTGATCGAGCTCAGCAGCAGGGCCGCCGTTTCGAGCGCCACGCCCGGGATGTCGAACAGGTCCTTGGCGGTCGGGCCGCCGGCGAACTGGTGCTGCATCACAGCGAACACCGCGAACAGCGAGCCGAACAGGATACAGTCGGTCATCAGGTACAGCCAGAAGCCGAATACCGAGTGCGACGGCGGGTGGTGATGCTCTGCCGCGTGGTGATGACCGGCAGTCAGGGTGGTTTGTGCCATCAGTTGGCCTCCAGTTCCGCTTCAGCAGGCCGTGCCGCGACACGTGCGCCGCCACGCTGCTCTTCGATCTTCCGAACCGTATCGGCCGGAATGTAGTAGCCCTCGTTCTTCTGCGAGCTGTAGATGATCGCGGTCGCAACGATGCCGACGAAGCCGAGGATCGCCAGCCACCAGATGTGCCAGACACCGGCGAAGCCCAGCACCAGCGCGAACATGCCGATGAAGAAACCCGCGCTCGTGTTCGAGGGCATGTGGATGTCCTCGTACTGCTGGCCCTTCTCCAGACCGAAGCCCAGGCCGCGCTCCTTGCGGTACGCGACTTCGTCGAGCTCGTGGATGGTCGGGATGATGGCGAAGTTGTACGAGGCCGGCGGCGACGAGGTCGCCCACTCCAGCGTGCGGCCGTTCCACGGATCGCCCGACACGTCACGGTTGCCCGGCAGGTCGCGGTCGCGGATCGACACGTACAGTTGCAGCAGCTGGTGGACGATGCCGATCAGCACCAGCACCGCGCCGAACAGCGCGACCAGCATCCAGGGATGCCAGGCCGGGTTGTCGTAGTGGTTCAGACGACGCGTCACGCCCATGAAGCCCAGCACGTACAGCGGCGTGAAGGCGAAGATGAAGCCCATCTGCCAGAACCAGAAGGCGCGCTTGCCGAGCTTCTCGTTGAGCTTGAAGCCGAAGGCCTTCGGGAACCAGTAGTTGAAGCCCGCCAGGTAGCCGAACAGCACGCCGCCGATGATCACGTTGTGGAAGTGAGCGATCAGGAACAGGCTGTTGTGCAGCACGAAGTCGGCGCCCGGGATCGCCATCATCACGCCGGTCATGCCGCCGACCGTGAAGGTGATCATGAAGCCCAGCGTCCAGAGGATCGGCGCGGTGAATTCAAGGCGGCCGCGGTAGATCGTGAACAGCCAGTTGAAGATCTTCACGCCGGTCGGGATCGCGATGATCATCGTGGCGATGCCGAAGAACGCGTTGACGTCGGCGCCCGAACCCATCGTGAAGAAGTGGTGCAGCCACACGAGGAAGGACAGGACCATGATCGCGCAGGTGGCGTAGACCATCGTCTTGTAGCCGAACAGCGGCTTCTTGGCGTAGGTCGACACGACTTCCGAGAACACGCCGAACGCCGGCAGGATCAGGATGTACACCTCGGGGTGACCCCAGGCCCAGATCAGGTTCAGGTACAGCATGGCGTTGCCGCCGCCGTCATTCGTGAAGAAGTGCATCCCGAGGTAACGGTCCAGGCCGAGCAGCGCCAGCGTGACGGTCAGGATCGGGAACGCGGCCATGATCAGCACGTTGGTGCAGAGCGCGGTCCAGGTGAACACCGGCATCTTCATCAGCGTCATGCCGGGCGCGCGCATCTTGATGATGGTCACGAAGAAGTTCACGCCGGTCAGCAGCGTGCCGACCCCGGAGATCTGCAAGGCCCACAAGTAGTAGTCGACCCCCACGCCTGGACTGAACTGCAGCTCCGAGAGCGGCGGATAGGCCAGCCAGCCGGTCTGCGCGAACTCGCCGATGAACAGCGAGATCATCAGCAGCACCGCGCCGACCGCCGTCATCCAGAACGACAGCGAGTTCAGGAACGGGAAGGCCACGTCGCGCGCGCCGATCTGCAGCGGCACCACCAGGTTCATCAGGCCCACCATGAAGGTCATCGCCATGAAGAAGATCATGATGACGCCGTGCGCGGTGAAGATCTGGTCGTAGTGGTGCGGCGGGAGATAACCCGGCGCGTCATACGCGATGGCCAGCTGGGTACGCATCATGATCGCGTCGGCGAAGCCGCGCAGCAGCATGACCAGGGCGACCACGATGTACATCACGCCCAGACGCTTGTGGTCGACGCTCGTCAGCCACTCGGTCCAGAGATATTTCCACTTACCGAAGTAAGTCACGAGGCCCAGCACCAGCGCCCCGACGATGCCGACGCCGAGCGCCGTGATCACGAGGATCGGCTCGTGATACGGAATCGCGTCGAGTGTAAGTTTTCCGAACATGCTTACCCCTTCGTCGTACTGCACGACGCGTCATTGAATTCCATGACGTGACCGTTGTTGTACTTGCCAACGATGTTATTGAACAGGCGCGGATCGATGGTCGAGAAGAAGCGGACCGGATCCTTTTCGCTCGGCTTGGCGACGCTCGCGTACTCCGTCATGTCCAGGCGCTGCGGCGTGGCCTTGACCTTCTGGACCCACGCGTCGAAGTCCGACTGCGAGGTGGCCAGCGTGCGGAACTTCATGTCCGAGAAGCCCTTGCCGCTGTAGTTGGCGGACAGGCCGGCGTAGTCGCCTGCGTGGTCGGCGATCAGGTGCAGACGCGTCTGCATGCCGGCCATCGCGTACACCTGGGTGCCGAGTTGCGGGATGAAGAACGAGTTCATCACCGAATCCGACGTGATGCGGAAGTTGACCGGCGTACCGACGGGAATCGCGAGCTGGTTCACCGAGGCAATACCCAGATCCGGGTAGATGAACAGCCACTTCCAGTCGAGCGCGACGACTTCGACGTTGATCGGCTTCACATTCGACTCGAGCGGCTTGTACGGATCCAGCTCGTGCGTCGAAGTCCAGGTGAGGATGCCAAGATACAGAATGATCAGCGTCGGAACCGTCCAGATAACGACTTCGATCGCGTTCGAATGCGCCCATTTCGGTGCATACGTCGCGCTGCGGTTCGACGCGCGATAGTGCCACGCGAACACCAGCGTGAGCACGATCACCGGAATCACGACGATCAGCATGACCCACGTCGAAGTCCAGATCAGCGACTTCTCTGCGGCCCCGACGCTGCCCTTCGGGTCCAGTACGTCAAAGTTGCAACCGGATAGACAGACAAGCAATCCGGCGCCCAATAAAAGCAATATGCTTCTAAATGCCTTTCTATTCATCACATTTGCCTGATTTTGCGCGTGGTCGATTGGTGCGAACCGGCTATGCCCCGATTCGCGCAAGCGCACGCATCATAAAGCCGTTGGAGTGGGAAAAAGCGGTGAATCTTAGCAAATGATCCTTACCAAAACTCACCGTGCGACACGTTGCCACATCAAGCAACTTTGTCGGCCGTCGCCCGTGGCAGCCCGCGGACGATAGCACACCGCACCCGCCCCCCTGAGAGCCGGGTCCGGCATCGGCGATCAGGTCGGCGTGCGCGGCGTGCGCGACTCCGTCTGAACGCTGATGGTGGAAGCCGCCGGCGTGCCCGAACCGTCCTGGGCCGCATTGGCGCGCTGCTCGAGCTGCGCGACGATGCTGGCGGCGGCCGGGTCGATCACGTCGGTGAACGGCTTCGGATAAATCCCGATCGCGAGCACGATCACGGCCAGCGCCGCGAACACCACCGACTCGCGGCGGCTCAGGTCGATCAGCTTGCCGACGCGCTCGTGCTTGATCGCGCCGAAAATCACCCGCTTGAGCATCCAGAGCGTGTAGGCCGCGCTCAGGATCAGGGTCAGCGCGGCGATCGCGCCGATCCAGAAGTTCACGCGCACCGCGCCCATGATCACCAGGAATTCGCCGACGAAGCCCGAGGTGCCCGGCAGGCCGACGTTGGCCATCGCGAACAGCACGGCGAACAGCGCCAGGCGCGGCATGGTGTTGACCACCCCGCTGTATTCGGCGATCGCGCGGGTCTTGGTGCGATCGTAGAGCGCGCCCACGCAGAGGAACATCGCGCCGGCCACGAAGCCGTAGGAAATCATCTGCACGATCGCGCCGGTGATGCTCATCTGGTCGAACAGGAACACGCCGAGCGTGACCAGGCCCATGTGGGCGACCGCCGAGTAGGCCAGCATCTTGGCCATGTCCTTCTGCGCCAGCGCCAGCAGGCTGGCATAGACCACCGCGATCAGCGACAGGCCGATCATCACGGGCGCCAGGTAGTGGGCGGCATCGGGCGTGATCGGCAGGGCAAAGCGCAGGAAGCCGTAGCCGCCGATCTTGATCATGCCCAGCGACACCGCGGCGCCGGTCGGGCCGTCGGTGTAGACGTCCTGCAGCCAGGTATGCACCGGCCACATCGGCACCTTCACCGCGAAGGCCGCGAAGAAGCCGAGGAACACCAGCAACTGCGGCGTGAAGCCGAGGTGGGTCTTCTGCCAGACCGCCATGTCGAACGTGTGGGTCACGCCGAACAGGTAGAGCATCGCGGCCAGCATCAGCAGCGAGCCGGCGAACGAGATGAAGAAGAACTTGATGGCCGCGTAGGCACGGTTGGCGTGGCCCCAGGTGCCGATCAGCACGAACAGCGGGATCAGCGTGGCCTCGAAGAAGATGAAGAACAGCATGCCGTCGAGCGACGTGAACACGCCGATCATCAGCCCCGACAGGATCAGGAAGGAGCCGTGGTACTGGGCCACGCGGGTGGTGACCGATTCCCAGGAGGCGATCACGATCACCAGGGTGGTGAAGGCCGACAGCACCACCAGCCAGAGCGACAGCCCGTCCACGCCCATCCGCCATGCCGAACCGAACGCCGACAGCCAGGGCTTGTATTCGGTGAACTGAGCCGCGGTGTTGTGCGCGTCGAAACCGGCGACCAGCGGCACGGTCACCAGCAGGCCGACGATCGCGCCCACCAGCGCGAGCCACCGAGCCCGATGCGGATAACGATCCGATCCGATGCGCAGGATGGCCACGCCGAACACGATCGGTGTCCAGATCGCGAGGCTCAGGAATGGTACAGATTGCATGGCGGCAAAACCCTATGAAAACCCGGTCAGAGAGTCGTTCGACTGAGACGAAAGAAACGTAAGATTTGTAATGTTCGCCCGCTCAAAATGGCGAAGCGCCCGCAGTGTAATGCAATCGAAAGTTATGTAACAAGAGCGACCACACCGCGCCGGGTTAACGAGGATAAAGGTAAGTGCGACGTTTTGCATCGCAACATTCTGTTGCATTTTTCTCGACGAATCGAAGCATTGATTTTATTGAGTTTTTTTTCGCTTCAGAAACGGGGCGAGATCATCCAGACGACGCCAAACAGGGGCTTGACAAATCGAAATTTGCTTCAATTTGACGTTTCGAACACGATTCCGGGGTGTTCCGACGTCTCGCCTAAACTTTCTAAAAGCTTTCAATTTTGCTTTCCGAAAGCTTTCCCTCCGATCAAAAGAGGTGTCGAAACCACACTCTTGCGCGAAACGAAAATGAAAGCTTCGATTTCCTAAACCGTCAGCGCGATGCGACAGGATAGCGCCGTTCTGCCCGGTCTCAAAGCCTCGCGGCCAGCCTCGTGCCCTGGTCGATCGCGCGCTTCGCATCGAGTTCGGCCGCCACGTCCGCGCCGCCGATCAGGTGCACCGCCAGGCCCGCCTCCAGCAACGCGGCCTGCAGGTCGCGGCGCGGCTCCTGGCCGGCGCACAGCACGATCGTGTCGGCCTCGATCAGGCTCGGCCGCTCGCGCTTCTCGCCGAAGCTCACGTGCAGCCCGCGCGCGTCGATCCGCTCGTAGTTCACGCCGCCGATCATCTCCACCGCCTTCATCTTCAGCGTGGCGCGGTGGATCCAGCCGGTGGTCTTGCCGAGCCCCTTGCCGAGCGGCGCCGGCTTGCGCTGCAGCAGGGTGACGCGCCGCGCGGGCGGCGCGACCTGGGCCGGCACGATGCCGCCGCGGGCGCGCGCCGGATCGGTCACCCCCCACTCGGCCTGCCAGGCGGCCAGGTCGAGCGAGGGCGAGACGCCCTCCTGCACCAGGAACTCGGCGACGTCGAAGCCGATGCCGCCCGCGCCGACCACCGCCACGCGCTGGCCGACCGGCTTGCCCAGCGCCAGCACGTCGACGTAGCTCAGCACGTTCGAGCCGTCGCCGCCCGGGATGCGCGGATCGCGCGGCGTCACGCCGGTGGCCAGCACCACCTCGTCGTAGCCGCCGGCGATCAGCTCGGCCGCCTCGACGCGCCGCGACAGGTGCAGCGTCACGCCGCCCAGCTCGAGCTGCCGCCCGAAGTAGCGCAGCGTCTCGTGGAACTCCTCCTTGCCCGGGATCCGCTTGGCCAGGTTGAACTGGCCGCCGATCTGCGCGGCCGCGTCGAACAGCTCGACCCGGTGGCCGCGCCGGACCAGCGTGGTGGCGCAGGCGAGCCCGGCCGGGCCCGCGCCCACCACCGCGATGCGCTTGGCCTGCGCGGCGGGACGGATCTCGAGCAGGGTCTCGTGGCAGGCGCGCGGATTGACCAGGCAGGAGGCGATACGGTTCTTGAAGGCGTGATCGAGACAGGCCTGGTTGCAGCCGATGCAGACGTTGATCTCGTCGACACGCCCGCTAGCCGCCTTGGCGACGAATTCCGGATCGGCCAGGAACGGCCGCGCCATCGATACCATGTCGGCGCAACCCTCGGCCAGGATCCGCTCGGCCACTTCGGGCCGGTTGATGCGATTGGTCGTCACCAGCGGGATGCCCACCTCCCCCTTCATCTTCCGCGTGACCCAGGCGAAGGCGCCGCGCGGCACCGAGGTGGCGATGGTCGGCACGCGCGCCTCGTGCCAGCCGATGCCGGTATTGATCAGGGTCGCGCCGGCGCGCTCGACCGCGCGCGCGAGCCGAACCGTCTCGTCCCAGTCGCTGCCATTGGGGATCAGGTCCAGCATCGACAGCCGGTAGATCAGGATGAAGTCGGGGCCGACCGCCTCGCGCGTGCGCTCGACGATCTCGACCGGAAAGCGCATGCGATTCTCGTAGCTGCCGCCCCAGGCGTCGTCGCGATGATTGGTGTGGCGCGAGATGAACTGGTTGATCAGGTAACCCTCGGAGCCCATGATCTCGACGCCGTCGTAGCCGGCCTCGCGCGCCAGCACCGCGCAGCGCACGAAGGCGCGGATCTGCCGCTCGACGCCGGCCGCCGACAGCGCGCGCGGCGCGAACGGCGAAATCGGCGACTTGATGCGCGAGGGCGCGACCGCCAGCGGGTGGTAGCCGTAGCGGCCGGTATGAAGGATCTGCAGCGCGATCCTGCCGCCCTCGGCATGCACCGCCCCGGGAATCAGCCGGTGCCGGCGCGCCGCGCCCGAGCTGGCCAGCGTGCCGCCGAAGGGCTTGGTCCAGCCGGCCAGGTTCGGCGCGAAACCGCCGGTGACGATCAGGCCGACGCCGCCGCGCGCGCGCTCGGCGAAATACTCGGCCAGGCGCGGCAGGGTCTTGCGGCTGTCCTCCAGGCCGGTATGCATCGAGCCCATCAGGACGCGGTTGCGCAAGGTGGTGAAGCCGAGATCGAGCGGTGCGAGCAGGTGCGGGAACGGGGTCGTCATGGCGGGGAGCAGGTTCTGGTATGCCCCCGATGCTAGGCGGCGCCTCGCTTGAGCGTGAGGGGTCAAACAGCCATAATGCTTGTCATTTGTGGCCAAATCGATGCGATGACACGCTCCCCGTCCAAGGACAGCCTGGGCTTGCGGCGCCCGACCATCCCGGTCGCCTACCCGCGCCTGCTCATGCAGTTGTTCGCCGAGCGCGGCCTCGACCAGCGCGCGCTGCGTGCCGGCACGGGGCTGCGCGACGAGGTGCTGGCCCAGCCCGACGCGCGCGTATCGCCCTCGCAATGGGCGCGGCTGGTGCTCAATGCGATCGCGCTGACCGGCGACGAGGGTTTCGGCTTCGAGCTCGGCCTGCGGCTGCGGCCCTCGGTGCACGGCTTCCTCGGTTATGCCGCGATGACCGCGCCGGACCTGCGCACCGCGCTCGAGGTCAATGCGCGCTACTTCCGCACCCGCAACCGGCAGTACACGCTCGCCTATGCCGAGCACGGCGACGGCGCCACGCTGACCCTGGCCGGCGTGCAGTCGAGCCCGGTGCTGCGTCATCACACCTTGTTCGAGTTCGTGCTGGCCGGGCTCGCGCAATCGCTGCCGGCGCTGACCGGCCGCGGCGCGCCGCCGCTCGAGCTGCGTTTCGCCTGGCCCGAGCCGCCCTACTTCGCGCCGTATCGCGAGCGGCTGCCGCCGGTGCGCTTCGATTGCGAGGCGCATGCGCTGTGGATCGCACGCGAGGCGCTGGGCTGGCCGCTGGCGCTGGCCGACGAGGTCGCGCACCGGCAGGCGCTGGCGCAGGTCGAGCGCGAATACGCGGCGGTGCGGCAGGACGAAGGGGATTGGGTGGACCGCGTGCGCGCCGAGCTGGTGGCGGGCGCCGACGGTTATCCGGGCCCGGATGCGCTGGCGCGGCGCCTGCATGTCTCGACGCGCACCTTGCGGCGTCGGCTCGACGAAGCCGGCGCCGGCTATCGCGCGCTGCTCGACGAGGCACGCTATCGCGACGCGCGGCAGTTGTTGCGCGCCTCCGATCTCGACCTGAAGACGATCGCCGAGCAGTTGCGCTTCAGCGACCCGGCGAACTTCACGCGCGCCTTCCGCAAATGGGCCGGCGTGACGCCGAGCGCCTACCGGCGCGACGCTTGAGATGCAGCGGCTCGCGCCGGCAGCCGCGCAAAATCCGCGCAAAAAAAAAGCCGCCCGAAGGCGGCGCCAATAACGATACACGACGGGGGATCGCGCATCGCCAATGCAGAGACACGGAGATGCCGGGCAAGCAGGAATCACCTTGCCCGACAGCGAACAGTCTCGGCGATCGCGCGCCCACGCTCCATCTGAAAAGTCTGATCTTCGGGGCGGCATGGGCGGATTAGGACGAAAATCAGATCATTCCCATAGTCTTTTATCGGCACGCAATCGACACTCCGGATCTCGTGCCGCCGGCAGCCGTATCGCAAGGCCGGCGGCCCACCTCGATGCATTCCGTGAGGCAACGCCGATGTCCATCCAAGATCAGCCATCCCGACAAACCGCCCTGCATATACTCAGGCAGGCACCCGGCTGGGTCGACTGGAATGCGGCACGCAACGCGCCGAACTGGGTCGGCGGCCGCATCACGCTCGACGGCCGCTTCAGCGTCGACGAATTGCTCGCCCTGCTCGCGCTCTCGCGCATTCCACGCTGATTTCCCCGATCCCCTCGAAGCCGCCGGGCCGCGATGGCCCGGCATCCTGCCTCAGGTCCGCGCGGCCAGCGCCTCCGCGATGCGCGGCGGCTGGCCGGTCTGCTGGCGCGAGCGTCCCGAGCTCAGGTAGTCGGCGATCGAGTCCTGCGTGATCTCGCCGACATAGGCGCCATCCGCGTCCAGCACCGGCATCCACGACGAACGGTACTGGTACATTTTCGACAGCACGATGCGCAGGTTGTCCTCGGCGGAAACGGTGGCCGGGAACTCGCTGAGCCGCTCGCCGCAACTGCCGTCCGCGCCGCGCGCGGCACGGCGCGCGACGAAACCCAGCGCGCGCCGCGCCTCGTCGACCACGGTCAGGTAGCGGCTGTCGTTCTCGTCCATCACCGTGAAGGCCTCGGCCAGCGAGGTGCCGGCGCGCGCGGTCGGTGGCTGGGTGGCCGCGTCGCCCGCCTTCACCAGCAACAGGCGCTTGAGCGTGCTGTCCTGGCCGACGAACTGCCCGACGAATTCGTCGCGCGGATGCGCGAGCAGCGTATCGGGATGGTCGTACTGCACCAGCTTGCCGCGCCGGAACACCGCCACGCGATCGCCCAGCTTGATCGCCTCGTCGATGTCGTGGCTGACCATGATCACGGTCTTCTTCAACTGCCGCTGCATCTGGAAGAACTCGTTCTGGATCGACTCGCGATTGATCGGGTCGACCGCGCCGAACGGCTCGTCCATCAGCAGCACCGGCGGATCGGCCGCCAGCGCGCGCACCACGCCGATGCGCTGCTGCTGGCCGCCCGACAGCTCGCGCGGATAGCGCTTCAGGTAGAGCTTCGGGTCCAGCGCGACCATCGACATCAGCTCGGTGGCGCGCTCCTTGCAGCGCTTCTTGTCCCAGCCCAGCAGGCGCGGCACCACCGTGATGTTCTCCTCGATGGTCATGTTCGGGAACAGCCCGATCTGCTGGATCACGTAGCCAATCCGGCGCCGCAGGTCGACCTCGTCGAGCGCGTTGGTGTCCTCACCGTCGATCAGCACGCGGCCCGAGGTGGGCGTGATCAGGCGGTTGATCATCTTCAGCGTGGTGGTCTTGCCGCAGCCCGAGGGGCCGAGAAACACGCAGATTTCGCCTTCCGGCACGCTCAGGCTCACGGAATCGACGGCGCGCACCGGCTGGCCGTCCTTCTGCGAGAAGGTCTTCGTCAGTTGGTCGAGTTCGATCATGTCTTCTGCACTCCCTTCGGTGTCAATGCGCGCTGCAGCCACTGCAGCAGCAGGTCCGCGACGATCGCGAGCACGCTCACCAGCACCGCGCCCACCAGCAGCTTCATCATGCTGCTCTGCCCGATCGCGCGGACGATCAAGGTGCCCAGGCCGCCCGCGCCGATCACGGCGGCGATCGTCATCACGCCGATGTTCATCACCACGGCGGTGCGCACGCCGCCGAGGATCACCGGCACCGCCAGCGGCAGGTCGACCAGCCGCAGCCGCTGCCACGAGGTCATGCCAATGCCGATGCCGGCTTCCTTGATGCCGGCGTCGACGTTCCTCAGCGCCAGATAGGTATTGCGCATGATCGGCAGCAGCGAATAGAGGAACACGGCGGTGATCGCCGGCACCGCGCCGATGCCCTGCCCGAAGCGCGAGAACACCGGGATCATCAGGCCGAACAGCGCGATCGAGGGCAGCGTGAGGATCACGGTGGCCGCGCCCAGCAGCGGCGGCGCGAGCCATTCGTGGCGGCTGATCAGGATGCCCAGCGGCACGCCGGCGAGGATCGCGCAGCCCACCGCGATGCCCACCAGGTAGACGTGCTGCAAGGTGAGCTGCAGGAGCTCGGGCCAGTTCGCGGCCAGGTAGTCATGAACGGTCATGGTCGCCTCCGGGTCACGGCAAGGTATGCGTGCGCAGGAAATCGGCCGCGACCTGCTGCACCGACACGCCGTCGATATCGACGCGCTTGTTCATTTCCAGCATCACATCGTTGTTGAGCGCGGCCGACAGCGCGTTGAGCTGCACCGCGAGCTTGGGATGAGCCTTCAGCACCGGCTCGCGCACCACCGGCGTGGCGTTGTAGGGCGGGAAGAAATGCAGGTCGTCCTCCAGCGGCACGATGCCGAAGCCCTTCACACGGCCGTCGGTGGTATAGACCAGGCCGATGGTCAACTGGTTGTTGCGCAGCGCCGTGTAGACCAGGCCCGAATCCATCTGCTTGGTCTCCGAGCGGCTGAAGTTCAGGTGATAGGCCGCTTCCAGCGGCTTCAGCCCGTCGGGACGATTGGCGAACTCGGCATCCATGCCGAAGGTGTGGCGCGTGCCCTTCGGATCGGCGGCGATCTTCGCGGCCAGTTGCGAGATGGTGCGAATGCCGGTCTTGCGCGCGGTCTCGGCCGGCAGCGCGAGCGCGTAGGTGTTGTTGAGCGGCGAGGCATCGAGCCAGACCAGGCCGCGCCGCGCGTCGATCGCCTTGACGCGGCGGTACATCTCGTCGGGCGGCAGCTTCTCCTTGATCTTGTCGTAGACCAGGGCCGCGGTGCCCGTGTAGTCCCACATCACGTCGATCTGGCCGTTCTCGAGCGCGCTGCGCAGCAGCACGCTGCCCAGCCCGGTGCGGCTCTGGATGGTGTAGCCGCGCGCGCGCAGGTACTGCGAGGTGATCTCGGCGAGCACGTATTGCTCGGTGAAGTTCTTGCCGCCGACCGTGAGCGCCTGCGCCGCGGCGGGGGCCGAGGCCAGCGCGCCGAGCGAGGCCGCCGCCAGCACCACGGCGAGCGCGCGGCGCGCCATGGCGGAAATACGTTCGAAGCCCGTCATGCGGCACCTCCATTGCGCGCCATCACGTGGCGGCTGCCGGCCGCGACGATCGCATCGAGCAGCAGCGCGAGCACGGCCGTCGAGGCGGCGCCGAGCAGCAGCATCTGCTGGTTGTCGAGATAGATGCCGGGGAAGATCAGGGTGCCGAGGCTGTCGGCGCCGATCAGGTAGGCCAGCGGCGCGGTACCGACGTTGATGGCCAGCGCGGTGCGCACGCCGCCGACGATGATCGGCAGCGCATTCGGCAACTCGACGCGCGTGAGCGACTGCCACGGCGTCATGCCGATGCCGCGCGCGGCCTCCCGCAGCGAGGCCGGCACGTTGCGCATGCCCTCGTAGGCATTGCGCGTGATCGGCAGCAGCGAGGCCAGGAACAGCGCGACGATGGCCGGTATGTCGCCGATCCCGAAGATGCCGAGCGCGATCGCCAGCACCGCGAGCGAGGGCACCGTGTTGCCGATGTTGAACACCTGCATGAAGCGCTCGGCCTGGCGCGCGAGGGCGGGCCGGCTGAGCGCGACCCCGGCGGGAATGCCGACCGCGATGGCCAGCACCATCGAACAGCCGACCAGCATCAGGTGTCGTCCCGTGTAGTAGACGAGATCGCCCGAATGCTGCCGCCAGGTATCGGCGCCGATCGCGCTGGCGATCCAGCCGAACAGGATGACGGCCAGTAACAGGCTGCCCGCGAGACGGACAGTGCGTCGAGTCATGAGATACGCCTCCTTTCCGGAGCGGCGCACGCCAATGGCCGCGCGCCGCGAAAACGCCAGACGGCGTCGCGAATGGAAGGTACGGATCCCGGTCGTGCCGGGATCGAACCGACAAAAACGGCATCGCAACCGGCACGAAAAAACCCTGTCCGGTGTCCTGCGTGAGCGCTACCGCGCTCGTTCGATTGTCATGTTCAGCCCACGTAGCGCGCGTGCGCTACTCAGGCCAGGCACCATCTTGCGATGGCAAGGATGCGGCCGCACGAATGTGCCGGCACCGCAGGAGCTGGATGCTCCGATTGACGGGAAGGTTTGCGCGACTTTCGCACTTGCCGCGATCTTGCATGCATCGGCATGCAACTCACTGCGAAAGTCGAGGACATGCGCCGCAGTATAACGGCAATTTCTCGCCAGCGTAAACCCTTGGGGGCAGGATCGCGCAAATTGGATGCCCGCGCCATGCGAGGTGCGAAGCCGCAAAGCGCGATCCGAATTCGCGAGAAGGCGCATCGCGTTGCCACTCGAATTGCTCAGGATCGCGAATGATCGGGAAAGGGATCGGCTTCGCCGCTCATGCCGTGCGCGAAGCATCGATGAGGGAAAGGTGCGGGGCAGGAAAAGCACGGCGCGGCACGCATCGCGCCCGCCGCAAACCAGGACGGGATGCAGCGCGAGCCACGCGCGGCAGCCGCCGCGCGCGGTCGTAAAGCAAGCCTCAGGCCGTCTCGGCCGGGCTGCCCTGCCTGCGCGCCTCGCGCTGCGCGCCGCCCTCGAGCCAGGGCGCGATCTCCATGTCCTCGTAGCGCACGAAGCGGCTCTTTCTCAGCATGCGGTAGCCGAGCCAGACCAGCAGGAACAGCGGGATGCCGACATAGGTGGCCAGCACGCCGACCCAGTCGATCCGGTTCGACAGGAAGGCCTGGTAATCCTGGCCGAAGGCAATCACCAGGCACAGCACGAAGGCGAAGATCGGTCCATAGGGGAACAGCCGCGAGCGATAAGGCAGTTGCGAGAGGGCGAAGCCCTGCTTCTCGAAACCCTTGCGGAAGCGGTAGTGGCTGACCGCGATGCCGAGCCAGGCGATGAAGCCCGTCATCCCCGAGGTGTTGAGCAGCCAGAGATAGACGGTCTTGTCGCCGTACAGCGAGGACAGGAAGCACAGCGCGCCGACCGCGGTGGTGGCGTACAGCGCATTGCGCGGCACCCCGCTGCGGGACAGCTTCGCGAACAGGCGCGGCGCGCGGCCCTCGGTGGCGAGGTTGTAGAGCATGCGCGTCGAGGCGTACATGCCCGAGTTGCCGGCAGACAGCACGGCCGTCAGGATCACCGCGTTCATCACGCCGGCCGCGAAGGCCAGCCCGGCGTGACGGAACACCAGCGTAAACGGGCTCACGCCGATATCGGTCACGTCGCTCTTGAGCAGGCTGGGATCGGTATAGGGCACCAGCATGCCGATCACCAGGATCGCGAACACGTAGAACAGCAGGATGCGCCAGAACACCTGGCGCACCGCGCGCGGGATGGTGGTTCGCGGGTTCTCCGATTCGCCGGCGGCCACGCCGATCAGCTCGGTGCCCTGGAACGAGAAGCCGGCGATCATCGCCACCCCCATCATGGCGGGCAGGCCGCCCGCGAACGGCGCGTCGCCGATCGCGAAGTTGGCCCAGGCCGGCGACGGGCCGCCCTTCAGGATGCCGAAGATCATCAGCAGGCCGGTGGCGATGAAGGCCAGCACGGTGACCACCTTGATCAGCGCGAACCAGTATTCGGCCTCGCCGAAGCCGCGCACCGTCATCACGTTGAGCAGGAACATCACGCCGAGGAACAGCGCGCTCCACCAGACGCCCGGGACATGCGGGAACCAGTAGTTCATCACCAGTTGCGCGGCCACCAGTTCCACCGCGATCGTCACGGCCCAGTTGTACCAGTAGTTCCAGCCGAGCGCGAAGCCGAAGCCCTCGTCGACGTACTTCGCGCCGTAGGTCGCGAAGGAGCCCGACACGGGCATCAACGCTGCCATCTCGCCCAGGCTCATCATCAGGCAATAGACCATCAGCCCGATCAGCAGGTAGGCGAGGATCGCGCCGCCGGGGCCGGCCTGCGAGATCGAGGCGCCCGAGGCGACGAACAGGCCCGTGCCGATCGAGCCGCCGATCGCGATCATCGTCAGGTGACGTGCCTTGAGGCTGCGTTTGAGTTGCGGAGAAGCGGCGGAGGCGGGCTCGGAATGCGTGGATTGTTTTGGCATGGATGACGGACAAGAGGCAGGCGGGCGGCGTCTCGGCACGCGGCCAGGGCCGCCCGGATGGGGCGGCGCGGCCACGCGCGGGCGCCGGCGCGTCTCGCGCGCAGCGCGGATTCTACCCGATTCGAAGTGGCCGGCCGCCGGCTTCGACGGGCCGCGGGCCAGTCCCCGGGCGGGCGACGCGCGGATCGGCCGGCCCGGGTGGATCGCTTTGCGCAATGCCGGGGGGCGCGTGGTTACAATACCGTCGAATCCCGGATAAATCGTCCAATATGACCCGCAAGTCCTCCCCGTCGGAACAGGCATCGCTGATCGAGCAGGTCCGCAACATCGCGCAAGGACTCGGCGAGATGTTCGCGCCCTTCACCGAGGTGGTGGTCCACGACCTGCGCACGCCCGCCAACTCGATCATCGCGATCCACAACAACCTGTCGGGCCGCGCGGTGGGCGACCCGACCACCGAACTCGGGCTCGCGCGCATCGCCGACGACGACTATCCCTCGGTGCTCGCCAACTACGCCAACCGCTTCCCCGACGGGCGCACCGCCAAAAGCACCTCGATCGGCATCAAGGACGCCAACGGCCACTACGTGGCCGCGCTGTGCCTGAACGTCGACGTCACGCTGTTCCGCGGCATCCAGGGGCTCCTGAACCAGTTCTGCCAGATCGGCCCCGACAGCGTCGGCGAGACGCTCGACCCCGCCAATGCCGAGGCGATCCGCGAGCGCATCGACCGCTTCGCGATGACGCTCGCCACCACGCCGCGCTCGCTGAAGACCGAGCAGCGCCGCGCGCTGATGCAGGAACTGAAGGACGACGGCTACCTGGAGGTGCGGCGCGCGATGGAGATCATCGCCCAGCACCTGGGCGTGTCGCGCGCCACCGTCTACAACGACGCGAAGTGAGGCCCCCCGGCGAGGGCCAATCGCGGGACGATCGGCGCGATCGTTGCGGCGGGCCCGGCATTCAAGGGCCGGCGACTTTCCGATCGTTCAGCGATTCGTCATACCTGTAGGAATCGGCCTACAGCTTTCAGCGAATCACCTACCGGCTTTTCATCTGACGCCGATTTCGCGGCGCCGGCCCGGCTGCAATACTTGCCGCATGGACGCCACCCTCCTCCGTGTTTATGTCGTCGAGCCGGCCGCCGCGATACGCCGGCGCGTCGCCGCCTTGCTGGAGCCGCTCGCCGGCGTGGCGGTGGTCGGCGAGTCGGAGGACCACGCCATGGCCTTCGCCGGCATCGTCTCGAGCCACGCCGACGTGGCCGTGATCGAGCTGCGCCTGCCTTCGGGCAGCGGGCTCGAACTGCTCGGCGCGCTGGCCCGCTTCGCGCCGCAGGTGATCACGGTGATCCTGACCAACCTGTCCGCGCCGGCCTTCCGTGCCGCCAGCCACAAGGCCGGCGCGCACTACTTCTTCGACAAGACCATCGAGTTCGAGCTGGCGTGCCACACCATCGACGCGCTGGCCCGAGCCCGTGCACGTCGCCCTCAACCTGTCCAACGAGCCCACTATGCCGACTGCCACGACGCCCGCTACGATCGCCCATGACGTGCCGCCGCCCGCGGCCGTCCCGTTCGACGCGCCGAAACAGCCCGGCGCGCGCTGCTCGAATTGCGCCACGCGCAACGTCTGCATGCCCTCGGCGCTCACCCATGCCGAGTACCGGCGCCTGGACGCGCTGATCTGCACCACGCGCCAGGTCAAGCGCGGCGACGCGCTGTTCCATGCCGAGGATCCCTTCACCAGCCTCTACGCGGTGCGCAGCGGCTCGTTCAAGACCGTGGTGATGCATCGCGACGGCCGCGAGCAGGTCACCGGCTTCCAGATCACCGGCGAGACGCTCGGCCTGGACGGCGTCTGCGAGGGCGTCCACCACTGCGACGCGATCGCGCTAGAGGACAGCACCGTGTGCGTCATCCCGTTCGCCCAGCTCGAGGCGGCCTGCCGCGAGATGCGGCTGCTGCAGCAGCACGTGCACCAGTTGCTGGCGGGCGAGATCGTGCGCGAGTCGCGCGCCATGATGCTGCTCGGCACCATGACGGCCGAGCAGCGCGTGGCCTCGTTCCTGCTGAACCTGTCGGCGCGCTTCAAGGCGCGCGGGTATTCGCCGGCCGAGTTCAACCTGCGCATGACGCGCGAGGAGATCGGCTGCTACCTGGGGATGACGCTGGAGACGGTCAGCCGCATGCTGTCGAAGTTCCAGCGCAACGGGCTGATCGATTCGCGCGGCCGGCAGATCCGCATCAACGACGCGCAGGGGCTGGTGCAGGTCTGACGGCGGGCGCGGTTTGGGGTGTTTGAACCGCCGCTTGGGCCGCTTGAACCGTTTGAGCCTCCATCGTCTTCCGAGCGGGCCGGCGCGCCCGCCGGCCCTTCCTCTCGCCCCGCGCGCGCCTTCCCCGCCTCAGCCCGCCTGGCCGTCGGCCTGCGCGACACCCTCCCGCTGCGCATCGAACCTCGCCAGCGTGCCGAGCAGCACGTGCCGGCAATTGCGCACCATGCGCGCCTCGGGATCGCGATAGCCGGTCAGCAGCCAGGCCGCGCCGACATTGGTCATCGCGCCGACCAGCGCGAGCCCGGTCAGCCGCGCGTCGGCGCGCTGCTCCGGATCCTCGGGATCGGTCACGCGCGCCACCGAGACGATCTGCCGGCCGAATTCGAGCAGGTTGCGCTGGTAGGTCATGTCGGTTTCCGCGCTCACGCCCATCACCTCCAGCAGCAGCACGCGCGCCGCGCAGGTATCGCGCAGGAAGGCGAAGAACGCGCCCAGCCCGGCATCGACTCGCGCCTCCAGCCCCGCCTCGCCGGCCTCCGCCAGCGCCGCGCCGACGGCCGCGCGCAGGCGCTCGGCATGGTGCTGGTAGGTGGCCTGCAGCAGCGCGTCGGTGCCGGCGAAGGCCGCGTAGAAATAACGGTCGTTCAGCTTCGCCTCCTGGCAGAGCGCGCGCACCGTGGTCTTGCGAAAGCCCAGCGTGCCGAACAGGCGCGTTCCGGCCCCGATCAGCGCCTCGCGCCGTTCCGCGGCCCGCGCCTCGGCCGCCACGCCGCCATAAGGGCGCCCCTTCCGGCGAGTTTCGAGTGTTTTCTCCATTCCGCTATTTGACATCGCTCAATGGCATGATTAAATTGGTGACGCTCAACACCACATTTAAGCCTCGATTCGACAGCCCGGCAAGCCCCGTGAGGAGATGCGATGAAGAATTTCACGAACAAAGTGGCCGCGATCACCGGCGCCGGCTCCGGCATGGGACGCAGCCTGGCCGTGGAGCTTGCCCGTCGCGGCTGCGATCTCGCCCTGAGCGACATCAATGAAATCGCGCTCGCGCAAACCGTCTCGCTATGCAACGCGCAGGGCGTGCGCGTCACCGCGCAGCGCCTGGACGTGGCCTCGCGCGAGGCGGTGTTCGCCTGGGCCAGCGCCACCCGCGAGGCGCATGGCCGGATCAACCTGATCTTCAACAATGCCGGCGTGTCGCTGACCGCGCCGGCCGAGTCGGTGAAGATCGAGGATTTCGAGTGGCTGATGGGCATCAACTTCTGGGGCGTGGTGCATGGTACCCAGGCCTTCCTGCCCTACCTGCTCGAATCGGGCGACGGCCACGTGATCAATACCTCCAGCCTGTTCGGGCTGATCGCGATGCCAACCCAGAGCACCTACAACGCCAGCAAGTTCGCGGTGCGCGGCTTCACCGAATCGCTGCGCATGGAGCTGGAGATCGAGGGCGCGCCGGTCAGCGCGACCTGCGTGCATCCGGGCGGGGTGGCCACCAATATCGTCAACGCCTCGCGCATCGACGAGAAGATCCTCGCGCTGACCGGCCAGGACGTGGAAGCGCATCGCCGCTCCGCCAACAAGCTGATCAACGCCACCAGCGCCGACGAGGCCGCGCGCCAGATCCTCGCCGGCGTCGAGCGCAATGCGCGCCGCGTGCTGGTGGGCGCCGACGCGCGCCGCCTGGACCGCCTCGCGCGCCTGTTCGGCTCGGCCTACCAGGTCTTCGTGCTGCGTTTCGTGCGCCAGTCGCGCCAGCGCAACTTCCAGCGCCACGGCTCGGGCCGGGCGAATCCCGCTTCGTCGACCACCACCAGGGACGCCGCATGAACACCACCACCGGCTGGCAGCCGTCCGCGACGGCCAACCCGGGCGCCGCCCGCCCCACCACGAGTTCCACCGCCGCCCGCGCCGCCGGCGAGGGCGAGGCGCAGGCCGGCACCGAGCTCGACGTGCTGATCGTCGGCGCCGGGCTGTCCGGCGTGGGCGCCGCCTGGCACCTGCGCGAACGCTGCCCCTGGGCGAGCTTCGCGATCCTGGAGAGCCGCGCCAGCCTGGGCGGCACCTGGGACCTGTTCCGCTACCCCGGCGTGCGCTCGGATTCCGACATGTTCACGCTCGGCTACAGCTTCCGCCCCTGGCACAGCGACAACGCGATCTCGGAAGGCGCGGCGATCCTCGACTACATCCGCGACACCGCGCGCGAATCCGGTATCGATCGCGAGATCCGCTACCGGCACCGCGTGACCGGCGCGAACTGGGATTCGGCCAGCGCGCGCTGGAGCGTCGATGTGCTGCGCGGCGAGGGCGACGAGCAGCAGGCGCTGCGCTTCACCTGCCGCTTCCTCTACATGTGCAGCGGTTACTACGACTACGAGAACGGCCACGCGCCGAGCTGGCCCGGGATGGACCAGTACCACGGCCGCATCGTCCATCCGCAGCACTGGCCGCAGGATCTCGACTACCGCGGCAAGCGCGTGGTGGTGATCGGCAGCGGCGCGACCGCCGTCACCCTGGTGCCCTCGATGGCACGCGAGGCCGCCCACGTGACCATGCTGCAGCGCTCGCCCACCTACATCGTCTCGCTGCCGGCACGCGACAAGCTGGCGATGCGGCTGCGCCGCTGGCTGCCGGCCGGGCTCGCGCACCGCCTGGTGCGCACCAAGAACGTGCTGCTGACGATGTACCTGTATCGCCTCTCGCGGCGCCGCCCGGAAGCCACCAAGCGCTTCATCCTGAACGCCGCGAGCCGCCAGCTCGGCCCCGACTTCGACATCGCCCGGCACCTGACGCCGCGCTACCAGCCCTGGGACCAGCGCCTCTGCCTGGTGCCGAACGGCGACCTGTTCAAGTCGATCCGGGCCGGCCAGGCCTCGATCGTCACCGACGAGATCGAGCGCTTCACGCCCGGCGGCCTGCAGTTGAAGAGCGGCCAGACGCTGGAGGCCGACGTGGTGGTGACCGCCACCGGGCTCAAGGTGCGCATGCTCGGCGGCGCCGCGGTGAAGGTCGACGGCCGCCCGGTCGAGTTCGGCGAGGCCGTCTCCTACAAGGGCATGATGGCCAGCGGCGTGCCGAACCTGGCCACCTCGTTCGGCTACACCAATGCGTCCTGGACGCTCAAGGCCGAGCTGATCACGCTCTACGTCTGCCGGCTGCTGAACCACATGCGCGCGCACGGCTACGACAGCTGCACGCCGACGCTCGACGATCCGGCCATGTCGCGCATGCCGGCGGTCGACCTGAGCTCGGGGTATATTCAGCGGGCCGCGGCCCTGCTGCCGAAGCAGGGCCTGCGCAATCCCTGGAAGTCGCACCAGAACTACGCGCGCGACCTCGCGCTGCTGCGCTTCGGCTCGCTGACCGACCCGGAAATGCGCTTCGCGCGCCGCCCGGCCGCGCCGGCCGCCGCGCGCGCCACGTCCGAATCCCTCTAACGAGACAAGGGGAATGCCGTGATCGCTCAACTGATCGCCATCGTCGTCGCCATCTACGTCGTGCTGTTCGGCTTCACGCAGTTCACCGCCTACCAGGTGCGGCGCCGCTTCCCGCCCGAGGGCAAGTTCGTCGACATCGACGGCGACCGCCTGCACTACGTCGACTACGGCAGCGGCCCGCCGATCGTGATGGTGCACGGCCTGTGCGGCCAGCTTCGCAACTTCGCCTATCTCGAGCTGCCGCGCCTGGCGCAATCGCACCGCGTGATCGTGGTCGACCGCGCCGGCTCCGGCCGCTCGACGCGCGGCCCGGGCTCGCAGGCCAACGTCTATGCCCAGGCGCGCACCATCGCGCGCTTCATCGCCACGCTCGGGCTCGAGAAGCCGTTGCTGGTGGGGCACTCGCTGGGCGGCGCGATCGCGCTCGCGGTCGGTCTCGACCATCCCGACAGCGTGAGCCGGATCGCGCTGATCGCGCCGCTCACGCATACCGAGACCGAGCCGCCCGCCGCCTTCAAGGGCCTGGCGCTGCGCTGGCCGCTGCTGCGCCGCTTCGCCTCGCTGACGATGGGCATCCCGGTGATGATCCTGCAAAGCCGCAAGGCGATCGACGCGATCTTCGCGCCCGAGCCGGTGCCGCGCGACTTCCCGATCAAGGGCGGTGGGCTGATGGGGCTGCGTCCCGAGGCGTTCTACGCAGCCTCATCGGACCTGGTGGCCGCGCCCGAGGACCTGCCCGAGATGGAACGCCGCTACCCGACGCTGGGCGTGCCGGTCAGCGTGCTGTATGGCCGCCAGGACGCGATCCTCAGCTACCGCAAGCACGGCGAGGCCTTGAAGCAGAAACTGCCGGGTATCGAGCTGACGCTGGTGGAAGGCGGGCACATGCTGCCCGTGACGCAGCCGGTGCAAACCACCGACTGGATTCGCGAGGTGGCGGCGCAGGCGGCCGAGCCGGCGGCGCCCGTGGCACGGGCCGCGGCGGGACGCTGAGCCGCATCGACATGGCAAGGCGGCGAGTTCCGCCGGGGCCGTGCGCGCCACACTGATCCGGTCGAACCTCGCCGCCGACCCGGGCGCTCGCGCACCCGGGCCTGCCACTTCATGGAACACCGCCGGCCGGCGGTTTATTCCATCGCGCGGGCCAATCCCCGCCCGCTTCCCATCCCCGCCTCGCGAACGCCCGGCGCGCGATCCGATTACAATCGCGCACTTCGAACCGTCACCGGGATTCGCACCATGAAGCCTCTGATCGCATCGGCCCTGACAGCGGCCTTCTCCGTGGCCCTGAGCCTGACCGCCACGGCCGCGCTGGCCGATACCCCCGACGGCGGCGGCGCGGCCAGCCAGCCGAGCCAGCCCTGCGCGATCGGCATGGCCAACGGCGTGGCCGGCACCACGGCGAGCCTGCGCGAATACCTGTCGCTGCCGGAGCGGGACCGCTTCCGCTACCTGATGGACAACCAGCTCAGTTGCAAGATCTCCGACGAGGGCCGCGCCTCGGGCTGCGCCGGCCTGACCAACCTGCGGCGCGATCGCGTCAGCGTCTACGACGACAGCGACAGCACGGTGACCACCGTGGTCGCGCGCGTCGATCTCGACCAGGGCACCTTCCCGGTGATGGTCGACCTGCCCAAGGCCAATCTCAAGTGCGAGCGCTGAGCGCGCGCCCGATTGCACGCGACGCCCGCCAGCGGGCTCAATCGATTTCCAGCGCGCGCCGCACCGACACCGCGATCGCATCGGCGGCCAGCCGCACCTCGTCGAGCGAGGGGAAGGACGGCGCGATCCTCAGGTAGCTGTCGTCGGGATCCTCGCGATACGGGAACACCGCGCCGGCCGGCGTCAGCACCAGACCGGCCTCGCCCGCCAGCGCGACCACGCGCTTCGCCTGGCCCGGCGGCAAGGCCAGGCCGATGAAGTAGCCGCCTTCGGGCCGGCTCCAGCTCACCCCCGCCAGGCCGCCGAGCCGTGCGGCCAGCCCTTCCTGCACCGCATCGAACTTCGGCCGCAGGAGCGCGCGATGGCCGTCCATCAGCGACTCCAGGCCCGCGCGATCGCGCAGCGCATGCACGTGCCGCAGTTGGTTGAGCTTGTCCGGGCCGATCGAGCGCGCCCCCGCGTGACGCGCCCACCAGTCGAGATTGCGCGTCGAGGAGGCCAGGAAGGCCACGCCGGCGCCGCCGAAGGTCACCTTCGACAGCGAGGCGAACACGAAGGCGCGATCGGGATGGCCGGCCGCCGCGCAGGCCGCCAGCAGGTTCGGCGTGGCGTGCCGGGTCTCGCCCAGGTGATGGAAGCGGTAGGCGTCGTCCCAGACCAGCCGGAAATCGGGCGCCGCGGCGGGCATCGCCGCCAGCCGGTTCACCGTGCTCGCCGAGTAGATCGCCCCGCTCGGGTTGCTGTAGAGCGGCACGCACCAGATGCCGCGAATCGAGGCGTCGTCGCGCACCAGCGCCTCGACGATATCCATGTCGGGGCCGTCCTCGCGCATCGGTACCGCGATCATGCGGATCCCGAGCGTCTCGCAGATCGTGAAGTGGCGGTCGTAGCCCGGCACCGGGCACAGCATCGCCACCTCCTGGCCGCGCCACGGCGCGCCGCCCGGCAGGCCGTGCAGCGTCGCGAAGGCGAGCACGTCGTGCATCAGTTCCAGGCTCGAATTGCCGGCCGCCACCACCTGCTCCGGCTCGACCTCGAGCAGCGCCGCGCCGAACTCGCGCGCTTCCGGCAGGCCCAGCCCGAAGCCGTAGTTGCGGCAATCGGCGCCGTCGCGCGCGAGATATCCGGGGTCGCCGGCCTCGGCGAACCGGCGCGTGGCCAGGTCGAGCTGGGCCGGCGCGGGCTTGCCTCGCGACATGTCGAGGCGCAGCCCGCGCTGCCGGAATTCGTCGTAGTTCGAGAACATCGCTTGCATCTCCCCGCCGCGTCGCGCGGCATCGCGTGTGATGGAACGGCCGGCTGTCGAATCGCGTTCGATCCTGTCTCGATCGGGTCGCTTCGACGACATGACGCCCAGTATGCGCAGCGGTCAGCCATCAGACAAACGCGTTATATTGAAGCTTTCGTTCAGTTTTTCTGAAGACAATGAAATCCCTCGATCTCGACGTGCTGGCGATGGTGGTGGCGGTGGCCGATGGCGGCAGCTTCGTGCGCGGCGCGGCCCGCGTGCATCGTTCGCAATCGGCGCTGAGCATGCAGATCCGCGCGCTGGAGCAGTCGCTCGGCAAGCTGCTGTTCGTACGCGGCGCGCGCAACGTGGTGCCGACGCCCGACGGCGAGACCCTGGTCGCCTACGCGCGGCGCCTGCTGGCGCTGCGCGACGAGGCCTGGGCCGCGATCGTCCATCCCGAGGTCAAGGGGCGCGTGACGATCGGCGTGCCCGACGACTACGCCTCCTCGCTGCTGCCGCCGGTGCTGCGCAAGTTCTCGGCACGCTACCCGAAGGTCGAGATCCAGGTGGTCGGCCTGCCGAGCCGGGCACTCGCGCCGCTGCTCAAGGACAACCGCATCGACCTGGCCTGCGTGACGCGCATGCGCGGCCTGAACGGCGCCTTCGTGCGCGCCGAGCCGATGGTCTGGGCCGGGCCGCCCGGCGGCGGCCCGGTATGGGACGAGCGCCCGCTGCCGGTGGCGCTGTTCGGCACCGGCAGCGTCGCGCGCGCCAACGCGATCCGCGCGCTGGAGGCGGCCGGCATCGCGTTTCGCACTTCCTACGAAAGCCCGAGCCTGATGGGCCTGTTCAGCATGGTCGAGGCCGGGCTCGCGATCGCGCCGTTGGCGCGCTGCGCGGTGCCGGCGCATTTCTCGCAGCAGGGGCCCGCGCACGGCCTACCGGCGCTGCCCGATCTCGACATCGTGCTGGCGCGCAGCGCGCGCTCGAACCGCCCGCCCTGCGATTTCCTGGCCGACCAGTTGCTGTCCGAGCTCAGTATCTGAGCTGCCGGACAGACGAAAGCCTGCGGCCGAAGCCGCACGCGGAAACGCGAATTCCCGTCGCCGGGCGCGAAGCCCTGTGCCGCGCGCCGGCGCGGGTTTCATTTCGTGCGCATCGATGCTGCATCGCATCAGGCGCACGCCTGTCGCTCTCTCGCCACTTAAATCGCCGATGCCTCGCGCACGCGCCTGATTTGCTCCGATAATCAGGCTGGATGCGCGCCGGGCCGGATGCGCGCTGGCCCGGCGCAGGCCGGCCGCAACCTGCCTCGCGAAGCGCCGTTATCGTTCGTTCCGTCGCACCCGCCCACCTCATGCCCGATCGCCTGTCCGAATCGCCGCGCCGTGCCTGGAAGCTGCCCGCGGCACGCTTGCTGACGCCGCCCGGCGTGCTGGTCGCGGGCGCGCTGCTGCTGGTGTTCTTCTGGGCGCTCAGCGCGCTGGTGCTCTACCAGTCGCGCTCGGACGCCTACCAGCGCGCGGCCGGCAATTCGCGCAACCTGGTGCTGGTGCTGGAGCGCGACATCGCCCGCAGCATCGAGCAGTACGATCTCTCGCTGCAGGCCGTGGTCGACGGCATGCGCCAGCCGGCGGTGATGGCCCTGCCGCCGCACCTGCGCAACCTGGTGCTGTTCGACCGCGCCACCACCGGCCGCTACCTGGGCACCATCTACGTGGTCGACGCCGAGGGCCGGGTGGTGATCGACTCGCGAGCCGATACGCCGCCGCAAGCCAACCTCGCCACCCGCGAGGACATCGCGATCCATCGCAGCCAGCCCCGGCTGGGGCTGTTCATCAGCAGGCCCTACGTCTCGCCGCTGCACGGCGGCCAGCCGATGCTGACGCTGTCGCGCCGCATCGACAATCCCGACGGCTCGTTCGGCGGCGTGGTGGTGGGCGCGCTGAGCGTCGACTACTTCCGTGCGCTGCTCGACGGCCTGCAGGTGGGGCCGCACGGCTCGGCCGCGGTGCTCGGCACCAACGGCGCGCTGATCACGCGGCTGCCCTACGATCCGTCCATGGTGGGCCGAGACGTCAGCCGCTCCACCGTGTTCCTCGACGCGATGCACCATTCCGAGGGCGCCGTGGCCGGCCTCGCCTCGCTCGACGGCACGCGTCGGCTCTACGTCTACAAGCGCCTGCCGACCCTGCCGATCATCGTCGACGTGGCGCCCGCCGAACGCGACATCTACCTGGAATGGCGACATCGCGCGGAACGGCTCGGCGCGATCGTGCTGGTGTTCTCGCTGGTGGTGGCGGCCGGCTCGGTGCTGCTCTCGAACGAGTTGCGGCGGCGCCAGCGCGCCGAGGAACAACTGCGCCGGCTGGTGCGCACCGACGCGCTGACCGGCCTCGGCAACCGGCGCTCGTTCGATACCACGCTGCATGTGGAATGGTTGCGCACGCAACGGACTGGCCGGCCGCTGTCGCTGCTGTTCGTCGATATCGACCAATTCAAGGCCTATAACGACCATTACGGCCACCCGGCCGGCGACGAGGTGCTGCGCGAGGTCGGCCGGGTGCTGACGCGCTGCGCGCAACGCCCCTCGGACGACGTCGCGCGCTACGGCGGCGAGGAATTCGTGGTCACGCTACCCGATACCGATGCGCGGGGCGCCGCCCAGTTCGGCGAGCGCGTGCGCCGCTCGATCTACGATCTCGCGATTCCGCACGCGGCCAGCCATTACGGCCGCGTCACGGTCAGCATCGGCATCGTCACCTCGGGCGAGGCGGCGGCATCCAGCGACGCCGCCTTCGTGAACCTGGCCGACACCGCGCTCTATCACGCGAAAACCGCCGGTCGCAACCGGATCTGCGACCCGCAAGGCGTGGTGCTGGCCTAGCCGGGCCACCGCGCCCGGTTTGGGCATTCGATTGGGACATCCGGCGGGCCGCCGTATACTGTGGCCTGCTCCCACTCCGATCTCGCTCGCCGATCCCCAGCCCATGCGCGTTGGCCGTCCCGTTCCCGCCCTGCCTCAACCCGTCTGCGACTATTGCGGCGAGAAGGCATTGCTCGCGCGCTTCGGCGATGCCGCCTACCCGTATCGCGACGAGCACGGCGAACTGTGGGTCTGCCCGCCCTGCGACGCCTGGATCGGCATCTTCCCGCGCAGCCGCCGCCACGTGCCGCTCGGCCGGCTGGCCAATGCCGAGCTGCGCCAGGCGAAATCGGACCTGCACACGGCGCTCGAGCCGCTGGTGGCCGCCAAGATGCGCCGCGACGGCTGCAATGCCTTCGAGGCGCGCGCCAAGGGGATACGCTGGCTGGCCACGCAGCTCGGCCAGGATCCGGCCACCACCCTCCACGGCTTCGATCTCGAGATCTGCCGCGCCGCGATCGCCCTGGTCAGGGAGTTCCTGGCGAACCGCCAGCGCGGCGAGGCGGCGGATCCGGTCGACGGCGGCTAGCAGGCGCGGGCGTCGAGCGATCGGCGCCGGAAAGTCGACTGGACTGGATACGTTTCAGGCACGCCAATTGCTCCATTGATTGCTGCAGCGAATCAATTTCCCCTTGGCAGGCACCTCGCATCCGGCCGCCAACCGCGATTGCCGCTTCTTTGCTGCGCCCGCCCATATTTTTGCAAGACGTTTACGCGGCGGCGCGTACCTTGAGGCTGTGTTCGTAACCGCGGCTCTCCGCCGACATCATGCCTGCTACCCGCAACGCCACGTCCACCACCGCCCAGACCACCGGCCGACAGGCCCGCCCGATCGTCTCGATCGGCCCGGCACGAGCGCGCCAGACGCGCTCGTCGATCTCGCTGGGCACGCCGCTCGCCCGCGACAGCGCCCCGCGCGTGCTGCTGCCCGTCACGCTCGAGGGCAGCGCCGACTATCTCTGCGCGCAACGCCGCGCGCTGCTGCGCTCGCCGCTCGGCGTCTACGTCTCGCATATCGACGCGCATCGCGCCCGCATGGCGGTCTGGTTCGACCTGGCGCGCGCCGATGTCAGCTTCGCGATCCACACCCTGCTCACCACCGTCCCCGACGCCACGCTCGGCTGCCTGCGCCCGCGCCTGTCCTGAACGCATGTCTTATTGATGGTGTACGCTGGGCCCGTTCCTCTTCCGGCAACGGCCCGGCGTCCCGCGCAAGGCTGCTGCCCGCGTGCCGGGGGCTCGCCCGCCGACGTGCATCGGCGGCCCGCGCCGGAATGCATCGTCGTCTCGTCCCGTCCGATCCGCCTCGCGAGGCCTGTATCGGCCAGTGCCCCCGGCTCGCGCCGGCGCCCTGCCCGATGCCTGCTGCCCGTCCAGCGCGCCGCCCGCCGGCGCGGTGCACGCCGTGGCGGCGGATCGCGTCCTCATCCGCATCGTCATCACCAGGAGGTATCCGTGAGCCGTCTCATCGTCGTATCGAACCGGACAGCAGACCCGGACAACGAAGCCGCCGGCGGCCTGGCCGTCGCGCTCAACGACAGCCTGCAGCAGCGCGGCGGCATCTGGTTCGGCTGGAGCGGCAAGCTCGCCGAGGCCGACAGCGATCCCGGCCACCAGGAGGTGCAGGTTCGCGAATACGGCAACATGGAACTTGCCACCATCGACCTCTCGCAGCGCGACTACGACGCCTACTACCTCGGCTATTCGAACAACGTGCTCTGGCCGGTGTTCCACTACCGGCTCGACCTGGCCAACTTCGACGTGCAGTTCAGCGAGGGCTATCGCCGCGTGAACCGCCTGTTCGCGCGCAAGCTGATGCCCCTGCTCAAGCCCGACGACGTGATCTGGGTGCACGACTACCACCTGATCCCGCTGGCCACCGAGCTGCGCGCCCAGGGCTGCCGCAACCGGATCGGCTTCTTCCTGCACATTCCCGTGCCGCCGCCGCAGATCATGGCCGCGATCCCCGAGCACGAATGGCTGATGCGCTCGCTGTTCGCCTACGACCTGGTGGGCTTCCAGGCGCATACCGACGTCACCCACTTCGTGCGCTACGCGGAAGCCGAGGCCAACGCGCAATTCATCGACGGCGAACGGCTGCGCGCCTTCGACCGCACCATCCGGGTGGGCACCTTCCCGATCGGCATCGACGTGGACGGCTTCGCGCAGATGGCCAGCGACGACGACGGCCTCAACATCTACGAGCAGATGCGCGACGAGTATTCGCGCCGCAAGCTGCTGCTCGGCGTGGACCGTCTCGATTACTCGAAGGGCCTGCCGCAGCGCGTGCAGGCGTTCCGCGAGATGCTCGACCGCTACCCGGAGATGCGCCAGAGCGCGACGCTGATCCAGATCGCCGCGCCGAGCCGCGAGGACGTCGACGCCTACGATCACCTGCGCCAGGAGATGGATACGCTGTGCGGCTCGCTCAACGGCGACTACGGCGAACTCGACTGGATGCCGGTGCGCTACATCCACCGCAGCCTGGACCGCAGCTCGCTGCCGGGGCTGTACCGCGCGAGCCGGGTGGCGCTGGTCACGCCGCTGCGCGACGGCATGAACCTGGTGGCCAAGGAATTCATCGCCGCGCAGGACGGCAAGGACCCCGGCGTGCTGGTGCTGTCGCGCTTCGCCGGTGCAGCCGAGCAGTTGACCGACGCGCTGCTGGTCAATCCCTACGACATCCAGGGCACCGCGCGCGCGATCCAGGCAGCCCTGACCATGCCGCTGGACGAGCGGGTGCGGCGCCACACGGCCCTGCTCGCCGAGATCCGCAAGCACGACGTGCACTGGTGGACCACCGGCTTCCTCGGCGCGCTCGACGACGCGCCGATACCGCCCACGCGCCGGCCGGCCGGGCTGGTCTGAGGATCCGATGAAGCCGGGGCGGCGCCGCGCGTCACGCCCCCGGCTCGTTACGGCAGCTTGCCCGGCGTTACGTAGCACCACGCGGAACATCGGGCTCGCCGCGTTAACAATTGCGGCGCGGTTTCGCGCATTGCGCTCGCTTTCCCTGGATTGTTCGCAGGAAATTTCACGAAGCCAACGCTCCACGCATGATGGATATGCGTGGTCCGGATTTTGCAGCAAGCCCCTCCAGAACAACATTTTTTCTGTGAGGATGCTATGCGCGCGCTATTCAAGAAATCCGCGATCACCGTCGGCGTGTCGTCGCTGCTCGCGTTGCAGGGTTGCGGCGGGACCGACGCACTGACCACGCCGCCGGGCGGCAATCTCGGTATCGCGACCTCGGGTACCTCGGGCGGCTCGTCGGGGACCTCAGGTACGTCGGGTGGATCGTCGGGGACTTCGGGCGGCGGGTCGTCGGGGACTTCGGGTAGCTCGGGCACCTCCGGCACTTCGGGCACCTCCGGTACTTCGGGCACTTCCGGTACCTCGGGCACCTCCGGTACTTCGGGCACCTCCGGCACTTCGGGCACGTCTGGTACCTCGGGCACCTCCGGCACTTCGGGCACTTCGGGCACTTCGGGTACCTCCGGTACCTCAGGCACCTCCGGTACTTCGGGCACGTCTGGTACCTCGGGCACCTCCGGCACTTCGGGCACCTCCGGCACTTCGGGCACCTCCGGCACTTCGGGCACTTCGGGCACTTCGGGCACTTCGGGCACTTCGGGCACTTCGGGCACTTCGGGCACTTCGGGCACTTCGGGTACCTCCGGTACCTCAGGCACCTCCGGTACTTCGGGCACGTCTGGTACCTCGGGTACCTCCGGTACCTCAGGCACCTCCGGTACTTCGGGCACGTCTGGTACCTCGGGCACCTCCGGCACTTCGGGCACCTCCGGTACTTCCGGTACTTCCGGTACTTCCGGTACTTCCGGTACTTCCGGTACCTCGGGCACCTCGGGCACCGGCACCAGCCCGCTCGGCACCATCATCAACCAGCTCGGCAACATCGTCACCGCCACCGGCAAGACCGTCGCCGACGGCGGCACGCAGGTCGCCAGCAGCGGCATCCCGATCGTCAGCACGGGCACCACCACCGGCATCGGCAACGCGGTCAACAGCCTCGGCAACGGCATCGTCTCGCTCGGCAACGGCCTGGGCGCCGGCCTCGGCCAGATCGGCACCTCGTCGAACCCGCTCGGGCCGACGCTGAGCTCGGCGGCCAACCTGGTGTCGAACGTGGCCAACTCGGTGCAGTCGCTCGGCGGCGCCGTGTCGAGCCTCGGCAGCGGCCCGCTCGCGCCGCTCGCCCCGCTCACGCAGACGCTCGGCACCGTGGTGAACTCGCTCGGCGGCGTGGTCGGCAACGTCGGCACGGGCCTCGGCACCGTGCTCGGCAGCGCCCCGGTCCAGCAGATCGAGACGGGCGTCAGCTCGCTGGTCAACCCGATCACCAATGCCGTCACCAACGTCACGCAGACGGTCGGCTCGGCCACCGGCCTGGGCGCGCCTGTCAACAGCCTGCTCGGCACCATCGGCGCGGGCCTGGGCAGCGCCGGCGCGGCGATCTCGAATGCCACCGGCAACCCGGTCGGCAAGGATCTCGGCAACGTGGTCACCCAGCTCGGCAACACCGTCTCGAGCACCGGCGGCCTGCTGACCGGCTCGACCACCAACCCGCTCGCCCCGCTGCTGAACCTGACCGGTTCGCTGGGCCTGAACCTGGGCCTGGGTGCCACCATCGGCGGCGGCTCGAGCAGCGGCAGCAGCACCTCGGGCTCGGCCTCGTCGGGCACCTCGGGCACCAGCACCGCCGGCCTCGGCGCCCTGCTCACCCCGGTCACCAATCTGATCGGCGGCCTGACGGGCAGCGTCGGCGGCGGCGCCAACGGCGGCGCATCGGCCGGCCTGGGCGGCCTGCTCGCGCCGGTCACCAACCTGGTGGGCGGCCTGACCGGCGGTCTGGCAGGTGGCGCGCAAGGATCGATCGGCTCGAACGGCGCGGCCGCCGGCGTGACCGGCACCGTGTCGGGCGCGGTGGGCACGGTCGCCAACGCGACCGGCTCCGTGACCGGCGCCGTGTCGGGCGCGGCCAACGGCGTGACGGGTTCGCTGTCCGGTTCGAGCACCGCCTCCGGCGGCACCTCGGCGGGCCTGCTTTCGCCGGTGACCAACCTGCTGGGCGGCCTGCTCGGCGGCGGCAAGAAGTAAGGCGGCAAACCCGGCGGCGGGAACATCCGCCGCCGGTATCCAGGCCGCGCCGTGGCGGCAGGCGTCGACACACGGCGGCAGACAGCAACACGCAACAAGCAGCAGAAATACGGCGGCCGGGCACCTATACTCCAACAGCCCGGCCGACCGATCACAAGATGTCATCACACGAGGAATGACATGAACTCGACCATCGATAGTCTCTCCGACGTCGGGGCCCGGCCACCCCGTTCCGCCACCCCCTTCACGGTCGGCCTGGCCGGCATCGCCGCGGCGCTGGCCGTGCTGTGGTTCTCGCGCGACGGCAGCCTGCTGAGCGGCGCCGGCCGAGGCTTCGCGGCCTGCTTCGCGATCATCGTGGTGGTGGCCAGCTACGAGCTGTTCGTGGCGCGCGCCTACCTGCGCCCCAGCGCCGGCCTCGCCGCCGAGGCGATACGCCCGATGAGCTTCGCGCGCGTGGCGATGCGGCTGGCAGGGCTCGGCTCGATCTACGCCGGCATCGCCTTCATCTACTGGCTGCTGCCCGAATACCACGGCGACTTCTACAAGCCGTTCTGGAGCCTCTGCGCGATGCTCGCGCCGTACTTCGCGGTCGGCGCGCCGCTCTACTTCGCCTGGATGGACGCGCGCCAGCGCGAGGTCGACGACACCTACCTGTGCTGGGCCCGCTTCGTGTTCCGCGGGCAGAAGCCGGAAAGCTGGTCGAGCGTGCGCGAGATGCTGGCCGGCTGGGGCGTGAAGGCCTTCTTCCTGCCGCTGATGTTCGTCTACGTGTCGAGCAACGCCGACCACCTGACCGCCTCGCTGACGGCCCTGCAGAGCGCGCCCTACTCGCTGGCGACCTTCCGCTTCCTGTACGAGCTGGCCTTCACCATGGACCTGCTGTTCGGCTCGGTCGGTTATCTCTGCACCTTCCGCATCCTCGACAGCCACGTGCGCACCGTCGAGCCCACCGCGCTAGGCTGGCTGGTCGCGCTGGTCTGCTACCAGCCGTTCTGGTCGCTGATCTCGGATCGCTACATCCGCTACGAAGGCACGCTGTTCTGGGACAACTGGCTGGCCGGCGTGCCGCTGATCCAGTGCCTGTGGGGCGCGGTGATCATCGCCCTGGTGCTCTGCTACGCGCTCTCGACGATCTCGTTCGGCCTGCGCTTCTCGAACCTGACCAACCGCGGCATCATCACCTCGGGCCCGTATCGCTTCACCAAGCACCCGGCCTACCTGACCAAGAACCTGTCGTACTGGATGATCTCGGTGCCCTTCGTCGGCGCGCTGGGCTGGCAGGTCGCGCTCGCGCACTGCGCGGCGCTGCTGGCCGTCAACTGCATCTACTTCATGCGGGCCAAAACCGAGGAACGCCACCTGATGCGCGATCCCGAGTATCGCGCCTACGCCGCGTGGATCGCGCAGCACGGCTTGTTCGCGAGAATCCGGCAAGTGTTCGGGCAGGGTTGAACGCCCGGGGCGGGCAATGCGCCTTGTCCGCCCGACGCCGCCGGCTCCCGCTCATGCCAGGTAGCCCGATACGCCATCCCACAGCAGCTTGAGCGCCGTCACCACCAGCAGGCCGTAGCAGGCGCGGTAGATCCTGCCCTGATCGAGCGCGCCGTGCAGCCGCCAGCCCGCCACCACGCCCGCGGGTATCGCGAACAGGCAAATCCCCATCAGCAGCCAGACGCCGGCACCCGGCTTCACCAACCAGAGCCATGGCACGGCCTTGGCCGCGTTGCCGACGGTGAAGAACAGGCTGGTGGTCCCCGCATAGACCTCCTTGCTCAGGCCGAGCGGCAGCAGGTACATCGCCAGCGGCGGTCCGCCCGAGTGAGCCACCATGGTGGTAATCCCCGATGCCAGGCCGGCCGAGACCGCCTTGAGCCGAGACCGCGGCCGCGGCGACGGCCGCGCGCCCGTCATGAACCACAGCCCGACGAAACCCAGCGTGACGACGGCCATCATGATCTCGATCGCGTGATGGTCGAGCAGGCGAAACGACAGGAAGCCACCGGCAATGCCGACCACCAGCCCCGGCAGCAGCAGCGCGAGGTCCGGCTTGGACCAGGTCGAGGGCTTCCAGTAACGCAGCGCGAACAAGTCCATCGCGATGAACAGCGGCGCCAGTAGGCCGCCGGCCGTGACCGGGTCCATGACGAAGGACAACAGAGGAATGCCGACGATCGCGAATCCCCCGCCGAAGGCCCCTTTCATGAACGAAATCAGGAACACGCCGACGAAGGCGATCACGATCGTCGTCAGCGTCAGTTCCAGGCCCGCCGAGGCAGCCGAGGCCATCATGATCGCCTCGCGGAAAAGCAGCCTTCTCGGTCCGCCGCGACGGCACCGGCGATCGGGTCGCGCGAGGGGCGCGATCGAGTCGCGATCGCGAAGACGGCATGAATAGGAATCGGACAAACGTGCAGCATGATGCAGCTCCAGGACGGCTCCCGATACAATCGGGCAATGCGCTCAGAATGACCCGATGCAAAACTCAGCGCAATCAAAACATTGCCCTCGGTGCAATCATGTCGAAATCCGAATACCTGAAGCTGGCTGACGCCATCGCCGCCGAGATCGCCGACGGCACCCTCAAACCCGGTGACCGCCTGCCGCCCCAACGTGACTTTGCCGACCAACGCGGCATCGCGGCCTCCACCGCGAGCCGGGTTTATGCCGAACTCCTGCGCCGCGCGCTGGTGGTCGGCGAGGTCGGACGCGGTACCTTCGTCTCGGGCCAGTCACGGCGTGGCGTCGGCGCGCCGGGCGAGCCACGCGGCGTGCGCATCGACCTCGAGTTCAACTATCCGTTGCTGGCCGAGCAGCCGGCATTGATCGCGCGCAGCCTGAGCGGCCTCGAAACGCCAGCCGAACTCGAGCTCGCCTTGCGCCCGGCAACCAGCATCGGCACCGCGGAAGTTCGCGCCGCGGCTGCCGCCTGCCTGTCGCGCGACGGATGGCGCCCGAACGCCGAGCACTTCGTGTTCACCGGCAACGGTCGGCAGGGCATCGCCGCCGCGGTCACCGCCGTGGTACCGGCGGGTGGGCGCTGCGGCGTGGAAGCGCTGACCTACCCGTTCATCAAGGGCATTGCCGCGCGGCTCGGCATGTCGCTGGTCCCGCTCGCGATGGACCGCGAAGGCGTGTTGCCCGACGCGGTACAGAAGGCGCATCGCGATGGCGGCCTGTCGGCCATCTACATCCAGCCGGCGATCCACAATCCGCTCGGCATGACCATGAGCGCGGCGCGCCGTGCCGACCTGCTGCGCGTGGTCGAGAAGCTCGACATTCCCGTCATCGAGGATCACGTCTATGGTTTCCTCGACGACGCGCCACCGCTGGCCGTGCTTGCGCCGGATCGCTGCATCGTGATCGACAGCCTGTCGAAGAAAATCGCGCCGGGCCTGACGCTCGGTTTCGTGGTGGTGCCGCCGCGGCTGCGCGAAACGGTGATGGCCTCGGTGCGTTCCGGCGGCTGGACCGCGAGCGGCTACGCCTTCGCCGCCGCACGGCGCCTGATGATCGATGGCACCGTCGCGGAACTGGCCCGGCGCAAGCGGGTCGATGCGCAAGTACGTCAGCGGCTGGCCGCCGAGCGGCTGGGCGGCTTCGATATCCAGGCCAACGGCAACAGCTATCACTTGTGGTTGACGCTACCGGCGCAATGGCGCTCGCAGACGCTGATCGCCGCCGCCGCGCGACGTGACATCGGGCTCACGCCCTCGAGCACCTTCGCGGTCGCGCCGGGCCATGCGCCGAACGCCGTCAGGCTCGCGTTGGCGGCACCAGCGCTCGATCAGCTCGAGCTCGGGCTGAGCACGCTGGCCACCCTGCTGCAAGGCGCCGACGACGATTTCGATTCGACCGAGTGAAGGCCGGCTGCCCAGCCGGACCAGCCCGCCTCGTCATCCGGCTCGCGGCGACGGTCCTCTGGCGGGGTCCGCGCGTCTGGCGGTTCGCCAGTCCCCTCGATCATCTTCGACGGCTTCACCGCGCTGTCGCTGTGGATCCCGGCATACCTGACCGGCGAATACGGCATGACCCAGGTGGCCGCCTCGGCCTTCGAAGCCGGCGTCTCACTGTCGGACTCGCTGCCGCGAGCGGTGCGCACCACCTGCTTCATGTTCCTGTACGGCATCGTCTGGGTCTCGCTGATCCTGATCTACCTGTCCGAGGTGCGCAGGGCGCCGACGGTCGACGCAGCGGCGGCCCGCTGAATCGGACCCGGCCACGCCGCACGCAGGCAGAAAAAAACGCCCGCTCGTCCATCGAGCAGGCGTTTTGCCTTGACGAACCCTCAGCGCCTCAGTGGCGGTCGATCGAGAACCGCCCCGGACCCGAGACGGCCAGCACCAGCAGGCCGCCCACGATGCTGATGTTCTTGTAGAAATTGATCAGGTTGACGTACTGTTCGGCGCCCGTCATGGTCCAGTAGTGATGGCCGACGAAGGCGGTGCCGAGCGTGTAGAGCGCCAGCAGCAGCGCCACCGGCCGCGTGTAGAAGCCGACCACGATCAGCAGCCCGGCCACCAGCTCCATCACCACCGCGATCACCGCCGCCAGCATCGGCGCGGGCACGCCGGTCGAGCCCATGTAGGCGACCGTGCCGGAGAAGCCCATCAGCTTCTGCCAGCCGAACATCACGAACAACACCATCATCAGCACGCGTGCCGCCAGCAGCACGCCGTCCCTTTGCTTGTCGAGAGAGAGGTAACGCATGGTCGAGATCCTTGTGAAATATTGAAATCCTGAGATCGACGATGACCGGCGCCGCGCCGGCGGCCAGGACGCGCGAACCGCCGGGCGGCGCGCGCGCTGGTTCATCATCGACTGATAAGTCATGCAAATCAACAACGGGATGATGCGCGATCGGGCGGGTGCCGGCCGCTCGTCTCGCGGGACGCGCGGCCGGCACCGTCGAGGCGTCGCTCAGGCCCAGTCAGCCGTCACCTCGACGGGACGCAGGTCGAACACCAGCACCTCGGCATCCTGGCCATTCGCGAAGCTCAGCGCCTGCTCGGCCCGAATCCGCGCGCCGTCGCCCTCGCCGAGCCGGCGGCCGTTGAGCTCGACGCTGCCGCGGGCGACGTGCACGTAGGCAAAACGATCGGCCGGCAGCGTGATGCTGGCGCTTTCGTCACCGTCGAACAGCCCGGCGTAGATCCGCGTGTCCTGGCGGATCGCCAGCGAGCCCTGCGCGCCGTCGGGCGAGACCACCAGGCGCAGCTTGCCGCGCTTCTCCCCGGCGGGGATGTTGGCCTGCTGGTAGCGCGGCTGCGCGCCCTTCTCCGCCGGGCCGACCCAGATCTGCAGGAAGTGCACCCGCTCGTCCTTCGAGTGGTTGAACTCGCTGTGCGCCACGCCGGTTCCGGCGCTCATCAGCTGCACGTCGCCGGGCACGATCACCGAGCCGGTGCCCATCGAGTCCTTGTGTTCGAGCGCGCCTTCCAGCACGTAGGACATGATCTCCATGTCGCGGTGCGGATGCGTGCCGAAACCACGGCCCGGGGCGACGCGATCGTCGTTGATCACCAACAGGTCCGAGAAGCCGACCTGCTGCGGGTCGTAGTAGTTCGCGAACGAGAAGCTGTGGCGGGAACTGAGCCAGCCATGTTCGGCACGGCCGCGGGCGTCTGCGTTTCTGACTTCGATCATGATGAGTTCTCCGGTGGATCGCGCCGCGCCACTGCGGTGCGGCGTCGATCGATGGGATGAATCTTAGGTCAACCATCCTGATAGATAAATCGCATATGAGATAATCATCGTCCTGTTTTAGTGGACAATCGACCGGGAACCGCCCTGCCATGCAACTCGACGACCTGCGCATCTTCCTCGCCACGGTGGACGCCGGCAGCTTCACCGGCGCCGCCGACAAGCTGCTGCTGTCGAAACAGTTCGTCAGCCGGCGCATGGCCGCGCTCGAGGCCGCGCTGCACGTGCGCCTGCTGAACCGCAACACGCGCAAGCTGGCCGTCACCGAATCGGGGCAGGCCTTCTACCTGCATGCGCAGCGCATCCTGGCCGAGGTCGCGCAGGCCGAGGAGGCGATGTCGGCACGCCGCACCGAGCTGCACGGTTCGCTGAAGATCAGCGCGCCGATGTCCTTCGGCATGAGCCACCTGTCGCCGCTGCTGGCCGAATTCCTGGCCGCGCATCCGGCGGTGCGGCTCGAGGTGGAGTTGAGCGACCGCCGCGTCGACCTGATCGGCGAGGGTTTCGACCTGGCGCTGCGGATCGGGCAACTGGCCGATTCGACGCTGGTGGCGCGCACGCTCGGCACGCTGCGCATGATCGCCTGCTGCAGCCCCGCCTATCGGCGATCGCATGGCGAGCCGACCGCGCCGGCCGAGCTGCATCGCCATGCCTGCCTGCTCTATGGACAGGAGAGCCGCGACGGCTGGGAATTCGAAACGCCGGAAGGGCGGCGCGCCTATGCCGTGCAGGGGCCGCTGATCGCCAACAACGGCGACGTGGTGCGCGATGCGGCGATCGCCGGGCTCGGCGTCGCGCTGCTGCCGCAATTCATCGTCGGCCCGGCGATCGCGAGCGGCGCGCTGGTGACGATCCTCGCCGCGCATGCCACGCCGCCGCTGCGGCTCAGCGCGGTGTATCCGCAGCACCGGCAGGGATCGACGGCAATCCGCACCTTGTTCGCGTTCCTGGAGGAACGGCTGGTGGCCTCGCTCGAGGCCGCGCCCTCGGCGGCGGTACCGGCCAAGGCCAAGGTCACCGCCGGCGCCGCATCGACCCGGCGCAAACGCTGAACATGGTGGCGGTGCAGGACGCGAAAACAGGCGCCGCGCGATGCCCGCACGCGGCTCGCGATAGCGACGCGATCCGGCGCTTGCAACATCGGGCGAGCCTCTCTATAATTCGCGCCTCGCAGGCTCGTAGCTCAGTTGGTTAGAGCACCACCTTGACATGGTGGGGGTCGTTGGTTCGAATCCAATCGAGCCTACCAACGCATCCGACATGGACGGCAAGCGCCGCGCTCCAGGTGAACGCGGAACACGCTAGCCGTCCATTGTCTTTTCGGCGCTCCGCTCGTCACGGATCGCCGCGGCAGCAAGCAGCAACCCAAGCAGTATCGCCGCGCATCACGCGGGGCACATAGGCTCGTAGCTCAGTTGGTTAGAGCACCACCTTGACATGGTGGGGGTCGTTGGTTCGAATCCAATCGAGCCTACCAACGCATCCGGCATGGACGGCAGGCGCCGCGTGTTCAAGCGAACATCCCGCGTTTCCCGGCTGGCCACCCAGGCAGCACCGCCGCGCATCACGCAAGGCACACAGGCTCGTAGCTCAGTTGGTTAGAGCACCACCTTGACATGGTGGGGGTCGTTGGTTCGAATCCAATCGAGCCTACCAACGCATCCGACATGGACGGCAAGCGCCGCGCTTCTCTCGAACGCGGGCCCGCTTGACCGTCCATCGTCATTTCAGCGCCGGCCCCGCACGCGGCCATCGCCGCGCCGATTCCGCGAGCGCGCGCGAACTCATCTACACTTGCCGTTTTTCGACGCGCCGCCGCCGCGGCCGCCCTCGCACCACGCCGATCGCCCATCGCCCATGCCCGCGCCTTCCGATTCGTCCGGCCCTTCTCCCGCCGTCTCCCGCCCTTCCACCTTCCAGCGCTTCTGGAGCGCGCGCGTGCTGTCGTCGATCTCGTTCCAGATGCTATCGGTGGCGATCGGCTGGCACATCTACACGCTGACCCAGAGCGCCTACGCGCTGGGCCTGGTCGGGCTCGCGCAGTTCCTGCCGATGTTCGTGCTGACCCTGGTGGCCGGCCATGTCGCCGACCGCTACGACCGGCGCCGCGTGGTGGCCGTCTGCCAGTCGCTGCTGGCGCTCGCCTCGGCGGTGTTCCTGGCCGGCACGCTCGGCGGCTGGCTCAACGCGCCGGCGATCTACGCGCTGGCGGCCTGCCTGGGCGCCGCGCGCGCCTTCGAGAACCCCACCGTGGCCTCGCTGCTGCCGGCCGTGGTGCCGCGCGCCGAGCTGCCGCGCGCCACCGCGCTGTCGACCTCGGCGACCCAGACCGCGCTGATCATCGGCCCGGCGGCCGGCGGCGTGCTGTACGGGCTGGGGCCGCAGGTGGTCTACCTGCTCGGGATCGCCTGCTTCGGCTGCGCGGCCTGCCTGATGGGCTCGCTCAAGCTGAGCAGCAAACCCGTTGCGCGCGCACCCGTCACGCTCGAATCGGTGTTCTCGGGCATCGCCTTCATCCGTCGCGAACCGGCCATCCTCGGCGCGCTCTCGCTCGACCTGTTCGCGGTGCTGTTCGGCGGCGCGGTCTCGCTGCTGCCGATCTATGCGCGCGACTTCCTGCACACCGGGCCCTGGGGGCTAGGGCTGCTGCGCTCGGCGCCGGCGATCGGCGCGCTGGCCGGCACGCTGTGGTTCGCGCGCTTCCCGATGCGCAAGCGCCCCGGCATGGCGATGTTCCTCGGCGTGATCGTGTTCGGCCTGGCCACCCTGGTGTTCGGCCTGTCGACCTGGCTGCCGCTGTCGCTGCTGGCGCTGGCCACGCTCGGCGCGGCCGACGTGATCAGCGTGGTGGTGCGCTCCTCGCTGGTGCAGCTGCGCACGCCCGACGAGATGCTGGGCCGCGTGAGCGCCGTCAATGCGCTGTTCATCGGCACCTCGAACCAGCTCGGCGAATTCGAATCGGGCATCACCGCGGGCTGGTGGGGCGCGCAGCCGGCGGTGCTGATCGGCGGCGCCTGCACCATCGCGGTGGCCCTGCTGTGGATGCGGCTGTTCCCCTCGCTGCGCACCATGCGCTCGCTCGAGGCCGAGCGCAAGTAGGCGAGCCCGGCAAGCCTTGCCGGCAGCGGTTGCCGGCGGCGCACACCGCAGGCATCATCGCTCGACACGGCCGCCCGCCAGGGCGGCAACCCGCGCCCGCTCGCGCCGCCTCACCATCGCGCCGCGGCTCGCGACGCGCCTCGTCCCGATGATCGCCGCCCATGTCGATACGCGCCTTCCGCACCCTCGTCGCCATCGCCCGCCACGGCACCTTCGCGCGCGCCGGCGACGCGATCGGCCTCACGCAATCGGCCGTGAGCCTGCACGTGAAGGCGCTCGAAACCGAATTCAGCGTGCAGTTGTTCGACCGCTCGCGCCGCCAGCCCACGCTGACCGAGGCGGGCCGCATCGTGCTGGCCCAGGCCGAGCAGATCCTGGCGATGGTGGACGGCATCCCCGATGCGCTCAGCGACGAGAAGCAACTGGTCGGGCGGCTGCGCGTCGGCGCGATCCAGACCGCGCTGTCGGGGCCGATGCCCGATGCGCTGCTGTCGCTGCGGGTCGCGCATCCCTCGCTGCGCGTGCATGTCGCCGCGGGACTGTCGCTGGCGCTGGCGCAGCGCGTCGCCGGCGGCGAGCTCGACGCGGCCGTCACCACCCACCCGGTGCGCCCGCATCCTTCCGGGCTGGTCTGGCAGACGCTCTACGAGCACCGCTACTGGCTGGTCGCGCCGCCGCGCCACGAGGGCTGGAGCGTGCGCGAGCTGCTCGAGGCGCTGCCCTTCATCCGCTTCGACGCGCAGGCCTGGGCCGGCCGCGAGATCGCCGCCGAGCTGCGCCGGATGGGCATCAAAGTGCGCGAGGAGATGGTGCTCGACAGCACCGAGACCATCGTCCACATGGCCTCGCGCGGCCTGGGCGCCGGCGTGGTGGCGCTGCACGACTCGGTGCTGGCGCGGCTGCCGCCGGTGGTGCGCCTGCCCTTCGGGCAGCCGCAGTTGCGCAGCGCAGTGGTCCTGCTCGAACACCGCTCGCGCCCGGCGCAGCGTTTCGCGCAGGCGCTGGCCGCCGAGCTGATCGCCTCATCCATGAGGTTTTCTCATTGATCGCCCGAGAAATCACCATCATTTCTCGTGGTTGCGCGTGCTTAACTTGAGGGCATCCTCACTACCGCGCAAGCTGCCATGTCTTCGATCCTCCCTCGCCATCGCGGGCGTCGCGTCGCCTCGGTCGGGCTTCCGGCATGAGCGGCGCGATCGTGCTCGCGCTGCTGCCGGTGGCGCTGCTGGTGACGCTCGGCCACGCCCTCAAGCGCACCGGCTTCATCGCCGACGCGTTCTGGCCGCCGGCCGAGCGGCTCTGTTACTACGTACTGCTACCGGCCCTGTTCGCGCACGGCCTGGCCACCGCGCAGCTCGGCGCCCTGCCGATCCTGCCGCTGGCCGCCGCGCTGGTCGGCGCCACGCTGGCCGCCGCCGTCGCGCTGCTGCTGATGCGCCGCTGGGTGAGGGTCGACGGCGCGGGCTTCACCTCGGTGTTCCAGGGCGCGGTGCGCTTCAACAACTACGTGGGCACCGCCGTGGCGGCCGGCCTGCTAGGCCGGCAGGGCATCGCGCTATCAGCGGTCTGCGTGGCGGTGATCGTGCCCACCGTCAACCTGTTCTGCGTGCTGGTCTTCGCGCGTTACGGCCAGACGCGGCTCGGGCCGGCCGCGGCGCTGCGCCAGGTGCTGACCAACCCGCTGGTGGTGGGCTGCGCGATCGGCGGCGCGATGCAGGCCGGCGGCATCGCCGTGCCCGCCGCGATCGAGCCGGCGGTGCGCGCGCTCGGCGCCGCCTCGATGCCGCTCGGCCTGCTCTGCGTCGGCGCCGCGCTGCGCTCCGGCGCGACCCGCGCCTGGCTGCAGCCGATGCTGGTCGCCTCGCTCTTCAAGTTCCTCGCCATGCCGCTGCTGACCTTCGCGGCCGGCCGCGCGCTCGGGCTCGGCGAGGCCGTCATGACGGTCGCGCTGCTGTTCCAGGCCCTGCCGACCTCCTCCTCGTCCTACATCATGGCGCGCCAGCTCGGCGGCGACGCGCCGTTGATGGCCGGCATCACGGCCATGCAGACGCTGCTCGCGATGGTCGCGATGCCGGTCATGCTGGTCTCGCTGGCGAGCCTCGCGCATGGTGCCTGAGGCGGCGCGGTCGAAAACCCCGGCAAGCAAGGGGTTACCCTGACTTTTTCCGCCGGACGGGCGACACTGCGGGACTATCGAGCGAATCCGGCCGCCCTGTCCCATGAGCGGCCGCGGCCTTCGCCATGTCGTCCGCTCCAGGAGTGTCCATGACCGACCCAACGCGCGCAGCCGCCGACGAGGACGCGCGCCAGTTGTTCCGCCACGCGATGGCGCATCTCGGCGCCGCCGTCAACCTGATCACGACGGCGGGCCCGCACGGCCGCTGCGGCGTGACGGCGAGCGCGGTCTGCTCGGTCACCGACGCGCCGCCCACCCTGCTGATCTGCCTGAACCGTTCGAGCAGCACCCACGCCACGCTCACCGGCAACCGCTCGCTATGCGTGAACGTGCTGCCCGGCGAGCACGAGCCGCTGGCGCGTCATTTCGCAGGACTGACCAGGATGCCGATGGACGAGCGCTTCGGCCTGGCCGCCTGGGACGAAGGCCAGGACGGCGTGCCGGTGCTGCGCGACGCGCTGGCCAGCGTGCAGGGGACCATCGTGGAGATGAAGGAGGTGGGCTCGCACACGGTGGTGTTCGTCGAGGCCACGGCGATCCGCGTGCGCGGCGATACGGATGGGCTGATCTACTTCGGCCGCGCGTTTCATCGGGTGGGTGGAGCGGTGGAAGTGGAGATCTGAGGCAGCGGGCGAATCACGCCCGGCTTCAATCCTGATTGCCGGGAGCGCCCCATTCGCTGCCGCGAGGCGCCCCGAAATCAGGATCGGGATGCGGCTCCAGCGTTCCCTCGCGAAGCTGCTGCAAATACCGAACACGCGAAAATCGCTTCATGGCGTCGGGCGTATGTCCCGAGCGCTGACTATTTTCAGCGTCACCATCGAGCCTTGGCTTCTCGATGTCTGCTAGTTCCGGCGTGAAATCGGCAGGAAGACAATCCCGCCGGGCAAGGTCGGGACGCTTAGGCCTCTGAATCGTCATGCTCGTACCTCCGTGGATTCGGTAATAACCGGCGAGCTGAAAATTCTGTCGACAGCGATTCCCGGCGGCAAGCTGCCCTATCGACGCAGGGAAAAGTGACATTCCGTCGATACCCACCCGCCACGACCACGCTCCGCCGCGTCTCACTGCCCCTCGAGCGCCGCCATCACCCGCTCCACCAACGGATGATGCTCGCCGCGCCGCGAACGGATCGCATAGATCTCGTCCACCACCCCATCGGCCCGCCCGAGCCGGCGCAGGCCGCGCAGCATGGCCGCGTCGCCGGCCCCCGCCTCGCTCAGCGGAAACACGCCCAGCCCGCGCGCGCCGAACACCGCCAGCAAGGCGCTGTCCTCGAATTCGCCGGCGATGCGCGGCCGGATCCCGCTCGCCTCGAAGCTGCGCTCCAGTTGCGCGCGCAAGGGTGAATGCGCGGTCGGCAGCAGCACCGGCAAGCTGGCGAGGCAGTTGGGAAACCGCTCGCGCGCGACCCGCGTGACGAGGCTGGCCGGCCCGTACCAATCCACCGCCGAAGCCACCAGCCGCTCGCTCGTCAGGCGCAGGGTGGGATGCGGCGGCGCCGGCTGGCTGGCCAGCACCAGGTCGAGCCGGTGCAGCGCCAGTTCGGCCAGCAGGTCGTCGAGCTCGCCCTCGTGGCAGCGCAGCCGCAGCGACGGCGTGTCGAGCGCGGGCTCCAGCACCGCGTGCGCGGCCAGCTTCGACACGCCATCGGTCAGCCCCACCGCGAGCCGCGCCAGCTCGCCGCTGGCCGCCGCGCGCACGTCGTCGGCGATATGCGCGCCGATCCGGAACATCTCGTCGGCGCGCGCGAAAGCCGCCTGGCCGGCCTCGGTCATGGTCACGCCGCGCCCGGCCGCTTTCAGCAGCGGATGGCCGAGCGCGCGCTCGAGCTCGCGCACCTGCGCGCTGATGGTCTGCACCGCCATGTCGAGCCGCTCGGCGGCGCGCGCGAAGCCGCCCTCCTTCACGACCACCCAGTAGTAGTACAAATGTCGAAAATTCAGCATGATGGCTCCAGCAGTCGTGACGAACTTCGGAAAAACCGATGTTGGAATCAGTTTCGAGATGGTTTTCCCGAAGCCTACGATCGCCGATCATAACAAGCCTCGACACCAGCCCACCAATGGATTCCGGAACCCGACCGCCATGGACCACCTGCTGACCCTCGCCGCCGACCCCGCCGTCTGGGCCGCCCTCGTGACGCTCGTCGCGATGGAGATCGTGCTCGGCATCGACAACCTGATCTTCATCTCGATCCTCAGCAACAAGCTGCCCGAGGCGCAGCGCGCACGCACCCAGCGCATCGGCATCGGCCTGGCGCTGTTCCTGCGGCTCGCGCTGCTGGGCACGGTGGCCTGGATCGCGCGGCTCACCCAGCCGGCCTTCACACTGTTCGACCACGCCTTCTCCTGGCGCGACATGATCCTGATCTCGGGCGGCCTGTTCCTGGTCTGGAAGGCGACCAAGGAGATCCACCATCACGTGGCGCCGGGCGAGCAGGCCGGCGCGGCGGGCGGGGTGGCCGCCGCGATGCTGACGCCGGTCGCGGCGATCGGCCAGATCCTGGTGCTCGACATCGTGTTCTCGATCGACAGCATCGTGACCGCGATCGGCATGACCGAGCACGTCGCCATCATGTTCATCGCGGTGATCGCCGCCGTCACGGTGATGCTGGTCGCGGCCGGCCCGCTGTCGCGCTTCATCGACCGCAACCCGACCATCGTGATGCTGGCCCTGAGCTTCCTGGTGGTGATCGGCATGACGCTGATCGCCGAAGGCTTCGGCAGCCACGTGCCCAAGGGCTACATCTACGCGGCGATGGCCTTCTCGGCCTTCGTGGAGGGGATGAACATGCTGTCGCGGCGTGCCAAGGCGAAGCGCGGGCAGGCCGAAGGCGGGCACTGAGGCTCGAGCGGCCAGGGCGGCGCAGCCGGTCGCTGCGCCCACCGCGATCCGCTCGGCTTGACGCGTGCAACGCGCGAGCGGATCGACAGCAGGAAAGGGGAAGAAGATGAAGACGGGCGGCGCGGAAACTCGACGACGCCCCGTGCCTCAGCGCTCGGCGGTCTGCAGGCCGCGCACGCGGCCGCGGCGCCGGGTGGCGAGCCGTTGCGTCTCGCGATGGGCGCCGGCTGCCTGCATCGCGCGCTCGATCGCGAGCGCCGCATGCGAGCCGGTCGGCTCGCCGATCGCCAGCTCGGCGTAGTTGCGCGCATCGGCGGCCCATTGCGAGGCCAGCGTTGCGTAGCGGCGCGCACGCCGGGCGCGGTCCTGCAGGCGCAGCGCCAATGCTTCGGAGCCCGATACGTTCGGGCGCGCGTTGCGCACCGCCTGCGCGGCGCGATGCTCGAGATCGACCGCGTCGGCATCGGCCTCGCGCGCCTCGCGAATCGCGGCCTTGGCGGCGGCCTGCGCGTCGCGGGCCGCCGAGCCCAGCGCGGTCGCGCCATCGGCCGCCTGGCGCCCCTTGGCGGCGGCGTCGGCAACGGGCGGCACGAAACCGGCCACGGCGGAAGAAACCAGGCGAGAAGCGAGATGGGACGCGACCGGATCGGTGCTCGCGCGACGCGCGGCGGGCACGGCCTCGCGCACCAGCGCGTGACGGGCATAGGGATTCCGTCTTGCCTGGCGTCCGGCGAACCAGACGCCGGCGCCGATCGCGATGATCGCGACGCCGATCGACGCGGCAATGAGCAACAGGGTTTCTTGCATCGTCCAGGGTGAAATCACGGATGGCGGCGCAGCCCGCCGGAATTTCGGCCGGCGCTGGGGAGGCGCCGGCGAGCGCGCCTACTATACCGCTATCAGCGCTTTTATGTAGGTATTCACCCTGATGGGCCCGATAATTTTTTCGTCATAGGAATCAAATCCGGCTGGCGAAACAACACGAAATTCGTGATTCGGCAGCCGATCATTTCGCGTCGCAACATCGACTTTCGGATTGCATCGCGCGCCATTGACGGCATCGATGGGGGAGGTTTGCTGCTTTGCAAACCTGCTGTTCCAGAGGCCGTCGAGGGCGGGCGCGAAGCGTGTCCACGATGCGACAGCAATGATGTCCATCGTGCACGTTTTCGTTCGCAATCGAGGCTGCACGTTCCGCTCGTCGGCGCCCCGCAGATCCGGGCGAACCAATCCCGCATGCAATCAACTTGCTTCGGGTAACTGACGACCGCGAGCCTCACCGATGCCCATCGCCCCGCTACAGGCCGTTGCGGCCCACCCCGAGCGCAAGGTCGATTCCGGTTAGACTCTGTGGATGGAAAAATGCCGCTACTGCGAACGAATCCGCGACGAATGGGAATGCCACGGCCCGGCGTGCCGGGGTGCGATCGCCCGCGCGCTGAAACGACAGCGGGCCGGCCTGCCGCTGGTCGCCAAGGTGATCCGCAATGAAATCCCGGCCGGCGCCAGCACCGGCGAGGTGATCTCGGTGCTCTCCCGCCAGCGCCTGCGCGCCCGGCGCGGCAACGAGGAGCGCCGCGAGCGCAAGGAAATCGACGAGGATCTCGGCTGAACCGCTTCGCCGCCTGAGCTCCTGCGCTCCGACCCCGCTTACAAGTCGTCACAACCCCGGCCGAACGAATTCGGGCCAGCCATGCCTCACCGTCATCGTTGTTGACACGAGGCCCCCTGATGCCAGAACAATTCGACGCCCCGTCGTCATGGCACCCCGCTCCTCACCGCGGGCGTGCGATCGCCTGCCTGGCCTGCGCGGCATTCGCCGTGCTCGGCACCCTGCCCGTGCCGGTGCTGGCCGCCGACGCTCCGGCGCAAGCGCCCGCTTCCGCAGCGCAGGCTCCGGCCGGCAAGGCGGCAGAGCCTGCCGCGGCCAAACCGTCGTCACACGCCGACGCGGCTCCGGCTTCCACGGCGTCCGCCGCTTCGGCAACCTCCGGCGCCAGCGCTTCGGCCGCCTCGTCGGCCTCTGCCGCCGAAGCGCCCGAGGTCCCCGCCGAACTCCCCCCGCCCGTGTTCCATCGCGCGCCGAAGAACGCCGACGAAGCCCTGGCGATCACCCGGCGCGCACTGGCGATGCGCGATACCTACGCGCGCGAGGTCACGCGGCGCCTGACGGTGCCGGCCGCGGCCCAGCGCGAATACGCGACGCGGCTGCAGCAGGCGCTGGCCGCCAAGGGCCACGGCGAGCTGGCCGGCGAATACGTGGTGCTGGTCGATCGCGCGCGCAACGTCCAGGCGCTGTTCGTCTACTTCCGAACTACACCCGGCAACGAGTGGCAGTTGATCGGCGCCTCGCCCGTCGGCACCGGGCTGCCGGGCCAGTACGACCACTTCGTCACGCCCACCGGCGTGTTCGAGCACTCGCCCGTCAACATGGATTTCCGCGCCGAGGGAACCGAGAACGAGAACAAGATCCGCGGCTATGGCGCGGCCGGCCGGCGCATCTTCGATTTCGGCTGGGTGGACGGACAGCGCGGCTGGGGCAAGGGCGGCACCTCGCCGATGCGCTTCCAGATGCATTCCACCGATCCCGACAAGCTCGAGCCGCTGCTCGGCATCCGCCACTCGAAGGGCTGCGTGCGGATTCCCGGCTCGCTCAATGCCTTCCTCGACCATCGCGGCATCCTCGATGCCGACTACGAGACGCGAGCGAGCGAGGGCGAGGCGCCGTGGATCCTGCGCGACCAGCCGCGCGAGCCGACACCGGACGCGGGCCGCTACCTGGTGGTGATCGACACGGCGAAGGCGGCACGCCCGGCCTGGTCGCCGCTGCCGGGGCGCGCCGCCTGGTCGAAGCTGCCCAAGGGCGGAGATACGGCCGACTGAAGGTCGACTGAAGGTCGACTGAAGGCAGACCAAAGGCCGACTGAAGGCCGCTTGCCCCCTCTCACGACCGGCTGAAGCGCATTCGCCGACGAGGGCGGGTCCAGCGCTGCCGAGGCTGCTTCGGCAGCCGCCGAAGCGCTGGCAACCCGGCGCCGCGCCCGTGCTCAGGCGAGAACGACGCGCTCCCAGTCGCGCACATAAGCGGGCGTGCCATCGGGCGCCGCCTCGACGATCGGCGCCCCGCGCGCCACGCCCAGCGGCAGCACGCCGGCCCAGACCGGCAAGCCGAGATCGTCCTCGTCGTCCTTCGGGCCGCCCTGGCGAACCTTGGTCGCCACCTCGTCGAAGCCGATCCGCAGCACCGTGGTCGCCGCCAGCTCCTTGGCATTGGCGGGGCGCGCCTCGCGGCTGCGCCCCGGCGCGAGCTGTTCCAGGAATACGTCGAGCACGGCACCCTTGCCCGCTTCGGGCACGACCTCGAAGCAGCCGTAGATCATCGCCGAGCGATAGTTCATCGAATGATTGAAGGCCGAGCGCGCCAGCACCAGGCCGTCGAGATGCGTGATGCTCACGCAGACCTGCGCGCCCGCGGCGGCCAGCTTCAGCATCCGGCTGCCGTTCGAACCATGGATGTAGAGATGATCGCCGTCGCGCCAGCAGGCGGTGGGAATGCAATGCACGCCCTGCTCGTCGGCGAACGCGACATGGCAGACATGGGCCGCGTCGACGATCGCCTCCAGCGTGGCGCGATCGTAATGGGCGCGCTGCGCGACACGGCGCACGCGGGTGCGCTCCGAGCTGGGGAGATCCCTGGCGGGGGCTTCGTTCATGGCCTGGCTCCGGAATGACGGGATGGAAAGCATCGGACGATACGCAAACCATGGCACCATGCCTAGATCCAGCCGATCATCGATTCTTGGAGCCACGATGGATTTCCGCGTCCTGTTCGCCGCCTTCCTCGAGCCCGCCGGCGCCGCCGACGAAGCGCGCCAGCCACGCCAGCATCGCCTCTACGCCTGCCTGCGCGAGGCGATCCTGCAAGGTCGGCTCGATGCCGACACGGCCCTGCCCTCCTCGCGCACGCTGGCCGAGCTGCTCGGCATCGCCCGCAACACCGTGCTGCACGCCTACGAGCGGCTGACGGCCGAAGGTTACGTGATCGCCGACCGGCAAGGCACGCGCGTGGCGCGCACCGGCCTGCCGCCCGCGCGTGCCGAGCGCGTGCCGCCGCTGGCGCCGCCGCCCCTGTCGCGGCGCGCCGCGAGCCTGAGCCGCAACGTCGATCGCCCCGGCGAGCTGGGCGCCTTCGTGCTCGGCGTGCCGGCCCTCGACGCCTTCCCGCTGACGGCCTGGCGGCGCTCGGTGGAACGCGCCTGGCGCCGCATCGGCCCGGCCCAGCTCGACTACCAGCCCGCCGCCGGCAACCTGCGGCTGCGCCAGGCGATCGCCAGCTACCTGCGCGTCTCGCGCGGCGTGGCCTGCGAGGCCGAGCAGGTGCTGATCACCGACGGCACGCAATACGGCCTCGATCTCTGCGCGCGGGCGCTCGCCGATGCCGGCGACATCGCCTGGATCGAGAACCCCGGCTACGGCGGGGCGCGCGTCGCGCTGCAGGCCGCCGGGCTGCGCCTGGTGCCGGTGCCGGTCGACGCGCATGGCCTGGCGCCCACGGCCGAGTTGTGGCGCAACGCGCCGCCGCGGCTGGTCTACATCACGCCCTCGCACCAATACCCGCTCGGCGCGGTGATGTCCCAGGAGCGGCGCGTCGCGCTGGTGCAGGCCGCGCGGGACGCCGGTGCGTGGATCGTCGAGGACGACTACGACAGCGAGTTCCGCCACCACGGCACGCCGCTGGCGGCCCTGCAGAACGTGGTGCGCGACGCGCCGGTGATCTATCTCGGCACCTTCAGCAAGGTGATGTTCCCGGCCTTGCGGGTGGGCTTCGTGGTGGTGCCGGGCGCCATCGCGCCCGAGCTCGAGCAGGTCTCCTCGGCGCTGTCGCCGCGCGGGCGGCTGGCCGACCACCTCGCGCTGGCGGAATTCATCGAGGCGGGTCATTTCAGCCGGCACCTGCGCCGCATGCGCCGCGTCTATGCCGAGCGCCGCGACGTGCTGCACGAGGCGCTGACGCGCCGGCTCGGCGGCCTGCTGACGGTCTCGGCCGGCGACGGCGGCATGCATCTGTCGGCACGGCTCGACGCGCCGGTCGCCGACGTCGAGGTCGAGCGCGCCGCGCGCGCGCACGGCCTGATGCTGCGTGCGCTCTCGCCGTTCTGCCTGCCCGGCTCGGACAGCTCCGCCTACAACGGCCTGGTGCTCGGCTACGGCAATGTGCCGGCCGAGTCCATGGAGGCGGCCGTGACGCGGCTCGAACGCGCGATCGTCGAAGTACGGGGCGAGACTCGCCTCACCTGAATCACGCGCACGGAATGGCCCGCTCAGGCCGGCGCGTCGAAATCGGTCGAATGCGCCAGTTCGCGATCGGCCTCGACGGCGGCGAGCCGCTCGCCCAAGGCATTGCGGATCATCGTGTAGGCATCGCGGCCGAGCGCGATGCGTTTGGGCGCCGGCGTGCGATCCACGCTGTCGATCATGATCGACACCATCTTCGCCGGATCGCCGCTGGCGACGAAACCGGGATCCGACAAGCGTGCGTGCAGGGCCCCCAACGGCGTGTCGCGATAGGCTTCCAGCTCGGCGCCGAAATGCCGGCCCGCCGCGCGGCGGAACGCCGTGCGCGCGCCGCCCGGCTCGACGATCGTCACGCCGATCCCGAACGGCGCCACCTCGGCGGACAGCGCATCGAAGAAACCCTCCATGCCCCACTTGCTGGCGTGATAGAGCGAGGCGCCCGGGTGGGTGGCCTGCCCGCCATAACTGGAGATCGCCAGGATCCGGCCGCCGCCCTGGGCGCGCAGCCCCGGCAAGGCCGCGCGCGTGACCTGGATCGGGGCGATCAGGTTGGTGTCGATCTGATGGCGGATCTGCGCGTCGGACAGGCCCTCGGCCGCGCCGAACAGGCCGTAGCCGGCATTGTTGACGATCACGTCGATCCGGCCGAAGACCTCGAAGGCCTGCGCGACCACGCGCTGGATGCCCGGCAGGTCGGTCATGTCGAGCGTGGCGCTCCAGAGCGCGTCGCCATGGCGCTCGCGCAGGTCCGCGACGGCCTGCGTGTCGCGCACCGTGCCGGCCACGCGATCGCCGCGCGCCAGCAACTGCTGCGTCATCTCGCGGCCGAAGCCGCTGCCGATGCCGGTAATGAACCAGGTTCGGGACATCTCGTTCTCCTTGTGGCGGTGATGGAACGGCACGCAATTTAGCAGCGATAATGCGAGCCGATAACCGCCCTGAACCGGCATACCCTGATGGCGAAAACCCATGAATGAGCGCGTCACGCTAGTCGAGCTGCGAGCGCTGGCCGCGGTGAGCTCGCAGCGCAGTTTCCGCAAGGCGGCCGAGGCGCTGGAGCTGGCGCCCTCGACGCTGAGCCACATGATGCGCGAGCTGGAGGAACGCCTCGGCACGCGCCTGTTGAACCGCACCACGCGCAGCGTCTCGCCGACCCAGGCCGGCGAACGGCTGGTGGCGCAGCTCGCGCCGATCCTGGCCGGCCTCGACGAGGCGCTGGCCGAGCTCAGCGCCTCGCGCGAGGCGCCCGGCGGCCGGCTGCGGCTGACTGCTTCGGAGACCGTATCGATGCTGCTGGTCCGGCACGTGATGCCGGTATTCATCGAGCGCTATCCCGAGGTGGAAGTCGACCTGGTGGCCGAGCCGGCCTTCGTCGACATCGTCGCCGAAGGCTACGACGCCGGCTTCCGGCTCGGCGACGACGTGCCCCGGGACATGGTCGCGATCCGCTTCGGCAGCCCGTCGCGGATGCTGCCGGTCGCCTCGCCCGCCTACCTGAAGGGCCGCCGCGCGCCGCGCACGCCGGACGAACTGCGCGAGCATCGCTGCATTCGCGCGCGCACGCCGGCGGGCCGCCCTTACCGCTGGGAATTCGAGCGCCACGGCGAGGCGATCTCGCTCGACGTGCAGGGCGCGCTGACGCTGAACCGCACCGAGCTGATGATCGAGGCCGCGCTGAAGGGGCTGGGCATCGCGATGGTGCCGGAAAAGCTGGCGCTGCCCCATCTGCGCAACAAGTCGCTGCGCGCGCTGCTGGCCGACTGGTGCCCGGTCTATCCGGGCCTGTTCCTCTACTATCCCGGCCACCGCCAGGTGCCGGCCGCGCTGCGGGCCTTCATCGAGGTGCTGAAGGAGCTCGACGCGACGCGCGCCTGAGCGCCGGGCTGAGCGCATATCGCGCGCCGGCGCCCTGCGATCGGCCGCGCGGCGCCTTTCCGGATGCTTCGTTTTCCTTGCGATTCGATGTCGATCGGGATGCGCGAGCCCGCCGCACGGGCCTGCACCGATGACATACGCCGAACGTATCGCGGCGTCGCCGAAAATGTATTGGTCGCGCCCCCGGCCGCTGGCGTACGCTAGGCGCGCGGCGCAATCGCGCCGCCCCGCTTTCGTCCCAGTTATCTCGGTGGTACTCAGCACATGATTCGTCGGTCCCGCTTGTCCATCCTCGCCGTCGCGCTGCTCGCGCTCGGCTTCTCCCATGGCGCGAGCGCGCGCCGCCCGTCGGCGGACGAAGTGCCGCCCCCGCCGCCCGCCAGCGTCGCCGCCGGCACCGATCTCGCCACGCGAAGCGCCGTGCAGGACCTGCCGCTACCCGGCGGCGAGCACCAGCGCGTGCTGTTCTACGGCCCGGCAGGCCCGATGCGCGGCGTGATCCTGATGTTCCCCGGTGGCGCCGGCGACGTCGACATCGAACGCGACGGCGCGATCCGCCACGACAACAACTTCGTGGTGCGCACGCGCGAACTGTGGGCCCGGCTCGGCTACGGCGTGGTGATCGTCGATGCGATCGGCCACAAGTCGATGCGCGGCGAGCGCAGCACCGAGGCCTATCGGCAGGTGCTGCGCGAGATCCTCGACTACGCGCACACGCTCACCGATCGCCCGCTCTGGGCGATGGGCACCAGCCAGGGCTCGATCGCCGCGATGGCGGTCGGCTCGAGCGCGCGCGACGGCGAACTGGCCGGCATCGTGCTGACTGAATCGGTGTCGGTGGTCGGGCATTCGGGCGAGACGGTGTTCGACGCGCGGCCCGAACGCGTGCGCGCGCCGGCCCTGGTGGTGGCCAACCGCGACGACACCTGCACCGTCGCGCCGCCCTCGCGCGCGCCCGAAATCGCCGCCGCCATGAAAAACAGCGCGGCCACCGTCCTGCATGTCGAGGGCGGCGTCGCGCAGTCATCGAATCCGTGCAGCTCCTTGTCGCCGCACGGCTATTTCGGCATCGAGAAACAGGTGGTCGGCGATATCGCGCGCTGGATGCGCAGCGTCGCGCCGCAATGACGAACGGCGGCAGGCGCGAGCGCCGCTTCGCGCTCGCGCCTGCCGCCCCGCCTTACTTCGCCTCGCCCGTCGCTTCCAGGATCAGGTTCGCCACCGCGGCCGGGTGCGAGATCAGCGACACGTGGCTCGACTGGATCTCGATGGTGTGCGCATGCATGCGCTTGGCCATGAAGCGTTCCAGGTCGGGGTTGATGGTGCGATCCTCGGTCGACACCGCGTACCAGGTCGGCTTGTCGTGCCAGGCGGCCACGGTGGTCTTCGCCATCGTGATCGGCTTGCCCATCGGCTGCTGCACGGCGTAGTAGACGCGCGCTTCCTCGGGCGGCAGGTCGCCGGCGAAGTCGTGCACGAAGGCCTGTTCCGAGAGCTTGCCGAAACCGTCGGCCGACCATTGCAGGCCCGCCGAGGCCGGCGCGGCCGGGAATTTCTTCGTCAAGGCCGGATAGTCCTCGCCGGCATCGGGCGCGCGCGCCGCGATATAGACCAGCCCCGCCACCTTCGGATCGTCGCCGGCCTGGCTGATCACCATGCCGCCGTAGGAATGCGCGACCAGCAGGGTCGGGCCGTCCTGGGCAGCCAGCGCACGCTTGACCGCGTCGACGTCGGCATCGAACGAGGTGGTCGGGTTCTGCACCGCCGTCACGTGCAGGCCCTTGGCCTGCAGCAGCGGAATCACCTTTGCCCAGCTCGAACCGTCGGCATACAGGCCATGCACCAGCACCACGTTCTTGATCGGCGCGGCCGGCGCGGCGGCGGCGTTGTCCTGCGCGAAGGCCGAGCTCACGCCCGAGATGGCGGTACAGGCCAGGGCGGCGGCGACAAGCGATTTCAACTTCATCTGACTTCTCCAGAGGCATTGCATTGACGGGAGTCCCCACTTCGTTCACCTTTCATGCGGTGAGGCGAAGGCCGGACCATACCCAGGCTGTCGTCGACGATTCGCGGCTGAGCGCTTGGGTTACATGAGGGCGAACACAGGGCCCGCGCGTTTATTCCCGGCCGATGCAAAATTTTTTTCGACCGTCGGGAAATCGTGAAGGCGCCTCGCACCGAGCACAGCTACAAAAAGCTTTCAGCCTCGCCGGGCAACCGGACAACCGGCCCCGCCTTCCTTTCCATGCCAGGGAGCAGCGATGCAGACAGGGACAGTCAGGATCCTCTACGTGCAATGGCCCGACGGCCTGCAGCCGAGCGGCGCGGCCTGGGAGGCGATCCGCCGCGCCGTCGATGCCGAACAGGCCGACCTGCTGGTCACCAACGAGATGCCCTTCGGCCCGTGGCTGGCGATCACGCCCGACTACGATGCCGAGGCGGCCGCGCGCAGCGTGGCGCTGCACGAGGAGGCCCTGGCGGCACTGGGCCAACTGCAGGTGGGGGCGGTGCTGTCCTCGCGGCCGGTGGCACAGGCGCGGCGCCTGGCGAACGAGGCCTTCGTGATCGAGGGCGGCGCCTATCGCTACCTGCATCACAAGAAGTTCTTTCCCGAGGAGCCGGGCTGGCACGAGGCGAGCTGGTTCGAGCGCGGCCGCGAGGGCTTCGAATGCGCGACGGTCGGCAAGCTGAAGCTGGGCGTGCTGCTCTGCACCGAGCTGTTCTTCAACGAGCATGCGCGCGCCTACGGGCGCCTGGGCGCCGACCTGATCGTCACGCCGCGCGCCACCGGCCACGCCGTCCAGCACTGGTTCACGGCCGGCGCGATGGCGGCGATCGTGGCCGGCGCGGCCCTGGTCAGCTCGAACCGCCACGGACGCGCCACGCCGACGCTCGAATTCGGCGGCACCGGTTTTGCTATGTCACCGACGGGCGAATCGCTCGGCACCACCTCGCAGGCCGCCCCGTTGCGCGCGATCACGCTCGACCTCGCCGCCACGCGGGCCGCCAAGCTGGCCTATCCGTGCTACGTGAAGGAATGAGGCGAACGCACCGAACCGACCGCGGCCGGCGGATCGTGCAATCCGGCCCGGCCGCCGCCGCGTGCGAGGCGATTCGCCCGAGCTGATACATCCTGTGCCGTGCGCGCGCAGCCAGCGACGCGCGGCACACCGTTTCCACGCCTCCAGGGACTCCGAATCATGCAAATCAACCTGACCGGCAAGACCGCCCTCGTCACCGCCTCCACCAGCGGCATCGGCTATGCCATCGCGGAAGGCCTCGCGCGCGCCGGCGCGACCCTGATCATCAACGGACGCAGCGAGCGGTCGGTGGATGCCTCGCTGGCCACGCTGCGCTCCTCCGTGCCCGGTGTGAACGCCTCGGGCGTGGCCAGCGACCTGTCCGGCGCGGCCGGCGTCAAGGCCCTGATCGAGGCGGTCCCGGCCGTCGACATCCTGGTCAACAATGCCGGCATCTACGGCCCGAAGCCCTTCTTCGAGATCGACGACGGAGAATGGGAGCACTACTTCCAGATGAACGTGATGTCGGGCGTGAGGCTCTCGCGCCACTACCTGCCGGCCATGCTCGAACACGACTGGGGCCGGGTGGTGTTCATCTCGTCGGAATCGGCGCTCAACATCCCGGCCGACATGATCCAGTACGGCTTCACCAAGACCGCGCAGTTGTCGATCGCGCGCGGCCTCGCCAAGCTCGCCGCCGGCAGCGGCGTGACGGTCAACTCGGTGCTGCCGGGCCCGACCATGTCGGACGGCGTGAAGGCGATGCTCAAGGAAACCGCCGACCAGGAAGGCAAGACGGTCGACGAGGTGGCGGTGGAGTTCGTGCGCACCCAGCGCGCCAGCTCGATCCTGCAGCGGCCGGCGACCACCGAGGAAGTCGCGAACATGGTGGTGTACGTGTGCTCGCAGCAGGCGTCGGCCACCACGGGCGCCGCGCTGCGCGTGGATGGCGGCGTGGTGGACACGCTGGCCTGAGCCGGGCCCGCGGCGGCAGGAAATCGACGAGAGCACCCGGTGATGACCGGGCGACGGAGGCGAGCGGGCCGCCGGTGCTGCGGGAAAAGCGGGAAGACCTCAGGAAACCGGCGCCGCGCGCTTGAGCAGGCCTTGCCGGTCCGCCTCCATGCAGGTGGCGAAACCATGATGCGTGACGATGCCGTGACGGTCGAACACCACGTAGTAGGGCCGATGCTCGTTGCCGTGCTGGAGCAGGTAGTTGTAGCAAGTGCCGGTCCCGTTGCGCACCATCCAGACGCTGGCGGGATTGCCGCCCGCGCCCACCACGCGCTGCTGGGTGGCGCCCGGCTGGGAAGCGGCCTTCGGCACCGGCAGCTTCGCGTACGAGAACGAGGGATGATGCAGCCAGCCGAACCAGGAGCAGCCCGACAACAGCAGGCTCGCGGCGAACGGCAGCGCGGCGAGGGAGGAACGCGGGGGCGGGGCTAGCAGGCCGGTCAGAACCCGGCCAACACGATCGGTCGTCATTTCCGCATCCTAATCCACCTCGACGACACGAATGTGGAAAACTTTAAAACCCCGCGTCGAAAATCGGCCGGCCCTCGCGTGCGAACGGGCGCGCCGGCATGTGCCCGGGAAGGTCGATGCGTTGCGCGCGCAACGATCGAGGCGGATCCTCAGTGGATCCATTCGGTCCACAGCACGGTCAGCACCGTCATCAGCGCGGGGCCGATGAACAGGCCCAGCAGGCCGAAGGTCTCGGCGCCGCCGAGGATGCCGAACAGCACCAGCAGGAACGGCAGACGCGCCGAGCCGCCGATCAGCACCGGGCGCACGAAGTGCTCGGCGACGAACACCACCACGAAGCCGAACACGGCCAGGCCGATCGCCCAGCCCGTCGCGCCCTGCACCAGGAACAACCAGATCGCGGCACCACAGAACACGATCGGCGCGCAGAACGGCAGCATGGCGGCCACCGCCGTCACCAGCCCCAGCAGCGCCGCGTGCGGCACGCCCGCGAATGCATAGGCGATGCCGAGCAGCGCGCCCTCGCCGAGGCCCACCACCACCAGCCCCGTCACCGTGCCGTAGATGGCCGAGGCCATGCGCTGGATCAGCGAGGCGCCGTTGGCGCCGAACGCGCGCTGCACGCCGCGCATCAGCGATGCCGAGATGTTCGGGCCGGCCCGGAAGATCACGAACAGCGTCACCAGCATGAAGCCGAACAGCACCGCCGCATGCACCACGCGCGAGCCAAAGGCCTTGCCGTAGCTGACGAAGGCCTCGCTGTTCATCGCCTTCACGCCGGTGGGCGCATGCAGCGGCTGGGCCAGGTTGGCCTGCCACCAGGTGCTGACCTGCTGCGCGCCGAACGGCAGGTGCGAGACCGCGTCGGGCACCGGGATGCCGTTCAGGCGCGCGTCGCGCGCCCAGGCGAACACTTCGTGGACCTGGCCCGCGGCCTGCACCACCGCCACCGCCACCGGCACCACCAGCAGCAGGCCGACCGCCGAGGTCAGCACGATCGAAACCACGGTGTGGCGCCCCGACAGCCAGGGCACCTCGTCGATGCGGCGCAGCGCGGGCCACAGCGCGATGGCGATCACGCCGGCCCAGGCCACGGCCGGCAGGAATTCACGGATTACCCACAGCGCGAGCGCGACGAGTGCTGTGTAGAGCACGCCGAGCGCGATCGCCTGCGCTTTCGGGCGTTCTGAATCCGACGTCGAACGGGAGGAATGGATCATCGGGACACTCTGGGCGCAATGGAATACGCAGATGGTGACGGTGTCGTCATCTTAAAGGACGATCACGGCGGGCTTGCGAAATGCTTGGTGGAATCGAGCCGCGTGGCGGGTGATGCGGATGGGCCGGGGCACAGCGGCCGGCAGCCCTCGAAACGGTTCGATAGCGAACGAAGTCAATCGTGGCCTGCTTGCCGATAATTCGTTCGACATGGCAGGTAATCGAAGAAAACGCGTAGCAGACAGGCGCCGGTCGTGGGTGATCGGCGACGCGTCGGCAAAAAGAAAGAAAGTGGCTTGCGCATCTCGCGAAGCCGGATCGCAAACGAAGCGGATGAACGAATCAGAAAGCCATCAGGGCGAAGTCTTCCTTGCCGACGTCGCAAAGCGGGCAGCGCCAGTCGTCGGGCACCGCCTCCCAGCGCGTGCCCGGCGCGAGGCCATGCTCGGGATCGCCGCTGGCTTCGTCGTAGATCCAGCCGCAGATCAGGCAGACGAACTGGCGGAATTCGACGACGCTCGGCACTGGCTGGTTGGGCTCGGCCTCGGCGGCGGCGGAATCGAGCGCGTGAGCAGGCACCGGCGCATGGACCTCGCCCTCGTCGTCGAGGCTCACCACCAGCGGCTCCGCGCCCTGGGCCGGCGCGGCGGCCAGGTAGGCGTCGAGCGCGCGGTACAGGCGCCCGGCGTCCTCGCCGCTCAGGCCGAGGCTCAGCGGCTGCCCGCGCGCCTCGCCGAGCCGGCGCGGCGAAAACTGCAATTCGAGGGCGGTACCTTTCTTGTACATGGAACAGCTCGGGATAATTCGGATACTCGATGGTATCTGTATACTGCCCGGCATTCAACCGAGATTCCGATTCGACGGAGACAGGCATGGCCAGACTGACGCGCGAGGAAAGCCAGGCGCAAACCCGCCATCGGCTGCTGGAGGTAGCCGCCGCGCTGTTCACGCGCGACGGCTACGCGGCCACCTCGCTCGAGCGCATCGCCGAGGTGGCCGGCTTCAGCAAGGGCGCGGTCTACTCGAACTTCCCGGGCAAGGAAGCGCTGTTCCTGGAAGTGCTGGAAGCGCATGGGCAGCGCAGCCTCGCCGACCTGCACGCGGCGATCGACGGCGCCGCCACACCGGCCGACGCGATCGAGCGGATCGCCGGCTGGGCCGACCGGCATTCGCGCCTGGGCAGCTGGCCGCTGCTGGTGCTCGAATACGCGCGCCACGCCAAGCCCGCCGACAGCTTCCGCGCCTCGCAGGAAGCGGTGCTGCGCTCGCACTGGCGCACGCTCGGCGAGCGTCTGCGCGGGCTCGATCCCGCGCTCTCGGTCGATGCCGAAACGCTCGGCGCACTGATCTTCGAGCTGACCTACGCGCCGGCCATGAGCTTCGTGAGCCGGCCGACCTCGGGCGAGCTGCTGCGCGCCGCGCTCGGCGGCCTGTTCGGCACGCAGCGCTGAGCCGCGCCGGGGCCTGCCCAACTGGTTGCCGACACAACCAGTTCGACAAACGGCTTTCAACCTCCTGCCGCCATCCCCACGATCACCCAGCATCGCGCTTGCGACCGGCTTCGATTCCGATCGCATCGGCTTGCGGCGCGACGATCGATTGATGCGCGCGCCGGGCCGTCATTGCGGCGCGCAAGCGCGATTGTTCCACTCATACGCGGCGCTCATCGTTTCATCCGCACAATGCATTGGACGCTCACCGGGCTGACCGGTAAGTTGCGCGTCAGCCCAGCGCGCGACACGCGAGACCCTCGCCGTCATTGCCGCGCGGCGCCGCTTTCGTCACGCTCGCACCAGGAAGTCCCGATGTTCCGCTCCCCCGCCGCGCGCCTGCGCGTGCTGCTGCTGTCCCTCTTCTGCGCCGCCGGCGCCCCGCTGGCCGCCCATGCCGACAACGTGGTGGTGCTCGATTCGGGCGAAGCCAGGCTGAACCTGATCGACGAGGCCTCGCGCAAGGTGGTGGCCACCCTGCCCGCCGGCAAGGAGCCGCATCACCTGATGATCACGCCCGACGGCAAGACCCTGATCATCGCGAACTCGGTGTCCGACAACCTGATGTTCGTCGACCCGCCCACCGGCCGCGTCGAGGGCACGCTGCAGGATATCGAGGACCCCTATCAACTCGGCTTCTCGCCCGACGGCCACTGGTTCGTCACCAATGCGCTGCGGCTCGATCGCGTCGACATCTATCACTACGAGGCGCCGCTGCACTTCACGCTGGCCAAGCGCCTGCCGCTCGAGAAGATGCCGAGCCACATGACCTTCTCGATGGACAATCGCACCGTCTACGTCTCGCTGCAGGAATCGGGCGAGATCGCCGCGATCGACCTGCCGACCCAAACCGTCGACTGGCGCATGCACGTGGGCCAGGACCCGGCCGGGCTGTGGATGACGCCCGGCAACCGCTACCTGCTGGTGGGCATGACCGGCGAGGACGACGTGGCGGTGGTCGACTGCGTCACGCACCAGGTGGTGAAGAAGATCCATACCGGCCGCGGCGCGCACAACTTCCGCTCGCTCGACGACGGCCGCCACGTGGCCGTCACCAATCGCGTCGACAGCACCATCAGCGTGCTCGACTACACGGCCCTGACCAACACCGGCGACATCACCGGCCTGATGCCCGGCCCCGACGACATGGAACTGTCGGCCGACAAGCGCTTCCTGTGGGTCACCTTCCGTTTCTCGCGCCATGTCGGCGTGATCGACCTGGCCACGCGCAAGCTGGTCAGCAGGATCGCCGTCGGCCGCTCGCCGCACGGCCTGTTCTTCGCCGACCGCGCGCCGGTCCATGCACCCAACCCGGATTGAGGCGGGCCCGCCATGATCGACGCGCTGCTGGCTTCGGCCGACAACCTGATCGGCACCGTGCAGACGGCGCTCTACGTGGACCTGGTGCAGCCGCTGCTGTTCCGCGCCCATCTGATGGACTACGACGAGGACATCTACGACGCGCTGTACTGGGTGATCGTCGCGGTCTGCGAGATCGCGCTGACCTGGGCGCTGCTGCGCCCGCTGGAGGCCTGGCGGCCGATCGAGCGCTGGCCCGAGCGCCGCGCGGTGCGCGCCGACGTCTGGTACACCTGGATCGCCAAGCTCGGCGTGGTCAACGGCCTGTTCTTCGTCTACCTGCAGCCGCTGTTCAACCACGCCGAGACCTGGATGCAGGTGCATCGCATCTGGAACGTCAATCTCGACGCGTTCTGGCCCGGCGTCTCGGACCGGCCGCTGGTCTCGTTCGCGATCTACGGGCTCGCGCTCGACTTCGCGGGCTACTGGTACCACCGCTGGCAGCATCGCTTCGGCGTGTGGTGGGAACTGCATGCCGTGCATCACAGCCAGCGCCGCATGTCGTTCTGGAACGACGACCGCAACCACTTCCTCGACGTGCTGATCCAGGCCGCGTTCTTCGCCCTGCTGGCGCTGCTGATCGGCGTGCAGCCCGGCCAGTACGTGGTGCTGGTGGCCGTCGGCAATACCCTGCAGAGCATCCAGCACGTCAATGCGCGCCTGTCCTACGGCTGGCTGCTGGAGCGGCTGCTGGTGAGCCCGGCCTTTCATCGACGCCATCACGCGGTCGAGTATGGGCATACCGGCGTGGCCTATGGCTGCAACTTCGGCGTGCTGTTCCCGTGGTGGGACATGCTGTTCCGCACCGCCGACTGGACCCGCAGGATCGAGCCGACCGGCATCTCGGACCAGTTGCCGGGCGATGCGGGCCCGGGCCGCGATTACGGCGAAGGCGTCTGGGCGCAGAACTGGCTCGCCTTCATGCGCATCGCCAGCCGCATCCGGCTGGCTTGCGGGCGGGCTTTCGCGGCGCGCTCGGCCTGAACCGGCGCCGGGCGCGCCGCCGCTCGCCGCCTCAGGCGAGCGGGACCGGCACGTCCTCGGCCTCGGGCTGCCGCGCCTCGCTCGCGGCTTCATGCGCGTGCGCACGCGCGCGAACCTCGGCCAGCGTCACCTCCTCCAGCAGGCGCCCCGTATCGAACACGGTGCGCAACGCATCCTCCCATTCGCCCTCGACCGCGTGGTCGTCCCATGCGGCCGGCATCGCCACCGTGCGATAGGCGCCGGTGCCGCGATGGCGCTGCAGCGTCAGCCTGCCCTGCTTGGAGCGCTTGCCGGGATCGGTGACCGGGTCCTTGCCGACCGGGTGCCAGACCTCGCCGCGTCGGATCGCCGAGCACTTCATCGCGAAGCGCTGCGTGTCGCGATCGACCTGCTGCAGCAGCGCGCCGCCCATGCCGAACACCACGTTGCCGGCCGAATAGCCGGCCGCGTCGAGCGACGCCAGGATCGCCTCGATCGAGGCCTCGTTGACGCCGTCGCCCTGGATCACACGCACGTGGTTCAGCACGCGGCGCCCCTTGCGGTTCACGCTCGCGCCAAAGGCGGCGTCGAGCGCGCGCACGGTGGCCAGCACGATGGTTTCCGGGTCGCCCGAATCGGGGCGCACCACCAGGGTGGCGCCCGAATCGATCACCTGCTGCCGCAAGGGGCCGCCCCACAGGTCGAGCGCGGCGAACAGGTCGTAGGAATCGGACACTACCGAGACGATGCCGCCCGGCTTCGCGCAGTGCGCCAGCACATGGCGGTAGGCTTCGAGCTCGCCGTCGCGGCCCCAGGAGGTGATCGTGCTGTGCTCGGCGGCCGGCACCGAATAGGCGGCCATCGGCTCGCGATAGAAGCGGTTGGCGGCCAGCACGCCGAGCACCGTGTCCGAACCCATGAAGCTGACCAGGTGCGCGGCGCCGCCGATCGCGGCCGACTCCGCGCTCGACACGCCGCGCGCGCCGAAATCGTGGAGCTTGAACGGCAGTTGCGAGAGATCCTCGTCGCCGCGTTCGAGCCAGTGCCGAATCGTCTGGCGCAGATGCCAACTGCGAGTGGCGACCGTCACCGGGTACCAGATGCGCAGCAACATGGTCTCGACATGGGACGCCAGCCAGAACAGCTCGGGATCGGTGCATTCGACCGTGATCAGCGCATTGCCGACCGGCACCACCGAGCCTTCCGGCACCGCGCGGATGCGCACCGGCAGGTAGCCGTCGTAGCGCTCCACCACGCGGCGCCAGCCGGCCTCGTTGAAGGGCTCGCCGTGCAGCGCGAAGAAATCGCGGGCCTCGTCCACCATCGCGTGCGTGACGGGCCGGTACAGGTATTCCTTGAGCAGCATCTGCAGGCCGAAGAACAGCGTGCGCTCGTAGCGGCCGCCGCGCGATTCGACGTAGGAGAACATCGCCGTCGCGTCGGGCGGATATTGCAGGTAGTGGGAGGCCTTGTACGAATCCGTGTTGAGGATCGGGTTGGCAAGGATCGCGGCGAGGCCGCCGGCTTCGGTGCTGTGCATGGTCAGAGCTCCTCTGGACCTGGGGGAAGGCCGCCGGGTCTATCCTGGCGGGCCGGTCGCGCCCGGCTTGGCCGGGCGCGTGAACTACGGTGAAGCGTGGGCGATGAGAATCAGAGCTTGCCGAGGAAGTGATAGGCGATGTCGAAGTGATCCTCGAACATGCGCTCGCGCATCGTCTCGAACTCGTTGAGCGGCACCCAGCGCGCCTTGTCGGCATCGTCGCTGCCCTTCACGCGCGGCAGCTCGCCGGTGGGGAAGTGGAACAGCGAGGCATGCGTGATGGTGCGCCCGCGCAGCGAACGCGTCGGGTGGTCGAACACCTGACGGTCCTTGAGCGAGCCGCGCAGCACCGGCTCGGGCAGCTTGAGCCCGGTTTCCTCGCGCAACTCGCGGATACAGGCCGCGTCGATGCGCTCGTCCTGCTCGACGAAACCGCCCGGCAGCGCCCACAGACCCTGCCCCGGCGCGCTGCGGCGGCGGATCAGCAGGATATGGCCGGAGTGCACCACCACCGCGTCGACGGTCACGAAGGTGACCGCGTAGGGCGCGGCGGCCCACTTGCGGTGATAGGCGGCGATGAACTCGGCTTCCGACTTGAGCTGCGCGAACTCGGGCCGCGTCTGGAACTGCTCGAGCCAGGCGAACACCGGCGCGGGCACGGCCCAGGACACGAAGCTGTTCGGGCGCTCGGCGAAATACTGCGCGCGGATCTCGGTGGCGGAGATGTCCTCGTTCGGCTCGACCTCGACGAAGGGCCATTGCGGGAACATGCGCAGGTAATACGAGGAGGCGTCCTTCTCGTGGCCGATCAGGCCCACGCGGCCGGTGGCGGCGGCCTCGCCGAGCGCAGCGGCCACCGCCTGCTGGATCCAGCGGACCCAGTCGGTGTCGTTGTACATGGAGTCCTGCACCGGGACGATCATGACGCGCTCGCGCTCGTCGGCGTCGAGCATCGACTCGAGCATCTGGCGGCGCTCGTCGAACGAGAACGGATCCTTGATGGTGCGGGGGCGATCGGTCGAGCCGACCAGCACGCATACGCGCGGCGCCTGGGCCAGGGCGGCCTTCAGGACATGCAGGTGACCACGGTGGGGCGGCTGGAAACGACCAATGAAGACGAGCGCGTCGAAGCGCCTGGACTGCGTGCTCATGAGGCTCCCTCAAGAGTTGGAACGCTCCGGGTCTATCCCGAAGACTGGTGCCATCCTAAATCGGCACGGGTTCGAGCGTCAATTCGAATTCGCGGGCAGGGCCAGCGCCGCAGCGGGGCTCACCAGGGCGCACGCGCCCGATGAGACGCGGCGCCGGCCGGCCACCGCGTCGGCAGCGCCCCCCGCGTTCAGCGCGCCGGGCTTTCCAGCCAGTGCAGGCTGAACAGTTGCGCCTCGTCGGTCCACACCTTGCGCGGCACGTAGCCGGCACGCTCGGCCATCTCGCGGAAACCGTCGAGCGTGAACTTGCGTGAATTCTCGGTGTGGATCGTCTCGTCCTCGGCGAACTCGAAGGCCTGGCCGCCGACCTTCACGGTCTGCGCGCGCAGGCTGACCAGGTGCATCTCGATGCGCTGCAGCCGGCTGTCGTAGAACGCGCGATGACGCCAGGCGTCGAGATCGAAATCGGCGCCCAGCTCGGCATTGGCACGCGCCAGCAGGTTCAGGTTGAAGGCCGCCGTCACGCCGGCCGCGTCGTTGTAGGCGCGCTCCAGCACCGCCGTGTCCTTCACCAGGTCGACGCCGATCAGCAGACCACCGCCGGCCAGCAGCGCGGCGGTGCGGCCCAGGAAGGTATCGGCCTCGCGGTTCGAGAAATTGCCGATGGTCGAGCCGAAGAAGATGCCGACCCGGCGATCCGGCACGCGCGCGAGCTCGCGCATCGCTTCGGGCTGCAGATAATCGGCCGCCACCGGCTGCACCTCGAGCGCGGGATAGTGGCGACGCAAGGCGGCGGCCGACTCGCGCAGATAGGCCGCCGAGATGTCGACCGGCACGTAGCTGGCGGGCGGCTCGGCGGCCAGGCAGGCGTCGAGCACGAAGCGGATCTTCGACAGCGAGCCCGCGCCGAACTCGATCAGGTTCGCCTCGGCACCGATCGCCTGCGCGATCTCTCCCGCGTGCGCCGCCAGGATCGCGTGCTCGGTGCGCGTCGGGTAGTACTCGGGCAGCTCGCAGATCCGGTCGAACAGCGCCGAGCCGGCCGCGTCGTAGAAATACTTCGGCGAGATGCTGCGCGGCCGGCTGCCCAGCGCGTCGAGCAGGTCGCGCAGGAAGGGGGTCCGGGCAGGCGGGCGACTCGCGCTGTTGGGGTTCGCGCGGAACAGCTCAGAGGTCTCGTACAAGGCGTACTCCTGTGAATTGCCAGCGCGCGGCCGGCGGGAAGAAATTGCGGTAGGTCGGCCGCGCATGGCCCGGCGGCGTGGCAAGGCTGCTGCCGCGCAGCACCTGCTGCCCGACCATGAACTTGCCGTTGTATTCCGAGGCGATGCCCGGCAGCGGCCGGAAGCCCGGATACGGGTCGTAGGACGAGCGCGTCCATTGCCAGACGTGGTCGAGCATCTGCGCGATGCCGGGCAGCGCGCAGGCCGCCTCCCATTCGAACTCGGTCGGCAGCCGCGCGCCGGCCCACTCGGCATAGGCGGCCGCCTCGAAGAAGCTCAGGTGCGCCACCGGCGCGTCGGGATCGAGCGGCCGCAGGCCGTCGAGGCCGAAGCCGAGCCAGCCGGGCAGGCCGGCGCCGGGATCGTGCGCGTCGCTCGCGAGGCCGAGCGCGCCGGCCTCGCGCGGATGCCAGTAGGCCGGCGCGCACCAGCCCTCGCGCTGCACGGCGGCCCAGCCGTCGGACAGCCACAGCGCCGCGGTCGTGTAGCCGCCATCGGCGATGAAGGCCGCGTAGTCGCGGTTGCTCACCAGGCGATCGGCGATCTCGAAGGGCCGCAGCAGCGCCTGGTGGCGCGGGCCCTCGTTGTCGAAGGCGAAGCCGCCGCCGTCATGGCCGATCTCGACGATCCCGCCCGCGTGCGCCAGCCAGCGCGCCTCGCCCGCCGGGCCGGCCGGCATGCGCGGCGCGGCGCCGTCGTCGCGATAGGCGGGCAGCAGCGGATTCACCGAGAAGGCATGCAGGATGTCGGTCAGCAGCAGTTCCTGGTGCTGCTGCTCGTGGTTGAGCCCGAGCGTGATCTCGGGCGCGATCTCCACCAGCAGCGGCAGGTCCGCGCCGCGCACCAGCTCGAGCAGGGCCGTTTCCACATGATGGCGATAGGCCAGCACGTCCTCCAGCGAGGGCCGCGACAGCATCCCGCGCCGCGGGCGCGCATGACGCGGCCCGAGCGCCTCGTAGTAGGAGTTGAAGAGGTAGGCGTAACGCTCGTCGAAGGGCGTGTAGCCCGGCGCGTGACGCGCCAGGATCACGGTCTCGAAGAACCAGGTGGTATGCGCGAGATGCCACTTGGTGGGGCTCGCGTCGGGCATCGACTGCAGGACCTGGTCCTCCGGGCTCAGCGGACTCGCGAGCTCGAGGCTATGGCGCCGCACCGCGGCGATCTCCCGTTCCAGGGTCGACGCGAGCGTGCGCGCCGTCAGTTCGTTCTTGGTCATCGGTCGGGTTCCGGGAGTGGCGGCCGGCCCGCTTCGGCGGACCTGGCCATGGATATCTTCAGCGAGAGTCCGCGAGCCGCGGCCCGTGCCACGGTGGCGGATGGTGCGCAAGGCCGCCCGGGCGCGATACGCGCGGGCGGGCGGATCGGCACGCGAATCATGCGTTCCTCGAGTTCGTGGAAAACGCGGTCGCGGTTACAGTGCCTTGGCGGATTGGATCAGGCGGCGATCTCGATGGCGTCGACGCGCTCGGGATAGAACGCGAAATGGCCGGCGATCGGTGCCACCGCCTCGTGCGGCGATTCGTAGGACCAGATCGCGTTCTCGCCGCGCGGGCCGAGCGCGGGAATCGAGTAGTAGGTGGCCTCGCCCTTGTAGGGGCAGTAGCTGGTGTGGCTGCTGCGCACCACGCGCGTGACGTCGATATCGGCGCGCGGGATGTACTGCACGGGCGGATAGCTGGCCTCGCGCAGCGTCAGCGCGCCGTGCGTGTCGGCCAGCGGCGCGCCGTCGGCCAGCACGCGGACATGGGCGCCGGTGGGCGCGATCGTAATCGGATGATCCGGGCCGGGAACCCGGACGGGGCGATCGGATGACGAGGACATGGGGTCGCTCCTTCAGCGTGCTTCGCGCTTGAATATTTCGGCATCGTACGTCGATTTCGTGACATGCGTACGAGGCCGGCACCAACCCGGGCCGCCGGCCCGCGCACGGCGCGCCATGCAGGGCCGGCAAGCGCTGGCGCGGCCGCTCGCGCGATACGGAAATGCGAGCAGGTTCGGCCAGCCGCAGCCGGGCTTGTCTCCCGCCGCAGGTTCCATGCCCGCAACCGGGGCCGGATGATGCACGCCGGCGGCGGCCCAGGCCGAGCGCCCCGCCCGGCCTAGGGCAATCTTTACCAAAAACGTGACAAAAACATTAAATAAAACTGCCTCGATGCCCATATGATGGCGTCCGTCACCATACCAACCGCGAAACGCGCGATCGATCGCCACTGAGAGGCCGATCGGCAAGGCGCATCGCCATTCCGACCGAGACCGCCATGCCCCGTCCCATCCTTGCCCAGATCCGCCCCGCCGCGGTCCGCCACAATCTCGCGGTGATCCGCCGACGCGCCGCCAGCTCGCGCGTATGGGCCGTGGTCAAGGCGAACGCCTACGGCCATGGCATCGAGCGGATCTATCCGGGGCTGGCCGAGGCCGACGGCATCGCCCTGCTCGACCTCGACGAGGCGGTGCGCGTGCGCGAGCTGGGCTGGACCCGGCCGGTGCTGCTGCTGGAAGGCCTGTTCGAGGCCGCCGATGTCGCGATCGCGGATCGCTACCGGCTCAGCGTCGCGGTGCACACCCCGGAACAGCTCGACATGCTGGCCGCCGCGCGCCCGACGCGCCCGATCGACATCCAGCTCAAGATGAACTCCGGCATGAACCGGCTGGGCTTTCGCCCCGACGTCTATCGCGAGGCCTGGCAGCGCGCCTCGGCCACGCCGGCGGTGGGCCGCATCGCGCTGATGATGCACTTCGCCAATGCCGACGAAGGCCAGGCCGACTGGCAGATGCAGGTGTTCGACGCGGCCACCCAGGGCCTGCCCGGCGAACGCACGCTGTCGAACTCGGCCGGGGTGCTCTGGCATCCGGCCGCGCACCGCGACTGGGTGCGCCCCGGCACCATCCTCTACGGCGCCTCGCCGACCGGCGTGGCGCGCGACATCGCCGACACCGGCCTGCTGCCCTCGATGACGCTGAGCAGCCGGCTGATCGGCATCCAGACCATCGAAGCCAACGAGACGGTCGGCTACGGCCGGCGCTTCGCCGCCTCCAGCGCGATGCGGGTGGGCGTGGTGGCCTGCGGCTATGCCGACGGTTATCCGCGCCACGCGCCCACCGGCACGCCGATCGTGGTCGACGGGGTGCGCACGCGGGTGGTCGGCCGCGTCTCGATGGACATGCTGACGGTCGATCTCACGCCCTGCCCGAACGCGCGTATCGGCTCGCCGGTCGAGCTGTGGGGCAACCAGGTGCATGTCGACGAGGTGGCCGAGGCCGCCAGCACGATCGGCTACGAGCTGATCTGCGCGATCGCGCGGCGCGTGCCGGTGGAGGTCGAGCCGCTGGTCGACACCGAGCCGCTCGAACTGCCGGCGCTGCGCACCGGCAGCTACGGGCGCTGATCCGGCGTCGCTGCATTCCCGGCGGGCACCGGCTCGCGCCCGAGCCATCCCGGCGGGCGCGGGCAACAGGCCAGCCGGCAGCGCCTGCCTCGCGCGCGCCGCCGGCCTCGATCTCAGGCTTCGCCCGATCGGCCCCAGCGTGCCGGCCGCTTCTCCAGGAACGCGTCGATCCCCTCCTCCACGTCGGGCTCCATCATGTTGTCGGCCATCACCGCGGCCGCGTGGCGATAGGCTTCGTCGAGCGGCAGCTCGCGCTGGCGATGGAACATCGCCTTGCCATGACGCACGGCGGCCGGCGACTTCGCCACGATGCTGGCCGCCAGGCGCGCCACCGCCGCATCGAGCGCATCGGCCGGCACCGCCTCGTTGACCAGCCCCCAGTCGCGCGCCGTGCTCGCGTCGATGAAGCGCCCGCTGACCAGCATCTCGAAGGCGCGCTTGGCCGAGACGTTGCGCGACAGCGCCACGGCCGGCGTCGAGCAGAACAGCCCGACCTCGATGCCGGAGACGGCGAAGCGCGCCGTGTCGGCCGCCACCGCCAGGTCGCAAGCCGCCACCAGTTGGCAGCCGGCCGCCGTGGCCACGCCCTGCACGCGCGCGATCACCGGCACCGGCAGGCCGCGGATCGCCTGCATCAAGTCGCTGCAGCGCGTGAACAGTTCGAGGTAGTCGCGGCGGGCCGTGGCCGAGCCGCGGCGCGCGCGCATCTCGCGCAGGTCGTGGCCGCCGCAGAAGGCGCGGCCCTCGGCGGCCAGCACCACGCAGCGCAGCCGCGTATCGCCGGCCAGCGAGTCGAAGGCGCGGCCGAGCTCGGCGAGCATCGCATCCGACAAGGCGTTGGCCTGGGCCGGCCGGTTCAGGCGCAAGGTGGTCACGCCCTGGGCGTCCTCGCGCAATACGTGGGGTTCGTCCTTGCCTGCTGGGGAATGCATGTCGCCCTCCTGGCTGCCTCGATGTTTTCGTATTTTTCAATGGGGCGTCGCGCGCACGCGACGGTCCTGCGCGCCACCTTACACCGCTTCGGAGCGGGCCGAGCCGCCTCGGCGCCTGTCGCCGCATGCCCTGCCGCGGGCGGAACCGCGCCGCGTCTGGCGCCGGCGCCGACGCCTCGTTTCATGCCTCGCGATCGCACCGAAAATACTGTATATTCATACAGCAATCGACTCGCCGGCGGCCGGTAAAAATCGCCTGCCGGGCAGTGTGTCCATGAGACAATCGCTCGTTGGCCGAAGCTCGCCGCGCAGTGCAATCGCGCGGGGCACCGGCCGACACGGAACCTGCCGCCATGGCGGCAGGTTCCGGTGCCACACGGAGAATACATAGTGAAACTGGTTGGATGCGGGTTGCTGTTGCTGGCGGTCACGTCGCCGGCATTCGCGGGCGACCACTACGTCGAAATCTGGAATCCGCCCGAAGCACGCGGCGGTGCCCACCACGACATGGCGCCGGCCGTGCCAAAAGCACCGAAACAACACAAGCGCGTCGCACCGCGCCTGGTCGACGCGGGCGTGCGCCCGCCGGCGGTGGAAGCGGCCAAGCCGCTGGCAAGGCCGCACGCGGCCACGCCCGATACACCGCGCGCCGCCCCGGGCACGCCCGAGATTCCGCGCCTGTTCACGCCGGACGGCAACGTGCTGCGGGTCGGCACGCCGGCCGCCGCGGGCGTCACCATCCTGCGCTGACGGAAGCCCCCGCCGATGGAAGCCGAAACCTACAAGGGCTACCAGATCTGGGGCCATGCGATCCTCCAGCAGGAGGAGATCATGCAGCCCGATCGTTATGCGGCCAGCGGCACCATCACGCGCAACAACCGGCTGGTCGACGCCTCGAGCGTGCTCGGCGTGTTCGATACCGAGGATGCCGCGCGCTTGGCCGGGCTCGAATGGGCGCGTGCCTGGGTCGACAGCCACGGCTGATGCCACGGCTTGCTTGTCTTCCCCGCTGTACCACCACATGCATGGCCTGATCGGGCCAGCCATCCTTTCCAGGCAATTCCCCTCGCTCGACATCTCGCCGCCTGCGCGACCGATCCGCCGGCAGCCTCATCGTCCAGCCATGAAAAAACGGGCAGCCCCGCCGAGGCGGGAGCTGCCCGTTTTGCATTCGCGAGCGCGACGCGATGCGCCGCGCCCGCGCGCTCGATCAGAAGCGGTGGATCAGGCCGACGCCCAGGCCGACCTGGCCGCGCGTGGTGGCCGGCGTGCTGTTGAAGCCGTCGCCGATCGAGGCCGTCGCCGCGATCACCTTGCCGTTCGACAGCGTGTTGCCCGAGGCGTGCTGGTAGGCCTCGACCGCGTACAGGCCGGTGCGCTTGGACAGGCTGTAGTACTGCGAGGCCGTGACCTGGTGGTAGCGGGCCGCGCTGGACACGCCGTTGGACAGCGTCGCCGCCGTGTAGCTGTAGCCGAGCCCGAAGTCCCACACGGCAACCGGCTTGAAGTGCAGCACCGCGCCGGCGGTGTTGAAGGTGGCCGTGTTGCGGAAGGTCGAGTTGGCGCCCGGGATGTACTGCACGTTCGAGTAGGAGACCGTCACGTCGAACTGCGAGGTGAACTGGTAGCCGCCCGTCACCGCCACGCGCTGCTGCGCCTGCGCCGTGATGTAGCCGTTGTTGATCGCCGACACGGCCGTCTGCGCGCCGCCGTTCGAGGTGGTCGAGTTCGGGCTCCAGGCGCCGCCGCCCGAAGCCGCGTTGTTGACGCGCTGGAACGCCGCGGCCACGCCGAGCGGGCCGTTGGTGTACTGCAGGCCCGCGCTCCAGGTCGAACCGGCGTTGACGCTGCCCGGCTGGCCGCCGAACGAGTAGGAGCCGCCGAACGTGAAGCCGTAGTACTTCGGCGACATGTAGACCAGCGAGTTGTTGGCACGGTAGCTGGTGTCGAGCGAGTCGATATCGCCCGGGTGCGCGCCGAAATAGCCAGTCAGCCAGGTGGTCGGGCTCCACGGCGAGAGCAGCGTGTAGTAGGCGGTGTACTGGCGGCCGGCGGTCAGCGTACCGTACTTGGTATCGGACAGGCCGACGAAGGCCTGGCGCGTGAAGATGCCGCCGCTGAACTGCGAGTTGCCGTTGGCGGTGTTGACGCCGGCTTCCAGGGTGAACACGGCCTTGGTGCCGCCGCCGAGGTCTTCCGCGCCCTTCAGGCCGAAGCGGCTGCCCGCCCAGACGCCCGTCGACATCTTCACCGACGAATGGCCGTTGGCCGTCTGGCCCAGCGAGCCGCTGCTGTTCTGGTAGGCCAGGCCATTGTCGACGATCCCGTACAGGGTCACGCTGCTCTGGGCGTGCGCGGCCGTGGCAAGGCCGGCTGCCGTGATGGCAACCGCTACGTGCTTTTTCATTGCTTCTCCATCCTCAGGATTCTTTGGTCTCGTGTGCTACGGGCATGGGCGAGTTTCCATGCCGGCGCCATTCTGACCGAGAAGCTGACAATTCCCTACCTGTCAAAAGTGCATCGTCGGTTCGGCGCAACGCGGGAATTCACTAAACGGTGAGCGTTTGAGCGCGATGCACAAAGCGTTTTTCGTTTGATTGTCGAATCGATGAAACCGGTCCCGGCATAAACCCTGATTTACATTTCAGGCGCCAAACCCAGGTGCGTCAGGCTGGCGCTGGCGTTTGAGTTGATGCGTCGCAGCAAATCAATTGCATGCGATGTATTGCCTTGTCTCGGCCGGAAACGCGAGTAGACAGACTTACAAGTCTGTTTCCGGATCGGGCAATCGAAATGTCATATGTAAGGATCGGCCAGGGAGCGCGACGAGGCAGGGACATCGCACGTCGCGCGTCGATCGAGGCGGGGAGTCGGCCGCGAACGGCGGCCGGGAAGGAAGTGCTGCCGCGCCGGATCGACACCGGCGCGGCAGCGCGGCGACGCTCAGATCACCTTGAAATGATGCGTGCCGTCGCGGCCCAGTTGCTCGACCAGGCCGAACTCCCAGTCAAGATAGGCCTGCATCGCGGCGGCCGCGTTATCGGTGCCCTCGTAGGGACGCCGGTAGCGATCGGTGCGCGGCGTGGCCAGGCGCGTCTCGCCCGCCTCGACGGGCAGGCCCGCGTCGATCCAGGCCAGCGTGCCGCCGTCGAGCACGAACACGCCGACCTCGGCCGGCAGCAGCGCGCGCAGGTCGACGGCCGCGAAGGCGGCCAGTTGCGAGGTATTGCAGGTCAGCACATAGCGCCGCGCGGCCGGAATCGTCGCGAGCGCCGCGCGCAACTGCGCGCGCACCGCGTACCAGGCGCCCGGCACGTGCCGCTTCACGTAGTTGGCGCTGGCCGTCACGTCGATCACGGCCACCGCGGCATCGGCATCCGCCCCGGCTTCGGCGCGCCAGGCGGCCAGCGTGGCCGGCGCGATCCGCTCGATCGGCGCGGCCTCGGGCACCTCGGCGCGCCAGGCGCCCAGCGCCGAGCGCGCCTCGGCCGCCACCGGCTCGACCACCCTCACCTCCCAGCCCATCTGCGCCAGCCACGAGGCGCTCATGTCGGCGCGCACGCCGTCGTCATCGGCCAGCACGATGCGCGCGCCGCGCACCGGCGCGTGATGGTCGGTCTCCTGCACCAACTGGCCGCCCGGCGCGCTGGCGAAACCGGGCAGGTGGCCCGCCGCGTATTCCTCGGGCGTGCGCACGTCGAGCCGGTAGACGGTGCGGCGCCCGCCCTCGGCCAGCGCCTCCACTTCGGCCGCCGCGATGCGCGGCACGCCGGCCTTCGCGGCCACTTCGCGGGCGCTGCGGCGGGCGGCCTCGCGATGCGCGTCCGAGATGGCATCGGGGAAGCGCTTCGCCGCGCCATGGTCGAGCGTCTGCCCGGCCAGCAGCCAGCCGATGGTGCCGTTGCGCAGCGCCGCCACCGGGTTCGGCAGCCCCGCGTTGACCAGCGACTGGGTGCCGATGATGCTGCGCGTGCGCCCCGCGCAATTGACGATCACGCGCGTGGCCGGATCGGGCGCGAGCTCGCGCACGCGCAGCACCAGCTCGGCGCCGGGCACGCTGATCGCGGTCGGGATGCTCATGGTCTGGTATTCGTCGAAGCGGCGCGCGTCGACGATCACCACGTCGGCGCGCGCCTCGATCAGCGCCTGCACCTCGGGCGCCGACAGCGAGGGCGTGTGGCGCTCGGCCTCGACATACTCGCCGAAGGACTTGCTAGGCACGTTGACGTCGATGAACAGCTCGCCGCCGGCCGCGCGCCAGGCGTCCAGGCCGCCGTCGAGCAGATGCACGCGCGTGTAGCCGAGCGCGGCCAGCACGCGCGCGCCGCGCGGCGCGAGATCCTCGCCGAGCGCCTCGCCGTACAGCACGATCGTGGTGTCGCGGCGCGGGATGCGGGTCCAGGCCTCGAGCTCGAGCTTGGACAGCGAGAGATTGGCGGCCCACAGCGGATGGCCATGCGCGTAGGGATCCTCCTCGCGCAGGTCGACCAGGGCGATCTCCTCGCGCGCGAGCAGCGCGGCGCGCACCTCGGCGACGGACAGGCGGGGGAACTCGACGGGAACGGCGGAGGAATCGACGGAAGAAGCGGGCACGGTGTTCATCGACAAGAAGAAAGGGAAAGGAACGATGGAATCGGAATCCGGGTAGCGCCCAGTTCAGTTGCGCACGGCCTGCGCCGGCAGCGTGTAGCCGGAAATGAACAGCTTGCGCGTGCCGTCCTCGCGATAGACCGAGCGCTCGACCGCGCCGATGTCGGCACCATACACGTGGATGCTGATCGAGACGCGGTCCGCGTGCACGTTGCTGACGCGATGGATATCGCCGAGCGCGGGCGAGACCGCCTCGACCTGCCCCGGCGCGAGCCGCACCGGCTCGCCCTCGGGCAGCGGCCGGCCATCGGCGGCCAGCGCGTAGGGCTGCGAATCCTCCGCGCCGCGCAGCATGCCGATCAAGCCCCAGACGGTGTGATCGTGGATCGGCGTGGTCTGCCCCGGGCCCCACACGAAGCTGACCACCGAGAAGCGCGCCTCGGGATCGCGATGCAGCAGGAACTGCTGGTAGCGCTCCGGATCGGGCTGCGCGAAGTTGTCGGGCAGCCAGTCGTCGCGGGCCACCAGGTCGGCCAGCAGCGCGCCGCCGTCGCGGACCACGCGCGCCTCGTCGGGCCGCGTGTCGATCAGCCGCGAGAACGCGGCGACGAACTCGGCCAGCGGGGGCGCGGCACGCTGCGCGTCTTCCGCGAGCGACTGATGCAAGGAAAACGAACTCATCGGGGACCTCTTGGAATATGATTCGGGCTTATAACCCTGATCGGATTGCATGCAAAAGTAACATGAAAATCGGCGATATCGATGCATTCGCGGCCGTGATCCACTGCCAGTCCCTGAGCCAGGCCGCGCACGAGCTCGGCATCACGCAGCCGGCCATCACGCGGCGCGTGCAGAACCTCGAGGAAGCGCTCGGCGTCGAGCTGCTCGACCGCAACACCAAGCCGCCGCGCCCCACCGACCTCGGCCGCCGCGTGCACGACCAATGCCGCGCGGTGCTGCGCGAGGTGGAGGCGCTGCGCGAGATGGTGCGCGCCACCCAGCCGCCGGCCGGCGCGTTCCGGCTCGGCATCACGCACGGCATCGGCGAGCTGATGCTGCCTGAATTGATCGCGATGCTGCGCGAGCGCTGGCCCTCGGTGGCGCCGCGCGTCGAGGCCGGCTGGGCCGGCGCGCTGCTCGACAAGCTCTCGCTGGGCGAGCTCGATGCCGCGCTGGTGTTCGTGGCGCGCGACACCGCCCTGCCGCCGCACGTGACGGGCGAGCGCCTGGCCGCCACGCGCCTGGCCGTGGTGGCCGCGCGCGGCGCCTGCCCGAAGCGCAGCTACCGGCTCGCCGAGCTGCACGCGCGCGGCTGGGTGCTCAATCCCGACGGCTGCGGCTTTCGCGCCAGCCTGAAGCGCGCGCTCGACGCGCAGCGGCTGCCGCTCGCGGTCACGCTCGACGCCTTCGGCCGCGACGTGCAGTTGCAAAGCGTGGCGAACGGCTTCGGGCTCGGCCTGGTGCCCCTGCCGCTGGTCGAGGCGAGCCCGCTGCGCGCGGCGCTCGAGATCGTCAACGTCAGCGATTTCCGGCCGCCAATCGATCTCTGGCTGGCCCAGCGCGACGGCGTGGAGCGGCTCGCGGCGCCGGCGCGCGCGGTGGGCGAGGCGGCGCGCGAGCAGTTCGAGGCGCTCGGCGCGGCCGACCTGGCCGCCTGATCGACAACGGGCGGCGCGACTTCGGGCCGGCCGCCTCGTTGCGTGGCTCGTGCCGCGGCTCACGTCGTTCGTCTTCGCTGCTGCTCCCGCTTCACTGCCGCATCTGACTCCCTCGCCGGCGGCCCTCAAGCCGCGCCACGCGAAGCGATCTCCGCGGCCGCCGCGCGCCCCGCCGCGACCAGGATCGCGTCGTTCTGCGGGGTATGGATCCGGCTGCACAGCACGTCGCGATGATGGCGCTCCAGCGGATGATGGCGGCTCAGCCCGTGATTGCCCGACAACTGCAGCGCCAGCTCGGTGACGCGGATCGCATGGTTCGTCACCGTGTACTTGACCAGGCCGGCGCTCACCACGTCGGGCGGCGCGCCCGCGTCGGCGCGCTCGGTCAGCTCGTCGAGCAGCACGCGATTGGCCAGCAGCAGCGCCTCGATCTCGCCCAGCGTCTCCTGCACGCGCGGCAGCGTCGCCAGCGGCGCGCCCAGGCTGGCCGGCGCGCGCGTGTTGACGAAACCCAGCAGCCAGTCGCGCGCGGCGCGCGCCACCGCATCGTAGAGGCCGCCGAGCAGCGCGATCATCCAGGCCTGCTGGTCGGCCTGCGCGCCGCTATCGGCCTGGGCCGCGCCCGAGGGCAGCCAGTCGGCCGGCGCGCGCAGGTCGGCGGCATGCTCGAAGGGAATCCAGGCCTCGTCGAACACCACCTCGTGGCTGCCCGAGGCGCGCAGCCCCAGGTGGTTCCAGCTCTCGATCACGCGGATCGCCTCGCCACCTTCGCGCCGGCGCGCCTCGCGCGGCACCAGGAACACGCCCACGCGCGGCTCGGCTTCGTCGGTGCGCGCCCACACCGCCAGCCAGCGCAGCGCCGGAACGCCGGTGCTGTAGATCTTGTGCCCCGACAGGCGCCAGCCATCGCCGTCGCGGCGCGCGACGGTGGCCGGCAAGCCGCCGCGCGAGGGCGAGCCCAAGTCGGGTTCGACGCGCAGCGCGTTGATCAGCGCGCCCTGCTCCACCGCGCTGGCATAAACCCGCTGCCGCAGCGCCTCGGGCCAGCGGCTGTCCTCGCGCACCAGCGCGCGGTGCTGCAGATAGGTCATGGTCAGCACCAGGGCGGTGGCCGCGTCGGCGCGCGCGATGCCGGCCACGATGCGGCGCGCGCGGGCCAGCGAGGCACCGCCGCCGCCCGCCGCGCGCGGCACCACCTGGGCGACCAGGCCATGCCGGTGCAACAGCGCGAGGTGCTCGTGCGCGAAGCTGCCGTCCAGGTCGTGACGCGCCGCGCCCTCGGCAAGCGCGGGCGCGAGCGAGGCCAGCAGCGCGTCGAGCGCGGCCTCGTCGGCGGGAGCGGGAAAGCCGGCCGCGGACTCGACCGGGTCGCTCAGCAGGGTAGCCATCGAATTGCCATTCCTCGGGTTCGAAACGCTGGCGGCAGCCCGCCGGCAAAGGGATCGGCCACCAGCCTAAGGGCTCGACGGCGCCCGCCAAACCATGCAAAAACGATATTCTTTGCGCAAATAATTATTTCCATCTTGCATGATCCCGCGGCTAATCTGGCCGGCATGTTCCGGTGCCTGGCCCCCTGGCCGCCGCCGGCCCCGCCCTCTTTCCATTTCCGCCCGGCCCGCGCCGGGCCGCCCGCACCCGGAGCCCCGCGATGAGCGTCGAATTCATCGGCATGATCCAGAGCCAGAAGCAGTCCGAGATCCACCCGCCCGCGGGCCCCGTGGTCGATCGCGACTATGTGCGCGCCTTCGCCCAGGCCCACGAGCAGGCCGGCTTCGACCGGATCCTGGTGCCGCATCACTCGACCGGTCCCTCGGCGACGCTGACCATCTCCTACGCGGCGGCCGTCACCGAGCGCGTGAACTTCATGCTGGCGCACCGGCCCGGCTTCACCGAGCCGACCCTGGCCGCACGCCAGATCGCCACGCTCGACCAGTTCAGCGGCGGGCGGCTCGGCGTGCACTTCATCTCGGGCGGCTCGGACAGCGAGCAGCAGCGCGACGGCGATTTCCTCGATCACGACCAGCGCTACGCGCGCACCGACGAATACCTCGGCATCCTGCGCCGGATCTGGACCGAGGACCGGCCGTTCGACCACGAGGGCACCTATTACCGCTTCCGCCAGGGCTTCTCCGAGGTGAAGCCGGCGCAGCGCCCGCACGTGCCGATCTACTTCGGCGGCGCCTCGGCGGCGGCGCTGGAGGTGGCCGCGAAGCACGCCGACATCTACGCGCTGTGGGGCGAATCGCTCGACCAGGTGCGCGAGCTGACCGGCCGCGTGCGCGCCGCCGCGGCCGCGCAGGGCCGGCAGATCCGCTTCTCGGTATCGTTCCGGCCGATCCTGGCCGCCACCGAGGACGCCGCCTGGGATCGCGCTCGGCGCATCCTGGCCGAAACGCGCCGGCTGCGCGAGGCGGCCGGGCTCGGCGTGGGCAGCCCGCAGCAGAGCGAGGGCGCGCGGCGCCTGCTGGCCGCCGCCGAACGCGGCTCGCGCGTCGACAAGCGGCTGTGGACCGAGATCGCCCAACTGAGCGGCGGCCGCTCGAACTCGACCGCGCTGGTCGGCACGCCCGAGCAGGTAGCCGACGCGCTGGCCGACTACTACGACATCGGCGTCACCACCTTCCTGATCCGCGGCTTCGATCCGCTCGAGGACGCGCTCGACTACGGCCGCGAGCTGATCCCGCGCGTACGCGAGCTGGTGGCGGCGCGCCAGGCAAACCGCGCCGCGGCATGAACGCGTCAGCATCGATTCGATCCGCAGGCGCGACGACAGCGCAAGCAAGCAGGCAGCGCGAACGGCACGGGCAGCCTCGCCGAAACCAGGCCAGGACGCCCCCGCCGCCGCGACTGCCGTGACGGCCCGGGCGCCAGCCGCCGGGCCGCTAGCCGCCCCTCTGCCCCCACAACCGAAGAGCCGATCATGTCCACCGTCCTGCCGCTGCAGTCCCGCACCCCCTCCGGTCTCGCGATCAATCCGCGGCCGCAGCAGAAATTCTGGTTCGATCCGCCGGCGCCGCGCACGAGCATCGCGGCCGAGCGCCGCCATCGCCAGGAGCGCCTGGCCGGCGCGTTCCGCCTGTTCGCGCGGCACGGTTTCGCGCTGGGCCTGGCCGGGCACATCACCGCGCGCGATCCCGAGCTGCCCGACCATTTCTGGGTCAATCCGCTCGGCGTGCATTTCTCGCGCATCAAGGTCTCGGACCTGCTGCTCGTGAACGGCCGCGGCGAAACCGTGATCGGCGAGCGCCCGCTCAACAAGGCCGCCTTCGCGATCCACGCGGCGATCCACGAGGCCCATCCCGAGCTGGTGGCCGCCGCCCACACGCACTCGACCTACGGCAAGGCCTGGTCGACGCTGGGCCGCCCGCTGGCGCCGCTGACCCAGGACGCCTGCGTGTTCTACGAGGACCACGCGCTGTTCGACGACTTCACCGGCATGGTGGTCGACACCAGCGAGGGCGATCGCATCGCGCAGGCGCTGGCCAAGCCCGAGGGCGGCACGCACAAGGGCGTGATCCTGAAGAACCACGGCATCCTGACCGGCGGCCCGACGGTCGAGGCGGCGGCCTGGTGGTACATCGCGCTCGACAACGTCGCGCATACCGCCCTGCTCGCCGAAGCGGCCGGCACCACCCAGCCGATCGACGCGGCCACCGCGCGCCACACGCATGGCCAGATCGGCAAGCCCGACGGCGCGCTGCAGGCCTTCGAAAGCCTCTACGCGGGGCTGGTCGAGCAGGAACCCGAGCTGCTCGACTGACCGCCGTTCCAAGTTCCAGGGGCCGGCCATGCACCGGCCCCGCCACCTTCACGCCACTGCTCGCTACGTTGAGGAATCCGATATGTCTCGTCCGCTCGATACCGCATCGCCCGAGGCCGCGCGCCCGGGCCGCCGGCGCGCGCTGCGCACGGCCGGCGCCGCCGCGCTGGCGGGCGCCGCGCTGGCGCTGGGCCGCAGCGCCTGGTCGGCGCCGCCGCTGCGCAAGCTGAAGTTCGCCTGGAACCAGACCGCCTTCTGCCTCACGCCGATCGTGGTCGCGCAGGAGCGCGGCATCTTCGAGAAGAACGGCCTCGCGGTCGAGCTGGTGAACTACTCGGGCTCGACCGACCAGTTGCTCGAATCGATCGCGACCGGCAAGGCCGACGCGGCGGTGGGCATGATCCACCGCTGGCTCAAGCCGCTCGAGGCCGGCTTCGACGTGAAGATCATCGGCAGCTCGCATGGCGGCTGCGTGCGCCTGCTGGGCGCCAACAAGGCCGGCGTCACCTCGCTGGCCGCGCTCAAGGGCAAGACCATCGGCGTGAGCGACCTGGCCTCGCCCGGCAAGCACTTCTTCGCGATCCTGCTGGCCAAGCATGGCATCGACGCCGAGCGCGACGTCGCCTGGCGCCAGTACCCGGCCGACCTGCTCGGCACGGCCGTCGACAAGGGCGAGATCCACGCGATCGCCGACGGCGACCCGAACCTCTACCTGCTGGAGAAGCGCAGCCCCGGCCAGTACACGCAGCTCGCCAGCAACCTCTCCGACGAGTACCAGCACAAGGTCTGCTGCGTGATCGGCGCGCGCGGCGAGCTGGTGCGCAACGACCGGCCGGCCGCCGCCGCGCTGGCGCGCTCGATCGTCGAGGCCACCGACTACACGCGCGAGAACCCCAACGAATCGGCCCGGCTGTTCGCGAAGTACACGCCCAAGGTCAGCCCCGAGGACCTGCGCAAGCTCTACGCGACGCTGACCTACGAGCACCATCCGACCAATGTCGACCTGCAGCAGGAGATCGCCTTCTATGCCGACGATTTCCGCCGCATCGGCGTGATGCGCAAGTCGACCGATCCGCAGCGCTTCGCGCAGACGGTCTACGCCAACGTACTGGGCTGAGGATCATGTCCACGCTCGATTCCACCCCGCTCGACCGGCACGCCGCGCGGCAGCCGGCTGCCGCGACGCCAGCCGGCCACGCCACGATCGAGGCACCGGCAGACAAGCCGGCCGCGCTCGCCTGCTCTGCCTGCGCCGCCGACGCATCGGCAGCCGCGCGAGAACCGCGCGTCTGGGGCACGGGCCTGATCGCCGCGCTGGCCTGGACGGCCTTCGGCGCCGTCGCCTGTCTCTGGCCGAACCGCGTGGTGGGCTTCGCCGACTGGGCCTATACCGAGGAAATCGGCCTCGCCGGCTGGGCCGTCGCGGCCTTGCTGGCGCTGCTGGCGATCGCGGGCCGCCCGCTCGCGCCGGGCCGCGCGCTGGTGGCGCGCCTGCAGCCGGCCGGCCCCTGGCTGACCGCGATCGCGCTGCTGCTGGCCGCCTGGGAAATCGCCACCGCCAAGACCGGCTGGCTGCCCACGCCCTTCTTCGCGCCGCCGCAGGCGCTGATCGAGGTCTACCTCGACGATGCGCCGCGCCTGGCCGGCAGCGCGCTCAACTCGCTGAAGCTGCTCGGCGTGGGCGTGGCCACGGGCGCCGCGATCGGCTTCCTGGTGGGCGTCTCGGTCGGCTGGTCGCGCGCGATCGGCTATTGGGTGCATCCGGTGCTGCGCGTGCTCGGGCCGCTGCCGGCCACCGCCCTGCTGCCGCTCGCCTTCTACCTGTTCCCCTCGAGCTGGTCGGCCGCGGTGTTCCTGATCGCGCTGGCCACCGGCTTCCCGGTCGCCGTGCTGACCTGGTCGGGCGTGGCCAGCGTCGGCAAGGCCTATTACGACGTGGCCCGCACGCTCGGCGCGAATTCGCGCTTCCTGGTGCTGCGGGTGGCGATTCCCGGCGCCCTGCCGCAGGTCTTCGTCGGCCTGTTCATGGGGCTGGGCGCCTCCTTCACGGTGCTGGTGGTGGCCGAGATGATGGGCGTGAAGTCCGGCCTCGGCTGGTACCTGACCTGGGCCCAGGGCTGGGCCTCCTACACCAACATGTACGCGGCGCTGATCGTCATGGCCCTGCTGTTCTCGGGCCTCATCACCCTGCTGTTCGCGCTGCGCGACCGCGCGCTCGCCTGGCAGAAAGGAACCGTCAAATGGTGAGCCCCGCCACGCTGTCCCCGGCGCCCGCCGCACGCGGCGCCGACGCGCCGATCGAAGCCGCGCGTCACGCGGACCTCACGCGCCGCGCCGATGTCGAGCGCCACGCCGATGCGCCGCGCGGCGACGATGCCTCGATCGTCGCCGGCGCGCGCATCGACATCCGCCATGCCAGCCACTGGTTCGATACCCCGAAGGGGCCGCTGCACGTGCTCGACGACGTGTCGCTGTCGGTCGCGCCGGGCGAGTTCGTCGCCCTGCTCGGGCCCAGCGGCTGCGGCAAGTCCACCCTGCTGCGGCTGGTGGCCGGCCTCGAGCCGGCCACGCGCGGCTCGATCCGGCAGGACGGCAAACCGATCGAGCGGCCCGATCCGTCGCGCATCGTGGTGTTCCAGGACCCGACGCTGTATCCGTGGCGGCGCGTGCGCGCCAACGTGGCGCTCGGGCTCGATGCGCGCGGCCTGGCCCGGCGCGAGCGGCACCGCGTCGACGAGGAACTGGCGCGCGTCGGCCTGAGCGAGTTCGCCGACGCGTTTCCGCACCAGCTCTCGGGCGGCATGGCACAGCGCGTGGCGCTGGCGCGCGCGCTGGTCAACGATCCGCAATTGCTGGTGCTCGACGAGCCGCTCGGCAAGCTCGATTCGCTCACGCGCCTGACCATGCAGAGCGAGCTGGTCGCGCTGTGGCGGCGCGCGCGCTTCTCGGCCCTGCTGGTCACGCACGACGTGGAGGAAGCGCTGTTCCTCGCGCAACGGGTGGTCGTGTTCGGGCCGCGCCCGGCGCGGATCCTCGCCGAGCTCGAGGTCGACCTGCCCTATCCGCGCCATCGCGGCGACCCGCGCCTGGCGGAGCTGCGCCGCACCGCGCTCGCCCATCTCGGCCTCGATGCGAGCTGGTAGCGCACACGGCGAGCGGGTCCGCGAGCTGTCGTTGCGATGAGCCTGGCGGCACCCGAGGCCTGGCTCAATCCGCTGCTCGCCACGCTGCACGAGGCCCAGGTCCTGCTTGGCGCGCTGGCCGACCGGCTCGGGCTGGCCGGCAGCAGCCACGGCCAGCCGGCCTGGCCCTGGGCGCGACGCGTGGCGACCGAGACGCTGGCGATCGACCGCGGCCTGGCGCGCCGGCTCGGCCTGGCCTTGATCGCCAGCAGCGCCGCGCTGATTCTCGCGCTGGCGGCCCTGCTCGCGCGCCGCGCGCGGCTGCCGCTGGCGGCGCTCGCGCTGGCCTGCGCCTGGCTCGCGCCCTGGCCGCCGACGGCGCTGTGGCTGACCGCCGCCACGCCCACCAGCTTCCAGCGCTCGCCGCTGCCGTTCTCGATCGACACGCTCGCGCAGGGCGCTTCGTTGTACGCGCAACATTGCCTGGCCTGCCATGGCGCGAGCGGGCGCGGCGACGGCCCGCGCGCCGATTCGCTGCCGGTCTGGCCGCCCACCCTGGCCGGCCCGCTGCTGGCGCGGCGGCTCGACGGCGAACTGTTCCAGCATGTCGCGAGCGGCATGCGCGATCGCCAGGGCGCCGTGACGATGCCGGCCTTCGGCGCCAGCCTCGACGATCGCGAGATCTGGGCCACCCTGGCCTACCTGCGCGTGCTGTCGGCGGCGGGCGGCGGCGCCAGCGGCGAGGGCTGGCCGGTGCCGCTCGCGCTGCCCGCGCTCGAGGTGCGCTGCGCCGACGGCGCGCCGCTGCCGCTCGCGCAATGGCGCAGCGGCCAGCGCGTGCGCCTGGTCGCGCTCGACGATGCCGCGCCGCCGCCCTTCGAGGACGCGCGCTGGCAGACCCTGCTGCTCACCCGCGACGGCCAGCCGCCCGCGCCGCCGCGCGACGGCGCGCATGGCCCGCGCGCGAGCTGCACGGCCATCGCGCCGGGCGCCTGGCGGATCTTCGCGACGATCGCGAACCGCGCCCCCGATGCCTTCGCCGGCACCGAGCTGATCGCCGATCGCGGCGGCTGGCTGCGCGCGGTGGCCGCGCCCGGCACGCGCTGGTCCGACGCGAACCTGATGTGCGGCGCGACCAGCACGACGGCCGCGCGAGAAAGCCGGACCTCGGCCGGCGGCATCGACACGCTGCTGGCGCGGATCGACGCCGAGCCGGTGGCCGACATCGAGGGCGGTTACACGCACTGAGCGCACTGAGCCTCCGGCGCAGCCCCGAACCCCGTCACGCCGGCACGAATACTCCCCTCCCATCCCCAAGGACCCATCACGCCATGAACCCGCCCCGCTCCACCAGCCGACGACGCTTCCTGCAATCGGGCGCCGCCGGTACCGGCCTCGCCCTGCTGCCCGCGCTCGGCGCGACGGCCTTCGCGCAATCCGGCCCGCGCCCGGTGCTGAAGGCCGGCGACCAGAAAGGCGGCCTGCGCGCGCTGCTGGAGGCCGCCAATGCCCTCGGCGGCCTGCCCTACGATATCCAGTGGACCGAATTTCCGGCCGCGGCGCCGCTGGCCGAGGCACTCAACGCGGCCGCCGTCGATTGCGGCCCGATTGGCGATGCGCCGCTGATCTTCGCGCTGTCCTCGGGCGCGCGCGTCAAGGCGATCGCGGCGAACCGCTCGGACGCCTACGGCACCGCCGTGATGGTGCGGCCCGACGCGGCCATGCGCGGCGCCGCCGACCTGAAGGGCAAGCGCGTGGGCACCACGCGCGGCTCGATCGGCCACTACGTGACGCTCAAGGCGCTCGACGCGGCGGGGCTGCCGCCCAGCGCGGTGGACTTCCGCTTCCTGCCGCCGGCCGACACCATGCTCGCGCTGGCCACCGGCTCGATCGACGCCTGGGCGACCTGGGAGCCCTACACGGCGCTGGCCGAGACCAGCGGGCGCGCGCGCGTGCTGGTCAACGGGCGCGGCCTGTCCTCGGGGCTCAGCTACATCGCCGCCACCGATACGGCGATCGACGGCAAGCGCGCGGTGCTGCAGGACTTCGTGCGGCGCGTGGCAGGCGCGCAGCGCTGGTCCTATCGCCACGCCGACGCGTTCTCGGCCACGCTGGCGCGCATCATCGGCATCCCCGAGGCGGCCGCCAGGCTGCAGTTCGAGCGGCGCGCCACCCAGTGGCTGCCGATCGACGCGCTGCTGGTGGCCGAGCAGCAAGCCACCGCCGACTTCTATCGCAAGGTCGGCATGCTGCGCCAGCCGCTCGACGTCGGCCCGACCTTCGACCGCGGTTTCCCGCTCGGCTCGGCCTGAGCGAGCGTGGCCCGAGCAAGGCATGGTGCTCGGGCGCTCGCCGCCGCGTGCTGGCGGCCACGCGCGGAGCGTCGACGCCGCGTCAGCGTGCTCGGCGCTTCGGCGGGCGGCGGGCGGCGCGCGACGGTTCGGCGAGCGGCTGCCGGCGACGCAAGCGCAACGTCGCCGCGACCGCGCGCCGCCGATCTGGCAAAATCCCGGATTGCCGCCCGCCATCGCGCCCCTGCCGCGCCGCCTCCATGCCGACCCTCAGCGAACTGTTCGTCTATCCCATCAAATCCTGCGCGGGCATCTCGCTCACGCACGCGACCCTGCTCGAAAGCGGCCTCGAATACGACCGCGCCTGGCTGATCGTCGAACCCTCGGGCTCGATGATCACGCAGCGCACGCATCCGCGCCTGGCGCTGGTGAAGATCGCGATCGGCGAAACCGAATTGCTGGTCGAGGCGCCCGGCATGCCGCCGCTGCGCACGCCGCTCGACGCGCGCGCGCTCGGCGACGCGCCGCGCCTGTCGGTGACGGTCTGGAAGGACAGCATGGAGGCGCTGGACACGGGCGAGGCCACCGCGCGCTGGTTCAGCGCCTTCCTCGGCCTGACGGTTCGACTGGTGCGCTTCGCGCCCGAGGTGCGCCGCGAGGTGACCCGCAAGTGGACCGGCGAGCTCAGCACCCACACGCAATTCGCCGACGGCTTCCCGGTGATGGTGATCGGCCAGGCCTCGCTGGACGACCTGAACGCGCGGCTCGGCCAGCGCGGCGTGCCTGCCGTGCCGATGAACCGGTTCCGGCCCAACCTGGTGATCAGCGGGCTCGATGCCTATGAAGAGGATTACGTCGAGCATCTCGACATCGAGGCCGCGAGCGGCCCGATCCGGCTGCGGCTGGTCAAGCTCTGCACGCGCTGCCCGGTGCCCGACGTCGACCAGGCGCTCGGCGGCCCGAACCCGCAGCATCCGCACGAACCGCTCGACACCATGAGCGGCTATCGCGCCAGCGAGCGCTTCGACGGCCAGTTGACCTTCGGCAAGCATGGCGTGCTGGTGGTGGCCGACAGCGGCGCCGGCCCGCGCGTGCTGGAAGTGGGCCAGCCGCTCGAGGCGGAAATCGGCTTCGACGCCTGAGCCCGGCGCGGCGGCGATCGCGGGACGGTTGCGGGACGGTTGCGCCCGCAACCACCTCGCCGATCCGGCTAGGCGGCGCCCGTGCCCGGCTCCGCCCGCTCCGGCAGGGCCGCCGGCGCGAGCGGCAGCCGCACCGTCACCACCAGCCCGCCGCCCGGCGCATCGCCCAGCGCGATCTCGCCCTCGTGCACGCGCACGATCTCCCGCACGATCGACAAGCCCAGCCCCGAACCCTCCACCGATTCCGTCGCCGAGCTGCGATAGAAGCGCTCGAACACGGCCTCGCGCTCCTGGCTGGCGATGCCGGGGCCGTCGTCGATCACGTCGAGCCGAGCCTGCCCGCCCTCCCGGCCGATCCGCACCGTGATCACCGCGCCGTCGCCGGCGTAGCGGATCGCGTTGTCGACCAGGTTGCCGATCAGGTCGGCCAGCAGATCGGCGCGCGCGACCACCTCGACGTCGGCCTCGTGCTCGAAGCCCAGGTCGATGCCGTGGGCGCGCGCCACCGGCGACCAGTCGAGCGTGCTGCTGCGCGCGAGCCGGTGCAGCGCCACGCGGCGGCGCTCCAGCGCGGCGCCGCCGTCCGATTCGAGCCGCGACAGCGACAGCAACTGCTGCACCAGCTTCGCGGCCTGCCGCACCGCCAGCCCGGCGCGCCGCAGATGGCCGCTCGCGCGCGGTGCCTCGGCGGGCCGCTGCGCCAGCTCGACGCCGGCCTGCACGGCGGCCAGCGGCGTCTTCAACTGATGCGCGGCATCGGCGAAGAAGCGCCGCCGCGCCACCTGCATGCGCTGGATGCGCGCGATGTACTGGTTGATCGACTCGACCAGCGGCGCGATCTCCCTGGGCAGGCCGTCGGCCGGCAGCGGCGCGGGATCGTCCTCGGCACGCGCGGCCACCGCGGCCGACAGCCGCGACAGCAGCCGCAGCCCGCGCGACACGCCGAACCAGACGATGCCGAGCGCCAGCACGATCAGCAGCGCCTCCTGCTTGAGCGAGCCTGTCAGGATCTCGCGCGCCAGCGCCTGGCGTGCCTCGATGGTCTCGCCCACCAGCACGCGCACCAGGCGCGTCTGCGCGGTCGGCACGTCGTGCACCGGCAGGCGCAGCGCGGCCATGCGCAACTGCTCGCCGCGATAGGGCGCGTCGTAGAACACCGGCTGGAACGGCTCGGCATTCGCCTCGGGCTGCGGCAGGTCCGGATAGCCGGTCACGTTGCGGCCGCCGTCCTCGCGGATCTGGTAGTAGATCTTGCCGCCGTCGTTGGACTCGAACATCTCCAGCGCCAGGTAGGGCAGGTCGACGATCACCTCGCCCTGGTCCAGGCGCACGCCCTCGCGGATCGACTTCAGCGAGGAGGCCAGGGTCCGATCGAAGGCGTGGTGCGCGGCGCTCATCGCGCGCTGGTAGGTCAGCCAGGAATCGAGCGCGAGCAGGCCGAGCAGCGGCGCGAGCAGCCACAGCGCGACCTGCATGCGCAGGTTCAGGCGACGCATGGGTCCTTCGCTTCCAGCAGGTAGCCGAGCCCGCGCAGCGTGACGATCGCCACGCCGCGGCCTTCCAGCTTGCGGCGCAGCCGGTAGACGTAGATCTCGATCGCATCGGCGTTGACCGATTCGTCGATGCCGAAGATCTTCTCCGAGAGCGCCTCCTTGTTGATCGCGCGGCCGTTGCGCAGGATCAGCACCTCCAGCACGGCGCGCTCGCGCGGCGTCAGCGCCAGCGGCTCGCCGGCCAGGCGAAAGCCGCCGTCGACGCTGTCGAACTCGAGCGGCCCGCAGGCCACGCGGGTCTGCTCGTGGCCGTTGCTGCGGCGGATCAGGGCCCGCGCGCGCGCCTCCAGCTCGGTCAGCTCGAAGGGCTTGGCGAGATAGTCGTCGGCGCCGAGGTCGAGGCCGCGCACGCGATCCTCGACCGAGCCGTGCGCGGTCAGGATCAGCACCGGCACCGCGTTGCGGCGCGCGCGCAGGCGCCGCAGCACCTCCAGCCCGTCGAGCTTGGGCAGGCCCAGGTCGAGGATCACCAGCGCGTAGTCCTGGGTGCGCAGCAGGTGGTCGGCGGCCTCGCCGTCGGCCATGTGATCGACGGCGAAACGCGCGGCCGCCAGCGCGTCGGTGAGCGACTGCGCCAGGGAGGGATTGTCTTCGACCAGCAGCACGCGCATCGCGACCTCGGGAAATCCATGACGAAACGGACGCTATTGTGGCCCGAAACGAAAGCAGACTGAAAGTGCCCGCCGCTTACGATCCGCGTCACACAAACGAACACAATCCCGCCCGGGGTTTCATCTGGAGGAAGACATGCAGCACGCAAAGACAGGCCGCGCGGCCGTTCTGGCCACCGCCGCCCTGCTCGCCGCCGGCGTCGTGGAAGCGCAGGTGCCGGCCGGTTATCCGGGTAACTACCAGGGCGTGATCGACGCCGCGAAGCAGGAAGGCCGGCTGATCGTCTACTCGACCACCGACACCAGCCTGGTGCGCCCGCTGATCAAGGACTTCGAGAGCCTGTACGGCGTCAAGGTCGAGTACAACGACATGAACAGCACCGAGCTGTACAACCGCTACATCAGCGAGAACGCGGCGAAGAGCACCAGCGCCGACGTGCTGTGGAGCTCGGCGATGGACCTGCAGATCAAGCTCGTCAACGACGGCCTGATGGCCAGCTACGATTCGCCCGAGACCAGCCACATCCCCGGCTGGGCGCAGTACCAGAAGCAGGCCTACGGCACCACCTTCGAGCCGCTGGCGATCGTCTACAACAAGCGCCTGATCGCCGACAACGAGGTGCCGAAGACGCGCGCCGAGCTGATCAAGCTGCTGCAGTCGCAGCCCGAGCGCTTCAAGGGCAAGGTCACCACCTACGACATCGAGAAGTCGGGCGTCGGCTTCAACTACCTGACCCAGGACGCGCACGTCAACGAGACCGTCACCTGGGAGCTGGTGCGCGCGATCGGCGCGACCGGGCCGAAGCTGCAGTCGAGCACCGGCGCGATGATGGAGCGGATCTCCTCGGGCGAGAACCTGATCGGCTACAACATCATCGGCTCGTATGCCTATGCCAAGGCGAAGAAGGACAAGTCGATCGGCTACGTGTTCCCGCGCGACTACACCCAGGTGGTGAGCCGCCTGGCCACCATCTCGAAGCAGGCCAAGAACCCCAACGCGGCGAAGCTGTGGGTCGACTACCTGCTCTCGCAGCGCGGCCAGACGCTGATCGCGAACCAGGCCAACCTCTACTCGATCCGCGGCGACGTGCAGGGCGAGACCTCGATGACGGCGCTCACCAAGTCGCTCGGCGATTCGCTCAAGCCGATCCAGATCGGCGCGGGCCTGCTGGTCTATCTCGACCAGTCCAAGCGCCTGGCCTTCCTCAAGCAATGGCAGCAGGCCATCAAGCGCTAGACGGCCGGCGCTGAACGCGGGGCATCGCCCCGCGGCGGCGCCCTCGCCTGCCCGCGCCCCGTGCGGGGGCGCGGGCGCTCCCCACCCACTTCATACGATGCGGCCCGCGCGGCCGCAGGGGCGAACTCATGCTCACCACCAGTCCTCCCGGTGCCGCCGACGCGGCGCCATCCACGCGCGCCGGCGCCGCGATTCCCGTGCCGCGCCGCGGCGGCCTCAGGCCGCTGGCCGGCATGCTGCGCTGGCTCGTGGTCGCGGTGCTGACCGTCGCGGTCGCGCTGCCGCTCGGCTTCATCCTGTTCCAGAGCTTGCTGTCGGCGCCGTTCTTCGACGCCAATCGCAGCTTCGGCCTGGACGGCTTCCGCTTCATCTTCAGCGATCCCGACTTCTGGTCGGCGGTGCGCAATTCCTTCACGATCGCGGGCGGCATGCTGTTCATCTCGATCCCGCTGGGCGGCATCCTGGCCTTCCTGATGGTGCGCACCGACCTGCCGGGGCGCCGCTGGCTCGAACCGCTGCTGCTCACGCCGGTGTTCGTCTCGCCGATGGTGCTGGCCTTCGGCTACGTGGTGGCGGCCGGCCCGGTGGGCTTCTACTCGGTCTGGTTCAAGGAACTGACGGGCCTGCAGACGCTGCCCTGGCAGATCTACTCGATTGCCGCGATCACGCTGATCGTCGGCCTGACCCACGTGCCGCACGTCTACCTGTATGCCTCGGCGGCGCTGCGCAACCTCGGCTCGGACGTCGAGGAAGCCGCGCGCGTGACGGGCGCCCGGCCGTTTCGCGTGGCGCTCGACGTGAGCCTGCCGATGACCATGCCGGCCCTGCTGTTCGCCGGCGTGCTGGTGTTCTTCCTCGGCTTCGAGGTGTTCGGGCTGCCGCTGGTGCTGGGCGATCCGGAAGGCCACCTGGTGCTGGCCACCTACCTCTACAAGCTCACCAACAAGCTCGGCGTGCCGTCCTACCACCTGATGGCGGCGGTGGCGATCTGCATCGTCGCGATCACCTTCCCGCTGGTGCTGCTGCAGCGCCGCCTGCTCAGGAGCGCGAACCGTTTCGTCACGGTCAAGGGCAAGGCCGGGCGCGCCACCGTGCTGCCGCTGGGCGGCTGGCGGTGGCTGGCGCTGGCGATCGTGATCGCCTGGCTGGCGCTGACCGTGGTGGTGCCGATCTCGGGCATCGTGCTGCGTGCCTTCGTCACCAACTGGGGCGAGGGCGTGGCGCTGGCCGAGGTGCTCACGCTGGCCAACTTCGTCGAGCTGTTCGAGCAGGACAACCTGGTGCGCGCGATCCTCAACACGCTCGGCATCGGCGTGATCGGCGGCGCGCTGGCGATCGGCTTCTACACGCTGGTGGCCTTCGCCGGGCATCGCCGCCACGACTGGGCCACGCGCCTGCTCGACTACCTGGTGCTGCTGCCGCGCGCGGTGCCGGGGCTGCTGGCGGGCCTGGCCTTCCTGTGGATCTTCCTGTTCGTGCCGGGCCTGCGCGAGTTGAAGAACTCGATGTGGAGCATCTGGGTGGCCTACACCGTGGTCTGGCTCGCTTACGGCATGCGCCTGATCCAGAGCGCGCTACTGCAGGTCGGCCCGGAACTGGAGGAAGCCGGCCGCAGTGTCGGCGCGAGCCGCGCGCGCGTCTCGCTCGACGTCACCCTGCCGCTGGTGCGCTTCGGCCTGCTGGCCGCCTGGCTGCTGATCTTCATGATCTTCGAGCGCGAATACTCGACCGCCGTCTACCTGCTCTCGCCGGGGACCGAGGTGATCGGCGCGCTGCTGGTCTCGCTGTGGGCAACCGGCGCCGTCGACCAGGTGGCCGCCCTGTCCGTCATCAACATCGCGATGGTCGGCGCCGGTCTCGGCGTGGCCCTGCGTTTCGGAGTCAAACTTCATGGATAAGCTCAGCGTCGACGATCTCCATCTCAGCTACGGCAGCAACCCGATCCTCAAGGGCGTGTCGTTCGAACTGAAGGCCGGCGAGGTGGTCTGCCTGCTCGGCGCCTCGGGCAGCGGCAAGACCACCTTGCTGCGCGCGGTGGCGGGCCTCGAACAGCCGCATGCCGGCCGCATCACGCTCGATGCGCGCGCCTTCTTCGACGGCGCGCGCGGCCTGAACCTGCCGGTCGAGGAGCGCTCGCTCGGGCTGGTGTTCCAGTCCTACGCGCTGTGGCCGCATCGCACCGTGGCCGACAACGTCGGCTACGGCCTCAAGCTGCGCCGCGTGTCGGCCGCCGAGACGCGCCAGCGCGTGCAGGCCGCGCTCGACCAGCTCGGCCTCGGCCATCTCGCCGGCCGCTATCCGCACCAGCTTTCCGGCGGCCAGCAGCAGCGCGTGGCGATCGCGCGCGCGCTGGTCTACAACCCGCCCGTGATCCTGCTCGACGAGCCGCTCTCGAACCTCGACGCGAAGCTGCGCGAGGAGGCGCGCGCCTGGCTGCGCGAGCTGATCGTCTCGCTGGGGCTGTCGGCGCTGTGCGTCACGCACGACCAGGCCGAGGCGATGGCGATGTCGGACCGCATCCTGCTGCTGCGCAACGGGCGCATCGAGCAGGAAGGCACGCCGGCCGAACTCTATGGCGCGCCGCGCACGCTCTACACGGCCGAGTTCATGGGCAGCAACAACCGGCTGGACGCGCGTGTCGAGGCGGTGGCCGGCGAGCGCGTCACGCTGGCCGGCGAAGGCTGGCAGTTGCAGGCGCTGGCGCGCGAGGCGCTCGCGCCGGGCCAGCCGGCGCAGGCGGTGATCCGCCTCGAACGCGTGCAGGTGGCCGACGCGCCCGGCGCGAACCGCCTGCCGGCCGAGCTCGTCACCTCGATGTATCTCGGCGATCGCTGGGAGTACCTGTTCCATTGTGGCGCGCTGCGGCTGCGCGCGTTCGGCCAGGTGCCGCGCGCGGCCGGCCCGCACTGGCTGGAGTTCCCGGCCAACGACTGCTGGGCCTTCGCCTCGGCGGGCTGAGGCCTCGCCCGCCTCGCTTCAGGCTGCCGGCCCGCCGCGCCGGGCCGGCAGCCGTCGTCCGCGGGACGATCGAGCGCGGTCCTTCACGAACCATGTCGCATCACCCGCTCTTATCGCAGTCCTCATCAATCGATAACAACCAGACTGGAGACATCACCGCATGAACCCGCTTTTCCGCCCGCGCCATCGCCGCGCGCCCGCGCCGCTGGCCGCCGCCATCGCCGCCGCGCTCACGCTGGCCCCCTGCGCCGCGCAGGCCGCCTCCTCGGTCACCCTCTACGGGATCATGGACGCCGGCCTCGAATACACCAGCCATGCCGCGCCCCGGGGCGGCGACAGCTTCAAGCTGCGCTCGGGCACCAAGAACACCTCGCGCTGGGGCCTGCGCGGCGTCGAGGACCTGGGCGGCGGCCTGCAGGCGGTGTTCCGGCTCGAGAGCGGCATCGACATCGCCAACGGCACGCTCGACGACGGCGCCGATTCGATCTTCGGCCGCCGCGCCGTGGTCGGCCTCAAGGGCAAGTGGGGCGAGCTCACGCTCGGGCGCAACTTCACGGTCACCTACGACTACGTGCTGCCCTTCGACCCGATGGGCTACGCGCAGAACTACTCCTGGGCAACCAGCTCGACGGCCAGCGGCAACCGCAAGGACGGCCTGTTCACGCGCGCCTCGAACGCGGTGCGCTACGACGGCGAGTTCGGCGACTTCCGCTTCGGCGCGATGGTCGGCCTCGGCAACACGCCGGGCAGCGTCAAGACCAGCTCGAAATACGGCGTGGCCGGCGGCTACGAGCATGGCCCGTTCGCCGCGGTACTGACCTTCGACCGCCAGAACGGCGCCAACGACAGCGTGCTGCCGGCCGACCCGGTCAACTACGCGCAGCAGATCCACGCGGCGCTCAGCTACGACTTCGGCAAGCTCAAGACCATGGCCGGGTATCGCAACTACCGCCGCAGCCTGCATGCCGGCGACGTCACGCAACTGAGCGACACCTACTGGCTGGGCGGCTCCTACCAGTTCACGCCGACCTTCACGCTGATCGCGGCCGTCTACCACCAGGACCTCAAGGGCGGCACCGACGCCGACCCGACCCTGGTCTCGCTGCGCGCGAACTACGCGCTGTCCAAGCGCACCGTGCTGTTCGCCTCGGGCGGCTTCGCCTTCGCGCGGCACGGCCAGAACACCAGCGTGTCGCGCGACCTGGTCGGCTACGCGAGCAACCAGGTAGGCGCCACGCTCGGCATCCAGCAGCGCTTCTGAGCGATGCGCCCATGAGGTGCCGTCGAGGCGCCGCCAAAGCGCACGATCGTTCGCGGAAAAAACGCGGCGGCCTTCACGGCCGCCGCGTTTTTTTGCCGAATCCGTAAAGCCGGCCTCGTAAGCACAACGAAAACCTTTAACAGTGCTTGCCGCGATCTGACGAATCCATTCACGAATCCGCGCACAAATACGCACGAATTTCATCGAACCGGAGTGCCTCGGAAACATATCCTCCTGTTAAGATTGTTTCCCTGCCTGCAACACCCGAATCGATTTACATGAATCGCACGATTGACCATCGCAATCTGACGATGCTGCTGCTCGAGGCTCGTGAGACGCTGATCGGACGCTTCCGCCCGATCCTCAAGGAAGTCTCCCTGACCGAGCAGCAGTGGCGGATCATCCGCCTGCTCGATGGCGAGCCGAAGGGCGAGCTGGAAGCCGGGCAGATCGCGAAACGCTGCTGCATCCTGAGCCCGAGCCTCACCGGCGTGCTCGAGCGGCTCGAACGCGACGGCATGATCACGCGCATGCGCTCCACCGAGGACCAGCGCCGCCTGCTGGTCGCGCTGACCGAGCGCAGCCGCCAACTGGTGCGCCGGATCGGGCCGCGCATCGACGACCAGTACCGTCAGCTCGAACAGCAACTGGGCTCGGATACGCTGCGCGACGTCTACTCCGCGCTCGACCGCCTGCTCGAAGTCGCCTCGCCCAACTGAGCGCGCGGCCAGCGCCGCGATCCGCTCCCCTCTCCGCCCGCGCCTCGCCGGGCCGCCGCACGATTGCCCGCCCGCTTCCGCTGGACCGACGAGTCTGTTCGTCATGACGCGATGCCGTCGCGCGCGGCTTCGTCAATTCCAGGCGTGACGCGCCGGCTTCACGCCGTTCAGGTAGTAGTTGCCGACCAGGTGATACTTCCAGCGCACCGGATCGTGCAGCGTATGCGTGCGCGCATTGCGCCAGTGACGGTCCAGGCCGTGCTCGGCCAGCGTCGCCTGGGTGCCGGCCAGCTCCAGCAGCTTCTCGCCGGCCAGCAGGGCCGCCTCGGTGGTCAGCACCTTGGCCTCGCCCACCGCCACCGAGGCGCGCGCCACGTCGTCCTCGCTCACCTCGCCGCGCGTGGCGATCTCGTCGAGCGTGCGCGCCGCGCGCTCCAGCAGCGCCTCGGCCGCGTGCAGGCGGATCACCAGGTTGCCGGTCTCGCGCAGCGTCAGCGGATCGTCGGCGGCGCGCTCCACGCCGCTGTCGATCCAGGCGCGCGAGCGCTCGCGCACGAAGCGCAGCGTGTCGTCGAGCGCCGCGCGCGCGATGCCCGCGTCGATCGCGGCCTGGATGATCTGCGAGATCGGCCCGTTCAGGGTCGGCTGGTCCGACACGCGCTGCGCGGGAAATACGTGCGAGGCCGGCACCCGCACGTCCTCTAGCCTGACCGTGCCGCTGGCCGTGGTGCGCTGGCCGAAGCCGGACCAGTCGTCGATCACCGTGAGGCCCGGCGTATCGCGCGGAATGTAGGCGAGCCAGGCCTGCCGTTCCTCGTCGAGGCCGAGCACCGGCACGTAGTGGGCGAACAGCGCGCCGGTCGAGTAGAACTTGGTGCCGTTCACGCGCCAGGTCTCGCCCTCGCGCACGATGCGGGTCTTCAGATCGAGCACGTGCTTCGTGCCGCGCTCCGAGAAGCCGTTGCCGAAGCGGCGGCCGGCCAGCACCTCGGCGAAGAAGGCGCGCTGCTGCGCCTCGCTGCCGGTCAGCGCGATCACGTCGACCAGGCCGTAATGGTTCTGCGGCAACTGGCCGAGCGAGGGATCGGCTGCCGAGATCAGCTTGACCACCTCGGTCAGCGTCACGAAGGACACGCCCGCGCCGCCATGCGCCTTCGGCACCGTGATCGCCCACAGCCCCGATTGCGAGAACCACTCGATCTCCTCGCGCGGCAGGCGCCGCTCGCGGTCGCGCTCGATCGCGCCGGCCGCCAGCCGCGCGGCCAACTCGCGCGCCACCGCCAGCGCCTCCTGGTCGGAGGCGATCACGTGGGCGCGCGCGGCGGCGGGTGCCGCCGGCGCGTTGGCGGAGGTCGGGGTGGTGGCGTCGAGGGTGGACATCGGCATCTCCGTGCAGGGAATCGAGGGGAACGAAGCGACAGGCAGACGGCCAATCTAGCAATCGCGCCCCCGCCGCCCAAGCGATCGATTCGGGAATCGATATTCCCGCGCAGGACCTCGCCGCGACACACCAGTCATCACACCTCTTCGCGCGACATGATCCACCCGATAAGGCACGAAAATGCGCAAACGATTTCGCTCCCGAGGCCGATGCAGCGAGCCTATGACGGCTGCATGCCCAGTGCGGCAATTTTATTGCGCACCCATCTTGTGTTTAGCTGGGAGGCCTCTAGACTGTTTACTTCCCGCCTTCATCCATGCCATCCAGGAGACGATTCCATGCGCCTCACGATACGGATCAACGCAAGCAGCCAACCCACTTCGCGCCAAGCCTCGTATGCGGTGCTGTGGGTCGACACCGACGAGCAGCTCTGGTCGCGCGAGGCGCATCAGGGCATCGATCTGCCGCAATGGGGGAAGGTGAAGCATGTCGAGGGCGCGGTCGCGCTCTGCGCGGCCGACGGCGACGAAGCGCTGTGCCGGTTGCAGGGCCTGTCGATCGATCGCGTGATGGGCGTCGCCGCCGATGCCGGCCAGGGCACCGCGCTGCTCGGCAGCAGCAGCTCCGACGGCGCATGGCACCTGCAGGCCGTCGATCGCTGCGCGACGCAATCGGAGAACCGCGGCTTCACCGTGGTTCGCTGAAGTTTCTCGCCGAAGTCGCATGAGCGGCGCGTTCGCCGGCTCGTTTCCAGCCAGCGGGTTCGAAGCCCTCACCTGCCGATCATCAAGGCGCCCGGCGCGATGCCGGGCGCCTTTCTCTCGCGGGCCAGGTTCGCATGCGGCGCAAGCCGCGCCTTGGCGGATCCGAAACCGGCCCGGCGAATCCCGGGCTGCCCCAGCTTCCTCGCTCTCGCGCCACCGCCTTCGGTCCCTTGTCGGGCGGCCCTGAGCCGATCCTCGACCGTTTCGGGCGTAAATTTGCACACTTCATACCAATTCGCGCAAACGTTTCGCTCGATGCAACGTTCACGTTCCTTGACGTTACGTCACAGGGGAACAGCGCCGTAACAATTCGCCCCTTGCTACGTAACAGAGCGCCGAGCGCGCCATGCAGGCCAATGCGAAGCCGGCCTCACGCTTCCGAAGCCACCTCGACAATTCCTTTTAAATCAGTTGCTTGCGAAAAATTTCCAGTCGACTCCGCCGAACCACGCACGTTGGCCCGCTTATTGCAGAGTAGAGGGCGTTCCGCTCCGGGGCCATCAGACTAATTGCGAGGACCATCATGGATTGCAAGTATCTGTACATCGACAACATAAAAATCAATTTCATCCGCCGCTCGATCGAGATCGAGGGCCAGCAGGTCGACATGACGCCGCGCGAATTCGACGTGGTCGAATTCCTGCTCGACAACATGAACAAGATCGTGCCGCGCCAGGCTATCCAGGAAGCCATCTGGGGCCGCGAACTCGGCGTCTCGTCGCGCACGCTCGACACCCATATTTCCCGCATCCGTTCGAAGCTCAAGCTCGACAACGACAAGAACATGCGGATCATCCCGATCTACTCGATCGGCTATCGGCTGGTGCTGTTCGGCGCGGCGATGACGCATGTCGAGCCGCACGACGAACCGACGCTGCGCCGCAGCCCGCAACCGGGCGCGCCGCTCACGCACGCCTTCGCCTGAGTTCCACCGATCGACGCGCGGGCCGCTCGCGACTCGCGCGTCGATCGCCAGGACTTCGCGATGCCGCCCGGCGGCATCGCAACCCCGCCGCCTCACGGCGACTGCCTCGCCATCGATGCCTGTGCACGCAACCAGGCCGCGACGGATCATGGGCGCCGACGCAAACCCTGGCCGGCGCCCCTCCTCCCTCCAGCCGCCGCTCACTGCCCGTAACGATCGAGCAGCTTCGCGGTCACGCCATTGGTCCAGCCGAAGCCGTCCTGCAGCGGGTACTCGCCGCCGCCACCGCCGCCCACGCCGGAGCCTTCCACCACATACTTCTCGACCAGCTTGCCCTCGCTCGCGTAGACGCCCTTCACGCCCTTCAGGAAACGCTGGCCGATCTCGTCGGCGAGCGGCCGTTCGCCGTAGCGCGACAGCCCCTCGATGGCGATCCACTGCAGCGGCGCCCAGCCGTTCGGCGCGTCCCATTGCTGCCCGGTGTTCTGCGTGGTGGTGGCCAGCCCGCCCGGTTGCAGCAGCGTGTCGCGCACGTGCTGGGCGGTCGAGATCGCATGATCCGGCGTGGCCACGCCGGCGAACAGCGGGTACAGCGCGGCCGCGGTGAGGCCGTCGCGCGGCTGGCCGAGCTGCCAGTCGTAGTCGCCGTAATAACCGTTCGCGTTCCACAGCCAGTGATTGATCGCCGCGTCGCGGCGCGACGCGCGCGCCGAGAAGTCGGCCACGCAGGCCGCGTCGTGCGTGACCGTGCAGCCCGTCACGATGGTCTTCTCGAGGTGGTACATCAGGCTGTTCAGGTCGATCGGCACGATCGCGGTGGTGCGGATGGTCGCCAGCGTCTTGCCGTCGCCGAGCCAGCGCGAACTGAAATCCCAGCCGCTCTCGGCGCCCGCGCGCAGGTCGCGCCAGACTTCCGGAGCCGGCCGGCCAGCCGCCGACTTCGCGGTCTGCACGTCCTCCAGGTAGGACTCGTCGCGCGGCGTCGCGCTCGCATCCCAGTAGCGGTTCAGGACCGCGCCGTCGGGCATCGTCACCACGTGCGCGGTGGCCGCGCCGCGCGCCGTGCCGGTCTCGCCCTGCATCCAGTACGCGTACTCCTTGCGCAGCGCCGGCAGGTATTTCTGATAGACGCCGTTGCCTTCCTTCTCGGCGGCCAGCTCCACCATGTAGGCGAAGAACGGCGGCTGCGAGCGGCTCGCGTAGTAGGTGCGATTGCCGTTCGGCACATGGCCGACGGTATCGATCAGGTGCGCGAAGTTGTCGAGCATGTCGTCGACCAGGTCCTCGCGGCCGGCTTCCTGCAGGCCCAGCATCGTGAAGTAGCTGTCCCAGTAGTAGCCCTCGCGGAAGCGCCCGCCCGGCACCACGTAGGGCTTGGGCAGCGTGATCAGCGAGCCGTTGGGCGAGGCGCCCTCGGTGGTGCGCGTCAGGTGCGGCCACAACCAGTCGATATGCGCGCGCAGCGTCTGGTTCGCCGGCGGCGTGACCACCGCGTCGACCGGCGGCTTGAAGTGCTGGGTGACGAAGTCGCGCAGCGAGAAGCCCGGCGCGTCCTTCTGCTGCGCGTAGAGCCGCATGATGGTGGCCGCGTCGGCATCGGGCGTGGTGTCGACGAAGGTCTTCTGGTCGGGATAGATCTGCTGGGTCTGCACGGCGGTGAACAGTTCACCGTACAGCTCGCTGGGCGGCGGCAGCACGCCGCTCGGGCGCGTCTGCGGCGGCGCGGCGGCGTCCTCGCCGGGGCGCACCACGGGCTGCGTGTCGGAGCAGGCCGGCAGCGAGACGCAGGCTGCGGCCAGCACGAAGGCGAGGCTGGCGCGGCGGCGCAGCGTGCGCGGCAGGTTCGGTCGGCGCGCGAGGGCGTTCGCGGCGAAATGTTTCGCTGTGCGATCGAATGCGGCTTCCGGAGAAGGGTTCGACTCGTGTCGGGCTGGAATGACGGCCATCTTCGGTCCTTTGTTATGAATTCCGGGAATCCGATGATGCCCGAGGCGGGCGCGGGCCGCGCCGGCAGTTCTGCGAGCTTGTCAGGCGAAACGATGCCGTGCGTGGCCCCACGAGTCGCGCGGCGCGAGCAGGCGTCATGCCTTGCGCGCCGCCCGCGCTGGCAGGATCAGATGCTTGGCTCGCGCCTCACAAGCCCGTCCGCCCGGGCTCCGCACGCAGATAACCGAACACCGCCCGCAGCGCGCGCCGCTCCAGCGCGGCGGCATCGGTCTCACCGGCCTCGCCCGCCATGTCAGTGATGCCCCGCACCATCGCGAGCACATCGCGTGCCGCGACCTCGGGCGCCGCGAGCGGCGGCGCACCGGGCTTGCCGAACGCGATCGCGATCGCTTCCAGCCCGCGCGCGGCCACGTAGCCCACGCGGCCCTCCACCGGCAGCCGCCGCTCCTCCACGTCGATCAGCCGGGCCAGCGCGGGACGGCGCAACTGGTGCGCGACGGCCGCCCGCACCATCGCCGCGAGGATCGAGGCGCAATCGGGCAGCTCGACCGCGCGATCGAAATCGGCGAGCAGCGCGCCGGTCTCGCGCTCGATCAGCGCGGCCGTCAGGGCATCGCGATTCGGGAAGTACTGGTAGAGCGAGCCGATGCTGACGCCGGCGCGCGCGGCCACCGCATTGGTGGTGTAGGCATCGAGCCCCTCGCGCTCCAGGATGCGCGCGGCGGCCTCGACCAGCGCCTCGACGGTGGCCGCCGAACGGCGCTGGACCGGCGCCTTGCGCGGCGTCACGTGGTTCCTGGCGGGGGATTTCGTCATGGGCTGGGTGCAGGGCGTTTCGAATATGAGCGAACGCTCGTATTCTAAACAGTTGGCTGCAGCCCTCGCGAACGCGATCGGCGACGGGTGGAAATCGATGCGCACGCATCCACGACATGGCGTTCCATTCGTCACGCGAACCCTGGCGCGCGACCAGCGACCCACATCGCCCGCGAGGTGCCGCGCGACATACCGATCCTGGATCGCCGCATCGAAAGCATCGAGAACCGCGTCGAGCGCGAGCCAGCCCTCGAAGCCCGGGCGATTGGCGAGCAACGGGATGCAATCGCGCGACACGCCCCGAACCCGCCATGCAGTACGCAACGCGTTCGGCGGCGATACGTCCAGATGCGCCCAGATGCTCGAACGGGAAGGGTTCCGCTAACGCCGGCAGAGGGATCGATGCAATAATGTCGGCTTTGCCGCGCGCCGATCCCCAATGCCGCTCGCAGTCCATCCGTTCATCGCACCGCTGATCGTCGCCTGCGCGTTGTTCATGGAGACGGTGGACGCCAACATCATCGTCACCGCGCTGCCCGCGATGGCACGCGCCTTCGGCCACAACCCCGTCACTCTCAATATCGCGATCACCGCCTACGTGGTCGGGCTCGGCGTGTTCATCCCGATCTGCGGATGGCTGGCCGACCGCTACGGCGCGCGCACGGTGTTCCGCACCGCGATCGGCATCTTCGTGGTGGGCTCGCTGATGTGCGCGGCCTCCACCAATCTCGAGCTGTTCACCTTCGCGCGCTTCGTGCAGGGCGTGGGCGGCGCGATGATGGTGCCGGTCGGGCGCATCATCATCTTTCGCGCGGTGCCGCGCGCGGACCTGATCCGCGCCATGAACTACCTGAGCCTGCCCGCCTTGTTCGGCCCGGCCGCGGGGCCGCTGCTGGGCGGCTTCCTCACCACCTACCTGCACTGGCGCCTGATCTTCTTCATCAACGTGCCGATCGGCATCTACGGCATCTACCTCGCCAACAAGTACATCGCCAACACGCACGAGGCGAACCCGGGCCCGCTCGACTGGTTCGGATTCCTGCTTTCCGCGGCCGGCGCCTCCTTGCTGCTGATGGGCCTGACCATGCTCGACGGCGCGCTGATCAGCCCGCGCGACGCGGTGCTGATGTGCGTGGCCGGCGCGCTGCTGCTGGGCGGCTACGTGCTGTACGCGCGGCGCGCGACAATGCCGGTGCTCGAGCTGCGCTTCCTGAAGATCCCCACCTTCAACGCCAGCGTGATGGGCGGTTCGCTGTTCCGTATCGGGCTCGGCGCGGTGCCGTTCCTGTTACCGCTCACGCTGCAGGAAGGACTCGGCATGAGCGCCTTCGATTCGGGGCTGATCACCTGCGCCTCGGCGGTCGGCGGCACGCTCTCGCGGCTGCTCTCGCAACGCCTGCTGCGCCGGTTCGGGTTCCGCCGGGTGCTGATGGTCAATGCCGCGCTGGCGGGCCTCGCGATCGCGATGTACGGCACCTTCTACCCGGGCATGCCGGTGTGGGTGATCTGGGTGATCGTGCTGGTCGGCGGGATCTTCCCCGCGCTGCAGTTCACCAGCCTCAACTCGGTGATCTACGCCGAGATCCAGCCGCGCGACATCGGCCGCGCCACCAGCCTCGGCAGTGTGGTGCAGCAGATGTCGCTGGGCCTGGGCGTGACGGTGGCCGGCATCGTGCTGCACCTGTCGGCCGCGCTGCGCGGCCACCCTTCGGTGCAGTGGTCGGATTTCTGGCCGGCCTTCCTGGTGGTGGGGCTCTGCTCGTTCGCCTCGATCCCGATCACGCGGCGCCTCGCGCCGAACGCCGGCGACGAGATCGCGCGCGGCAAGCGCGGCTGAGCACGCCGATCGCATCGGCGGGTTCGAATTCAGGCGGGAAAGAGGCGGCGCGGCGGCCCTGGAAAAAACGGCTCGCGCCAAAAAGAAATCGGCGGACATCCACATCGGGCCTGGAGAGCCGTTCGGATATCCGCCGAATGATTCCGGGTGCGGCGACACAGTCACGTTCCCCGGATTCACTCCCTGCGTGCCATTGACATATGTTGCGTCGGGAGCAAAACCGGCGCCGATCGAATCGCGATCCGGTGGAATCGCGGCCGTCACGGCATGAACGTCACTATAGGGAAACTCGATTCGGGCGTCTGTCAACGATTGTCAGATCCGATGCAGCAAGCATGTCGCGTCTTCGCGTCCCTGCCGCCGCGTCGACGGCAACGGCGGCCATCGAATCGCGCTACAGTGACGGCTTCCGTCCCCGCTCCGCGCACGCCCGTGACCACCCTCCCGCTCTCCGCCGCCCGCTCCCTGCACCTGGCCGCGCAAGGCCTGCTCGCGCCGCCGCGCCGCAAGGCCGTGAAGGCCGACGTGCTGGATGCGATCCGCCGCATGGCGCAGTTGCAGATCGACACCATCCACGTGGTGGCGCGCAGCCCCTACCTGGTACTGTTCAGCCGCCTCGGCCCCTATGAGCAGCGCTGGCTCGACGAGCACCTGGCCGAGGCCAGCCTGTTCGAATACTGGTCGCACGAGGCCTGCTTCCTGCCGATCGAGAGCTTCGGGCTGATGCGCCACAAGATGCTGAACCCGGCGGGAATGGGCTGGAAATACGCGGCGGACTGGCACGAGCTGCACCGCGAGTCGATCGATACGCTGCTCGCGCGCGTGCGCGACACGGGCCCGGTGCGCTCCTCGGACTTCGCGCGCGAGGATGGCGCCAAGGGCTCGGGCTGGTGGGACTGGAAGCCCGAGAAGCGTCACCTGGAGGTGCTGTTCTCGACCGGGCAACTGATGGTGGCCGCGCGCCAGAACTTCCAGCGCATCTACGACGTGCTCGAACGCGTGCTGCCGCATTGGGACGATGCGCGCGACCTGCCCGCGCGCGAGATGGTGCTGCCACAGCTGCTCGAGCAAACCTGCCGCGCGCTCGGCGTGGTACGCGCCGACTGGGTGGCCGATTACTATCGCCTGCCCAAGCGCGCCTATCGCGACGAACTGCATGCGCTGGTCGACGCGGGCCAGTTGCTGCCGGTGACGGTGGAAGGCTGGAAGGAACAGGTCTTCGTGCATCGCGACCTCGAGCCGCTGCTCGCGCGCGCCGCCGACGGCACGCTGCGCTCCTCGGTCACCACCCTGCTCTCGCCCTTCGACCCGGTGGTGTGGGACCGACGGCGCGCCTCGGCGCTGTTCGACTTCGACTACACGATCGAGTGCTATACGCCGGCGGACAAGCGCCGCTATGGGTATTTCTGCCTGCCGATCCTGCATCGCGGCCGCCTGGTGGGCCGCGTCGACGCCAAGGCGCATCGCACGCAGGGCGTGTTCGAACTGAAGGCGGTCCACTTCGAGCCGCAGGTGCGGCTCGGCAGCGGGCTGGCCGGCGACGTGGCCCGCGCGATCGGCCGGCTCGCCGATTGGCACGGCACGCCCGAGCTGGCGGTCGGCAACGCACCGCGCGAGTTGAAGGCCGCGCTCGCGGCGCGCTGAAAAGGCTCGCAGCAGCGAGTCGGCGTCACGACGAGTTCCTCGCCGGGCCAGCCCGGCCGATAGGGTCCGCGCCGCTCGCGCGCTCATCGAATCTTCAATCGCGCAGCTTGCGAAAGCGCGGCGTGCCATCTTCCAGCGTGCCGTGGAAGTTGTCCTCGGGACGCGCGCGCAGGCTCGGCTCGTGCGGCCAGACATGCTCGTAGATCACCAGCGCCTCGTCGGTTTCGGAATGACGCGCGACGCCGATCACGCGATAGAGGCCGCCCTTGTAGTGGCGGTGGGTGGCAAGCTGTTCGGCTTGTTGTTCGGTCAGGTCGCTCATGGCGGGCTCCGCGTGCAAAGCGCGTATTGTAGGCGCCCGCGCGCTCAAGCCCGGCGATACACCTCGGGCCGATGCAGCTCCATCCAGCGCTCGGGATGCGCGGGCGCGACGAAGCCCACCGGCGCATAGAGCCCGTGCGCGTCGCTCGTCACCAGCGCGATGCGGCGCAGGCCGCTCACGCGCGGGTCGGCGAAGACCTGGTCGATCAGCGTGCGCGCATGACCCTGCCCGCGATGCTCGGGCAGCACGAACACGTCGCAGAGATAGGCGAAGGTGGCCAGGTCGGTGACGAGCCGCGCGAAGCCGACGAAGGTTTCGCCGAGGAAGGCGCCGAAGCAGAGCGAGCCGTCGATCGACTGCTGCACCACCTCGCGCGGGATGCCGAGCGACCAGGGCGCGTGATCGTGCAGGAAGGCGTGGATCGCGTCGACGTCGAGCTCGCGCTTGTCGGTCGAGATGCGCAGCGCGCCCGGCCGGATTTCAGGTTGGGACATGAGACGAATCCTTCGTGGTCCTCGATAGGCGGCAGGCGCCCGGTATACGGCGCAGGGGCGCGAGGCAATCCGGCCTCGCGCCCCTGCGTGGTTCCAGAGCGCGCTCAGCGCGCGGCGGCGATCACGTCGGCCACCGCGGCGGTCAGCCGTTTCGCGTAAGGCACGTGCAGGAACTCGTTGGGCCCGTGCGCGTTCGACTTCGGCCCGAGCACGCCGCACACCATGAACTGCGCCTTCGGGAAACCGGCCTGCAGCACGTTCATCAGCGGGATCGTGCCGCCGATGCCCATGAACGCGCAGTCGGCGCCGAAGTGGCGGCGCGAGGCCTCGTCGAGCGAGCCGGCCAGCCAGGGCGCGAGCTCGGGCGCGTTCCAGCCGGTGGCGGCACCCGAATCGGGCTTGAAGGTGACCTTGGCGTTGTAGGGCGGCTCGAGCTCGAGCAGGCGCTTCAGGTCCTGCACGGCCGTGGCGGCGTCGACCAGCGGCGGCAGGCGCAGCGAGAGCTTGAACACCGTCTTCGGGCGCAGCACGTTGCCGGCGTTCTCCAGCGGCGGCAGGCCCGCCGCGCCGGTGACGGCCAGCGAGGGCCGCCAGGTCGAGTTGAGCAGCGCCTCGCGCGGGTCGCTGGTGGTCGGCAGCACCGGTCGGCCGTCCTGGCCGCAGGCCCAGGGCAGGCCCTTCCATACCTGGTCGCCGAGGATCGCGGCGGTGGCCTCGGCCTCGCGCACGCGGCTCTCGGGAATCTCGCAGTGGAACACGCCCGGCAGCAGGTTGCCGCTGGCCGAATCCTCCAGCCGCTCGAACAACTGCCGCATGATGCGGAAGCTCGACGGCGCGATGCCGCCGCCCATGCCCGAGTGCATGCCCTCCTCCAGCACCTCGACATGCAGCTCGCCCGCCACCGTGCCGCGCAGCGAGGTGGTCAGCCACAGCTGGTCGTAGTTGCCCGCGCCCGAATCGAGGCAGACCACCAGGCCGACCTGGCCGAGCCGGTCGCGCAGCGCGTCGACATAGGGCAGCAGGTCGTAGCTGCCCGATTCCTCGCAGGTCTCGATCAGGCCGACGCAGCGCGGGCGCTCCACGCCCTGGGCGTCGAGCGCGGCCAGCGCGGTGATGCTGGCGTAGATCGCGTAACCGTCGTCGGCGCCGCCACGGCCATAGAGCTTGCCGTTCTCGTACTTGGGCGTCCAAGGGCCCAGGTCGGCGCGCCAGCCGTCGAATTCGGGCTGCTTGTCGAGGTGGCCGTAGAGCAGGATCGTCTCGGTGGTGCCGGAGCGCGTGGCGGGCGCGTCGAAGAAGATCACCGGCGTGCGGCCCGGCAGGCGCACGATTTCCAGCGTGAGCCCGCGCACCGGCTGGCGCTCGGCCCATTGCGCGGCATCGACCACCACGCGCTCGAGCAGGCCGTGCTGCTGCCAGTCGGGATCGTAGGCCGGGCTCTTGGCGGGAATCGCGATGTAGTCGGTCAGTTGGTGGAGGATCTCGTCGTTCCATTTGCGCTCGACGAAATCGGTCAGGCGCGGGTGATCGAGGGCGGTGTCGGCGGTGCTTGTCATGATGGTGCTGGCCGGTGGGGACGAAGAAAAGATGATAGCGCCGATGCGGGCTCGCGCGGCGGGCGATCTCGCGCAAACGCGCGCCGGCGCACGAGACTACGGTAAACCGCTTGCGACCGCCCGGCAGCCGCCGGCTGCGGGGCGGCGCGAAGGGCGTCTGCCGCGGATCTGCCGCTCGACGGTGCAAACACGGTGGAGCGCCGCGCCCCCAGCCTACCGCCGCGCCTCTTCAGCGCACGTCGAAATCGCGCCGGTACGCAGCGGGGCTGGTGGCCGCGACGCGCCGGAAGTGGCGACGCAGCGATTCCTCGGAGCCGAAGCCGGCCAGCTCGGCCAGCTGCGCCAGCGGCAGCGCCGGGTTCGCCTCCAGCATCTCCTTGGCGAGCCCGACGCGCTCGCGGATCAGCCAGGCATAGGGCGCCAGCCCGGTCGCCTCGCGGAACTGGCGCTGCAGCGTGCGCGGGCTCATCGCCGCGCGCTCGGCCAGGCTCGCCAGCGTGTGCGGCTCGGCCGCGTGCTCGCGCATCCAGTCGATCAGCGGCGCGAGCCGGTCCCGCCCTTCCGGCGCGACCGGGCGCGGCACGAACTGCGCCTGGCCGCCCTCGCGATGCGGCGGCAGCACCAGCCGCTGCGCCACGCGGTTGGCGATCGCGCTGCCGTGGTCGCGCCGCACCAGGTGCATCAGCATGTCGAGCCCGGCGGCCGAGCCGGCCGAGGTGACGATCGCGCCCTGGTCGACATACAGCGCGTCGGGGTTCACCTGCAGCGAGGGATGACGCGCGCGCAGGCGCTCCACATACCGCCAGTGGGTGGTGACGGCCAGGCCGTCGAGCACGCCGGCGGCGGCCAGCACGAACACGCCCGAGCAGATCGAGCAGAGCCGCGCGCCGCGCCGGTGGGCCGCGCGCAGCTTGCGCAGCAGCGCCTCGGGCGGCGCCTCGTCGGGATCGCGCCAGCCGGGGATCACGATCGTGTCGGCGCGATCGAGCATGGCCAGCCGGTAGGGCGCGGCCACCGTGATGCCGCCGGCCGCGCGGATCGGCCCCGGCTCGGCAGCACAGACCGCGAAGCGATACCAGTCCACCTCCAGCTCCGGGCGCGGCAGCGCGAACAGCTCGACCGTGCAGCCGAATTCGAAGGTGCAGAGGCGATCGTAGGCGAGCGCCACGACGAGATGATCTTTCATGGCGCGATGTTACCGGAACTTGTCGATCGCGCCACTTTCGGGCCGGGCCCGCGATGCCGATACTGGGGACTCGGACACTTATTCCAGAGGAACCCGAACCATCATGTCCTACGTCACCGAGATCCCCGCCGCCGACAGCGCCGCCGCCCTGGCCCACTTCAGCGACCTGCTCCGGTTCGAAACCGATTGCTGGGACGTGCATCACGCGCTCGCTTCGGGCCAGGCCGATTTCGTCCTGCTCGACGTTCGCAGTCCCGAGCAGTTCGCCGCCGGACATATCCGGGGCGCCATCAATCTTCCGCACCGCAAGATCGTCGCGGGGACGCTATCGCATTTTCCAATCGATACGATATTCGTTGTCTATTGTGCCGGCCCGCACTGCAATGGCGCCGCTCGTGCAGCGCAGCGCCTGGCCCGCCTCGGAAGGCCCGTGAAGCTTATGGCAGGCGGGATTACGGGATGGTGCGACGAACATTTCAAATTGGTGACGGATTGAGTGACGGGTCGGTATCATCGCGGTAAACGCAACAATTAGTTGCCGGCACGGGATCCGAAAAAGCGCGACAATCCGTCTCACTGCAGTCGACTTGTCGCACTGCAACACGGAAGGAGAAGTCCCATGAAGATCCTGTTTCAGATTGCCGGGGCAGTTATCGCGATTGCGCTCTACTTTCTGCCGGCGATCATCGCCGACCGTCGCGGCCGTCACGACAAGCTGACCCTCGCGCTGTTCAACGCGCTGTTCGGCTGGACCGGCATCGGCTGGCTGATGACGCTGTACTGGGCCAGCCTGCCGAACCCGGCGCGCAACCTGGCCGGCAACATCGTCCAGACGCGCCGCTCGATCAGCATGCGCAAGTTCTCGAACGGCCTGGTCGATCGCGTGCAGAACCGCGTCGCGCTCCAGCAGGCCTGGATCGAGAAGCAGGATTCCCGCTGAGCCACCGGGCCCGGCCCGCCAGGCCTGATCCGTCGTACCCGTTGTCGTCGCTTCCGGATTTCCCCGCATCACCGACTGCGTAGCCCTGCCCCGCGTCACCTGTGAGCGTCTTCCGCCTGCGTCACCCCGCCCGATCGTTGGTCCCGTCCCGGCGCCTTGCCCCGGATGATCCCGTCTTGCCGGTTTTTGGCGGGACGGGCCGTGCCGGCACTGCCGGCAAGCCTGAAGGCGCCGACGAACGCGCACGGCATCACCCGCGCGGCGTATGCCGCGCGAGTGATGGGAAAACTCGGGAAAAACAGCGGGAAGGAAAAACGGCGGGAAGAAACGACGGAAAAACGCGGCAGGAAACGACTGGCGGACGACTGGCCGACGGCCCGGCGCGCCTCAGAGCGCCACGCCGTTCGACCAGCCGAAGCGCCGCAGGCTGGCGCGGCCCGCCGAGATGGTGGTCGGCTCCAGCACCACCGCCTCCACGGCAAAGCGCTGCTGGCGGAATTCCCCGCTCGCATCGAACCACTGGCAGCTCACCCAGGATTCGCCGCCGGCGGCACCGACGAAGGTGACCGTCATGCGCGGCCCGCCGGTCTTGAGCGTCACGACGTCGCCGATGCACGGCGACGCGGCACGGATATCGTTCAGTGATGTCATGGCCCTGGCCTCTCGGAAGTCATGCCGGATCGATTTCCGGCTTGTGTATTTGACGCAGCCTAGCAACGAAAATATTCAGGCACAAGAAGTCTTTTCAGCTTCCTTCATCACCAATCAGAAAATAGCCGATTTCACCTGTCAGCCTTGCCAGTCAAGACTTCGCAGACTGTCCAAAGCGCCATTTCCTCCTGTCCGATTTGACGGGTTTTCAGCCGACATTTTCGACTGGGGAAATCATCGGATTTCATTATTTCGTCAAAACTTCATTGCCGAAAATGAATCCACCAAAGATCGAATGGCGATTGGAATCGGGGAATATCGAAAATGAACCGATCCGGCCGCCCTTGTCGGCCTGTATTGCGGGAAACGGCTCAGGACGCGCTATAGGCGCCGCGCGCGTGCAATTCCGATTCGGTGCGCTCGAGCGCGGCCACCGCCTCGCCGCCCTCCAGCGCCAGCAGTTGCGCTACCAGGCCCTCGGTGAGCGCGTGCGCGGCCACCAGCGAGGGGAAGAACGAGGGGCTGTCGTGGCTGAACAGCAGGGTGAGATCGGCCAGCAGCGCGATCGGCGAGACGCTGCTGTCGGTGATCGCGACCACCCGGCTGCCGCGATCGCGCGCGATGGTCGCCACGCGCGTGGCCTCGGCCGAATACGGCGCGAAGCTGACGATCACGGTCACGCTGTGGCGGCCGATCGCGCGCAGCTCCATCTCCAGTGAACCGGCCACGCCGGCCAGCAGCGACACGCTGGGCCGGAACAGCCGATAGGCATAAACGAAGCCGAACGCGACCGGATAGCAGGAACGGAAGCCCGCCACATGCACGTGCTGCGCCTTGCGGATCAGCTTGGCCGCCTCGAGCATCGCGCGCTCGTTCTGGCCGGCCGTGCCGGCCAGGTTGTGCTGCTGCGCGGCCAGCAGGTCCTGCGCGAGCGCGGCCTTGCCGCCGGGCTTGACCAGCGAACGCGCGCGCTGCGTCATCGGCGCGGGGCGCGTGCGCAGGCGCGCCACGAACAGGTCGCGCAGCTCGTTCCAGCCGGGAAAGCCGAACTGCTGCGCGAGCCGCACCAGCGAGGCCGGCTGCACCTGGGCACGCTGCGCGAGCTTGCGCATCGACGACACCGCGACCTCGTCGGGATGGTCGAGCAGGAAGGCCGCGCCGACCTGGAATTGCGGGCTCAGCTCGGAAAATTGCGCGCGGATCAGGGACGCGAGTTCGTCGAAATTGGCGGGCATCGTCAGGGCAGCGTGGAGCGGGCGCCCATGGTACACCGGCCCTCGCGGCCCTGCGCGACGGGCGGCGGCCCTCGCGCGCCGGGCTCGCGCCCGCTTCTGCTACATTGCGGCGAGGCGCCGCCCCTTTGTTTCCTTGCCCCTTCATGCCTCGATGCCTGCCCGGCCCGCGCCGGCGCGGGCCCGCCACGATGACCGACGACTTCCGCTGGATCGATGCCCCCCAGGGCCGCCTCTACGCGCAACGCTGGCCGCGCCCCGCCGATGGCCCCGCCACGCCGCCCGCGCCGATCCTGATGCTGCACGACTCGCTCGGCTGCGTCGCCCTGTGGCGCGAATTCCCCGCCGAGCTGGCACGCGCCACCGGCCGCGACGTGATCGCCTACGACCGCGCCGGCTTCGGCCGCTCGGCGCCGGCGCAAGCGCCGCTGCCGGCCGACTTCATCGCGGCCGAGGCGCGCGACAGCCTGCCGGCGCTGCAGCGCGGCTTCGGCTTTGCGGGCTTCGTGGCGCTGGGCCATAGCGTCGGCGGCGCGATGGCCGCCGCCTGCGCGGACGCGCAGCCCGAGCACTGCGAGGCGCTGGTGACGATCTCCGCGCAGGCCTTCGTCGAGGCGCGCACGCTGGAGGGCATTCGAGCGGCCCGCGAGGCGTTCGCGCGGCCGGATCAATTCGAGCGGCTGGCGCGCCATCACGGCGAACGCGCGCGCTGGGTGCTCGATGCCTGGATCGACACCTGGCTCGATCCGGCCTTCGCCGGCTGGACGCTCGACGCCACGCTGGCGCGGGTGCGCTGCCCCGCGCTCGTGCTGCACGGCGAGCATGACCAATACGGTTCGCCGCGCCACCCGGCGCGCATCGTCGAGGGCCTGGCGGGGCCGGCGCGCATGATGCTGCTGCCCGGCTGCGCGCATGTTCCGCATCGCGAGGCGAAGCCGGCGGTGCTGCAGGCGCTGCACGGTTTCCTGGGTGCGCCGGCACGCTGAGCGCCCGGCCTCGCGGCTTATCCACAGAAAATGTTGGCAAGCTTGTGGATGACCTGCGCATGCCTTTCGCAAGCCATTGAACATACAAGGATTTTTCCCGAATCTCAGGAATCCGGCAGGCCCCGCCGCGATGCGCCCCGGATGCATGGCTTGTCCACAGTTTTTGTTGGCAAGCTTGTGGATATCCTGCTGGCGAGCCCGCCAAGTCCTTGATTCGATTCGGATCCTTGCCGGCAATACGTGCTTCGGCAGCGCCGCCATGCCCGGCTGGCGGGCGAAAAGATCAACGAGATCAAGGATCTAGCGTTCGATTGGCGGCCGGCACCGGCATCCTGCCGATGCGGCTGCCCAGCCTGCTCCATGGCTCGCGTGCGCCGGAAACCTCGGCGACAGCCCCCTCGCCCCGGCGCCCCGGTTGTCCACATTTTTTGTTGGCAAGCTTGTGGACATCCTGCTGTCACATACGACAAGCCCATGATCCGTCGAGGTTTTTTCCCGCGCACCAGGAAAGCGGCAGCGCGCCCGGCGGCCGGCTTGTCCACAATTTCTGTTGGCAAGCTTGTGGATTACCTGCGCACCGGCCACGCAAGCACTTGATCCGACACGGTTTACCGCCGCGCGACAAGGATGCGGCAGCGCGCATCGACGCCAGCCCGGCATGCCCGCTTCACTGCCCGTAATCGAGCTTGGGATACCAGTCGCCGCCGCGGCCGGCCGGCGTCATGTCGAGCACGGTCCAGATCGGCATCAGGTCGGGCGCGCCGCGCGGATCCTGGCCGGGATCCGACATCTCGCCGCTCATCTCGCCGCCGTAGAAATGCCGGATCGTGCCGTCGCGCCGCGTGAAGACGTTGAGCGCGGGGATATCGCTGTCGCCCTCGCCGATCGCGTGGTAGTCGCGGCTGTATTCGCCCGACAGATCCGTGTAGAGCCGCAGGTCGCGCCAGCCGCGCTCGCGCCGGAACGCGTCGAGACGTGCCCAGGGCGCGCGCGCCACCGCGACCAGCGAGACGCGCTGCCCGATATCGCGCGCCTCGCCGTTCCAGGCGCCCAGCAGCGAGGTACACATCGGGCAGGGCCGCTGCCAGGTCGGGCCGAACATGTAGCTGTAGACCACCAGCGTGTCGTGCCGCCCGAACAGCTCGGCGAAGCTGCTGCCGCCGGCCTCGCCCTCGAAGCGGTAATCGCGCGTCACCGCGCCGCCGGGCGGCAGCGCGCGACGCTGCTCGGCCACCCGCTCGATCCGGCGGCGCAGCTCGATCTCCTCGGCCAGCAGGGCGTTGCGCGCCTCGCGATAGGCCGCGCTCTCGTTCGGGTAGCTGCAGCGGTTGAGAGCCGCCAGTTCGGCGGCGGGGATCAGCGGCTGGCTCGGGTTCATGCTCGTCTCCTTGGCAATCGTGGATCGCGGCGGGGGCGGCGAGAGCGGCAGGCAGTTGGCCCGGGCTTCGGGCCGCCGCCGTGTGCCGCATGGCCGCCGCGCGGGATTCAATCGGCGTCGGGCGCGCCGAGCGGGAACAGCTTGCGATAGGGCCGCGCCTCGTCCACCGCGCGCGCGAACGAGGGCCGCGCCAGCAGCCGCTCGCGGTAGGCGATCACGTGGCGGAAGCCGCGGTCGATGCGGTGCGTCCAGTCGGCATAGAACAGGAAGGGCGCGGCGCCGCAGTCGGCGAGGCTGAAGCCCTCGCCGGCCGCCCAGCTTCGCTGCGCCATGTGGCCGTCGAGCCAGGCATAGGCGGTCTCGAGCTGCGCGCGCGCCTCGGCCACGCCATAGGCATCGCGCTCGCCTTCGGGCCGCAGGGCATTGGCGACGATGCGCTGGGCCGGCGTGGACAGGTAGTTGTCGAAGAAGCGGTCGAGCGCGCGCACCTCGAGCGCGGCCACCGGATCGGCCGGCAGCAGCCTCACCGGGCCCGGATGATGGAGCCCCAGGTGCTCGATGATGATGGTGGCCTCGGCCACGCTGCGCCCGGCGTCGACCAGCAGCGGCATCCGCTTCAGCGGCCAGCGCGCGGCGAACTCGGCGTAATGCCCGGGATGCTCGCCCGACAGCTCGCGCAAGCTGAACGGGGTGGCGTTCTCGTAGAGCGCGATCAGCACCTTCTGGCAATACGAGGAAAAGGGATGCGCGTAGAGCGTCAATGACATCGCGACTTCCTCCTGGGAATCGACGACAACGGATGGAAAAACGGCAACGCGCGGCAAATACGGCGAGCGGCACCCGGCGACACGGCAAGGCGGCCCGGCACCCGCGCAGCCCGGGCCGCCACCTCGCCATCGCGCCGCCGCGCTTCAGGCGCCGACGCTCAGGACGGCTGGCGCACGCACTGCTCCATGCCCTCGCGGATCTGCTCGGGCGTGAGGTCCTGGCGATGGGTGGCGACCGACCAGCGATGGCCGAAGGGATCCTCCACCTGGCCGTAGCGATCGCCCCAGAACATGTCGGCGGGCGGCATGACCAGCTTCGCGCCGGCCTCGACCGCGCGCGCCACCACCGCGTCGGCGTCCTCCACGTAGAGATGCAGGATCACCGGCGAGCCCTTCAGCGCCCGCGGGCCGAGCGCGCCGCAGCCGGCCATCTCGTCGACCAGCATCAGCGTCGAATCGCCGATGCGCACGGCCGCGTGCATCAGCTTGCCGTCGGGCCCCGGCAGGCGCGTCAGCTCGGTGGCGCCGAACGCGGCGCCATAGAACGCGATCGCATCGGCCGCGCCGTTGCAGATCAGGTGGGGGGTGAGGGTATGCATGCCTTCGGGGATCGGTTTCACGGCGGCGGACATGATGTCGGCTCCTTGGGTGGGTGCGTCGGCGACGCGTCGGGGCGAGCGGCGCGTTCGGCGCGCTCTCCTTCCCACGACGCGCGACGGCGGCCGGAATCGACATCGCGGCGAAAAAATTTCCAGCCGCGCCCACGAGGCTTCGCCGGGACAAATCCGACGAAGCCCGAGTTATCCACAGTTTTTGTTGGCAAACCTGTGGATATCACTGAAAGCCAATCGCCAAGCCCTTGATCGGAATGATTTTTTTTCGTCGATACCTGGGACGCCCAGCAAAGCGACAAACGCAGGCAGTGCTTGTCAACACGGGAGGTGGGCAAGCTTGTGGATATCGGCCTGACAGCGCGCCGAAGTGCTTGATCCCGCGGCATTTTTTTAGCGTGCCCGATTAGCGGGCAGGGCCGCCGGGCGGCGGCCCCGGTCCGGACGCGATGCCCGCTCGATGCCGCTCAGGGCCGCTCGGGCGCGGCCATCAGCTCGTTGACCTTGTCGCGCAACGCCTCGTAGCCGGAGCGCGCGTGCTCGGGCAGGTCCGGGTCGCCGATCAGCGCGCCGAGCGTCTCGACCAGGCTGAAGGCGAGCCCCTTGGCGGCGCCCGTCGCGATCGACTGCGACCTGACCGAATCCTGCAGATGGCCGACCGCCGCCTCCATCTGCTCGAGTTGCGATTGGCGGCCCTCGTCGGGCGTGGGTTGCTGGCTCATGATCTCGCTCTCCTGTACTGCTGCGAGGCGGTGCCGGCGGCACCGCCTCGCGTTCCCGCCGGCCAGCCGGCCGGCGCCGATGCGGCGGGCGCCGCGCCGGCTCGGCACCGGCGACGCCCGCCATCCAACCGCCGCGCGCTACAGCGCGGCCACCACCTTGACGCGGCCGCCGCCCTGCGCGGCCGCCACCACCTGGCCGCCGACCCGGCGGAAGGTCAGCGAGACCGTCTCCCCGCCCACCCGCAGGCCGTCGAGTTCGAGCCAGTCGATGCCGTCCGGCAGCGCGGGCCGCTCGATGCGCACCTCGCCGCGCGCCGCGTCGACGCTCACGCCCAGACAGGCCTGCAGCATCATGAACGGCGAGCCGGCCGCCCAGGCCTGCGGCAGGCAGGCCACCGGATAGGCGGTGGGCGGTTCGCCGCGCCGGCGCGGGAAGCCGCAGAACAGCTCGGGCAGGCGCATGTCGAAGCTGACCGCCGCCTCGAACAGCGCGCGCAGCAGCTCGGTGGCGGCCGTCTTGTTACCGTAGCGCGCGAAGCCGCGCGCCGCCAGCGCGTTGTCGTGCGGCCAGACCGAGCCGTTGTGGTAGGCCATCGGGTTGAAGCGCGGCTGGCCGGCCGCCAGCGTGCGCACGCCCCAGCCGGTGCGGAACAGCGAGGAGTCGAGCGTGCGCGCCACTGCTTCGCCGCGGCTCGCCTCGGGCAGCCCGAAGGCCAGCAGGTGCCCCGCGTTCGAGGCCAGCACGCGGCACAGCTCGCCGCGCCCGTCGAGCGCGATGCCGTAGAAACCGGCCTCGGGCATCCAGTAATGCGCCTCCACCGCCTCGCGCAGCTTCTTCGCGCGCGCCGAGTAGTCGGCCGCGCGCGCGGCGTCGCCGCGATGGGTCGAGAAGGTCGCCATCGCGTCGAAGGCGGCGCAGGCATAGGCCTGCACCTCGACCAGCGCGATCGGGCCTTCCGGGAAGCGGCCGTCGGCATGGAAAACCGAATCGTGGCTGTCCTTCCAGCCCTGGTTCGCCAGGCCGCGCTCCGAGGTCTTCTGGTAGTCGAGCAGGCCGTAGGGATTGCGGTCGCAGGCGCGCGCCACCCAGCCGGCGGCCTTCTCCAGCGCCGGCCAGAGTTCGTCGATCAGGGCCGTGTCGCCGGTCTGCTCGAGATAGGCCCCGGCCAGCACCACGAACAGCGGCGTGGTGTCGACGCCGCCGTAGTAGAGCGCGAACGGCACCTCGCCGGTGGCGGCCATCTCGCTGCGACGGAACTCGTGCATGATCTTGCCCGGCTCGGCGTCGCGGAAGGCCGAGGTTTCCTGCGCCTGGTGCGCCGCCAGGAAGCGCAGCACGCCGCGAGCCAGCGAGGGCTGCAGCCACAGCATCTGCAGCGAGGTGATCACCGCGTCACGGCCGAAGGGCGTGGAGAACCAGGGGATGCCCGCGTAGGGATAGGGGCCGGTCTCGAGCTGGGTGGTCAGCAGGCCCAGGTCGGCCAGCGAGCGGTCGAGCCAGGCGTTGAAGAGCGGATTGCCGGTGCGCACGCGCGCGATGCTGCGGCGCCGCTCGCGCATCTGGCGGTGCACCTGCACCAGCGCGCGCCGCAGGCCCGGACGGCCCGCCCGCGCGAGCGGCTGGGCCGGCGCGGCCGGCTCGCCATCGCGCTCGATGCGCGCCTCGACGCTCAGGTAGATCGATACGCAGGCCTGCGCGGCGATGGTCAGCGTGTAGTCGGCGCGATCGGTGGCCAGGCGCACCGGCGCCGGCGAGAAACCGATCCGCACGGTGCGCGCGACGCCGTCCAGGCCGTCGTAGCGCAGCCGCACCTGGCCGGCCTCGACCTCGGGCGCCGCCACCGCGCCGCGCCGCTCGCGCGGCGTGCCGCGCACCTCGAACATGTCGAGGAAGTCGGCCGCGAACGAGATCGACAGCGGCACCTCGGCGTCGGCGGTGCCGTAGTTGGTCAGCGTCAGCGCCTCGTACAGCACGTTGTCGGACAGCACGCGGGTGCGGTCGATGTGGATCACGCCCTCGGGCATCTCGTGGCCGCCCAGCGGCGGCAGCGGCCGGTTGGTCAGGTGCGCGGTGAAGGAGGCGTTGTCGGCGCTGGTCGCGCCCGACAGCAGCGAGGGCGCGCGCCCGCCAAAGGTCAGGCGCCAGCCCGACAGCACGCGCATGTCGTCGACGAACAGGCCGTCGTCATGGCCGAGGATGTCGCCCAGCGTGTCGCTGACCACGAACGCGTCGCCGGCCTTCAGCACATGCTGGCTGCCGGCCACCGGTTTCTGCGAGACGGGTTCGGGGGCGATGAAGGGCGGCGCGCCGGTCGCGGCGACCTGCGCGGCCTGGGAAGCGGAAGAAACAGGGGAAGCGGGGGAAGGGGTTGCGGCCGCTTCGGCCGTCGGGGTAACGGGATGAGCTTGCGTGCCGGGCATTGCGACTCCTGACTGCGGTCCACGGGGAACAGGGGAAAAACGGGCGCGGGCGGCGGTTCGCCCCGCTGCTCGCACCCCGTTTCGCCACAGCATAGGCCAGAACGGCCCTGCTTCGCAGTGTCGCCTGCCGGCGTGTCAGTGATCGGTTTCCATCGCCAGCCGGCCCATCGCCTCGCCGGCGCCGCGCACCGCGCAGCTCAGCGGCTCGTCGGCGACCCGCACCGCGAGCCCGGTCTCGGCGTACAGGCGCCGGTCCAGGTGAGCAAGCAGCGCGCCGCCGCCGGTCAGCACGATGCCGCGATGGGCGATATCGGTAACCAGCTCGGGCGGCGCTTTCTCGAGCACGCGCTTCACCGCGTTGACCACCTGGTTGAGCGGCGCGGCCAGCGCCTCGGCGATGTCGTGGTTGGACAGCTCGATGGTGCGCGGCAGGCCATCCTCGACGCCGCGCCCGACCGCGCGCATCGATTCGCGCGGCACCGAGCCGCTGGCCGAGCCGATGTATTTCTTGACGTGCTCGGCGGTCTGCTCGCCGAGCAGGACGTTGTAGAGGCCGCGCACGTGGTTGATGATGGCCGCGTCGAACTGGTCGCCGCCGACCCGGATCGCGTGTTGATAGACGGTGCCGCCGAGCGACACCACGCCCACCTCGGTGGTGCCGCCGCCGATGTCGACCACCATCGAGCCGACCGCCTCGGTGACCGGCAGCCCGGCGCCGAGCGCGGCCGCCAGCGACTGGTCGATCAGGTTCACGCGCGAGGCGCCGGCCGCCGCCGCGGCCTCGCGCAGCGCGCGCCGCTCCACGGCGGTGGCGCTGGAGGGCACGCAGACGGTGAATTCGATGCGCCGGCCGAACAGCGAGCGCGCATGCGACATGCCGACGAACTGGCGGATCATCTGCTCGGCCGCCGGGTAATGGGCGATCACGCCGTGGCGCAGCGGCCGGACCGCTTCCAGGTGCTCGGGCACGCGGCCGATCAACGCCTTGGCCAGCTCGCCGACCGCCTCCACCCGCGCCTTGTCGACATGGGCGTCCGCCTTGCGGAAACAGACCACCGACGGCTGGTTGAGCACCACGCCGCGTTCCTGCGTATAGATGAGCGTGCTCGCGGTGCCCGGATCGACCGCGACGTTATTGGCGAAAAGCCTGCCCAGGATGGGTGTCGACATGGATGTGCCTTTACGGACTGACAGACCGAGGAAACGCGCTGCGCGGCCAAACCGGCATTTTCCCCGTGCCGGTACTGCTTCCGATGGCCGCCGGCGTTCGCATCGAAACGCGACGCGTCGGCGACAGGAAGTTTCTACTCTAGGTAATTCCAGGTCAATGGAGAATATTCCGATACCGAATTGACAATCTGACGGGAAGATTGGCAGTCCGTTGGATTCCGGAATGAATTGACGCCCTTCGCAAAGTCTGTACCCTCTCGTCTCGCCGGCGCGTTTACCGTCGCGCCAGGCCAGGCCAACCCGATATCAAAAGAATGTTCAACGCCGCACGCCCCGCCTCGTCCGGGGCCTCCGCCGCCGCGCGCGCGCCCAGCGCCGCCATCCACGAGGCGCGCTCCGGCGCTGCCGGTGCCCATGCCGCGTGCTCCGTCGCTGTCGATCGCGTATTCGATTTCGTCTTCGATTCCGCATCCCGCCAAGGCGGCGCGCGGCCGTGGCGCGGGCTGCCGGCCCGGCTCGCCTGCCTCGCGGCCCTGCTCGCGGCGGCCCTGCTGCCCTCGCTCGCCGCGGCCCAGGCGAGCCCATCCGCCGCCCCGGCGCTCAACGGCTCACCCACCGCCGTGCCCGTGCAAGCCCCCGATGCCGCCACGCCGTCCCTGGCCTGGGCCGACGCGCTCGCCGCGATGCGCGCGGGCGCCCTGGCCGCCGATGCCGGCGACCGTTCCGGCGCCAATGCCCAGGCCAGCGCGGGCATGCCCATCGCCCAGGGCACCGCCCCTGCCATCGCCACCACACCGGCCATCTCCACCGCCCCGGCGAGCGCCAATCAACCGGTCACGCAAGACTGCCGCGCCGAAGGCGGCCAGGCGGGCCGTCCCGCGATCGGCCTGGTGCTGTCGGGCGGCGGCGCGCGCGGCTACGCGCACCTGGGCGTGCTGAAGGTACTGGCCGAGCATCGCATCCCGATCGACTGCATCGCCGCGACCAGCATGGGCGCCGTGGTGGGCGGCCTGTACGCGAGCGGGATGGACGCCGACGAGATGGCCCAGCGCCTGGCCAGGGTGAACCTGGCCGACATCGCCTTCGACGTGGTCAACCGCGCGGACCTGCCGCAAAAGCAGCGCGAGGACGAGGAGCGCTATATCAACGGCCTGACGCTCGGCTTCGGCAAGAACGGCTTCAAGGCCCCCGCCGGGCTGGTGCAGGGCAACCGCCTGCAGGCGCTGCTGGCCGACTGGACCGCGGCGGTGCCGGTCAACCAGCCCTTCGACCGCCTGCCGATCCCGTTCCGCGCGATCGCCACCAACCTGCGCAACGGCCGCATGGAAGTGCTCGACCACGGCTCGCTGCCGCTCGCGATCCGCGCCAGCATGGCCATGCCGGGCCTGTTCTCGCCCACCGAGATCGCCGGCGTGACCCTGGTCGACGGCGGCCTGGTCAGCAACCTGCCGGTCAGCACCGCGCGCAGGATGGGCGCCGACGTGGTGATCGCGGTCGACATCGGCTCGCAACTGCGTCCGCTCGACGCGCTGGCCTCGCCGGCCGACGTGTTCCAGCAGATGCTCGGCATCCTGATCCGCCAGAACGTCTCGCGCGAACGCAGCGAACTCGGCCCGCGCGACGTGCTGCTCGAGCCCTCGCTGGGCTCGCTGAGCTTCACCGACTTCCAGAACGCCAGCCAGGCGATCGCCGCCGGCGAGGCGGCGGCCGAGGCCGCGCTGCCGCGGCTGGAGCGCTACGCGCTGTCGCCCGAGGCCTACGCGGCCTACCGCGCCGCGCACATGCGCCCGCCCGCCGAGCCGATCCGGCTCGCCGAGGTGGAGATCCGCGCCCACGGGCCGGTGCCGAAGCGGGTGGTGGCCGATGCGCTGCACGTGAAGCCGGGCGACATCTACGATCCGCAGGCCGTCAGCCGCGACCTGCTGGCGCTGACCACCACCGGCAATTTCGACACGGTCACGCAGCAGGTGGTGACCGACGGCGATACCAACAAGCTGGTGGTGGACGCGCGCGGCAAGACCTGGGGCCCGAACTTCCTGCTGTTCGGGCTGGGCATGTCGAGCAGTTCCACCGACGAGGGCGGCTTCCGCTTCCATATCGGCTACCGGCGCCCCTGGCTGACCGATTCGGGCCTGGAATTCCGTGCCGATTCCACGCTCGGCAGCGACCTGCAGGCGCTGCGCGCAGAGCTGCGCCAGCCGCTGTCGAGCAGCCATGGCCTCTATCTCGCGCCCTACGCCGAATTCGAGCGGCGTTTCGCCAATCTCTATTGGGACGACTACAAGCTCACGCAATACCAGTTGCAAACCGAGCGCCTCGGCCTCGATCTCGGCCTGCCGGTCGGACGGCTCGGCGATTTCCGCGTCGGCCTGGCCTACGCCCACGGCAATGCCTCGCCGACCTACAATTTCCCGGCCGACATCTCGCCCAACGGCAGCCCGATCGGCCAGGTGTTCGACAGCGACAACGGCCACCAGCTCAGCGTGCGCGCCCGTTTCGTGGTCGACCAGCTCGACGATCCGACGCTGCCGCGCAACGGTTACTTCGCCAAGTTCAGCGTCGAGCGCTCCCTGGTCGCCAGCGATCAGGTCCAGTACACGGAGGTATCCGGCAAGGCGATGGTCGCGCAGCAGTTCGGGCGGCACAGCATCAACGCCAGCATCGAGGGCGGCAAGAGCTTCGGCGGCACCAGCCCGGTCAACCTGCTGGGCTTCACGCTCGGCGGTTTCCAGCACCTGGCCGCCTATGCCGCCGACCAGCTCAACGGCGACGCGCTCGCCTATGGACAGGTCACCTACATGAACCAGGTGGCCAGCTTCAACGCCTCGCCGATCAAGGCGCTGTACCTGGGCGCGAGCGCGGAAATCGGCAACGTCTGGACGTCTTCCGGCGACCAGATCCGGCTCGACATCAGCAGCGGGCCGATGAAGCAGAGCTATTCGTTCTTCGCGAGCTTCACGACCTCGTTCGGGCCGATCTACGTGGGCGTGGCGCTCGCGCCGGGCGGGCGCCGCAACCTGTACTTCCAGCTCGGCCGCACCTACTGAGCCCGCAGCGGCGCGGCGCCGGCATCCCGAACGCCGGCGCCGCGCGCCTTTCCCGATCCAGCCCAGCCTCGCGAGCCGGTGCTCGCCGCCGGCGCCGCCCCGCTCAGCCCGGCCAGCGGATCTCGAAGCGCGCGCCGGGCAGCACGCGCGCGTCGGTCACCGCGATGTTGCCGTGATGGGCCTGCAGCACCTGCCGCGTGATCGCCAGGCCCAGCCCGTAGCCGGCCGTGTGGCGATCGAGCCGCACGAAGGCGTCGAAGATCCGTTCGCGCTCGCCGTCGGGCACGCCGGGGCCGTCGTCCTCGACGTAGATCAGGATCTCGCCGCCGCTCGCGCCCAGCGTGGTGCCGATCAGGATGCGCGATTGCGCGTACTTGGCCGCGTTGCGCAGCAGGTTGCGGATCGCGTAGGACATCAGGCGCGTATCCATGTTCACGCGCAGCTCGGCCGGCGTGCCCAGGCGCGTCTCGATGGTCTTGCCCGGGCTCAGCGGCGCCACCTCGTGCACCTGGGTGCCGAGCCAGCAGGCCAGCGTGGTGGGCTCCAGGCTCGACTGCAGCGAGCTGTATTCGAGCCGCGCGTAGGTCAGGCTCATGTCGATCAGCTCGTCGAGCTCGGTCACGTCCTGCGCGATGCTGTCCAGCGCGTTGAGCCGCTCGGCATCCGACATCGGGTCGCGCAGGATCTCGAGCGCGAAGCGCACGCGCGCCAGTGGCGTGCGCAGCTCGTGGGAGATGCCGTTGGTGAGGTCGCGCTGCGCCTCGATCAGGCGCTCCATGCGCATCGCCAGCGCGTTGAGGGTACGCGCCAGCGGGCCGAGGATCACGCTGTGCGATTCGCGCGCGCGCGTGTGGAAACGCCCGCCGCTGAAGTCGATGGCGCGCTCGCGCACCATCACCAGGTCCACCCAGGTCGGCCGCGCCCAGCGCCAGGTGGCCAGCGCCGGCACCACGATCACGAACAGCGCCACGCCGAGCGCGCCGCCCGGCAGCGCCTCGAAGCCGGCCAGCACCGTCCACGGCGAGAGCGTCACCGACAGCGCCAGCAGCGGCACCGCCACCACCAGCAGGACCAGGCTCATCAGGTGCAGATAGGCGCGCACGTAGAGGCGCGACCAGCTCGGCATGCGATCGGCGCGCGTGTCGGTCCAGGAGCGCCGGAAGCGCAGCCAGCGCCAGCGCAGGTAGCGCAGCGCCGACAGCCGCGACTGCCCGGCGCCGCCGAAGCCGCGGGGCCGGGCCGCGTCCTTATTCCCAGGCATGGGTGCTGAACTGGTAACCCTTGCTGCGGATCGTCTTGATCCGGCGCGGATGGCTGGCGTCGTCCTGCAGCTTGCGACGCAGCTTCGAGATGCGGCCGTCGATGGTGCGGTCCAGGCCGTCGAATTCGACGCCGCGCAGTTGCAGCATCAGGTCGTCGCGGCTGACCACCTCGCCCGCGTGGCTCACCAGCACCCACAGCAGGTCGAATTCCGCCGAGGTGAGGTCCGGCGAGGAACCGTCCGGCAGCCGCACCGAGCGGTTGCCGCGATTGATCGAGAACTTGCCGAAGGCGTAGCTCTCGGGCCCGTTGCCGGGCTCCGGCGCGCGCACCGGCGCACGCCGCAGCTGCGCCTTGATCCGCGCCAGCAGGATGCGCGGCTCGACCGGCTTGCGCACGTAGTCGTCGGCGCCGAATTCGAGGCCCAGCAGTTCGTCGTAGGGCTCGTCGCGGGCCGTCACCATCACGATCACGCCGTCGAAATGCTTGCGCGCCTCCCGGCAGATCTCGAAGCCGTCCTTGCCCGGCAGGTTCACGTCCAGCAGCACCAGGTCGGGCCGCGACGAGAGGATCGCGGGGACGGCCGCGTGGCCGTCGAGCACGGTCTCGACTTCGTAGTCGTGCTTGCGCAGGTAGCCGGTGATCAGGGTGGACAGGCGATTGTCGTCCTCGACGAGAAGAATCCGGTAAGGCATGGGGGGTGATCGTTGCTGGCGGTGAATCGGGCCGGGTTCCGGCGGCGGGTCGGGCCGCGGTCCGGCAGGTAACCATCGGTAACATCTCAAGCAAATCAGCATGATACTGCTGTCCGGTCCCCGATTGATGCATGTTCCTCAGGAATCGACGCCGCTGTGCAGCAAGTGCGCAAGCAGCCGGAAACAACCGGCGCGAACGGCGCGGGAACGCGCGGCGGGACCGGGCCCGGCCATGCCATGCAATGGCCGGCCGCATTCGACCGGCCGCGGCGTCGGGAGTGCCTGAAACCGCTGTCGACTTCGCTCGGCTCCATCGAATCTCCATGCCATCTCCACATCGACGGCGGCTCGCGCCGGGCCGCGCCGCGCGATCGATCCGGTAAGCGCTTACCTGAGGCCGTCGCGTTTTCCTGTCCCTTTCGCTCGGCTGCCGTGTCATCGACTGGTAACCCGGATTCGAACCACACAGGAGTACCTCGATGATTGCTCGGCCCTCCCGCCGCCCGGCCACGCAGCCCGGCGCCGCCGCCCACCCCGGTCACCCGCGTGCCTCGCGCTCGCGGCGCGGCCCGGTCGCGCGGCGCGCGCTTTGCGCGGCCGCCGCGTTGGCCTGGACCCTCGCGCCGACGAGCGGCGCGGCCGAACCCGCGCGCGGCGCGCATGCCGGCACGGCCGGCGCCACCGCCTCCGAACGCGCCGCCCCGGATGTCGCCCCGGATGCCCCGACTCCGGCCGGGCGCCGCGCCTGGCATGTGCCGGCCGGCGAGCTGGGCGCCGCCTTGTCGGAGCTGGCCAGCCAGGCCGGCGTGACGATCCAGATGGACGCGCGGCTGGTCGAGGGCCGGCGCACGCGCGGCATCGACGGCCGCTACACGCTGGCCGAGGGCTTCGCCGCCTTGCTCGCGGGCAGTTCGCTGGAGGCCGTCGACGGCGGCCGCCAGGTCTGGCTGGTGCGTGCGCGGGCCGGCGGCGGCGATGCCGATATCGATGCCGCCGGCGCGTCGGGCGCGGCCAGCCACGCGCTGCCGGTCGTCAAGGTCAGCAGCCGCGCGGGCGACGACGAAGGCGGCTACGTGGCCGCGACCAGCAGCGCCGGCTCGAAGACCGCCACCTCGCTGCTCGAGATCCCGCAATCGGTCTCGGTGGTCACGCACGACCAGATGGTCCAGCAGGACGCGCAGACGCTCAACGCGGCGGTGCGCTACACCTCGGGCGTGCAGCCCGAGACGCGCGGCGCCGTGGCCACGCGCTACGACCTGCTGACGGTACGCGGCTTCCAGGCCGACACCTACTGGAACGGCCTGAAGCAGATCACCAACAGCATGTATTCCACGCCGCAGATCGACCCCTATCTGCTGGAGCGCATCGACGTGCTGAAGGGGCCGGTGTCGGTGCTCTACGGCCAGGCGGCGGCGGGCGGCGTGCTCGACCAGGGCAGCAAGCTGCCGACGCGCCAGCCGCTGCACGAGATCGGCGTGGAGCTCGGCACCGATGCGCACCGGCAGGCCACGTTCGATTTCTCGGGCCCGCTCGACGCCGACAGCCGCTACCTGTACCGCTTCACCGGCATCGCGCGCAGCGAGTTCGGCCAGGTCCAGAGCACCCGCAACGAGCGCATCGCGCTGGCGCCCTCCTTCACCTGGCGCCCCGACGAGGCCACCTCGCTGACGCTCTACGCGCTCTACCAGCGTGATCCGCGCGGCAGCTCCTACGGCGCGGTGCCGCTGGAGGGCTCGGTGATCGGCAGCCCCTACGGGGCGCTGCCGCGCGACTTCTACGACGGCGACACCAACTTCGAACGCTTCAGCCGCACCGAGGCCGCCGTCGGCTACCGCTTCTCGCGCAAGCTCGACCGCGACTGGACGGTGCGCTCGAACGCGCGCTACTTCCATATCGGCCAGGATTACGCGAGCGTCTACAGCAGCGGCTTCGTGCCCGGCACCTCTTCGCTGCAGCGCTACTCGATCGCCTCGCAGGACCAGTTCAACTCGATCGCGCTCGACAACCAGCTCGAAGGCCGCTTCGCGACCGGCGCGGTGCGCCACACGGTGCTGGCCGGCTTCGACTACCAGCACTTCGCCACCTCCTACGCGCTCGGCTACGGCAGCGCGCCGCCGCTCGACGTGCTCGCGCCGAACTACGCGCAGCCGATCGACCCGATCGCGCTCGCGCCCACCCGGATCCGCGGCAACCAGTTCGGCGTCTATGCGCAGGACCAGATGCGCTACGGCCACTTCGTGCTGACGCTGGGCGCTCGCCAGGATTGGGCCAATACCTCGACCACCGCCAATGGCGCGACCAGCTCGCAATCGGCGCGCGCCTTCACCAAGCGCGCCGGCCTCAGCTACGTGTTCGGCAACGGCATCGCGCCCTACGTCGGCTACACCGAATCGTTCTCGCCGCAGAGCGGCACCAGTCGCGCCGGCCGGCCCTTCGACCCGGAACGCGCGAAGCAGTACGAGATCGGCCTGAAGTTCCAGCCGACCGACTACGACGCGATGTTCACCATCGCGCTGTTCGATCTCACCCGCAACAACCTGCTGACCACCGACACCGTCAACCCGCTCTACCAGACCCAGTCGGGCGAGGCGCGCTCGCGCGGCATCGAGCTGGAGGCGAAGGCGAGCCTGTCCGATTCGCTGAACGTGACGGCCAGCTATACCTACCTCGATACCAAGTACGTGAAGGACAACAGCGGGCTGGAGGGCAAGTTCCTGACCGGCGTGCCGCAGCACCAGGCCTCGGCCTGGGCCTACTACACGCAGCGGCGCGGGCCGCTGGCGGGGCTGTCGGCCGGCGCCGGGCTGCGCTACACCGGCCAGACCTACAACGACACCAACCAGTACCGGCTGGCCAGCTACCTGCTGCTGGACGCGACACTGCGCTACGATCTCGGGCGCCTGTCCTCGCGCCTGAAGGGCTCGGATATCTACGTGAACGCGCAGAACCTGCTCAATCGCCGCTACGTCGCCTCGTGCTCGTCGACGGCCTGGTGCTGGTTCGGCTACGGGCGGCAGGTGTTCGCGGGCGCGAACTATCGCTGGTAAGGCGACGGAAAGCCGGCGGCGGTGAACGCGCCGGCGGTAACGGGCGAGCGACAGGCCGCTGGCGGCAACGCCCCCGCTCGCCGCCGGCGCCGCTTCGCGCGAAAGGCCGCCGGGCCGCATCGGCGCTTGACGAATCGGCGCGCAGGCGCTTCCATACGGGCTCGCTGAATTCCGTGCGCGCGCCGCCGCCTCCGTCATGAATTACCAATCGATACTCGACCGCATCCAATCCGAAATCGCGCCCTGGATCGGCGCCGGGCGCGTCGCCGACTACATCCCCGAACTCGCCAAGGTGCCGGCCGAGCGCTTCGGCATGGCGATCGTCACGCTCGACGGGCAGACCTACACGGTCGGCGACGCGCACGAGCGCTTCTCGATCCAGAGCATCTCCAAGCTGTTCGCCTGCACGCTGGCCTTCCAGTTGCTCGGCGACGAGCTCTGGCAGCGCGTCGGCCGCGAGCCGTCGGGCACCGCCTTCAACTCGCTGGTGCAGCTCGAGAGCGAGCGCGGCAAGCCGCGCAATCCCTTCATCAACGCCGGCGCGCTGGTGGTGACCGACGTGCTGAGCCGGCGCTTCGTGCGCGCCGAGACGGCGCTGGTGGAATTCATCCGCCGCCTGATCGGCTCCAACGAGATCGACTACGACTCGCGCGTGGCGAGCTCCGAGCTGCAGCATGCCGAGCGCAACCGCGCGATGGCGCACTTCATGGCCAGCTTCGGCAACATGTGGATGCCAGCCTCCACGGTGGTGGACGCCTACTGCCGCCAGTGCGCGATCTCGATGAGCTGCGTGGAGCTGGCCCAGGCCGCGCTGTTCCTCGCCAACGGCGGGGTGGCGCCGATCAGCGGCGAGCAGATCGTCGACGCCAGCTCGGCCAAGCGGCTCTCGGCCCTGATGCTGACCTGCGGCACCTACGACGCGGCCGGCGATTTCGTCTACCGCGTCGGGCTGCCGGCCAAGAGCGGCGTGGGCGGCGGCATCGTCGCGGTGCTGCCGGGGGAGATGGCGGTCTGCGTGTGGTCGCCGGGGCTGGATCCGAACGGCAATTCGCTGGCGGGGGTGCTGGCGCTGGAGTGGCTGACGACTTATACGGGGCGGTCGATTTTTTGAGGACGGTGCGCGACGCGGCGGCCGCGGCCGGTCGATCGGAATGGCATCTCCCGGCAAGCGCACGATTCCCGCAGCCGTTAAGCCTGGATTAATGAAGCCTGCCGAGAATGAACACCGCCGACAACGGCACACGTCGCGTCGACGATCGATTCAACGCGCGGCGATGGCTCGCTTATCAAACTGATGAGGTCAATGATGAAGAAGCTCAGCATGTGGTGTGCAGCGGCGGCGCTCATGGGCATCGCGACCGCGAACGTGGCGTATGCGCAATCGACGGCGAAGACGATCGCGCCCGCCAAGATGACGTGCGCCGATTTCGTGACGCTCGAGGATGTCTACAAACCCGCCGTGGTCTATTGGGCAACCGGCGTCGACAAGCTGGGCGTGCGCGAGACCGATCAGATCACGATCGACACCGGGCACCCGGTGGCCGAGGACATCACCGCCGCGTGCCGAGCGACGCCGAAGGTCAAGATCGTCGACAAGGTCAAGGCGATGGCAAAGGCGGGCAAGCTCAGCATCTACAAGGGCAACTGAGACACGCCGGACCGCCGGGCGCCGAATCCCGGCGGTCCGGCGCCGCATCGGTCCAGCCGGCCGATGCGCCCTGAGCGCACCGCCGGACGCCCGAGCTTCTACTCGCGCCCCTGCCTCGGCACGCCAATGTGCTCGCGGCACCGACAAATCAGCTTCGCCAGCCACGATCGCGCCTCCGCTGCAGCGCAAAGCCCCCTGCCTCGCTAGCCCCCTGCCTCGCTAGCCCCCCTCCTGCCTGTCACGAACCTGACTTACCCGCCACTTACAGTGGCGGCTCGATTGAATCCCAAAGAGGACAAAACTCGTGAACCACTCCTATCGCATCGCGGCGGTAGGCGCGTGCCTGGCCGCCTGTGCCGGCATGTCCGCCCACGCCCGCGCAGACGAAACGCCAAGCGCCGCCGGCACCTCGGTGACCCTCTACGGTATCCTCGATACCGGTCTCGAATATCTCGACAACGCCGCTTCCTCGAAAGGCACCACGCACAGCGTGACGCGCCTGAGCTCGGGCAACATGTCCGGCTCGCGCTGGGGCATCACCGGCCGCGAGGACCTGGGCGGCGGCACGCGCGCCTTCTTCCTGCTCGAGAGCGGCATCAACATCGATACCGGCGCCTCGCTGCAGGGCGGCCGCGAATTCGGCCGGCTCGCCTACGTCGGCATCGCCGACGAGCGGCTCGGCACCGTCTCGCTGGGTCGCCAGGGCGGCCTGTTCCTCGATTGGGTCAGCGAATACAACCCGCTCAAGAACGCCGTCTACGCGATCAAGATGCAGGATCCGGCCTTCTCCGACCGGCTCGACAACACGGTGCGCTACGAGAAGCGCTTCGGCGGCTTGACCGCGATCGCCCAGTACAGCTTCGGCTACGACAGCGTCACCTACGGCGCGCAACCGGCCGGCGACACCCGCTACGCGCGCGTGATCGAGGCCGGCCTGCGCTACAAGCACGGCCCGTTCAGCGCGACCCTGGTGTACGACCAGAAGAACGGCGGCAGCACCAGCCCGACGGCGGCCCACACCACCAAGGCCGGCGGCTACGAGGGCGACATGGACCGCCGCATCGGCGTGGCCGCGAGCTACAAGTTCTCCAGCGTCACCACCTACGCGGGCTACCGCTACCTCGATTCGCACGCGGTGCACCTGAGCACGCTGTCGAGCTCGCCGGTCGAGGCCAGCAGCCTCTACTGGCTCGGCTCGACCTGGTACGCGCAGCCGGACCTGGCCTTCTCGGGCACCGCGATGTACCAGAACTTCTACGGCAACTCGCGCGATCCGTGGTCGTTCCAGGTCGATGCGGACTACTTCCTGTCCAAGCGCACCGACCTCTACCTGAACCTCGGCTACGTGCTGAACCGCAACGGCTCGAACCTCGGCCTGAACGGCTTCGGCACCGACGTGGTGGCCGGCAAGAACCAGTTCGGCCTGATGGCGGGCATCCGCCACAAGTTCTGAAGGAGTCCGCATGAACCAGGACACGCGCGTCTCGATCCGCCTGCGCGGCTTGCGCCAGCGCTTCGGCGCGCACACCGTCCTCGACGGGATCGACCTCGACGTGCCGGCCGGCACCACGCTCGCGCTGCTGGGGCCCTCGGGCTGCGGCAAGAGCACCTTGCTGAAGCTGCTGGCAGGTCTGCTACAGCCCGACGAGGGGGCCGTGCAGTTCGGCGACCAGATCGTCGCCGAGCCCGGCCATTGCCTGCCGCCCGAGGCGCGCGAGCTCGGCATGGTGTTCCAGGACTACGCGCTGTGGCCGCACCTGACGGTGGCCGGCAATGTCGCCTTCCCGCTGGAGATGCGCCGCGTGCCGCGCGCCGAGCGCGCCGCCGCGGTGGCGCAGGCGCTGGAGCGCGTCGGCCTCGGCGGGTTCGGCGCGCGCCGCCCCTCGGCGCTGTCGGGCGGCCAGCAGCAGCGCGTCGCGCTCGCGCGCGCGATCGTGGCGCGCCCGCGCGTGCTGCTGTTCGACGAGCCGCTGTCCAACCTCGACCCGCAACTGCGCGCCTCGCTCGCCCTCGAGATCCGCGAGCTGCTGGCCCAGCTCGGCACCACCGCCGTCTACGTCACGCACGATCGCGCCGAGGCCGACACGCTGGCCCACCGCATCGTCGAGCTGGCCCAGGGGCGCGTGGCGCGGGTCACCCAAAATTCATGGAGCCGGTAGTATGCTCACCACCATTTCCAAGACCGTCCTTACCCTTACGCTGGCCTTCGGGCTTTCCCAATCCGTGCACGCTCTCACCGTCTATACCGCCGGCCCCGGCAATCTCAGCAAGAAACTCGCGCAAGGCTTCGAGCGCAAGACCGGCATCAAGGTCGACCTGTTCCAGGCCACCACCGGCAAACTGATGGCCCGCGTCGAGGCCGAAGCCAGCAATCCGCACGCCGACGTGCTGATCTCGGCCTCCTGGGATACCGCCCAGGATCTCGACCAGCGCGGCTGGCTGGCGCCCTGCACCAGCCCGAACGCCGCCCACGTGCCGCCGATGTTCAAGACGCCGAACTACGTGGCGCAGGGCATCTCGGCGCTCGGCATCGTCTGGAACACGCGCACCGGCAAGCCCGAGCCGCACGACTGGAAGGATCTCGCCGCGCCCGCCTATCGCGACCAGGTGAGCACGCCGAACCCGGCGCTCTCGGGCGCCTCGCTCGACCTGCTGCTGGGCCTGCAGGACCGCCTCGGCGAAGCGGCCTGGCGCCTGTTCGACAGCCTGCACCGCAACGGCATGGTGGTGCTCGGCCCGAACGCGCAGGCCATCAACCCGGTGCTGCAGGGCGCGAAGTCGGCGGTGTTCGGCGCGGTGGACTACGTCGCCTACGGCGCGGCCGCCACCGGCGAATCGGTCAAGGTGATCTTCCCGAGCAGCGGCACGGTGATCGCGCCGCGCCCGATGATGATCTTCAAGACCTCGAAGGCACCGGCCGACGCGCGCGCCTTCGTCGACTACGTGCTGTCCGACGAGGGCCAGCAGATCGTGGCGGCCGCCTACCTGATCCCGGCACGCGACGACGTGAAGTCGCCCCGCCCCGGCCTGAAGGATCTCAAGCTGCTGCCGATCGACGACGGCAGCAACAAGACCTCGCGCGCCGAGGTGCTCAAGCGCTTCAACGCCCTGTTCGGCGAGCACTGATGGCTACCGTGCTCGCGCGACGCGCCGCCCGGCCGGGCGCGCGGGGCTCGGGCCGCGCCGGCCGCCTGGCCGGCCTCGGCGCCCTGCTCGCCGCGCTCGCGCTGCTGGTCGCCCTGCCGGTGGCCTTCGTCGGCCTGCAGGCGATCTTCCCCGCCCTCAACCAGGGCTCGTTCGCGCATCCCTTCGCGGCCGTCAGGGCCACCCTCGACGAGGCCGGCACCTGGCCGCTGCTCGGCAACACGCTGCGCTTCGGGCTGGCGGTGGCGGCCGGCAGCCTCGCGCTGGGCGTGCCGCTCGGCGCGCTGCGGGGCCTGGTGCGCCTGCCCGGCGCGCGGCTCTGGGACCTGCTGTTCCTGGCGCCGTTCCTGATTCCCCCCTACCTCGGCGCGCTCGGCTGGATGTTGCTGCTGCAACCCAACGGCTATCTGCAGCAGTTGGTGGGCATCGAACTGGGCGGCTTCCTGTTCTCGTTTTCCGGCATCGCCACGGCGATGACGCTGAGCGTGTTCCCGGTGGTCTACTTCTCGGTGTCGCGCGCGATGATGCAGACCGGCGGGCGGCTGGCCCAGGTCGCGCGCGTGTGCGGGGCCACGCCCTGGCGCGCCTTCCTGCGCGTGACCCTGCCGCTGGCCGCGCCGGCCATCGCCGCCAGCGCGCTGCTGGCCTTCACCATGGCGATCGAGGAGTTCGGGATTCCCTCGGCGCTCGGCGCGCGGGCCGGCTTCAGCCTGCTGGTCACCTCGATCGAGGCGCGCTTCTCCGACTGGCCGATCGACCTGCCCGGCGCGGCCGTGCTCTCCAGCCTGCTGGCGCTGACCGCCTTGCTCGCCTTTTACGCGCAGCGGCGCCTGCTGGCGGGACGCGATTTCGACACGCACAACGGCAAGCCGGTGAGCGTCGAGCCCGCCGAGCCGGGCCGCTGGCGCCTGCCGATCCTGCTGCTGTTCGCGCTGGTGGCGACCGGCACCAGCGTCGCACCGATCGCCGCCATCATCGCCACCGCCTTCCTGCGCACCTTGTCGGGCGGCCTGCACGCGGCCAACCTGACGCTCGCGCATTTCGGCGCGATCACCTCGGCCGGCGACGGCGCCGGCGCGCTCGGCACCAGCCTCGCGCTGGCCGCCGGCACCGCGCTGCTGACCGGCGTGCTCGGTTTCCTGTGCGCCTGGGTGGTGGTCAAGACGCGCACGCCGGGACGCGCCGCGCTCGACGCGCTGACCCTGCTGCCGCACGCGATGCCCGGCATCGTGATCGGCGTGGGCCTGATCCTGGCCTGGAACCTGCCGTTCTGGCCCGTCACGCCCTACAACAGCTGGGTGATCCTGCTGCTCTCCTATGCCTGCCTGCTGCTGCCCTACCCGGTGCGCTACGCGAGCGCGGCGCTGCGGCAGATCGGCGGCAGCCTCGAGGCGGCGGCGCGCGTGCACGGCGCCACACCCGCGCGCGTGCTGTGGCGCATCGTGCTGCCGCTCGCGGCGGCGCCGCTGGCCGCCTCGATGATGATCGTGTTCGCGGTGGCCTCGCGTGAACTGGTCACCTCGCTGCTGCTCGCGCCCAGCGGCGTGCAGACCGCCTCGGTGTTCATCTGGCAGCAGTTCGAGCAGGGCTCGATCGGCGACGGCATGGCGATGGGCACGCTGATGCTGCTGATCAGCGGCGTGCTGCTGGCGCTGGCCTCGCGCTGGACCAGGCGATTCGACACGCTGCACTGAGCCTGCCGAATGAGAAACCGCGCCGGACGCTGACGCGTACCGGCGCGGTGCGTTGCTGACAACCAGGCCAGCGCCTGGCCGCCGCTTACTTGCCGCTGCAGAAGTTCGGCTGGTACTGGTAGACCCAGGCGGTCTTGGTCGAGCTCGGCGACTGCACCCAGTTCGTCATGCCCTGGATGGTGTTGAAGATCAGTTGCGAGCGCGAGCTCACCTTGTCGGTGAACACGCCATCGTCGTTGACGTCGACCTCGAAGGAGATCTCCGCCAGCGCCGGCATGCTCGAACCGTTCGCATACCAGACCGTCATGGTGAAGTCGGCGTCTTCCTGGCCGAGATCGCTGGTCGGGCCGTCGAAGGTCAGCTCGTGGATCGACAGGCCGCTCACCGGCACCAGCGCCTGGCCGCCGATGCTGTCGAAGGTCTTGGTGGTGGGGAACAGGTCCTTGATGTCGCTGAGCTTGTTGATGTTCTTCGAGCTCGACAGCGGCTCGCTGGTCGAATGCGAGAAGGTCTCCCTGGCCGGCGGCGTGATGTCGTCCTCAAGCTTGGTCTTGGCCTTCGACGAGCTGCCGCTCACGTCGGTATTGGCCGAGGTGGCCTGGCTCGCCGAGCCGAACTTCAGCTCGATGTCGAGGCTGCCGCTCTCGTTGCGCTGGCGCATCGAGTAACCGGCCGTCTTCACCGCGCAGTTGCCGGCCGTGTCGTAGTAGAGCACGCCGCGGTCGTGATCGGCCGCGAAGCTCTTCTTGATGCTGCTGTCGAAGCCGTTGGCGGCGAGGCTGGCCTTCAGGTCGGTGAGGAAGCGGTTGGCGGCATCGGCCGGCGCGCTCTGGAAGGCCTGCGGATTCAGCAGGACCTTGTATTCGCGGCTGCCGACGCTCGGGGTGCCCGCGTGGGCGAGCTGGGACGCGGCGAACAACGCCAGCGCCGCTGCATGATGCAATCTGATCTTTGTCATTTCGGTGCTCATGAGTGGAGGGATACGACACTTCGCCGCTCGGCGAAGCCCTCACAAGTTAGCGCTGCGAAATGACGTGGCGGTGAAGCGAATGTGTCGGTTCGACGTGCGGCGCGCAGGAGGGGCGATGGCCTCGTTCGTGCGCGCCGCTCGATGCAACGATCAGCTTGCCGGATGCGCGTCGCGCAGGCTGCCGACGAAGGGCTCGCGCGTGCCGGGCGCGGTGGCCGTCATGCTCGGGCGCGCGGCCCAGGTCGCGAGCCAGGCCGCGAGTGCCGGGCGCGCTTCGCGCCAGTCGCGCGCATAACGGAAGTCGGTGTATTCGAGCGCGACCGCCACGGCGATCTGCGTGCCCGAGGGCAGCCCGCCGGCTTCATCGCCAAATGCGTCGCCGAGCTCATCGCGGCGCGCATCGATCGCATCGAGCGAGCGCAGGATCCGCGCCTCCAGCTTCGCCAGGTAGCCGTCGTCCTGGCGCGCGGCTTCGCGCAGCGATTCGACGCGACGCGCCAGCACCGCCTCCATCAAGCCATCGGCGAGCGACAGCATCGACAGCGCGGCCGCATCGCCGACACGCACCAGCGGCGCCTGCTCGTGCAGCGTATCGAGATGGAGCAGGATCGCCATGCTGTCGTAGACGCCCGCGCGCTCCGACAACACCAGCGTCGGGATCTGCCAGAGCGGATTGAACGGCGCGAGCGGCTGCGGCGCCTTCATGTCGACGAACTGCTCGGCCACCTCCAGCCCGCGCTCGAGCGCGGCGACGACCACCTTGCGGCCGAACGGCGAGGTCGCATCGGTCATGATCTTCAGCATCTTCATCTCTCCAGGGTCGGTCAGGTTCAGGTCGCGCTTGCCGGGCCGGCATCCAGCGCGAGGCAGCGGATCGCGTCGATCGCCTCGTGGCGGCGCGCCCACTGCACGAATACGTGATCGTGGTAGTAGCCCGACATCACGTTGGCGCTGATGCCTTCGCGCGCAAGCGCCGTGGCGACGGTCGCGATGAAGCCGACCGCCTCCAGCGAGGAATGGATCTGCAGCGTGATCCTGGCCCATTCGCCGGCGGCTTGCAGGCCGCACTCGCGCGCCGTCTCCAGCGGCAGGATCAGGGTGCGCCCCTCGCGTTCGTCGAAACTGCAGATGCAGCCGGCCGGCGTGCCCGGCGTATCGCAGGGCACCGTGCAGAAGGTGTAGATCACCTCGTCGAGCAGCGGATCGATGCCGCTCAACAGGCGTTGCAGGTCGG